>NZ_FZQA01000015.1 GCF_900199215.1 Amphiplicatus metriothermophilus
CGGGTTTGGTCCTTCTCTGACCGGTTGTAGTATTCCCGCGGCGTGAGCCCGTCGAGGCTCGTATGCGGGCGGTGATGGTTGTAGTCGTCGCGCCATGCCGCGATCAACTGGCGGGCATGGCGCAGGCCGACAAAGAGGTGCTCGTTCAGGCATTCGTCCCGAAGGCGGCCGTTGAAGCTCTCGATGAAGCCGTTTTGCATGGGCTTACCCGGCGCGATGTAGCGCCATTCGACGCGGCGCTCCTCCTGCCACTTCAGGATGGCATTCGAGGTCAGCTCCGTGCCGTTGTCACTAACCACCATGCAGGGATAGCCGCGGATTTCCGCGATCCGGTCCAGTTCCCGGGCGACCCTGACGCCAGAGATCGAGGTATCGACGACGGTTGCCAGGCATTCGCGGCTGAAGTCGTCGATCACGCACAGCACACGGAACCGCCGCCCGCAGGACAGCGCATCCGACACGAAGTCGAGGCTCCAACGCTGGTTCGGGCCCTGCGGGATCGCCATCGGGGCCCGCGTCCCGAGCGCACGCTTCCGGCCGCCGCGCTTGCGCACGGTCAGCCGTTCCTCGCGATAGATGCGATAGAGCTTCTTCCAATTGACTTCCCAGCCCTCCCGGCGGAGCAGGATATGCAGGCGCCGATATCCGAACCGCCGCCGCTCGGACGACAGCTCGCGCAGGCGTCGTCGTAGTGGCCCGTCATCGCCCCGCGTCGAGCGATACCGGTAGACACGCGGATCGATCCCGACGAGCCGGCAGGCGCGCCTTTGGGAATAGCCCTTCTCGGTGATGGCCCAGTTCACGGCAGATCTCCTCGAACTGGGCCTCAGAAGTTTTTTCCGAGCATCTCGCGCAGCGTCGACACGTCCAGCATCGACTCCGCCAGGAGCTTCTTCAGCTTGGCGTTCTCCTCCTCGAGGGCCTTCAGCCGCTTCGCGTCCGATACTTCCATGCCGCCATACTTCGAGCGCCACTTGTAGAATGTCGGCTCGCTCACCCCGTGCTTCCGGCAGAGCTCCGCCGCGCTCAGCCCGGCCTGGTGCTCCTTCAGAATGCCAATGATCTGTTCTTCGCTGAACCTGCTGCGCTTCATCGTCCGTCTCCTCTGTCGAGGAACAGACTAACCTCAGAGTGGGGAGGTT
>NZ_FZQA01000012.1 GCF_900199215.1 Amphiplicatus metriothermophilus
AAAACAAAGGCCCGCCGATTCGCCGAAAAGGCGAACCGGCGCGTTTTCGAACCGGTCCCGACATTTTTTTCGGGCCGTTCCGGGCGGTTTTTTCGCGCGCGCCGGGCGGCTTTGCGTTTTCCATCGCCTGACGCACGATTGAGGCGGGCGCGCCCGATCGGCTAGGATCGGCTCGCCATTCGGCCCTGCGCGGGCCGCAGCGAGGACGCAGGACGTGGTTGACAGCGCGCGCCGTCGCCGGCGCCGATCGCGAAGCCGCGACGGCGGGGGGTCGGCCGGAGCGCCCAAAGGCGCCGGCCGGCAAGGCGGGGGACAAGCCGGAAAAAACGCGCAAGGCGTCAATGGGACGCCCGCCGCAGAATCCTTATCGGGCGCGGCGCGCCCGGCGCCGGAAAGGCTCGCCGCGCTTGATCTCGGCACCAACAACTGCCGGCTTCTGATCGCCGCCCCGCGCGGGCGGAAACTGCGCATCATCGACGCCTATTCGCGCATCGTGCGTCTGGGCGAGGGGCTCTCCCATACAGGCGTTCTGGCGCCGGCGGCGATGGCGCGCACGCTCGACGCGCTCAAGGCCTGCGCGGAGAAGATCGAAAAGCGCGGGGTGACGCGCCTGCGCTGCATCGCCACCCAGGCCTGCCGGGCGGCCGAAAACGGCGAGGCGTTTCTTGCGCGGGTGAAGGAGGAAACGGGACTCGCCTTCGAGGTGATCTCGGAATCGGAAGAGGCGCGCCTGGCGGTGCGCGGCTGCGCCGAGCTGCTCGATCCCGGCGCGCAGGCCGGGCTGGTCTTCGACATCGGCGGCGGCTCGACGGAGATTTCCTGGATCAGGCCGGGTCGGAACGGGGCCGGGCCCGAGACGGTCGCCTGGGTGTCGCTGCCGGTCGGGGTCGTCAGTTTGTCGGAGCGGTGGAACGGGCGCGAAATCGACGCGCGAACCTATGGGGCGATCGTCGAAGAGGTGCGCAGGATGATCGCCGGTTTCGGCGATCCCGGGGGGCTGCGCGGCCTGTTCGAGCAGGACGCGGCGCATTTCGTCGGCACGTCGGGCACGGTGACCTCGATCGCCGGGGTGCATCTCGGCCTGCCGCGCTACCGACGCGACCGGGTGGACGGGCTCTGGCTCAGCAGCGAGGAGGCCCGGGCGGTCAGCGAACGGCTGCGCGCGATGTCTTTCCACGCGCGTGCGGGCGAGCCTTGCATCGGGCTCGAACGGGCCGATCTGGTGGTGTGCGGCTGCGCGATTCTGGAGGCGCTGCTGCAGGAGTGGCCGGCGCGCCGGATCCGCGTCGCCGATCGCGGGTTGCGCGAGGGGATGCTGGCCGATCTCCTCGACGCGGCGACGAGGGCGCGCCGGCGGCGCAAAAGGGCGCGCGCGCGCCGGGCCGCGGCGAAATGATCGACGGCCAGCGCGCCCGACGGGCGCGCTGGCGCTTCACGACTCGATTTCGCTTCGCTATAGAGCGCCATGGAGCGACGGAAATCGCAATCCAGGGGCCCGACGAAGCCCCGCAAACGGCCCAAAGTCGATCTCGCCAAGACGGCGCTTGGCGAGGTTCCTGAAAAGCGCGGCCTGAAACAGCCTCCGGCCAAGACAAAGACCGGCAAGGGCGCCGCCGCGCCGTCAGGCGGCGGCCAGCGCGAGCTCGCCGTCAATGTGAAGACGGCCAAGCGGCGCAGGCATTCCTCCACGCTCTGGCTCCAGCGCCAGCTCAACGATCCGTATGTGGCGCGGGCCAAGGCGGAAGGCTATCGCTCGCGCGCCGCCTACAAGCTCATCGAGCTCAACGAGCGCTTCGGCCTCATCAAGCCGGGCGCGCGGGTCGTCGATCTCGGCGCGGCCCCCGGCGGATGGAGCCAGGTCGCCGCAAAGGCGGGCGCGGCGAAGGTCGTCGGCATAGACTATCTCGGCATGGATCCCGTGCCGGGCGCCGACATTCTGGAGATGGACTTCCTCGACGCGCAGGCGCCGGCGCGCCTGAAGGCGCTGCTGGGCGGGGAGGCGGACGTCGTGCTGTCCGACATGGCTGCGCCGACCACGGGCCATAAGCCGACCGACCATCTGCGCGTCGTGGCGCTCGCCGAGGCCGCGCTCGCCTTCGCGGTCGACGTGCTGGCGCCGGGCGGATCGTTTGTGTGCAAAGTATTTCAGGGCGGCGCCGAAGGCGAGCTTCTGGCGAGCCTCAAACGAAACTTCGCGACGGTCAAGCACGCCAAGCCGAAAGCGAGCCGGGCGGAATCGCCGGAGATGTATGTGGCGGCGACAGGATTCAGGGGGCGCGCGTGAGGATCTGGGTGTCCAGTCTGGCGAAGGTGCATGAGATGGTCGCCGCAGCGCAGCCGGCGCGCGTCGTAAGCCTTCTCTCGCCCGAGGACAGCTTTCCCGTGCTTGGCGGCTATGACGACGGACGCCATCACAGGATCGGCGTTCACGACATTCGCGAGCCGATGGACGGACTTGTCGCGCCGGACGGCGATCACGTGCGCGCGCTGATCGGGTTTCTCGAAGGCTGGCGGCCCGAAGCCCCGCTGCTCGTGCACTGCTGGGCCGGCGTTTCGCGCTCGACGGCGACGGCTTTCATCGCCGCCTGCCTGCATAATCCCGATACGGATGAGCATGAGATCGCGATGACGCTGCGCGCCGCCTCGCCTACGGCATGGCCCAACGCGCGCATCGTCGCCTTCGCGGACGAGCTGCTCGCGCGAAAGGGCCGCATGATCGAGGCGGTCGAGGCGATCGGGCCTGGCGCGCCGGCGCTCGAGGCGGAGCCTTTCGCCATTCCGGCGCGCTTCGGCGCGCGGCCGGTTTCGCCCGCCGACGAAGAGCAGCAAGGGAGGGGCCGATGAACGCCGTCTTAAAAGGGGGGATCGCCGCCGGCCTTGTCGGCGGCGCGCTCGATCTCCTCGCCGCGTCAGTCATTTATCCGCTCATGGAGGGTTTTCCGGCGATCCGGGTTCCGCAGTCGATCGCCAGCGGCGTGATGGGCGCGGCTGCGTATGAAGGCGGCGTCGCGACAGCGCTTCTGGGGACGGGGCTGCATTTTCTGATCGCGCTTTTCGCCGGCCTCGCGCTCGCCGCCGGAATGAGTCTTTACGAACCGCTGCGGCGGATGGCTTTTGCGACGGGCGCCGTGTTCGGCGCGGCGATGTACGTGTTCATGAACTACGTCGTCGTTCCCGTCTCGCGCGCCGTCGTCGGCGAGCCCGATGCGACCCGGATCGCGATCGGCGTTCTCATTCATCTCTTCCTGTTCGGCGTTCCGATGGCCTATGTCGCGCGCCGATTTCTGACTGCGAAAGGCTGAACTCATGGAAATTCGCGAAGCGCTCACATTCGACGACGTGCTCCTGGAGCCTGGCGCATCAGAGGTGATGCCCTCCGAGGTTTCGACCCGCGCGCGGCTGACGCGCGAGATCGTCATGAACATCCCGATCCTGTCATCGGCGATGGACACCGTCACCGAGGCGGAAATGGCGATCGCGATGGCGCAGAACGGCGGCCTCGGCGTGCTTCACCGCAACCTGTCGACGGAGGAGCAGGCCGAGCATGTGCGCCGGGTGAAGCGTTTCGAAAGCGGCATGGTGGTGAACCCGCTCACCCTGACGCCGGAGGCGACGTTGGCCGAAGCCTGGCGCATCATGGACGAGAAGAAGATCTCCGGCTTTCCCGTGGTCGAAAATCGCGACGCCAACGGCGTCGGCAAGCTCGTCGGCATCCTGACGAACCGCGACATGCGCTTCGCCGCCGACCCGAACCAGAAAGTCGCCGAGCTGATGACCCGGGAAGGGCTCGTCACAGTCAAGCCCCATGCGAGCCGCGAGGAGATCATACGGCTTTTGCACAGGCACCGCATCGAGCGTTTGATCGTTGTCGATGACGACTATCGCTGCATCGGACTCATCACGGTCAAGGACATCGAGAAGGCGCAGAAATATCCGCATGCGTGCAAGGACGCCGAAGGCCGCCTGCGGGTGGCGGCCGCCTCGTCGGTCGGCGAGACGGGCTATGAGCGCGTCGAGGCGCTGATCGACGCCGGCTGCGACGTCGTCGTGATCGACACGGCTCACGGCCATTCGGCGAAAGTGATCGAGCAGGTCGCGCGCATCAAGCGCGCCTCCAACGCGACGCAGGTGATCGCCGGCAACGTGGCGACCTATGACGGCGCGCGGGCGCTGATCGACGCCGGCGCCGACGCGGTCAAGGTCGGCATCGGGCCGGGCTCGATCTGCACCACGCGCATCGTCGCCGGCGTCGGCGTGCCGCAGCTCACCGCCGTCATGGATGCGGCGCGCGCGGGGCGCGCGGCGGGCGTTCCGGTCATCGCCGACGGCGGAGTCAAATATTCCGGCGACATCGCCAAGGCGCTCGCGGCGGGCGCCGATGCGGTGATGGTCGGCTCGCTGCTCGCCGGCACGGAGGAGGCGCCAGGCGAGACCTTTCTCTATCAGGGCCGTCCGTACAAGGCCTATCGCGGCATGGGCTCGATCAGCGCCATGGCGCGCGGCTCCGCCGACCGCTATTTTCAGGCCGACGTGCAGGAGCAGATGAAGCTGGTGCCCGAGGGCATCGAGGGACAGACGCCCTACAAGGGGCCGGTCGCCCCGATCCTGCATCAACTCGTCGGGGGCTTGCGCGCGGCGATGGGTTATGTCGGGGCGGCGAGCATCGAGGAGCTGCAAAAGCGCGCGCGCTTCGTCAAGATCACCAATGCGGGCCTTCGCGAGTCTCACGTCCATGACGTGCAGATCACCCGCGAGGCGCCGAATTATCCGACATCGGCGCGATGACCTACGACGAGTTCAACGCCTTCTGCCGGTCGCTTCCGGCGACGACGCATGTCGTGCAATGGGGCGGGGCGCATGTATGGAAAGTCGGCGGCAAGGTCTTCGCGATCGGCGGCTGGGATGAAGCCGGCGCGCCGGCTTTCGTCTTCAAGGCGTCGGACATCGCCTATGAAATGCTCAAGGACCGTCCCGGTCTGCGCCCGGCGCCCTATTTCGCCTCGCGCGGGATGAAGTGGATTCAGCATTACGGAAAGCCGGGGCTTTCCGACCGCGAGCTCGAAAGCTATCTCGCCGAATCCCATCGGCTCGCCTCGCTCGGTCTGACGAAAAAGAAGCGCCGGGAGCTCGGTCTGGATCAGGACGTGCGATGAGACTTTCAGGCCGCGTATCCGCTGCAATCGAAATCCTGACGGACTTCGACGCCCGCCGCGTTCCCCTCAAGACCGCCATGCAGGACTGGGCGCGCGGGGCGCGCTACGCCGGCGCGAAGGATCGCGCGTGGATTTCGGGCCTTTGCCTCGACGCGCTCAGGCGGCGGGCCTCGCTCGTCCATGCGATGGACGCGGACAGCCCGCGCGCGCTTGTTCTCGGCGCGCTGCGATTCGTATGGGGCGCGTCGGCCGATGAAATCGCGGCGCTGGCCGCGGAGGAGCCGCACGGGCCGGGCGCGCTGAGTGCGGAGGAGGAAGAAAAACTCCGCTCATCCCGATGCGGGCCGGAATCCGGCCAGGCGCGGGCAGAAGCGGTTCCGCCGCATGTCGCGGGCGACTTTCCGGCGTGGACGACGCCGATGATGGTCCGCGCTTTCGGCCAACGCGCCGCCGAAGAAGGCGCCGCGCTGGCCGCGCGCGCCGACGTGGACCTGCGGATCAACACGCTCAAGACGACGCCGGAAAAGGCGCTCGCCGCGCTGAAGGCGGTGAAGGGCGAAGCGCTCCCTCTGCTGACGACCGCCGCGCGCATCAACGCGCCCGACCCGCGCGAGAAGGTGCCGGCCGTCACGGTCATTCCCGCCTTCAACAGGGGCTGGGTCGAGGTGCAGGATCTCGGCTCGCAGATCGCCGCGGCCGCGGCGGGCGCGGTCAGGGGCGCGCAGGTTCTCGACTTCTGCGCCGGCGGCGGCGGCAAGACGCTCGCGCTGGCCGCGCTGATGGAGAACACCAGCCAGCTTTACGCCTGGGACCGCGACGCGCGCCGCCTGAAGCCGCTTTATCACCGCGCGAAACGGGCGGGCGCGCGCAATCTCCAGATCATCAATCCGGTTACGGACAAAGAAGCGCTCGCCGCGCTTGCCGGCAGGATGGACGTCGTCTTCGTCGACGCGCCGTGCACCGGATCGGGCGTATGGCGCCGGCATCCGGACGCGAAATGGCGCCTCGCGCCCGATCAGCTCGAACGGCGCATGAAGGAGCAGGATGCGGTTCTCGCCGAGGCCGCCCGATTCGTGAAGCCGGGCGGCAGGCTCGTCTACGTCACCTGTTCGCTGTTCATGGAGGAGAACGAGGACCGCCTCGCGGCGTTTCTCGAAGCCCATCCGGGTTTCGCGCGGACGCGCGCGCTAGACGCGCTCGCCGCTTCAGGACTGTTGACCAAGGAGGGGCGCGCGGCGCTCGCGCGCTGCGAGACCCCGGACGGCGCGCTGCGCGTCACGCCGGCGCGCATTTCTTCAGACGGATTTTTTGTCGCGACTCTTCAATGGACCCGTTAAGACCCGACCCATGACCCTTGATCCTCACGCCGCCCAGCACGAACGGGCCCTCATCGTCGATTTCGGCAGCCAGGTGACGCAGCTCATCGCGCGCCGTCTGCGCGAGCTCGGCGTCTATTGCGAGATCCATCCCTTCAACCGGGTGAGCGAGGCGTTTCTCGCCGAATTCGCGCCGAAGGCGGTTATCCTCTCGGGCGGGCCGGCGAGCGTCAAGGCCGAAACGAGCCCGCGCGCGCCCGAAGCGATCTTCCGTCTCGGCGTTCCGATCCTCGGCATCTGCTACGGCGAACAGACGATCTGCGCCCAGCTGGGCGGGGAGGTCGAAAGCGCCGACCATCGCGAGTTCGGCCGCGCCGAGGTCGAGGTCGTCGCCGACAGCCCGCTCTTCCAAGGCGTGTGGGAGCGGGGCCGGCGTTATCCGGTCTGGATGAGTCACGGCGACAGGGTGAACGCGCTGCCTGAAGGCTTCGAGCCGATCGCGAAATCGCCCGGCGCGCCTTTCGCGGCGATTCACAACCCTGCGCGGAACATCTACGCGGTGCAGTTCCACCCGGAGGTCGCGCATACGCCCGATGGGGCGAAGCTGTTGCGCAATTTCGCGCTCAACATCGCCGGGCTGAAGGGCGACTGGACCATGGCCGCCTTCCGCGACGAGGCGATCAGGGAGATCAGAAAGCAGGTCGGCGCAGGGCGCGTGATCTGCGGGCTTTCCGGCGGCGTCGATTCGTCCGTGGCCGCGGTCCTCATTCACGAGGCGGTCGGCGAGCAGCTGACCTGCGTCTTCGTCGACACGGGCCTCATGCGCGCAGGCGAGGGCGAGGAAGTCGTGCGCCTCTTCCGCGAACGCTACAACATTCCGCTCATTCATGTGCAGGCGGAGGAACTGTTCCTTGGCAAGCTCAAGGGCGTCGAGGATCCGGAAAAAAAACGCAAGATCATCGGCGCGACCTTCATCGACGTGTTCGAGGCGGAAGCGAAGAAGGTGGGCGACGCGGAATTTCTCGCCCAGGGCACGCTTTACCCCGACGTGATCGAAAGCGTCTCTTTCGACGGCGGCCCGTCGGTGACGATCAAGTCGCATCATAATGTGGGCGGCCTGCCGGAGCGGATGAATCTCAAGCTCGTCGAGCCGTTGCGCGAGCTTTTCAAGGACGAGGTGAGGGCGCTCGGTCGGGAACTCGGCCTGCCGGCGCATTTCGTCGGCCGCCATCCCTTTCCTGGGCCGGGCCTCGCCATCCGCATCCCCGGCGAGGTGACGAAGGAGAAGGCCGACATCCTGCGCAAGGCCGACGCGATCTATCTCGACGAGATCCGCAAGGCCGGCCTTTACGACGAGATCTGGCAGGCCTTCGCAGTGCTGCTGCCGGTGCGCACGGTCGGCGTGATGGGCGACGAGCGGACCTACGACTACGTGCTCGCCTTGCGGGCCGTCACCTCCACCGACGGCATGACGGCGGATTATTATCCGTTCACGCACGACTTTCTGGGCCGGATCTCGACCCGCCTCATCAACGAAGTGCGCGGCGTCAACCGCGTCGTCTACGACGTGACCTCAAAGCCGCCGGGGACCATCGAGTGGGAATGATTCAGGCCATGCCGAGCGTATCCGGCAACACGCCAGAACTTGACATAACTATCTGAAATCAAAAGAAAATGACTCGTCACCTTTCGTGAACTATCGGCCCGCAAGCATTACGAATGACGGACTGTGTGACGGACCTCTGAAACCTTGCTACTGATGGAAATTGAAAGTACCGTCAGCGATGTGAAAGCCGCTGACGGACTTTTTTCAAGTTCATCACATTGAAAACAAACGAAAATTTCTGTTCAGAAGGTGCCAAAATCGCCTGACGGACATTTCAGCGGCTTTCCCTCGTTTTTCGACCGATTCCGGAGGGAAAATGCTGACCGACACAGCCCTTAAGGCTCTGAAGCCACGAGACAAAAAATACAAGGTGACGGATCGCGACGGCATGTACGTGCTCGTGATGCCGACGGGGGCCATCAGCTTTCGCTATGATTACCGTCTGAACGGCCGCCGTGAGACGGTAATTCTCGGGCGATACGGACCGGCCGGACTGTCTCTGGCCCGAGCGCGCGAAAAGCTGATCGATGCGAAGCGGGCGGTACAGGAGGGTCGCTCTCCGGCGCGGGAGAAGCAGCAGCAAAAGCGACGCTTGAAGGAAGCGAAGAGCTTCGATGAGTTCGGCGAGCGCTATTTTCAGGAGGCGTCAATGGCCGACAGTACGCGAGCCATGCGTCGGACGATCTATGAGCGCGATATCCTGCCCAAGTTCCGCAAGAGGCTGCTCACCGAGATCGAGCCTGATGACCTCCGGGCGCTGTGCGGCAAAGTGAAGGACAGGGGCGCTCCCGCGACCGCGATCCACGTCCGCGACATCGTCAAACAGATCTACGGGTTCGCCATCCTGCATGGCGAGAAAGTCGCCAATCCGGCTGACGAGGTTGGCCCTTCATCGATCGCGACCTTCGTGCCGAAAGACCGGGCGCTGTCACCGGCGGAGATCCGCATCATGCTCAATCAGCTTGAGCATGTGGCAACGCTGCCGACGATCCGGCTAGGTCTGAAGCTGATCCTTCTGACGATGGTCCGTAAGAGCGAGTTGCAGAACGCGACCTGGGAAGAGGTGGATTTCGAGAATGCGGTGTGGTCGATCCCGAAGGAGCGCATGAAGCGGTCGAAGCCGCACAACGTCTACCTGGCACAGCAGGCACTCGACATTCTGGTCGCCCTAAAGACCTGCTCCGGAAACTCCAAGTATCTCCTTCCGTCGCGGTATGATGCCGACGCGCCAATGTCGCGGGCAACGTTCAATCGCGTTACAATGGCCGTCATTAAACGAGCAAGAGAACAAGATCTGCCGTTAGAGCCGTTCACGGTTCACGACCTGCGCCGCACCGGGTCGACGCTTCTGAACGAGATCGGCTTCAACAGCGATTGGATCGAAAAGTGCTTGGCACACGAGGATGGCCGTTCGTCCCGGGGTGTCTACAACAAAGCCGAATACGAGCATCAGCGTCGGCACATGCTGCAGGAATGGGCCAATCTGGTGGACGCTTGGGCGGCCGGGCAGAAATATGCGCCCACCCTCTATCCACCATCAATGGAGTTGCTGACTCCCGATCCTAGCGTCTGACGGGGCGGGTCTTCCGCAGGCGGACATCGGGCATGGGCGCGCGCCGCGTGGCCTTGGCGTCGGACGCCCGGCGCCGCTCTTCGAGCCAGTCCTCCACTTCCGCCAGGTCCCAGACCACACAACGGGATGTCAGATAGAATCGCTGGGGAAACTCCCCGCGCTGCTCCATCTCGTAGATGGTCGTGTCGGCGAGAGGCACGATTTCGCGAAGTTGGTGTCGCCTGATGGTTCGCCTAATGGTTGGCTCCGCAGGCCGGGTCATAAGTGCTCTCCTCAAAACGAAAGTCTTCTCGATAGAAAGCGATGGTATCGGTGTTATGGAAGACTCCGTTTAAAGCTGTGCGGCAAACGGAAAGTATGGCGTAGAAATCGGATGGTGCGATCGCCGCGATGCCACCCTTCTCGTGAGGCTTAACATATGATCATGAGGCGGCCGCGCCAGCTCGAGGCGCTCTTCTTCGGTGGCTGCCTTGCACGCTGCCCTCCGAAGGTAGAGGTCTCAGGTTCGAATCCTGATGGGTGCGCCACTTCCTATTGAAATCCAATGATATGCACTGTCCGGGTGGTCGTTAGCACAACGAGCCCGCGGAAATGGTCGCGCACCACTATGGCCGTTTCCTGCCACAGGACAAGGCGGCTCTCGCCGCGCAGATCTTGAACCAAGTCTGGGAAGCTGCGTAGCTGAGTCTTCACCAGGCCCGGAAACGATTGCTGACCTGCTCCCCTGAAACCTCCCCACTCTGAGGTTAGTCTGTTCCTCGACAGAGGAGACGGACGATGAAGCGCAGCAGGTTCAGCGAAGAACAGATCATTGGCATTCTGA
>NZ_FZQA01000016.1 GCF_900199215.1 Amphiplicatus metriothermophilus
TGACCCGACCCCTTTGAACGCAGCCACGAACAAGGAAACAAATGGCTGCATTCAAGGAGATAGAGAATGTCGGGAAAACGATATCGCCCAGAAGAAATCATCTCGAAGTTACGCGAGGCGGAAGTTTATCTCGCCGAAGGCGTCAGCGTCGGGGAAGTCATTCGCCGGTTGGGCGTCACAAAGATCACCTATTATCGCTGGCGGCGCGAATATGGCGGCCTGAAAGTCGATCAGGCCAAGCGTCTGAAAGACCTGGAGCGGGAGAACGCCAGGCTGAAGCGCTTGCTGGCTGACGCGGAACTCGACAAAGCGATATTGAAGGAAGCCGCCTCGGGAAACTTCTGACGCCCTTGCGCCGTCGGGCATGTGTGGATCGTGCGGTTGAGAAGCTCGGCGTTTCCGAACGCCGGGCTTGCCGCATTCTTGGTCAACACCGCTCGACACAATGGCGCCAGCCGAAGAAGCGTGACGATGAAGACGCGCTGACATCCGCGATCATTGAACTCGCTGTCCGCTATGGGCGTTACGGCTACAAGCGGATCACGGCGCTTCTTCGCGCTGACGGCTGGTGCGTAAACCACAAGCGTGTCTTCCGGATATGGCGGCGCGAGGGCCTGAAAGTACCGCAGAAACAACCGAAACGAGGAAGATTATGGCTGAATGACGGCTCATGCATCCGGCTTCGGCCGCAATATCGCAATCATGTATGGGCGTATGATTTTGTCCAGGATCGAACCCGCGACGGGCGCAAGTTCCGCATGCTCACCGTGATCGACGAGTTCACCCGCGAATGCCTGGCGATCAGGGTCGGGCGTCGTCTGAACAGCCAGGACGTATTAGAAGTGCTCGGCGAGCTGATGGTCGAACACGGCGTGCCTGATCACATTCGCAGCGACAATGGCGGAGAGTTCCGGGCCAAAGCCGTTCAGGAATGGCTTTCGAAGATCGGTGCAAAGACGCTCTACATCGAACCCGGGAGCCCGTGGGAGAACGGTTACAACGAATCTTTCAACGGCCGACTGCAGGATGAGTGCCTAAAACCGGAGCTTTTCAATCATCTGATCGAGGCGAAGATCATCATCGAAAATTGGCGGCGCCATTACAACACAGAG
>NZ_FZQA01000001.1 GCF_900199215.1 Amphiplicatus metriothermophilus
CGCCCGCGCGCGCCCCTTCGGGGCGAAACCGCGCGATTCGCGCAAAGCCGAATCGTTCGAAACCGGCCCGAAGCCCTTGCGGCGCCAGACTCAGCACGACTCGCCGCCGCGCCGTTTCGTGCGATTCGCCGCCCCGCCCGCCGCTCAGCCGTCGAGGCTCGACGCGCTCGTTTCGGGATAGCGCGCGCCGACGACAGCGTCGGGCGGCGCGGCCCGCTCGATGGCGGCGACGTCTTCGTCGGACAGCGTCACGGCGAGCGCGCCGAGATTTTCTTCGAGCCGCTCGACCTTCTTCGTGCCGGGGATGGGAATGATGTCCTCGCCCTTCGCCAGCACCCAGGCGAGCGCGATCTGCGCCGGGCTCGCGCCTTTCTGCTTCGCGATCTCGGCGATCCGGTCGACCAGCTTGAGATTCTTCTCCAGCGCGCCGCCGGCGAAGCGCGGATTGGCCTGCATCCTGTAATCGCCCTGCGAGAAATCCTTCTCGGAGCGATAGGCGCCGGTCAACAGCCCGCGCCCCAGCGGGGAATAGGCGACGAAGGCGACGCCGAGCTCCCGGCAGGCGGGAATGACCGCCTTCTCCATCTCGCGCGTGACGATGGAGTATTCCGACTGCACCGCCGCGATCGGGTGGACCGCGTTCGCCTTGCGCAGGGTCTCGACGCTGACCTCGGACAGGCCGATGGCGCGCGCCTTGCCCTGCTTCACGAGCTCGGCCATCGCCCCGACCGAGTCCTCGACCGGCACGGACCGGTCGCGCCGGTGCATGTAGTAAAGGTCGATGACCTCGACCCCGAGCCGCTTCAGCGAAGCCTCGCAGGCCTGCCTGATGTATTTCGGGTCGTTGGACAGGCCCAGCCATTCGCCGTTCGGCCCGCGCCGCACCGCGAATTTCGTCGCCAGCACGACCTCGTCGCGGCGGCGCTTCAGGAACCCGGAAAGCTGCTCTTCGTTGCGGCCCGAGCCGTACATGTCGGCCGTATCGAAGAAATTGATCCCGCGCGCGAGCGCCGCGTCGAGAACCGCCTCGGCCTGCCTGTTCGACAGGGGCGCGCCATAGAACTCCGCCAGCCCCATGCAGCCGAAACCGAGACGCGAGACATTGAGGCCGGAACGGCCCAGAGGAACCGTGCGCATCTCTCGCTCCAAATCAATCCTTGCGTGTCCGCGCGCATGACGGCCGTAACCGCAAGCGGCGCCGCCCGCAAGCCTTCGCTCGTCAGAAGCGAGGCGAGTTCGAAGACCGCGCGCAATCTTTCCCGAGGACGGCTTCGTAGCCGTCTCGACGAACCGGATCGCCGAGTCGCGGGCGCGCTACGCGTAAGGCTGGGCGGCTGCGCGGCGCGGCGCGAGCAGGAGCGTCGCGACGAGGCCGTAAATAAAATTCGACGTCGCGATCTCGACGAAATGCAGCATCCGCACCGGCGCGGGCATGATCGCGTTGGGATAAAGCAGCGGCAGGATCATGAAGATCGAGAACGACGCGCCGACGAGGATCGCGCGCTCTATTCGCGAGCCTCGAAGGCCATAGGCCGCCGCGAAGGCGAGCGCAGCCCAAATCGCGCCGCGCGCGAGCTGGAGCGCAAGCAGCGCGCCCGGCTCGATCGCGTCGGTGAAATTTTCGCCGTAAAAGGCGCGCGCCGTCTCGCTCGGCGTGACGAAGAAAAGACCCGCCGCCCAGTAGGCGACCGGGTAGAGCGCGCTCGCGGCGACGAAGCGCCAGACCAGCGAGGTCAGGGAACGCGTTTCAAAAACCGTTTCGCGCGATCGGCCTTCGACGAACGCGAGCGCGGCGGCGCCGGCGCCGGCGAACGCCGTCGCAAAGCCTGCGCCGATATCGCGCGGCAGGGCGCTCAAGGGATAATCGAAAAACGCGCGGAAATACGCCAGCTCCATTACCGACAGAAGCGTCTGCGCGCAGAAGAAAAGCGCGAGGAGAAGCGCGGCCGCGCCGACCCGCGACAGCCGCATCCGCGCGGCGAGAACGCTCAGCATGAGCGCGTTCGCGGCGTGGACGGCGAACGCGGCGCGCATCATCGCGCCCTGATCGACGCCTTCGGCCGGCGCGGCGCCGGCGTAGATTATGGCCCCCCCGATCATCACAGCCGCTATAAGCGCGATGAAGACCAGCGCCGCCTTCGCAGGCCAGACGAGAAAATTTCTCATGCTCATGATGTCTTCTCCGGGGGCGTTTTTTGCGGCGCGCGCGCTCCGGCGACGAAAGCGTCAAGCGCGCGTTGCGCCCAGCGCGCGGTCTTGCGATATCCGTCTATACCCGCCTGCAAGGCCAGCACGCCGGACAGCGGCGCGGCGGCCCGCATTTGCTCGGCATGCGCTTCGAGGGCTTCGATATGAGCCTCCGTCTCGCGCTTCAGGTCTTTCAGGAAACGGATGATCGCCGCCTCGGGCAGATTGCCGGACATGAAGGCGAAACGGAGCATGAGGTCCTGCATGTTCCGCCGCACGTCTTCGCGCGCGACCGGCGCGGCGAGCCAATCGCGCAGCGCCGCCCGCCCGCGCGGCGTGATCGCGAAGACGCGCTTCGAGCTGTCGGGATTGTCCGGATGGGGCGCGCGCTCGACCAGGCCCGCCGCGCGCAGTCCCTTGATCGCCGGATAGATGCTTCCCGGGCTGGAGCTGTAAATCGCGATCGGGGTTTCCGCGAAAAGCCGGCCTATCTCGTAGCCCGTCCAGGGGCGCGCCGCGAGGAGGCCGAGAATGGCGTATCCGAGCGAACTCGGTCGTCGGGAGGAGGCGCGCGCCTGATATTTCATACGATCCGTAATAATCTTTACGAGAAATATTACGAAACGTAGTACGATGTCAAGACTCGCTCTCCGTCATGAGCGCCGGCCGGTAGCGCCCCGTGATCGGCCAGTCGAACAGCGCGTCCTCAAGACGCGCGCCGGCGCCGATATTATGAACGACGAGCGGCCGACCGCTCGGCGCGCGGCGCCCCGTCACCACGCCGATATGGGGCAGAAAGCCCGACGGGCCGCGCAGGTTCCACGCCACCACGTCGCCGGGCGCGTAGTCGCTCGGGTCACCGCTCGCCGGCAGCGCGACGCCCGCACGGCGGAAGAAGGCTTCGAGATTGGGAACGCGCCGGTGATCGATATTGGGGTCGGGCCGGTCGAGCCCCCAATGGTCCGG
This sequence comes from Amphiplicatus metriothermophilus, assembly GCF_900199215.1. Taxonomy (GTDB): domain Bacteria; phylum Pseudomonadota; class Alphaproteobacteria; order Caulobacterales; family Parvularculaceae; genus Amphiplicatus; species Amphiplicatus metriothermophilus. The sequence goes on from NZ_FZQA01000001.1 coordinate 3,154, forward strand.
ATAGGCGGCGAAGTCCCGATTCATGTCCTCATGGACGAGAAGCTGGAGGTCGATCCCGATTTCCCTCAGTGTCCGGACGACCACGTCGGCGCACACGCCGCGTTCTTCCGAAATGTCCCCGCCCGGATAATCGAGCGCGACATAGGACGGATCGTAAACGAGCGTGCGCCCGACTTGGGCGAGCGCCGCCTCGGCGAGACGCGCGCCGGCGGCGGGCTCGGCCCCCGCCGGAAAGACGGCCGCAGCGGCGAATATGAGCGTCAGCAGCAACGCGCGCATGGCCCTAGCGGACCCCGGCAATGGGGCGAGGATGGGGCGGCCGGGGCTGGCGCGATCGTGATCGGCGCCGCCGCGCGGATCGCCTATGCTCGCCGGCGCAGCAACCGCAGGGGATATCCGCATGGCCGTCAGAGCCGCGCTTTTGCTCGCCTTGCGCGTCACCACCGGCGCGCTGCTCGTCGTCTGGGGAACGCTCAAGGTCATGGAGCCGGGCTACGCCGCGCGCGTGTCCGACGCGTTCTATGGCGGCCTTCTGAGCGGACGGGCCCTTCAGGCGCCCCTCGGCTGGGCCGAGATCGCGCTTGGCGCGCTCGTGATTCTGGGGCTCTTCCGCCGGATCGTCTATCCGCTGCAGGCGCTGGTTCTGTGCGCTGGCGCGCTGGCGGTGTGGAAATACATTCTCGACCCGCTCGGCGCCTGGCTGCTCACGCCCGAGACGCGGCAATATCTGTTCTTCCCGTCGAGCACGCTTGCGGTCGCCTCGCTGATCCTCGTGTTCTTCATGGAGTTCGACCGGCTGGCGCTGGATCGCGCGCTGCGCCGACGCTGACGAGGGAGCGGACCCGTCCGGGCGGCGGGCTTGCGGGCGGATCGAGATACAGTCCCGCTTCGGCCAGCGCTTCGGCGGCTTCGGCCGCGGCGGCGCAGGCCGCCTCCACATGGGCGCGCCGGACCAGCCAGGCCGCGCGGGCCCGGCACGCCGCCGCATCCCCATGCTGGGCCGCGGCGAGGAGGTTCGCCAGCGCGCGCTCGTCATGGGTGAGAACAGGCCCGGCCGTCAGCATGAGCCGGCGGCGCGCGCCCCGATCGACCGTCTTGAGGAAAAGCGTCATCCGGCCGAACAAGCCGTCCGCGGACCAGCGCGCCGGCGCGCAGCCCGGCGGGCCGAACACGATCGCGCGGATGAGAGTCGTGAGCCGCCGCGCGCCGTCGCAAGCCGCTCCGGGCGGCGCGGCGGTTCCGTCGCCGCCTGCCGGCGCCGTCGACGCCCGCCCCTGCTCGTTTCGCTCCGACGCCACGCCGGCGGCCTCCTCCCGTTTGCGACGTCCCGGACCGGTTCCGGACAGCGCGCCGAATTCCGGCGGGCGCGCGCGGCGGGACGTTTTCGCCTCGCAGGAAAGCCTATTAATGCAATTCATTATCAATTGCAAATCATCGAAAACTTCCCGCGCGCCGCGGCGAGCGTTTTCTGCGCCGAGGCGCCATGCAGCGCGCCCAATCCATCCTATGTTCAGGGAAAACGGAGGCGGCCATGTATCGCGACCATCCTCTCGCCGACGAGGCCCGCATCAATCCGGCGAGTCTCATCCTCAACATTCTCTGGCTCGCTTTCGGCGGGGCGGTGAGCGCGCTGGGCTGGTTCTTCGCCGCGCTCCTCATGGTCGTGACCATCATCAGCATCCCCTGGGCGCGGGCGGCCTTCGACAACGGGATCTACACCCTGTGGCCCTTCGGGGTGCGCGCGGTCGCCCGCGATCGCCTTTACGGGGAAGACATCGGCACGGGCCCTCTCGGCCTGCTCGGCAATCTGGTCTGGCTGCTGCTCGCCGGCTGGTGGCTGGCGCTCGGCCACCTCGTCGCGGCGCTGGCGCTGGCGATCACCGTCATCGGCCTGCCTTTCGCATGGGCGCATCTGAAGCTCGCCGGCTTCGCCCTCTGGCCGATCGGGCGCGCGGTCGTGCGCCACGACATCAACCGGCGGTTTTCGCCCTATCGATGAAATCCCGGCGAGGACAGGGCGCGCCCCCTACCGACTCCGTTAACGCCCGGTTAAACTCCCCTCATGGTCATGGGGCGGCGCACAGCGCGGGGGATTTTGGGGGCCTGGATCGGCGCGCTGATCCTGGCGCCGGCGCTCGTCGCCGCCGAATCCGGCCCGATCCCCGAGCCCGTCAATACCGGACGGGAATGGAAGGTCTACAAGACCGCCTGGTCTCAGGAGGACGAAGCCGGCTACGCCGCCTTCGTTCAGGCGGTCGGCCGGTCGGACTGCGACTCGCTGGAAAATTGCCTCAAAAGCGAAGCCAACCCCTACAGGCATACGGACGACCGGTTCTTCCGCGGCGATTGCGCCGACATGGCCTACATGCTGCGCGCCTATTACGCCTGGAAGAACGGCCTTCCCTTCTCCTATCAGAAGGCGATGCGCACGGCGGACGGCAGCCCGCAGGATCTGCGCTATTCGACCGGCGGCAATGTCGTCGCCGCGCGCCGGCAGGTCATCAACCATACGAGCGACGCGCCGCATTTCATCCAGCGGATCGCCCGCGAAGTCTCCACCGCCATGTTCCGCACCCATCCCGTCACCGGCGGCGGGGCGCATTTCGACGATTTCTATCCGGTGAAGATCGACCGGGAATCCGTCCGCCCCGGCGTCATCGCCTACGATATTTTCGGCCATGTCGGCATCGTTTACGACGTGCTGGAGGATGGCCGCATTCTTATTATCGCGTCGCATCCGGACGATTCCGTCACCCGCTCCGCTTACGGACCGAATTTCATGCGCGCCAAGCCGGCGCTCGGCGCCGGGCTCAAGGCCTGGCGGCCCATCCATGTCGAAGGCGCGCGCCGGCTCAGGGACGGCGCGCTGCAGGGCGGAAAGCTTCGCGCGGCGCCCAACGAGGCGATCCCGGACTTTTCCCTGGAGCAGTTCTACGGCAATGCGCCGCATCCGTCGGGCGAGTGGCATTACGGCCAATTCCGCCATCAGGGCCTGACGCTTTCCTATTACGATTATGTGCGCCGCATGCTCGCCGCGCCCGGGTTCGTCTACGACCCGGTCGCGGAATTGCGCCGCGGTCTTCAGACGATCTGCCGCGCCATAAAGGACAGGAAGGTCGCCGTCGACCGCGCGGTCGAGGCGCGCGTTCATCTTCGTCCGCATCCGGACAGGCTGCCGCCGAACATCTATGGAACCTACGGCCTGTGGGAGGAATACTCGACGCCGTCGCGCGACGCGCGCCTCAAGGTATCGTTCATCGAGCTGCGCCGCGAAGCGCAACGGCTTTACGCGGCGGCGCTGGCCGGCGAGCCGGGCGTGCGCTACGAGGGCGACGATCTCGCCCGCGATCTGTGGGACGCCTTCAACGAGGAAAAGGACCGCTGCACGATAATTTACCGCCGCTCGGACGACACGCGAGTCGCGCTCAATCTCGGCCATGTGATGGACCGGCTGTGGGATCTTTCCTTCGATCCCTATCACTGCCCGGAGCGGCGCTGGGGCGCGTCCGGCGCGGAGCTTGAGACGTGTACGGACGATGAAGAAAAGACTCGCTGGTACAACGCCCAGCGCTTTCTGCGCTATCAGGCCGAGCGGACCTACGACGTGCGCATGGACTTCGCCCTGCACGAGCTCAAGCCGCCGATGGCCGCCCAACCCGAGGAGGGCGGGCTCGGCGTCGACGCCCCGGCGGACGCGGATCTGCGCGCCTTCCTCGCCTCGATCAACGCCCTGTCGACCGCAGAGGCTGAGGCGCGCCCCTCTCCCGCCGCGGCCGGCGGCCCGCGCGAGGCGCGCTGAGCGGGCGCGCAGAGCCCGTGCAATCGATCCGGCGAGGGTCTATATGGCGTATTGCAAGCGCCCGCCCGAGCGCGCCGGCGGGCGGAAAGGAGCGCACCTTGCTGAGCAATCTCGTCTTCTTCCTCATTCCGATCGCGATGCTCGCGACGCTCGTGATCCTGTGCGTGGGCATTTATTCCCTCGCCAAGGGCGGCGCCTTCGCCAAGGCCAACTCCAACAAGCTCATGCGGCTCAGGGTCGCGGCCCAGGCGATCGCCATCGCGCTGATGATGCTGTTTCTGTGGCTGGCGAGCCTCGGCGATTGAAGCTGCCGGCCGGCGTTGAAAGCCTTCCGGGGCGCGGCTAATGTCGCGCCGATTTCAAGACGGCGCGCGTCCGCGCCGGCCTTTCCTGCGCGGCGGCGCCGCGTCCTTTGAGGACAGGAGCATTCCATGAAACTTCTCGTGCCCGTCAAACGGGTGATCGATTACAACGTGAAGGTCCGCGTGAAATCGGACCAAAGCGGCGTCGATCTCGCCAACGTGAAAATGTCCATGAACCCCTTCGACGAGATCGCCGTCGAAGAGGCCGTGCGCATGAAGGAAGCCGGAACGGCGCAGGAAATCGTCGTCGTCTCGATCGGCCCCGAAAAGGCGCAGGACCAGATCCGTCAGGCGCTCGCCATGGGCGCGGACCGCGGCCTGCTTGTGAAGACCGAGGCGGAGACCGAGCCGCTGGGCGTCGCCACGCTCCTCAAGGCGATCGTGGAGGAGGAAAAACCCGACCTCGTCATCATGGGCAAGCAGGCGATCGACGACGACTGCAATCAGACGGGCCAGATGCTCGCCGCGCTCCTGGGCTGGCCGCAAGGCACCTTCGCTTCGAAGATCGAGAAGAAGGACGGCGAGATCCACGTCACGCGCGAAATCGACGGCGGCCTTCAGACGGTCTCGCTGAAGCTGCCCGCGGTCGTGACCACCGATCTGCGCCTCAACGAGCCGCGCTACGCCTCGCTGCCCAACATCATGAAGGCGAAGAAGAAGCCGCTCGACGTCAAGGATCCGTCCGATTACGGCGTCGACCTCAAGCCGCGGCTCGAAGTGCTGAAGGTGACCGAGCCTCCGAAGCGCGAGGGCGGGGTCAAAGTCGAAACCGTCGCCGAACTCGTAGACAAGCTGAAAAATGAAGCGGGAGTGCTCTAATGGCCATCCTCGTCGTCGCGGACCATCATAACGAGGCGCTTTCCGACGCCACCCACAAGACCGTGACCGCCGCGCAACAGATCGGCGGAGACATCGACATCCTCGTCGCCGGCAAGGATTGCCGGCCCGTCGCCGAAGCGGCGGCGAAAATCGCCGGCGTGCGCAAGGTGCTTTACGCGGACGATGCGCGTTACGAGCATCGTCTCGCCGAACCGCTCGCCGCGCTGATCGTTTCGCTGGCCGACGACTACGACGCCATCCTCAAGGCGGCGACGACGACGGGCAAGAACGTCATGCCGCGCGCGGCGGCCCTGCTCGACGTGATGCAGGTCTCCGACATTATCGCCGTCGAAGCGCCCGATACGTTCGTGCGCCCGATCTACGCCGGCAACGCGCTGCAAACCGTGAAGTCAACCGACAAGAAGAAGGTCGTCACCGTGCGCGCCACCGCCTTCAAGGCGGCGGAGGAGAACGGATCAGCCTCCATCGAAGACGTTCAGCCTGCGGATGATCCAGGTCTTTCCTCCTTCGTCAAGGAAGAGCTGACGAAATCGGAGCGCCCGGAACTCACGGCCGCCAAGATCGTCATTTCAGGCGGACGCGCGCTCGGCTCCTATGAGAACTTCGAAAAGCTGATCTTTCCGATTGCGGACAAGCTGGGCGCTGCGGTCGGCGCGTCGCGCGCGGCGGTCGACGCCGGCTATGTGCCCAACGACTATCAGGTCGGCCAGACCGGCAAGGTCGTCGCCCCGGAGCTCTATATCGCGGTCGGCATTTCCGGCGCCATTCAGCACCTCGCCGGCATGAAGGATTCGAAGGTGATCGTGGCGATCAACAAGGACGAAGAAGCGCCGATCTTCCAGGTCGCCGATTACGGCCTCGTCGCCGATCTGTTCAAGGCGTTGCCCGAACTCAACGAGGCGCTAGGCTGATCGGCTGCGCCGGTTTTTCGAATAGACCTCGCCGCGGCGGGCCTTTTCATGCGCGCTGAACGCGCGCCGCGAAGCAGCCATAGGCCGCGTTATGGGCGTCGATATAAGCCGCTTGCGGATTATCGAGCGCGCGCCGGATGTTCTCCGCCGGCTCCCCCGATAACGCCAGATCGGCGCCGATCAGCATGCCGCCCGCGTCGAATATGCGCAGCGCGATCGGCCGGCCGCGCAGGACGGGCGGAATCTCGTCGACATGTCGGGCCGGCGCGCTTGCGCCCTCCCGCACATAGATGGCGTAGGCCGACCGGTATGGCGTCGCCGCCTTGTGGCTCTCATGGTTGAGCAACAGTACGCGCTCGCCCGGTTCGGCGTCCTGAAGCGTGACGCGGCAAGGATAGCCGGGCTTGCGGTCGGCGATTTTTCGGACGACGCCGCGCGCGGCGAGCGCGGCCTCGTCGAGACCGTAAAGCGGGGCGAACTCTTCCGGCGAAAGGCCGGCGATGACGAAAGACATGCGGCGCTCCATGAAAACGACTGCGCCATGCTCGCTGTTTCCGCCGCCGGGCGCCGCCCGATTCTTGCGTCGGCGCGCCGCGGCGCGACAAAAACCGCGCCGTCGCGCCTCAGCGATATTCCGGATTGGGATGACCGAAGCGCTCTCCCGCCTCCCATCGAACCGGCTGGTTGCCATAAGCCGGCACGCCGCCCGCATCCTTCAACATCCGGGCGAAATGCAGAAGGTTCCACGTCATGAAGGTCGTGTTGCGACGGGTGAAGTCATTGTCGAAGCCGGCGCGCGAGCCGTCTTCCAGCGCGTCTCCGTAGCTCGGCCCGGGGCCCGCCTCGCCGATCCAGCCGGCGTCGGCCTGCGGCGGGATCGCATAGCCGACATGCTGGAGCGCATACAAAACGCCCATGGCGACATGCTTTACGCCGTCTTCGTTGCCGGTGACGAGACAGCCTGCCACTTTGCCGTAAAACACATACTGGCCGCGGTCGTTGCGCTGGCCGGAATGCGCATAAAGCCGTTCGATGAGCCGGGCGCATACGGACGAATACTGCCCCAGCCAGATCGGCGTGCCCACGATCAGGATCTCGGCCCTTTTCACCGTCTCCCACAGTTTCGGCCAGTCGTCCCGCTCCCAGCCATGCTCGGTCATGTCCGGATTGACGCCGGGGGCGACGACACGGTCCGCCAGCCGCAAGCGGTCTACGGCGACGCCCTGTCGGCGCATGATCGCCGCGGCGTTATCCATCAAGAGGTCGGTATGAGAGGCCTCGGGCGATTTCTTGAGCGTGCAGTTGATGAAAACCGCGCGCAGGTCGTCATATCGCGCCGGCGGCGCGGCGCCAGACCCGGCCTTCTCCTCCGCGCCGCGTTTCCACAGCCTTGCGATCATCAGCTTCTCCCTCTTGCGCGCGGCTTCTGCGTAACACCCGGCCTTCTAATCGCTCCGGCGCTTTCTTGAAATGTTGCATTGCGGCGAAATCGGATCATAATTCCGTGTTCATCCGCATAGTCGGCCGTTGACGGCCTTAGGAGACGGGCATGCTCGACGATATCAAAAAGGTCGGCGTGATCGGCGCGGGCCAGATGGGCAACGGCATCGCCCATGTTTTCGCGCTCGCCGGATATGACGTGCTCCTGCATGACATCGCCCCCGAACGCATTGATGCGGCCCTCGCCATTATCGAAAAAAATCTGTGCCGCCAGGTCGCAAAAGGGATGATCGCCGAGGCGGAGCGGGATCGGGCCCTTGCCGCGATCAGGCCGGCGGCGAAGCTCGCCGAGCTCGCGGACTGCGACCTCGTCATCGAAGCGGCTACGGAGAATCTCGAGATCAAGAAGAAGATCTTCGGCGAGCTCTGCCCGGATCTGAAAAAAAGCGCCCTTCTTGCCACCAATACTTCGTCGATCTCGATCACCGGGCTCGCCGCCGCGACCGACCGGCCGGACAAGTTCATCGGGCTTCATTTCATGAACCCCGCGCCCTTGATGCAGCTCGTCGAGGTCATCCGCGGCATCGCCACGAGCAAGGAGACCTACGACGCTGCAAAAGCGATTGTCGCCAAGCTCGGCAAGACGACGGCCGTGTCGGAAGATTTTCCGGCTTTCATCGTTAATCGCATTCTGATGCCGATGATCAACGAGGCCATCTACACGCTCTATGAGGGCGTCGGCACGGTCGAGGCGATCGACACCGGCCTCAAGCTCGGCGCCAATCATCCGATGGGCCCGCTGGAGCTCGCAGATTTCATCGGCCTCGACACCTGCCTCGCCATCATGCAGGTGCTCTATGAAGGGCTCGCGGACTCGAAATATCGTCCGTGTCCGTTGCTTGTGAAATATGTCGAAGCCGGCTGGCTCGGCCGCAAGACGGGGCGCGGCTTTTACGATTATTCCGGCGAACGGCCCATGCCCACGCGCTGAAACGCGCGCGCCGACGGGCTTTTACCGCCAGCCCCACGGCGTTATGCTCCCCCCGCCAGGCGCAATTCCGCGCCGGCGAGCATGGGGAGTGCGCATATGGCCGTCGCCCGCGTCACCGAAATCATCAGCGGATCGCCGAAAAGCTTCAAGGACGCCATTGAGGCCGGCATCGAGCGCGCCAACAAGACGCTCAAACACGTCGAAGGCGCTTGGATCAAAGACCAGTCGATCATTCTCGACGACGGCAAGATCAAGGAATACCGCGTCAACATGCATGTGACGTTCATCGTCGAGGATTGACGCCTTGCGGCCGTCTCGCGCCCGCCTCTGCCGAACAGGGACATCCGGCGCATGACTGTCAGCACCCGGATGAGAAAACGATGCGAGCCTGAGCGCGAAAGCAAGCCGGCGTCGCGGCGCCGAAGGATGAAAAAGAAAAGGGCGGCTTGACCGCCGCCCTTTTCGTCGCTTTCAGCGTCTTCGAGCTTTTATTCCTGTCCGGGCGGCGCCGATTCTTCGGCGGCTTCTTCCGCATCTTCTTGCGGCGCGCCGGCGCCGCCGGCGCCTTCCCCGTCCGCCGAGCCGCCGCGGCGCAGCTCTTCGAGCCGCCGCTCGATCGCGCGACATTCTTCAGGCGGACGGCCCTGCAGACGACAGACCTGAAGCTGGGTGGTGACCCGCTCGATTTCAGCGCGGCGCTGTTCCTCGCGCTGGGCGGCCTCAAGCCTGTCCTGCGCTTCTTCGGTGGCGTTGATGGCGTCGATATATTCGATCCACTGCCGGGCCTGGCCGCGCGTATTGGAATAGTTGAGCGCGCGGGAGAAGGCTTCGCGCGCGCGCGCACGCGTCGCGCGGTCGCCGGGACCGGCTTGACTGAAACGCGCCGTGCCGAGCAGCAGCCAGGCGTCGCCGGTCTGGGTTTGAGTCATGCCGCCTTTGTTGAGCGCGGCGACCAGCGCGCGCTCGGACGCAGCATATTGCTCGTCGGCGAGCAGCACCTGCCCGAGACGATAGGAAAGCTCGCCGCTATCCGACATGCGCGCGGCCTGCTGCAGGACGGGAATCGCGCGCTTGTGCTCGCGCGCCTGGCTCCAGAGCTGCGACAGCAGGGTCAGATTTTTCACATTGCGCGCGACCGTGCCGGTCTCCATCTCGCGCTCGAGCAGCTTCGCGCCGCGATAAGGGTTGTCGAAAAAGGAGTAGTACTGAACGAGCGTCAGGATTTCTGCCTCGTTCTTCAGCAGGCCGGCGCGATAGGCGACTTCGAGGACGGAGAAAGCGTCCTGGTCGCGTCCGGTCGTCGAATACAGGCCCGACAACTGCGTCCAGTAGCTGCGCTCGCCCGGCCAGTGAGTGATCATCCGCTCAAGAAGCTGGGCGCGTTTCGTATTCTCGTTGAGCTCCGAATAGATGAGATTGAGAAGATCAAAGTAGCTCTTTCTCGGCTCCGTCAGGGCGGCCACGGCCCGTTCGGCGGGATCGAGCGCCGCGCGGTAATTGGGCGGCTGAACCTGAATATAGGCGGCGGCCAGCAGATAATAGGCGTTCGGATCAACCGTCTGACCCGCCGTTTGCGAAATGCGAATCCATTCCTGCAGACCGCGGATCGCCGCCTGATAGTCCTCAAGCTGGAAATAGAGCTGCGCGATGAAATAGCGCAGCTGGTTGTTGCGTTCAGGCGGCAGGGCGTTAAGACGAAGCGCTTCCTCGAAGTCGCGCAGCGCGCCGCGGAAATCCTCGAGATTGACCTTGACCGTCGCGCGCAGCTCAAGCGTCGTGGCGCGGTCGAACGGCTTCATCCGGTCGCCGCGATCGCTCATGAGCTTGTTGAGGCCGGCGAGCGCTTCCTGGAAGCGCTCCTCCTGGATCATCGTGAATATGTCCTGCAGGACGCGCGCGACGGCGGGATCAAGCGTCTCGGAGCGGCGGCGCGGCTGCTCTTCTTCCTCCTGCAAGGCGGCGGCGGGCGGGCTGTAGACCGCGATCGCGCCGAAGGCGGCGACAAGCCCGGCGATTAGCACTCCAGCGATGTTCTTCCGTCTGATCATCATGTCGTCGCCTTAAAACCCGCTCGCTGCCTGACAGACTCTTGTTCCGTTTCGGATCGCTCCGCCCAAGGATAAACCGGCTTATTCAGGCGCAAGCTCGAAAGTGATCGTCGTCTGCACGCCGCGCCGCCATTCCGCCTTGTTGTCGACGATCTTGGGCTGGTATTTCCAGCGCTCCACCGCGCGCGCGGCCTCGCGGTTGAAGCAGCTGTTCGTCGAATCGACGACGCGAATATTCGTCGTGGTGCCTTCCGGCGTGACGTCGAACTCGAGAAAGACCGATTCGCGCTCCCCGGCCCGGGACTGGCACCGCTCGGGATATTGCGGCGGAATGCGCACGAGGGGCTGCGCGTCGCGATCGGGATTGAAGCCGGTGCCGATATTCAGATTGACGTCGAGCTGCGGAAGCGCGGCCCGCACACCGTCGAGCGCCGGCCTGTTCGACGGGTCGGTGACGGCCGGCGGCGGCGGCGGCGGCGCGTCGAGGGTCGGGCGCTTGAATTCCTTGTTGACGTTGGAAAGATCCGTCTCCTGAAGCTGCGCGGTGACGTCGATCTTTACGGCCGCGCGCTCTTCCTCAAGCCGCAGCTCGCCGCGAATGAGCGCCGACATCAGCAGAAACAGCCCGACCGTGACGATTGCTGCGCCGGGCAGTCCGAAAATGACGCGTGTCACCGAGCCCATGGCCAGCCTCCTATACGTCCTCAGTGGACACGGCGATCTCGTCGACGCCGGCCGCGCGGATCTGGTTGACCACTTCTACAAGATAGCGCGACCGCGATCCTGCGTCCGCCTGCACCACCGCCGTGCCTTTGGGATTCTCGCGGCGCAGTTGCTCGACGGCGGCGCGTACTTCGTCGAGCTGCACCTGTTTCTTGTTTATCCAGATTTCGTCCTCGGCCGTGATCGCGACCAGAATTGAGGCGAGCTTGCGCTCCTGCGCGGTGGCCGCCTCCGGCCGCAAGACGTCGACGCCAGGCTCTTTCACGAAAGTCGACGTCACGATGAAGAAGATCAGCATGATGAAGACGATGTCGAGAAGCGGCGTCACGTTGACGTCGTCTTCCGCCGTGCCGTCGTTCTGTGAAAACCTGCTCCTCGCCATCACCGCACCATCATTTCATCGAACCGCTTCCGCAGGCGTCAGCCCACGAGACAAATCTAGCGTTCCTGCTGCAGCGCCAGCGACACCGCGCTCGCGTTGCCCTGACGCGCCTGGTCCATGACCGTCACGGCGATCCCGGCTTTCGAATCAGGCGCGGCGCTGACCAGCACCACGCCGCGCGGCTCGCGCGCCATGAACTCCTCGACCACCGGCTTGACTGAGTAGGGGTCGATGATCCGGACATTATTGACCCGCACGAACCCGTCTTCCTGCACGGAAAGCAGCAGCGCCGGGGGCGGAATCGTCTCTTCTTCCGGCGGCGTGTCTTCCGGCGTTCGCACGTCGATGCCTTTCTCCTTCAGAAACGTCGCCGTCACGATGAAGAAGATCAGCATGATGAAGACGATGTCGAGCAGCGGCGTCACATTGACGTCTGCGGCTTCCGCATGATGTGTGCTTTTTCTGCGCATTGCGGCTACTCGATCAACAGTTCGTCGGAGACTTCATGCTCGGCTTTCTTCGCGAAACGCTCGAAAGCGTTGATGAAGATGAGCCCCGAAAGAGAGACGACGAGCCCCGCCATGGTCGGAATCGTCGCCTTCGAGATGCCGCCCGCCATCAGTCGCGCGTTGGACGAGCCGGTGACCGCCATGATGTCGAACACCTCGACCATGCCCGTCACGGTGCCCAGAAGGCCGAGAAGCGGCGTGACCGCCACCAGCGCGCGAATGATCCCGTTGAAGCGCTCCGTTTCCTGTTTCGCTTCGGAGATCAGCCGGTCGCGGATGGCGTGCGCGTACCATGACTTGTGGTCCGTCCGCGCCGCCCAAGCCCGCTTGGCGCGCTTGATGACCCCGTCCTTGGCGGTCGTCCAAAAGATGATCCGTTCGATGATCAGCGCCCACATGAAGAAGGCCACGAACATGATCACCACGAGAACGTTGCCGCCGGCGGCGAGGAATTCAAGCAGCGCTTCATAGGCGCTCGACGGATTGAGATACTGGAGCATCCTGGGGGACTCCTTTCCCGCTCCGGTTCAGCGCCTAGCGCCCGCCCTCAGCGTGCTGGGCGATGATGCCCGCGGCCTGCTCCTCTAGCACCTGCGTCACGCGGCGCGCCGCGCCGCTCGCGAAGGCGTGGAGGAGAAGCAGCGGAATCGCCGCGATGAGGCCGAGCACCGTCGTCACGAGCGCTTCGGAGATGCCGCCCGCCATAATCTGCGGGTCGCCCGTGCCGAACAGCGTGATCGCCTGGAAGGTGTTGATCATCCCGATGACCGTGCCCAACAGGCCGAGCAGCGGTGCGACGGCGGCGATCACCTTGACGAGGTTGAGACCGCCTTCGAGCTTCGGCACCTCTTTCAGGATGGCATCGTCAAGCTTCAGCGCGATGGTTTCTACATCCGCTGATTGCGAATTCTCATAGGCGAGCATTACGCGGCCGAGCGGGTTGTTTTTCGACGCCTTCTTGCGACGCACCTGCGCGTTCACGGCGTTGGCCGTCATGGTCAGCGTGACCCATTTGTAGATGCCGAGAAGGGCGGCGAGCGAGGCGACGACGATAATCGTGTAGCCGACCGCGCGGCCCTGGCGGACGCGCTCGACGACGGTCGGGGTTTCGACCACCAGCGACAGCAGCGTGCCGAGCGAGGGATCGATCACGCCGCGCACGAAGCCTTCCCCGGTGGCGCGCTCCACGCGGCGGGCGGCGTCCGTAGCCACCTTGCCGGGCTGGCGCGCGAGGAACTGCAGCACGCCGAGATCGCCCTTGTAGGTGAGATAACGGCCGTCGGAGAACGCGACGAACGGACCGATCCGCGTCACCTCCTCGGCGCGCGGCTGGCCGTCGGCGCCAACGACCTCGGCCTCGAAAGTGACGACTTTCGCCTGTTCGGCGATCTGCTGGATCATGGTCTCCCAAAGGAAGACGAGCTGTTCTTCGGTGGGCAGGGTTTCGGTCTGCGCGATCTGCTGCAACTCGGCGCCGCGGCCAGGGAGTTGCGCGCTTATGATCGAGTTGGTCACCTGCACGTTGAGATCGCTCGCCGCGGAACGCGCCGCGCCGAACAACTCCTGAAATTCGCCCTGTTTGGCGGCGAGCTCCTGGCTAAGCTCGTCGATGCGGGCCTGGTTCTGCTCCATCACGCCCTCAAGGCGGGTCGATTCGGCCTCGGCCGCGACGACCTGCTGGCGAACGCGGTTGAGTTCGGCCTGCTGATTGTTGCGCTCGGCGAGAAACCGCTGCTCGCGCTGGCGGTTTTCCTCCGAGACCTGACGGCGCTCGCGGCGCACCGCCTCAAGCACCTGATCAAGCGTGATCTGCGGCTGCTCTTGGGCCTGAGCCGGCGCGAACGTTCCCTGCGTCAGATCGAGCGACATCGCCGCCGCCCCGGCGCAAAGCGAAAGACCTGCAAGCTTGAAGAGTTTCATGATCTTGTATTCCTTCACGATTCGCCGAAACGCTTATTCAGCCCGAACGGGCGGCTTCACGGGCACGGGCAGGAGGTCGGGCGCGGTCTGCTCCTTGGCCATGCGCAGGCCGAGCTTGATGTCCGGCAGATAGGACTTGTTGAGGTCCACCCAGCCGCCCGCGCCGCCATTGGCGTTCTTGTCCCAGATCCGAAGCACCGAGTCGTCAGGCGTCTTGAAGACCAGCGCGATGCGGCCGATGCGGAGAAATTCGCCGGTGATCTCGCCGCCGTCGCCGGCGATCACGCCTTCATAGGCGCCGATGGTGCGGCCGTATTCGTTCTCGATCTGATAGGCTTCGACGATCAACCGGTACCGCTGGGCCGCCGTGATTTCGGGATTTTCGAGCACGCCCTTGAGACGCTCGACGCGATCGGTCCGCTCGCCGATGTTGAAGGGAAGGTCGGCGGCGACGATCTGCCCCAGCCGCGCCACCATGTCTTCCATCAGCGGCTGCATGGCGCGCTGCAGGCCTGCGACATTTTCGATGTCTTGGGACAGGCGGGCGATCTGGCGCTCCTGGGCTTCAATCTGGCGCTGAAGCGAGGCGTTATAACGACGAGCGGCCTCGAGTTGCTTGACGTTGGCCCTATAATCGTTGAGCAGCGCGGCGGTCTGGTCGTCGAGCTGGTCGATCCGCTGCTGCGAGGCTTTGGTTTCCCGCGCCGTCGCTTCGCTCTCGCGCAGCGCGGCGGAAAACTGCGCGTGCGCGGGCGCGCTCAATACGGCAAGGATCGCCGCGGCCGATCCCAGTAATGCTGCTGTCTTCATCATTGCCTCACCCAACGGTTTGCTTCGGCTGGTCGTCACTCCGGCGTTCTTGCCGAGAAAAGGATGCGCACAGGCGCGCCATCGAACTCATGAAAGCGGCCGTCGCCTGACCGGCGCGCAACCGCGGTTCCTTGATAGCCTGATCGGATCACACGCCCCAAATCAACTTACCCCTTCGGGCATGATTGAAACATTTGCTTTCGATTTGCAACGTCGTTCTGCGACCGCAAACCCGTTTCAATCTCCGCCGTTTCCCTGTCGACTTTCTTATCTGTCCGGTCTATCCGGTTCGCCCCCTGCCCCAAGGGTCGTTAGTTTGTAACAAGCGAATCGCGGCAGCGCAATGCCGCAATTTTTCGGCCGTCGCGAAGGCGCGCCGTTCGAAAACCGGTCAGTGCAGCGCGGGCAGCGAGGACTGGCTGGGGCGCTAGGATTCGAACCTAGGAATGGCGGGACCAAAACCCGCTGCCTTACCACTTGGCTACGCCCCAAGATGAGGAGGCGCCTGATAACGCCTAAACGCCGCAGATGCAATGGGCCCCCGGCGCGGATTCGCCCGCTGGAACCAGCCCCGCCGCCGCGCGCCGACGCCGGACGGGAACGCATTGCCAAGCGCGCGCCCCGGCGCTATAGCGGCCGTCCGTCGGAGTGTAGCTCAGCCTGGTAGAGCACTGTCTTCGGGAGGCAGGGGCCGCGTGTTCGAATCACGCCACTCCGACCATTGATCGCTTCATCCCGAAATAGGTCCTCTCCGCCGCGCGCGGTTTGGCGCGCCGGCGTGCGGCGATCTATGCTCCCGGCGCCGGCGTCGTGAAGGCGTCCGGCGGCGAGAAGGGACGCTGCACATACGGGGAAATCCGCAGAGGAGGAATAGATGCTCAAGACATTGCTGGCCGCGGCTGGCGCGGCGCTCGTCGCGCAATCGGCGGCGGCCGAAACGCCGCTCATCCCGCGCGCGCACTTTTTCGGCAATCCGGAGCGCGCCTCGGCGCGTCTGGCGCCGGACGGGTCCCAGATCAGTTTTCTGGCGCCGAAGGACGGCGTCATGAACGTCTGGGTCGCGCCGGCGAGCGACCTCGCCGCGGCCAGACCCGTCACCGACGACAAGAGCCGCGGCGTGCGGATGTACAACTGGGCGCCGGCCGGGGATCTGATCGCCTATTTTCAGGACGTCGGCGGGAACGAAAACTTCCATCTCCTGCTGACCGATCCCGAAAGCGGCGAGACGCGCGACGTGACCGACATCGAAGGCGTGCGCGCGATTCTGGTGGGCGCCTCTTACGACAGGCCGGGCGAAATCCTGATCGGGCTCAACGACCGCAATCCGGCGCTGCACGACGTCTACAAGCTGGATCTGAAAACAGGCGCCCGCGAGCTTGTCCTGGAAAACCCCGGCTACGCCGGCTTTCTCGCCGACGACGACCTGAACGTCCGCATCGGCCTTCAACAAACGCCCGCGGGCGGCTTCAATATCTATTCGCTCGACGGCGCGGAGCCGGCGCTGCTGGTCGAACTGCCGCCGGAAGACGCCCTTTCAAGCGGCGCGCTCGCCTTCAACGACGCCGGCGACGCCTTTTACATGCTCGACAGCCGCGGGCGCGACAAGGCGGCGCTCACCCTCGTCGACGCCGCAAGCGGCGAGACCCGCAAGGTTATCGCCGCTTCAGACATGGCGGACGTCAGCGACGTTCTCATTCATCCGCTGACCAACGAACCGCTCGCCTATGCGGTCGAGAAGGAGCGCGTGAAGTGGACCGCGCTCGACCGCAAGACCCGCCGCCAGCTCGACGCGCTCGACAAGGCGCTGGAAGGGGACTTCCAGATCGTCAGTCAGACCAAGGATAACGCGACGTGGATCGTCTTCGAAGACGCGGCGACGGCGCCCGGCCGTTTCTGGCTGTTCGACGCCGAGCGCCGCAAGGCGACGGCGTTATTCTCAACGCGCCCAGTTCTCGAAGGCGCGCCGCTTCAGCCCATGCGCGCCGTTACGATTCCCGCCCGCGACGGGCTGGAGCTCGTGTCGTATTACACGCTTCCGCCGGGCGCCGACGCGGACGGCGACGGCCTGCCGGAAGTGCCGCAGCCCACGTTGCTCTGGGTGCATGGCGGGCCCTGGGCGCGCGACTCCTACGGCTATAATTCCGTGCATCAATGGATGGCCAATCGCGGCTACGCCGTGCTGTCGGCGAACTATCGCGGCTCGACGGGCCTGGGCAAAGCCTTCATCAACGCCTCGCACGGCGAATGGGCCGGCAAAATGCATGACGATCTCATCGACGCCGTCGACTGGGCGATCGAACAGGGGATCGCAAAAGCTGACCAGATCGCCATCGGCGGCGGCTCCTACGGCGGCTACGCCACGCTTGTCGGCGTCACCTTCACGCCGCACAGGTTCGCTTGCGGCGTCGATATCGTCGGGCCATCGAACCTCGTCACGCTGATCGAGAGCTTTCCCGAATACTGGAAGCCGTTTCTCGACGCGACCTTCCACCGCGGCATCGGCGATCCGTCGACGGAGGAAGGCCGTCAGGCCGCGATCGAGCGCTCGCCCCTGTTCAAGGTCGATCGGATCAAGGTCCCGCTGCTCATCGGACAGGGCGCGAACGATCCGCGCGTGACCGTCATCGAATCGGAGCAGATCGTCGACGCCATGACCGAGAAGGGCTTGCCGGTGACCTATGCGCTGTTTCCGGACGAGGGACACGGCTTCGCGCGGCCGGAAAACCGCCTCGCCTTTTTCGGGCTGATGGAGGGCTTCCTCGCCGAGAACTGCCTCGGCGGGCGTCATGAGCCCATTGGAAACAGTCTCGAGGGCTCCAGCCTGACGGTGGAGACCGGCGCCGAGGCCGTGCCGGGCCTCGCCGAGGCGCTGGCGAACTTCACGCCCAAAATCGCGCATTGAGCCGCGCCCGGCGCTGCGCCCTTCTAGGAGATCGCAGCGCCGGGACGGCGCGCTGGCGCTGGCGGGCGCATCGGTCTAGCGTTCGCGCTATGACGCGCTCCCAGCCCCATCGAAGCGCCTGCGCGCGCCGAACCGCCCTCGCCGCCCTTGTCGGTCTTGTTCTCGTCGCCTGCGCGCCGGAAGAGCGCGGCCGCGAGCGCGCTGAACAGGCGGACCTCATCATTCGCGGCCTTATCTACACGGGCGTCGAGAGCGCGCCGACCGCCGAAGCGGTCGCCGTGAGGGGCGGCCGCATCCTGAAGGTCGGCGCGCGCGCCGATATCGACCCGCTTGCCGGGCGCAACGCCGAGGTGATCGAGCTCGAAAACGGCGCGCTTTACCCCGGCTTCGTCGACAGCCATGCGCATCTCCTCGGGATCGGCCTGCGCGAGCTCACGCTCAATCTCGAAGGCGTCGGCTCGATCGAAGAACTCGTCGACATCGTGGCGGCCAACGTGATTGAAAGCGCGCCGGGCGCGACGGTCTACGGCCGCGGCTGGATCGAGACCGGCTGGCCCGAAGGACGCATGCCGACCCGCGACGATCTCGATCCCGTCAGTCCAGACAACCCCGTCGTCCTTACGCGCGCAGACGGGCACGCCGCCGTCGTCAACAGCGCCGCCCTCGCCGCCGTCGGCGTCGACGCGCAGACGCCCGACCCCGAGGGCGGACGCATCGAGAAAGACGCGAGCGGCGAGCCGACCGGCATGCTGATCGACAGGGCGATGGACCTGGTCGCTCCGCTCGTCGGCGCGCCGGACGAAGCGCGCCGGGAGGAGGCCTACGGGGTCGGCGCAAAAGTATACGCCGCCCATGGATGGACAGGGCTCCACAACATGTCCGTCGAACCGGGCGATGTGGCGATCATGGAGCGCCTCGCCGTACAAGGCGATCTGCCGATCCGGGTCTATAACGCGCTCGACCCGGCCGGTCTCCACTGGCTCGAACAAAACGCGCCGCGCACGGATGACACGGGACGCGTCATCACGCGCGCGATGAAGCTGTATGCAGACGGCGCGCTCGGCTCGCGCGGCGCGGCCCTGTTCGATCCTTACGCAGACAAGCCGGATACGTCAGGTCTTTTGCTGATGACGCCCGACGAGGCCCGGACGCTGATGCGCCGGGCGCTCGCCGCCGGCGTGCAGGTTTGCACCCACGCCATCGGCGACAAGGCCAACGCGCTCGTGCTCGACTGGTACGCCGACGTGCTGGATGGCGCGGCGAACGATCTGCGCTGGCGGATCGAGCACGCTCAGGTCGTGCGGCCCGCCGACATTTCCCGTTTCGCCGCGCTCGGCGTCATCGCGTCGATGCAGCCGAGCCATGCGATCGGCGATCTTTTCTTCGCGCCGGCGCGGCTCGGGACCGGCCGGCTCGACGGAGCTTACGCCTGGCGCAGCCTCATTGGCGCCGGCGCGATCATCGCCGGCGGCTCCGACGCGCCGGTCGAGCGCGGCGACCCGCTGATCGAATTCTACGCCGCCGTCGCCCGCAGAGGCCTCGACGGCCACCAGGGCGAGGACTGGCGGCCGGAAGAGGCCGTCACGCGCGAAGAGGCGCTGAAAATGTTCACCCTCTGGCCGGCCCGCGCCTCGTTTCAGGAGGATGCGCTCGGCACCATCGAACCGGGCAAGCGGGCCGATTTCACCGCCTTTTCGAAGGACATCATGACCGTTCCGGAGACGGATATTCTAACGGCGCGCGCGACGCTGACGGTCGTCGACGGCGTCGTGGTCTATCGCGACGACTGACGCTCAGGACGCGAACAGCATACGCTCGTCCTCGAAGCATTTGAACTCGAGCGCGTTGCCGGCCGGATCGCGGATGAAGAACGTGCCCTGCTCGCCGGGCTCGCCCTTGAAGCGGATATCCGGCTCTATGATGAACTCGGCCTTCGCCGCCTTAAGCCGCGCGGCCAGCGCGCGCCACTCGGCCGGCGAGAGCACGACCCCGAAATGACGCGCCGGCACGTCGTGGCCGTCGACCGGATTCGTTCCCGCCCTGCGGCAATCATCGGGGCTGAGATGCGTCACGAGCTGATGTCCGAAGAAATTGAAATCTATCCACTTGTCGGAACGGCGTCCGCGCGGACAACCCAGAAGATCGCCGTAGAAGGCTTCGGCGGCCTTCAGGTCGTCGACGGCGATGGCGAGATGAAACGGCTGCACGCCTGCTCCTTATTTCTTTCGTCCGACTTGTTGCGCGCGGGCGCAAGGAGTCTTACATCGCTACGCGCGAACGGACAACGCAACGATGACCGACATCCGGCCTCTAAGCCAAACCTTCTGGGTCGCCCCGCAGATCACGCCTGAGGACGTGCGCGAAGCGGCGGCGAAAGGCGTGAGGCTCGTCATCAACAATCGTCCTGACGGCGAGGAACCGGGCCAGCCCGCCGGCGCCGAAATCGAAGCTGCGGCCAAAGAGGCAGGCCTCGCCTACATCGCGATCCCGATCCGCGGCGGGAACATCGGCGAAGCGGATCTCGACGCCTTCGACGTCGCGGTTGCGAACGCTTCCGGCGTCACGCTAGCCTATTGCAGATCCGGGATGCGCTCGGCGGCCCTGCGCGCGCTCGCGCGGGCCCGCGCCGGCGGCGACGTCGAGGCCATCCTTCGCGAGGCCGCCGAGGCGGGCTACGATCTCGCCGGACTGCGCCCCAGGCTCGAAGCGCTCGCCGCACTCAATAATGGATGATGATGCGCGCGCTTTCGGCCGCCGCCGGTATCGCGAGCGTCTCCGTAAGCGTCACCCCGCAAGCCAGGCCGGCGCGATCCCGGCCCGCCGCGTCCGTCAGGCGCCGATCGAGCCCTTTCCCGCAATCGAGAAAGCTGCCGGGCTCCTTCTCGATCACATAAGCATAGTTGGGCGGGGCCATGATATAAGCCCTGTCGGTGACCCCGCCCTGGCTCTCCCCGAGCGCCACGCCCCCCGCCCCCCGCGCGGCCGGCGCGCCGGCTTGCTGCCCCGACGCCGGCGCAAGGGTAAAGCCGGCGAGGACAAATGCGGCGATCGCGGTAACGTTTTGTTTAAGTCTGAAACACATGGCCTCGCCGTCGCAAGGCCCGGGCCGCGCGCCTTTTGGGGGCGGCGGCTCCCGCGTCGCGGGAAATTTATTTCCTTGTCATCGGCGAAAAAGCCATGTTTCTGAACGGGACGAGGATCGCAGCGCCGGGCGCGTCGTCGGAGCGTCGTTACGTGTTCAGCGAGTTCGAGATCAGCGGCAATCAGCTCATCGCCAAGCAGACGGGCGCGCAGATCCCGTTAACGGTCGATTCCTTCCGCGACGGCTGGCGCATCGCGAGCTTCGCCGGAATCGTGCAGGCCGTGCGCACCATCCGGCTGGCGCGGGGCCGCGAGCCCCGCGCGCGGATTTCCTTCTTTCCGCAAAAGCCGCGCTTCTATTACGCTATCTGGCCGGTCTGTCAGCTCGCCGACGTGAAGATCGTCGACGATCCGGCCGAGGCTGATCTGCATTTCTATTTCGAGGACCGGGAATTTCTCACCGCACCGCCGGCCGCGCCGAGCGATCGGCCCGCTTTCAACGTGGGCTGTTACGACATCCGCAAGAGCGTCGTCGCGCGCGTCTTCGAAGAGACCTTCGGCTACGGACTGACCCTCGATCCGACGGCGCATGACGGTCCGGCGGTCGAAAAGTCCGAAGGCAACGGCCGGCATGACGGACGCATCGTCGCGTGTCCCCTGCCGGCGCCGACGCCCGGCCGCGTCTATCAGCGCCTCATCGACAACACTTTCGACGGCGTCGAGTTCGTCGACATCCGTACGCCGATCGTCGGCGGCCGGATTCCGTTCGTCTATCTCAAGCGGCGCACGCGCGCGCGACGGTTCTCCAACGACAACCGCCGCGTCGACGTCGTCTCCGCCGACGCCATGCTTTCGAGCGCGGAGCAGGCGCGTATCGCCGCCTTCGCGCGGGCGATGGCGCTCGATTTCGGCGGCCTCGACGTGCTGCGCGACCGGGGCGACGGGCGCATCTATATCGTCGACGCCAACAAGACCGACATGGGCCCGCCCTCGGCGCTGTCCGGCAAGGGCAAGCTCAAGGCGATGCGCGGCCTCGCCGACGCTTTCGCGGCGATGGTCGAGGCGCGCCTTGACGGACGGCCGTGACGGAGATTCCCTTCGTGAAGGATTTCTCCTTCGCCTATGGCGAGCCGGCGCGGCTGTCGCCGCTGATCCGGCGCGTGATCGCGAACAATCCGGGCCCGTTCACCTATACGGGCAGCGGGACGTACATCGTCGGCGGCGACGGCGCGCAGACGGTCGCCGTCATCGATCCGGGCCCTGACGACGAGGCCCATCTCGACGCGCTCATGGCCGCGATCGGCGCCGCGCGCGTCAGCCATATCCTCGTCACCCACACCCATCGCGACCATTGCGGCGGCGCGCGGCGCTTCGCCGAGCGGGCCGGCGCGCCCGCGCTCGCCGCCTGCCCGCATCCCGTCAAGGATGCGGCCCTCGACGCGCCGGCGCTCGACGAAGGCGCCGACTACGCCTTCCGGCCGGATAGGCGCATCGCCGACGGCGAGCTCATCCAAGGCGACGGCTGGACCCTCGAGGCGGTCGCGACGCCCGGCCACCTCTCCAATCATCTCTGCTTCGCGCTGCGCGAGGAAAAGGCGCTGTTCACCGGCGATCACATCATGGGCTGGTCGACCACCGTCGTCGCCCCGCCCGACGGCGACATGGGCGATTATCTTGCGAGCCTCGATAAGCTGCTCGCCCGCGACGATCGCGTCTATTATCCGACCCACGGCGCCCCGATCGAACAGCCGCGCCGCTTCGTGCGCGCGGTGCGCGCCCATAGGCTGATGCGCGACCGGCAGATTCTCGACGAGCTCAGGAAAGGCCGCACGAAGGTCCGAGAGATCGCCGCCGCCGTCTACGCCGACATCGACAGGCGCCTTCTTCCCGCCGCGGCGCTCAACGTCTACGCCCATCTCATCCGCCTCACCCGCGCCGGCGTCGTCGAAACCGACGGCGCGCCGCGCATGGACGGGGAGTATCGCGTCGCCGATTAACGCGGGGTCACGGATAAAGGCGCGTGGTTTTCCAGCCCGCGCCGGCGCGCGTGAACAGAAGCCGGTCGTGCAGCCGGAACGGACGATTCGCCCAGAACTCGATCTGCGAGGGGATCATTCTGTAGCCTGACCAGTATGGCGGGCGCGGAATTTCCTTGAGGCCGAACTCGGCGGCCTTCGCGGCGACCGCCTTCTCGAGGGCGAAACGTCCTTCGAGGACGCGCGACTGCGCCGAGGCCCAAGCGGCGATCTTCGCGCCGCGCGCACGCGTTGCAAAATAGGCGTCGGCTTCCTCCGTACTGACCGGCGTCACGGTCCCCCGCGCGCGCACCTGCCGGCGGATCGTCTTCCAGTGGAAGCAGACGGCCGCCTTCGGATTGGCCGCGAGCTGGCGGCCCTTGGCGCTCTCGATATTGGTGTAGAAAGTCAGGCCTTCAGCGCCGAAATCCTTCAAAAGCACCATGCGCACGTCCGGCAGCCCGTCCGCGTCCGCCGTCGCCAGCGCCATTGCGTTGGGATCGTTCGGCTCCTTTTTCGCGGCGAGGGCCAGCCACTCGGCGAAAAGCGCGATCGGATCCTCGCTAGTGAAGACTTCGCCCTGATCCTCGTCGACGGCGTAAGCTTCCTCGCTCGGACTCGGCGGAATGATCGGGGATCGGGGCATCGCATTCTCCTCGCGGCCCATTAATGCTATCGACGCGGGCCTCGTCTATATAATGCGTCAGATCAACGCTGGCGCAGCCTGGGATTTTCAATGTCTGTGAACACTTTCGGGCGGATGTTCCGCGTCACTACCTGGGGCGAAAGCCATGGGCCCGCCATCGGCTGCATCGTGGACGGCTGCCCGCCCGGCGTGCGTCTGACGGAAGCGGCCATCCAGGCCGCGCTCGACAAGCGCAAGCCCGGGACCTCGAAATACGTCACCCAGCGCCGCGAGCCGGACAAGGCGAGACTCCTCTCTGGCGTGTTCGAGGACGACCGCACGGACGGGCCGCGCACGACCGGCGCGCCGGTTAGCATCCTTATCGAGAATGTCGATCAGCGCTCGAAAGATTACGTCGACATCCGCGACAAATATCGCCCCGGCCACGCCGATTTCACCTATGACGCCAAATACGGCCTGCGCGATTATCGCGGCGGCGGGCGCTCCTCGGCGCGCGAGACGGCCGCGCGCGTGGCAGCCGGCGCGGTGGCGGAGGCTGCGCTGAAATTCCTGTACGGAGAAACCGTCTCGATCAGGGGCTGCCTGGTCCAGATGGGCCCGCACAAAATCGACCGCGCGCGTTTCGACTGGGCGGAGATCGAGAAGAACCCTTTCTGGTGCCCTGACGCGCAGACGGCGAAGGAATGGGAAGAGGCGCTTGAGGCCGCGCGCAAGGCGGGCTCGTCCCTCGGCGCAGTGGTCGAGGTGGTCGCGAGCGGCTTTCCGGCCGGGCTCGGCGCGCCGGTCTACGCCAAGCTCGACGCCGACATCGCCTTCGCGCTGATGTCGATCAACGCGGCCAAGGCCGTCGAGATCGGGGCCGGGATGGCGGCCGCCGCCCTCACCGGCGAGGAGAACGCCGACGAAATCCGCATGCGCGACGGCCGCCCGCATTTTCTGTCGAACAACGCCGGCGGAATTCTCGGCGGAATCTCGACCGGACAGGACATCGTCGCCCGCTTCGCCGTGAAGCCCACTTCATCGATCCTCACCCCGCGCAGGACCATCGACCGCTTCGGCCAGGAGACGGAGATCGTCACCAAGGGCCGGCACGACCCCTGCGTCGGGGTTCGCGCCGTTCCCGTCGGGGTCGCGATGCTCGCCTGCGTCCTCGCCGATCATGCGCTGCTGCATCGCGGCCAGTGCGGCGCGTAGCGCGGCTCGCGGATCACCGCCGCCGGCCGAACGGCAGGATCATCGGCGTTTTCGCCATATAATCGCGATATTTTTCGCCGAACACCGCGATCAGGTCTCGCTCTTCGTAACCGATGGCGATGAAGATGTAGATCGTCCAGACCGCGGCGAACAGCAAATGCCCGACCGTCATGTGCGGCGTCGCCCAGAAGGCGATAATGAAACCGAGATAAAGCGGATGGCGGACGTATCTATACAAAGACGGCGTGCGGAACACGGGCGTCGGAAGCTCCTTGTTCCTGTACCGGAGCCAGCCCTGCTGCAGGCCGAACAGCTCGAAATGATTGATGAGAAAGGTCGTGACCAGCACGAGGCCGAAGCCGGCGTAGAACAGCGCCGTTAACACGCCGCTCCATACGCCTGGCGGAACCGACCAGACGACCTGCGGCATCGGCCGCCAGAAAACATAGAGCAGCGCCAGCGCGCCGACCGTAGCGAGCACGTAGGTGCTGCGCTCGACCGTCTTTGGAATGATCTTGCCCGTTGCTCGTTTGAACGAGTCGCGCGCCATGATCGAATGCTGAAGGCCGAACAGGGCCAGAAGACAGATATTGACGAGCGCCGCCGGCGCGTCGGAAAGAGGCGACGGCCCCCAGTCGAGCGTCTTGGGCGCGCCGGCGAAACCGGTTACGCCGCCGCCGACGAAAACGATCAGATAAAGAAAGGCTGCGAAGAACAACGCATACGCCACAACGCTGTAGACGAGCGCGAGCAAGCCCATGGCCCCCTCCCTCGCTGCCGGGCGAATCGCCCGCGTGGCTGAATGCCGGATGCTAGTTTCCTTCGTCCGCCGCTTAAAGACCGGAATCGGATTTTCCGTATCCGCCCCGCGAGACGGTCAGCGTAGGCCGCCCCCGCTTTCAGCCGGGGCGCGCGAGTCCCTACCGCGCCGAAAGCGTCCGCGCGATCCGTTCGTAAAGCTGGTCGGGGCTGACAGGCTTGGCGAGAAACGAGGTGACCCCCGCCCCTTTGGCGGCCTTGCGTTCGTGCTCGCCGGCCGCCGCCGTCACGGCGATGATCGGCACGTTCCGCCAGCGCGCGCCGCTGCGCCGGATCTGTCTGGCGGCGGTCACGCCGTCCATGACAGGCATCTGCATGTCCATCAGCACGAGGTCGCAGGGGGCCGTTTTCAGCTGTTCGAGGGCTTCGCGCCCGTTATAGGCGACAAGAACGTCCTTCGGCTGAATGCGTTGCAGATAGGCCTTCAGGACCTTCACGTTCACCTCGTTGTCCTCGACGATCATGATGGTTTTGTCGCGGACGAGCGTCGCCGCCTGCTCGAAGACGCTCAGAGGCCGGCCTTCCTCGCCGAGCCGTTGGGCCTTCGCGAGGCGCGCCGCGACCGAAAGACGAAAGACGACGCCGCCCGGTCCTGAAGCGGCTTTCAGGCCGCCCCCCATTGCCTCTGCCAGCTTGCGGGCGAGCACCAGCGACAGGGCGCGGCCTTCAGCGTTCATCAGATGCGGGTTCGACCAGCACCGCTCCGGCGAGAAGTAAGTCTCCGCCTGCGCCGGATCGAGACCGGAGCTCGTGTCGCTGACTGTCGCGTCGATCAGCTTGCGGCGCGACCGGCGTCGCTCGGGATCGTCGCGCAGCGCGACCGTCACCCTGACCTCCCCCTGCCTCGTCTGGCTGACGCACTGGCGAACGAGGCTGCTCAGACACTGGCGCATGCGCGCATGATCATAGACGAGCCAGACGGTCGCGCTCGGTCGAACGTCGATCACGAGCGACAGTCCCTTTTCGCGCGCTTTTTTCTCATGCACCTGTTGAACCTGTCGGATCGTATCGGGGAGAAATTCGACGCGCGGCTCGATCTTGAACTTGCCGGATTCGAGATCGACCATGTCGAAGACATCGAGCAGCGCCGCCTTGAGATCGCCGCCGGCTTCCGACAGCCCCGCCACCAGACCGCGCTGCTCTTCGGGGAGCGCTTCGGCGCGCAGGGCGAGCGTTTGCGTCACGCCGAGAACCTTGTTGAGCGCGGCGCGAAGCTGATGGGCGCCGGCGCGCAGAAAGGCCGCCTCGCGGCCCAGCCGCGAGCGATAATAGGCGCGCGTGAGCGCGAAGACCGCCGCACCGGCCGCCGCGCCGCCCAAAACCACGCCCATGACGCCGACAAGAAACAACTGCATCGAAACGCTCGCGTCCGGCGGGAGAGGCGCCAAGACCGATCGTCGCCCCGCACGATGCAATTTTCGGTTGAACTTCCTTACGAGTTCTTTACGCGGCCGGGCGTGCGACGATCACGCGCAACCGCTCGTCTAATTCCTTGTAAAGACGGTGATCTTGCTCAGAAACGCCAGCGTTTCCTCGCCCTTCTCCAGCCCCGCCGCGGCGAGCAGCGCCGCGAGGTCGGCCCGACAATAGCTGTCGTAATAGGGCTCGTGAAAGCCGCGTGGGAAATTTTCGAGTAGCACGTCGAATCCCGGTTCGTCCCCATACTGAATGGTATCGACGAGGATGAACGTTCCGCCAGGCCGCAAGAGCCGCGCGATCTCGCGCGCGACTTTCTCGCGCACAGCCGGGGGCAGCTCATGGAAAAGATACACCGCCGTGACGACATCGAAAGCCTCGTCCGGCAGGCCGGTCGCCTCCGCCGGGGCTTCCACGAACGACATGTTCGCGAAATGCGCGAGCGTCGCGCGCGCCTTGCCGAGATAGGCCGGCGAGAGATCGAGCGCGGTCGCATCGAGCGTCGGCCAGTTGTCCTTCACCGTTTCGAGAAACCGTCCGGCGCCGCAGCCGAGATCGAGAAGCCGCACGCCGGCCGGATCGCGCCCCGCCATCGCGCGGCGGATCGCCGGCAGGGCGCGCCGGCGCATCGCCGCCGCCGCGCCGGTGAACAGCGTTTCGACCTGCATCTCATAGCGTTCGGCCGACTCCTCCGTCAGCCAGCCGTCCGTCTGGTAATGGAAGTTCTGAAGATAGTAGCGCGGATATTTCGTCTGCGTGTCGGCGCGCAGCACTTCGGCATGGCCGCCTGCGAAGCGGCGGCGGGCCACTTTCTCCGTATCGCGCAGATAATCCCTGCTCTGACGGAATAGCCTGGTCAGAGACGGCGCCCGGCGCAGCTCTATGGGCAGCTTATACTCGCCCGCCTCGATGCTGCGCCAGTCGGCGCGAAAAAGCGCGCGAAAAGATTCCTTCAGCCGCGCGCGATCGAGCGGTCCGAACTCCTCCGCATAGGGCGCGGCGCCCGGCGGGGTGAGCGGGCCCATGCGCCGCCGGCCGGCGATGTAATGCGTCGTATACCACGCGATGCGCGCGCTCTGCGCCGCGCCGTAGGCGGCGCGCTGGGCGCCTTTCGCGATGGCGGCCACGAAGGGCGGCATGGATCAAACCCTCTCGAAAACGCCGACCAGCTCGACATGGGCGGCGTAGACGAACTGATCGACCGGCGTCACGGCCTTCAGCCGATAGCCGCCGGCGACGAGAATCGCCGCATCGCGCGCGAATGTCGAGGGGTTGCAGGAGACCGCGATCACGCGGGGAACGCGCGCGGCCGCCAGTGCTTCGGCCTGGGCCTTCGCGCCCGCCCGCGGCGGATCGAAGACGGCGAGATCGTATCCTTCCAATTCTTCTCCCATGAGCGGGCGCTCGAAGAGGTCGCGGGCCTCGGAGGTCACCGGCCGGCAGGGCGCATGCGCGGCGGCGGCTTTGAGCGCGGCGACGGCCGCCCGGTCGGCGTCGACGGCGTGAACGGTCGCGATCTGCGACAGCGGAAAGGCGAAGGCTCCCACGCCGCAGAACAGGTCGAGCGCCCGGCGCGCGCCGGTCGCGCCCGCAAGAACCAGACGGACGAGCGCCGCCTCGCCTTCCGCGCTCGCCTGCAGAAAGCCGCCGGGCGGCGGCGAAACAGGAACGCCTGCGAAACGGACAAGCGGCGGGGCGCGCGTCAAGAGCGCCTCGCCGTTCATGGCGATACGGACGACGCCCGCCGCCTCCATCGCTTCGCGCAGGGCGAGCAGTCCGATCCCTTCGGGCTCGCTGGCGCCGCGCGCGGGGCGAAGGTCCGTATCGAGACCGTTCTCCATCAGCGTGACCGCCAGATCGAAAGCGCGCCACTCCCCGGGCAAAGATGCGCAAAGCCTCTTGAGCCCCGGCAGGGCGGCGAAGAGAGCTGGATGAAGAACTTCGCATGTTTCGATTCCGACGATGCGGTCCGACGCGCGCGCGTTGAAGCCGAGAAGGACTTTCCCGCCCCTGCGACGGACGGCGAAGACCGCCCGTCGGCGGGTCCGTGCGGGAATCGCGACCGCTTCGCCCGCCGGCGCGTCTTTGAGGCCCGCGCGGGCGAGCGCTTCGATGATCCGCCGGCGCTTCCAGTCGAGATAAAAGCCGCGCGCGGCGTGCTGAAGGGCGCAGCCGCCGCAACCGCCGAAATGCCGGCACGGCGCGGCGAACCGATGCGGGCTCGGCGTCAGGATCTCCTCGAGCGCGCCGCGCTCGCCCGCAATGCGCGCGCGCACCCGCTCGCCCGGAAGCGTGTACGGAACGAAAACGCCGCGCCCCTCGACCGTCGCCACGCCGTCGCCGCGCGCGCCGAGATGGTCGATGACTAGCTCGGCGACGCGCGCCGGCGCGACCCGCCTAATCCTTCTTGCGCGCGCCAAGCAGAAACTCCCTGTTGCCGTCGCCGCCGGCGATCGGGCTTTCGACGACCCCCTCGACCGTCCAGCCCCGCTCTTCGAACCACGCCGCAATATCGGCGAGCATCGCCTCGATCTCCGCCGGCGCGGCCTTCACGCGCCCGCCCTTGCCGATCTTCTCCGGCCCCAGCTCGAATTGCGGCTTGACGAGAACCGCCGCGCGCGCGCCAGGCGCGGCCAGCGCCAGCGCCGGCGCCAACGCTTTGCGGATGCTGATGAAGCTCAGATCGCAGACGAGAACGCCGACAGGCTCCGGGACCAGCGCGCGGGTCAGATCCTTCGCATGCGTCTTTTCGAGGTTGACGACGCGCCGGTCGCCCGCAAGCGAGGCGTGAAGCTGCCCGGTTCCGACGTCGACCGCATAGACCCGGCGCGCGCCGGCGCGCAGAAGCGCATCCGTGAAGCCGCCGGTCGAAGCGCCGAGATCGAGACAGACCTCGCCGGCGGGAGAAATGCCGAACGCGCCGAGCGCGGCCTCGAGCTTCACGCCGCCGCGGGAGACGTAATCATGAACGTCGCCGGCGACCTCGACCCGGTCCGCCGGCGTCACCCTCGAAGACGGCCTGGTCGCCACGACGCCGCCGACGCGCACGAGGCCGGCCCGGATCGCGGCCTGCGCCCGGACGCGACTTTCGAAATGGCCGGCTTCGACCAACGCAAGATCGAGCCGGCGCGGCTGGTTCGAATCGACGCGCATGACGGGAAGACAGTAGACTGAAAAAGGGCGCTTCGAAAACCAGCGGTCGCCGCCGCAAGCGCAACCTCAGACGCGCCACTCTCCGTCTGGATGAAAGGCCGCGAAAACGAAGGCGAAAACCACGTCATAGGGAACGGGCCGCCAGTCGCCCGAAGGCGCGCGGCGCTCGACCACAACGCTGCCCACGTCCCTGCCCTCCGCGATAGTCGCAGCGTCCAGCGCCGAAGCCTGGCCTGGCGTCCAGGCGAAGCGCAGATCGCCGTCGATCAGTACGCCGGCCTCGGCGATGGCCGTCATCCGCCAGGCCGTATCGTCCACCACCACGCGCTCCATTTTTGAAAAGCCTTCAGGCGGTTCCGCGAAGACGTTGAAGGGCCGGCCGCGGGTATCGTAATTCACATAAGGATTTCGCCCATATGCGCGCAGGCGCGGGTCATTGGGCTTGAGCACGACGCCTTGCGGATAGGCGCGGCGAAACTGCTCGAAAGAGATCAGCCTTGCGGGGAGACGTTCGAGCCGCGCGCCGGCTCGCGCGCCCACCAACGCGCGCCCCGTATATTGCTGCCACCAACTTTCGCTCGCGCGGTCGTACATCACCAGATCGGAATTGCGCAGAATACCCGTGACTCCGAACGTCGTAATCTCGCCTTCGACCGTTCTGTCGAAAACCACGGCCGCATTGCACAAAGGGCAGAACGTAACCACGACAGGCCGGCCTGCGACGACATCGTTAACGATCTCGTGCCACATCAGAATCGAAAGCGGATAGGCGCGCGCGTCGCCATCAATGCTCAGCGCGATCACCGGCTCGCGCGGATCGTAGCGCGCAGCCGCGATCTGCTCGAATACAGGTTCGTCGATTGCAGGAATGCCGTCCTTGGGCGGTCCGCCCGGCATGAATTCGGAAGGCGGAGCCAGACATCTGGAAAAGTCCGTGTGCGGCCACTGACGCCAGTTCGGCCAGTCCCGGCGGTCATACTCGCTCGCGGCCTCCGCAACGGCGAACAGAAGAAACGCCAACGCCGTAATGGCTGAAAGACGGCATCCCATCGCGGACCTCCGCGGGAAGGCTATCCTCCGCGCATGCAGCGTCGCAACTCACGATGGTTCACGCTTGACGAAGCGCTCTCTCCGCCGCTCTCAACCGCGCAGGTTCACGACCTCCGCCGAGCGGCCGAGCGCTTTCATGACCGTCTCGACGATATGCGGCGCGTTAAGCCGGGCGACATCGTACATCTTCTCGGGCTTGTCCTGGTCGATATAAACGTCAGGCAACGTCATGGTACGGATCTTCAACCCTGCGTCCAGCAAGCCTTCGCCGGCGAGGAAATGGAGCACGAAAGCGCCGAAGCCGCCGACGGACCCTTCCTCAACCGTCACGACGACTTCATGATGGCGAACAAGCTGGCGGATAAGGTCATGATCAAGCGGCTTGGCGAAGCGCGCATCCGCCACCGTCGCGGAAAGGCCGTGCGCCTCCAGACTGTCGGCGGCCTTAATGGCCTCGGCGAGCCGCGCACCGTAAGAGAGGATCGCGACTTTCGTCCCCTCGCGGACGATCCGCCCTTTGCCGATTTCGAGAATCCGTCCCTGCTCGGGCAGCTCGACGCCGACGCCTTCCCCGCGCGGATACCGAAACGCGATGGGCCCTTCGTCATAGGCCGCCGCGGTCGCCGTCATATGCACCAGCTCCGCCTCGTCGCCGGCGGCCATCAGCACCATGTTCGGCAAGCAACCGAGATAGGCGATGTCGAAGGCGCCCGCATGCGTCGGCCCGTCGGCGCCGACGAGGCCCGCGCGGTCCATCGGAAAGCGCACCGGCAGGTTCTGCAAAGCCACGTCGTGCACGACCGAATCATAGCCGCGTTGCAGAAAGGTCGAGTAGATCGCGCAGAACGGCTTCATGCCGTCGGCCGCAAGCCCGGCGGCGAAAGTCACCGCGTGCTGCTCGGCGATGCCCACGTCATAGCAGCGGTCGGGAAACGCTTCGGCGAACAGATCGAGACTCGTGCCCGACGGCATCGCCGCAGTGATGCCGACGATGAGCGGGTCCTTCTCCGCCTCCTTGATGAGGGCCTTGGCGAAGACCTTCTGATAGGCCGGCGCGTTCGGCGCGCCCTTGTGCTGCTTGCCGGAGACGACGTCGAACTTGGCGACGCCGTGATATTTGTCCGCCGACTGCTCCGCGGGCGGATAGCCCTTGCCCTTTTTGGTGACCACATGGACGAGCACCGGCCCGTCGTCCATGTCGCGGACGTTCTCGAGCACCGGAATGAGATGGTCAAGATTATGGCCGTCGATGGGACCGACGTAGTAAAAGCCGAGCTCCTCGAACAGCGTGCCGCCGGTGACCATCGCGCGGCCGTATTCCTCGGCCTTGGCGAGCTTGTCATAGAGCGCCGGCGGCAGGCGCTTCATGAACTGTTTCGAGATCTTGCGCACGCCCTGATAGAGCTTGCCGGAGGCCGCGCGCGCGAGATAGGCGCTCATCGCGCCCACCGGCGGAGCGATTGACATATCGTTGTCGTTGAGAATGACGATCAGGCGCGTGCCGAGATGGCCGGCGTTATTCATGCCCTCATAGGCCATGCCGGCCGACATCGATCCGTCGCCGATCACGGCGACGACGTTGTTCTTCCTGCCGAGATGATCGCGCGCGCGGGCGAATCCCAGGGCGGCCGAAATCGATGTCGCGGCGTGCGCCGCGCCGAAGGGATCGTATTCGCTTTCCGCGCGTTTGGTGAAGCCGGAAAGCCCGCCCCCCTGGCGCAGCGTGCGAATGCGCTCGCGCCGGCCGGTCAACACTTTATGCGGATAGCACTGATGGCCGACGTCCCATACGAGCCGGTCGTCAGGCGTGTTGAAGACGTAATGGATCGCCACCGTGAGTTCGACCACGCCAAGTCCGGAGCCCAGATGCCCGCCGGTGACGGAGACCGCGTCGATCACCTCGGCGCGCAGCTCGTCGGCGAGCTGGCGCAACTGATTCTTCTCGAGTTTGCGCAAATCGGCCGGATATTTGACGGCGTCGAGCAGCGGCGTTTCCACAGGCATGGGGATTCCCCTTTCCTTTCGGCCCGGATCGCCCCCCGGCCCGGCCCCTGGCGCGCCGCGCCGCAGGCCGTCCCATCGGGAGCGGCAAGCCGCCTTAATAGCGTTTCCGGCGGTTTTCTCCAGTCAATTTCCGGAAAGAACCACAGCACAAAGGCCGGATTAGGGCCGGGCGTGACGTCCGGGCAACCATCGCGCGGCGAGAAAAAAGCGCCCGCCCCGAAGGGCGGGCGCCCCGGTTCATGCGCGCTCCCTCAGGAGCGCGTCAGGCGCCGCCTGTTTTCAGCAGAACGGGCAGCACCCTGCGGCCGCCAGCAGCCGGCAGCAGCCTTCGACCGCGCTTGTAACGGTCTCCGGCGCAGCGGCGTAGGCGACGCTGAGGCTCGCGCCCGCCGCGACGAGCGCAATGAAGAGTTTGCGTTTCATCGATTTTCTCCGTGATAGGTTGAACTCAGCAAATGGAGCGGCCCGCCCGGCGCGGCGGCGGCGCGGGCGGCTGGATCGCGAGCCCTGCGCGCGCCTCGTCCGACAGG
Organism: Amphiplicatus metriothermophilus; assembly: GCF_900199215.1. Taxonomy (GTDB): domain Bacteria; phylum Pseudomonadota; class Alphaproteobacteria; order Caulobacterales; family Parvularculaceae; genus Amphiplicatus; species Amphiplicatus metriothermophilus. Next base: position 36,699 of record NZ_FZQA01000001.1, read on the forward strand.
CCGGCTCTGTCGCCGCCGCCGGACGGAAGTCCGGCGGTCGGCAGGGCGGGAAGGATGACGGCGTTGCAGGAGACGAGGCAGGCCGCGACCCCCGCCCTTGCGCCCTCATCGCAACAGGAGCCGTCTCCGACCGCGCCCCGGCCTTCGGCGCCGTGCGCGCAATCGTGCGCCCCGGGTCCGGCCTGCGCCGTCCCGTCGTGACGCGCGCAGGCGGCGAGATTGGCCGCGACGGCCGCCGCCGGAGCGAGAACGACAGCGGCTGCAAAAGCGACGAGCGCGATCAGCACCGGCTTTCCGAGCCTCATGGCGCGGAGGCTACGCCGGCCGGCCGGAAGGGGCAAATCACATCCCGCCGCGCGTCTATTCGAACTTCGCCGGCTCGGCGCGCACGGCGCCGCTTTCGTCGACGACGATCTTCTCGATCTTCTCCTGCGCGGCCTTGAGCTTGGCCTCGCAGTGCGCCTTGAGCGCGGCGCCGCGCTCGTAAAGGGCGATGGAGTCTTCGAGGGCGACCTGGCCCTCTTCGAGCTTGCGCACGATCTCTTCGAGCTCGGCGAGGGCCTTTTCGAAGGAGAGCGCGGCGATGTCGTTCGGCGCTTTGGCCATGGCTGTTCGTCCTTTCATTCGGCGGCGGCGGCCGCGGTCCGCGCCGGCGCGCGGGCGCAGGCGGGCTCGTAGACCCGCCATGACCAATAGCGGTTGCCGCCCTCGCGGCCGGTCCGGCGCCAGCCTTCCCGACGCAGCCGCCGGTCGATCATCCAGTTGAGATAGCCGTGGGCGCACAAGAGCACGTCGCCTTCCTCGGCGAGGCCGGTCAGGCGGCGGGCGATCTCGCCGACCCGCCGCCAGGTCTGCCAGTGGTTCTCCACCCCGGCGGGCGCATAGCCGAGAATCCAGAACAGGCGCGAGAGCACCCCCCACTGGCCCGGCGAGAGCCTGAGGAACGGAATCGGCGGGGGCGGCAGCGGCGCCTCGACGAAAATCGGGTCGGCGGGAACCTTGCGGCGGCCGAGCGTGACGTCGCGGGCGGTCTCGATCGCTCGCGGCAGCGTCGAGGAAAGCACCGTCTTGGCGCCGGCGGCGAGCTCGACCAACGGCGCCGGCGGCTCCTCGTCCGGATGCAGGCCGCTGGCGTCGTAGCGGGCCCACCAGTCGCCATATTCGCGCGCCGTGATCTTCACGTCGCGCGCGAGATTCGGCCGGCCGTGCCGGGCGGTGATGATTCGGCCTGACATGTCGCTCCCGCAGCCCTTAGACGCCGACCTTATCGCGCGGTTTTCAGCCTTCCATCAAGGCTTTGACATGGGTCGCGACGGAGCGCGCAAGGGCGTCGAGATCGTAGCCGCCTTCCAGGAGCGACACGAGCCGGCCGCCGGCCTTGTCGCGCGCGATCCCCAGGAGTTCGCGGGTGATCCAGGCGAAGTCGTCCTCGGTCAGGAGGAGCCCGCCCAGCGGGTCGGCGCGATGGGCGTCGAACCCGGCCGAGACGACGATGATATCGGGGGAGAAATCCGACAGCGCCGGCAGGAGCCGCTCGCCCCAGGCGCGGCGGAAAGTCTCTCCGTCCGCGCCTGTCGGCAGGGGCGCGTTGGCGATGTTGCCCGTCGCGCCGCGGTCGCTCTCCCGGCCGGTGCCGGGATATTGCGGCCATTCGTGCGAGGAAGCGTAGAAGGCCGTTTCGTCATGCCAGAACGCCGCTTCCGTGCCGTTTCCGTGATGGACGTCGAAATCCACGACCGCGACGCGCCGGGCCCCGTGAGCGGCGCGCGCGTGCAGCGCGGCGATCGCGGCGCTGTTGAAAAAGCAGAAGCCCATCGCCCGTTCCGGCTCGGCGTGATGGCCGGGCGGGCGGGCGGCGACGAAAGCGTTCTTCGCTTCTCCCGCATAGAGCGCGTCGACCGCGGCGACGCCGGCGCCGGCCGCGCGCAGGGCCGCCTCAAGACTCGACGGGCCCATGAAGGTGTCGGCGTCGAGCCGGGCGAAGCCGTCGTCGGGCGCGGCGCGCTCGACCGCCTCGCGGAAAGCCCTGGGATGCGCGCGCTCGACGGCTTCGGCGCGCGCGCGCGGGGCCTCGCGGCGGTCGAGCCCTGCGAAATCGTCTCCCGCGAGCGCGGCCTCGACGGCGTGGTAACGCGCCTGGCGTTCCACATGACCGTCGGGAACCTCATGCGCCCCGAAGGCGGGATGCGTATAAAGCAGCGTCGTCATGAGGCCTCCCGATATCTTCTGCACGCGCCTTACGCATATGTGACCGGGCCGCGCTGCGCGCCAGTCTCGACCGTCCGGGACCGCCAGCCTAGTCTGCGCGCGCTGGCGCGCGCCAGCGCGGAAGGGGACGCTCCATGAAAAAGCTCGCGCTCGCCGGCTTCGCCGCCGCGCTCGCCGTCATCGCATTGTGCGCGGCGCGCGCCCTCATGCTTTCCGGCCCGCCCCCTTCCGAAGGCGCGATCCTCGCCGCCGACCCGGCGCGCGGGGCGGAGGTCGCAGCCCGCCTGTCGCGCGCCATCCGGTTCCGGACGATCTCCTGGGGCGATGGGCGCGCGCCGGACGCGGAAGCCTTCGCCGGCTTCGCCGGTTATCTGGAAGAAGCCTATCCGGCCGCGCATGCCGCCATGACGCGCGAGACGGTCAATGCGCATTCCCTGCTTTATCGCTGGGCGGGGACGGACGCCGGCGCCAAGCCGATCGGCTTCATCGCCCATATCGACGTCGTGCCGATCGAGCCGGGCACGGAGGATCAGTGGACGCGCCCGCCTTTCTCCGGCGCCATTCACGACGGCGCCGTATGGGGGCGCGGCGCGCTCGACAATAAGGGCCAGATCATCGCGCTGATGGAGGCGGCCGAGCGCCTCGCCGCGGCCGGATTCCGACCGACGCGGGACGTTTACTTCCTGTTCGGCCATGACGAGGAACTCGGGGGCCATGACGGCGCCGGGGCGACGCGGGCGCTGCTCGACGAACGCGGCGTTCACTTCGCCTGGACGCTCGATGAAGGCTCGGGCCTCGTCGAGGGGATCATTCCCGGCGTGGAACGGCCTGTCGCGTTAATCTCGACCGCGGAAAAGGGCTCGACCACGCTGCGTTTCACCGCCCATGCGCCGGGCGGGCATTCCTCGACGCCGGGGCCGGACACGGCGGTCAGCCTCGTCGCGCGCGCCGTCGCGGCGGTCACGGACAATCCGCACCCCCTAGAGTTCGACGAGAACGTCGTCGCCTTTCTGCACGCCATCGCGCCTGAGCTGCCTTTCGCTCAGCGGCTCGTCCTCGCCAATCTCTGGCTGACCGGCCCGATCGTTAAAAAGCAGCTCGCCGCCGACCGGGTGACGGCGGCTTCGATGCGCACCACCACCGCGGCGACGATCATCGAAGGCGGGACGAAGGTGAACGTTCTGCCGCAGCAGGCCTCGGCCATCGTCAATTACCGCATTCATCCGCGCGACTCGGTCGAAGGCGTGCGCGAACGCGCCAAGCGTCTGATCGACGACGAACGCGTCACGATCGAAACGCTCGGCGGCGTCGCGCCGAGCCCGCAGGCCTCGACCGAGGCGGAAGGCTATCGCGCCGTCGCGCAAAGCGTCACGGCCGTGTTCGGTCCCGTCGCCGTCGCGCCGTCGCTCACCCTGCAAGGGACTGACACGCGCCATTACGTCGGCGCGGCGGACGACAACTACCGCTTCACGCCCTTCATCTATCGCACCGACGATCTCGCCCGCATTCACGGCACGGACGAGCGGGTCATGATCGAAGACCTCGTACGCGGCGCGGCGTTCTACGAGGACCTCATCCGCCGCGCGGCGGGACCTTAAGCGAAGGCGAGCGGCCAGCCTTCCTCGCGCGTTTCGAGAACTTCGACCGCGTCGCCGACTGAGAGGCCGCGCCCTTCGCGCAGGATCGCGTTCCAGCCGAAGAGGACGCCAGGAAGGTCGGGATGCGCCGACCGGCGGATGCGGGCCAGGGTCTTGAGCGGCTCGCGGCCCGTGCGCGCGCCGGTGGTCTGGTCGGCGGTCGTCACCATGCAGCGCGTGCAGGGCTTGACGAGCTCGATCACGCTCGCCCCGAGGCGCAGCGCGCGCCAGCGGTCCTCCGTCCACGGACCGGCGCCGTCGATGACGATGTTGGGCCGGAAACGCTCCATGCCGACCGGCGCGCCGCCTTCCGCCGCGATCGCGTCGTTGAGCGAGTCAAGCGAGGCCAGATTGGTCACGAGCAGCGGATAGGCGTCGGCGAAGCTGACGGGCGTTTGCGGGCCCCATCGTCCTGAAGTCGCGCGCCGGGCCGCGTCATCCATATGAAAGAGCCGCGCGGGACGGCCGAGCGCCTTGGATAGCCAGTCCGCCGCCGCATCGCCGGCGTCGAGGGCGTCGATCGCATCCTTCCACACCCTGATCCGACGGCGGCCGGCCGAGGGATCGGGACGGGCGACGATCTCGCCTGCGCCGTCGGCGTTCAGACGAACGCCGCCGGGAACGGGCCGCGCGACGATCCGGGCGAGCGCGGCGCATTCGCGCTGGGTTAGAAAACCCCCGTCAGGATCGGCCGCGACCCAGCGCCGGTCGCCTTCGAGCCCGCGCAGCTCCAGCGCGGCTTCCTCGCACGCGACGCCGCGGGCGGATTTAAGCGGATAGAGATGAAGAGAGGAAACGCGCAAGCCGACGGACTCAGGGTTCAGGTCTCAGGTTTCAGGGCTTAGCATTTTCGGAGCGCGCCGCCACCCCAGGCCCGAAGCTGAAACCAAGCCCTATCCCTCGCCGATCATCGTCCTCGCCAGGGTCTCGGCCACGCCGGGCGGCGGAGCGTACTGATCCGGCACGAAGAAGTCGGGAATGAGCTTGCGCGAAGGGTCGACGCGATATTTCTCAAAATCGGTCACGCCGTTCTCGTAAAGGAACGTGTCGTCAATCAGGAAGTTGCCGGTGAAGTCGCGCGCCGGCTTGGTGAAAATCAGATGCGCCGCGTCGGCGATGATCTCCGGCGTGCGCGAGGCCTTCATCATCTCGTCCCCGCCGAGGGCGAATTTCACCGCCGCGGTGGCGATCGCCGTGCGCGGCCACAGGGCGTTGAAAGCGATCCCGTCCGCGGCGAATTCCTCGGCCATGCCGAGCGTGCACATCGACATGCCGAACTTCGCCATGGTGTAGGCGACATGCGGCGCGAACCATTTCGCGCTCATGTCGAGCGGCGGGGAGAGCATGAGCACATGCGGGTTCTCCGCCTTCTTCAGATGCGGGATGCAGGTTTTCGAGACGAGAAAGGTCCCGCGCGCGTTGACCTGATGCATCAGGTCCCAGCGCTTCATCTCGGTCGCCTGCGTGCCCGTGAGCGAAATCGCCGAGGCGTTGTTCACGCAGATGTCGATCCCGCCGAATTTCTTCGCGGTCTCCTCGACCGCCGCCTGCACCTGGTCTTCAAACCGGATGTCGCAGACGAGCGGCAGCGCCTTGCCGCCGGCTTTCTCGATCTCCTCGGCGGCGGTGTAGATGGTGCCGGGCAGATGCTTGTGCGGCTCGGCGGTTTTCGCCGCCACGGCGACGTTCGCGCCGTCGCGCGCGGCCCTGATCGCGATGGCGAGCCCGATGCCCCGCGAGGCGCCGGTGATGAAAAGCGTCTTGTCCCTGAGCGCGGCCATGACCTGTCTCCCGCCGGATGCCGGGCGAGACTACGCCAGGACGCACGGCTTGCCCACCGCGTCACGCAGCCCGCTCGCGCGCCGCGGCCAGACAGTCGCAGCCGATGACGCGGCAGGCTTCCTCAAGCGTGCGCGCGCGCTCGGTCGTCTCGAGCCGCCGCTCCTTTCCGTCCAGCGTATGGGTTCTCCAAACAAGGCTGATCGCGACATGGTCGTTCACGATGGCGCAGCCGAAGCCATGCGAATCCACATGGCGCTTGATGCTCAAAAGGTCGTACATCGCGGGCGTTTCCCGGATTGAAACGGATGATGCGGGAATGCGGAGAGCGCAACGGCGCGATCCGCGCGAAAGACTAGCACGATCGGCGCGCGTGTGAACGCCGCAAACGCGCGCCGTCGAAAATTTAATCCGTATCGGGATGTGGAAAACTTTTCGCGGCGGCGAAACCGCGCGCGCCCGTCACGCCTTTTTACAGTTCGCCTTCAGCCACAGCGCGAACTCTTCTTCGCTCGCCTCTCCGGCGGCGAGCGCGAGCATCGCTTCCACGACCTCTTTATCCGTCGCCGTCAACGTCCATCCGTTCAGCAGCAGAAATGTCGCCGCCGCCATGAACCCGGCGCGTTTGTTTCCGTCGACGAAGGGATGGTTTTTCACGATCCCGAAGGCGTAAGCCGCCGCCAACTCGAACAGATCGGGCTCGCCATAGGCCGCCATGTTTTCGGGTCGAGCTAACGCGCTCTCAAGCAATCCCTCGTCGCGCACGCCTGCAGCCCCGCCATGTTCGGCGAGCTGCTCGGCGTGAAGCGCCGTCAATGCATCTCGGCGAAGCCAAATCCAGCCTGCCACGACGGCTTACTTCGCAAGCTCGCGCAAGGCGTTCCGATACCGTTTTGCGATCGACCGGCCGGCGTCCAGTTGTCGTTTCAATTCGGGATCATAGGGACGCAACTCGACGCCGTCGGGCGTCTCGACCACAAAAAGATCGTCCCCTTTGCCGACGCGCAATTTGACCAGCAACTCCTTGCTGAGCACGACGCCAAGCGAATTCCCGATCTGGCGGATTTTCACGTGCTCGGTCATGACGAGGCTTCCGGTTATAACGAGCGTTACTTATAACTATCGTTATAACCGGTCAAGCCTTCAGCCGGTCAGCGCCTCGGGGTCGAGCCGGGCGACGCTTTCGGCGCCCGCCGCGATCGCCTGGGTCAGGCCCGCGGCTTCGGTCAGATAGTTCTCGGCGAAGAAGCGGGCGACGGCGATGCGGCCTTCGAGATAGGCCTTGTCGGCGCCTTCTTCGCCGAGCATGAGGGCGGCCGCCATCGCGCCGCGGGCGAGATAATAGCCGCCGGCGACGTTTCCGAACTGCTTGAGATATGGCGTCGCGGCGGCGAGCGCATCGTGCTGGTCCTTCTTCGAGGCTTCGAGCAGCCAGTCGGTGGACGCTTCAAGGGCGTTCGCGGCTTCCTCGAGGCGCGCGCCGATGCGCTTCAGCTCGGGACGCTTGCCGGCCCTGGCGATGACCGCCTCCTCCTTGACCTTGCGGATGAAAGCCTTCGCGGCCGTCCCGCCGTCCATCTGCAGCTTGCGGCCGACGAGATCCATCGCCTGGATGCCGTTCGTGCCTTCATAGATCGCAGCGATGCGCACGTCGCGCATGTGCTGGGCCGCGCCGGTCTCCTCGATATAGCCCATGCCGCCATGGATCTGCACGCCGAGGGAGGCGACCTCGTTGGCGCGATCCGTGGACCAGCCTTTCGAGATCGGGGTGAGCAGGTCTTCGAGCGCCTTGGCCTCCTTGCGCTTCTTCTCGTCGGGCGCGCGGCGCGCGAGATCATAGGCGACCGCGTTGGCGTAGCAGATCGCCCGGCTGGCCTCGACGAGGCTCTTCATCGAGTAAAGCATCCGGCGCACGTCGGCGTGCTCGTAGATGGGAATCATCTCGCCGGCCTTCACGCCGGGCGGGCGGCCTTGCCGGCGCTCGAGCGCATAGGCGAGCGCGCGCTGGAAGGCGCGCTCGGCGACGCCCACTCCCTGCACGCCGACGTCGAGACGCGCCGCGTTCATCATGACGAACATGTTTTTGAGGCCCCGGTGCTCCTCGCCGAGCAGCGTCCCGTAGCATTCGCCCTTCTCGCCATAGGCCATGACGCAGGTCGGGCTGCCGTGCAGGCCCATCTTCTCTTCGAGCTTCAGGCACTGCACGTCGTTGCGCGCGCCCAGCGAGCCGTCCTCGTTCACATGAATCTTCGGCACGAGAAACATCGAGATGCCCGCGGTGCCTTCCGGCGCGTCGGGCAGGCGCGCGAGCACGAGATGGACGATGTTGTCCGTCATGTCGTGCTCGCCATAGGTGATGAAGATCTTCTGCCCGGCGATCTTGTAGCGCCCGTCGCCGGCGGGTTCGGCCTTCGTGCGCAGCGCCGACAGGTCCGAGCCCGCCTGCGGCTCGGTGAGGTTCATTGTGCCGGTCCATTCGCCGGAAACCATCTTGGGCAGATAAAGACGCTTCTGTTCGTCCGTGCCCGCATGAAGCAGGGCCTTCACCGCGCCGGTGGTGAGCGTCGTGCCGATGGCGAAGGACATGCAGGCCTGGTTGAGCGCGTCGACGAGCGCGATGGCGAGGGTCTGCGGCAGGCCCTGCCCGCCCCATTCCTCCGGGAAGGCGAGCGCGTTCCACCCCCCTTCGACATATTGCCGATAGGCTTCCCGGAAGCCTTTCGGCGTGCGCACGACCCCGTTTTCGAGCCGGGCCGGATCGCGGTCGCTCGGCTCGTTCAAGGGCGCGACGACATTGTCGCAATATTTCGCCATCTCGCCGAGGATCGCCGCGACCAGATCGTCGGACAGATCCGCGAAGGCGCCCGTCTTTTCGAGCGCGCCGAAACCCGCCATGTGCTCCAGGGAGAAACGCATGTCGCGGACGGGCGTTGCGAAGGACATGACGACGGCTCCTTTCGGCTTGCTTTGCCGCTCAATATGTGTCGCAAACGGCGGCGCGCGGCTAGGCTCAGATGCAGCCCGCCAGGCGGAAACCTCAGTCCCGGAGACGCATGAGCGAGATCGTCGAAGCCCTGACGGCGGCGCAGACCGCCCGCGCCGCCCGGCGCGCCGGCGAAATTCTGCGCGCCGGCGGGCTCGTCGGCCTGCCGACGGAAACGGTATACGGCCTCGCCGCCGACGCGACGAACGACCGCGCCGTCGCGCGCGTCTTCGAGGCGAAGGGAAGGCCCGCCTTCAATCCGCTGATCGCCCATGTGCGCGATCTCGACATGGCGAAGGCGCACGCGGTCTTCTCGCCGCTGGCCGAAAGGCTGGCGCGCGCCTTCTGGCCGGGGCCGCTGACGCTCGTCCTGCCGCGCCGGGCGGATTCAGGCGTTTCGCTTCTCGCTACGGCCGGACTCGATACGATCGCCCTGCGCGCGCCGGCGCATCCGGCCGCGCGCGCGGCGATCGAGGCGGCGGACCGGCCGCTCGCCGCGCCGAGCGCGAATCCTTCCGGCGCGGTGAGCCCGACGACGGCCGCCCATGTCGCCGAAGGTCTCGGCGACAGGGCGGACCTGATCCTCGACGGCGGGCCGTGTCCCGTCGGGATCGAGTCGACCATCGTGAAGGTCGAGGGCGAGGATCTCGTCCTGTTGCGCCCCGGCGGCGTCGCGCGCGCAGCGATCGAGGCGGTCGCGGGCCGGCCTTTGCGCCGCGCCGCCGGCGCGGTCGAGGCGCCGGGCATGCTGGCGAGCCACTACGCGCCCGCGGCGCGCCTGCGCCTTGACGTCGAAACGCCGCGGGCGGACGAAGCCTTTCTCGCCTTCGGCGCGCCGCCGGGCGATCATCCCCATACGTTTCTTCTGAGCGAAGCGGGCGATGCGGTCGAGGCCGCGGCCAATCTCTTCGCCATGCTGCGCGCGGCGGACGCGCTTTGCCGCGAGAAGGCGCTCAAGGGAATCGCCGTCGCGCCGATCCCGGCGAGCGGCCTCGGCGAGGCGATCAACGACCGGCTCGCCCGCGCCGCCGCCCCGCGAGAGGGATCGGGGATCGGGGATTAGGAAAGACAATCAGGCGGTCATCCCGGATGCTGCGCAGCATGAAATGCTGCGCTGCTGATCCGGGATCGCCTTCGGCAGGCTCTGCGCCCGCGGCACGCGATCCCGGGTCTGCGCCGCATCGCTTCGCGCCTGCGCCGCACCCGGGATGACGCATATCTCTCATTCCATCCCCCAATCCCTCGTCCCCTTGACCTTGGCGGGGCGAAGGCGATGATGCGCGCGCGATGACCGACCGCCCGTCCATTCCCGCCCCGCCCGCCGCCGCGCTCGACGCGATCCGGCGAGCCGTCGGTCCGAAAGGCGTAATCGAGGGCGCCGACCGCGCGCCTTACTTGAGCGAATGGCGCGCGCGCTGGCCGGGCGAGGCCGCGCTCATCGTCGCCCCGGCCTCGACGCAGGAGGTCGCAAAGGTCGTATCGATCTGCGCGGCGCACGGCGTCGCGATCACTCCGCAGGGCGGCAACACCGGCCTCGTCGGCGGGCAGATCCCCTATGGGAACGAGATCCTGCTGTCGTTGCGCCGGATGCGGACGATCCGCGACGTCTCGCCCCTCGACAACACGATGACCCTCGACGCCGGCGTCGCCCTCGCCGAGGCGCAGCAGGCCGCGCGCGAGGCTGGCCGGCTCTTTCCCCTCTCCATCGGCTCCGAGGGTTCGTGCCAGATCGGCGGGGTCGTCTCGACGAACGCCGGCGGGGTGAACGTGCTGCGCTACGGCAATATGCGCGACCTCGTGCTCGGCCTTGAAGCCGTCCTGCCCGACGGGCGCGTCTGGAACGGGCTCAAACGTTTGCGCAAGGACAATACGGGCTACGACCTGAAGCAGCTTTTCATCGGCGGGGAAGGCACGCTCGGAATCGTCACCTCGGTCGTCGTCAAGCTTTTCCCCCTGCCGCGCGAGACGGTGACCGTCTTCGCCGGCGTTCCGGACCCGGCGGCCGCAGTCGCGCTGCTCTCTCACGCGCAGGACGAAACAGGCGGGCTCGTATCGAGCTTCGAGCTCATGGGCCGGCTCTGCCTTGATCTCGTGCTCAGGCATATTCCGGACACGCGCGATCCGCTCGGCGCGCCCCATCCCTGGCACGTGCTGATGGCGTTCTCTTCGAGCGGCGGGGGCCTGCGCGCGCGCGTCGAGGCGCTGCTCGAAAGCGCGCTCGAAAAAGGCCTACTCGCCGACGCCGCGATCGCGCAGAACGAACGGGAGGGCGCCGATTTCTGGCGCCTGCGCCATACGATTTCCGAGGCGCTCAATCACGAGGGGCTCGGGGCGCGGCACGACGTGTCCGTTCCGACTGCGGACATCCCCGCTTTCCTGGAGGCCGCCGGCGCCGAGGTCGCTTCGCTCGCGCCCGGCGCGCGCGTCGCGGCCTTCGGCCATATCGGCGACGGCAACGTGCATTACGACGTCGTCCCGCCCGACGGAGCCGCGCCGGACGCGCTCGACGGGCTGCGCCCGCAGATCGAGGAGCGCGTCTATGACGTGATCGCGCGGATGGGCGGCTCGATCTCGGCCGAGCACGGCGTCGGCCGCCACCGGCGCGCGGCGATCGCAAAACGCAAGAGCGCCGTCGAGCTCGACATGATGCGCGCGATCAAGAAGGCGCTCGACCCGCAAGGGATCATGAACCCCGGCAAGATGCTCTGACCGCACTTTGACGCAAATCGCTCGCCCGCCCATTCCGACTTTCGCCGGCACGACCAGGATCGGGCGAGTCAAAGCCGAAGCGACCTGCCCTAATCAAACAGGCTCTTCTGCGCCGGCGCGGGGCGCCTCGCGCCGGGACGGGATTTCGCCGCCGCGCGCGTTCCTCCGCTCAAGGGTTTTTCGTCGCCGCCGTCGATGACCGCGCCGCGCGCGCCGTCGGCGAAGACGAGCGCGACGGCCTCGCCAGGCAGCGCGTTCTTCGCGCGGGCGATCAGCCGGCCGTCCGCGCCGCGCACCAGCGCGAAGCCGCGCTCAAGCACGCGCTCATGCGACAGCGCGGAAAGAAGCTGATCGGCCGAACCGAGCCGGCGCGACGGCGCATCAAGAAGGCGCGGAGCGAGCGCGGCGAGCCGCGCGCCCGCCATGGCGAGGCTTTTTTCTCCGTGCGCGTATTGCCGGCGCAGCGCGGCGGCGGACAGCCGCTCGCCCGACAGCCTGCGCCAACGCCGCTCGACGAGCCGCGCGGCGCCGTGGCGCAGCCGTGCGACGGCCTCCGCGAGCCGCGCCCGACGGGCGGCGGAGGCCGCGGCCAGAATCTGCGGCCCGAAACGGCCCGCCGCGCGCAGAAAGCCGGCGGCCGCCGCGTCGCGTCGCGCACGCAGGCCGGCGCGCAACAGCTCGCCCGCGCGGTCGAGCCGCTGCGCGGCGGGGCCGATCACGTCCTCCGGCCGGCCGAGCCCGCGCGCGGCCGAGACGAGCGCCGCGCGGCGCGCGTCGAACGCGCGCGCAAGCACGCTCGTCAGCCGGCGCTGCTTGTTGAGAAGCTCCGTAATCAGCTCGCTGCGCATGGGGACCGCTTTCTCCGCCGCCGCCGAAGGCGTCGGGGCGCGCAGATCCGCGACGAAGTCGATCAGCGTCGTGTCGGTCTCGTGGCCCACGGCGGAGATGATCGGGATCGCGCTCGCCGCGGCCGCGCGCGCCACGATCTCTTCGTTGAAGCACCACAGATCTTCGAGCGAGCCGCCGCCGCGCGCCACGATGAGAACGTCCGGACGCGGAACAGGTCCGTCCGGCGCGAGGCGGTTGAACCCTTCGATCGCCGCGGCGATCTGGGTCTCCGCGCCCTTGCCCTGGACGAGCGTCGGCCAGACGAGCACATGGCGCGGACAGCGCTCGCGCAGCCGGTGGAGAATGTCGCGGATGACCGCGCCTGACGGCGAGGTGACGACGCCGATCGTCTCCGGCAGATAAGGAAGCGCGCGCTTGCGCTCGGGCGCGAACAACCCTTCGGCGGCGAGCTTTTTCTTGCGCTCCTCAAGCAGCGCCATCAGCGCGCCGACGCCGGCCGGCTCGAGGCTGTCGATGACGAGCTGATAGCGCGACTGGCCGGGAAAGGTGCTCATGCGCCCGACGGCGATCACCTCCATGCCCTGCTCGGGCCGGAAGCGCAGCCGCGCGGCGTTTCCCTTCCAGATCACGCCGGAGAGAACGGCCCGCTCGTCCTTGAGGTCGAGATAGACATGGCCCGAGCCCGCCTGCGTCACCCGGCCGAGCTCGCCGCGCACGCGCACGAAGCCGAACTCGTCCTCGATGACGCGCTTCACTGCGCCGGCGAGCTCGGAGACGGTGTATTCGCGGACGTTGCCGAAGATCGCGTCAGCCATGGCGGCGTTAGAGCATATTTCGCCGCCCCGCATAAGCGCGGGCCCCGGCGCCAAGGTCGCAGGCGCGACCCCGACGAAAGTCAGTGTCGGCCCGCCGGCGGGCGCCCTATCCCCGGCCCGCATTTGCATCGTCGCGCCGCCAGGCGCATATAGGCCTCCTGAAAGGGGAGAACGATCATGAAAAGCAGACTTCTCATCGGCGCGGGCGCCCTGGCGCTCGCCGGCCTCGGATTCGGCGTCGCCGAGCGCGCGGCGGAAGACGACCGCGTCGCCTTTCTCAACCCGATCCTCGTCGCGCAGTCCCTGTGCGGCAAGAACGCGGACGCCGCCCGGGAGCGGCGCGCCTATTTTCTGACCATCGGCCGCGCGATCGCCGCCGAAGGTCCGGCCGAAGCCGCCGCGGCGCCGGCCCGCATCGGCGCGATCGGCTATGAGATCACGACCGCGAGCCCCCTCGCCCAAGCGCATTTCGACCAGGGCCTCGCCCATATGTGGAACTTCAACCACGGCGCGGCGGTCGCCGCCTTCCGGGCCGCGCAGGCCGCCGATCCCGACTGCGCCATGTGCTGGTGGGGCGAGTCCTTCGCGCACGGGCCCAACATCAACGCGCCGATGGCCGAGGACGCCGTCGCGCCGGCCTGGGAGTCCCTGCAGAAGGCGAAGGCCGCCGCCGCGAACGCCGGCGAGAAGGAAAAGGCGCTGATCGCCGCGCTCGAGGCGCGCTACGCGCCCGAACCCGTCGAGGACCGCTCGGCGCTCGACCAGGCTTTCGCCGACGCGATGGACGCGGTCGCCCGTTCGTATCCGGACGACGACTTCGTCCTGTCGCTGGCGGCCGAAGCCAATATGGACACGCAGCCCTGGGACTACTGGATGAGCGACGGGCGCACGCCCAAGGGCCGCTCGGCGCGCACCATGTCGCTGCTGGAGACGGTGCTCGCGCGCAATCCGGATTATCAGCCTGCGATCCATCTCTACATTCACATGACCGAGGCGACCTATAATCCGCATCGCGCCGCGTCCTACGCCGATCGCCTGGCCGCGCTGTCGCCGGGCCTCGGCCATCTCATCCACATGCCCTCGCACACCTATTACCGGATCGGGCGCTTCATCGACGCGCTCGAGACAAATGTGGACGCGGTCGCCGCGGACGAGGCGTTTCTCGCCCGGGGCGACGCCAGCCCGCTCTATCAGTTCGGCTATTACGTGCACAACGTGCATTTCGTGATGGCCTCGGCGATGATGGCGGGCGACGCCAAGACCGCGCTCGAGATGGCCAAGAAGCTCGACGCCAAGCTGCCGGCGGAGATGGCCGCGATGGTGCCCTTCGCCCAGCCGATCAAGGCCGCGCCCTATTACGCCTATGCGCAGTTCGCCGTTCCCGAGGACGTGCTCGCCCTGCCCGATCCGGGCGAGGCGTTGCCCTTCCTGCAGGCGAACTGGCGATATGCGCGCGGCGAGGCGCTAGCGAAACTGGGGCGCACGGACGAAGCGCGCGCCGAAGCCGAAGCGATCGCGCGCATCGTCGCCGAGGAGGACCTCTCGGGCCTTGAAGAGAACCTGGTCCCGGCGGTCGACATCCTCAACATCGCGCGCCTCACCGTGATCGCCCGCGCGGCCGCGGCCGACGGCGACCTTGCAACCGCGATCGAGGCGATGGACGAGGTCGTCGCGCTTCAGGAAGGGCTCAATTACACCGAGCCGCCCTACTGGTACTACCCGGCGAAGCAGACGCTCGCCGCGCTGGTTCTGCGCGCGGGCGACGCCGAGCGCGCCGAGCAGCTTTTCCTCGAAGCGCTCGTCGAGTCGCCGAACAACGGATGGGTCCTGTACGGACTGTCCGAGGCCTACAAGGCGCAGGGCGATCGCAACGGCGCGAAATACGCCGGCGGCCTGTTCCGGCAGGCCTGGGCGGGCGCGCGCGACGGCGTGTCGATCGAGCGCCTGTAGGCGCGCGCGGCAGGCGCGGAGCCCCGGCCGAACCCGGTCCCGGACCAGCGGCGCAGCATTACATGCTGCGCCGCATCCGGTATGACGGAGCGCTGCGCAACATTCGGGGCGACGGGGCGTTGGAGACGGTTCCGGGCGCCGCCCTATTCGTCTTCCAGGCGCTCCGGCTTCAGCGAGAGCGCGTGGCGGGCCAGCAGCAGCCCCGCCGCCAGCCCGATCGCGGCCGACGCCGCGACCTCGGCGAGCCGCCCGACCGCCCCATAAGCCGCGGCGAACGGCCATAGCGCCGTCGCCGACACGGCGAACGCCTCCGCCCCGACGAGCAGGGCGCCGGCCAGAAGATCCAGTTTCTCGATCATGAAACGCTCCGTACAGGAATCGGGAGGATATAAGCGATCCCGCCGGTTCTGCAAGGGGGTAGGGGGCAGGGATGAAGCGGCATCCGGGACCGCCCTCAACGCGCTCGGGCGCGGCTGAAACCGATCCCGGGTCTGCGGCGCGTCATTTCATGCCGCGCCGCGCCCGGGATGACGGGCTCTCATTCCCTATTCCCTGCTCGCCATTCCCTATTCCCTATTCCCTATTCCCTACTCCCTCCTCGCTATCCGCCAAATCCCGCGCGCGCCGGGACGCCCGCGCCGACCCGGTCGGAAAGCTGGACGACCTCGAAGGCCGCGCCCGGACCCGGTCCGCCGGGGCCGAAATCCGCCGCGATCTCATCATCTGTATAAAGATAATACGGCCCGTCCGTTTCGACGGTTCTCAGAACCGTCTCGCCGTCGAGGATGCGCAGCCGGTAGCGTTCATAGGCCTCGCCGAGGGGAACCTCGCCCGTCCAGTCGTCGCCGCCGACGCGCGCGCGGCGAATCCAAGACAGCGCGAGGCCGCCGGCCGCCGGCGCGGCGCGCAGACGAACCGGCGAAAGCGGCATGAGGCCGCGCGCGGCGAGCGCGAGCGTCTTCGCCGTGAACCGCTCCGTATCCGGCATGTCCTGCGCCGGGCCGGCGCGCCAGCCGAGGGGCGTATCGCGCAGGTCGAGCGGAAAGCGCGCCTCGGCGAGCGCCGGGCCGAGAAGGACGACGCGCGCCCCGGCGGGCGCGCCCGCGGCGGCGGCGTCCTCGCTCCCGCCCTGCCCGCGCAGAAGGCCCGACAGGGTCCACGCCCCGTCCGGATCGAGGCTCGCCTCCAGAAACTGAAGCGCCTCCCACCCGGCGTCCGTTTCGACCGCAAGCGCGTTCGCCCCTTCGAGGACGGCCTCCTCGTTCGCGCTCGCCAGCGCGCCGGAAGAAAGGCGTATGCGGATCGACCGGCGGTCCCAGCGACCGGAAAAGCCCGCAGGCATGGGCGCCTCCAGCCGACCCATGACGGCCGGCGCGGCCGCAGTCGCAGCGAGCGCGGGCGCCGCTCCGTCTACGGATGGAATGTCGCGATAGAGCGCGACGGCGCCCGGCCAGGGATCGGCGAAGGCGGCGAACAGCGGCGCGCCGGGTGCGGCCCGCGCCTCGCCCGCGCCCAGCGGCGGCAGATCCAGCAAGGCCCAGACGGGCGCGCCGGCCGCCGCCGGGACAGGGGGCGCGAGGAAATCCGTCTCGCCGACGGGCGCTTCGTAGACCGCGGGCGAGACGCGCGCGGCCTCGACGCGGCGCGCGCCGGCGCCTTCCGTCTGCACGACGCGATAGAGCCGCTCGACCCCGCCGAGCGTCACGGCGAGCGCATCGCCCGGCTCGACGGCGAGCAGCGAGGGCGGCAGGGCGAAGGTCGCGGTCTCGCGCATCACATGGGCGTCGGCGAGGACGGCGCGGGCCCGCGCGGCCGCTTCCGCCGCGCCCATGACGAGAGGCGCCTCGATCGCGGCGGCGCGGACATGATCCGCGCCCGGATCGCGCGCCTCGACCATCGCCGGAGCGTAGTCCGCGCCCTCGTCGATGAAGGCGAGACGGAAGGCGGCGGGCAGATCGCTCGCCTGCGCGAGGCTGATTCGCGCCGGCGGCGCTCCTTCGTCCCCGGCGACGAGATCGGTCTCGCTCAGAAAGAGCGCCGGCGCGCCGTCGCGCGGCTGAAAGCGCAGGCCGGCGGCGGTCTCGACCATGTCGAACTGGAAAATGTCGGCGAGCGGATCGATCGCCTCGCGCGCCGACAGGGGCCGGTCGAGGACATAGCCGGCGACCGCGCCCTTGAGCCCGCGCGCGTCGACATTCTCCGCGCCCGCCTCTTCGGCCAGCGCCGCCGCGAGCAGGTCGAGCGGCGCGCGCCCCGCCCGCCCGTTGAGCCAGTGCCCGCGCGTCCAGTTCGCATGATCGCCCCATACGTCGCGCCGCGCCGGAAAGTACGGGAACGGCCGCGCGTCCCAGGCGTAGACGTAGAGCCGGTCCGTCTCGATCATCGGCCCGCCGTAAACGGACGATATCGGATTGTTCGCCGGCGCGCGCCAGTAGGCGTATTCGGCCTCGATCAGACGGCGCTGGGCGAGATCGTCGCGCGCGCCGCTGGAGTAATGCGGCATGGCGCTTTCGCTCGACTTGGGGTCGAGAAACACGTTGGGCTGGTTCGCACCCTTGTCGATGGCGGCGCAGCCGATTTCCGTGAAGCGGATCGGCTTCGACTGCGGCGCCCACGCCGTCGGCGTCGCGGCGCGGACTCCGCCCGGCCGGTCGTAATGGGCGTTCGACCACCAGTTCCGGAAGTCCTTGTTGCGGAAGACCCAGGGCTCGCCATAGGCGCCGTCGGCGATGGGCGCGCGGATCTGCGCGTCGCGATCGGCCGACGAGGCGTAGAACCAGTCATGGCCCTCGCCGCCCTCGATATTCGCCTGCAGATAGGCGCGCTCGTAAGGCCCGGTCCAGCCCGCCTGCGCGTCGAGATGGGACAGGCCGTCGCGCCAGTCCGCCCGCGGCGCGTAGACGTCGACGCCGATGAAGTCGATGTTTTCGTCGCTCCACAGGGGATCGAGATGGAAGAAAACGTCGCCCGAGCCGTCCGCCGGCTGATGGCCGAACCATTCCGACCAGTCCGCGCCGTAGGAGAGCTTGACCGACGGTCCGAGAATCGAACGCGCGTCCGCGGCGAGCGCGCGCAGGGCCGCGACGGCCGGATAGCTCGCCGCGTCCGCGCGCGCCGTGGTGATTCCGCGAAGCTCCGAGCCCAGAAGAAAGCTCTCTGCGCCGCCGGCGAGCGCGCACAGATGCGCGCAGTGCAGAACGAACCGGCGGAAGGACCACTCCGGCGGACCGGAATAGACGATCTCGCCGTTCTCGATCGCGAAATCGTCGGGCGCGGCGGTTCCGAAAAACGCCGCGACGTCGGCGGCGGCCGCAGCGGTCTTGTCGTTCGCGCCGACGGAAATGCGCCCGCGCCAGGGATAGCCCGGCGCGTCCATCAGGACGAAGGGATGGAACATGACGGAAAGTCCGCGCGCCTTCATGGCCGCGATCGCTTCGAGCACGGATCGGTCGGACGGCGTTCCGCCATAGGCCGGCGCGCCGTCGACGGTTGAGACGAGATGGGCCCCGTCGCGCCCGACCCCGCCGGCGCGCCAGTCATGGGGCGTCGTCGTCTTCTGCGCGACTTCGACGCCGGGGCGGATCTGGCACGCGCCCGCATCGAGACTCGTCCCGAACCAGGAGACCGCGAGCGAGACCGCCGAAAGATTGGGCAGGCTCGCCGTCAGCGCGTCGAGCGAGGCGGAAAAATCCGCCGCGCCTTCGTTGTTGTGAACGTTTTCGGGAACGACTACGCCTTCCCTTTCCTCGCGAAAAACCTTCGTCGTTCCGTAGACAAACTCGCCGGATCCGGGGATCATGGTCACGGCCGTCACGGCGTTTTCGAGCGCGTCCGGATCTTGGGGCGCGAGGGCCTTCTCGACCTCGAAGGAAAGCTGCGGGATGCGGTTTCCGAACGCTTTAAGCGGCAGGTCCTCGAATACGACATAGGCGAGGCCGCGAAAGGCGGGCGCGCCGTCCGCGCCCTCGACCGCCTCGATGAGGGCGTCGGGAAGCTGATCCTCCGTTCCCCGATAAACGCGAACGTTGTGGGGCGACAGGTCGAACGGCTTGCCGTCGGCCCAGACGCGGCCGATGCGGTCGATCGCGCCTTCGCACAGCCCGACCGCGAAGGACAGCGAGTAGAGATACTCCGTCGTCGTTGTTTTCTGGGACAGCCGGCCGCCCTTGCCCGAGCGCTCGGTCGTCTCGGCGAGCGTCTCCTTGAAATTCGCCGCCCAGATGAGCTGGCCGGCCACTCGCGCCCGGCCGTAGACGCGCAGGATCCCCGCCCCTTCGGTCGAGGCCTGCACCTGCAGCGCGTCGAGACGCGGACCCGAAACGCGCCGCCGGCGCGGGCCGAAGAGGAGCCGCTCGGCCGCGCCGGCGGCGAAATTGACGGCCGCGCTCGTCGCAGCGCGGGCGATCGCCTGGCCGATCCCGGCGCGGGCGGCGGCCTGGCCGGCGGACTGGGCGGCGGTGAGAACGAGCTGGGCCATGAGGTTCTCCTTAGTGCGTAGGGCGCAGGGCGTAGTGAGCAGAAAATGGGGGGGCGGAGGCGCGGCGGCGCCGACGACGCGCTACGCGCTATTCTTCTTCCTCCGTTCCCGGAAAAGCGAACGCGCCCGCGATCCGCTCGCGCCACCAGCGCGTCAGCCGGCTCTCGATCACCGCGCGGCCCGCATAGGCGTGGATGAAGCGGTCGGGCGCCGACAGGATTCCGCAATGCTTGGCCGGCCCGTCGCAGACAACCCGGAAGACGAGCGCGTCGCCGGGCGCGGCCGCCGCAGGCGCGCGTTCGGCCATATGCCGGCGCGCCGCCTCAAGCAGCGGCTCGCGGCGCGGGCCGGCGAGCCAGGCCCGCTCGTTCCAGTCCGGCGTGTAGGGCGGAACGATCTCCGGCTCCGCGCCATAGAGCGCGCGCCACACGCCGCGGATGAGGCCGAGACAGTCCGTGCCCGCCCCTTTCGCGCTCGCCTGATGCAGATAGGGCGTGCCGAGCCAGGCGCGGGCTTCGGCGACGATGCGCGCGCGCGATACGGCGCCGGCGGGCGGAGACTCTTCTCCCTGCCTCGCAAAGCAGGGGCGGGGCGCGATCGCGAGACGGAACGCGTCGTCGCTCACCGCCGCCTCCCGCCGTCGTTGCGCTCGCCGGCGCGCGGATAGCTCGCGGCGAAATCGTTGCCGGGCATCAGGTGAAAGCCGCGGAAGTTCACTGCGTTCGAAAATTTCGCGCGGCAGGTCGCGAAGGCCTTGTCGCAGCCGGCGAAGACGACGAAGGCGTCGCCCGGCGCGAGCCCCGCCCCCGGCGGCAGCCACAAGGACAGATCGGCGCCGGCGTGCGCCTTCACATGGCTCGCCGTTCCCGCGTTCGCGCCGCCGGTCCAGTCGAGTCGTCCGTGCACGAACCAGCCGTCGGCGAAGCCGTCGAGCCCCGAGGCCGCAAAACGCGATTCGTCGCGGACCGCCGTCGCCACGCCCTCGGCGCGGAAGGCGGGCTGATCGAGATCGACGCCGCAGCGCGCGTCGCCGAGCCGCGCGTCGCAATGGCGCTGATAGGCCCGCCCGGCCGTCTGGTCGAGAAGATGCGCAAGCCCGCGAATCTCCGCCGTGAAGCGCGCGCCATCGCGCGCGACCTCTCCGATGACGCCGCGCTTGAGAAGAACCCGTTCGTCCGTGTTCGACCAGTTGACGCGCCAGATCTCCACCGCCGCCCCGTCGAAGCGGCCGGCGGCGAGCGCTTCGGACGGCAGGCGCGCCGACGACAACAGGCCGACGATCTCGCTGTTGTCGACGGCGAGATCGGCCGTTTCGGCGAGCGCGGCGCCGTGCGCGCCCGATTGCGGCTCGTAGGTCTCGCCGGCGACGGTCAGCGGGCGATCGTGATCGGTGAAGCCGAAGACCGCACCATCCTTGCGCGTCACGCGCCAGCAGGTCGCCAGCGTCGTCGCGCCGCTTTTCAGATGGGCTTCGAAGGCGGGGTCGAGCGCGCGCATTACTCCAGCACCTCGATGATCGGGATCGACGGGATCTCGCCTGCGCGGAAGGCGGCGAGATTGATCCGCAGGCTGTCCGTATCGAAGCGGGCCGGCATGTCGAACAGATAGCCGGCGGTGACGACCGCGCCGTCGGCGGGCGGGGCGTCGAAGACGACGAGCCCCGTCAGCGGGTCGAGCGCGAAGTTCGCGACCGGCGCGCCGCCGACATTGACGAGGACCGAACCGTCGACCGGCTTGGTGATCGGACGGACATAGGCCGACGGGCCGCTCGCATAGCGCTTGACGAGCTGAAAGTCCGTGCGCGTTCCGTCGCCGGTTCCGATGAGCTGGTCGCTCGCCGCCGGCTCGGCTTCGAGCGGGCAGGACTTCCAGTCGAACGGATCGCGGAAGCGGAAGGCGTGCAGCCGCCCGGCGCGCGCCTCGAAAAAGGCGATCAGCGCCTCGATGTCGGCCAGCGACTTCACGCCGTAGCCCGCGTTGAAGGCGCGCCGCGAGCCGGCCCAGGGCGAATTGCGCTCCTCATGGCCGGAGACGAGGGCGACCACGTCCGTGCGCCGGGTCGGTCCGCCCTCGGAATTGAGCGCGATGTCGAGGGGAAAGAGAACGTCGTGAAAGGACATCTGTCTGCTCCCTGTCAGGCGCTCATCCGTTGCGCTCGGCGCGGGCGAGGGCGCGGGCGAGCCCCGCCGCGATCTGGGTCTCGGACCGGCGGAAGGACTCCGCGTCGCCGGCGCCGGCGACATGGATGCTGACGCTTATGGGCCGCGCCGGCGCGCGCGGCGCGATTCGTCCGCTGACGGACGGGACGAACAGCTCCGGCCCGCGCTCGCCGACGAGAAACGACGCGCCCGGCGCGACGAAGCCGCCGCCCGCGCGCCCGCCCCCGAAAGCGCCGGCGAGGGCGGACTGGAAGAAGGACTGGAGCGGCTTTCGCACCAGCGCGTCGATCGCGACGCCCTTGAGGTCATTTACGATCGAGCGCGCCAGGCCCTTGAGCGACAGCGCGCCCGAACGCGCCGCGCGGGAAAGGTCGCGCTCGATCGAGCGCGAGGCGGAAGCGAAAGCCTCTTCGATCAGGGCGGCGGCGGGGGCGATTTCCTCCTCGGCGAGGCGCGTCACTTCAGCGCCGGCCTGCGCGAGGCCCTCCGTGTCGAGATTGATGGAGATGCGTCCGGTCATGGGTTTGATCTTTCGGTTGAGGCGTCGCAGCGCCGCCCTTCGTCCGGAAACTGCGCGAGCAGCGCGGCGAAGTCGGCCCGGCGCGGCGCGGGTTCGGGCGCGAGCGCGGCGCACAGCCAGCGCCACTCGCGCGGGGTGAGCCGCCAGAACTGATCGGGGGCGAGATTCATGGCGAGGACTCCGGCGGCGAACCACCGGCCCCAGGGGAGTCCGCCGCCGGCTTTCCCGGCGGACCGTCCCCCTCCGGATTGAGGACGCGGAAGGCTTCGGCGACGGCGCGCGCCGCTTCGCCGACGTCGATGTCGGCGGCCCTGAGCGCCTCCAGGCTCATCCGCGTCCCGCCCCCTTCGAGGAGCGCGTGCAGGATGAGCATGAGATCGCCGACCGAGAGCGCGGAAAGACGCGCGCGCATCGCCGAAAAGCCCCCCGCGCCGAGGCTTTCCTCGATGCGCGCCAGCGCGCCGAGCGTGAGGCGCAGGCGCGCCTTCTCGCCGTTGACGATGAGAACCGGATCGTTCATGGCGCGGCCGCGAAGTCGAGCGGGCCCGCCGATTCGAGCGCGAGCGCGAAGGCCGCCTCGCCGTCATGGGCGCCGGAATAGTCGAGATTGGCGATGAGGAACGGACCCTCGATCTCGCCGAGGCCGGGCACGACGATCCGCCAGCGGCGGATCTCGCCCGCGAAGAAGATCGCGCGGATGTCGGCCGCGGCGCCGTCGGACAGAAAGACGCCGGCGCCGGAAACGGAGGCCTGGCGCGCGCCGGCGCCGGCAAGAAGCTCGCGCCAGCCGCCGACGGAGTCCGCATGGGTGACGTCCACAGGCTGCGCGTTCAGCGAAAGCGTCTTGGCGCGCAGCCCCGCGACGGTCGCGAACGCTTCAGGATCGCCCCCGTCGCCGAGTTTCAGAAGAAGGTCTTTGCCGCGTTGGGCGGGCATGGGTTGCTCCTTATGGCGAATAGCGAATGGGGAATGGAGAGCGGGGAGCGGAAAAGCGCTCCTGCTTCTCCCCTCTCCCGCAAGCAAGAGAGGGGAACGGGCCGCTCGCCGCGCGCGCCGGTCGTCATGCGGCCTCCGTGACGACGCGAAAGCGCGCCGCGCCTTCGAACGGCTCGGCGCCGCGCCGGCGGGGGACGTCCGCGCCGGAAAACGCGACCGAGACGAGCCGCGCGCCCTCCACTGGAAAATCCGCCCCGTCGAGCGCGCCGACCAGCGCGTCGAGCGCGCGCTTGACCTCGCGCCGCCCGCCGTGACGCGAGACGATCAGGATGCGGATTTCGTGGACGAACGCCCCGTCATGGCCGGCGAGCGGCGCGACGCGCCCCTCGCCCAGCACGGCGTAGGGAAAAACCGCGTTGCGCGGCGGCTCGTCATGGATGCGCGGCGGATCGCCGAGCGCGTCCTTGACGCCCGCGTCGGCGGCGAGCGCGGCGAAGACCGCCTTCTGCAACGCCCAGGCGCGCGCGGTCATGACGCGGCCTCCTCGCAGACGAGAACGAGGCGGGACTGGCGCGCGTCGCTTTCGATGGAGACGATGTCGTAGTCGTCCCCGCCGATGCGCGCGCGATGGCCGAGCGCCACGTCATTCCTTGCACGGATCGTCGCCGCGGCGCGCCGGCGAAAGGCCTCGCGGGGCCCCGTTCCTTCGCGCGCGGCGGCGAGCCGCTCGACCGCGGCCCAGGCCGTGGCGTAGACGGTCCAGGCCTCGCTCGCCCCGCCCGCTGCGTCGGGAACGCGCGCCGGGGCGAGCAGCTCGATGAGCTGGTTCAGGGATCCGGTCACAGCCGCGCTCCCCGGTAGGGCGCGACGAGGGCCTCGACCGCCTGCGGCAGGGCTGCGACGCGCTCGGTCGCCACCGCCTCGCGGTGCTCGTAGAAATGCGCCGCGAGCAGCCGGATCGCGTGTTTGATCTCCTCGGGAACCGCGTCCGCGTCCGGCCAGCCGGCGGCGAACTCGATCCGCACCCCGCCGATCAGGCGATCCGTATGCGGCCACGGCCCGCGCGGGGCGAGGCGCGCGCCGAGTCCGGTCTCGACGTCGTAAAGATCGGGCGAAACCGGGCTCGCCGAACCGTCGCGCATCGCGATCTCGACCGCCGCGACCGCCGAGACCGGCCCGCGCGGCAGCGCGAAGGGCGCGCCCGGCGGACGGTCGAGCGCGAGCCGCCAGGTCTGGGCGAGGACGGCGAGGCCCGCGCGCGTCTCGATCGCGCGGCGGGCGGCCATGAGATAGACGGCGATGAGGCCGTCTTCCTCGCCGTGAGTCACGCGCAGATGCGCTTTCGCCTCGTCGAGACTGACCGGCTCTTCCGCCGGCGGGATGATGAGTTCAAGGGACATGACGCAACGCTCCCTGTGATCTTTCGCATGCAGATTCCGGCGCGCCGGCCCGATTCCCCTCCCCCGCTCCGCGGGAGAGGGGAGCGGGCGGCGCCCGCCGACGCGGTCACGAAACGGCGAACTTCAACAGCTTCACCGCGTCGAAATTCTGCACGCCGCCGCCGACCCGTTTCGTGGTGTAGAACAGCACGAACGGTTTCGCCGTATACGGATCGCGCAGGATTCTGACGCCCTGGCGGTCGACGATGAGATAGCCCCGGGCGAAGTCGCCGAAGGCGATCGAGAAGCTGCCCGCGCCGATCGCCGGCATCTCTTCGACCTCCGTGACCGGATAGCCGAGCAGCCGCGAGGGCGCGCCGGCTTCGGCCGAAGGCTGCCAGAGATAGTCGCCCTCGGCGTTCTTGAACTTCCGCACCGCGCTCAGCGTCGAGCGGTTCATGATGAAGCGGCCGTTCGCGCGGAAGGCCTGCTTGGGCGCGTAAACGAGATCGAGCAGCACGTCGGCCGGGTCCGCGGCGGGAAAGGCGCCGTCGACGCCGGTCGCGATATAGCCGATCTCGTCCGGCCCGCGACTCGCCTCCGGCGCGCTCGCGTAGGACAGAAGGCCCTTCGGGCGCGCGATCCCGTCGCCGTTGACGAAGGCGTCGCTTTCCTGCGCGGCGAACTCGCCCTGCACCTCGTCGGCGAGCCACTGTTCGATATCGACGACCGCGTCGTCGAGCAGCGCCTGGCTCGCGGCCGGCATGGCGTAAAGCTCCATGGTCGGAAAATCGACCGAAGAGAGGGTCGGCGCCGTCGTTTCGGGCCGCGCCGCGGTCTCGCCGACCCAGCCCGCCGCCGCGCCGCCGAGGCTGACCGGTTTCTTGAACACGCTGGCGCCGATTTCGCGGACGCTGGCGATCCGGCGGAAGGGCGAGACGTTCCTGACCGCCGCCATGATGAGCCGCTCCACCGGCTCGGGCGCGAGATAGCCCGCATCCGGATCGTCGCCGATTGTCACGGCTTTCGCTTCAAGGGCGTGCAGCGCGCTCGCGTCGCCGGCGCGCACATAGCGGGCGAAAGCCGCCTTGCGCCCGTCCGCGGCGGGCGCGGCCTCGCCCTTGGCCGGACGCTTCGCCGCGAGGGCGAGCCGGTCGAGCGCGGCCTTCTGCTCGTCGAGCGCCCGGTCGATGCGGGCGATCTTCTCCCTGAGCACGACATCGTCGCGCACGCCTTTCTCAAGCGCGGAAAGGCGCCGGTCGTTGTTGCGCTTGAAGGTCTCGAAGGCGCGCAGGAACTCCGTCATGGCCGCGCGGATCTCCGGCGAGGCCGGGGCGGCGGCGCCGGCTTTGGTTTCGATGGTCATATGCTGCTCCTTTACTGTCTGTACTGATGGTCAGGCTGCGAAGAGGCGCGTCGCCTCGCGCAGGCTTTCGGCGAGGGCGTCCGCAGGCGGCGCCGGCTTTTCCGGGGGCCCGAGGCGCGTCACGCGCGCGCCAGGCGCCATCGGGAAGGTGACGAGCGAGACCTCCCAAAGGTCGGCCTCGAGAATGACGCGCCCGCCCTTTTCGCGGCGCGCGCGCACGGTCTGAAAGCCGATGGAGAGCCCGTCGAGGCCGCCGCCCGCGACGAGCGCGTAGGCCTCGCGCGCGGTCTCGGAGCCGAGAATGAGCTCGCCGACCGCATAGAGCCCGCGCGCGTCCTCCGTGAAGGACAGCCAGCGCCCGATGGGGATTTCCGCCGCATGCTGATAAAGAAAGCGGATCTCGGGCGCCGACCGGCGGGCGCGAAAGGCGCCGGGCGCGACGACGTCGCCGTTCATGTCCGGCGCGCCGAAGATCGAGGCGTAGCCCTCGATGCGGGCGACGAGATTCCCGCTCACGGCCGGTTCTCCTTGTAGGCTCTGTCGATCTTCGCCTCGATCCGGTCGAGGCTGTCGCGTATGGCGCGGGTCTGTTCTTCGAGCCGGGCGGTGCGCTCGACGAGCGCGACATTGGCCTCGGCCCGGCGTTCGAGCTGGGCGAGGCGCTCGGCCGCCGCGCCGGCCCACACGAGCGCGAGGCCGGTCTGCGCGGCCAGCGCGGCGCCGACCGCGATGGTCACGCGCACTTCCGGCGCGCGGCGCCGCGCGCCGAGCTCCGCATTGCGTTCAGACATCGCCCGCCTCCCCGCCGGCGCGCGGCGCCAGGCCGAGCATGGCGCGCTTTTCGTCCTCGTCGAGGAAATCGGCCGCCGAGACGCGCGCCCACAGCGCGTCGCGTTCGGCCGCCAGCGCCTCGATCCCGGCGAGATCGCACTCGACGCGCGCGCCGAAGGCCCGGCCGAGCCAGCCCGTGAGCGCGGCCGCGGTCTTCTTCACCAGCGGCAGCACGGTCTGCTTCCAGAAGGCGAGATTGGCCTCGCGATAGTTCGAATACGTATTGTCGCCGGGAATGCCGAGCAGCATCGGCGGCACGCCGAAGGCGAGCGCAATCTCGCGCGCGGCGGCGTTCTTCGCCTCCATGAAGTCCATGTCGGCGGGGCTCAGCGACATCTGCCGCCAGTCAAGCCCGCCGTCGAGAACGATCGGCCGACCGGCGCCGGCGGGTCCGGCGTAGGTCTCGGCGAGCTCGGCCTTGAGCCGCTCGAACTGCTCGGGCGCGAGGCTTTCGGCGCCTTCCGGCCCCTTGTAGACGAGCGCGCCCGAGGGCCGCGCGGCGTTGTCGAGCAGCGCCTTGTTCCAGGCGGTCGCGGCGTTGTGCAGATCGACCGGAGCGGCCGCCGCTTCGAGCGGGGAAAGCCCGTAATGATCGTTGGTCGGATGAAAGAGCTTCAGATGCAGGATCGGCGCGATCGCGCCCTCGTCCATGCGGAACAGCACCTTGCGCCCGCCGACGGAATACTCATAGGCGTCGGGCCAGCCGCGCGGACCCAGCCGCGCCTTCATCCGGTCGGGGCGCAGCGCGTAAAGCTCCCGCGCCGCGCCGTCGAGAAAGGCCGCTTCGAGATAGGCGTTGCCCGCCGTCTGCAGGAAGCCGTAGAGCGCCTCGAACAGCTCCGCGCCCGATTGGTCCGGGTTCGGCCGTTCGAGCAGCGCCTTCAGGGGGTGATCGCAGGCGACGGCGCCGTCCTCGACGATCTTCAGCGGCGCGGACGCCGCGGCTTCGGCGACGAGGCGCACGCAGCGATAGGCGACGACGTTGCGCTCGAAGCCGGCGCGCGCGAGCGAGGCGTAATCGCGCGGCGTCCACACCGGCGCGCGCGGCCCGGCGAGCGCGATGAGAGGCCTCGCGGCGCTCGCCTTCTTCTCGGCCGCGCGCGGCCGCAGCGCGCGAAAGGGATCAGCAAGGCTCAGGCGCATGGCGCGGCTCCTGCGGCGCGGAATTTTTCGTTCGACACGAGCGTTCTCCTATTCGATCCGCCTCACGCCCGGCGCGGCGCGCCGCGGGCGGAGCATCAAATCCGTGATCGCCCAGACGAGGGCGTCGAGGCGGTCGGGGCTGGCGCCCGCCCCGCCCGTGAAAGACGTCATCTGGTCTTCGAGAGCGCGGAAAGCGCCGACATGGCGCACGCGCCCCTGTTCGTAGAGAGCGGCGACGGGCTCGGCGCGCAGGCGCTTGCCGCGCATGGCGCGCACCGCGCGCGTCGGCGCGGCCGGATCGATCTGCGCGATCACGGCCTTCGCCATGTCGCCGCCCTGGTTGACCTCGACGACGAGCCGGTCGGCGTCGAAATCCTCGAAGGCGGCGAGCGCGCGCCCCGCCCAGCCGCGCGGGGAAAGCCCGCGCGCGGAGTAATCGGCGAGCACGTAGGCCGTCTCGCCCGCCCGGCCGGCGACGACGATTCCGCATTCGTCCGCATCCGGACCGGCGCTCGCCGGCGGATCGACGGCGACGACGACCCGCTCCATCCCGGGCGCGGCGGCGATGCGCGCGGCCTCGATCATGGACCAGGTCCACAAGGCGCCCTCGACATGCTCGACGAGCTCGCCCAGGAGCTCCTGCCGGCCGAGGGCCGAACCTTCATAGGCGCGGATCACCTCGTCGAAGAAGGCGGGCGCGAGATTGTCGCGATTGTCGTAGGTCGAGGCGCGCGCCACGACCGTGCTCTCGGCCGCCATGAGCCGCTTGAGCAGCCCGACGGGCCGCGGCGTGGTGGTGACCGCCTGGCGCGGCCGGCGCCCGAGGCGCAGGGCGAGCTGGAGGTTCGACCAGGTCTCCTCCGGATAGCGCCACTTGCACAGCTCGTCCGACCACGCCGCGTCGAACTGGAAACCGCGCAGGCCCTCGGGGTCTTCGGCCGAGAAGCAATGCGCGACCGCGCCCGTGCGCTCCCAGCGAAGGCGCCGGCGCGAAGGCTCCCAGCGCGGCCGGTCGGCCGAATGCGACAGCGCGAGAATGCCGGAAGGTCCTTCGATCATGATCTCCCTCGCATCGGCGTAGGATTCGGCCACGAGCGCGATGGCGCGCGCCGAATGCGGATTGTCCTGGTACGGTCCTTCGGCGAGGGAGCGGATCCACTCCGCCCCCGCGCGGGTCTTGCCCGCCCCGCGCCCGCCCAGGACGAGCCAGGTCGTCCAGCCGTCGCCCTCGGGCGCAAGCTGGTCGGGCCGGGCGAGAAGGGGCCAGAACGCCTTTTCACTTTCCGGCTCCAGGCGCCTTATCAGGGCCAGCTTTCTCAAGAGCGCGCTTTTCCTCGACGAGGGCGCGCAGCTCGCTTTCGGCCTGCTCGATGAGCTCGAAGGCGCGCCGGCGCCATTCGGGATCGAGCATGTCGGCGGATTTGTCTGCCTGCTTATCGGTCATCTCCTTGCACCTTTGCGCCGCGAGCGTCAGCGTGTTGATGTGCCGGACGTCGCGGTCCTCCGTTTTGACCGCCTTCCCGTCCGCTGCGGCTTGCGCGCGCGCGAGCCGCCCGGCCCGGTGCGCGGCGGCGACGGCGAGAAAGCCCATCGTCTTGCGCAGGAGCGCGGCGACGAGCGCCTCGTCGGCCGCCGCGGCGAGCCGGCGCGCCGCGGCCAGCGGCGAGACCGGCGCGCGGGCGGCGGGATCGGCGGCGGGGCCCCGCGCCCCCATCTCGGGGGCGCGGGCGGGGTCGGGTCGGATGGCGGTTTCTTCACTCATGGCGCGCATCGTAAGGGCGCGCCGAAAGGCGGGGATAACTTGTGAATAGTTATCCACCTTTGAGGAAATTTCTCAGGAAAAACAAGGATCCGCCGATTCGCCAATAAGTTGAATCGGCGCCATTTTCGGCCTCGGCGAAAAATTTTTTTCGGGTTTTTCGGGGGTTTTTTTTCGGCTTTTCGTCGCCCGCCCCCTTACGCCGCGTCCTCCCGCAGCGCGCGGGCGATGCGGTCGGCGAAAGCGGCCGCGCGGACCTGCGCCTCGGGCGCGAGACGGCGGTCCTCGCCGAAGCGGACATGCAGCATCCCGCCCCAGCGCATGGCGAAATAGCGCGCGGTCTCGGCGAAGGGAGTCTCGAAGCCCGGCGGGGCTTCCTCGCTCGCGCTCGTGACCAGCGCGAAGGCGCGCCTGCCGGCGAGGGCGCGGCCCAGAGGCTTATGGGGGCCGGTCGCGTCGGTCAGGCGGTCGAAGAAGGTCTTCATCCGCCCGCTCATGGAATACCAGTAGACCGGCGTGGCGAAAACGACGGCGCGCGCCTGCGCGAGACTGCGCAAGAGGGGCAGGAAATCATCCGCCTCGTGACGATGCGCGTAGTCGTAGGGGCCGATCGCGAGATCGTTGAGATCGATCACGCGCGCCGCCGACGCGCGCGGGAACACCGCGTCGACGAGCGCGCGGGTGTTGCCGTCGCTTCGCGCCGAACCCAGAACCGCCGCGACCGGCGGGGCGGCGCGCCGGCTCGCCCGCGCGCGGGCGCTATCTTCCCCGCGCCGGGCGAAGGCCGCGCGCAGATGACCGGCCATTTGCGCGCCCTCAGACATAGCGGTTCTTCTCCGCCGGATCGTCGCTCAGATATTCGACGAACTCGAACTCCAGCCCTTCCTCGTCGATGAAATAGACGTTGCGCCGGAAAGGGTGCGCCGGCCCCCAATGGCTCGGTTCGTATCCGGCCTTTTCGAGCCGGGCGACGACGTCCTCGATCGAGTCGACGACGAAGCCGATATGCGCCAGGCCCGGCTCGTCGCTGTCGAGATCGCGCTGGCGGCCGCGGCCGAAATCGTTGAGCGTGACGTAAAAGTCGTCGTCGCCGACATGGACCCAGCGCCGGGCCATGCCTTTCCACGCGTCGCGGCCCTCTCCGCGCACGCGCCATTCGGGAAAGGCGGCCGTGAGAAAGTCCAGGGTCGGCCCGATCGCCGTGACGACGAGATTGGCGTGCTCGATTCTGGGGGTGAGAGCGGCGGACATGGGGGCCTCCAGCGCATGATTTAAGAAAGGATTTTCTTTCTTTAATGGCGCTTGTTTTCGAAAGCAAGAGCTTTTATAAACTTCCCATGCCCGCCGCCGCGAAAAAGCCCGCCCGGCGCAAGAGCGCCGCCGCCCGCCGTCTTCCCGCCCGTCCGGCGGGCGAAGGCGGGGCGGCGCGCGGGCGCATTCTCGACCTTCTCAAGCGCCATGGCGGCCAGTCCTCGGCCGCGCTCGCCGCCGAGCTGGGCGTGACGCCCATGGCGGTGCGGCTTCATCTTTACGAGATGGAGAAGGAGGGGCTGGCGCGCTGCGCGCCGGTCGCTTCGGGCCGCGGCCGGCCGACGAAAGTCTGGACGCTGACGGAAGCGGCCGACCGCTTCTTTCCCGACGCCCATCAGGGTCTGGCGGTCGGACTCATCCGCTCGCTCGAAGGGCTCTTCGGCGCCGAGGGCCTGTCGCAGGTGATCGCGCGGCACGGCGACAATCAGCGCGCGGCCTATCGGGCGCGCCTCGAAGGGGCGAAGAGTCTGGGCGAGCGCGTGAAGCGGCTCGCCGCCGCGCGCGCGGAGGAAGGCTATATGGCCGAGGCGCGCCGCGACGGGCGCGACTGGCTGCTCGTCGAGAACCACTGCCCCATCTGCTCGGCGGCGCGCGTCTGCACGCGCCTGTGCGCGAACGAACTCGACGTGTTCCGGGACGTTCTGGGCGCGGACGTTTCCGTCGTCCGCGAGGAGCATCTTCTCGCCGGCGCGCGGCGGTGCGCCTATCGGATCTCGGCGCTTTAGCGCGGGACGTATTTTCCTCGAACCGACGACGCGCGCGGCCAACGCCGCTCATCCCGGCGACGGCCCGGACCCATAAAACATCAGACGCGGCGCAGACGCCTCCGGCCCCCGGCCCGGCTTCACTCATCCCGCATCGAAAGCCACAACAGCACGATCCCGCTGCCGACGAGGAACTTGTGCGCGTCGCCGAGCGAGGCCTGGCCGAGCTCGGTCTGCCACATCTGGAACAGCGCCCCGCCGATCGCCGTGAAGCCGCCGAACCAGACGACGAGCGCCATCGCGCAGCCGGCGATCGCGAGGCTCTTCGCGCCGTTGAAAGCCTCCGCCGGCTTGTCCGCGGCGCCGATCAGGCGCCATGCGCCGGCGAGCGACAGCACGCCGACCAGAAGCTCGCCCGTCAGAATGACGACGAGCGCGACGGTCGCCGCCGCCGTTCCCTCGAGCGGGGGGACGAGCGCGACCGGATACCAGGGCCGCTCGCCCATGGCGATCGTCGCGCCGACCGCGCCGCGGGCGACCTCCCAGTTGGCGATGTTCGCCGCGAAATAAAAAAGGCCGTTGAGCCCGACGAAAATGACGAGAATGATTTTCAGCCAGCGGATCATACGCGCTCTCCCCTCTCTTACGCCGGAAAGAGCCTAGCGCGAATCGGCGGATCGCGCAAAAAAGGCGGGCCCGGACGGTCAGACGCCCCGGCGGCGCCCCGCGCCGCGGCGTCCGCCCCTGAGCGCGCGCGCGGCGAGGCGCGCGTCCGCCCCGTAGCGCCCCGTGCGCAGGCGCATCCCGACCATCACGAGGCCCGACAGCGCGAAGACGAGGCCCGCCGCCGCCGCGGTCTTGAGCAACGGATTGTTGAAGTCCGTGCGCCCCTCGTAATCCATGATGTGCAGCATCCAGAAGAAATCGTAGAAGCGCCACAGGTCGTTGCGCCGGGCGAGAATCGCGCCCGTGGCGGGATCGACGTAAAGGCGCGTTCCGGCCTCGTCGCCCATCGCGACGCGCCAGACCGGCAGCGCCCCGCGATAGTCGACCGGCGCGGCTTCGAGCCATTCGGCCTGCGCGTCGGGCGCGGCGCCGGCGAAGTCGGCCCGCGCGGCGGCGAGGGCGCGCGCTTCGTCGAGGGGCGAGAGAACCTGCCCGCTCGCCGCGTCGATCATGACGGCGCCCGCGGGCCCGCGCGCGAGGAAGACCGGCGCGCCGAGAAAGGTCTTCAGCGCGATCTCCTCGACCGCGCCGCCGGCCGCGCCGGCCGCGGCTGCGATCGCCGCGTCGAGGGGAATGAGGCCCGCCGCCTCGATCGGCGCCGGCGCCGCCGCGCGGACGTTCGGCAGGCCCTTCACGTCGTCGATGTGGAACCAGCTCATGACGACGCCGGAGGCCGTCCAGAGAACGACCTGCAGGCCGAGAACGAGCCCCGCCCAGAGATGGATGCGCGCGACAAGCTGTTTCATCGGATCTTTTCCTTCGCCAGCCTGCGCTCCTAGCCCATCGGCGCGCGTCAGGCCAGCCGCGCGGGTTCATCGCGCCCGCCCGCCGGGCTATGCTGCGGGCATGGCCGACGCCGCGCGCCCCTTCTGGGAGACCAAGACCCTCGCCGAGATGACCGACGAAGAGTGGGAATCGCTCTGCGACGGCTGCGGCAGGTGCTGCCTCGTCCTGCTCTGCGACGAGGAGACGGGCGAGACATGGGAGACCGACGTCGCCTGCCGTCTGTTCGACGCGAAGAAAAGAACGTGTACGGATTACATGAACCGCCACGCGCGAGTGCGCGACTGCGTGCGCCTGTCGCCCGACAACGCCGGCGCGCTCGAATGGATGCCGAAGACCTGCGCCTATCGGCGCCTCGCCCGCGGACAGGGCCTGCCCGAATGGCATCCGCTGCTGACGGGAACGCGCCGCAGCGTCGTCCGGGCCGGCGTCGCCGTCGCGCCCGACCTCGCCAGCGAAGCGGACGTCGCCGCGGAGGACCTCGAAGACCGCGTCACACGCCGCCGGACGTAAGGGGCGGTCCTTGCCAATCAAAGGCCTAAAGGATAGGTGTTCATTAAAGGCGCGACGATCTTATATGTTTGCAGGATGCGCGCCCGTGCAAGGACGAACGCCGTGCAAGGCAAAATCAGGGACATCGTCGAACAGGTCGTGAAAGACCGCTTTCCCGACGCGCGAATTCTTTCGGTTTCTGTAAACGAAGACGAAGATTTCGAAGGGGAGAGAATTCTGCGCGTGACGGTTGTGTTCGACAGCGCCACGGGACTGCTCGACTCGCAACGCGCGGCGAGCCTGGTCCGGCATATGCGCCCGAAGCTGCGCGAAGCCGGCGAAGAGGCGTTTCCTATTCTGTCTTTCATTTCAAAAGCGGACGCCGAGCTGGCCAGTGCAGGCGCGTGACCTGCTGCAGACGGCGAGGAAGCTTGCGCGCAGCCGGGGAAAGCCCCGGCAGAGCGATTTGCGCAGAGCCATAAGCACCACCTATTACGCCGCATTTCATTGTCTTGCCCAGAGTTGCGCCGACTATATGGTCGGGACAAACGCGAAAACCCGCAGCAAGCATGCCTGGCGTCAGGTCTATAGGGCTCTGGAGCATGGCTTTTCCCGGTCCGCCTGCAAGGACAGCTTGATCAATGACTTCCCGAAAGAGATAAGGGATTTTTCCAACACATTTATAGAAATGCAGGAAAAGCGGCATCAGGCTGATTATGATCCGTATGCGCGGTTTGAGAAGTCGGAAGCGCTGCAGGATATTTTACGCGTGGAAGCGGCGATCGACGCCTTTCGCCAGGCGCCCCTGAAAGACAAGCGAGCTTTCTGCGCGTTCGTTCTGTTTAAAAAACGGCCGTAGCGTCCGCTTCGAGCAGGACCTTCGCCAGACAAGGACGGCCTGCGGGGGAAGGTTTCAAGGCGCTTTTCTGTCTATTCTTAACCCATTGATATTGCTTCTGTATTTCGTACGAGCAGCGTCTTTCCAAATCCTTCCCCCCTTTCCGCGTCATAATCTTTCCCCGGTTTCGGCCGCTTCGCCGCCATGCTAACGCCTTAGGCGAAGGCCGCCGACGCAGGCCGGCTTCGCGGCCAGCGGGACCGACGGAAAGACGCGCGCGCATGGACCGGAAGGCGAAGAAAAAGGACGCAGCGCCGGGCGGGACGGGCCCCCTCGCCCGCGCCGGGCGCGCGCTTGCAGGCGCGGCGCGGCGGGTCGGCGACGCCTTTGCTGCAGCAGGCGCCGATCTCGCCGCCGGCGCGCGGGCCCTCGCCGGCGACGTCGCCCGGATCCTGCGCCTGCGCCCCGCGGCGAAGCCCGCGGAACGGGGGGCGTCCCGCGAAAGGCGGGGGAAGCGGCCGCCGGCCGGCCGGCCCTTCTGGCCGGCCCTCGCGCGGGAGGCGGCGAGCGTCTGCGTCTCGCTGGGGCTCGCCGGCGCCGTCGGCGGGCTTTATCTCGCCTTCGTTCTCGTCGCGCCGCGGCCCGAACCGGGCGCCGATCTGTGGGCGGTCAACCGCCAGCCCTCGATCGTGCTGCTCGACCGCAACGGGCGCGAGCTCGCCGCGCGCGGGGCGCGCTACGGTGCGGCCGTCGCGCTCGCCGACCTGCCGGACTATCTCGTCGAGGCTTTTCTGGCCACGGAGGATCGCCGCTTCTACGAGCATCGCGGGATCGACCTTAAAGGAACCCTGCGCGCGGTGTGGACGAATCTGCGCTCGGGCGAGGTCGTCGAAGGCGGCTCGACCATCACCCAGCAGCTTGCGCGCAATCTCTTTCTGTCCTTCGAGCAGACCTATGCGCGCAAGGCGCGCGAGGCGCTGCTGGCGCTGTGGCTGGAGGGCCGCCTTTCCAAGGACGAGATCCTCTCGCTCTATCTCAACCGCATCTATCTCGGCGCCGGCGCCTATGGGATCGAGAGCGCGGCGCGCACCTATTTCGACAAGTCGGCGAAGAACGTGACGCTCGCCGAGGCGGTGATGCTCGCCGGCCTGCCCAAGGCGCCGTCGAGTCTTGCGCCCACGCAGAACCCGTACGGCGCGCAGAACCGCGCCAACGTCGTGCTCGAAAATCTGCGCGAGACCGGCGCGATCACCGAATTCGAGGCGCGCGAGGCGCGACGCAATCCGCCTGTCATCGTCAACAAGGACGGCGAGGCCGACATCGGCTATTTCTTCGACTATGT
This sequence comes from Amphiplicatus metriothermophilus, assembly GCF_900199215.1. Lineage (GTDB taxonomy): Bacteria > Pseudomonadota > Alphaproteobacteria > Caulobacterales > Parvularculaceae > Amphiplicatus > Amphiplicatus metriothermophilus. The sequence continues at coordinate 72,395 of NZ_FZQA01000001.1, forward strand.
CGCGGCGCGCGCGCGCGAACTCGCGGGCGGTCGGCCCGGCGACCTGATCGTGACGACGACGCTCGACGCCAAGCTCCAGCGCGACGCGCAGGCCGCGGTGAAAGCGGTCATCGGCACGGAGACGAAACTGATGGGCGCCGAGCAAGCCGCCCTCATCGCCTATGACGTGAACGGCGCGATCCGCGCCATGGTGGGCGGGCTTTCCTATATCGAAAGCCAGTTCAACCGCGCGGTGCAGGCGCGCCGCCAGCCGGGCTCGGCCTTCAAGCCGTTCGTGTACGTCGCCGCGCTTGAGGCTGGGCTGACGCCGGAGTCCTCCTTCGTCGATCAGCCCATCGACGTCGACGGCTGGCGGCCGAAGAACTATACGGAAGGCCATCAGGGCCGGATGCGCCTCACCGAAGCAGTCGCGAAATCGGTCAACACCATCGCCGTGCAGGCGAGCGAGTACGCCGGGCGCGAGAAGGTCGCCGAGGCCGCGCGCCGGCTCGGCATCCGCTCCGACATCAAGCCCGTCGCCTCGATCGCGCTCGGGGGCGTCAACGTCACGCTCGACGAGCTCACCGCCGCCTATATCCCCTTCGCGCGCGGCGGGCTGCGTCCCGAGCCCTATTTCATCGAACGCATCGAGGACCAGAATCTCGAAGTCGTCTATCAGCACAGGGATAAACCGCCCGAGCGCGTCATCGCGCCGGAAATCGCCGAGCAGATGACGCATCTGCTCTATCAGGTGATGCATTCGGGCACGGGTCGCGCGGCCAGCCTCGGCGCGCGCCCCGCCGCCGGCAAGACCGGCACCACCAACGACTGGCGCGACGCCTGGTTCGTCGGCTATACGGCGCAGCTCGTCGCCGGCGTGTGGGTGGGCAACGATTCCTACACGCCCATGGACAGGGTCACGGGCGGAACCCTGCCGGCCGAGATCTGGCGGACCTTCATGCTCGCCGCGCACCAGAACATGCCGCGCCGGCCGCTCAAGGGCGCCTACCCAGCCGTGACGTATGCGGACGAAATGGCGCTCATCGACTTCTATCGCGACGTCCAGCGCGGCCTGCGCGACGTGCGCCGCGACGGCGACGAGCGCCGCGTACGCCGCCGACGGTAGGGCGGCGCGCGGACGATTCCTCGCGGAATCAGTCCGCGCCGGGCTTCATCCTGTCCCGAGCGGGCGGCGCGAGCAGATCGACGCGCGGGGCGAGCGCCGTCTCGCCGAGATAGTCGATCACCGCCGCGCGCATGCGGCGGAAGCTTTCATGATTCATCACGCCGCTTTCCTCCACGCAGCGCCGGCGCGTCTCCTCGTCCGGCCACAGCGCGTAAGACCAGTAGACCCCGTCCGCGTCGCGATGGAGCCGCGCGCCGTAGGAGCCGCATTTCTCATGCATCAGCCGCGTGCCCTCGGCCCAGGCGACCTCGAAGGCGCGCTCCTTTCCGGGCGCGACGCGCCAGCGATAGAGATAGGCGACGGTCATGACGCCCCTAGTGCTGTTAGTCGATCAAGCGCTATGCGCACGCTTCAGATCGAGACTTATGAACGATATACGACTTTCGGAGTTTCAGAAACGGTCGTTCTATAAGGTGGAAGCTTAAAAAGCCGGGAATGATCATTAGAGGAAATAGAAGCAACGCCCATATCGTTGCAATATAAAAGTTCGAAATATCCATAATATTGTTATGTATAAATTCAGCAGCATAAAATACAAAGAAGAAATGCAACAAGTATATCGAGTACGAGAACTCGCCGAGCTTGCTGATAAAGCCCGAAAGCCCTTTTCGAGATGGCGAAAACGATCCATCGTACCAAGAGATCGCCAGGGCGTAAAATGCGCCTTCAATTGTCGGCATCACTATCCACAACGGGCTAGGAGAAGGATAAACGGGCGACTTATAAAAGCCGCCGCCCGCATCGAACGCCCAGTAAAAAGAACTAAAAATAATAAACGCAAAGAGCATTATAGCATGCTTGCCCTTCACATAATATTGGTATTTTGCGGCTATAATTCCAAGCATAAACTGATCTAATCGACCAAATATGTACCAATAAGCGGCAGTTTGAACTTCTCCATATACTGCATATATAATAGCGCGTAGAATTATAGCTGATAATATAACAGAAGCCCCATATATTATATTTTTTCTAGTCAAAGCCAGCAGAACTGGAAGTAGTACGTAAAAGTGAAACTCTACTGTTATTGACCACCCCCCGTTCGGTAGCGTATTTTTAATTATGCCGTAAAATATGCGTAGAGCGTAGTAGGCAAGATCCTCTCCTATAATCGCCTTCTTAACACCAATTATAGATACAACAAATACCAATAGAGGCAACAAGCGAATTGCTCTATTAAAAAGAAATTCTCTATAGTTGATCCCTCTACCGTCGAGCAGTTTTGCGAACAAGAACCCGCTTAATGTCATAAACAATGCTACGCCTGTATGCCCTTCATCAAGCAGAGCAAGAGGAAAAAGCGCAGGCGCCCCCTCAAAGGGAACCGGATTGCCTGAATAGCCATGTATGAAATGCCACCCGAACACGAGGAAGGCGGCTGCTGCACGAACATGGTCAAGCGCTACATAATGAACGCCAGAGGAGGATCGCATCGCAGTGACGTCTTGATCTGATTCTTTTCATTTTAAATGCACAAATCTTATAATAAATCACGAAGACCTGAAAAGTCTACTATAAATCACTCCGCCTCTTCGAACTCGACCAGCAGGTCGCCTTCCTTCACCTGATCGCCGGGCCGGAAGCGGAACGCCTTCACGACGCCGTCGACGGGCGCCTTGACGGCGTGCTCCATTTTCATCGCCTCCATGACGAGCAGGGTGTCGCCGGCCTTGACCGCCGCGCCCGGCTTGGCGGCGAGCATGGCGACCACGCCGGGCATGGGCGCGGCGAGCGAGCCTTCCGCCGAGTGATGGCTCGCCAGGCCGATCAGCGGATCGGGGAAGGAAACGTCCCAATGATCCGCGCCGATCCACACCCGAAGCCCGGCGCCGTGCGGGGCGGCCTCGGCCTCGAATGTTCGTCCGTCTACGGTCATTCTGACGCCGCGCGCGGTCGGCTCGCCGGCGAAGGAGAAGCGAACGGGCTCGCCCGCGGGCGCGCCTTCGCGGCGCGCCGCGGCGCCGGCGTCGGGCTCGATCACGACGTCCACTTCGCCGCCGTCATAGAGGAGCCGCGCGAGCGCCGGCTTGCCGTCGAGGTCGATCCAGTAGGCGGCCTTCGCCGGCTTGTTCAGCCGAAAGCCCGTGAGACGCTCCCACGGGTCCGGGCCGGCGCCCTGGCGCGCTTCGAGATGGCGCAGAAGCAGCGCCGCCGCGAGGACGCGCGCGTCGAGCGGCGGACGGGCGAGCAGGCTCTCGCGCCGCTCCTCAATCAGCCGCGTCGAGACGTCGCCGGCGGCGAAACATTCATCCGTACACAGCGCATGGAGAAACCGCGCGTTGGTCTCCGGCCCGGCGACGCGCACGGCGCGAAGCGCGGCGCCGAGGCGCGCCAGCGCCTGCGCGCGCGTATCGCCATGCGCGACGATCTTGGCGATCATCGGATCGTACCAGGGCGTGACGTCCATGCCCTCCTCGACGCCGGAATCGACGCGCGCGAGATTTTCCGGCAGGCAAAGCCGGGTCAGGGTTCCGATCGAAGGCGCGAAGTTCTGATCTGGATTTTCCGCATAGAGACGGGCTTCGAAAGCGTGCCCGCGCTCGACGATCTCCTCCTGCCTCAGCGGCAGGGGTTCGCCGGCGGCGACGCGAAACTGCCATTCGACGAGGTCGAGGCCGGTGATCGCCTCGGTCACGGGATGCTCGACCTGCAGGCGGGTGTTCATTTCCATGAAATAGACGCCGTCCGAGTCCGGATCGTAAAGGAACTCGACCGTGCCCGCCCCGACATAATCGACCGCGCGCGACGCGTTGACGCCGGCTTCGAGCAGCTTCGCGCGCGCCGCGGCCGGCAGGCCCGGCGCCGGCGCCTCCTCGATGATCTTCTGGTGGCGGCGCTGGGCGGAGCAGTCGCGCTCGAACAGATGGACGACGTTCCCGCGCCTGTCGCCGAAAACCTGCACCTCCACATGACGCGGACGGACGAGATACTTCTCGACCAGAAAGCGGTCGTCGCCGAAGGCGGATTTCGCCTCGCGCTTCGCCGAGGCGAGCGCGTCTTCCAGATCGGCCTCGCGCTCGACCAGGCGCATCCCCTTGCCGCCGCCGCCCGCCGCGGCCTTCAGGAGCACCGGATAGCCGACGCGCCGGGCCTCGCGCCGGAAGGTCTCGGGCGACTGATCCGCGCCCTGATAGCCCGGCAGGACCGGCACCCCGGCTTTCTGCATCAGATCCTTCGCCGCCGATTTCGACCCCATGGCGCGGATCGAGGCGGGCCCGGGCCCGATGAAGACGATGCCCGCCGCCTCGAGCGCCTCGGCGAAATCGGCGTTTTCGGACAGGAACCCGTAGCCGGGATGGACCGCCTCGGCGCCGGTCGCGCGCGCGGCCTCGACGATGCGCCCGATCTTCAGATAGCTCTCGGCGGGCGCCGGCGGGCCGATATGGACCGCCTCGTCGCAGGCCCTGACATGCGGCGCGGCTTTGTCCGCATCCGAATAGACCGCAACCGTTTCGATTCCCATCCGCCGCGCCGTGCGCGCGACGCGCACGGCGATCTCTCCGCGATTGGCGATGAGGATTTTCTTGAACATCTGTCCGCTCACGCCGCCTCAAAGGCTGGATGATAATGAACGCGCCGGGCCGGCGAGGCCGGCAGACCGGCGAAATCGAGAATCTGAAACGCCTCGCCCGCGTCGAGCGCGGCCCAGCGCATATTGAGACGCGAGGCCGGAACGAAGCCGAAGCGCGCGTAATAGGCCGGCTCGCCGAGGACGACGACGAGGCTCGCGCCGCGCGCGCGGCAAATCTCAAGCCCGGTCTCGACGAGCGCCGCGCCGATTCCCCTGCGCTGATGAGCCGGGGCGACCGCGAGCGGCGCCAGGCCCAGCGCCGGGCCTTTGAGCGGCGGCTCGAGCGCGACGCGGCTGAAGGCGCAATGGCCGACGAGCGCCTCGTCGATCGTCGCCGCCAGCTCCAGCGCCATGGCGTCGTCCGCCCACAGCGCTTCGACGATGCGCGCCTCGTCCTCGCGGCCGAAGGCGGCCGCGACAAGCGCGCGGATGGCGGGCCGGTCCGCCTCTTCCGACTCGCGGATGCGTACAGCGGCGCTCACGCCTTCACCCAGTTCGGCCTGCGCTTTTCCAGAAATGCGCTGACGCCTTCCTTTCCTTCCGGGCTCGCGCGCAGGCGCGCGATGCGCTCGGCCGTGTCCTCCATCACCGCCTCCGTGATGGGACGGCTCTTGACCGCGCGGATGAGGTCCTTCGCCTCGGCGACGGCGCCCGGCCCGCAGGCGAGCAGATTCTCGATCACGCCGTCGAGGCTCGCTTCAAGCTGCGCTTTCATCGCGACCATGTGCACGAGGCCGATGCGCCGCGCGGTCTCGGCGTCGAAGCGCTCGCCGGTGAGGAAGTAGCGCCGCGCCTGGCGCGCGCCGATCGCCTGCACGACGAAGGGCGAGATGACCGCTGGGACGAGCCCGAGGCGAACCTCAGAGAGGGCGAAAAAGGCGTCCTCGCCGGCGATTGCGATGTCGCAGGCCGCGACGAGCCCGACGCCGCCGCCCATCGCCGGCCCGTTCACGAGCGCGATGGTCGGCTTGGGCGAGGCGTAGATCGCATGCAGCATGTGGGCGAGCCGGCGCGCGTCGTCCCGGTTCTCGACGGCGGAGTAGCCGGCCGCGCGGCGCATCATGTTGAGGTCGGCGCCGGCCGAAAAGGCCGCGCCCGCGCCCGTGAGCACGATGGCGCGCACGTTCGGCTCGGCGTTGAGCCTGCCCACGGCGTCGCAGACGGCGCCGATCAGCGCCTCGTTGAAGGCGTTCCGCAGCTCCGGGCGGTTCATCGTGAGCCGCGCGACGCCGCGGGAGTCGACGGTCTGCAGAAGGACTTGTTCGGTCATGATCGGCGCCTCGTCGTCTTGACAGATGATCGATGACGGATGGGGAATGGGGAAGAAGAACATGAGTCATCCCGGATGCCGCGCAGCATGAAATGCTGGGCTGCTGATCCGGGACCGGGCGCGGGCGAAACTCGGCGCTCGCCGACGGCGATCCCGGGTCTGCATCGCATCATCGAAGATGCTGCCATGCGCCCGGGACGACGAAACCCTCTAATCTCCGCTTCCCTTTCTCCATTCGCCATTCCCTGTCGCCTCGCCTTACATCCTGAACACGCCGAATTTCGTCGGCTCGATGGCTGCGTTCAAACTCGCCGAAATGCACAGACCCAGCACGTCGCGGGTCTGGACGGGATCGATGATCCCGTCGTCCCAGCCGCGCGCGGAGGAATAATAGGGCGAGCCCTGACGGTCGTAGTCGGCGCGGATCTTCGCCTTGAATGCCTCCTCATCCTCTTCTGACCAGGTCTCGCCTTCGCGCAGCCCCTCGCGCCGCACCGTGGCGAGCACGCTCGCGGCCTGCTCGCCGCCCATGACGGAGATGCGCGCGTTCGGCCACATGAACAGGAAGCGCGGCCCGTAGGCGCGCCCGCACATGCCGTAATTGCCCGCCCCGTAGGAGCCGCCGACGATGACGGTGAATTTCGGCACGCGCGCCGTGGCGACCGCCGTGACGAGCTTCGCGCCGTCCTTGGCGATCCCGCCGGCCTCTGCGGCGCGGCCGACCATGAAGCCCGTGATGTTCTGCAGGAAGATCAACGGAATCCCGCGCTGGCAGCACAGCTCGATGAAATGCGCGCCCTTGAGCGCGCTTTCGGAAAAGAGAATCCCGTTGTTCGCGAGGATTCCGACGGGAAAGCCGTGGATGCGCGCGAAGCCCGTCGCCAGGGTCGCGCCGTAAAGCGGCTTGAACTCGTCGAAGCGGGACCCGTCGACCATGCGCGCGATGATCTCGCGCGCGTCATAGGGCTTGCGCCCGTCCTGCTCGACGATCCCGTAGATTTCCTCGGCGGGGTAAAGCGGGTCCTCCGGCGCGGCGGTCGCAAGCCGGCCGCGCTTTCGCCAGTTGAGGCGGGAGACGATGCGCCGCGCGAGGCCGAGCGCGTGGTCGTCGTCCTCGGCGAGATGATCGGCGACGCCGGACTCGCGCGCATGCACGTCGCCGCCGCCAAGCTCCTCGGCGGTCACGACCTCGCCGGTCGCTGCCTTGACGAGCGGCGGGCCGCCGAGAAAGATCGTGCCCTGCTTGCGCACGATGATCGCCTCGTCCGACATCGCCGGCACATAGGCGCCGCCCGCCGTGCAGGAGCCGTGCACGACCGCGATCTGCGGGATGCCGGCGGCGGAGAGATTGGCCTGGTTGTAGAAGATGCGGCCGAAATCGTCCTTGTCCGGAAAGACCTCGTCCTGCATGGGCAGGAAGGCCCCGCCCGATTCGACGAGATAGATGCAGGGCAGCCGGTTCTCGCCTGCGATCTCCTGCGCGCGCAGGTGCTTCTTGACCGTCATCGGGTGATAGGTTCCGCCCTTCACCGTCGGGTCGTTGGCGACGATCATGCACTCCACGCCCTCGACGCGCCCGATGCCGGCGACGATCCCGGCGGCGTTCACGTCGCCCGAATACATCTGCCAAGCGGCGAAAGCCCCCAGCTCGAGAAAAGGCGCGCCGGGATCGACGAGCCGCTCGATGCGCTCGCGGGCGAGCAGCTTGCCGCGCGCCTTGTGGCGCTCGGCGTAGCGCGGCCCGCCGCCCTGCGCGACCTTCTCCGTATTGGCTTTGAGCTCCTCGACGAGCCGGCGCATCGCCGCGGCGTTGGCGGCGAAGCCTTCCGACTGCGGGTCGATTCTGGACTGGATGACGGGCATGGCCCCCTGGCGTTTCCTCTTGTTTGAGAAGGGTTTAACAGAGGGGGCCGGGCAAGGGAACGGGGCGCGTGCGAGCCTGCGGCGCGTCATTCCGCGCCGCGCCGCGCCCGGGACGACGGCTCCGGCGCGCCTTAAACGCCGATCTTCTCAAGCGCCTTTCTGAGCCCGTCCGGCAAGGGGACGGGCCGGCGCGCGCGCCGGTCCACATAGACATGAACGAAATGGCCCTGCGCCGCGGCTTCCTGCGCGCCCTCGGCGAAGATCGCCAGCTCGTAGCGCACGGAGGAGTTCCCGATCTTCGCGACGCGCAGGGCGCCTTCGAGCTTCTGGGGAAATTCGAGCGGGGCGAAATAGCGGCAGCCCGTCTCGACGACAAGGCCGATGACGGCGCCCTCATGGATGTCGAGCGCGCCCGAGGCGATCAGATATTCGTTCACGATAGTGTCGAAAAGCCCGTAATGGACGACGTTGTTCAAATGGCCGTAAATGTCGTTGTCCGCCCAGCGGGTCTGAAGCGGCAGAAAATGTCTGTAATCTGATCGTTTCGCCCGTTCCGACATCGAACTCTCCCGTCCTCGCATCGGCGAAAGCTATGTAGCCGCCTTTGCAGCGCGCGGCCAGAGCCCGGCGCAGCCGGGAAGGAGCGCGCCGGCCCCGATCCGGGCCCGGCGCCGGGGAGCTTCCTAGCGGAACATCTGCGCGCCGATCATCACGATCGCCGCCCAGGAGACGAGATAGACCGGCGTCCTGAGGAAAGGAACGCCGAGCGCATAGACGACGGCGTGGAGGACGCGCGCGAAGAAGAAGACCTGCGCCCAGGCGCCGATGACGACGCCCGCGACCCCGCCGGCGACATAGTCGGCCGCGATCACGACGGCGAGGAAGGCGGGCATGGTCTCGACCATGTTGAGATGGGCGCGCTTGGCGCGCTGGGCCCATAGCGGCGGCTCCGGCTCGCGCGCCGGAAAGCCTTCCGGATAGTTTGTAATGAACTTCCACGGTCCCCACGCGAACACGCGCGCGAGAATATAGGGCGTCCACAGAAGAATGGTCAGAAGGCCGCTCAGGCCGACGTAAAAATAGGCGGTTTCCATTCGGCTCTCCGTCTGTTTCCGGAAATGAGAAGGACGCGCCGCGCCGGCGGGAAGAGGATGGCCGGCTTGCGGCGCGTCTCGCGGCGCGCGGGCCTAGAGTTCGCCCGCGGCCGTGCTTTTGATCTTCTTCCAGTTGGCGTCGGCTTTCGCGATCACGCCGTCCTTGTCCTTCTGATACATGCGGAATATCTCCTCGTTCAGAAAGACGTAAAGCCGACCCTTGTAGACATCCGCGAAGCGCGGATCGCCGTCGAACTTCTTGCCGACGGAGACGCCGAAGGTGCAGAAGCCGCCATTCGCCGGGACATACGCCGCGGCGTTGCGCTTGAACTTCTCCATGTTCGCGCGCGAGTCGAAGTAATAGGCGACGTCTTCATGCACCGCCGTGTAAGCCGCCGTTCCTTCGATACGGTTGCCCAGCTCGACGAAAGCGACCGGGTCGACGCCGTGCAGGCCGAGCGGCTTGCCGACGGCGGTCAGTCCTGGAACGACGTTCGCCTCGTCGGCGGCGAAGGCCGGCGAGGCGGCGAGAAGCGCGCCTACGGAGAGCGCGGCGGCGAGGGTTTTCCTGATCATGACGATGGTCCTTTCTGTTTCGGAAAACGATGCGCCGAACTAAGGCGCGCACGGACGATGGATCAATCGCCGGGCCCGAATGCGGAACGTTTCGCGCCTGCTTCCGGACGCCGGGCGAATTTCCGCGCGCGCTCTCGCGCCGCCGTGAACGGAAGATGGGGGCGCAAGCGCCGCGCCGTTCGCCCGGCCGGCGCGCGCCGCAACAATCGGGCGGCGCAGCGCCGGCGAAGATGCTATGAAAGGCGCATGAGCGAGACCTCTTGCATGACCTTCGAGACGGCGTTCGGCTGGTGCGGGCTCGCCTGGGGCCGGTCGGGCCTGCTCGCCGTCGCTTTTCCGCAGGACGCGCGCGCGGCGGTTCGCCGCCGGCTTGCGGCGCGCGCCCCCGGCGCGGCTGAGGACGCCGCCCCGCCCGCGCCGATCCGCCGGCTCGCCGGGGATATCGCCGCGCATCTCGGCGGCGATCTGCGCGCTTTGGCGGAGGTCGATCTCGACATGACGGGCCTGCCGGCTTTCGACCGTGCGGTTTACGGCGAAGCCCTCGCCATTCCGCCCGGCCGGACGCGGACCTATGGCGAGATCGCCCGCGCGCTGGGCGACGTCGCGCCGGCGCGCCGCGTCGGCCAGGCCCTGGGGCGCAATCCCTTCCCGCTCGTCGTGCCGTGCCACCGCGTCGTCGGCGCCGACGGGACGATGACCGGATTCTCCGCGCCCGGCGGCGCCGAAGCCAAACGCCGGCTCCTCAGACTCGAAGGCGCGCTCGCCCCGGAGCTTTTCGACTGACCGTCAGGGGGGCCGCGGCGCGCTCAGCGCTTCGCCGGCAGGGCGGGCAGCTTGTCGCCGTCGAGCAGGCGCAGCCGGCCCTCGCACAGATGCTGCGCCACCGCGTCGACCGAAAGCGTGAAGGCGCGCGCATGGGCGCCGTCGGAGAAGAGGATTTCGCAAACGCTCAGGCGGACGATCTCGTACTCGCCGGCGGGGGCGGCCGCGAGGCCGCAGCCGTTTGCGTAGAACACGCCGTCGCGGATCACGGCTCTGGTCGCTTGCGGCATGACGCTTCCCTGCGGCGCGCGGACGGCGCCCTTCACGACCGGCGATGATAGCGCTCATTGGTTCTCAAATCGTTTGCGCCCGCCGAGGCCGCTTCTGCTATAGTCCGCCGCGTCATGAGCGAACGCATCGTCATCGTCGAGGTCGGCCCGCGCGACGGGCTGCAGAACGAGAAGCAGTCCGTCGACGTCGAAACGAAGGTCGCGCTGATCGAGCGGCTCGCCGCGGCCGGCTGCCCGGTGGTCGAGGCCGGCGCCTTCGTCTCGCCGAAATGGACGCCGCAAATGGCGGCGAGCGACCAGGTGATGGCCCGGATGAAGCGGCGGGCGGGCGCGTCCTATCCCGCGCTCGTGCCCAACATGAAGGGCTACGAGGGCGCGCGCGCGGCGCGCGCCGATACGATCGCGGTCTTCGCCGCCGCGTCCGAGACATTCAGTCAGCGGAACATCAACTGCTCGATCGCGGAAAGTCTCGAGCGCTTCCGCCCCGTCATGGAGGCCGCCCGCGCCGACGGGATCCGCGTGCGCGGCTATGTCTCCTGCGTTCTCGGCTGCCCTTATGAGGGAAAAGTCCCCCTAGCCGCCGTGGTCAAGGTCGCCAAGGCGCTTTACGACATGGGCTGTTATGAGATTTCGCTGGGCGACACGATCGGGGTCGGAACCGCGGGCGAGGCGCGCGCGATGATCCGCGCCGTCGCCGGCGAGATTCCGGTCGCGGCGCTCGCCGGGCATTATCACGACACCTACGGCCAGGCGCTCGCCAATATCTGGGCCTCCATCGAAGAAGGCGCGCGCGTGTTCGATTCCTCCGTGTCCGGCCTCGGCGGCTGTCCCTACGCGCCGGGCGCGGCGGGCAATGTCGCCACCGAGGACGTCGCCTACATGCTCGCCGGCTCCGGCTTCGAGACCGGAATCGACCTCGACGCCCTCGTCGAGACGAGCCTTTGGATCTCGCGCGCGCTCGGCCGCGCGCCGGGCTCGAAGGTCGCGCGGGCGCTGGCTGCAAAATGCGCGCGCGACGATGCAACGGAACGATCCGCATCCTGAAAAGAGAACAGGCGGTCCGAAGACCGCCTGTCCCGCCCCCTCCGGCGTTCGCCGCCGTTATGCAAGCGCGCTCATCAGAACGTCATGCCCACGCCGAAGCCCCAGCGGCGCGGCTCGAGGATGAACAGGTTCTTGCTTGTGCCCGAGCTCTGGTCGCCGCGATAGATGCCGGTGACCGCGTCGTTGTCGGTCACGTTCTGCATGAAGAACCGCACATGCCAGTTTCCGTCCGTGGGCGCGAAACGAAGCTGCGCGTTGAGATAGGCGTAGCCGTCGACGCGGTCCTGCTCGGTGTTGAACAGGGTCGTGTACATCTCCGACTGGTAATAGGCGTCGACGCGCGGGGTCAGCGTGTAGCGCCCGCCGCTCACCGGAATGTCGTACTGCACGCCGCCGGCGATCTTGAACTCCGGCGCGCCGAGCAGCTTGTTGCCTTCAAGGTCCTGCTCGATCCCGCCGACGACGGCGTAGGACCCGCCGGTGAGCGCGTTGATCGTGGCGATGTTGCCTTCCAGCGAGGAGCAGACCGAGAAGGGCGACGCGATCAGCCCGTCGAGCGCCGGCACGCCGGTCGGCGTTCCGCCGTTCGCCAGCAGCAGCGGGCCGTCGCCGGCGCCGCGGGTGACGACGCAGTTCGAGCCGGCGATGATGTCGGCGACGAGCTCGACGTCCGTGCGGCCGGCCGTGGGATTATGCGGATCGAAAGCCGAGAACTCGCCCACCTCGGTGTTGAGATAGGACGCGTTCATGTTGAACGTCAGCGCGTCGATCGGGCGCCAGACGAACTCGCCCTCGAGGCCCCAGATCGTCGCGTCGACATTGTCGTTGATCGACGTGCGCGAGACGATCCGCGACACCTGCAGGCCGGAATAGTCGTAATAGAAGCCGGTCAGGTTCGCCATCAGGCGCCCGTTCGCCAGGGTCGACTTCACGCCCGCTTCATAGGCGTTGATGACCTCCGGCTCGAAGGTCAGCGACACGCCCGGAACCAGCGTGCGCGGGTTGAACCCGCCGGGCTTGAAGCCGCGCGTCCAGGACGCGTAGAACTGCGCATTGTCCGTAGGCGTCCATTGCAGCACGGCGCGGCCGGTGGTCGAGTCGAAATCGTCCTCGATGACCCGGAAGTCGTTGACCGCGCCCGGCGTGCCTTCATTGAGCTCGTCGGCGTCGAGCAGATCGCGCACCGACGGCGTGCCGAGCGGCACGACGGGCGGAACGCCCGCCGGCAGCGTTCCGCTGATGAGCGCGATGAAGGAGTCCAGCAGGTCGCCCCTGTCGCGCAGGCCCTTGGTGTCCCAATTGTGGCGGACGCCGCCGGTCAGCTTCAGCGTGTCGGTGATGTCGAAATAGACTTCGCCGAAGACGGACGTCGAATCGAGGAAGTTGTCGTCGGTGTCGTTGAAGAAATAGGGCTTGTAGAAACCGAACCCTTGCGCGGCCGCCGCCGCGCTCGCCGCAGCCGCCGCGGCCGCCGCGTCGGCCGGCGATCCGCCGCTGGCGAGCACCGCCGCCGCCGCCGCATCGGCCGCTCCGCCCATCGCCGTCAGCGTGCCGCCGACGAGAGCGAGATAGTCGAGGCTCGTCGAGGCCACGGCGTAGTCGGCGAAGCCGTTCGATTCGATGCGGTTCGCGCCGATCAGGAAGTTCAGCGGCCCGTCGAAATCGGTGTTCACGATGCCTTCCACCGACCAGTAGTCGCTCTCGCCGATCGACAGGTCGATCGCCTGATAGCGGTTCGAGCGCGACTGCACATGGCCGCCGATGACGCCGACGAGGCCGTTATTGGGGCCTTCGATGCCGAGGTCGAAATCGGAGACCGGGAACATGCCGTCGGAGTAAAGCGCGAACACGCCGGGCATGGTCGCCAGCGCCGCGGGAACCGTCAGCTCGGGCCCCACGCCGCCGTCGAAATCCGTCCGCGTGGCGATCTTCGAATTGCCCCAGCCGGCGTTGATCTTCACCGAGAAATTCTCGAAGTCGTGCTTGGCGTTGAGAAGGAACACCGTCTCCTCGGCGTCGTATTTCGGCGTGGTGTCCATCGCCACCTGGCGCAGGCCGTCGGGCTGCGGCTCGCCCGCGACCGGGCCGCCGGCGAGCGAGAACAGGCCGAACGGCGCCGTCGACGGGCCGAAGATCAGCCCGAAGGTCTCCGCCGAAACGTTCGAGGCGATGGTGCCGCGCAGATCGACGCCGTCGAAACGGCGCGGCCCGTTCGGATCGCAGCCGAGCAGCGGCTGCAGCGGGCCGGCGTTGCAGGACTGCTTCTGCCAGCGCGCGCGATTGTCCTCCTCGCGCATGTAGCTCGCCGTGAAGTCGATCGTCGTGTCGTCGGTGGCGAGCCAGCGCGCCGAACCGCGCAGGGCGTAGATGTCGCGGTCGTCGATGTCCTCGCCGGTCCACACGTTCTCGGTGTAGCCGTCGCGCTGGATGGTCGTGCCGGCCAGGCGCACCGCGAGCGTGTCGGCGAGCGGCACGTTGACCGCGCCGTGCACCTTCACCGAGTCGTAATTGCCGTATTCGGCGTCGACATAGCCTTCCACCTGATCGGGGTTGGCCTTGGCGGTGATGACGTTCATCACCCCGCCGGTGGCGTTGCGGCCGAACAGCGTGCCCTGCGGCCCGCGCAGGATCTCGATCCGCTCGATGTCGAAGAACTCGGTCTCGAACAGGCGCGGAGAGCTGATGAACACGTCGTTGACATGCACCGAGACGGCGTTCTCAGAGCTCGCCGCGACGAGGAAGTTGCCGATCCCGCGGATGGAGACCGCCGAATTGGTGAACTGGGTGCGGGAGAACTGGAAGTTCGGGATGTTGAACTGGATGTCCTGGAAGCTCTCCATCTGACGGTCCTGGAGCTCGGCCCCGTCGAAGGCCGACACCGCGATCGGCACGTCCTGGAGAGACTGTTCGGTGCGCTGCGAGGTCACGACGATTTCGTCGCGAATCGACTGCGCCATGGCGCCGCCGGCGGCGAGCGCGCCGAGCGCGACGCCCGACAGAAGACGGCCGGCGACCGAAACGAGTCCGCAAGTCTGTTTCATGGATCCACCCCTTGTTTGCCGCCCCTTTGCGCTGCGGGGCGCCTGGTCGGCCGATGTCGTTGCGCGCATCCGCCCTCGCTCAATCATTCGCGCGTCTACACCGTGCAGTCCAGCGAGGGCTTCAGTCGAAAAAGACGGCGACCCGGAAGCCGTTACAATTTTACAACAATCGCGCGGCGCCAGGCGCGCCGGTTTGAGCGTTGTGCGTCGCAGCATCGCGGCTCTTTCCACAATCTCGTCTTTTGAGGCTACGGCGAAGCCCTTAACGGGCGATTAACCATGGATTCCATCGGTTACGGATTAATGACGCCCGCGAGCGAGCGGCGACCGACTCCCGCCCCGCTTGGCGAAAGTCATGCGCGCCGGGAGCGCCCGGAAAATCGCGCGCGGAGACCGTCCGTGCGCGCCTCTTCTCCCTTCGGCAGGCCGCGCCCGCGGGACCGGAGAGCGCCGAACTCCCGAATGGCGAGCGCCAAACCAATTGACTTTATTAGCGAATGGCGCGCGGCGGGCGGCGAAACCGCGAACTGGAGACTTATTATATCTTATTGATTTTGCTCGACAAAATCTTCGAACCACCTTGGCGATACAGTTCAGGGCGACGCGCGCGCACAGGCGAGGCTTTCAGCCGCGGCGTCGCAGCCATGACGGCGATTCCGCCTCACGCGACGCTCTTGCCGCCGCCAGCCATTTGAATCGATTTATCTTTTTTGGTTTGGAGGAGCGCTTTCCCTCATGAGAAGGGAGCCCCGGCTCACGGACGCGCCTTGCGGCGATAATTCGAAGAAGCAGCCGCCGCACAGCTTTGCGGCGGAGCCCCTCGCGCCGGGCGCGGAGCCAGCCTGTCGCAGACCTTCATCGACGATCAGAGCGTCAACACGGCCGAGGCCGACGAGCTGCGCGGCGCGCAAGCCTTATGAAGTTCGAAGCCGACTCTTAACGTGAAAAACGTGCAATCGCCGACGCCTGGCAAATTTCCGCAAGGGGCGGAATTTCAATTTCGAGAACTTCCTTCTCGCCGCGCCTACTGATTGCAAAGATGCGGCGTTCTTTTGCGTCGTCGGACCATGAAAAAGCCTGGCCTTCAGCCTCAATGGCGATCGTCGCGATGTGGACCAGGGCCGGGCCCATTTTCGGCTTCGCGAGCACATACATTTCCGGCAGGTCGTGCCCGAGCACATAGAGGTGGCCGTCGGGGCCGACCGCTCCGCCCGACGCGCCGTAAGGCGCCATGCGATCGAGAATGGCGGCGGGATACAGCCAGCCGCCATTGCGCCGCCATCCGGCGTCGAAAGCGACGACATTCGAATAGCGGTTATCCTTGTACGGCAGGCCGCCCGGCTTTCCATAATGGGTGAACCCGGCGATCCAGCCCTCAGCGGTCCTGTCGAACCAGGTGAGCGACCCTTCTTCGGTCAGCCCAAAACTGTGAGAGGCGACGGGCTCGAGCGTGTCCGCATCGAAAATCTCAATGGACGATCCCATCGGCGTCTGCGGATAATTGGAATTGGCGCAATAGAGTAGGCCGCTCTCATGATAGCAACTGTTTATGTGGCGCACGAGGCCGGCGTTCTCGCCCGACCAGCGCCGCACGAGCGCGCCGGTCCGGCGATCATGCTTGGCGATTACCGAGTTGTCGACAGCATAAAAATGAGCTTCGTCCGCCGCCGCTCCCTGATCGGCGTCCGCCGCCGGCCATGTGCGGACGGTCGTTCCCACCAATTGCTGAGGGGCGCAGCTTTCATCGGCGGCAAATGCGCTGCGGCTCAAGGGAATGAGCGCGGCGGCGATCAAGAATGCGGCGCTGAGCCTTTCCATATCGCATCCTTTTCTAAAGGCCCGGCGGCCCTTTTGACGAAGGGCCGCCGGCGTTTTCACAATCTGGCGTCGTCAGAACCCTACGCTTGCGCCGAAGAAGAATGTCGTGCCGACATATTCATATTCGGTGTTCCACGCAGGCCGTCCGCCTTGGAATTCCGTCGTCGGCTCGTTGTTCAAATTGACGCCCTCCACGAACAGTTTGACATTTTCGCGGACATTATAGGCGATCTTCGCATCCCACCGACCGAAGGCCCCTTGGTCGAGAACCAGGTCCGGATTGGAATTCGGGTCAGTCAGAAAGCTGTCATTGAACGCATAGCTGACCGACGCGTCGATCGGCCCTTTTTGATAGAAAACCGAAAAGGCGTAGGTCTTCTCTGCCTGACCGACGAGCGGGAGGACCTCGCCAGTCGGAAGCGTCGTCTCGCCGTCGATGAACGTCGCCGACGCCGAGGCGCCGAAACCGTCGAGCGGCGACGGCAGGAAATCGAATTGGGTCTGCCCTAGCAGCTCGATCCCCTTCAGTTCGGCCGATGCGCCGTTGATCGTCGTCTTAAGATCGAGACGCGTCAGCACCGACGTGTCGATCGCGCCGACGAGACCGCGCGCCGCGAGCGCTGCGTCCATCTCCGCCTGCGTCGTCAGCGATTCCGTGAACGGGACAAGTTCGTCGGATATATCCTTGTAGAACAGGCCGACGGAAAGCGCCGTAAAATCATTCGGATACCACTCCGCCGACAAGTCGAAGTTCCATGATGTGCGCGGACGAAGGTCCGGATTGCCGATATTGACCGTGGCGATCGGCCCGCCGTCGTCTGTCGCGGTCGAGCGCGGCGCGATGATGTCGAAATCCGGCCGGCCGAGGGCGCGCGTAACGGCTGCGCGGAAGACAAGGCTTTCATCCGGTCGGTAATTGGCGATGATCGACGGCGTCACGGTGACATAATCGCCGCCATCCTCGACGCGCGTCGCGACGCCGTTAAGCAGAAGATTGCCGCTGCTTTCGATGTCCGTCCATTCGACGCGCGCGCCCGCGATGAGTTCAAGATCGCCATACTGCTTTTCGCCCATCGCATAGCCGGCGATGATGCGCTCGCGCAGCGCGTAATCAGCCGCATTGTCGGCGACGAAATTATCGTCGAGGTCCGCCTCGAAGAAGGAGGCGTTCGCCGGATCGGCGAAGAACGCGTTGAGCCCGTCGATATTCATGAAGATATTGGGAACGTCGCCGGCGTCGGTGTCATTGATGAATGCCCCGTCGGTAAAGGCCGGCGAAGTTCCAAGCGTCAGCGCCGAAGCGCCCGGATTGAACCGGCGCCGCCCTTCGTCGAGAATGCGATCGGTTGAAGCGTATTTAGCGCCGGTCTTGAGATAGAAGCTGTCGTCGATGTCCCACCGCAGGTCCGCCTTGCCGGTCCAAGTGATTTCTTCAAGCGCGCGATCGAAGAAACGGACCCGCCGCAAGCCGAACAGCGAAGGATCTTGCCGGTCGGGCGTGCCGGCGTCCGGGGTTATGTCGACGACGTTGAGATCGTTAAGCGCCCAGGCGTTCGGCCCGAAGATGGCGGCGGAGCGAAACTCCCAGAAGTCATTTGGCTCGGAAAGGTCGTTCTCGCTGCGCTGGCCGAGAAACGTCAGCGTATAGGCGCCGAAGGTCTTTTCGCCTCCAGCCGCAATTGTGAAGAGCTCCTTGTCCGCCTTTTCAAGACGTATGTTGGCGTTGACGCGATTCGGGCCTGACACGCCGGAGCGCCCAGTCAGAGGAACGACGCCGCTGCTGAGATTCTCCTCAAAACGGTTTCTGTGCTGGAACTCGCTCCAGTCCGCGTAAAAGCCGCGCACGAAGAATTGCGTTTCATCGTCAGGGCGGAACTCGACCGCGCCGTTGATATTGAGCCGCTCGCGGCCGATGACGTAATAATTATTCTTGACGTTGACGGGCAGACCGATGCCGCTGCTCTCGTCCCAATCGTCCTGATAGCGGCCCTGGGCTATATATTCCCTGTCCGACCACGACGCGCCAATGAGCCAGCCGATCGTGTCATTGGCGAGCTTGCCCGCGACCAGCGCGTCGACCGCATAAGGGTCATGGCCGCCAAAGCCCTCGTCCTTGGGACGGATTTCCTCGTAGCCGTAGCGCCCCGTCAGATAGCCGTAAAATGCGTCGTCACGGTCGAAGGGCATCGCCGTTTTGAGATTAACCGTGCCGCCGATGCCTTGCGCATCCATGTCCGGCGTCGGCGTCTTGATGACCTGGACGCCGCCGAGAACGCCGCCCGAAATCACGTCAAGCGGCGCGCCGCGCCCGCCGCCTTCCTGCTCGGGCGAACCGAGGGAGACGCCGTTTATGGCGACATTGTTGAGGCCCGGATTGACGCCGCGAATCTGGACGAAGCGTCCTTCGCCCTTCTCGACCAGCATGGTGACGCCTGGCAGGCGATTGAGCGACTCGCCGACATTCTTATCCGGCAACTGGCCGAGTTCATCGATCCCGAGCGCGTCGACGACGCGGCTATCGTCGCGTTTTTCCTCGATCGCTTTTTGACGCGAAAGCTTCGTGCCAATGACGACGATTTCATCTCGGTCGTTCGACGCATCGGTCTGGGCATAGGCGTAAGGCGTACACAGAGCGCCCGCAGCGCCCAGCAACATAGTCTTGAATCTCATCTTAGTCCCCAAATGACCCGATGGGGCCGTTAATGCGTCGTCATGACGGGATAGTGACGCTTGCGCGAACTTTTTTAGCGGGCGTCCTGAATCGTTCAGGCGCGGCTGGCGTGATGATTGAAGGTCTGTTCCGGACTCCATACGGCGCAATGCTCCGCCCGGGGAAAAGCTGTCGCCTGCCATGCCCTCGACAGTTGCGCGGGCGGCTCGGGCACGTGAACAAGCGCCTCCGCAATCTCTTGGCCGCTATCGCCGACGGGCTCGTCAAAGAAAGCGGTCTGTTCCGTGAAGAGATGGCGGCCGCCGAGGCCGAACGCGAGAACCTCGTTCGTCTGATTGAAGCGGAGGAAGCGCGCGCATGCGCGGCGCTCAAGCCGATCGGACTAGACGAAGCCGCGATCGCGGCGCAGCGCTTGCGCCGGCTTATCCTGGAGGCGCCCGGCGCATTGAAGAAGCGCTATGTGCGCGCTTTCGTCTCTGAAATCGTCGTGGGCCGTTCGGAGATTGTCGTCGCCGACCCCCAAGACGCGCTGGCCGAAGCCGTTTCCGGCGAGACGATCGCCCATATCGCCGGCGGACCGGTTCGCAGTTTGGTATTAGCGAATGGCGCGCCCGAAAGGATTCGAACCTCTGACCCCCAGATTCGTAGTCTGGTGCTCTATCCAGCTGAGCTACGGGCGCGCATCGCGCAAGGCCGCCCGCCTGAAGGCCGGGCCCCGCGCGGACCCGCGTTAAAGCGGATTGCGCGGCGAATTGCAAGGCCGGCCGGAACCGGCGCCGGCGGGCCTTTTCGCGTTCCGCGCCCTAGCCGCCCCGCCCGTCCTGCCGTTCGGCCTCGAAGACGGCGCGGGCGACGGCGCGCGCCAGGCAATCGGCGG
This sequence comes from Amphiplicatus metriothermophilus, assembly GCF_900199215.1. Lineage (GTDB taxonomy): Bacteria > Pseudomonadota > Alphaproteobacteria > Caulobacterales > Parvularculaceae > Amphiplicatus > Amphiplicatus metriothermophilus. The sequence goes on from NZ_FZQA01000001.1 coordinate 92,437, forward strand.
CCAGAAGCCCGACGCGCGTGAGCGTCAGCGGATCGCAGGGGCGCTCCTCGCCCGTCGCCAGCACGAAGACCGCGTCGCCGTCGGTCGGCCCGTGGACCGGCCGGACGGCGCGGGCGAGCCCGTCCTGCGCCATGATCGCGACCCGGCGCGCGTCGGCCTGGGTCATATCGGCCGCGACCGCGATGACGGCGATAGTCGTGTTGGCCCGCGCGCGCGCCGCGGCGCGCTTCGCGTCGGGCGGCAGATCGGGAACCGGCCGCCAGTCCGGCGCGGGCCGGGCGCCGCCGAACTCGCCGTCCTCCTCGAAAGGCCAGGCCCAGAAAGCCGCGCTCGCCGGCATTCTGACCGAGCCGAAGCTGTTGACCGCGACGAGCGCGCCGAGGACGAGCCCGTCGTCGCAGACGTAAGAGGCCGAGCCGAGCCCGCCGGGCCCGGCCCCCGCCATCGCGCCGTAGCCCGCGCCCGCCCGGCCGAGACGGACGGGCCCGCCGTCCGCCGCCGCGCAGGCGTCGCGCCCCAGCCGACGATAGGGCGGCTCTTCGCCCCAGTCCTTGTCGCCGCCATTGGCGAGATCGTAGAGGATCGCCGCCGGGACGATGGGCGAGGCCGGCGCGCCCGCGCCTTTCACGAGCGCGAAGCCGCGCCCGCGCGCGCCGAGCCAGGCCGCCGCGCCGTCGGCGGCGGCGAGCCCGTAAGAGGACCCGCCGCTCAAGACGATCGCGTCGGCGCGCGCGACCAGGGTCGAAGGATCGAGCAGATCGGTCTCGCGCGTGCCCGGCCCGCCGCCGCGCACGTCGCCGGCGCAGACCGCCGGCGCGGCCGGCAGCACGACGCTGACGCCGGTCTTCGCGCGCGCGTCCTGCGCCGCGCCGACGGAGATTCCCGGCACGTCCGTGATGTCGTTGCGCGGGCCCTTGCGCGCGGTCTTGCCGGTCCTGGTCGCAGCGTTCGTCATTTTGCAATCATGCGCGCGTGATCGTATTTCGCCGGAGGGCGGCTCGCCGTCGCAGCCGCGGCACTCTACAAGGTTCGGCGCGGAAAGAAGAGGAATGTTCATGGCGTATTTGCGCAAGGGCGCGCGGGCGCTCGCGGTCATCACGGCGATGCTGGCGTTCGCCGCCTGCGGACGGGAGACGGGCGGACAGACGGGCGCGCCGGCGGCGCGATCCGAGGCGGGCGCCGCCGCCCCCAAACGGTATTTCGTCGCCGCGGCCAACCGCCACGCCGTCGAGGCGGGCGCAATGGCGCTCGAGCGCGGCGGCTCGGCGGTCGACGCGGCGATCGCGGTGCAGGCCGTGCTTGGCCTCGTCGAGCCGCAGTCCTCGGGCCTGGGCGGCGGCGCCTTCATGCTGCATTACGACCCGGCCGCCGGGACGCTCGAGACCTATGACGGGCGCGAGGTCGCGCCGGCCTCGGCCCGGCCCGACCGGTTTCTCACGCCCGAAGGCGAGCCGATGAACTTCCTCGACGCGGTGGTCGGCGGGCTCTCGGTCGGCGTGCCCGGCGTTGTGCGCATGCTCGAACTCGCCCATGAGGAGCACGGGGTCCTGCCATGGGCGGAGCTTTTCGAGCCGGCTGCGCGGCTCGCAGAGGAGGGCTTTGCCGTCTCGCCGCGCCTTCACGGCCTCATCGCGCGCATTCCACGACTGAAGCAGATGCCTGCCGCCGCAGAATATTTCTATACGGAGGACGGCGCGCCCCTTCCCGTCGGCCATGTGCTGAAGAACCCGGCCTATGCGCGCACGTTGCGCCTCATCGCCGAAGGCGGCGCGGACGCGTTTTATGAAGGCGAGATCGCCGCGGCGATCGTCGAAGCGGTCAATTCCGCGCCCAATCCGGGGGGCATGACGCTCGAGGATCTGCGCGATTACCGCCCGGTCAAGCGCGAGGCTGTCTGCGGGCCCTATCGGGGATATGAAATCTGCTCCATGGCTCCGCCGAGTTCGGGCGGGGTCACGCTCCTGCAGATCCTCGCCCTGCTCGAGCCGTTCGACATGAAGGGCGCCGGCGCGGACAGCATCGAGGCGATTCACCTGCTGTTCGAGGCGAGCCGGCTCGCTTACGCCGACCGCAACATGTATCTCGGCGACCTCGACCATGCGGCGGGCGATCTCGCGCCCGAAGCGGTGATCGCCGGGCTGCTCAATCCGGCCTATCTCGCCGCGCGCGCCGCCCTCATCAGCCGCGCGCGCGCGATGGAGAGCGTCGGGGCGGGCGATCCGTCCGTCTACGCCATAGACGGCGAGGCCGCGCCCGGCCGCTGGAGCGGCTTCGCGCCCGACGCCTCGCCCGAGCCGCCTTCGACCAGCCATTTCGTCATCGTCGACGGCGAGGGACGGGTCGTCTCCATGACCACCACGGTCGAGTTCGCCTTCGGCAGCCATCTCATGGCCGCCGGCATGGTGCTGAACAATCAGCTTACGGACTTCTCCTTCCTGCCGGAACGCGACGGCGTTCCCGTGGCCAACGCGGTCGCGCCCGGCAAGCGCCCGCGCAGCTCCATGACGCCGGCGATCGTCTTCGACGGCGAGGGCGAGGTCTGGGCCGCGCTCGGCTCGCCCGGCGGGCCGGCGATCATCGGCTATGTGGCCAAGACCCTGATCGGCCTGATCGACTGGGGACTTTCCATGCAGGCCGCGATCGACGCGCCCCATGCGGTCTATCCGCGCGGCGCGCCGATCCTCGAAGCCGGCGGCTTCGATGCGCAGATCGTCGCGGGACTCAGACGCCTCGGCCACGACGTCTCGGAGCGGGAGCTGACGAGCGGCCTGCACGGCTTCCGCCGGCTGCCGGACGGGACCTTCGACGGCGGCGCCGACAAACGCCGCGAAGGGACGTGGAAGACGGGATTCGTCGCCGAATAGCGCGCGCCCTACGCCTGCGGCAGGGTCAGCGCGAAAACCGTTCCGTGATCGTCTGATTTCGCGATGACGAGCGCGCCGCCGTGGGCGCTGGCGATCTCGTGAGCGATCGCCGCGCCGAGACCGGACCCGCCCGGCTTTCGCGAGCCCATGAAGGGCTCGAACAGATGCGCGCGCGCCTCCTCTGGCAGGCCGGGGCCGTTGTCCGCGACCTCCACCTCGACATTCGCGCCCTCCTTTCGCGCCCGGATGAAGACGCGCCCGCCGTTCGGCGCGGGCGCGCCCCCGCCCTCATCGGCCGGCGCGAGCGCCTCGGCCGCGTTGCGCACGAGATTGAACAGCGCGCGGTAAAGCTGGTTGCGGTCGGCGACGATCTCGAGATCCTCCGGGACCTCGTTGACGAAGCGCGCATGCATGACCGCCGTATCGTCGAACACCTCGTCGACGAGCCCTTTCAGCGGGAAGCGCGACTTCGACAGCATGGCCGGCTCCATGCGCGCGTAGCTGAGCGTATCGCGGCTCAGGGCGATGGCGCGGTCGAGCGCCTGAATAAGACGTGGACTGAGCTTTTTCACGCGCGGATCGTCGCTGCCTGCAAGCCGATCCGACATGAGCTGGGCCGAGGCGAGAATATTGCGAAGATCGTGGCTCAGCTTCGACACGCCCGCGCCGAGCGCGGCGAGCCGGCGGCGCTGCGACAACAGCTCGTGCACGCGCCGCTCGAGCGCGCGCAGGCTTTCCTGCGCCGCGCCGATCTCGTCCTCGCGGCGCGTCGGTTCAATGATGTTGCGCTCGTCTTCCGGATTGGCGTTGAACGCCGCCATCTGGCCGGTCAGACGGCGCACCGGCCTGACGATCAGGCAATCGAGCGACCAGTAGACGAGCGCGGCCGTCAGGGTCGAGATGATGAGCGACAGGCCGAGAATGTTGCGCGCGTAAGTGTGCAGATCGCGGCGCAGGGCCCGCTGCGAGACCAGCATGCCGACCTCTTCCCCGCCGAATTTCGGCCAGCCGATGACGCGCAGAAGCCTGTCGCCGCGCGAGAACATGGTGCCCCAGGCGTCGAGCGTGAGCTGCACGGGGCCGGCGCCGTGCAGGTTGACGTAATGCATCGGCCTGTCCTTGTAGGCCCCGATATCCGGCGAATAGACGGGAACGCGCGCGCCCTGGCGCGTGACCGTCACGCCGAGAATATTGGCGGTCGCAAAGAGCTGGCGCGCGACCGTGGGGTCGATCATTTCCTGATCGGGCGCTTCGAGCGCGAGGCCGACGAGATAGGCCGCCTCGATGCGCGCATAGAGCCAGTCGGCGCGCTGCTTGGCGACCGAGGGGATCATCACCACCGCCTCGGCGAGCAGCACGAACAGGATCGTCAGCATCAGAAGCTGCGTCGACAGCGAGCGGCGGATGCGCGCGAAAGACCTGGCTGGAGCGGCGCGGTTCATGCCGCCTTTATCGCCTAGTCGAAAAGGGCGAGCAATCGCACGAGCAGCCTCGTGCGGTCGGAAAACAGCGCGGGCGCATACCATGCGCCCGCCGCGCGCTTGACGATCTCGCCGCGCGTCGGATAGGCCGGCATGACGTTCGTAAAGGCGCGCATGGACATTTTGTCGGCCATGGCGAAGCAGACGAGCCCGATCGCTTCGGCCGCGCCCGCGCCGGCCGCGCTCGCGCCAAGAATACGGCCGCGCTGATCGGCGACCAGCTTGAGGAAACCCTCCGTGCGCCCCTCCGTCTGCGCGCGGTCGTTGTCGGCGAAACGCCAGCGCGCGGACCGCGCGCCGGGATGGTCCTTCGCCGCCTCCTCTTCGGACAGGCCGACGGCGGCGATTTCCGGGTCCGTGTAGGTCGCGCGCGGGGCGAGCCGGTCGCGCCGGCGCGCAGGCATCTTGAAGAGAATGTTGCGCACGATCGTGCTTGCATGATCGCCTGCCAGATGCGTGAACTGCGGCCCGCCCGCGACGTCGCCGGCGGCGTATATGCGTCGGTTGCTCGTTCGCAGGCGATCGTCGACGACGATTCCCTTGTCCGTATACGCAACGCCTGCGGCTTCGAGGCCGAGACCGTCGACATTCGCGCGCCGGCCGACGGCGAGCAGGAGGTGCGAGCCCTCGACCGTCTCGCCGCCTTCGAGCGCGACCGAGACCGCCCCCGCGCGAGCGTCGATGCGGGCGATCTTCGCCCGTTCGCGCAGCGCGACGCCTTCCGCGTCCAGCCGCGCGCGCAGGAGGCCGACGGCCTCAGGGTCCTCCCGGTTGAGGATCTCCAGCGCGTCGATGATCGTCACGCGCGCGCCGAGGCGCCGGAAAGCCTGGCCCAGCTCGCAGCCGATGGGCCCGCCGCCGACGATGACGAGATGGCCGGGAAGCGCGTCGAGATCGAAGACCGTCTCGTTGGTGAGATAGGGCGCGGCCTCAAGGCCCGGAATCGGCGGAACGGCGGGCGAGGATCCCGTTGCGACCACGAAATGCTTCGCGCGGATCTCATGCTCGCCCGCGGCGAGCGCGCGCGGTCCGACGAAGGCGCCGGCTTCGCGGATGACCGTCGCGCCGAGACCCTCGAAGCGCTCCTGGCTGTCATGCGGGGCGATGGCAGCGACGGCCGCGCGCACATGCGCCATGACGGCTGGAAAATCGACGGTCGGTTCTCCGTACACGCCGAATTTGCCGCCATCGCGCATCGCCTGCGCGCGCGCCGCGGCGGCCAGAAGCGCCTTCGACGGCACGCAGCCGTAATTGAGGCAGTCCCCGCCCATCTTGCCCTTCTCGACGAGGACGACCTTGCGGCCGAGCTGGGCCGCGCCGGCCGCGACGGACAGGCCCGCCGCGCCGGCGCCGATCACGCACAGATCGGCGTCGATGACGTTCGGCATTACTGCTGCTCCGCGTCAAGCTTGTCGCGACGGCGCAGGACGCGCCACAGAACCGGCAGCAGCGCCAGCACGGAGAGCGCGACGATCGGGGTGAGAATCTCCGGCTGCAGAAGAAGACGGCCGAAGGCGACCTCCCCGCCGCGCGCCAGTATCGCGCCGAGGCCGTTGCCGGCGCTCACATAAGCGAAGGAGCCGGGAATGATGCCGATGAAGGTGGCGAGCACGTACTCGCGCGTTTTGATGCGCGTGAAGGCCGGCGCGATGTTGACCACGAAGAAGGGAAAGAGCGGGATGAGCCGCAGGAGCAAAAGATAGGAAAAGGCGTTCCGGCTGAAGCCGTCCTCGATGCGCCGGACGAATCCGGCCGCCCGCGCGCGCAGGAACTCGCCGAACGCGGTGCGCGCCGCGATGAAGATGGCGCTGGCGCCGAGGGTGGCCGCGACGACGACGACGGCGGTTCCGGTCCAGATCCCGAACAGAAAGCCCGCCGCGACCGACATCATCGCGCCGCCGGGCAGCGACAGCGCCACGACCAGCGCATAGGCGAGCATGAACAGCGCGAGCGCGCCCCAAAAATTGCGCGCGACGAAGGCCGCCAGCGCCTCGTGATGAGCGCGCAGCGCGTCGAGGCTGAGATATTTGTCAAGCCCCAGCGCGAAGACGAGGCCGAGCCCGACCGCGATCGCGAGGAGCGGGGCGAAGCGCAGCCAGCGGCGCGGCCGGCCCGGCGCGGGCGCGCCGCCGGCTTCGGCTGTTTCCTCGGCGACCTTCGGCGGAACGGGGGAAGCGTTCATCGGCGCGCGGGTTCTCCTCATCGGGCGCGCTTGCGCGCGCTCGTCTCACAATAACGGCGTTCGGAACAGGCAGATAACGCCCTGGCGCGCCGAGCGCCCGACAATTCCTGCTGAAATCCGGTCACAATGAAGGGAGAAGCCGGGAACGAAGCGCGACGCGCAAGACGGGGCCGCCAGCGGGATCTCTCGCGGCGCGCTTCCGCCCCCGCCGCAGCTTTTCCCGCGCCTTGACGGGGCGGCGCCCAGCGGCTAGGTACGCGCCTCCTGCGCGGCGCGCGCCGCGGCACAAGAAGATTCCTGAAGAGATTGCGCCATGAAACGGACCTATCAGCCGAGCCGGCTCGTTCGCAAGCGCCGCCACGGCTTCCGCGCGCGCCTGGCCACCAAGAACGGCCGCAAGGTGCTGGCGCGCCGCCGCGCCAAGGGCCGCAAGCGGTTGTCGGCCTGAGCGGGTCCGACCGGCCGTCCGGCGGCCGCGCCGGCGACCCGCCGCCGCAAGCGGCCGTCCTGCGGCCCATTCGCAAAAAGGCGGATTTCCAGGCCCTGCGCGGCGCGGCGCGCCGGGGAACGGCGAGCTTTCTTCTGGTCCGGCGGCGCCGGGAGGACGGCGATCCGGCCATCGGCGTCGGCTTCGCGGTCACGAAGAAGCTCGGCAAGGCCGTCCTGCGCAACCGCATTCGCCGGCGTCTGCGCGAGGCCTGCCGGCGGGTGATGCCGGTTCACGGCGAGCCGGGCTGCGATTATCTCCTCGTCGCCCGGGCGGGCGCGGCGACGCGCCCCTGGGCGCGGCTGCTTGACGATTTGAAGCGGGCCCTTTTAAGCCACGCGCGAGCCTCCACATAACGCCGGCGCGCGGAGAACTTCGAGAGAAGCTGATGGATCGGAATTTCATTCTCGCGATCGCCCTTTCCATGGGCGTCATCATCCTGTGGGAGGCGCTGGTCGCGGGCCCGCAGCGCGAGGCGATGGAAGCGGCCCGGCGCGCGGCCGGCGAGCAGACGGAACAGGCCACGCCCGGCGAAGCCGCCGATTTCGGCGCGGTGATCGGGACCCGTCCCGCCGTCACGATCGAGGAGGCGCTCGCCGCCGCGCCGCGGCGCATCCCTGTCGAAACGCCGAGCCTTGTCGGCTCGATCAACCTCGCCGGCGCGCGCATCGACGATCTGCGCCTCAAAAACTATCGCGAGACGGTCGAGCCCGACAGCCCGATGATCCGCCTGCTGAGTCCGGAAGCGACCGAGCACGGCCATTTCGTCCAGCAGGGATGGTTCGTGGGCAGCGCCTCCGATCGCACCGCCCTGTGGAGCGCGCCGGAGGGCGCGCAGCTGACGCCGGAGACGCCCGTCACTCTCACCCGACGCGCCGGCGGGCTCGTCTTCGAGAAGACCATCGCCGTCGACGAGAAGTTCATGTTCACGGTCTCGCAGACCGTGCGCAACGAAGGCGGCGAGCCGGCGACCATCACCCCCTACGGCCTCGTCGTGCAGCGCGGCGTGCCGAACAATCTCCAGAACTTCATGATCCTCCATGAAGGGCCGATCGCCGTCATCGGCAAGGCGCTTTACGAGCGCAAATACAAGAAGGCGATCAGCAACGAGATCAGGGCCGAAGGCGATCAGGGCTGGGTCGGCATCACCAACAAATACTGGCTCGCCGCCGCGATTCCGCCGCAGGGCGAGCGCTTCAACGCGGTGATGCGCAATGTGGGCGGGCCCGAGCGCCCGGTTTTCCAGGCGAGCTACGCGCTCAGTCCCCGCACGCTCGCGCCGGGCGAGACGGCGACGCTGACCTCCTATCTGTTCGGCGGAGCGAAGGACGTGGACATCCTGCGCTCCTACGAGAAGCCTCCCGAGAAGGGCGGGCTCGGCATCGCGCGCTTCGACAGCGCCGTCGACTGGGGCAAGTTCTTCTACTGGGCGACGCGGCCGATCTTCACCGTGCTCGACTTTCTGGGCGACCGCACGGGCAATTTCGGCGTCGCGATTTTGCTCCTGACGCTGATCATCAAGATCCTGCTCTTCCCGCTGGCCAACAAGGCCTATGAGATGACGGCGAAGATGAAGAAGCTGCAGCCGCAGCTCGAGCAGCTCAAGGCGCGCTACGGCGACGACAAGATGAAGCTGCAGCAGGAGATGATGGCGCTCTACCAGAAGGAGAAGCTGAACCCGGTCACGGGCTGCCTGCCGATCTTCGTGCAGATGCCGATCTTCTACGCGCTCTACAAGACGCTGTTCGTCACCATCGAGCTGCGCCATGAGCCGTTCATTCTCTGGATCAGGGACCTGTCCGCGCCCGACCCGACGACGATCTTCAATCTGTTCGGGCTTCTGCCCTACGACCCGACGGCGCTGCCCCTGATCGGCGCCTTTCTCGGCGTCGGCGTGCTGCCGCTTCTGATGGGCGTCGCCATGTGGTTCCAGATGAAGCTCAATCCGCCGCCGGCCGATCCCATACAGGCGCAGGTCTTCGCGCTGATGCCGATCATCTTCACCTTCCTGTTCGCTTCTTTCGCCGCGGGCCTCGTGCTTTACTGGTTCTGGAACACGCTTCTGTCCATCGGCCAGCAATGGATCATCATGAAGCGCAACGGGGTCGAGGTCGACATCGCGGCCAATCTCGGCCTCTCGCGTTTCGCGAAAAAGACCCCGCCCGCGGCCGGAAAATGACGCCTGCGGAGGATTATCTCCCGCCAGAGGCCGTCGAGGCGGGGCGCCGGCTGTTCGCCGGGCCCTGCGACTTCATGCTCGGCGTCGCCGCGATGGACGCCCTGCCCGAAGCCGGTCCGCCCGAGGTCGCCTTCGCCGGCCGCTCGAATGTCGGCAAGTCTTCGCTCTTGAACGCGCTCGCCGGACGGAAGAACCTCGCGCGCGCCTCGGCCGAGCCGGGCCGCACGCGCGAGCTCAATTTCTTCGATCTCGGCGGCGCGCTCCGGCTCGTCGATCTGCCGGGCTACGGCTATGCGCGCGCCGCCCAGCGCGACGTCGAGCGCTGGTCGCGGCTCGTGCGCGACTATCTGCGCGGACGGCCTTCGCTGCGCCGGGCGTGTCTGCTCGTCGACGCCCGCCACGGCCTCAAGCCCGCCGATCGCGAGGCGATGGACCTGCTCGACGAGGCGGCGGTCAATTACCAGATCGTCCTGACCAAGACCGACAAGGTGAAGCCGGACGCGCGCGCAGCGCTCCTGCGCGACACGGCGGCGGCGATCGCGCGCCGGCCGGCCGCGCATCCGGTTTTGCGCGCGACATCGGCGCGGACCGGCGACGGGATCGAAGCGCTGCGCGCCGATCTGTGGACGCTGACGCAAAGCTGAGGGCGCCTTTCACCCTTTCTTAACCATCCGCGCGCGCAACTTGCGCCATGACCGCACGTCGCGCCAGCCGGACCGTCGCCGCGCCCGACCTCGCCGGCGCGCGTGCGGCCTTTCTCGCCCATCTCAAGGCCGAACGGCGGGCGAGCGCGCATACGCAGCGTAATTACGGCGCGACGCTGGCGCGCTTCGAAAGTTTTCTTTCCGGCCATCTCGGCGGCGCGCCTGGACTCGACGCGCTCGCGCGGCTCGAAGCGCGCGACTTTCGCGCCTTTCTCGCCGCCCGCCGGGCCGACGGGGCCGGACCTGCGACGCTGAAACTCGATCTGTCCGCACTTAAATCGTTTTTCCGCTTTCTCGCCCGCCGTTACGGCGTAGAGAACGATGCGATTACGGTCATGCGCGGACCCAAGGCGAAGGAGCGCCTGCCGCGTCCGGTGAGCGAGGCGGACGCCGCCGCACTTGTCGGCGAGGCGCAAGAAGAAGGCGAGGCGGCCTGGGTCGGCGCGCGCGACGACGCGCTGTTCATGCTGCTTTACGCAGCGGGCCTGCGCATTTCCGAGGCGCTGTCCCTGCGCCGGGCCGACGCGCCGCTGGGCGAGCGGCTGCGCGTGCGCGGCAAGGGCGCGAAGACTCGCGAAGTTCCCCTCATCGCGCCCGTCCGCGAGATCGTCGAGCGCTATCGCACGCTTTGCCCTTACGGGAGCGAAGCAGGCGATCCCCTGTTCTTCTCCGTGCGCGGAAAGCCGCTCAGTCCGCGCCTCGCCCAGCGCGCGCTCGAACGCCGGCGCAAGGCGCTCGGCCTGCCGGACTCGGCGACGCCGCACGCGCTGCGCCATTCCTTCGCCACGCATCTGCTCGCGCGCGGCGCGGACCTGCGCGCCATCCAGGAGCTTCTGGGCCACGCCTCGATCGCCGCTACGCAACGCTACCTGAAGGTCGAAGCCGAACGCCTTCTTTCCGTCTACGAACAGGCTCACCCGCGGGCGTAAGGGGGAAGTCCGCAACAAAACGGCCCGCGCCCGGCGATCCCTCTCCGCCCGCTGCGCCGCAGCGCGCCGCAAAGCATTGCGCCCCGAACGCCCGTCGCGCTCGCCGCCGCCCCTCCATTCGCCGCAGGCGGAAGGCCGCTCGCCGCATCCGGCCGGCCCGCCGCTTGCTTTCGGTCCCGGCCGGGCGTTCCATCCCTTCGCTGACCGCTATCGTTTCCATCAAGAACGCGCGGATCGCGGGGGCGCGATCCGAGAGGGGGCGCGGGCAGAGGGGCGCCGACCCATGAGTCTTACCCGCCTGTGCCTCAACAATCCGGCCGCTATCGCCGTGCTGCTCGCGGTCGTCGCGCTATTGGGCGCCCTCTCGGTCGAGCGCCTGCCCATCCAGCTCTTCCCCAATATCGAGCGGCCGACCCTCGGCGTGTGGACCGGCTGGCGCGCGGCGAGCCCGCGCGAGGTCGAGGCCGAGATCATCGAGCCGATCGAGCGCGAGCTGCGCGGCGCGCCGGGCCTGAGAACCATGCAGTCCTGGTCGAATACGGGCGGCGGCTTCGTCCATCTCGAATTCGCTCTCGGCACGGACATGGACAAGGCCTTCACCGAGGTGACGAGCCGGCTGCAACGGGTGCGCGGCCTGCCCGCCGACGCCGACCGGCCGGCGATCACCAACAATGGCGGCGGCGGCGCGGGCGACACGCTGATCTTTCTGTTTCTTCAGCGCCTGCCCGGCGCAAGCGAATCGGGCGCGCGCCTCAGCGAGTTCGCGCGCCAGCGCATCGCGCCCGAGCTTGAATCCATCGAGGGCGTGGCCGGCGTCGAGGTGAACAGCGACGACGGCGAGGAGATCGTGCGAATCTCGTTCGATCCCTTCCTCGCGGCCCAGTACGGGATCACGCTCGACCAGATCTCGCAGGCGGCGAACCGCTCCTCCGACGTCACCGGCGGCTCGGTCGAAGTCGGCCGGCGCAATTACACCATGCGCTTCGAGGGCCGCTTCACCGCCGACCAGCTTGAGAACGCCATTCTCGCCTGGCGCAACGGCGCGCCGATCCGTCTGGGCGACATCGCCGAGGTCGCGGTCGGCCCGGACCGGGCCCAGGGCGTCGTTTACCAGAACGGCAATCCGGCGATCGGCATGCGCGTAATGCGCGCGCCGGGCGCCAACACGCTTGCGGCCATCAACGCCGTCACCGAGAAGATCAACGAACTCAACGCCGGCCCCCTCGCCGAGCTCGGCTACGCGGTGCACAAGAGCTTCGATCCCTCGCTCTTCATCAAGCAGGCGCTGTCGCTCCTGACCGGAAATCTGCTCGCCGGGATCGTGCTCGCCGTAGGCGTTCTGTGGCTGTTCATCCGGCGGGTCGCGGCGACCCTGCTCATCGCGGCGGCGATACCGATCTGTCTGGCGGCGACGATCGTGTTCCTTAATGTCGCCGGACGGTCGATCAACGTCATCTCGCTGGCCGGCCTCGCTTTCGCCACCGGCATGGTGCTCGACGCCGCCATCGTGGTGATGGAGAATTTCGTCCGCATGCGGGAGGAAGGCCGCGAGCCGATGCGCGCCGCCGGCGAGGCGGTCGGCCAGGTCTTCGGCGCGCTCTTCGCCTCCACCGTGACGACGGTCGCGATCTTCCTGCCCATCCTCTTTTTCGAGGATGTGGAAGGCCAGCTTTTCGCCGACCTCGCGCTCACCATCGCAGTCGCCGTCAGCTTCAGCCTGCTCGCCGCCGTGACGGTGCTGCCGACGGGCGCGGCGCATCTGATGAAGACCCGCCGCAGCGCGCCGCCGGCGAGCCGCCGCTTCGTCGAGCGCGTCGCCGGCGTCGTCATGGCGGCGACGGCCACGCCGCGCAGGCGCTGGGCGTGGATCGCGGGCCTCACAGCCGCGCCGATCGCCCTCGGATGGCTGCTTTTTCCGTCCCTCAACTATCTGCCGCCGGTGAAGCGCGCGGCCATAGACGGCTTCATCTCCTTCCCGTCCGGCGCCAACGCCGACACAATGCGCAAGGAGTTCGCCGAAGTCGTGGTCGAACGCCTCGACCCCTACATGAAAGGCGAGAAGGAGCCGGCGCTGCTCAACTATTACCTCTACACAGGCGTCTGGGGCGGCAATATCGGCGTGCGCGCGAAGGACGTCGCGAAGCTCGGCGCGCTCGAGCGCATCGTCAACGAGGAGATCCTCGCCGGCTTCCCCGACACGCGCGTCTTCGCCGAGCGCGGCAACCTGTTCGGCGGCTTCGGCGGCGGCGGCGGAATCCGCGTCGAGCTTCAGGCGGCCGATTACGAAGCCCTGACCGAAGCCGCTCCCGCGGCGATCGACGTCATTCAGGCGGCGCTGCCCGGCGCATCGGTGTGGCCGAACCCCGACCCCCAGGTCGTCAATCCGGAGATCCGCATCCTGCCGAACGACCGCCGGATCGCCGAGGCCGGCTTCACCCGCGATTCGCTCGCGCGCGCGGTGCGCGCCTTCGGCGACGGGCTGTGGCTGGGCGAGTTCTTCCATGAGGACGCGCGACTCGACATCATCCTTCAGGCGAACGGCATGACGGGTCCGGAGCATATCGAGACCGCGCCGCTCGCCACGCCCGGCGGGGCGGTCGTGCCGCTTGGCGAGCTGGCGACGATCGCGCGCGGCGTCGGCCCGCAGCAGATCCGCCGCCTCGACGGCCGGCGCGCCATCTCGCTCGGAATCAATCCGCCGAAGGGCATGGCGCTCGGGGACGTCGTCGAGGCGCTGAAGGAGAACGCCGAAGCCGATCTCTATCGCGCGCTGCCCGAAGGCGCGACGGTGAAATACGCCGGGGAAGCCGACGCCCTGGCGCGCGCGGTGAAAAATCTCGGCGCGAACTTCCTGCTCGCCGTGGCGATCCTGTTCCTCATCCTCTCGGCGCTGTTCAAATCCGTGCGCGACGCCGCGCTCGTCATCGTCGCCCTGCCCATGGCGGCGGTCGGCGGGATCGTCGCGGTGCGCCTTCTCAACCTCGTCACGCCGACCCCGCTCGACCTGCTCGGCATGATCGGATTCATCATCCTGCTCGGCCTTGTCGTGAACAATTCGATCCTGCTCGTCTCGCAGGCGCGCGCCTGCGAACGCGAGGGCCTCGACCGCCGCGCGGCGGTTGCCGAAGCGCTCCGTCTGCGGATCAGGCCGATCTTCCTGACCACCCTCACCTCGATCATGGGGATGCTGCCGCTGGTCGTCGCGCCGGGCGCGGGCTCGGCGATCTATCGCGGGCTCGCGACCGTGATCGTCGGCGGGATGGCGGTCTCGACCCTGTTCACCCTGGTGCTGCTGCCCTCGCTTCTGCAGATCGGCGCGCCGGCGCGGCGCCGCCCGCTGCCCGCGGGCGCGCTGCAGCCGGCCGAATGACGACGAAAACGACAGAAATATCCAACGACAAAAAAGGACCAGCCAGATGCCGAAGCTCCGTCTCATCTTTCTCGCCGCCGGCGCGCTGATCGTCGCCGGGGGCGGGGCGGCCTATGTCGCGGGCCTCGTTTCCGGCGGCGACAGCGAGGCCGTCGCCGCCGAAGCCGGCGCCCCGTCGGGCCCGCCGCCCGCCGTCGTGCGCGTCGCCGAGGCGGTGCGCGCCGAGCTCGCGCCGCAGGCGGAAGTTCCGGGCACGGTCGTCTCCCTGCGCGACAGCCTCGTCGCGGCGGCGGCCGCCGGCAAGATCGAATGGGTCGCCGAGATCGGCGCGGAGGTCGAGGAAGGCGCGGCCATCGCGCGCATCGACCCCGTCGACGCGCGCCTCGCGCTCGCCGAAGCCGAAGCGGACGTCGGCAGGCTGTCCGCGCGCGCGGACAATCTCGCGAAGCTCTATGAACGCTATCTGGGACTCGGCGCGGAGTCGGGCGAGTCGGAAGCCTTCCTCGACCAGATGCGCGCCGACCGCGACGCGGCCCGCAACGATCTCGTTCGCGCCGAGGCGGCGCTCGCGCGCGCGCGGGTCAATCTCGAACGCACCGAGGTGCGCGCGCCCTTCGCCGGGCGCGTGGCCGCTCAGGCGATCCAGGTCGGCGAATACGCCGCGCCCGGCGCCGCGCTCCTGCGTCTCGTCGACACGCGCCGGCTCGAAGTGACCGCCCAGGCGCCGGCGAGCGTTCTCGCCGCGGTGCGGCCCGGCGATTCCATCCCCGTCAGCGACGGCGTGAAAACGCTCCAGGCCGAGGCGCGCGCCGTCGTGCCGGTGGGCGACGAGGTCACGCGGATGCTGGAGCTGCGCCTCGCCCTGCCGGCGGACGAGAGCGGCGAAGCGCCCTGGCCGATCGGTGCGGCGGTGCGCGCGAGGCTGCCGACCCGGACGCCCCAGCCCGTCGTCGCGGCTCACCGCGACGCGCTCATCCTGCGCGCCGGACGGGTCAGCGTCTTCGTCGTCGACGCGGAGAACACCGCCCGCCGGGTCGACGTGGAGCTCGGCACGGCGGACGGCGAGCTCATCGAGGTGATCGGCGAGATCGCGCCTGGCGACCGGCTCGTCATCCGCGGCGGCGAGCGCCTGCGCGACGGCCAGCCGGTCAGCGTGCAGGCGCCGCTGTCGGCCGCGGCCGACGCACCGGCGAGCAACTTATTCTAAGGGCGGCCCGGCGCTCACGCCTCCTCGCCGAAGCGGTGCTCGACGAGCTTGACGAGCGTGTCGAGAGCTTCGGCGGCCTGCGGGCCCTCGGCGGTGATGAGAAGGCGCGCGCCGGGCCCCGCGCCCAGCATCATCAGTCCCATGATCGACGCGCCGCCGACGGTGACGTCGTCCTTGGTCACGCGGATCGTCGCCTCGAAGGAGTTGACGACGGCGCAGAACCGGGCTGAGGCGCGCGCATGCAGGCCGCGCCGGTTCAGCACCGTCACCTCGGCCGTGAGCGGCCTTGCGGCGCGGGCCGCGGAAGCGGGCGGGCGGACTTCGTCGCTCACTTCTCGTCGGATTCCCCGGACAGCACCCAGGAGGCGACGTTGATGTATTTGCGCCCGGCCTCATGGGCGGCGGCGACCGCGTCGGCCAGATCCTTGTCGGCGCGGATCGAGGCGATCTTGATGAGCATCGGCAGGTTGACGCCCGCGATCACTTCGGCGTTCGCCTTCTCCATCACGGAGATCGCAAGATTGGACGGCGTGCCGCCGAACATGTCGGTGAAAATGATGACGCCGTCGCCGTCGTCGACCTCCTGGGCGGCGGCGAGAATGTCGGTCCGGCGCTTCTCCATGTCGTCGTCCGGACCGATGGAGATGGCGCGGGCGCGCTCCTGCGGGCCGACCACATGCTCGGCGGCGGCGAGAAACTCTTCGGCGAGGCGGCCGTGGGTGACGACGACGATGCCGATCATTCAGGCTCCTTCAGCGCGATCCCCTCAACGCGATTCGAAACGTCCATGGTGCGCGCCTCAGGGCGTTTGTCCACCCAAAATCGCCCGCAGCGCCATGCGGAGCCGTATAGGTCCATCCGGCCCCGGCGCAAAGGGATAGCGCGGCAGGACGCCGCCGCCGGCGTCGAACGCGCCCGGCTCCGGCACGCGCGCGCCCGGCGCGTCGAGGTCGAAGACCGCCTGAAGGCGCGCGCGCGCGGCGGCGCGGATGGGAACCGGCCCAAAGCCGCGCAGCTCGACGAGGCCGCGAATGCGCTCGGGCGCCGAGGCCCACACGCCCGTCCCGTCCGATTCGATGATCGCCGCGTCGTCCGCGACGAGGGCCGTGCGCCGCCAGGGGCAGGTCTCGACCGCGGCGATCGCGAGGGCCGACTTGCCCGCCCCCGACCGGCCGAGCAGCAGCGCCCCGGCGAGAGGCCCGTCGGGATCGAGCGCGACAGCGAGCGCGACGCCGTGAATCAGCATGGGCTTCCTCATGCGGCCGGCAGCTCGACGACGAAGCGCGCGCCGAGCCGCGGCCCTTCCGGGTTCGCCGGATCGGCGAGCCGGTTCTCGGCCCAGATCCGCCCGCCGTGGGAGGCGACGATCTGGCGGCAGATGGCGAGGCCGAGCCCGGAATTGTTCCCGAAGGCAGAGCCGGACGGACGCTTCGTATAGAACCGGGTGAAGATTTTTTCGAGCGCGTCGGGCGGCACGCCCGGCCCGTCGTCCTCGACCAGCACGCGCAGGCGCGCCTCGCGATCCGCCGCCGGCTCCAGAAAGACGCGCACCTCGCCGTTCGGCGGGCTGAACGAGCGGGCGTTGTCGATCAGATTGCGGAACACCTGGCTCAGCGCCGTCGGATTGCCGCTGACATAGACCGGCGGGCCTGCCGCGTCGAAACGCACGCGCGCCTCGCCGTCCTTCAGGGTCGCCGCGTAAAGCTCGCCGATGTCGGCGATGAGCTTGCGCAGCTCCACAGGCTCATGGGTCTGGCGGGCGAGCTCGGCGTCGAGGCGCGAAGCGTTCGAAATATCCGTAATCAGACGGTTCATGCGCGCGACGTCTTTCTTGATGAGCGCCATCAGCTTTTCGCGCGCCGCCGAGTCTTTGGCGATCTCAAGCGTTTCGGCGGCGCTGCGGATCGAGGTCAGCGGGTTCTTGAGCTCATGGGCCACGTCGGCGGCGAACGTCTCGATCGCCTCCATGCGGTCGTAGACGGCCTGGGTCATGGAGCGCAGCGCCGCCGAGAGCTCGCCGATCTCGTCGCGCCGCGCCGTCAGATCGGGAATGCGCACCCGGCCGGCCGCCGAGACGCCTTCGCGCACCTGATGGGCGGCGAGCGCGAGCTGGCGGATCGGCTGGGCGATGGCCGCGGTGAGCAGAAACGCCGACAGGATCGCCGTGAGGCATGCAAGGCCGAAAAACGGCAAGATGGCGAGTCGCGCGGCGAGCACCAGCTCGTCGATGCCGCCGATCTCGGCCGTCACGATCCCGTAGATCGCCTGCACCTTTCGGATCGGAACGGATACGGAGGCGACGAGCTCGCCGTCCTCGTTGAGGCGCAGCGAGGTCGCGCCGCGCTCCTCGGCGAACGGCGAGGAGGCGAGGGCCTCGTTGAGCTCGTCTTCGAGCGCGCGCCGCGCCGCCTCGCGCCGGTACCCGCCAGCGAGAAAATTTCCGAACGCTTCGGCGAGCCGCCGGCGAGCCTCGTTGATAAACTCTTCCGTAGGCGAAGCGTCTATTGGGGCGAGCTCTTCGACGATAATGACGTCGCGGCGCAGCACCACGTCCTCGAGAAGCAGCGCGCCCGCATCGGTCACCGGCGGATCGGAGAAGCTCTGCGGCGCATTGAAGATTCGCACCCGTCCTTCGAAGCTGTCCCACACTCGCGTGAAGATCTGATTGACGTCGCCTTCATTGAGCGCGAGCGCGCAGCCCGCCTCGCCGGGACCGGCCTCGCCCGCCTCCATCGGCCGGCAGGAGGTCTCGTCGATTGCCGTCTGGGCCAACACGTCGGCGATGATCTGCGCCTGGGCGCGCACGCCTTCGAGCTTGGCCTGGATGAGGCCGTCGCGGAACTGGGTGAGCCCGAACGAGCCGAACAGAAGGACGGCGAGGCCGGCGAGATTGGCGAGAAAGATCGTCAGCGTCAGGCGCGAGACCTGAAGGCCCGCCCCGCGCCGACGCCGCCTGCCGGCCGTTCGCGCCATCAGTTCTCTTTGTACTTGTAGCCCACGCCGTACAGGGTCTCGATGGCGTCGAAGTCCTTGTCGACCATGCGGAACTTCTTCCGTATGCGCTTTATGTGGCTGTCGATGGTGCGGTCGTCGACATAGACCTGGTCGTCATAGGCCGCGTCCATGAGCTGGTCGCGGTTCTTCACGAAACCCGGGCGCTGGGCGAGCGCCTGGAGAATCAGAAACTCAGTGACCGTGAGCGTGACCGGCTGGCCTTTCCACGTGCAGGCGTGGCGCAGGGGATCGAGCGTGAGGTCCCCCCGGCGCAGGATCTTTTTCTCCTCCTCCTCGGTCGGCGTCGGGCCGGCCGACCGCCGGCGCAGCACCGCCTTGATGCGCTCGATGAGGAGCCGCTGCGAGAACGGCTTCTTCACATAGTCGTCCGCGCCCATGGTCAGGCCCAGAACCTCGTCGATCTCCTCGTCCTTGGAGGTGAGGAAGATGAGCGGCAGGTCCGAGCTCTGCCGGATGCGGCGCAGCAGCTCCATGCCGTCCATCGTGGGCATCTTGATGTCGGAGACGACGAGGTCGGGCGGCGTCGCGGCGATGTCGGCGAGCGCCGAGGCGCCGTCTTCATAGGTCTTCACCTTGAAGCCTTCCGATTCCAGCGCCATGGAGACGGAGGTGAGGATGTTTTCGTCGTCGTCGACCAGCGCGATCGTCGCCATTGTCAATTCCCCGGGTGATTTCAGCATCTTATGCCGCCCTAGCCTAGCCCGGATCGGCGGGCGAGAGAACGGCGCGAAACGGGCGAATTTGCGGCCCGGGCCTCAATTCGCGCCCGCGGCCTTCGCCGCGGCATCGATGACCTTCGCCAGCGCCGCGTCGCGCCGGGTGAGCCCGCCGGCCTCATGAGTCGCCAGCGTGATCTCGACCCGATTGTAGACGTTGAACCACTCGGGATGATGATCGGCCTTCTCGGCCGCGAGCGCGACGCGCGTCATGAAGCCGAAGGCGGCGTTGAAATCGGAAAACTTGAAGGCGCGAAAGGCGGCGTCCCGGCCTTCGACAGGCGTCCAGCCGGGATGATCCCTGAAAAACGCCGCGCGCGCCGCGTCGTCGAGCTTTTCAACCACGCCTCGTCTCCCATCGGCTGCGCGTCCGGTTTAGATAGTCCCGCCGGCGGCGGCAAGACGCGCGCGAAAGGGCCCCCCATGCTGAAGATCCAACCGCTCCGCGACGAAGACTGGCCTACGGTCTGGGCGATGCTGGAGCCGGTGTTCCGCGCCGGCGAGACCTATCCCTGCGACCCGGCGATCACTGAAGAGGAAGCGCGCCTCTACTGGGCGGAGACGACCGAGGCTTCCTACGTCGCCCGCGACGCGGAGGGCCGGGCCGTCGGCGCGTTCTACATCCGGCCCGACCAGCCCGGTCTCGGCGATCACGTCTGCAATTGCGGCTATGTGGTCGCGGAAAGCGCGCGCGGGCGCGGGCTCGCCGTCGCGCTGTGCCGGCGCTCGCAGGAGATCGCGCGCGAGCGCGGCTATCGGGCGATGAAGTTCAACCTCGTCATCGCGACGAACGAAGCGGCCGTCAGGGCCTGGCTCAAAAGCGGCATGCGGATCATCGGCACGGTCCCGAAAGCGTTCCGCCACGCGCGCCTCGGCCTTGTCGACGCGCATATCATGTACAAGGAGCTTTAAGCCTCGAAAAAAGAAAAAAGGGCCGTCCTTCGGGCGGCCCCCGCAATTTCCTCGGCCGAACGGCCTCGAAATCCTGGTTCGATTTCGGCGGTCAGCGCGCTGCCGGAGGCTGCTCCGAAGCGCGGACTTTCCGCGAAGACCTCATCGGCTTCGAGAAATCGCTAGACATCGGATCACCTCCTTTCGTTTGTTGAACCTGACTGAAGCATGGGACGCGCCGCGCCCGATTGCAAGAGTGTAATGGTTAACGCCTCCGCGAGGCGGGGCGCGGTTCTTCAGGCTCCGTTCAGCGTTTCCTCGACCCAGCGCGGAACGATCTTCGTGGCCGGGCCGTAACGGCTGTCAGTGAAGAGCCAGGCGTTCTCCGACGGTTCGAGATTCAGCTCCGTACAGGGAATGTTCATCGCGCGCGCCTCGCCGACAAGACCCGCCGCCGGATAGACCGCGCCCGACGTGCCGATCGCCGCGAACAGGTCCGCAGACGTCACGGCCTCGTAAATCGCGTCGAGCGCCATCGGGATCTCGCCGAACCAGACGACATGCGGGCGCATCGCGCCCGCATGATCGCAG
The DNA here is from genome assembly GCF_900199215.1 of Amphiplicatus metriothermophilus. Classification (GTDB taxonomy): domain Bacteria; phylum Pseudomonadota; class Alphaproteobacteria; order Caulobacterales; family Parvularculaceae; genus Amphiplicatus; species Amphiplicatus metriothermophilus. Next base: position 113,053 of record NZ_FZQA01000001.1, read on the forward strand.
ACGGGGCAGCGCGTCTCGATGCTCAACTCATCTTTCCACGGATGAACAGAATAGCAGGCGCCGCAGCGCGCCTTCATGAGCTCGCCATGCATATGGATAAGGTTTTTCGATCCGGCGCGCTCATGCAGGTCGTCGACGTTCTGCGTGACCAATGTGAGCGAGCCCCCGCGCGCGGCGAGCTCTTTCTCCAGCTTCGCCAGCGCATAATGCGCCGCATTCGGCCTGACGGCCGGCAGCGCGCGCCGGCGCTCGTTATAGAAGGCGTGCACGAAAGCCGGATCGGCGGCGAACCCTTCCGGCGTGGCCGCCCTGCGCCAGTCGTATTTCGCCCAGACGCCATTCCGGTCGCGGAAAGTCGCCACCCCCGATTCGGCCGACACGCCGGAGCCGGTCAGAACGACGATGCGCATGACGTCCTCCATCACGTTTTCGTTATCCTCGTCTCCGAAATATCCAACCGCATGATAGCGTCGTCCCGGCATCGAGCCTGAGAGGAATCGCCCATGTCAAAGCTTGTTCTCTCCGCCATGCTGGCCATCGCCGCGCTCGGATTGGCCCGCGCCGCGGCGGAAAACGCCGCCGCCCAACCCGAGCGCGCCCTGTTCATTTTCGCCTACAGCCCCGGCCCCGCCTGGGTCGAGGGCAAGCCGATGCGCGAGCAGAACCTTCTGCCGCACGGGCGCTACATCCGCTCGCTGCTGGACGAGGGCCGCATTTTCGCCGCCGGCGGCTATGCGGACGCAGACGGGGGCGTCGCGCTAGTGTGGGCGCAGGATCGCGCGGAGGCCGAACGCCTGCTCGCCGCCGACCCCGCGATCGTCGAGGGAGTGTTCACGGCCGAGATCCGCGCCTGGGCGCCGCGCTTCGTGTCCGGCGAAACGTTGCAGCCGATCATCGCGCCGCGTTAGCGCGGACGCGCGAGGAAGTCCGCCTTCCCCAGCGGAACCCCGCAGGCGCGCAAAAGCGCGTAGGCCGCCGTGACGTGGAAATAGACGTTCGGCAGCACGAAATTCAGAAGATAGTCGCGCCGCTTGAGCGTCATCGTTTCCTGCCCGACCGGAAAGGTCACCTCCGCCTCGGGCTGCGAGTCGATCGCGCCCCGATCGAGCGCCCTGATGAAATCGCGCGCTTTCGCGACGCGCGCCCTCAGCGCCTCGAAACTTTCCTCCGTGTCGGGAACGGACGGCGGCTCGACGCGCGCAAGTCGCGCCAGACCCCGCGAGGCGATATCGCAGGCGATCTGCGTCTGCCGCTTCATGGGAAACATGTCCGGCGCGAGACGCCAGTCGAGGAAGACCTGCTCCTCGACGCCCTTCGCGCGCGCGTGCGCGGCCCCCTTGTCGAGGACGCCGTCGAGCGCGGCGAGCATCTGGTTCAGCGAAGCGTAGGCGACGTCCGAAAGCGAAAGCGGCATGGAGGACTCCCTGCGTGGCCGGCCGGCCGACCATAGGGCCGCCGGGAGCGGATTGAAAAGACGCCGCGCGCGCGGAAACGGCCGCGCTCGCGAGAATGTCATAACGGCGCCGCGCGAAGGAATTTCAATAACCCGGTTCGAAGGCGGGCGCGGTTCCCGCCCCTATCGCGAAGGCGCGAGCGGATAGGTCTCGAGAATCTCGTAATGGCTCGCGTCTCCGCCGAGACGCGACTCGTAAAGGTGGAACTCCTCCACCGGGAACGGCCCGCAGGCGAACAGCCCGTGCATGGCGCAGAAGCGCGCGACGGCCTCGCGGCTGACCCCGCTCAGATAGGCGAGCGTCACGTGCGGCGCGAATTTGCGCCTGTCGCCCGGATAGCCTGCGCGCGCCAGCGCGTTCGCCACTTTCGACTGAAGATGCGCCAGCGGCGCAGAGGCGGCCACGCCAGCCCAGAGCACGTGCGGCCTGCGGTCGCCAAAAAATCCGCATCCTGATAAAGTGAGGTCGAAGCCCGGCGCGGCGACGCCTGAAAGCGAGGCGTGAATGTCCTCAAGCCCATGCCGGTCCGCGTCGCCGATGAACTGCAAGGTGAGATGAAAAGCCTCGTCGGGCCGCCAGCGCGCGCCCTCGAGCCCGGTCTGGAGCTGCGCGAGCGCGTCGGCGACGACTTCGGGGAGCGACAAAGCGACGAAGAGGCGGTACATGACGCCCATGTTTGTCCGCCGGCGGCGGCGCTGTAAATATCGACCCGCCGCGAAAGGATGCCGCCTTGACTGATCGCGAGATCGTTTTTCTCGGCTACGGCTACACGGCGCGCGCGCTCGCGCGCCGGCTCAAGACGGCGCGCTGGCGGATCGCCGCGACGGCGCGCAGCGCCGAGAAGGCCGCCGCGATCGAGCGCGCCGGCGCGCGCGCGATTCCCTGGACCGGGTCCGGAATCGACCCCGCCGCCTTCGCAGGCGCGTGCGCCGTTCTCGTCTCGACGCCGCCGGGCGAAGGCGGCTGCCCGGCGCTGGCCGCGGCGGGCGAGGCGCTCGCCGCGCGGGCCGGCGACATCGCCTGGATCGGCTATCTTTCCTCCAACGGCGTCTATGGCGATCACGGCGGGGCCTGGGTGGACGAATTCTCGCCCCTGCGCGCCGCTTCCAGGCGCGGGCTGCGCCGGATCGCGGCGGAGGCCGACTGGGCCGCGCTCGGCGCGACCTGGAACCTGCCGGTCGCGATCTTCCGCCTGCCGGGCATATACGGGCCGGGTCGATCGGCCCTCGACGCCGTGCGCGAGGGCCGCGCCAGGCGCATCGTGAAGGAAGGCCAGGTCTTCAATCGGATGCATGTGGACGACATCGCCGCGGCGCTTGAGGCGAGCCTCGCGCGGCCTGAAGCGGGCGCGCTGTTCAATCTCGCCGACGACGAGCCGTCGCCGCCCCAGGACGTGATCGAATACGCCTGCGCGCTTCTGGGCGTGGACCCGCCCCCGCCCGTTCCCTTCGAAGAGGCCGAGCTTTCCGAAATGGGGCGCAGCTTCTATCTCGAAAACAAGCGTGTACGGAACGACCGGATGAAGCAGGCGCTCGGGCTGAAGCTCGCCTTTCCGACCTATCGGGAAGGCCTGCGCGCCATTCTCGCGGCGGGCGGCTAGTCCCCTCAGGCGTCCTCGCCCGGCGACGCCTCTTCCGGCGCCGGCGCCTTGTCGTTCCACTCATATATGCGCCGGATGAAGCAGCGGCGCGCGAAGTTTCCCGTATCCTCGACGATGATGACATCGCCGTGGGTCACGCACCCGCCGGACGGCCGGCTTTCGATGCCGATCGCCTGAGCGAATCGGAACAGGCGCTCCTCGCACGCGCCGGTAAGCTCCACCCGGTACCAGTCGTCGACGCCGCGTTCGAGCAGGACGACGTCGTCTTCCCCCTTCACGGGCTTCCAGCCGTTTATATTGCGCCCGAAGCAGATGCGGTCGACCTCTGCGCCGAGGCGGAGATCGGTCCCCTCGCGAGCCTCGGGCGCTTCTTCGGCGTTCTCCTCGCCCGCCCGCGCGCCCATGAGCGAACCGGCGGCGAGGAACGCAGCGCTCGCGGCCAGTCCCAAAAGCCAGGCGTCGCGCGCGCCCTGCCGCGCGAGCCGGCGGCGTTTGATGAAGTTCGACATCTCGCCTTCTCCTGTCCCTAAAGACGTCGATCCGCCTTGCCCTATTCCCCAGCCGCCCAAGACATGGCCGGCGATTGCGGAGAAAAAAGGGCGGGGGCCAGGACCGGCCGGCGACGGGCCGCGCAAGACATAAAGAAATCCTTATATGAGCTTGGCCGCGACGCGCCCCCCTGCTATAAGCGCCCGGCTTTTGGATCGTTTTCACCCATGAAGGACCGCCGGATGACAGAGCCCAGCCGCAAGGACTACGCCGTCAAGGACATCTCGCTCGCCGATTACGGACGCCGGGAGATCGAAATCGCCGAAACCGAAATGCCCGGCCTCATGGCTCTCCGCGAGGAGTTCGGGCCGAAAAAGCCGCTGAAGGGCGCGCGGATCGCCGGCTCGCTGCACATGACCATCCAGACGGCGGTGCTGATCGAGACCCTTCAGGCGCTAGGGGCGGAAATCCGCTGGGCCTCGTGCAACATATTTTCGACCCAGGACCATGCGGCGGCCGCCATCGCCGCGGCCGGCGTTCCCGTCTTCGCCTTCAAGGGCGAAACCCTCGAGCAGTATTGGGACTTCGCCGACCGCATTTTCGAATGGCCGAACGGCGAGACCGCCAACATGATCCTCGACGACGGCGGGGACGCGACCCTGCTCGTTCTCCTCGGTTCGGATGCGGAGAAAAATCCGTCGCTCATCGAGAATCCGAAAAACGAGGAAGAGAAATATCTCTTTCAGACCATTCGCCGCCGGCTCGATAAAAATCCCGGCTGGTACTCGAAGGTGAAGGCCAGCATCCGCGGCGTCACCGAAGAGACCACCACGGGCGTTCTGCGCCTTTATCAGCGCCAGAAGAAGGGCCAGCTGCCCTTCCCCGCCATCAACGTCAACGACTCCGTCACGAAGTCGAAATTCGACAACAAATACGGCTGCCGGGAGTCGCTGGTGGACGGCATCCGCCGCGCGACCGACGTGATGATCGCCGGCAAGGTCGCGATCGTGTGCGGCTATGGCGATGTGGGCAAGGGCTCGGCCGCCTCGCTGAGGGGCGCCGGCGCGCGGGTGATGGTGACGGAAGTCGATCCCATCTGCGCGCTCCAGGCCGCCATGGACGGCTATGAAGTCGTCACCCTCGACGAGGACATCCATCGAGCCGACATCGTCATCACGGCGACGGGCAACAAGGACGTCCTCACCGTCGACCACATGCGCAAGCTCAAGGACATGGCCATCGTCGGCAATATCGGCCATTTCGACAACGAAATTCAGGTCGAGGCCCTGCGCAACTTCAAATGGGTGAACGTCAAGGACCAGGTGGACATGGTCCAGTTCCCCGACGGCAAGCGGATCATCCTTCTGTCGGAAGGCCGGCTGCTCAATCTCGGCAACGCCACCGGTCATCCGAGCTTCGTCATGTCGGCGTCCTTCACCAACCAGACTCTCGCGCAAATCGAGCTGTGGACGAAAGGCGATCAGTATAGGAACGAAGTCTACGTGCTGCCCAAGCATCTCGACGAGAAGGTCGCCGCGCTGCATTTGCCCAAGGTCGGCGCGAAGCTGACGAAGCTCTCCGAAGAGCAGGCGGAATATATCGGCGTCGATCCGAACGGACCGTTCAAGCCGGACCACTACCGCTACTGAGCGCAGACTTCTCCTTGGGGTCGAAATTCGGACCGGCGCGCCATCGGCGCGCCGGTTTTCATATAAAGAATACGTGTGGAGCGCCGCAATAAAGACGCGCAAAGGATGATTTTCGCTTTATGCCCGCGCCCGTTCTCGCCGATAGTTCCAGTAGAGAGGCGCGCGCCAGTCGCCTTCGAGTTCCCCGCGCGCCGGCCGCAGGACCAGACGCGCCGCATGAGCGGCGCAGAAGGAATGCGCAGAAAGGGATCGCGCGATGAGCATCATGCGTTGGATTTTCGGCGCGCCGGCTGCGATCGCGATCACGGCGGCGCTGTTCGTTCTGATGGCGGGCCTGATCCGTCAGGACCTGCGTCTCGAACCGGCGAAGGCGGTTCCCGACATCAGCATCGTCGCCAAAATTCCCGAGCCAGAGATAGGGCCGGAAGGCGGGAAAGAGGAGTTGAGCCCGCCCGAGGCGCCGCCGCCTATCCCCCCGCGGACGAAGAAGGGCGACAAACCCGAAGGAACGATCGATTTGCCGAAGCCCGGCGAGATCGACCCCGGTCCTATCGGACCGATCGGCGGGCCGGCGACGGCGCCGACGATCCGCGTCGCCCCGGCCTATCCCGAGCGCTGCGCGGCGCAGAACGTCGAGGGCGTGGTGCTGGTGCAGTTCGACGTCACGCCCGAGAGGGACGTCGTCAATCCGCTCATCCTTTCCTCGTCCATTCCTGCTTCGACCACACGGTTATTCGCGCCGTTTCGCGCTGGAAATATCCGCCGGCCTATGAGAACGGGCGTCCGGTCGCGCGCCGCGGCGTCGTCGAACGGTTCGTCTTTGAGCTGACTGAATAGCTCCCGTCAGGCCCGACGCAGCTTGAAGAACGCGATCAGGTGCAGGATCGCGAAAGCCGGCACGAGATAGCCGGGAATGAGCGCGAGCGGGAGCTCGGCCATCAGGCCGGTATGGATCGCCCCCGGCTGGTGCAACGCGCCGCCTTCGCGCGCAAGCGCGCCGGTCGCGAACGCGGCCGCGAAGTCGAACAGGCCGGCGGCGATCAGCGCGTAGGATGCGCGCCTCCAGCCGGGGGACCGGCGCCAGACGGCGAGCGCGACGAAGGGCGCGGCTAGGCCCACGGCGATGTCGCCGAAGCCCGCCGGCGCGGCGAAAACAGCCGGCAGCATGCCGAGCCCCCAAACGAACACGAAAGCCGCGCCGACGACGCGCCAGCCCTGCAGCGCCGTCACAAGGCCAAGGTCGATCTCATCCGCCCAGCGGCGAAGCCCCGCTGACCGCCCATAAGCGGCGCAAAAGGCGAGCGGCGGCAGAATCGCCGCAGCGACGAGTCCATAAGGCGGCGCGCCGTTCACGGATTGATACAATCCGTTCGCGGCGGCGAGCGCCGACAACGCGCCCCAGACGATGAGCGTCGCGATGACAGGAAGGCGCAAAAGCGGCTCGCCTTTGCCCGCCGCCGCGCTCTCGGATCCGGCGCCGGCGCGCTCCGCCAGTTCGACATGCTCGGACATCGCAACCTCCTCCAGTATAGTGTATATACACCTAACTGATGAAAAAAACTCGCCGTCAGCCGACGGCGCCAAGTACGGCCAGAAGCCGCGCCGCTTCTTTCTCGCCGAGCCGTCCGACGGCGCGCGCCTGGAACGCAGCCCACAGGGGCAGGCTCCTTTCATGGGCGCGCCGGCCGCGCGCCGTGAGCGCGACGCGGCGCTCGCGCCGATCTCTGGACGGTCTGTATGCGATCAATCCGTCCCTCTCCATCACGGCGAGATTGCGCGTCAACGTCGTCCGATCTGCGCCCATCGCCTCAGCGAGGCGCGATACGGACGCCTCGTCCATCGCGCGCAAAACGGCGAGCGCGGAGAATTGCGTCGCCGTGAGCCCGACCGGCTTCAGCGCGGCGTCGAGCGCGCGGGTCGCCGCCCGCGCCGCCTTGCGCAGGTTGAAGCAAAGACAGGCCGACGGGGCCGCCAGATCGACGCTCTCCATAAATAGTGTATATACACTATTGCGGCGACCGTCAAGGGCCGCAACGGCGGAAAGGCGTCGCCGCCCCGCCGCTAGCGCAGCCGGCGGGCGGTCTTTTCGACCTCCTCCATGACGCGGAGGAGATTGCCGCCCCAGATCTTGGCGATCTCTTCTTCCGTGTACCCGCGTCTCACAAGCTCGCGGGTGACGTTGAGAGTCTCGCCGGCGTCCTCCCAGCCGACCACGCCGCCGCCGCCGTCGAAGTCCGACGCGACGCCGACATGATCGACGCCGACCAGCTTCACGGCGTAATCGATGTGGTCGACGAAGTCCGCGACCGTAGCGCGCGGCGCGATATCCCACATGGCTTCGAGGCGTTTTTCATATTCGGCCTCGACCTCCGGCGTCATCGCCGCGCGCGCCTCGGTCGTCTCGAGCCCCATTTCCTTGCGGATCCGGTCCCGCAGCGCGATCTGCTCCTCCGTCAGCGGCTTCACATAGGCGTCGAGCGCGACGATCTGCACGACGCCGCCCTTCGCCGCGAGCGCGCGAAGCTGCTCGTCGTCGAGATTGCGCGGGCTGTCGGCGATCGCCTTGACGCCGGAATGAGACGCGATCGGCGGCGCGGCGGAAAGCGCGACCGCCTGCATCATGGTCTTTTTGCCGGCGTGCGAGACGTCGACCATGATCCCATGACGGTTCAACTCGGCGACCAGAGACCGTCCGATCCCGGACAGTCCGCCGTGACGCTCTTCCGCGTCGCCGAGCGCTTCGTTGGGATTGGAGCTGTCGCCGAACTGGTTATGGCCGAAATGCGTGATCCCCATATAGCGCACGCCGGCCCGCGCCCAGGCCGCGACATCCTCGACCGACGGGCCCAAAGGATAGGCGTTCTCCATGCCGATAAGCGCGACGCGCTTGCCCGTGCGCGCAATGCGCCGCGCCTCGCGGGCCGTGAAAGCGACGCCGACCTCGTCCGGGTAGGCGCGCACGAGCCGCGCGATCGCCTCGATACGCGTGTTCGCCACGCGCCGCGCTTCGGCGTAGCCTTCCGGCGTCAGCGGCCCTTGCGGCGTGTAGACGATGAAGAAGGCCGCATCGAGCCCGCCCGCGCGCATTTTCGGCAGATCGACCTGAAGCTTCGTGAAGCCGCCGGGATCGTTCCTGAACGTCGCGTAATCGAGCGGAATGTCGACATGAGTGTCGAGCGCGAGGACCCGTTCGTGAATGCGCCGGGCCTCCTCTTCAAGCGTCGGATCGGCGAGGGGCTGGGCCGCGGCGGAAGCGGCGGCGAGCGCCGGCAGAAGCGCGCTCAGAAAGGCGGAGGGTGTTTTCATGCGACGGTCCTCTCGGTCACGAATTCGGCGACGGCCTGACCATGCAGGCCGCCGACCGGAACGGTCAAGACCGCGCGCGCGGACGCGCAAGAGTCTCTTTCACGGCCTCGACAAGGTTTCCTCTTGATACGGAGAATTGCGCCGGCTGGGCTTCGCGCCACTCGACGTTGTCCTCGATCTGTTTCGAAAGCGCCGCGCCGAGGACGAGATCCTTGATCGTGACCGCGCCTTTCGCGCGCTCGTCCTCGCCCTCGATGACGGCGACCGGCGCGCCGCGTCTGTCGGCGTATTTGAGCTGCGCCCGCATGCCGGCCCCGCCGAGATAGACCTCCGCGCGCAGACCCGCCGCGCGCAATTCCGCCGCCATCCGCTGGTAGTCCGCCATGCGCGCCGGGTCGAGCGCCAGCACGACGACGGGACCGTCGAAGGCCCGCCCCGCGCCTGTTTCTTTCGCGAACTCCAATGCAGCGAGCAGGCGCGACACGCCGATGGAAACGCCGACGGCTGGAACTTCCACGCCCCTGAAGCGCTTGACGAGCCCGTCATAGCGGCCGCCGCCGCCGATGGAGCCGAAGCGCACGGGGCGGCCCTGCTCGTCTTGGGTCTCGAAGGCCAGGTCCGCCTCGAAGACCGGTCCCGTGTAATATTCAAGGCCGCGAATGATCGAACAGTCGATGCCGACGACTCCCTTGCAATCCTCAGGGAGCAGTCGGGTGATGGCGATCAATTCGTCGAGGCCGGCTTCGCCGCTTTTCGTCCCGCCCAACGTCTTTGAAATGGCCGATACGGTTTTCAGGCCCGCGCCGATCGCGGATTTCAGAAACAGCGCCACCGTGTCGATCTGCGCGTCCGACAGACCGACGCCTTTCGTGAAATCGCCGCTTTCATCGCGACGGCCCGGCCCGAGCAGCAGCCGCACGCCTTCCTCGCCGAGGCGGTCGAATTTATCCATGGACCGCATGACATTCAGCCGGCGCTCGGCCTCGTCCTCGCTGTCGAGACCGATCTTTTCGAACAGCCCGTCGACGATCTTTCGGCTGCTGATCCGAATACGGAAATCCTTGCGCGGAATGCCCGCCGCCTCGATCACTTCGACGAAAAGCGCGCACATCTCCGCATCGGCGTAAGGCGCCGGCGCGCCGACCGTATCGGCGTCGCACTGGGTGAACTGGCGGAACCGTCCGGGGCCGGGTTTTTCGTTGCGCCAGACCGGGCCGACGGCGTAGCGCCGATAGGGCTTTGGAAGCGCGTCGTAGTTCTGCGCGACGAACCGGGCGAGCGGCGCGGTCAGATCGTAGCGCAGGCTCATCCACTGCTCGTCGTCATCCTGCAGCGAGAAAACGCCCTGGTTCGGCCTGTCGACATCGGGCAGGAACTTGCCCAGCGCGTCGGTATATTCGAAGGTCGGCGTCTCCAAAGGCTCGAAGCCCCACGCCTCATAGACGGCGGAAATGCGCGCGAGCATCTCCCGCTCGGCGGCGATCTCCGCGCCGCGCCGATCGCGGAACCCGCGCGGGATGCGCGCCTTGGGCCGTATCTCTTTGGTTTTCTTCGCCATCCGGCTCCCCGAAAGATCAGGCTCCGCGGGATAGCCGATGGCGCGCCGGCGCGCAACGCGCGCTCCGTCCGCCCTCCGGCGCGCGCGTCACGGCGCGGCGGGCGCTTCGACCGGATCGACGCGCTCGATGACGACCGGCTCGACCGGAACCTCGGCGTCGAACGGCCCGCCGGGGCCGGTCGGAACCGTGCCGATGGCGTCGACGACCGCCATCCCGTCGACGACCCGGCCGAAGACCGTATAGCCGTAGATCGGCCCGAGATCGGTCACGCGATGATCGAGCTTCGGATTGTCGACGAGATTGATGAACCACTGCGCCGCGGCGCTGTCCGGATCGTCCGTGCGCGCCATGGCGATGGTCCCCCGCTCGTTCCTGAGGCCGTTGTCGCCCTCGTAAGGAATGGGATCGCGGGTCGGCCGCTCGGTGAACAGCCGCGAATAGCCCCCGCCCTGAATGACGAAGCCGGGAACGACTCGGTGAACGAGCGTACGGTCGTAATGGCCGTCCTTCGCGTATTGCAGGAAGTTCTCGACCGTCGCCGGCGCCTTGTCCGGGTAAAGCTCGACCACGATGTCGCCCATGCTGGTGGCGATCTTTACCCGGGGCGCCTCGGCGGCGGCGGCGCCGAGAAGACAAGAGAGGGCGGCGGCCAGAATCGCTGTCGTTTTCATCATGCGCTTGCTTCCCGGCTCGGGCTCAAAAGCTCCTGCCGTCTATCTGTACGGGGGTCAGCGCCTTCAGATCGACCCCGTCGATGCAGCGCGCATTGACCGCCGCCATCTGCGCTCCGTCCGGCGCCTCGCCCCAGGCGAAGGCCTGCACGCCGCAGGTCTTGCAGAACACATGCGCGATTTTCTTTTTGTTGAAGCGATATTCCGTAAGCTGATCCTCTCCCTGAAGAAGCCTGAAATTCTCACGCGGCGTGAAGCTCAGGACGAAGCCTTTCTTCTCGCAATGCGAACAGTTGCAGACGTTGGTCTGGGAAAGATCGACCTTCGCCTCGAACCGCACGGCCCCGCAATGGCATCCGCCGGTCACGTCTTTCATATCGCTCATGACCGTTCTCTCTTCGCTGCGGCTCTGATCCGGTTCACCCGGTCGATCAGCGCGTTGGTGGAGACGTCGTGACCGGCCGCGGCGGGCTTTTCCTCGCCGAGCCGGGCGAGCTCGGGCAGCACCCTTCCGGCGAGAGTCTTGCCGAGCTCGACGCCCCACTGGTCGAAGGAGTTGATCCCCCAGATCGCGCCCTGACAGAAGATCTTGTGCTCGTAGAGCGCGATCAGCGCGCCGAGCGTCTCGGGCGTCAGTTTCTCCATCACGATCGCATTGACGGGCCGGCCGCCGGGGAAAACCTTGTGCGGGGCGAGGCGGTCGACGTCCTTCTGCGCAAGGCCCTGGGCCAGCATCTCGGCGCGCGCTTCGGCTTCCGTGCGGCCGATCATCAGCGCTTCCTGCTGGGCGATGAAGTTCGCAAGCAGTTTCTCGTGATGATCGCCGATGGGCGCATGCGACAGCGCCGGCGCGATGAAGTCCGCTGAAATCAGGTCCGTGCCCTGATGGATGAGCTGATAAAAGGCGTGCTGTCCGTTGGTGCCCGGTTCGCCGAAGATCACCGGTCCGGTTGCGCAGCCCGCCGGCGCGCCGTCGGCTCGCGCGCGCTTGCCGTTCGATTCCATATCCGCCTGCTGGAGATAGGCCGGCAGCCGATGAAGATGCTGATCGTAGGGCAGAACCGCATGGGCGGCCGCGCCTTCGAAATTTCGGTTCCAGATCCCGACGAGGGCGAGGATCGCCGGCATGTTCTTGGCCGGCGGCGCGGCGCGGAAATGCTCGTCCATCGCATGGGCGCCCTTGAGCAGCTTCTCGAAATTGTCGAACCCGACCTGCAGCGCAATCGACAGCCCGATCGCCGACCACAGAGAATAGCGCCCGCCGACCCAGTCCCAGAACACGAACATGTTGGCGGGGTCGATTCCAAAATCTCTGACCGCGCGCTCGTTGGTGGAAAGCGCGACGAAGTGTTTGGCCACATCCGCTTCGCGCCCGCCCTTTTCGAGGAACCAGGCGCGCGCAGAGGCCGCGTTGGTCATGGTCTCCTGCGTGGCGAAGGTCTTGGAGGCGACGATGAAGAGCGTGCGCGCGGGATCGACGGCGGCGAGCGTATCGGCGAGATGCTGGCCGTCCACGTTGGACACGAAGAAAGTGCGCCGGCCGCGGACCCAATAAGGGCTGAGCGCCTCCACGGCCATCTGCGGCCCGAGATCGGACCCGCCGATGCCGATATTCACCACCGTGTCGAGGGGCGCGCCGGTATGGCCGGTCAGCTCCCCGGCGTGCACGCGGCGCGTGAAGTCCCGCATCTTTTCGCGCTCGGCGCGCACGCGCTTCGAGACGTCCTCGCCGTCGACATGATAGGCGCGCATGGCGAAGTCGCGCAGCGCCACATGCAGGACCGCGCGCCGCTCGGTCGCGTTGATCTTTTCCCCCGCGAACATGCGCCCGCGGACCCGTTCAAGATCCGCCGCCTCGGCGAGCGCCAGAAGCGCGTCGAAAATCTCCGGCGTGATGCGGTTCTTCGAGTAATCGAGATAGAGCCCCGCCGCTTCGAGGCTCATGCGCGCCGCGCGGGCCGGGTCGCGCTCGAACAGAGCGCGCGCAGACGGGCGCGGCGCGGCGGCGAGCTTTTCAAGGCGCGCCCAGGCGGGCGTTTTGACGACGTCGGTCATGGGAAGGCTCGCGGGCGGCTTCGGAGGGATCCGGCGCGCGAGTCATAAGCATTTTAAGGGGCCCGCTCAACGCTCCTTAAACCCGCGCCGGCTAGGCTCTCCCCATGAGCTTCGCATACGCCCTCCGCCGGCCCGCCGTGCGCCGCGCGCTCTCGCGCGCCGCCGCCAATCTCGCCGCCGTGGCCGCCGTCACGGCCATTTTCGCCCTCAAAGCTTATGTCGACGCGCGCGCGCGCGATCTTGCTTCGCTGGCGTCGACGCAGGCCGCGGCCGAGCTGGCGGTCGACAGGTCCCCGGCGAGTCTTCATCTGGACGACTGAGCGGCCGCTCCGCTCCGACGCGCTATGAGCCGGCGCGGACGGCGTCGAGCACGGCTTTTTCCGTCAGCGGCGAGGGAAGAACGATCGCCTCGCCGCCCGGCGGATAATAGACGTAAAGCGGCACGCCCGAAGCCCCGAAGGACTGCAAGGCTTGCGTGACGACCGGGTCGCGCCGCGTCCAGTCCGCCACCATGAAAGCGACGTTCTGCTTGGCGAAAGCATTCTTGACGCTGCGCCGCGACAGCACCGTGAGATGATCGAACTGGCAGGTCACGCACCAGGCGGCGGTGAAGTCGAGAAAGACGGGGCGGCCCTCGGCCCTGAGCGCCGCGACCTTCTCGGGATCGAAGGCGATCGTCTCCGTCCCGCCGGGCCCGGTTTCGGGCCGTTCGCCTGCGGCGACGGAATCGAGGCCGCGCGCAAGCGGCGCGAAGGCCGCGACAAGAGCCGCGAGCGCAAAGCCCCGACAGGCGAGCCTCGCTCCTGCTCCCACGCTCTTGGCGCGCTCATAAAGCCAGGCGGCGAAGGCGAGCATCACGGCGCCGGCGAGCGCCCAGGCGAGGCCCTCCGCGCCGGTTTGCCGGGAGAGCACCCAGAGGAAATACGCCGCGCCGGCGAAGACCGGAAAGGCGAGGGCCTGTTTGAACACGACCATCCACGGACCGGGCCGGGGCAGGAAGCGGCCGAGCTCCGGCGCCAGCGACAGCAGGAGGTAGGGCGCGGCGAGTCCAAGCGCCATGGCCCCGAAGATCGCCATGCCGGCCGCCGGCGGCAGCAGCACCGCCGCGCCCATGGGCGCGGCCATGAGCGGGCCGATGCAGGGCGCGGCGACGAACACCGCGAGCGCGCCGGTCAGGAAAGCCGACCAGCCGCCGCTTCCGGACAACAGGCCCGCGCCCGCCCCTTGCAGGCTTTCGCCGACGTGAAAGACGCCGGCGAGATTGAGACCGATCGCAAACAGAACGTAGGCGGACAGGAGAACGACCGCCGGCGACTGAAGATGAAAGCCCCAGCCCAGCGCTTCGCCGCCCGCGCGCAGGGCCAGCAGAACGCCGCCGAGGGCGAGAAACGTCGTAAGAACGCCGGCCGTATACAAAATCCCGTCGCGCCGCGCCTGCCCGCGCGCGCCGGCCGCGGCGCTCATCAACGAGGCCGCCTTGATGAACACGACCGGAAAGACGCAAGGCATCACGTTGAGCAGCGCCCCGCCCAGAAAGGCCGTGAGCAGAAGAACCAGCGCGCCGTCCCCGCCCGCCGGCGCGGCGGGCGACGCAGCCGCAAGCGGCGCCTGCGTTCTTGCGGCGGCGATTTCGAAGCCCGCCCGCGTCCCGTCGCGCAAGACGAGGCCGAGAACGCCGCGAATCTCATCGCCGGCTTCCTGCGCGCCGACGTCGGCTTTCATCGAAATCATGAGCCGGCCGTCCTCGGCGCGCACGGTCTGGGGCGCGGCGGGTTCGATCAGCCTTTCCGTTTCCGGAAAGAAAAAAGTCTCCCTGTACGGATGATCCGGCGCCTTCATGGCGACGGTCAGCCGGCCCGCGTCGATATGGAACAGCGCTTCGTTGTCGAAGGGCTGCGGCGCGTCGGCGCGCGCGGCCTCGGCGCGGGCGGCGGCCCGCTCGTCCGTCGCTGGCTCGATCGCGACCGGCATGGAGAGCGTGAAAGCCCCCTCTTCCGGAACGCAGATCTCCTCGCAGATGAGCCAGGTCGCCGCAATTTCGATTGCGACCGTCTCGCCCGGCGGGGCGTCCGTCGGCGCGGTCACGGGGATGAGAAAGGCGGGATTTCCGTGATGGCCGAAATTGGCGAGCGGCCCGACGGGAATACGCTCCGGGGTCGGATAAATAATCTCGCCGACGGCGTAACTGTCAGGAAGGGTCCAGTCAAGTTCGAGCGGCAGGCCGGAATCGCCGGGATTCTTCCAGTAGACGTGCCAGCCGGGCTTCAGATGCTGCTCGAACACGAACCAGGTCGTCTCGCCCGGCGCGAAGCCCTGACGCACGGGGTAGAGCGCGCTCTCGGCGCGCTCGGTGACGACGCGGCTTTCAAGGCGCGCCTCGGCCGGCGCGAAACCCGCGCCGGCGATCAACGCGACGAGCGCCGCGACGAAAGGTGTCCGGAATCCGCGCAAGGCTTTCATCGTCCCCGCTGATAGCCGCGACGGCGGGCCTCGCCAAGCCGCCGTTTCGTGCGCCGCCTCTTCGCTCTCTCGAATGTGACGCGCCTCACCGCGCGCGCGCCGCAACCATCCAGCAGGCGGCGACGAAACGGACCTGGCCGTCGCGCACATAGGGATCGAAGGCGGCGCGGACCGTCTTCACGACGCGGGCGCGCGTGCGCTCATCCGCCTGGGGCAGAATCAGGCCGAGCGGACCAAGCCGGGTGAAATAGCGAACCAGATCGCTCTCTGGAAAGGCGCAGGGAACGTCGATCGGCCGGATGTCGATGTCGGTCCAGCCGCCTTCCGCCAGAACGCGGCGAATCCGGCCGATGTCCGCCAGGGCGAATTGGCCCGGCGCGTCCGGCCGGCGCGCGGGCATGGCCGGCAGAAACGGCGCGGCCGCACGCTCGGCCGTCGTCATGAACGGGTTCTCCTCGGGACTGCGCCACACGACGCATCGCAGCGCTGCGTCGTCTTTCGCCGCCCGCCGCAGATTGGCGAAGGCGGCGGTGAAGTCGTCGAAGAACATGACGCCGAAGCGCGACAGGATCATGTCGAAGCCGGCGGGCTCGAATGGATGGGTCTGCGCGTCGGCGCAGATGAAGTCCGCCGGCGCGCCCTCCCGCGCCGCCCGCGCTTTCGCCGCGGCGATCATCGGTTCGGAAATGTCGACGCCGACGCTGCAACCTCCCGGCGCAAGCCGGCGCGCGACGGCGAGCGTGATCGCGCCCGTACCGCACCCGACATCGAGAACCGCGAAGTCCGATCCGGCGGGGACCGTTTCGGCGAGCCGGTCTTCAAGCGGTCTGAACATCTGGTCGAGCAGATCCTGCATCTCGACCCAGACGCGACCGGCCAGCCCGTTCCAGAGCGCGGCCTGATCGGCGTAGGGCTGAGGGGCGGCGTCCATAGTCGTCTCCTTACGCTTGCTCTTGACTGACGAAGACGGCAGCCTGCCAGTTCAAGCCGACTTGAGGTCAAGCGGATGAAAGTTCTCGACATCGCGGAAACGGCGCGGCGCGCCGGCGTTCCCGCCTCGACCCTGCGCTATTACGAGGAGAAAGGCCTGATCGCCTCCATCGGCCGGCGGGGCCTCAGGCGCGTGTTCGACGAATCCGTCATCGAAAGGCTGGCGCTGATCGCGCTGGGGCGCGCCGCCGGCTTCTCGCTCGACGAGATCGCGATGATGTTCGGGCCCGACGGCCGGCCGCGCATCGACCGGCGGATGCTCACGGCGAAGGCCGACGAGCTGGACAAGACGATCCGCAGGCTGAGCGCCATGCAGGACGGTCTGCGGCACGCCGCCGCCTGCCGGGCGCCCAGCCATATGGAATGCCCCGTCTTCCGGCGCATCGTGCGGGCGGCCGCATCCGGCGCGCTCGCAGCGCGGGCGCCGAGACTCTCAAAAGGACCGAAAAGCGCCTAGTTGGCGTTCAGCGGCCGGACGACGGCCTCGCCCTGCAGATCATAGCGGCGCGCGCGGCGCATGAGCAGCAGGCGCCAGTTCGCCATCGACATGAGCTGGGCGTAGACG
This sequence comes from Amphiplicatus metriothermophilus, assembly GCF_900199215.1. Classification (GTDB taxonomy): domain Bacteria; phylum Pseudomonadota; class Alphaproteobacteria; order Caulobacterales; family Parvularculaceae; genus Amphiplicatus; species Amphiplicatus metriothermophilus. The sequence goes on from NZ_FZQA01000001.1 coordinate 129,851, forward strand.
ATCGGCAGCACGCCGGTCCGGCGAAGCTCAAGGAACTTCTCGTCAGGAAGCTCGGCGAGCAGCTTTTCGTCGACGCCGAAATACTGCGCGAAGGTGACCGGCTCGCCGCCCTGCTGGGGCGTATACTGGGCGGACTGGCCGACCGCCAGCTTCATCTGCTCGATGATCTGCATGGCCTGATCGGTGGTGCGCCGGTCCTGCTCGTACTGCTTGCAGAACTCGATGGCGTTGCGCATCGCCTCCGACGGCTCGCCATTGTCGAACAGCGGGATCTCCGCATTCTGCGTGAACCCTTCGTAAGCCGCATCGACGACTACGGCGAGACGGTCCCCGCCGGTCTCGGACGCGAAAGCGAAGGGATAACGGCGCAGATAGCCGGGGACATAAACGTTGTCTTCCCACTCGCCGGCGTCGTTCACGAACAGATTGACGTCCTCATAGATGCCGAGAACGGCGATGGGCGTGATCTTCTCCACGCCGGAGAAGACCACCGGGTAATACTTCATTGCGGCCGGAATTTCGCTCACCGTCAGCGGCACGCCGCGGATGTTCGCGCAGAAGGCGTAAGGCTTTTGGGGCCGGCTAAGCCCGTAAGCGCCATGCTGCTCCTTGTTGAGGAGCTCGGGGCGCTCGAACAGGAACATCTTGCCGGTGACCTTCGGCGTGGCGGACGTTTCGCTCATGGACGACCTTTCCAGATTATTTCGACCGCAGCGGAGCTTTTCTGCAGACCTCTTGCGCCGCGCCGAGCGGCGGTTCGGCGCCCCGCTTAGCAAAAAGCCGCCCAGGCTCCAAGCGTTAGTCTTCCGTCAGCCGAGCCCCGCCGCGCGCGCGGCCTCGCGGATGAAGGCCGCAGCGTCCAGCGGCCGTTCCTGCGGGATGAAATGGCCGGCGCTGGAGCATGTCTGCACGCTCGCGCCGCTGCGGACAAGCCGTCCGGCCGCGCCGCGAAACAGGGTCGAGCCGGATTCCGCTGCGAGGACGAAGACGGGCGCTAGGGTTCGCCGGATCGCCCCCCAGAAATCGAAGCCGAGCGCGGCGAAGGTCGCCGCCTCCCATGCAGGCGCGCAGGCGAGCCGCACCCCGCCCCCGGCGTCCACGACAAGGCCGTCTTCGAGATAATCCCCGAGCGCGCCCGGCGCCCATGCGCGGAAGACCGGCTTGCGGGCGTAGCTTTCGAGGACCGCCGCGCGGTCGGGCCAGCCGTTCCTGCGGGCGCGCGCGCCGCGGGCGAGCGGCAGACGGCGCGCCAGCAGCCCGCGCAGCGGTCCCGTCGCGCACAGGCGCACGGAAAGCGGCGGGATCACAGGCTCGATCAGGATGAGCGCGGCGACGTCCGTCCGGCCGCGCGCCGCCAGCGCCGAAGAGGTCGCGCCGCAGGAATGGCCCGCGAGGATCCAGCCCGCGCCGGCCGCGCCCTCTAGCCCGTTCAGCCGGTCGAGCGCCGCCGCGAGGTCGCGCCCGTATGTCTCCCAGCTTGCAAGACGACGCGGATCGGCGGGCAGGGTCGTCCGGCCGTGGCCGCGCAGGTCGGGCGCGATGATGTCGAAGGCGTCCGCAAGCGGGGCGAGCATTCGCTTGTAGCCGGACGCGCAAAAGCCCGTCGCATGCGCGAACAACAGCTTGGGCGCGCCCGGCTTTCGCCAGCGCCAGCCCGCCATCGCGCCGTCGCCGAAGTCGAGGGCGAAACGCTCGGCCGACTCTGACGGCGGCGGGACGGGAGAGGACGATTCGGAGGGCGTCATGGTCCGGCGACCATGATGCGGCGGTTCACGGCGTCAATCGCGGATCGCAGCTTTCCCGCGCCAGGCGATAGAGCGTCTGCAGATGGCGCGCGTCGGCGGCGGCGCGGTGCCGGCGCGGCGCCAGGCGGGCCGCGCCGGCCAGTACGGCGGCTTCGTGCGCGCGGGGGAAATGCCGCATCAGCCAGGCGAAATCGCGCAGCGCGAATCCCTGCCTGACGCCGGCCGCCGAGAACAAGCGGAACAGCCAGAAGCCGTCCCAGTCCGGCGCGTCGGAATAGACCTCGGCGCCGGCGAAGGCCTCGTTGAGGGCTCGGCAGACCTCTACGGGCGCGAGGCCCTCGCGTTCGAGCCGGGCGCGATCGAGGCCGTGAAGGCGTTCGGCCTGCGGATCCCACGATTCATCCGTCCACGAATCATGTGGGCGAATCATGAAAGCCTGCGGCTCGCCCTCCTCGAACGCCCAGCCGACCTCGACCGGCCAGGACTTCGATCCGAGGCCGGACGCCTCCACGTCGATGAAGGCCAGCTTCCGCGCGCCCGTCTGTCGCGTATGCTCGATCGCTCTTTCCGCCATAACCATCGCGCGTTTGAAGCAGAATTTCGTGACGCGGCCGTGACCGCCCGCAGGCGGCGGGCCGCCGGCCATAGCCCATGCGACAGGAAGAGTATAGCCCTTCCGCCTAGGGAAGGGTAAAGCCGCGCCGCACAATGGACGCTGCAGCGCAGCATCGCTTCCCGGACGCGGAGAATCGTTGAGGCACGGAGAAACCAGGGCGCGTTCGCGGGAAAGGAGTCATTTCGAACGGTAAACGCCGGTTTCCGGATCGCGTTCGAAATCGAGCACCGGCTTGCCGGCGCGCTGAGGGTCGCGCCGCCTCTCCTCAACCGCGCGCCGCAGGGCGCGCGCGCGGCGCTCGGCGTAACGGTAAAGCGCAAACGCCCCGGCGGCCGTCGCCAGCCCGGCGACGATGCCTGTCATGGCGCTCATGGCGGCCTCCTTTCATTCGGGCGCGCCGTCGGCCTCACCGGCCGTAGCGCGCCCACAGAGCCTTCGCCTCGAGGGCGGCGAGGACAGCCTCCGGATCGATGAGGCCGCGGCTTTCCCCGCCCATCAGCCGGCGCAGCAGCGAGCCGCGATCAGGCGCGACCTTTTTCAGCTTAACATTTTCGCCGAAGCGCGCCCGCATCAAATCGCCGAGATGAGCGATTCCGTCGACGAGTCCGCGCTCCTTCGCCGGACCGGCCGTCCAGAAAGCGCCGGTGAAGACGTCATCCTGTCCGCCGAGGCGATCCCCGCGCCGGGCTTTGACGAGATCTATGAACTGCGCGTGCATGTCGTCGAGGATGGCCTGCAGGCGCGCGACCTCCGTGGGGTCTTCGCGGCGAAAGGGATCGAGAAGGCTCTTGTGCTCGCCGGCGGTATAAAGCCGGCGCTCGACGCCGTGCCGGCCGATCAACTCGTGAAAGCCGAAACCGGCGGAAATCACGCCAATTGAGCCGACTACGGACGATGCGTCAGCGTAGATCTCGTCGCCGGCGAGCGCGAGAATATATCCGCCCGAGGCGCCGACATCCTCGATGAAGGCGTAGACGGGAATCTTCTTCTTCTCCGCCTGGCGGCGGATCGCGTCGTGGATGAGGCGCGACTGCACCGGCGAGCCGCCCGGCGAATTGATCGCGAGGGCGACGGCCTTGAGAGCGCGCGGCTTGAACGCCGACTCGATGGCGGATTCGACTCGCGCGAGCGTCAGCCCCTTCCGGGCCGGGCCGAGCTGGCCGACGACGCCGGAAAGCTCGATCACGGTCACGAGAGGCCGCCGGCGGCCGAAGAACGGCGGAAAGGAAAATCGCGCGCGGGTCGATGGGGACGATTCGGTCATTTTCTCCCATTACGGGCAGCCGCCTCATTCATCAATCGGCGCCGCGGCGGGAAACGACCCTGAGCGCCGCGCGCAATCGGTCGCAAGGGGCCGCCTTGACCAGCCCCATGCCTTTTCGCAAGGTGCGAGCGCGACGCAATCTATTGCAATGAAAGGCGACCGCTTTGGGTCTGGCGGCTGCGAGCTCCGAACATGCCCCTGTCGCCGCGTGCGGCTTCGCGGAGGCGACGGCGGTTCTGCGCCGCCTGACGGCGGACGATCTTGAGCGCGTCAACGAAACCATCCTTGACCGGATGCGCTCGCGAGCGCCGATGATCCCCGAGCTGGCGGGGCACCTCTTGCGCGCAGGCGGCAAGCGCATCCGCCCGATGCTGACCCTCGCGGCGGCGCGTCTGTTCGGCTATCGGGGGCTGGAGCATGTCAAGCTCGCCGCCGCGGTCGAACTCATTCACGGCGCGACGCTTCTGCATGACGACGTCGTCGACGGATCGGCGCTGCGCCGGGGCGCGCAGACAGCGAACGTCATCTGGGGCAACAAGGAAAGCGTGCTCGTCGGCGATTACATCTTCTCGCGCGCCTTCGAGCTGATGGTCTCGGCGGGCGATCTGAAAGTGCTGCAGATTCTTTCGGCGGCTTCGGGCGTCATCGCCGAAGGCGAGGTGCTGCAGCTTTCGACCCAGAATAATCTCGACGCGACTTTTGAAATGTATCTCGCCGTTATCGAAGCGAAGACGGCCGCGCTGTTCGCGGCCGCCGCCGAAGCCGGCGCGGTCATCGCGGGCTGTTCGGAAGAGGACGCCGAGGCGCTGCGCCGTTACGGCGCCGATCTCGGCGTCGCCTATCAGCTCGTCGACGACGCGCTCGATTATTCGGGCGCGGAAGACGCGCTCGGCAAGCGCGTAGGCGACGACTTCCGGGAGGGCAAGATGACCCTGCCGGTCGTGCTGGCGCTGGCCCGCGCGGAAGGCGAGGAAACCGCCTTCTGGCGGCGCGTCATCGCCGAAGGCCGTCAGGATGCTGACGATTTCGATCGCGCGCGTGCGATCATGCGGCGCGCCGGCGCGATCGAGGACACTATCGGCTGCGCGCGCCGATACGCCGAGACGGCCCTGGCGAGTCTTCAGGACGTCAGGGGCGCGAAGGATGAAGCCTGTCTGCGCGCGCTCGCCGATCTCGCCGCCGCATCGACGCGCCGGTCGAACTGAGCGCGCTTACTCCGCCGCCTGAGGAATCTGTCGCGAGGCGGCGGCGTCTTCGCCCGCTCCGGCGGACGGCGCGGGCGTTTCGGCCCGCGCCAGCAGGCCGGCGCGGCGCGCGCGTGCGAAAAGCGGCCAGCCGAGCCCGCAAAATACAAGCGCCAGGCCCGCCGGAACCAGCCATTGCGCGCCCGGATCGAGCCGCGTCATCACGAAGGCCGCCGCGAGCGAGGCTGCTGTGAGGCTGGCGTAGACGGCCGTCGTCTGGACATGACTCGCGCCTAGGCGGGCCATTAGCTGATAAAGGTGCTCGCAATGGGCGGCGAGCACGTTGCGCCGGCGGCGCGCGCGATGGATCAACGTGAAGGCGACGTCGAACAGGAACGCCGCCATTGCAGTCGGAACGAACAGCGCGCTTGCCGCCCCCGCCGATTCCTGCGCCGCGACGACGGCTAACGCAGCGATAAGAAAGCCGACCGTCTGGCTGCCGCAATCGCCCATGAAGAGTCGCCCGCGCGGAAAATTCGAAGGCAGAAAACCCAGGAGCGCCGCGCCGAGCAGACCTGCGGCCAGCGCCGTCTCCGGCGCGCCCGAAAAAGCGGCCGCGCCCGCAAGTCCCGCCGCGGTCAGGAGCCCGCAGCCCGCCGCCATGCCGTTCACGCCGTCCATGAAGTTGAAGGCGTTCATGAAGCCGACGATCCACAGCACCGTCAGAAAGACCCCAGCCGCGCCGAGCGGGACGGCGCCGGCGAAGGGAACGGGGCCCGTCTCAAGAGCGCCGAAAAGCACGATGAAAAGCGCCGCGGCGGCGAGCTGACCGGCGAACTTCCAGACCGGGGACAGATCGTAAAGATCATCCGCCAGCCCCATCGTAAATACGAGGGCCGCGATGGCGGCGAGCTTCAACGCGACAAGCGCGAAGGAAGGAACGGCGAGCGCGGCGAGGACCATGCCGATCGTCCACGCCCCTGCGATGGCGAGCCCGCCGGAGCGGGGCGTCGCGTCGCGATGATTGGAGCGCCCGTTCGGATGATCGAGCACAAGCCTGCGCCGGACGGCCAACCGCGAAAGCGCCGCCCCGACCGCCGCGACGCAAACGCCGATCACGCCGAGCACAATGGGTTCCGCCGGCATCCTTGTTCCTTCGCCCCCCCTGAACACTACGCCTGACCCGGCGGATTATTCCCCTGCTTGCCCGAACGCCATAGCGCAGAGCGACGGCGTTTGCCACCGCCGTGCGAGCGCGGCCGCCAGAGCCCACCAGCCGCGGCCCGAAGCGGCGCGCGCGGCCCGCGCCGCAGCCTCGCCCGACGCGAACAGGGCGAACACGGTCGCGCCGCTGCCGGACATGCGCGCGCAGAGCGCGCCGGGACGGGCCGCCAGAAAGTCCCGCGCCGCAGCGATGACAGGCGCGCGCGCGACGGCGTGCGGCTCGAGATCATTGCGACTCGCCGCGACATAGGCGCGCAACGCTTCGTAGCCGGCGAAGGCGGCCGGCCGCAGTCGCCTCGGCGAAGGCGGCGCCGGATTGGCGGCGTCGAAAGCACGAAAGACCGGGCCCGTGGGCGTCTCGACTCCCGGGTTGGCGAGACAGATCCAGAGCGGCGGCAAACGCGGCCCGCGATCGAGCTTCTCCCCGGCTCCGCCCACATAAACCGGCCGCGCAGCAAGACAGGCCGGGACGTCCGCACCGAGCCGGAAAGCGAGCCGGGCGAGCGCGTCGTCCGGCATGTCGAGCCGCCATAGCCGAACAAGCGCGCGCAGCGCGGCGGCCGCGTCCGCCGAGCCTCCGCCGATCCCGGCCGCGAGCGGCAGGTTCTTTTCAAGCCGCAAGGCCGCGCCGGCGCGCACGCCCGCCGCCGCCCGCAGCGCCTCGGCCGCGCGCCAGACGAGATTGCTCTCCACGGGAAAGCGCGCGAGCGCAGCGCCGAAAGGCCCCTCGACGGCGAGAGAAAGATCATCCGCCGGCTCGGCCGCGACGACGTCGCCGGCGCAGGCGAACACGAACAGACTCTCGACGGCGTGCAGCCCGTCGGCGCGCGCGGGCCCCACATGCAGATGCAGATTGATCTTGGCCGGCGCGATTTCGCGGATCATGTCCGACTCTCCGTCACGCGCCTTCCTCTGAAGCAAGGCCTTTCTCAAGCTTTTTTTCGATCAGGGCCTTGAGGCGCACGCCGGGATCGAGCTCAAGCGCGCGCCGCCACTGATAGCGCGCTTCGGTCTTACGCCCCAGGCGCCAATAGACGTCGCCGAGATGATCCGTGATCGTTGCATCGTCAGGTTCGAGCGCGGCGGCGCGTTCGAGATGCACCACCGCTTTTTCGTAATCGCCTAACTGGTAATAAGCCCAACCAAGACTATCGATGATCGCGCCCGAGCGCGGTTCGAGCTCGACCGCCTTTTCGATGAGCTCGAACGCGCGCTCCAGATTCACGCCGCGCTCGGCCCAGCTGTAGCCGAGATAGTTTAGCGCCGTAGGCTCGTCGGGCGCGAGTTCGACGGCGCGCTCAAGATCGGCTTCGGCGTCAGGCCAGCGATCAAGCTCCAGATAAGAAGCGCCGCGCGCCACGTAATAGCGCCAGGCGCCGTCGTCCGGCTCGTCGCCGGCGCGCCCGATGAGCTCGTCGAGCGTCGCGACGGCTTTGTCGTGCTCGCCTTGTCCGGCGTAGACATTGGCGAGCGTGAAGCGAAGCTCGCGCCCGTCCGGATCGCGGCGAATAGCCTCCCTGAGCAGGTTTATCGCTTCGGCCGGACGCGCCTGCGCCATCAGCCCGCGCGCCATTTCGATGCGGGCCTGCTCGAAATGCGGCGAGGACGGCGCGATCCCGGCGAGCGCGGCTGTCGCGCCCTCGTAATCGCCGTAGACATTGAGAATCGTCCCGACGAGGCGGCGCGCCTCGTCGAGCTTCGGGTCGAGATAAAGCGCGATGCGCGCGAGCGCGAGCGGCAGGTTGAACCGCGGCTCGCCGAGAATGAACCCGGCCTCCTGCGCGCGCGCGCGCTGGCCCGCCGCTTGGTCGATCATCGCCGCGCCGAAGGAATAGAACGCGATCGCCGCTCCTTCGCTCGGCGAAACCTTCGCATAGGCCCGGCTCGCCCGGCCGCGATCGAGACGGGCGAGTCCGGCCTCGGCGGCCCGGCGCGCGGGGCCGGGTTCTCCTTCGAGCAGCTTGTAATAGGCGCGGGCGGTCTCCTCGTCGCCGCGACGTTCGAGAAACGCGCCGTAAGCGGCGCGTCCCACAGGCCCGCCGAGCGCGAAGACCGAAGCCTGATGGGCTGCGCGCGCTTCGTCGATTTTCCCGGCCATTTCGGCCAGCAGCGCGCGGTGCAGCGGATTGAAGCCGGCGAAAATATCCGTGTCAGGATTTTCAAGCCGCGCCATGGCTGACTCGGGGCCGGCGAGCCCGGCCTCGATCCACACGTCGGTCAGAAAGCCGACCGACTTGACGAACGGCGTCTCCATCGGGCCGTTGAGAATCGCGCGCGCCTGACGCAGCCGTCCCTGCTTGAGCGCGCGCGCGGCCAGCAGCGTGCGCGCCAGCCCGTCGTTCGACGCCTCGCCGCCGATGGCGACGAGCTTTTCCGCATAAGGCGCGGCCGCGTCGATCTCGCCGGCGGCGAGATGATAGAAGAAGGCGTCGCGCAGAATGTCGACTTGGCCGGGCGCGGCCTCATGCGCGGCGGAGTAGGCGGCGGCCGCGTCGTCGATCGCATTGACGCGCGCGGCGAGCCTGCCGGCGAGGTACTCCCCGGTCAGGCTGGTGTCGGCTTCGTGCGTGGCGCAACCCGCGCCGGCGAGAAGACCGGCGAACAACAACGCTCTGGTCAGGCTCACGCGGCCTCCTCGCCGACGACGGCGTCACATGTTGGGATAATTCGGTCCGCCGCCGCCTTCGGGCGTGACCCAGTCGATATTCTGGGACGGATCCTTGATGTCGCAGGTCTTGCAGTGAACACAGTTCTGCGCGTTGATCTGGAATCGCGGATCGGATCCGCCATCCTCGTAAACAACCTCATAGACGCCCGCAGGGCAATAGCGCTGCGCCGGCTCGGCGTAGGTCGGCAGATTCACCCGGATCGGGATTTCAGGATCCTTAAGCCTGAGATGGCAGGGCTGGTCCTCCTCGTGATTCACGCCCGAAAAGGCCAGATTGGTCAATCGGTCGAAGGTGAGAACGCCGTCGGGCTTGGGGTAATCAATGGGCTTGTGCTTGTCTGCCGGCTCCGTCGCTTCGGCGTCCGTCTTACCGTGCCGTAGCGTCCCGAAAAGGGAAAAGCCGGGAGCGAGCGCGTTCGTCCAAAGATCAAGCCCCGACAGCGCGATGCCGCCGAAAAAGGTGCCGAATTTCGTCCATAGCGGCTTGACGTTGCGCGCCTGATAAAGCTCGCGGCGCACCGGCGAGCGGCGGTAGGCAGCCTCGTAAGCTTCCAGCGCGTCGCCGGCGCGCCCTTCAGAAATGGCGTCGAAAGCGGCGTCGGCGGCCATTATGCCCGTCAGCATGGCGTTGTGATTGCCCTTGATGCGGGGCACGTTCACGAAGCCGGCCGCGCAGCCGATGAGCGCCCCGCCCGGAAAGACGAGCTTCGGCGTCGACTGATAGCCGCCCTCCGTAATCGCGCGCGCGCCATAGGCGATGCGCTTGCCGCCTTCGAGAAGCGCGGCGATTTCCGGATGGGTCTTGAAGCGCTGGAATTCTCCGTATGGGTATAAATACGGATTCTTGTAATTAAGATGGACGACGAAGCCGAGCGCAATCGTGTTGTCCGAGTAGTGATAAAGAAACGACCCGCCGCCGACATCATCCTTCAGAGGCCAGCCGAAGGTGTGCTGCACATACCCTGGCCGGGCTTTTTCCGGCGCGATCTCCCAGAGCTCCTTCAGGCCGATGCCGAATTTCTGCGGATCGGACTGCGCGTCGAGCTCGTATTTCGCGATCAGCGTCTTGGCCAGCGAGCCGCGCGCGCCTTCGGCGATCAGAACATATTTGCCGTTGAGCTCCATGCCGGGCTCGTAGCGATCGGTAGGCTCGCCGTCGCGTCCGATCCCCATTTCGCCGACGACGACGCCTTTAAGCGAGCCGTCCTCGCGGAAAAGCGGCTTGGAGGCGGCCATGCCGGGGTAAATCTCGACCCCCAGACTTTCGGCCTGCTCGGCGAGCCAGCGGCAGACATTGCCCATGGACACGACATAGCAGCCATGATTTTTCACCATCGGCGGCATCAGGAATCCGGGCAGCGGGATTGAGCCCGACGGGCCGAACAGCTTGAACGCCTCGGCAGTCACCGGCGTGTCGATCGGCGCGCCGCGCTCCTTCCAGTCCGGCAAAAGCGCGTCCAGCCCCGACGGGTCGAGCACCGCGCCTGAAAGGATGTGCGCGCCGACCTCCGAGCCTTTTTCGACGACGACGACGTTGAGTTCCTCGCCGGCTTTCTCTGCGCGCTGCTTGAGTCGGATCGCGGCCGCCAGGCCAGCCGGTCCCGCGCCGACGATGACGACGTCGAAGTCCATGGATTCGCGTTCCGGCGCCTGATCGAACATGTTTCTTTCCTCCGCCCCGGCAGCTCCTGAGAACCGCATCGTTCAGGCCTGTTTGGCAAAATTTCGCCGCGAGGGCCACAACGGACGGCGCCCGCCGGCGGAAACGAACGCCCGTTTGACGCAAGACGCGGCGTGTGCTGCCCTCGCCGGCATGAACAAGACGAGTCCTGAAGACGCCGCGCGGGCGCTGTTGCGCTGGTACGCCGAGATGGGGGTCAGCGAGGCCGTCGAGGCAAGCCCGGCGGATTTCTTCGCCTGGCCCGACGCGCCGCCGCGCTCGTCTCAACTCGACGGCGCCTTGGGGACCCACGCGCCGCCCGCCCGTCCGCCGACGGCGCGCGCGCCCATCGCGCCTATCGCGCCTTCGAGCGCGCCGTCGGCGGACGAGGCGATCGCGGCGGCGGAGGCCGCCGCGCGCGCCTGCGACACCTTCGACGCGCTCGACGCGGCGGTGCGCGCTTTCGAAGGCTGTCCGCTCAAGGCCGGCGCCCGCACGACCGTGTTCACCGACGGAACGCCCGGCGCCGATCTCCTCGTCATCGGCGAAGCGCCCGGCCGCGACGAGGACCGCCTCGGCAAACCCTTCGTCGGTCGGGCCGGCCAGCTTCTCGATCGCATGCTCGCCGCCATCGGACGGGCGCGGGAGACGAACGCGCTCATCTCCAACGTGATCTTCTGGCGCCCGCCGGGCAACCGCACGCCCACTCAGCTCGAGGTCGCAGCGTGCAAGCCCTTCGTGGAACGACTGATCGAGATCACCGCGCCCAAAGCCGTGCTGCTCGCCGGCGGGGTCCCGACCCAGGCCCTGTTGCAGGTGACGGGCATCATGCGCGCACGCGGCGTGTGGCGCGAGATCGAGACCGCCTCGGGCGCGCGCTTTGCGGCGTTGCCCACCTTTCACCCCGCCTTTCTGTTGCGCCAGCCGGCGCAGAAGCGCCTCGCTTGGGCGGATCTGCTCGCGCTCCAGAGGCGATTAACAGGCGATTAACGACCGTGAACTTATCGTTAGGCGAGGGGCGGCGCGGAATGCGTCTTTCCCGTCAGGGCGCCGCCGGCTTATGCTCGGCGGCCGTCGAGCGGACTCTTCGCAGCAGCAGACAGGCGTCGAGCGCCGGGAGCAGGAGGGGATGAAAGCGACGCGCGCCACTTTCGCCGCGATCTTCGCGATGCTGGCCGGAACCGCGGCGGCCGCGCCGGAACAGCCTGCGGATCCGACGCCGGCGGCCGACGCCGGCGCCGCGCGGGAAACGCGGCCATACGCCCCGCGCGTGCTGAGCGAAGCGGATGCGGCGCGCTACGCCGAAATCTTCGCGCTTCAGGAAGACGGCCGCTGGAAGGAAGCCGACGCCCTTATCGCCGAAGTCGAGGACGACGCGCTGATGGGCTACGTGCTCTATCAGCGTTACATGCATCCGACCGATTATCGCTCGCGCTTCGACGAACTCAAGCGCTGGATGGCGTATTTCGCCGATCATCCGGATGCGTCGAAAATCTACTCCCTGGCGCTGAAGCGCCGGCCGAAAGGCGCCGCCCCGCCGGTGCGTCCGATCCCGCGCAAATGGCGCAAGAAGCCGGCCGGGTTCGAGTTGCATCCCGATCTCGAGGCCGACTATGCGCGCACCAGTCGGCCGCAGCTCGTCCAGATCGAAGGCCGGGTGCGCTATCTCACGCGCCGCAACGAAGCCATCAAAGCGCTCAAGGAAATTGACGGCCATCTCGCGCGTCGCACGATCACCGAACGCCAGTACGATCGCATGCGCTCCTGGATCGCGGCGAGCCTTTATTATCAGGGCTATGTCGACACCGCCGCGCGCCTCGCCGAGGATGCGGCCTCGCGCAACGGCGCCGTCGCGCCGCTGGCGCGCTGGATCGCTGGTCTCGCCGCTTTCCGTGGGAGCGACATGGCGCGCGCGCACACGCATTTCGCCGCGATGGCGGCGGTTCCCCATCAGGAGGACTCCTTGCGCGCCGCGGCCGGCTTCTGGGCGGCGCGCGCCGCGCTGGCGGCCGGCCGGCTGGACGATGTGACGCCCAATCTCGAAATCGCCGCTTCGTTTCCCTTCACTTTTTACGGCCAGCTCGCCCTCGCCCAGCTCGGGCGCGATTATGATTACGACTGGACGCCGCCGGCGACGACCGCCGAGGGCTTCGCCGCCCTTGTCGAAGCCGCCCCGCGCGTGCGCCGGGCGGTCGCGCTCGCCGAAGCCGGCCGACGCCATGACGCGGATCTGGAGCTGCGCTGGGCCAGCGGCGAGATCGAACCGCCTCTCGACGCGCAGCTTCTGGCGGTCGCCGCCGCGCTCAAGCTGCCGGCGGCGCAGGTCGACATCGCCGAATCAGGCGATGCAAAATATCTCGAAGCCGGGCTTTATCCGATTCCGGATTATACGCCAGCGGAAGGTTTCAAGACGGACCGGGCGCTCATCTACGCGCTGATGCGCCAGGAATCGAAGTTCAAGGTCGAAGCGACGAGCCGTGTCGGCGCGCGCGGGCTCATGCAGCTCATGCCGCGCACGGCGAGCTTTATCGCGCGCGACCGCTCGCTTCAGCGCGGCAAGGGCCGCGACCGGCTCTACGACCCTGCGCTCAATCTCGAGCTCGGCCAGACTTACGTGAACCATCTGATCGAGACGGCCGCGGACGGCGATCTTTTCGCGCTCGCCGTCGCCTATAACGGCGGACCGGGCAATCTTCGCCGGTGGCGGCGCGCGGCCGAGATCGACGATCCGCTCTTGTTCATCGAAAGCATTCCCAACCAGGAAAGCCGCGACTTCGTCGAGCATGTGCTGACGAATTTCTGGATCTATCGCGCGCGGCTCGGCCAGCCCGCGCCGACCCGCGACCGGGTCGCGGCAGGCGAGCTGCCCCTCTACGAAGCGCTCGACGAAATCGCGGGCGAGTAGGATAGAGGCGAGGGAAGAGGAAGGAGAAGCGAGAGCGATTGTTTTCCGGCTTCTCTGCCTCTCTTTTACAGATCCATCACCTGCATGATCGCCGGGCCGAGGATGACCGCAAACAGAACCGGCAGGAAGAAGCCGATCATCGGTACGGTGAGCTTCGGCGGCAGGGCGGCGGCTTTCTTCTCCGCCTCCTGCATGCGCATCTCGCGGCTTTCGTTCGCCATGACGCGCAGGGACTGGCCGAGCGGCGTGCCGTATTTCTCCGACTGAACAAGCGCGGTCGTCACGCCCTTGACGCTTTCGAGGCCCGTGCGTTCGGCGAGGTTGAGGTAGGCCTGTTTGCGCTCCTGAAGGTATGAAAGCTCCGCGGTCGTCAGGCCAAGCTCCTCGGCGAGCTCGGGCGCGCCAGGGCCGATCTCTTCGGCGACCTTCTGCAGCGCGGCCTCGATCGACATGCCGGATTCGACGCAGATGAGCAGGAGGTCCAGCGCGTCCGGCCAGGCTTCCTGAAGCTTCTGCTGGCGCTTCTTGACCGCGTTCTCGATGTAAAGGTTCGGCACATAGAAGCCAGACAGAAAGCCGCCGACGACCGCCAGCAGCTTGGTCAGATTCTCCAGATCGACCGCCTTCAGCACATAGACGTAAATTCCGACGCCGATGGCCATCACGAACGGCATGCCGATGCGCGCCGCGAGAAAGATGAACACCGGACGCTGGCCACGAAAACCGGCCATCACCAGCTTCTTGCGCGCATCGGCCGCGTCGAAGATCTCGAACAGCTTGAGGTTCTCGACGATCTCCTTGAGCATGCCCTGGGCGCTCGCCGCGCGCAGGCCTTTCGCGCCCTTGCGCGCGAAAGCCTCCCGCTGCTGCTGGCGCAGCCGTTCGCGATATTCCGTGACCGATTTCATGCGCGCCTTGAGCCTGTCCTGCACGAGGAACGGCTCGAGCACGGTGAAGATCGTCCCGATCGCCGCGAGCGAGACCAGAAGCGCGATCTGGAACTGCCGATCCGTCGCTGCGTTTATGATCGCTTCCATGACAGCGCTACACCTTGATGTTGATCATCTTCTTCATGACCATAATGCCGGTGCCCATCCACAGACCGGCGCCGATCAGAATGAAATTGCCCGGCTTGGTCGTGAAAAGCGGCGCCAGGTAATCCGGCGAGGTCATCGACACTGCGCCCATGACGAGAAACGGCAGGGCGCCGATGATCATCGCCGAGGCCTTCGCCTCAGCCGAGAGCGCCTTCACCTTCCCGACCATCAGCTTGCGTCCGCGCAGCACGCTGGCGAGATTGTTGAGCGCCTCGGCCAGATTGCCGCCCGTCTTCTGCTGGATCATCAGCACGATCGCGAAGAAACGCACCTCCTGCAGCGGCATCCTTTCAAACATTCGCTCAAGCGCCTGCTCCAGCGACAGACCGACGCGGATGCCCTCCGTCAACATATGGAATTCTTCGTTCACAGGCTTCGGCGCTTCTGCAGCGATGATCTTGAGACATTCGTTCACCGGCAGACCTGACTTCACGCCGCGCACGATGACGTCGATGGCGTTTGAAAATTCGTTGGCGAACTTCTTTTGCCGCCGCTTTCGGGCGAAATTGACGAACCACCGCGGAACGCCGAACCCGCCGATGAGAATGAGAAGGCCGGTGATCCAGAGCTTCTGGCCTGAAATCACGCCGATCACGCCGAACACGAGCGCGCAGACGACAGAGCCGATATAGAACTGCTGCACGCTGAAAGTCAGACCCGCCTGCTCGATCTGTTGCGCGAGCGAAGCGCGCCGCTTCTTCTT
This sequence comes from Amphiplicatus metriothermophilus, assembly GCF_900199215.1. Taxonomy (GTDB): domain Bacteria; phylum Pseudomonadota; class Alphaproteobacteria; order Caulobacterales; family Parvularculaceae; genus Amphiplicatus; species Amphiplicatus metriothermophilus. The sequence continues at coordinate 144,917 of NZ_FZQA01000001.1, forward strand.
CAGCTCCTTGTTCTTGTCCTCGATCTTGGCCAGCGCTTCGGTCAGCTTGCGGCGGCGATCCTTAGAATCGCGATCCCCGCCGGCCGCGGTCGCCGCGCGGCGCGCGGGACGCGCGGTTTCGATCTCGGCGATACGGCGTTTAGCCTTGTCCTTCTGCGAGGGCGCCGACAATGCGAAAGCGAGCGCGCCGAGGCACACAACCCCGAGAACCGCGACGATGATTATCTGTTGGTCCATGGCCGCTACTCCGACGCGGCGTCGAGTGCGGCGGCGAGCTCGGCCTCTTTGCCGTAGTAACGGGCGCGATCCCAGAAAGCCGGGCGGGCGATGCCGGTGGAGCGGTGTTTGCCCAGAAGCCGGCCGTTCTCGTCCTCGCCGGTGACTTCGTACACGAACAGATCCTGCGTGATGATGGTGTCGCCCTCGGTGCCGAGAACTTCGGTGATATGGGTGATACGGCGCGAACCATCGCGCAGGCGCGCCGCCTGAATGATGACGTCGATCGAGCCGACGATCATTTCACGGATGGTCTTGGACGGCAGATTGTAGCCGCCCATGGTGATCATCGATTCGAGACGCTGCAGCGCTTCGCGCGGACTGTTGGCGTGAAGCGTGCCCATCGATCCGTCGTGACCGGTGTTCATGGCCTGCAGGAGGTCGAAGGCCTCGGGGCCGCGCACCTCGCCGACGATGATGCGCTCGGGGCGCATCCGCAGACAGTTCTTGACGAGGTCGCGCATCGTCACCTCGCCCTGGCCTTCGAGGTTCGGCGGGCGAGTCTCGAGACGCACCACGTGCGGCTGCTGGAGCTGAAGCTCGGCGGCGTCCTCGCAGGTGATGATGCGCTCGTCATGAGCGATGAAGCCGGTCAGACAGTTCAGCAGCGTCGTTTTCCCGGAGCCCGTGCCCCCGGAGATCAGCGTGTTGATGCGGCAGGCGCCGATGATCTCCAGCACCTTCGCGCCTTCCGGCGATATGGACCCGAAATTGATCAGGTCCGTCATTTTGAGCTTGTCTTTCTTGAACTTCCTGATGGTGAGCGCAGCGCCGTCGATGGCCAGCGGCGGAGCGATCACGTTGACGCGCGAGCCGTCCGGGAGGCGCGCGTCGCAGATCGGCGAGGCTTCGTCGACGCGCCGGCCGACCTGGCTGACGATCCGCTGACAGATGTTCATGAGCTGCGCGTTGTCGCGGAAGCGCACATTGGTGAGCTGGATCTTGCCGCCAACCTCGATGAACACCCGGCTCGCGCCGTTGACCATGATGTCGGCGATGTCGTCGCGCGCCAGAAGCGGCTCGAGAGGCCCGTAGCCGAGAACGTCGTTGCAGATGTCCTGCAGGAGCGCTTCCTGCTCGGCGATCGACATCTGCACGTTCTTGATCGAGATGATCTCGTTGACGATGTCGCGGATCTCCTCGGCCGCCGATTCGGCGTCGAGCTGGGCGAGCTGCGACAGGTCGATCGTGTCGATCAGCGCGTTGAAGATCGTGGTCTTCGTCTGAAAATACTCGTCCGAACGCCCGCCGATCTCGACCGTCGGCACGGGCTTGGGCGGGGGCGGAGGCGTCGGGGCGGCCACGCGCGGGGGCGCGCCTGCGGCCGGTTTTTTCGGCGCGGCCGCGCCGGCCGGTTTCGCGCCCGGACCCGAAGCCGGCTTCGGCTTGGGGGTCGCCGCCGCCGCGGCCGGCCGCGGCTTGCCCGCCGGCGCCGCAGGAGGCTCTGCGACCTGACTCGTTCTGCGTCCGAACATCGCCATGAGCGCTCTTTACCGTCTAGCGTTTCCTGAAAAGGCCGATGAGGCTGAACTTCGCGCGCGCGCCGGGCGGGTCGGCGCGGCCAAGCAGGCGCGTCGTCAGATCGCGCAATCCCTGCGCGGTCTTCGTCTTGGCGCCGACCTCGAAGATCGGCGCGGCGTTCGTCGCGGCGGTGTGGAAAAGCTGCGGCTCCCAACCGATGACCAGCGCCGGCTTGAGACCCACATGCTCCGCATACTGTTCCGGCTGCACGGAAGACAGCTTGGGGTCGAACTGGTTCAGCACCAGCGTGGGCGGCGCGTCATTGGGCCGGGCCGCTGAAATGACGTCCACGAGGTTTTTCGTATTGCGGAACGAGGCGAGATCCGGGGCGGCGGTGATGACGATCTCGTCCGCCGTCTGAAGCACGCGTTTCGACCAGCTCGTCCACATATGCGGCACGTCGATGACGATCGTCGGCGCCGCGCCGCGCACCACGTCGATCACCGTCTCGAAAGCCTGATCGTCGAGGTCGTAATCGCGATCGAGCAGATTAGGCGCGGTGAACAGGCTCAACCGATCCGTATGCTTCTGCAGGAGCCGGTCGAGCAGCACGTCGTCGAGACGCTCCGGCGCGGATAGCGCCTCGATGAGGCCCGAAGTCGGATCCTGCTCGAAATCGAGGCTCGCCGTGCCGAAGGGCAGGTCGAGGTCGAGAATGACGGTGTCGGACTGATGCTCCTCCGCCGAGCACCAGGCGACGTTGTGCGCAAGCGTGGACGAGCCGACGCCGCCGCGCGCGCCGACGAAGGCGATGGTGCGCCCGATGGGCGGCGCGGACGGATCGATGTAAAGCGCGGCGATCGCCTTGATGATCTGCAGGGGCGAGCGCGGCCGAACCAGATAGTCGCTGACGCCCTGGCGGATGAGCTCGCGATAAAGGCCGATGTCGTTCATCCGGCCGATGATGACGACCTTGGTCGAGGGATCGCACACCTGCGCCAGCTCGCCGAGCTGCTCGAACAGCGCCGGCCCGCCGTCGAGCGTTTCGAGAATGATGAGGTTGGGCGTCGGCGTCGACTGGAAGTGATCGACGGCCTTGGCGATGCCGCCCATATGCATCGTCAGATGCGCCTTCGACAGACGCCGGTCGACGGCGGCGCGTTCGAGCAGCGCCGTGGTCTGCGGCGTCTCGCAGAAGGCGTGGATCGAGATCCGCGGCACCGGGCGCGCATCGAGTTCGTCCTCCTCGCCGGCCGGACCGGCGTCGAACTCGACCGACGGGGCAGGCTCGTCGCTCGCCGCGAGCGGGGCCGCGGTCAGCATCCCGGCCGTCGCGCGCGGCGCGCCGGCCGTCACGTCCGCTTCGGCCGCATCAGCGTCTTCGGCGGGCGCTTCCGCCTCAAGGGCTTCCGCATCGCCGAGATCTTCGTCCTCGAGAAGACTCAGGTCTTCCTCGAAGATCTCCTCGCCCTCGAAATCCTCCTCGCCGAGCGCGGCGAGCTCCTCGTCGGAAAGCTCTTCGTCCAGCCAGGCGTCCTCGCTCTCGAAATCCTCGAGCTCGTCGAGCGCGTCCTCGGCTTCCGCCGGCGCGGCGGCCGGACCGCCGTCAGGACCGAGCCGGGCGGCCGCTTTCGCGGCGCCTTCCTCGTCGTCCTCGTATTCGAAGGCTTTCTCAACGGCCTTGGTCATCGTCGTCTCCTTAAGCCGGCTGCGCGGCTTCACGCCGATCCTCTATTGCGAGATCTGCACATCCATGTTCGCTTCCTGCGCCGAGCCCGTTTGCTCGCCCTTGCGGTAGGCGCGCATGACGCGCACGCGCGCCTCGGCGTCGGCGGGCGCTTCATCGGCAGGCTGAATGAGATCGCGCGGATCGGCGACCATGGCGGCGAGATTGTTCTGCGTGGCGCAGCCGAAATTTGGCGAGCGCAGATTGCGATAGTCGCGCATCCGCATGCCGGCCCAGTTTCCGCAGGCGCTGGGCGTGGCCACATAACGCGTGTAGGAAAGAACGATCTGGCGGTCGTTTCCGCCGCCTGCCCGATAGCTCGATCCCGTCATCGACGCCCAGTCGACCCCGGCCTCGTAGAGAACCGCGCGCACGTCGGCGGCGGCTTCCTCTGCGTCGCGGTCGGCGGCGCCCCCGCCCGACGGCGCCGTGACCGTGAGCGGACCGTGGCCGTTGACGAGATAGGCGTCGGCGAAGGCGCGGATGCGCGCCTTGTCGACGGCGCTCAGATCCGTCGTCGTCGGATCGGCGCCCAGCGTGAGCGTGACGACCTGCGTGTCGACGGAGATGGGATGTTCTTCGGCGACCGAGAGCGCCTGCTCGGGTCCGTTGAAAGCCGAAGAGCACCCGGCCGCGAAGGCCGTCGCGGCCGCCGCCAGAAACGCTTTCGCCAGAGATCGGTGGAGGGTCATGATGCGCGCTTCCTAATCGAGGATGAAACCGAGGGGGCCTTGCAGAGTCTTTTCGCGAACGCCCGAACCTGCGAGGCCGTAAGTGGAGATCATCTTTCCAAGGAGGATCGCCTGAAGATCGCTCGCCGGCGCCATGCCCTGAACCGGGTCGGTGAGCTTCGACTCATGCGTCGGATTGACGAGATAGGGCGTGACCATGATGACCAGCTCGGTCTCGTTGTTCTGGTAGTCGCGGCTGCGGAACAGCTGGCCGAGCACCGGCGCGTCCTTCAGGCCGGGAATGCCCTGAATGGTCGAGCGCATGTCTTCCTGCAGCAGGCCCGCCATGACGAGGCTGCCGCCCGACGGCAGTTCGACCGTCGTGTTGGCGCGGCGCACCGACAGGCCGGGAATGGCGAGGTTGCCGGTCGTCGAGAAGCCGCCCTGGCCGTCCGGCACGATGACGCCAGGCACGATGAAGGCGTTCTCGGACGTGACCTCGCTCACCTCGGTCGATATCTTCAGGCTGATGCGGCCCTTGTCGAGCACGACCGGCGAAAAGCCGAGGCCCACGCCGAACTCCTTGAACTCGATGGTGATGCCCTCGTCGTCCTGGCCCACGGGCACGGGAAACTCGCCGCCCGCGAGGAACTTCGCGGACTCGCCCGACACCGCGGTGAGATTAGGCTCGGCGAGCACGCGCACGATGCCGGTCGACTCCAGCGCTTCGAAGGCGACGTCGAGATCGGTCAGATCGCCGATGGACGTGCCTAGGTTGCCTTCCAGACCGCCCGCCGCGCCGATAAGGTTCGACGAGGCGAACGTCAGCGCCGCATTGTCGAGCGTCACCGTGCCTGAATTTGAGATGCCGAGCTGCTTGATCAGCTGGCGCTGCATTTCGACGATGCGCACCTTCAGCATCACCTGCTCGGGCTGGCGGATGCTCAGCATGGTGATGACCTTTTCCTCGCCGCCGACATAGCGCGCGGCGATATTGGCCGCGTTCGCGGCCTGCGCGCCCGACTGCACCGTTCCGCGCAGGACGACGTTGTCGTTGACCGCCTCGGCCGTGATGCGCGCGTCCGGGATGAGCCGCGAGAAAATCTCCGTCAGCGCGTCGAGATCGCGCTCGACCTGGATTTCGAGATTGAGAATCTGCCGGCCCTGCGCGTCGAAGAAAAAGGCGTTGGCGAGGCCGACCGCCTTGCCGAGCAGATAGACCCGGCGCGGCGTGCGCACCACCGCGTCGACGATCTCCGGCTGCGAGACCAGCACGTCGGCGGCCGAATGCGGCAGCTCCACGATCGCCGCCTTGTTCAGCGGCAGGACGATGCTCTTCGAGACCGCGCTCTGGCCGCCAAGATCGATCTCGACCGGATACGCCCCGCGCTGGGCCGCCGCCGGCGCCGTCGCGGCCAGAAGCGCGGCCAGACCGAGCAGAAAACGCTCGCGATGACGGATCAGGGCCGCGCGCATGAGCGGCGCAATTGCATTCCGAACTGTCCGAACCGGGTTCATCATCGTTCCCTAACCTGCCTTCCGCGCGCGAGATTTGCGCCGCGCCTGCGCATCAGGACCTGCCGTACCGGATCACCGTGACGTCGCTCGACCGGCGCGTCTGGCTCTCCACTTCGCCCTCGGGCTGGAACACGCTTCTGAGCGCGAGGCTGAGCGTTCCGTTCGCGCGCGCGCTGATGAAGGACTCCGCGTCGCCCGGCGAGAATTCGAGCGTGACGGTCGCGCCTTCGATATGCGCCGCTTCCGGCGCCTCCGCGTACATGGCGTTGACCGCGAGCACGCGGACGTTCTCGAAGATGGTGCGGGTGCGCGGCGCCCCGCCGTCGCGCCCGCCCGTCGTATGCAGAACGTCCACCCGGTCGCCCGGCAGGATGAATCCGCCGGAGGCCGTCTCGGGCGAGACCCTGAGCGTCACGGCGCGCATGCCGGGGGTGAGAATCGCCGCCATCAGGCCGGAGTTTCCGGCGCGCACGATCTTCTGCTCGATGATCGGCTCGCCCGCGACGATCAGCGTGCGCGCCACGGCGCCGGCGAGATCTTCCGTCTTCACGCCGCCGGCCTCGGTGATGAAGGACGGCGAGAGCGCCTTTTTCGGCCAGGCGACCCACTTCACCGTCTCGACGCCGAGGCGCTCCCCGCGCTGAAAATCCTTGTCGGCGACGAGCACGCGCACCGTCTCTTCCTTCGCCGGCTCGATGATCTGCACCGTTTGCGGCGCGGGGGAATTGTTCATCATCAGGAAGAACGCGCCGACGCCGGCGACGAGCGCCACGGCGAGAACGGCCATACGCGAAACATTCATGTCGAACCTGCCCTTCCTGCCCTCTCGATTCCGCCGAAAGCGGTCCGGCGGCGTTTTCCATCCTGCCGGCAACTTCTCAAAACCCGGTTAACTCAATCTGTTAACCGCCATAGGCCAATTGGAAGTAAGGCGTTTGCGGAAAGCTAAGCAGCCCGCCGGCCGCGATCGCGACCGCATAGGGAATGTCCTTGGGCTGCTGATGCAGCCGCATGATCCAGGGCGCGTGGGCGTAGATCGGCAGAAGCGGCGTCTTGCGGAAAAGAATGAGCGCGACGGCGAGCGCCGCCCCCGCGAAGGCCATGTTGACGAGAAACGCGCCGAGACCGGACAGCCCGATCCACGGCGCGATCGCCGCGAGCAGCTTCGCGTCGCCCCCGCCGAGAATGCGGAAGGCGAACAGCGCGAAGCCGACGGCGAGCGCCGCCGCGGCGAGCAGGAGCCCTTCGAGATAAAGCGCCGCCGGCGCGCCGAGCGCGAGCCCGCCCGCGAAATAGGCCGCGAACAGGACGACGGAGATCCAGTTCGGAATCTTGAATTCGTAAAGGTCGTTCGCCGCCGCGATGAGAAGCGCCGCAGGAAAGATCGACAGCATCATCAGCGGAACCATGCCGCGTTTCCTCCTCTTCGACCCTGCGTCATCCCGGGCGCGCTGCGGCGCGAAGCGCCGCTGCGCAGACCCGGGACCGCTCTCGACCCGCGCTCCCGTCATCCCGGATGCCGCGCGGCATGAAATGCTGCGCCGCTGGTCCGGGACCGTCATCCCGGGCGCGCTGCGGCGCGAAGCGCCGCTGCGCAGACCCGGGACCGCTCTCGACCCGCGCTCCCGTCGTCCCGGATGCCGCGCAGCATGAAATGCTGCGCTGCTGGTCCGGGACCGTCATCCCGGGCGCGCTGCGGCGCGAAGCGCCGCTGCGCAGACCCGGGACCGCTCTCGACCCGCTCCGAGCCCGGCCGGACCCGATCCGGGGCCTGCATTGCATCGCTGCGCGCTGCAATGCGCCCGGGAGGACGGAGAAAGCCGGACCCGATCCCGGGTCTGCGGCGCGTCATTCCATGCCGCGCCGCGCCCGGGATGACGCAGGGGCCCGGGGCGACGTTTCGTCTCCCAATACCCCGCGCGGATTAACGGGCCGTTAGACATGACCCGAAAATCGCCCCAAACGAAAAAGGAGGCCCGAAGGCCTCCTTTTCACTTCCAACAAAAATACGTCTTACGGCGTGTTGGCATTTGTGAGCTCGTCACCGATGGTGGTGAACGTCGTGTTAAGATTTCCGCCGACAGTCCTAACTGCCACGATGATCGCGACGGCGATCAGGGCGGCGATCAGGCCGTATTCGATGGCCGTGGCGCCTTCCTCGTCTTTGAGAAAGCGGTTGATGAGAGCTTTCATGAGTCGACTCCTGCTTGCACGAGACTCTTGCTTGCACCGCTGAATGGGTTGTTCAGCCCCCACCCAGACTGCCCGAACTATGATCGCGAGGCGTAAAGAAAGCCTGAAACGATAGAGCCGCAATCCGTTAAATTTTTATTGTGAAAGTCGGTAAACGAACGGTTAGCGGCGCATAATGTTCGTGTACGGATCTTCGTGGTCCCGGATGCTGCGCGCCTCCCGTCGTCCCGGGCGCGCTGCAGCGCGAAGCGCTGCTGCGCAGACCCGGGACCGCTCTCGACGCGCTCCCGTCATCCCGGATGCTGCGCAGCATGAAATGCTGCGCTGCTGGTCCGGGACCGCTCTCGACCCGCTCCGAGCCCGGCCGGACCCGATCCCGGGTCTGCGGCGCGTCGTTTCACGCCGCGCCGCGCCCGGGATGACGGAGAGGGCCGGACCCGATCCCGGGTCTGCATTGCATCGCTGCGCGCTGCAATGCGCCCGGGATGACGGAGAGGGCCCGGGCGCCGGATCGCGTCACCGCCAGCCGAGCAGCGGATACAGATCTTCCCAGCCCGGATTCATCTCTTCGATCAGCCTGACCTTCCAGGCCCGCCGCCAGCGCTTGATGCGTTTTTCTTCGCTGATGGCGTCCGTTATGCGCTGATACTCGGCGTACCAGACGAGCCGGTCCAGGCCGTAACGCCGGCAGAAGGCCGAGCCCCGCCCCTCCCGATGCTGATGGATGCGCCGGGCCAGATCGGCGGCCACTCCCGTGTACAGGACGCCGCGGGGCTTGTTCGCCAGCATGTAGACATAGCCGGGCATTGCGAAAGGTTACGGTCTGCAAAACCAACCGTCACCCCGCGCCTGATGCTCCCCGTCGTCCCGGATGCTGCGCAGCATGAAATGCTGCGCTGCTGGTCCGGGACCGCTGTCCGCCCGCTCCGAGCCCGGCCGGACCCGATCCCGGGTCTGCGGCGCGTCGTTTCACGCCGCGCCGCGCCCGGGATGACGGAGAGGGCCGGACCCGATCCCGGGTCTGCGGCGCGTCGTTTCACGCCGCGCCGCGCCCGGGATGACGGAGAAAGCCGGACCCGATCCCGGGTCTGCATTGCATCGCTGCGCGCTGCAATGCGCCCGGGATGACGGAGAAAGCCGCGCCCGGGATTACGGAGAAGGCCGCGCCGTCTTGCGCCGCGCGCGGATGTTGAGAAGCTCCACCGCCAGAGAGAAGGCGATGGCGAAATAAAGATAGCCGCGCGGAATGTGAAAGCCCGCCCCGTCGGCGACCAGCGCGACGCCGATCAGCAGAATGAAGGCGAGCGCCAGCATCTTCGTGGTCGGGTGCTTCTCGATGAATGCGGCCAGCGGCTCGGCCGAGACCGCCATGACGATCGTGGAGAGCACGACCGCCGCAATCATCACGATCAGGATGTTCGTCAACCCCACCGCCGTGATGACGCTGTCGAGGGAAAAGACGATGTTGATGACCATGAGCTGGACCAGCACGCCGCCGAGCGTGGACCTGGCCCCGGCTTCCTCATGGGCGACGCCTTCCACCGCGGCGTGAACCTCGACGGTGCCCTTCCACAACAGGAAGAGCCCGCCGGCGAGCAGCACCAGATCCTTGGCGGTCACGGATGCGATCGCCTCGCGGGCGTGCCCGTCCCCGCCCGCCAGAAACGCGGCCAGTCCCTGCGGCAGCGTGAACAGCGCGTTCCTGTCGAGGCCGACGATCCAGAAGATCGCGCCGAGCATGGCGATGCGCAGGATCATCGCGCCCCACACCCCGAAGCGCCGGGCGAAGACGTGCTGTCTGTCCTTCAGCTTCGAGACGGCGATCGAGATGAAAAGCAGATTGTCGATGCCGAGAACGATTTCGAGGAAGGTGAGCGTCGCAAGGCTGCCCCAGAAAGCGGGCTCCGCGATGAGATCGGCCATTTTCCCCTCCGGACCATTCAATAGCGGCTATAGCGCGATTTGCCGCCAAGGGGACCGCCCGGATTTCCCCGCGCCGCGTCATTCCGGATGCTGCGCATCTCCCCGTCGTCCCGGATGCTGCGCGGCATGAAATGCCGCGCTGCTGGTCCGGGACCGCTCTCGACCCGCTCCGAGCCCGGCCGGACCCGATCCCGGGTCTGCGGCGCGTCGTTTCACGCCGCGCCGCGCCCGGGAGGACGGAGAAAGCCGAACCCGATCCCGGGTCTGCATTGCATCGCTGCGCGCTGCAATGCGCCCGGGAGGACGGAGAAAGCCGAACCCGATCCCGGGTCTGCATTGCATCGCTGCGCGCTGCAATGCGCCCGGGAGGACGGCGGACACCGGGAGGACGGGCGCGGCTACGCCCACCCCGCGAGCTCGCGCCGGGCGAGCGACTCGAGAAGCGCGACCGCCTCGGGCGCGTCGTTGAGGCAGGGGATCGCGTCGAACGCCTCCCCGCCCGCGGCGAGAAAACGCGCACGCCCGGCGACGGCGATTTCTTCAAGCGTTTCGAGACAGTCCGCCATGAAGCCCGGCGTCATCACGGCGAGCCACCTCGTCCCTTCGCGGGCGAGGCGCTCGATCGTCTCGTCGGTCGCCGGACCCAGCCATTTCTCCGGCCCGAAGCGGGACTGAAAGGCGATCGGCGCGGCCTCCTCGGACCAGCCCATCGCCGCGCGCAACAGACGCGCCGTCTTCTGGCAGTGGCAGTGATAGGGATCGCCCGCCGCGAGGAATCGTTCCGGCAGGCCGTGAAAGGAAATAATCACGCGCTCGGGCGTCCAGCCCAGTTCGGCGAAACGCCGGCGCGCGCCCGCGGCGAGCGCTTCGATATAGGCCGGCTCGTCGTGAAAAGCCGGCGCAAGGCGCAGCGCCGGCTGCCAGCGCATGGCGCGGACCGCCGCGAAGAGCGCATCGTTCACGCTCGCCGTGGTCGAGGCCGAATATTGCGGATAGAGCGGCAGAACCAGAATCCGCCCTGCGCCCGCGGCCCGCATCGCTTCGAGCCGCCCGGCGAGCGAGGGCGCGCCGTAGCGCATCGCCCAGTCGACGAGAACGCCCGCGCCCAGCCGCGCCGCAAGCGCCTCCGCCTGCCGCCGCGTGAACCAGCGCAGGGGCGATTCGCCCTCCTCCCGCCAGATCGCCTTGTAGGCCCGCGCCGTTCTGGCGGGGCGAACGTTGAGGATCACGCCGTAAAGAAGCGGCAGCCACAGCGCGCGGGGATAATCCACCACCCGCCGGTCGCTCAGAAACTCCGCCAGATAGCGCCGCACCGCCCCCGGCGTCGGCGCGTCGGGCGTGCCGAGATTGACGAGCAGAACGCCCGTGCGCGGCGGGGCGATCGCCGGATGGCCTTCGGGCAGGTTCCGGTTCTGTGAGGGGTCGTTCATGGCCGGCGTCCGGGGCGAAGGGGGGCGAGAGTCATGCGGGGGACGTTCAAATCCTGTTTACGCGGGCGGGGCGCGGCGAGATGTCCCGCCAGGCGCACCGATTACGCCCCGCCCTGTCACAATAGTGAAACAGAAAAACACGAGGGTGCCCCCGCCTCGCAAGGGGGGCGGCGGCCGCGCGCCGCGCAAAACCGGACAGGCGGGCTTGATGGACATCGGCATTACTTTCTGGGCCATGGTGGGCTTCTGCTTCGCCGCCTACGCAGTCGTGGGCAACGACGCGTTGCAGACCCTCGGCACCTTCATCAACTCCAATCGCAAGCTGCCCTGGTGGGCGCTGTTCCTGTTCGCGGCGACGGTGCTCTGCGTCACCTTCGTGATCGGCTATATCCAGTTCGACGGCGATCCGTCCTGGGGCCGGCTTTCCAACGCGAAGAAATATCCCGTTTTCGAGGTGCAGTGGTATCATGTGGTGCCGGCCTTCGTGCTGCTGCTGCTGACGCGCCTCGGCGTGCCGGTCTCGACGAGCTTCATGGTGCTGTCGATCTTCGCCTCGGTCGAGGGGATGACGTCGATGGTCCAGAAGTCGCTTTACGCTTATGTCGTCTCCTTCGGCGTCGGCCTCGTTCTTTACGCCGTGCTGGCGCCGACGATCGAGCGCTATTTCCTCAACACGCCGGAAAAGGCGCAAAAGCCCTTCTGGATTCTTCTGCAATGGGTCACCACCGCCTATCTGTGGGGCGTGTGGCTGGTGCAGGATTTCGCGAACATCTTCGTCTTCCTGCCGCGCGATCTGACGCCCGTACAGGCGTTCGCAGGGGTCGGCGTGATTATTCTTTTCCTGCTCGTCACTTTCGCCAACCAGGGCGGTCCGGTGCAACGGATCATCCGCTCGAAGAGCAACGTCGCCGACATCCGCTCCGCGACGATCATCGACTTCATCTACGCCTCGCTGCTCGCCTATTTCGCCTATATCTCGACCACGCCGCTGTCGACGACCTGGGCGTTTCTGGGCTTCATCGCGGGACGCGAGTTCTCGATCGCCACCATCGACAAGATCCGTTCGCCCGGCGCGACCGCGCGGCTTGTGGGCATGGACGCCTTCAAGGCGTTCGTCGGCCTCGTCATCAGCGTCGGTCTCGCCGTCGGCCTGCCGCGGCTGGCCAGGGCCATCGGCGAGAACGCGGAGTTCGCGGCGCTGTTCGCCGGGCTCGGCGGCTGACGCCTCACTCGGCCGCCTTGGGCAGAGGGTCTTCGTCCGGCGCGTCGGAACGCGCGTCGCTCGCCGCCGCGCTCTGCGCGCGCTCCTCGCGCGCGGCGCGCTTTTCCTCGGCGCGCTGGCGTTTTTGAGCCTCTTTCAGTTCGCGCCGCGTCGGCGCCGGCGCAGGTTCCGCGGCGGCGGCTTCGAGCGCGGCGAGGCCCTCCTCGGCCATGCGCTGGATCGTCGCATAGTCGAGCTTGCCGGTGCCCAGCACCGGCACGTCCGCGACGCAGACGATTTTCTTCGGCACGGCGAGCTCCGGCACGCCGTGCGAGCGGGCCCAGGCGAGCAGCAGGCCGCGATCGGCGCCCGCCTTGGCGGTCACGAGGACGATCTGCTCGCCCTTGCGTTCGTCGGGCAGCGCGACCGCGCCATGCAGATGATCCGGCCAGACGGCGCAGGCGCAGTTCTCCACCACCGCGAGCGAGATCATCTCGCCGCCGATCTTGGCGAAGCGCTTCAGCCGGCCGCGGATCGACATATAGCCGTTCTCGTCGAAGGCCACGACGTCGCCGGTGTCGTGCCAGCCGTCGGCGAGCGGCTTGACGACGCCGGGCTCGTCCGGCGTCAGGTAGCCCTTCATGACGTTCGGCCCGCGGATGAACAGCCGTCCTCCCTCGGCCAGTCCTTCCACCGGCTCGACGCGCGCCTCGATCCCCGGCAACAGCCGGCCGACCGCGCCGGCGCGGATGTCGCCCGGCTGGTTGGCGGCCACCACGGGCGAGGCCTCGGTCACGCCGTAGCCTTCCAGCACCTCGAAGGAGAAGCGCCGCTCAGCCGCCTGGCGGGTCTCGTCCTTGACGCGCTCGGCGCCGCACACGGCGATCCGCAGCGAGCTCATGCCGCCTTCTTCGCTGGCGCGCATGTACTGGTTGAGGAAGGTGTCGGTGGCGAGGATGATCGTCGCGCTCGTCTCGAAGATCCGCTTGGGGATGATCTTGGTCTGCAAGGGCGAGGGATGCAGCACGACCGGATAGCCGGCCATCACCGGCCACAGCGTTCCCGCCGTCAGGCCGTAGCAGTGAAAGGCCGGCAAGGGATTGAAGAAAACGTCCGTCGGCTCGATCTCCACATGCTCGGTGATCTGCTGGATGTTGGCGAGAATGTTCGCATGGGTGAGAACGACGCCTTTCGGATCGCCCTCCGTGCCGGACGTGAACAGGATGACGCCGGTATCGTCCGGATGCGGATCGGCGGCGAGCAGCTTCGGCAGGAGCGGGCCCGCAAGGGCGCGCAGCTTGTCGGCGCGGGTGAGCGCTTCTTTCGCGTCTTCGAGATAGATGAACTCCACGGCCTCCGACAGCTCGGCGATCAGCTTCTCAAGCCCGGCGAGTTCGACGAACTTCCTGGCCGTGACCACGCGGCGCACTTCGGCGGCGTTGCAGGCGGCCTTGAGATTGCGCGCGCCCGCCGTGAAATTGAGCATCGCCGGCGTGCGCCCGCGCGCGAGGATCGCCAGAAAGGCGATCAGAATGCCTGCGCCCGTCGGCAGAAGCACGCCCACGCTTTCGCCCTTCGTTGTACGGCGCGCGATCGGCCCGGAAATGGCGAAGGCGCCGCGGACGATGTCCCGATAGGTCAGCTTGCGGCCGTCGCCGTCGATGACGGCGAGGGTCTTGCCGCCCTTCCGGCGCGCGCTTTCCAGAAAGGCCTGGAAAATGGACCGACGCGAGCGCCGGAGCACCCGCCTTACGGCGTCGCCCTTGTGAGCGTTCATGGGATACCGCCTTCCTGCCCCGGACCCTCCTTCTTGCGAGGAGGTCGCTTCTTTTTAACAAGGCGGGGCCCGGCGCGCAAAGGCGGCGCGGCCAAGGCTAGGACGGCCGCGCGGCGCGGATTTCCTCGATGACGGACCGGGCCGCGGCGGCGGGATCGGGCGCCTGCACGATCGGCCGGCCGACGACGAGATAGTCCGCGCCGGCGCGCATGGCGGCGGCTGGCGTCGCCGCCCGCTTCTGGTCGTCGGCGCCGGCGCCGGCGGGCCTCACCCCCGGGGTGACGATGAGGAGCCGGTCTGCGAAACGCGCGCGGATCGCTTCGGCCTCCTTCGCCGAAGCGACGACCCCGTCGGCGCCGGCCTCGGCCGCGAACTCGGCGCGCTTGAGGACGAGATCCTCGAGCTTCGTCGTGATCCCGGCGCGCTCAAGCGCGGCCTGATCGAGGCTCGTGAGCACGGTGACCGCGATGATCTTGAGCCGAGGGTCGTCGCCCCGTCCGGCGACGGCCCCTTTCAGCACGTCCGGCTCGGCGTGCACCGTGAGGAAATCGCCGCCCAGCCGGCGAACGCTCTTCACGCCGCGCTCCACCGTCGCGCCGATGTCGTGAAACTTGAAATCCAGAAAGACCTTCCCGCCCGCTTCCATCAGGCGACGCGCAAGCTCGATCCCGCCGACGGGCATGAGCTGATAGCCGATCTTGTAAAAGCGGCCCGCGGCGCCGAGTCGCGCGACGAGCTCCTCCGCCTGCGGAACGTCCGGCAGGTCGAGGGCGATGATCAGTCTTTCCGCGGCGTCAGGCGTCATGCGGCGGCTCCTTTCCTCACGCGCCTTCGCGGGACGAGACGCAGACGCTGGCCGCCCTTGGCGACGACTCGCTCGATTTCGCCTTTGACTTCCATGTCGAGCTTGACGGTCGTGGTCCACCAGGAAACCGAGCCGAGACTCTCAAGCTCTTCGGCGGAAAGACGCGCCTTCACCGCGTCGGGAAGCTCTTTGAACGCAAAGCCCTCTTCCCCCGCCGTCTTCAGCGCGTCCAGAATCGCGCGCCGCACGGCCTCATATTTCCAGCGCGGAATGCGCACGCTCGCCCGGCCCGGCGTCGGCGTGCGGCATTCGATCTTTTCCTCATCGCGGGCGGATTTGCGCGCATGAGCCGCCGTCTTGTCCGGATAAAGGCAAAGATCGGCGACGACGCAGTTCGGACAGTCGGGCCGGCGCGCCTTGCATACATAACGCCCGTGCAGGATCAGCCAGTGATGGGCGCCGCGCAGATATTTCTTCGGCGTGATCTTTTCGAGCGCGCGCTCGACCTCAAGCGGCGTCCGGCCAGGCGCAAGGCCGGTGCGGTTGGCGACGCGGAAGATGTGCGTATCGACCGCGATGGTCGGCTGGCCGAAAGCGACGTTGCAGACCACATTGGCGGTCTTGCGTCCCACCCCCGGCAGTTTTTCCAGAGCCTCGCGGTCGGCGGGAACCTTCCCGCCGTGCCGCTCGATCAGGATCTTCGACAGCGCGATGACGTTCTTCGCCTTGTTCCGCCACAGGCCGATGGTTCTGACGTGCTCGCCGAGTTTCTTCTCGCCCAGCGCGACCATTTTTTCCGGGCTGTCGGCGATCTGGAAAAGACGCGCCGTCGCCTTGTTAACCCCGACGTCGGTCGCCTGCGCCGAGAGCACGACTGCGACCAGCAGGGTGTAAGGATTGGTGTAATTCAGCTCCGTCTCCGGCGCGGGATCGCGCGCAGCGAGGCGGGCGAAGAATTTCTCTGCCTCTGTCCGGGTGAGCGTGCGGGGCATGACGGGACTGTCTCGGCGGGCCCGGCCCAAGGACGGGCCGTCCGGACATAGCAGCGCCCGGCCCGCGGCGCAAAGCGGGCCGATCCGCCGCAATTGGCGGGCGCGCCGACCCGGGATAGGCTCGCCCCATGCCGAGACTTTCCGCCTTCGAGGACATGGCGCCCGTCGTCGCCGGACGCGCGCGCGATCTCCCGCCCGCGCCGGCCCCGCCCGATGAGCGGGTCTTCGACGCGATCCTTTACCCGAACCGCTCGCTGCCCGACGCCGGTTTCGCGGCGGTGATGAGCGTCATCATCGGCGTCAATCTGAGTTTCGGCCTTTATTTCTATGCGCTCGGCGCCTGGCCGGTGCTCGGCTTTTGCGGCCTTGATGTTTTTCTCGTATGGCTCGCCTTCAAGCTCAGCTATCGGCAGGGCCGGCTGCACGAGCGGGTGCGGGTCACGCCGGACGCCATGTGGGTGAGCCGCGTGCTGCCTTCCGGCCACGAGACCCGCTGGCGGCTGCAGCCCTATTGGACGGAGGTGCATATCGACCGGCCGGCGCGTCATGAAAGCCAGGTGCAGGTGGTCTCCAAGGGCCGCACGCTCGTGCTCGGCTCCTTCCTGTCGCCGCGCGAGCGCGCCGAGTTCGCGGACGCCCTGGCCGAAGCGCTTGCGCGCGCGCGGCGGGGGTGAGGAAGGACCATGGTCGGATTCTTCATCGGCGGCGTGGTCATTCTGGGCGCGTGCTTCGGGCTCTATGCGCTCTGGGCGCGACGGATTTCAGCTGAAATCGCCGAGGGCGGCGAGGTCGAATGGGCGCAGCTTCAGAAGAACGATCCGGAGCTGGTCGCCGGCCTTACGCGCGAGCAGTTCGACGCGATTTATCGCCGCGTGAACTTTCCGCGCTTCCCGAAATACGCCCTCGCCTGCGCGGCGGCTTTTTTCCTCTCTCTGCCGATCATCCTAGCGCTCCTGTCGGGCGGGATATGGGCGGGCGAGGCGTTGGGTTTGCTGCCCGCGCCGGCCGAATTCGCCAATCGCTATCTCGTCGAGGACGGACGGATGCGCGTGATCACCGCCGCGACGCCAGAGGCGGCGATGTATTACGCGCGCGACCTTGCCGGCTTTTACTATTTCTTCGGCGTGCTGTTCGCCTGGATCGTGATCGTGACGATCTTTATGCGGCGCTATCATGCGCGCCGGCCGGGCTATCTGCGCGAGGAGATTCTGCGCGCGCGCTGACTGACGGAAAGGAACGCGATCTATGGAATATTTGCACACGATGGTTCGGGTGAGCGATCTCGACGCTTCGCTCGACTTCTATTGCAACAAGCTTGGCCTCGTGGAAGTGAGCCGCAAGGACTATGAAAAGGGCCGCTTCACTTTGGTCTTTCTCGCTGCGCCCGGCGACCTCGAGACCGCGAAAGAGAAGAAGTCGCCTATGCTGGAGCTCACTTATAACTGGGATCGGGAGGAATATTCCGGCGGGCGCAATTTCGGCCATCTCGCCTACCGGGTCGGCGACATCTACGCCGTCTGCGAACGTCTGATGAAAGGGGGCGTGACGATCAACCGTCCGCCGCGCGACGGACATATGGCCTTCGTGCGCTCGCCCGACGGCATTTCCATCGAGCTCCTTCAGAAAGGCGAGCCGCTGGCGCCGGCCGAGCCCTGGGCGAGCATGGAGAATGTCGGCGCGTGGTAAGGGCGTCTGCGAAACCGGCGTTTGCGGTTCATCCGCTCACAGCCGAGCGCTGGGCTGATCTCGAAACCGTATTCGGCCCTACGGGCGGCTATTGCGGCTGCTGGTGCATGTACTGGCGCGCGCCGCGCCGCGACTTCGAGAACCCTGAGGCCCGCAAGCAGATGAAAGCCCGTTTCCGCCGGCGCGTAAGGAAAGGCCCGCCGCCCGGCCTCATCGCCTACGCCTGCGACGGCGAGCCTGTCGGCTGGATGCAGCTCACGCCGCGACCGGACGCGCCCAACTGGAACGGGCCGCGCCGGCTTTCGGCGCCGCTCGACCCGGCGGAAGGAGACGACCCGAACGTCTGGGCGATCAACTGCTTCGTCGTACGACGGCGCTGGCGCCGCAAGGGCGTCGCGCGCGCGCTGCTGGGCGCGGGCATCGACTGGGCCCGAAAGAACGGCGCGCGCTGCATCGACGCCTGTCCGGTGGAAACGGCCGAAAACAAGCCGGCCGTGTCGCTTTATCACGGGACCGCGGCTATGTTCGCGCGCGCGGGTTTCGTCGAGATCGCCCGCCGCCGGGGCGACCGGCCGCTCGTGCGGCTTCGCTTCGGCGCCTGAACGTCTTCTTAAGCTCCGCCGGCTATCCGCCTGTTGCAAGAATCCGCCGCCCGAAAGCGCCCAATGACCGAAACCGTTCTGTCGCTCGAAAACGTGGTCAAGCGCTATGGCGGGCTCGCCGCCGTGGACGGGCTGTCCTTCGCAGTCGCGCGCGGCGAGATCTTCGGCTTTCTAGGCCCCAACGGCGCGGGCAAGACGACGACTTTGCGGATGATCCTCGGCATCATTCCGCCGACGGCGGGCCGCATCACGGTTCTCGACTCGATCTCGGCGATTCCTGTGCGCCATCGTCTCGGCTATCTGCCGGAAGAGCGCGGCCTTTACCGCAAGATGCGCGCCGCCGAGACCATCGCCTATTTCGCCCATCTGCGCGGAGTGCCGGCGCGCGCGGCGAAAAAGAAGGCCCATGAACTTCTCGAACGCTTCGGTCTCGCAGACTTCGCACGGGCCAAGAATGAAGCGCTGTCGAAAGGCATGGCGCAGAAGGTGCAGCTTCTCGCGACCATCGCGCATGAGCCGGAGCTGCTCATTCTCGACGAGCCTTTTTCCGGTCTCGATCCCATCAACCAGACGACGCTCGAAGCGCTCATCCGCGACCTCAAGGCGGAAGGGCGCACCATCATCTTCTCGACCCATGTCATGCAGCACGCAGAGCGTCTCTGCGATCGTTTCCTGATCATCGCCAGCGGGCGCAAGCGCTTCGAGGGCGATCTCGCCGCGGCGCGCGCGGCCTTTCCGCCGCGACTCCTGCTGCGCACACGCGATCCCGTCGACCCGCTCGCCGCCGCGCCCGGCGTGCGCGAAATCGTCGCTCTTGGCGAGACGACGGACGGTGAGCGAGAGTATGAAATCGTTCTCGAGCGCGGCGCAGACCCGCAGCTTGTGCTGAAGGCCGCTTTCGAGGCGGGCATACGGCTTTCGAGCTTCGAGCGCGCCGGGGCGAGTCTGCACGATATCTTCGTGGCGCTCGCCGGCGAGAAAGAAGACGAGCAAGCCTGCGCCATGAAGGAGGCGGCCGAATGAAGTCTGCCTTGCTGATCGCCTGGCGCGAATACCGACAATATATTTTCTCGCGCGGCTTCCTGTTGTTTCTGGTGCTGTTTCCCCTCGGCGTGCTCTTCGTCGGAGCGACCGTCGGCTATCTTGAGCGGGCCAAGCCCGCGCGCAGCTTCGTCGTATTCGACGAAACGGGCCGCTATGTAGACGCCATCGACGCCGAACTCGAACGCCGCCGAAAGCGGGCGATCCTGTCGGCGTGGGACGCCTATGTAAGGCTGGCGGCGGAGCCGGAAGCACTGGAAGCCGCGCTGATCCCCGAACCTTTCGCGCCAGGTCCGGCCAACCATGCGCGCGTCGAGGCGTTCTTCGCAGCCGGGCTCGACGCGGCCGCGGCCGCTCTCGCGCCCTATCTGCGCGAGAATGCGCCGGCTTTCATCGAACCGCGGCGCCAGTTCGAGCGTTTGCCGCTTCCCGAGGAAGCGCGCGCGGCGAAGAATCTCGCGGATGCGGCTGAGAGACTGAGACCCTATCTTCTCGACGAAAAACGCCCCCCCGGCGCGAAGGAGCCGCTCTTCGCGGCCGTGCTGATCCCGGCTGGCTTCTCGCGCGCGCCGGATGCGCCGTCTGCGGAATATTGGAGCCGCAACCTGACCGATCCCGCCCTCGAAAGCGTGATCGCCGACGCGCTCGACTACGCGCTTCAACGCGAGGCGGCGGGAGATTACGGACTGTCAGCGGCGGCGCTTGAGGAGATAGCGGGAATCGACGCGCCGCTCGAATCTTTCAGACCCGACAAGGCCGACGGCGAAGCCGCGCTCACCTTGCGCGACCGCATCGAGACCTCGCTGCCGGCGATGATGACATATATGCTGCTGGTCGTTGTTTTCGGCGTCGGCAATCTGCTGCTCACCAACACGATCGAGGAACGCTCGAACAAGATCGTCGAAGTGCTGCTGTCGTCGGTCACTGCGGGCGAGTTGATGATGGGCAAGCTCGTCGGCATCGCCGCGGTCGGCCTTACGATGCCGGCGATCTTCGTCGTCGGCGGACTCGTCATGGCGTTCGTCGCGCCTGGCGGGAACGAGTTCGCCGCCGAAGCGGCCGGCGCGCTGTTCGGCTCGCACCTCATCTGGGTCTATCTGTTCTATTTCTTCTGCGCCTATGCGATTTTCGCGATGATCTTTCTCGCCATCGGCGCGATGTCGAATTCGCTGCAGGACGCGCAGAGCTTCATGGGCCCGGTGATGCTGGTAGTGTTCCTGCCGCTGCCGTTCATGTTCATGGTCTATCAGAATCCGAACGGCCTGATCGCTTCGATACTCACCTGGATTCCGATTTACACGCCCTATGCGGCGATGATGCGCGCCGCCGCCGGCCCGCCCCTGTGGGAGATCGTCGGCGCCACCGCGCTGATGCTCGCCTTCGCGATCGCGCTGGCGCGCGTCATGGGCCGGATCTTCCGCAACGCCATCTTGCAATCGGCGCCGCCCAAGGCGCGCGACGTCTGGCGGCTAGCGAAAAAGGAGGCGCGCTAAAGGGCGCAGCAAGCCGAATCAGCTTCCAGCCTTTTCCGGATCGTACACGAATTTCCGGTCGCAATAGCCGCATTCGGCTTCGCCGTCTTCGAGCGAATACCACACGATCGGATGGCCGAGGGCGCCGCCGCCGTCGCAGGCGATGCGGCGGGTTTTCACATAGATCACCTCCGGCGGCGGAGGAGCGGCGGGCGATTCGTCGGACATCGTTCGCGCCTGTGCGCTGGCTGACATGGCTTCGGACATGGCGGTCATGGGCGATCCGCTTTCAACGGTCCGCCCTGATTGGCGGGCGGCGTCCGCGCCGTCAAGGCCTCCTGCGCCGACAGAAGCGTTGACCGCCGCGCCGCGGGCCCCATATTGCGCCCATGAACCTTCAGCCCGACATTTCGCCTGTCCCGGCCGGAGCGCCCGCGCGCGCCGGCGCCAGACGCGAATGCGCCATCGTCGCGCGCGGTCTCAAAAAGACCTACGCCGCGACGAAAAAATCCCCCGCCAAGGAGGCGCTCAAAGGGATCGATCTCGAAATCCCGCGCGGGTCGATCTTCGGCCTTCTGGGGCCCAACGGCGCGGGCAAGTCGACCTTCATCAACATTCTCGCCGGCCTGGTGAACAAGACCGAAGGCTCGGTGTCGGTCTGGGGCTTCGACATCGACCGCAACCCGCGCCAGGCGCGCGCCTCCATCGGCGTCGTGCCGCAGGAAATCAACGTCGACGTCTTCTTCACGCCCAAGGAGGCGCTCGAAATCCAGGCGGGGCTCTTCGGCGTGCCGAAAGCCGAGCGGCGCACGATGGAGATCCTTCGCACGCTGGGCCTCGAAGACAAGGCCGACGCATATGTGCGGATGCTGTCCGGCGGAATGAAGCGGCGCCTGCTGGTCGCGAAGGCGATGGTGCACGCCCCGCCGATTCTGGTTCTCGACGAACCTACGGCCGGGGTCGACATCGAGTTGCGCCGCCAGCTGTGGGATCATGTGCTGGAGCTGCATGAAAGCGGCGTCACCATCGTTCTGACTACGCACTATCTCGAAGAGGCGCAGGAGCTGTGCGACCGCATCGCCATCATCCATAACGGCGATGTCGTCGCCTGCGAGCCGACGGACAAGCTTATCGCCTCGCTCGACCGCAAGACGCTGATGGTCACGCCCCTGGCCCCCCCGGCCGCCGCGCCGGATCTCGCGCCGTTCGAGGCCGAGCTCAAGCCCGACGGGCGGCTCGCCATTCCCTATCGCCCAAGCAAGGCGCAGGTGGCGGAAATTCTTGAGCGCCTTTCCGCCGCCGGCGTGCGCGTTCGCGATCTTTCCACGGTCGAGGCCGATCTCGAGGACGTGTTCCTGGAGCTCACCTACAATTCCGGACGCTGAGAAGATCGCACGCCACGATTAGCCCGCAATCGAATCGCATGACGGAAGCGGCCGCCATGGCAGGCCGGCTCTTATGCGGCGAAACGCATGCTCGCGCAGCGCTGCGGTCACTTCGTGGGGATCGCCTTTAAGCGCTTCGGGCGGGATCGCCGGACCGAAAGCGATGTCGAAGCGCTTGCCGCGCTTGTTCAGAAGCTCGTTGAACAAGGTGATATCGCGCAGCTCCGTGCTCAGCTTCCAGAACCAGTAATAGAGCCATGAATTGCGCGCCTTCACGTCGGCGGGCACCACAGGACAGCGGTATTTCCGCGCGAAGATCGCGACTGAAGGCTGCCAGGGCTGCTCCTGCAGCGCGCGTGTTTCGTCCATATAGGCGATGCGCCCGGAGGCGAAGAGAACGACGCAGGCGCCGCTCTCGAAAGCCCTCATCGCGCTTTCGAGGGTTTCGCGCGAGCGCGCCCGCGTGCGCTTCGCCTCCACCCACTCTACGGGAATGAGCGTTTCGGCGAGACGCGGCGCCACGCGGATGGCGTCACGATTGGCGAAGAAGATGACGTCCTGGCGCACCTGTTTGAGCGCGTCGTACATCGCGACGCCGTCGGCGATCCCGGTCGGATGGGTCGAGGCGATGATGACCCCGCCGCGTCGGGGCACGTGTTCAAGTCCGCTCACAGCGACGTCAAGCGACAAAATCCCGCTTACATGACCGAGCACGCCGCGACCTGACAGAGGCGCGATCGCGTCGGCCATGCGCGCCGCCTCCTTCTTGCGCAGCAGCGGATACAGGATCGCGCGGTAAAGCGGCCACAGGCGGGAACGGACGAGCGTCGTCGCACGCTCTTCGATCAGCGTCTCGACAATGTGCTTGTCGCCATCGTTTCCCGACGAGACGTCGCCGTCTCTCGCTGGGGCGCCGACCGACTGATCCGCCTGCGCCATAGTCCCTCCGGTTTTTCGCCCGGCACGCCGGCGGGCGTCTGTCTTTAAGTCGCGTCCTGATGCTATCAAATTCCTCCATGAACGAGATTAACGCCTTGAGGGCCCGGGCGAACGCCGGCGACGCCGCGGCGCAATATCGGCTCGCCGCCATGCTCGCGCAGGCCGGCGATGCCGCCAGCGCGAAGGAATGGCTCGAGAAGGCCGCCGCCTCGGGCCATCCAGGCGCCATCTACACGCGGGCGACCGAGCTGCTGTCCGGTCCGCCGGCGCATATGGCGCCCGTTCGCGCCGCGGACATGCTTCGGGAAGCGGTCGAGAAGGGCGGGCTCGGCGCGGCCCGCCAGCTCGCGGCGCTGAAAACGCTCGGCCTCGGCGCAGCGACGGATCGGAGGGGCGCCCGCGCGCTCCTCGCGAAGGCCGCGGCGGGGGGCCATCCCGCCGCGATGCGGGAGGCGGCCGCACTGGCGATTATGGCTGGACGGGATGCGGCGGCGGCCGACATCCTGCTCCGGACCGCGGCGCTGAAAGGCGACTGGATCGCGGCGGTCCTCGCCTTGCGCCGGGGCGGAATCTTCACCGACGCCGAAGCGCAGAGCGCGTTGTCGCAACTGCGCCAGGCCGGCGCGCCGCTTCTCGACCGACACGGGCCGCCCGCAGCGACGGCGACGCAACCGCGCGCCTTGAGGGAAAACGAAATCGCAGCGCTTCTGGAGAAAAACGACGCGCCTGCGCCGTCGCGGAAAGTCCTGCGCGAAACCGCGCCGCGGCTCGTCGCTTACGAGAAGGCGCTGACGCCTCTTGAGTGCGATTATGTCATTTGCGCCGCCGCGCCGCTATTGACGCCGTCGGCGGTCGTCGATCCCAGGGCCGCCGGCGCGCGCCAGGAATCGTTTCGCACTTCCGACGGCTGCGCCATCGGCGTGGTCGATCTCGACCTCGTGCTCTTTGCGATCTGGGAAAAGCTCTGCGACGCGGTCGGCGCGCTTACGCCCAATTCCGAGCTCATGGGCGTGCTGCGTTATCGCCCGGGCCAGGAATACAGGCCCCATCACGACTATCTGCCCGAAGACGAGAAAGACTATTCAGAAGTGCGCCGCGCCGGTCAGCGCGCCCATACCCTGCTCGTCTATCTCAATGACGGCTTCGCAGGCGGCGAGACGATATTTCCGAGACTCGGACTTTCGTTCCGCGGGCGCGCGGGCGACGCGCTGTATTTTCAGAACACAGATGAAACGGGCGTTCCTATAGAAGACAGCCAGCACGCTGGAGCCGCCGTCTCCGCCGGCGAGAAATGGATGCTGACTCTGTGGATCCGCCAGCGTCGTTTCTGGTTCTGGAAATAGTCTATTCGAACGCCGCCTTCTGGCGCGCGGCGAGCCCGGCGCAGCCCTCCTTGGCCAGCGACAGAAGCGCAGCGAACTGCTCGTCGGAGAACGGCGCTCCTTCCGCCGTCGCCTGAATCTCGACGAGTCCGCCGCGGCCGGTGATGACGAAATTCGCATCCGTCTGCGCCGTCGAATCCTCTGCATAATCGAGATCGAGCGCCGGCGCGCCGTTTACGATGCCGCAGGAGACCGCGCTCACCGAATCAACGACCGGATTGGCGGCGATCACCCCGTCGCGAACAGCCCATCGGCAGCAATCCTCGAGCGCCACCCAGGCGCCTGTAACCGCGGCGGTGCGCGTGCCGCCGTCGGCCTGAAGCACGTCGCAATCGATCAGGATCTGGCGCTCCCCGAGGGCTTTGAGATCGACGACGGCGCGCAGGGAACGCCCTATGAGGCGCTGGATCTCCTGGGAGCGGCCGGACTGGCCGGCCTTGGCCTCCCGCTTCATCCTTTGATGGGTCGAGCGCGGCAGCATGCCGTATTCGGCCGTGACCCAGCCGCGGCCCTGCCCGCGCAGCCAAGGCGGCGTCGTCTCGTCCCACGTGGCGGTGCAAAGCACGTGGGTGTCGCCGAACTTCACGAGACAGGAGCCTTCGGCGTGGCGGGCGACGCCGCGCTCGAGGCTGACGGCGCGCATTTCGTTGAAGGAGCGGCCGGAGGGGCGCATGAGACGATCCTGAGTTGAGAGGGGCCGGACGTTCCGGAGCCAGTCTCGTGCCTACCCCTCGCATCCGCGCTTGTCGAGACGGACCGAACACGGAGGCGTTTCACAAGCCTCGCCTCGGCTGCTAGGATCGAAGTGGGGGTAGAAAGGTCGGGGGAAGACGCATGTCCTTGCGCGCCGCCGTCGCCGCGCTTGTCTGTCTGGCGCTTCTGGTCCTGGCCGCTCGCCTGATTGCGGGATTCCACGATGGCGGGCTCGCCGATCTTCTGACCATCCTCGCTTTCGCCGGCGGTTCTATCTGGTGCGCTCTGGCCGCCTGGACGGCGATTCCGGCCGCTTTCCTGACGATCATCGCCGCCTTCGCAGCGTTTGCGGATTCGCAAGACGAGGAAGAGCCCCGCCGCAGAGGCGGTTCGGTCGGCGCGGCCGCCTTTTTCTTCCTGCTCGCTGTCGGGCTGATCTGGCTCGCCTTCGCCTGCGCAAACCGGACGGCGGAAGCGGCCGCCCCGCCGCCGGCCGCGATCGTCGAACCCGAACCTGCGTCTGAGCCCGAACCCGAACCGCCCCCGCCCGAAGACGAGCCCGAGCCTGAACCGGAACCCGTCGCAGCGCCGTCCCCGCCTGCGCCCACGCCCGAGGTCTTCGCCGCGCCGGTCTATTGGGAATACATGTATCCGCTGATCCTTGACGGCGACTACCGGCGCTCGCCGAGCATGATCACCCGGCTCGACAGGCTTTTTCCCCTTGACGATCCAGACGGGGAGACGCGGGCGCTGCTGTGCGGCAAGGCCTGGGTCGCGATCGCCGGCGCGGCCTCGCAGGAAGGGCCGCGGGCGCGTAACGAACGTCGCGCCCGCCTGCGCGCCGAGCTCGCGCTCGCCGCCGCCGGTCGGTGGCTCGATGCGCATGCGGCGGAAGACTGCCCCAGGCCGGCGCTTGTCGGCCTCGATCTGGGCCAGCACGCTGCGACCGTGGAAGCGCCCCGCATGGATGGAACGGACACCGCCTGGCAGCGCCAGATCCTGATCGTGACCCGCATGGCCGCGGCGGAGGAAATGACCGGCGCGGACAAGGCTCTCGAGGAAGTCCGCGCCTTCTATGACGATCCGCAAGGCCGGGCCGCCCTGTTGGCGGGGCGCGTCTACTCCCGCCCGGCTCATATCTTCGCGCCTGACGCCCGGTAATCCGAACGCCTCTCTTCCGCCCGATAACTTGCGCAGCGTCGTTCAATCCATACATAAATCACGATAAAAGTCGCCGCCATGAGCGCTCTCAACGAACTGGATGCGCGAGCTCGCGAGATTTTTCGCGATCTCGTGGAAGAATATTTGCGCACCGGCGAGCCGGTGGGCTCGCGCACGCTTAGCCAATCCTCCGGGTTGGGGCTGTCTGCCGCGACCATCCGCAACGTGATGGCCGATCTGACCGATCTCGGCCTTCTCCATGCCCCCCATATTTCAGCCGGACGGCTGCCGACCGAGCGGGGCCTTCGACTGTTCGTGGATAGCTTGATGCAGGTCAGCGATCTCACGGAAGAGGACCGTCGCGAGATCGATTCCGGCCCGGTCGGCGCGGAAGGCGACACGGTGCTCGAGAAGGCCGCGGCGAAGCTTTCGGGCCTCACTCATACGGCGAGTCTGGTGCTCGCGCCCAAGACCGAAGCGCCGCTGCGCCATATCGAATTCGTTTCGATCTCGCCCGGTCAGGCGCTCGTCATTCTCGTCTTCGAGGACGGCCGGGTCGAGAACCGCATTATCACGCTGCCCGACGGCCTGCCCGGCTCGGCGCTGATCTACGCCGGCAACTATTTGTCGGAGCGGCTGCGCGGGCGCACCATCAGCGAGACCCGCGAAGAGATTCTGCGTGAGATCGAGAACCACCAGGCCGCGCTCGACGCCCTCACATCCAGGCTCGTTCAGGAAGGCGTCGCCGAAATCGCCGGCGGCGAGCGCTCCTCGCTGATCGTGCGCGGACGCGCCAATCTGCTTGACGACGCCTCCCAGGAAGACCTTGAGCGCGTGCGCATGCTGTTCGATGACCTCGAACGCAAGCGCGACGTGATCGACCTTATCAACGCCGCCCGCGACGGCGAAGGGGTGAAAATCTTTATCGGCTCGGAAAACCGGCTTTTCTCGCTCTCGGGTTCCTCGGTGATCGTCGCGCCTTACCGCGACCAGAACCGGCGCATCGTGGGCGTTCTCGGCGTGATCGGCCCGACGCGACTCAACTACGCCCGGGTCATTCCCATCGTGGACTACACCGCCGAGGTCGTCTCGCGCCTGTTGAAATGACGCCCCCTCGCGCGTACATGCGGGCCGACCTCAGGTTGAAAGATGGATATTTCGAAAACCATGACAGGCGATAAGGATTATCCGCCGAACGAAGGCCAGCGCCCCGGCGAGCCCGTAGAGGAAACGGCGTCGCAGGGCGCGTCCCCGAACGGCGCCGGCGAGCCGACCGAAGCGGCGGCCGAAGACCCTGAGACGCTGCGCAACGCCCTCGCAGAGCTGAACGACAAGGTGCTTCGGCTCGCCGCCGAGCTTGAGAATACGCGCCGCCGGGCCGAGCGGGAAAAGGCCGACATCGCGCGCTACGCCATCGCCGGCTTCGCGCGGGATTTGCTGACCGTGGCGGACAATTTCGAGCGCGCGCTCGCCGCTGCGCCGTCTGCGGACGACGCCGTGCCGGCCGAAGCGTTCGCGGCCTTTCTCGAAGGGCTCAAGATGACTGATCGGGAGCTTATCGCAACGTTCGAACGGCATGGCGTGCGGCGCATCAATCCCAAGGGCGAGAAATTCGACCCGCATCTGCATCAGGCCGTCGCGCAAGCGCCGGGCGAAACGCCGGCGGGCCATGTGCTCGACGTCGCCCAGCCAGGCTTCGTGATCGGCGACCGCGTGCTGCGCGCGGCCATGGTCGTGGTCTCGACAGGGGCGGGCGAAAACGGCGCCGACGGCGAGTCTGCGGCTTCTTGCGGCGCATAAGCCTGAACGCCCCTCGCTTGGCGGGAGCGCGCTTCAAGACGCGTCCAGAGGCGCTCATGCAGATTATAGAAGGCGGTTTGGATGAGGGGTTCGATCAATCCCACGCCCATCGCGGCGACCCAACTTCCGGTGACGGCGAAAGTCACCGCGACCGCGACAAGAAAATGCATGATCCCGTAGGTCAGCGTTTTTGAGCTGGCGAAAGCCATGGCGTTTTTCCTCCGGGGTCTCCCTCCGCAGATCTGGCGGAATGGAACCTTGTCATCAATATATGATAATAATTATTAATTGCAATAACTGAGCCGCGCCCATCAGGCCCGCCGCATCACGAACGCGTGATGCGGCGTCTTGTGATACGCCCAAGCCGGTCAGCGATCAGCTCGCCAGACGGTTCAATTCAGCGATGTCGTCAATGATGAGCCCCGGATAATCGCGGCGCGCCACGCCTTCCTGAATGAGCAGGGCGATCGCGCCGGCGGTTGCGGCCTCGTCCGCCCCGGCCTTTTCGGCAAGCTCGCGATGGCGGGGCATGCGCGGAATGCGCCAGAGGCCGCTCACTGCGTCGCGCTCCACATATTCAAGAAGCGCCGCAAAGACCCGTCGCTCCGGCGCGCTGTCCTGAACGGGGCCTGCTTGGGCGGTCGCAGCGAGCGCGCGGGCGAAATACAGCATGAGATTGCGCGTGAGCGAGGGGCGCTGCGCGACCACGGCGCGAAAGCCGGCCGCGTCGATAGCCACGACGGTCGAGTCGATCTCGGCCGTGAGGGTCAAATGCCGCCCGCCGGCGGCGGTCTCCTCGCCGACGACGGCTTCGGCCAAACCGAAGAACTCCCCCGCCGGAAGCTCGTCGATCAGAAGCGCCCCCGATTCAGGATCGGCGGAAGCCGCTTTCAGCCTGCCGGATTTCACCAGAAAAAATTCGTCCCCGTCATATTGGCCGAGAGAAAATACGGCTTCGCCCGCATTATAGAAACGGGCTTGCGAGATCTCGGCGACGGCTTTTACGACGGCCGGAGGCAGATCGGCGAAAGGCGACGCCGCCGCCAATGCGGCGGCGAGATCCTCGCCCTGAGAAGATGAAGGCAACGGCGTAGCCGACATGGCGCGCTCTCCAGCGCCTTACTATGCGCCCGTGCAGCTTAAAGTCCGGTAAAAGGTAAAATTGCGACGATGCGGAGGGTTTCTCGACCCTGCGTTAAGCCTTCATTGACCCGCGGGCGCTAGCGTGAGGCCGCAGAATACAGGATCGCCGCTCATGCGCACGCTCATCGCCGCCGCCGCCATTTTGTGTCTGGCTGTCGCTCCCGCGCGCGCCGGACAGATCTGGCTCACCATGGATCAGGTTCGCCCCTACGAGATCGAGCGCCCAGCCGGCCAGATCGTCGTCGGAAACCCGGAAATCGCCGACGTGACCGTACACGACAAAAAGCGCATCTTTCTGTTCGGCAAGGCGCCGGGTCTGACGAACATGATCATTTTCGATGAAAAGGGCGAAGCGATCGAAACGCTCGTCATCCGCGTTCGTTCTAATACGAGCGGCATGCTGACTTTCCATCGCGGCGCGCAGCGCACGACCTACAACTGCACGACGGAATGCGACGCGACCATTACGGTCGGCGACGGAAACGAATCGTTCACGCAGGTCGCCAGCCAGGTCGCCCAAAAGCAGCAAGGCGGCAATCAATAAGCGCGTTCGAGAGAACGGCGCGTCTTTAAGCCGAAGGCTCATCGTCCCTTCTCAACGGCTCAGCCTCGAAGTGATAGATGCGTGGGCGCTCATGCGACCCGAGCTGCGTGCGACACCAGGCGTCTATCTCTCGCGCAGTCTGCTCGGTCGGCGGAATTTCAGCGTTAAGCCTGATATGCGCAATAAGGCGGGTGATCCCGCCTGGACGCCCGTCGGCGCTGACCTCGCAGCTCTCGACAAACCGATGGCGGCTGATCGTCTCGGCGATCCGATCGGGAAAGACATTGACGGCGCCTACTTGCACCGCCCCGTCGCGCCGCCCGCCAAGCCGAAAGCTGCGTTCGCTCTCCCAATGCAAAATGTCCATGGCCTTGACCCGACGAACCGCGCCGGAGGGGGAGCGGCGCAACATTTTCTCTCCATCGCGACGCCAGCAATCGAACAGGATGAAGGCCTCGTCAGGAGAATCGCGCCAGGCGACGAGCCCGGTTTCGGTCGAGCCGTAAAATTCGCGAATGGCGCCGAACCCGGCCTTGCGCATCTCCGCCGCCAGGTCGGACGTCATCGGTTCGCCGAATGACACGCCCATCGCGTTGTCGGGCGCGAGGACTCCTTCCCTGATGACATAACGCCACAATGTCGGCGTCGCCACGAGGACATCGCCGAAAGCAAGCGTTTCGCCGAGCGCGTCGGGAGAAAGACCGCGCGCGTCGAGGCATGGAATCCGCAAGAGATTTGGCGTGAGCACCGTCGTCGAGAAGCCCAGAAGCCCGTGCGGCGCCACGAGCGAAATCATGCGACGCCGACCGTAAAGCAGATTCGCTGCCGCCGCGGCGTCTGCAAACACCTCGTCTGCGGGATGCGCGCACGCCTCGCGCTCGCTGTCACGGCCGGCGGGCGTAAAGCGCATGACGGTGAGCGACCGGGTCGCGCCGTCCTCGGCGGCGCGCGCCCAGTCGGCGAGGCGCTCGGCGCCGGCCGCATCGATCAAGACGGGATCAAGGCCGAAGAAGTCCGCCGCTCGGCGCGCGCAGGCCGCGCGTTCGGATTTCGACAACGCCAGCCCTCCCGCCCCCAGGGGCGTTTCCTCGCTCCAGCCCGCAAGAGTGAGAAAATCCACATGCCGCTTGAAGCGCGCGCCGAGTTCTTCGGCCGCAAGGGCTGCGATGATTCGCGCAATCCGCTCACGCGGTATGACGAACGCCTTCATGCTGGACCTTTCCGGGTCAACGACTCGTCCAGGCGGCGTTGATAGCATGACCGCAGGGCGCGGAAGCTCTCTTCTCCTTTCGAAGGCGGCGGCGCATCCTTCAGCCGCGCCGCGCGCAACCCGATCAGACTGTTGGTGAGAAAGACGAATCCGCCGGCCACAGCGTCAAGGCTTATCTCCTTCTCTGCAGCCACAAGGCCGACCGCCGGCGCGGCGGCGAGAACCAGCCCGCGCACGACGCCAGGCATGGCGCCGTCCTCGATCCGCGGCGTCACGAGCGCGCCATCAGCGCTGATGACGAAAATATTGGCCGACGTCGCGCAGGCGACCGCACCCCTCTCGTTAAGCAGGATCGCATCGTCGGCGCCGGCGCGCCGCGCCGCGTCGAGGGCGAGCATGTTATCGATATAGCCGCCGATGGCCTTGAACCTGCTCGCAACCGCCGCCGAAAAGCGCCGGCGTTCGGATGCGACGAGCCGCGCAGGTCCGCGCGGCGCTTCACACGCGCTCAGCGAAACAAGCATGGTCGGCGAGGCCGTCTGCGGGGGAAAGAGCCCGCGCGGTCCCGACCCGCGGCTGACCGTCACGCGCGCTGCAGCGGACCTTTCCGCCAGGCCTTCGCGCCGAGACAGCTCGGCGATGATCGCGGGCACGGCGTCGAGCGCCGGGGGCGCCGGAATGCGCAGCGTCGCAAGACCGCATCTCAACCGCGCCGCGTGCTCCGGCCAGAACGCACATAGTCCGTGTGAAACATAAATAGTCTCGAACGCGCCATCGCCGAGAAGGAACCCCCGGTCCGCGGCGTCGATCGCGCCGGCGCTTTCGCGCCAGTCGCCATTCAGCCAGACGCTCACGCGTATCCTCGTCGCTCTTGCGTAATCAGAGCGGGTTTCATCGCAAGTCCCGCAGCCCACCGCAACTGCCGCCGGGACTTGCCTCCGCCCGCCGGGGCGCGCAGGGTTCGGCCATGCCCGACGTCGATTCCAAGACCCGCACGCTTCTCGACATGATGGCCGCGCTGGACGAGCCCCCGCTCAGCCGGCAAACGGTCGAGGAGTTCCGCGCCCGCCGCGAGCGCGGCCGGCCTCTCATCAATCCGACCTCGCCCGAGCTGCCGATCATCCAAGATATCGAGGTCGACGGCGGCGCCGGGACGCTGAAGGCGCGCCTTTACGATGTCGCCGAAGGCGCGGCGCGCCCGACGCTCGTCTATTTCCACGGCGGCGGGTTCTGCTACGGCGATCTCGAAAGCCACGATCCCCTGTGCCGGCGACTCGCGCATCACGGCGGCTTCCGCGTGATCGCCGTCGATTATCGCCTGGCGCCGGAACATCCCTTTCCGGCCGCGGTCGAGGACGCCTGCGCCGCGACCGCCTGCGTCGCGCGGGAAGCGGCGCGCTTCGGCGCGGACCCGCTGCGGATCGCCGTCGGCGGGGATTCCGCAGGCGCGAATCTGGCGACGGTCGCCGCCCGCCTTGCCTGCCGCAACGGCGGGCCCTCGCTGAGGTTTCAGCTTCTTATCTATCCGGTCACGCAGCAGTCGCGCACAACCCCCTCGCGGGAGAAGTTCGCCGAAGGCTATTTTCTCACCAAGGAGTCGATGGACTGGTTCCACGGCCATTATCTGGGCTCGGCCTACGATCCGACCGACGAACGCATTTCCCCGCTCGACGCCCCGGTTCCGGAAGGGCTGCCGCCCGCGCTGATCGTCACGGCGGGATTCGATCCCCTGCGCGATGAGGGGCTGGCCTACGCCGAAGCGCTCAACGCCGCCGGAGTGCGCGCCGATTACAAGGAGTACCCGGACCAAATACACGGCTTTTTCTCCTTCACGGCGTTTTCATCCGTGGCCGAAGAAGCCATCGCCGACGCCGCGAGGGCCGTTCGCGCCGCCCTTGAGGGCTAAAGCGCCGGACTTAAAATCCGTACACGATGCGGAAATTGTTGATGACGATGGCGGCGTTGAACAACAGCGCCACGGTGAAAATGCCGAGCACGATGCGGTGGGGGAACCAGATCACCATGCCCGATATCACGGCCTGAAGGGCGACCTTCGCGCCGATCCAGCCGGGGCCGAGATTCTCCATCGCGGCGCGCATGAAGGGATTAGCCTCTTCGCCGGCGCCGGCGCCGATCGCCATCACGGTCGAGACGATGTCGAACAGCGCCACCAGATTGTAGAGCGCGACGCTCGCCCAGGCGAGCCGCAGATTGTCGACTTCCCCACGTGAACGGGCCGCCTCGCGCACGAGCCGCCGTCGGCGCTTCTCGGATAGAAACAAGAGAACCAGAACGCGCTCCTGTTAACCCTACGACGCCCCGAGACGCGCCCGCGCGCGCCGGATCGCCCTTGATCGTCCATAAACCGCGCGCCCGGCGCATCGACGCCCGGCCGCGCGCAGGATAAACTGCAAAAAGCATGACGATCGAATTGAAACAGCGCGCGCGCGCCGCCGAGAAGCTCGCGCGCGTTAGAGAAACGTCCGAGCCAGGCCCTGCGACGGCCTTCGCCGCGCGTCTCGTGCTTTTCTGGGAGCGGCTGTGGCCGGCGCTGCTTCTGCTCGCCGCGCCGTTCTTCCTGATCGTGGTCGCAAGCCTGTTCGGCCTTTTCGCCCATGCGCCTGTCTGGTTCCACTGGATGAGCCTCGCGGCGGCGGGCGCCGCGAGCGTCGCCGCCTTCCTCCGTTATGGACGGGAGATCGCATGGCCGTCGCGGCGTGAGGCCCTGGCCAGAATCGAGGCGGACGGCCGGCTGCGCCACGCGCCGCTGCAGGCCCTCGAAGACCGGCCGTTCGACGGCGATGCGGCGCGCGCGCTCTGGCGGGCGCATCTAGCCGACATGGCGCGCCGGGCCCGGGCGGCGCGACTTTACGGCCCGCGCGCGACCGCCGACGAGCGCGATCCCTGGTCTCTGCGCTATGCGGCCTTGGGGGTGCTCGCCGTGGCGCTTGTGGCCGCTGGACCGGATCGCAACGTGCGCCTTATCGGCGCGTTCACGCCAAGCGCAGCGCTGAAAGGCGGCGCGGCCCTGGCGGATCTCTGGATCGAACCGCCGGCCTATACCGGCAAGGCGCCCGTTTATCTATTGCGGGCGGGCGAGCGTCTCGCAGGCGATCGCGCCCAAATCGATGCGCCTGAGGGCGCCGTCGCCGTTTTGCAGGCGCCAGGCGCGCGCCGCCATCGGCTGATCTTCGAAACGCGAGCCGAGACGTTGAAGGGGGAAGCCGCGCTGGACGCAGGCGCCGGAAGATCCATGCTCCGTCTCGACGAGAGCGGTCTCTTGCGACTGCGCATCGCCGGCGCGGAGGGTCGCTGGCCGATCGGGATCATTCCTGATTCCCCGCCTGAAGCGGCGTTTCTGGAAACGCCGGCGACGACCGACGATGCGCGCCTCGCCTTGGCCCTGCGCGTCGAAGACGACTACGGGATCGCCTCGGCCGCGCTGCATCTGCGGCTGGACCCGGATCAGGACCGCCCTCTCGACGCGCCGGATTTCGATCCGGCTTCGATCCGTGCAGAGAGGATCATAAAGCTTGACGGCCTCTCCGGCGCGGGCAGCGAACGGCGCTTCGATCTCGACCTGCAAGCCGATCCCTGGGCCGGGCTCGCCGTCATCGGCCGTCTTGTCGTGACCGACGGCGCCGGCCAGACAGGCGAAACGGAGGAAATCTCGTTTCGGCTGCCCGCGCGGCCATTCTTCAATCCGCTCGCCCGCGCCGTCATCGAGCAGCGCCAAACACTCGCCGTATCGGCATCCGCATGGCATCGGGCAGGCAGGGCCTTCGACGCGCTGACCTTCGCGCCGGAGGCGTTCTACGACGAGGCGACGGACTATTTACTGCTGCGCACGGCCTTTTGGCGGGTGATGAGGAAGAAGGGAGAGGACCTCGCCAAAACAGTGGAGGATTTCTGGCCGCTCGCCCTGCAGCTCGAAGACGAGGCGCTAGAGCTCGCCCGACGCCGCCTAGAAGCCGCCCGCGACGCGCTGCGCGCCGCGCTCGAATCCGGCGCGAGTGACGCCGAAATCGCCCGCCTCGTAGAGGAGATGCGCGAGGCGTTGCAGCAATACCTGCAAGCGCTGGCGCAATCCGGCCGACAGTTCTCAGACGATGCGCCGCCTACGGATGAAATGCTGAGTACGGACGACCTCGACCAGATGCTCGACGCGATCCGCGATCTTTCGGAGTCGGGCGCGCGCAACGCCGCCCGCCAGGCGCTCAGCGATCTAGAGCAGATTCTGGACAATTTACGCCTCGCCGGCCGCGGTGCCGGCGGGCAGGGCGCAGGCCGTGGTCAAGGCGCGCCTGGCGAGAGCGGTCCGGCCGGCCAGGCCGGCGATCTCATCGGCCGACAACGCGATCTCGCCAACCGCTCTTTCGAGCGCGGCCGAGAGCCCGGCGCGCGCGGCGACGACCTTGCGCGCGAGCAGCGCGGCCTGTCAGACGACCTTTCCAGCCTGCTCGATCAACTCAGCGCCGCGGGCGAGACCGCCGACCCGCAAGGCCGCGGGGCCCGCGCGCTGCGCTACGCGCAAGACGAGATGGGGCGCGCCGAGGAAGCCCTGCGCAGCGGGAATTTCGACGCCGCCTCTTCCGCCATGGAGCGCGCCGTCGCGGCCATGCGCGACGGGGCCGAAGCGCTCGCCGAAGCCGAAGCCCGCCAGGCGCGCGAAGGGCCGGGCGAAGGCGAGAGCCGCGACGGACCGGCGCTCGACCCCTTGGGCCGACCGACCGGCCAGTCCTACGGCCGCGGCGTCGAAACGCCGGACGGCTGGGATCGTCCCCGCGCACGCGACGTGCTGGATGAGCTGCGCAAGCGTCTCTCGGACGGAACCATCACGCCGGAAGAGCGCGCCTATCTCGAACGGCTGCTCGAGCGGTTCTGACGGGTTTCAGCGGACGGCGATTTGCGGCGCGCCTTGCGCCAGCCGGCCGATGATCGCAGCGTCGCCATGGCCATGGCGGGCGAAAATTTCAAGGACTGTTTCGACGCTTTCCGGCGCGCAGGCCACAAGCAGCCCGCCGCTGGTCTGCGGATCGCAAAAAAGATCGCGTTCAACCTCCGCCCAATGCGCCGGCGCATCGACGGCTTCCGCGACGCTCCGCCAGTTTCGCGCGGACGCTCCGGTGCGCACGCCCGTGTCGGCCAGCGCGCGGGCGGCTGGAAAGACGGGTGCGGACGAACTGTCTATTTCCGCAGCGAGACCGCTCGCCCGGCATATCTCCAGAAGGTGGCCCAGCAGCCCGAAGCCCGTGACGTCCGTCGCTGCGTGAACCCCTTCCACGCTGGCGAGATCGACGCCAGGCGTATTGAGCCGCGTGGTCGACTCGATCATCAGCCGATAACTGTCCGCATCAAGAACGCCGCGCTTGAGGGCTGCGCTCAATATCCCGATCCCGAGCGGTTTGCCGAGAACAAGCGCGTCGTCTGCGCGCGCGCCGGAATTGCGCAGGATTCTCTTCGGATTGACAAGCCCCAGCGCGGCGAGGCCATAGATAGGCTCAGCGGCGTCAATTGAGTGGCCGCCGGCGATGGGAGCCCCAGCCGCATCGCAGACCGCGCGCCCGCCCGCAAGGATCTTCCGGATGGTCGGCGCGCCGAGCTTGTCGATCGGCATGCCGACAAGCGCGAGCGCGAAGATGGGCCGCCCCCCCATCGCATAGACATCGGATAGCGCGTTGGTCGCCGCGATGCGCCCGAAGTCGTAAGGGTCGTCGACGATGGGCGTGAAGAAATCAGTCGTGGCGACAAGCGCGAGATCGTCCGTCAGCCGATAGACCGCCGCATCGTCGCTGGTCGCTGCATCCACGAGAAGCGCTGTCTCGCCCGAAGCGAGCGGCGCTTCGCTCAACAGCTCGCGCAGCACGTCCGGCGCCAGCTTGCAGCCGCACCCTCCGCCGTGGGCGAGCGCGGTCAGACAGGGCTCCTCGCCGGATTCGGGCGCGGTCATGGCGTTCTCCTCCGATGCGCGCAACTTGGCCAGCTACAGACGCTTTAGCTATGGCGCGACGGGCCGGCCCCGCCAAGTCCCTTTCCTCAACCCGATCGCGCGAGCGCGTCAGGACCGAGTCCGAAGGCGGCGAAGATCTCCGGTCCCATCCCTCGCGGCCGGCGAGTCTCGATGTCGAGTAGACGCCAGTTGACTTCATGCACGCGCTCGCTCGCGCGGCGCCCAGCTTCCGGATGTCCACGAAGCGGAACCCTTGCGCGCGCCCGAGCCAGGTGCGCGCCGCGGCCGCCGCGCCCGGTAGAACCGGCGCGCGATAGTCGATCTCGTGGCGCAGCACGATCTACATGCAGCGCCGGCGCAATTGAGACGAGGCGAGATTGCGCCAATGGGCGGCGGCGACGTCCTGCGCAGACACAGATCGTGTTGTTGACATGGCCCATCTCGTCGAAATCGCCGGGCGTCGGGTGGATTATTCGTCGGAACGCGGTCTCGAAAGACCGCGCGCTCAAGCCGGTCCCGTCCGACATCAACAGGCACGCGGCGCTCCCTTAATCCTTGGCGCGGGCTCTGTCATTCCTTGCGCGCATCAGCGTCGGCGGTCGCGTATCGGACGGCCGCTTCTATCGCCTCCCGGCGAGAGGCGAAACGCGCTTCCGGCCGAACATGCGGCAAGGCGGCGAGTCCGTCGAGCGTTTTTGCAACCTCCCTGGACAGCCCGGAGATGAAAATCATTTGCCCCTTTTCGTGGGTGATCGTCATAATCTCCTGCACGGCAAGCGCCGCGCTGGTGTCGACATAAGCGACGTTCGTAAAGTCGAAGACGCAGACGCGCGCGCCGGTCAGCGCGGGCGATGCGCGGCGTGCGAGTTCGCGCGCCGACGCATAGGAATAGGTTCCCTGCAGGATCGTGATCAGCACCTTGCCGTCGGCAGCCCGCAGGAGCGCGCGCTCCTCGTCGCTAAGCTGATCGAGCTCGTCCGGCGATGCGACTTGCCTGACAGTCTTCAATTGCAACTCCGCCATATGACGGGCGTTAACAAGGCTCGCCATGATTATCCCCACAGCGACAGCCATGATGAGGTCGACGAACACCGTCAGTCCCATCGTGATGAGCATAATGACGAACTTGTCGCGCGGCGCGCTCGCCATCCGGCGAAGATAAGGCCAGTCGATAATGTCCCAGCCCACCTTCATCAGAATCGCCGCCAGAACAGCTTGCGGCACCCGCTCCACAACCGGCCCGAGCCCCAGCGCCATCCCCAACAGCGTGAGCGCGTGAATCGCGCCGGAACGCCGCGTGCGCCCGCCGGCGCGGATGTTCACCAGAGTGCGCATGGTCGCGCCCGCGCCCGGCAGGCCGCCGATTAGGCCTGAGACGGCGTTGCCGATTCCCTGTCCGATCAGTTCGCGATCCGGATCGTGCCGCGTGCGCGTGACGGAGTCCGCGATCAGCGAGGTAAGCAGGCTGTCGATGGAGCCGAGCAGCGCCAGGATGAACGCCGCCTGCAGCATCTGCGACGCATCAGCCAGCGAAATCGAGGGAATCAGCAGAGCGGGCGGCCCCTGCGGCACGGACCCGATCGTCGGCGCGTCTTGGATGAAAACCGCCGCCGCCGTGCCGAAAACCAACGCCGCCAACGGCGCCGGAAAGTAACGCTGCAGCTGCTTCGGCCAGAACACGATCAACGCGAGCGCAGCGACAGCTAATCCCGCAACGCCGGGCCGTATCGTCGAGGGATCAATCCCGGCGAGCGCCTTAATCGCGCCGATCACGCCCCCGCCTGAGGCATCGAGCCCCAGAAACGGCAGGATCTGCACGAACATGATGATGAGGCCGATGCCGGTCATAAACCCGGATACGACGGAATATGGCGTGTACGTTACATATCTGCCGAGACGCATGACTCCGAATGTAATTTGCAGGAGGCCGCCCAGCGTGACGATGGCGAAGGCTTCGGCGAGATTGTTTGCATGCGCGGCGATGACCGCGCCCATCACGACGGTCATAGGCCCCGTGGGCCCAGAGACTTGCGTCGGCGTTCCGCCGAAAACGGCCGCGAAAAACCCGACTGCGATCGCCCCGTAAAGCCCCGCGACCGGACCCGCGCCCGATGCGACGCCGAAAGCCAGCGCTAGGGGCAGCGCGACCACAGCG
Source organism: Amphiplicatus metriothermophilus (assembly GCF_900199215.1). Classification (GTDB taxonomy): domain Bacteria; phylum Pseudomonadota; class Alphaproteobacteria; order Caulobacterales; family Parvularculaceae; genus Amphiplicatus; species Amphiplicatus metriothermophilus. The sequence continues at coordinate 184,053 of NZ_FZQA01000001.1, forward strand.
GCCGTCGCGCCGCCGAAGAGGTCGCCGCGAAGCGTCTCAAGTCCAAAGCGGCTGCGGGGCTCACTTGGCAGCTTGTTCATATGTCGATCGGATCAGGGATGCGGATTAAAGATCTGTTTCCGCCGCGTCAGGGGCTGTCGGCGCAGCATGGCTGCGTCGCCATCATGCGCCGTCGCCGTCCGCTTTCGCACAGCGGCGAAAAGACGCGGGTCCGCGCTTCTCCCCGCCGGCCTGTTGCGCCGCGGCTTTCAGCGCCGCGAGGGGCGCCGGCGGCGGTCGAATGGTTGCGCGCCCATTGACAAACATAAATAATTCCATAATTATCTAATTATGGAATTTGATAGCGCCATATCCGCTTTCTCAGCGCTGTCGCAGGAGACCCGGCTTCAGGCTCTGCGGCTGCTCGTGAAAAAAGGGCCGGGAGGTCTATCGGCGGGCGCTCTCGCCGAGGCTCTTGGCGTTTCCGCGCCGACCATGTCCTTCCACCTCAAAGAACTGGCCAATGCCGGCCTGGTTCTGTCGCGCAAGACCGGCCGCAGCGTGATCTATGCGGCCGATTACGCCGGCGTGCGGGCGCTTGTCGATTTTCTGCTGGCCGATTGCTGCCAAGGAGACCCCCGCCTGTGCGGGCCTTACGTCATCAAGGAAAAACAGGAGACAGCCGTATGAAACGCCTACACGTCCACATCAGAGCGAGAGACCTCGAGGAGTCCGTCCGCTTTTATTCCGCCCTGTTCGGCCGCGGTCCCGACAAGCGCGAGGCCGATTACGCCAAATGGCTGCTCGACGACCCGCGGGCCAATATCTCCGTCTCGACCCGCGGCGGCGCGCCGGGCGTCGATCATGTGGGCGTGCAGGTCGACGACAGCGAAGCGCTCCATGTCGTGGCGGACCGACTGAAGGCGGCTGAAGCCGACATCGTCGAACAGTCGGACGCCGCCTGCTGCTACGCCAGGAGCGACAAATACTGGGCGCGCTCGCCCGAGGGCGCAGTCTGGGAGCTTTTCCACACCTTCGGCGACAGCGCTGAATACGGCGGCGATCTCGTCCCGCAGCGTAACGCTGCATCTGAAACCGCCTGTTGCGCGCCGCGCTGACGGGCGAGCCGAACGGCCACGATCCTGAACCGACTGATGAAAAACATCCTTTTTCTATGCACAGGCAATTCGGCCCGCTCGATCATGGCCGAGGCCTATATGAACCACGCCGGCGCCGGGCGCTGGCGGGCCTATTCGGCCGGCTCGCAGCCGACGGGCCGGCCTAACCCCCTCGCGCTGGAGACCCTCCGGGCGCACGGCGTGCCGGCGGGCGCGCCGCGCTCGAAGAGCTGGGACGCGTTCGCGCGCGCCGGCGCGCCGATCATGGATGTGGTCGTCACCGTCTGCGACAACGCCGCCGGCGAGATCTGCCCGGTCTGGCCTGCAGCAGAAGGAAAGCGGCCCGAAAGACTGCACTGGAGCTTTCCGGACCCGGCGGCCGCGACAGGCGACGACGACGCGCGCCGCGCCGCCTTCGAGGACGTCTTTCAGGCGATCCGCAAACAGATAGATAAATTCATCGCCGAACGCCTCGATTGACGCCTGCATTCTCCCCCACACCGAAACCGGAAAGGATCGTGTCGTGACGATCTTCGAACGCTATCTCTCCTTGTGGGTCGCGCTCGCGATCGCAGCCGGCGTCGCCTTGGGCCGGCTCGCGCCGGGCCTGTTCGACGCGCTCGCCTCCTGGGAGTACGCAAATGTCAACTTCGCCGTCGCCGTTCTGATATGGGCGATGGTGTATCCCATGATGATCAACGTCGATCTTAAGAGTCTTCGTCATGTCGGCGACCGTCCAAAAGGATTGATCATCACGCTTATCGTCAACTGGCTGATCAAGCCGTTCACCATGGCCTTGCTCGGCGTCGTGTTTTTCAAGCACATTTTCGCCGGGCTGATTCCGCCGGCGGACGCAGATGGATATATCGCCGGCCTCATTCTTTTGGGAGCGGCCCCCTGCACGGCGATGGTCTTCGTGTGGTCGCAGTTCACCCGCGGAGACGCCGCCTACACGCTGACGCAGGTCACTGTGAATGACGCGATCATGGTTTTCGCTTACGCGCCGATCGTCGCCTTGCTGCTCGGCGTCGCGGACATATCCGTGCCATGGGAAACGCTGATCGTTTCCGTTGCGCTATACGTCGCCGTTCCGCTCGCCGCCGGCGCCGCCACGCGACGGCGCCTGAAGGCATCCGGCGGCAACAGCGCCGTCGCCGCGTTCACAATGAAATTGAAACCCTACGCCGTCATCGGCCTTTTAGCGACCGTCGTGCTGCTCTTTGGTTTTCAAGGAAATGTGATCATCGAAAAGCCGCTTGTCATCGCTCTCATCGCCGTTCCATTGCTTATTCAGTCTTATGGCGTATTCGCTCTCGCTTTCGGCGCCGCCTGGGTTTGGCGAGTCCCATTTAACGTCGCGGCGCCATGCGCGCTGATCGGCACGTCCAACTTTTTCGAGCTCGCCGTCGCCGTCGCCGTCAGCCTCTTCGGGCTCGACTCCGGCGCCGCGCTGGCGACAGTCGTCGGCGTGCTGGTCGAGGTGCCCGTCATGCTCTCGCTCGTGGCTTTCGCCAACGCCGCCGCCGGGCGGTTTCCAGACGGCGCGCCGGCTTGCGCGCAGGACGGCGGCCGCGCTTTGCGCCCTGCATCGCGCAGGCTATAGAGCCCCGATGCGGGGGCCGCTTCCCAGATATCGCGCGCTCGTTGAGAGCGGCGCGCTCGAAGCCGATCCGGCTCAGGAAGAGGCCGCCGAGCGCTTGCAGCGCCTGCATGTGGCGCTGGCGGTCCGCCGCAGCGGCCTGTCATGGTTCGGACGGCGAACGCCGCCGCGCGGACTTTATCTGTGGGGCGGAGTCGGGCGCGGCAAGTCGCTCCTGATGGACATCTTCTTCAACAACACGAGCTTCGCCCCCAGACGCCGCGTTCATTTTCATGAGTTCATGACCGAAACCCACGAACGCATAGCGGCTTGGCGCGCAACGCCGGCGCGCGCGAAAAAGCGCCATCCTGGCGTCGACCGCAAGGCGCCGGACGACCCGATGCCTCCCGTCGCGCACGACATCGCGCGCGAGGCGATGCTGCTTTGTTTCGATGAGTTTCAGGTCTCCGACATCGCCGACGCGATGATCCTCGGGCGATTGTTCGACGCTCTGTTCGCGCGCGGCGTCGTCGCAGTCGCGACATCGAACCGTCATCCGGACGACCTTTACAAGGATGGCCTTAACCGCCAGCTTTTTCTTCCCTTCATCGCGCTGCTGAAAGCGCGCCTTGACGTGATGGAGCTTAAGGCTGCGCGCGATTATCGGCTGGAGCGGCTCGCCGGCGCGCCGGTCTACCACCATCCGCTGGGGGCCGAAGCCGACGCCGCTATGGACGAAGCCTGGGCGCGCCTCATCTGCGGAGCCAGGGAGCGCGTCGAGCATCTCGTCGTGAAGGGACGCAAGCTGACGGTCCCGCGCGCGGCGCGCGGCGCGGCGCGGTTCGATTTCGCCGATCTGTGCGAGAAGCCTCTTGGCGCGGCGGACTATATCGCGCTTTGCCGGCGCTACGGCGCGCTCCTCATCGACCGCATTCCGCGCATGGATCCGTCCCGGCGTAATGAAGCCAAACGTTTCGTCGCGCTGGTCGATGCGATCTATGAGGCGCGCACCAAGCTCGTCTGCTCAGCCGACGTCGAGCCGCACGCCCTTTACCCCGAAGGCGACGGCGCGTTCGAGTTCGCCCGCGCCGCCTCGCGCCTGGCGGAGATGGGCTCGGCCGACTATCTCGCAGCCGAGCATCGCGCCGCGCTTCAGCAGACGGCCGAGGCGCCTTCGTCGCCCGAACCGGCTGCGGCGACCCGGACCTAGGCCGGCGGACCGCATTTCCCTTCCCGCGGAAATGCGCTACTTGCCCGCTCATGCGAGACATGGAGCCTTTACGCGACGGCGAAGCTTTGGGCGACGGTCCCGGCGACGCCAGCCTTTCGCCGCCATTGCGCTTCGCCGAGCTGGTAGCGATCGTCGCAGCGGTGATGGCTCTTAACGCGCTCGCCATCGACATGATGCTTCCGGCTCTGGGCCTCATCGGCGAAGAGCTGGGAACCGCCCGCGATAACGACCGCCAGCTCATCGTCGTCGTCTATATCATCGGCAATGGCCTCGCGCAGCTTATCTTCGGCCCGTTTGTCGATCGCTTCGGGCGACGGCGGGTGCTGTTATGGGCGCTTGCAGGATATGTGGTCGGATGTCTGCTGAGCGTCGTCGCGTCGAGTTTCTCTCTGCTGCTGGCCGCGCGCGCTTTTCAGGGCGTGGCGACGGCCGCAAGCCGCGTCGCCGCTATCGCGCTGGTGCGCGATCTCGCCTCAGGCCGGCGCATGGCCGAGGTGATGTCGCTCGCCATCACTGTTTTCATGGCCGCGCCGATCCTCGCGCCGGGCTTCGGCCAGCTCATCCTGTTCGCCGCGCCCTGGCGGGGAATATTCATCGCGTTGATGCTGTACGGCCTGGTGCTGTGCGCGTGGTTCTGGGCGCGTCTGCCCGAGACCCTGACGACAGAGAACGTCCGGCCGCTGAAGTTCGACCGCATTGGCGCCGGATATTTGGAGTTCGTCCGTAACCGGACGGCGATGGGATACACGCTCGTGGCCGCCCTCGCCTTCGGCGCCTTGTTCGGCTATATTAGCGCTTCGGAGCAGATTTTCCTCGAAACCTTCGATCTCGGCGCGCGCTTTCCGATGGCCTTCGCCATGATCGCCGGGGCGCTCGGCGCGGCGACTTTGCTCAACGCGCGGCTTGTCGGTCGTTTCGGGATGCGCCGGCTGTGCCACGGGGCGATCCTGTTTTTCGTGCTGGCGAACCTCATCCATCTGTTTATCGTCGCTGCAGGCTACGAGAATCTGACGATGTTCCTGCTGTTCACCTCGCTGTCTTTCTTCGCGCTCGGGCTGATCGGGCCGAACTGCACGGCGATGGCGCTGGAGCCGATGGGCCACATCGCCGGCGCAGCTTCCGCCGCAAACGGTTTCGCCGGCACGACGCTGGCGGGCTTCCTGGGCGGCGTGATCGGGCGTTTCTACGACGGCACGACGACGCCGATCATCATGGGCTTCGTCTGTCTCGGTCTCGCCGCATTGGCGCTGGCGCTCTGGGTCGAGAAGGGGCGGCTGTTCGAGCCGCATGAAGGACCATGAACGCGCCGGATAAACGGCGAGTCTGCCTCGGCGCCATCGCCGGGGCGCATGGCGTGAAGGGCGAGATGAAGATCAGGACCTTCACCGAGCGCGAGGCGGACGTCACCGCCTACGGACCGACGGAGAGCGAGGACGGCGCGCGGCGGTTTACCTTGGAAGTCGTCCGCGTCCTGAAACCTGGCCTCATTCTCGCGCGCGCGCCGGAGATCCAAAGCCGGGAAGACGCTGCGGCCCTCGCCGGAACCCGGCTTTACGTCCCCCGCACGGCGCTCCCCGCCCTTGAAGACGAGGACGAATTCTATGTGGAAGATCTGGTCGGCCTCCAGGCAGTCGACGAGTCCGGCGCGCGCCTCGGACGCGTGGTCGCGGTCCACAATTTCGGCGCCGGCGACATTCTCGAACTCGGCGAGCGCGACGGCGGGGCGCGGGCGGTGATGATCCCGTTCTTGAAGACAGCCGTGCCGGCGATCGATCTGGAAGCGGGCCGCCTCACGGTCGCCCGCGAGGCGTTGGGCGCGGCCGAGAGCAACAAGCGCGCGCCGACGCTTCGCGACGACGCCGGCGTCATCGCGTCCGATGACCTTGGCGTCGACCTCGACGCCATGCGCCAGGAGGATGCGTGATGTGGCGCGCGACAGTTCTGAGCCTCTTTCCGGAGCTCTTCCCGGGTCCTCTCGACGCCTCCGTGCTCGGGCGGGCCCGCGCCGAAGGCGCATGGGCGCTCAATACGGTCCGGATCCGCGATTTTTCGGACAACCCTTACGGCTCGGTCGACGACACGCCGGCCGGGGGCGGGGCCGGCATGGTGATGCGGGCCGACATTCTGGCGAAGGCGCTCGATTCCGTCCCGCGCGAGGGCCGGCCGGTCGTCTATCTGTCCCCGCGCGGGACGCCGCTGACCCAGCCCCGCGTGCGCGCCCTCGCCGCAGGGCCGGGACTCGTCGCGCTTTGCGGCCGCTTCGAGGGGGTGGACGAGCGCCTGATCGAGGCCCGGGGGATCGAAGAGATCTCCATCGGCGACTTCGTGCTCGCAGGCGGGGAAATCGCCGCCATGGCCCTGATCGAGGCTTGCGTGCGCCTGCTTCCCGGCGTATTAGGCTCCGCCTCATCGTTGCGCGAGGAAAGCTTCGAGGCGGGTCTTCTCGAATACCCGCAATACACGCGCCCTCGCGTCTTCGAAGGACGGGAGATTCCTGGCGTCCTCATGTCCGGCGATCATGCCAAGATCGCGGCGTGGCGGCGCGAAAAGGCTGAAGAAACAACGCGGGCGCGACGACCGGACCTCTGGAAGAGGTATTGCGAAAACGGTCCTATCCGGCGCGGCGAGAACAAGGATGCGGACCCATGAACATCATCGAGCAGCTTGAAAAAGAGCACATGGCCGAGCTTGGCAAGTCCCTGCCGGACTTCGCGCCGGGCGACACCATCAAGGTGAACGTGAAGGTCCGCGAGGGCGACCGCGAACGCATTCAGGCCTTTGAAGGGGTTTGCATCGCGCGCTCCGGCGGCGGCCTCAATGAGAGCTTCACCGTGCGCAAGATCTCGTTCGGCGAGGGCGTGGAACGGGTGTTTCCCGTCTATTCGCCGCTCGTCGACTCCGTCGAGGTGGTGCGCCGCGGCAAGGTGCGCCGGGCCAAGCTCTATTACCTGCGCGAGCGCCGCGGCAAATCCGCCCGCATCGCCGAGAAGGCGGCGGGCCGCGCCAAGGACGGCGAATAGGCCCTCAGCCAGTCATCATACCAGCTCGATCCCCAGCCGGTCGAACAGCGCCTTATCGCGCGCCTCGCCCGGATTGGGCGTCGTGAGCAATTCGTCGCCGACGAAAATCGAATTGGCGCCGGCGAGAAAACACAGCGCCTGCGCCTCCTCGCTCATCTGCTCGCGGCCGGCGGACAGGCGCACCATCGAGGTCGGCATCATGATTCGGGCCGCCGCGATGACGCGGGCGAACTCGATGGCGGAAAGTGGCTCCGACTCCCCCAGCGGCGTGCCGGGCACGCCGACGAGCGCATTGATCGGCACGGATTCCGGCGGCGGGTTCATATTAGCGAGAGCGACGAGAAGGCCGACGCGGTCCTCGACTTCCTCGCCCATGCCGACGATGCCGCCGCAGCAAACCTTCATGCCCGCAGCGCGCACGCGCTTCAGCGTGTCGATCCGATCCTCGAAGGTCCTCGTCGAGACGACCTTGCCGTAATAATCCGGCGAGGTGTCGATATTGTGGTTGTAATAATCGAGGCCCGCCTCGCAAAGCGCCTTGGCCTGCTCGTCCGTCAACATGCCCAGAGTCATGCAGGTCTCAAGGCCGAGCGCCTTTACCTCAGCGACCATTTCGCACAGCGCAGGCATGTCGCGGTCTTTCGGCGCGCGCCAGGCCGCCCCCATGCAGAAGCGCGAGGCGCCTTCTTCCTTCGCCCGTTTCGCCTCAGCCAGGACCGCCTGGCGGTCCATCAGCTTCGAGGCTTTCACGCCGGTCTTGAAATGCGCCGACTGGCTGCAATAGCCGCAGTCCTCCGGACAGCCGCCGGTCTTGATGGAAAGAAGCCGCGACGCCTGCACGGCGTTGGCCGGACAATGCGCGCGGTGAACCGTCTGCGCGCGGAAGATGAGATCGGCGAAGGGCAGCGCGAACAACGCCTCCGCCTCCTCGCGCGTCCACACGCGCGGTTTCGTCTTTATTTCGCCGTCCATGAAAATCCCTCGCTAGCGGGGCGGGAACTATAACCCGCCGCGAGGGATTCGTCACTGTTAGGCGAAAGGCGGCAGAGCGTCAGCGGGCGTTGATGACGCCCGTCATCGTCGGGTGAAACGCGCAAACGTAATCGAGCGCGCCCTCCGTCTCTATAACGAGCGACCATTCGTCGCCCGCCTCCATCGTTCCGGAGTCCCAGGATCCGTCTGAGGCGGTCGCCGTGTGCGGCATGACGTCGGCGTTCACCCATGTCACCGTATCGCCCACTGCGACATCAATCTCGGCGGGAATGAACTCAAGCCCGCGCATTTCGATGATATGGGTTTCCGCTTCGCCGGTCTGCGGGACACTTGCGTACGCGAGGCCCGCGACAAGCCCATAGAGCGCGCGCCTCACCGGGTTTGCTCCACCAACCGCTCGGCGTGGGCCTGGTGAATCTTGAACGTCTTGAGCGCGGTCCCCAGCAACGCCTTGAACTCTTCGTTGTCGGCGGCGGGAATGAATACTTCCTCCACCGTCTTGTTGACAAACTGGTGATAAGCAAGCTCGTTTTCGGCGTAGGCCCGATCGAACGCCGCGCCGGAAAGCGCCTTTAGCTCGGCGCGCTTTTCCGCTGCCTGCTTGAGCAGGGACCGGCTGGTCGGGTTGTCCCGGGCTTTCGCCCCGAGCTTGTCGAGAAGACCGAGCGCGGCGTCATTCACTGCAGAGTGGTCGCGGATCATGGTTTCCGCGAAGCCGCGCACCGCCGGATTGTCAGACAGCGCCAGCGCCAGATGGGCGTAACGGATGTCGATCTCGCCCGCCGTGTAGGCGATATGAGCGATTTCAAGGTCGCTTGGGCCTTCATCGCCTGCCTGGACGGCGAGTCCTGTCAACGCAGCCGCCGCGAAAGCCGCTGCGATCATGGCTCTTCTAAGCATGGATCTTGTCCTTTCTAAGCGCGATTTTACGGAGAACCCGCGATGGAATACGCCCCGCCAAACGCATCGGGTCAGGTGCGGAAGCGTGCTAATGACATATTATTATGTCATAATAGTCAAAATGACAACGCTCATGGACGCCTGCTAGGCTCGCTCTCACGCAAAGTTGACTCTCATGGCGGACAAAGAACATCTGGTGGGGCTGGGACGCACGCAAAGCGCGCTCTTGCGCCTCCTGCTGCGAAACAAGGCCGGGCTAACGGTCGATGGTATCGCCGAAGGTCTCGGCGTGACCCGGACGGCGGTGAACCAGCATCTCGCCGCGCTGGTGCGCGAGGGCTATGTGATGCGCCGCGCCGTCGCGGTCGCCACGGGCGGCCGGCCTGGCCGGCTGTATGCCCTCACCGAGCGCGGCGCGCATCTGTTCCCGAAAAATTACGACTTGTTCTCGCTCAAGGCGCTGGAGGCCCTGATTGAGACGCTCGGTCCCGAAGGCGTCAATACGGCGCTCGAACGATTGGGCCGCACGTTGGCCAAAGATCTCGCCGCTCGGCTTGAAGGTCTTCCGTTGAGGGAGCGAGTCTCGATCATTGCCGAAGCGCTGCAGGAAATGGGCTTCGACGCGGAAGAAACTGCAACTGCGGAGCCGACGCCAGCGATCACGGCCTATAACTGCGTCTATCATGCGTTAGCGCGCGCGCATCCTGACGTGTGCCGGCTCGATCTGGCGTTTCTACGCGCGGCGTCCGGCACGGAGGTCGATCATGCCGCCTGCATGGCGCGCGGCGACAATGAATGCCGTTTCCGCTTCCGCGCCGCGAAGCCGGAGAACTCTGCTTAACGCAGGGTATCGAGAGCGATCCGTTCGCTGAGCGCCGGCGCGCCGTCGGCGCCGCGAATTGTCACGACGATTTCGCCCGCCGCCCAGTCGATGTCGAGAAGCCCGTAATTCGCCTCGTAATAGGGCTCCCTGAGGCGATGAGGCCCCGGCTCTACATAGGTGTCGCCGGTTTCGGCGCGCCAGGCGCTTTGCGGCAGATTGAGCGAAGACGAGGTCGCCTCGAACAGCGGATAGTCGAGCGCGCCCTCTCGCCGGTAAAACCCGGCGAGATGTCGATCGCCGGAAAGAATGATGAGATTACCTGCGCCCGCTTCGCGGATCGTCGCGTACAGCTTCTCGCGTTCAGCCGGAAGCATGCGCCAGGCCTCGAAGCCATGGCCGTCGGCGATCACCTGAATGGATGAAACAAGAAGACGCAGATCCGCAGGCTTTTTCAGCTCCTCCGCGAGCCAGCTCCACTGCGCCTCGCCAAGCATGGTCTTTGTCGGATCAGGATCGGGCAGATAGCGCTCCTTGCCGCGCGCGCCGTACTCATCCGTCGGCTTCAGAGGCGAGCGGAAATAGCGCGTGTCGAGAAGGATGACCTGCACGCGCGAGCCTTCCTCGCCGATCATCCATGCGCCGTAGGTTCCAGGATGCGCCAGTCGCGGGTCGTCCGGCGGAAGCGCCCAGACGTAATCGAACAGCGCTTCCGACTGTTTCTTATACGGATAATCTCCCCCCGCGTCGTTCAGACCGTAGTCATGATCGTCCCACCCGACGATGACCGGGGCTCTTTCGCGCGCGCGCGAGAAAGGCTCGCTCTGCGCCAGGCGCATATAGGCCGCCTTAAGCTCCGGCAGAGCCGGATCGCCCGAGCGGACGTCGCCGTAAACGTTGTCGCCCATGTAGAGAATGAGATCAGGGTTTTCCGCGGCGATCCGATCCCAGATCGACTGGTCCTCGCGCTGATGGGCGCAGGAGGCGAAAACGATGCGCGTGAGCGTTTTCGAGGCGTCGAGCGGCGCCGAAGGCATGGGGACAGCGCGGATCGCGCCATCGGGCGCTTCCGGCGCCGGAGAGGCGAACAGATCGGGCGCGTCCGGACCGCCCGCGGCGCAGGCGGCCAGCAAGAAAGACGCAGCGGACAACAGCAGGGGGCGAAGCGCCATCATCAGTCCTTTCCTACTCCGCAAAGCGGGATAAGCCCTGTTCATGACACTGAATTGACAGGCGCGCCATTTCCGCCGGCGACGCCGGTCGCTTATTCCGCCGACTTCGCGCGCTTCTTCCTCAGATGAGGCAGCAACGCTTTCTTCCGTAACCGGATCGATTTCGGCGTCACCTCGACGAGCTCGTCATCCGCGATATAGGCGATCGCCTGCTCAAGAGAGAGCCGGCGCGGAGGCGTAAGTCGCACCGCCTCGTCCTTGCCCGCGGCGCGGATGTTAGTGAGCTGTTTGCCCTTGAGCGGATTGACGTCAAGATCATCGTCCTTGGCGTTTTCGCCGATGATCATGCCCTGATAGACTTTCTCGCCCGGCGAAATGAAAAGCACGCCCCGCTCTTCGATGTTCCAGAGCGCATAGGCGACCGCCTCGCCGTCCGAGGTGGAGATCAAAACGCCGTTGCGACGGCCTTCGATCGGCCCGCGATAGGGCGCGTGTTCGAGATAGGAACGGTTCATCACCCCTGTCCCGCGCGTGTCGGTCAGGAATTCGCCGTGATAGCCGATGAGCGCGCGGGTCGGCGCATGAAGAATGAGTCGGGTCTTGCCGCCCCCGGACGGTTTCATCTCAACGAGTTCGGCCTTGCGGCGGGTGAGTTTTTCGATGACGGCGCCGGCGAATTCATCGTCGACGTCGACCACCGCTTCCTCAATCGGTTCGAGCGGCGTTCCGTCTTCAGCCTCGCGCATCAGCACGCGCGGGCGCGAGACCGACAGCTCGAAGCCTTCCCGGCGCATGTTCTCTATCAGCACGCCGAGTTGCAATTCGCCGCGGCCGGCGACCTCGAACGCCTCGCCGCCGGACGTGTCGGAGACGCGGATCGCCACGTCGCCTTCGGCCTGGCGCATCAGCCGCTCGCGAATGACGCGCGACTGCACTTTGTCGCCCTCGCGCCCGGCGAGCGGCGAGTCGTTGGCCGAGATGAAAATCGAGAGAGTCGGCGGGTCGATGGGCTGGGCCGGCAGCGCATCGTCTACAGCGATATCGCAGAGCGTATCGGCCACCGAGGCTTTCGCAAAACCCGCCAGAGCCACGATGTCGCCGGGACCGGCTTCCTCGATCGGCTGGCGCTTGAGGCCGCGAAAGGCGAGCACGCGGGTGACGCGCGCGCGTTCGATCTCGCGGCCGTCTCGGGAAAGCGCCTTCAGGCTCGCGCCGGGCCGCACGACGCCGGAAACGATCCGTCCCGTAAGGATGCGGCCCAGATACGGGTCGGCTTCAAGCGTCGTCGCCAGCATACGGAACGGCAGGGTCTCTGCGTCCTTTTCCACTGGCGGGGGCGGCGTGCGCGCGATGATCGTCTCGAAGAGGGGCGTCAAATCCGCGCGCGGCCCGTCAAGCGAAAGCGAGGCCCAGCCGTCGCGGCCGGAAGCATAGAGAATCGGAAAGTCGAGCTGCGCGTCGGACGCGCCGAGCGCGGCGAACAGGTCGAAGGTCGCATCGAGCGCGGCGTCCGGCTCGGCGTTCGGCCTGTCCACCTTGTTGACGACCACGACCGGGCGCAAACCCAGCGCGAGCGCCTTCGACAGCACGAACTTGGTTTGCGGCATCGGGCCTTCGGCGGCGTCGACCAGAAGCAGGCAGCCGTCGACCATGGAGAGGATCCGCTCGACCTCGCCGCCGAAATCGGCGTGACCAGGCGTGTCGACGATATTGATCCGCGCAGGGCCTTCCGCGCCTTCCCACGTCACCGAGGTGCATTTGGCGAGAATCGTGATGCCGCGTTCGCGCTCGATGTCGTCGGAGTCCATCGCCCGCTCGACCATGTCGGCCGAGGCGCGCACGGCCCCGGACTGGCGCAGCATGCCGTCTACGAGCGTGGTCTTGCCGTGGTCGACATGGGCGACAATGGCGATGTTCCGGAGGAGGGTGCTGCGTTGCGACATGGCCGCTGCGTCTGCGCCCTTTCCGGGCGAATCGCAAGCCCGGCGCCGAAAGAAAACGCTCCCGCCGCAGCAGGAGCGTTTCAACCACCCCAGGCTGCCCTGCGGTTATAGCCGGACCAAGCGGCGGGCGTCCTCTTTCAAGGCGATCGGCTCGCCGTCGAGGAACAGCACGGTGTAAGGCACATAGCCGCCCGACGTTCCATTCGGCAGGCGCGCCTTCACCCGCACGTCGATCGCCCAGCATGGGAGACCTTCGTAACCGGCGACATCGGCGTAGACCTGATACGGCTCGCCGACAATCTGAACCCGCGCTCCGCGCGGATCGACCAGCCTTTCGCTGATATAGGTTTCAGCAGCCTGTTCGTAATTCACCGGCGTCGGACCGAAATCCGACGCGAAAGCGGCGGCGGCGAGGGCGGCGGCGGCGGCGAAGCCGGCGAGCGTTTTTTTCATGGCGAAGCCCTTCCCTTCTGCGCGATCCGATTGTGTCATCGAACTGTTATTGAATTGTCATTAATCTGTCATGTTTTGCTCGCCTGTCAAGAGTCCGGCGCAAAAAGTGCGCAGATGGCGCGCCATGTTCATATCGGCGTCGAAACCGCCCCTCGCGATGATCTGAGCGGGCCGGATTTTGCATGACGGCCGCGCGGAGCCTTGCGCAGGCGCGCGGCCGTTCCGTCACAGGGATTTTGAGGCTGCATGTTTTGACTTACAGTCGGCTCGATGGTCGGGGGTCTGGTCGAGGGGAAACGATGGCGCGATCGCTTGAAAGGGCCGTGCGGTTCAGCGGGCCGGGACGCTACATTCTGAACATGCTGCTGTTCCTGCTCGCTGTGGGCGCAGTAGTCTATTACCTCTCGCCTTACAGCCCCCAGCCGTCGCGCGTGCTCGTCGACGCCTTCAACGCCAATCCGGCGCTCAACGGGCTTATTCTCGGCGTGCTTTTCATCGGCGTCGTCTATGACCTTCGCCAGGCGGCGGTGATCGGGCCGGCCGTGCGCTGGGTCGAGGCGTTCCGCGAAACGGTCGATCCGCGCCGTGCGCGCCTGCCGCGCCCGCCGGGACTCATCAACGCCATGACCAAGCTCCTGATCGACGCGGACGAACGCGGCGGGCGGCTGACGCCCGAATCGACGCGCGCCATTCTCGATTCCATCGGCACGCGGATGGACGAGGGCCGGGAGATGGGCCGCTATATCGGCAATCTTCTGGTGTTTCTCGGCCTGCTCGGCACCTTCTGGGGCCTGCTTGAGACGGTGAACGCGGTCGCGGCGACCATCAACGGGTTGGCGACCTCCGCGGGCGGCGCGGCCGAGGACGCCGTCGCCCAGCTCATCCGCAATCTGAACGAGCCGCTGTCCGGCATGGGCACGGCCTTCTCCTCCTCGCTGTTCGGCCTCGGCGGCAGCCTCGTTGTCGGTTTTCTCGGCCTGCAGGCCGGCCAGGCGCAGGGTCGTTTCTACACCGATCTCGAAGACTGGCTTTCCGGCATGACCGAGACCGGGCGGCTTCTCTCGAAAGACGGCGCGAGAATGGCTGCGGACGAGGAGGACCTTTCCGGCGCGCTGGGCGCGCTCGAAGCGGCGCTCGCCGCCAACGCCGAGGCGCAGATCAAGGCGCAGGCCGAGCAGATCGCCGCGCTCAGGGACGAAATCCGCGCCCTTAACCGCACGCTGATCCGCGTCGGCGGCGGGGAGTAGGCCCCATGGCCCGGCGCAGAAGCCGAAGCGACGCCAATATCTGGCCGGGCTTCGTCGACGGCCTGTCGACGCTTCTCCTTGTGCTGATGTTCGTCCTGTCGATCTTCGTGGTCGCGCAGTTCTATCTCGGCGAGCGGCTCACCTCGGTGAAGGACGAGCTCGCCTTCAAAGACGCCGAGCTGGCGCGCCTGACGGCCCGGCTCGACGCCCTCGCCGAACAGCTTGGCCTGGCGCGCGCCGAAAAGGAAGCGCTGCAGAACCAGATCCTTGCGCTCGAAGCGACGCTCGCGGAAAAGGAAGCCGCGCTGGCCGAGAGCCGATCGACCGTCGCCGCGACCGCCGAAGAACTCGAAGCCGAACGCGCGCTCGCCGAACAGCAGAAAAGCGAGATCGCCACGCTCAACGCCCAGCTCGCCGCGCTGCGCCGCCAGCTCGCGAGCCTGCAGGAGGCGCTGGAGGCGGCCGAAGCGAAGGACCGCGAGCAGCAGGCGCAGATCGAGAACCTCTCGCAGCGCCTCAACGCCGCCCTCGCCCGCAAGGTGCAGGAGCTGCAGGAAGTCCGCTCGCGCTTCTTCGAGGCGTTGCGCGCCGCGCTCGCCGGCCGCGCCGACGTGCGCGTCGAGGGCGACCGCTTCGTGCTGCAGGGCGACCTGCTTTTCGCCCCCTGCTCGGCGACGATCGGCGATGCCGGAAGGGTCGAGCTCGACAAGATCGCCGCGATCATCCTCGACATCCAGGACGACATCCCCGCTGAAATTCCCTGGGTCCTGCGAGTCGACGGCCATGCCGACGCGACCCCGCTCGGCCCCTCCTGCGCGGCGCGCTTCGCGTCCAATCTCGATCTGTCCGCCCAGCGCGCGACGGCCGTCGTGGAGTATCTGAAATCGCGCGGCGTGCCGGCGAAAAGGCTGGCCGCGACCGGATGGGGTTCGCAGTGGCCGCTCGTCGCCGGCTACTCGCCGGCCGCCCTCGCCCAGAACCGGCGCATCGAGTTCAAGCTCGACGCCCGTTAGCGCCGATGCTGACGTTTTCCATCATTGCGGCGCCGCTATAGTCTCGCCGCTCTGGCGCTAAGGCGGCCGGCCGGCGCCGTTCGATACTGCGGAGGAGCCCCATGACGGAACCGAGGAGCGGCGGATGCCAGTGCGGCGCGGTGCGCTATCGCATCGAGGGACCGCTGACGCGCGCGCATATTTGCCATTGCCGCATGTGCCAGAAGGCGTCGGGCAATTACTTCCTGCCGCTTGCGAACGTTCAGCGGGCGGACTTCATCGTCACACGCGGCCGGATCGCATGGTTTCATGCTTCCGATATCGCCCGGCGCGGCTTTTGCCGCGAGTGCGGCACGCCGCTCGTCTATGACGGCCTGTCCTCGCCGCATCTCAATGTGACGCTCGGCAGCCTCGACCGGCCGTCCGCGGTCGAACCGGCGCGCCAGCTCGGCGTCGAGTCGAAAATGCCCTGGTTCGCCCGACTCGACGCGCTGCCGGGCGAGCGCACCGATGAGGGTTTCGCGCCGGATGAGCTGACGGCGATCGCATCCTCCAGCCGGCAGCATCCCGACCGCGACACGGATCGTTGGCCGCCGAAACCGTGACGGCCGGAGAGCGTCACCGGCGCGCAGAAAAGACGAGATAGACGCCGACGAGCGCGCCGGCGAGCCCGAACCAGGTCAGCGCATATTCGAGATGGCGGTTGTGAAAGTCGAGCCGCGTCGCCCCGCCTTTCGGCCAGTCGGCGGGCTCCTCCCGGCCGAAGCTGTCGATGTAAGCCGAAGGCGCATCGACGCCGTCTCGGGCGGCGAAAAGGCGGGGATCGCGGACGTACCACAAACGATCGGCAGGCTGATCGTCAGGCCGGAACAGGCGGGCGAGGCCTGAGGGCGTCTCCGCCGTCCGATACAGCCCCTCGACGCGGACCGGCCCTTCCACGCGCCCGTAGTCGCCCTGGGCGAACGCACCCTGGGGGACGAAGCCGCGATTGATATAGATCGCGCGCCCTTCATCCGTATCAGGAAAAATTGGCGCAAACACGTAAGCGCCGGCCTGTCCGTCCAGCGTTCCGAAGACGCGCGCTTCCTTGTCGTGGGCGAACGCGCCGACCGCGACGACGGGCGCGTATTCCATATTCTCGCCGGCGCCGGCGCGCGCCAGCGCTTCTTCGAACGGAATCGGCGCGGCTTGCGTTCGCGCCTCGACCTGCGCGATGAGATCGAGCTTCCATTCCCGGCGCTGGAGCTGCCATGTCCCGAGCGCGATCAGCGCGGCCAGCGCGATCGCGACGAAAACGGTCAGCACGGGGCGGAAGCGGAAGCTCATTCTTCGAGTCTGCCTTCTTCGGCCTTGTGCTGATATTGCAGCGCGATCAGAGTCGCCTTGAACGGGCGCAGCAGCAACAGCGGCAGGCCGATCGCGACCGCGGCGGCGAAGAGAAAGGCCAGCCATAACGGCGCGTACAGAACGTAACGCGCGATGAAGGCGACGGCGACCGCGACGAAGCCGACGATGAAGATCACGAACACCGCCGGCCCGTCGCCGGCGTCGGCCTTGGCGTAATCGAGACCGCACGCCTCGCAGCGCGCGCGAAGCCCGAGAAAGCCCTTGAACAGCGCCCCCTGCCCGCAGCGCGGGCACTTGCCGGCGAGGCCGGCGGCGTAGGGCGACACCGGCGGGCGATAGGTCATGCGCCCTCCTTTCCGCCGGGCAGGGCGGCGCCGGCCCGACCGCTTCGCGCGCCGGGAGAGCCGCGCCGGCCCGATCGTGCGAAACGGACCATCGCGAGATCGCGCTCATCTAGGCCCCGAGCGGGATTCAGCCGCATTTCGAACGATCCGGCTTTTCGCGAATCGCACGATCCGACCCGCGCCGGTTGCGCGCGCTTCATGCGGGACGAGTAGGAGCCGACAGGGCGGTACGCGTTCATGAAAGCCTCCTCCTGCGCAGAGCTTCGATCAGGGCGCGATCTTAGCGCAGCGGCGGAAGGCGGGGATAACTTTCCCCGTTTTCGCGGATGGTCCGCCCTCGCGGCGCGCGCCTATCCGCGCGCCTTCAGGACAGGAGGCCCTGATTGCCCAGCACGTAGATGCAGGCGAAGAGAAACAGCCACACGACGTCGACGAAATGCCAGTACCAGGCCGCCGCCTCGAAGCCGAAATGGCGTTCCGGCGTGAAATGGCCGGCCATGGCGCGCAAGAGGCACACCGTCAGGAAGATCGTGCCGATGATCACATGAAGGCCGTGGAAACCCGTCGCCATGAAGAAGGTCGCGCCGTAGATGCCGCCGCCCGAGAACTTGAACATGCCGTAGTTGAGGGCTTCGGCGTATTCGATCGCCTGCAGCGACGTGAATAGAACGCCGAGAAGGATCGTCACGACGAGGCCCTGAACGAGACCCTTCTGGTCGTTCTGCTGCACGGCGTAATGGGCCCATGTCACCGTCGTGCCGGAAAGCAGAAGCACCAGCGTATTGATGAGCGGCAGCTGCCAGGGATTGAGCGGCTCGACGCCCTGCGGCGGCCACACGCCGCCCGTGGCGTGCGCGCGCGCGTCATTGCCGAGAAACGCCGGCTCGCCGGCGGCGTTCAGGAGCGGCGAGCCGTCGGCGAGGGTGATCGGCTCGCCCGCGCCGGGGAACAGCGCCGCGCCGAAAAACGCCCAGAACCAGGCGGCGAAGAACATCACCTCCGAGGCGATGAACAGCACCATGCCGTAGCGCAGCCCGAGGCGCACCACCATCGCCGTGTTCTGTCCGGTCAGGCTTTCCCTGATGACGTCGCGCCACCAGCCCGCCATCGTCAGGAGGACGACGCCGAGGCCTGAAAGGAAAAGCCAGGGACCGCCCGGAAAGCTGATCCCGTTTTCGCCGCCCAGGACGAGGCCGACGCCTTCGGGCGTCGTCTGCAGCCAGTTCACGGCCCCGATCATCATCGCCGCCGCGCCGATGGAGCCGACGAGCGGCCACGGACTCGGATCGACGAGATGATAGTCGTGCTTGACTTCAGCCCCGGCCATGACGGTTCCCTCAATCCCAGCGGAATCGCCGGCTGGTATAGCCTTCGGCGCGCCGCCTTTCCAAGCCTTGTTTGCGGGTCAGGACTGCGACAAAAGCCGCCTGCTCATTCCGCGCCGGATTCCGCCGGCGGCGCGTCCTCGTCGTCCCAGCGGAAGAACGTATAGGACAGCGTGATGGTCTGGACGTCGTCCAGATTGCGGTCGCGCGCGATCGCCGGGTCGATGAAATAGGTCACCGGCATGGAGACCTTCTCGCCCGGCGCCAGCCGCTGCTCGGTGAAGCAGAAGCAGTCGATCTTCTTGAAATAGAGCCCCGCCTTGGCCGGCGAGACGTTATAGGTCGCGCGTCCCGTCACCGGCCGGTCGGAGAGGTTTTCGGCTTCATAGAAGGCGAGGCCCGACTCGCCCACTTTCAGCGTCTGCGAGATCTGCTCGGGCCGGAACCGCCAAGGCAGGTCTGCGCCCGTCGTTCCGTCGAAGCGAATGGTGACGGCGCGTTCGAGAATCGCGTCCGCCGCCGCGTCGGCGCGCTGGGTCGTCCCGCCCCAGCCCGTGACCTGGCAGAAGGCGCGATAGGCCGGCACGGCCGCGAAGGAAAGCCCGACCATCGCCGCGACGACGCCGGCGACGACGAGCGCCGTGCGACGATTGGTCTTCACGATCTGCTTGCGGTCTGTCGGTCCGGCGTCGGTCATCGCTCGCGCCTTTCTTACGGCTGCGCGCCGATCTGCCCGCCGATCTTCAGGATCGTGACGGCGTAAACCACGATGATGAAGACCGCGAGCAGTCCCGCAATCGCCAGATTGCGCTGACGGCGCTTTTTGTCCGCTTCGTCAGACATAAAAACCCGCAAGGTCCTCCGCCAGCAATGCGGCGAAAAGCGCGAAGAGGTAGAGGATCGAAAAGCCGAACAGCCGCTTTTCCGGCCGCAGGTCGGCGCCGTCATTCGTTCGCGCGCGCCAGGCGAGCCAGCCGAAACCGGCGCCGGCGCCGGCCGCGACCAGCCCGTAGAACGGCCCGCCGAACCCCATGGCGAACGGCAGGAGGCCGGCTGCGGCCGTCAGAACCGCATAGACGAAGATCTGCCGCCGCGTCGCCGCCGCCCCCCGCACGACCGGCATCATCGGCACGCCGGCGCGCGCATAGTCGCCTTCGCGGAACAGCGCGAGCGCCCAGAAATGCGCCGGCGTCCACAGAAAGATGATCGCGAAGAGCGCCCACGCTTCGGGCGGCGCGGCGCCGGAGGCGGCGGCCCAGGCGACCACCGGCGGCAGCGCGCCGGCCGCGCCCCCGATGACGATGTTCTGCGGCGTCGCGCGCTTCAGCCACATGGAATAGACGACGACATAAAAGAAGATGGTGAAAGCCAGCAGCGCGGCGGCGAGCGCGTTCGAGGCGAGCCAGAGCAGCGTCGCCGACAGCGCCGCCAGGACGAGGCCGAAGGCGCCGGCCGAGCCGCGATCGATCACGCCCCGCGGAATCGGCCGGTCGGCGGTGCGCGCCATCACCGCGTCGATATCCGCGTCATGCCACATGTTGAGCGCGCCCGCGGCGCCGGCCCCGACCGCGATGGCGAGGAGCGCGACGGCGGCGAGACGCGCATCGAGGCTCGCGCCCTCGGCGACCGCCGCGACCATGCCCACGAGCGCCGTGAAGACGACGAGCGACATCACGCGCGGCTTCAGGAGCGCGAAATAATCGCGCGGCCCCGCCGCCGAGGCCGCAGCCTGGCCGAGATCTTTCACCGCCGTGTCGCTCATGAGGTCGCCTTATGCCCCAAGCGGGCCGTCAGGCAAAGCCGGCGCGCGCGCGCGCCGGCGCGGCCTGCTGTCGCCCTCGCCGACGGGCGGCCGGATTCAACCCCGGTTGAGAACTGACTTGAGGCCGTAGAGGACCAGAATGATCGCCATGAAGGCGATGAAATAGGCGAGAAGCTGGCCGGCCTGCAGGTCCATGAAGTGCAGCCAGCTCGCCTCGAGCTGCGAGATCGCGCGCTCGCCATAGCCGGCCGTCTCTCCCGAAGGCGCGCGAAACACCCCGCGCAGATAGCCGCCCAGCGCGAACAGCACGAGCGCCAGGAGCGTCATCGAGCCGATCTGGCCGCCGCGCCGCATCAGGAGCGCCGCTACGAGCACCGACCCGAACGCGATCACCAGCGCGATCCAGTCGCCGGTCAGGAATGTCGAGCGGAAGATGCCGCTCACGTCGTTGATGATGGTCTGAAGCATCGGCCCCACCTCCTCGAACTTCAGCATGATCAAGCAACGGCCCCGCGCCCCGGGGCCGTTGGTTAACGATTATTAACGCCATTGCGCGCGGATCGCCAGACGCCGTCCGTGCGCCTGCGAAAGAGGCGGCCGAAAACGGGAACGCCCCGCGCGGACCTGGCCTCGCGGGGCGTTATCTTGCGCTGGAAAACCGTTCTAGAACGCCTTGGCGTCGCCGCGGTCGAAGCGCGGCAGCTCGTTGAACTGGTGGAAAGGCGGCGGCGAGGGCAGCGTCCATTCCAGGGTCGTCGCCCCCTCGCCCCAGGGATTGGCCTCAGCCTTGCGGCGATAGACGAAGAACGCGTCGAACATCGCGACGGCGAAGACGGCGACGCCGAGGACCGTCACGTAATAGCCCCAGGTCGAGACCTCGTTCCAGGTCGCAAAGGCTTCCGGATAGTCGATATAGCGGCGCGGCATGCCCTGCAGGCCGAGGAAATGCTGCGGGAAGAAGATCAGGTTGACGCCGACGAACATGATCCAGAAATGCAACTGGCCGAGCCATTCGCGGTACATCTTTCCGGTCATCTTGGCGAACCAGTAGTACCAGCCTGCGAAGATGGCGAAGACCGCGCCCAGCGACAGCACGTAATGGAAGTGCGCGACGACGTAATAGGTGTCGTGCAGATAGTGGTCGATGCCGGCGTTGGCGAGCACGACGCCGGTCACGCCCCCGACCGTGAACAGGAAGATGAAGCCGATCGCCCACAGCATCGGCGTCTTGAACACGATCGAGCCGCCCCACATCGTGGCGATCCAGGAGAAGATCTTGATGCCTGTCGGCACCGCGATGACCATCGTCGCAGCCACGAAATAGGCTTTCATGTTCACGCTGAGGCCCACCGTGTACATGTGATGCGCCCAGACGATGAAGCCCACGAAGCCGATCGCCACCATGGCGTAGGCCATGCCGAGATAGCCGAAGATCGGCTTTCTGGAGAAAGTCGAGACGACGTGGCTGATGATGCCGAAGCCCGGCAGGATGAGGATATAGACCTCCGGGTGGCCGAAGAACCAGAACAGGTGCTGGTAAAGGATCGGATCGCCGCCCGCCGCCGCGTCGAAGAACGCCGTGCCGAAATTGCGGTCGGCGAGCAGCATGGTGATCGCGCCGGCCAGAACCGGCAGCGACAGCACCAGCAGGAACGCCGTCACCAGCACCGCCCAGGCGAACAGCGGCATCTTGTGCAGCGTCATGCCCGGCGCGCGCATGTTGAAGATGGTCGTGATGAAATTGATCGCGCCGAGGATCGACGAAGCGCCCGCCAGGTGCAGCGACAGGATGAGAAGATCCATCGCCGGGCCGGGGCTGCCCCTCACAGACAGCGGCGGGTAGAGCACCCAGCCGCCGCCGAAGCCGAGCTGTCCGGTGTCGCCCGCCGCGAACAGCGACAGCGTGAGCAGCACGCCCGAAGCCGCATACAGCCAGAAGGAGATGTTGTTCATGCGCGGGAAGGCCATGTCCGGCGCGCCGATCATGATGGGCACGAACCAGTTGCCGAACCCGCCGATCATCGCCGGCATCACCATGAAGAAGATCATGATGAGGCCGTGATAGGTGATGAGGACGTTGTAGAAGTTGGCCGCCGCGATCGGATCGCCGCCGGAGAACTGCGTAAGAAAAGTCACTCCCGGCTCGGCGAGCTCCATGCGCATCAGCCCCGACATCGCGCCGCCGATGATCCCGGCGAGGATGGCGAAGATCAGATAGAGCGTGCCGATGTCCTTGTGATTCGTGGAATAGAACCACCTGACGAAGAACGGCGGCTTGTGGTCGTGGCCGTGCTCCCCGGCGTGGGCGTGTTCCTGATGGGCGTGCGCCATGATGTCGGCCCTCTTCGCTATTCGGCAGGCGTTTCGCCGGCGCCCGGCGCGGCGGGCGCTTCGGCGAGCTTGACGTCGTCATCGGAGAACATGGGATCGAGCCCCGCGAGCGCGCGCTGCTCGTCGACCCAGGCCTCGAACTTATCGCGGGAGACGACCTCGACGGCGATCGGCATGAAGGAGTGCTTCACCCCGCAGATTTCCGAGCACTGGCCGTAATAGACGCCCTCGCGGTCGGCGCGGAACCAGGTCTCGTTGATGCGGCCCGGCACGGCGTCGATCTTGATCGCGAAGGCCGGCACGGTCCAGGCGTGGATGACGTCGTTGGCCGTCGTCAGCACACGGATGGTCTCGCCGACCGGGACGAGCATGCGGTTGTCGACCTCGAAGCGGTACAGATCCGGCGTGGTCTGGTCCTCCGGCAGCATGTTGGAGAAGAAGTCCTCTACGCCGAAATCCGGATAGGCGTAGGACCAGTTCCACTGATAGCCGGTCACTTTGACGGTGATCGCCGGCGCGAGAACGATGTCGCCGCGCATGTCGATCGAGCGCCCGCCGCGGATGAAGACCGTCTCGCCGGCCGCCGGCGCGCGCTCGAGCGCGACCGCGATCTCCGGCTCGCCCAGACCCTCGACGCGGTAGTCGTCGCCGCGCCTGAGTTTGCGCAGCGCGCCGTTCGATTCGACGAACACCTGAAGATGCTCGTTGCGGGTCACGCGGCGGCTGTCGGGAAAGTCGTTCTTGAAGACGAAGGTCCGGGTCGCGCCGTCGCCTTCGGCCACGACCTGCTTGCCGTCGGGAATGATGTCCTCCTTGTAGAGAAGGTCGAAGGAGAAGAGGGCGATATAGACGAGAATGAGGATCGGGATGACGGTCCAGACGACCTCGACGAGCGTGTTGTGGCTGAACTTGCGCGGCGTCGGGTTGGCCTTCGAATTGTAGCGCGCGATCACCCACAACAGCAGCGCCAGCACGAACAGGCTGATGACTGTGATGACCGGCATCAGGACGACGTTGTGGAAGAAGTGCACCTCTTCGGCCAGGGCGGAGTTCGGCGGCTGCAGGCTGACGCCCCCGTCCGTCGCCTGCGCAAGCGCGCCGCCGCCCGCCGCGAGCGCCGTCGCAGCGGGCGCGCCGAAAGCAACCATTCTGCTGATGCTGTCCCGCCCGAGCCGCGTCATGATGTGTCGCGTCATGAGTATCCTGCCTGCCCCTTTCCGGCGAATGCGAAACGGCGCCTCTCGATAGGCGCGCGCCTCCCGCCGGTCAACGGGCCTTCTCCTGGGGCGACCGCCATGGCGATCCGACCCTGTTTATAGGCGGGCTCGAACGGACGCGCACCTTCGCATCGCTGGAAAAATGGTCGCAGGATCGGGGGCTTGCCGGGGCGGGCGGGCGCGGCGCGCCATTGCCCCGGCGCGCGCGAGGGCTTACCTCTTGGCCCATGACCCAATCCCTTTTCTTCTCCCGCGCCGGCCTCGATCGGGCCCGGGTGGAGTCGATCGTCGATTCCGCGCTCGGCGGCGCCGACGACGGCGAGCTTTATCTCGAATATATCCAGTCCGAATCGTTCGTCTTCGACGACAACCGGCTGAAGACGGCGAGCTTCGACGTGGATCAGGGTTTCGGCCTGCGCGCGGTGTGCGGCGAATCGACCGGCTACGCGCACGCGTCGGAACTTTCCGAAGACGCGCTGAAGCGCGCCGCCGACGCGGTGCAGGCGGTCAGGACCGGCCATGCGGGCGTTTTCGCGGACGGGCCCGCACGCACCAATCTGAGCCTCTATCCCGACGACAACCCGCTCGGCGAGCTTCCTTTCGAGGCCAAGGCCAGGCTCCTCGCCGACATCAACGACTATGCGCGGGCGAAGGATCCGCGAGTGCGGCAGGTCTCGGCTTCGCTGTCGGCGGAATGGAGCGTCGTCGAGATCGTCCGGCCGGGCGGCGCGATCGTGCGCGACGCGCGCCCGCTGGTGCGGATCGGCGTGTCCGTCACCGCCGGCGACGGCGAGCGGCAGGAGACGGGCTCTTACGGCGCGGGCGGGCGCGAAGGTTATGCGCGCTTCGTCGCGCCGGAGACCTGGCGGGCCTATGTGGACGAAGCCCTGCGCCAGGCGCTGGTCAATCTGGAGGCCGAGCCGGCCCCAGCCGGCGAGACGACGGTGGTGCTGGGGCCCGGCTGGACCGGGATTCTGCTGCATGAGGCCGTCGGCCACGGCCTTGAGGGCGACTTCAACCGCAAGAAGACCTCGGCCTTCGCCGGCCGTCTCGGCGAGCGCGTCGCCGCTCCCGGCGTCACGGTGGTCGACGATGGAACGATCGCCGGCCGGCGCGGCTCGCTCACCGTCGACGACGAAGGCACGCCGACCTCGCGCACGGTGCTGATCGAGGATGGCGTCCTCAAAGGCTATCTGCAGGACCGGCTCAACGCGCGGCTGATGGGCGCCGCGCCCACCGGCAACGGAAGGCGCGAAAGCTATGCGAGTCCGCCCCTGCCGCGCATGACCAACACCTTCATGCTCGCCGGTCCCCACGACCCGGAAGAAATCATCCGTTCCGTGAAGGACGGGGTTTACGCGGTGAACTTCTCAGGCGGGCAGGTCGACATCACCTCGGGCAAGTTCGTGTTCAACTGCACCGAGGCCTATCGCGTGAAGGACGGCAAGATCGGCGTGCCGCTCAAGAACGTCGCGCTGATCGGCGACGGGCCGAGCGTGCTCGCCCGCGTGTCGATGATCGGGAGCGATTTCGCGCTCGATCCCGGCGTCGGCGTGTGCGGCAAGGCCGGCCAGGGCGTGCCCGTCGGCGTCGGCCAGCCGACGATCAAGATCGACCGTCTCACCGTCGGCGGCTCCGGGGCGTAGGCCGTCAGGCCGTTGCGCGCCAGATGACATGCGAGACGATCGCCATGACGATCGTCAACAGCACGCCAAGATAGAGCGCGCCGGAGGCCGCGGCCGTCCAGAGCGTCTTGAGCCAGCCGCGGCCGTAAGCGCGCTTCAGCGCCGCGACGTAATAGACGCCGATGGCGGCCGAGGCCGCCAGGCCCATGTAAGACGCGCCGAGCTGCGCGCCGAGGAGGGCCAGAGCGATCACGGCGAATCCCGCCGCATGCGTGTAGAACGACAATATCAGATGGTCGAAGATCAACGCGTCGCGCCGCAGGAACAACGCCAGGATGATCGCCAGCACGGGGGTCATGAAAAACAGGACGCGCGGCAGCCAGTCGTTGAAGGCGTCGTTGAAGGCGCGCGGCTCGGCGACGGCCCAGCCGATGCCGGTAAAAACGCGGTCGACGACCGCCGCCGCCTGTTCGACTTCCTCTTCTGCAACCTCTTTATCCGCCGCCTCGTTCGCTTCGATGGTGTTTGCGCGCGCCCGGGCGCGCATATCGGCGATGCATGCGTCAAGTCGCTCTTTATCCGTGTACAGATTGGTTTCCTTGGCGAAAAACCGCAGCTTCGCCTGGAAGCCGCATGGAAGCGGCGCCGCTTCGCCGTCGTCGGGCGGCGCGGCGGCGGCGCCGTCGGCTTCAGCGGCCGGCTGGCGATTTTGGAAGACCACGTCGGTCCCGATAATAAATGTGTCGGTCAGGCCGATCGTCAGAAAGAACAGAAAGCTCACGACGATGAAGAGCCGGACGGGCGGAGTGTAGCGCGAGCGCCGGCCGCGGGCGTAATCGCGCGGCACGACTCCGGGTTTGGCCGCCAGAAGGCCGAGCGTGCGCCACATCCGCGAATCGAAGCCGAAGGCGTCGCGCAGGAAATCTTTCGCCAGGATGAGCGAGCTGCGGCGCAGATCGTCGTTCTTCTGCCCGCACCAGGGACAGAACGGCCCTCGGGTCGAACCGCCGCAGGACAGGCAGGCCGCCGCCGCAAGCGCCGTCAGGCCGTCAAGCGACGCCGGCGCCGAGCTTTCGGCGCCCCCCTCTCCCGATTCGGGGTCGATATCCGGATCGTCGCTCGCCATGCCCCGCCCTTCCGCGCGCATGACATCTTAACGCCCCGGATCGTCAGGCGAAACAGCCGCGCGGACTAGCGCGGCCGGCTTTTCGTTCGCGCCGCGCGCACATGCCGGATTTTCTGCACAAGGATGACCAGCGCGAGCGTCAGCGTGACGGCATTGGCGACCACTACCGGGCGCGAGCCGATCAACAGACCGTACGCCCCCCACAGGGCGACGCCGAAGGTGAACAGCAGATACATCCAGAGCGAGATCGCCGCAGTGTCGTTCGTGCGGATGACCCTCGCCGCCTGCGGCAGAAAAGAAGCGGTCGTGAGCGTCGCCGCCAGCCCGCCGATAAGCTCCGTCTCCATGCGCGCGCCTTGTCTGATGCACGCCGCTCATAGCATGTTGCTGCGATGCAGCAAAGACGCCCCGTTTCGCGCCCGCGCCGGCGTCGATAGGCTCGCCGGCCATGCCTGAGCGATTCGTCACCCGCTTCGCGCCTTCGCCGACCGGCTATCTGCATCTCGGCCACGCCTATTCGGCGCTGACCGCCTTCGCGGCCGCGCGCGCGGCCGGCGGCCGGTTCCTCCTGCGCATCGAGGACATCGACCGCACGCGCTGCCGACCGGAATACGAAGCCGCCA
Source organism: Amphiplicatus metriothermophilus (assembly GCF_900199215.1). GTDB lineage: Bacteria > Pseudomonadota > Alphaproteobacteria > Caulobacterales > Parvularculaceae > Amphiplicatus > Amphiplicatus metriothermophilus. Next base: position 211,200 of record NZ_FZQA01000001.1, read on the forward strand.
TTTACGAGGACCTCGAATGGCTGGGCCTTGAATGGGAGGCGCCGGTCCGCCGCCAGTCGGACCATTTCGCCGACTACGCCGGCGCGCTTGAACGCCTGATCGAGCGCGGCCTCGTCTATCGCTGCTTCAAGAGCCGCCGGGAAGTGCTTGAGGAAATCGCCCGCGCGCCCCATCTCGCCGCGGATGGACCGGAAGGCCCGCAATATGTCGGCGCGCCGCTGCCGCCGGAAGAAGAAGCCGCGCGCCTGGCGGCCGGCGAGCCCTACGCCTGGCGGCTCTCCCTGGCGGCCTGCCGCGACCATCTGGGCGCGGCCTTCGGCGCGCTGACGTTTACGGAGGAAGGCGTCGGCGGCGGCGAGGAGACGGGGCGCGTGCGCGCCCGGCCGGAAATCTTCGGCGACGCGATCATCGCCCGCAAGGACGCCGGCGCGAGCTATCACCTCGCCGCCGTTCACGACGACGCGCGGCAAGGGATCACTCATGTGATTCGCGGCGCGGACCTGTTCGCCGCCGCGCACCTGCACCGGCTGCTGCAGGCGCTGCTCGATCTGCCGGCGCCGGCCTATCGCCATCACCGTCTGATCACGGATGAAAACGGGAAAAAGTTCTCCAAGCGCGACCGCGCAGTCACGCTGCGCGCGCTGCGCGCGGCGGGCGCGACGCGCGCGGACATCCTGGCCCGCCTGGGCTTGGCCTGAACGCGGCGGGCGTCACCGACGCCGGCGCAGGAACGCCCGATAATCCTCGAGCCGGCCGAGGGCGGAGTCGATCTCGGCCGAAAGCCGCGGCAGATCGCGCTCGATGCGGTCGATCTCGCGGCGATGGCGATCGATCTCGCGCTGCAGCTTCGAGCGCTCCTCGTCGCTCAGATCTTCCGACCGCAGCTTCGCGCGCGCCCGCCGCAGCCCGTGGCGGCGAGACTCCAGCGCGTCGAGCGCGTCTTCATACGCCTCGATCGCGGATTCATGGGCGCGCGTCAGACGATAAAGCCGCAGACCGATATCGTATTCGTCGAGAAAGGCGCTTTCGGCCGGCGGCGGGCAGACGCCGCGGTAGGGCCGGCCGTTGAGGCCGGCGTCGAAGCCGGCGTCCGGGGTGCAGTAGCGCCGAAGCCCCCGCTCCCGGCCCGCCTGATAGGCCTCGATGTCGGCCGGCAGCCCGAAAGAGCCGCACTGCGCGGCGCGTTCGTCGAGCTTTTCCAGCGTCTCGCCGTACAGCCCGTCGCGCTCGCCGATCGCGCGCCAGTTCGCGCCGGCGCACTCTTCTTCGCTCATCCCCGTGGCGCAGCCGCTCAAGACGAGCGCGGCCGCCAGTCCCAGACGCCGGTTCACCGATGCCCCTCCCTGGCTGTTTCGCGAGACTGCCGCATCGACCTATCGGACAGGTAAATCCGGGGCGATCCCAAGGCGCCGCGCGCCCAAATCCGGTCACATTGCCGCAGGATGCTCGGGCCGAAGCGGATCATCCGCGCACCCAGCGAGGCGTACCCATGAGCGCGAGTTCCCTGAAGAAAGCGGCGCTGGCGGCTGCGGCGGCGGCCGTGGCGCTGGGCGGCGCCGCCCCGGCCCTCGCCGGCGGCGGCCATCATCACGGCTATTACGGGAAACACTACGGCAAGCATTACAAGCACTATTACGGCAAGGGCTATTACAAGCGTCCTCGCCACGTGCATCACCATCACCGCCATCACAAGAAGGGCCTCAGCGGCGGCGAGGCCGCCCTGATCGCCGCCGGCGTCATCGGCGGGGCGATCCTGATCGACCGGGCGCTCGACGACCGCCGCCATGACGACCGCTATTATGGCGGCTACGCCCCGCCGCCCCCGCCGCCGGCGCGCGGCTATTACGGCGGATACGGCGAGCCGGAGCGCGAGCTTTATTACCGGCGGGACGATCGCGCCTACGCCCCGCCGCGCCGTGAGGACGACTACCGCGAGGATTACGACGACGAGCTGCTCGGCGGGCGCGCCGAGCCCCGCCTCGCCGGGCGCGGGGAGTACAATTACGGCGCGGCCTATAACGACTGCAAAGCCGAGACGCGCGCCGCGGCCGGCGACCGCGGACTGCTGGTGGCGCTGCCGGCCAAGCCTTCCGACATCCGGCCCATCGAGGGCGGCGAGGCGGTGCGCTTCACCACGGACTTCATCGCCCGCGATCTTCAGGGCCGGGAGATCCGCCAGACCATGATCTGCGAGGCCGATCTCGGCGGCGTGCGGTTCATCGAGCTTGTCTGACGCCCGCGCAAGGCGGGTGACGGAATGGGCCGGTCCTGATATGACCGGCGCATGAGCGTTCCCGAACCGACTTTCCCGGCCGCGCCGGCGCGCGCCGCCCGAATTAGCCGCCCGGCCCGCCGCGCTGCTTGACAGCGCACGGCGGGACCGGGTTTGTGCGCGCTGTTCCCTCCCGTTCGAAACCGAAGAGACGAGCGATGCCCGACGCATCGAACAAAGACGCCGCCCAGGGCGCGGCCCGCGATTACAAGGACACGCTGTTCCTGCCCGCGACCGATTTCCCGATGCGCGCGGGCCTTCCCCAGCGCGAGCCGGAATTCCTGAAACGCTGGGAAGCGACGGGCCTCTACCGGCGGCTTCGCGAAAGGGCGGCCGGTCGGCCGAAATATGTCCTCCATGACGGGCCGCCCTACGCCAACGGCCACCTGCACATGGGCCACGCCTACAACAAGATTCTCAAGGACATCATCGTGCGCGCGCGCCAGATGGCCGGCTTCGACGCCAATTACGTGCCGGGCTGGGACTGCCACGGCCTGCCCATCGAGTGGCAGGTGGAAAAGGAGTTCGCGCAGCAGGGCCGCAAGAAGCGCGACGTGCCGACGGCCGAGTTCCGCCGCGCCTGCCGCGCCTACGCCGAGAAGTGGATCGACGTTCAGCGCGCGGAGTTCAAGCGCTACGGCGTCGTCGGCGACTGGGAGAACCCTTACGTCACCATGAGCTTCGAGGCGGAAGCCGCCATCGTCGCGGAGTTCCTGAAGTTCGTGGACAGGGGCCTCGTCTATCGCGGCTCGAAGCCGGTGATGTGGAGCCCCGTGGAGCAGACCGCCCTCGCCGAAGCCGAAATCGAATATCACGAGAAGGTCTCGCCGACGATCTGGGTGAAGTTTCCGGTGGCGGGCGGCGCGACACACGTATCGTCAGTTCAGCCGAACCCGTCCGGCTCCGAGCTTCTTGGGGCCTCCGTCGTCATCTGGACGACGACCCCGTGGACGATCCCCGGCAACCGGGCGATCTGCTACGGGCCGAAACTCGCCTACGGGCTCTACGAAGTGACTGGCACGGAAAAAGTCGTCGATCCGAAGACCGGCGAGGAGAAAGACCCGTGGGCGAAGATCGGCGACAGACTCGTCATCGCCGACAGGCTCTGGGAGCAGGTCGCGGCCGCAGCCAAAATCGCCTCCTGGAATCGCGTGCAGGACGTGAGGCCTGAAATGCTCTCCGGCCTGTCTTGCCGTCATCCGCTCAAGGGCTTTCACGGCGGGTATGAGTTCGACGTGCCCCTCCTCCCCGGCGATCACGTCACCGACGAGGAAGGAACCGGCTTCGTCCACACCGCGCCGGGCCACGGGCAGGAGGATTATGCTGCGTGGATCGCAAGCGGCCGCTCGCAGGCGGACATTCCCCACACGGTCGACGCGTTCGGCCGCTTCACTGACGAGGCGCCGGGCTTCGAAGGAAAAGAGGTCATCCGGCTCGACGGAAAGAAAGCCGGGCAGGACGGCGACGCCAACGAGGCGATCATCAGGGCGCTGATCGAGCACGGCGCCCTTCTCGCGCGCGGGCGGCTGACCCATTCCTACCCCCATTCCTGGCGCTCGAAGGCGCCGGTCATCTTCCGCGCGACGCCGCAATGGTTCATCGCTCTCGACAAGCCGACGGCGGGCGGCCAGACCCTGCGCGAGGCGGCGCTCGCGGCGATCGACGCGACGAAGTTCACGCCGCCGCAAGGGCGCAACCGCATCCGCGCGATGGTCGAAAGCAGGCCCGACTGGCTTGTCTCGCGCCAGCGCGCCTGGGGCGTGCCGCTGACCCTGTTCGTGCACGGAAAGACCGGCGAGATCCTGCGCGATCCGGCCGTCGACGCGCGCATCCTCAAGGCCGTCGAGGCCAAAGGCGCCGACGCATGGTTCGAAACGCCGGCGCACGATTTTCTGGGTCCGGATCATCAAACCGAGGACTATGAGAAAATCGAGGACATTCTCGACGTGTGGTTCGACTCAGGCTCCACCCACGCGTTCTGCCTGGAGCGCCGGGCGGATCTCAAATGGCCGGCGGACCTGTATCTCGAAGGCTCCGACCAGCATCGCGGCTGGTTCCAGTCCTCGCTCCTCGAATCCTGCGGAACGCGCGGGCGCGCGCCCTATGACGCGGTGCTGACCCACGGCTTCGTGCTCGACGAGAACGGGCGCAAGATGTCGAAGTCGCTCGGCAACGTCGTCGACCCGCAGGACGTGATGAAGGAGTACGGCGCTGATATCCTGCGCATCTGGGCGGCGAGCTCGGACTATTCGGACGACCTGCGCATCGGCAAGGAGATCATCGGCTCGGCCGTGGACGCCTATCGCAAGCTGCGCAACACGCTGCGCTATCTTCTCGGCGCGCTCGCCGGCCATTCGGAAGACGAGGCGATTCCCGTCGCCGACATGCCCGAGCTCGAGCGCTACGTGCTGCATCTCGCCGCGGCGCTCGACGAAGAGGTGCGCGCGGGCTATGAACGCTTCGACTTCAAAGGCGTGTGGCGAAGGGTGTTCGACTTCTGCGCGCTCGACCTTTCGGCCTTCTATCTCGATATCCGCAAGGACAGTCTTTATTGCGACCGGCCGGACTCGAGTCGCCGGCGCGCGGCGCGCGCGGTGATGAACGTCCTGCTCGACCGCGTGACGCGCTGGCTCGCCCCGATCTGCGTCTTCACGATGGAGGAAGTCTGGCGCGCGCGTCATCCGTCCGCTGACGGATCGGTTCATCTCGAGTTGTTCGCGCCCGCCGAGCCGGCATGGAAGGACGAAGCGCTCGCCCGCAAATGGACGCGAATCCGCGCCGCGCGCCGCGTCGTCACCGGCGCGCTGGAGATCGAGCGGCGCGAAAAGCGCATCGGCGCGAGCCTCGAAGCCGCGCCGCGGATTTTCGTCGCCGATCCCGAGCTGATGCGCCTGTGCGAAAGCGTCGATTTCGCCGAGATCGCGATCACGTCGGATGCTGTTTTCGAACAGGGCGAGGGGCCCGAGGCGGCGTTTCGCCTGCCCGAAGTTTCCGGCGTCGCCGTCCTTCCCCAAAAGGCGCGCGCGGACAAATGCGTGCGCTGCTGGCGGTATCGGGACGATGTCGGCGCCGAGCCCGCCCATCCTGCGCTGTGCGGGCGCTGCGCCGACGCGGTCGCGGCCCACGACGCGCGCAAAACGGCGGTCGCATGAGCCGGCGAGGGGAAAAGCCGGCTGCGAGCCTTCCCGCCCGCGCGCGCGCCTGGCTCGCCGCGGCGCAGGCCAATCCCTGCTTCCGCCGGGGAATGCTGGGCGCGGCCGGCGTCGTCGCGCTCGATCAGGCGAGCAAGGCGTGGATCATTCACGGCCTCGACCTGCCCGAGCGCCAGCGCATCGAGATCTCTCCGGTCTTCGACCTGACCTATGTGCAGAATTACGGCGCGAGCTTCGGGATGCTCGCCGGCGGCATGGGATCGCGGATTCTGCTTTCCCTGGTCGCCATCGGCGTCGCCGCCGCGCTGACCGTCTGGCTCGGCCGGCTCGGCCGGACCTGGGCGGCGGCGGGCTGCGCCTTCGTCATCGGCGGCGCGCTCGGCAATCTGATCGACCGCGTCCGCCAAGGCTTCGTCACCGATTTTCTCGACTTTTCCGGGCTCTATTTTCCCTGGGTATTCAACGTCGCCGACGCGGCGATCAATGTGGGCGTGGCCTGTCTCGTCATCGACGCCTTCCTGCACCGGGAAAGGAAGCATCCGAAGGGGCGGGACGCTTAACGGCTTTCGCCGGAACGAGTTTTTGCCAGAGCGCCGGGCCTTGGATATAGTCCGGCGCTCTATCGTGGGAGTAGCAGCAGGCATGAACAGCAGACTTATCCGCGCAGGGCTTGCGCTCGCCTTCGTCGCGACGGCGACGGGGGGGTGCGCCGGCATCGGCAAGGCGCTCGGCGGCGGCAAGAATCCGCCCGACGAGTTCGCCATCGCCACCAAGGCGCCGCTCGTCGTGCCGCCGGACTACGCCCTGCGCCCGCCGCGCCCCGGCGAGACCCGCCCGCAGGAGCTGTCGCCTTCCCAGCGCGCCCAGCAGGTGCTGATCGGCGACGTGTCGGCCGCGCCCCCGACGCCCGGCGAGCAGTATCTGCTGCGCAAGGCGAACGCGCTCGCGGCCGACCCCAATATCCGCAACATCATCGCGGCGGAGAACGGCGGGCGCGCGGAAAAAGACCGCAGCCTCGCCAACCAGCTCATCTTCTGGAAATTCATCGGCGGGCAGGTCGACGACTCCGCCGCGCCGCTGCGCGTCGACGACCCGGAAGCGTGGTTCGCCGCGCGCCAGCGCGCCATCGAGGCCGTGGTCGGCGAACAGGGCGAGGTCGTCATCCGCAAGGACGACAAGACGCTCAGCCTGCCGGGGGTGTTCTGACAGGCCGCCGTCGTCCGTGCGCTGACCTTTCCAGGCGACCGCCGGCGCGGCGCTACCAGATCGATTCGAGAAACCGGCGCGTCTCGCCGAAGCCGTCGCCGCCCGGCGTCGCGCCGTAGCGCAGCACGCTTCCCCTGAGCGAGGGGCCCGCGCCGTCGCCGGCGCAGACGAAAGTCGAGATCGACCGCGCCCGATCGCCGCCGGCGCGGCAGACCGCTTCGAGCGCGCCGAGCGCGCCGTCGCAGGCGTCGGCGAGACTTTCATCCTCGGGCCATCCGTCGGCGGAGCGCCAGTCGATCACCGCCTCGATCGAAGCGCCGCAGACCGAATTCGTATAACCGACCTCGGCGGCGAGCGCGCGCTCTTCCGCCTCCTGGGCGCGCAGGGATTTCAGGGATTGCAATGCGCCGGCCGGCGCGGCCGCCAGCGTCCCGAACGCCGCCAGGCGGCGGCCGTCGAAGCCCGATTTTCGCGCCATAGGCGTAAATTGCCCGACCATTGCGGCCCTTTTGAGGCCGGCGCAGAAAGCGGATGTTAAAGCGATTCTTCCAGGAATCGGGCCACCGCGCCCGAAGAGGGACGGCCTTCGGCTCCCTGCGCGGCGTTATAGGCGACGACAAGCGCATCGCCTTCGAGGGCGAGCGAAGGCGCGCCCGCCGGCGTAAAGCGCACCGTCGCGATGCGCGCGCCCAGAACGCGCGCGCCCGTCGGATCGTCCGCCACGCGGCTCATGCCGGCCGCGACCCGGACGATCGCATCGGCGAGCACGCTGGCGTCTTCGTTCGCGGCGACCCTGGCGGCCCCCTCCTCCGCAAAGGATTGCGGCGCCAGGGCGAGAGCATCGCCCGCGCGCCGGCCTTCTTCCGCCGCCGGAATCACGAAGCGGATGTCGGCCCTCACCCGCTCGCTCAACAAGCGTCCGGCGCGTTCGGCGCGACGCAAGGCCGCGGCGCGGTCGGCGGCGGCGAGTTCGAGCGCCTCTCCCGCGCCGTTTACGCTGCGATAGGCGCCGCGGCGCTGGGTCTCGCCGGGCCACAGCACGCTCGCTCCGCCATGGACCGTGATCCGCAGCACGGTCTCGCCCTCGGCGTCCTTGAACAGCAGGTCGCCGCGCGGGCCGCGCATCATCCTGAGGGCGTAAATTTCCTCCGCGCGGCCGTCCGGGTCGATCTGGCAGTCGATCCGGCGCTCGCCCGGCGCGCAGAGAAACTGGATGCGCGCCTCCCGATTCCCGCGCATGAGCAGGAAGGCGCGCTCGCCGCTGGCCGTGATGAAGCGCTCCACCGTCGGGATTTCATCGCGCAGCGCCCGCTCGCGGCGCTTGCCGACAAGAGTCGAGAAAGGATTGTCGTCGACCTGAATCTGGACGGCGCGGCCCGGCGCGAAAGGCGCGGCCGACGGCCCGTCGCCGGCGGCGAGGGAAACCGCCATCAGCGCGCCCGCCATGACTGCGCCTATGTTCATCTGACAACGCCTCGCAATTGCGCGCGCCCCGAGCGGGCGCGACGCTTTCCACTATCCCGCCAATTTGGCGAAAAACTGGCTGAGAAGCGTTAACGCGGCGCCGTCAAGCGCGATCGACGCGTCAGGCGGCGAAATATTGGCCGCCATTGACGGTCAGCACCGAGCCGGTAATGAAGCCCGCGTCTTCGCTGGCGAGGAAAAGCACGCAGCGGGCGATCTCCTCCGCTTCGCCAAGCCGGCCGACGGGAATCTGGGCGACGATCTTCTTCAGCGCCTCCTCCGGCACCGCCGCGACCATGTCGGTGGCGATGTAGCCCGGCGCGACGGCGTTCACCGTCACTCCCTTGAAAGCCCCTTCCTGGGCGAGCGCCCGGGTGAAGCCGAGCATGCCGGCCTTCGCGGCGGAGTAGTTCGTCTGGCCCATCTGGCCTTTTTGACCGTTGATCGAAGAGATGTTGACGATCCGCCCGTAGCCGCGCTCGCGCATTCCCGGAAAGACCTGATGGGTCATGTTGAAGACGCTGTTGAGATCGGCGCGGATGACTTCCCGCCACTGCTGCGGCGTCATCTTGTGGAACATGGCGTCGCGGGTGACGCCGGCGTTGTTGACCAGCACGTCCGTGGGCCCCTGCGCCTGTTCGATCTCGGCGACGCCCGCCTTGCAGGCCTCGTAGTCGCCGACATCCCATTTGTAGACCGCGACGCCCGTCTCCTCGCGAAATTTATGCGCGGCCTCGTCATTGCCGGCGTAAGTCGCCGCCACCGCGTAGCCGGCTTCCTTGAGCGCCGTCGAAATCGCCCGGCCGATGCCGCGCGTGCCGCCCGTCACGATCGCCCTTCTGTCAGCCATGATCGTCTCTCCCTCGATGAGCTAGTCCGCATGCGGCGGCGCCCCCGCGCGGGAGGCGCCGCTCGGTCTATCCGTTCTTTCTTCGCATCACTGGACGGCCCGACGCAATGATGGGCGTCAAACGCGGCCGTCCGACGCCCGAACGGCGGCTTACGCGCGCTCCACGCACATGGCGATCCCCATGCCGCCGCCGATGCACAGGGTGGCGAGACCCTTGTTCGCGCCCGAGCGCTTCATCTCATAGATCAGCGTCGTGAGAATCCGCGCGCCCGAGGCGCCGATGGGATGGCCGATCGCGATGGCGCCGCCATTGACGTTCACTTTCGCCGGATCCCAGCCGAGTTCCTTGCCCACGGCGAGGGCCTGCGCGGCGAAAGCCTCGTTCGCTTCGATGAGATCGAGGTCTTCGAGCTTCCAGCCGGCCTTCTCAAGCGCCAGGCGCGAGGCCGGCGCCGGACCGATGCCCATGATCGAAGGGTCGACACCGCAATGGGCGGCCGAAACGACGCGCGCCAGCGGCTCGATTCCGCGTCTGTCGGCTTCCTTCTCCGACATGACGATCAGCGCCGCCGCGCCGTCGTTGACGCCCGAGGCGTTGGCCGCGGTCACCGTGCCGTCCTCCCTGACGAAAGCCGGCCGCAGGCCCGCCATGGCCTCCAGCGAGGCGTTCTCGCGAATATACTCGTCGTGATCGAAAACGACCTCGCCTTTGCGGGTCTTGATCGTCACGGGAACGATTTCGTCCCTGAACTTCCCGGCTTTTTTCGCGGCGGCCGCCTTCTGCTGGCTTTCGAAGGCGAAGCGGTCCTGCTCTTCCCGGCTGATCTGGTATTTGCGCGCCAGATTCTCGGCCGTCTGGCCCATGTGATAGTCGTTGAAGACGTCCCACAGGCCGTCGCGGATCATGGTGTCGACGAACCTGACCTCGCCCATCTTGGTTCCGTCGCGCAGATGCGCCGCATGCGGCGCCTGCGACATGCTTTCATGTCCGCCGGCGACCACGATCGCCGCATCGCCCAGCCGGATCGCCTGCGCCGCGAGAGCGACCGCGCGCAGGCCCGAGCCGCAGACCTGATTGATGGTCATGGCCGGGCGCTCCTTGGGCACGCCCGCGCCCATGGCCGCCTGCCGGGCGGTGTTCTGGCCCTGAGCCGCCTGCAGCACATGGCCCATCACGACTTCGTCGACGTCCTCGCCCTTCACGCCGGCGCGCTCGATCGCGGCTGCGATGACGGTTTCGCCGAGCTTGGCGGCGGGCAGGCTCGCCAGGCCGCCCCCGAACGCGCCGACGCCGGTGCGGGCGGCCGCCGCTATCACTACACCGCTCATGCTTCCTCCTTGAAAGGGTTGCGTTTTCCGCGACGCGGGAGCGGCTTTTCGCCGTCCAGGCGAATCCGCCATGCCCGCGCGTAGGCTTCCTCTCAATTCATGCTATAGCAAGATTAGCAAGCGCACAAAATCACGGCGCCGCAAAACCGCCGCAGGCCGCCGGGGCGCGAACGACAACCAGACGAAAGGGAGGACGGACATGTCCGAACCGCAGAACAAGCGCGAACAGACCGACCCTTCGGCCGGCGCGAAAGGCGCAGAGGGCGAGGCGCCGATCGTCGTCAAGAAATACGCCAACCGGCGCCTCTACAACACGGCCACAAGCTCCTACGTCACGCTCGATTATCTCGCCGACATGGTCAAGAACGGCCAGGAATTCGTCGTCTATGACGCCAAGACGGGCGAGAACATCACGCGCTCGGTGCTGACCCAGATCATCGTCGAGGAAGAAAGCAAGGGGCGCAATCTTCTGCCTATCCAGTTTCTGCGCCAGCTCATCCAGTTTTACGGCGACAGTCTGCAGACCTTCCTGCCCTCCTATCTCGAGATGAGCATGGACGCCTTCGCCCGCAATCAGGAGAAGCTGCGCGCCCATATGCGCGACACCTTCGGCGCGGCGCCCGGCTATCAGATGTTCGAGGAGACAGCGCGCCAGAACATGGCCATGTTCGAGCAGGCGATGAAAATGTTCTCGCCCATGAGCGGGCTCTATCAACAGGCCATGAACCGCGGCGCAGGCGGCGGGGCCGAGTCGGAAGAAATCCGGGAGCTGAAGAGCCAGCTCGCCGCCCTCCAGCGCCAGCTCGACAAGCTCGAAAAGAAGGGGTGAGTCCGCGAACAGCCGGCCGTCTCAGCGCGCCCAGCCGCCGGCGCCGAGCTTCTGCGTCTGCGCGGGGGGCTCGTTCGGCGCGCCAGAGGGCAGCCAGCTCGGGTTGATCTCCGGCTTGCCGATGAGAAAACCCTGCAGATAGTCGACGCCGAGCCCCTTGAGCAGCATCGCGTCGGCTTCATTGTCGACCCATTCCGCCACGGTCTTCATGCCGAAATTGCGCGCGAGGTCGAGCAGCGTGCGCACGAAGAGCTGGTTTTCGCTCGATGAGGCGACGCCCGTAACGAACGAGCCGTCGATCTTCAGGATGTCGATGTCGAGGGCCTTCAGATTGCGGAACGAGGTGTAGCCGGCGCCGAAATCGTCGATCGCGAAGGATGAGCCGAGCTTCTTGACCTCGCTCACGAATTCGATCGAGGCGTCGATGGCGTCGATCACCTGGGTCTCGGTCAGCTCGACCGTGATGCGTTTGGCGAGCGCGGGATTGGCGCGCAGATGCGCCAGATAGCCCTCCGCCCAGACGGGATCCTTCACCGTCTCCATGGAGACGTTCACGGTGAGCTGAATGTGCGGACACACCGCGAGGGTGTTTGTGGCGAGTTCGAGAACGCGACGGTCGAGAAGATGCACGAGGCCGAGTCGCTCCGCAGCCGGAATGAAATCCGGGGCGCCGATCTCGCGCCCGTCCTCGCCGCGCATGCGGATAAGGCATTCGAACTTCGCCGGCGCCTCGCCGAGATCGGATACGATCGGCTGGAAGGCGAGGCGCACGCGCCGTTCGTTGAGCGCGGTCAGAATGACGTCCGACATATGGGTGTTGCGCCGGCGCATGCTGACCGTGTCCGTCTTTTCGGTGAAGGCGCTCCAGCTTGAACGCCCAAGGCGCTTGGCCTGATCGAGGGCGGCCTCGGCCCAAGCCATGACGGTCTGGCTGTCCTGTGCGTCCGCCGGCAGCGCCGCCGCGCCGATGCAGATCGAGGCGGCCACGCCCCCGCGCCGCGTGTCGATGACGCTTTCGCGGACCACGTTCATCAGCTTGATGCACGTTTCGCGCAGCGCCTCTTCGCACGCATCGACGATGAGGATTCCGAATTTCGTTCCTGCGACCCGTCCGATCTGATCGTCCGGGCCGAGCACGCTGGCCAGTCGTCCGGCGATCTCGACGATCACCTCGTCGGCCGCCTCGAAGCCGAAATCGGCGTTGACCGCGCCCAGATCGTCGATCCCCGCAAGCAGGTATGCTCCCTTGCGGCCGGAGGCCTTGGCCGCCGCGAGCCAGGCGTCGATGCGCCGGCGCAGATGGGGGCGGTTGAGCAGGCCGGTGAGTTCGTCGTTATGGGCGAGCCAGGCGAGCCGCTCCTCCCGGCGCTTCTGCGCCTCGATGGAGCGCACCACGCCGATCAGCCGGCGATTCTCGCCCGCGCCGATCCAGCCGCCCCGCTCCTCGACCCAATGGCGTTCGCCGTCCTCGCGCCGCAACTGGATCTGGCAGACGTAGCTCGCCGCATCGCCGGCGAAAGCGGCGGCGCGTTCGGCGACGTCGCCGGAGAGGATCAGCGCTTCATATTCCTCGCGCGCGGAAGCCGGCGGCGCCGCGGCGCGGCCCAGAAGCCGCGCTGCAGCGCCCGGGTCCGCCCAGCGCAGCCTGTCCGCGACAGGGTCGAATTCGAACAGCGCCTGCAGCGTCGCGTCGCCCGCGCCGTCGTCCATATCGCCGCCGCCGGCGCGATCGCGACGGGCGGCGTCGGCTTCGACATTTTCGCCGGCGGCCTTAAGGCGCGCGTTAACGCTGAACGGCATGGAGCTTACTCGCGTGCTTACGGCGACACCGTAGCCGCCAGCCGTAAAAAAAACTGAAATGAAAATAACCCGCTGGCGCTGTCTGCCGGGCCGGCGTCTGACGCGGCAAGCATTTTGCTCCCGGTCAGGAGCGATGAAAGGATTTGTTAACCTTCCCGCGCCGCGCCCCTCGCCGCCGTCGTCGGCCGCGCCGGCGTGCGCGCCGCGATCCGTCGTCCCTAGTTTCGAAAAGCCGTTTCCCGCATTTGCCGCGCGCGTTCGGCAAATGCGGGAAGCCGTTACGCTTCACGCGCAGGAGATTCCCTGTCATCCGGATAACACGTCGCCGCTGACGCGGCTCGCCGCGCAGGCCTACCGCGCCTCGGCGGAGCTCGCGCGCGCGCGCCCTGCGCCGCGCCGTCTCGACGTCCTGCGCTGAAGCCGGCGCTCGGCCGCCGGCCCGGTCAATTGAGCAGTCCCGACTTGTCGGCCACCGCAAGATCGCGCCGCGCGGTCACGGTCGTGACCACCAGGCCCGCCATCGGATCAAGGAAGGTCATCATCATGAAGATGAAGAAGGTCGAATTGCCGAACCCCTTCACCAGGATGAAGCACAGCAGCACGATCACGAACAACAGGAAGGACAGGAGGTGGTTGGCGATCGAGGCCGCTCCCGTCTTCGTCGATCGCACCAGCTCCACGAACAGAAACCCGACGCTCACGAGAAGGAAAATGTCGCCCCCGCGAATCTCCCATCTGTCGCCGGAGACCAGCGGCAACGCCGCCACCAGCGCGTCGTACCAGGCGACCTCCTGCCCGCCCGCGCCCGACGCCGTGACGCCGGCGAGCGTGAGCCCCGCGTAAACCACGAAGCTGATCGTCAATAGCGGAAACATTTCGAGCTTCATGCTCAAGGCTCCTCTCCCCTGCCGTCCCTCTTGCTCGGCGTTCACCATAACACAGCCGCCGACGGTCTAAAGCTCGGAAATCTCCCTCGGATCGCGGGCGCGGTCATTAAGCCACATCACGCCCGTCAGATCGCGAATCGCCACGGCGAGCCTCCCCAGATTGGTGTATTTCGATCTGCCGTGGACGCGCGGGCGGTGGCTCACTGCGGCGAACTCGACCCCGAAGCCCTCGCGCCGCATCAGCGCCGGCAGGTAGCGGTGCATGTGGTCGAAAGCCGGCAGGCGCAAAAACGCCTCGCGCCAGAAGACCTTGAGCCCGCAGCCCGTATCGGCCGCTCCGTCCTTCAAAAGACGGACGCGCACGGCGTTGGCGAGCCGGGAAGCGATGCGTTTGGCCGCCGTGTCCTGACGGCGGCGGCGCTCGCCCGCGACCATGGCCAGCTCCGGAGGCGCGTCGGGCCGAACAAGCTGCGCGTAAAGCCCTGGAATATCGGCCGGATCGTTCTGGCCGTCCCCGTCGAGAGTGGCGATCGCTGGCGCGCGGGCGGCGAGAACGCCGGTGCGGATCGCCCGGCTCTGCCCGGCGTTGGCCGCGTGCGCGATGACGCGAAGCTGCGGCACGCGCGCCCTGGCGGCGAGAAGCGCCGCCCGCGTGCCGTCGCGCGAGCAGTCGTCGACCGCCACGATCTCATGCGAAACGCCGGCGAGCGCCGCGGCGATCTCCGCGACAAGCGCGGCCGCGACGCCTTCCTCGTCGAACATCGGCGCGACCACGCTCAACGCCGGGGCGCTTTCCCCCTCGGACGGCGGCCAGGCGAAAAAGGCGGCGGAAGCCGCGCTGGGCGGACGTTCGCTCATCGTCTGGACTAATTCGCAGAATTTGCGGCGAATACAACCGGCGGTCCGCTTTGCCGGGCGCGCGCGCGCGGCTACTCATTGGGGCTGGGAAGGACGACCGCCGTCGAGGGAATCGATGCCGACGAGGACCGCTCAAACGCTGACGGGGGACGCGTTTCGCCTTTGCGTCGTCGCCTTCTTCGCCGCGGTCGTCGCCTTCGCCGGCCTGCGCACGCTGCCGCCGCTAGACCGCGACGAGGCGCGCTTCGCGCAGGCCACGGCGCAGATGCTCGAGACCGGCGACTTCGTCACGATCCGCTTTCAGGACGACGAGCGCAACAAGAAGCCGGCCGGAATTCACTGGCTGCAGGCCGCCTCGGTAAGCGTCTTCTCGACGCCCGAGGCGCGGGAGATTTGGGCGTATCGCCTGCCTTCCATGCTCGGCGCCGTTCTCGCGGCCGTCTTCACCTATCTCGCCGGCGCGCGGCTTTACGGGCCCGCGACCGGCTTTCTCGGCGCGCTCCTCCTCGCCGCCGCCCCGCTGTCCGCCGGAGAGGCGACCATCGCCAAGACCGACGCGGCCCTGCTCGCCGCGATCGTCGCCGCGCAGTGCGCGCTCGTTCATGTCTTCGGCGCCTGGAAGGACCGTCAGCTTGCGGACGGCGCGGCGCGGCGGGTCTGGCCGCTCGTCTTCTGGATCGCCCTCGGCGCGAGCGCGCTATTGAAAGGACCGATCGGGCCGATGATCGTCGGCTTCACCGGCGCGGCGCTGTTCGCCCGCTGGCCGCGACTTGAGTGGATCCGCGCGCTGCGCCCCGGCGTCGGACTTGCGATCCTTGCGCTGATGATCGGGCCGTGGGCCGTCGCTATCGGCCATGCGACCGAGGGCCGCTTCTACGCCGAAGCGATGGGCGGAGACATGCTGGGCAAGGTCGGGACCGCGCAGGAAAGCCACGGCGGCCCGCCCGGCTATCACCTCGCGCTCGTCTGGTTGCTGTTCTGGCCTGGCGCGGCCCTGCTGATCCCGGCGACGCTTCTCGCGGTCGCGACGCGCAGGGCCTGGCCGGCCTGGCTGCTGATCGGCTGGATCGCGCCGGCCTGGCTCGTTTTCGAGCTCGCCGCGACGAAGCTGCCCCATTACGCGCTGCCGCTTTACCCGGCGCTTGCGATCCTCGCCGCGCGGGCGGCGAGCCTCGGCGCGGGCCGGCGCCGGCCGATCGCGCGGCGCGCAGGCGCGATCGTCTACGGCGCGGTCGGGCTCGCCTTCGCCGCCTGCGTCGCCGTCTTGCCTTTCCTTTTCGGCGCGACTGGGCCGAACCCTTTCGTGCTCTTTTCGGCCGCCGCCATCGCGCTCGCAAGCCTTTACGCCGCATCGCTGTTCTGGCGCGGGCGCTGCCTGGCGGGCGCCTATGCGGCGTGCCTTCTCGGCGTTTTTCTCGCCTGGACCGTGCTGGACGGCGCGCTGCCCCAGCTCGACCGGCTGAAGGTCTCCCCGAACATTTCCGCAGCCCTCGACGAAGCGGATCGCCATCCCTTGCGCGACGGCGCGCCGCCCGTCGCGCTTGCCGGCTATTACGAGCCCTCGGCGGTGTTCCTGCTCGGCACGCGCACGCGCCTGACGGACGGCGCCGGCGCGGCGGGTCATCTGTTCGAAACGCCCGGCGCGGCGGCCGTCGTCGAAGACGCGCAGGCGGACGAATTTCATGAAACGGTCAAAAAGGCCGGCGTTAATGCGCGCGCCCTTGCGGTCGTCGAGGGGCTCAATTACTCAAACGGGCGAACCGTCCGGCTGACGATCTACGTTATCGAGTCGTAGCGAATCTTCCAGGATCGAGGCGCGCGCATGTCGACATCGTTGAGCAGCTGGCGCGCGCGTCCCGTGCTGAGCTTCTCCATCTTCGCCCTCGCGCTCACGGCCGCGCGTCTCGCCGCTCTGTTCGTATCCGAAGCGAATCTCGGTCCCGACGAGGCGCAATACTGGGTATGGAGCGGCGAACCCGCCCTGGGCTACTACTCGAAGCCGCCCTTCATCGCCTGGACGATCGCCGCCTCCACGGCGCTTTTCGGAAACGCAGAATGGGCCGTGCGGCTCGCCGCGCCGTTCTTTCATCTGGGCGCGGCGTATTTTCTCTTCGCGCTCGCGCGCCGGCTCTATGACGACGCCGTCGGATTCTGGACAGGCGTCGGCTGGCTCACGCTGCCGGGCGTATCGCTGTCTTCGATGCTCATCACCACCGACGCCCCCCTTCTGTTCTTCTGGGCGGCGGCGCTTTACTGCTTTTTCAGGCTGATCGAGCGCGCAAACGGCGGCGCCCGTTCCCCAAGCGCTCTTTTCTGGGCCGTCGCGCTCGGCGCGAGCGTCGGCTTCGGCCTGCTTTCCAAATACGCCATGATCTATTTCCCGCTGGGCGCGGCGCTCGCCGTTCTCGTCTCGACGCAGGCGCGCAAGGGCCTCGCCATGCGCGACGCGGCGATTGCGGCGCTCGTCGCAGGCGCGATCGTCGCGCCCAATCTGGCGTGGAACGCCGCGCATGAGTTCCACACCCTCTCGCATACCGCCGCCAACGCGAATTGGGGCGGGTCGATGTTCCACCCTGCCAAACTGTTCGAATTTCTCGGCGCGCAGGCGGGCGTGTTCGGGCCGATCCCGATCCTGCTGCTCATATGGGGGCTGGCGCGCCTGCCGCGCCGGCTGGCCGCGGCGGGCGAGGCCCGCGGCCGAGACCTTGCGCTTCTCGCGCTCGCCGCGCCGCCGCTCGCGATCGTCAGCATGCAGGCTTTCGTCTCTCGCGCGCACGCGAACTGGGCGGCGGCGGCCTATCCGGCCGCGCTCGTATTGGTCACGGCCTGGGCGTTCCGGGCGCGAATCGGCGCGGCGATTCGCGCAAGCGTCGGCCTTAATCTCGTCGCCTGCCTCGTCTTTCTCGCCGGCCTCGCCAATTTCGCGCTCGTCGACGCGCTGGGTCTGTCCGGCGCCGTAAAGCCCGTGCGCGGCTGGGCGCCGCAGGGCGCGGCTGTCGCGGCGGCGGCCGAAGGCTTCGACGCCGTTCTGGTCGACGACCGCGAGCTTATGGGCGCGCTGCTCTATTACGCGCGCGGCGGTCCGCCCGTCGTCGCCCTCGATTCGAACAGGCGGGTCGATCATCACTACGAAGCCTTCATGGCCTTCGATCCCGAGCGGCAGAAGCGCGTGCTCTTCGTATCGGAGCGCAACGATCTCACGCCCGTGCAAGGACGGTTCGGCGGAATCGCGCCGGCGGGCGAAATCACGGCGGATTTGTCTCCCGGCCGGCGGCGCACGCTTTATCTTTTCGCGCTGTCCGACCCCGCCGAGTGATTCCGCCGCATTCGGGGCGTTCATGACAGTATGGGAATTCCGCGCTACATCGGCGCCATGATCGAAACCGTCCCCGACGTCGAGCCGGCGCGCCTCGCGCGGTTCGACGCGATCATCGACGCGCGCTCGCCCGGCGAATACGCCGAGGACCATATTCCCGGCGCGATCAACCTCCCGGCGCTCGACGACGCCGAGCGCGCCGCGATCGGGACGATCTACGTCCGCCGCTCGAAATTCGAGGCGCGCCGGCGCGGCGCCGCGCTGGTTGCGCGCAACATCGCGCGCCATATCGAGACCGCCCTCGCCGACAAGCCGCGCCAGTGGCGCCCGCTCATCTATTGCTGGCGCGGCGGCCAGCGTTCGGCCGCGATGGCGACGGTGCTCGCGCAGGTCGGCTGGCGCGTCGGCGTCTTGCAGGGCGGCTACAAGACCTGGCGCCGCGCAGTCGTGGAGACATTGCGCCTGTCGGAGGCGCCGATCGGCGTTCTCCTCCTTGACGGCCAGACGGGCGCCGCGAAGTCGCGCATTCTCGAACGCCTCGCCGCGCTCGACGTCCAGACGCTCGATCTCGAAGCCCTCGCAGCCCATCGCGGCTCGGTTTTCGGCGGGTGGGCAGATCGTCCGCAGCCGGGACAGAAAATGTTCGAGTCGCTTCTCTTCCAGAACATAAGACGGCTCGATCCCGCGCGGCCGATCGTCGTCGAAGCTGAATCGAATCATATCGGACGCTGCGTCATTCCGCGCCGCCTGTGGCGGGCGATGCGCGCGGCCCCGCGCATCGAGGTCAAGGCGGATGCGGCGCTGCGCGCGCGCCATATCGCGGCCGCTTACGACGATCTCATCCGCGACAGGGAGGCCGTGCTCGCCGCGCTCGCGCGGCTTGCGCCGTTCCATGACAAGGCGCGCATCGAACGCTGGCGGACCATGGCGCAGGCGGAAGATTACGCCGCGCTCGCCGCCGAGCTGATGCGCGATCATTACGATCCGCTCTATGAGCGCGCGCGCAAGCGCCGCGAGGATAAGCCGCTCGCCGAGATCCGCCTCGACCGTCTCGATGCGGAAGATATCGACGCCGCGGCCCGAAGGATTAAAGACATCGCGGAGCGTTTCGCCGGCGCAGCGCGCGCGGCGCATAGCGCATAGTTCGCCGCTCGGCGAATCGACGATGCGCGACGCGCTACATCGCGCCGATAAACGGCAGCCCGCGACTGCGGCCGCCGTCATCCATGCCGTAACCGACAAGGAAATCGTCCGCGCCCGCCTCGAAGCCCACGTAATCCGCCTCGATGTCGGCGCTGCGCCCCGTGGCCTTGCGCACCAGCACGCACAGGCGCGCTTCGGCTGCGCCGCGATCTAGCGTCATGCGCCGCGCGAAATGCAGACTGCGGCCGGAATCGAGCACGTCGTCCACGATCAGCACCGAACGGCCTTCAAGATCGACGGTGAAGTCCTTGATGAGAGCGACCACTCCGCTCGAAGCGCGCGCGCCGCCATAGCTCGAAAGCTGGACGAAATCGACCCCCGGATCGAGCCCGCGCGCATGGAGCGCGCGCAACAGATCGGCCGCGAAAATGAAAGCGCCCGTGAGCACCGGCGCGAGCAGAAAATCCTTCGGCAGATCGCGCGCGATCGCGTCGGCGAGCGCCTCGATGCGCGCTTTCACCGCCGCCTCGCTGAACAAGATACGCATGATCCGACCCTTCCTTCGCGCCCGTGCGCCGCAAAATCCTGGCGGCGCCAGACCCTATAGAGGCGACCGCTTCAGAAGGGAATTCGCCGGGCTGCGCCGTCTTCTTCTGACTCCTGGGCAGGCGGGTCGCCTCGCGCCTCGCCGTCCTCGGCCGCCGCCCGCGGTGCGCGCGACGCAGGCGCGAAGGTGAGCGCGACCTCGGCGACGCCGTCCGGCGCAGGCGCGCGCGTCATGAACGCGGCGCGCTCGCCGGCGGGCACGACTTCGCGCTCCACCGCGAAGGTCCAGCGCGCCAGCAGCTCGCCGCGCGGGCCGAGCGCTTCGGCCTGCATCAGCGGCGCCGTCACCGGCGCGTCCGTATCGTTCCGCAGCCGCCCCGTGATCTCGATCGTCGGCCCGCCCGTCGACATGGCGAGGCGATGGGCCACCCCTTCGATGGCGAGCCCGTAAGGATTGGCTTCGACGCCGATCACCGCATAGGCGCCCGCGGCCTCGGGCCAGCGCGCGACGATGGCGTCGCGATAGCTGTAGACGACGAACGCCGTCGCCCCGACGGCGCCGAGCCAGGCCGCCCAGCCGAGCGCGCGCATCGGCGTCAGGCGATTCTTCGCCCGCGCCTCGGCGCGGCGGCGGGCTTTCCGGATCGCCCGCTCAAGCGCGCGCGGCTGCACGCGCAGCGCCGCGAAAAACTCTTCATTGAAGACCCGTTCGGCGATGGGCTCGAGGTCTTCGATGCGCGCGAGCGCCGTTCCGCGCCTGTCGGAGCGGCGGCCGAAACCTCCCGGCGATTCCTCCCCCCCGACATCTTCGAAATAGGCGTCGAGCGCCGGCGCGCGCTTATGATCGGGTTCCTTGGGCGCGCGCGCGGCGCGCCACGGACGCCAGTCGCGGCTGTCTGCGCGAACTTCATCGTCATGCCCATCGGCGGAAGACGCGGACGAGCGCATCTCTTCCTCGCCCGGGCGATCATGGCCTCCGAACCGGGCGGCGCCCCGCCCGTCGCCGCGGCGATCTTGCGACGGCGCGCGGGAAGCTTGCGTCGGGGAAGGCTTGCGCGCCTGTGCGCGCGACGACTCGACATCAGGCGCCGACTCGGGCTCATCGAGGTCGAAGAACAGTCGGTCGTCGTCTTCCGAACCGGTCTCCAGATCGTCGACCTGGCCGCGCGCAAGCGTTGCGATTTCAGGATCGCGTGCGTCCTCTTCGACGGGCGCGGCCTTGACGGTCTCCGGCGGATCGCGGCGGGCCCGGGCGCTTGGCGCCGCCTCCGCCTCTGCTTCGCGCCTGATCGCGCGCCTGGCGGTCAACAGCTCCTCGACGGGCTCAGGCGGCGGCACGAACCAGCTTTCGCCGCAGGCGGCGCAACGGACAGATCGGCCATGAGGAAGGAACCGCCCGTCCTCGACATCATAACGCGTGGCGCATTCGGGACAGGCGATTATCATGACTGCAGAGAATCAGCTTTCCGACGGCGCCGCGCCGGCCTGAAAGCGACAAAGCAAGGAACGGAGCGCCGCTTTTGATCGTCGGCTTCGAGAATGTCGGTCTTTCCTATGACGGCGAGACGGAGATCCTGCGCGATCTCAACTTTTCGCTGGGCGAAGGCGAATTCCGCTTTCTGACCGGCCCCTCCGGAGCGGGCAAGACCTCTCTTTTGAAGCTCGTCTATCTGGCGCACAGACCGACGCGCGGGCGAGTGATCCTGTTCGGGCAAGACGCCACGGCCGCCGAGCGCGAGGCGCTGCCGGCGCTGCGCCGCAGAATCGGCGTCGTATTCCAGGAGTTCCGCCTGCTCGACCACCTGACCGCCTTTGAAAACGTCGCCCTGCCCATGAAAGTAGCCGGCGTTAACCAAAACCAATATCGGGAAGACGTAAGGGAACTCTTAAACTGGGTCGGTCTCGGCGACCGCATGCACGCCCGTCCGCCGACCCTGTCGGGCGGCGAGAAACAGCGCGTCGCGCTCGCGCGCGCGCTGGTCACGAAGCCCGATCTCATTCTTGCGGACGAACCCACCGGCAATGTCGACCCCGTCATGGGCGAAAAGATCATGCGGCTCTTCATCGAGCTCAACAAGCTCGGCGCGGCGGTGATCGTAGCGACCCATGACCTGCAGCTCATCTCCGCCCTCGGCAAACCGACGATCGCTCTTGAAAACGGCCGGCTCATCGAAGAGACCGCGCCAGCGGTCGCAGGAGCGCGACGATGACCGAAGCGCGCCCCATCGCCGAGCGGTTCGCGGCCGACCCTGATAGTCGTCAGCCTACGGAAGAAAAACGCGGCCTCCTGAGCCGCTTCCGTTCCGAGCCGATCCTGCCCGACGCGGGCGCTGGCGGCGCGCCGCTCACCGCGGTCATCGCCGTGATGTCGTTTCTCGCCTGCCTCGCGCTCGCCGCTTTCATCGCCATCGCCGCCGCAGCCGGGGCGTGGACGAGCGAGCTCAAAAGCGCCGTCACGGTGCAGATCAAAGGTCAGGACGCCGGCGCGATCGCCGAAGAGACGGCCGCCGCCCTGCGCGTGCTCGAATCGACCGAGGGCGTCGTCGAGGCGCGCGCGCTGGACCCCGCCGAATCGGCGAAGCTGCTCGAGCCGTGGCTCGGCAAGGGAAACATCGGGGAATATCTTAACATTCCGGCCATTATCGAGGTCCGCGTCGACGAGAACCTGCGCGCCGACCTTTCCCTTTTGCGCAACCGCCTCGCCGCGGCCGCGCCGAACGCCGTTCTCGACGATCACGGCGGCTGGCACGGCCGGCTGTCCGCGGCGGCGCGCTCAGGCCTTGCGCTCGCCTTCGCCGTCTTCGCGCTGGTCATGGGCGCGGCCTGCGCCATCGCCGCCTTCGCGGCGCGCGCCGGTCTCGCCGCCAACAGGGAGATCGTCTCGCTCCTGCATCTCGTCGGCGCGACCGATTCCTTCATCGCCGGCCAGGTGCAGCGGCGCTTTCTCACGCTCGGCGTGCGCGGCGCGACAGCGGGCCTGTTCGGCGCGGTGCTGGCGCTGGGCCTCGCCGCGCTGGCGCTGCGGGCGACCGGCGCGGCCGGCGATTTTCTGCCGGGCGTCGCTCTCGGCCCTGGCCTCATTCTCCCGCTTGTCGCCGTGCCGCTGGTCCTGTGCGCGGTGACGGCCGCTACGGCGCGCGCGACGGTGCTGCGCGCCCTCGTCAAGGAGCTGTAGGAGGCAATCAAGCGAGACAGCCCCGGCGGCCTATCAAAGGGTTGCGGAAACGGGGCGTCCTCTTTCGCCCCTGCGCCGCATGCGTTTCGGCGCGCCGCTGGACCGAATTTGAGAAATTCGGTTATCGTTTTGGGGAAAGCGCGCCATCGGCGCGACAGCGCAGGAGTCGTGGGTGCGGCGCGTCATTTTTATCCTGCTCGCGATCGGACTGGCCTGGACGGCTGGCCTCGTCGCTTTCATCGCCGGACTGCCGGCGCCGGCGGGCGAAGACGGCGCGACAGCGGACGGCGTCGTCGTCTATACCGGCGGCGGCGCGCGCATCGCGGCGGGCATGTCGCTCATGCAGCGCGGCGCCGGCAGGCGGCTGCTCATCTCCGGCGTCAATCCCGACATCTCGCGCGACGAAATCGCCAAGATGTGGCCCGGCGCGGCGGAAACCTTCGACTGCTGCGTCGATCTCGGCGCGGCGGCGCGCTCGACCGAAGGCAACGCCCAGGAGGTGAGCGAGTGGGCGGCGGCGCACGGCTTCCGCTCGCTCATTCTGGTCACCTCGGAATATCACATGCCGCGCGCGCTTCTCGAAACCCATGCGCGCATGAAGAGCGCCGAGATCGCGCCGCATCCGGTCGCCTCCGGCTATCTCGACGCGCGGGGCAGGCCGGCTTCGACCGAGGCGTGGCGACGCCTTGCCGTCGAGTATTCGAAATTCCTCGCCGCGCGTGTAAAGACGCTCGTCGTCGTTTGACGGCGGAGATCCGATGGCTCGACTGCGCAGCGCGGTTTTTCTTGTTTATCTCGTGGCCGGCACCCTCGTTACGGCCGTCGTCGCCGCGCCGGCGCTTTTGTTCGGCGAAAAGGCCGCGCGCGAGGCGGTGCGGGCTTGGGCGCGTCTGATGCTGGGCGGGTTGAGGCTCATCTGCGGGATCGGCTGGCGCGTGGAAGGCCGCGAGCACGTTCCAGGCGGCGGCGCGATCGTGGCGAGCAACCATCAGTCCATGTGGGAGACGCTGGCGCTGTTCGCGTTGCTGCCGACGCCTGCGGCCATCTTCAAAAAGGAGCTGCTCCGCATACCGATATATGGCTGGTGGGGCCTGCGCGCCGGATCGATCGCCGTCGATCGCAAGGGCGGCGCCAAAACGATGCGCGCGATGACCCGCGCGGCCGCCGCGAAGATCGCCGAAGGCGCGCAGCTGATCGTCTTCCCGGAAGGCACGCGCCGGCCGGTGGGTGCGCGCGGACCCTTGCAGCCCGGCATCGCCGGCGTTTATCTCGCCGCGAACGCGCCTTGCGTCCCCGTGGTTCATGACTCGGGAAAGTACTGGCGGCATCCAGGCTGGGTGAAGTTTCCGGGCGTCGTCACTGTGCGCTTCCTGCCGCCGATCGAACCCGGCCTTGACCGCAAGGCTTTCATCCGCGCCCTCGAGTCCCGCTTCGACGAAGGCCTGGCGAGCCTCGCGGACGCCGCCGAGCCGGACCCGGGCGCCATCGACGCGAAAGGACACGCCGCCGCATGACCCACGCGCCCCGAAAGGCCAATCGCTGGCTGCTCTACGGCCCGCTGATCGCCGCTGGAATTTTGCTTCTGAGCTATTTCGCTCTCTGGCTGCAGGGAGCGCAGGCGATGCGCCGGTCGGTCGAGGCGTGGGCGGAAGATCAGCGCGCGGCAGGCCTTGAAGTCTCTTATGAAAACGTGCGCGCGCGCGGCTTTCCCTTCTATCTGCGCGGCGCGGTCGCCGCGCCTGCGATCGCGGACCCGGCGACGGGCGCGCGCTGGCGCGCCGACGCGCTCTATATCGACGCGCTTCCTTTCGCGCTTGACCGGCTCGTCTTTTCGGCGAGCAATCCGCAAATGCTCGATCTCGGCCGCAGCGGCGTTTGGACATTGGAAGCGCAGGACGCGCGCGCGAGCATTGGAGAAGACGAAACTCGCGGCTGGATCGTTAATGCGCAGACCGGTCCGGCCGCGCTTGCGCGCGCCGACGGCCCGGGCCGCTTCCGGCTCGAGGCCGCGCTCATGCGCGTCGCGCCAAGTCTCGACGCTGACGGCGCGCTCGAGACGAGCCTTATCGTAGGCGGCCTCGCCGGCGAGATCGACGGCAAGCGCTTCGAGGCGGCGCGGATCGAAGCCTTCCTCGAAATCGCCGACGCCGGCGAAGCCGGCCCTGAGATCCGCATCAAGGGCTTGTCTTTCGAGACCGAAGGCGCGCGCGCGAGCTTTTCGGGCGCGCTCGTTCTCGACCGCGGCGGCTATCCTGCCGGCGTTCTGCAGGCGGAGATCATCAATCCAGCCGGCCTTGCGCGCGCCCTCGCCAAGCTCGGCGCGCTGACGCCGGCCGAAAGCGAGCAGGCCGCGGCCGCGCTCACGCTCGCCGCGCTCGGCGGCGGCGGCAAGATCGCAGGTTCCGCGGAGTTGCGCGACGGGGCGGCCTATATCGCCGGCGTCAAGTTCGCCGATCTGCCTCGGATAGAGTGACCGTCGGGAAGTCTCGCCGCCTCAGCCGTAAAGCGCGCCCAGCCCAGGCGTCTCCATCCGCTGCTCCACGATTTGCGAGAAGCGATCGAGAAACAGGGCCCCTTCCGGCGTCTTCTGCACGAGAACGATCCGCCTGTCCGTTTCGTCCCGGACCCGGCGGACGAATCCGAGGATCGACAGCGCGTCGAGCGCGCGCGAGATCGCCGGCTTCGGCACGTTGAGGTCGCGGGCGAGCGCGCGCACGGTATGCGGGCCGGGATTGAGATAGACCGTCAGCAGAATCGCCCATTGGCGCATGGACAGGTCCGGCCCGTCCTCGCGGACCGCATCGGCGATGATGTCCCGCCAGACGCTGAGATTGCCGATCGACGCCATCGAACCCGAATATCGCCTTCCGCGCGCCCCTCGCCGGGGCGATCATCCGCGCCGACGGTGCAACTGTTCGCGCCTGAAGGGCAAGGGTTTCGGCCCGTCCCGGCGAGAAGTCTATGCGCCCTCGGCGTTCCCGCCCGTCCGATCTGCGATCACGCGCAGGAGCGCGCGCACGGCCTGCGCCTCGCCGCCGACGGGCCGGCCCGGCGCGGCCTTGGGCCGCCAGGCGTAGATGTCGAAATGCGCCCAGGGAACGCCCGCCGGCGCGAAGCGCTTGAGGAAGAGCGCGGCCGTGATCGACCCGGCGAAGGACCCGTTTCCGACATTGCTGACGTCGGCGACGGTCGAGGCGAGCATCGAATCATAGCCCGGCCAGAGCGGCATCCGCCACAGCGGGTCGGCGACGGCCCGGCCAGCCTCCATCAGTTCGGCCGCCAGCGCCTCGTCGTTGGCGTAATAGGGCGCAAGCTCCGGCCCGAGCGCGACGCGCGCCGCGCCGGTCAGTGTCGCAAGCGTGACGAGCAGCGCCGGCGGGTCTTCCTCCTCGCCCGCGAGCGCCAGCGCGTCGGCGAGCACGAGCCGCCCCTCGGCGTCGGTGTTGCCGATCTCGACGGTGAGGCCCTTGCGGCTGTTGAGGATGTCGCCAGGCCGGTAGGCCGAACCGGACACGGCGTTTTCGACCGCCGGGATCAGCACGCGCAGACGGACGTCGAGACCGGACTCCATGATCATCCGCGCAAGGCCGAGGGCGTGGGCCGCCCCGCCCATATCCTTTTTCATCAGAAGCATGTTCGAGGCGCTCTTAAGGTCCAGCCCGCCGGAATCGAAGCACACGCCCTTGCCGATGAGAGTGATCCTCGGCGCGTCTTCCCGGCCCCAGACGAGGTCGACGAGCCGCGGCGCCTCGGCGGCCGCGCGCCCCACCGCATGAATGAGCGGAAAGTTCCGTTCCAGGAGCGCCTCGCCGATGATCGTTTCGATCTTCGCGCCATGCGCCTTTGCAAGCGCGCGCGCTTCAGCTTCCAGGGCGGACGGCGTCATGTCTGCGGCGGGCGTGTTGACGAGATCGCGGATATAGCCGACCGCGCCGACCTCGCGCCGCACGGCTGCGACGTCGAGCCCGCGCGGCGCGATCAGGCGCGCCGCGGCCGGCTTCTGCTTCCTGTAGCGGTCGAAACGGTAGCTTCCGAGAAGCCAGGCGAAGCCGGCGCGCCAGGCCAGATCAGACGCCGGCGTCGGCGCCAGACGGTAGTCGCCTTCGGGAAGCTTCTCCGCCGCCGCAGCCAGAATGAACGGATCAGACCCGTCGCCGACGCCGAGAAGTACGCCTTCTTCATGGGCGAGAACAACCCCCGCTTCCCCTGAAAAACCGTTCGCGCGCGCGAGCGCGCGAAGCGGCGCCGGCAGATCGTCGCGGCCGTCGAGCCCCTTGTCGGAAATTTCATAAATCGGCCGCGCCCGCGCATGGGCCGTTTCGTCGTAATCCTGCAAAAGCTCCAGCCGCATGAAACGCTCCGTTAACTTCCTATTCGCTTTTACGCCCCGCAGACCGCGCGGCGGTTAAGCGTTTGTTGAACTCATTGGCAGATGATCGCCGCGCCATCCGCAGTTTTTGAGGTTCGTCATGGCCGCGCGCAAGACCGAGATCGCCTGTTCGCTTCGTACATACGCCGGCGCGGGGCTTTGCGCCATCCTGCTCGCCGGCTGCGCGTCGAGCGGAGGCGGGCGCGCCGACGTCGCCGGAACTGGCGATTACGCCGGCGCCATCGGAGTTTTCACCAATCCGGAAGCTGACCCCTCCACGCTCGATCCCATCGCCGCAGCCGCCTTCTGGGGGACGCGCTACAATCGCGAGCCGCATAACCCCGCCGTCGCCACGCGCTACGCCGCATCGCTGCGCAAGATCGGCTCGAGCCGCGAAGCTGTCTCGGTGATGATGAAGGTCGCCGGGCGCCATCCCGACGATCCGGACGTCAATCTCGAGCTCGGCAAGGCGCTGGTCGAGGACGGACGCGCTTTCGAGGCGGTCCGTTATCTCGAAACCGCCGCCGACGCGCGCGCGAACGACTGGCGCGCGTTGTCGGCCTACGGCGTCGCGCTCGACCAGATCGGCGAGCATGAGGCCGCGCGCCGCAAATACGACGCGGCGCTCGCCCTCGCGCCGGAAGCCGTCAGCGTCATGAACAACAAAGGCCTGTCCTATGCGCTCTCCGGCGATCTCGACATGGCCGTGAAAACGCTGCGCGCGGCCGCGGCGAGCCGGCGCGGCAACGCGCGGGTGCGCCAGAACCTCGCGCTCGCGCTCGCGATTAAGGGCGACCTGCGCGAGGCCGAGCGGCTCGCCCGTTCCGATCTGCCGCCGCAACTCGCCGAGCAGAACATCGACTATTTCCGTTCCCTGATGAATCAGCCGGCCTATTGGCAGGAGTTCGCCGCCGACGGCTTCGACGCGCCCGATTTCGACGCGCCTCCGGCCGCGCCGGCGCCCGCTGCGCCGGCCCCTTCGCCCAAGCCCCGGCCGCTGCCGGAGCTGCGCGAAGAGCCGAAGCAGGACGAAGAAAAAGACGACGCGCCGGTCGCGCTCGTCCCGCAACCGGCGACGGCGCCGACCAACGCCTCGGCCGAGGAAGCCGGCGCGCCCGACATCAAGCAGTAAGGACCGCAAGCCCGGCGAGAGAAGCCGGAAGCACGCGCTTCTCTCAGGCGTATGCGTAAGGCCCGCCTTTCTCGAGGGCGCGCCGATAGGCGGGGCGTGCGTGAATTTTTTCCACGAACCGGTCGAGAGTCTCGCGCCCCTGCGCGGCCGCCACGCGTCCCCGCGCGGCTTCGATCGGAAAGCTCATCATGATGTCGGCGGCCGTGAAGTCCGGCCCCGCCAGCCATTCATCGCGGGAGAGCTCCGTATCGAGATGATCGAACAGCGCCTGGGTGGTCTGGTCTAGATAGCCGGCGCGCACGCCGTTCGCGAGCCGGCGCGCGACAGGGCGGGCGAAGAAGGGCATCGGCGCGCTCTCCATCCGGTTCAGAAGCAGCGCCATGACGAGCGGCGGCATGTAGGAGCCTTCCGCGGCGTGAATCCAGTATTTGTAGCGGACATAGTTCGCCGTCTCGCGCGCAGGGACGAGGCGGCCGGCGCCATGCGCTTCGACGAGATGCTCGACGATCGCGCCGGTCTCGGCGAGGATGCGCCCGCCGTCCTCGACCACCGGCGATTTGCCCAGAGGATGGATCTTGCGCAAGGTCGCCGGCGCCAGATTGGTCTTTCTGTCGCGCTCGTAGCGGCGGACCTCGTATTCGAGGCCGAGCTCTTCGAGCAGCCACAGAACGCGCTGGGAGCGGGAATTTTCGAGATGGTGAACGATGATCATGTCGCGCTTTCCTTTTCCGCGGCGGACTCTGCGAGGTGGATGATGGGAAACGGCCGGCCGTCCGAATCGACCGCCGAGCGGCCCGTCTCGACAAACCCGCATTTTCTGTAAAAGGCGAGCGCGCCGGGATTTTGTTCGTTGACATCGACCCGGAGCGGGCCGCGCAGGGCGCGCGCATGGTTCAGAAAGGCGCGGCCGAGACCGCGGCCGAACCAGTCTGGATCGATAAAAAGCGTCTCCACCGAATTCCCGGCGAGCCCCATGAAGCCGACCGGCGCGCCCTTCCCGTCCCGCGCCAACCATAGTTCGAGCGCCGGCAGGGCGTGCGCGCGCACGGCCTCGCGAATGGCGATCACGTCTTCTTCCGCAAGGAAGTCGTGCGTCGCGCGGACCGAGCGCTCCCAAAGGGCGAGAAGCGCAGCGCGATCGGCGGCGCCGGCGGGCTCGATCTTCATCGCATGTCCTTTCGTTCCTGCACGCGCGGGGAGCGCGCCCTTGACGGCGGCTGGCGGTTCCCGGAAGCATGCCGGCGCCAGAGCGCTTCAACGCCTCGATTCCGGAGCCGGATTCATGATCGCCACGCCCGCGCAGCTTTTCTATCGCGCCCTGAGCGCGGTCCCGTTTCTTCCCTCGGCGCGGCGCTACAATATCAGCCTTTCGCATGAGCGAAAATTCCTTTGGTTCCGCGTCGCGAAAGTCGGGACGCGAACGATCGTGCGCTGCCTGCGACAGGGCGGCGTCCTGCGCCGCCGCGGACCTGACAGCAATCTGCATTACGCGCCCAATCTTTACCGGGATTACTTCAAGTTCGCCTTCGTGCGAAATCCCTGGGACCGGCTGATCTCATGCTGGCTCGACAAGGTCGTGCGATCCAACGCTTTCGGCCTCGCCCCGGACGCGCTGGAAAGATGCCGGCGGCTCGACGGCTTTCTCGACCATGTCGCCGGCCTCGATCTTCAGGCCTGCGACCGGCATCTGGCGCTGCAATCCTCGCTCATCGACCTCAATAATGTCGACTTTATCGGCCGGATGGAGCGTTTCGAGGACGATCTGAGAACCGTGCTGGCCAGGATCGGCGTCGAACACGTCGAAATCGGCCGGGCGAACGCGACGGACGAGCGCCAGCCCTACGCCGCCTATTATGACGCGGCCGCCCGCGAGAAGGCGTTCCGGCTTTACGAAAAGGACATCAGGCTGTTCGGCTACGATTTTTGAACGGCCATGGCGCGGCGACAAAAAAACTCTATATAGCGCCCATGAAATTCCTCGACCGCGCGAAAATATACGTCCAGAGCGGCGCCGGCGGCGCCGGCTGCCTGTCGTTCCGGCGCGAAAAATTCATCGAGTTCGGCGGGCCGAACGGCGGCGACGGCGGGCGCGGCGGGCATGTCTGGGCGGAAGCGGTCGAGAACCTCAACACCCTTATCGACTTCCGCTACCAGCAGCATTACCGCGCCCGGAACGGCCGGCCCGGCGAGGGGAGCAACCGCACCGGCGCGGACGGCGACGACCTTGTCATCAAGGTTCCCGTGGGCACGCAAATCTTCGAAGAGGACGAGGAAACGCTCATCGCCGATCTCGACCGGCCCGGCGCGCGCGCGATCCTCGCCAAGGGCGGAAACGGCGGCTTCGGCAACGCCCGCTTCAAATCTTCGACCAACCGGGCCCCGCGCCGGGCCAATCCCGGCCAGCCGGGCGAGGCGCGCACGATCTGGCTGCGCCTCAAGCTGATCGCCGATTTCGGCCTGGTCGGCCTTCCCAACGCCGGCAAATCGACGCTGCTCGCCGCCGTCTCGGCCGCCAAGCCGAAAATCGCCGATTATCCGTTCACGACGCTTCATCCCAATCTGGGCGTCGTGCGCGTCGGCGAAGGCGAGAGCTTCGTCATCGCCGACATTCCCGGCCTGATCGAAGGCGCCCATGAAGGCGCCGGGATCGGCGATCGCTTTCTCGGCCATGTGGAGCGCTGCGCCGCAATCGTGCATCTCGTCGACGGAACGCATGACGATGTCGCGGCGGCGTACGAAACGGTGCGCCGCGAGCTCAAGGCCTATGGCGGCGGGCTTGCGCAGAAGCGCGAGATCGTCTGCCTCAACAAGGTCGACGCGCTAAGCCCTGAGCAACGCGCTGCAAAGCTCAAGGTCCTGTCCAAGGCAGCCGGCCGACCGGCGCGCGCAATCTCCGGCGCGAGCGGCGAAGGCCTCCCGGCGCTTGTGCGCAACCTCATGGCGCTGAAGGCTGGCGGCGCGCAAGCGCAAGAAACGCCGGATACGGAGGATACGGCCTGGACCCCTTAGGGGCGCCGGCTCAGTAGGGCTCGCCGTTTTTGCGGGTGAAGACCGCGCCTTGCTGGCGACCGGGCGGGCAGTAAAGATCGATGTCGGGATAATGCGCCGCGTCTTCGGCGATCCGCGCGCCGACGACGAGAAACACGACGTCCTCTTCCGTTTCATTGATGAGATGATGGCCGTTTTCGACGCCGCCCCGGAAGCCGACGAACTCGCCAGGCCCCAACGCGCGCCGCCCGTCGTCGGTCACCAGGGTCGGCGCGCCTTCAAGCACATAGACGAATTCGTCCTCATGGGTGTGCCAGTGACGCTGGCTCGACCACACGCCGGGCTTCAGACGCACGCGGTTCACGCCGAACTGCGCAAGACCGAAGGCCTCGCCCAGCGCCTGCCACTCGCGCGCCCTGCACGGCGCATCAAACGGGGCCGGATAGCGCGTGCCGGATTTGACCGGAATGTCTTTCATGGAAGGCTCCTGCGATGAGCGCCCGGCGGGCTCCTGCTTCGCCGGAACGGACGGGAAAAGCTAGCCGCCTCGATTGACAGATTTTGTCAGCAGGTCCTTTCTGCAGGCGGCCGCCATTTCCGTTCGCCCCCACATGACATTACCATGCCGGAACGCGCCGCCGGCAACCTTTGACGCTTATGGTCCCCCAACGTCACGCCACGTCGAAAATCGGCCTTCTTGGCGGCTCATTCAATCCGGCCCATGAAGGCCATCGCGAGATTTCGCTCGCCGCGCTCGATTGGCTCGGCCTTGACGCCGTTTGGTGGCTCGTCAGTCCCGGCAACCCTTTGAAGGCGCCCGACATCTACGCGCCCTATGAAGAGCGCCTCGCGGCGGCGCGCCGGATCGCCGCAGATCCGCGCATCGTGGCGTCGGATTTCGAACGCCGCAAAGGCCTTCAGTATACGGTCGACACGCTCTCCATGCTCGCCGATCTGTGGCCGCAGATGCGCTTCGTCTGGCTGATGGGCGCGGACAGTCTTGCGGCCTTCCATGAATGGAAGGACTGGCGGGCCATCGCCGCGATGGTTCCGATCGCGGTCTTCAGCCGGCCGGGTCACGAGGCTGCCGCGGAAGAAAGCCCCGCCGCGCAGGCGCTCGCCGCATTTCGTCTCGATGAACGGGACGGCCCCCTCCTCGCCGACGCCGAGCCGCCCGCATGGGCCTTTTATTCGGGGATTTCCAACCCCATCTCTTCGACGGCGTTGCGCCGGGCCCGCCGGGCCGGGTGAGCCCCATCCGGAAACGGGACAGGCGCAGAGCCGCGCCCGGCGCGGGAACTGTGGCCTTTGGGCGACAGAGGGGGCGTCCGCAGACGCTTGGCCCGATGCGAGGGCGGCGATAAACTCGACGGGCGGGCGACCGCCCGTGCAACAAGGGAGGCAGGCGCTGAGATCTCAGCCCGGTGCGGCGGCCCACCGCAAGGCCGCATTGAAGTTGGTCGCCGGCGCGGCGGACGCGAGCGACGTCATGGACGGGCCGGCGGCGGAAACCGGCGATGCGTCATGGGGCCTGGCGGCCCTTTCCCCAGCGGAACGCAGCCGCGAAATCCTCAATCTGATCCTTTGCGAACTCGACGCGGACAAGGCCGAGGAGATCGTCACGATCAGCCTGGAGGGCAAGTCCGACATCGCCGACGCCATGGTGATCGCCTCCGGCCGCTCGCAGCGCCATGTCGGCGCGCTCGCGGACAAGATTCTCCGCAAGTTGAAGGAAGCCGGCTTCGGGCGGGCAAGGGTCGAAGGCCTGCCGGCCTGCGACTGGGTGTTGATCGACGCCGAAGACGTGATCGTTCACCTTTTCCGGCCGGAAGTGCGCGCCTTTTACAATCTCGAACGTATCTGGTCGGAAGCGGCTCACGCGCCGCTGAAGACCGACGTCTGATCCGGCCTGGACGGGAGCACCCCCCATGCGGCTTGTCGTCGCCGCGATCGGGCGCGCGAAAAATGCGCCGGAAGCCGCCCTCGTCGACGACTACGCCGCGCGCATCCGCGCCGCCGGGCGGGCCGTCGGTTTTTCTGATTTTGCAATTATCGAGTCCGAAGCGCCGAAAGGCCTCGACGGTCCGGCCAGGCGGACGCGCGAGAGCGCGCTCCTTGCGGCCGCCATTCCGGACAGGGCCAGGCGAATCGTGCTCGATGAGCGGGGCAAACCGCTGGCGAGCGCCGACTTCGCCGCGCTGCTCGGTCGCTGGCGCGATCAGGGCGCTCCCGCGGCGGCGTTTCTGATCGGCGGCGCGGACGGGCATGATCCATCGTTGCGCGAAAAGGCCGATCTCGTTCTGTCCTTCGGGCCGGCGACATGGCCGCATATGCTTGTCAGGGCGATGCTGTGCGAGCAGATCTACCGCGCGATGACCATCCTGTCCGGACACCCCTATCATCGCGGATAGCGCGCGCCGATGCGTGAGACCGTTTTCGGAACCGAAGCTATGCTCAACCCGCCGTCGGATCCCCCTCCGCTCCTTCTTTTCCGGAGAGGGGACTTGGCGCGGCTTGCTCCCGACCGAGCGCGCGCCGGGAAAGCGAGAAGGGATCTGCGAGACCGGCGCCGCTGCTGCGAACCTGCCGCGCGACGCGCCGGTTTTCGCAGCGGGCTCGCTCTGGTCGCCCTCTGCATCGGCTTCGCTGCGCAGCCGGCGGCGGCTCAGGCCAGCCCGAGCGAAAAGGAGCTCGCGGAGATCGAGGCCCGCCTCAAGGCCCGTGCGGAAGAAGAGAAACGTCTGCGCGACGAAGCGGAGGCCCGGGAGAAAGAGGTCGCAGAACTTCGCTACCGGATGATCGAGACCACCAATTCGCTGCAGGACGCCGAACGCCGCTTGCAGGCGATCGCCGCCGAACTCAACCGGCTCGACGCGGAAGAAGCGCGCATTTCGACCGCCCTGATCGCCGAGCGTGAAAATCTCGCGGACGTGCTCGCCGCCCTGCAGTCGCTGGAGCTGGGCCGGCCGCCGGCTCTCCTCGTCTCGCCCGACGACGCCAACCGCGCCGCGCGCGCGGCGATGCTGCTGTCCGAGGCCGCGCCCGTCCTCGAAGCGCGGGCCGCGGCGCTCAAGGAGTCCCTTGACGCGCTCACCCGGGTCCGCGCCGAGCGCGAGCGCGAGCGCCAAGCCTATGAAAAAACCAACGAAGAGATTTCGGCGCGTCGGACCATTCTCGCCGAACTGCTGGAGAAGAAGCAGGCTGAGCGCGATGTCGCCGCGAGCCTGGCGGCCGCGGCCCAGCGGGAAACCGCCGCCCTCGCCGCCAGGGCCTCGAGCCTGCGGGAGGTGCTGCAGAGGCTGGAGCGGCTCGCCAGCGCCATCACCCCGCGCCTGAAGCCCTCGCCGCCGCGGCTCGACGCCCCGCCCGCGCCGAGCCGGCGGCCGTCGCGCACGCCGGATATTTTCGCGCCCGCCCGCCCCTTCGCCGAGGCGCGCGGCGCCTTGCGCCCCCCCGTGGTCGGCCGGCTTGTCGGCGAATACGGCGCGCAGCGCCCCGAAGGCGGGCGATTCGAGGGGATCCGCTTCGCCGTCGCCGATCAAGCGATCGTGACGGCGCCCTATGAGGCGAATGTCGCGTTCGCCCGGCCCTGGGGACCAGTGGGGAATCTCATCGTTCTGGACGTCGGCGGGGGCTACCATATACTTTTGATAGGCGTCGGCGCTTTCCTGGTTCAGGAAGGCCAGCGGGTCGCGGCCGGCGAGCCGGTCGCAGCCATGGCCGCTCCGCCCGGCGGCGGCGCGACGCTGGATCTGGAGATCCGCAAGAACGGAGAACCCGTTAACCCGTCCTTGTGGCTCTCGCGTAAGAGTATGGAGGACATGGCGTTTTGAGAGCGTACAGGACCTGCGAATCGCACGTTTCCGCCGCGGCCCCCAATCGCTGGTCGCATGGATCGAACGGTTCGCCGATCCGGCCTTGCCGACCCGCCGCGTCGGCGGCGTGCTCGACAGGAAGGAGTTTCCGTTCCGCGCGAAGCGCCCTGGTCCGCCTGAGGGAAGCAAAGCATGTCTGATTTCAAGCGCCGCCGTCATCGCTCGTCCCGCCGCGCCGGGCGGGCCTCCCTCGCCGCCCTCGCCGCAGCCGCGTTGGGCGGCGCGCTGGTTACGGCCGGCGTGCTGAGCGCCGGTTTCGCGAGGCCGACCATTTCGGCGGAGACTTTCCGCCAGCTTGATCTGTTCGGAGAGGTCTTCGAGCAGGTGCACGAAAACTATGTCGTCGAGCCCGAGGACGCCGAGCTCATTCGCGGCGCCATCGAAGGCATGCTCTCCAAGCTCGATCCTCATTCGAGCTATCTGAGCGCCGAAGAATTCGCGCAGATGCAGGAGCAGACGCGCGGCACCTTCGCCGGACTCGGCATTCAGGTCGTCATGGACAATGAAGGCCCCGACAAGGGTCTCGTGAAGATCGTGGCGCCGATCGACGACACGCCGGCCGCGCGTGCCGGGCTCCAGACGAACGACCTCATCGTCGCCATTGACGGCGAAAACGTGCTCGGCATGTCGATCGATGAAGCGATATCCAAGCTCAAAGGGCCCAAAGGCACGAGGGTCGAGATTTCCGTGGTCCGGGACCGCGAGAATCCGCCGTTTGATCTCGTCCTGGTGCGCGACATCATCACGGTCCAGTCCGTCTCCGCTCGCCCCGAAGGCCAATTCGGCTATATCCGCATTTCGACGTTCAGCGAACAGACGGATGACGGCATCGAGAAGGCCCTGAAACAGCTTGACGCCGAGATTCCGGGCGGGCCGAAAGGTTATGTGCTCGATCTGCGCTCCAACCCGGGCGGGCTGCTCGATCAGGCCGTCGCCGTCGCCGACGTCTTCCTCGACGGCGGCGAGATCGTCTCCACCCGCGGTCGGCGGCTCAAGGACACTCTGCGCGAAATGGGAACGTCCGGCGACAAGACCCGCGGCAAGCCGATCGTCGTGCTGATCAACGGCGGCTCGGCCTCCGCGTCCGAGATCGTCGCGGGCGCGCTGCAGGATCGCAACCGCGCATTGCTGCTGGGCACCAAAACCTTCGGCAAGGGCAGCGTCCAGACGGTCATTCCCCTGCAGAACGGCCTTCAGGGCGCGCTGCGGCTGACGACGGCGAAGTATTACACGCCGGCCGGCCGCTCCATTCAGTCCCTCGGCATCGAGCCGGACATTTTGATGCCGGTCGTCTATCCTGGCCAGGAAACCCCGGCGAAACGACCGAGCGAACGAGACCTGCCCGGCGCGCTCGCCCCTGACGCAGACGCCGGCGAGCCGGACAAGGCTGAAACCGTCGTCGGCCAGGACTCCCCCGTCGTCGAGCCGGTGCAATGCCCGGAGGGCGAGGACTGCCAGCTCAAGCGCGCGCTTGAGCTCCTTGCTGACGCGACCGCCTATCGGCGCGCGCTCGCCGACGCCGGCGCGGCGCGCCAATAGAGCCCTGGAAAGCGGTCAAGCGGACCCGCGACGGTCCCGTAAGGCCCGCCGTAGCGCGCAGGGCGCGGGCCTTGCCGTTTCGCCTGATGATGCCCATTCGCTTCTCCGGGCTGTCTTTCCGGTCTGTTAACCCTGTCCTTTATAGGGTCAGGGCGAGGCTAGGAGCAGGCCGTCCCGCCCTGGCAGGGCCGGCGCGGCCTCACGAACGAAATTGACAGCAATGCCCCGCCGCCGCTTCAAACCGCCGGTGCTCGGCCGTCTCGCCTGGGCGTGGCTCGGCTTCGCCGCCGGCGCCGTCCTGCTTGGCGCGTATGCGCTCGCCTTGGGCGCGAAAATCGACGCGCCGACACGGGTCGCGCTGCCGGTAGGCGCGCTTGAACGCATGGCGCCGCCGCAGACCGTCTCGGTTCTCAACGCTGCGGAATCCCAGAGCCGTCCCGCTCTGCGCGAGGGCGACGACCCGGACGCCGCGCACGCAGGCGAACTTTTCGCCCAATCGCCGGTCGAAATCCTGAGGCAGCCGTCCGACGATCCTTATGCCGACGATTCCGCCGACGCACCGCTCGCATTCGATGAGCGCGACATCGTCATCACGATCGACGGAAAGCCTGCGGCGCCCCCAAGCGCTCAGCCGGCGACAGCTGCGGCCCTGGCGCGCCCTGCCTTTCGCATACCCGATCCGGATCCGGCGCTGCTCGCCGCGACCGCCTTCGGCCAGCGCCCGAAAATATCCGCCGACGGCCGGCGCGCCGCGCGCCATTACGCCCGCCCCTTCGCGAGCGACGCCGGCGCGCCGCGCGCCGCGCTGATCGTCGCCGGACTCGGCCTCAATCGGGCGCTCACCGAACGCGCGATTGATGAATTGCCGCCTGAGATCACGCTCGCCTTCGCGCCTTACGCGAAGGATCTGGATTACTGGACGGCGCGCGCGCGGGAGGCCGGCCACGAAATCATGATCGAGCTGCCGATGGAGACGCGTGCCGGCGCCGACGCGCTCGGCCCCGCGGCGCTCTCGACCGAAAGGACGCAAGCGGAGAATCTCCAGCGGCTCGACTGGCTGATGTCGCGTTTCGGCGGCTATTTCGGCGCGACGAATTATCTCGGCGGAAAATTCTCCGCCGATCGCGAGGCGATTCGGCCGGTGCTGACGCGCCTGGCCCAGGCCGGCGTCGCCTATGTGGACGACACCGGCGCGACCCGCGCTCTCGGGCTCGACGGCGGACCGGTCGCGGTCGTCGACCGCATGATCGCCGCCGGAACCCTCGGCGAGGACGTCGGCGCCGCACGCCGCGATCTTAGAGCTCTCGCCGCCGTCGCCGAACGCAATGGGCACGCCCTCGGCAAAGCCTACGCCTATGACGCGGTGATCGACGCCGTCATCGAATGGAGCGAGGCCCTCGCAGCGGATGGGATCGCGCTGGCGCCTGCCTCGGCCGTCGTCCATGCGCGCGCCGGCGCCCTGTGAGCTCTCCGCCCGCCGGTGGACTTCCGCCGCGCAAGTCGCGATAGAGAACCGATCTGATTAGGAAGCGCCAGCGCGCGGCCCGCCCATGTCGATCGAAGACCATCTAAGTCATTACCGGCCGAATGTCGGCGTCGCCCTGTTCAATCGCGACGGGCGCGTGTGGATCGGCCGGCGCGTCGCAGACTTCGCCGATCTCGGCGAAGAGCGCGAGCGCTGGCGTTGGCAGATGCCGCAAGGCGGGATCGACCCCGGCGAGCGCATCGAAGAAGCCGCCTTCCGCGAGCTCAAGGAGGAGACCGGCGTCGTGTCGGTGCGGCTTCTGGCGCTCACGCCCGGGTGGCTCGCCTATGACTTTCCGCCCGGTTACAAAAAGAAGGACTGGCGCGGCCAGCGCCAGAAATGGGCGGCCATGCTGTTCGAGGGCGAGGAGAGC
The DNA here is from genome assembly GCF_900199215.1 of Amphiplicatus metriothermophilus. GTDB lineage: Bacteria > Pseudomonadota > Alphaproteobacteria > Caulobacterales > Parvularculaceae > Amphiplicatus > Amphiplicatus metriothermophilus. The sequence continues at coordinate 249,828 of NZ_FZQA01000001.1, forward strand.
GAGATCGACCTCGCCGCCGACGACAAACAGGAGTTCGACGCCTGGCGCTGGGCGGAGCTCGAAGAGACCCCTGGCCTGATCGTGCCGTTCAAGCGCAAGGTGTATGAGGAGCTCGCCCGCGGCTTCGCCCCGCTGCGGGACTTCATCCGTATGCGCGCCTGAAGGCTATTTCCGGCCGGCGCGGGCCGACAACGCCGCGCGGGGGAACGCTTCGCCGTCGACGATGATCATGTCTATCGCGTCGTAGGCGGATGGATCTTCCAGAGGATTCTTCTCCAGAACGAGGAGATCGGCTTGCTTGCCTTCTTCGACCGTCCCGATTTCGCCGTCGAGCCCGAAGAATTCCGCATTCCCGATCGTCGCGGCGCGGAACGTCCGGGCCGGATCGACCCCCGCCTCGATCCAGCGCTGCAATTCGACGCGTCCGTTGAGCCCCGGCGGGTTGGCGTAGGTCGGCGCGCTCGGCGTGTCGGATCCGAAGAGGAGGCGGCCGCCGCGCGCGGCGAGACGGCCCAGCGCCGCCTCCACGCGCGCGATGGGGGCGGCGTCGATCTCCGCCCAACGGCCGTCATCAATGAACCCGGCCACATACGGGCTGGCGGCCAGGCGCGTTCGGAACCAACGGCCGTCCTCAGTTCCGTACCAATCGATCAGGCTTTGCGGCAGCGCATCCTTCAACGCCGCGCTGGCGAGATAGGCAGGATCGAAAAGGTCGCGCTCCCCGTAAAGAACCTGAATGGTCGGCTGCCAGCCCGTCCCGCGCGCCGCGATAGCGTCGAGAAGCGCGGCGACATCGTCCGTCAGCGCCGTCGCCGCGCCGTCGGCCCATGTCCACAGTCCGTGCGCCATCGCATCGACGCCGGCGGCGAGCCCGAAAGCCTGCGCTTCCTGCGCGTTGGCGTGCAAAAGGACCTTCATGCCGCGCGCATGGGCGGCGGCGACAAGCGCGCGGACGGTCTCGATCGAGGGAACCGGCAGGCTGGCGTCATCGCCGAAGCCGTCCTCGTAAAAGGTTTTGACGCAGATCGCCCCGTCTTCGCTCATGCGCGCGACGACAGCTTCAGGAGAATGCCCGGTCGGATCGTATCCTTCTGGAAAATCGCCGGCGCGCTCCGGATCGAACAGAAAATAGGGCATGAGCTGATAGCGCAGCGGTTTGGGCGCATAGCTTGTGGGATAGCCGTCAACGATCGGCGCGCCGCCGCAGAAATAGGCGTGCGGGCGGGTCGTCTGCGCATTCCACTCGGCGATGCGCGCCGGCGTCGAATTGAGGTCGATCACGGTGGTGAAGCCGTAAAAGAGATAGCTGCGGGGGATCTGGCCGCGGGCGGCGGCGGCGATTTCCGCATACGCCTCCTCGTGGCGCGGGAGCATGCCCGGAACCCCGTCAAGATGGACATGTCCGTCGATTAGGCCCGGCGCGAGATATTTTCCGGCCGCGTCGATGACCGTCGCCGCCGCGCGCGCTTTGCGGGACGGCCGCCGCGCGATTTCGGCGATGCGGCCTTCGCTGATGTAAACGCTGACCGGACGCGAGGGCTTGTCGCGCTCTGGCGAGACGACGACAGCATTCGTAATCAGCATGTCGCCGGCATAAGCCGCAGAAAGGCCGGCGGCCAGCGCGGCGCCCGCCGCCGCACAGCCTCTCCGGAACGCGCAGGTTCGCGTCATCGCTTCCCCTCCGTCTATACGATCGTCAATTGTCGGCGCTCGACCGCATGCGGTACAGGACGATATCTTCGCGCGCAACCCGCCGCGCGGCGGGACGCAGGCGAAAACGGTCCGCGCATGAATCTCCTCGACCGCGTGCTCTATCGGGACGGGCTGATGCTGGTGATCGACAAGCCGGCCGGAATCCCCGTGCACGCAGGACCGGGAGGCGGGGACAATCTCGAGAATTATTTCGACCAGTTGCGGTTCGGCCTGCCGCGCGCCCCCGCCCTGGCCCATCGGCTCGACCGCGACACGTCGGGTTGTCTCGTGCTCGGCCGGCACCCCAAGGCGCTGAGAAAGCTGCATCGGCTGTTTTCAGAAGGACGCATCCGGAAGAGCTATTGGGCGATCTGCCAGGGCGTCCCGGAACAGCCGTCAGGAACGATCGACGCGCCCTTGAAGAAGAAGAGCCGCGGAACCGGCTGGCGGGTCGAGATAGCCGCCGACGGTCAGGAGGCGATCACCGCCTATCGCGTCATCGCCGCGAAGGACGGTCTTTCATTCATCGAAGCAAAGCCGAAAACGGGACGCACGCACCAGCTCCGCGTTCACCTCGCCCATATCGGCGCGCCGATTCTGGGCGATCCTCAGTATGGGGATTTATCGCCTCAAGACCGCGCATGGCCGATGATGCTGCACGCGCGCAGGGTCGTCATCCCGATCTCGGCGAACAAGAATCCCGTAACGGTCGAGGCCGCCCCGCCCGAGGCGATGGCGGCGGCGATTCAGCGAATGGCGAATGGCGAATAGCGAATTGGCAAAGGGCGGCGTTCGCCTTTAGGCGATGATCCCGCTCGCCGTTTGCGATTTCGCCATTCGCCCTACAACGCCGCCTGCATCTCCTTGAGATGCCGCAGTTCCTGCTCCGCCTGGCGCCGGGTTTCGGCCGTGACGTCCTCGTCGGCGAGATCCTCCTCGCACTCCCTGATGCGCCGGGCGATGGCCTCGGCGTCGAGCTCCTCGACCGGGACCGCCTCCTCGGCGAGAACCGAAAGCCCCGCGGGCGTGACTTCCGCGAAGCCGCCGCGCACGAAGATTCGCTTCTCGGCGCCGGCGTTCTTCACCGTCAGCACGCCAGGCGCCAGCGTCGCCATGAACGGCGCGTGATCGGGGAGCACGCCGAACACGCCTTCCGCCCCCGGGACGTCGACCTGATCGACCTCTTCCGACATCAGCCGGCGTTCCGGCGAAACGAGATCGAAGTGAAGTTTGTCCGCCATAATCGCTTCCTATTGCGTGAACTGTTCTGCGCCGTAGTCCGGACACCGCCTAACCGGCTCTGGCTCGAAAATGGCGTCCCTCCGGCTTGTGTCAACGAGCCAGCAGGAATCAAAAACTGAGCAATAACAGGCCTCAACCCGCAAACGCGAGTGCGCTGAATTAATCGCCGCCGCAGCATCCCCCCGAACTGTCACCATCTCGATCATTTCGCCCGGCCTGATGACGCGGCCGCTAATGGAGCCGGTCACCACCGGGATGTTCCTGTCGCCGGTAAGAGCCGCAACCGCCTCTTTCCAAGTCTTTTGCGAGGCGCCGTCGACAGTAACGCGAAATGCCGCGATGCGGGCCGGGCCGATGCCGGAATTCAGCGCCACCCGTTGAAAAATCTCGGCGCCCGTCTCCAAGTCTAAATCCATGCTGCCAATTCCGACATACGGCCACACCGCCGCTTGCTGCTGCTTCCGCACAGCATCCGCCTCGTTGAGCGCCGCGTACAGGGCGACGCTGCCGGTGAACACGCCCGCGACCGCAAGAACGGTCTGCAGCGCCGAAATGCGGACGAAAATCCGCTCTGCATGTGTCAGTTGAGGCTTCTTCTCGTCCGCCATCCCGTTACCTCGGGCAGGCGAATGGCGAATGGCAAGTAGCGAATGGATCGATTTCTTCTGGCTGTTGCGCAGTCATCTATTGGCTATTCGCTGCTTCCTATTCGCTCATTACGCCGCTTCAGCCGCAAGCTGTTCGGCCTTCTTCACCGCATCCTCGATCGAGCCGACCATGTAGAAGGCCGCTTCGGGCAGGTGATCATACTCGCCCTCGATGAGGCCCTTGAAGGAGCGCACCGTGTCCTCGACCGGCACCTGCACGCCGGGGAAGCCGGTGAAGACCTGGGCGACGTCGAAAGGCTGAGACAGGAAGCGCTCCACCTTCCGCGCGCGCGCGACGACGAGCTTGTCCTCTTCCGACAGCTCGTCCATGCCGAGAATGGCGATGATGTCCTGCAGCGCCTTGTAGCGCTGGAGAATGCCCTGAACGCCGCGCGCGACTTCGTAATGCTCCTGGCCGACGATGCGCGGGTCGAGAATGCGCGAGGTCGAGTCGAGCGGATCGACCGCCGGATAAATGCCTTTCTCCGAGATCGCGCGATTGAGCACCGTCGTCGCGTCGAGGTGGGAGAACGACGTCGCCGGCGCCGGGTCGGTCAGGTCGTCGGCGGGCACGTAGATCGCCTGCACCGAGGTGATAGAGCCCTTGGTGGTCGTCGTGATCCGCTCCTGCAGGGCGCCCATGTCGGTGGCGAGCGTCGGCTGGTAGCCCACGGCCGAGGGGATGCGGCCCAAGAGCGCCGAGACTTCCGAGCCCGCCTGCGTGAAGCGGAAGATGTTGTCGACGAAGAACAGAACGTCCTGACCCTGATCGCGAAAGTACTCCGCGACGGTGAGGCCGGTGAGGCCGACGCGCGCGCGCGCCCCCGGCGGCTCGTTCATCTGGCCGTAGATCAGAGCGCATTTCGAGCCGGCGGCCGATCCTTCCTTATGCGGATTCTTGTTCACCCCCGATTCGATCATCTCGTGATAAAGGTCGTTGCCCTCGCGGGTGCGCTCGCCGACGCCGGCGAACACCGAATAGCCGCCATGCACCTTGGCGATGTTGTTGATGAGCTCCTGGATGAGAACGGTCTTGCCGACGCCCGCGCCGCCAAACAGACCGATCTTGCCGCCCTTGGCGTAGGGGCACAGAAGGTCGATGACCTTGATGCCGGTGACAAGCATCTGGGCTTCGGTCGACTGCTCGACGAAAGGCGGCGCCTCGGCGTGGATCGGCCGTTTCTCGGCGAACTCGATCTGGCCGGCTTCGTCCACCGGTTCGCCGATCACGTTCATGATCCGCCCGAGCGTTCCTTCGCCCACCGGCACGGCGATCGCCTCGCCCGTATCGCGCACCTTCTGGCCGCGCACGAGACCTTCAGTCGAGTCCATGGCGATCGTGCGCACGATGTTCTGGCCGAGATGCTGGGCGACCTCCAGAACCAGCCGGTTCCCGTGATTTTCGGTCTCCAGCGCGTTGAGGATCGCCGGCAGGTGATCGTCGAACGCGACGTCGACGACGGCGCCGATGACCTGGGTGATGCGGCCTTCTTTGCTCATGAGACTCGTTCCTTCGTTTATCCGTCCGTCTACAGCGCTTCAGCGCCGGAAATGATTTCGATGAGTTCCTTGGTGATCTGCGCCTGACGCGCCCGGTTGTACTGGAGCGTGAGCTTGTCGATCATCTCGCCGGCGTTGCGCGTGGCGTTGTCCATGGCGGTCATTTTCGCGCCCATCTCCGAGGCGACGTTCTCGAGAAGCGCGCGGAAGATCTGCACCGACACGTAGCGCGGCAGGAGCGTTTTCAGGATCTCTTCCTCGTCGGGCTCATAGGCGTAGATCGCGCCTTTGAGATCGGGCGGCGCCGCGCCTTCGGGCGCGACGGCGGGAATGATCTGCTGGGCGGTCGGAACCTGGCTGATGACCGACTTGAATTTTCCGTAGAAAATGGCGGCGACGTCGAATTCGCGCTTGTCGAACATCTCGAGCACGCGGGCCGCGATCTCCTGCGCTTCGCCGAAGCTGATCCGGCGGACGCCCAGAAAATCCGTGCGCCACACGACCAGATCGGCATAGAGCCGCTTGAGCTGGTCATAGCCCTTGCGGCCGACGCATATGATCTTGACCGTCTTGCCCTCGCCCTGGAGCTTTACGATGCGCTCCCGCGCGAGCCGCACGATCGACGAATTGAACGCGCCGCACAGTCCCTTGTCGGCGGTCGCCACGATCAGGAGGTGGGCGTCGTCCTTGCCCGTGCCGGCGAGCAGCTTCGGCGCGGCCGGGTTATCCTTGGCGCTCGCGGCGAGGTTGGCGAGCACCGCCTCCATCCGCTCCGTATAGGGACGGGCGGCCTTGGCGGCGTCCTCGGCGCGCCGCAGCTTCGCCGAGGCGACCATCTGCATCGCCTTGGTGATCTTCTTCGTCGACTTGACCGAGTCGATCCGATTCTTAAGGGCCTTCAGGCTAGGCATCGCGCACCCCGGCGGCAGCGCCGCGCATTCTTAGATCAGGCGAATTTTTTGACGAACTCGTCCAGCACGCCGGCGAGCTTCTTCTCCGTCTCCTCGGACAGCGCCTTCTCCTCGCGGATGGTTTTGAGGATGTCGGCGTGATCGGCGTGGAGATGACGCAGAAATTCGCGTTCGAAATGGCCGACCTGTTTCATCGGGATCTTGTCGAGATAGCCGCGCACGCCGGCGAAGATGACGCAGACCTGCTCCTCGACCTGCAGGGGCGAGTACTGGTCCTGCTTCATGAGCTCGGTCAGGCGGTCGCCGCGATTGAGGATCCGCTGCGTCGTGGCGTCGAGATCGGAGCCGAACTGGGCGAAGGCCGCAAGCTCGCGATACTGGGCGAGCTCGCCCTTGATCTTGCCGGCGACCTGCTTCATCGCCTTGACCTGAGCGGCCGAGCCGACGCGCGAAACCGAAAGCCCCACATTCACCGCAGGGCGCACGCCCTGATAGAAAAGGTCCGTCTCAAGAAAGATCTGGCCGTCGGTGATAGAGATGACGTTGGTCGGAATATAGGCCGACACGTCGTTGGCCTGGGTCTCGATGATCGGCAGCGCGGTGAGCGAGCCGGACCCATGCTTTTCGTTGAGCTTGGCCGCCCGTTCGAGCAGGCGCGAATGCAGATAAAAGACGTCGCCAGGATAGGCCTCGCGTCCCGGCGGCCGGCGCAGAAGGAGCGACATCTGGCGATAGGCGACGGCCTGCTTCGACAGATCGTCGTAGATAATGAGCGCATGCATGCCGTTGTCGCGGAAATACTCGCCCATGGCGCAGCCGGCGAAGGGGGCGAGAAACTGCAGCGGCGCGGGCTCCGACGCCGTCGCCGCGACGACGATGGAGTATTCCATCGCCCCGTTGTCTTCCAGCGTCTTGACGATCTGGGCCACGGTCGAGCGCTTCTGGCCGATGGCGACATAGACGCAGTAGAGTTTCTTCGACTCGTCGCCGCTCGCGTTCACTTCCTTCTGGTTGAGGATGGCGTCGACGCAGATCGCGGTCTTGCCGGTCTGACGGTCGCCGATGACGAGCTCGCGCTGGCCGCGCCCGATCGGAATCATGGCGTCGATCGCCTTGATGCCCGTCTGCATCGGTTCATGTACGGAGCGCCGCGGCAGGATGCCCGGCGCCTTCACGTCGACGACCCGGCGCTCGCTCGCCTCGATCGGGCCCTTGCCGTCGATCGGCTCGCCGAGCGGATCGACGACGCGGCCGAGAAGGCCCTTGCCCACCGGCACGTCGACGATCGACTTGGTGCGCTTGACCGTGTCGCCTTCCTTGATGTCGCGGTCTTCGCCGAAGATCACGACGCCGACATTGTCGGTCTCGAGGTTCAGCGCCATGCCTTTGACGCCGTTGGCGAACTCGACCATCTCGCCGGCCTGGACGTTGTCGAGGCCGTAGACGCGGGCGATGCCGTCGCCGACGGAAAGCACCTGGCCGATCTCGGAAATTTCGGCGTCCCTGCCGAAATTCTTGATCTGGCTCTTCAGGATCGAGGAGATTTCAGCGGCGTTAAGCTCCATGGCGTCAGGCCTCTTTCATCACGGATTTTAAACGGTTGAGCTTCGTCTTGAGCGAGGAGTCGATCATCGTCGAGCCGACCTTTACGACGAGCCCGCCCAACAGTTCCGGGTCGACACGGACCGACAGGTTGACCGCCCGGCCGACCATCGCTTCGAGCTCATGGCGCAGGCGCTTGATCTGTTCGTCGTTCAGCGGGACCGCGGCGATCGCGTCGGCGGCGACCTCGCCGCGATGGGCCGCCAGCCGCGCAGCGAAGGCCGCCAGGATCGCAGGCAGCGCGAACAGGCGGCGATTTTTTGCGACGAGCGCCAAAAAGTTGCGCATCAGCGGCGCGAATCCCGCCTTCTCCGCCAGCGCCGCCATGGCGCGGGTCTGTTCCTCGACGCCGTAGACCGGATTTTTGAGGAAGACGCGCAGATCCTCCGATTCGGCGACAGCTGCGCGCAAGGCGGCGACGTCGACCTCTATGGCTTCGAGCGCGCCTTCTTCAAGCGCCAGCTCGAACAACGCCTCGGCGTAACGCGCGGCGACGCCGGCGACAGGTCCTGCGGCGAGTTGCGCTGCGGCGGCTCCAGCAGACATCAGGACGATCGACTCCTGTCCGGAAGAACGCCCGGATGGGGCGCCTAATCATTTGATTTTACTGCAAGTTTAAGAGCGTCGGACAGCGCGCCGCCCGACCCCCGACCGCGAGTTCGGCGCGCCATAGCACGCCCCCTCGCGCGAGGCAACAAGTCCCGCTGAGGCGGAATGGCGGCGCGGGGAGGGCTTCATTCAGAACCGATAGCCCAGACGGAACCCGAGGGCGTCGAGGCCCTCGTTGGGCGAGCAGAGCCCTGCGTTCGACAGGTGGCTGAGATGGACGGACAGGCTGAGCCGCTCGCTCAGCCGATAGCCGACATCGCCGGCCAGACGCGCAACCAGCCGACAGCCGAGATAAGCCGATTCCGGCCGGATCGGTTCGCCGGAATCGAGACCGGTCTCCCCGTCATGGACCGCGAAGCCCGCCGCGGCGCTGACGAAGAAGCGCCGACCGATGGACTGATCCCAGGCGAGGCCGGCATAGGCGTAACTCGTGGCGCCCCCGGCGGTCGCGACAGAAACGCCCGCCTGCGGCCGGGGACGGCCCAGAAAAGCGAGCGCTTCGGGCGAGTCGAACAGAACCTCGGCCGACAGGGCCGCGCCTTTCTCCTTGTTATCTGCGAAGGGGCCCGTGTCCTGCAGCGCCGCGCCGACCCGGATCTCGTCGATGGAAGACGCCGCCGCGCGCCCGATGAGCAGGATCGTCGCCGCCATCAGCGCGCCTGTGATCGCCGCCTGCCTCGCCAAAGCCAGCCCCTCAAGATTTCTTTCTTCAAGCGCTATGCCGGTTCGCGCGCCGTCGCAATGCATGAGCGGGGCGCGACATTCATTCCCTTCCGGCCAGGCAACGCTTAGGCTCGCGCCATGTCGAGCCCGCCCCCTTCCGGCGCGCCGCCGCGCATATTCGACCGCGCCCTCGCAGCGCGCCGGCGCGCGCGGGCGAGCGCCCGCTTCGCTGCTTTCGACTTCCTGCATCGACGAGTCATGGCTGATATCGTGGACCGGCTCGAATCGGTGACGCGCGATTTTCCGCAGGCTCTCGTCTACGGCGCGAGCGGGCTTGAGAGTCTCATCACGCCCGCCTGCGGCGTCGGCGATATCCTGCGCGCCGATCTGGCGGCGGAGCGACTCGCCGGACCGGGCCCGGCGCTCGTTTTCGACGAGGAGCGCAACCCCTTCGCGCCGGCCCGATTCGACCTGATCGTCAGCGTGCTGAGCCTGCACGCCGTCAACGACCTCGTAGGCGCGCTCATCCAGCATCGCGCCGCGCTCAAGCCCGACGGGCTGTTCGTCGCCGCGCTGTTCGGCGAGGAGACTCTATCCTCCTTGCGCGCGGCGCTGTACGCCGCCGAGTGCGCGATCCGCGGCGGAGCGAGCCCGCGCGTGGCGCCGTTCGCCGATGTTCGCAGCCTCGGCGCGACTCTGCAGCGGGCCGGTTTCGCCATGCCGGTCGCCGACATCGATTCCATCCGCGTGCGGTATGAAAATCCGATAAGACTCCTGCGCGACCTGCGCGGCATGGGCGAGGCCAACGCTCTCGCCGAGCGCCCGCGCCCGCTCACGCGCGCCATCGCGGCGGACGCGCTCGCCCGCTTCTCGGCGCAAGGCGGAGAGGCGCGCTTCGACATCGTCTATCTTACAGGGTGGGCGCCGGCGGAGGACCAGCCGAAACCGCTCAGGCCAGGCTCGGCTACCCATTCGCTTGCCGATGCGGTGCGCGCGCAACGGCGCAGATGAAGCAGGAAATTACATGCCGCGAACGCGGCGACGACGAGATCACTCCATCGCGTTGGAGATCGTATTGTACATATTCCGCGTGGAGTCCGTATAGTTGGTGATCGCCGCCACGACCGCCAGAAAGATCAGCGCGACGATGAGGCCATACTCGATCGCCGTCGCGCCGGATTCGTCCGCTGCGAAGCGGCGCGCGAGCGCGGTGAAGTCGCCGGTCGCCGTCATAACAAATCCCTCAGCTGCGCCGCGAGCGGCCGATCCGCCGGCGGCATGTCGTAGCTCATGAGCTCGCCCGGCCGCACCCAGGCGAGCGCAGCGGCTTCCAGCGGTTTCGGTCGACCGGACCATTTCCGGCAGACGAATAAGGGCATCAAAAGATGAAACTCCCCTGAATCATGCGAGGCGAAGGCGATCGGAGAGAGGCAGGCGGGCGTCACGTCCACGTCGAGCTCCTCCCTGAGCTCGCGCGCGAGCGCGGCTTCCGGCGTCTCGCCGTCGGCGATCTTGCCGCCTGGGAACTCCCACAAGCCGCCCATCGGCTTTCCCTCCGGCCGCTGCGCCAGCAGCACGCGCCCGTCGGCATCGATCAGCGCGCAGGCCGCCGCCAGAAGCAGCTTCGACATCCTTTCTCTCCGATTGTTAAGGAACGGTTCTTAGCGACCTGTGACGCGGATCGGTAAAATTTTACGGTCATTGCCGCAACGTCGGCCGTACGGCGTCCTCGGGCGCGGCTTCGGTCTTGAGCGCTTCGTCCGCGTCTTCCGGCGGGTAATAGACCACCTCGTGAGCTTCCTTGAGCCGGGCGAGGGTCCGTTCGATCGTGCGCAGGGTCAGAAAACGACGGATGTTGTCGCGCACGGCGGCCAGCGGGACGCCCTGGGTCGGACGGCGGTCGAGCACCTCGAGGACATGCCAGCCGAATTCCGTCCGGAAGGGCGCCGCCATCTCGCCCGGCGGCGTGGAAAACGCCGCCGCCGCCAGGGCCGGAGCCATCATGTCGCGGGTGAACCAGCCGATCTCGCCGCCATAGGGCGCCGTCGCCCGGTCGAGAGAGCGCGCGCGGGCGAGCGCGGCGAAATCCGCGCCGCCCTCAAGTTCGGCGAGCAGGGTTTCAGCCTCCTCGCCGGTCTCCACCACGATGTGGCGCGCGCGCACCTCGTCGCCGAGCCGCGTCACGTCGGCCTGGGCGGCGTAAAGCCGCCGGATCGCCTCCTCGGTCACGGCCTCCTCAATGCGCGCCTGCATATAGTCCGCCGCGAGAATGCGCTCGCGGGCCGCGACCAGCCGGCGGGCCGTTTCGGGCGTCCTATGCAGACCCGCCTCCAGCGCCGCGCGGGCGAGCAGGCGCTGTTCGACATAAGCCTGCACCAGCTCGCGGCTATGGGCGGCCTGCGGGGTCAGGCTTTCGTCGTCCCGGAGCGCGCCTGAAGCGCGGGCGAACGCTTCGACCTCCGACAGGCGAACGTAACGACCTTCGATGCGAGCGAGGATCGGATCGTCCGGATCGACCGGCGCGCGCTCCTGGCCTTGCGGCGCCTGTCGGGCGCCGTCCGCGCGCAGCTCGTCGATGATCCATAGCCCCGCGACGATCAGGATCACGCCCGCGACCGCGCTATAGGCCCGCCCGGCCTGCGTCGGCAACCAGCGGATCAGATCCGTCAGGGCGCCCGCCGCCACTTTCGCCACCAACGCAAGCGCGCCCCACAAGGTCAGCGCGACGAGTTTCGCGCCGCGCCACAACGCTGCGTCGAGCGCCCCGGCCAGACGCCAGACGGTGACGATCAGCTTGGCCGCGAGCCGCGCGAGGGCGCGCACGCCGCGCGCGCCTGCGCGGCCGGCGGTCATCAGACCGGCGCGCGCCGCGCGGCCGGCGCCGCCAAGCGTCCCTGTTTCGTCTCTGCCCGAGCCTTTCGCCATCAGCCGTCGCTGCTCCGCGCGCCGCGTTTGCGTTCCGTAGGCTTCGTTGACAGCCTAGAGCCCCCTGCTTATCTCTCAGGCGCGCCCGAAGGGCGCTTTTCCCGTCTCAGCAGGCGCCCCTCGCATCCTGGTCGGCGACCCTGGGATTCACGTCAGCAAGGTTTGCCGTTCATGGCGCTTCTCGGCATCGCAAAAAAACTTTTCGGCTCCGCCAACGATCGTCGCCTGAAGCCATTATGGCGCCGCGTCCAAGCGATCAATGCGCTCGAAGACGAAATCGCGCAGCTCAGCGACGAAGCCCTGAAGGCCAGGACCGACGCCTTGCGCCGGCGCCATCAGGCGGGCGAGAGCCTCGACGCCCTTCTGGTCGAAGCCTTCGCCACGGTGCGCGAGGCCGCCAAGCGCGCCCTCGGCCAGCGCCATTACGACGTGCAGCTTCTGGGCGGCATGATCCTGCACGAAGGCGCGATCGCCGAGATGAAGACCGGCGAGGGCAAGACCCTGGTCGCGACCTTGCCCGTCTATCTCAACGCGCTGACCGGCCGCGGGGTTCACGTCGTCACCGTCAACGACTACCTCGCCAAGCGCGACGCGGAATGGATGGGCCGCGTCTATGAGCGGCTCGGCATGACGGTCGGCTGCATCGTCCACGGACTGACCGACGCCGAGCGCCGCCAGGCATACGCCGCCGACATCACCTACGGCACGAACAACGAGTTCGGCTTCGACTATCTGCGCGACAATCTCAAAGGCTCGCTCGAAGAGATGGTCCAGCGCGGCCATCACTACGCCATCGTCGACGAGGTCGATTCGATTCTCATCGACGAAGCGAGGACCCCGCTCATCATTTCCGGGCCCACGGACGACAAGTCCGAGCTCTACATGACCATCGACGGGTTCATCCCGCAGCTCGAAGAGAGCGATTACGAGATCGACGAAAAGGCGCGTTCGGTCGTGCTCACCGAGGAAGGCAACGAGAAGATCGAACAGCTTCTGCGCGAAGCAGACCTTCTGGAAGGCGACAGCCTCTATGACGCGGTCAACATCTCCGTCGTTCATCACGTCAATCAGGCTCTCAAGGCGCACAAGATCTTTCAGCGCGACAAGGACTATATCGTCCGCAACGGGAAGGTCGTCATAATTGACGAATTCACCGGCCGCATGATGGAGGGCCGGCGCTGGTCGGACGGTCTGCACCAGGCCGTAGAGGCGAAGGAAAAGGTCGCCATTCAGCCTGAGAACCAGACCCTCGCCTCGATCACCTTCCAGAATTATTTCCGGCTTTACGAAAAGCTCGCGGGCATGACCGGCACCGCTCTGACCGAAGCCGCCGAATTTAGCGACATCTATAAGCTCGACGTCGTCGAGATCCCCACCAACAGGCCGGTTGCCCGAATCGACATGGACGACGAACTCTACATGACGGCGGAGGAGAAATACAAAGCGATCGCCGTACAGATCGCCGAGTGCCATCGCCGCGGCCAGCCGGTGCTCGTCGGCACGGTCTCGATCGAGAAATCCGAGCGCCTTTCCGAGCTTCTGTCAGACAGGAAATTCTTCCGCAACGTCGCCAAAAGCCTGCGGGCGCGCGCCGGCGAGCTCAAAGCCAAGGAGAGCGACCTCAAGGAAGAGCTTGAAGACAAAGCCGCTTATCTCGAAGAGCTCGCCGCTAGGAAAACGCCGATCCTGCACAACGTGCTCAACGCGCGCTACCACGAGCAGGAAGCGGAGATCATCGCCGGGGCCGGCGCGCCCGGCGCCGTAACCATCGCCACCAACATGGCCGGACGCGGCACCGACATCCAGCTCGGCGGCTCGATCGACATGCAGTTGATGAAGTCTCTCGAAGAGGGCGATACGCCGGAGACCATCGCGAGAAAACGAGCCGAGATCGAAGCGCGCGTCGCCGAAGCCAAGAAAAAGGCGCTGGAAGCGGGCGGCTTGTTCGTTCTTGGTACGGAACGTCACGAGAGCAGGCGCATCGACAACCAGCTTCGCGGTCGATCCGGTCGGCAAGGCGACCCCGGCGCGACGAAGTTCTTCCTGTCGCTTGAAGACGACTTGATGCGCATCTTCGGCACGGGCATGGAGAAGATGCTCAAGCGCTTCGGCATTCAGCCCGACGAGTCGATCGAGCATCCCTGGTTCACCAAGGCCGTCGAGACCGCCCAGAAGAAGGTCGAACAGCGCAACTTCGACATCCGCAAGAACCTTCTCAAGTTCGACGACGTCATCAACGACCAGAGAAAGGCGATCTTCGAGCAGCGCCGCGAATTCATGTCGGCTGAGACCGTCGACGACATTATCGCAGACATGCGCGCCCAGCTCGTCAATGACCTCGTCGCCAAGCATATTCCGCCGAAAAGCTACGCCGAAAAATGGGACGTCGAGGGGCTGGAGAAGGCCGTGGAGGAGATTTTCGGCGCGAGCCTGCCGATTTCCGAATGGGCCAAGCAGGAGGGCGTCGCCGACACCGAGATCGCCGACCAGCTTCTCGAGGAGGCCAATCGCCTCGCCGCCCAGCGCGCCGCCGAGATCGGCCCCGACATCATGCGTCGAGTGGAGAAAGCCTTCCTGTTGCACGCGCTCGATTCCAACTGGAGAGAGCATCTCCAGCAGCTCGACCATCTGCGGTCGGTCGTGTGGATGCGCGGGCACGCCCAGCGCGACCCGGTCAACGAATTCAAGACCGAAGCCTTCGCCCTGTTCGAGGCGCTGCTCGATAATCTGCGGCGCGACGTCATCCGGATGCTGATGAACGTTCAGGTGCGCGCGCCCGAGGAAGCCGCGCCCAGGCCCCAGTCCTTGCCCATGCGGGAGATCCACGCCGACCCGCGCACCGGCGAGAACGAGATGGAGCTCGCCGGCGCCGGCGCCAGGATCGCGCGCGGCGCCTCGGCCGGGGTCGGCACGCTCGCCGCCGCGCGCCGGACGCAGTCGGTCGATCCCGCCAATCCAGACACCTGGGGGCGCACGCCGCGCAACGCGCCCTGCCCCTGCGGCTCGGGCCGCAAGTTCAAGCACTGCCACGGAACGATTTGACGGACGCTCCCCCTATTCCCGGTCCGGCGCCGTCCAGCGCAGGATAGGCGCGCGCGCCGCCGCGGTCTCGTCAAGGCGTCGGCGCGGGGCGTGATGCGGCGCGCTCTTCAGCGCAGGATCGCCCGCCTTCGCCCGGCGCGCGATCGACAGGAGCGCGTCGCAAAACAGATCGAGCTCCTGCCTAGATTCCGATTCCGTCGGCTCGATCAGCATCGCGCCGCGCACGACCAGCGGGAAATAGGTCGTCATCGGATGATAACCCTCGTCGATCATCGCCTTGGCGAAATCGATGGTCTCGACGCCCGTTCCTTTCATGAACCGGTCGTCGAAAAGCGCCTCGTGCATGCAATAGCCCTCGAAGGCCGGCGTCATCTCAGTCTTGAGGCGCGCAAGGACGTAGTTGGCGTTGAGGACCGCATCTTCGGCCGCCTGACGAATCCCGTCCAACCCATGGCTTAGCATATAGGAGAGGGCGCGCACGAACATGCCCATCTGACCGTGAAAGGCGGTAAGCCGCCCGCCCGCATGCCCTTCCCCTTCGGCCTCGGCCGCGCGACGGGTCTCGACGAGATGATAGCCGCCGTTCTCCTTGACGACGTAAGGGACCGGCGCGAACGGGGCGAGCGCCTCAGACAGGACGACCGGCCCCGAGCCCGGTCCGCCGCCGCCATGGGGCGTCGAAAAGGTTTTGTGCAGATTGATGTGCATGGCGTCGACGCCGAGATCGCCCGGGCGGACCTTGCCGGCGATGGCGTTGAAGTTCGCTCCGTCGCAATAGAAATAGCCTCCAGCTTCGTGCACCGCCTCGGCGATCGCCATGACGTCGCGCTCGAACAGCCCGCAGGTGTTGGGGTTCGTGACCATGATCGCAGCGACGTCAGGACCGAGCTTCTCCTTCAGCGCAGCCAGATCGACGCGGCCGGACCTGTCGGCGGGAATCGAGTCGACCCTGAAGCCGCATTGGGCGGCGGTCGCCGGATTCGTTCCGTGTGCGGATTCCGGCGCCAGGACGCGCTTGCGCGTTTGCGCCTCGCCGCGCGCTTCGAGCGCGGCCTTGATCGCCATCATGCCGCAAAGCTCGCCATGGGCTCCGGCCTTGGGGGACATGGCGACGGCCGGCATGCCGGTGAGCGCGATCAGCCATTCCGCCAGTTCGTGGATGAGCGCGAGCGCGCCCTGCACGGTCGATTGCGGCTGCAGGGGATGAATGTCTGCGAAGCCCGGCAGGCGCGCCATTTTCTCGTTGAGCCGCGGGTTGTGCTTCATCGTGCACGAGCCGAGCGGGAACGGCCCCATGTCGATGGCGTAGTTTTTCTGCGACAGGCGCACGAAGTGGCGCATCGTCTCCGGTTCGGAAAGGCCCGGCAGGCCGATGGCGCCGTCGCGCGCATGAGCGCCTAGGCGGCTTGTCCCTTTCGGCTCAGGCAGATCGACGCCGGTCTTGTCGAAGGCGTCCTTCTCGAAGATGAGGGACTCCTCGATCTGCAGCGCGCGATTGCCTGTGAAGGTCGTCGGCGCGCGCTGCGCCGCAGCCGCCTGGGTCACCTCGGCGCGGGTCGGACGGCCCTGAGCGTTCATCGCCATGGCTAGAGCACCTCTTCAAGCGCGCGCGCGACGGCGGCGATGTCCTGATCCGTAGTCATTTCAGTGGCTGCGACGACGAGAAGATCATGCGTAGACGGATCGTGCGGCCAGAGCCGTCCACCCGGCACGCCGGCGAGCACGCCTTTCGCGGCGAGCGCGTTGACGACTTCCGACGCGTTCGTCGGCAGGCGGATGGTGAACTCGTTGAAAAACGTCTCCGTCTCGATCTTGACCCCCGGGACTTTGGCGAGCGCGTCCGCGGTCTTGCACGCGGCTTCGTGGCTGAGCATCGCCACTCGTCTGAGGCCCTTTTCGCCGAGCAAGGTCATGTGCACGGTGAAGGCGAGCGCGCAGAGACCGGAATTGGTGCAGATGTTCGATGTCGCCTTGTCGCGGCGGATGTGCTGCTCGCGAGTCGAGAGCGTCAGTACGAAGCCGCGCTTGCCGTCGGCGTCGACAGTCTGGCCGCAAAGCCGACCGGGCATCTGACGCACATATTTCTGGCGCGTCGCGAACAGCCCCACATAAGGCCCGCCGAAATTGAGCGCGTTGCCGATCGATTGGCCTTCGCCGGCGACGATGTCGGCGCCCATTTCTCCGGGGCTCCTGACCGCGCCGAGCGAGACGGCCTCCGTCACGACGGCGATCAAGAGCGCCCCTTTTTCTCGGCAGGCCGCAGCAAGCGGAGACAAATCGCGCAGATTGCCGAAAACGTCCGGGTTCTGAACGACGACGCAAGAGGTGTTCGCATCGATCAGCGCAGCGAGATTTTCCGTCCCCCCAGGGTCGAGCGGAACGGCGGCGACTTTCGCCCCGACGAGATCGAGATTGGTGCGCGCGACCGCCGCGTAATGGGGATGTAACCCGCCGGAAAGCACGACGCGATCGCGCTTCGTCACCCGCCCGGCCATCAGCACCGCCTCGGCGCAGGCGGTCGAGCCGTCATACATGGAGGCGTTGGCGACCTCCATGCCGGTCAGCGCCGCGACCTGGGTCTGGAACTCGAACAGATATTGCAGCGTCCCTTGCGCGATTTCCGGCTGGTAGGGCGTATAGGCGGTCAGAAACTCCGAGCGCTGAATGATATGATCGACTGTCGCCGGCACGTGGTGGCGATAGGCCCCGCAGCCGACGAAGAACGGTCCCGCCCCGGCCGCGCGATTCTTCGCCGCCATGGCCGACAGGATGCGCTCGACCTCAAGCTCGCTCTTATGCAGAGGCAGGTCGATCTTCGGGTTCAGCGCCGCGGCCGGAACGTCGCGAAAGAGATCGTCGACCTCGCGAACGCCGATGACGTCCATCATCGCACGGCGATCGGCGGCGGTGAGGGGCAGGTAGCGCACCTATGCGTTCTCCAGCAGTTTCTTGTACGCTGCTTCATCCATCAGCGAGTCAAGCGCGCTTGCGTCGGCGGGCTTCATCTTCACGAACCACGCCGCGCCTTCGGGGTCCTCGTTGACCTTGGCCGGCTCGTCCACGATGGCCTGGTTGACATCGACGATCTCGCCGGCGATCGGCGCATAGACGTCGGATGCGGCCTTGACCGATTCGACCACCGCCATGTCGTCGCCCTGGCCGAACGCCCTGCCGGTTTCGGGAAGCTCGACGAACACCACGTCTCCGAGCTGCTCGGCGGCGTGCTTCGTGATTCCGACGACGGCGACATCGCCTTCCATGCGCACCCATTCGTGATCTTTGGTGTATCTGACCGTCATTTCGCCCTCCTGGCCCCTTCCGTCAGCCCCGAAAATATCTGTGCGGCGCGAACGGCATGGCGACGACGCGCGCCGCAAGCGCCTTGCCGCGCACGATGAGGTTGAGCGCCGTTCCCGGCGCGGCGAAATCAGCCGCGACATAGCCCATCGCCACGGGTCCGTTCACGCTCGGCCCGAAGCCGCCGGACGTGACGACGCCGATGCGCACGCCGTCCGTAGTCTGAATTTCCGTCCCCTCGCGCGCCGGCGCGCGGCCCTCGGGCCGTATGCCGACCCGCTTGCGTTTGGGACTTTCAGCGAGCTCCTTCAGAATGCGCGCCGCGCCCGGAAAGCCGCCTTCCTCGCGCCGGCGCTTGCCGATAGCGAAAGCGAGGTCGGCCTCGACCGGCGAGGTCGTCTCGTCGATGTCATGCCCGTAAAGGCACAGCCCAGCTTCGAGGCGCAGGCTGTCGCGCGCGCCAAGTCCGGCCGGCGCGACGTCCGGATGGTCGAGCAGCGCGCGGGCGAGGTCCCCCGCATGGGTATCGGGAACGGAGATCTCGAACCCGTCTTCGCCGGTGTAACCGCAGCGGCTCACGAAGACTTCGACGCCGTTCCATGCGCGCGCCCGCATCGTCATGAATCCTTGCGCGCCCGAACCGGGCAGGAGCGCTTCGACGACGCCGGCCGCCTTCGGTCCCTGAATCGCAAGGAGACTGCGGCTTTCGAGGATTTCAAGCGTCGTCCGGCCGCTGAGTTTTTCCTTGAGGAGGTCGAAATCCCGATCCTTCACCGCGGCGTTGACGACGAGAAAGAGCGCGCCCTGACGCGCGTCCTCCTCGGGGCGCGTGATCATCAGGTCGTCCAGAATGCCGCCTTGGTCGTTCAGAAACACCGAATAGCGCAGGCCGCCTTTCTTCAGCTTGCGGATTTCGCCGGGGACCAGCGTTTCGATCGCGTCGGCGACTGCGCGATGGGCCTCCTCGCTTCCGATCGGCGTCTCAGTCGTCCGCAGGAACGCCTGCCCCATATGGGAGACATCGAACAGACCCGCTTTCTCGCGCGTGTGCAGATGCTCTTTCAGGACGCCGTCAGGATACTGAACAGGCATCGCATAGCCCGCGAAGGGAACCATCTTCGCGCCGAGCTCGAGATGAAGCTCATGAAGAGCGGTGCGTTTAAGGTCTGAGAGCGATTCAATCGTCATACCGGTTCCATGCGCGTGGTCCGCCCGATCGGGACGGAACCCCGGCTGTCATGGAACCTGAGAGATTTCGCGGGAACCGCGCCAGAAGCGCGTCCGCTTACTCCTTCGGTGGGGATCCCGCATGACGCGAAACCCCGCTTTCCAGCCTTAACCCGCGCGCGGTCCTTTTGCCTGAGAGTTTCCGGGGCGGTTGCTCCTTCGGCGCCCTCCTGCGCCCGTCAGGGCGAGTGAAGGTCTCTCCCGCAAACGCGGCGCCGCGCGCCGAACGCGCGGTCCGCCCGACAATAGGATTCGCCGCGTGGGAGTCAATGATTCGCGAAGCGAGAGAGCGCCAGAGAGGCAAGGCGATTTTCGCGCGGGACGGTTTTTTCCGCTCTGTCAGCTCGCCTTGTCTTTCGTCAGCTCGGCGCTGCGCAATTGCGACAGTAGCCGCGCACTTCGAGTCGGGCGGTGCGCATGTCGAAGCCGGTGCGATTGAGCGCCGGTCCGACGCCCGCCGCCACGCCGTCGATCTCGATCTCGGTCACGGTGGCGCAGCGTTCGCAGACAAGAAACGCCTGGACGTCGTGCATCCCGTCCTGATTGCACAAGACGAAGGCGTTGAGTCCGTCGAGCTTGTGGATCGCGCCTTTTTCCTCCAGCCCGTCAAGCGCGCGATAGACCGTCATCGGGGCGCGCACCCCCCGCTCTTTCAGCCGATCGAGAATCTCGTAAGCTTTGAGCGGCTCGCCTGCCGCGGCCAGCGCGTTCCAGACGAGCCTTTCGTTCTTCGTGAGCCCGTGCGGCGGCTCGCTCGCCTCCAGAGAACGCCGATGCGGCCGGGAATTCTTCCCGCTCCTGGCGGTCGTCCCGCTCATACGCGCCTCGCAACATGCATTACAGGCGCGTTATATCATTGTTATATCAACCGGGGAAGCCGGATTTCCCATTACGGCCAGCCGACCCGATCGAAGATTCGCACCGCCTCGGCCTGATTGCGGCCATAGGCGGAAACGTTGAGCGAATCGGCGCGGAACGCGCCGAAGCTTGCAATCGGCCCCTCGACCGGAACGCCCTCGACCACCGGATATTCATTGTTGCCGCCTGCGAAGGCGAGCTGTGATTCATCGCGCAACAGGAAACCGATCAGCCTTTCGGCGTTCTCAGGATTCGGCGCGTGACGCGTCACGCCGGCGCCGGAGATATTCACATGGGCGCCGCGATCCGCCTGATTCGGGAACAGCACGCCGATTTTTTCGCCGATGGCCGCGCGGGCCGGATCGTCGGACCCTATGAACCGCGCGACATAATAGCTGTTGACGATGGCGAGCCGGCACAGCCCCGCCGCGACCGCCTCGATCTGGGAGGTGTCGTTGCCCTGGGGTTTGCGCGCGAAGTTGGCGACGACGCCGCGCGCCCAATCCTCGGCCGCTTCGGGCCCGTGATGGGCGATCAGCGAGGCGAGGAGCGACTGGTTATAGACATTGGTCGAGGAGCGCACGCAGATCATGCCGCGATAGGCGGGATCGGCAAGGTCTTCATACGTGTCAAGCCCTTCGGGCAGACCCTGGTCCTTATTGAAGATGATGATTCGCGCGCGCTTCGACAATCCGACCCACAGCCCGTCGGGATGGCGGTATTGCGCCGGTACGCGCGCGAGGATCGCTTCATCCGCGATCGGCCGGAACAGGCCGCGTTCCTCGGCCCGCCACAGCACGCCTGCGTCGGCGGTCATGAAGATATCCGCCGGACTCGCCCCGCCCTCGCGCGCCAGGCGCTCTATCAGGGCGTCGCCCCCGGCTTCGATCAGATTGACCTTGATCCCCGTTTCCGCCGTGAAGGCGTCGAACAGCGCGACGTCGGAATCGTAATGCCGACCGGAATAAACGTTGACCTCGCCTGCGTCTGCTGATGATGGCGACGTCATCCCGTCATCGGCGGCAGGCGCGCCGGCGCCGGGGCCGCAGGCGGCGAGCAGCGCCAGCGCGCCGGCGAACAAAAAGCCTCTCAACGCTCTTGCGACGAACCCTAACGGCCAGGATTTCAGGAGGTTCGACATGAGATCCCCTTAATGAGAATAATTCTTACTTTCATATCAACGCCTATCTCCACCGACCCGCCGGGTCAAGCAGGGCGCGGGAAAATCCGCGCGCGCGCCGGATCGAACCGCACCGCAAAGCGCGCCCCTGGCGCCGCGCAATCCGACGCGACGACAACGATCTCCGCCGCCGGATCAGAGACCGCACGCAGCCGCGCGCGCCAGTCCGGCCCGGCGAAGCGGCAGTCGACGACGACGCCGGTCCCGGCGGGGTCTTCCACGCCGCGCGCGCCGCCCGCCTGTACGACCGCAAGCGCCGGCCCGTCAGGCAGGCCAGGCGCCGTTACTGCGCCGAACGGCGTGGTGAGCATCCCCCCCGCAGCAATTCCGAAAAGCTGCTGCGCGCCGGGAAACAGGCTCGCGCCTTCCGGGGTCTTCGCGGCTTCGAACAACGCGCGCGGACTTGCAGCCTCGACGATGCGGCCCGCTTTCATCACCGCGATGCGGTCGCCGAGAGCGAGGGCTTCTTCCGGATCGTGCGTGACCAGCAGCGTCGCCGCGCCGCGCTCTTTCAGCATGCGGCGGATTTCGTCGCGCAGCCTGCGGCGCAGCACCGCGTCGATGCTGGAGAAAGGCTCGTCGAGGAACACCGCCCGCGGCCCGCGGGCGAACGCCCGCGCGAGCGCCACGCGCTGTTGTTGCCCCCCCGACAGCTCGTGGGGATAGCGCCCGCCGAGACCGTCGAGGCCGACGCGCGCGAGTTCTTCTTCAGCCCGCGCGCGGCGGGCCTTTCGGGGCAGGACGTTCAGCGCGAAGGCGACGTTCTCGATCGCCGTCAGATGGGGAAACAACACGTAATCCTGAAAGACGAAGCCGATCGGCCGGCGCTCGGCCGGCGTATCGAGCCCGTTCCCAGCCAGCAACGCCCCGTCGAGCGCCACCCGCCCCGCCTGCAACCGCTCGAGGCCCGCCGCCAACCTCAGCAGCGTCGTCTTGCCGCAGCCCGACGGGCCGAACAGGCATACGATTTCTCCCCGCTCGGCTTCAAGGCTGACCCTGTCCACCGCCAGAGTCCGGCCGTAGCGGTGGACGATGTCGGCAAGAACAAGGCTCATTCGACTGTCCCGACGACTGCGCCTGACGTGCCTGTCGCGCTGGCGCGTTGCGAATGATAGCTAGTGGCGCCATGGCCTTCCCTACGCAAGCCGCGTCCGCACAGCGAAGAATGAGCCGCCCCGCCAGGCGGGCCGGCTGGCTTGCGCCGGCGACCATCGCCGTCCTTGTCCTGGCGCCGGTCGGGTTCGTCCTGACGAGCCTCGCGAGCGGCTTCGGCGAGGCGCAGACTCATGTGTGGACGACCACCGGCCCGCGTTATCTCGCCGGAACCCTCATGCTGTGCGCCATCGTCGGCGCCGCAAGCGCGATTGTCGGCGCAGGCGCGGCCGCGCTGATCGCTCTGGCCGAGTTTCCGGGCCGGCGACTCTTCGCGCCGGCGCTCGTCCTGCCATTCGCCGTTCCGGCCTATATCTCGGCCTACGCTTGGGCCGATCTGTTCGATCCCTTCGGACCGCTGGCGGCGGCGGGCGGATCGGTCGCGATCCGCTCGTTGCCGGGCGCGGCGTTCATCCTGACTCTGGCGACCTATCCTTACGTCTATCTCGCGATGCGCGCGTCGCTGGAGGCGCGCAGCGGCGCCTATCTCGACGCCGCGCGCAGCCTTGGCGCGCACCCGCTTGACGCCGTCCTGCGGGTGTTCCTGCCCGCCGGCCGGGCCGCGCTCGCGGGCGGCGTCGCGCTCGCCCTGATGGAGACGGCGGCCGATTTCGGCGTCGCGGACTATTTCGGCGTGGCGACGCTCAGCGTCGGAATCTTCCGCACCTGGTACGGGCTGGGGGATCTTCTTGCGGCTTCGCAGATCGCGGCGGGACTGTTTTTCGTTACGCTCTTGCTCATCCTGATCGAAGAGACGGCGCGCCGGGGCCTCGGCGCGGAGACGCTCGGCGCGCAAGCGCCCCGGACCCGTCTGCGGCTGAAAGGCGCGGCGGCGGCTGGCGCCGTCATATTCTGCGCCGCGCCGGTCGCGCTCGGCTTTGTCGTTCCGGTCGGCGCGCTTGCGGCCCTCGCTTTCGCCGGCGCGCCGGAACACGGCGCGCGCGGCCTTGCGCAGGCGGCCGCGAACACCGGCCTTGTCGCGGCGCTTGGGGCGGCGCTCGCCATGACCCTGGCGATCGCGCTCGCCTACGCTGCGCGGGCGGCCCGCAGCCCGAAGACGCGGGCGCTCATCCGGATCGCCTCGATGGGCTACGCCGTGCCGGGCGCAGTGCTCGCCATCGGCGTCCTTGCGCTCGCCGCAGCCGGTCAGGCCTTGACCGGCCTTACGGTCGGCGGCGTCGGGCTCCTCGTATATGCTTACGCTGCGCGGTTTCTGACCGTCGGCTATAATGCGGCCGCGGCCGGCCTCGCTCAACTTCATCCGCAGACGGACGAGGCTGCGCAAACGCTCGGCGCCGGTCCCTCCCGCATCATTCTGCGGGTGCATGCGCCGCTCGCGCGGCCCGCGCTGGCCGCGGGGGTGCTCATCGTCGTCATAGACATCGCCAAGGAGCTGCCGGCGACCCTGCTCCTGCGTCCGTTCAATTTCGAGACGTTAGCGACGCATGTCTATCGTCTCGCCTCCGACGAACGCCTTGCGCAAGCCGCGCCGGCGGCGCTGGCGCTCATCGGGTTGAGCCTGATCCCGACCTTCCTGGCGAGCGCTTTGGCCATGTCGCGCAAGACTCAGCGCGTTCTGTCGATGCAATAAAGCGTCGCTTCGCAAATATAATCGACCTGCGCGGGCGTCAGATATGGGTGCATCGGCAGGGAGAAGATCTCCCGCGCCAAGCCTTCCGTGACGGGAAGACCGCCAGCCGGCGCGAAGGCTTCGAAAGCGGGCATCATGTGCAGCGGCGTTTCATAATAGATCGCCGTAGGCACGCCCATCTCCTTCAGCATGGCGACGATGGCGTCGCGGCCAGGCGCGCAGAGCGAATAATAGCTGCGTCCGGATTGCGCGCCTGGGACAAGGGCCTGAAGACGCGCCGCGCCTGACAGCCTAGCATCATAGGCCGCCGCGATGCGCGCGCGGGCGTCTTGTTCTTCGTCGAAGATGGCGAGCTTTTCGAGCAGCACCGCCGCCTGGAAACTGTCCATCCGACCGTTGAAGCCTACGCATACGGATATTTTGCGCGAAGCGTCCGTGCCGTGCCAGCGAATCGATCGCCATGCTTCGAGCGCGCTCTCATCCTGCGTGAAGACCGCGCCGGCGTCGCCATAGGCGCCAAGCGCCTTGCCCGGAAAGAAGCTCGTCGCCGTCGCGGTCGCCAGATCGCCGACCCAACGCCCATGAAGCCGGGCGCCGAAACTCTGCGCGCCGTCGGCGAGAAGGAACAGACCTTCCCGCTCGGCGATCTTGGATATGGCGGGATAATCGGCGGGCGCGCCGAAAAGATCCACGGGTATCGCCGCGCGCGGCCGCAGCCGACCCTCGCGTCTCACGACCTCGATACGGCGCTCGAGGTCCGCGGGGTCCATATTGAAGGTATCGGGATCGACATCGACGAAAACCGGCGTCGCGCCCGTCAGCAGAATTGCGTTGACCGTGGCGTTGTAGGTGAAGGAAGGCGCGAACACGGCGTCGCCGACATCGACGCCTTGCGCAAGCATCGGGATGATGAGCGCCGCCGTACCGCTCGCGCAGGCGACGGCGCCCTTCGCGCCCGTGCGGGCCGCGAGCGCTTCTTCAAGCTCTTCGACCTCGGGGCCGGCGATATATTTGCCGTGATCGAGCACGCGCTTCAGCCGCGACTCTATCCGTTCACGGATGATCCGTTGCTGGGCTTTCAGATCGATGAACGCGATTTCGCCGACGCGAGTCGTTCCGGCGAGAGGAAGATTGGCGACGCCGTTCATGGGGTGGCCTTTCGCAACGCGCCCGGCGCGCTCTTGACGAGCGCGGCCTCGATCATCGTCGCCCATTCGAGCGCGGCGCGTCCCGCCTCGCCCGGAATTTCGGGCGGGCCGCCGCGGGCCGCCGCTTGTACGAACCGTTCGACCCCATAGCCGAGCGGATCGGCGAGCGCCGGCGAGTCCTGGTCGAACCCGCCCGCCAGCGCCGGCGCGCCAGATAAGCTGCGTCGAGCGAAATCGATTTCAATCAATCCGTCCTCGTAGAGAAGGCGCATGCGCCGATCCGGCGCGCCTGCGATCCGGCTCGCGGTCAGCATCGCCGTTGCCCCCGAGTCGAAGAGCAGCTCGGCCGTCGCCTCGTCACGGCCGCCTGAGGCCGAAACCGCAGCCAGCGCGCCAAAATCGAGCCGGCGGATCAAATCCAGATCATGGATCATGAGGTCGAACACGACGGAAACGTCCCCGCCGCGACCCGAGGGCGGATTGCGCCGCGCGCACCAGACCCTTTGCGGGCGCGGGCGCGCGAAGAGGCCTAGGGCTTCGGCGACGAAGCGCTCCTGGTGACCGACCTGAAGGACGAGCCCCCGGCGCGCGGCGAGCGCAATCAGCTCGTCGGCGTGGGCGAGATCAAGCGCCAGAGGCTTCTCTACAAGCACGCTCTTGCCGGCGACGAGCGCCTGGCGGGCGAGCTCGAAATGGGCGGAGGCCGGCGCCGCGACGGTCAGAACGTCTACGGCGCCGAGAAAAGCCGCATAGTCGGCGAAAGGCTCCGCGCCATGAAGGCGGGCGAGCGCCGCGGAGCGCGCCGGGTCGACGTCGTAGACAGCCGCAAGCCTGACGCCGTCGAGGCCTGCGTATTTCTGCGCGTGATAGCCGCCGAAAACGCCGGCGCCGGCGACCCCTGCGAGAATTTTCCCGTCCAACTCGAACGCTCCAGTACTGGCCGCCTCGAACCGGCTCTCGACCGGGGAAAACCATACGCGCGGTTTGTGGCGGTTAAAGGCCGCCCCGCGCACGGCGTACGCCCGCGTCGGTCAAACTATGTTTCGCGCTGTTTCACTCCGCCGTAAATCCTCACGCCGGGCTCCCGATGGCCCTTGCCGCGCCGTTCCTCCGAGCGGCCTTCAGGCGGTCGGCCATGATGAAGGCGAGCTCCAGCGCCTGGCTGGCGTTGAGGCGCGGATCGCAGTGGGTGTGATAACGCGAACCGAGCTCCTGCTCGGAGATGGCGTGAGCCCCGCCCAGGCATTCGGTGACGTTCTGGCCGGTCATCTCGAAATGCACCCCGCCGGGATAGACCCCTTCGGCGCGGCAGATATCGAAAAACTGAACGGTCTCGCTCAGCACGTCCTCGAAGCGGCGCGTTTTGAAGCCCGATGCGGTCTTGATGGTGTTGCCGTGCATGGGATCGCACGACCAGACCACGTTCGCGCCGAGCTTTTTGACCAGGCGAATCAACGACGGCAGCCCTTCGGCGATCTTGCCCGCCCCGAAGCGCGCGATCAGCACGAGGCGGCCCGCCTCGTTCCCGGGGTTCAGAATTTCGAGAAGCTGCGCGAGATCGTCCCCCGACAGGGACGGCCCGCATTTGAGGCCGATCGGGTTTTCGACGCCGCGGCAGAACTCCACATGGGCGCCGTCGGGCTGGCGCGTGCGGTCGCCGATCCAGATGAGATGAGCCGAGGTGTCGTACCAGAGCCCCGACGTCGAATCGACGCGGGTCATCGCCTGCTCGAAAGGAAGGTGCAGCGCCTCGTGGCTTGTATAGAAATCCACTTCGCGCAGCGCCCGCACCTCCTCGCCGGTGACGCCGCAGGCCTCCATGAAGGTCAGCGATTCCGAAATGCGGTCGGCGAGCTCGCGATAGCGATGGCCCTGAGGGTTGTCCGCTACGAACTCCAGATTCCAGCGGTGGACGTTGTGCAGGTCTGCATAACCCCCCGAAGCGAAGGCGCGAATGAGGTTGAGCGTAGCCGCAGCCTGGCCGTAGGCGCGGATGAGGCGTTGCGGATCGGGCGTGCGGGCGGCCCGATCGAACTCCATGCCGTTGATGTTGTCGCCGCGATAGCTCGGCAGCGTCACGCCGTCGCGGGTTTCTGTCGGCTCCGAACGCGGCTTGGCGTACTGGCCGGCGATGCGTCCGACCTTCACCACCGGGGCCGAAGCTCCGAAAGTGAGCGCCACCGACATCTGCAACAGCACCCGGAAGGTGTCTCGGATATTATTGGGGTGGAACTCCTTGAAGCTCTCCGCGCAGTCGCCGCCCTGAAGGAGGAATGCTTCGCCGCGCGCCACTTGGGCGAGCGCCTTGCGCAGCCGGCGCACTTCGCCCGCGAAGACGAGCGGCGGATAGCTCTTGAGCTCCGCCTCGACCGCAGCGAGCGCGGCCGGATCGGGATAGTCGGTCGGCAAATGCCGGGCCGGCCTCTCCCGCCAGGAATCGGGACGCCAGGACATGCAACGCTCCGCGCAAACCTGCTTTTCTTAAACGCGCGCTAGGTGCGGCGCAACATGAGACCGATCCGCGCGCCCCCGCCCAGGTTTGATTTCAGCCCGCCTGCAGGATTTGCTAACCAGAGCGCAAGCGCTTTCTAAAGGGGGTCGCCATGCCGCCGTTTCGCGCCGGTTTCTTCGCCGCGTTCGCCGCTTCCGCGCTGATCGCGAGCGGCGCCGTCGCCCAGCGCGACTTTTCCGCCGTCGAGATCAAAACGCAGGAAGTCGCCGAAGGCGTCTACATGCTTGTCGGCGCGGGCGGGAACATCGGCCTGTCGGTCGGCGCGGACGGCGCGTTTCTCATCGACGACCAGTTCGCGCCGCTGTCGGACAAGATCCTCGCCGCCATCCGGAAGGTCACCGACGAAGATGTCGCCTTCGTGCTCAACACCCACTGGCACGGCGACCATACCGGCGGCAACGAGCCGTTCGGCGCGCTGGGCGCGCACATCGTCGCGCACGACAACGTCCGCGCCCGGCTCAAGGACGGGCTGATGCGCGAGAGCGGATCGACGACGCCGCCCGCCCCGCCGGGCGCGCTGCCTGTCGTCACTTTCGACGAGACGATCACCTTTCACTGGAACGGGCAGGAGATTCACGCCTTCCACCCCGACCCGGCGCATACGGACGGCGACGCCATCGTTCATATCCGCAATCGCGACGTCATCCATATGGGCGACGTTTTCTTCAATGGAGCCTATCCTTACGTGGATCTCGAAAGCGGCGGCGACCTCGACGGCTATATCGCCGCGCAGGAGCGCGCCCTAGCGCTCGCCGGTCCTGAAACGAAGATCATTCCCGGTCACGGGCCGCTTGCGGGCCGGGCCGATCTCGAACGCAGTCTCGCCATGCTGCGCGATGTACGCGCGCGCATCCTCGCGCTGATCGAACGCGGGCTCGATGAAGACGCGACCGTCGCCGCCGATCCGCTCGCCGACCTCAATCCAACCTGGGGGCAGGGCTTCATCGACGGCGAGCGCATGACGCGCATCGCCTATCGCTCGCTCAAGCGCTGAACCGGAGCGTGGCGCAAAAAGCGCCCGCCGGCAGGCGGGCGCGAGTTATCCTTCCGGGGCGGAAGAAACAGGACTCAGGCGAAGTCAGGCCTTTACGGACACGTCGGTGACCGCGCCGCGTTTGATCTTGCATTCGGCGATGATCGACTCGCCCTCGCCTAGCGGGATCATTTTCACCCGGACGGTCTTGGCGGCGCCGCCGCGCGATTTCACAAATCGGGCGCGATAGGCGTCGGACGCCGCAATCCCTTCAGCGTCAAGGGCGGCGGCGCACAGCGACACCTGTTCGTCGACGCTCGTCGCCAGCGCTGGCGCGGCGAGGCCGAGCGCGGCGGCGAACAGGAAAGCGACGAGGGGTCCCGCGATGGCTCTCATGAGGATTCTCCTAAGGATCGGCCGTAAAGGGCGCTTTGGCTGGTGCACGAGGAAGTTTACTATCGCTTTTTAAAGTGTCAATTATATTTTTATCGCGCCGGAGTTGTTATATCATATATTGTCAAGCAGCCGTAAGCACACCGCGAAAGAGGCGCGCGACGGCGGGGAGGCGCCCTGGAAAGGCTTTGATGTCAAGGACTTACAATCAGGATTGCGTGCTGGCTTACGCCCTCGACCTGCTCGGCGAGCGCTGGACGATGCTCATCATCCGCGAGCTGTTTTTGGGGCCGCGCCGTTTCGGCGACCTGCATGCAGCGCTGCCTGGCATCGGCACCAACCTTCTGAGCAAACGTCTTAAAGAGCTGGAGGAGGCAGGCCTGATCGTCGGGCCCGGCCCCGGCGAGGCGCGGGGCTCTTATCGCCTCAGCGAGGAGGGAGAGAATCTGCGTCCCACGGTTCACGCGCTCATGTACT
The DNA here is from genome assembly GCF_900199215.1 of Amphiplicatus metriothermophilus. Classification (GTDB taxonomy): domain Bacteria; phylum Pseudomonadota; class Alphaproteobacteria; order Caulobacterales; family Parvularculaceae; genus Amphiplicatus; species Amphiplicatus metriothermophilus. The sequence continues at coordinate 279,469 of NZ_FZQA01000001.1, forward strand.
GGTCGATCGAGTATTTCATGAACCGCGCCGAACCCTCCCCGCCGCGCGAGTGCATCTATTCGAACGACCTGCAGCCCGATTCCGTCGCGCTCGCCATCGAGCTGTTCGTCAACAAATGCGCGACGCCGTTTTCGAATTACGTGCTGCACCTGTATATCGACGAAAATCCCTATACCTTCTATTTCATGAACGGCGTGGCGACCGCCCGCCGCGGCGCCGACGCGCCGGCGGTCGCGCGCATCGACGCGGATGTGGCGACCCTGATGCAGGCGATGCGCAGCGAGATCTATCTGCCGCAGATCCGCGAGCGCGCGAAGCTGTCAGGCGACGAAACCGTGCTCAATCATTTTTTGACGAGCCTTTCGCCAGGGGCGGCCGTCGCGGAGGAAGTCGCCCGCCAGATTCGCGCCCGCGCCTCGCAGCACGCCTGACGCCGCACAGTTATTTTTCAGGAATCGGCGGCAGCTTCTCCGCACGCGCATCATCGAGATAACGCGCCGCGCGCGGAGCCGTCGATCCGCGCGCGAACTCGAACAGAAGCGGATTGCCGGTGGGAATCTCCACCTCGACGATGTCGGAATCCGACACGTCAAGGAGCAGCTTGACGAGCGCCCTAAGAGAATTGCCATGAGCGGCTATGATGAGCGATTCCCCGCGCGCCGCGCGCGGCGCAATCTCCTCGCGCCAGTATGGCTCGACGCGCTGAAGCGTCGTCTTCAGCGATTCCGCGCGCGGAATCTCCGATGGCGCAAGATCGCGATAGCGCGGATCGCGCGCGGGATCATACGGGCTGTCTTCCGGCATGGGCGGGGGCGGCGTGTCGAAACTGCGCCGCCAGATCTTCACCTGTTCGGCGCCGTGCTTTTCCGCCGTCTCCTTCTTGTCGAGGCCGGTAAGCGCGCCGTAGTGACGCTCGTTCAGCCGCCAGCACTTGATCGTAGGCAGCCACATCCGGTCCATCTCGTCGAGCGCGATCCACAGCGTGCGGATCGCGCGCTTCTGCACCGAAGTGTAGCAGCCGACGAAGTCGACCCCGGTCGCGTTCAGAAGACCGCCAGCCTCGCGGGCTTCCTCCCGGCCTTTGTCCGTCAGATCGACGTCGACCCAGCCGGTGAACCGGTTCTGGAGATTCCATTCGCTCTGGCCATGCCGCACCAGCGCCAGGAAGGTCGCAGCCTCGCTCATCAGAAAATCCGTCGCCTTTCCTTTTCGCAGCGCAAGATAATCATCGCGTGTAGATAACGGCTGACGTCCGCTTTGACCAGCGCGAGGCGAGACCCTGTGCGGGGAAGGGAGAATCGATCTTGTTTCCGCCGACGCCGGCGCGTCCTATATCGTATGACAAGGCAAGGCGCATCTGGCAGGACGGCCCGGGAACGCGCCCCGCCGGGAAGGAGAGATTCATGGCGAAAGCCTCGCCCATCGCGCTGGCGCTTCATGGCGGCGCCGGCGCGCGCGCCGGCCGAGACTACTCGAAGACCGAGGCGCATCTCGCCGAACTCTGCGCGCGCGGCGAGAGCCTGCTCAAGGAAGGCGCGCCCGCCGTCGACGTAGTCGAAACGCTGGTCGCCGAGATGGAGGCCTCGGGTCTATACATCGCCGGGCGCGGCGCGCCGCCCAACAAGGCCGGCTACGCCGAACTCGACGCCTCGATCATGGAGGGCGGCGTCGTCAGCGAAACCGAGAGCCTCACCCGAAAGGCAGGCGCCATCGCCGCAGTCGCCCATATCAAGCATCCCGTGCGCGCCGCGCGCGCGGTGATGGACGAAACCCAGCACATCATGCTCGCGGGCCGGGGGGCGGAGAATTTTTGCCGCAGCCGCGGCTTCGAGTTCGTCGAGGATCCGGACGGCTATTATCTTTTACCTGTGGGCGTGAACGCCGACGAACTGCAGGATGAAGCGATCCGTCACGGCACGGTCGGCGCGGTCGCGCTCGACTCTCACGGCCGTCTTGCGGCCGCGACCTCGACCGGCGGCGTGTTCGGCAAGCTCGAAGGCCGGGTCGGCGACACGCCGCTCATCGGCGCAGGGACGTGGGCGGACGAATATGTCGCAGCCTCCTGCACCGGGCTCGGAGAGTATTTCATCCTCGCCGGCGGCGCCCAGGATGTGGCGAGCCGGGTGCGCTATCAGGGCGCCGACCTTTCCCAGGCGACGGCGGGCCTCATCAAGGACGTCGCGCGGCTCGGCGGCGACGGCGGCGTCATCGCTGTATCGCGCGAGGGCGAGATCGCCTTCGCCTGGAACTCGGAAGGCATGAAGCGCGCCGGAGTCGGCCCCGATCGGCCGCTTTTTTCGGCGACCTTCTGAAAACGGCGCCAAGCCTATTCCGTTACGATGGCGAGATCGCGCCAGACGAGACGATGGTCGGAACTTTCCACCGGATAGCCCGGCCCCACGAGATCATAATGCGCCGCGCCCGGCGCCGGCCAGAACACGCCGCCCCCGGCGTCGCGAAAACCGGTTTTGGAGAACAGCACGTAATCGAGACGCAGATTGCCCGGCCCCGTTTCAGAATCGTCGCCGAAGTCGGCGGTGTCGGCCGCCGGATCGCCGCGATGGATGCGGTTGATCCCGCCCTGACGCGCGGCCTGCGCCGCGCCGCCGATGCTGGTCGGGGCCTGCGCAGGCGCGAGCGACGGGTGATCGAGAAGCTGCGCGATCGCGCCGGCGACGGCTCCGCCGTCATGAGGATCGGCGTTCAGATCGCCCATCACGACGAAACGCGCGCCGGGCTCAAGCCCGCCGAAAACGCCTTCATCGTCATAAATGTAACCTGACCCCTCGGAGACATAGTCCGCCCAGAAACGAATTTCGTCATGGTTTCGCTTTCCGTTCCGGTCTTCCCCGCCGTCGAACGTCGGCGGCGTCGGATGGCTCGCCAGCACATGCACGGTCTCGCCATTGACGATCACCGGCACGTCCCAGTGGCTTTTGGACGACAGACGAAAGTCATTGAGCGATTCTTCGTCGTACCAGTCTCCCGGTTCGGGCGTCGCCGGATCGTCCGGCAGCAGGGCGCCGGGCATGTCTTTCCAGAGAAACGTCTGGAACGTTCGCGCGCGCGCCCCGTCGATCGGATATTTCGACAGGATCGCCATGGCGTACTGGCCGGGAAACGCGCCGTAGCCGAACGCGTCCCCGCCATAATCGCGCGAGCCTGGCTCCGTCGCGACGGCGCCGTCGCGGTCGAGATCATGGCCCGAAGCGACCCCCGTATTGGACGGGGCAAGGAAAACATATGGATAAACGGCGGGCGGCGCGCCGTTCCAGCCGACTTCGAGATAGTTCTGGCGAAAGCGCTTTAACCCTTCCCCGGCCGGATCGTAATCGAACTCGTTCAGCAACAGGATGTCGGGCGCGACGCGCTGGATGATCTCCGCGACCTTGCGCGCCTGGACGTCCCCCGAGGTCGCAAGATCGCTGGCCAACTGTCCCTGGATTGGACGGTTGAGATAGGCGTTGAACGTTGCGAAGCGAACCGTGCTTGCGGCAGGTCGGGCGGCGGGGCCTGCTTCCCAAGCGCACCCGGCAAGACCGGCGAGCATCGCCGCTGACAGACACAGGCGCCGCACGCCCTCTCCTCGCTCGCCCCATCAGGCGGCCTGTTTGCCCTGCATCCGCGCCAATTGCAATTCCACGCGCTTGATCTCGCGCAGGATGCGGTTCGCCTCCATGCGCAGCCAGAACCAGACTTTCATGAACGCCACCATAATCATAAACAGGAGCGTCGCGCCGCCCCAACGCAACGCAGCAAGGGCGTCCTGCGCGCGAATGAATTGGATCGCCGAATAGACCGCCGCCCCGAACATCGCGAATATTATGACGGTCGCAAGCGCCGCAACCCAGGCCTGACGGCCGCGATAGACGCTGAGCCCCTGAGCCAACAGGTTCTGTTCGCTGAACTTTTCAAGTAGCGCGCGATCTTCTTCTTCAAGCGCCTCTTCAATCATGCGATCAATATCAGTCATTGTATTTTCCTCCTTCTGGACAAACCTCAAGCGCGTCGCGCAGCTTGCGGCGCGCGTGCATCAGGCGAGTCTTGACTGTGCCTGCCGGAACCGCGAGCGCCGCAGCGATCTCCGCGACGCTCAAATCCTCCAGATAAAAGAGCGCGACCGTCGCGCGCTGTTCGGCCGGGAGCGCGGCGAGCGCGCGAACCAGCGGCGCGCCGTCCGCTCTCGCCTCGATCGCGTGCGCGCCGCGATCGGGGGACTCCGGTTCGCGCGCGAGGGCCTCCCACGCACGCCGCTCCCGGCCGCCGCGACGAATTCCGTCCGCGCAGCGCCGCGTGACGATGCGCAGCGCCCAGGCTGGAAACAGCGCCGCGTCCTCAAGTCGGGAAAGTCCGCGCGCGATGTCGGCCCAGCCCTCCTGCGCGGCGTCTTCGGCCGCCTCCGCGTCGCCCAAAAGCCGGCAGGCGTGGCGGTAAAGCCGGGGCGCCCAGCGCGCGGCCAAGCGATCGAACGCGGCCCGGTCCCCGGCGCGCGCTGCAGCGACGAGATATTCGTCGAACACGCGCGCTGCGTCGCGGCGCATGGGACCTCCTGTCCGGGACTTCCGCCCGGCGATCGCATCCTTCACAGTATAGGTCGTTCGCGCGGGCGAAACGGTTCATCGCGCCCGCCCGCTTGAGAGATCGGCTCCGGCATGGCGAAAGCGTTTTCGGACAAAGAACTCGATCGCCTGAAGGAGGCCGCGCGGCTGCTCTACGAGGCGGAGGACCGCCTGCCCGTGCTGCGCACGCTTTCCTGGGACCGGGCGCTGGCCGAGATATTCTTTGAAAGCGGCTGCAAGACGCCGCCCCGGCCCGAATATCCCGAAATCGACGACGCGCCCTCTCTTGAACGCATCGCCGCGGCGCGCGCCCTCATCGACGGGTCGAGCCCCGTGCACGCCTGGCTCAGGCGCTTCGCCGACATCACGGAGGAAACCGCCGCCCTGTTGACGAGCGTGGGCTCGCCGCTCTTTTACGGCCATTCCTGCGCGCTGTACGGCTCGCCCACTGCGCCTATCGCCGACAGGGACAGCACCGCCCTCGACCTCGCCCAGCGTCTCGACGCGCTCTTGTCCGAGTTCGACGACGCCGGACGCCGGCTCGAGCCGCCCGCGACTCTTTCGGCGGAGGACGTGAAAGCCCGGCTCGAAGCGGTCCTGCCCGAGCACTTCGGCGGTGAGGCGCCGCGCGTCGAGATCGCGCGCGAGGTTTCGGCAAAGGCGGTCGCGGGCCGCGACTACGTCAAGCTGCGCGCGGACGCGGCCTTCTCCGACCTCGACGTCGAACAGCTTCTCCAGCATGAGGCGCTCGTCCATATCGCCACAGGCAAGAACGGACTCGCTCAGCCGCATTTCCCGATCCTCGCCGAGAGCTATCCCGGCAATGCGCGCACGCAGGAAGGGCTTGCCGTGTTCGCCGAGTTCATCTCGGGCGCGCTCGATCCGCGGCGTTTCAAGCGCCTCGCCGACCGGGTCATCGCCATCGAGATGTCGGCCGAAGGGGCGGACTTCATCGAGCTCTTCGAGTTTTTCCAGGAGCGGAGCGAGGACGACGCCCCGTTCGAGGCGTTCGAGAGCGCAAGACGCGTGGTGCGCGGCGGGCTCGTCAACGGCGGCGCGCCGTTCACCAAGGATTCCGTCTATCTTCAGGGTCTTCTGGAGGTGCACAACTATCTGCGCACGGCCGTTCGCGCAGGAGACGCCTCGTTCATCCGTATGTTGTTCGTCGGCAAGATCGACCTCGCCGATCTCGAGGCGATGAAAATGCTGAAGGAAGCCGGGCTGATCGCCGAGCCGCGCTTCCTGCCGCCCTGGGCGCGGGATCTGCGCTATCTTCTCTCCTATCTCGCCTATTCCACCTTTCTCAACGAAATCAACCTCGCCAAGGTCGCCGCGCGCTATGAGACTCTGCTCTCTCCGCACGTCTGACCCGGCGCCGCATTTTCAGGACCCATCCATATGACTCAGCCGCTCTTTTTTCAGCGCCGGTTTCTGCCGATGTGGACGGCGCTGTGCCTCGGCGCCTTCGCCGACAATATGCTGCGCCAGGCGCTCATCATCGGCATCGCCTTCGGCGCAGTCCCCATGGGCGGCTTCGGAACACCTGACGACGCGATCCCGATCGTCGGCTCGCTGTTCGCCGTCGCGGTGCTGGTCTTTTCCTCGATTTCCGGCCAGGTCGCCGAGCGTTACGAGACGGCCATGCTGTTCCGACGCCTGAAATTCATTGAGGTCGTGCTGATGGCGCTCGCCGCCGCCGGCTTCCTCCTCAATTCCGGATGGCTGCTCGTCGGCGTTCTCTTCGCCATGGGCGCGCAGTCCGCTTTCTTCAGCCCGGCCCGCGTCGGCGCCATGCCAAAGTATCTTTATACGGATGAGCTCGTCCGCGGAAACGGATTCTGCAACGCCGGGCTTTATGTCTCGATTCTCGTTGGGCTATTCGTGGGCGGACTGTTGATCGCCGCGCCAGGCGGCGGGATCAAGGTTGGAGGAGTTCTCTTCGCCGCTTCTTTGCTTGGCTGGCTCGCCGTGTTGTTCGCGCCGGCTGCGGCGGCGGACGCCCCGGATCTCAAACTCGACTGGAATCCGTTCCGCCAATCGGGGCGCATCTTCGGTTACGCGCTTGGCGCGCCGGGCGTGGCGCGCCCGCTTATGGCTGTTGCGCTATTCTACTACATCTCCACCATGGTCACGGTGCTCGCGCCGCTTTATGCGCGCGGGCCCCTCGGCGCCGACGAAGCGGTCGCGACCGCGATCATGGGCCTTTTCGCCGTCGGGATCGGAACCGGCGCGCTCGCCGCGGCCGGCCTCGCCAAGGGGCGCAGCGGGCTGGGATTCTCCGCCCTTGGCGTTTGTCTCGCCGGCGTCTGCTCGTTTCTTGTCTATGCCCTCACCCTCGCGCTGCCGCCCGGCGAAGCCCGGCGGTCATTCGAACTATTCGTCGAGACCCCGCAGGGAATAGCGCTGGGCGCCGTCCTCGTCGTGTCCGCAATCGCCATGGGCCTTTACGTGGTGCCGCTGCAGGCGGCCATGCAGCGCCGCGCGCCCGCCGAACAGCGCTCGCGGATCATGGCCGCCGGCAACATGGCTAATGCGATGGCGGCGATCGCCGGCTCGCTGTCCGTGCTCTTCGTGACACGCACCGCTCTTGAGCCTCATCAAGCGTTTCTCGTCATCGGCGCCTTGCAGGCGGCCATTGCGGCCTACATGCTGCGTCGGCGTGCGCGGGTCCCAAGCGGCCTATACGATGAAATGCTGACAGGCGCCGCCAAGCCCGGCCCGCGCCCCGCTCGCCCCTCCTCGCCCTCCGCTGTTGAAAATCAGCCCTGAGGGCGGCCGGCGCACGCCTTCCCGCGCGCCGGCCGCCTTGCTAGGCTCGCATCAGTCGCGGGGGAGCCCCGGGAGACGAAGCTTGGTCATCGTCGCGCCGCCGCAAGGATCGCACGCGTTGCATGAATCTTGCTATTTTTGACAACGGTTCCGCTAGGGCGCGCCATCGTTTAACGGCGCGGCAAGGTCGAAACGCTAGGGTTTCAATATGGGACTGTCGTTTTTCATCATCGCGACCTGTCTCGCATTCGGCGCCGTCGCCGCGATCGGCGCGGAACGGCCCGACCTGATGCGCAGCCTGCTTCCCGGTCTGGGCGAAAGCCTGCGCGCGGCTCAGTTCAAGCGGTTCTCGCCGCGCAAGACCCTGTTTCTCTTCGGCCCATCGGCGAATCATCCCGCCTGCCGCCTGCAGCGTCGTCTTCTGAAGCCCGCGATCGCCGCCTTTATCCGCGAGGACGTCGCCGTCATAGAGGCGTACGGCCAGGACATGCCGCGCCGAAACGGCCAGCCTATCGACTGGCTCGACCCGGCCCTTTTGCGGCACGCGATGGATGCGGAAGCCGGCTTCGCCCTCATCTATGTGGATGAGGCGGGCAAGACGGCGCTGCGCTCGGACGCGCCCATGGTGACGGCGGACATTCTCGCGCGCGCCGGGCTCGCAATTGAGCGGTCGCATCATGCCGGCTACGCCGGCGCGGCGCGCCGACGTTCGCCGATCCTCAAACGTCTGCGCGCGGCCTGACAAAATCTGAGAATAATGGCATGAGAACGGCGCGCCTATAAGGAGGCCGCCGATGATCACAGGCTACGCCGTCGCCGACGGAAAGATCCGTGTACTGGGCGATGTCATAAGCGAAAAGGACGCCGCCGTCTGGATCGACATGCTGCGCCCCTCTCCTGAGGAGGAAAAGGCGCTCGAGGCCGCGCTGACCGTCGACATGCCGACCCGGGAGGAAATGAGCGAGATCGAGATCTCGAGCCGACTCTATGCAGAGAACGGCGCTGTCTATATGACGGCGCTCATTCTGTCCCGCACCGACGGGGATGACCCGACTATCGCGCCGGCGACTTTCGTGCTCGCCGGTTCGCGGCTCATCACCATCCGCTATGAAGAGCCGCGCGTGTTCGAACTCTTCGCGGCGCGCGCACAGAAAGCGCAAATCGGTTGCGTTTCCGCCGAAACCATTCTCGTCGGCCTGCTTGAAGCGATCATTGACCGCCTCGCCGACGTTCTCGAGCGCGCCGCGCAGGATACGGAACGACTGTCGAGAGAGATTTTCCAGCTGGGCGCCGAGGCGAAAACAAAGAGCCGCGATTTCCGCCGACTCGTGGTCGAGCTCGGCCGCAAAGGCGACCTCGGTTCGAAAATCCGAGACAGCGTCGTCACGCTGAATCGCCTCTTCGGCTTTCTCGCCCTTCATATTTCGCAGAGCGCTGGCGACAAAGAACTGAAAGCCCGCCTCAAAACACTGTCGCGCGACGCGGCTTCGCTGGCCGACCACCTGTCGTATCTGTCGCAGAAAATAACCTTCCTGCTCGACGCCACATTAGGCATGATAAACATCGAGCAGAACCAGATCATCAAAATATTCTCGGTGGCGGCCGTTTGCTTCCTTCCGCCGACTCTGATTGCGTCCGTATACGGTATGAACTTCGAATTCATGCCCGAGCTTTCCTCGCCATATGGCTATCCAATCGTAATCGCGGCGATGATTCTTTCCGCAGTGCTGCCTCTTTTCTATTTCAAGCGTCGCGGTTGGCTATAAGGGGGCGATCAGCCTCGACGCGGCGCCGTCTACGGCGACAATCGCACCAACCCTCGCCGAAGGGCGCGCACGACGTCACTCGGCCGCGAAGGACGAATCGGCTCGACCGATAGAGTGGTATTTGACGCCATGCGCCGCCATATAGGCAGGCCGGTAGATGTTTCTGAGGTCGATCATCACAGGAGACCTCATCAATCCCTTTAGGCGTTCCAGATCGATCGCGCGGAATTCATCCCACTCAGTGATAATCGTCACCGCATCGGCGCCATCGAGGGTCTCGTAGACGCCTTTGCAGAATTCCACGCCGTCGAGCAGCTTCGCCGCCTCCTTCATGCCGGCTGGATCAAAAGCGCGCACGCGCGCGCCCGCTTTCTGAAGCGCGGGAATGATGTCGAGCGACGGCGCTTCGCGCATGTCGTCCGTATTCGGCTTGAAGGTGAGGCCGAGAACGGCGATCGTTTTTCCTTCAACCACGCCGCCGCATGCCGCGATGACGCGCGAGGCCATGCTCTTTTTGCGCCGGTCGTTGACGTCGACGACGGCTTCGACGATGCGGGTCGGCGCGCCGGCCTTCTCGGCCGTCTTTACGAGGGCGAGCGTATCCTTTGGAAAGCACGAACCGCCATAACCAGGCCCGGCGTGCAGGAATTTTCCGCCGATCCGCCGATCCAGGCCGATGCCGCGGGCGACCTCCTGAACGTTGGCGCCGACTCTCTCGCAAATGTCCGCCATCTCGTTGATGAAGGTGATCTTCGTCGCAAGAAAGGCGTTGGCGGCGTATTTGATGAGCTCTGATGTCATACGGTTCGTGAAAACGATCGGCGTCTCGTTGAGATAAAGCGGACGATAGATTTCGCGCATGATTTCGCGGGCCCGATCGTCTTCGGTCCCGACGACGACGCGGTCAGGACGTTTGAAATCCTCAATAGCCGCTCCCTCCCGCAGGAACTCCGGGTTGGACACGACGGAGAAATCCGCATCCGGCCGCGCGCGGCGAATGATCGCTTCGACCTCCGCGCCCGTGCCGACCGGCACGGTCGATTTGGTGACGATCACCGTATAGCCGTCCAGGGCGGCGGCGATCTCTTCGGCCGCGGCGTACACATATGACAAGTCCGCAAAGCCGTCGCCGCGGCGGGACGGCGTGCCGACCGCGATGAACACGGCATCCGCCTCTGGAACCGCAGAGGAGAGATCGGTTGAGAAAGAGAGCCGGCCGGCCTCGACATTTTCAGCCACAAGCGCGTCCAGGCCGGGTTCGAATATCGGTATCTCTCCCCTTTGCAGCCGCTCGATTTTGCCTGCGTCCTTATCAATACACGCCACGTCATGACCGAAATCGGCGAAACAGGCTCCGGACACCAGGCCCACATACCCTGTCCCGATCATTGCGACGCGCATGGCTGCACCCTTTCAACCCAAACCGCCGCGCAGGACCCTTGCTGCAAGGGAGTCTCAGTGCGCGTTTTTAGGGAATAACACCGCGAATACGGTGAGCGACAATATCTTCAGATCGAACCACAGCGACCAGTTGTCAATATAGGCGAGGTCGTAACGCACCCGCGCTTCCATAAGCTCGTTTTCCGAGGTCTCGCCGCGGCACCCGTTGACCTGGGCCCAACCGGTGATGCCGGGCTTGACCTTGTGGCGACCGGAATAGTTCTCGATGATTTGGGCGTAGGCGTGATTGTGGGCGAGTGCGTGAGGCCGCGGCCCTACAAGCGACATTTCGCCTTTCAGAACGTTAATCAGCTGCGGCAGCTCGTCGAGGCTGTAACGCCGCAGGAATCGGCCGATCGGGGTGATCCGCGGATCGCCCGGATGCGCCTGCACGATCCTGTCGCCGTCTTCGGCGACCGTCATGGTGCGAAACTTATAGATGCGAAAAACAGAATGATTGAAGCCGTGACGCTTCTGCGCGAACAGGACCGGCCCGCCGTCCTGCAGCTTGATGGCCGCGGCGATCGCCGCCATCAGCGGCAGCGCGAGAACAAACAGCGCGCCGCCGAGGGCCATGTCCTCAAGCGACTTGAGAAGGCCTCCCCATCCTTCCAGCGGCCGCCGATAGAGATTGAGCACCGGCGCGCCGCCGATCCGCGCGAGCTCGCCGCCGGTGTGATTGAGCCAATACGCCGTGGGGCAGATGGCGATCGAAACCGGAAGCACGGACAATCGCTGCACCAGGGCGTCCATCCGCTCGGCGCTGGCGTCGGGTTCCGCGATCACGATATCGTCTATGGCGCCGGCGCGCGCCGCGCGCGCCAGCGCTGCAAGGTCGCCGTCGACGACCGCAGCCTTTCGCGCCGACGCGCCCGCCAAATCGCTTTCAAAGACGCCCACGATCGAGACCGCCTGCTCGGAGGCGCGCGCAAGCTCTGCGAACTTTTGCGCGGCGTCGTTGGAGCCGACGATCGCGATGCGGCGCGCGAACGCTCCGTCTTCCTTCACCGCTCGCCGCAGCACCGCGCCGGCGACGAAGCGCGTCGTCACCAGCGCCACGGCGCAGGTCGCGAACCAGGCGAACAGCCAGAACCGCGAAAAGCTCTCGGAGATTTTGAATGAAAAGGCGAAGGCGATGAGCCCGAGCACCACAAGCGCCCAGCGCGAGACGACCGCGCGCACCCCCAAAGCCGGGGACAGGATCTGATCGAATTCGTAAAAGCCGTCGCGACGCAGAATGGCGGTGGCCCCGGTCGCGCCGAGAATGCCGGCCGCCAGATATCGCTGCAGATCGACGTCGGCGGCGATGACGAACGCATGATAGACATAGGCCGCCGCCGGCGCGGCCGCGGTGACCAGGATGAAGTCGATGAACTGAACGATATCGCCGTATATCGATCGGGCGAAGGGCGCCCGTCGGCGGCTGCCTCCTTCCGGCGTCGTTTCCGCCTCCCCCGCTCCAGCCGCCCGTCCAAGGCCAGGCGCCGGCGTCGCATCGGAATCCGCCATCGGCGCGGAACCTCCATCTCCCCCGCGGGGATTTACCACGTCATCGACGAACATTCAGCACCGTAGTTGTGACAACAGGCATGCGGCATTGCAAAAAGCTTGCTCATTCCCCCGGCGGTTGCGTCGACTTTTCGCTATGGCGGGATGCGTCTAGCCTAGTCCCCCGATGGGGTGAATAGAGGGCGCCATGCCGGATCGCCCCCCGAGGGCCGGTTCGGCGCGGAGGATGTTCCATGGCGAAACAGTTTGCGTCCTTTCATGTGAGCTGGCGCGACGCCAAGCGCCGGCCCTTCGCGCCGTTCGCCGACGAGGCCGCCTATGGCCGCGCCGCCGCCCAGGCGCTTGAGGCGAAGCTCAACGATCTCGCCGCCGAAGGCTGGATTCTGGAAACCATCATCCCCGTCGCTGGCCTCACCCCGCGCCAGACCGCCGCCTTCACCATCGTCGTATTCAAATGACTGGAGGCTTTGCAGCCGCGCCGGAGAAGGCTAAGCCCCCCGCATGTCGAACGATGAAGCGCTTCTGGAGGAGCTGGCCGCGCTCGCGCTTAAGGCGGGGGCCGAGATCATGCGCGTCTACGCCGAGGACTTCGCCGTAGAGGCGAAGGGCGACGCCTCTCCGGTCACCAAAGCAGACCATCTGAGCGAGAGAATCATCCTTGATGGTCTGGGAAGGATCGCGCCCGACATTCCGGTTCTCGCCGAAGAGCGCGCCTCTGCCGGCGATATTCCGGCGCTGGGCGAAACGTTCTTTTTGGTCGACCCGTTGGACGGGACGCGGGAGTTCATCGGGCGCAATGGCGAGTTCACGGTCAACATTGCGCTCGTTCGCCATGGCCGGCCGGCGCTGGGAGTCGTCTACGCGCCGGCTTTGGGCAAACTCTATGCAGGCGCGGAAAAGGCCTTCCGACTCGCCGTCACGGGCGGAACGCCAGGCCCGCGCGAAACGATCCGCGCTCGGACGGCGCCGCCTGGCGGCCTCGTCGCCGTCGCAAGCCGCAGCCACCGCACGCCCGAAACCGACGCGTTCCTGAAAGACCGGAACGTCGCCGACTTCACCGCCGCGGGTTCGTCGCTGAAGTTCTGCCTGATCGCCGAAGGCGCGGCGGACGTCTATCCCCGCTTCGGCCGCACCATGGAATGGGACACCGCGGCCGGACAGGCTGTCCTCGAAGCCGCCGGCGGGCGTGTTCTCGTCCATCCCGAGGAAACGCCTCTTGTCTATGGCAAGGCGTGGCGCGGTTTCGACAATCCGCATTTCGTCGCCTGGGGCGTGAAAACCTGACCCCCCCCCCGTCTTATTGAAGAGAATCCTGCGCGCCGCCGGAATCAGACGGGCCGACGGCGACCTCAGCCGGCAAGGTCGCGCCCCTGCGCACCCAGACGTCCCACAAGGGCGTGGCCTCGACGAGCCTGAAATCCGTATAAAGAACCGCCTGCGAGCGGACTTTCGCCGCCGCCGTGGCGGGGTCGAGATCAAGCCTCGGAACCAGGGCGACCGCGGCCTCGTGCGTCGCGGCCGCGCCGTCCGACGCACAAGTCCGTCGCAAGCCAAGCAGACAAGCGGCGTCCACGCCTGCGAGAATCGCCACATCGAGCCCATATCGGGCATAGACGCGCGCTTCCTCAGCCGCCGCAAGCAGCATCGCGGCCTGATCGGCCGGCGCCAGCGGCAGCGCCTGTTGGGCCTCGCTCGCCGTGAACCGTCCTTCCCTGATCCAGCGCTCGGCGCGCGGCGCGCCTGAATGAACGAGCCCGAGCGCGACGCGCGTTTCAGCTGGCGCCAAAACCGCAGCTTCGTGCTGCGCGATGAGCCGCTGCGCCGCGATTTGAACGAATGCGGCCGTCCCGGCGAGTACGAGACATGCAGCCAGCGCGCCCGTGGCGACGCTGGCGCGATCATGGACCCGGAAGATCCCGTCGTAAAAAGGGGAAGCCGTCGAAAAGGCGGCGATCGCGGCGCCGAAAAGAAAAGCCGGCGCGGCGTCCGCGCCGGCGGCGCGCGCCGCGACAGCCGCCAGCAAGATGAAAGCCGCGGCGGCGGCCCATCCTCTTGCATGGGCGCGCCCGCCGAAAACCGCGGCGGCGAAAACGACCAACGCGGCGATGACGGCGGCGCCGGATGACGCCGTCGCCGAGTCCGAGCGAGACGAGATGTTCGTCGAAACCGCCGCCGGGAGCGCTCCTGCGCGCTCTGCGGCGATCCCAGGCGCGATGAGTTCGGCGCTTCCCAAAATGAGCGCGAACGTGGCGACGCCCGCGACATAGCGCTGAGCGCCGGCCCGACCTGTCAGAAAAGGCGACGCTGAGAGCGCAGCCAGCCCCGCGAGCGCCGGCGCGGGCGCGCTCATCCAGCTCGCTGCTAGACAGAGTCCGCCCAGGACGCCTTCGATCCGTGCTCTCGGGGCGTCCTCACAGGCGGGCGCGGCAAGAAACGCGATCGCCGCCACGAGGAAAAACGCCAGGCCGAGTTCTCCGGCTCCGGCCTCGGGCGCGGCGACATAGCCGGCGAGGATCGCGGTCAGCCCTGCGGCGGCGACGGCCGGAAAGCGCGCCGCTGCGATCCAAGCGATGACGAGCGCAGTCAGCGCCGCGGCGAACGCCCCCGCGAAAAGCCGGACGCGGCCCGGCGCGTCGGCGAACATGTCCCCCGCGAGCAGAAACAGCATATATAACGGCGCGTGCGCCGATTCCGCCTCGCCGGCGGCCAAGGCGCGCGCGGCGGCCACCGGCGCGAGGGTTTCGGAAAGGGGCGCAGAGCTCAATAGCGCCGGCGCGAGAGCTGGCGCGGCGACGAAGGGCGCAGCCGCGACAAGCGCGAGCGTCATCGTCGCGCGCGGACCCAACCAGGAGTACGGTATTGCGGCGAGGCGGCGCGCCAGGGGCGCCGGCGCGCGCCAGAACGCCTCATTTTGGGATTCTTCGCCCGCGCGGCTCATCCGCCGTTCCTGCCGTGACCTCGCCCATCCGCCTTCCATAGCAAAGGGTTTGCCGCGACCGCGGACGGGCCGAACGCGTCCCGCCTGTGGCCGTTGCGAACCAGTTTTCACTTTCCTCTTTCGCGCCCTATGGTGCGCCGATCATGCGGACACTGCTGCACATGCCGTTCGACCCGCCTTCGCGGATGGTTCGCCTCGTCCTCGCCGAGAAAGGCCTCGCGGCGCGGCTCGTCGAATCCCCGCCCTGGAAGGATGATCCGTCGCTCGCCGCCGCCAATCCGGCGCGTTCCATTCCCGTGCTCCTTGACGCGCCGCCGACCGGCGGCGAGATCGCCGTATCGCCGGCGCTCGCTATCGCGGAGTATCTTGAGGAGGCTTACCCGGTCTCGCCGCTACTGCCGGCGACGTCGGCCGGACGGGCGGAGGTTCGCCGGCTTGTCTGGTGGTTCGAGATGAAATTCGAGCGCGAGGTCAACGCCGTGCTGTCGCGACAACGCATCGACGCGCGCCTCGCCGGACGGCTGCAATACGACCGCGCCGCCTGGCTCGCCGGCTGCGAAGCGATGCGCTGGCATCTTGATTATGTGAGCTGGCTTCTGGAGAACCGCGCCTGGCTCGTCGGCGAAAAGATGACCCTCGCCGACCTCGCCGCCGCCGCGCATCTGTCCGTAAACGATTACATCGGCGCCGTTCCGTGGGCGGAGTTCCCGCTCGTCAAGGACTGGTATCAAAGTATAAAATGCCGACCCGCCTTCCGCCCGCTTCTCGCAGAACGCGTCGAAGGTTTGCCCGCGCCGTCTCATTATGCAGACCTCGATTTCTGAACCAACACGCGCGCCGCTTCCGCCGCCTGCCTTGGCGGCGGAAATCAGGGCGCATGCGAAAAGTCTTGGCTTCGACGCCGTCGGCGTCGCGCCAGCCGCCGCGCCGCCCGAGCGGGAGGCGCGCCTGCGCGCCTTTGTCGAGGCGGGCCGGCATGGAGACATGGCCTGGATGGCGACCCGCCTCGTCGAGCGCGGCGCGCCGCAGGCTTTATGGCCTGACGCGAAATCCGTCGTCATGGTCGGTCTCAATTACGGACCGGACCATGATCCGCTCGACGACGTCGCTCGCCGGCGCGAGGGCGCGATCTCGGTCTACGCGCGCGGGCGCGACTATCACGACGTGATGAAACCGCGGCTGAAACGACTGGCGCGCTGGATGGTCGAGCGGTTTGGCGGGGGCGTGAAGGTCTTCGTTGACACCGCGCCGGTGATGGAAAAGCCGCTCGCCACCGAGGCCGGCGTCGGCTGGCAGGGCAAGCACACGAATCTCGTCTCGCGCGAGTTCGGCTCGTGGCTGTTTCTCGGCGCGGTGTTCACGACGCTCGATCTTTACCCTGAAACGCCGGAGACGGATCATTGCGGACGCTGCACGCGTTGCCTCGACATCTGCCCCACCAAAGCGTTTCCCGCGCCGTATCAGCTCGACGCTCGCCGTTGCATCTCCTATCTCACCATCGAACACAAAGGTCCGATCCCCGCGGAATTTCGCGAGGCGATCGGCAACCGCATCTATGGCTGCGACGATTGTCTGGCGGTCTGCCCGTGGAACAAATTCGCGCAGTCTGCGCGCGAGGCCGCGCTCGCCGCGCGTAAAGAGCTTTCAACCCCGCCGCTCGCCGCGCTCGCCGCGCTCGACGACGCGGCCTTTCGCGCGCTCTTCCGCGGCTCGCCGGTCAAGCGCACCGGCCGCGACCGATTCGTAAGGAATGTGATGATCGCGATCGGAAATTCCGGCGATCCGACGCTGGCCGAGACCGCGCGCGCGCGCCTTGACGACGCCTCGCCGCTGGTGCGCGGCGCGGCGGTTTGGGCGCTCTGTCGACTGATCGGTCCGACGGCGCTGGCCGACATCCGCGCCGGGCGCGGAAATGATCCGGATCCGGATGTCGAGGCGGAGTGGCGCATGGCGCTCGCCGCCTGAAACGATTCAGATTTCCACCGTCACCGTCACGGGCGTTTTGGTGAAATTTCCGTGCTCGTCCTCGGCCCAGTAGTAAAATGTGTCCTCGCCTTCGAAATGCGGATCGGCGTAATAGAGGATCTTGCCGTCCTCCGTGGCGACGATATGGCCGCGTCCCGCCTCGAAGCCGTCTAGCGAAATCTCATCGCCGTCAGGATCGAAGTCGTTGGCCAGGACGTCGATGACTACGAATGAGCCGGCCTTGACGCTCGCCTGGTCGGCGACCCCTACCGGCGCGGCGCTGTCGAGGTCGAGCACGCCGTTATACTCGATATCCGTGCGGAACCGCTTGCCGTAGAAGGGATCATACGGGTCGAGGGAGTAGGGAAGCTCGAAGAAGATGCCGACCTTCTGGAGCTCGCCCGTGAGGCGGTCCGCGACGAACTCCTCGACCAGGGTCACGCGCCGGCCGTCTTCAGTCAGCCAGTAGCCGTTCTGTTCGATCGCGCCGCGAAGCTGCAGATAGCCGATCTTCGTCGGATCCCATATGAAAGAGGTCGCTATCTCGCCCAGCGAATCCGTCTTGACGCCGACCAGCTCGAGCGGCTTGTCGTTGTGGCTCGGCCCCTGGTGAATGGAGTCAAGGAAGATCGAATCATAACTTGCAGAACGCTCGATGATATCGCCGCGATTCAGAAAATGATGGGCGGAAACTTCACCGAAATGCGCATTGAAATCTGCGTGTTTCCAATTCGTCACGTTCACGTCAATGAAGAAATAGCCGAAATCCTCGATCGGTATAGCGTCGTTCGTGGCGTCGTTCAGTATTTGCACGCCGGTGACGAATCCTTCGATATTGGCGCCGTCGACCACCATGTCGAACAGGTTTCGACCATACGCGACGCCGATCGTCCATGGTTTGACGGAGAAATTCTCCGCCGCCGTCGCGACGAAATCGAGATCGATGAAAGTATAGCGCGAGGTGTACTCGATGCTCAGGCCGTTGGCCACCTCCCACGCCGTGAAATCCTCGATTACCGACCGCGCGTCGTGGTGCTGCTGCGGGTGCAGCTTCACGACCTTAAGCCCTCCGCGCGCTGCGATGACTTCATTTCCGGAGAATTGCGTGATGTTGGCCTTGTTGACGTCGGTTACGTCGAGATAACGCAGCTTGTCGTCCTGCGGCGCGGCGGAAGGATCAAGCGTGTGAATGAAATCAGGCGGCGCGCGGTGATGGAAGATGAATCCCTTGCCGCCCGGCATGCCGGCCGCAACGTTGTCTACCACCTCCACGAGCCGCCCCTGCAGCCAGAAGCCGTCGCCGGTGCGGCCAAGATCGAAGGCTAGAACGTCTTCGCCGTCCTTGTCGCCTCTGTTAAGGCCGATCGACTTGATGGCGATGTTATGGACCCAGCGCCCCGTTTCGGTGCCGAGCTCGGCGACGAAGGCCGCGCCGAAGACGTCATAAGCGGCGTTGTCGGCGAGGATGGCGTTCGAATCGTGATGCACGAAGCCCCAGCCGGGCGAGCCCCAGACCGCATTGCCGACGATCATGGCCGGGTCTTCGAGATCCCCGGTTCCGGCGCGATGGATATGCAGCGGGTAGCGTCCCTTCACATTCGAATCCGGCGCGATCGCATCGAGCTCGCCGGCTTCGGTGGCCCGGTGCGCCTTGTCGGTGCGGCCGAGCTCGTAAAACTCGGCGTAACGCACGTCTATGTCGTCGGAGTGCATGAACATGACGTGGCCGCGCTGATGCGCAGGCAAGCCGTCAGCGTTTTCCGTCTCGACGCGGATATTGCGCGTGTAATTCGCGACATAGGCCTTGAGATCGTCCCGCGCGCCTTCGTGATTGTACTGGAGCGGGCGATCCACATGCACCGTATTGCCGTCGATGGCGACGATGACGAGTTCTTCATCTTCGGTGTCGCCGGGGTAGGGCTCGCCATATTCGGCTTCGCCATGGGGGGTCAGATGCGTGCCTGTGAGCACGAGCTTGTCGCCGACGCGCCAGCCTTCGGGCGGAGATTCGAGCACCAGCGCGGTGTCGCCCTTCATCGGATCGACCGCAAGGCGCACAAAGGCGTCTTTCTGCGCGCCGTGGATCTCGACGGCGCCGTGGCTGATCAGCCCGCGCGAGAGCAGCATGGGATCCCAAGCGACGTCGATGGGCCCGTTGTCCGCAATCGAGATGACCGCCTGAACGTCTGGCGCGACGGGATTTTCCGTCGTGCCGATCCTCAGCGTTCCGCTCGGCGCAACCACCAACGTGTCGACCTCGAGAAAAGTGTCGCGATCGGTCGCAAAATCAAGCTCGCCGTCGACGCGAATAGTGAAGATCGAGGCCGGGCTCTCCCCGTCGTAGGAGACGGTCACGCCCGCCGGGATGACGACCTTCGCGCCGTCGCCGGGAATCTCGCCGTTCGCCCAGGTAGCCGGATCGAACCAGGAGCCGCTCTTGATCGCCGTATGCGTCGCCTCCTCAGCCGGCACGAGATTGAGCAGTGCGATGTGTTCAGCCTGTTTGGCCGGATCGTCCGGGTGGGGATGGCCGTGCCCGTCGTCGCCGGAACCGTGGTGATCATGCCCGTCGTCGCCCTGACCGCCTTCGTCGTGATCATCGTGGCCGTCGTGGCCGTCGCCATCATGCCCTTCGCCGCCGGGTTCAGCGACGCCCGCCGCTTCGTTGTCGACGAGAATCTCGAAGCGGGCTTCACGCAGAACGCCGTCCTGATCACGATAGCTGAAGGCGATGTTCGCCGGTCCCGAATAGCCGGGGGCAGGCGTGAAGTGCACGACCGAGCCGTGCAACATGGTCGTTCCATTTTCGACTGAGAGGATCTCGACGATTTCCGCCGCGCCGGGCGCCGCGGCGAGGAGCTCGGCGACCGGTATTTCAGTCGTCGACCCCTCGGCGACGGGATAACCCTCTCCGCTGGAAGGCGGAGGCGGCGGCGGAGGCGGCGGCGGCTCTCCGCCGCCGGGGCCGACCATATCCGGATCGCGGTCGCCCAGCGTCTTGCATCCCTGAATCGCCAACAAGGCGGCGACGAGGCCGGCCTCGCCGATACGCGATTTCATCGCGCGGCGGCGGGCGCGTCTGCCCGAAGGCGCGGCCGGCATGGCCGCCCCGGCCCTAGCCGCTCGCAAAAGTTCGCTGAGATCAAGTTCCGAGAACTTTGTGTCCGCCGCCAAACGCTTCATGGCAAACAACCCCTTAACAAAGCGTACCCGTCCGTAGACTGCGTAAAATCGCAACCTCGCGCAGCTCAGGCGCGCACATGATCGGCTGAAATTCCTTAAGCGCAGGCTACTGAGCGCCGCCTAATTGCGCCACGGCATCAAGCGCGCCTTTCCAACCTTTAAGAGGGCGTCGACGTCATCGCCGTATGCGGCGGAATGTCGATGGGGGCGCGTCGTCACGCCGCGCCGGCATGGGCTTTATGAGAGACGCTCTTTTGGCGAAACATTCAGGAAATACAAGGCTGTTTTAGTGATCCTTGCGCGGATTACAAATCGGCAAGGCGCATGCGCGCCCGCCAGCGGCGAAGGAGCGCGTCGGGAGTTCCTTTCGATGAAATTTCATTAACCTCGCGGCCGGCGCAGGCGACGTCTGACGCGGCGGACATTCCGCATGAGGATCGGGGGCAGGAGGTCATTCAGGATCTCGTCGCGCTTGACCTTCCAGTCGACTTCGTCCGGCGCTCCAGGCCGGCGACGGAACTGCGTGGTGCGTCCGCGTTTCGCTTCGTCCCAGGTGGCCGTGTAGTAGTAGAGCGCGATCGAGCGCCGCGGCGTATTTTCGGGATGGGCGACCGGATCGGGATGTCCATGGAAGCTCGTATCGGTCGTCGAGAAGATGACGCAGCGGCCGAATTCCGGCGTCACGCGCCTCACGCAGGCGCTCATGTCGCGGTTCCACAGCTCCAGCGCGCCGCCATACGAGTCGCGCCAGTCCCTGTTGAGATAGATGAGCACGTTGAGCCGCCGCTCGAGCCTCAGCGGACCGTGCAGATTGAAATCGGCGTGCACGCTCAGATGCCCGCCATTCTTCGTCTGGTGGAAGCCCCCGCCGAGAAAATACGGATCGGGAATGAGCCCCCCGATCCCTGTCAGGTTTTCGAGAAACTGCAGGAACGGGCGCGAATTGAGCGAATAGAAAAAAGCGCGCACGGGCGGCGGCAGATAATCCGGATTGAAGCTGGTTTTATAGCGCTCCTGCGCGCGATCGAAGGTCCGGCTGTCCGGATCGGGCGCTGCGGGAAAATGCTCGAGACACAGATCGAGCATCGAGGCGGGCAGAAAATCATCGATGACGACATGCGGAAAGGGTTGGGCCGAAACGTAAGCCGCATGCAGCTCGCGCCCCTTCTCCTTCATGGCCGCCACGTCGAACAGCCCGTAGCGGGGATCGACGATCTCAAGATAGGACATGGACGTCTCCTGACGGGCGCGCCCGGCGCGATTCATAGTTATTCGGACGGGCGCGTTGCAATTCCCGCTCCCTGAACTCCGACGGGTTCCCCGCCGGCCGGCGGGGTCGGGCGGGCCGCGCGCGGGATGATCCGCGCCGGCACTCCCGCGGCGAGAGCGCCGGGGGGCACGTCTTCAAGCACCACCGCGTTGGCCCCGATCGTTGCATCCGCTCCGATCGTGATGTCGCCGATGATTACGGCGCCGGCGCCTATGTCGACACGGTCGCCTATGGTCGGTTTCGCGTTTGGATCGCGCCGGTCGGCGACGCCCATGGTCGTGTTCTGGCGAATCACTACGTCGTCGCCGATCCGCCGGGCGCCGACGATGATGCCGCCGAAATGCTCGATCTTAACGCGCCGGCCGACCGGCACGTTGTAAGATAGTTTCACCCCGCAGAAGATCTCAGTCGCCTTGAACATAATGCGATAGACGGCAGTCAGCGGCGCGCGCAGCAGCTTCGAGCGCACGCTCATGCGCCAGTTGCCGAAACGGTGCCAGAACAGCGCCCAGAATCCCTGACTGAGCCAGTCGCCGTCGTGAGTGCGGAAATCCTCCGCCACCAGCGCCCAGAATCCGATATCCTTCGGGTTTTCATTACGCGCCCCGTCAGGCAACGGCGGCGCGAGCGGTCTGGCGGAGCGCTCCTTCATCGCTTGGTTTTCCGCGCCAGATCTTCCGGCATCGGCGTCATGAGGCATGATCGCACGAAGTCCTTAATGAAGCCGTCGGCGAGCCCGCTCTGGCGACCCCGCAGACGGCGGTGAGCAGTGCAGACCATCATCCCTGTCAGCCGCGCTGCTGCAGCCAGACGAGCGTAAGCCGGCCCGTGATTCTTCGCATAATAGCGCAGCCAGGAAGCGAACCAGTAGGCCGGCATGCGGCCGGCGCGCGGCCGCCCCCCCGCCATGCCCGTCGACGCGCCCGCCGCATGGACCACCCGCGCGGCGGGCACGTGCCAGATCTCCCATCCGCGCGCGGCCGCCGCGCGCTGATAGTCGGTCTCCTCGAAATAAAGGAAATAGCCCGCGTCCATGTCGCCGACCTCGTCGAGCAGCGCCGCACGCAGCATCATCGCCGCGCCGGAGACCCAGTCGACCCGACACGGCGCGGCCGCGCCGGCTTGCACGGTCGGCCACGCCCGCTGAAGGAAGCCGATTCCGGCCGCGCCGGCAAATTCACGGCCGGCGCTGGGAAAATGAAACGCGGCATGACGCGGCGAGCCGTCCGGGTTTTCAAGGCGCGCGCCCGCCACCCCCGCGCGCGGTTTCGCGTTCAAGAAATCCGCCAGCGCGCCGACGGCGCCGGATTGCGGCGCCGCGTCGGGATTGAGAAGCAATACGAAATCGGGACGCAGCTCTGCGCGCCGGATTTCAGCGAATGCGAGATTGTTGCCGCCTGCGAAGCCGATGTTCACTGGACTCTTGATAAGGCGCACACGGGCGCTCAACCCTTCCCCCTCTATGAAGCCGGCCAGCTTTTCTGTATCGCCGCCAGGCGATGCGTTATCGACAATATAAACCTTCGACCCTGGAAATGCTTCCAGTTCGGCCAGAAGGTCCCGCAGATTTGCGACGACAAGGTCAGCCGTGCCGTAGTTTACCGTCACAACGGCGATGCGCGGCGAGCTGGCGACTTTCTTCGTCGTCATTTCTCCAGCGCCTTATATTCGACCAGACGACTGCGCGCGCCGCGCATGCGATTGGCCCAATAACGAAGAATGCCGACGGTTTCAGCAAATTTACCGAGCACGGATAAACAGGAGAATACAAGTGCGTCCGCTCCGTAACGGTTTCGCCATTTCAGAGTCAGCCGCATGATTTGCGCCGGATAGATTGTCAGAGCCGAAAGAAAAGCAGGGTGCGCAGCCGCCGATATGAACGCCGCCGGCGCGACTCCCGCCCAGACAAGCGCCCGGCGCGCCTCACGCGCCCAAATGCGCAGCGGCGCGCCGCGATGCAGATCCGAAATCTCGGCGTAGGCGTGTCCGGCCCGCACGGAACGTCGCCACCATTGCGAAAATCGGGTCATCGCGGCGTCATGCAGCGTCATCTCCGCCTCAAGGCGCCAGATTCGCCAGCCTGCCTGGCGCAAACGCAGACACAGTTCGGGCTCTTCTCCCGCGATGAGATCGTCCCGGAAGCCGCCTGCGTCTTCGAAAACCCTGCTGCGCATCAGCGCGTCGCCGCCGCAAGCGAGCGCTTCGCCCGCAGGCGTGTCCCATTCGGCGTCGCACAAACGATTGTACACGCTCGCTTGCGGATTGCGCTCGCGTCGGCGTCCGCAAACCACGGCGACGTCGGGGCGGGCGTCGAGGAACGCCGCGGCCGAATCGACCCAGCCGTCGACGAGCGCGCAGTCGCCGTCGACAAACTGAACATAGTCTGCATCCGGCGCGACCTCCATAAGCCGCGCAAAACCGGCGTTGCGCGCGCGCGCGGCGGTGAACGGAATCGTCGGGTCGAGTCGGACCACGCTGGCGCCGGCGGCTTCGGCCGCCGCGATGCTGTCGTCGGTCGAGCCGGAATCGACATACACGACCGGCCCGCCGGCGCGCGCGAGCGAGTCAAGACAGGCGACGAGTCGCGCGCCCTCATTGCGGCCAATGGCCACATGACCGACCCGAGAGCCGCGCGCGGAACCGCTCATCGCTCGCCGTCCCTCCCGGCCCGCGTCCACGTCTGCGACGAGGCGCGCGCGCGCGCTATAGACCCGGAACTTGTCGAGCGCATGGCCCGCCAGGGCCGGCAGATAGGCCGGCGGCAGCGCGTCGCGCCCGAACCCGACCCAGGCCGCCGCGCTTGCGACGATAAGCGAACTCATCGCCCCGCAGCTCATGTAGAAGGGAGCCGACGCCCCGCTCCAGGCCAGCGGCGCGAGACCGACAAGGCAAAGCCCGCCGACCGCCGCCGCGAACAGCGCCAGCGGCGGAATGAGCAGATCGAGCGCGGCCGCTGCAAGGCGCGCGTCGCGCCGGCGGGCCGCCTTCGCCAGCAGACCGGGCGCGCGGCGCCAAGCAAGGCGCAGCGAGCCATGCTCCCAGCGCGCGCGCTGCAAGACGGCGCTGTCGTCAGCCTTGGGAAAGTCGCTCTCGACAACGGCGTCGAGAACGAGAAGCGGCGGCGCGCCCCTTTCGATCAGCGCCGCAGACAAGGCGAGATCCTCGACGATCTCGCAACTGGCGAGATCGAGCTCCGCCGCCAGCGCCCAGGGCAGCGCCATGCCGGTCCCGGTCAGGCGGGTCACGTCGAACAGACGCGCCAGCCCCGCCATCCGCACGCGGTTCATGACGAGCCAGGCGAATTCCGCGGCGCGGCGCGGCGCCGGCGCGTCGTCCGGCGCGCGCATGAGATAGAGCGCCTGCGCCGGCCGGCCGCTTGCGGCTGCGGCGGCGGCGACGCGATCGAGCGCGCCGGGCCGCAATCGGCAGTCCGCGTCGATGAACACGACGATCGACGGCGGCGCGGGCTTCAGCGCGTCGAGCGCGAATTGCAGCGCGTAGCCTTTGCCGCGACGGGCAGGCTCATTCCGTATGAGGACTTCCGCGCCCGCTCCCGAGGCGACGGATGCGGTGTCGTCCGAGCAGTTGTCGGCGACGACGACGAGCCGGTCCTCCCGCCAAAGCTGCGCGCGTATGTTTTCAAGGACGCCCGCCAGGCCGGCCGCTTCGTCATGGGCGGGGACGACGACGGCGAGCGGCGGGCGGGGGCCCGTCGGCGCGACGCGGGGCGGAAGAAAGGCGGCGAGCACTTCAAGCGCGTAAAAGGCTGCGAGCGCGAGCGCCGCGAGCGCCAGAACGAACAGCGCGGTTTCGAGAAGGAAGGCGAGCGCGCTCATGGCGCTTTCTCCCCCCTCTGGCCCAGCGCGGCCGCGAAATGCGCCTTGAGCTTGCCCGCCTCGACGTCGATGTCATGAAACGCGCGCGCGCGCTCCTTGCCGGCCTGTCCCATCGCGACGAGCGCCGTCTCGCTCATGTCCAGCGCCGCGCGCATGGCCGAGGCGAGCGCTTCGGCGTCGCCTGCCGGCGCAAGCCAGCCGTTTTCGCCCGCGCGCACGAGTTCAGGAATCCCCGCGACATAGGTTGCGATCGCCGGCCGCGCGAGGCTGAACGCTTCCATGATCGACACGGGCAGGCCTTCCGCATAGCTCGGCAGCACGAAAACGCGCGCGCTCTCGATTTCCGCGCGCACTTCGGCCGGGGTCTTCCAGCCGGCGAACTCGATGCGATCGGCGACGCCCTGCGCTTCTGCGGCGGCCTCGATGTCCGCGCGCATCGGCCCGTCTCCAACAAGACGTATGCGAAACGCCCGCCCTTCGCGCTTGAGCAGGGCCGCCGCCTCTACGAGCGTGAGCTGGCCTTTTTGCTCGCACAGGCGTCCGACGCTGACGAAAACCGGAACGTCGTTCGACGCACGCGCCGCTTCGCGCGCCGGGGTTTCAAAAAAGTCTTTCTCCACGCCGCAGCGCACGATGCGAATGCGCTCCCACAACGCAGGGGGAACGAGGCGGCGAAGCTGGCTCGCCCCGTAATGGGAGACCGCGACCACGAACGCCGCCGCTTCGATCTTCGCCGCGAGGCCGATGAGACCGGGCTTGTCGAACTCTTCCGGCCCGTGCACGGTCATGCTGAAGCCGACATCCGCGATGCGCGCAGCGAGCATGGCGACGGTCGCGGAATTGGTGCCGAAATGGGCGTGGACATGGCCCAGCCTCTCGCGCCTCAACCAGTCGGCGAGCGCCAGCGCCTCGATGTAATAGACGACATGGCGCAGCAGCCCGGTTTCTGAGCGCCAGCCGAGACGGAGCGCGCCCGCAAGCGCCGCAAGGGAACGGGCGGGCGCGCGGGCGGCGGCGCGCGCGACGCTGGCAATGATCGCGCCGGCGCCCGCCCCGATAATATAACGCGTGCGCGCAGCCTCATCCTCGTCCTCTTTCGCGACGATTCCATCGCGCGAAGGGCGCACGGCGAAGCGTGCGATCTCGACCCCCTGACGCTCCAGCGCCTGGATCTCGCGCCTGATGAAACTGTGGCTAACCGCTGGATACTGGTTGACCAGATAGGCGACGCGCATCCTCTCCCCACGGATCATGAGCGTCAGGCTTTCGCGCGCTTCGACGGCGCGGGGAAATAGAACCGCCAGGCCCCGGCGAATTCAGGAAACGACGCGAAGGTCGCGGCCAGCGCCGCGCGCCAGGCGGCCAACCGGCCGGGTCCGCGCCGGACTGCGATGACGATGACGCGCGCAAGATACGTCGCCGCGCCGGCCGCAAGCGGCGCGGCCGCAGCCAAGAGCGGACTTGCCGCCGCGTCCGTTATCCGGGCCAGCGCCGCAGCCGCAAGCGCGGCGAGAATGACGAGAACAGGGATTCCCGCTCCCCAGACCAGCGTTTGCAAATGCTCGCGCACGAAAAGCCGTTCGGGCCTGCCGCCATGCAGTCGCACGCCGTGGGCGTATTCGTAGCCGGCGCGCTGCGCGTTTCGCCACCACTGCGCGAAAGAGACCGGGCGCGCCCTGCCG
Organism: Amphiplicatus metriothermophilus; assembly: GCF_900199215.1. Lineage (GTDB taxonomy): Bacteria > Pseudomonadota > Alphaproteobacteria > Caulobacterales > Parvularculaceae > Amphiplicatus > Amphiplicatus metriothermophilus. The sequence continues at coordinate 306,386 of NZ_FZQA01000001.1, forward strand.
TCCCCCCGGATCATCTCCGTATCGAGCCGCCAGACCCGGCCGCCGCGACGACGCAAGCGGATGCACAGATCGCGCGTTTCGTTCACGGCAAGATCGCCGCGATAACCGCCCGCAGCCTCGAAAGCCTCAGCGCGCACGAAAAGATTCTCGCCCGTCGTCCGTATCTCTTCTTCCCCGCCCCCCGCGCGGCCTTCCAGCGCCGCCACCTCCGGCCGCCGCTCCATAAAGCGCGCGGCCGCCTCGAGCCAACCTGGCGCGAGGATGGCGCCGGCTTCGAGGAACTGGACGTAGCGCAGCCCGGGCCGGCGCCGCTTGAGGGAGCGATAGCCGGCGTTGCGGGCGCGCCCCAGGCTTGAGGGACTGTCGGCGACGACGACCTCCGCGCCGGCCGCGCGCGCGGCGGCCGCGTCGGCCGTTTCGGCGTCAGCCGCGACATAAATGATCGCGAAGTCCTGGCCGGGCGAGCGTATGGTCGCGTCTGCGCGCGCGCCGGCGCCGACCACTACGACGCCGACGCGCTCACGCAACGTCTCCGTCTGCGAAGGCGCAGCGTTCAGCGGCGTTTCGGGAAAAGACGACGCCTCGGGCCGCGGCGCGGCCGCGAGCGCGTCGCTTCCGCCGCCGGCCATGGCGATCTGGCGCGGGGCGGGCTCCGCCTCGACAGCCGAACGGAACGACAACCTGTTCTCGACGGCGCGAAGCGCGGCGCCTTCCGGCGCGGACTGGAGCGCTGGCTGGGGAGCGGCCAAGGCTTGCCGACGCGCCGGCATGCGCGGCGCGTCGTGGGGCGGATCAAGCCGACGCATGGACGAAAGGACCGACGAGGAATAGCCTGCAGGGCGCGCTTCAGCCTGCTGTTCGCGTCCGCCTGCGTTATTCGGCTCTCCCTTGATGAAAGCGGTCGGTCCGTCGGCCCGACTTCTCGTACGGCTGTCTTCGGCGCCGGCCGGCGCATTGATGCGCGCAGCGTAGCCGAATACGCCGTATTCGTTCTTGTCGCGGATAACGTTGCGGACGATCTCGACGTCGACCACGAGATCCTGCGCGGAAAAGGCGTAAACGAGCGCCGTATCGGCGATGATGTTGATGACGCGCGGCACGCCGGCGGACTGCTCCGCGATCAGCTCGACGGCGCGATCAGTGAAGATGCGCCGTTTCGCGCCGGCGATGGAAAGGCGCGTGTCGATATACGCCGCAACCTCTTCCGCCCCCAGCGCCTGAAGGTGGAAATCAGCGCCGACGCGCTGGGCGAGCTGGAGCATGTCTGGCCGGTTGAGCAGCTCCTTGAGCTGCGGCTGTCCCACCAGGATGAGCTGGAGAAGCTGGTCCTTGCCGGCGTTGATGTTGGAGAGCATGCGCAGCTCTTCCAGCATGTCGACAGAAAGGTTTTGCGCCTCGTCGATGATGAGCACGACGCGCCGGCCCTTGGCGTATTCGCCGATGAAGAAGCTCTGGATTTGCGCGAACAGCTCGACATGGCTCTTGCCGGCGAAGGGCTGGCCGAAGCCCATCAGCACCCAGCTCAACAGATCGCCGCGCCCCTCCTGGATGTTGGAGATAAGCGCCACCGTATGGGTGTCGGAAAGCTGGTCGAGCAGGCGGTGAATAAGCGTGGTCTTGCCGCAGCCCACCTCGCCGGTGACGATCGAAATTCCCGCCTGGTTGAGGACGCCGTATTCGAGCATGGCGTAGGCGAGCCGGTGCCCGCGCCCCCAATAGAGAAACGCCGGGTCCGGAAGAATGGAAAACGGCTTTTCGCTTAGGCCGAAGAACTCTTCGTACATCAAAAAATCTCCGCGGCGCGCCCGGCCTCGCGCGCCGCGAAACGACGCGCGCCGCGCATGGTCAAGACGCTCTCAGTTCTGCGCCAGAAGCCGCCTGGCCTCTTCGATCCATGCTCCTTGACCGCCGGCCTCCACCGCTTTTTGCAGTTCGGCGCGCGCTTTTTCGGTCTCGCCGATCGCAAGGTACGCCGCGCCCAAATGATAATGCGCCTCGCCGAAGCCGGTCGAGCCTGCGAGCGCTTTCTCCAGATTCTCGATGGCGCTTTCGTGGTCGCCCGCCCGGTGCTGCGCCCAGCCGAGCGTATCGAGAAAATAGGGATTCTCGCTGCCCTTCAGCACTTCGGCCGCCTTCAGCGCCTTGGCGCGGCTTTCCGGATCGTCGCGGAGTTCGCCGAGCAGGCTCGCATAATTATTAGACGCGAGAAGATCGCCTGGCCGACGCTCAAGGATATCGGCATACATCGCGAGCGCCTCCTCTTTACGGCCGCCCGCGAGAAGATAGTCGGCCTTGTAAATGCGCGCGCCGATATTGTCCGGAGCGGCGGCGATCGCGGCGTCGAGCATCGCTCCGGCTTCGTCGAGCCGGCCGCCGGCGACCATAAGGCGATAAAGAAGCTCGATCGCCTCGGCCCGTTCCGGCGCCCGCGCAAGCGCCTCTTTCAACGTCGCTTCCGCTTCATCGCGCCGATCGAGCGTTGCGAGCGTTCGAGCGAGCAATATTCTCGCCTCGTAATTGTCCGCATTCGACTCGATCATCGAACGCAGCATCCCGATCGCCTCTTCGCTGCGGCCGCTTTGGACATAAGCCCCCACTAGCGTCGCCAGCGGGCGGCCTGACAGCGACTTGCGGACGTTTTCCTCGCCAAGGGCGTCGATGACGCCGGCGTAGTCTTTGAGTCCCGCATAGGCCGCGGCGCGAATGCGGTTAACTACCGGATCCTCGGCGCTCGCCTCTTCAATGCGCTTCGCCGTTTCCTCAGCTCCGCGCCAGTCCTGCCGCATGAGCCGAACCGCAGCGAGAAGCTTGAGGTTCTCCAGATCAGAAGGGTGCTTTTCGAGCGATTCGACCAGCGTTCGCTCCGCCAGCACGACATTATTGGCGCGCATCAGCAGCTTGGCGTAGGCGTTCGTGATGGTCGGATCATTTCCGCTGTCGGCGACGGCCTGGGCGAGCTGGCTCTTGGCGTACTCGATGTCGCCCTTGCGCTCGAATGCGGCGGCCATCAGCGCCTTAGCCTGAGCAGAATCGGGCTGATCCTCGAGCGCCGTACGCAGATCAAGAATCGCATCGTCGTGCTCGCCGGCGTCGATCTTGAGGCTAGCTCGCTTGAGAAGCGCTTCCGTATTCCTGTCGTCCGTAGCCAGAATTTCATCGATGATCGCGCGCGCCTCTTCCTTCTCGCCCTGAAGAAGCCGCAACGCGGCGATTTCGTTGCGCGCGCGCAAGGTCACGGCGGCGTCGCCCTTGCGGGCGGCGAGCGCTTTGAACACCGCCTCCGCGCCGGCGAGATCGCCCTGCTGTCGCAGAAAGCCCCCGAACCGGAACTGCAGCTCCAGATCGTCGGGACGAGATTCGATATAACGTCGGAAGATTTCCTTCGCGGCCTCTGCGCCGTTCAGGCGGTTTTCGATCCGCACGACGTCAAGCACCGCATCCGCATTGCGGGGGCGCAGCCGCGCGATTTCTTCGAGCTGCGCCTTGGCGAGCGCATATTTCTTTTCGTCAAGCAACGTTTTTACGAAAAGCTGACGATAGGCGACATTATCAGGATAAAGGGCAATCACTTCCCGATGCGCCTGGAGAAGATCCTCCGTACGTTCCATCTTCGCCAGAAGCTGAAGGCGCAGCAGATGCAGAACCGGAATGTTCGCGTCGGCCGCCAGCCCTTTTTCCACCTCGGCGAGAGCGGCTTCTTCGTCGCCCGACTTCGCGCGCTCGGCCGCGATTACGGCGACGGCTTCGGGCGTGGCCGGATCGATGGCCAGCGCCTTGCGCGCAAGCTCCGTCGCGCCCGCCATATCGTCGAGACGCAGCAGCACGGCGGCCTTGAGCGCGATCGCCTCGGCGTTCTCCGGATCAAGCGCGATCGCGGCGTCGGCGGCTTCCATCGCGGCGGTCTCGTCGCCGCCGACCAGATAAAGCTTTCCGAGATCCACTCGCGCCTCGACCTGGCTCGGATCGAGCCGGACGACGCGCTGAAGGATCCCGAACAGATTATCGAAATCCTGCTTGCGCTCGGCGATCTCCGCGACCCCCAGCAGCGCCGGCACATGATCCTCGTTGATCTTCAGCGCGTTCTGGAACTGCACGTTCGCCTTGCCGAGGTCGCCTTCCGCCAGGAACTCCTGACCGCTCTGGGTATAACGGGCGAGTCTCTCCTCGGGCGAGGAGCACGCCGCGGTCGCCGAAATCAGGAGGACGCCCGTCAGAGCCGCCAACCGCAAGCCGCGCTTCAATCTCGCTTCGGTCCTCATGAACGCCATCTCCCTTGTCGAACCTCTCGCCTCGCCTGTTCCGACCTGAACCGCTTCGCCGGCCGCAACCGCCGTCTGCAATGGTCTTGCCGCCTCAGGCCGAGACGGCGGCCTCAGCCGTCGCGCCGCCGCCTGCGGAGCGCCCCGCCGAGCACGGATAATTCATCGCGTTGCTTCTGAAAACCGCGCGCGCGGCGCGCGACAAGAACGCCGTCTCCAGCCGCGCGCCGCGGCGGCGCGCATGTTTTTCTAGCATCAGCACAAGCCCCATGAAGGCGCCATCGAACCGTCCGACGGCGGCGAAATCAAGGCGGACCGCAGGGGCGTCGGACGCGGCCGCTTCGCGAAACGCGCGCCTCACGACCGCCAGATCGGGGGCCAGAAGATCGCCGGAAAGCCGGACGACCGTCGCCCCCGGCTCCCGGATCACCATGGCGTCGGCCCGCGCGCCCGAACGCCGGGCGGCGCGCATCGCAAGAAGCTGTCCGGGCAGTCGGCGGGCTGCGAACGCAAGGAGCGTCGCTCCGTCTGTCGCATAACGCCGCCACAGGGCCGGCTCCTCGCGGATACGCCACAGCCATTCGAATCCGAACCTGCGCCAGCTTTCCGGCGCGCGCCGCACGGTTCCCGCCGTGAAGTTCACGACGGCGCCGAGATTGGCGACGACCGGCGCGTTCAGGCGATGCTGATTGCGCGCAATCCAGGCCTGGCCTTTCGCCGCGCTCACCGAGACGACGACCATGTCCGCCTCGGCTTGATTGACGGTCTCGATGGTCGTCTCGCCGCTCATCGATTCGACATCGCCGAACCCGGGATTGAGCCAGCCGGCAGGCTCGAGCCCGCCCCGATCGAGCGCCAGCGCCGCAGCGGCTTTCGCCGCGGCTCCCTCTTCGCCGCCAAAGAAAAAAATCCGGCGACGCCGACCGGACAGGCCGGGACGCGCCCGCAACGCCTCAAACAGATCAGAGCCGGCGACACGGCCGGGAACGCGCGCGCCCAACAGCCGGGCGAGCGCCGCCAGGGGCGCCCCGTCGATGAAGCTCATATCGGCGTCGATCGTCTGCCGGCGCGCTTCGGGATCGCGCAGAAACCGCACGAGCCAGTGCACGTTCGGGGTGATGAAAGCGAGCCGTCGCCGATCGCGCATGGCCGCCTCCACCGCGGCGGCGGCCGCGCCGAGGTCGATCAGATCCACCGGCATGCCGAAAACGCACCAGACCGGCCGGTCGAAATCGTCGCGCGGAAGCGCGCGAACGTCTCCTTTTGCGGGAAAATCCCGTCCGACCTGCACGTCCCGAGATGAGACAGACGCCGTCATGGCGCGTCGCGATCTCCCCCAACCTGCTCGACCCGAAAGATCTGAAGCAAGCCGGTGATACTTTGTTCACCCTGATCCCGCAATGACGATAGCAAGGGTCGGACCAAACGACGGTTCGCACTCCAGACCTCCAGAAGCCCGGATTTCCATGGGCAGAGGGAGACTCTCAGCGCGCCCCCTTGGTTTCGCCGCCCAATCCCATCCCGTGCGTTTGCGTCGGCGTTTTCGCTTATTGATTGTAAAGCGATCCATCGCCGACTATTTTCGCATGAATTTACAAAAAAAAGACTCTTTGTGGCGGGTTAACCATAACATTCCATTGACAAGCTCTCGCGAAAGCGGGATGTTCCAAGCTGAACTGGCGGGGGAGAGCTCCGCCGGGTTTGCGGTAGTAACAGTTTCTTGGGGGTTCTCATGAACAAACTTCTCGGCGCCGTCGCCGGTCTCGCCGCCTTCGCGTTCGCTTCTGTCGCGAGCGCCGCGAGCGTCGTCGTATCCAACGATCCGCTGAATCTTGGCGGCACGGTTGGCGTTGAATTCGACATCAACAACAATGAAAGCGGCGCGGTCTCGGCCGCCGGCGTGATCAATCTCGGACCGCTCGTCACCTGGGTGATCGCTGATCCGATCAATCTCGTGACCGAGGACGGCACTCTGCCGCGCGTGGAAAATCTCACCATGTCGTTCTACGCGGACGCGGCGCTGACGGTGCTGATCGACAGCTTCGTTCTCACTGACGCGGCGGGCTTGAAGATCCTCTCGACCTTCGCGGTCAATCTCGCCGGCCTCGCGGCGGTTTGGGTCGCCTTCGACGGCAACTCCGTTCTCACCGCCGGCGGCACGGCGGCGAACGTGAACGTCGACCTGAGCGCCATTCCGGTGCCGGCCGCGCTGCCGCTGCTTCTGTCCGGCCTCGCCGGCCTCGGCTTCGCCGCGCGTCGCCGCAAGGCAGCTTAAACGCAGCCTGTCGCAGGCAATAATCAACGGTTTTGAAGAACCGGCTCCCATCGGGGGCCGGTTTTTTGCGCTGCGGCCCGCCGCGACAGCCCCCGTGACCAGACTTGATCGTCTATTTCGATAATTCTCATGGTCGGCGGCCGGTCGCTGGCGCGTTTTATTCCGTTGGAACTCCGCTGTCCCCTGCTATAACGTCAGCTTTCCAAGAACCATGCGGAATATTAAGTTTGTAATACGCGTCGGGGCGTTTGCTTGGACGCGAACGCGAAAGACGGCGCGCGACTTGCAGGCGTTCGCCCCAAGTCGGCCGGAAGGCTGATTAAGGCGGCGCGGCGCGGCGCGGACGGAGGCGTCGGCCTGATACCGCGCGGCCGGCGGGAGCGCGAGAGGGAGCTTCAGGGACCATGCGCGAAGAGTTCACCCTTGAGGACGCGCTGATCATCCTGCGTCGGCGACTCTGGTATTTCCTGCTTCCCTTCGCCCTGTTTTTAGCCGTCGGCGTCGGCGTGGTGGCGCTTCTGCCCGCCCAATACACGGCCCAGGGAACAATCCTTGTCGAATCCGCCCAGATTCCGCCCGACTTGGTGCGCTCCACAATTAACGCTTACGCCCAGGAGCGCATACAGACCATCCGCCAACGGGTTATGACCCGAAACCGCCTTCTCGAAATCTCCGACAAGTTCAACGTCTTTCCCCGCGACAAATACACCAGCAGCGACCGGGTGCGGATGATGCGCGACCGTATACGGATCTCGCACATCACGGTGGGCGGCAATCGCAGCCGCGACAATACTATCGCTTTCACCGTTTCCTACACCGATCCCTCGCCGGACGCGGCGGCCAAGGTCGCCAACGAGGTCATGTCCCTTTTCCTGACGGAAGACGTGCGCACGCGCACGGCGGGCGCGGCGAACACCACCGAATTTTTCCGCCAGGAAGTCGCGAGGCTGGCCAATGTCGTCAGCCAGGTCGAATCCCGGATCGCCGCCTTCAAGACGGAAAACGCCGACGCGCTGCCTGAACATCTCAATATGCATGTGTCCGCGCTCGAACGCGCAAACCGCGACCTCGTCGCGACGGAAGCCTCGATCACCGCGCTTGAAGAGGAGCTGCGCTTTCTCGAAACGCAGCTCCTGAGCTATTTCGCCGGCGCCAATTTCGACGCCGGCCCAGCCGCCGAGCTCGCACGGCTGAAAGGCGAACTCGTGCGTCTGCGCGCGGTCTACAGGGACGCGCATCCGAGCGTGCGCGCGCTGAAGGATCAGATCGCCGCGCTGGAGCGCGAATTAACGCCGAATCGCGAAATCCAGAATCTTCAGAAAACGCTCGCCGAAGCTGAGTTGGCGATGCAGCAGGCCGAACGCGAGCTGTCGCCGGAAGACCCTGCGCTGGCGCAAGCGCGAGAAAGAACGACCCGGCTTCAGACGCAATTATCCGAAAAGATCGCCGAGCAGGCCAGCGCCAAGGGCGGCGACTTCCTGAGCGCCCAGCTCCAGGGCCGCATCGCCGTCGCCAACAACAGAAAATCGCTTCTCGAGGCCCAGCGCGACAAGCTCAAGGCGTCTATCGCCGATCTCGAGGCGCGCATCGCGCGCACGCCGGAGGTCGAGCGCGAGCTCGCCGCCCTGACCCGCCAGCACCAGAATCTTTACCGGGAATACCAGGACATCCTAGCCAAGCAACAGGCGGCCCAGCTCGCCGAGAACCTCGAAGACAGTCAGAAGGCAGAGAAATTCTCCATTCTCGAAGCCGCGACCCGTCCGGACCGGCCGTCGAGCCCTCAGCGCGGGAAGCTCGCCGTGCTCGTCTTCTTCTTCGCCGGCGCGGCCGGCGGCGCCCTTGCGCTCGGCTCAGAGTTGCTGTTCGGGACCGTGCGCGGCCGCAATCATCTCGCAAAGTTGTTGGAGACCGATCCGCTCGTCATCATTCCTTACATCCCGTCCGAAAATGAGCGCCGGATCCGCTGGCCGTTCCCGTTCTTCAGGCCGAAGGCTGCGCCGGCCGCATCCGCCGCCGCGGCGGCGTTGATGGCGATATCGACGGCGGGCGCGCCGCCGGCTCCGACGCCGCAAGACAATGTCAATCCGGAGACGACATAAACTGTCGCTCAGGTCGAGGACGTCAATTTATGGATCGCATCAGGGAAGCCGTCTCGCGCGCCCGCAGCACCAATCCGAAGCTCGCTGAACGGCTGGCGCCGGAACCGCGGCCGCGCTTTCACCGGGAGCCCGCGCCCGATATCGAGCATTTTCAGCAGGTCTCCTGCAATTTCGACGGTTTCGGCAAGTACCGGATTATTTCTAACGAGCAAGACCCGGCGCTGGCGGCCTATCGGGTGCTTCGCACCCGCGTTCTGCAGAGGATGGAGGCTGAAGGCTGGAAGACCCTGGCCGTCGTCTCGCCTGACTCCGGCGCCGGCAAGACTGTGACGGCGATCAATCTCGCCATCGCCGTGGGCTCCAAGCGCGGATCGCGCGCGACTCTCGTCGACCTCGACTTCTATCGGCCGAGCATAGCGAAATATCTCGGGCTTGCAGAGGTTCCCTCCGTGCTCGACTATTTCGAAGGCAGACGCGCCCTGCGGGAGGTCGTGCTTCGCCCCGATCTGCCGGACATGTTGCTGATCGCGAATGAGCGCGTCACGCGCCGGGGCGCAGAGCACCTCACCTCCGCCCGCGCAGACGAACTCATCGCCCGATGCGTCGAAGAATTCCAGTCGCGCATCGTGATTTTCGACATTTCTCCGCTTCTGGGCTGTGACGACGCCATCGCCTTCCTTCCCAAGGTCGACTGCGTGCTGATCGTCGCCGCCAGCGGCGAAACCAGGTCACAGGATCTCAAGGAGGCGCGTCAGCTTCTGGGGGACAAGCCGATCGTGGGCGTCGTTCTCAATAAAGCCCGCATGTTCGCCGCGTCGAACTATTATTATTAAGGCTGAAACTCGATTATCGCGCGTATCACGCGCGCCGCGATGGCGAACGAAGGCCATCGGACGGGAGCTGGCTCTGGCGCATTCTCTCGTTCCGACGCGTCTTCTTCCCATCTGGAAAAATCTGATTCCACGCCAGCCCGCTGCGGCTGCGGGATTCGGAGTAAATCCGCCTTTAGGTTTTACGACGTAAGGTATACTGTGCAGTTTTCTGAATTTTGAATGAATCATTCACCCACGCGCCGCCTCCCTCCGGAGGCGCGACCGGCAAAGGCGCCCGGCCATGAAGCTTTCCGCCTCCGTCAAGATCGCGCTGTCCATCGTCGCAGCGACAATTCTGTATTTCAGCGCGCGAACGCTGCTGAGCGACGGCCGCGCCGACGGCCCCAGCGACGACGCCGGGGAAACGGCGTTCGCGGTGATTGCGACGCCGCTAAAACCGGCGGAGTGGCGCGATAAGGTGACGGTCAGCGGTCGCACCGAGGCCCTGCGGAAGGTCATGGCGCGCGCCGAGATCTCGGGCGTCGTCGAAGAGACCCCGACGGAGCCCGGAACCTTTGTGGAGCCAGGCGCGGTCCTGTGTCGCCTTCGGGTCGACGCCCGCGCCGCCGCGCTTGAGGAGGCCGAGGCCGCGCTCGCCAAGGCCGAGCTCGATTACCGCGCCGCCGCGCAGCTCGCCGAGGACGGCTATCGCTCGCAAACCGCAGTGGCGGCCGCCAAGGCCGCGCTCGACCAGGCGAGGGCCGCCCGCGAGCAGGCCGCGCTCGCAGTCGAACGGACCCGCATCGTCGCACCCTTCAGGGGCGTCTTCGAACGACGCGACGTCGAGATCGGCGATTTCATGAATGTCGGCGACGCTTGCGGTCTATTGATCGGCGACACGCCGTTTCTCGTCGTCGGCGCGGTCTCGGAAAAGGACGTCGCCAAAATCTCGCCGGGCGATCGCGGCGCGGCGAAGCTCGTCACCGGCGAGACCGTCGAGGGCGCCGTCCGGTTCGTCGGCAAAACGGCCGATCCCGCCACGCGCACTTTCCGCGTCGAACTGGAAGTCCCGAATCCGGACGGCGTCTTGCGCGACGGCGTGACGACCGCTTTCACGATTTTCGCCGGCCGCCGTGAAGCGCATTTGCTGCCGCGCTCGGCGCTGTCGCTCAACGATGAGGGCCGCATCGGCGTGCGCGTGGTGGGGCCCGGCGACATCGTTGCGTTCAAGCCCGTGACCCTGCTCGGCGAAGCCCCCGAGGGCGTCTGGGTCGACGGACTCGACGGCGAGATCAATCTCATTATCCGCGGCCATGAATATGTGAAAGAAGGTCAGAAGGTCGCCGTCGCGCGTGCGGAGGAGCCGGCATGACGAGGCTCGTCGACGCGGCTTTCGCCAATGCGCGCGTCGTCATGACCGCGCTCGTGGTGATGATCGTCTTCGGCTTTGCGGCCTTCAAGACGATCCCCCGCGAAGCCGACCCCGATATTCCGGTTCCTTTCGTTCTCGTCACGCTGCCCCTGCCGGGCGTGTCGCCCGAAGACGGCGAGCGTCTGCTCATCCGGCCCACGGAAATCGAGCTTCGCAATCTTGAAGGGCTGAAGCAGATGGACAGCCTCGCCTATGACGGGGCGGCGCAGATCTTTCTCGAATTCGTCCCGACCATCGACATCGACCAGGCCGTACTCGACGTGCGCGAGGCCGTCGATCGCGCCAAGGCTGAATATCCAGCCGACGCCGAAGAGCCGGTGATCCGGGAATTCAACATCCAGACCGAATTTCCAATTCTGTCGGTGATCCTCCACGGTCCGGCGCCCGAACGCGCGCTCTATCAGGCCGCCAAACGGCTCGAAGACGCCCTGCAAAGCTCGCCCGGCGTGCTTGAGGCGAATCTGGTCGGCGCCCGCGAGGAGCTTCTGGAGGTCATCGTCGATCCCGCCACGCTCGAAAATTACGGCCTCACCGTGCGCGAGGTCGTTGAAACCGTGACGGCGAACAACCAGCTCGTGACCGCCGGCGCGCTCGATCTCGAAGACGGACGCTTCGCGGTGAAGGCGCCGGGCTTGGTGCGCAGCCCCGAAGACGTGGCGGCGATTCCGCTGCGCGCCGACGGCGACCGAGTGGTGACGATCGGCGACGTCGCCGAGGCGCGGCGCGCTTTCGTCGACCGGGCCGGCTACGCGCTGTTCAACGGCCAACCTGCTATCGGCGTCGAGATCACCAAGCGGGCCGGCGCCAACATCGTCGAAACCATCGAAGAAGCCCGGCGCATCACCGAGCGGCACGCGCAGTTCTGGCCCGCCACGATCAGGCACGCCTATCTCAACGATCAGTCCGTTTTCGTGCGCGACACGCTGGAGGGCCTTACCTCTTCAGTCGTCACTGCAATCCTGCTCGTCATGATCGTCGTCGTCGCCGCGCTGGGTCCGCGCTCGGCGTTGATGATCGGCGTCGCCATTCCGACCTCGTTCCTGATCGCGTTCTTTCTGCTGTCGCTTTTCGGCTACACGCTGAACATGATGGTCATGTTCGGCCTCGTGCTCGCCGTCGGCATGCTGGTGGACGGCGCGATCGTCATCGTGGAATACGCCGACCGTCGGATGAACGAGGGCGCGAGCCGGCGCTCGGCCTACGCCGAAGCATCCAAGCGCATGTTCTGGCCGGTCACGACCTCGACCGCGACGACGCTCGCCGCCTTCATTCCCTTCCTGTTCTGGCGCGACATCGCCGGCGAATTCATGAAATATCTGCCGCTGACGCTGATCTTCGTCCTGAGCGCCTCGCTCGTGGTCGCGCTGATCTTTCTGCCGGTGCTGGGCTCGCTTCTCGGCATACCGAAATGGATGAAGGAGAAGTTCGGCCTGCGCGGCAAGACGGATCGGCCGCGCGAGCTTGAAATCGAGGAGGTCGATCCCGCGACGCTTGACAGTCCGCTGGGCGTTTACGCCCGCGCGTTGCGCGCCATCATCCAGCGCCCGCTGATCGCCATCAGCACAGCCTGCACGCTCGTAGCCATATGTCTAGGCTCGTTCATGGCCGCCTCTCCTGACATGGAGTTCTTCCTGCGCACCGATTCGGAAGACGTGAACATCCTTGTGCGCGCGCGCGGCAATCTCTCCGCCCAGCAGAAACTTGATATCGTTCAGGATGTCGCCCGCCGTATCGAAGACCATCCGGCGATCGAACACATCTACCTTCAGACCGGCCCCGGCCTGGCGCGCAACCTCGACTTGCCCGCCGACACGGTCGGTCAGATCGGCATCGACCTTGTTCCATACGCGCAGCGAGAACATTCCCGTATCGTCTCCGAACAATTTCGCGCGCGAGTCGAGAGCGCGCCGGGCGTTGTCGTCGAGGTGCGCCAGCGCGAGGGCGGCCCGCCCGTCGGCAAGGACGTGCAGGTGGAGCTCTCCTCGCCCGATCTCGACGCGCTTTTTGAGGCTGCGCGAAAGACCCGCGCTTTCATCGACGAAGCCGAGATCAAGGCGAACGGGCGGATCGTGCCTGCTTATATGGACCGGGAGGATACGCTGCCGCTGCCCGGCGTCGAATGGGCGATCGAGGTGGATCGGGCTCAGGCCGGCCGTTACGGCCTTTCGGTGCGGGAAGCCGGCGCCATGGTTCAGCTCGTCACCGACGGACTGCTCATCGACAAATACCGTCCGGACGATTCCGACGAAGAGATCGACATCCGGGTCCGGTTCCCGGAAGAACATCGCTCGATCTTCGCGCTCGACTCCATTCGCGTGCAGACGCCGCAGGGCGCGGCGCCGCTCTCGAACTTCGTCGCCCGCGAGGCTCGCCCGCAGGTCGACCGCATCCAGCGGCGCAACGGCCGCCGCATCGTCGAGGTCAAGGCGAACGGCAACACGCGCATCCCCGGCCATGAGGTGAGCCAGGATCAGGCTATCGCGCTGATGAAGAATTGGCTCGAAAGCGGCGCGCTAGGCGACGACGTGGAGTGGATCATGCGCGGCGCCGACGAGGAAACCGTTGCGGCGGCGAGCTTCTTCGAAGCCGCCATGGCCGCTGCGATGTTCATGATCGCGATGATCCTTCTTCTCGAGTTTAACAGCTTCTATCACGCCGGCCTGACATTGTCGGCCGTCATTCTGTCCGTGTTCGGCGTTCTTTTGGGAATCGCGATCACCGGCCAGTATGTCAGCGTCATCATGACCGGCACTGGCGTCGTTGCTCTCGCCGGCATCGTCGTCAACAACAATATCGTGCTGATCGACACTTATCAGCATCTGCGCAAGAAAGGCCTTGCGGTCGAGGAAGCCGTGATCCGCGCCGCCGCGCAGCGCGCCCGCCCGGTTCTGTTGACCACGGCGACGACGATCATGGGCCTGTTGCCGATGGTGTTCGAGCTTAACGTCGACTTCGCCGCCGGAACGATTTCGCGCGGCTCGACCACGTCGGACTGGTGGGTTCTGCTCGCTTCGGCGGTCGTTTACGGGCTCGCCTTCTCGACAGTCCTGACGTTGGCGCTGACGCCTGTGATGCTCGCCGCGCCCGCAGTGCTGCGACGGCGCTTGCCCGACTTCGGCGATCGCGCGCTTGAGCTCCTCGCCCAGACGAGGATCCGCCCGCGCAACCGCGAAGCTGCGCCCGCGTCTGTTCCATCGCGTGAAGAACGCCCCCGCGCCGCAGAGTGATGCGGGAACGGCTTATTTGTCGATAGCGCCATAGTCGAGCACTGGCGCAGCGTCGAGGTCCTCCGCATTAAGAAGAAGCGCCACGCGCTCGAGCGCGGCGATCAGCATCGACTGCTCCCAGTCGGCAAGCGCGGCGAAACGCGTCTCGAACCGTTCCTGCAGGGAATCCGACGCAGCGGCGAGCGCTGCGCGCCCCGCTTCAGTAAGCTTCACGAGCACGCGCCGGCGATCCTCATGATCGCGCCGACGTCGCGCGAAGCCGGCGCGCTCCAACCTGTCAACCAGCGCCGTGACGGTCGCCTGCGTCAGGGAAACCTCTCGCGCGATCGCGCCTAGCGTGACGTTTTCCGCCCTGGAGATCACCTGGAGAATAATGAGCTGCGAAGGCGTCAGCCCCGCGCGCCGCGCCAGCGCGCGTGCGTTTATTTCAGTCGCCCGCAGTATTCGCCGCAGCGCCACCAGCGCCTGTTCGGCTTTATCTTTCGTCATCTCTCTCGTTCTTTCTTTTTAAGCAGACGAATCCGCCTCTGGACCAGGCGTCGCGCGCGTTTTTCCTCCCCCTCAAAACGCAAACAATCATTCGATATGCAAATGATTTCGTCCGGAGCTTTATAGCCGCTGACGACGCTTTTGCGCGATTTTCAGCGTTAATCCGCCATGATAGGCGTCAGATTGTGCAGACTCTCTCGCGCCTTGGCTCCCGGCGTTGACATTTTCCTTCGCTGTCCTAAGTAAGTCGCGTCCGCAGACGAAAGTCGAGACGATCTGAATGTCCCAAACCGCCGAAACGCACGCCGGAAACGCCGGCGCGGTTTCGATGCGCAGTCCTACCGCCGCCGACGGCGAGCGGGTGTGGGAACTGGTGAAAGCCTGCCCCCCGCTCGATGAGAACTCCCTGTACTGTAATCTTCTGCAGTGCACGCATTTCGCCGGGACATGCATTCTGGCGGAGCTGGATGGAGAAGCGGTCGGCTGGGTTTCAGCCTATCGCCCGCCGGAGCAGCCTGAAGCCTTGTTCATATGGCAGGTCGCCGTGCATGAGAAGGCCCGCGGGCGCGGCCTCGCCCCGCGCATGATCGAAGCGCTGCTGGAGCGCGACCCCGTGAAGGGCGTCACGCGCATCGAGACCACCATAACGCCCGGCAACAAATCGTCCTGGGCGTTGTTCGCGAAGCTCGCCGACAGGCTCGGCGCAGAGATGTCGAGCGCGGTTCTGTTTGATCGCGCAAAACATTTCGGCGGCAGGCACGAAAGCGAGCACCTCGTCACCATTGCGCCGGTGCGCGCGGGCGCAAACGCCGCCTGACCGGCGTTCGCCTTTCGATTTCGACAGGAAAACAGGAGAGAGGGCGCCATGAGCGTTGAACAAAACGACAAAAAATACCCGGAAGATATTTTCAAGCGTCGGGAGTCGATCGTGCGCAGCTATGCGCGGAACTTCCCGAAGAAGTTCGTGCGCGCCCGCGGCGCGCGGCTGACGGCCGACGACGGCTCGGAGTATATAGACTTTCTCGCCGGCTGCTCGAGCCTGAACTACGGGCACAATCATCCGGCGCTGAAAAAAGCGCTGATGGACTATATCGAGCGCGACGGGCTCACCCACAGCCTCGACCTCGAAACCGACGCCAAGGAAGAGTTTTTGCGCGAGTTCGAGGAAACGATCCTGAAACCGCGCGGGCTCGACTATGTCATCCAGTTTCCCGGGCCGACCGGCGCGAACGCCGTCGAGGCGGCGCTCAAGCTTGCCCGGAAAGTCACGGGGCGGACGAACATCATCGCCTTCACGAACGGCTTTCACGGCGTGACCCTCGGCGCGCTGGCCGCGACGGGAAGCGAGCATCACCGCGAAGGCGCGGGCGTGCCGCTTTCAGGCGTCACGCGCATGCCCTATGACAGCTATTTCGAGGACGGCGTCGACACCGCCGACTATCTCGACAAGATGCTGTCCGACGCTTCGAGCGGCGTCGACGCGCCTGCCGCGGTCATCGTCGAGACGGTGCAGGGAGAAGGCGGACTCAACGCCGCTTCGAAGGAATGGCTGCGCGCGATCGAGAAAATCGCGAAGGCCCACGGCGCGCTGTTCATCGTTGACGACATTCAGGCGGGGGTCGGCCGCACGGGGACCTTCTTCAGCTTCGAGGAAGCGGGTCTCAAGCCCGACATCGTGACTCTCGCCAAGTCGATTTCGGCTTACGGCCTGCCGATGGCCGTCACGCTCATCCGCCGCGATCTCGACATCTGGAAGCCGGCTGAGCACAACGGCACATTCCGCGGCAACTGCCACGCTTTCGTGACCGGCGCGGCCGCGCTCAAGCATTTCTGGCGCACCGACGAGTTCCAGAAGGAGATCGCGCGCAAGGGCGGGGTCATCGAGAATCGCTTCCGCGCGATCGCCAAGAAGTACGGGTCGAAGACCGTCGGCGTGAAAGGCCGCGGCATGATGCTCGGCCTCGACGTCAAGGACGGCGCGATCGCCGGCGCGATCGTCAAGGAGTGCTTCGCGAACGGGCTCATTATTGAAACGAGCGGGCCGGAAGACGAAATCGTCAAGTTCCTCGGCCCCCTCACGATCGAGGATGAAGATCTCAACAGGGGTCTCGATATCCTGCAAGAAGCCGTGGAAAAGGTGCTCTCGAAAAAGCTGAAATCGGTCGCGTAGGGGGGGAGAACATGATCGTTCGCGATTATAACGAAGCGGTGAACTCGCGCCGGCGCATCGATTCGGATGGCTGGCACAGCGTGCGCTTGCTCCTCAAGGATGACGGAATGGGGTTTTCATTCCACATAACCACTATCCATGAGGGCGCCGAGCTGGAGATGCAGTACGCGAACCACCTTGAGTCGGTGTACTGCATTTCTGGCGAAGGCGATATCGAGGATTGCGCCACCGGCGAGATTCATCAGATCCGGCCGGGCGTGATTTACGCGCTCGACAAGCACGACCGCCACATTCTTCGAGCCCGCAAAGAAATGCAGATGGCCTGCGTGTTCAATCCGCCGGTCACGGGCCGCGAAGTCCATGATGAAACTGGGGCCTATCCGCTGGAGGCGGAGCCCGTATAGGCGCCGCCCTTCGTAAAAGGCCGCCCCGTATGGACGCGCCCCGGCAAGGGCCCAGCGGGGCCGCCTCAGGGACGCCCCATACAGAAAGCGAAAGGAGCCATGGTTGAAGATCTTTATCCGTCGCGGATCACCTCGCGCCCGCAGATCATCGAGCGGCGTGACCCGGTCGTCTATAGCGAATGGTCGCCGGCCGCGCCGCTGTCGCGCGAGGACGTGGAGCATTACCGCGACAACGGTTTTCTCGTTTTGAGGGACGTATTCGACGCGTCGGAAATCGCCGCCTTGCAGGCGGAAGCCGAACGGCTTCGCTCGGGCCGCGCGCCCCTTGAGGAGGAAACGCTCATCACCGAGCCGACTTCCGGCGCGGTGCGTTCCGTCTTCATGCTTCACCGCCAAAGCGCCTTGTTCGGACGGCTCGCTGTGGACGCGCGCCTGGCGCGCGTCGCGCAGTTTCTTCTCGGCGATGAGGTTTATCTCCATCAGTCGCGCCTTAACTACAAGCCGGGCTTCGAGGGCAAGGACTTCTATTGGCATTCGGACTTCGAGACCTGGCATGTGGAGGACGGAATGCCGCGCATGCGCGCCCTGTCCATGTCGGTGCTCCTCACCGAGAACACGCCGGTCAACGGCCCGACCATGTTCATGAACGGCTCGCACAAGCTTTATGCCGCCTGCGTCGGCGAAACGCCGGAAGATCATTACAAGCAGTCTCTCAAGAAGCAGGAATACGGCGTGCCGGATCATGAAACGCTCGCCAGGCTGGCCAGCGGCGGCGTCGCGGCCCCCTGCGGCCCGCCCGGAACAGTGGTGATCTTCGATTGCAACACCATGCACGGGTCGAACTCGAACATCACGCCGTTTCCGCGTTCGAACGCCTTTTTCGTCTATAATGCGATGTCGAACAGACTCGTCGCGCCGTTCGGGCCGGAACGCCCGCGTCCGGAGTTCATCGGCGCGCGGGAGAATACAAGCGCGATCTCGCCGGTCGAAGGTCGGCTTGTCGCCGACGCGGCTTAAAAGGGGGCCGACAATGACTCTCGACAAATTCAAAGGCGAACACACGGTCGAGAAAGTGGGCGGCACGTCTATGGCGGCCGCTGACGCGCTGCTCGACAACGTGCTCATCGGACGACGAAAAGGCGACGAACTTTACAATCGCGTTTTCGTCGTATCGGCCTATGCAGGCGTCACCAACAAGCTGCTTGAAGACAAAAAATCGGGCGAACCGGGCGTTTACGCGCTTTTCTCCAGTGCTGAAACCGAATGGGCCTGGGGCGACGCGTTGAGCGAGGCCGGCGAGCTGATGCGCAAGATCAACGCCGACATATTCGGCGACCACGCCGACCGGCAATCGGCAGACGCTTTCGTGCGCGACCGGATCGAGGGCGTCAGGAGCTGCCTGCTCGACCTGCACCGGCTGTGCTCCTACGGCCAGTTCCGACTTAATGAGCACCTCGAGACGGTGCGCGAGATGCTCGCCGCGCTCGGCGAGGCGCACAGCGCGCACAATACCGCGCTTCTGCTGCGCCAGAAGGGCGTCAACGCAACCTTCGTCGATCTCACTGGCTGGCGCGATACCGAGCATCTTTCGCTTGATGATCGCATCGTGGCGGCGCTCGACCGCGTGGACCCGGCGAGCGAATTGCCGATCCTCACCGGCTACGCCCAATGCGACTCGGGCATGGTGCGCCGTTTCGGGCGCGGCTACACCGAGGTGACCTTTTCGCGCGTCGCCGTGCTTACCGGCGCGCGCGAGGCGATCATCCACAAGGAGTTCCATCTGTCGAGCGCCGATCCCAAGATCGCCGGCGCCGATAAGGTGCGCAAGATCGGGCGCACCAATTACGACGTCGCCGACCAGCTTTCCAATATGGGCATGGAGGCGATCCATCCCCGCGCCGCCAAGGGCCTGCGCCAGGCGGCGATTCCGCTGCGCGTGAAGAACACCTTCGACCCGAAAGACGAAGGCACGGTCATCACGAGCGACTATGTTTCGAAAACGCCGCGCACGGAGATCATCACCGGACTCAAATCGGTCATGGCGCTCGAATTCTTCGAACAGGACATGGTCGGCGAGAAGGGCTACGATTCGGCCATTCTCGATGCGCTCAAGCGCCATAACGCGCGCATTGTCTCGAAAATCTCCAACGCCAACACGATCACTCACTACCTTGAATGCCCGCTAAAGACGGTGAAGCGCGTCGTGAGCGACCTTCAGGAGAAGTTTCCTTCTGCGGCGATCACGACCCGGAAGGTGGCCATCGTGTCCGCCATCGGCAGCGATCTGAAAGTTCCGGGACTGACCGCCGCCGCGAGCCGCGCGCTCGCCGAGGCGGGCGTCGAAACGCTCGGACTGCACCAGCTCATGCGCCATGTCGACATCCAGTTCGTGGTCGACGAGTCTGACTTCACCAAGAGCGTGAAAGCGCTTCACCGCGCGCTCGTCGAAAAAGAGGACGAAATCCGCTCGCCGCGCAACGGCGACGCGAAAGAGGCGGCGTGACTCGGCGCGGCCTTCGCTCCGACTGGTACGCACGCGAGGAGGGGGCGGCCGACGGCCGCCCTTTCCGTAAAAAGGAGGCGCATCATGCTGCTTGACGCATTTCAAATCGGCTCTGTCGAAAAAAGCACCGACCTTGTCGCCATCGCCGAAGACCATTCCGCCTTCGAAGCCCTCCGGCAGGCGTTTGGCGAGCATACCTATTTCGTGAACAATCACGGTCTTTACGTCTTCCGACGCGAGAGCGCAGAGAACGACGAAGCCAGGCGCGCGCGGCTATTCGCTTTCGCTATGTGGTCGCAAGAAAATGAAAACCAGCTCGCCCCTCTCGCCGAGCCGCTTGCGACCGACGTGACGATGGATCTCGAAAACGCGGCCGTTCGCAAGGAGGAAGACGCCGTTTCGGACGAGTAAGCGCGCTTCGGCGCCCAATCGCGCCGTCGCCGCTGTCGGAGCGACGCTGAGAGGAGGGGATTCATGGCCGGAACCGGCATGATCATAGCAAGTTTCGTCGCCTTTCTGACGTTGTTCATAGGCGTCGGCCTGGCTTCCGCGCTGAAAGCGAAAAAAACGCGCACGGACTACTACCTTGCGGGGCGCGAGGTGAGTCCCTGGTTGGCCGGTTTGTCGGCGGTCGCCACCAACAACTCCGGCTATATGTTCATCGGCGTCATCGGCTTCACCTATGCGACAGGGCTCGCGGCGATCTGGCTGATGGTCGGCTGGATCCTTGGCGATTATATCGCTTCGCTGTTCATACACCGGCGCCTGCGCGAAGCGACCGCGCGCACGAAGGAAGCCTCGTTCGCAGCCGTCCTCGCAGCCTGGAACAACGACGGCTTCGCGGTCTGGCGTCGCATCGCCGCCATATTGATGGTCGTGTTTCTGGGCGCCTATGCGGCCGCGCAGATCAGCGCCGGCGGCAAGGCGCTGCAGGGCGTGCTCGACTGGAACCCAAAGACCGGCGCGGTCGCCTCGGCTGTCATGATCCTCGCCTACAGCGCCGCCGGCGGCATCCGCGCCTCCATCTGGACAGACGCCGCGCAGTCGCTGGTCATGCTGGGCGCGATGAGCCTGCTCTTCGTCGCCGGCGTGACGGGTCTCGGCGGGCCGCAGACGGCCCTTGCGCAGATGGGAGAGATCCCCGGCTTTCTCGACTGGTTTCCGCCGGACCTCATCCTGCCAGGCGCGGCGGGCGTGGTCTTTTTCGTCATCGGCTGGATGTTCGCCGGGCTGTCCGTAATTGGACAGCCGCATATCATGGTGCGGTTCATGGCGCTCGACAAACCGGACAACATGACCCGCGCGCGGGCGTGGTATTATGGCTACTTCACGCTCTTTTACGCGCTCGCGACAGGCGTCGGCATGCTCTCGCGGCTTTATCTGCCCGATCTGGGCGCGCTCGATCCTGAGCTCGCCCTGCCGACCATGGCGCTGGAGCTGTTGCCCGCGATCTTCGTCGGCATGATTCTCGCCGGCATCTTTGCGGCCACCATGTCGACGGCCGACTCCCTCGTTCTGAGCTGCTCGGCGGCGATCACGCACGACCTTTTGCCTGAACGGGTCGAATCTTCCTGGGCGCTGAAGACGGCGACGGCCGCAGTGACGCTCGCAGCCCTCGCCTTCGCGCTCGACGAGAATCGCAGCGTGTTCAGCCTGGTTATTCTCGCTTGGTCGACGCTCGCCTCGGCCTTCGGCCCGCTGCTGGCGATCTATGCGCTCAAGCGTCGCATCGGCGAGGCGAGCGCCGTCGCCGCCATGATCGGCGGCGTCGCGACCGCGCTCGCCTGGCGCGCGGCCGGCCTGCACGAGGCCGTCTATGAAGGGATGCCGGGCATGTTGACCGGCTTCGCGATAGCATGGACCCTATCGCGTCCGGCCGCGGCCAGGGCGACGCGCCGCGCGGCGACGGCACCCGCCGTCAGCGCAAAGCGATAAGCCGTTAGCCTGGCGCGACGAAACGCGCCGCCGCCCGGAAGCAGGCGTCGCGAGCGCATTGCAAGACCGCGCCTGGCGCGCTAATCATGTGACAAGATAACGGCCAAGGCGCGAACGCGCGCTCCATGGCCAAGCGGGGAACCTGCGATGACGAACGCCTTCGGGCGCGCCATCCGGATCGACGGGAACGGCGGGCTGCGGTCCGCCGCGATCCTCGCCGCCGCAATCTATCTCGCGCTTGCGCAAGTCCTCGCCGTGGCGCACGCCAGCTCCGACGAAGGCATGGCCCCGGCGCACGAGCAGACAAGCTGCGCCTACCATTTCGTCGGCGATCGCTCGAAGCACGCCGATGCAACGCCCCTCGTTCTTGTCGAGATCGAGTTTCGCCCGCCGCTCCAGACGCCGGCTCCGAGCGCGCCTGCGCCCGCGCCGCGGCGGGCAAGCGCCGATCCCCCGCCGCGCGCCCCGCCTCTCGGCTGATCGTCAAATTTTGCGTCGCATCCTGCGGCCCGCATTCGCGCGCCGCGACTTCGCTCATTCGATCAGCTTGGGAACAATCATGTCAGTGAAATCGCATCTGTTACGTTATGCGGCGGCTTCGGCCGTCGCCGCCCCTTTGGTTTGGACGCCCGTCGGCGCGCTCGAGCCGGTGCGCTCCGACGAGATCGTCGTCACCGCCTCGCCCCTCGAACGCCCGGCGGAGGAAACCATCATCGGCGTCTCATCGCTTTCCGGCGAGGCGCTACAGCGCAATCTCGCGAACACCATCGGCGAAACTCTGCGGCGCGAGCCGGGCGTGTCGTCGACCTATTTCGGACCGGGCGCGAGCCGTCCCGTGATCCGCGGCCTGGGCGGCGACCGCATTCGGGTGCTGAGCGCGGGGATCGGCTCCATCGATGCGTCCGCCACGAGCCCTGACCATGCGGTCGCGGTCGAGCCGGCGACCGCCGAAAAGATCGAGATCGTGCGCGGCACGGCGATGCTGCTCTACGGTTCGTCGGCGGCCGGCGGCGTCGTCAACGTCTTCGACGGACGCATTCCGACGACACTGCCGGAAGACGGCGTCGACGGCGCCTTGCGCGTGGGCGGATCGACTGCCGATGACGGCGTCGAGGCCGCCGGCGCCTTTGACATCCGCCTTGGCGAGCTCGGCGGCGGCGCGCTCGTTTTTCATGGCGACGGCGCGTATCGCGAGGCGGAAGATTACGACATTCCGGGGTTCGCCGAATCGGCGCGCCTGCGCGCGCTCGAAGAGGAAGAGCATGACGATCACGATGAGGAGGAAGCCTTCGGCGTTCTTGAAAACACCGCTTTCGAGACCAAGAGCGGCGCAGCGGGCTTGTCATGGATTTTCGATCGCGGCTTTGCGGGCGTGTCCGGCTCCTTCGCGGACACGCTTTACGGCGTGCCCGGCGGCCACGCGCATGAAGAGGAGGAAGAGAACGGCGAGGCGGAGGAAGAAGGCGGCGTAACTATCGACCTGCGTCAGCGCCGTATCGACTTCCGCAGCGAGGTCGACGGCGACTTTGCGCTTTTCAAGAAGGCCAAGCTGCGGGTCGGCTACGCAGACTATGAGCATAAGGAGATCGAACCGAGCGGGGAAGTCGGCACGGTCTTCTCGAATGAGGGCTGGGAAGGCCGGTTAGAATTGATCGACAAGACAAGGAGCCTGGCCGGCGCCGCGCTCGACGGCGCGGTCGGCTTCCAATGGAGGCTGCGCGATTTCTCGGCGCTCGGCGAAGAGGCCTTCACCCTGCCGGCGAAATCCTCTCAATACGGCGTATTCGCCGTTAAGGAGCTGACGACCGGGCCATGGCGCTTCGAGCTCGGCGGCCGCTATGAAAATACGAGCCACAGGGTCGTCGAGACCGGCTTCGAGCGGAGCTTCGACGGCTTGTCCGTTTCCGGCGGAGTCGGCGTGAAGCCGACGAAGAGCCTGTTCCTCGGCGTCACGGCCTTTCGGACCGAGCGCGCGCCTTCGACGGAGGAGCTGTTCTCGAACGGTCCTCACCTCGCGACGGGCGCCTTCGAGGTAGGCGACCCGACGCTCGGCAAAGAAACCGCGCTCGGCGTGGAGGCGGCGGCGCGGATTCTTACGGATCGTTTCGTCTTCCGTATAAACGGTTTTTATACGGACTATGACGACTTTATCTTCGAGGCCCAGACGGGCGAGGAAGAAGACGGGCTGCCGGTTTTCCAGTTCATGGCCGCAAACGCCGCCTTTCGCGGCTTCGAGGCCGAGTTCGAGGCGGAGCTGTTCCAGCTTGGCGCCTTCGACATTCATGGCGATGCCGGAATCGACTATGTTCGAGCCACGACAAGAGGGCAGACCGACGACGATCTGCCGCGCATTCCGCCACTCTCGACGCTCGTCGGTCTCGAAGCGCGCTCGGAATGGGCGGATCTGCGCGCGGAGGTCGAATGGGCGGCCGACCAGGACGACGTCGCCGCCTTCGAACTGCCGACCGACGGCTATACCTTGGTCAACGCCTATCTGACCTTGCGGCCGTTCGCGACGGCGCGCAGGCTCTCGTTGCGTCTGTCTGGCGAGAACCTGACCGACGAAGAAGCGCGGCTTCATACGTCCTTCCTGAAGGACGTCGCGCCGTTGCCGGGCCGCAATTTCAAATTCGCGGTGCGCGGCGAGTTCTGATCGAACATTCTTTCCGATCCGAACCACAAAAAAGCCGGCGTCTTTCGACGCCGGCTTCTTTGTTTCGCACTGCGGCTTGCGCTCCCCCTGAACGGCGGGAGCGCGCGTCCAAAAGCCGTTAAAGCGCTTTCAGATTGGCCGCCGACGTCTTGCCGCGTTCGGTGGCGAGCTCGTAGCTCACGCGCTGGCCGTCCTGAAGGGCTTGCAGCCCGGCCGCGCGAACGGCGGTGATGTGCACGAACACATCCTTGCCGCCTTCGTCCGGCGCGATGAAGCCGTAGCCCTTCGTCGCGTTGAACCACTTGACCGTTCCGTTCGCCATCGTCGATCTCCTTTCATGGCGTCGTTTGCGTCCGCGGACGCGGGTAGTCCAGGCAACCATGTCTTGGAGTCTTTCGAAGGCTGGCCGTAGGCGGTCGTCTTGAAGAGCGGCCAAAACAATAGTCGCGGGCGAAACTACACATCGGGACGGGCCGCGCGTCAAGCGGGCGCGCGACGAACGCCGTTTTCCTTCCGTTGCGGCGGCATGAAAGGCTTAATCTCCAGCGAATCCTCGCGCATTAATTGACCACAAGCCTGAGCCCGCCCCGGCCTTCATTCACGATCTGGTTGTCCTTCACGACCGGCGCAAGCCGGGCCCGATTGCGCAATAATATGGCGGCAGGATGCCGATTCACGATCTGGTTGCTCTCGACCCGCAAGCCCAGCGCCGCGCCGCCGCGACTGAGATCGTAATTGACGATCGCGGCGTTGTCTGCGTCGGCCGACTTCACGACCGTGTTGCCGGCGAAGACGACGTCGCCGCCCGCCGAAACATCAAGCGCGTAACTGGTGCGTCCGCCCGTATCATCGAAATGTGAACCGAGAATGAGGGTGCGCCGAGCGAGGCTTTTCACGTGATGGCCGACCCTCGTCGCCTCGAAACGGCTCGACTCGACGGTCAGGCTTTCGGCGCGTACGACGTAAATCCCATGCGAGTAACCGTCGCCATGACCGTTGCCGATAAAGAACGAGCCTGAAATCCGTATGCGCCCCGTCTCGACTCCGGTCGCAAGAACGCCGTTTTCATTTTCATAGAACGCGCAATCGATGACGGTCAAATCTGCGCCGTCATGGCGGATGCCGGCGCCGTTTAGATCTGCAGAGCGCGCGCCGCGAAATGAGATGTTCTCCACGCGGAGCGAGACTCCTTCGAGCGGATTGAGAATTCCCTTTTCGACCGGTCCGGCCGCGCGGAAGACGACAGCGCCCTCGCCGACCAGGGTCAGGCTGCGCGGCAGCTTGACGTCCGTCAGCGCGTATTCGCCGGCCGGCACGACCAGCCGCGCGCCGTCCTCGGCGTCGGCGATCGCCCGCGTGAGGGACGCGGCGTCGCCAGGCTTGACACCCGCAGAAACGGGAAGCGCGCCGGCGATCACCATCGCCGAGGCGGCCAATATCGGGGCGGACAGCAGCCCTTTCATCGCGCCGCCTTCGCCCCGGCGTCGGCCGCCTTGCGCAGCGCCGCGGCGAGCCCGCGCGGCGGCAAGGCGCCCGAAAAACCCGCCCGCTCATTGACGATGAAGGTCGGCACCCCCGTCACGCCGGCCGCGCGCATCATCGCGGCTTCTATTTCGACGGCTTCCCGATCGACGCGCGTCTCAAGTTTTTGCGCGATCTCGGCTTCGTCCATGCCGGCTTCGCCGGCGAGCCGACTGAGGGTCTTCGCATCGCCGAGATCGCAATCCTCAGCCCAGAAGCCTTCGTAAAGTTTGAACGCGACCGCCTCCTGCAGCCCGTCGAAATGCGCCCAGCGCAGCACCTGATGGGCCATCACCGTATTAGGCACGCGCTTAGGCCGACCCGGATCGAAGGCGAAATCCGCCTCGGCCGCCGCCTCGATCAGGCGCGCGCGCATGGCGGCGCGGAACGAGGCGCTGGGAAATTTCTCTGCGTAATGCGCCTCGCGGTCGACGCCTTCCTCGGGCGCGCCGGGGTTGAGCTGATAGGCGCGAAATCGCGGCAGAACCTGATAGGCGCCCTCAAGATCGGCTCTGGCCGCCTTAAAGGCGCGCAGGCCCACATAGCACCAGGGACAGACGAAATCCGTCACGATGTCCACGAGCAGCCGGGGCGCCGTCATGCCCCGAATCCTTTCAGGCGCTCGACCGTATCCGTGATCTCGGGAAAGTCCTGCCTGATCTCCTCGACGAGCGCATCTTCGAGAGGGCGGTATTCCTCATGCAGACGATAGAGCTTCTTATAGGCGGCGACCGCGCCCGGACTCGCCGCCGCGATCTCGCCGGCGCGCGTCTCGACAAGCGCGTCGAGCGCCGCCTTGTCCGCGACCGCCGCATTGGCGAGGCCCCACGCTTCGGCCTCGGCGCCGGTGAAAGTCCGGGCGGAGAAGGAAAGCTCGCGCGCCCGGCGCACGCCGACTGCGCGAGCGAGGTTCTGGCTCATGCCCCAGGTCGGACGCAGCCCCCATTTCACATGGGTGTCGCCGAACTTCGTATCGACGGTCGTGAAAATGAAGTCGCAATGCAGCGCCAGCTCCAGCGCGCCAGTGAAGCAATAGCCGTGCACTTTGGCGATGACGGGCAACCGGCAGCAGCGCACCGTTTCGGCGGCGGACTGAGCCGCCTCGTCGAAAACATGCGCTATGCGCCCGGCGACCGGCGCCGCGCCCTGCAGCGCCTTCAGATCGACCCCGGCCGAAAAGGCGCGTCCCTCGCCCTCGAGCACGATCACGCGCGTGTTCTGATCCTGCGTGGCCTCGCCGATCGCCGCGATCAGCGCCTTGAGCATGTCCGGCGAGAAGGCGTTGAGCGTCCGAGGCCGGTTGAAGGCGAGCCTGACGATCGGTCCTTTGCGAGTGGTGATAAGCTGATCCATAAAACGTACGCCATCGGCCCTGAACCGGCGGGTCCGCCCGGCCTGCCGGTTGAGTTTTCCGCGCCCAGCGGCCAAACACAAGGCAGGAAACGCGGCGAAGGCCCGGTCCGCCGGCCGGGGAAAGGTTGTTTTATGACGGACGCCTTAAGCAAAGCCAAGCTGATCGTGCGCAACGCCACCCTCGACGACATTCCCGCCATCGTCGAGCTGTCGCATGCGGTCTATGGCGAGGGCAACGCTTATAACGAGGCGATGTTGCGCGGCCAGATAAACAACTTTCCCGACGGCCAGTTCGTCGCCGAATATGAATCGAAGATCGTCGGCCACTGCGCGACCTTCATCATCAGCGAGGATCTTGCGCTCGCGCCCCATAGCTGGGTGGAAATCACCGGCGGCGGTTTCGCCTCGCGACACGATCCGGAGGGAGATTATCTGTACGGCATGGACGTCAACGTCCACCCGGACTACCGCCGGCTGCGCATCGGCCAGCGGCTTTATCAGGCGCGGCGGGAGCTGTGCGAATATTGGGAGCTCAAAGGCATCGTCTTCGGCGGTCGGATGCCGGGCTATGCGCGGCGCGCGAAGGATTACCCAGACCCGATGAGCTATGTACAGGCGGTGCTCGACAAGCGGCTGCGCGATCCTGTCATCAATTTCCAGCTCTCCCAGCAATTCGAGCCGGTCGGCGTATTGGCGAATTATCTGCCCAGCGACAGAGATTCCCTCGGCTACGCCACGCATATGATCTGGCGCAATCCGCTCGCTCCGGAAGCCCGCCAGACCGCCCCGGCGCGGCCTGGCCGGCGTCTGCCCGCGAGCGTGCGCGTGGCGACGGTGCAGTTCCAGATGCGGCGGATCTCCAAGATCGAGGAGTTCGAGGAGCAGATCGAATATTTCGTGGACGTCGCCGCCGACTACCGCGCCGATTTCGTGACGTTCCCGGAGCTTTTCACCTTGCAGCTTCTCTCGCTGGAGCCGAAGAAACTCGCGCCGGCCGAAGCGATCGCCCATATAGCGGAATATAAGGATCGCTTCTGCGCCTTCATGGAGAAGCTCGCCGTTTCCTACAACATCAACATCATAGGCGGCACGCACCCGACCCGAGTCGGCAACGGCGACATCCGCAACACGTCATACGTCTTCCTGCGCGACGGCGCGGTCTACAGCCAGGACAAGCTGCACCCGACGCCTGGCGAACGGCGCTGGTGGAACATCAAGGGCGGACGCGACGCCCGCGTCATTCAGACCGACTGCGGCCCGATCGGCGTGATGATCTGTTACGACTCCGAGTTCCCGGAAGTGGCCCGACAGCTCGTCGACCAGGGCGCGCTGCTGTTATTCGTTCCATTCTGCACCGACGAACGGCGCGCCTATGTGCGGGTGCGGTATTGCTGTCAGGCGCGCGCCGTTGAGAACCAGTGCTATGTGGTGCTGTCAGGCGTCGTCGGCAATCTGCCGAACGTCGAGAACATGGACATTCACTATGCGGAAAGCTGCATCCTGACGCCCTCCGACTTTCCTTTCGCTCGCGACGGGGTCGCGGCCGACACCGCCGCTAACACCGAGACGATCGCGATTTCCGACCTCAGCCTCGACGATCTGCTCGTCAGCCGCCAGTCCGGCGCGGTGCAGAATTTCAAGGATCGCCGCTTCGACCTGTATCAGGTGAAGTGGCGCGCGGAGAGCTAGAGCGCCGCGGCGAAAAAGCGGGAACCGGTTTTTCCCAACCCGGCGCGATCGCTAGGGAATCAACAGAATCGGGCGGACCGGATTTAGCGCCCGACGCTGTAGCGCATGACATTCCAGCGCGCGCCGCCTCCGCGCATGGCGAAGCGAGAAACCGCGATCCGGTCGCGCCCGCTTATCGCCTATCTTCGTCTCCCTCTTCTTCCTCCGTTTCCGGAACGTCGAAAATCTGACCGGGATAGATGAGGTCGGGATCGCGAATCTGGTCGGCGTTCGCTTCGTAGATGATCGTGTACTGCGCCCCGCGGCCGTAGGCCCGGCGCGCGATGCGCCACAGGCTGTTGCCAGGCTGTACGACGACCTTGCCGTCGCGGAAGACGATCTGGTCCGGCCGCGCGCGTTCGAAGGGAACTTCGATGGCGTAGGCGGGCCGCCCGTTCTCGTCGAGCTGGACGAGATGCAGCGTATAAACGCCCGGCGCGATCTGCCGATTGGGCGTCATCATCCAGCGGCCGGTTTCGTCCGCAGTCGTCTGATCGAGAAACTGGCGGTTGATGAAAAGCTGCACGACGCGGCCGGGCTCGGCGCGGCCGGTGAAAATGACGGCGCCGGAATCGTCATAGTCGATCGTGTCGAGCGTCAACGGCCCGAGGCCGCCTTCCGGATCGCGCGGCTCCTGCAGCACTTCCGTCGCGCCCCCCGGCGTGGTGCGCAGCACCAGCGGGCGATCACCCGGCCGCTCAGGCACATAAATCACGATCGTCTCCTCTGAGCGCACGGTCTGACCGTCCGCGGTCGTCATGGATAGGCTGAGCTCGACAGGGCCGGCGTCGAGCGGCGTTTCGGTCGTGACGACCCATGAGCCGTCAGGTTCAGCCGTCGTCGTCGCGAGCGGCCCGTCATTTGCATAGACCGTCACCTCGGCGCCGGGCTTGGCGCGGCCGGCGATCACCGCATAGCCGGTGCGGTCGACGCGCACGATGTCGAAAGCTGGAAGCGCCGGTTTGGCCGCCTCCGGCGCCTCTTCGACCTCCGGCGGGGTCGTCTGTTCCTGCGGCGGCGGCGCGGAAGGCTCCACGAGGTAACGCTCCGCGGCTTTCCAGGCGATGAAGGCGAGGACGAGCAGAAGGACGAAAATAATGAGGACGCGCATGGTCCCTCCCAACGGCGAACCCGCATCGGCGCGGGAATTTTACTTTACCGGCAGGGCGTTGCGCGTACAATGGCGTGCAACAAACAGTTCTCGATAAGCCTATGAAATCTCTATGCGTTTACTGCGGGTCACGCCCCGGGCATGACCCCGAGCATCTTCGCGCCGCGCAAACGCTGGGCCGCGAGGCCGCCCGCCGGGGATGCAGGATCGTTTATGGCGGAGGCAAGATGGGCCTGATGGGCGCGGCGGCCGGCGCCGCGCGCGACGCCGGCGGCAAGGTTTTCGGCGTCATTCCCGAATTTCTCGTCGCCGTGGAAGGCATTCTTGAAGGCGTCGACCATAAGGTCGTGCAGACCATGCACGAACGCAAGATGCTGATGTTCGAGGAATCGGACGTGATCGTCGCGCTGCCCGGCGGCATCGGCACCCTCGAAGAACTTGTCGAGACGCTATCCTGGGCGCGGCTGTCGCTGCACGACAAGCCGATCGTCGCCGTCAATATCAACGGCTTCTGGAACCCTTTGCGGAGCCTGTTCGAGCATATGGTTGAAGCCGGATTCGCGCCCGTTGAGCTGCTCCGCGAGATCACGTTCGCGGAAGGCGTGGATGAGGTTTTCGCCATTGCGGAACGGTCGCGCCTGCGCGCCGTCGTTTGACGGGCGAAGCCCGTCGTCTGCTGACTTTCCGTGTGCGTCGCCGTTCCGAATCCAACCGTCCGGGCCGGACTCCGGTCTGCTTCGCGCCTATCGGCTCGCGCCGGCCGCCGACCCTTCCGTCGCATGGTCGCGGAAACCGCCTTCCATCTCCGAGGCGAGATAGACCGTCGCCGCCCAAGCGGCGACATTCTGTTTCAGCGCTTCCGGTTCCACCTTGTCGAGCGTGTCGTCGGCGGTGTGATGCAGGTCGAAATAATCCCAGCCGTCCTGCGCTAGCGTGAAGACCGGGACGCCGGCCGCGCGCAAGGGTCCGACATCGGGCCCGCCGAAAGCGTTGTTGTCGCCCGGCCCGACGCCGAGCCGGCGCAGAACCCGCGCGATCGCGGCCGCCTTGGGCAGCGCGGCCTCGCCGAAGCGCGACTGGAAGCGCCAGACGCGCCCCGCGCCGAAATCCGACTCCGAAGCGAGGACGTGCCGGTCAAGTTCGCTCTCATGCGCTTCGGCATAGGCTCTCGCGCCGACCAGTCCGACTTCCTCAGCGCCCCACAGAACGACGCGGATGGTGCGCTTCGGCTTGCCGGTCAGATCGTCGATGAGCTTGGCCGCGGCCATCGTGACGGCTACGCCC
Organism: Amphiplicatus metriothermophilus; assembly: GCF_900199215.1. GTDB lineage: Bacteria > Pseudomonadota > Alphaproteobacteria > Caulobacterales > Parvularculaceae > Amphiplicatus > Amphiplicatus metriothermophilus. The sequence goes on from NZ_FZQA01000001.1 coordinate 337,641, forward strand.
GCGCCGTCATCCACCGCGCCTGTGCCGAGATCCCAGCTGTCGAGATGGCCGCCGATGACGATGATTTCATCCGTACGCCCTGGGATTTCGCCGATAACGTTGCCGGAAATCGCGCGCTCGCGCGTCTCGACGCCAATGTCGAGGCGGACCCTCACCGGACCGTCTGCGAGCCTGAGCGCCCGCGCAAGTTGGTCCGCATCCGGATTCGAGAGCGCGGCTGCGGGGACGGGCGTCATCCCCTCGGCGTAGCGCATCATGCCGGTGTGCGGCAGGCGATGGCTGTCGGTGCCGACCGAGCGGATGAGCGCGGCCGCCGCGCCGCGCCTGCCCGCCTCGCGCGCCGCGCCGGAGCGCTTGGCGACCGCCGCGCCGTAGCCCGACCCATCCTGCGTGCGGGTCATGATCTCGTCGACGAAGACGATCTTGCCTTCAAGGCCTTCCATCGGCGCGTCGATCAAATCCTGCAAAGTCTCGAAGCGCGCGATCTCGCCTTCGACGCCGCCTTCTGGCGTCGCGACCGAACCGCCGAGCGCGGCGACCGCGAGCGGCTGGGCGAAAGGCGCGACGATCTCGGCGCTTTCGCGCGTCCGGCTCCAATAGGGCAGCTCGAAGGTCTCGATGCGGACGTTCTTGAAGTCCAGCGCCTTCATCTTGCGCGCCGCCCAGTCGCGAGCCCGCGCTTCGGCTTCCGAGCCGGCGAGCCGCGGGCCGACTTCGGTGGTCAGGCTTTCAAGAATGTCCCACGCCGTGTCGTCTTCAAGCGCCCGGTCGATCAGCCGGTCGGCCGTTTCGCGCTGGGCGTTCGTGTAGGGCGCGGAGTCGGTCTGAGCTTCGACGGCAGCGACGGCGAAGAAAACAAGCGCAGCGGCAGGGATCGAGAGAAGACGAAACGGCATGGACGGACTTTCGGATGCGGCGGCGGAATGTCGGCATAATGACTGCGCGCGCGGGCGCGTCAAGCGGACCGGCGTGCGCTCTGCGTTAACGGAGGACTCGTCCAGCGGCCTTTTTGCGCCACATGCCTGCACGCCGGCGCGCCGCATTGGAAGAAAACGCTGCGCCTGCCGCCGAATTCATTCAAAACCGCTATTCGCCTGAAAATGTCAGCAGCGATCGCCGCAGCTATTTCTCGCCGTTCGCGCGCTCGGCGAGATTGGGCAAGAGCTCGAAATCCTTGAAGAAGTCGCCGTAATTGCAGGTCAGCTCCTCGCCCGCCTCGATATCGCGAATCGCGCGCGCCCCGCCGAAGTCCGAAAAATCCGTATTCGGCGTTTCCGAATGGTTCATGAAGCGACCGTTGTCGACTTCATAGACGATGAAGCCTGGCCGATCGGGACTCGGATAGGCGTAACGGTCGAGAAGATCCTTCAGATAGGGTGGCGCGGACAGATATTTGTCCATGGGGATGAGCCGGTCGAATTCCGGCTCGAAACGCCAGATCACGGTCCCTTTCTTGATCGGCTCGGCGGCGAAAACGCCAACCCCCTCCACCGCGCTGGGCGCCACATAGGTGCTCACGAGCAGCATCTTCACAGTCTCCGGCCGGCGATCAGAGGGCGGCGGCCCCGCGGCTCGGCCCTTGCGAGCAGCGCGAAATCAAATCGTCAATCCTGCGCAAATGACAAGAGGGCGCGGCGAATTTACCCGAACCGCGCGAGCCACGCCTCGCGCTCGACCGCCCAGATGTCGAGCGAAAGGCCCCAGAAGGAGAAGGCTTCGCCGGTTTTTTCCTGGCCGATCTTGCGCGCCACGGCCTGGCTGTTCTCATTGCGCGGATCGATCACCGAAATGATGCGCGGAAGATCGGGAAAGCGGTCAAAGGTCCACCGGATCGCGGCGACTGCGGCCTCGGGCGCATAGCCCCTGCCCCAACGCTCAGGCGCTATCCCCCAGCCGCATTCGAGACCGGGCCAGCCCTCCGGCATCCATGGGCCGACCCGTCCGACCACGTCGCCGCTATCCTTCTCGACGACGGCGAACATGCCGTAGCCGCGGATCGCCCAGTGGCCGATGAGCGTAGCGAAGCCGCGCCAGGCGGCCGGCCGGTCCTGCGGCTTGCCATCGGGAGTGAGAAAACGAGCCGCATCCGGATGCGCCATCATTGCGCAATAGGCGTCGACGTCCTCCGGCGCGAGGGGGCGAAGGAGCAGGCGTTCCGTCTCCAGACGAAGGCTCATGAGCGGCGCTCCAGGAGGCTGGCGGCGAGGCGTTCGACCCTCGCCGCATTGGCCGGCCACGTCAATTCGTCGCGAAGAACACGCGCGCGGGCCGCCGCCCCGAGCCGGACGCGCAGGTCCGCATCGTCGACGAGAGCGTCGAGCGCGGCGAAGAAAGCGCCGTCGTCCTCAGGCGGGGCGAGCAGCGCCTCGCAGCCCGGCTCCACGAGTTCGCGGATGTTGGCCTGATCGGGCGCAACGATGGCGCGGCCGAGCGCCATATATTCCGTCAGCTTCAGCGGCGAGGCGTAGGGGGTCGCGGCCGGCAGGAGGGCGACGTCGAAGGCGGCGATCAGCCCCGGCATGGCCTCGCGCTGGGCGACGCCGGCGAGGATGAACCGGCCCTCCACGCCCAACCGGCCGGCGAGCGCCTCTAGCGAGGCGCGCGCCGGCCCGTCGCCGACGAGCAGGAAGACGAGGTCGTCCCGCCGGCGCGCGGCGAGATACCGCAGAACGCGGTCGAGTCCGTGCCAGTCGCGCGCGAAGCCGGCGAAGCCGAGAACGATCTTGCCTTCAAGGCCGTAGCGCGCCCGCGCCGGCGCAGGATCGGCCGGCTCGAGGAAGGCGCGCTCGACGCCGTTGCGGATGACCGCGATGCGCTCCGGCGGAACGCCTGCGTCCTCGACGAGCCGCGCCAGCGCCAACGAGACCGGCAGCGCCATGTCCGCCGCGCGCCAGATCGCGCGCTCGCTCGCGCAGGCGAGACCCGGCGATGCGAGCCCGCCATGCCCGGCGCGCTCGAGCGAGAGCGACGCGTTGACCTCCAGCAGAAAGGGCAGGCCGCGGCGGCGGGCGAGCCAGGCGCCCGCATGATGAAAGAGATTGTAGCGCTCATAGAGAATGTCGGGCCTGAACGCCCGCGCCGCCCGGGCGAGCCGCGCATGGGCGGGAAGCGAATAGGCGAGCTCGGCGATCTCGTGCAGCGCCCTTGGCAGGCGTCGCCGCCAGGGATCCTCGCCGGCGCGCGCGTCGAGCGGGCGTTCGCCCGCATCCTCGCCGAAATCGTCCGGACCCGCCATAAAGACGCGGACGCCGCGCGCGGCGAGCGCCGCCGTCAGCGCCCGGATGTGGACATATTGCCCGTCGGCCGAGCGCGTGCGGTGCGAGTAAAGGATCTTCATCGCCGACGAAGATGCGGCGCTTCGCGCCCGGCAGGCAATTGCGGCGGCGCGCTTTCGCCCACTGCGGGAAAACACCCGCTGCGCGGGCGAAATTATCCCGCCGCACCCGTCGACATGCGTTGCGCGGCGGGCGGACGCGGCTCATCATGAGGCGGGGTCATGGCGGAGGTTGCTATGGACAGGCTGTCCCTGAAGGCCGGGCTCGGCACCTGTCTCCTGTCGCTTCTGGCCGCGCCGGCGCTGGCGCAGGACGGCGCGGCGGGCGTGCGCCTGCAGCTCGGAAGCGGCGAGGCGAGCGCGGCGACGACGAAAAGCGAACGCGGCGTGCGCGTCACCCGCGGCGCGCCGGCGGCGGAAGCAGAAGAAGTCTTAGCGGGTGCGCCGAACGTCGCCGAGCCCTGCCAGCGCGTGGTTCGGATCGTGCATGAATACCGGCCGCGCCTGAAGCGCTTGCGCACCCAAGGCTTTTATACCGGCTACGGCAAGAAAAGCCGGCGCTACACGCAAGGCTTCTACAGCGGCTATCAACCCGATTACGGACGATAGGGGCGCGGCGCGAATCGTCAGCAGGCGCAGAGCGTTCCGGGGCTGCGGCGCGTCGTCGACGACGCCGCGCCGCGCCCGGAAGACGCCGGCGCCTCTATTTCAGGGCCGGCTCGAGCTTGACGCAGGCGTCCGTCAGCTCGCGCACGGCGGCGACGGAATGATCGAACATCGCCTTTTCCTCGGCCGTGAACTTCACCTCGACGACGCGTTCGACGCCGTTTTCGCCGATGACGATCGGCACGCCGACATACATGTCCTCGACGCCGTACTGGCCGGTCAGATGCGCCGCGCACGGAAGGACCATCTTCTGATCCTTGAGATAGCTTTCCGCCATCTGAATCGCAGATGCCGCCGGCGCGTAATAGGCCGAACCGGTCTTGAGGAGCGCGACGATTTCGCCGCCGCCCTTGCGCGTGCGCTCGACGATGGCGTCGAGGCGCTCCTGCGTAGTCCAGCCCATCTCGACGAGATCGGGCAGCGGAACGCCCGCCACGGTCGAGTAGCGCACGAGCGGAACCATCGTGTCGCCATGTCCGCCGAGGACGAAGGCGGTCACGCTTTCGACCGACACGTCGAACTCCTCGGCGAGGAAGTAGCGGAAGCGCGCCGAATCGAGAATGCCCGCCATGCCGACGACCCTGGCGTGGGGCAGGCCGGAGAATTTCTGCAGCGCCCAGACCATTGCGTCGAGCGGATTGGTGATGCAGATGACGAAGGCGTTCGAGGCGTATCGCCCGATCCCTTCGCCCACCGCCTTCATCACCTTGAGATTGACGCCGAGAAGGTCGTCGCGGCTCATGCCGGGCTTTCGCGGCACGCCGGCGGTGACGATGCAGACGTCGGCGCCTTCGATGTCCTTGTAGTCCTGCGTGCCCTTGAGCCGCGAGCCGTAGCCGTCGATCGGGGCGGACTCGGCGATGTCGAGCGCCTTGCCTTGCGGGATTCCTTCCGCGATGTCGAACAGGACGATGTCGCCGAGCTCCTTTTGGGCGGCGATATGGGCGAGCGTGCCGCCGATCATGCCGGAACCGATAAGCGCGATCTTGGTGCGGGCCATGGGTGGACTCCTTCACGGGGGGTGGAATGCTGCGGCGCCGGTCTAGAGCATTTTCCTCAAAACGGAAACGCCGCGGCTGCGCTTTCAAGGACGCGATCAGGCGCGGCGCAGACCGGCCAGAGCCGCCGCCGCGATGAGCACGCCGCCAGCGATGCGGGTTCCCCATCGCCCGGCGCGCGCAAAAAACGGCCGCGCGCGGGACGCGCCGAGCGCCCATCCTGAATCGAGCGCGGCGGCGACGGCGAGAAAGGTCGCCGAAAGGACGAGCAGCCGCGGGCCGGCCGGCCTGTCGGGCGCGACGAACAGCGGAAAGAACGCCGCATAAAAGGCCAACGCCTTCGGATTCGACAGAGCGACGAAAAACGCCTCGACGAAGGCCCGCCGCGCCGATTTCGCAGGGCGGGCCGCCGCCGCGGCGGACGGCGCGGACGCAAGGAGCGCCCGCAGGCCGAGCCAGAACAGATAGGCCGCGCCCAGCCACTTCAGCCAGAAGAAGGCCGCGCTGAACGATGCGAGCAGCACCGATAGTCCGGCGCAGACGAACGCCAGATGCAGGATCATCGCCGCGCAGGAGCCCGCGACGGTCGACAGTCCCGCCCGCGCGCCGTGATCGACGCTGTTGGCGACGATGAGCGCGACCGTCGGCCCGGGCGTCAGCATCAGAAGCGCCGAAGCCGCTATGAATGCGAGATAGAGTTCAGGCGACACCGCCCCTTACTTCCGGCCATATTGCTTGGCGAGCGACACCACGACGCCCGACAGCAGCAGGATCGCGATGAGATTGGGCAGCGCCATGGAAGCGTTGGCGATGTCGCCCAGCCGCCACAGGCCGTCCGTATTCGCGACAAGCGTGCCGAGAAAGACGATGCCGACCCACATATAGCGCGTAGGCATCGCCGCGCGTTCGCCGAAGAGATAGGTCGTCGCGGTCTCGGCGTAATAGGACCAGCCCAGAATGGTTGTGAAGGCGAACAGGAAGAGCGCGCCGGCGACGATCCACTGCCCGCCGGGAATGCCCGCCGCATAGGCGCGGGTCGTCACGCCGGAAGCCTCCGCGTCGGTCTGCCAGGCGAAGCGGACGGGCGTCACATAGTCCTCGACGGCGGCGCGCAGCGCCTCGTCGGAAACGTCGCCGCCCTTCGCGCGGCATTCTTCGAGCAGCGCGCGTCCCTCGGCCCCGCGCGCGACGATGATCTCAGCGCGGTTCTGGTCGTAGGCGCTCGGGAAGATCTGCACGACATTCGTGTTCTCGGGCAGCGCGACATAGTCCTTGGCCACGCAATATTCGGCCGCGAAGCGCGCCGGGTTGCGCTTGAAGTCGCCCGGCACGGTCAGCAGCACCAGCGCCGTCAGCGTGCAGATGACGATGGTGTCGATGAAGACGCCGATCATGGCGATCTCGGCCTGCATCACCGGATTGGCGGTGCGCGCCGCGGCGTGCGCCATGGGCGCCGAGCCCTGTCCGGCCTCGTTCGAGAACAGCCCGCGCGCGACGCCGTAGCGGATCGCCTGGAGCATGCCGTAGCCGGCCGCGCCGCCGACCGCCTGCTCGAGCCCGAAGGCGTGGGTGAAGATCATCGCGAAGGCGGCCGGCACATATTCTATGTGCAGCGCGATCACGACGATGGCGGCGAGGACGTAAAGCAGCGCCATCGCCGGAACGAGTTTTCCGGCGACGGAGCCGATGGACTTGATGCCGCCGATGATGACCAGAAAGGTGAGCGCCGCGACGACGAGGCCGACGACCCATAGCGGCAGGTTGAAGCCGAGGGTGCGCGCCGCTTCGCTCGCCGCCTGGCCGATCGAGTTGGACTGGATCATGCCGCCCGTCGCGATGGCGGACAGGACCGCGCCGATGCAGAACAGGATGGCGAGCCACCCCCACGCGCCGCCGAACTTCGATTTTCCCTTATTGAGGCCGTGCTTGATGTAATACATCGGCCCGCCATGGATGCGCCCGGTCACAGGATGGGTCTCGCGGAAATGCACCGCCAAACTCGATTCGGCGAAAGCGCAGGCCATGCCCAGCAGCGCCGTCACCCACATCCAGAAGATCGCGCCGGGCCCCCCCAGGGTCACGGCCGTGGCGACGCCGGCGAGATTGCCGGTGCCGACCTGACCCGACAGCGCCGTCGACAGCGCCTGCCAGGGCGTGATCGCGCCTTCGGTTCCTTGCGCGCGCCGGCCGGCCCACAACTCGCCCAGCGCCGGCAGGAAGCGCCGCAAGGGCAGGAAGCCGAGCCGGATCATGAAGAACAGACCGGTGCCGAGCAGCAGCACCGCGAGAAAGCCGACTGGCAGCGCCTGCTCGCCGTTCCAGGTGCCGCCCCAGATGAACCCGCTGATGTTGTCGACGACGGCGAAAAACGCTTCCATGACGGCGATCCCCTTGCCTTTGCGGCTCTTGTCGCGGCCGCATGTTATGGATTCAGGTCGAACCGAGCGGCGACATTAGAGCGCTTTCGGGATTGGTGGGAACCGGTTTTCCCTCGAAACCGCGCGGGCGTTACTTCGCCACCACGCGCAGGCGCTCGCGGCGGCCGCGCGCCAGATCGTGCTTGCGCGCGAAGGCTTCGATTCGCGGCTGGATCTCGCCGCGCCAGCGCGAGCCGTTGAAAACGCCGTAATGGCCGACCCCCGGCTGCACGTAGTCCTCCTGAAGATAGTCGGGCAGGTTGACGCACAGGTCGTGCGCGGCCTGGGTCTGGCCGATTCCGGAGATGTCGTCGTTCTCGCCTTCGACGGTCATCAGGGCGATGTCCGTGATCGCCTCAGGCTTCACGCGCCGGCCGCGATGGACGAGTCTGCCCTCGGGCAAGGAATGCTCCTGAAACACCGCGCGAATGGTCTGGAGATAGAACTCCTCCGTCATGTCGAGCACGGACAGGTACTCGTCGTAGAACGCCCGGTGCTTCTCAGCCGAATCCCCGTCGCCCTTCACCAGATTCTGGAAGTAGTCGTAATGGGCGTTGAGATGCCGGTCGGAATTCATCGTCAGGAACGAATAGAGCTGCACGAAGCCCGGATAGACCCGCCGCAGAAAGCCCGGATAGGGCGCGGGCACGGTGTAGATCATGTTGCGCTCGAACCATTCGTAAGGGCGCTCCTGCGAGAGCAGGTTGGGAACGGTCGGCGAGCGGCGCGTGTCGATGGGACTGCCCATGAGGGTGATCGAGGCCGGCCGCGCAGGGTCTTCGTCCTCGGCCATCAGCGCGGCGGCGGCGAGCAGCGCCGGGCCCGGCTGGCAGACAGCCATGGCGTGGGCGCGCGGGCCGACGACCCGCAGAAATTCGATCAGATAGTCGATGAAGTCGTTGAGATCGAACCGCCCCTCGGTGATGGGAACCTGGCGGGCGTCGGTCCAGTCGGTGACATAAACGTCGTGGGCGGGCAGCATCGCCTCGACCGTGCCGCGCAGCAGCGTCGCATGATGGCCGGACAGCGGCGCGACGATCAGCATCGCCGGGTCGCCGCCGCCCCCCGCCGCCGCGAGCGCTTCCGGATCGCGGCGGAAATGCAGCAGCGAGCAGAAGGGCTTTTTCCTCACCGTCTCGATCGTCACGGGCACGGCGCGCCCGTTGACGCTCGTTTCGGCCAGACCCCATTCGGGCTTCGGATATCGCCGGGTGGCGTTCTCGAACACGTCGAGGGCCGCCGCGCTCGCCCGCGCCATCCAGCTGTCGGCGAGCGGATTGAGCGGCGAACGCCAGAAGCGGGCGCCGAGACCGGCCGCCAGCCGCGCCGGCGCGACGGCTGCGTAGCCTAGTTCGTATGCGGTATAAAGCACGGCCCCCGTTCAACTCCTACTGACGAAAACAGGCGCAACCGGCTGTTCGCTCTTGTCATTCGGCTCTTTTCGCCGGCGCGAAACGAAACCATGCCATGCTTTGGCGCGGCGCGGCAATTATTTATGACGCCGGGTTAACATGGGCCGCCGCGGCGCGCGCCCATCCCCGGACACGGAAATGTGTCCGTCGAAAAAGTCTCTTCCACATCAACCCGTTAAAGGCCAGCCGGCGTTTTCAGGAGAGCTGGCGGCGCAGGATCGCGGCGAGCTGTTCGGCGTTAACCGTATCGTGGACGGCGATCCGGGGCCGCCCCTGGGGGTCGACCACGTAGAACAGGCTCGAATGGTCCATCGTATAGCCGAGAGCCGACTCGGGCAGCGGCCGCTTCGAGGCGTAGACCTTGAAGGATTCCCGCGCCTTGCGCGCCGCCACCGCATCGCCGGTGAGCCCGATGATGCGCTCGTCGAACGCGAGATAGGCCTTGAGGGCCTCTGGCGTGTCGCGCTCGGGATCGACGGTGATGAAAACCGGCGCGATCTTTTCGCGCTCGTTCTCGTCGAGTTCGTCGAGCGCGGCGCTGAGCAGGCCGAGCGCCAGGGGGCACACGTCCGGACAAGTCGCAAAGCCGAAATAAACGACCATCGTCCTGCCGCGAAAATCCTCGTCGGCGACAGGCCGGCCGTGCTGGTCGATGAGGTCGAAATCGCTCGTGAACTGATCCGACAGGCGGATGACCGCCTCTTCCGGGATCGCCGTTTCCGGCGCGCCCCGGTCGCAGGCCGAGAGCGTCAACGCCGCCAGCGCCGCGATCAACAAGCTTCCGCCCGGATTTCCGCTGCGTCTGCGCATGGTTTTCCTCAAGGTTTTCCTCAAGGCCGGCCGCGAGCTGGCGGCCGGCCGCCAACGCTTCTATAGACCTTTGCGGAGGCGAATTTGAACCGGGACGGATCCGCCGTAACGCCGCACGCCCAGGCGGACGTGGAAAGCGCGCTGCAGACCCTGCGGGGCCCTGTGCGGCTGCGCACGCTGACCGCCCTGCGCTGGCTGGCCGTGGCGGGGCAGACCGCGGCCGTCCTCGTCGTTCACTTCGGTTTCGGCTTTCCGACGCCGCTGGGGCTTTGCCTCGGCGTGATCGCGGCGAGCGCCTGGCTCAATCTCTTCGCCATGTTCCGCTATACCCCGCAGCGCATGCTGAGCGATCGCGAGGCGGCGGGCTACATCGCCTTCGACATCGCTCAGCTTTGCGCGCTCCTTTATGCGACGGGCGGTCTGCAGAACCCGTTCGCGGCGCTCATTCTCGCCCCGGTCACCATCGCGGCGAGCGTTCTGCCCTTGCGGCTGACCATGTTCGTCGGCGGCCTCGCCATCGCCGGCGTGAGCCTGCTCGCGCTCGCCCATCTGCCCTTGCCCTGGCGGCCGGGCGAGGTCCTCACCTTCCCGCGGATCTATATCGCAGGGGTCTGGGTCGCCCTCACCTTCGCGGTGGTCTTCTTCGCCGCCTACGCCCATCGCATTGCCGCCGAGGCCGCCCAGATGAAGACCGCCCTGGCCGCCACCCAGCTCGCGCTCGCCCGGGAGGAGCGGCTCTCCGCCCTCGGCGGGCTCGCGGCGGCGGCGGCCCATGAGCTCGGCACGCCGCTCGCCACCATCCAGGTGACCGCTAAGGAGATGGCCGACGAGCTGGCCGGCCAGGGCGCGCTCGAAGAAGACGCGAAGCTGCTCGTCAGCCAGGCCGAGCGCTGCCGGGACATCCTGAGCCGCCTGACCCGCCGCCATGAAGGGGGCGACGCCGTGCATGACCGCGTCGCGGTCGACGCCCTCTTGCGCGAGGCGGCCGAGCCCTTCGCCGAAGAGCCGGGCGGGCCGGCGATCATTTACGAGACTATCGGCGCGGGGCCGCCGCCGGTGCTGCGCCGGCGGCCCGAAATCATCTACGGCCTGCGCAACATCGTTGAGAACGCAGCGGCCTTCGCCTGCTCGAAGATCCTCGTGGCCGCTCGGTGGGACGACGACGAACTGCGGATTTCGGTGCATGACGACGGCCCGGGCTTCGCCCCGGAGATCCTCGCCCGGCTAGGCGAGCCCTATGTCAGCGCCCGGGGACGCTCGCGCTCGCCGGCGGGCCGGAAGGCCGGCATGGGCCTCGGCTTCTTCATCGCCAAGACCCTGCTTGAGCGCACCGGGGCCAAGGTCGTATTTGACAATCTCGAATGGCGGGACGAAACCGGAGCCGGCGGGGCCTGGGTGAGCGCATCCTGGCCGCTCGACCTCGTCGCTGCGGAAAAGAACGCCGGCCCGGCGAACCGCTGAGCGCGGCCGCGGCTGAGTCTCCGTCGCGTCGGCGGCGCAAGATCTATCAGGACGGACGAAGAAGACGATGACCGACCAACAGGAAACCGGCCAACGCCCTGAACTTGGCGACGATCCGACCTTGCTGATCGTCGACGACGACGAACCGTTCCGCCTGCGTCTGGGGCGGGCGATGGAGAAACGCGGCTTCCAGCCGATCCTCGCCGGCGGCGTGCGCGAGGCGATCGACATCGCGCGCAAGGCCCCGCCGGCCTATGCGGTGGTGGACCTCAGGCTCGAAGACGGCGACGGGCTGGAAGTCGTCAACGCCATCCATGAAACGCGCGAGGACTGCCGCGTCGTCATGCTCACGGGCTACGGCAACATCGCCACGGCGGTGGCCGCAGTGAAGGCCGGCGCGATCGACTATCTGCCCAAGCCCGCCGACGCCGACGACGTCGAGAAGGCCCTGCTCGCGCAGCCGGGCGAGCGCCCCGAGCCGCCGGAAAATCCGATGTCGGCCGACCGCGTGCGCTGGGAGCACATCCAGCGCGTCTATGAGCTGTGCGACCACAATGTCTCGGAGACGGCGCGCCGGCTCGGCATGCATCGGCGCACCCTGCAGCGCATTCTCGCCAAGCGCGCGCCGCGATGAAGCGAGCCCGGCGCGCGACGGAACGCAGAAGCGTCAGTTGACCCTTTCGCCCTGCGGGGGGAAGGTCGCGCATCGCGCCGATTGCAACGACAATGACGGGGAAGACTTCATGCGCCATCTGACCGCCGCCGCGCTCGCGGCCAGCCTCCTCCTCGCCGCGCCGCCGGCGTCCGCCGCCGCGCCGCAGATCGACCTGCCCTATGACGCGTTCACGCTGGACAACGGGCTGCGGGTCGTCGTCCATGAGGACCGCAAGGCCCCCGTCGTCGCCATCTCCGTCTGGTATCACGTCGGCTCCAAGGACGAGCCCGAAGGCAAGACCGGCTTCGCGCATCTTTTCGAACACATCATGTTCAACGGCTCGGAGCATTACGACGGCGAATGGTTCGAGCCGCTCGAGGAAGTCGGCGCGACCGATCTCAACGGCACCACCTGGTTCGACCGCACCAACTACTTCCAGACCGTGCCGACGCCTGCGCTTGAACGCGTCCTGTGGATGGAATCGGATCGCATGGGCCACCTTCTCGGCGCGCTCACCCAGGAAAAGCTCGACGAGCAGCGCGGGGTGGTCCAGAACGAAAAGCGCCAGGGCGACAACCGCCCCTACGGCCGCATGGAATATTCCGTGCTCGAAGGGCTGCTGCCGGCGGGCCATCCCTATCGCCATTCGACCATCGGCTCGATGGAGGATCTCGACGCGGCGACGCTCGACGACGCCAAGCAGTGGTTCAAGGACTATTACGGCGCGGCCAATGCGGTGCTGGTCCTCGCCGGCGACATCGACGCCGCGACGGCGCGCCCGCTGGTCGAGAAGTATTTCGCGCACATCCCCGCTGGCCCGCCGGTCACGCGGCCCAAGGCCAACGCGCCGAAGCTCGCCGTCGACAAGCGCGAGATCATGTACGACCGCGTCCCGCAGCCGCGGATCGACCGCAACTGGGTCGCGCCGGGCCGCACGACGCGCGAGGCGGTGCTGCTCGAGCTCGCCGCGCGCGTGCTGGGCGGGGGCAAGACCTCGCGGCTCTATCAGCGTCTCGTCTACGATCTCGAGCTCGCCACGCGCGCAACCGCTGACAATCAGGCCCAGGAGCTGATGAGCTTCTATTCGGTCACCGTCGATCCCAAGGCCGACGCCGATCTCGACCGCGTCGAGCGCGAGATGGAAACGGTGATCGCCGACTTCCTCGCCAAGGGGCCGACGCGCGCCGAGCTCGACCGCGCGCGGACGGCCGTCGTCGCGGAGGTGCTGCGCGGCCTTGAAAAGGTCGGCGGCTTCGGCGGCAAGGCCGTCACGCTCGCCGAAGGCGCGCTCTACGCCGACGATCCGGGCTTCATCAAGAAACAGCTCGAATGGCTCGACTCCGCGACCCCGCAGGAGGTGCTCGCCGCGGCGCGCGACGTGATGAACGCCGGCTATTATCAGCTTACGGTTCTTCCCTTCCCGGAATACGGAACGGCCCCGCCCGCCGTCGACCGTGCGAGCGGCCTGCCGCCGGCTCCGGATACGCCCGACCTGACTTTCCCGGCGATCGAAGAAGCGCGCCTGTCGAACGGCGTGCAGGTCGTGGTCGCGACCCGCCGCGCCATGCCGCTCGTCGAGATCGCCGTGCAGTTCGACGCCGGCTACGCCGCCGACAGCGTTCCGGGCGGCAAGCTCGGCGCGGCCTCCTTCGCCGGAGCGATGCTCGACGAGGGCGCCGGCCGGCGCTCCGCCCTCGACATCGCGCAAGAGCTCGAAGCCCTGGGCGCGACCCTGAGCGCGGGCTCCACGCTCGACACGACCGGCGTCGAAATGTCGGCGCTGAAAGCCAATCTTCAGCCCTCGCTCGGCATTCTCGCCGACGTGGTGCGCCGGCCGACCTTCGCCGAAGCTGAGATCGAGAAGTTGCGCGCGCGCTGGATCGCCGGCATCGAGCAGGAAAAGGCCAATCCGGTGCAGCTCGCCCTGCGCCTCCTGCCGCCGCAAATCTACGGCGACGGCCACGCTTACGCCGTGCCCTTCACCGGCTCGGGCACGATCGAGTCGATTTCCTCGCTCACGCGCGACGATCTCGTCGGCTTCCATGAGAAATGGCTGCGTCCGGACAATGCGACGATCTTCGTCGCCGGCGACGTCTCCATGGCCGAGATCAGGCCGCTTCTCGAGCGCGCCTTCGGCGACTGGCGCGCGCCGCAGACGCCGAAACCGGAAAAGAACGTCGCGACGGTCGCGCGCCCGGCTCAGGGCAAGGTCATCATCGTCGACAAGCCCGGCTCGCCGCAGTCGCTCATTCTCGCCGGCCATGTGGCACCGCCGACCGGCGCCCCCGACAACATCGCGATCACGGCGATGAACGACATCATCGGCGGACAGTTCACCGCGCGGGTGAACATGAACCTGCGCGAGGACAAGGGCTGGGCCTACGGCGCGTACACCTTCATGCAGAACGCCGCCGGCCAGCGGCCGTGGCTCGTCTACGCGCCGGTGCAGACCGACAAGACGAAGGAGTCGATCGCCGAGCTGCTGCGCGAGCTCGGCGAGTTCAAGACCTCGCGCCCGGCGACCGAACAGGAGCTCGAGCGCGTCGTTCTGAACAATGTGCGCTCGCTGCCCGGCCAGTACGAGACGTCGGGCGCGGTGCTCGACAGCCTGACCTCGAGCGCGCGCTTCGGCCGGCCGTGGAACTATCCCGAAACGCTCAAGGAGCAGTACGAGGCGCTCTCTCTCGACGACGTCAAGGCGGCCGCCGCGCGGGTCGTTCATCCCGAAAGCCTCGTCTGGGTAATCGTCGGCGACCGCGAGAAGATCGAGGACGGCGTGCGCGCGCTCGATCTCGGTCCGGTCGAGGTCATGCAGGCGAGCGATCTCTAGCCGCCTGCGCCGTCCCGGGCGCATTGCAGCGCGCAGTGAGGCAATGCTGACCCGGGATCGCTCTCCACCCGCGCCGACCTCTGCCGGACCCGATCCCGGGTCTGCGGCGCGTCATTCCATGCCGCGCCGCGCCCGGGATGACGATCCCTCCGCCCGCTTCTGTCGTCCCGGACGCTGCGCTGCATGAAATGCTGCGCTGCTGATCCGGGATCGGGTGCAGCAGCGCTGCGCGCTGCAATGCGCCCGGGACGGCGGACGCCGGCGGCGGCCGGAATTTCCTATAGCCGGCGCCGAAATCGCCGCATTCTCTCCGCGAACTTTCCCGAAAGACGCCCCTGAACCGCCGGGAAAGCCCGGCGCAATGGCCGGGCAGCCGGGGGAGAAGCCGAGATGACCGCAACAGCCGCCGCGCGCAAGACCTCGAAGCGCTCCGACGCGCAGCGCGCGCTCGATCCGATCGACATTCTTTCCATCGCCAACGACAACAGCCTCGACGGCGCATGGCGCGCCTTTTCCGGACGCCTGAAGGCCGCCGGTTTCGAAAGCTGCGGCTTCATGATCGCCGACCGCGACGTCGACGCGCCGCTCGGCCATCCGGATACGAAGCTTTTCGGCGTGGTCGTGTCGGAATCCTACCTGAAGGCGGCGCGCGAGAACCGCGCTCTGCAGGCGAGGGCCCGGCCTTATCGCCTGATCCGGCGCGCGGCCAGGCCCGTCACCTATCTGCGCGAGGCCGATCTCGCCGGCGCGAGCCCGGCCGAACGCGCTCTCGCCGCAGAGGTCAACAGCGCCTTCGGCCTGAAGGGCTGGGCGCTCGCCCCGGTCCATGACGGCGCCCGGCGGCTCTTCGCGCTCGGCTGGTGGGAGCGGACCTCGCAGGCGGACGCGCGCGCCCTGTGGGCCGCCGAAGGGCGCAGCTTCGTTCTCGCCGCGACCTATTTCTGCGAATCGATCCGCGCGTTGGTCGCGGCCGAAGCCGACGCGCCGCGCCTGTCGCCGCGCGAGATGGAGTGCCTCCTGTGGGCCGGCGCGGGCAAGACGACCATGGAGATCGCCGATCTTCTGGGCGTCGCCGACGGCACGGTCGAGGAGTATTTCTCGCGCGCCGCGAAAAAGCTCGGCGCGGCGACCCGCGCGCAGGCCTGCGTCAAGGCGGTCCTGCGCGGGCTCATCCGTCCGTAAGGAAATCATGCGCCCGCGCCGCAAGGGCGGCGCTCACGCTCGCAGAACGCCGCCGGTCGCCTTCTCGACCTGGGCGACGATGCGCGCCGAGAGCGCCTCGATCTCTTCGTCCGTGAGCGTCTTTTCGCGCGGCTGGACGGTCACCTCGACGGCGAGGGACTTCTTGCCTTCCGGCACGCCCTTGCCCTGATAGACGTCGAACAGCGCGACGCGCGCGATGAGCTTTTTGTCGGCGCCCTGAACGGCCCGGATGAGCGTCTCGGCCTGCGTCGCCGCGTCCACCACGAAGGCGAAGTCGCGCGTGAGCGGCAACAGCGCGGCGGCGTCGAGCGCCGGTTTCGTCTTGCTCGCCCGCGCCCGCGCCGGCGGAATGCGGTCGAGAAAGACTTCGAAGGCGTGCACGGGACCTTCGACGTCCATCGCTTTAAGGATGCGCGGATGGATCTCGCCGAAATGCGCCAGAACGGTTTTCGGCCCGAGCCGCAAAACGCCCGAGCGGCCCGGATGGAACCAGGCCGGCGCCGCGGCCGCGGTCTGGAGCTGGCCTACATTGGCGCCCGCCGCCTCGAGCGCGGCGAGCGCGTCGGCCTTGACCGTGAAGACGTCGGCCTTCGGCGCGACGCCCTGCCAGTGCCGCGGGGGGTTCGACAGGCGCGCGCCGGACGCGGCGGTCTCCTGATCCTCCGGCCGGTCGCCGGCGTAGACCGGCGCGACTTCGAACAGCGCGAGATCGTCGCGGCCGCGATCGGCGTTCCTTTGCAGCGCGGCGACGAGATTGGGCAGGATCGACGGGCGCATCGCGCCGAGCTCCGACGAGATCGGATTGGCGAGGATGAGCCCTTTCGCGCGCAGCCAGTTCGCGCCGTCGCAGAACAGCGCCGCATGGCGTTCGTCCGTGAACGACCAGGTGACCGCTTCGAGCAGGCCGCGCGCGGCGAGCGCCCGGCGCGCGCGGCGCCGGCGGTCCTGCTCGGGCGCGAGCTTGCCCGTCTCCACCGCCTGGCGCGGCGGCAGGGGCGCGCTCGGCAGTCGGTCGAAACCGGCGATGCGCGCGACCTCCTCCACGAGATCGGCCTTGCCCTCGACATCGGGACGCCAGGAGGGAACGTCCACGAGCCAGGGATCGGCGCGCGAGACCGAAAAGCCCAGCGCTTTCAGGATGCGCTCGATCTCCTCCTCCGGCAGATCGATTCCGGCGAGCCGGCGCACCTCCGACGGCGGGAAGGCGACGGTCCTGTCCGTGTGCGGAATCTCCCCGGCGAGCGCGACGTCGCTCGGCTCGCCGCCGCAGATGTCAAGGATGAGGCGCGTAGCGAGCTCGACGCCCGGCAGGATGAAGGCGGGGTCGACGCCGCGCTCGAAGCGGTGGCGCGCGTCGGAGACGATCCCGAGCCTGCGGCCCGTTCTGGCCGTCCTCAGCGGGTCGAAATAGGCGCATTCGACGAAGACGTTGACCGTTTCTTCCGTGCACCCCGATTCTTCGCCGCCGATGATCCCGCCGAGGCCGAGAACGCCGGAATCGTCGGCGATGACGGTCATCGTCTCGTCGACCTCGTAGGTTTTGCCGTCGAGCGCGAGGAAGCGCTCGCCTTTGATCCCGAGGCGCGCATGGATCTCGCCCTTGAGCTTGTCGGCGTCGTAGACATGCAGGGGCCGCGCGCGGTCGTAGGTCACGAGATTGGTGATGTCGACGAGCGCGCTGATCGGCCTGAGCCCGACGGCGCGCAGCCGGTCGGCGAGCCATTTGGGCGAGGGGCCGTTCTTCACCCCGCGAATGAGCCGGCCGGCGAAGACCGGACAGGCGTCCGCCGCGCCTTCGGGGAAGCGAAGCCCGATCTTCTGCGGGCAGGCAAAGGCGCCCTTCGCCGGCTCGGGCGCCTTCGTGACGAGCCGGCCGATCCCCGCCGCGGCGAGATCGCGCGCGACCCCCGCGACGCCGTTCGTGTCCGGACGATTGGGCGTGACCTCGAACTCGATGACGGGATCGCCGCCGAGGACCGCCGCCACCGGCTGGCCGACCTCGGCCTGCGCCGGCGCCTCGATGATGCCCTCGTGGTCCTCGCCGAGTTCGAGCTCGCGCGCCGAGCACATCATGCCGTGGGATTCGACGCCGCGGATCTTCGCCTTCGACAGCGTAAGGTCGATGCCCGGCACATAGGCCCCGACCGGCGCGTAGGCGACCTTGATGCCGGGGCGCGCATTGGGCGCGCCGCAGACGATCTGCAAGACGCCGTCTTTCGTCGCGACCTTGCAGACCTTGAGCTTGTCCGCGTCCGGATGAGGCTCCGCCGCGAGCACCTCGCCGATGGTGAAATCTTTCAGCCGCTCGGCCGGGTCGTCCACATGCTCGACCTCGAGCCCGACGGCGATCATGGCCTCGACGATTTCGTCGAGGCCCGCGTCGGTCTCAAGATGCTCTTTCAGCCAGGAGAGAGTGAATTTCATGAATCATCCGGTCAGAACAGCGTGAACGCCCCGTTCGATACATTATGCGCGAGCACGGGCAAGAGCAGGCTTCCGGTTTTCTCGCGCATCCACAGAAGAATGAGCGACGGGCCGCCGGTCGCGGCGAAGGTCATGGCGTCGAAACCGACGCCGGCCGCGCCGTAATCGAGCGCGTGGACGAGCCCGAACAGCACAGCGGTCAAAAGCCCCCCATAACCGATGGGCGCGCCGAAAATGCGGGCGCACGCGGCGAAGGCTTCGTTGAGCGCGACCAGCAGCGCGCCGCGAAAGAAGAGCTCCTCGTCGAGGCCGGGCATGGTCCACTGAAAGGCGATGGTCTCAAGATCGTCCGGCCGGCCGTCGCCGGTCCGCCAGGCCAGCGCGAAAAGCGCCGCCGCCAGGACGACGAAAACGACCCACGCCGCGCGCGAGCCGGGCGCCTGGCGAAGCGTCGCGCCGACCTTGCGCCGTCCGAGCAGAACGGCGGCGACAGCCATGCCGGCGAAGGAAAGAAGCTTGCCGGTCCAGTTCCATTCCGAGCCCGGGAACATGTCCGGCAGGGTCCAGAAGCCGCGCGTCAGCAGCGCGTCGTAAACGATGTAAAGCGCGAGCGCGCCGGCGAACCAGGCCGGCCGGAAGGAGCCGCGGAAGACCGCCGCGCCGGCAAACCCCAGCGCGGCGACGACGCCGACATGAAGGCCGACCGTCATGAGCTCGTTCTGCATGGGCGTCATCTTGACCTCCGGCGCGCATGTTTCACGTGAAACGCTCCGTATACGGGAATTTCGCCGGCGCGATTCGCGATTGCGGGGAAAGGCGCGCCTGAAAGCGTTCGCGCCGCCTTGCGCGCGGAATGACGGCGAGGGCGCTCACCGGCTGAGTCCCGCCCAGAGGCTCGGCTGGTCGAGCGGATCGAAGCCGTAATGCTCGAGCCAGCGCGCATCCGCCGTGAAGAAGTCGCGCAGATCGGGAATGCCGTATTTCAGCATGGCGAGCCGGTCGACGCCCATGCCGAAGGCGAAGCCCTGATATTCGTCCGGATCGAGCCCGCAGTTTCTGAGCACGTTCGGGTGCACCATGCCGCAGCCCAGGATCTCCATCCATTTCGCGCCGGTCCCGATGCGGATTTCGTTCCCCACGCGCTCATAGCCGACGTCCATCTCGGCCGAAGGCTCGGTGAACGGAAAGAAGTGCGGGCGGAAGCGGGTCCTGACCGCGTCCACCTCGAAAAACGCCCTCGCGAAGGCTTCGAGCGTGCCTTTCAGATGGCCCATATGGGTCTCGCGGTCGATGACGAGGCCTTCGACCTGATGGAACATCGGCGTGTGGGTCTGGTCGGAGTCGCAGCGGAAGGTCCGCCCCGGGATGATGATGCGGATCGGCGGCTTGCGGCTCATCATGGTGCGGATCTGCACCGGCGACGTGTGGGTGCGCAAAAGCATCCGCTCGCCGTTCTCCTTCGGCTCGAAGAAGAACGTGTCGTGAAGCTCGCGCGCCGGATGGTCGGGCGGGAAGTTGAGCGCCGTGAAGTTGTGAAAGTCGTCCTCGATGTCCGGGCCTTCGGCGATGTCGAAGCCCATGGCGGAGAAGATCGCCGCGATTTCCTCGAAGACCTGCGAGACCGGGTGAACGCGCCCCCTGGGCTCGGGCCGCACGGGCAAGGTCACGTCGACCTTTTCGGTCGCAAGGCGCTCTTCGAGCGCGGCCGCTTCGAGCCGGGCGCGCTTGGCCTCGATGGCGGCGGCGACGCGCTCCTTGAGGCCGTTGATCGCCGGGCCCATGACCTTGCGCTCATCCGGCGTCATGCGCCCGAGGGATTTCAGCTTCTCGGAGATGACGCCCCTCTTGCCGAGCGCCGCGACGCGCGCCTCGTCGAGCGCGGCGGCGTCGGCCGCGTCGTCGACTCTGGCGATGAGATTGCGTTCGAGGGTTTCGAGATCCTGCATTTCGCCGTCCATCATTCTTCGCCTCGTCCGTAACGCGCCAGGATCTCTCTCACTTCGTCCAGCGGAATCGCCTCGATCGCGCGCGCCCGCCCGCCGGCCGAGTCATAGCCTTGCGTCGTCTCGGCCATGAAGAGCGAATTCAAGACAGCCTCCTCGGTCGCCTCGATAACGGCTTGCGACAGCGGCGACAAATACTGGTTTGAGACCTCGGCGACTCCATAGACGGCCTGCGAGCGGCGCGCCGGCGTGCGCCGGACGCTCTCGGCGGTCGAGAAGGCGATGACGTAATCGCCCGAGCCGTTGGTCATCGACGCGCCGGTGCGCGCGAGGCCGGCGAGCGCCCGGCGCGCCAGCCTTTCGAGATTGCGGTCCGACAAGGGCGCGTCGGTCGCCACGACGATCATGACCGAGCCGTCGGCGTCGCCGTCGTCGACGTAATCCTTCAGAAAATGCCGGCCGAGCGCCTCGCCGACCGGCGCGCCGTCCACCGTCAGCACCCCGCCGAAATTCGACTGCACGAGAACGCCGACGGTCCAGCCGCCGAGCGCGTCGGGCAGGACCCGCGAGCTTGCGCCGATCCCGCCTTTCCAGCCGAAGGCGATGGTCCCGGCTCCCGCCCCGACCGCGCCTTCCTCCACCGGACCGGGCTTAGCGGTTTCGATGGCCTGGCGAATGAGCTTCGGCGTCAGGGCGCGCCGGCGGATGTCGTTGAGCCCGCTGTCGTTGGTCTCCCCGACGACGGCGTTGACCGAGACGACGCCCTCGTGGCCGGGCCGGCCGAGGGTCCATTCGATGATCGCGGCGGCGGCTTCAGGGACGTTCAGGGTGTTGGTCAGCACGATGGGCGTTTCGATTTCGCCGAGCTCGCGGATCTGCGTCGCGCCCATCAGCTTGCCGAAGCCGTTGCCGACGACGACCGCGGCGGGAACCTTGTCTTCGAAAAGATCGCCCGGATGGGGCAGGATCGCCGTCGCGCCGGTGCGGATGTCGCGGCCCTTTCTGAGCGTGACATGGCCGACGAGAACGCCCTCGACGTCGGTGATGGCGTTCAACGGCCCCGGCTGAAGGATTCCCGGCGCGACGCCGAGATCGCGGGCGCGGGCGCGCGCCTCCCCCGCCGCCGCGCCCGGGGCGAGCCCGGCGAGAAGGGGCGCGAGCAGCGCCCCGGCGATGATCCGCCTGCGTCCCGTCAGGCCGTCGCTCCCTTTCCGCATCGCGTCGCTCCGTTCTTCCGGCCCCGCGCCCGAGCCGCGAGGCATAGCCGCGAAAGCCCGCCCGGTCACGCCCCTTCCAAAGCGCCGGCGCCGGGCTTTCTCGCGGATTTTACGGCCTGTGCGGAAGACGGGGATAACTATCCACGTTTGAGGAAAAAGCGCAGCAAAAACAATGATCGCGAAGATTCGAAGACCGCGAAGATTCGGGAAGCCGCAAAAAATCGGGGCCCCTCGCGGGAGGGGCCCCTTCGCGCCGCGCGGGCGGGCGCGGCGCGCCGCCGCGTCAGTTCGCGGCGGCCAGGCGCCGGCGCTCGGCGTCGGAGCCTTCCGCATAAGCGGTCAGCGCCGGCGAATCCACGGCCGCGACCCCTTCGGCGATCTTGTCCTTGACGCAGCCGCGCAGGGTGTAATGGCCCAGCACGCCGTCGCGCCGCGCTTCGCGGCAGACCTTGCGCGCGGCCTCCTCAATGCGCTCGTAAAGCGCGGCGACTTCGGCCGGGTCGTCGAGCGCGTCCCGGTCGAACCTGACCCTCACATCCGCGAGGGCCGAGGACGAAAGGGCCGTGATTGCTGCAATTGCGAAAAACGAGGTCCGGATCATTTCATCATCCTTTCAAAGGGTTAACGAAATTCCCCGGGCGTCTCCTGTCTGTTTTGGGTCGCGAAATGCTGCGACGCACAAATGCTAGCGCGCTTCGCGAAAAGGTCAACGCCTTTTTGCGCGATGCGCGCCGCGTCAGTTCGCGGCCGCGAGACGGCTTTCGGCGCGCTCGCGCCCGGCCGCGGCGGCGAGGGCGGGCGAGTCCGCCGCCGCCACGGCCCTGTCGACGGCGTCCCTGACGCAACGGTCGATCTGATAACGGCCGTAAGGCCTGCTCGCGAGCTCCTTGCGGCAGAGAGCGCGGGCGGCGGCCTTGATCTCGGCGTAGACCTCGGCGGCGTAGGCAGGATCGGCGAGCGCGGCCCGGTCATAGGCGATTCGGGCCTCGCCGGCCGACGCGGGCGCGGCGGCGCCGACGAGGACGAAAAGCGCGGCGAAGGCGATGGCTTTCTGGCGGAACATGGCTGTCTTCCTTTTTGCGGTCGGTTTCGTTGCGCCCCGCGCCGCGCGAAACGCCGAACCGGCGCGGCGGGAACCCTTCTTTCCTAACACAATGAAAAGCGGAATTATATAGAAAAATTCTATCTGCTATATGAAATTAAAGTTACGCTCCGCCGCAGGCGCGGCCGATCCCCCGCCGGCGCGACGGCGGGACGCAAGGCCGTGCGGCGAAATCCGCCGCGGCCGGTCCGGTTGGATGTTGAAGAGGGCTGGAGCGGGCTGCGCTCAGATTGAGCGCAGCGGCGGTTTTCTCGCTCATGCAATCAAGTCGATACGCGGGGCGTCCCCCTCTCCCGCCTTGCGAAAGGGGAGGCGCGCGGCGGCGAAGGCGGGCGAGCGCGGCGCCTGGCGCGCCGCGGACGATTCGATATGCGAACAACCCGGTCCAGATGCCGGATGCGCCGCGCCAGCGCGGCGCTCTACGCCGCCCGGTCGAGCAGCGCTTTCAGCTTCGGCGGCAGCTCGGCGTCGAGCCCCTGCAGATGGCGCACGAGCGCGCGCTCGCTCGCGCGCACGACCCCATCGCGGCTGATCCGCTCGGCGAGCCAGTCGGCCTCATGGGCCGTGACATCCTCGGCGGCGGCGGCTTCGGCCGCGCGTTCTTCGTTGCGTTTCGCCTGGGCCGACTTCTCGCGCGCGCCGAAGCCGGAAAGCCCGCCGGCCAGCATCCGCCTGAAGAACCCGCCGACATTGACGGACTGGTCCGCCATGAAGGCCTGGCGGCGCAGCGCCTCGGCCCGCGACGGCGGCGCGTAGCCGAGATGGGCCATCAGGTGATTGGCCACGGCCTTGACGAAAAGCGCCGTCCACGCCGGATCGTTGGTCTCGCCGGCGGTCAGGTCGTTGAGGTCGAACAGGAACTCGGCCTCCTGGCGGGTCACGGCGACATTGCCGTCGCCGCCCGCCGCGAACAGGAAGCGCCGCGCCAGCTCGGCGTCGGCGGCCGTCAGGCGCGGGCCTTCCGGCCGCTCGGCGACCATCCAGCGGATCTGCTCGGCGAGAAAGGCGCTCAGCGCCGGCGGCGTCGCCACAGCCTTCTCCATCAGGCGCAGCATGAGCTCGATCTCGAGCCGGTTCGCGCGCCGCCCGCCGCGGACGATGCGCGCCTTCAGGTCGGCGAACTCCTCCTCGGTCAGATAGCCCTGGGGCTCTTCCTCGCGCAGATAGAAGTCGGCGACCGCTTCGGCGAAGAAGTCCGGCCATTCGCGCTCTCCGTCCGGCGCGCGGGCGGCGAGGTCGAACAGCGCGCCCAGCTCGTCGCGGGAGACCACGCCGTCGGCGAAGACGTTTCGGCGCAGAAACAGAACGTCGCCCGCCGTCACGCGGCCGTCGGCGCCCAAACGGGCGAGGGATTGGCGCTTTTCATTGCTGTCCATCGGGCTCTCCCGGAGACGGATTCCGGGAAGAGCCTGGCGCAATCGGGTTAAGATCGCGGTAAGCGCGCCGGCCCAATCGGCGGTTTTCGGAAGGGCGCGGGCCGGACGGCCGGTCAGTCCTTCGCGCCATCCTTCGCCCTGAGATGGGCGAGGGCGGCGGCGAGGCCGTCGACAGGCACGTCGACCGCCGCCGGGCGGATCTCCCGTCCGTAGACGAAGAAGCTCACGCGGAAATGTTCCTGCTGATTGAGCGCCGCGGCCTGCTCGGCGGTGAGGTTCGCCGCCGCCCGGCAGCCGTCCGGGTAGCAGACCTCGGGCTGCAGCGCGATCGGCTCGCCCAGCGCCGCCGAACTCAGGCGCAGGCCGGGCTTGAGCGCCACGCCGAGCGGGAAGGTCAACACGGCGGTCGGCGCCTCGGCGCCGGGAATGAAATAGAAAGCCGCGGTCAACGCGAGCTGCTCGCTCTCGGCGTCCATGAGATTGACATAGGCCAGACAGGGCGCGTTCGCCTCGCACTGGATCTTCCAGGCGCCGAACAATGGTCCGTCCGCTGAAGAGCCATCCTGCGCCGCGGCGAAGGACGCCGCCCCGGCGCCGGCGAGACCGACGAAGAGACTGCGAAACATCATACGCATGGGATCATACTCTCGTTCCAGCATTGGCGCCGCAAGGGATCGTTCCGGTCCGGCATGGCGAGAGCGCCCCTTTCCGAGGAGAGGGGCGCGCCCGCGCGGCGCGGTTCATTCTGCGCCGATCCGCTCAGCCGCGCGCCGTCGCAGCGGCGGCCTGACGCCGGCGGCGGCGCATAAGGCCCGCCCCGCCGAGAAGCGCCGTCAGGAACATCGGCAGCGCGGCCGGCACGGGAATCTCGCCCGGCGGGGGAACGATGACTTCTCCGCCGACGCCCGCAAAACCGAAGATGAAGGTGTTGCACTGGAAACCGCCGGCCGTGAAGGCGCCGGTTCCATCAGCGTCGATGTCGCACTGGCCCAGCGAGAACAGCTCAGCCGCGACCGCGCCGAGCGCGGCGAGCGCCGCCGCTTCCGTCAGCGAAGCCCCGTAGAAGATGTCGAAGCTGAAGCTCTCGCCCGCCGCCAGCGCGCCGAAGCCGAAGTCGAAATTCGACCCGTGATCAGACGGTCCGAAATCCACGAAATCGCCCGTTGCGCCAAGATCGCTCCGAAAGGCGAAAGGATTCGAATCCACGAAACCGTTATTGATCGCCGAGAGCACGGACGGCGTGGTGGCGACGCCCGCATGGGTGACGAATTCGGAGAAGGTCGTCGGCTCCACGTCCCAATCGAAGGTGCGCGTGTAGCGCAGATCGGTTATGTCGACGCCCGAGATGTTCTCGATCGTCACCGTGACGCGGTAAAGGTCGGAGGTTTCCGCCGCCGGCGCGAAATGATGCGTGATGCGCAACTCGCCCGTCGTCAGCTCGACCACGGACGTGGCCGTCACCCCGTCCGAGACGAACGAAACGGGCGTCAGATTGGCCGCGCCGCCAAAGTTGTTGTTCGCCGAGCCGAACACCCCGGTTTCGCCGATGCCGACGCCCCAGCCTTCGCACAGGCAGCCATGGGAGGTCGATTCATTGCCGGTCGGCAGATAGCGCAGGCCGACGACGGAGGTGCCCGTCACAGGCGACGGGTCGCCGAGGACCGACGTCGGATTGAGCTGGCCGAAATCGTCAACCCCGAGCTGGATCGTGCCGTTCGAGATGATTGCAGCGGCGTGCGCCGAAACCGCGGCGGCGAGCACGCAGGCCGCGACGGCCGCCCCGGCGGCCAGCCGATACAGGATGCGCATAAACTCCCCCTTCCCGGGAAGGCGTCAGCGCCGGAATCGGCGCGCTTTCCCCACGCGTTCCCTCAAAGTAACGAAACGTTAAGCCTTTCGGCGCCCGCTCACAAGCGCTTTTTTCAGGGAAGCGGCTTTTTAATCAGTCGCTTGGGCGGCCTGGGGCGCGGCGGTTTTATATACGACGCCTTCCTTCATCACGAAATCGACGTCTTCGAGCTCGCGGATGTCTGCGAGCGGATCGCCGTCGACGGCGATGAGATCGCCCAGCTTGCCCGGCTCCAAGGTCCCCAGCATGTCCGCCTTGCCGAGATTGTCCGCGCCGTTGACCGTGGCGGCGACGATCGCCTCCATCGGGGTCATGCCGGCTTCGACGAGAAGGGCGAACTCGCGGGCGTTCTCGCCGTGCCTCGACACGCCCGAATCGGTGCCGAAGGCGATCTTCACCCCGCCCCGGTGCGCGCGCCGGGCCATGTCGAGCATCCGCGGGCCGACTTCGGCGGCTTTGGCGCGCTGCGGCGGCAACAGATGCGACTCCGGATCGGCGGCCCATTCGGCGACCGTGACGCCGGCGAGGACTGTCGGCACCAGATAGGCGCCCGTGCGGCGGAACAGGCGGATCGATTCGTCGTCGAGATAGGTGCCGTGCTCGATCGAATCGACGCCGGCCCTGAGCGCGGCGTTGATCCCGTCAACGCCATGGGCGTGGGCCGTCGCCTTGCGCGCCATCATATGCGCGGTCTCGACGACCGCCCTCAGCTCGTCCTCGAAGAACTGTTGGTCGAGCCCGGCGGCGGTGTTGGACAAAACCCCCGCGGTCGCGGTGAGCTTGATGTGGTCGGCGCCCCGGCGCACCTGCTCGCGCACCGCCTTGCGGCATTCGGCGACGCCGTCGCACACGCCGGAGGAATGCAGGATCTCGGCGACGTCGTCGCGATAGCCCTGCGTGCCGTCGCCATGCCCGCCGGTGACCGAAATGGTGTCGCCCGAGGCGAAGATTCGCGGGCCGACGACGTCGCCCCGCTCGATCCCGTCGCGCAGCGCGAAAATGGCGTCGCCGCCGCGGGCGCCGACGTCGCGCACGGTCGTGAAGCCGGCCTCGAGCGTCTTTCTTGCGAAGCCGGCGGCGAGGATGGCGCGGTCGGGGTCGGAGAGCTCGACTGTCTGCAGACGGCCTTTCGGGTTGTTTTCGTTCGTCAGATGCACATGCCCGTCGATGAGGCCCGGCAGGACGAAATAATCCTTGAGGTCGTAGACGCGCGTCGCGTCGTCAGGCTCCGCGCCGGCGCCCGCCGCGTCCACATAGCCGTCCATCACCGCCGCGACCTTGCCGTCGCGGATGACGACGGACTGTTCGCTCGCCGGCGCGCGGCCGGGAACCGCGAGCAGCCGCCCGGCGTGCACGATGACGATGTCGGCGGCCGTCGCCGCGCCGGCTGCGAAGGCTCCGCCCGTGAAAACCGCCGCGGCGATGAAACGCATGAACCTGTTTCGCATGGGCTTCGCCCCTCCCTTTGTTCTTGAGATGATCGACCGGCGGGCGCGCATGTTTTCAGAATTGACCCGCGCGCACAATCTCGTTGAAACGGGCGCGCCGAACCGCGCCTGCGAATGTGAAGAGGATCGCCGCGATGACCGACGCCCCGCCCGACCGCCTGAGCGTCAATCCGAAAAGCCCCTATTACGACGAGGACGTGCTGCGCCGCGACGTGGGGGTGCGCTTCAACGGCCAGGAGAAGACCAATGTGGAGGAGTATTGCGTCTCGGAAGGCTGGATAAAGGTCGCCGTCGGCAAGACCCTCGACCGCAAGGGAAACCCGCTGACCCTGAAGCTCAAGGGAAAGGTCGAGCCCTATTTCCGCCAGCCCGCCGAAAAGTAACAACAATGCCCCTGATGCGCGCGAGATTTCGTCAATGACCGCGCGCGCAGGATGCGCCGCAGCGATGGAGGGCCCGCATGTCCCGGCTGTTCCTGATATCGGCAGGCCTTATGTTCGCCGGCGCCGCGGCGGGCTGCGCCGCGCTCGGCGCGGCGGGGAACGTCGTCGAGGGCGCCGTCGGCGCGACCGGCGACATGATCGAAGGGGCGGCGGACGCCGCGACCGAGAGCGACGAAGAGCGCATGAAGAAGGACTGGAAGCGCGCGAAAAAGAACCGGAAGCAGGCTGAAGAAGCGCGCGAGGCGGAACGATCCTGAATCGCAAGAACCGGGCTGCGCGGCCCCGGCGCGCCCCGCTAAAGGGCGCAGGCAAGCCGTTTTCGAGGTTCGCCATGACCGCCGCGCCCGTTCTGCGTCTCGCCGCCGATCCCTATCCGGACGACGACGCCCGCTGGGCCGCCTGTCTGGCGCGCGATGCGCGCGCGGAAGGGGCGTTCTGGGTCTGCGTCGCGACGACCGGAGTCTACTGCCGCCCGACCTGCGCCGGCCGGCCGCTGCGCAAGAACGTGACGTTCGTCCGCGCGCGCCGCGAGGCCGAGCGTGCCGGCTACCGGCCGTGCAAGCGCTGCCGGCCGGAGCGCCATGTCGCGGGGCCGGTCTCGCATCGCATCGCCGACGTCGACTGGGCGCGCGTCGAGGCGGGGCTCGACGTCGAAGGCTGGGCGGGTCTCGGCGCGCTCCTCAGCAAAGCCGAATGCCGCATGCTGATCGAAGCCTATGACGACGAAGCGCGTTATCGCAGCCGCGTCGTCATGGCGCGGCATGGCTTTGGGCGCGGCGAATATCGCTACTACGCCGATCCCGCGCCCGAGCCGATCGCCGGCCTGCGCGCGCAGCTTTACCCCCGCCTCGCCGCGATCGCGGAGAAATGGGCCGAAGCGGCCGGCGCGCCGCGGCGCTATCCGCGCGATCACGAAGCCTATCGACGCGCATGCGCGGCGAAAGGCCAGACCCGCCCGACTCCCCTGATCCTGAAATACGGACCCGGGGGCCATAATCGTCTGCATCAGGATCTTTACGGCGAGGAGGTCTTCCCGATCCAGGTCGTGGTTCTTTTATCGGAGCCCGGCCGGGATTTCGAAGGCGGCGCCTTCGTGCTGACCGAGCAGCGCCCGCGAATGCAGACCCGCGTCGAGGTCGTCCCCTTGCGCCGCGGCGAGGCCGTCGCCTTCGCCGTGAACGACCGCCCCGTCGCCGGAAAGCGCGGGGTTCATCGCGCGCGGATGCGCCACGGCGTCGCGAGCGTGACCGCCGGCGCGCGTTACGCGCTGGGGATCATCTTTCACGACGCGGGCTGAGGAAGGCCCGCGGGCGCTCACCGGATTTCCGGCCCGATCATCATCCGCCTGCGCCGGAAATCGACGGCGAAGCCGCGATTCGCAACCATGTCGGCGCCGAACAGGCCGAACGGCTCGCTTTGCACGCCCATCTCCTCGAAGATCGGCGCGTCGTGCACGATGAGAATGACGGTCGACCACCGCGCCCGGCCGGCGCGGAAGCCGCGCGCGCGCACGGCGAAGGCCGTCTCTTCCTCGTCGAAGGCGTCGATAACCTGACTGCGCGTGCGCGCCGCTTCCGCATCCAGATTGATCACGGGCCAGCGGCGCTGGATCATGCGGCGATAGGCGTAGCTGTTGACGACCGTGCCGGACGCGCCGAGATCGAGCAGAAACCGCGTCTTCACGTTCGCGACGGTCGCCTCGAGCAGATAAAGCGGCCGCGGCGTCTGCCCAAACGTATGGCCGCTCAGCGCCACCGCGCGCCATTCCGCCGGATAGTCGATCTCGGCGTCGGGCGGATAGAAATGCAGCATCCCTTCTTCGGCGTCGAAAAAGAGCGTGTAGCGCGCAAGGAGGTCGAGCCCGAGAACGCCTTGGGGCGAGTCGCGGTCGACCACCCAGTCGCCCAGCACCACCGTCTCGTGGTCGTCGAGCCTGATCGCCTCGCTCAGCACGATGTCGCCGGCCAGATAAGGCGGAAACTCGCGCCCCTGCGAAAGGCCGAACACGGTGCGCAGCGGCCCGCCCGTCGGCTGCATGTTCTGACGCAGGGCGAGATTTTCGAAGACCAGCGTGTCGGTCGCGCCGGTGTCGATGATGAAATCGAACGGCCCCTCGCCGTTCACCATGGCGCTGACCGTGAACCAGCCCCCATAGGCGATCCGGTAAGGCAGGCTGGCGACAGGCGCCGCAGCGGCGGCGAGCGCCGGCCAGACCAGCATGACGACGGCGAGCGCGATCGCGCGCATGGGCCCTCCCTGAAATCCCGCCCTGTCGTTCCGAGCCGTCCGGCGTGCGACACGCCCCCTTGCGCAAGTCTAACCCGCGCCGCCCGGACGGGACGAGTCCTCTCGCCGCTCGGGCGCCTTCACTTCGCCGATAGCGCGCGGTTTTCCCGGCGGGCGGCGGCGCCCCTGCAGACCCGCCATTCTCCACAGCCGCCGCCGCTCTCCTTCGCGCCTGCAA
Organism: Amphiplicatus metriothermophilus; assembly: GCF_900199215.1. Classification (GTDB taxonomy): domain Bacteria; phylum Pseudomonadota; class Alphaproteobacteria; order Caulobacterales; family Parvularculaceae; genus Amphiplicatus; species Amphiplicatus metriothermophilus. The sequence continues at coordinate 367,633 of NZ_FZQA01000001.1, forward strand.
AAGATTTTTTTCCGGCGCCGATGGAATAGGGCGGCGGCTCATCCGTTTCCGTTTTGACATTTGTGCAAGGCGGGGTGGGCATCCTGCCATCCAGCCTGTCAGCGTAGAGGAGGCGCGAATGACTCGACGGTGGAAAGACATGTTGCTGGCGGCGACGGGCGCGGCCGCGCTCGCCCTCGCCGGCGCCGCGATGGCGCAGGATTCGGATCCCGACGAAGGCGAGGAAGAGGGAGCCGAAAACCACGACGGCGGCGCGCCGGCCGACGTGGAGGAAGCCGCCGCCGGCGCGGCCGTCTCAGAAGCCGCCCGCCAGCTCGGCGAGCTCGATCCCGACGAAGTGGAGGGACCCGGGCTTTCCAGCGAAGCGCGCAAGCTGCGCGGCATAGCCGAATCGAACCTGCCGGCTGAAGCGCTCGACAATCGCGCCGCGGCCGCGGATCGCCCCGACTTGCCGGACCTTCCGGCCGAGGCGGCGATCGATCGCCCTGAGGGGCGGCCTGAAACGGCGGTCCCGGATCGTCCTGACATGGCCGCGCCGGAACGGCCTGACCGTGTGGAGCGCCCTGACGTGGCGGAGCGGCCGGAACGCCCGGAACGTCCCGAGCGGGTTGAGCGCCCGGACCGGCCCGATCGTCCGGACAGACCCGACCGGCCGAACGGCTGAGCGGTCGGCGCGATTAATCCGCGCTCATGGTCAATCGCGCCGTAAGGCGCGGGCCCGATATCGGCCCGCGCCGCATCAGGAGCAGCGAAAGAGGGGCATGAAATGAAACGCAAGACGCATTTCAAGATGGCGGCGGGCGCAGCGGGCGTCCTCGCTTTGGGTGCGCCGGCGGCCATGGCGCAAAGCGGCTGGAATGAGTTCAGCCTGGCCACAGGATTCGAGTATACGACCGGCGACTACGGCGCCGACGTCGACACCGACATTCTCTACGTTCCTGTAACGGCGATATTCGAGACCGCGCGGTTCCAGCTCAAGGCCACGGTTCCCTATCTCCGGATCGAGGGGCCCGGGGCCGTGATCGGCGGCCCGGAGGGCGGCGGCGTCATCATCGGCCCCGGCGGGCCTGGCGTGACCACACAGAGCGGGCTCGGCGACGTCATCGTCTCGGCGACGTATAATCTTTACCCCCGGTCGGGCGGCGCCCTGCCCTATGTCGAGCTGACCGCGAAAGCGAAACTGCCGACCGCCGACGAAGATCGCGGCCTCGGCACGGGCAAGACCGACGTCACCGTGCAGGCCGACATCTTCAGATCCTTCGGGCCGCTGACGCCTTTCGCCATGGTCGGCTACCGCTTCCGCGGCGACCCGGAAGGCTTCGATCTCGAAAACTCGTTCCTGGCGTCGGGCGGTGCGGTGCTCAAGATGAGCGACCGCTTCAGCGTCGGCGGCGTGTTCGATTATCGCGAGGCGGCGACCGTGTTTTCCGAGGATTCCCGGGAGATCTCGCCCTTCATCGCGTTCAAACCGGCTGAAAACGTGACCGTGAACGCCTATGGCGTGTTCGGCCTGAGCGACGGCAGCCCTGATACGGGCGGGGGCCTTCAGATCAGAAAGGCTTTCTGAGGCGGCGAGCGCGCTTGCGCCGGACCGGCCGGTCGGCGATGCTGTTCGCCGACCGGCGGATCCCGCCGGGCAAGTCAATCAGGAGGGATCATTCATGCTGCATATCGTCCGCCGCCTGCCGCCGCCCGTGCAAAAAGCCCTCTGGGTCGCGTCGATCGCCGCCCTCGCCGTCGGCGCTTTCCTGCTTTTCGGCCGATAGGTCGGGTTCTCGCCGCGCGACGCAGGCGAATCCGCCTTGCGCGGCGCGGCGCTTTCGCTATAACGCCCGCTTTCCGAACCGGCCGCCGGGCCTTCAGGCATGCCTTGGCCGCCGAAGAACGCGCGCGTCCTGCGGACGCATCACTGAAGGAACGCGAAATGCCGAAGCTGAAAACCAAGTCGAGCGCGAAAAAGCGCTTCAAGATGACCGCCACCGGCAAGGTGAAGGCCGGCGTCGCCGGCAAGCGCCACAACATGATCAAGCGCACGCCCAAGCAGATCCGCCAGAACCGCGGCACGGATCTGCTGTCCGACGCGGACGCGAAGATCGTCAAGAAATACATGCCGTACGACCGGTAGGAGGCTCATCATGTCCCGCATCAAAAGAGGCGTGACCGCCCGCGCCCGTCACAAGAAGGTTCTGAAACAGGCGAAAGGCTATTACGGCCGGCGCAAGAACACGTTCCGCGTCGCCAATCAGGCGGTGGAGAAGGCCGGCCAGTACGCCTATCGCGACCGCCGCCAGCGCAAGCGCACGTTCCGCGCGCTGTGGATCCAGCGCATCAACGCCGGCGCGCGCGAGCTCGGCCTGACCTATGCGCGGCTGATCGACGGGCTGAACAAGGCCGGCGTCGAAGTCGACCGCAAGGTGCTCGCCGATCTCGCCGTGCGCGAGCCCGCCGCCTTCAAGGCGCTCGCGGAAAAGGCGAAGGCCGCGCTGGCCTGATCCGGCCGGCGCGTCGCGGCGCGCTGATCAGCCTCGCATCTTCTTGACATGCCGTCGCTGCAGCGACGGCATGTCGGCTTATGCTCCGACGAAGCGAAGACCGGCGGCGCGTCGCTTTTCGAAGCCGAGGCGCCGCAGCCGGCCCGCCCGTCAGGACACCCCGTGGCCGGCGCGGAAATTGTCGATGAAGGCGGCGATGACGTCGGCCCAGCGTCCGATGCTGAGCGCCAGATGCTCGGCGGTCACCCCGCCGGCGAGATCGATCACGTAATCGACCCCGACCTGGTCGCGCCCCTCGATGATGTAGGCGCGGCCGAACACCTGGCGTTCGTTGAAGGCGTTGATGACCTCGTAATCCTTCGCGGTCGCCGCGCGCCCGAGATCGAAATTGGCGAAGAACAGAAGATTCTCGCAGGCCGGCGGCGCGCCGGCGCAGTCGAGCGCGCGCACCCAGAAGATGATGTCGCCGGCGCTGCCGCGCGCCACCGGCGCGCCGGTCGCCGCGTCCCGGGTCATGGCCGGCGACAGGCCGGCCTCGGCGAGCGCGGCCTCAAGCTCCTCGGCGGTCACCGCGCTCGTCGTCTGCGCGCCCGCCGCGCCCGCGCCGATCAGCCAGGCCGCCCCGGCCGCAGCGAAGAAATTCATGATCCGATTCATGCCCCGCGCCCCTTTTGCTTTTCGCAAATACTGCGACATCTTCCCGCGCGAAGGCAATCGCATAGACGCCCCCGCGGCGCGCGCCGGATCGCCCGCGGCCTGCGCCGCTTGCGCGCGTTGACTTCAAGCCGACCACGCCTATTGTCAGCGCCGGGATGTGCTAACGCCTTCAAAGAAGGGACCTTTATGGCTGACGGGACGCGCGCCGCCCGGCCCCTTTCCCCGCATCTGCAGATCTGGCGCTGGACGGTCACCATGGCCGCCTCCATCACCCATCGCGCGACCGGACTGGCGCTTTCCGCCGGCGCGGCGCTGCTTTCGGCCTGGCTCGTCGCCGCCGCGCTGGGGCCCCAGGCCTATGCGCCGGTCGCCGCGTTCGTCGACTCGCCGTTCGGCCTCGTCGTTCTCGCCGGCTTCTGCTGGTCTTTGACGTTCCACGCCCTCAACGGCCTGCGGCACCTCTATTGGGATGCGGGCCGGGGCTTCGCGTTGAAACACGCGACGATGACGGCCTGGCTCGTCTATATCGGCTCGATCATCCTTACCGTGATCGTTTTCGCCGCCGGCCTCGCCGCGAAGGGAGGGGCGTGATGGCGCATAAGGGAACCTCGACCTTCATCGCCCAGCGCGCGAGCGCGGTCGTCCTGTTGCCGCTCGCGGTCTGGCTCGCCTGGAGCCTCGCCGCTCATGCCGGCGATTCCTACGAAGAGATCCGCGCCTGGCTCGGCGCGCCCGTAAACGCCGTTCTGATGGCCGGGTTCGTCCTCGCAGCCGCCTTCCATATGCGCATCGGGCTCGGCGAGGTCATCGACGACTATATCCATTCGGGCCTGCGCGGGCTTTGCCATGCCGCGAACTGGCTTTTCTCCGCCGCCGTCGGCCTCGCCGCCCTTTACGCCGCCTGGCGTCTCGCCTTCGCCGGATAACGACAGGTTCGGATCGCCCCATGCCGCAAGCATACGAAATCGTCGATCACTTCTATGACGTCGTCGTCGTCGGCGCCGGCGGCGCGGGACTGCGCGCCACGCTCGGCGCGGCCCAGGCCGGGCTCAAGACCGCCTGCGTGACCAAGGTCTTCCCCACCCGATCGCACACGGTCGCCGCCCAGGGCGGGATCTCCGCCGCGCTCGGCAATATGGGCGAGGACGACTGGCGCTGGCACATGTACGACACCGTCAAGGGCTCCGACTGGCTCGGCGATCAGGACGCGATCGAATATCTGTGCCGCAACGCGCCGGCGGCCGTGTACGAGCTGGAGCACTGGGGCGTGCCCTTCTCGCGCACCGAGGAAGGCAAGATCTACCAGCGCGCCTTCGGCGGCATGACGCGCAATTTCGGCGAAGGCCCGGTGCAGCGCACCTGCGCGGCCGCCGACCGCACCGGCCACGCCATCCTGCACACGCTCTACGGCCAGGCGGTGAAGAACGACGCCAAGTTCTTCATCGAGTATTTCGCGCTCGATCTTCTGATGTCCGAGGACGGAGAATGCCGCGGCCTGATGGCGTGGAATCTCGAGGACGGGACGATCCATCGCTTCAACGCGCGCATGACCATCCTCGCCACCGGCGGCTATGGGCGGGTCTATTTCTCCTGCACTTCGGCGCACACCTGCACCGGCGACGGCAACGCCATGGTGCTGCGCGCCGGGCTTCCCCTGCAGGACATGGAGTTCGTGCAGTTCCACCCGACCGGCATCTACGGCGCGGGCGTGCTCATCACCGAAGGAGCGCGCGGGGAAGGCGGGTATCTCACCAACTCGGAAGGCGAGCGGTTCATGGAGCGCTACGCGCCCTCGGCCAAGGATCTCGCCTCGCGCGACGTCGTCAGCCGCGCCATGACCATCGAGATCCGCGAGGGCCGCGGCGTCGGTCCGAACAAGGATCATATCCATCTGCATCTCGACCACCTCGACCCCAAAATTCTCGCCGAGCGCCTGCCCGGCATTTCGGAGTCGGCCAAGATCTTCGCCGGCGTCGACGTCACGAAAGAGCCGATCCCGGTTCTGCCGACCGTGCATTACAACATGGGCGGCATACCGACGAATTATCACGGCGAGGTCGTCACCAAGCGCGGCGAGGACGCCGAAGTCGTCGCGCCCGGCCTGATGGCGATCGGCGAGGCGGCCTGCGTGTCCGTGCACGGCGCGAACCGGCTCGGCTCGAACTCGCTCATCGACCTCGTCGTCTTCGGCCGCGCCGCAGGCCTGCGCTGCGGCGAGATCCTCAAGCCCGGCGCGCCCGCCCGCGAGCCGGAAAAGGGCGCCGGCGAGGAAGCCCTCGCGCGCCTCGACCGCTTCCGCCACGCGAAGGGCGCGACGCCGACCGCCGCCCTGCGCTTCGAGATGCAGAAGGTCATGCAGTCGAACTGCGCGGTGTTCCGCACCGGCGAGGTGCTCGAAGAAGGCCGCCGGCTCATCCGGGCGGTCTATGAGCGCCTGCCCGACATCCGCGTCAGCGACCGCTCGCTGATCTGGAACACCGACCTCGTCGAGACGCTCGAATTCGACAACATGATCGCGCAGGCGATGACGACGATGGAATCGGCCGCGAACCGCGCCGAAAGCCGCGGCGCGCACGCCCGCGAGGACTTCCCCGACCGCGACGACGCCAACTGGATGAAGCACACCCTCGCCTGGTTCTCAAACGGCAAGGTCGCCCTCGACTACCGGCCCGTGCACGATTTCACGCTCACGGACGAGATTGCGTATATCGAGCCCAAGAAGCGGGTGTATTGAGAGGCGCCGGCGCGACTGGCTCAGCCGCAGCTCTCCAAAGTGCGTTGCGCCTGCTTCGATCGCAACTTTTAAGCAACTGCGCCCCCGCTCATTCCGGCGAATGCCGGAATCCAGCGAAACGGAACGGTCGGGCTTGGCCCGAGAATATAGCCGTTGCGGGATCCCGAGTTTCGTCTGGGAAGCGGGATTTCGACGATTCCCTTCCATCCATCCCGTTTCCCCTCATGGCTGACGCCCGGCTTAATCTTTCGTTAGGTTAACGGAACCGGCCGGGTCTGGCCCGGGCGATGCAATGTCCGCTCAAGGAAAGACGTCTGGGGGGAGCGGAGAAACCAGCGGACGGAGCGCGTCATGGCGACCGCAGGAAACACAAACGCTCTATACGTCGATCGCACCCCCGCCGCGGGGTCCTTTAACCTTTACGAACGCCGCCGGCTGCGGACCGCCCTGCGCCGGCGCCTGGAGGAGCGCATCGTCGAGCACCGCCGCGCGGCCCGGCGGGCGCGGGCGCGGGGCGAGGCCGAACGCGCCCTCGCCCTTGAAGCCGCGGCCGCGCGCCTCGCCGCGCTGATGCGAGACTGAAAGCCGCGCGCGACGGCGCCGTCGCCCTTGCTCATGGCCGCGCGATCGCAGACGCTGTCCCGTCGCCCGCTCGCAGGACCATGACCGTCGCGCTTCGCCATGACCGCTTCAGCGCCGAAATCGCGCCCGAGGCCGGCGCGGCGCTGCTTTCCTTCTCCGTAGGCGGACGGCGCGCGCTGCGCCCGGCCGCCTCGCCCCAAGATGCGGCGCGCGACCCGCGCGCGGCGGCGTGCTTCGCCTGCGTTCCCTGGTTCGGGCGGCTGTTCGGCGGACTCGACGTCGCCGGCAGGCGCGTCGCCCTCGCCCCGACCCTGCCGGCCTGCGACCCGGTCAACCCGCTGCATGGCGAGGGCTGGACGCGCCCCTGGGCGATCGCCGCGCGGGCGCCGGACCGCCTGCTGTGCCGGCTCAGGAGCGACGGCGCCGGACCGGGGCGCTTTCCCTTTCCTTACGAAGCCTCGCAGGAGATCGCGCTCGACGCCCAGGGTCTTTCGATCGTCCTTGTCCTGACGAATGCCGGCGCCGGGCCCATGCCGGCCGGGCTCGGCCTGCATCCCTATTTTCCGCGCCGAACCGACACGCGCCTTTCCTTCGCCGCAGACGGCCTGTGGACCCCGCATGAGGCGGGCGGCGGCGCCGAAACGCCGGTTCCGGGCGGGCTTGATTTCGCGCGCGGCGCGCCCCTGCCCGAGCGCGGCGTCGATCATTCCTTTATCGGCTTTTCCGGCGAGGCCTTGATCGAAACGGACGGGCTGGCGCTGCGCCTGAAGAGCGACGCGCCCATCCTTCATCTTTATGCGCCCCCGGGCGCGGATTTCTTCTGCCTCGAACCCGTCACCCACCGGCCCGGCGCGTTCGGCGCCGACATCCTCCCGCCCGGCGCGCGGACGCGCCTTTCCATGCGCCTGTCGCCGGTTCCTCGCGACAAGGGCTGCGCCTGACGCTGGCGGCGGCGCGGCCAAGAGCTATGCTGCCCCAAGCCGCAACGGCCGGAGCGCGCCATGACATATGAATGCTTCACCCTCGAGATCGCCGATCGCATCGCCCATATCCGGTTCAACCGACCCGAGAAGGCAAATTCGATGATCCCCGCCTTCTGGCGCGAGCTGCCCGAGGCCGTGCGCGACATCTCCGACAACGCCCGCGCCCGCGTGATCGTCATTTCCTCCGAGGGCAAACATTTCACCGCCGGCATGGACATCTCCGTCTTCATGCAGGGCGGGCTCGCGCGCGGGGACAATCGCGAGATCGACGCCGAGGCTTTCCGCCACAAGATCGCGGCCCTGCAGGAGACGTTCTCAGCCCTCGAAGACGCGCGCATGCCGGTGCTCGCCGCGGTGCAGGGCGGGGCGATCGGCGCCGGCGTCGATCTCGTCACGGCGTGCGACTGCCGTTACGCCTCGGCCGACGCTTTCTTCTGCGTGCAGGAGACCGCGATCGGGATGACGGCCGACGTCGGCGCCTTCCCGCGTCTGGCGAAGATCATTCCCGAAGGCTGGGCGCGGCAGATGGCCTACGCCGCCGAGCGCGTGCCGGCCGACAAGGCGAAAGAGATCGGCCTCGTCAACGCGGTGTTCGACACGCCCGAGGCTTTGCTCGACGGCGTCATGGAGATCGCCGGCCGCATCGCCGCCCATTCCCCGCTCGCCGTCGCGGGCTGCAAGGCGATGTTCAACTACGCCCGCGACCATTCCACCGCCAGCGCCCTCGACTACGTGGCGGTGTGGAACGCGGGGATGCTGCGCGCGGAAGACATCCGCGAGGCCTATCTCGCGCGCAGCGAAAAGCGCGCGCCGCGCTTCGACGATCTCAAGCCCGTGTCGCGAACTCCGTAACGCCCCTTGACCGGGGCGGAAAACCCGCCTTCCCTCCCGCCAGGCAGGGGCGGAAACAGGGACATGAATTTCCGCGAGATTCTGAGCGCGGCGCCGGAAAATTTCGTGCTGCGCATCGTCGACGCCGGCGCGGCGGGCGGGCTTGACGCGCGCTGGCGCCCCCTCCGGCCGGTCGTCGCCGGCATGCTGTTCGACCCGCGCGAGAAAGCCGTCGTCGGAACGCCGGGCGCGCCGGGGCGCGATTGCGTCCATCCCTCGCTGCTCGGGCGCGCCGAAGGCGAGGCGACGCTTTACTTCACCGAGCTCGGGGCGATGTCCTCGACCCTGAAGCCCAATCAGACGCTGCTCGACCGCTTCCGCAAGAAGCGCCGCCATGGGCGCGTCGCGGCAGAAGAGACATTCCGCGTCGAGCCGCTCGACGCCGTCGCCGCCCGCCATGATTTTTATCCGGACATTCTGAAGGCGGACGTTCAGGGCGGCGAGCTCGCCGTGCTCGAAGGCGCTCAGGCCTGTCTCGAACGCGCCGCGATTGTGGCGGAGATCGAGGTTTCGTTCCTCGAACGCTACGAAGGCCAGCCCCGCTTTTGCGCCGTCGAGTCTTTTCTGGACCGTTTCGGCTTCGAGCTCATAGACCTCGTCCGGCTCAAGCGGTATCGCCACGAGAACAGCGCCGGGCTCGGCAATCTCAGCCTCGGGCGCGGCCAGCGCGCCGGGCGCGTCGCCTATGGCGACGCGATCTTTCTTTTGCGCGAGGAGGTCGCGGCGCGGCGCGCCGAGGCGATGGACGCGCCGGCGCGCGCCGCCTTCGCGCTCAAGGCCGTTCTCGCGCTTCTCGCCTATGGCAAGGCCGACATGGCCGCGCGCTGGTTCGATCTTCGCCGCGACGCTTTCGACGCGCCGCTCGCCGGCGCGATCGCGCGGACCCTGCGCCGGATCGGCCGGCGGCGTTACGGGGCGGGCCATCTTCATCACCTGTTCGACTATGCCGCCCGAAAACTTTAATCTGTCCCCCGACGCCGAAGGCGACGGCTGGGCGCTTTATTTCGGCGGGCCGGACATGGCGCCGCGGCGGCTGCGCGATATTCTCGAGGCCTATGTCGGGTCCCAGCCCGCGGGGGCGGCGATCGACTGGCTCGCCTATTACTTCCGCGACCGGGCGCTCGCCCGCGCGCTCGGCGCGGCGACGGCGCGCGGCGTCGTCGTCCGCGTGCTGATCGAAGGCCGGCCCCGCCGCCGCGACGCCAACGAGGCCGCCGCGCGGCTGCTCGCCGAAGAGATCGGCGAAGGCCTGCGCCGCCGCGCGGGCGCTGGCGCGCCGATCGGGGCGCTGCGCGGGCGTCTTCATGCGAAGCTCTACGCCTTCTCCCATCCCCGGCCTTGCGTTTTCATCGGCTCGTTCAACCCGTCGGGCGACGCGCCCGAGGCGCGCCCCGACATCGTCGACGAGATCGGCGACCAGGACCGGGGCCATAACCTTTTGCTGCGCATCGACGAGCCGGCGCTGGTCGAAGGACTCGTCCGCCATGCGCGCGCGCTGTGGGCCGAAGGCGGCGCGCGTCCCTTGCGCCGCTTCTCGCCGGAACAGAACGCGCCGCTGCGCGGGCGCGTCGGCGACATTTATTTCTATCCGCGTCTTCGGCCGGGCGTCGCCGGCAAGGCGCTGGCCGGCGACGCCGCGGCGGAAGCATGGGGCGCGATCTCGCATATGAAGGGCGGCTTCGCGCGCCGGCTCGAAGCCTTCGCGCGGGCCGGCGGGCGGGCGCGGCTGCTCGTGCACGATACTGAGCGGCGCGTGCCGGCAGCGTCGATCGAGCGCCTGAGAAAGGCGGGCGCGGAGATCGCCCGCTACGCGCGCGCCGACCGCCTGCCCATGCATGCGAAGTTCCTGCTCATCCGCCGGGGGCCGGAGAAGACCGCCTTTCTCGGCAGCCTCAATTACAACCGCAATTCGCTGTGGCTCAATGACGAGATCCTGCTTGCGAGCCGCGACCCCCGCCTGTTCGACGCGCTCGCCGCCCGCTTCGAGGCGATGGCCGGCGAGGCCGCCATGCCGGCGCCGTGAGGCGCAGTTTGACGCCTTTCATTCGACCGGGGCGCTGATATAGTCCCCCGCGAGCCGGGGCGCGCCGCAAGCGTTTGATCCCGTGTCCCTTTCGGGCCCGCCCATCGCCGCCATCGCGAACGAAACCATGGTCCAGCTGACGCTTCCGAAGAACTCGAAAATCACCGGCAAGGGACGGGTCTACAAGGCCGCCCGCGCGAAAGAGGGCGGCGCGAAGATCCGCCGTTTCAAGGTCTATCGCTACGACCCGGACAGCGACGAGAACCCGCGCGTCGACATCTATGAAGTCGACGTCTCGGACGTGTCGATGGTGCTCGACGCGCTCATCAAGATCAAGAACGAGACCGATTCGACGCTCGCCTTCCGCCGCTCCTGCCGGGAGGGGGTGTGCGGGTCCTGTGCGATGAACATCAACGGGTCGAACACCCTCGCCTGCACCAAGGCGATGGACGACTGCGGATCCGGCGACGTCGCGATCTATCCCCTGCCGCACATGCCGGTCGTGAAGGACCTCGTCACGGATCTCTCGAAGTTCTACGAGCAGCACGCCTATATCGAGCCGTTCCTTCAGGCGAAGACGGCCGAGCCCGAAAAGGAATGGCGCCAGTCGCGCGAGGATCGCGAAAAGCTCGACGGGCTTTACGAATGCATTCTGTGCGCGTGCTGCTCGACCTCATGCCCGTCCTACTGGTGGAACGGCGACAAGGACGATCCCGATCATGAATATCTCGGCCCGGCGGCGCTTTTGCAGGCCTACCGCTGGCTCGTGGACAGCCGCGACCAGTTGACCAACGAGCGCCTCGACCGGCTGGAGGACGAATTCAAGCTCTATCGGTGCCATACCATCATGAACTGCGCGCAGGTCTGTCCCAAGGGGCTCAACCCCGCCAGGGCGATCGCCGAGATCAAGCGCATGATGGTGAACCGGCCGGCTTCGGGTCAGACCCGTCAGGCGTCGGAATAAACGTCAGGGAAATACCGCCCGCTTCTCACCGCGCGAAGCGACGCGCGGCGAGCCGGCGCGCGCGCGCAAGACCGCCCGCGCCGGCGCGCGCCGCAAAGCCGAGATAGGCGAAGGCGCGCCCAAAGGCGCGGCCCATCGTCTGAAGCGCGAAGGCCGCCCATAGCGAGGCCCCGACGAAAGTCAGAAATCCTGGCGGATAGGGATCGGCGAAATGCGCTTGGAAATAGCGCAACATGCTCGCGGTCTTGCGCATCTCGATGCGCACGGGGCTCGCCCGGCTCGAACTCTTGAAATGGGTGACGCCGACATGAGGATCGAACCAGACCCCGCCGCCGGCGCGCGCGAAGCGCAGGCAGAAGTCGACGTCCTCCACATGCAGGAAATAACGCTCGTCCATGCCGCCGACGGCGAGGTAATCCTCCCGCGGAAGGAAAAAGCACGCGCCGGAGATGACAGGCAAGCGCCGCAGCTCTTTCGGGCAGGGCTCGCCATGCAGGTTGAAGCGCCGGAAATAGGGATGGCGCGGCGCGATCGCATAAAGCTTCGTCGCCTCGACGAAAGCCCGCCAGGGCGTCAAGGTCGCGCGACGCGAACCCTGCTGTTCGGTCCCGTCGGGATCGACGATCTTGCAGCCCAGAAGCCAGGGCCGTTCAAGTTTCGCCGCGTCGGCGAGAAGGCGCGCCGCGCCCCCCGAAGGCAGACACGCATCCGGATTGAGAAAGAGCAGATACGCCCCCTTCGCCCGGCGCGCGCCGAGATTGCAGCCCGCCGCGAAGCCGACATTGCCGTGGCCGGAGACGATCTCGACCGGCGCGCCTTCAGGCGTGGCCGCCGCCGCCGCGCGGACCGCGCCGTCCCAGTTGCCGTTGTCGACGACGATGATCTCGCCGATCTCGGGCTGCGCCTTGAGCGAGGCGAGGGCGCGTGCGAGGAGCGGCCCGGTGTAGTAAGTGACCACGATCGCGCTGATCGGCGACCGCGCCGGACTAACCTCGCTCATTCCCCGATCCCGTCCTTATCATTTTTTATGTCTGTTTGTTACTTGTTAAGCCAAGCCTCCGCCCGGCTCAAGCCGCGATCATCGCCGATCATGAATACATTTCGTTAACATCACGCCGATCCCGGCGAATCCCACGGCGGCGAGGCGCCAGACCTGCCACAGGCTCGCCTCGATCGCGGCGGAGACCAGCACGGCCGCCGCCGCCCCGGCGAGCGCGGCCGCAAGCGGAGGCGCCGGATCGGCACGGGCCAGCAGCGCGAAGCCGGCGATCAGCACGACCCCGAACAGGGCCGCGCCCGGCAGGCCGAGCTCCAGCCAGATCTGCAGGAAGACGCTGTGCGGGTGGATCGGCAAAAGCGGAACCGGCCCCTCGGCGCCCGGGAGCGAAACCGTCGCGCCGGCCGCCGAATAGGCGCGCGCGAAATCGGCGCCGCAGCCCCAGGGCAGGCAGTCGAGCGCGAGCCCGCCCGCCGCGCGCCAGATGAAGAGCCGCTGGAGCCAGGAGAGCGGCAGCTCCCCGAACGCGCCGGTCGCCAGCGCCTCGGCGGGCAGGGCGGCGGCGAGAAGCGGCGCGGCGGCGAGCAGGCCGAGGGCGAGCCAGAAAAGCCCGCCGAGGACCCGGCGCGGGGCGGCGAGGGCCAGGGCGGCCGCCAGCGCGCCGGCCGCGAGCGCGGCGACGTTCGCCGCGATGGTCAGGCCCAGCGCGGCGGCGAGCGCGAGCGCGACGAGCGCGACCGGCGCCAGCGCCGGCGCGCGCATCCGCCCTTTCGCGTAGAGATGGACGAGCGCGGCGGCGGGAAAGACCGCCGGCGCAAGCGCGGTCAGCCCGCGTCCGAGCGCGGTGATGTCCTTGTGGCGCTCCGGCGAAAGATCCGCAGGCGGAGCGAGCGCCCGCAGAAGGCCGCCCGTGCGCGATTCGATAAACAACAGCGCGGCGCCGAGAATGACCGCCCCCGCGTAGAGCGCGGCGAGGCGCGGACGCGGTCCGCCCGACGCCGCCCAGACCGCCGCCCCGCACGCGAAAGCCGCGCCCGCGACATTGAGCGCGAGCTTGCCCGCCGCCGGCTGCGGCGACCACAGGCCGCTCGCCGCGATCCAGCCGCTCAGCGCCAGCACGGCGAGCGCGCCGGCGGTCAACGGATCACGAAGATCGGGGCGGCGAATGATCCGGTTGCGGCCGAGCCGCCAAAGCTCGCCGCGCGTCGCGGCGAGAACGCCCGCGACCAGCATCAGCGGCGCGAAACCGCGATGGGCGAACACGGCGAGCAAAGGCGCGGCGGCGAACAGAACGGCGTAGGCGGCGTCGATCGCGCGCGCATGAGCGCCGGGCGGGGGGACGTCGGGCGCGGGCGCGCTCAAGCCTTGCGCGCCCTGAGATCGGGCGGCGTCGCCTCTTCGCCGAGTCGGGCGGCCGCCTCGTCGAGGTCGAGGACCTCCTGGCGTTCGGCGCCGAGCCGGCGCAGCGAGACCTTGCGCTCGTCCGCCTCGCGCGCGCCGACGACGGCGATCGCGGGGACTTTGGCGTGAGAGTGTTCGCGCACCTTGTAGTTGATCTTCTCGTTGCGCAGATCGGTCTCGACCCGCAGGCCCTTCGCGGCGAGCAGGGCGGCGGCCTCTTTCGCGTAATCGTCCGCCTCCGACGTGATGGTCGCGACGACGACCTGAACCGGCGCGAGCCACAGGGGCAGCCGGCCGGCATAATGCTCGATCAGCAGGCCGATGAACCGCTCGAAGGTGCCGAGCACAGCCCGGTGCAGCATCACCGGCCGGCGCTTCGCCCCCGTCTCGTCGACATAGGAGGCATCGAGCCGCTCCGGCAGCACGTAGTCGAGCTGGAAAGTGCCCGCCTGCCACGTGCGGCCGATGGCGTCGGTGAGATGGAATTCGAGCTTCGGACCGTAAAACGCGCCCTCGCCTTCGGCATAATCGAAATCGAGGCCCGAAGCCGTCAGCGCGTCGGCGAGCGCTTTCTCCGCGCGATCCCAGACCGCATCTTCGCCGGCGCGGTTTTCCGGGCGCGTGGCGAGCTTGTAGCGGATGTCCGAGAGCCCCATGTCGTCATAGACGCGGGCGAAGAGCGCGAGGAAACGCTTCGTCTCATCCGTAATCTGATCTTCCCGGCAGAAGATGTGCGCATCGTCCTGGGTCATCTGGCGCACGCGCAAGAGGCCGTGCAGCCCGCCATGGGCCTCATTGCGATGGCAGCAGCCGAACTCGGCCATGCGGATCGGCAGGTCGCGATAGGATTTCACGCCCTGCTTGAAGATCTGCACATGGGCCGGGCAGTTCATGGGCTTCAAGGCCATCAGCCCCGCCTCGCCGGACAGCACCGGCTTTCCTTCCTCCGTCGAGGGAATTTCATCGGGCACGACGAACATGTTCTCGCGGAACTTCGACCAGTGGCCCGACTTCTCCCAGAAGACGGAGTCGAGAAGCTGCGGGGTTTTCACCTCCACATAGCCGTCCTCGTCCTGGCGCCGGCGGATATAGGCTTCGAGCACGCGCCAGATCATGTAGCCTTTGGGATGCCAGAACACCGAGCCCTGGGCCTCCGGCTGGAAGTGGAACAGGCCGAGCTCGCGCCCCAGCCTGCGGTGATCGCGCTTTTCGGCCTCGTCGAGCCGCTGGAGATGCGCCTTCAGATCCTTCTCACTGAGCCAGGCGGTCCCGTAGATCCGCTGCAGCATGGGGTTGCGGTGATCGCCCCGCCAGTATGCGCCGGCGACCTTCATCAGCTTGAACGCCTTCCCGATATGCTTCGTGGACGGAAGATGCGGGCCGCGGCACAGGTCGTGCCAGTCGCCGTGCCAGTAGATTTTTATCTCCTCGCCCTCAGGCAGATCGGCGATGATCTCGGCCTTGTAAGTCTCGCCGATCTTCTTGAAATGACGGATCGCCTCTTCCCGGTCCCAGACCTCCTTGCGGGTCGGGCGGTCCTCGTCGACGATCTCGGCCATGCGCGTTTCGATTCTTTCAAGATCGTCGCTGGAGAAGGGCTCGTCGCGGGCGAAGTCGTAATAGAAGCCGTCCTCGATGACCGGGCCGATGGTGACCTGCGTGCCGGGATAGAGCTCCTGCACCGCCTGGGCGAGCAGATGCGCCGCGTCGTGGCGGACGAGCTCCAGCGCCTGGGGGTCGTCGCGGGTGACGATCTCGACCGTCGCATCGCGCGCCACCGGCTCGAACAGATCCGTGAGCGCGCCGTCGACGCGCATCGCGATCGCCTTTTTGGCGAGCGACTTCGAGATCGACTCGGCGATGTCGGTTCCCGTGACGGGGCCGTCGAACCGGCGAACCGATCCGTCGGGAAGCGTGATGGCGACCATGAGCTCAGGCTTTCGACCGTTTCTGCGGGCGCGAAGGGTTGTGCTTCCATGAGCGCGGCGGATTCGTCAAGGCTGCGGCGCGCGCGTCAGCCCGATGTCGGACGTGTCGAAGACGGCGCGCCCGGCGGGTTTTCGCTGTCCTTCGCGCGCGTCGAAGACTGATCGGGCGCGTCCGGAACCGCCCGCGCCGTCCAGGCCCAGTCGCCATAGCGCCAGATGCGCCAGCCGGCGTCGGGCAGGCGCGCCGGCGCCGGGTCCCAACCGCTTCCCCCCAGCGGATGACAGCGGGAAAGGCGCGCGGCCGCCGCTACGGCGCCCCGGAAGGCGCCATGCCGGCGGATCGCCTCTGCAGCGTATTCCGAACAGGACGGCGCATAGCGGCAGCGCGCGCCGAGCGCGTAGAAGGCCGGCGATAACGTCCGCTTATAGAGCCAGAGGAGCCCCAGCGCGGCGCGGGCGGCGATCCCCGGCGCGGCGCGCGGCTGCGATGCGGGACGCGGCGACATGCCTGACATATGGTCCCCTCCCGGCGCGGAGAAAAGCGGCCCCCAGCGAAAACGCCGCTCCGGGCGGGACCGGAGCGGCGTTCCTCGCGGGCGTCCTCCCTAGACGCCAGCCTCCCTCGGCAGGGCCTTACTCCGCCGCGACCTGCGCCGCCCTGAACTGGGCGGTCTCGGTCGACTCGGCCATGGCGACAGTCGACGCCTGACCGCCGGAAAGCGTGTTCGCCACGAGATCGAAATAGCCCGTGCCGACCTCGCGCTGATGGCGCGTGGCTTCATAGCCGAGCTTCTCGGCGGCGAATTCCGCCTGCTGAAGCTCCGAGTAGGCCGCCATGCCGCGCTCGCGATAGCCATGGGCGAGCGTGAACATGGAATGATTGAGCGCGTGGAACCCGGCGAGGGTGACGAACTGGAACTTGTAACCCATGGCGCCGAGCTCGCGCTGGAACTTGGCGATGGTGGCCTTGTCGAGCTTCGCCTCCCAGTTGAAGGACGGCGAGCAGTTATACGCCATCATCTTGCCGGGAAATTCCTTCTGGATCGCCTCGGCGAATTTGCGCGCGTCGTCGAGATCGGGATGCGAGGTCTCCCACCACAGAAGATCCGCATGCCGCGCATAGGCGAGCCCGCGGGCGATGCAGTGGTCGAGGCCGGTCCCCTCCTTCAGGCGATAGAAGCCTTCCGGCGTGCGGCCCTGATCGAAGTCGATGAAGCGATGGTCGCGCTCGTCGATGTCGGAAGTGATGAGTTTCGCCGACTCCGCGTCGGTGCGCGCGACCAGGATCGTCGGCGCGCCGCATACGTCCGCCGCCAAGCGCGCCGCGGAAAGATTGCGTTCATGGGCCTTGGTCGGAATCAGCACCTTGCCGCCGAGATGGCCGCATTTCTTCTCCGACGCGAGCTGGTCCTCGAAATGGACGCCGGCCGCACCCGCTTCGATATAGGCCTTCATGATCTCGAAGCAGTTGAGGGGCCCGCCGAAGCCGGCCTCCGCGTCGGCGACGATGGGCAGGAAGTAGTCGCGCTTCGCGCCGCCTTCCGAATGCTCGATCTGATCGGCCCGCCGCAGCGCGTTGTTGATGCGCCGGGCGAGTTCAGGCCCGGAATTGGCCGGATAGAGCGACTGGTCGGGATAGACCTGGCCCGCGACATTGGCGTCGCCGGCGACCTGCCAGCCCGACAGATAGATCGCCTTGAGGCCGGCCTTGGCCATCTGGATCGCCTGATTGCCGCTGAGCGCGCCCAGCGCGTTCACATAAGGCTCGTTCTTCAGCAGATCCCACAGCTTCGCCGCGCCGCGCTCGGCGAGGGTGTAGGCGATGTCGATCGAGCCCCTGAGGCGCAGGACGTCTTCCGGCGCGTAGTTGCGCTCGACGCCGTCGAAACGGTCCTCGGCTGCGGCGGGAACGAGATCCTTGAACGTGGCCATGAATAACGACTCCGGAAACTGACTGGGTTGACCTGCGCAGCCTGGCGCCTTCGCAGATGCGAAGCGAGCTTTTCCGGGCGCCGTTGTCACTAGCGTCACGTATAATTTTGTGAAATTGTGTATTTTGTAAATTTTCAGGCCGAAGCCCGCCTCAAGGCTTGCAATGCGGACCATCGGACATGGCGGCCAGAAAGCGTAAACTTTACCTCGGACCCCAGATTCGCCGGCTGCGGCGCGAGCGCGGGATCACCCAGGCGCAGATGGCCGCCGAGCTCGGCGTGTCGCCGTCCTACGTCAATCTCGTCGAGCGCAATCAACGCCCCGTCTCGGCCGATCTGCTGGTCCGGCTCGCCCAGGCTTACGATCTCGACCTATCGGCCTTTTCCGACGAACGCGCGGAGGATTTGTTCGTCGCCCTCAACGACGCCTTCGCCGACCCCATCTTCCAGAACGCCGGGGCGACCCGCGAAGACGCGCACGAGCTGGCCGCCGGCAATCCGGTGCTGGGCGAGGCGGTGGCCGCGCTCTACCGCGCCTACCGCCAGGCCCAGCACGAGCTCATCGAGGCGCGCGCCGGGGGGCGGGCCGGCGCGGACGATCCGGTCGAAGAGGCGCGCGATTTCATTCAGGCGCACGGAAACTATTTCGCCCCCCTAGACGAGGCGGGCGAGGCGGTCGCCGCCGAAGCGGGCCGGGGCGATCTGTTCGCCGCCCTCGCGCGCCGGTTTCAGGAGCGCCATCGGCTGCGCGCGCGCGTGCTGCCCGCGGACGTGATGGCGGGCGCCTGGCGCCGGCTCAACCGTCACGCCGGCGAGCTTTCCATCTCGGAAAGCCTCGACCAGGCGAGCCGGAGCTTCCATCTCGCCCTGCAGCTCGCGCTGGTCGAACAGGCCAGGACGCTCGACCGGCTGGTGAATGAGGCGAAATTCGAGACCGACGCCGGCCGCCGGCTCGCGCGCGCCGCGCTCGCCAATTACGCGGCCGGCGCGATCATGATGCCCTACCGGGCCTTTCTCGACGCCGCCCGGTCGCTCAAATACGACGTCGAGGCCCTAGGTCGCCGCTTCGGCGCGAGCTTCGAGCAGGTCGCCCACCGCCTCACGACGCTGCAAAGGCCGGGCGCGGAGGGAATTCCCTTCTTTTTCCTGCGGGTCGACGCGGCCGGCAACGTCTCGAAGCGCTATTCCGGCGGGGTCTTTCCCTTCGCGCGCCATGGCGGCTCGTGCCCCTTATGGAACGTGCACGAAGCGTTCAGGACGCCGCGGCGGGTGCTAACGCAGATCGTCGCCCTGCCCGACGGGACGCGCTATTTCTCCATCGCGCGGACCGTGCATGGCGGGGCTGGCTATTACGGCGCGCCGCAGGCCGAGCGGGCGGTCGCGCTCGGCTGCGCGCTTGAGCATGCCGGCGGGCTCGTCTATGCGCAGGGCATGGACCTCGCCGCCGCCCGCCCGACGCCGATCGGCGTCACCTGCCGCCTGTGCGAGCGGCCAGACTGCGCCGCGCGCGCCCATCCGCCGTTGCGCCGGCGCCTCGTGGTCGACGAGCATCGCCGGCTTGCGACGCCCTTCGGCTTCGCGTTCGACTGAGCCGGAAGGAGCGCCGCCGATGGCCCGCGACGCCAAGCCGCCCGTGTCCGCTTACATCCGCGCCCGGAATGAAGCGCGGATGATCGCGGACGTCGCGCGCGCCGCGCTGCAAGTCGCCGACGAGGTCGTGGTCGTGGATTCGGGCTCGACCGACGACACAGCGCGCCTCGCCGCAGAAGCCGGAGCGCGCGTCGTGCGTCAGGACTGGCTTGGCAACGGCCATCAGAAACGCTTCGCCGAGGAGCAATGCCGCCACGACTGGCTGCTCGATCTCGATGCGGATGAAATCGTAACGCCGGAGCTGGCGGCGGAAATTCGCGCCCTGTTCGACGGCGGCGAGCCGCCCCGCCCCGTCTACCGCACGCCGATGGCGATCGCCCCGCCGGTCGGCGAGCCGTGGACGCGCTTCGGCCTTGCGAAACGCTGCAAGCTCTACGATCGCCGCGTCGTGCGCGCGCCCGCGCACGCCGCCTGGGACCAGTTCGCCGTTCCGGCCGGCGTCAAGACGGGTCGGCTGAAGAACCCCATCATCCACCACGCCTTCGCGGACACGGCCCATCTCGTCGACAAGCTCAACCGCAATTCGTCGACGCGCGCGCGGGAGCTTGCGCCCAAGCCCATGCCGGTTCTCGCGCTGCGCGTCTTTTTCGGCCTGCCTTTCTATTTCGCGCGGCGCTATCTTCTCGACGGGCTTTTTCGCGGCGGCGTCTACGGCTTTTCCTTCGCGCTGCTGTCGGCCTGGGGACGCTGGCTGCGGGACGTGAAGATGTTCGAGCGGCGAAAGAAAGAAGCGGAGCGCCGGAAATGACGGATGCGGACGAGCCGCCCTTCGGCGCCTTCGCGCCCTCGCCGATGCAGATGCGCGCGCGCCGGCTCGCCCACGCCCTTCCC
The DNA here is from genome assembly GCF_900199215.1 of Amphiplicatus metriothermophilus. Classification (GTDB taxonomy): domain Bacteria; phylum Pseudomonadota; class Alphaproteobacteria; order Caulobacterales; family Parvularculaceae; genus Amphiplicatus; species Amphiplicatus metriothermophilus. The sequence goes on from NZ_FZQA01000001.1 coordinate 387,697, forward strand.
GACAATTACTGGGGCCGGCGCGCAGCCTCGCTGCTGATCGGGCCTGCCGGCGCGCGCGCGCGGCGGGCCTTCGACGTCGACATTTTCGGCTCGCAGCGCGCGCGGCTCCATCCTTACGACAATATCTGCGAAAAGCGCGTCTACGCCACGCCGCAGCTCTGGGACGCGAAGGAGCGCGCGGCCCTGGCGCGCGCCATTTCGCAATCCGCAGACGGCGTGTTTCGCTTCGTCGACATCGGCGCCAATGTCGGCCTCTACGCGCTTTACGCCCGCGCGCGCTGTCTCGACGCCGTCAAGACGTTGCGCGCGATCTGCGTCGAGCCGGACCCGGAGATGCGCGCGCGGCTCGCCTTCAACGCCGCGGCCTCGGGCGCCGAGGAGGACCTGGCCGTTCTTCCCTATGCGGCCGCCGGCGAAGACGGTCCGGTGCGTTTCGCGGTCAACGTGGAAAGCCGCGGCATGAGCCGCATCGACCCCGCCGGCGGGCTTCGCGTCGAAGGGCGGAGCATCCTGTCGATCTTGCGCGAGGAGGGCCTTGCCCGCGTCGACGCCATGAAGATCGACATCGAGGGCCATGAATACGCCGTGCTCGAATCTTTCTTCGCCGACGCGCCGGACGCGCTTCTGCCCGAACTTCTGATCCTTGAGATTTCGCATGAACGCGAGAACCGGCGCGCCGGCGCGCTCGCGCTGGAAAGCGGCTATCGCGAGCTGTTCCGTACCCGTCTTAATCTCGTGGCGATCCGCGCTCAGGCGTCCGGATAGTAGTCCTTCACGAGATAGCGCCGCTCGACGCCGGTGCGCTCATAGCCCGCCTCCTCCATGCTCTGACGCGGCGGCAGCGCGATCGGCGCGAAGGCTTCTTCGTTGAACTCGTAGGGAATATTGTCGAGAATCGAACGGATGGCGTTGAGCCGCCCCTTTCGCTTGTCGTCGCCGTCGATCACGCGCCACGGCGCGTGATCGGTGCTCGTCGTCTCCAGCATCTTGTTGCGATGTTTGGAGAATTCGGCCCAGCGCCGGCGCGCTTCGAGGTCGACAGGCGACAGCTTCCAGCGCTTGCGGGGATCGCAGGCGCGATCCTGAAAGCGGCGTTCCTGCGTCTCCTCGGAGATCTGGATCCAGTATTTGAGGAGAATGATCCCGCTGTCGATCAGCATCTTCTCGAACAACGGGACCTCGCGCATGAAGGCTTCGTGCTGCTGGGGCGTGCAGAAGCCCATGACCGGCTCGACCACCGCGCGGTTGTACCAGGAGCGGTCGAACAGAACGATCTCGCCCCCGGAAGGCAGATGCGCGACGTAGCGCTGGAAATACCATTGCGTCCGTTCCCGGTCGGAGGGCTTGGGCAACGCCGCGATGCGCCAGACGCGCGCGTTCATCCGCCTCATGACGGTCTTGATGAGCCCGCCCTTACCGGCCGCGTCGCGCCCCTCGAACAGGATCGCGATTTTCATCCCCTTTCGCTGCACGGTCTCCTGCAGCTTGGCGAGCTCGAATTCGAGCTCGGCGAGTTCCTTTTCGTAGGCCTTTTTCTTCACGCGGCGACCTCCCGCCCGTGACGGTCGAACAGATACTCCGTCCGGCAGAAATCGCAGGCGGCGCGGATGAAGCCGTCCTCGACCATGCCGGCGAGCGCGGCTTCGTCATAGCGGGCGAGCACGGCGGCGATCCGGCCGGCGTCGCAGCCGCACCAGGCGCGCACGTCTTTCGCCTCGAAAGCGCGCACGCCCTCTTCGTGAAAGAGCCGGTAGAGCAGGCGCTCGGGCGAGAGATCGGGGTCGAGCAGTTCGTCCGCCTGCGTTGTTTCAAGCAGCGCGCCGGCGCGGGCCCACAGGTCGCGATCGCCTTCGCCGCCGGGCATGAGCTGCGCCATCACGCCGCCGGCGCGCCAGACCTCGCCTTCGCCGGGGCGCTGAACGCGCCCCGCGACGAGGCTGAGCGCGGTCGGGATCTGCTCGGACCGGGCGAAATAGCCGGCCGCCGCCGCCGCGAGGCTGTCGCCTTCGATGGGCGCGACGCCCTGATAGCGGTCCATGTCCGGGCCCTGATCGATGGTGAAGGCGAGATGGCCGCGGCCGACGAGCGCGCCAAGGCCGCGCGCGTCCGGCGCCGGCGCGTGCGCCACGCGCGCGGTCGCCCTGAGCCGCCCGTCGGTCCAATAGTCGGCGACGAGGAGCGGCACCGGCCCGTCGCCCTGCGCCTGAAGGGTCAGCCGCCCGCTGAATTTCAGGCTCGCGCCCATCATGGCGGCGAGGGCGGCGGCTTCCCCGACGAGCTCCTTTACCGGCGTCGAAAAGGGATGGGGACGGAGAATGCGATCGATCGCCGACCCGAGACGGACGACGCGCCCGCGCACCGGCCCGCTTTCGAGCTGAAACGGCAGGATCCGGTCCTCGCGCGCGTCTGTTCGCCCGTTCTCCGCCAAAACCGTCTCCTATGCCGCGGCGGTCAGCTTTTCAGCTTATACCCGACGCGGAACAGCCGGTAGCACCAGACCGCGAGGACCGCGTTGACGCTCATGGTCGCGCCGACGCCGACCGTCGGGGCGGCCTCGTAAACGCCGGTGAAGCCGAAACGTAAGCCGTCGATGAGATAGAAGACCGGGTTGAAATGGCTCGCGGTCAGAAAGGGCTCCGGCAGACTGCCGATGGCGTAGAACGTGCCCGACAGAAAGGTCAGCGGCGTGATGACGAAATTCGTCACCGCCGCGAGCTGGTCGAACTTCTCCGCCCAGATCCCGCCCACGACGCCGAGCATGCCGAACATCAGCGCCGCGGCGAGCCCGAAATAGGCGATCGCCCAGGGTTCGGCGAGCTTCATCGAGGCGCCCGACAGCGCCATGAACCCTGCGCTCGTCAGGGCCGTGACGAACCCGACCAGAAGCCCGCGCGCGGCCGCGCCGACGACGAAGGCCACCGTCAGCTCCGACGGCGACAACGGCGGCATCAGCACGTCGACGATCGAGCCCTGCACCTTGCCGATGATGAGCGAGGAGGAGGAGTTGGCGAAAGCGTTCGACAGGATCGCCATCATGATGAGGCCCGGCGCCAGAAACTCCACATAGGGCACGCCGTGGACGACCGTGTCGGCCCGGCCGAAGGCCTGCATGAAGACGATGAGAAAAAGCAGAGTCGAGATGACCGGCGCGAAGATGGTCTGGAACGAGACCTTCATGAAGCGCCGGATCTCCTTGGCGATCAGCGTCTGAAGCCCGAGCCAGTTGACGGCGCCGAAGCGGCGCTCGCCGAATGCCGGCGCGCCCGACGGGGGCCGCGCCTCATGGGACTTCTGTTCAAGCGTGACCGCCATGAGCTCGTCCTCGCATGCGTCCTCCCGAGCGCCGGGCCCCAAACGCCGGGCCCCAAACGCCGGGCCCCAAACGCCGGGCCGATGTGGGGCGCCGGGGCTGGCAGGTCAAGAAACCCGGTTTTTTCCACAGGGGTAGGGCCGCGCCTGCGGATATCGGCCCTACCACATATTGTGGCCGTACTTCTGTGCAAAAATACGCCCCGGCGCCATATTGTATTTTAGCCACATCGAGCTACTATATCTTGGCGCTCGGAGGGGCGCGGTTGGTAGATTTCACTACATATTGTTTTACGGGGCGACAGCCCTGCCAAAAAACGAGGAGCGGGCGCGATGGCTTGGAACGATGAACGGGTCGAGCTCTTGAAGAAGCTGTGGGCGGAAGGGCTGTCGGCGAGCCAGATCGCCTCGCGCATGGGCGGGGTCACGCGCAACGCGGTCATCGGCAAGGTCCACCGTCTGGGCCTGTCCGGCCGCGCCACCCCGGCCAAGCCCCAGCGCGGCTGCCGTCATCACGAGGGCGACGTCGAGGACGCCCGGCTGCTGGGCGAAGAGCCGCCGATGAAGCCGATCATTCCGGAGCCGGAATTCGCCGCGCCGGTGGTGCTCGAAGGCGGCGATCTGGCCACCGTCGCCACCCTCAAGGGCAATATGTGCAAATGGCCGATCGGCGACCCGACGAGCGACGACTTCCACTTCTGCGGACAGCCCACGCCGGCGGGCAAGTCCTACTGCCCCTATCACGCCCATCTCGCCTTCCAGCCGTCGGCCCAGCGCCGCCCGGAGCGCCGTCCCGAGCCGGCGCGGCTCGCGCCGTCCGAGGCCCATCGCCGCCGCGCCGCGGGATGACAAGGCGAGCGGTCCTTCCGGAATCGAAAAGCCCGCCGCCCGGCGGGCTTTTTCACGTCGACCGGCGTGCGCAGGCGGATGCGTCGCGTCTTTCAGCATCTGGCCCAGGGGCGTTTCCTTGGAAGCTGCGTCCTTAAAACAGAACCGCTATCAGCAAATCTCCGCGGCCTCCCTTCCCGACGCAATCACGGTGACGGCGCCAGTTTCTTTGTTGACCGCATAATAGGTCCAAGAGCCATCCGGAAACTCCGCATAGTAATAAACATTGTGCGAATCTTCGCCCACCCAAGTGACCGTCGGCCCGCCGCAATCTGAAGCAGAAGCGCCAGAACGCACTGCCAGCGGCGCGTCCGCTAGACCGTATGTCTGCATTGAGACAAGACGGTTGGCCTCATAAATCAAGATCGCGTAACCTGTTAATTGGCCATCTTTGAATACGGGGGCATTGTATTCGCCAATTTTAAACTGCTTCAGCCGTTCCTGAACTTTCTGTGGCAGCATTTCCAGATTTGGCGCAGACAACGCCGGCGGCGAAACGCTCGCTAGTCCCATGAGCAAAAGGAGCAACCACAGTAAATGCATGGAAGAGCCTTTTGAGTATTTGGGTATTTCAACTTTTACGGTAATGTCTATCACGATTGCGCGTCAAGCGCATAGCCCGCCGAGCGCACCGTGCGGATCGGATCGCCCTGATTGTACTTGTTGAGCGCCTTGCGCAGGCGGCCGATATGCACGTCGACGGTCCTGACCTCCACGAACACGTCGGAGCCCCAGACGGCGTTGAGAAGCTGCTCGCGGGAGAACACCCGGCCGGGATGCTGGATCAGATGATCGAGCAGACGGAACTCGGTGGGCCCGAGATGGATCTCCTTGCCGTCGCGCCAGACCCGATGGGCGGTGCGGTCGACCTTGATGTCGCCATGCGTGACCTCGTCCTGCACGAGGCCCGGCCGGATGCGGCGCAGCACCGCGCGCACCCGCGCGATCAGCTCGTTGGTGGAGAACGGCTTGGTGATGTAGTCGTCGGCGCCGATTTCGAGGCCGCGGATGCGGTCGGCCTCTTCCGAGCGGGCGGTCAGCATGATGACCGGCAGGTTCTTCGTCTCGGGCCGGGCGCGGATCTGTCGGCAGACCTCGATGCCGGAAAGGTTCGGCAGCATCCAGTCGAGGATCACGATATCGGGCTGGCTTTCGTCGATCTTGATGAGCGCCTCTTCGCCGTCGGAAGCGACCGTCGCGTCGAAATTCTCCTTCTTGAGATTGTATTCGAGGAGGGTCGCCAGCGCTTCTTCGTCTTCCACCACCAGAACGCGGGTGTTCGCCATCGCCGTCTCCTTGCGCTACGCGGACCGGCCGCCGCCGCGATTCTCCGTGTCGGGCGCAGGCACCTTCGTCAGCGAGGTTTCATCGCCTTTCGGGCGCTCATGAACAAGAGCCGAGCCTGTCAGCAGAAAATGAACGGCTTCGGCGATGTTGGTCGCGTGATCGCCCACGCGCTCGAAATTCTTGGCGATGAAGACGAGATGGGTGCAGGCGTTGACCTGGCCGGGGTCTTCCATCATCGCCAGCAGGATTTCGCGGAAAACGGAATTGTAAAGCTCGTCGAGCTCGTCGTCGCCGCCCCAGACGGCCTTGGCCGCGGCCAGGTTGCGCGCATTGTAGGCGTTGAGGATGTCGGCGATCTGGCGCAGGCTTTCCCGGCCCATGCGCGCCACGCCCGAATAGGGCCGCGGCGGCGGCTCGCGGCTGACGACCAGCGTGCGCTTGGCGACGTTCTTGGCGAGATCGCCCACGCGCTCGAGCTCGCCGGCGACCTTCATGAAGGTCATCACCTCGCGCAGCTGCGCGGCGGCGAGCGGCCCGCGCGACAGCAGCGCCATGACCTTGGTCTCGACAAGCTGATGAAAGGCGTCCACGCGCTGGTCGGCGGCGATGATGCGCTCGGCCGCGCCGACGTCGCGGCGCTCGAACGCGCTGATCGATTCGGCGAGCTGGCTCTCGACGAGACCCGCCATCTGGGCGAGGTCGATTTCGAGGGCGCGCATGGGTTCCGGCGGACGCGACTGTCCGGCAAGATTCATGATGTCTGCGTTCCTTTCCCGCCCCCGCGCCCGGCGGCGGACGGCCTGTGTGCGCTTCTTTTATGACAAATTCTTGTCCCGCGCAGCCGCTTTAGCGCATTTTTTGCGCCTCGTTCGGACCCGCCGCCGAGACGGCGCCGGCGCGCCCGTTCGCGGCGCGGAAATAGCAGGTGAAGGCCGTGCCCGCGGCGAGCCGGCTTTCGATCTGCAGCCCGCCTTTGTGGCGGTTGACGATATGCTTGACGATGGCGAGCCCGAGCCCCGTGCCGCCGCGCTTGCGGCTGCGCTCGACATTGACCCGGTAGAAACGTTCGGTGAGCCGCGGCAGATCCGCGCGTTCGATACCCGGTCCGAAGTCGCGCACCTGCACATAGACGAGCGAGTCGGGATCGATCATCCGGCGCGCGGCGAGCGCGACGGCGCTGTCGCCGGCCCGATGCGCGATCTCGCCTTCGCCGGCCAGCGCCGGCGCGGGCCCGCGGCCGACGCGCACTTTCACCAGCGCCGGCTCGCCGCCGTATTTCACCCCGTTGTCGATGAGATTCTGGATCGCCTGAAACAGCTCGTCGCGGTCGCCCTGGATGACGAACGATCCGTGTCCGTCCTGTTCGAAATCGACGATCGCGCCGGACTGCTCCAGCAGAGGCGCGAGGCTTTCGATCACGTCCCGCGCGATCTCGCCCAGATCGACCTCGCCGACGGGCGGGACATGCTCGTGCAGCTCGATGCGCGACAGCGACATGAGATCGGCGACGAGCCGCTGCATCCGCTCGGCCTGGGCCTGCATGATGCCCAAAAAACGCTCGCGCGCTTCTTCATCGGCGCGCGCCGGCCCGCGCAGGGTCTCGATGAAGCCGACGAGCGAGGCGAGCGGCGTTCTCAGCTCATGGCTGGCGCTGGCGATGAAATCGGCGCGCATCTGTTCGAGCCTGCGCTCGCTCGTCAGGTCACGGATGAAGACGAGCGCCCTGGACGCGTCCTTCGCGTCGTCGAGCGGCGCGACGAACGCCCGGCAGGAGCGCTCGACTCCGCCGGCCGTCGCGAAATCGACCGAGTGGGCGGGCTTCTCGCCGGCGACCACCGCCTCGACCGCTTCGAACACGGAAGGCGCGCGCAGCACCGCGGCGAAATGCCGACCCTCGGCGTTGTTTGAGCCGATGAACTCCGCCGCCGCCGCATTGGCGAGCTCGATCACCCCGTCGCGGTCGACGATAAAAATCGGATCCGGCAGGGCGAGCGCGACCCCGCGCGCGAGCCGCAGGGTCGACAGCTCCGCCTCGCGCGCGCCGAGCTCTGCGTCGATGACGCGCTGGACCGGCTCGGCCCACAGCCTGCCGGAGGAAAAGCGATAGCGCACCGCCAGCGCCGCCACATAGGCGATGAAGGCGAGCAGCGGCAGCTCCCACGAAGCGAGCCGGCCGAGCATGAACACGGCGGCGATTCCAGCCGCGATGGCGACTGACCAGGTGAAATCCCGCGAACGCGCCCGCGCCGCGGTTTTTCGAATGGTCGTCGCCAGATCTTCCTGTTCCATGCCCGCTCGCGCCGCCCGCACAAAGCGCGCAAGATTAGGCGGCCCGCCATAAGACGGCAACCGCCCGGCTTCGGCGCGGTCGAAAACGCCCCGCCGGCCCCTAACGCGCCTTCTCCGCCGCGATCCAGGCGTCGATCTTCGCTTCGAGCACGGACAATGGAACCCCGCCGTTTTCCAGCACGGCGTCATGGAAGCGGCGCAGATCGAAGTCCGGCCCCAGCGCCCTGGCGGCCCGCGCGCGCAGCTCCTTCAGCTTCAGCTCGCCGATCTTGTAGGCGAGCGCCTGGCCGCCATTGCCGATATAGCGGTCGACCTCGGCGCGGATGTTATGCTCGGAAAGCGCCGTGTTCTCGGCCATGAAGGCGATCGCCCGATCGCGCGACCAGCCCTTGGCGTGCAGCCCCGTATCGACCACCAGCCTGCAGGCCCGCCACATCTCGTAAGACAGCCGGCCGAAATTCGAATAGGGGTCCTGATAAAAGCCGATGTCGAGGCCGAGACTCTCGGCGTAAAGACCCCAGCCTTCGACGAAGGCGGTGAAGAAGGTGTATTTGCGGAACTCGGGCAGGTCGAGCTCCTGGGCGAGCGCGATCTGGAAGTGATGGCCCGGCACGGCCTCGTGCAGGGTCAGGGCCTCGATCTCGTAAAGCGGGCGGGTGTCGAGTTTCGAGGTATTGACGCGATAGACGCCCGCGCGGCTTCCGTCGCCGGCGGGGCGCTCGTAATAGGCCGTAGTCGTCGCTTCGGCGATGTCCTCAGGCACCGGCTTAACGGTATAGGGCATCCGCGGGAAGCGGGTGAAGAGCTTGGGCATCTCGCCGTCGGCCTTCTTGGCGACATAGGCGTTCTTCTCCAGAAGCTCCGCCTCGGACTTGGCGTAAAAGCGCGGGTCGGAGCGCAGAAATTCCTGGAACTCCTCGAACGACCCCTCGAAGCCCGACTCGGCGATCACCGCCTCCATCTCCTTGCGGATGCGCGCGACTTCTTTGAGGCCGATGTCGTGAATCGCGTCCGGAGTCAGCGCCGTCGTCGTGAATTGCCGCGTACGGAAAGCGTAGTAGTCCGCGCCGTCGGGCAGGTCGGAAAGCCCCACGGTCTCGCGGCAGGCGGGCGCGTATTCCTGTCGATAGAAATCGCCGAAGCCGGCGACGGCGGGAACGACCTCGCGCTCGATCACGCGCGCGGCCTCGTTCTTCAGCCGCCGCCAGTCGCGCTCGGGAATGGTTTGCGGGCGGTTTTCGAAGGGCTTGAAGAGGACGCTTTCCTCAGCCGCGTCGACGACATGGAAATCAATCGACTTCTCGTAGCCTTCCATGATGACGCAGGGCTGGGTCCAGCCGGCTTCGACGCCCGCGCGCAGGCGCTCCTTGACCTGATCGACATAGGCCGGCGCGACGCGCAGGCGCGCGATATAGCTTTCATAGTCGGCCTTGGTGAGGAAAGGCAGGCGGTCCGGCAGGTTAGCCAGAAACGTATGCGGCCCGCCGCGCCCGGAGATGACGAGATATTTGCCGCCATATTGCGCCGCTTCGACGTCCTGCGCGAGATCGAGGCGCAAAAGGTCGCGATTGAGCCGTTCTTCCGCGCTCAGCGCATCCGCGTCGAGCGCGTCGAGGCGCGCGACGAATTCGCGCGCCTTCTCGACGGAAGCCTCATAGGCTTCGAGGGAAGCGTCGGGGAGCCGGTCGTCATAGTCGCGCACGCCCAGCGAGGTGGCGAAGACCGGATTCTCCTCGAGCATCCAGGCCCAGTGATCGTCGAGGATGTCCTGCAGCGCTTCAGAGGCGCTTTCCTGCGCGCCCGCCGGCGCCATGACCGCCGCGCCGACCGTGAAGATCATGGCCGCGACGCCGGCCGCGAGACTATTTCCTGACAGCATGGACGCCGTTCCTCCCTTGCTTGTTCTTATCCGGGCATCGCATCTTACCGGCCGTCGCGCGCGCCGGAAGAGGCGAAGCCGCCAAATTGCGCCCGCCGCGCGCGATCTTGCTCGAAAGAATCGCCGGAAAGCGGCGAAGATCGCTCAACCTGCGCGTTCCGCCCACAGATCATAGGCGTCGGCGGCGACGACCCGCGCGCGCACCACGTCGCCGGGGCGAAGGCCGGTCTCGCCCTCGAGGATGACCGCGCCGTCGATCTCAGGCGCGTCGGCGTAGGAGCGCCCCACGGCCCCATCCTCGTCGACGGCGTCGATGAGAACGTCGAGCGCGCGCCCGACCCAGCCGGCGAGAATCTCGGCGGAGATCGCCTGCTGCGTCTCCATGAAGCGAGCGTAGCGTTCTTCCTTCACTTCCTCCGGGACTTGATCGGGCAGCGCGTTCGCGCTCGCGCCTTTCACGGGCTCGAACCGGAAGCACCCGACCCGCAACAGCCGCGCGGCCTTGAGCCATTCCAGGAGAAACGCGAAATCCTCCTCCGTCTCGCCGGGAAAGCCGACGATGAAGGACGACCGGATGACGAGGTCCGGACAGATGCTCCGCCAGCGTTCTATCTGCTCAAGGGTCTTTTCCTGACTCGCCGGCCGGCGCATGGCCTTGAGGATTTTCGGGCTCGCGTGCTGAAACGGGATGTCGAGATAGGGGAGAATCTTTCCCTCCGCCATCAGCGGGATCGCCGCGTCGACATGCGGATACGGATAAACATAATGAAGGCGCGTCCAGACGCCGAGCTCGCCCAATCCGCGCGCGAGATCGACAAACCGGGTCTCGTAGCGCGCGCCGCGCCACTCATAGGGGGCGTATTTGACATCGACGCCGTAGGCGGAGGTGTCCTGCGAGATGACGAGCAGCTCCTTGACGCCGGCTGCGACGAGCCTTTCGGCTTCTTTCAGCACGGCGTCGACGCGCCGGCTTTGCAGCTTTCCGCGCATCGAAGGAATGATGCAGAAGCTGCATGTGTTGTTGCAGCCTTCGGAAATCTTCAGATAGGCGTAATGGCGCGGGGTCAGGCGAATTCCCTGCGGCGGGACGAGGTCGAACAGCGGATCGTGCGCTGGCGGAACGGCGGCGCGCACCGCCTCCATCACCGCCTCATACTGATGCGGGCCGGTGACCGACAGCACCTTCGGATGCGTCGCGCGAATGAGATCGGCCTCCGCGCCGAGACAGCCGGTGACGATGACGCGCCCGTTCTCGGCGATCGCCTCGCCGATCGCCTCAAGGGACTCCGCCCGCGCCGTGTCGAGAAAGCCGCAGGTGTTCACGAGCACCGCGTCCGCGCCCTGATAGTCGGGCGCGATCTCATAGCCTTCCGCGCGCAGGCGCGTCAGGATGCGTTCGGAATCGACGAGCGCCTTCGGGCAGCCGAGGCTGACGATGCCGATTTTCGGCGCCTTTAGGGCTTTCAGGACGGCGGAGCTCATGGCGCGCGCCTATAGCGCAGGGACGGGCGCGACAAAAGCGAAACCCGCGCGTCAGAGCGTCCCGCGACCCTTCGCGAGGGCGAACACGAGTCCGCCGAGCGCGCCGGCGAGCGCCTGCAGCGCCAGCCCGACGGCGTCGCGCGCCCCGCCGATGACGCCCGCCCCGCCGCCGAGCTGCGCCTCTATCAGGATGATGACGGTCAGGACCGCCGCCGCGCCCGCAGCCGGATAGGCGATCGGCGCGAGCGGCTTCAGCAGGCGCTTGACGGCCGCCGCGACCGCGAAGCCGATCAGCAGCCCGACGGCGAGCATCAAGCCGTAGAGCCACAGCCCCGTGAAATTCGCAAGATAAGTCTCGGCCTGCTGGCCGGCGGTGTAGACCATGCCGATCGCGGCCTGCTTGGCGATGATCTGCTGGGTATAGAACGCCGCGGCGGCGACATAGGTCGTCGCGGCCGCGGCGAGGTAAGCGCCTGCGATGCGAAGAATCTTCATATCCTCGTCCCCGTCCGCTGTTCGCCCGGCACTATGGGGCAGGCCCGGCGTTGACGTCGAGCCCCGCGGGGCCTTAACCCTTTAGGCGCGTATCGCCTTGCGTTCCCGCCCTTTCCGGTCAGCCAGCCACAGGGAGCCCCGCTCATGGCCCGCCGTCTGCGTTTCCTGCTCGTCGCCAGCGCGTTCGCCCTCGCCGCCTGCTCGAATGAGAACGCCTCTTCGGCGGCCGGCCCCGACAGACCGAAAGGCGGCGGCGATCCTGCGCTTCAGACCACGCTCGCCGAGCCGGCGCCGGAAGGCGAACGCGCGCTGAATGTCGAGGTTCTCGCCGAAGGCCTCGTCAATCCGTGGTGCGTCGCCTTTCTGCCGGACGGAACCATTCTGGTGACGGAGCGGGCGGGCCGGCTGCGCGTGATCCGCGACGGGGCGCTGGTCGAAGAGCCCGTCGCCGGCGTCCCCGAGGTCTACGCGCACAACCAGGCCGGGCTGTTCGACATTCTTCCGCATCCGGACTTCGCCGAGAACCGGACGGTCTTCCTCGCCTACGCGCACGGGACCGATCGCGCCAACGCGCTTCGGGTGGCGCGCGCGACCTTCGACGGCGCGGCGCTCAACGATCTCGAAGTCATATACGAAGCCAAGCCGATGAAAGAGGCCGGCTATCATTACGGCGGCAAGATCGTCTACGCGCCCGACGGAACGCTGTGGGTCTCGGTCGGGGAAGGCTCGCGCTACAAGGAGCTCGCCCAGGACATGACGACCAGCTTCGGCGCGATCATCCGCATCAATCAGGACGGCTCGATCCCGGAGGACAATCCCGACTTCGGCGAAGACGCCCTGCCCGAGCTCTGGACCAAGGGCCACCGCAATCCGCAGGGCCTCGCCTGGGACGGCGAACGCGGAATCCTCTGGTCGAACGAGCACGGCCCCCGCGGCGGCGACGAGATAAACGTCATCGAGAAAGGCGCCAATTACGGCTGGCCGCTCGCGAGCTACGGTATCGACTATAACGGCGCGCGCATCACGCCGTTCACGGAGTATGAAGGGACCAGGCAGCCCTTCAAATACTGGACGCCGTCGATCGGCGTTTCCGGTCTCGCCGTTTATCGCGGCGACCTCTTCCCCGACTGGGACGGCGATCTTTTCGTCGGCGCGATGGCCACGCGGGCGCTGCACCGCATCGACCTCGACGAGGCCGGAAACGAGATCGGCGAGGAGCGCTATCTCCTCGGCGAACGGGTCCGCGACGTGCGCGTCGGTCCTGACGGCGCGATCTACGTCACGACCGAAGACCGACAAGGCGCGCCGATCGGCCAGGTGCTGCGCCTGACGCCCCAGTGAACGTCTAGACCGTCGGCAGGATGCGAAAGCCCGGCTCGACCGGCGCTTCGGCGAGGGTCTGGTCGATGGCCGTCACGCGCGCGGCCGGCGGGCCGCGCCAGGCTTTCTCGATGAAAGCGCGCGTCCGTTCCGGCGCGCCAGAGACGAGCGCCTCGACCGAACCGTCCGCGCGATTGCGCGCCCAGCCGTCGAGCCCGCCGGCGCGCGCTTCGCGCCCGACCCAGGCGCGATAGCCGACGCCCTGCACGCGGCCCCTGATGACGAGGCGGACGCTGACGCGATCCTCAGCCATAGGCGCAAGGTAACCCTAGCGACGGCGCGTTTCCATAAGCGCGCTCGCGCACGCCTGCGGATCGGGCTAGCCTCGCGCGATGTTTCGGCGGCTGCAATCCATCGGACCGGGGGCCATCGTCGCGGCGGCTTTCATCGGACCGGGCACGGTGACGACGGCGACGCTCGCCGGCGCCCATTACGGCTATGCGCTCGTCTGGGCCCTCCTCTTCGCGACCCTCGCCGCGATCGTCCTTCAGGAGATGGCGGTCCGCCTGGGCGTGGTCGCACGGCTCGGCCTCGGCGAGGCGGCGCTTTCCGCCTTCGCGAACGCCCCGGTCGCACGGATCATGATCTCTGCACTGATCATCGCCGCGCTTTATGTCGGAAACGCGGCTTACGAAGGCGGTAACATCGCCGGCGCGGCGCTGGGCGCGCAGGCGGCGCTGCCGGACGCTTCTCCCCGCCCCGTCGTCGCCGGCGCGATCGCCGCGGGGGCGTGCGCGCTTCTTTATTTCGGCGGCTACCGCGCGATCGAGCGCGCGCTTATCGGCATGGTCGTTCTCATGAGCCTGTGCTTTCTCGCGACGGCGATCATCGTGCGCCCCGATCTGGGCGCGCTGCTCGCCGCCGCCGCGCGCCCGCGTCTGCCGGACGGAGCGCTTCTCGTCGCGCTCGGTCTCATCGGCACGACCATCGTGCCCTACAATCTTTTTCTTCACGCGGCGGCGGCGCGCGCGAAATGGGCCGATGCGAGGGGCCTTGGCGACGCCCGCTTCGACGCGTCGCTGTCGATCGGCGCGGGAGGAATCGTTTCCATCCTGGTGCTGACGACAGCGGCGGCGAGCCTGTTCGGCTCGGGCACCGTCATCGAGAGCGCCGCCGACATGGCGCGCCAGCTCGAACCGCTCGCCGGCGCGGCGGCGACCTGGCTGCTCGCCGCCGGGCTGTTCGCCGCAGGCCTTACTTCGGCGATCACAGCGCCGCTCGCCACCGCTTACGCGGCCAGCGAGATATTCCGCTTCCGGAGCGATCCTAAGGCGCCAGCCTTTCGCCTCGTCGCGCTGAGCGTAGTCGGCGCCGGTGCGGCCGCCGCGATCGCCGGCGAGCGGCCGGTGCGGCTCATTCTCTTCGCGCAGGCCGCCAACGGCCTTCTGCTGCCGCTCATCGCCTGTTTCCTGCTTTATGCGGCGAACCGGCGCGCGCTGCTGGACGGTCATGCGAACGGGCTTGCGGCCAATATCGCGGGCGGGGCCGTCATCCTGCTCGCGGCGCTGCTCGGCGCGCGAACCCTGGGGCGGGTTTTCGGCCTTTGGTGAGCCTATTGCAGCCGGCGCGGCCCCGTCAGCATCAGCCGCACCAGCGCCGCCCCGCACCCGATCAGAATTACGAGCCCCGGGACGCCGCCGAGATTCGACAGCATGCGGACGCCGTCGATTCCCTTGGTCGAGGTCATGACCCAGGCGACGGCGCCGATCAGCACGCCCCAGAAAATCTTGATCCACAGGCGCGCGCCCTTCGGTTCGTTCTCATGCCGGCGCGCTTTGAGACACACGCTGGCGATGGAATGCGTGTTGGAATCCATCGCCGTGACGAAAGAGACGAACGTCGAGAACACGAAAACGAGCGTGGCGATCATCGTCAGCGGCAGCGCGCCCAAAAGCGCGTACATCACCGCTTCCGGCCCGCCGCCATCAAGCGCCGCGGTGAGCGCGCCTTGCGTCTCGCGATCTATATTGAGCGCGGCGCCGCCGAAAACCGTCATCCAGACCATGCCGAACAGCGCCGGCGCGGCAAGGCTTATCAGAATGAATTCGCGCACCGTATAGCCGACGGCGATGCGCCCCAGAAACATCGCCGTGATCGGCGCCCAGGCGAGCCAGTTGGCGAAGTAGAAGATCGTCCAGTCGCGGCTCCAGGCGCTGTCTTCGCCGAGCCCGAGGTCGAGGCTGCGCGGCAGGAAATCCCGCGCATAGGCGAGCGCGCTTTCCCCGCCGAGCGAAAGAACCGCCCAGGTCGGCCCCGCGATGAGCACGAAGAGGACGAGCGCGAAGAACAGTCGGATGTTGAGATCGGACAGATATTTGATGCCGCGCTGCAGGCCGCTCACCGAAGAGCCGACATAGGCGGCGACGATGAGCGCGGTCGTCGCCAGCCGCAGCGGCGCGCCGTCGGGAACGCCGACGGCGCCGCCCAGCCCGCTGGCGAGGGTCATCACGCCTGCGCCGAGCGACGCGGCGACGCCCGCGACCAGCGCGAACAGCGCGGCCGCGTCGATGAGCGCGCCCGCCGGCCCCTCCATCGCGCGGCCGAAGACGAGGCGCAACGGTCCGCTCAAGGAGTAAGCGCCGTTGCAATTGTAATAGGCGAGCGCGAAGGCGAGCGAGGCGACGGCGTAGATCGAATAGGGCGTGATCGCCCAGTGCATGTATAGTGTCGACA
The DNA here is from genome assembly GCF_900199215.1 of Amphiplicatus metriothermophilus. Classification (GTDB taxonomy): domain Bacteria; phylum Pseudomonadota; class Alphaproteobacteria; order Caulobacterales; family Parvularculaceae; genus Amphiplicatus; species Amphiplicatus metriothermophilus. Next base: position 403,379 of record NZ_FZQA01000001.1, read on the forward strand.
GGGCGAAGCGCGCGGCGGCGTCGCTGCGCGCCGGCGCCTGCGCGAAACCCGGCGGCGCGTTGAAATGAAACAGCGGCTCGGCGACTCCCCAAAAGAGGATGCCTGTCGCGATCGTCGTGCACAGGGTTATCGCGAACCAGTTCCAGCGCTTCAGGACCGGGCGGGCGTCGCGCCCGCCGATGCGCGCCCCGCCCAACGGCGAGACGAACACGATCGCCATCAGCACGACCGCCGCGAAAGAAGAAAGGCTGAACGCCCAACCGAGGCGATCGAGAATCCGCTCATGCGCCGCCGTCGCGGCGGCGAGGAAGCCCTCGAAGTCGACGAGGCTCGCCGCGAGGGCGAGGAGAAGCAGGACCGCCGGCGGCCAGAACACCAGCGGGCGCGCCTTCTGCAGCTTCGTTCCGCATCGCCGCCATGATCGGTCATCGGGCGGCGAAACGCAAAACCGCGCGCGCCCGCCTTTACTCCGCGCTCGCCTCTTCGGCGGGCGCTTCCTCGGCCGGCGCATTGGCGGCGGCTTCTTTCTCGGCGCGGGCCGCGGCGCGCTCCTTGGCCTTGGCGCCGGGCTCGCCCTTCTTCGGATTGTTCCCCCGCTCCCACTTAACGAGGTCGTTCGCCGACAGGAATCGCGCGACGCGGTCGGTGGGCTTGGCGCCGACGCCGAGCCAGTGCTTCACACGTTCTTCATTGTACTGAACGCGCTTGGGATCGTCCTTGGCCAGAAGCGGATTATAGACGCCGATCTTCTCGATGAAGCGGCCGTCGCGCGGGCTTTTCGCCTCGGCCACCACGATCGAGTAGAACGGGCGCTTCTTCGCCCCGCCTCGGGCCAGTCTGATTTTGAGAGCCATGTCAGTTTTCCTTCTTCTGATCTGAGTACCTAGTGCGTAGTGCGTCGGAAGCGGTTGCTTCTGCGCACCACGCACTGTGAACTTTACTTCTTCCTCCCCGGCGGGCCGCCAAGCCCCGGCGGCATGGGGCCGCGGCCCGACAGCGCTTTTTCGAGAGCGTCGAAGTCTATTTCGTCCGAGCCTTGAGCCTCGCCGCCGCCGGCCTGTTTCAGCAGCGCGCCCGGATCGCCGACGCCCGGCGTCCCGCCCAAAGCGCCGCCGAGGCCGCCCATGCCCATCATCTGGCCTGCGAGCCCCTTCATGCCGCCCTTGCCCATTTTCTTCATCATATCCGCCATCTGGCGGTGGGCCTTGAGCAGCTTGTTCACTTCCTGCACGGAGGTTCCAGAACCTTTGGCGATGCGGATCTTGCGCCTGGCGTTGAGGATCGCAGGCTTCCTGCGTTCGGCCTTCGTCATGGAGCTGATGATCGCTTCCTGGCGCTTGATCTCCCTGTCGTCGAACCCGCCGGCGGCGTCGACCATCTTCTTCATCTTTCCCATGCCGGGCATGAGGCCGAGGATCGCGCCCATGCCGCCCATTTTACGCATCTGGCGGAACTGCTCGGCGAGGTCGTCGAGATCGAACGCGCCCTTGGCGAGCTTTTTCGCCTGGCGCCTGGCTTTTTCGAGGTCGAGGTCTTCGGCCGCTTTCTCGACGAGGGAGACGATGTCGCCCATGCCGAGAATGCGTCCCGCCATGCGTTTGGCGTCGAAGGCGTCGAGCGCGTCGAGCTTTTCGCCGACCCCGACGAATTTCACCGGCGCGCCGGTGACCGCGCGCATCGACAGCGCCGCCCCGCCGCGCGCGTCGCCGTCCATCCGTGTGAGGATCACCCCGGTGACCGGCAGCCGCGCCTTGAACTTCTCCGCGGTGTTGACTGCATCCTGGCCGGTGAGCGCGTCGACGACGAGCAGCGTCTCGATCGGCCGGGCGAGCGCGTGAATGTCCGCGACCTCGGCCATGAGCTGCTCGTCGATGGAAAGCCGGCCGGCGGTGTCGAGCAGCACCACGTCGAACCCGCTGAGCCGGGCCGCCTCCAGCGCCCGGCGCGCGATGTCGAGCGGGGTCTGGCCGGCGACGACGGGCAGGGTTTTGACGCCGGCCTGTTCGCCGAGAATCCTGAGCTGCTCCTGCGCGGCGGGCCGGCGCACGTCGAGCGAGGCCATGAGCACGCGCTTCTTCTCGCGCTTCTCGAGCCGCAGGGCGAGCTTGGCCGTGGTCGTCGTCTTGCCCGAGCCCTGCAGGCCGACCATGAGGATCGGCGCGGGCGGAGCCATGGCGAGATCGAGCGCGGCGTCCTGCCCCGCGCCGCCGAGGGTTTCGACGAGCGCGTCATGGACGATCTTGACGACCTGCTGGCCCGGCGCGACGGAGCGCAGGACTTCCTGGCCGATCGCGCGCTCCTTCACGCGCGCGATGAAGTCCTTGGCGACCGGGAGCGCGACGTCGGCCTCCAGAAGCGCGACGCGCACCTCGCGCAGCGCCTCCGCGACGTCTTTTTCCTCAAGCGCCCCGCGGCCGCGGAGCCTTTCGAAGATCGAACCCAGCCTTTCGCTCAGCGAGTCGAACATTCTTCCTCTCAACTGGGCTCAGGTTTTAGGCGTTGGGAAAATAGATCGGCCGGAGCGCCGCACATTCAATCCCCAAAACCCAGGCCCTAGGCCCTAACGCGAAGCGCCGCCGCGAGGGCGTTACCCCGGCGGCGGGACATCCCCGGCCCCGTCCCTTCTCCAAAGGGGGTCGTGCCGGCGGACGCGGGAAAACCGAGATTTCCCGAAAGCGTCGGGCGTCTCTAGCCGGTCACGGCCCGGAACGCAAGCGGCGAACGAGCGTCGGCAGCCGCAGGGCGACCCACAGGGCCGTCCAGACATTGCCGAGAACGAAAATCGGGAGCGCCCAGGCAAGGCCGACCGCGAGCCGGCGCTCGGCCAGGACGATCGCCGCGGCGGCGATGACGAAGCCGAGATAAAGATCGGCGAGGGTCACGATCGTCCACGGCTCGGCGAGCATCGCGGCGAGCACGGGCCCGAGCCCGCGCCCGTCCGCGCCCATGGCCCAGACGATCAGACCGACCAGCCCTGCGGCGAGCGCAAGAAAGAAAAGGCGCGCGTAAGCCATGCCATTGTTACTCCCCGTTCGCGCCGGCGGATCATTTCCCGCCTAACTGGCCGGCTTCGCCCGGAAAACGTCTTCGTCGAGCTCGCCTTCCCATTTGGCCACGGCCGTGGCGACGGCCGCGTCGCCGGTGACGTTCACCACCGTGCGCATCATGTCGAGCAGCCGGTCGAAGGGGAAGATGAAGCCGATCACCAGCGCCGCGTGCTCGGGGCTGACCTCGAACACGTCGAGCACGATCGCGAGCAGGAACAGCGAGGCGGAGGGCACGCCCGCCGTGCCGATGGAGACGAGCGCAGCGGTGAGCGCGATCAGGAAGTAATGCTGCGGCTCCAGCGCGTAGCCGAAGGCCTGGGCCGTGAAGAGCGCGACGATGCCGAGATAGAGCGACGTGCCGTCCATGTTGATCGTCGCGCCGAGCGGCAGCACCGATCCGGCGACGGATTTTTTCACGCCGAGATTTTCCGACACCGCGCGAATGGTCACCGGCAAAGTCGCGGAGGAGGACGAGGTCGAATAGGCGACCATCATCGCATCGAGAATCCCGCGGAAGAAATCCACGAAGGGCAAATTGAGGATGACGCGCACGAGCCCGCCATAAACGATCAGCATGTGCAGCGCGCAGCCGAGATAGACGGCGAGCGTGAGCGACAGGATGGCGGTGAAGGTCGCGATTCCCTGCGTTCCGGCGACATAGGCGATGAGGCCGAACACCCCGAAGGGCGCGAGCTCCATGATGATGTAGGTCATCTTGAGGACGGCCTCGGAGGCCGCTTCGAAAAACCGCCCCGCCGGCTCGCCTTCCTTGCGCGCCATCAAAAGGCCGACGCCGAGCAGCAGCGAGAAGAAGATCACCGCCAGCATGTCGCCCTCGACGAGCGCCGTGAACGGATTTTCCGGTATGATCGCCATCAGCCGCTCGCCCAGCGGCTGGGCCTCGCCTATCTGGCGCGGCTCCGCGCCGCCGAGATCGACGCCCTCTCCGGGGCGGAACAGCGCGCCCATCGAAAGCCCGATCAAATTGGCGAAGAATGTTGTGAGAAAGTAAAGCGCGAACGCCTTGACCCCGAGCGAGCCGAGCTTCTTCGGATCGCCCATGGCGTAGACGCCGGCCGTCAGGGTGAAGAAGACGAGCGGGACGACGATCATCCGTATCAGGCGGATGAAGACGTCGCCGACGACTTTCGCCTTCGCGAGCAGGGCTTCGGCGGCGACCGGATCCATGGTCTGCGCCACGACGAGGCCGAAAGCCACCCCGAGCGCGAGCCCGAGAAACACCCGCTTCCACAGCTTGATCCGGAACCACCAGGCCATCGCGCGCTCGCTTTCCGTTCTGTTGAGATGCGGCGAACGACGCCCCCCCCTTGCGTCGCTCTCCGTCAGACGGCGGGATATGGATTGTGGCCAATCGCGCGGAGGAGGTAAAGCCTACCGCGCCGCCAGCGCAGCACGTGCATCTCGCCGTCGATGACGAGCTTGACATCGACCCTGCGCCAGCGGCGCGCGATGAGTTCGGCGGCGATCATTCCGTTCCGGCCGTTTCCGCCTCGCCCATCAGCATCTTCGCGAAGTAGACATACTCGAGCGCCGTGCGATAGGCGAGCTGGTCCTGGTTGGCCGCGCCGCCGTGCCCGCCCTCGATGTTCTCGTAATAATAGAAGTCATAACCGAGGTCGGCGAGCTTCGCCGCCGCCTTGCGCGCATGGCCCGGATGCACGCGGTCGTCCTTGGTCGAGGTGTAGAAGAAGACCTTCGGATAAGGCTCCCCGGCCTTGAGATTCTGATAGGGCGAGTACTGAGAAATATAGGCCCATTCCTCCGGAATATCCGGATTTCCGTACTCGCCCATCCAGGACGCGCCGGCGAGCAGCTTGTTGTAGCGCTTCATGTCGAACAGCGGCACGCCGATGTCGAGCGCGGCGTACAGGTCCGGCCGCTGGGTCATGATCGCGCCCATGAGAAGCCCGCCGTTGGAGCGCCCGACCGCGCCGAGCTTTTCAGGGCTCGTCACGCCGGTTTCGACGAGATGCTCGGAGATGGCGATGAAATCGTCATAGGCGCGCTGGCGATTTTCTTTAAGCGCCGCCTGGTGCCACCGGGGGCCGTATTCCGAGCCGCCGCGGATGTTGGACAGCACGAGAACGCCGCCGCGCGACACCCACATCCTGCCGGCGAGCGCGCCGTGCTGCGGCCGGCCGGGATCCTGATAGTAATAGGGAAGCGTCGCCGCGAGAAAACCGCCATAGCCGTATTGCACGGTCGGCGCGTTTCCCTGTTTGAGGACGGCGTCCTTGGCCATGACGAAATAAGGAACTTTCGTTCCGTCTGCGGAGGTCGCAAAGCGCTGCTCGACGACGACGTCCGTCGCGTCGTAGAAGGCGGGCGTCTCGGCGATCTTTTCGATCCGGTTCTTCGCATCGACATAGTAGAGCGAATCGGGAACGGTAAGGCTTTCGAAGGAGACCATCGCATCGTCGGTCCCGCCGCCGGCCGAGACGATGGCGACGACGCCGTTTTCAGGCAAATCGATTTCCTTCGCCTTCCATTCGCCCTTGCGCGTGCGCGCGACGCGCGCGGCCTTGCCGGCGACGTCTTCAAGATACTGGATGACGAGTCCGGTCTCGCCGATTTCGACGTCTTCGACGGACTGGTTCGCCGCGGCGGCGAAGACGCGCTCGGCGCCGCCCGTTTCCAGGTCGTAGGCGACGACCGAGCCTTGAGGATAATTCGCGCCCTGATGGCTCCATTCTTCGCGAAGCGAGAAGATCGCCCGCCCGTCGAGAACGCCTGCAAGATCGGCGTTGGGCGGCAGGGGGAGCTTCGCGAAGCCGTTCGTCCCGCCCCGCGCATAATGATATTCGCGCTCGAAAAAGGAAGGCGCGCGCACGATGAAGACATGCGCCGTCCCGCCTTCATGCTCGACGGAAGCCGACACGCTCACGTCCGTCGCCTCGCCCTCGAAAATCGCCGGCGCCCCGGAAAGGTCCGCGCCCCGTTCGAGCCGCACGAGCGTGCGCGCATAGCCGGAGGCGGTGAGCGAGTCCGCGCCGTGATCCGTGCCCACGATCAACGTATCCGCATCGAGCCAGGCGAGGTTCGATTTCGCCTCGGGCAGGGCGAATCCGCCGTCTACGAATGATTTCGTCTGCGTATTGAATTCGCGCCAGTAGCCGGCGTCCTTGCCGCCGTCGGAAAGCTCGACCATGCAATGGGCGTATTCCGGCGACAGGCAAACGATGGAGCCGGCGATCCAGTTGCGCCTTTCGGCTTCGGCCAGGGCGTCAAAGTCGATAAGCGTCTCCCACTTCGGGGCGCCGGCGCGGTAGCTCTCGACGCTCGCGCGCCGCCACAGGCCGCGCACATGCGCGTCGTCCTGCCAGAAATTGTAGACGGCGCCGTTATGGATCTGTCCGTAGGGAATGCGCTCCTTCGAGGTGAGAATAGACAGCGCTTCGGCGTACATGGGCTCGAAACGCGGATCGCTTTCGAGCTCGGCGAGAGTGCGGGCGTTCTGCGCGCGCGCCCAGTCGAGCGCGCGCTCGCTTTCTATATCCTCAAGCCAGAGGAAAGGGTCTTTTTCTTCCGCCTGCGCCGCAGCCGCCGAAAGTCCCGCCAAAACGGCGATCATGATTCTCCGCATGCGTCTTTCCCTCCAGATTATGCTTTTCCTCACTCGCCGGCGCTCGCGGACGAAGCGGGGCCGTCCATGAGCTGTCGCGCGAAATAGACGTATTGCAGCGCCGTGCGATAGGCGGCCTGCTTCTGGTTCGCCGCCGCGCCATGGCCGCCCTCGATATTCTCGTAATAGAGGAAATCATGGCCCATCGCCGCCATCTTCGCGGCCATCTTGCGCGCGTGGCCGGGATGGACCCGATCGTCGCGCGTCGAGGTGAAGAAGAAGACGCGCGGATAGGCCGCGTCCGGGCGCAGGTTCTGATAGGGCGAGTATTTTTCGATATAGGCCCGCTCTTCAGCGATGTCCGGATTTCCGTACTCGCCCATCCACGAAGCGCCGGCGAGCAGCTTGTGGAAGCGCAGCATGTCGAGAAGCGGCACGCCGATGGCGATCGCGCCGTACAGATCGGGCCGCTGGGTGAGCGCAACGCCCATCAGGAGCCCGCCGTTCGAGCCGCCATAGGCGCCGAGCTTCTGCGGACTCGTGAGCCCGCGCGCGATGAGATCTTCGGAGACCGCGAAGAAATCGTCGAACGCGCGCTGGCGGTTTTCCTTGAGCGCCGCCTGATGCCAGCGCGGGCCGAACTCGCCGCCGCCGCGGATATTGGCGATGACGTAAAGCCCGCCGCGCTCGTACCACAGCTTGCCGATGGTTCCCGAATAGCCGGGCGTGACGGGAACCTCGAAGCCGCCATAGCCGTACTGGATCGTCGGCGCGTTCCCCGCCTCCATCACGTCCTCGCGGCCGATGACGAAATAGGGAACTTTCGTTCCATTCTTCGACGTCGCCTCATGCTGGCGCATGACGACGCCAGCCGCATCAAAAAAGGCCGGGTTCTGCTTCACCCGCGCGCGCTCGCCCGCCGCCGAGACGTAAAAGAGCGTCTGCGGAACGGTCGGGCTGTCGAAATAGAGGAAAAGGTCGTCGCCATGCGCGTTGACCGAGCCGAGGGATACGTCGCCCTCGCCCGGCAGGGCGACGTCGCGCGCGCGCCACTTGCCGCCGCGCCGTTCGATCTTCTTCACCTTGCCGACGATGTTGTCGAGAAGCTGCACGAAGAGCGCGCTTTCCGACGCCGCGACGCCGCCCACGGCCTGGTGCTCGTTCGGCGAGAAGACGAGCTCGGCTTTCGTTCCCGCCGGATCGATCGCGACGATGTCGCCGGCTCTGAAACGCCGTCCGGCGAAGGCCCAGTCCTCCTGGATCGAGGCGACGATGAAGCCGTCGAGCACGCCCTGAATGTTCGACTTGGCGGGCAGCGGCAGCTTTTTCTCCTCGAACGCGTCGTCGAGCAGATAATGCTCGGACTCGAAAAAGGTGAGCGCGCGCGTCACGAACAACCAGGTCTTCCCGCCGCGGACGATCGCGTAAGGCCACACGCCGACATCTGTCTTGGCGCCCTCGAACACGACTCGCGCCGAAGCGGGGTCTTCGCCGCGCCGCACGAGCCGCGTCGTGCGCGGATAGCCGGAGGTCGTCATCGTCCCTTCGCCGAAATCGACGCCGACGAGGAGCGCGTCCTCATCGACCCAGGCCGTCGTTCCTTTCGACTCCGCGAAGGAAAAGCCGTTCTCGACGAATGTTCCCTCGGAGACGAGGAATTCGCGCCGCGCCGCCGCGTCGGCGCCGCCGCGCGAGAGATTGACGATGCAGCGGTCATGCGCCGGCGCGAGGCAGTCGGCGCCTTTATAGACCCAGTTCTCGCCTTCCGCCTCGGCGAGGGCGTCGATGTCCAGAATGAGCCGCCAGTCGGGCGCGCCGGCGAGATAGCTTTCGAGCGAAGCCTCGCGCCAGATCCCGCGCACATGCGCGCCGTCCTGCCAGAAATTGCGCACCGTCTCGCCCACGAGCCCGGGCGCGGGGATGCGCTCCTCGGAGGTGAAAATCTCGAGCGCGGCCCTGTGGAACGCCTCGAAGCGCGCATCGCCTTCAAGCTCGGCGAGCGAGCGGGCGTTCTGCGCGCGGACCCAGTCGAGCGCGCGCGCGCCGTCGATCTCCTCGAGCCACAGGAAAGGATCCTCCTGCGCCGCGGCGGGCGCGCCCTCCTGCGCGGCGGCCCCTTGCGCGGCGGCGAGCGAAGCGGCGACGAGCGTAGCCTTGACCATGACCTTGAGCATCTCCTCGGCGTTTCCTCCCGACGCAGGCGCCCCCGCGCCCGTTTTCCCGGCGCGCGAGCTTAACGGCCTCGCGCCGGGACGCAACGCCGCTGCGGCGGAGCGAGCCGCCGCCGCGCCGGGCGCGCCGCGCCGCAAGGTCGGTAAAATTCTCGCGACCGCGTTAGCGAAGACTTGAGCGCGGCCGCGCTAGCGATAGGCGACGATCCTTTGCAGGGCGCCTTCATGTCAGACACGGAACTGCGCCGTTATCGCCGGATCGCGCGCGATCTTCCCGCGCGCGTGGTGGTCAACGGCATCGACGAGTATCACGGCCGCCTTCTGAACATCTCGCCCGGCAATCTCGCCGTAAAGGTTGACGCGCGCGTCGCGCCCGGGGACGCCGCCGTCGTCTACATCAAGGGGCTCGACGTCATCGAGGGCACCGTCGCGCGCGTCATGCCCGACGGCTTCGCGCTGTCCTTCATCCTGTCGCGCAAGCGTCGGAATATCCTGATTGAACGGCTGATGGTGCTGGCCAATCCCGAGCATGCGGCGGGCCTTTCCGACCGTCGCCGCGCGCCGCGCCATGGCGCCGGGGATCAGCGGATGGTCTGCCGTCTCGCCGACGGAAGCGCGCTCTTCGTGCGGGTGCTCGACAAATCGGTCGACGGCGTCGCGGTCGACAGCCCGCGCAAGCCGCCCGTGGGCGCGCCCATCCATATCGGGCGCGAGCGCGCGGTGGTGATCCGCCACACGCCGCGCGGCTTCGTCGCCGTCTACGAGCCCGCGCCCGCAAGCGCGACAGACGCCCCGTCGCGCCTGCGGGCGGTCTGAGCCGGCTTTCCCCTAAGCGTCAGGACTGCGCGCCGATCACCAGCGGGCGCAGGTTCTCGATCACCTCGCGCGCATTGAACGCCTGCGGATTGTCCTGCGGCTTCTCGCCCTTGTGCATGGTGATGAAGGCGACCGCCGAGTAGCGCGTGATCTCGCGCGTGTAAGAGTCATACGGATAGCCCCAGCCCCAGCCATAGGCGTAATAGGGGAATCCGTAATAAGGCCCAAAGCCGTAGCGGCCGAAAAAGGCCGGGCTCGCCGATGTGCGGTACGAACGGCTCGCTTCGGTGTCGCCTTCGACGACGATGAAGTAGTCGTAGCCCTTGCTCACGGTGACTTCCGCGGCTCTGAGCAGCAGCGCGTTCTCGACCGTCTCGCGGCTGGTCGCGGAATTGCCGCGGAAGGTGATGCGATAGCGGTTCTGTTCGATCCGCTGCTCGGAGAAGCCGTAGCCGCGTCCGCTTTCCGCCGGCTGGTAGGGCGTCGAGGTGGCGCAGGCGGCGAGCGCGGCGCAGGCGACGACGCCAAGCGCGATGGTGCGTATCATCTTTCGATCTCCCGATTGTCCAATCGTCGGTCTCCCGCTTGCGCGCGCCGGCCCGCCGATCGGCCCGGCGCGCCCCATCGCCCCAAGTGAAATATATGGCGGGGCGCGGCCTTTTGAAAGCGCCGCGGCGGCGACGCCTTCAGTCCTTGAGCGGCAGGCCAAGGCTTTGTTCCGCCGATTTGACGTGCAGATCGAGCTGCGGGAACGGGATTTCGATCCCGTGTTCGTGAAGCCGGTCCCACAAGGCGAGCAGCACGGCGCTGCGCACGTTCGACACGCCGTTCGCCGGATCGCTGATCCAGAAGCGCAGGTCGAAATTCACCGAGCTCGCGCCGAATTCCACGAGATTGCAGTTCGGCGCCGGCGATTTCAGCACCCGGTCGACTTCGAGCGCGGTCTCTTCGGCGAGCTGCTTCACGAAACGAAGGTCGCGCGTCTTGTAGGAGACCCCGAAAGGCGCGTGCAGGCGGAAGATCCGGTCTGCATGGGACCAGTTGACGACGCCGTCCTCGATGAACTTGTCGTTCGGAACGAGGTGCTCGGCGCCGTCGCGGGTGCGCACCGTGACGTAGCGCGCGCCCATCTCCGTCACCCAGCCGAAGGTGTCCTCGACCGCCACGACGTCGCCCGGCTTGATCGACTTGTCCGCGATCAGCGTGAAGCCGGCGAAGAAATTCGAAACCGTCTTCTGTAAGCCGAGACCGATGCCGAGGCCCACCGCGCCGCTGAAAATGGCGAGGGTGGCGAAGGGAAAGCCGACGAGCTGCAGGGCGACGACGAGCGCGACGATCGGCGTGAGCACGTCGAGAACCTTCGACAGCAGCGCTTTGAACGAGGTCGTCAGCTCGTCGATCGCCGCGATGCGTCCTTTCAGGAATTTGTTGATGACGCTCGCCAGCCAGAACAGCAGCGCGAATACGATGATGGTGCGGATGAAGTCGAGCGCCGAATAGGTGATCGGATTGTTCTGATCGTCCTTGCCGATGGGAATGGCGAAGGCGTCGAGCTGGCGCACCACGCGGCCCAGCACGCCGAAGGCGTCAAGCGCGGCGATGGGCCAGACGACGTAAAAGGCGACCCGCGACCAGAAGGGCGAGCGGATGACGAGCGTCACCATGCGGATGACGATCCAGGCGGTCAGCAGGCTGACGCCGGCCTGCACCAGCACGCTCGGCCGGCCGAGCGCGCCGAGCGCGACGACCGCCGTCTGAAGGGTGATGAGAAGCGCGATGGGCGTCGCAATATGGGCGAAGGCGTTGGCGGCGCGGCGGAGGAAGCCGTAAGGCGCGCGCGGGGCGACCTGGCCGGAGATGAGCTTTCTGAGCTGCGGGCCGAACATCGCGGCCGGAACGAGGGCCGCGAACAGGATCGCGGCCTGAACGGCGACGTCGACGGTGAGAAGGTTTTCCTGCGCCCAGGCGAGAAACCGCGCGGTTCGCGACGTCAGCTCTTCGGCGCCGAGCAGCTCGTCGATGGCTGATCCTGCAAGCTCTTCGGGCGGCGGTTCGCCCTCGGGCGGCGCCGGCCCGGAAGGCGGCGCGCCGGCGGGCTCGGTCTCGTCATTCTGTCGCATCGCGCCCCGGATCGGCTCGAAAGGAATCGATTCCTACCACGAACCGCCGGCGCGCGGAACGCGGCGCGGCGCAGGAGCCCCGCCGCGCTCGCCTCGTCCGGGTAAGGACGGCCCCGCCGATCGCCGCGCAGGCTACTCGTCCGCCCGCTGGGCGTCGCGCAGGACGCGAAACTCGTTGCCCTCGTACCAGTTCGGCCAACGGTCCGAATAGGCGAGCGCGGCGCCAGTTTCGTAAAGAACCTCGACGGTCCGGATCATGCCGTCGAACGTCCAGCTTTCATCGAACTCGTCCGCCGGCTTGTGATAGCGCTCCGCCGTGTACTGAGCGCCCCGCGCAAGGCCCGCCTTCTCGCCGCCTTCGACGAGGTCGATCCCGGCGTCGGCGTAGAGCATCGGAACGCCTTTTTTCGCGAGGGAGATGTGATCGGAGCGGTAGAAATAGCCCTTCTCCGGCTCGGCGTCGGGGCGGACGTACATGTCGCGCGCCTGCGCCCGCTCCGCGAGGATATCTTCGAGCTCGGACGCGCCGTGGCCGATGACGATGATGTCGCGCGTCGCCGGCAGCGGCAGAACGGCGTCGATGTTGATCCCGCCGACGATGTTTTTAAGCGGGACCGGCGGGTTTTCCGCCAGATAGGCGGAGCCCAGCAGGCCCGACTCCTCCGCCGTCACGGCCGCCAGCAGAATCGACCGGCGCGGGCGCTCCGGATTGGTGGCGAACTTCTCGCCGATCTCCAGGATCGCCGCAATGCCTGTCGCGTTGTCGACCGCGCCGTTATAGATCTTGTCTTCGCCCTCCGTATCCGGATTGACGCCGAGATGGTCCCAATGGCCCATATAGAGCACATATTCGTCGGGCGCTTCGGCGCCGGGCAGGACGCCGACCACGTTCGCCGACTCGCTGCGGCGAATCGCGTTTGCGAGCTTCGCCGACGCCGTCAGTCCCGTCAGCGGCTGCGCCTTGAACTCGCGCGTCTTCGCCGCCGCCTTCAGCGCGTCGAAGTCGAGCCCGGCGGCCGCGAAAAGATCGCGCGCGGCCGCATTCGACAGCCAGCCTTCGACCGCGACCCGGCTCGCGCCGTCGTCGGCGCGCGCCAGATCGAGCTGCGGGCCGGACCAGCTTCCCTCGACGACGCCCCAGCCATAGCCGGCGGCGTCGTCTTCGTGGATCACCAATGCTGCAGCCGCGCCCTGACGCGCGGCTTCCTCGTATTTGTAGGTCCAGCGCCCGTAATAGGTCATGGCGCGGCCGTTGAAGAGTTCGGGATCCCCCGTCGCAAAGCCCGGATCGTTCACCAGCATCACGACCGTCTTGCCGGCGACGTCGAGGCCTTCATAGTCGTTCCAGCCATATTCCGGCGCGACGACGCCGTAGCCGACGAAGACCATTTCGCTGGCGTCGAGATCGACGTTCTCCGCCACGCGCTTCGTCCAGAAAACGGCGTCCTCGCGATAGGCGAGTTCTTTTTCGCCCTCGGGCGTCTCGATGCGCAGCCAGGATCGCGCCGGATCGAGGGTCGATTCCACGAGCGGCACGGGCTGGAAATAGCTGTCGCCGACAGGCTCGAAGCCCAGCCGCTCGAACTCGCCGGCGATATAGGCGCGCGTCTTCTCTCCGCCCGGCGTCGCGGGCGCGCGCCCTTCGAATTCGTCCGAGGCGAGCGTGCGGATATGGCGGGCCAGATCGGCGGCCGCGATCGCCGGCCCGGAAAGGGCGGCGGGCGCTGCCTCCGGCGCGGACCCGCTCTCCGCCGGGCCTTCCCCGCCGCAGCCCGCGGCCAGCCCCAACGCCGCCGCGGCGGCCAGAAATCTGCCGTGGGTCATGGTCTCGCCTCCCTGGATTCTCTGAATTGGTCGGCCGGATGTGTGGCACGCGCCGGCGCCGGGTTCAAGCCGCGGCCCGCGCTGGCCCTTCAGCCTCGCCTTGGCCGGCTTTTTGGATTAAAGCCTGAAGCAGGAGGCTGCCTGGCGCAGCAACGGCGCTCTTCGAGCGCCGCGGGAGGAGGACAAATGAGCGTTTCTATCAAGGCGGCGCGAGCCGCCCTTTCGTCGTTCGCGGAGGCGAGCCCCGGGCATCTGCGCAATCTGCCGACCGCGGCGCTTTACGAAGCGGCGATCGCGCGCGGCGAAGGCCGCATCGCGGCGGCCGGTCCCTTAGTGGTGGAAACGGGGGAGCACACGGGCCGGTCGGCTGAGGACAAGTTCGTCGTGCGCCGTCCCGAAACGGAACAGACCGTCTGGTGGGACAACAACCAGGCGATGACGCCGGCGGCGTTCGGCCGGCTGCACGACGACATGCTCGCCTATGCGGCCGGGCGCGAGCTGTTCATGCAGGAGCTTTACGGCGGGGCCGACCCCGCCCATCGCCTGAAGGTCAGGGTGCTGACGGAATACGCCTGGCACTCGCTGTTCATCCAGCACCTTCTCATTCGCCCGGATCTTAGCGAACGGGGCTGGGACGAAGCCGATTTCACTATCGTGGACCTGCCCGGATTCGACGCCGACCCGGCGCGTCACGGGTGTCGGTCGAAGACCGTCATCGCCCTCGATTTCGAGCGCCGGCTGGTGCTGATTGGCGGCACGTCCTACGCGGGGGAGATCAAGAAGTCTGTCTTCACGATCCTCAACTACCTGCTGCCGCCGAAGGGCGTGATGCCGATGCATTGCTCCGTGAACGTTGGGCCGGCCGGCGACCCGGCGGTCTTTTTCGGCCTTTCGGGCACGGGCAAGACCACGCTCTCGGCCGATCCGGCGCGCACGCTGATCGGCGACGATGAGCACGGTTGGGGCGAGGACGGGCTCTTTAACTTCGAAGGCGGCTGCTACGCCAAGATGATCCGCCTGTCGCCGACGGCCGAGCCCGAGATTTACGCCACGACGCAGCGTTTCGGGACCGTGCTGGAAAACGTCGTTATGGACCCGGTCACGCGGGCGCTCGACCTCGACGACCCGAGCCTTGCGGAGAACTCCCGCGGGGCCTATCCGATCGACTTCATTGCGAACGCCGATCCGTCCGGACGAACCGGCCATCCGAAAAACATCGTCATGCTCACCTGCGACGCTTTCGGCGTCATGCCGCCGATCGCGCGGCTGACCCCGGCGCAGGCGATGTACATGTTCCTGTCCGGCTACACAGCCAAGGTCGCCGGCACCGAAAAGGGCCTCGGCAAGGAGCCGCAGGCGACCTTTTCGACATGCTTCGGCGCGCCCTTCATGCCGCGCCATCCATCCGTTTACGGAAAGATGCTCGGCGCGCTCATCGAGCGCCGCGGCGCGGCGTGCTGGCTCGTCTCGACCGGCTGGACGGGCGGGCCGTACGGGACCGGCCGGCGGATGCCCATCGCCGAGACGCGCGCGCTGCTCGCCGCCGCCCTCGACGGCGCGCTCGCCGGCGCTCCGATGCGCGAAGATCCGGTCTTCGGCTTTGCGGTCCCGACCGCCGCGCCGGGGGTCGATCCCGTCCTGCTCGACCCGCGCGCGACCTGGGCGGACCCGGCGGCCTATGACGCGCAGGCGAAGACCCTCGCGCGCATGTTCGTCGAGAATTTCAGGGCGTTCGAGCCGTTCGTCGCCGACGCCGTGCGCGCAGCCGGCCCGAGACTCTGATCGTCCTTACGCGGCGCTTCTCGCGAGGGCGAGGAGCCGGTCCACGTCTTCCTCCGTCGTGCGAAAAGAGGCGATGAGGCGGTGAAGCCGCCCGCCCGTCGGATCGCCCGGCGTCGCCCAGGGATAAAAGACCGCGCCCGCGCGGCGCAGCGCTTCGGCCATCGTCGCCGGCATGGCCGCGAACACCTCGTTCGCTTCAGTGGGATAGACGATCTCGACGCCGTCGACGGCGGCGAGGCCGTCCGACAGCCGGCGCGCCATGGCGTTGGCTCGCGCGGCGAGCCTCAGCCACAGCCCATCCTTCAGATAGGCTTCGAATTGCGCGGCGATGAAGCGCTGCTTCGACCACAGATGGCCGGCGCGCTTGCGCCGGAAAGCGAAGTCGGCGGCCGCGTCGCGGTCGAAAAAGACCACCGCCTCGGCGGCGATGCAGCCGTTCTTGGTGGCTCCGAAGCACAGAACGTCGACGCCGGCCTTCCAGCTTATGTCCGCAGGCGCGCAATCGAGCGCGGCGACGGCGTTGGCGAAGCGCGCCCCGTCCATGTGGACGCGCAGGCCCCGCTCATGGGCGAGCGCGCACAGCGCCCTGAGCTCGCCGGGCTTGTAGACCGCGCCGCACTCCGTCGCCTGGGTGAGGGAGAGAACTCTGGGCGGGGCGCCGTGGGGCGGGCGCTCGGGAAAGCCCTTGAGCGCGGCGGCGATCGTCTCCGGGCTGAGCTTCGCCGCGAAGCCTTCAATCGGCAGCAGTTTCGCCCCGCCCGTGAAGAACTCCGGCCCGCAGCATTCGTCCATCTGCACATGGCTTTCCTCATGACAGAGGATCATGCCGTAGGGCGGAGTCGTCACCGACAGCGCCAGCCCGTTCGCGGCCCCGCCCGTGGCGACCAGGAAAACCGCGACGTCGCGCTCGAAAATCTCGCAAAAGCGCGCTTCGACGCGCGCGCTCAGCTCGTCGCCGCCATAGGACGGCGCAAGCCCGTCATTGGCGCGCGCGACCGCGTCGAGAATCTCGCGCGCGGCGCCTGCCCAATTGTCGGATGCGAAGATCATCGGCCCGCTCCGCCCGCCGCTCGCTTCGGAGGCTCGCCAGCATCGTCCGCGCGCGGGCGCGATTCAAGCCTCGCGAGAAGCGCGTCGAAATCGCGCGCGATCCATGTCGCGCCCGCCGCGACGAGGCGCGCGTCATGGCCCTCGAAACAGTGCCCGCCGCCGAGAAAGCCCCAGACGGTCATGCCGGCCGCGCGACCGCTTTCGACGCCGTGGGCGCTGTCCTCGACGACGAGACAGCGCGCCGGGTCCGCGCCCAGCCGCTCGGCCGCATACAGATAAATGTCCGGCGCCGGCTTGCCGCGCGCCACCGTCTCGGCCGAGTAGACGTGCGGCGCGACGAGGTCCCACAGACCGACCCGCCGGAGCTTCGATTCGAGATAAACGGCGCGGGACGACGACGCGACCGCCCGGGGAAGGCGGATCGCCTCGAGCGCCGCCTTCGCGCCCCTGACCGGCTGAAGCGCGTGACGGCGCTTGCGCCGCTCCTCGATCAGGCCTTCGAAAAAGCCTTCCGGCGGCGGGCGGCCGTGGACCGCGCCATAGGCGGCGGCGAGCCGTTCGGCGAACACGTCGTCGCGCAGTCCCGTGAACAGGCGCACGAGATCGGCGCCCGACCAGGCGAGTCCGTGCCCGCGCAAGTAACGCGCGCAGTCCTCGAGCCCGAGAATCTCCGAATCGACGAGCACGCCGTCGCAGTCGAACAGGATCGCGTCGAAGGCCATGGCGGCCCCGTTGTGGCCGCTCGCCGCCGCGCAGGCAAGCCGTCCGGCGCGGCGCGCAAAAAAAGAACCGGCCCCGCCGCGCAAACGGCGGGGCCGGCGGGCGGCGCAAACCGGGCGGCGCTTTTAGCTCGCCGCGGACAGCGCCGCGAGCAGAAGAAGCGCCACGATGTTGGTGATCTTGATCATCGGGTTCACCGCGGGGCCCGCGGTGTCCTTGTAAGGATCGCCTACGGTGTCGCCGGTCACCGCCGCCTTGTGGGCGTCGGAGCCCTTGCCGCCGTGATGGCCGTCCTCGATGTATTTCTTGGCGTTGTCCCAGGCGCCGCCGCCCGCCGTCATGGAGATGGCGACGAAAAGGCCGGTGACGATGACGCCCATCAGCATCGCGCCCACCGCCGAGAGCGCCGCCGACTTGCCCGCCACGAGTCCGACGAGGAAGTAGAGCACGAGCGGGGAGAGAACCGGCAGCATGGAGGGGACGACCATCTGCTTGATGGCGGCCTTGGTGAGCATTTCGACCGCGCGGCCGTAATCGGGTTTTTCCGTACCCTGCATGATGCCCGGCCGTTCGCGGAACTGGCGGCGCACTTCCTCGACGACGGCGCTCGCCGCGCGGCCTACCGCCTGCATCGCCATGGAGCCGAACAGGAACGGCAGAAGTCCGCCGACGAACAGGCCGACCACCACATAGGGATTGGACAGCGCAAAGTTCACCGCCACGTCCGCGAAGAAGGGGAATTCCTGCGGATGGGCGACGAAGTGCTTAATGTCCTCGGTGTAGGCCGCAAACAGCACGAGCGCGCCGAGGCCGGCCGAACCGATGGCGTAGCCCTTGGTGACCGCTTTCGTGGTGTTGCCGACCGCGTCAAGCGCGTCGGTGGTGTCGCGCACCGAGCCTTCCAGGCCCGACATCTCCGCGATGCCGCCCGCATTGTCCGTAACCGGACCGAAGGCGTCGAGCGCGACGATCATGCCGGCGAGCGCCAGCATCGTCGTGACGGCTGTGGCGATGCCGTAAAGTCCGGCGAGGTTGTAGGTCGCGACGATGCCGATCACGATCACCAGCGCAGGCAGGGCCGTCGCCTCCATCGACACGGCGAGTCCCTGAATGACGTTGGTGCCGTGGCCGGATTCCGACGCCTTCGCCACCGAACGGACGGGCCGGAAGGCGGTGCCGGTGTAATATTCCGTGATCCACACGATCAGGCCGGTGACGGCCAGACCGATCGCGCCGCACACGAACAGGCTGAGCCCGGTGAAAGGCGCGCCGCCGATCGGATCGGAGAAGCCGAACATCTGCTGGGTGAGGACCGCGATGGCGACGAGCGCCAGCACGCCGGTCGCGACGAGGCCCTGATAGAGGGCGCCCATGATGTTGCGCGAGCCCTTGCGCAGGCGCACGAAGAAAGTGCCGATGATCGAGGCGACGATGCACACCGCGCCGATCGCCAGCGGATAGAGCATGAACTGGGCCGCGTCCGCCGCATAGAGGATCGAGCCCAGCACCATGGTCGCCGCGACGGTGACCACATAGGTCTCGAAGAGGTCGGCGGCCATCCCCGCGCAGTCGCCGACATTGTCGCCGACATTGTCGGCGATGGTGGCCGGATTGCGCGGGTCGTCCTCGGGAATGCCGGCCTCGACCTTGCCGACGAGGTCGCCGCCGACGTCGGCCCCTTTGGTGAAGATGCCGCCGCCGAGACGTGCGAAGACCGAAATCAGCGAGGCGCCGAGCGAAAGCGCGACGAGGCCGGTCACCACCGTCCGGCTTTCCGGCGCATGCCCGAGCGGACCCGTCAGCAGCCAGTAATAGCCGGCGATGCCGATGAGCGCGAAGCCGGCGACGAGCATGCCGGTGACCGCGCCGGCGCGGAACGCAACCGACAGGCCCTTGCCGAGTCCTTCGGTCGCCGCCTGGGTCGTGCGCACGTTCGCGCGAACCGAAACGAGCATGCCGACATAGCCGGCCGCTCCCGACAGCACCGCGCCGATGGCGAAGCCGCCGGCGGGGACCAGATCGAAGCCGAAGGCGAGCAGGAGAATGACGAACACGCCCGCCCCGGCGATGGCGATGGTCGTGTACTGAGTCTTGAGATAGGCCTCCGCGCCTTCCTGGATGGCGGCGGCGATTTCCTTCATGCGGGCGGTGCCCGCCGGCAGGGACATCACGGCCTGGATCGTGAACGCGCCATAGAGAATGGCGAGCCCGCCAGCCGCAATGACCAGCAAAAGCGCTAAGCTCATGTCGTTCCTTCCTAACTTGCGTGCTGAAAGGGGAGAGAAACGCCGATATGGCCGCGGCGCCCGATCGGCCGCACGCGCCGCGCGCGGATCGATCGGTTACCTCAGACGCTCGACTTCGCCGATCGGGCCCCCGCCCGGCCGGAAACGCCTGAAGAGCGCGCCTGCGCTTCAACCGGTCCCCGTTACGTCGCGCGGAAACTGGCAAAGGCGGGCGCCAAAATCAACAAAAAGTTGATCCGTATCAGGCCGGTGGCGAGGGGGACCGCGCCCGCCAGGCGGCCTTGAGCGAGGCTCAGGCCGCCTTCGGCCCAGCCTCGCGCCCTGCGTCTTTGCGGCCTTCGGTGAGCGCCTTCACCCAAGGCCATTTCTCGGCCGTTTCGTCCGTGTAACCAAGATTGCGCGCAGTCGGGCTTCGCGGAACGTCGGCGGTTTCGGCGTAGAACGTGCCGAACACGCGGTCCCACATGAACTCGCTGACGCCGAAATTGCCCTTCTCGTTATGGAAGTGATGGGCGAGGTGGCGCTTCTTGAGATCGCGCCAGAATTTCGACTTCGGTTCGAAGGCGAGATGCTCGCCGGCGTGCAGGAATTCGGTCACGCAGGTCATGATCAAGGTGCCCGCGATCGAGCCGGCCGCGCCGGCGGGCCCGTGCACGAGCCATCCGAGCGGCCCCGAAAGAATCAGGATGGTCGGCAGCGTGGTGTGTAGGCCGCCGAAAAGCACTGAAAGATCGTTGGGATAGCGATGATGGTCGTAATGGACCCGCTTCCACAGCCCGGCGAGATGGCGGGATTTGTACATCCACGAGCCGTGCAGCACGAAACGGTGCAGCAGATACCACGCGAAGGGGAAAAGCAGCGCCCCGACGCCGACCGAGGCCGCGAACAGCCAGAACGAGGAAGCCGCGTACGCGCCATAGGCCAGGCACGCCAGGGTCAGGATGAAATAGACCTGAATGGCCGGATAGGTCACATACGCCCGGACCAGATCCTTGAAGGTCATGCGGTTGAGCAGATACTCTTCCGCTTTCCAGGCCTTATAACCGATGAATAGTCTCATGAACGCTTTCCCGCGCCGGAAAGCCCGGCGCGCCGCTGACGGCGCGAAAGTAGGAGCGCGCTCCGCGAAAGGCAAGGCGACCGCGTTCGCGAAGCGCTCGGGGAGGCGAAAGTTGAAACATGCGCTCGCAATTCTTGACTTGCGGTAATCTCCCTGCCCCTTGCCCGTTGACCGGAAGGATTGTATCCGCCCAAGATTGTGCGGCGCGTCCGGCCGGGCGGCGCGGCGGCGCGGGACGGACGCAAGGAGGGCGCACGCGGCCGTCGCCGGTCATCGCGCCTTGTCGGTCCGTGCGGATATCGCCATTCTGGCGCAGGAACGGTAACAGGGCCCTGACGAAAGGGCGCAGGCGGGGCCGGCAGGGCTTCTGCTTGGCGAGCGAGACAGAGGGCCGGCCGAGGCCGGCGCAGTGCGGGGGCGTTGATGGCCGTCATCCCTACTCCGACGACGAACGCGTCGCTGGCGCTAAAGATGCAGGGCTTCCGGACCGTTACGGAAGCGC
Organism: Amphiplicatus metriothermophilus; assembly: GCF_900199215.1. Lineage (GTDB taxonomy): Bacteria > Pseudomonadota > Alphaproteobacteria > Caulobacterales > Parvularculaceae > Amphiplicatus > Amphiplicatus metriothermophilus. The sequence goes on from NZ_FZQA01000001.1 coordinate 424,300, forward strand.
TCGATTATGCGGCGCAGGGGGAGACCGGGTTCAACTTCTATAATCTTCGCGGCGAGGCGTTCGCGAGCCTTCCCTATGCGCGGCTGCGGGCCGAAGCGCTCGATCTCGCCGCCCGGCTCGCCGGGCGGTTCGAACGCGGAGCGCGCCTCGCCATTGTCGCCGAGACGAGCCCCGATTTCATCGTCGCCTTTTTCGCCTGCCAGTACGCCGGCATGGCGCCCGCGCCGATGCCCATGCCGGTCAATCTCGGCGGCAAGGAAGGCTACCTCACCCAGATCCGGCAGATGGTGCTCGGCGCGCGCGCGGCCGCGGCCGTCGGTCCGAAGGCGCTTTCCGGCTTCCTTGAGGAAGCCGTGAGCGGTCTCGACGACGCGGCCGTCATGGATTTCGAGAGCCTGCGCGCGCTTCCAGTCGCGGCCGAGACGCCGCGCCCCTTCGGCCCGGACGAGATCTGCTACATTCAATATTCGTCGGGCTCGACGAGCGCGCCGAAAGGCGTGATCGGCGCGCAGGCGTCCGTGACGGCCAATCTTCACGGCATCGCCGTGCACGGCCTGAAGCTGACCGCCGAGGATCGCGCGGCGAGCTGGTTGCCGCTGTATCACGACATGGGCCTCATCGGCTTCATGCTGGCTCCGATGTTCGCCCAGCGGTCGGTCGATTACATCGCGACGTCTGATTTCGTGCGCCGCCCCCTGCTCTGGCTGCGGCTTATGAGCGCCAACCGGACGACCGCGACCTACAGCCCCTCTTTCGGCTACGAACTGGCGGCGCGCCGCGCCGCGCGGGCCGAAGACGGCGCGATCGATCTTTCCGCCCTGCGCATCGCCGGAATCGGCGGCGACATGGTGCGTCCGGAGGCGCTGAACCTGTTCACCGAGGCTTTCGCGCCGGCCGGTTTCGATCCGCGGGCCTTCCTGCCGAGCTACGGCCTCGCGGAGTCGACCCTGGCGATCAGCTTCGCCGATCTCGACGCGCCGGTCGCGGTCGATTACGTCGACATGCGCCATTACCACCGCTCCGGCGCGGCGCAGCCGGCTTCCGCACTCACCTCGCCCGAGCACCGGCGCGGCTTCGTGCTGTGCGGGCGCGTTCTGCCGGGCCATGCGATCGAGGTGCGCGGGGAGGACGGCGCGCCCCTGCCCGAGCGGCGCGTCGGCCGCATCTACATCAAGGGCCCGAGCGTCACGCCCGGCTATTTCTCCGATCCGCAAGCCTCGAACGCGATGTTCGACGGCGACTGGCTCGACACGGGCGACATGGGCTACTTCCTCGACGGCCAGATCGTCATCACCGGCCGGGCCAAGGATCTCATCATCATCAACGGCCGGAACATCTGGCCGCAGGATATCGAGTGGGCGGTCGAAAAGGTCGACGGCGTGCGCCAGGGCGGCGTGGCGGCCTTTTCGGTCGACGACGGCGAAGGCGAGCGCATTGTCGTCGTCGCCGAGCGCCGCGGCATGGCGCCGGAAGCCCTCGCGGAGCTGCGACGCGAGATCGCGCGGGTCGTCCAGTCGGCCGTCGGCGCGCCGGCCCAAGTCGTGCTGGCCAAGCCGCATTCCATGGTGATGACCTCCTCGGGAAAGCTCTCCCGCGCCAAGGTGAAGGCGAAATATCTCGAAGGCGCCTTCGATGAGGCGCCCGCCGAGATGGCCCCGCCGCGCGCGCTCGCCGAAGCGCGGGTGTGAGCGGAACGATCGCCGTCACCGGCGGCTCCGGCTTCATCGGAGCGGCCCTGATCCGACGCCTCGTCGCGCGCGGCGAGCGGGTGAAGGCTTTGGCGCGCGACCCCCGGAAACTTCCCTGCGCAGACGACATCGAGCCGATCGCCGGCGCGCTGGAGGACGATGCGGCGCTTGCGCGTCTGGCCGCCGGCGCGGACCGATTCATCCATTGCGCCGGCGCGACCCACGCCCGGCGCGACGCGGACTACGACGCCGTGAACGCCGAGGGGGCCCGGCGCGCCGCCGAAGCGGCCGCGCGGGCCGGCGCGCGCTTCGCGCATGTCTCCTCCCTGTCCGCCCGAACGCCCGCCGTCTCCCCTTACGCCGCCAGCAAGGCGCGAGGCGAAGCCCTCGTGTCGGCCGCCGCCGGGGAGAATGAGCGGCTGATCGTCCGGCTGCCTGCGGTTTACGGCCCCGGCGACCGGGCCGCGCTGCCCTATTTCCGGCTCGTCCGCGCAGGCATCGCGCCGGAGCCCTGGACGACGCCGGAAGCGCGCGCCTCGCTCCTCTTCGTCGAGGACGCCGCCGAGGCCCTCGTCGCCGCGCTCGAGCGCGCCCCGGCGGGCGCCGTCTACGAAGCCGACGACGATGCGCCTGAAGGGCGCGCCTGGCGGGAGATCGGCCAGACCCTCGGCGAGATTCTGGGCCGCGCGCCGCGGCGCGTGCGCTTGCCGCGCCCCCTGGTCAGCCTTTATCACGGACTGGCGCGCGGGGCCGCCGCAGCCGCCGGCAGGCCGTCGGCGTTCCGGTCCGGCCAGGTCGGGGAGTTCTTCCATCCCGACTGGGTCGCGCGCGAGAACCGGCTTTCCGCCGCAACGGACTGGCGACCGGCTGTCTCGCTTAAAGAAGGATTTGCAAAAACCGTCCGCTGGTATCAAGAAAACGGCTTGCTTTAGGGGACGGCTCCGACAGGCGGAATTCCACGCAAGGATTGGCGCAATGGCCGACATTCAGGAAGACGACGATCTCGTGTTCCACAAGATCTGCGCGCTGCTGGAGCCCTTGAATCACAAGGGCGTGAAGCTGACGCGCGACACCGACCTCGTCGCGGACCTTGAGATCGACAGCGTCTCCGTGCTCGATATCGTGATGGATATCGAGGACAATTACGACCTGTCGATACCGGTCAACACGATTTCCGAAACGCGCACCATCGGCGAGCTCGTCGATGCGATCCACGCGCTCAAGAAGCAGCAGGCATGAGGCGATGAGCCTTTTCGACAAGTTTCAGAAGAACGCGGTCCTTTACAACGCGCTCTCCGAAGCCGGCCGCAATCCGTTCACGGTGCAGATGGACGAAATCCTCGGCCCGACGCGCGCGATCGTGAAGGGCAAGGAGATCGTGCTCGCCGGCACCAACAATTATCTCGGCCTCACCTTCCGCGAGGAGGTGGTCTCGGCCGCGCAGGCCGCCGTCGCCGAACAGGGCGCCGGCACCACGGGCTCGCGCTTCGCCAACGGCACCTATGCGAGCCACAAGGCGCTCGAGCGCGCGCTGGCGGCGTTTCTGGGTTTTTCCCGCTGCATCGTCTTCTCCACCGGCTATCAGGCCAATCTCGGCGCCATCTCCGCGCTCGCCGCGCCCGGCAAGGACGTCATCTTCATCGACGCCGACTGCCACGCCTGCATCTATGACGGCTGCCAGCTCTCCGGCGCGGAGACCGTCCGTTTCCGTCACAATTCCCCGGAAGACCTCGACAGGCGCCTGTCCCGGCTCGACGGCGATGAGAAATATGCCGGCATGGGCAAGCTCGTCTGCATCGAGGGCATGTACTCCATGTTCGGCGACGTCGCGCCGGCGAAGGAGTTTCTCGACGTCGCGCGCCGTCACGGCGCCTATCTGTTCGTGGACGAAGCGCATTCCTTCGGCGTCTATGGCGAGAGCGGCCGGGGCGTCGTCGAGGCGCAGGGCGTGATCGACGAGATCGACTTTTACTCGGGCACCTTCTCGAAGAGCCTGGTTTCGATCGGCGGCTTCGTCGCCTCGAACCATCCCGAGCTCGATTACCTGCGCTTTTCGGCCCGGCCTTACATGTTCACCGCCTCGCCCTCGCCGGCCAATGTGGCGGCCGCGACGGCGGCGCTCCAATGCATCGCCGCCGAGCCGGATCTCAGAAAGCGCGTCTGGGCGAACGCCCGGCGCGTCCATGAAGCCTTCACGCAGCTCGGGCTGGAGACCTGCGCCCCGCCGGGCCCGGTGATCGCGGTGAAGCTGCCGGACAGGGAGACCGCCTTCGCGGCCTGGAGCTTCCTCATCGACAAGGGCGTTTACGTCAATCTCGCCATTCCGCCGGGCACGCCCAACGCCGCCTCCATCCTGCGCCTGAGCGTTTCGGCGGCGCATACGAACGACGATCTCGACATCGTGATCGACGCCTACGGCGCCATGGCCGAGACTTTCGCGCAGGCCCGCGTGACCGCCTGAGCGCGCGGCTGGCGTCGATCTTGCTGCGCCCGCCCATCACAATAGGGCCACGATCTGACGCTAGGGCTCGGCCCCGACCGAAGGAGCAGGCAAGGCCGATGAGGATCATGCGCAAGGCTTGTCGCGCCGCGCCGGCGGCGATTCTGGCGATCGTCGCCGCAGCGGGGGCGCGCGCCGGGGACGACGCGCTGCCCGAAATCGATCACGTCAGCTGCACCGGCGCGGCCAACGAGCTGCGCGTGATCGTGCAGGGCGTCGAGCGCAGCGTCGGGCTGATGACGGTCGAGCTTTACCGTAACGATCCCGAAAACTTCCTCAAGAAGGAGGGGCGCGCCCTGCGCGTTCGCGTGGCCGCGCGCGCGCCGGCGACCCGGCTTTGCCTTCACGCGCCCGAACCGGGCGCGTACGCCCTCGCCGTCTACCATGACGAGAACGCGAACGAGAAGCTCGACAAGAAGATGTTCGGCCTGCCGGCCGAGCCCTATGGCATCTCCAATAATCCGCGGATGCGCTTCGGGCCGCCCGACATCGAAGAAGCGCTCATTCATGTTGCGGCCGAAGGCGCGGCGGCGGAAATAGAGCTCAAGAACTGATCCGCCCGCTGTCTGAACGCGGGCGCCGCGGAAAGGACCGTGCGAGGGTGAACGAAATCGCTTCGAATCGAACCGGGAGCGCCGCGGCCATTGCGGGCGTTGAAATCCGTCCGGCCGAGACGGCGGCCGAACGCCGCGCCTTCATCCGCGCCGGAACCGTTCCCTATCGGGACGACCCGAATTACGTGGTCCCGCTCGAATTCGAGCTCGCCCAGCGGCTCGATCCGAAATCCAATCCCGGCCTGAGGGGCGCCGACCACCGCCTGTGGATCGCCTACAAGGGCGGCGCGCCGGCTGGCCGCATCGCCGCCCTCGTCAATCCGCTGCACCTCGAAACGCACAAGGACGGCGCGGCGCATTTCGGCTTTCTCGAAGCCGTAGACGATGCGGACGTCTTCGCCGCGCTGTTCGCCGCCGCGGAAGACTGGGCGCGCGAACGCGGCATGAAGAAGCTCGCCGGCCCGTTCAGTTTCTCCGTCAACGAAGAATGCGGGCTTCTTGTCGATGGTTTCGACTCGCCGCCCTATTTCATGATGCCGCACGGGCGGCCCTATTATAAGGACCGCGTCGAGGCGCTGAACTACGCCAAGGCGATCGACATGTACGCCCTTAGCTGGATCAACCAGCGCCAGTTCATCCCGGAGAAGCGTCGGAAGTTCGTCGAGCGCGCGCTCGCCAGCGACCGCGTGTCGATCCGCAATATCGACATGAAGAATTTCGTCCGGGACATCCGCACCATCGTCGACATCTATAACGACGCCTGGCGCGACAACTGGGGTTTCATTCCGTTTACGGAAGAGCAGGCCCGGCGCATGGCGTCGGAGCTGCGTCCGCTCATCGAAAAGCACAATGTCGTCATCTGCTATTATGACGGCGAGCCCGCCGCCTTCGGCCTCGTGCTGCCCAACGTCAACGAGCTCATCCGCGACTTCGACGGGAAGCTGCTGCCTTTCAACTGGCTCAGGCTGATCTGGCGGCTGAAGGTCAAGCGGGTCACGCAGGGCCGCATGCCGCTGATGGGCGTGCGCCGCAAGCTGCACGGCAAGCCGGTCGGCGCGGCGTTCGCCTACAAGATCATCGACATGGTCAACGCCGCGAACATGGATCTGGGCATGACCTCCTCGGAGCTTTCGTGGATTCTCGAGACCAACAAGGCGATGCTGTCGATGCTGCTCGACATGGGCGGGCGCGTCTACAAGACCTACCGGATCTATGAGAAGGCGCTTTGACATCGCCGTTGCGGCGGGCGCGGCCTTCGCCGCCGCGGCGCTTGCAATCGCGCCGGCGCGGGCCGAGCCGGCGGTCTATGATTACGAGATCGTCCGCGAATATCCCCACGACGCCGGCGCGTTCACGCAGGGGCTCTTCTTTCTTGACGGCCATCTCTATGAGAGCGCCGGCCAGTATGGAGAATCGAGCCTGCGCAAGGTCGCGCTCGAGACCGGCGCGATCGTCAAGCGCCGCGATCTTCCTGCGGAGGTTTTCGCCGAAGGCGCCGCGGCTGCGGGCGGGCGCGTCGTCGTTCTGACATGGCGCGAAGGCAGGGGATTCGTCTTCGACCGCGAAAGCTTCGAGCCGCTCGGCGAATTCGCCTATGACGGGGAAGGCTGGGGCCTCGCCCATGACGGCGAGCGTTTCGTCATGAGCGACGGGTCGGCGGTCCTGCGTTTTCTCGATCCTGACAGTTTCGAGGAGACGGGCCGGCTCGACGTGACGCTGAACGGGCGCCCGCTCGGCGATCTCAACGAGCTCGAATGGGTGGAGGGCGAGATCTTCGCCAATATCTGGCGCGCCGACGCCATCGCCCGCATCGGCCCCGATACGGGGGAAGTCGTCGGCCTCGTCGATCTGCGCGGGCTGCGGGCGCGCTTTTCGCCGGCCGAAGGTCCGCGCGCAGAGGTTCTGAACGGCATCGCCTATGACGCGGAAACCGGCAGGCTGTTCGTCACCGGCAAATACTGGCCGAAGCTGTTCGAGATCCGCCTCGTCGAACGCGACCGCGCCGGGCGATAGGCGCATCTCACCGCAAAAACGGCTCGTCGAAACTCCTGAGCTTGCGCGAATGAAGCGTTCCCTTTTCCGCTTCCTTGCGCAAGAGCTCGATCGCCCGGATGCCGATGGCGAGGTGCTGGCTCACCCGCGCCTGATAAAAGGCGTCGGCCATGCCCGGCAGCTTGATCTCGCCGTGAAGGGGGCGGTCCGACACGCATAACAGCGTGCCGTAAGGCACGCGGTAGCGATAGCCGTTCGCGGCGATGGTCGCCGACTCCATGTCGATGGCGATGGCGCGAGCCTGGTTGAGCCGCACGGCGATCTGAGCGAAGCGCAGCTCCCAGTTGCGATCGTCCGTGGTCACTACGGTGCCGGTCCTGAGCCGCTCCTTCAGGCGCGCCTCCTCGATGCCGGAGACTTCCTTGACCGCCTGGGTGAGCGCGAGCTGCACCTCGGCGATGGTCGGCAGGGGCACCGAGGGCGGCAGCACCTCGTCGAGCACGCCGTCGTCGCGCAGATAGGCGTGGGCGAGCACGTAGTCGCCGAGCCGCTGCGTGCGCCGCAGGCCGCCGCAATGGCCGATCATCAGCCAGACATGCGGGCGCAGCACGGCGAGATGATCCGTTATCGTCTTGGCGTTGGAAGGGCCCACGCCGATATTGACGAGGGTCACGCCGCGCCTGCCTTCCTGCATGAGGTGATAGGCCGGCATCTGCGGCGCCTTGGCGAGCGGCGGCGCGGACGGGGGCTTTCCCTTCTCCGTGACGCGCCCGCCGGGCTCGATCAGCGCCAGCGCCCGGCCGGCGCGCACCTCGCCGGCGGCGTATTCGATGAACTCGTCCACATAACGCTGATAGTTCGTGAACAGAATGAACTGCTGGAAATGTTCGGGCCTTGTGGCCGTGTAATGCTGGATGCGATGGAGCGAATAATCGACCCGCTCGGCGGTGAACAGCGAGATCGGCAGCGGCCCGCCGCGCTCGAGAATGATCTTGCCGTCGACGATGTCGTCATTGGTGGCCGCCAGATTGGGCGTGTGAAAATGATACTGCAGATTCGCGCGCCGCTCCGGCGTCAGGCTCGCCGTCGCCTGTTCGAGCGCGAACGAAAGCGGAATCGGCGTGCGCGAGCGGCCGGCGTAAATATTCGCCTGATAACGCTGCATGACGCGGTCGAGCTGGTCGAGCAGGTACTCTTCGAACAGGCCCGGCTGCGTCACTGTCGCGCCGAAATAGCTGCGCTCGGCGATGCGCCCCAGCGCAAGATTGCTGGTCTGTGAGGTCTGTTCGGGCGGCACCTCCGCAAGCAGATAGGGATAGGTCGGCGGCGGGGCGCCGTCCGCGACCAGCCGGTCTTCGCAAAACGCCCGGAAGCGCGCCTCGACCGTCGCGACGGCCTCGGCGTAGAGCGCCTTCAGGCGCGACACGGCGGCCTCGGGACTGGCGCATTCCTCCAGCGCGTCGGCGACTCCGTCCAGGGGCGGCGTTTTTTTGCTCATGCGGGCGATTCCGATCTCGGCGAAGGGCCGGCCAGACTAAAGCGCGACGCGCGAAAACGGAATCGGCTTTTTCGTCAGGCCGCGTCCTCGCCGACCAGAATGTCGCGCTTGCCGGCGTGGTTCGCGGGCGACACTACGCCTTCCTGCTCCATGCGCTCGATCAGCGTCGCGGCGCGATTGTAGCCGATCTGCAGCCGCCGCTGGATGTAGGAGGTCGACGCCTTGCGGTCGCGCAGGACGATCGCCACCGCCTTGTCGTAGAGCGCGTCGCCCGAGGACGTATTGCCGCCGACGTCGAGGCCGTCGAAAACGCCGTCCTCGCCTTCGGCAATTTCGGTGACCGCCTGCACGTAGTCGGGCTTGCCCTGCTTCTTGAGAAAAGCGACGACCTTTTCGACCTCGTCGTCGGAGACGAAGGCCCCGTGCACCCGGCGGATGCGCCCGCCGCCGGCCATGTGCAGCATGTCGCCCTGGCCGAGAAGCTGCTCGGCGCCCTGCTCGCCGAGAATCGTGCGACTGTCGATCTTCGACGTCACCTGGAAGGAGATCCGCGTCGGGAAGTTCGCCTTGATCGTGCCGGTGATGACGTCGACCGACGGACGCTGCGTCGCCATGATGAGATGGATGCCGGCCGCGCGCGCCATCTGCGCCAGACGCTGGACCATCGCCTCGATGTCCTTGCCGGCGACCATCATCAGGTCGGCCACCTCGTCGATGACGACGACGATGAACGGCATCGGCGCGTAATCGAGCTCTTCGGTCTCGTAGACCGGCTCGCCGCTTTCCGGATCGTAGCCGGTGTGCACGCGCCGGGTGAGCGTCTCGCCGTTCGCCTCGGCCTCGGCGACGCGCTGGTTGAAGCCCTCGATGTTGCGCACGCCGAGTTTCGACATGCGCCGGTAGCGCTCCTCCATCTCGCGCACCGTCCATTTGAGCGCGACGACGGCTTTCTTCGGGTCGGTCACCACCGGCGCCAGCAGATGCGGAATTCCTTCGTAGACGGACAGCTCCAGCATCTTCGGATCGATCATGATGAGCTTCACATGATCGGGCGACAGCCGATAGAGCAGCGACAGGATCATGGCGTTGACGCCGACCGACTTGCCCGAGCCCGTCGTGCCGGCGATGAGCAGATGCGGCATCCGCGCGAGGTCGGCGAAGACCGGCTCGCCGCCGATGCCCTTGCCGAGCGCGAGGGTGAGATCGCCCGTCGTCTTCTCGAACTCCGGCGCGCCCAGAAGCTCGCGCAGGAAGACGGTCTCGCGGTCCTGGTTCGGCAGCTCGATGCCGATGGCGTTGCGCCCCGGCACGACCGCGACCCGGCAGGCGATCGCGCTCATCGAGCGCGCGATGTCGTCGGCGAGCCCGATGACGCGCGAGGACTTCACCCCCGCCGCCGGCTCGAGCTCGTACAGCGTCACGACGGGGCCGGGGCGCACGTTGATGATCTCGCCGCGCACGCCGAAATCGGCGAGCACGTTTTCGAGCATGCGCGCGTTCTGCTCCAGCGCCTCGTCGGAAATGACCCGCCGGCTCGTCTGCGCTTTGGAGAGCAGGCCCAGCGGCGGCAGCTCATAGGTGCCCGGCCTGAAGACGGGAAGCTCGGGCTGGGTCTCGCGCAATTCGCGCCGGCTCGGCGCCGATTTCTGCTGCTTGCGGATGATGCGCCGGCGGGGCCGCGCCGGCGCGACGAGCGGCGGCTCGCCTTCGGCTCCGTCCGCGGATTCGGCCGCGTCCGTCTCTTCCCTTCCGGCCGGGCCGTCGCGGGCCGCCCGCCAGGCTTCGATCCTGTCGAGAACGAAGTCGTACGCCGCCAGACTCGCGCTTTCGAGCGTCTGGACCGCGCTGCGCGCGCGCTGCGTCGTCAGCCCGCAGACGATGGCGTAGGCGGCGAGGGCGACGGCGAGCGCGAGCCCGGAGAGCGCGGGCGCGAAGCCCTCGAGCCCGCCTTGGGCGAGCAACGCCAGCGCCGCGCCGGCCGCCGCATCCCCCAGAAGTCCGCCCGGGCCGACCACATAGGGCCACACGGCCGGCGACGGCAGGCCCGCCGCAAAGCCACAGGCCGCCGCGAGCGCGACCGGGGCGAGCGCGACGCGCAACCAGAACGCCGGCGGCGTCTCCTGCGGCGCGCCGCGGACCAGCGCGATCGCGCCCCAGATCGCCATGGGCGCGATCGGCAAAAGCGCGCCCGCGCCGAAAAGCTGCCAGGCGAGATCGGCGTAGACGGCGCCGAGCCGGCCCATCCAGTTCGTCGCCGGCGCCGCGGTCGCCGTGTTGAGGCTCGGATCGCTGATCGAAAAGCTCAGGAGCGCCAGCGCCTGAAAGACCGCCAGCGCGACGAGCGCGCCGCCGCCCGCGCGCAGGATGATCGCGCGCAGCCATGCGTTCAGGCGCGCCCGGAAATCGGTCCCTGGTCTTGATCGCGGCCTGCGGCGCGGCATGACGAACGAGCTCGGCGTCTTTCTCGATTTCACCCTGACGCCGCATGATGACATGCGAAAAGGCGGAAAGGGTTAACGCGCGTTAACCCTTTCCGCCGCCTTCTTGCAGAAACGCTCAGCCCCGCGGAAACTCCGGATAGGCCTCGAGCCCCAGCTCCACCTGATCGAGACCGGCGAGCTCATGATCGGGTTTGACCCGCACGCCGACGGAATATTTCAGCGCGAACCATACGAGCAGGCTGAGCCCGAAGACGAACGCGCCGATCATTGCGACGCCGACGAATTGCCCAAGGAAGCTGGCGTCCTTGTTGGACAGCGGCACGACCAGGGTGCCCCAGATTCCGCACAGCAGATGCGCCGGGATCGCGCCCACCACGTCGTCGATCTTAAGCCGGTCGAGAACCGGCACCGCGACCGTGACAATGACGCCGCCGCCGAAGCCGATGAGCACGGCCAGCCAGATCGCCGGCGCGAGCGGTTCGGCGGTGATCGACACGAGCCCGCCGATGGCGCCGTTCAGCACGACCGTGAGGTCGACCTTCTTGTATATGAACTGGGTCAGCGCCATCGCGGTGACTACGCCCGCGCAGGCGGCCATGTTGGTGTTGACGAAGATCTTCGCCACCGAAATCGCATCGTCGATCGTGCCGAACGCAAGCTGCGAGCCGCCGTTGAAGCCGAACCAGCCGAGCCAGAGAATGAACGTGCCCAAAGTGGCCAGCGGCAGATTCGAGCCCGGCATGGCGTTGACCCGCCCGCCTTCATATTTGCCCGTGCGCGAGCCGAGAACGATGGCGCCGGCGAGCGCCGCCCAGCCGCCCGTGGAGTGAACGAGGGTCGAACCGGCGAAATCGGCGAAGCCGAAACGCGCGTCGAGAAAGCCCCCGCCCCACTCCCAGGACGCCTGAATGGGATAGATGATCCCGGTCAGCACCGCGACGAAGATCAGGAACGGCCAAAGCTTGATCCGCTCGGCGAGCGTGCCGGACACGATCGAGGCCGCGGTCGCGACGAACACCATCTGGAAATACCAGTCCGAGCTTGCGGCGTAGCCCGCCTCCATGGGGTTCGAATCGTCCGCGCCCCAGACCGCGAACCTGCCGAGCAGTCCGCCTTCCTCGACGCCGTAGATGAGATTGTAGCCCAGCAGCCAGACCATGATGCCGGCCACGGAGTAAATCGCGATGTTCTTCAGGCAGATCGTCGCGGCGTTCTTTGAGCGGACGAGGCCGGCCTCCAGCATGCAGAAGCCCGCCGCCATGAACATCACGACCATGCCCGCCACCAGAAACAGCAGCGTGTTGAAAGCGAACCGGGCCGTTTCGCTGGCCGGCTGGATTTCCGGCGCCGCCTCCTGCGCCGCCGCCTGGCCCGCGGCCAGCGCCGCCGCAATCGCCCCCGCAGCCAGCGCCGCCGCCCATCGATTGTTTTTGATCATCCTTTCGCCCTTTCAGCTAGCCTTCCGCGCTTTTATCACTCGCGTTACGCGCTCGCCCGCGCGCCGTCTGCGCCTTACAACGCGTCCGCGCCCGATTCGCCTGTGCGCACGCGCACCGCGTCGATGAGATCGAACACGAATATCTTGCCGTCTCCGATCGCGCCCGTACGCGCCGTGTCCCTGATGGCCGCGACGATCGCCGGCGTCCGGTCGGCCGGCGCGGCGATCTCGATCTTCAGCTTCGGGACGAAATCGACCTGATACTCCGCGCCGCGATAGACCTCCTTGTGGCCCTTCTGTCTGCCGAAGCCCTTCACTTCCGAAACGGTCATGCCGTTGACGCCGAGCGCGTTGAGCGCGGTTCTGACGTCGTCGAGCTTCTGCGGTTTGATCACTGCCATGATGAATTTCATGCACGCGCTCCGCTGATTGATCGCGGGCGGAGGATCGCCCGCCATGATCGTTAAAGCGTAAGTCGATGCGCTTGGCGGCGCAACAGAAATATTGCATCGCAGAAATAGCGGGGCGACCGAAACCGGAGCGGTATCCTGTTTTTGTAGCATGTTATGCTAAACTTATCGGTTTTAATCAGATTTTGTGCCATTTTTGTCACAATTGAGACGGATTGGTTAACGCCCGACGACACTGTAATTGTGCATCGCATCAAAGCTCCGTTAGCGTACCAACAAATCGGGAGAAACGCACAAGAACGGCGCGGACAACCACCAGCCGGCAGGAGATGCCCATGCGGATTAAATCACTCGGCCCGTCTCTTTTCATCGCCGTCATGGCGGGCTCTACGGCCGCGAAAGCCGAAGACCTGTCCATCAGCACAACCGTCGCGTTCGAGTCGCGTTACATGTTCCGCGGCGTGCAATTCGCGGAAACCAGTTTCCAGCCGGCCGTCAATCTCGGCTATGGCGGCTTTTACCTGAGCGCCTGGCTCAACCTGCCGGTCGGCGACGACGATCTCGTCGTCACGCCCGGCGGCGAAGAGCTCGATCTGGTTTTCGGCTATTCCGCCGATCTCAACGAGTTCGTGTCCGTCGATGTCGGGGTCACCTATTATACGTTTCCCGACCTGATGAGCGGCTTTTTCGACACGTTCGACGAGGAAGACGGAACCGGCGCGAACACGGTGGAGCCTTATGTCGGCCTCAGTTTCGCTCTGCCGCTTTCGCCGAGCGTCTATCTCTATCGCGATTTCATGTTCGACACTTTCACGGTGCAGGGATCGGCCTCTCATTCGTTTCCGCTTTCCGAGAAGCTGAGCTTCGATCTCGGCGGCGTTCTGGGATATGTGGTCGATGACGACGACGGGGGCGACTACCTTTACGGCCATGCGACGGCCGATCTGTCCTACGCCGTTTCTGAAAAGAGTTCGATCTATCTCGGCGCACGCTATGGCGGGTCTGACATCGACGGCGGCTCCGTCATCGACGACTCCATCGCCGGCACGTTCAAATCGAGCGGCTTCTGGTGGGGCCTGGGCTTTTCTTCCGACTTCTGACGATTATTCGACCGCTCGTCCCGGCGCGGACGACCTTCCTCCCCGCGCCGTCGTCAGGTCCCGCGCTCCGGCGCGGGGCCTCGTCAGACGCGGCGCCCGCAGGCGGCCCCGAACGCGTCAGTTGCGAGTCATTCGCTCGCCTTTTCGTGGACAGCGTCCTCAATAATTTCAACGCGTTAGCTGAAAAGCGGGGATAGTTATCCCCGTCTTTCGGCGCGGGACTATCCTTCGCGGGCCGCTTCGCGCCGTCATGGCGCGGCGCGGCGGAGGCCCGGCGCGCAAGCGCCGCGTCGCGTTCAAGGCTCGCGCGCCGGCCCTTCCCGCTGTTTGACATCGTGGATCCTGCGCAGGCGTCGGCGAGACGCTGTCGCCTGCGATAAACCGCCCGCCGGGCCGATCGCCGCAGGCCGGCGGCGCCTCTGGACAGGCCGCGCCGCCCGCCGCACCCTGCCGGCATGAACGAGGCGCAGACCACGGACGTCATCGTCATCGGCGGCGGCCTGGCCGGCGGGCTCGCCGCGCTCGCCCTCGCCCGGGCGGGCTTTTCCGTCGCCCTCGTCGACGCGCAGGACCCCGCCGCCATGCGCGCGGCCGCCTTCGACGGACGCACCACCGCCCTTGCCTATGGCTGCGCGCGCGTCTTCAGGCGGCTCGGCCTGTGGCCGGCGATCGCGCCCGAGGCGGAGCCGATTCTCGACATTCTCGTCACGGACGGGCGGGCGCGATCGCGGCTGTCGGACGGCTCCTCGTCCCCCTTTCATTTGCACTTCGACAGCCGCGAGCTAGAAGCGGGCGAGCCGCTGGGCTGGATCGTCGAGAACCGCGTCCTGCGCGACGCGCTTTACGACGCCGTCGCCGCCGAGCCCGCCGTCGCGCTTTTCGCGCCCGCCGCCGTCGCGTCGGCGGAGTTCGGACCGGGCGCGGCGCGCGCGACACTCGAGGACGGGCGCGCGCTCGCCGCGCCGCTCGTCGTCGCCGCCGACGGCAAGAACTCCGCCCTGCGCCGCCAGGCGGGCCTGCGCGTCAACCGCTGGTCCTATCCGCAGACGGGGATCGTCGTCACGGTCGCCCACGAACGCCCGCACAAGGGCGTGGCGCAGGAGTTCTTCCTGCCTTCCGGACCGTTCGCAATCTTGCCGATGACGCAGAACCGGTCTTCGCTCGTGTGGACCGAACGCGGCGACGCCGCGCCCGCCTATCTCGTCCTCGACGACGCGGCCTTCCTGAAAGAGATCGAGAACCGCTTCGGCGATTATCTCGGCCGCCTGAGGCTCGCCGGTCCGCGCTGGTCCTATCCGTTGAGCTTCCACCTCTCGCAGCGCTTCATCGCGCCGCGGCTGGCGCTGATCGGCGACGCGGCGCGGGCCATCCATCCCATCGCCGGGCAGGGCTACAATCTCGGCGTGAAGGACGTCGCGGCGCTGGTCGAGACCCTCTGCGACGCGGCGAGTCTCGGGCTCGACATCGGCCACGGCGCGACGCTCGCGCGCTATGAGCGCTGGCGGCGTTTCGATTCGACCATGCTCGCTTTGGGCACGGACGTTCTCAATCGCCTGTTTTCGAACGATCTGGCGCCCCTGCGCCTGGCCCGCGCCGCCGGCATGAGCGCCGTCGGGCGCGTCGGCGCGCTGCGCCGCTTTTTCATGCGTCAGGCGGGCGCGGACCTCGGCGAGCTGCCGGCCCTCATGCAGCCAGGGCCGTGAGTCGAGCCCGGCGATCCGCATTCAGATCTTTTCCGCCAGCCGGATGGCGAGCCGGCAGCCCGCGCCGATCGCCGCGCGCATGAGCGAAAAGCCGGGCGCGTCGCGCGCGCCGGCCGCTTCGGCCGTCGCCTTGTGGGCGAGCTCGTCTTCGCGAAAGCGGGCGAGCGTCTCGGCCAGCGCGGGCTCGGCCTCGCCCAGCTCCTCGATCTGGGCCTGGTAGTGCTTCTCGATGACCTCCTCGACGGCCGCGGTGCAGGCCATCGCGGCTTTCTCGCCCATCAGCGCCGTCGCCGCCCCGAGGGCGAAACCGGCTGCGTTCCAGACCGGCGCGAGCAGGGTCGGGCGGACGGCGCGCGCGGCGAGCAGCCGGTCGAAGGCGGCGAGATGCTCGGCCTCGCCCGCCTCCATCTCGGCGAGCCGTTCGGCGGTCTCGCGCTTGTGGGGGAGCGCGTCGAACACCGCCCGCTGGCCGCGATAGATCTGAACCGCGCCGTATTCGCCGGCGTGATCGACCCGCAGCATCTCGCCGAGGCGGCGCGCGCGCGGGCCGGGACGCTCGCGCGCGGGATCGATCGGCGCCGAAACGATGCTCATAACGTCTCCGTTTTCACGCCGCGCGCGCCGTCGCGCCGGGCGGCGCGGGCCGCGCGCGAGGCGGCGAGCGCCGCGGCTAGGGTCAGCGCGAACAGCCCGGCCGAGAAGAGCAGGTTATACCCGGCCATCGAGACGCCGAAGAGCCGCCAGGGCGCCTCGGAGCAACTGACGACCGGCGCGCCGCCCGCCAGCGCCGCCGCCAGGCCGGCCGCATCCGCGATCGTCCCCGCTCCGCCGGCGCAGCTCGCCGGGCCGGGCCAGTAGCCGAACTCCACGCCCACATGGAAAAAGGAAAGCCCGGCGCTCACCGCATAGACGAGCGCGGCCGCGCCGACCGCGGCCGCAGCGGCGAGCGGCGCCCGGAACAGGCGGTGCGCGACGAGGCCGGCCAGCGCGACGCCGAGCGCCGTCCAGTGCGCTTCGCGCTGATCGAGGCAAAGCGCGCAGGGCGGATAGCCGCCGAGCCGCTCGAACAGGTGCGCGCCGGCGAGCAGGCCCGCGCTCGTCGCGGCGGCGACCGCGAGCGCCTGCTCGGTGAAGGGTCGTGCGCGAAACGCCTCGATCATGCTTTGACCCTAACGCGGCCTGCCGGCGCGCGCCTCCGGCGGATCGTCGCGGGGGCTAAAGTCGCGCGGAAATCCAGCCCATGATCAGCGATGCGGCTTCAACACCAAGGGTCAGCAGCAGCGCCACCCACAAAAAGCCGATCACAAGCCCGAGAATGACGAGCGCCCCGTCCCGCTCGATGAGGCCGAGCGCCGCGATCGCCACGCCGATGCCCGGAACGGTGTTCGTGGACGGCAACGGCGTGAGGATCGACAGGCAGGGCGCGATCATCAACGCGCCCACGAGCCGCAGACCGAGCCTGCCGGTGACCGCCGCGAGCCGCGGGCGGGCGAGCCGCTCCACCCAGCGGGCGTATCCGGCGCTGCGCTCGACGACGGCGCGAAAGGCGGGAATGGAGAAACGCCGCGCGCGCAGCCGCTTCGGCAGCCAGGGATGCTGACGCCCGGCGGCGAGCTGTCCGGCGAGCGCCAGCATCGGCAACGCCACGATCTGCGGCAGCACATAGACGAACGGCAGGCAGCAGGGCAGCGCCAGAAGCAGGAGCAGAAATCCGAACGCCCGCTCGTCGAGCCGGTCCATGACGTCGCCGAGGCTCGCCGTCGCCGGCGCCTGATCCGGCGCGGCCTCGCCCGCAGTCGCGGCGTCCTCAGGCGCGCCGCCGCCGCGCGCGGCCCGGGCCGCGGCGCGCGCGTCGCGTTCAAGCGCGTCGAGCATGTCCCGCAGGAACCGGGTCGCGCCATGCATGCCGGCGGCGGAATGGGGGGAGGCGGCGTGAGTCATGGACATCGAACGTTGCGGGAATTCGCCGAAGAGCGCGCCCGCGGGATGCGGCGGCTTCGCGGCGGTCATAGCCCATCGCGGCGCGCAGGGTGAACGCGCGCGGCTATTTTTTTGTTAACCGCGTCGCGCCGGACGCACGCGCGGCGCTTGACCGGCGAGGGCGCGCGCCTATCATGCCGCCTTCCCCGCCCCAGTGGTGGAATTGGTAGACACGCGTGACTCAAAATCACGTGCCGAAAGGCGTGCTGGTTCAAATCCGGCCTGGGGCACCAGGCTTCGCCCTGGCGAGCTTCGCCTGGCGCAGCCTGGCGCGGGACGTCAGGGCGAAGCCTGTCCGGCGCAGCCGGAGCGAAGCGAAAGCGGAGACGGACAGGCGCGGCTCATGTGGTATGCGTATATCCTCCAGAGCATTGGTCTCCCGAAGCAGTTATACTTTGGCGCAACCAGGCATTTGCAACAGCGCCTGACTGCCCATAACCCGGGCAAATCCGCCCACGCTGCAAATATGCTCCTTGGCGATTGGCGTGATATTGCGCTTTTCCAGCCAAGCATCAGGCGCTTGAGTTCGAAAGGCGCTTGAAATCGCATTACGGCCGCGACGCGCGCTGCAGAAAGGAACGCGCCATGACGGGCAGGATTTTCGTCGGCGTCGGCGGCTGGTCTTACGCGCCGTGGCGCGGGACGTTCTATCCCAAAGGGCTCGCCCAGCGGCGCGAGCTCGACCATGCGAGCCGCCGGCTCGGCTCCATCGAAATCAACGCGACCTATTATTCGAGCTTCAAGCCGGCGACCTTCGCCAAATGGCGCGCCGAAACGCCCGACGGCTTCGTTTTCGCCGTAAAAGCGTCGCGTTACTGCGTCAATCGGCGGAATCTGGGCGAGGCGGCGGACTCCATCGCGAAATTCTTCGCCCAGGGCCTTGAGCAGCTCGGCGATCGCCTGGGGCCGATCAACTGGCAATTCCGGGAGACGCAAAAGTTCGACGCGGCGGAGATCGAAGCCTTCCTGAGGCTTCTGCCGCGCGAGACGGGCGGGCTGCCCTTGCGCCACGCCCTGGAGGTTCGCCACCCGAGCTTCAAGGATCCGGCCTTCTACGATCTGGCGCGCCGTCGCGGCGTCGCCGTCGTCTTCGCCGATCACGCGGATTTTCCGTGCATTGACGAAGCGACGGCGGATTTCGCCTATGCGCGCCTGATGCGGACGCGCGAGGACGCGGAAACGGGATACGCGCCCTCGGCGCTGGCCGGCTGGGCCGAGCGCGCGCGAAAATGGGCCGCGCGCGGCGACGTTTTCATCTACTTCATCGCCGGCGCCAAGGCGCGCAATCCGGCGGCCGCGCAGGCGCTGATCGAAAGGCTGTAACGCGCGCCGGGAGGAAGGCCCGCCAATGCGAAAAGCGCCTCCGCGGAGGCGCTTTTGACGAACCGTTTCAGGCGGGCCGGCGGCGGAGAGACCTTATCGGCTTCTGCGCCCCTTCTTGCCGTCGCCCTTGTTATTCTGAATGAAATTGTTGGTGATTTTCGGCCGCAGTCCTTCGCGGATGAAGATCGCAAGACCTTCGTTTCCGACGATCTGGTTGTCCTCGATAATGCCGTTGGCGCCGAAAGGCACGGCGACGCCGTCGCCCTCGTTCCTGATGATCTCGTTGTACCGCACGAGGGCGAGCTTCGAATACTTGTCGAGGATGACGCCGGCGCCCTTGTTGTTGCGGATCTTGTTGCCGATCAGGCTGGCCCCGCCGTAGCCGGACGATTTCACGCCCGAGTCGAGATTGTCGAAGATCTCGTTGCCGGCGATAACCACGTCGGAGCGGCTGCCGCTGGCGATGTCTACGCCGACCTTGTTGCCGCCGATCTTGTTGTCGATAATGAAGCTCTGCGACAGCGTGTGATTCTGGTTGACGAGCACGCCCTCGGAGCCCGAGCTGATGCGGTTCTTCTCCAGCATCACGGTGCCGCCGGAGATCATGACCGCGGGCGAGACCGTCGAGCCGAGCACGTCGCTTTCCTTCAGCGTGAACACGCCTGAGCCGATGTCGACGCAAGGCGCGCCGCGCGAGCTCAGCTTGGCGGCGAACTGCACGTTCGCCACCACCGCATGCGCCGTGCCCTGCTTGGGATGAAACCGCAGGCAGGGCTGGTTCATCGGCGCATTGATCTCGACGCCCGGTCCCGGCCCGCGATCGCCCTGGATGAACACCGATTTGTCAAGCGTGACGCTCTCGTTATAGACCCCGTGCATCACGTATATGACGCCGCCTTCGGCGATGTCCTCGACCGCCTTGGAGATCGACTTGTAGGGCCCCGGCCCGTTGACGTCGACGATGATCTGGAGGGGGCCTTTCTGGTCCGGCTTCGCGCCCTGACCGCCGCCGGGCTGCGCATGGGCGCCCGGCTCGCGGATGGGAAAGCCGCCCAGGGTCTGCGCCGCGGCGCCGGCGAGAAGCCCGAGACCGCCGATCGCAGCGAGGATGCTCAGTACGCGTTTCATTGAAACCTCTCCTCGTTATTCGACGTTCCGGGGCGCTTCGAACTCAAGCAGCTTGAGCGCGTCGCCGGCGGGCTTGTAGCCGAGGGCGAAACTGCGCGCGAAATGCCGCGCGGCGAGCGCCTTGTTCGGCTCGACCTCGTTGAGGCCGGTCGTGCCGTCGCGATAGATGACCCCGAGCGCGTAATGGGCGATGGCGAGATCGGCGCCGGCGGCCTTGTTCAGCCAATCGACCGCCTGCTTGCCGTTCTGCTCGACGCCGATGCCGCGCACATGCATGACCCCATAGACATATTGCGACATGGGATGATCGGCCTTCGCCGCTTCGGCGAACAGTTCGACGGTCTGACGCGCCGAGAGAACGCCGGTGCGCACCGCCTCTTTTTCTTCCTCGCTCATCTGCGTGTCCCTCGCCACGCGCGAGTACTGGAAGCGACGGATGGCGGCGCGGGTTTGCGGCCCCATCTTGTTGTCGATCGAGCCGTAGTAGAAGCCGAGGGCCCGCAGGGCGCGCTGGATCAGCTCGACGTCGATGTCGGAGACGGCTTCGAGCGCTTCTTCGAGCTTGAGCTCTTCGAGCTCCTTGCGCAGACGTTCGAGCTCTTCCTGCTGCGGGGTCTTGCCGACATGCTCGGCCGGAAGCGGCGGCTGCCATTCCGCGGCGGCCTTGGTCGCGTTCTCGACCTCTTTCTTCGTCATCAGCTTTTCAAGCTCTTCATAGGCGATCGAGGCCTCGCCCACGCCGCGCGCCTTGGCGAGGGCGTACATGGTCAACGCCCGCACGTTGTCTTTCGCGACGCCCGCGCCGCGCTGATACATCTCGCCCAGGCGATAAAGGTCATAGGGGCTGCCGCGCTCGAACGTTTCGGCGACGAGCTTCTCGGCCTTCCTGACGTCGGCGGTGCTCATCCGTCCCCGAATTTCCGGCAGGCGATGCTCGGCGAGAATGCGCGCGTTCACCTCCTCCGCCGTCGGGCGCTGATAGGCGGTGAAGTCGTGATAGGCGGCCAGCGTGTACCACTTGAGCGCTTCGACATTGTCGACGGGTATCGTCTCGAGCGGCGCGGCGGCGTCCGGCGCGCCTTCGAGCACCTTGCCGGAATAGATTTCGCCCAGGACATGTTTGGAGCGCACGTCCCCGGCGAGCGCAAAGCGCGTCCAGATGTCGATGGCCTGCTGATACTGGCCGTTCTGATAGGCCTTGAGGCCCGCATCGTAACTCGCCAGCGCCGGGCCCGCCCATGCGAACGCCAGCGCCAAGGCCGTCGCCGCGCCCGCCAGCATGCGGCGCGCTCCGCCGATCACCATCACGTCGTGTTTCCTCATAACCCCAAATCCCCCTCGACGAAGGCGCCCCGCGCCGCCCGGCCGAACCATCGCGAGGATCGGCGGCCCGCCGGACCCGAATCCCCGAGCCGGCGCGCCGGCCATTTAAGCACGGCCTTTCCCGCGCCTCCAGATTAACCTTTATCACCTTCCCGGCGAAATTGGCGCCCCCGGCCCGCGCACGGGCGCGATTCGGCCGGCGTTTTCAGTCGGCCGGCGCGCCATAGGGGCCGCGCGTGACCAGAAAGACGCAGGCCCGCCCCCAAGGCCCCTGCTCGTCGGGCAGGCGGCGAACCGCGTGCCCGCCCTGACGGCAGAAATGCGGGATGTCCACCGCCGCGACCGGATCGTCCGCGATCACTCTCACCGCGGCCCCGGCCGGCAGGGCGCGCAGGCGCGCCTCGAGCCGGATCACGGGAACCGGACAGCGATAGCCGCGCAGGTCGATGATTTCCTGAGGTCCGTGCAACGCCCGCCTCAGCCGAATCGGCGCCTGCGCGCTTGTCACAGAAAAAAGGTCGCGGGGGCAAGCCCCGCGACCGATGGAATGGCCGGCCCGGACAGGCCGGCAGCCTCAGAACGCGACCTGAACCTCGACGCCGGCGATCCTGCCCTTGTTGAGCGGCGCGAAGCTGCCGCCGCCCAAGGTCAGCGGAAGCTGCGTTTCGCCGCCGTGAGTCACTTCGTTCAGGAGGTTCTGGCCATAGATCGAGATCGTCGCACGATTGTCGAAGGTCGTGAGCGCGATCGAGGCGTCGATCATATCAGCGCCCTGAAGGATGCCCAGATTGTTGTCCGTATAGGCGTTGTCGTCGCGATGCGACCAGTTGAACCGCGTGGACAGCGAACCGGTCGCGCCGAGATCAAGCGTGTGAATGAAGCCGGCCCCGTAGGTCCACGGCGCAAGGCGGGGAATTTCGAGCGTAAGATCGGTGTCGTTCACCACCCCGTCGCTGTTGAGGTCGAACAGCACCGAATCATACTCGCCGTCGAGATGGCCCAGATTGCCGGTGAAGATGAGGTTGTCGGTCACGAAGATCCGGGACTCCAGCTCGAAGCCGAAAATCGTCGCGTCCGCCGTGTTCCGGATAATCTGCACGACGCCGGCGATCGGATCGGAAAGATTGATCTCTCGCTGCATGTCTGAAATGTCGTTGACGAAGAAGGCGGCGTTGATCGTCGCCTTGCCGTCGGCCGGCTGCGCCTTGAAGCCGATTTCGTAGCTGTCGACCTCCTCTTCGTCGAAGCCTTCGATCGGGAAGACGACCGAGGTGTTGCGGAAGTTATAGCCGCCGGAGCGTATGCCCTCCGTCCAGTGGGCGTAGACCTGCAGATCGTCGCGGGGCTCCCAGCGGAAACCGACCTTCGGCGTGACGTTCTTCCAGGTCTCTTCGTCCGTAAAGTGAATGGTGCAGGTGCCGGCGGCGATGCTGCACGGCGCCATGTTCAGCGTGATGTTCGCCAGCTCCACGGATTTCTTCTCGTTCGTATAGCGAACGCCGCCGATGAGCGTGAAGTCGTCCGTCAGATCGAAATCGATCTGACCGAACACGCCGTAGTTCCGGCTGTCCTGAATGCCGCCGCCGAAAAGATTGCGGAAGCCGCCGAGAATGAAGCGGTTCTCCTGATACACATGGTCGGCGGTGTAGTAGTAGAAGCCGGCCGTGAAATCCATGCGATCGAAGAACCTGCCCGCATAACGGAACTCGTTGGAGATCTGTTCGTGCTCATTGCTGGCGAAAGAATGGAAGAGCCAGAAGGGCGTCGCGTCGATATCGCCTTCGCTGGTGCCGAGGCTGTCGCGCCAGCCGAAGATGTTCGTGATGCGGCCGTCGCCGAACGGCACGTCGATGTCGAGCTGAACCGTCACGGAGTCCGCCTCGACATCATAATTGCCGGGCTGATCGATCGAAAAGGTGAAACTGTCCTTCGGCGCCGAGAACAGGAAGTTCACGGACGGAACCGGGGCCGGCGTCGTCCCCGACACGGGATCGAACGGCGGCTGAATGAAGCCCGGATGATTCTGCGAGGACGGCCCGTCGCCTTCGCTTTCGAACCGTTCATATTTGATGTTGATCGAAACGGAGTCGGTCGGCTGCCACAGCAGTTGCGGCCGCACGCTCCAGGTTTCGGCCTTGCCGTGATCCTCGAACGCGTCCGGCTGAACGGCGGCGATCGGGAAGCCGAGCCCCTGCAACGCAGCGAGCGTGCCGCCCGCCGCTGAAATGACCGCCGGCAGGTTGGGCCCGCCGAGATAGCGCTTATGCCAGCCGTTGTCGTCGTTGTAATAGGCGGTGAGACGGAAGCCGAGCGTGTCCTGCACGATCGGGCCGCTCACCGCGCCCATGGCGTAATAATTGAGGCCCGTCCCCCTGAGGCCGCTTTCGACCGCCGCTTTGAAGGACGCTTCGAATTCTTGCAGATTCGGGCGCTTGGAATTCAGCAGCACGGCGCCGCCGGTGACGTTGCGGCCGAAAAGAATGCCTTGCGGCCCGCGCAGCACTTCGATCGATTCGAGATCGAAAATGTCGAACACGACGCCGCCGTTCTGGCCCAGATAGACGCCGTCGACGAATGTGCCGACCGCCGGGTCGATGGACGGAATGGAAGAGTTCGTGGCCAAGCCGCGAATCGAGAAGTTGGCGACGCCTCTCGTCGTGCCGATATCTTCTAACTGCACGTTCGGCACCGCGTAGCTCAGCGTCTGCAGCTCGCGGACCTTGAGCGCGTCAAGCTGCTCGGCGCCGTAGGCCGTCACGGCGAGCGGCACGTCCTGCACGTTTTCGGCTTCGGCCTTCTTGGTGCCGGTCACCAGGATTTCGTCCCGGAACGCCTCGACCGCGCCCTGCGCCAGCGCCTGAGGCGCGGCCAGCGACGCGGCGAGCGCGCAGACGGATGCTTTCGCCAGAAGGCGACTGTTCATTGGTTTCCTCCCTCGCCAATATCGGCCCGCGTTGCCCCGCGCGCCTGGATGTTGATCGGCCGGAATTATATGCGCCGCGACGCGGCTTCGCCACGCAGCATTGCAGCAACCGACAGGGGATTCGCGCGACGCGCCGCCATGCCCGGCGATTTCTTTGGTCGGATGTTGCTGCAATTCAACACTTTCCGCCCCACAAGGAAGCGCGGCGCGGCGTCAGCTTTCGCGGCTGAAGCGCCGGGCGAGCTCGGCGAGCGAGACCGGGAAGACGATGGTGTTGGTGCGGTCGCCGGCGATCTCCTGCAGCGAGTTGAGATAGCGCAGCTCCATCGAGCCGGGCTGCGTGGCGAGAATCTCCGCGGCCTCGGCGAGCTTGGCGGCGGCCTGCTGTTCGCCC
The DNA here is from genome assembly GCF_900199215.1 of Amphiplicatus metriothermophilus. Classification (GTDB taxonomy): domain Bacteria; phylum Pseudomonadota; class Alphaproteobacteria; order Caulobacterales; family Parvularculaceae; genus Amphiplicatus; species Amphiplicatus metriothermophilus. The sequence goes on from NZ_FZQA01000001.1 coordinate 448,695, forward strand.
TCGGCGAGGATGACCTTGGCGCGCCGCTCGCGCTCGGCCTCGGCCTGCTTGGCGATGGCCCGGATCATCGACTGGTCCACGTCCACATGCTTGATCTCGACGTTCGAGACCTTGATGCCCCAGGCCTCGGTCTGTTGGTCGAGGATCTCCTGGATGTCCTTGTTGAGCTTGTCGCGCTCCTGCAGCATCTCGTCGAGATCGTGCTTGCCGAGCACCGAGCGCAGCGTGGTCTGCGCGAGCTGGCTCGTGGCCGCCATGTAGTTCTCGACCTGAACGACCGCACGCACCGAGTCGACCACGCGATAGTAGATGACCGCGTTCACCTTAACCGAAACGTTGTCGCGGGAGATGACGTCCTGCGTGGGCACGTCGTGCACGAGCGTGCGCATGTCGACCCGGCGCATCACCTGCACGCCGGGGATCAGCAGGACGAGACCCGGCCCCGCGGCGCGCCGGCCGACCCGGCCGAGAGTGAACACGACTCCGCGCTCATACTCGCGCAGGATCTTGATGACGTTCGTCAGAATGAAGATCGCCAGAAAGGCGAGAAAGCCTAGAATGCCGATGCCGGGCATGTCGTTCTCCCTGATCGCCGCATGCGGAACGCCCTCGCGCGCGCCCTATCCTTCATGATTCGCGATTCGTCTTACGAACCTCTAACACCAGGCCGGCCCTGCGGACCACCTCGACCTCCTCGCCGGGCGCGAGCGGCGCGGCCGCCCGGGCGCGCCACAATTCCCCGCCGGCGCGCACATAGCCTTCCGCGCCCGACCATTCCGTCACCGTCACGCGCTCGCCGCCCCATTCGTCGGCGATGCGGTGGTCCCCGCTTTCCCCGCCGAGGGCGGCGCCCCAGCCCAGGACGACGGCGAGAAAAAGGATCGCGCCCGCGCATACGACGCCCGCCGCCCAGGCGATCGCGGGCAGTGCGGCGACGCCTCCTTCGACCATGAAACGCCCCCGCCTTATCCGGCCTCGCCGGCGACGAGCCCGCCAAGAAGCCCCTGGCCTTTCGCCTGCCTGACGACCAGAACGAGGCCGTCCACCTCGACGACGCGCACCCGGTCGCCTTTCTTCAGCGGCTTGTCGCAGCGCGCGCGCCAACGCTCGCCTTCGACGATCACATGGCCTTCCTTGCCGTCCCAGTCGTCGACGATTCCCTCGCGGCGGCGGATCGCCTCCGTCCCGATGAGCGGCCCGTGGCTGCGCGAGCCGACGAAGGCGACGAGAACGGCGGCGAGCAGCGCGCCGACGATGGCGAGCATCGTCCCGATGACCGCAGGCGAGACCTTGAAGCCTTCCGGAAAGATCACGAACAGGCCGAACCCGAACAGCAACAAGCCCGACAGCCCGGCAAGGCCGAAGGTCGGCGTGTAGGCCTCGATCATCATGAACAGCGCGCCGGCGCCCATCAGCACGAGGCCGAGCCAGTTATAGGGCAGCACCTGGAAGGAATAGAGCCCGAGAATGAGGCAGGTCAGGCCCAGCAAGCCCGGGAAGATCGAGCCCGGATTCCACATCTCGATGATGATGCCGGTGGTGCCGAGCGACATCAGGATCACCGCCACGTTCGGATCGGCGATGAAGCCGAGGATCTTCTCGATCATGGTCGGCTCGACCCGCTCAAGCAGGAGATCCTTGGTGCGCAGGGTCTTCTCGCCGCTGGCGACCTTGACCGAGCGTCCGTCCATCTGCGCGAGCAGATCGTCGATATCTTCCGCGATGAGATCGATGACGCCGAGATCGAGCGCCTCCCGGGAGGTCGCCGAGATCCCTTCGCGCACGGCGCGCTCGGCCCAGTCGGCGTTGCGCCCGCGCTCTTCGGCGAGCGAGCGGATATAAGCCGCCGCATCGTTGATCACCTTGGCGCGCATGGCGCCTTCGTTGGAGAGCGTCCGGCCTCCCGCCGGAGATTCTTCGGGCGCGGACGATTCCCCGTCGCTCTCCCCCTCGCCTTGCTGATCTTCCGGCGCGCTTTCGCGCGGCGCAGGCTCCTCGAACGGATTGTCCTCCGACGGCGCGCCGCCGATCTCCACCGGCGTCGCCGCGCCGGTGTTGGTGGACGGCGCCATCGCCGAGACATGGGCGGCGTACATGATGTAAAGCCCGGCCGAGGCCGAGCGCGCGCCCTGGGGCGAGACATAGGTCGCAACCGGCGTCTCGGAGGCCAGGATCGCCTTGATGATGGTCTTCATCGAATCCATCAGCCCGCCGGGCGTGTCGATTTCGATGACGACGACTTCCTTGCCGGCCGCGGAGGCCGCGCCGATCTCCCTTGCAAGATATCTGGCGTTGGCGGGCGTGACGGGGCCTGTCAGGGAAAGCAGGACGCCCTTTCGGGCGGCCGCATCGGGCCCGGCTTCGCCGACCTCGTTCTGGGCGAGCGCCGACAGGCCCAGAAGACCGAGCCCGGCGGCGACGAGCGCCGCGAAGAACCCGAGCCGCGCCGCTTTTCCTCGCCCGTGCTTCATTCCCTTCCCCTCGCTCCGGCCCTGATTAACATAAGACCGCAAGAAGGCGTTTCAACGACGAAATCGGCCGCGGCGGCGCGCGGCGGCGTTTCCCTTCGGCGCCGACTGATTATGTAATGGCCGTCGCCCCTTGGCGCCCCCCCCGGAGGCTCGATGCCCGACGCCGGCTACAGGCCCGATCCCGCCTTTCTCGCCCTCGCGCCCTCGCTCGAGGCGGGCGCGCCGTTCTGGGACGCAGTAGCAGCGGCGGAATTTCCTAAGCACGTCCTGCGCTACCGCAATCAGCGCTGGGCGGAGAAGATCGGGCTCGGCGATCTGTCCGAGGCCGAATGGATCGACCATTTCGGCCGCTTCCGTCCGCTCCCCGACAATATCCCGCGCCCGCTCGCCTTGCGCTATCACGGCCACCAGTTCCGGGTCTACAATCCGGACATCGGCGACGGGCGCGGATTTCTGTTCGCCCAGCTGCGCGACGATCAGGGCCGGCTGCTCGATCTCGGCACGAAGGGGTCCGGACAGACGCCCTATTCGCGGTTCGGCGACGGCCGGCTGACGCTCAAGGGCGGCGTGCGCGAGCTCCTCGCGACCGAGATGCTCGAGGCGCTCGGCGTTTACACGTCCAAGACCTTCAGCCTCATCGAGACCGGCGAGGCGCTCGAGCGCCAGGACGAGCCCTCCCCGACGCGATCGAGCGTGCTCGTGCGCCTTTCCCATTCCCATGTGCGCTTCGGGACCTTTCAGCGCCTCGCCTTCGAGCGCGACGCCGACGCGATCGGCGCGCTCGTCGATTATTGCGTGCGGGCGTTCGATCCCGACCTTTCCGGCCTCGGCGCGAAAGAGAAGACGGCCGCCTTTTACGGCCGCGTCGTGCGGCGCACGGCGCGTCTCGTCGCGGAGTGGCTGGCGGCCGGATTCGTCCACGGTGTTCTCAACACCGACAACATGAACGTCGCCGGCGAAAGCTTCGACTACGGACCGTGGCGCTTCGCGCCGGTCGCCGACCCCGGCTTCACGGCGGCTTACTTCGACCAGACAGGGCTTTACGCTTTCGGCCGGCAGACGGAGGCCGCCGCGTGGAATCTGTCGCGGTTCGGCGGAACCCTCGCGCCCGTCGCCGATCTCGACGCGCTCAACGAGGCCCTGAGCGGCTTCACGCAAGCCCACGAAAACGCGCTCGCCGACGCCTTTTTTCGCCGGCTCGGCCTTGAAAGATCGGGTACGGACGATATCGAGCTCGTCGTCGCGCTGCTGCGATGGATGGAGACGACGCGCGTTCCCTATGAGCGGGTCTTCTTCGACTGGTTCTGCGGGCGCGCGAGCGAAGGCCGGGCGGAGACGAGCCCGCTCGCGCCGCGCTATCGCGAAGAGGCGTTCGCCGAGACGCGCGCGCTTCTTCTCGCGGCCGAGCCCGACCGGCCGGAACGGCTCGCCCATCCCTATTTCGCCCGGCCCGAGCCCTGCACGATGCTGATCGACGAGGTCGAAGCGATCTGGGCGCCCATCGCCGAAAACGACGACTGGTCGGCGCTCCACGCCAAGCTCGACGCGATCGCCGAGATGCGCCGCGCCTACGGCTTCGACGCCTCAGACTATGCGGGGCGCGTCTGAGATCATGCGCGCGCGGAGCGCATTCACGCCGTCCCGAGCGACGCGCCGGCATGGCGTTGCTGACCTGAACGGCTTTCTCGGACGACCGCGCGGAACCGATTCACTCTTGCGCCGAATGGCCTGTCACGACGAGTCGGTCTATTACGCTGCGGATCGCTTTTTCCTTTTCCGCCGGCGCCAATTCGGCGATGGGCGGCAGGCGCCCCGCCAGCAGCAGATTCGCCAGCCCATGCACCAGCGACCAGGCCGCCACAGCGTCGGTCATCGCGTCGGCGTCGGCGCGCGGATCGCGCCCGCGCGCTTCTTTCACCGCGTCGAGGAGAATGGCGAAACTTTCCTCGCCCGCTTGCTGAAGCGCCTCATCGTCCCTGTCCGGATAATCGGAAGCGAACATCAGCCGGAATAGCGCGGGGCTGTCCAGCGCGAAGTCCAGATAGCCGAGACCTGAAGCGGCGAGCCGCGCCCTGGGATCGCGCCCCGCAGCTTTCATCCGCGTCCGCATGTTCGCGGCGAAGCGCCGGAATCCCTCCGTCGCCAGCGCCGTCAGCAAGGCGCGCGCGTCCCTGAAATGATGCGCCGGCGCGGCGTGCGAGACGCCCGCCCGACGCGCGCAGCCGCGCAGGGTGAAGCCTTCGAGCCCCTTCTCGGCGAGCTCCGTCTCGCCCGCGGCCAGAAGCGCGCGCCGCAGATCGCCGTGATGATAGGCGCGCGCGCGCTTTGCGGCGGGCTCGCGGGCGCGCCGCCCCGGTTTCCGTTTTTTCGCGCCCCTGGTCGCGTTCGCCGTCGGCATGGAGACAGTCTAGGTTGCAATCTTGACATCATCAAGATTAGCTGGCAGCCTGTTTGCGAACGACCCGCAACGGGCTTCGCAAGGGTTTCAAGCCCTGACCCAGGGAGGGGTTCATGCCGCTCGATCCCGACGCCGTATTCCGCCTCGGCAATATGACGGCGCTTGTCGGCTGGGCGATCCTCGTCTTCCTGCCGCGGCGCTTTCCGCTGCTGCTCGCGGTCCCGAAATTCGCGATCCCGGCGCTCCTCGCTCTCGCCTATGCCGGGCTCATGTTCGTCCGGTTCTTCGATTCGGGCGGCGGCTACGGCTCGCTCGACGCGGTGCGCGCGCTTTTCGCCCATGACGAAATCCTTGTCGCCGGCTGGCTGCACTATCTCGCCTTCGACCTTTTCGTGGGCGTCTGGATCGCCGAGCAGGCAGACCGCGCGGGCATCCCGCGCCTCATCCAGACGGCGTTTCTCCTTGCGACCTTCATGTTCGGCCCTGTCGGCCTTGCGCTTTATCTGTTCACGCGCGCCGCCCTGCCGCGCTGGCGAGCCGGAGCCGCCGCATGAACCGCTCATTCGCTCTCGGTGCGGATCATACGACCCGCGCATGGGCGGCGACGGCCGCCTTCATGCTGGCGCTCGCCGTCGTCATTACGCCGGCCGCGCTGGTCGACAAGCGCACGCTGTGGGAGATCAGCGTCTGGGCGAAGCCGCTCAAATTCTGCGTGGCGCTGACGATTCATTTCGCTACGCTCGCGCTGCTCGCGCAGCTTCTCGATCCGCGACGGCGCGCCGGCCCGGTCATGCGCGGCGCGGTTTATTTATCCGTGGGCGCGGCGCTTTTCGAAATCGTCTACATCGCCGTGCAGGCCGCGCGCGGGCGCCATTCGCATTTCAACACGGAGACGGCGTTCGAAATCGCCATGTATCAGGCGATGGGGATCGGGGCGCTGATGCTGATGCTCGCGCCTTTCGTCCTTGGACTGGCGCTGGCGCGCGAGCGCGGCGCTGCGCCTTCCGGCTTGCGCCTGGGCGCGATCGCCGGATTGCTGCTCGCGCCGGCGCTGACCGTTCCGCTCGCCGGCTACATGTCGATTTCGGGAAGCCACTGGGTCGGCGCGGCGGTCTCCGATGCGGGCGGCGTTCCCTTGTTCGGCTGGTCGCGCGAGGTCGGCGATCTCAGGCCCGCACATTTCGTCGCCACCCATGTCATGCAGGCTCTGCCGCTCGTCGGACTCGCTGCGGACCGGCTGGCGGCGCGTCATGCACGCGCCGTCGTTCTGACGGCGGCCGCGGCGCTGTCGACGCTGGCGCTCGGCCTGTTCGCGCAGGCGCTTTCCGGCGCGCCGATCTGGCCGCGCTAGCCGCGGCGTCCGGGATGGTTCTTCGCGGCCAGGCGGACAAGACAGCTCGCCGCGAGCAGGGCGAGCATCGCCAAAAAGATGATCAGCGCGACCGAGACGGGCGTAAAGGACATGGCGGGACCCTTCGCTTCTCCTGCGCTCGATTCCGCCGGATTTTCTGAAAAGATCCTTTAAGTTTTAGCCGCTTACGGTTAACCGCGGGCGGCCTCGCCGCAGGCGTCGCGCCGCGCCCGCGCCGCCCGCCGATACGCCTCGACCGACAGGTAAAGTCCGACGAGGCCCGCCTGCGCCAGCAGGAAGCCGATGAGAATGAGAGCGGCGGGACCGAGGGAAACCATGCCATCCTCCGAGGCTGTACGGCCGCGACGGGCGAGCCGGATTATGGCGGGATTTAGGCGCCGCGAGTCGGCCCTTCCAGTCAAGCCGGGCTCGCGCGCGCGCACGACTGCGCGAGCCCGGCCGCGGACGCAGCGAAAGGGCGAACAGGGCGGCGGCGTTTCCAAGCCCCGGATTTGCCGTTAACATCCCTGCCGACGGGGCCACCGGCAAGGAAAAGGGCGGCCGCGGGGGCGTTGGGGTATTTCTCAGAGGGGCGGATGACCTCCGAAGTCGTATTGATGAACCGCCAGGCGGTGGCGATGGCCGCGGACAGCGCCGTCACCATCTCAGGCCACCAGTACGTCAAGACCTATCAGTCGGTGGACAAGCTGTTCCCGCTGGTCGAGGGCCAGCCGGTGGCGGTGATGATCTATAACAACGCCGAGATCATGTCGACGCCGTGGGAGACGGTCATCTCGCTCTACCGCGAGCAGGCGCGCGGCCGGCCCCTCGATACGCTCGAAGCCTACGCCGAGGATTTCATGGCGTTCCTGTCGGGCAACCCCGATCTTTTTCCGCCAGATCATCAGGATACGGAGTTCTTCAAGCACGTCGCCGTGGTCTTCACCGTCGTCGCGGAAGATTTCGACTATCAGGTCAGAAAATTCTCCGAGTCGAACGCCGGCCGGCTGCGCGATCATCTCTCCTCGATCTTCGAGTTCGTGGTGAACGAACTCTATGCGGACTACCAGCGCTATCCGGATGACTCTCCGCGTGCAGATCTTGCCTGTTTTCCTAGCGGCATGGCCGAGCAGGTGCGCCGGCGCTATCGCGGCGAGATCGAGCAGCTCGTCGACAGCCTGATCGCGACCTTGCGCGGCGACTATCAAGGCCTTTCAGTCTCCGAGGGAACCCGCGAGCGCCTGCGCGAGATCGCGGTGCTGTCGGTCGTCAAGGACGCCTTTTTCGAGCATTACACCGGCGTCGTCTTCGCCGGCTTCGGCGCGCGCGACAAGTTTCCCGCCATGCGCTCGTACCTCACGTCAAGCGTCGTTCTGGGCATCCTCAAGCGCAAGCAGGACCGCGCGGCCGACATGACGTCCGACGGCGGGCCGGTGGTGCAGCCCTTCGCGCAGGACCGGATGATCCGCACCTTCCTGACCGGCATGGACCAGTATCTGCGCATGTATCTGTTCGGCGAGACGCTGAAGCTGTCGATGCATCTCGTCACCGACGTGATCGGCCGCACGCCGGGCCTGTCCGACGCGCAGCGTCAGGCGCTGTTCCGCGACTACAGCGAAAACAATCTCGGCTATGCGCTCAGAGAGTTCTTCAAGTCGATCGACCATTATCAGTATGCAGCGCATACTCGGCCGATCTATCGCGCCATCGCCTCGCTCCCCAAACGCGAGCTGGGCGAGACCGCGGCCTCGCTCATCAAGCTCAATTCCTTCCAGCAGAAGGTCATGCACGCGATCGAAACGGTCGGCGGGCCGATCGACGTCGCCGTCATCACGCGCAACGGCGGGCTGGAGATGAAGCGCGACAAGCCGGACCTTTAGGGAGTCGATCATGGTCGAGCGGCTGAAGCAGATCTGGAGCGGCTTCGAGGCGAAGACGACGCGCCGGCTGACGGGCCGGGGCGTGGACAATATCGTCGTCCCGCACCGGCAGGACTGGCGCGCGGAGGAAGCCGCGAAGCTCGCCGAAGGCCTCCGGCCGCCGGCCGAGGCCGCCTTCGCCGCGCTCAAGGCGCGCCTCGCCGCGGCCGAGCAGCGCGCCGAGCGCAAGCGCCGGCGCAAGGGCCGGCCCGCGCCGGCCGAATTCGCCGCCGCCCCGCCGCCGCCCCTGTCGGCCGAAGCCGCCGACGAAGGCGCGCCCGAAGCGGCGCGGGATCTCATCCGGGGCCTGCGCGCCACCGAGGCGCGGCTGCGCCGGCGCGAGTCCGACTATGTGGCGGTGATGTCTGGCGAGGCCGGGCGCGCGCTTGAGAGCCTTAAAAAGCGGAAGAAGTTCCTGGGGCTGTTCTGAGCGGTCGTCTCACCGGCCGGCGTCCTCCGCCTCCTTCATGTGCCGGGCGAAGAAAGGCGCGTGCGCGGCGGCGAAGACGATATTGGCCGCGGTGAAGCCGAACACCTTGAGATTCACCCAGGCCGCCTCGCCGGCGCATTTCGCCGCCGCCGGCGCAGCGCAGTCTTTCAGCAGCCAGGCCCAGCTTCCAGCCCCCGCGGCGGCGGCCTCGTCGATCGCGCAGTCGCGGATGAGCCAGCGCCAGGCGATCTCGTTCGCCGCGGCGAGGACGACGAAGAAAGCCGCATAACGCTTCGTCAGGACGCGCCACGCCCCGTCGTTCATATGGAGCGCGCCGTCGAACAGCGTCTTGAGAAAGTTGCGGCCCGCCGCAAGCCCGGCCGCGAGCAGCGCCGCGAAGAGGAGATAGACCAGCGTCGGCTTCATGTAGAAGAAGGTCTTGTCGTGGAGGACGAGCGTCAGCCCGCCGAGAACGCCGATCACGACTGCGCTCAGAATCATCATCGGCGCGGCGCGCCGCTCCTTCCACCAGCTATAGGCGAAAGCCGCGGCGAAGGCCGGCATGAACAGCGCGACGGCGAGATACATCTCGGCCCCTTCGCGCAGGCACCAGCTTTGCCCTGCGAGACGCCCGGCGAGCGAAACGATCCGTTCCCCGAGGAAAAAGCCGACGAGAAAGACGAGAAGCGGCCCCATGTCTACGGCGAATTTCGCGCCCGGCGACAGCCGGCGCGCGCCCCGCTGCGCCTCGCTCATGCCGCCTCTCCTTTCGTTTCGTCGTCCTGATCGAGTCCGACGAGCGCGCGGGCGAAGGCGCGCGCGCTGAAGGGCTGAAGGTCGTCGACGCCTTCGCCGACGCCGATGAAATGCACCGGCAGGGCGAATTTGTCGGCGAGCGCGACGAGCACGCCGCCCTTCGCCGTGCCGTCGAGCTTGGTCATGACGAGGCCGGTCACGCCCGCGACCTCGCGAAAGACCTCGACCTGATTGAGCGCGTTCTGGCCGACTGTGGCGTCGAGCACCAGGAGCGAGTCGTGCGGCGCGTCCGGGTCGAGTTTGCGCAGTACGCGGACGACCTTGGCGAGCTCGTCCATCAGCTCACGCCGGTTCTGCAGCCGCCCGGCGGTGTCGATGATGAGAACGTCGGTCCCCTCGGCCTGGGCGCGCTTGAGCGCGTCGAAGGCGAGGCCCGCCGCGTCAGCGCCGACCGCGCGCGCGACCACCGGCGCGCCCGTGCGCTCGCCCCAGATCTGAAGCTGCTCGATCGCGGCGGCGCGGAAGGTGTCGCCGGCGGCCAGCATCACCGACAGCCCCTCGGCGCGGAATTTCGCCGCGAGCTTGCCGATGGTCGTCGTCTTGCCCGCGCCGTTGACCCCGGCGACGAGAGTCACATGCGGCCGGCGCGCGCGATCGACGACGAGCGGCTTTTCGAAGGGCGCGAGGCTCGCCGCGATGACGTCGGCGAGGGCTTCCTTGACTTCCTGCTCGCTCACTTCCTTGTCGAAGCGATCCCTGGCGAGCGCGGCGGTCGTCCGCGCGGCGGCCGCGACGCCGAGGTCGGCGCTGACGAGCAGGTCTTCCAGCTCTTCGAGCGTTTCATCGTCGAGCCTGCGCCTGGCGAAGATCGACGCGACGCCCTCGGACAGCTTCTTCGAGCTTTTCGACAGCCCGTCGCGCAGGCGCGCGAAAATTCCACGCTTTTCCGGCGCAGTAGCCGGCGGCGGCGCTTCGGCTTCGGCCGGCGCCGGTTCGTCCGTGCGCGCCTCTTCCGGTTTCTTTCTGCCGAACAGGCCGGATAGAAATGTCTTCGCCATCAACCTCTCGCCTTGTCGCGATTGCGTTTGAACCTGTCCCGCGCCTCACGCCGCCGCGCCCAGGAGCGCCTCGCCCGCGCGCGCCAGAAGCCGCAGGCGCGCCAGATCGCCCGGCGCGCCCGCTGGCGCGGCCAGCTTGACCGGCGCGAAATTGCCGAGCCGCGCGCGCCCGCCGCTTTCCACCACCGCGGTCTCGACGCGACCGACGAGCCCGTCGAGGAACCGATGCAGCATGACGCGGCCCTTCTCGCGCAGGCGCTCGGCGCGCGCCTTCACCGTCGCGCGGTCGAGCTGCGGCATGCGCGCGGCCGGCGTTCCCGCGCGCGGCGAGAAGGGAAAGACGTGCAGATAGCACAGGCCCGCCTCCTCGACCATGCGCAGGGTGTTTTCGAACATCTCCTCCGTCTCCGTCGGAAAGCCGGCGATGAGATCGGCCCCGAAAGCGACTTCCGGGCGCTTCTCGCGCACGCGCGCGCAGAATTCGATCGCCTGGGAGCGGGCGTGCCGGCGCTTCATCCGTTTGAGGATCATGTCGTCGCCGGCCTGCAAGGACAGGTGCAGATGCGGCGCGAGGCGCGCGTCGGCGACGATGCGCTCGAACAGCGTCGCGTCGACCTCCGCGCAGTCGATCGAGGACAGCCGCAGGCGATGGAGCGACGGGACGCCGTCGAGGATCGCGCCGACCAGATCGCCGAGACCGGGCCGCTCCGGCAGATCGGCGCCGTAGGCGGTCAGATCGACGCCGGTGAGCACGATCTCGCGACGCCCGGCCGCAGCGAGCCGGCGCGCCTCCTCCACGACCGCCGCGAGCGGGACCGAGCGGGAATTTCCGCGCCCGTAAGGGATGACGCAGAAGGTGCAGCGGTGGTCGCAGCCGTTCTGCACTTCGAGAAAGGCCCGCGCCCGGTCGCCATAGCCGTCGACGAGATGGCCCGCGGTCTCGCGCGCCGCCATGATGTCGTCGACCCGCACGGGGCGCTCGCCCGCCGCGAAAGCGCGGGAAAGATCGCGCCAGGCCGCCGGCTCCAGCTTCTCGCGATTGCCGAGCACCGCGTCGACCTCGCCCATGCGCGCGAAAGCGTCCGGGTCGATCTGCGCGGCGCAACCCGTCACCACGATGCGCGCGGACGGATCAGCCCGGCGCGCCCGGCGGATCGCCTGGCGGGTCTGGCGCACGGCCTCGTTCGTGACCGCGCAGCTGTTGACCACCACCGCGCCGGCGAGGCCGGCGTCGCCCGCGAGCCGACGCATCGCCTCGCCCTCATAGGCGTTGAGACGGCAGCCCAGCGATATTACTTCTGGTTGGGACATGATGAACTCCGGGGCCGCTATGTAGGGGGTCCGGGGCCGTTTGTCGAAGGGCGCCGCCGCCGGCCGACGGCTCCGCGCCTCCCGAGGGAGGCTGGGATGAGCATGACGCAAGGCTTCTGGCGGGCGCTGTTCGGCGCCATGGCGCGCAAGACCGTCGCCGTCGGCTCGCTCGCCGTGATCGACCCTTCCGGCCGGCGCAAGGAATACGGCGACGGGGCGAGCCCGCGCGCCGCGATCAGGCTGCACGATCCGGCGCTGTTTCGCCGATTGTTCCTGCGCCCGGAACTGGCGGCGGGCGAAGCCTATATGGACGGGACCCTGACCGTGGAGGAAGGGAGCCTCGCCGACCTCCTCGCGCTCTTTCAGCTCAACGCGGCGCGCCTGCGCGACCAGCCCGTGCAGCGTTTCGTTCAGGATACGCTAAAACGGATCCGGCGCTTCCATCAGAACAACACGCTCGCCCGCGCCCGGCGCAACGCCGCGCATCATTACGATCTGTCGAATGATCTTTACCGGCTCTTCCTCGACGAGGACCTCAACTATTCCTGCGCCTATTTCGAAGCGCCCGGCCAGAACCTCGAAGACGCCCAGCGCGCCAAGCTGCGCCATATCGCGGCGAAGCTCGCCATAGAGCCCGGAATGCGCGTGCTCGACATCGGCTGCGGCTGGGGGGCGATGGCCTTTTATCTCGCCGAGCATTGCGGGGCGCGCGTGGTCGGCGTCACCCTGTCGCGCGAGCAGCTTTCCCTCGCGCAGGACCGAGCCCGCGCGCGCGGGCTCGCGGACCGCGTGGCGTTCCGTCTCGCCGATTATCGCGACGTCCACGAGCGTTTCGACCGCATCGTCTCGGTCGGCATGTTCGAGCATGTGGGCGTTCCCCATTACGGCCCGTTCTTCCGCAAGGTCCGCGACCTGATGAGCGAGGACGGCGTCGCGCTTTTGCATTCCATCGGGCGCAAGGGCCCGCCGGGCGCGACCGATCCATGGACGCGCAAATACATATTCCCCGGCGGCTATGTTCCGTCGCTGTCGGAGACCCTCGCCGCGGTCGAGCGCGCGAGTTTGTGGGTCTGCGACATCGAGATCCTGCGCCTCCACTATGCGGAGACGCTGAAGGAATGGCGCCGGCGCTTCGAGGCCAATCGCGAGAAAGCCGCAGCAATATTCGACGAACGCTTCTGCCGGATGTGGACGTTCTATCTGACGGCCGCGGAGCTTTCCTTCCGCTATGGCGGGCACATGGTCTTCCAGATGCAGCTGGCAAGACGCGTCGACGCCCTGCCGATCCGCCGCGACTATATGAGACAGACGGAGGATTCGCTGCGCGCGCGCGAGACGGCGGGCGAGGCGACGGCGAGAGAGCCGGTCCGGACCGAGGCCTGACGCCGCGTCAGCTCTCCATCGCCAGCAGGATTGCGAATCCCAGCACCATGAACAGCGCGAAGGGAAAGAACGCCCCGAACATCGCCGGCGCGACCCCGAGCTTGCCGAAGGCGAGCATCATGTTCTCGACCACGAAATAGCTGAACCCCATCGCCGCGCCGATCGAGGCGCGGGTGAGCTGGTTGCCCTGACGGCGCACGCCGAAGCCGGCGATGGCGCCGAGCAGCGGCATCACGAGGGTCGCGGCCGGCTTCGAGAACCGGCTGAGGAAGGAGGTCGTCGCCGCGCGCGCGTCCGTTCCGTCGGCGCGCAGCTGGGCGATCTTGGCGGCGAGTTCGGCGAGCGGCGTGCGGTCCGGATTGAGCGACAGCGCGAAGAGAAGATCGGGGTCGAGCGCCGTCGGCCAGGCCAGGCTGGCTAGCCGGCGCGCCTCCAGCTCGCCCGCGTCGTAAATCGTCGCATCGAACAGACGCCAGCCGCCGTTCTCATAGCGGGCCGATTCCGCGACGGTCTTGCGCATGATCAACCCGTCCGGTCCGAAAGCGTCGACGACCACCCCCTTGAGCCTGACGGCGCCTTCGAGGCGCGCAGCGCTTTCCGCGCGGATGAACTCGCCGCCATAGGCGAGCCGCACGTCGGCGCGCACGCCGCCGTCGAAAGAGGCCTCCGGCGCGTAATCGTTCGCCTCCCAATAATCGAGCTTCGCCGCGGCCGGCACGACGACGGCCTCGTGAAAGACGAAATGCGCCGCCGCGACGCCCGCGCAGACGAAGCCGATCGGAAACAGCACCCGGTGAACGGACATGCCCGCCGCGCGCATCACCGTGACTTCGCTGCGGATGTTCAGCATGGAAAGCGTCGCCACGACTGCGAGCAGCGCCGCGAAAGGCGCGAACTGGCTTGCGATCTGCGGGGCGCGCAGCGAGACGTAGCGAACCATCGAACCCCACTCCGCGCCCTCGGCGGCCATGATGTCGCTCGACCGGTTCAGAAGGTCGAGCATCTGCAGCACGGTGACGAAAAAGACCAGCAGCCCCGCGAGACGGATGAGGAACTGCAATCCGACATAGCGGGTGAACACGCCGCTCATCGTCGCTCTCATGACGACGCCCTCCCGGTGAGCGCCGGTTCGGCCATGTCGGCCGGTTCCGCGCCATCCGACGCGCTGTCGGCGTCAAGCCCGCCCTCGACGAGCACGCGCGGCGGCTTCGCCTCCTGCCGGGCGGCGACGCGCGCGACGCGCGCCTGATCGACCGATCGGTTGTAGAGAGCGACGCTGAGCGCGGCGAAGGCGGCGAGCAGGCCCCACATCGCGACATAAGGCGAAAGCGCCCCGTCGCGGACGGCGATCTGGCCCCATTCCTCCAGAAGCTCGTGATAGACGATGAGAATGGCCACGCCCGCCACCGGTTTGAGGGTCGATGCGCGCCGACGGCCCGTCACGCCCATCGCTACAGCCAGAATCGGCATGACGAGATAGCTCAGCGGGTGAATGACCACCCAGTGCAGCCTAGCGCGATAGGCGTCCCATAAGGGATCCGACGCGCGCGAACCTGAACGCACGCTTGCGAGAAGCTCGTCGAAGGTCGCCTCGCGCGCGTCCCCGCCGCGCGAGCGGAACACGGCGCTCGCCGGCAGCTCGACCTCGAGATCGAACGAGTCGAAACTGAGCGCGTTGACCCTGGCCGCATTCGGGTCGACGAAAAGCTGGCGCCCGTCGCGCAGCTTCAAAAGCAGGCGCGTGAAGTCCGGATTAGTGGAGATGGCGCCGTAGCGCGCCGTGACCGTCGCCAGGCCGCCGTCGGCGCCGCGCTGTTCGAGAAAGATGTCTTCCGCCTCGCGGGTCTCGCTGTTCACCCCGCCGAGCCGGATGGTGACGCCATCGGCGATGTCGACGAAGGCGCCCTGCGGGATCTTCACCCCGAAGGCGCCGGTCGTCACGTCGAAGCGGATCTGCTCATAGCGATAGCGCGCGAGAGGCTCGATGTAGGAGACCAGCGCGAAATCGAACGCCATCAGCACAAGGAACAGACCGTAGATCGGCCGCAGCAGACGCCGCATCGAAGCGCCGCTCGAATGCAGCGCGTCGAGCTCGCTCGACATCGACAGGGCGCGAAAGGCGAGCATGACGCCCAGAAACGCGCCCAGCGGCAGGGCGAGGCCGAGATAATGCGGAATGAGATTGGCCAGCATCCGCCAGACCACCTCGACCGGCCCCTGTTCGGCCAGCACGAAATCGAACAGGCGCAGCATCTGCTCGATCAGCAGGAGCATCCCCGCCACGCACAGCGCCAGCCCGAGCGGCGTCGTCACGGCGCGCAGAATGTAGCGGTCTATCAGGCCCATGGAATCAGCGCGGCGCCCGGCGTGTCGGCAGGACGGCGAGCGCCCTGCGAGTATGGAAACCGGGTCTGTAGCGAATTCCGCGCCGCCGCGAAAGCGCAAGGCTCCGCGCGGCCTCAGCGCGCCGCGCGCGCCGGCGTTTCCCCGGATTCGGTTTGCGCCCGCGCGCCCTCGGACGCTTCCCCGCGCCGCGGACCGAGCGCTTCGTCATACAGCCCCTGCGGCAAAGCGAGCCAGCGCAGCGCCATGTAGCCCGCCAAGGCGAACAGCATCAGGGCAAGACCCGATAGCCCGTCTTTGGGGGTCAGCCGCGTCGCGGTGACGACGAAGACCGCGAGCGCGCCGGTCATGGCGAAAAGCGCGTTCAGCACCGCCCCGCCCGCAAGCGCCCGCGCGCGCCGACCCGGCGGGGCGCGGCGCTGGGCCGCGGCCTGAAGCGGCACGAGATAAAGCCCCATCGAAGCCGAGGACAGCGTGAAGCAGGCGATGAGCGCCAGGCCCGGCCAGTGGCCGGCCAGCGCGCCGAGGGTCCGGCTCGCGCCGGTCGCCGCGACCGGACCGGTAAGGAGCGCGGCGGCGAGCAGCGCCGAGCCCGCGACGACCGCGCCGACGAAGGAAAGGCCGAGACCGCTGCGCCGGCGCGCGACCGACGCCGCCGCGATCGCGCCGGCGCCGGCGCCGATGGCCACAAGGCCCATCAGGGCGGTGGCGGTCGCGCCCGTCGCCCCCAGCTCCTCGATCGCATAGAGCGGGGTGATGATCGTCGTCACGGTCGAGACGAGGTAGAAGAACGCCACGCCCGCGAGCGGGCGCCAGACGCCCGCCTCCGCGAAGGCGAAACGCAGGGTGCGGATGGTCTGGCCGAACGGATCCCAGCGGATGCGCAAGGAAGGGGCGTCGGCCGCCGCTTCCGGCAGCAGCAGCGTCGCCGCCCAGCTCAACAGCGCGGCGAGCACGAGCCCGCCGGCGACGAACGCCGCCCCGCCCGGCATGGCGATGAGCACGCCGCCGGCGAGCAGGCCGGCGACCACCGCCGCGAACATGCCGGCGCTGCAATAGGCGTTGCCGCGCACCAGTTCGTGCGGGTGCAGATATTTCGGCATCGCCGCCGCCCGCGCCGGATTGAAGAAAGCCGTCTGCGCGCTCATGGCGACGAACACCGCCATCAGAAACAGGCCCGCCTTGAGCGCGAAGCCGACGGCGGCGAGGACCATCAGCACGACCTCGACGAGCTTGATGCGGCGCAGCAGCCGCGCCGATTCGAACCGCTCGGCGATCTGGCCGGCCGCGCTCGCGCAGACGAGCGTCGCGGCGCTGAACGCCGCGCCGACGACCGGAATCGCGTCGGCCGGATCGGAAAAGCCGGCGATGGCGACGCCGCCGTAGACGATGCCGATGATAAGCGCCTGACGCAGCATGTTGTCGTTGAACGCGCCCAGGGACACGGCCAGCCACAAGGGAAAATACCGGCGCTGGAAAAGGAGCGGCGCTCTCACTGGGCCTCGGTCTCGTCAGCGTTCATCGCGCGCCGCGACGGGGCGGCGCGCCGGGCGAGACCGGCCGTGGCGAGGAACAGGGCGGCGTTGACCATCTGGGAAAGGCCCGCCTCAGCGACCAGCATGCCCGCCACCGCTTCCTGCGGCGCCCCCGCCGCGGATGCAAGCGCCAGGGCGGCGCCGAGATAGACGAGCTCCTGATTGGGCAGGAAAGGGATGCGGCTGATGACGAGCTGCAGCGCGATGAACGCGAACCAGGCGCCGTAGGTCGGCGCTGGAACGGCCGCTTCGTACATTGCCGCATAAAGCGTTATTTGCGCGGCCTGTCGCAGAAAGTGGATCCCAAGAATCGCCCCCGCCTTATCGCCTGCAAGGCTGACGAGCCGGCGGCGGAAGACCAGCACCGCCAAACACAGTCCGGCGGCGGCGGCGAACGCCGCGCCGAAAAGCAGCGCGCCGCCCGGAATCGCCGTCGCGACCGGGCCGAGCCGGCCGCTCGCGGCGAGGGCGGCGATCAGGCAGGCCGTCGCGGCGTTCGCCGTGAAGGCGGAGAGAATGTTGTTGTCCTTGACCCCGACGAGCGCCTCGCGATCGCTGAGCCCGAGCCGCCGGCGCGCCCACAGAGTCAGGAACGCTTCGCCCGAATAGCCCGCGACCGCGGCGTTGTAGACCCGCTTGCGGATGAAGGCCGGCAGATGGGCGATGAGCGGGCGGCGCCAGATGATCTGATAGACGACCGTCTCGGCGAGCGGGAGCACCAGAAACTTCATCGCGAAGAAGGCGTAAAACCACGGCGACGCCGGCAGGTTCGCCAGCACCTGCCGCCAGCCGATGAGGCTGAGCCGCCAGACGAGCCAGACGACGACGGCGGCGAGAAGCACGACCTTCACCGCGGCCAGGACGCGCCGCGCCGCCGGGCGATCGAGCGTTTCTCCGGCGCGCGCCGCAAGCCGGCGCGCCTTACCGATCAGCATGGATATGGTCTGCCCTTGAAACATGCGGACGCGGGCGCGATTGCAAGGGCGCCGTCTTAGGCGGCCGCCGGCTGCGCCGGCGCATGCGCGTCGGCGGACGAATCAGGCGAGACTCCGAACAGCGTCGGCGTGATCTCCAGATTCGGTTCGTCGAACAGCCGCGCCAAGATCAGGTCGGCCGAGAGCGGCTCGAACGGAACGGTGCAGTTCGTTGGAAAGCTGGTCAACTCGCCGACCAGCGCGGCTCCGTCGACGACGTAGAAATCCACGCGGATGAAGGTGAAGCCGGCGCTGAGCCTTTCGGCCATCTCGAGAATCCGCGACATCATGTCCGGATAGGGAAAGGGCGATCCCGCCGGCGGAACCCGCATCCGGATCGGCAGGGGCGCGCCCGCAATATCGAAATAATCGCGGCGATGCTCCGCATACCGCCCGTAATCCACCTGGATGAGCTTGGGGCGGCCGTGGAAGCACAAGACTTTCACATCCTCGATCCGCCCGAACGCGCCGCCGAGCACCGGCTCGACGATGAGCTTCTTCTCAAGCCCCTTGTAGTTGGGTTCGCGATTGGCGGCGAAATAATCCTTGCGCAGCCAGTATTTCAGCCGCGCGCGCTCGGCCCGGCCGGGCTGGACGTCGTCGAGGAACATCACCTCCTGGCTCGAGTGGGTCGGCTTGACGACGCAGGGCAGCGGAAACGCGAAAGCGTCGACCTCTTCGGGCGCGCGCAGCACCGCGAGCGTCGGCGCGACATGGCCGGGCCCGAACCTCGCCTCGACATGCGCCTTGACATGCTCCTTGTCGGTCAGACGCCTGCGCAGAGGATCGCGCGCCTCGGCCGAAAGCTTCAGTCGGATGAGCTTCTCATTGAAATGCCGCGGCGTACGGAGATTCGGAAAGCGCCGCCGATTGTAGAAGAAGTAATAAAGGCGCGCGAGCGCCGCGTTTACGGGCTGCACGTCCGGCGCCGCGCGCAGCAGCGTCGCACCCGCCCATTCGAGCAGCAGCCACCAACGGCTTCTTGTCGCAGACATGGAATGCGCGCGCCCCGCCTTCCCGGCGGAACAGGCCCGCCGCGTCCGCTTATGGCGGCCTTCTTTTACAGCTTCACGACAGCGCCCGGCGCGTCACGCATCGGCGGCGGCGCGCGCGAGGCAGGCGGCGGCCTGCAGGCGGCGCGCCGGCCGGTCGCCCACCGCGTCGCGGTAATGGGCGATCAGCCCGTCGAGCACCGCGGGCCAGCTATAGGCCCGCGCCCGTTCGAGCGCCCGCCGCGCGAAGGAGCGGCGCTTTTCCGGATCGTCCGCAAGCGCGAGCAGCCTTTCGGCGTAGCCTTCGGCACCGGCCTCCGGCGGGCAGAGGAACCCGCATTCGCCGTCGGCGACCAGCGACACGCTGCCCGAGGCGGCCGCGCACACCGCCGGCAGACCCGAGGCCATCGCCTCCAGCGTGACGTTGCCGAAGGTCTCCGTAACCGAAGGATTGAAGAAGATGTCGGCGCTGGCGTAGGCGCGCGCGAGCGCTTCGCCGTCGAGATAGCCGGCGAACGCCGCGTCGGGCAGGCGCGTCTGGAAGCGGGCCCGCTCCGGTCCGTCGCCGACGACGAGCGCCTTCACGGACGGATTTCGCTTTTGCGCCGCAAGAACGGCGTCGGCGAACACGTCGATGCCTTTTTCAAGCACGACCCGGCCGACGAAGGCGACGAGAACGGCCTCGTCGTCGACGCCCTGCGCGCGCCGCCAGGCCATGTCGCGCCGGTTGGGATTGAACAGCCCATGATCGACGCCGCGCGTCCACAGCCGGATGTCGCGGCCGATGCCGTCGCGGGCGAGCTCTTCGGCCATCGACGGCGAGGGCGCGTAGACGTGCCGGCAGCGGCCGTAGAAATTCCGCATATAGCGGGTGAGATATTGTTCCGCCCAGCGCGCGCCGTAATAGCGCGGATAGGTGTCGAAACGCGTATGGAAGGAGGCGACCGGCGTCACGCCGTTTTTTTCGGCGTAGCGAAGCGCCATGTACCCGGTGAGGTCCGGCGCGGCGATGTGGATGATGTCCGGCGCGAACGCCTTGAGCCGCTTGCGCGCCGCGCCCCACAGGCCCAATCCCAAACGATATTCGCGGCGCGAGCCGGGCAGCGCGATCGAAGGAATCGATACGAGTTCGCCCACATGCGCGAAAGCCGGCGCGCGCACCGTCGGGGCGAAGACCAGCGCCTGATGCCCGCGTTCGAGAAGATGGCCGACCAGCATGTTGAGCGCCCGCACCGGCCCGTCCATCACGTAATTGTAATTGCCCGAAAAGAGCGCCACGCGCAGCGGCGGGCCCGGATCGGGAGAGGCCGCGGCGCGCGCGGCGAGGTCGTTCGAAAAAGTCATCGTCATGAAATTGAAGGCGTAACGGCGCGCAGCATACGCCTACGGGCATAGGCCAAAATAAAGGCGCGACCAAGGCCGCGCCAATTCAATTTCGCCTGTTATTTTTTAACGCCCTGCGTCAGGCGACTACCCTTCCCGGCGGCCCTCCACCCAGTCCCAGAAGAGGGCCGAGATGTCGGCCCCGCCGAACCGGCGAATCTCCTGCACGCCCGTGGGCGAGGTCACGTTGATCTCGGTCAGCCACTCGCCGATGACGTCGACGCCGGCGAGCGTCAGACCGCGGCGCGACAGCTCAGGCCCGATGCGGTCGCAGATCTCCTGATCGCGCGCGGTCATCTCGACCGGCTCGGCGCGCCCGCCCGCATGCAGGTTCGAGCGCGTCTCGCCGGCCGCCGGCACGCGGTTGATCGCGCCGACCGCCTCGCCGTCGAGCAGAATTATGCGCTTGTCGCCGCCGCGCACCTCGGGCAGATATTTCTGGACGATGAAAGGCTCGGCGAAGGCCTGCTCGAAGAGCTCGATCAGCGCGTTGAAGTTGCCGTCCTCGGGCGCGACGCGAAAGACGCCCGCACCGCCGTTGCCGTAGAGCGGCTTCAGGATGACGTCGCCATGCTCGGCGCGAAATTCGCGAATGGCGACGACGTCGCGGGTGATGAGCGTCGGGGGGGTCAGATCGGGAAACTCGGTCACGAACAGCTTTTCCGGCGCGTCGCGGATCGCGCGCGGGTCGTTTAGCACCAGAACGTCCGGCTGCAGACGTTCGAGAATTTGCGCGGCCGTGATGTAGGCCATGTCGAAGGGCGGGTCCTGACGAATGAGCGCGACGTCCACGCCGTGAAGGTCGAGCGTCTCCGGCGCGGCGAGCCGGACATGCTCGCCCTGCGCGCGTTTCAGCGTCTCGACCTTGCGCGCGCGCGTCCATACGCGCCCGTCGCGCAGGGCGAGCGCCTGCGGCTGATAGATCCACAGCTCATGGCCGCGCCCATGCGCTTCGAGCGCGAGATCGAAGGTCGTGTCCGCATCGACGTTCACTCCCTCGATCGGATCCATCTGGATGGCGATTTTGAGACGCATGGGCGACATCCCGAAACCGTCAGCGCACGCGCGCCGTCTGCGCGCGATAGACGGCGTGGCTGACGACCTTTTCCACCCCCGCGATCGAGCGCGCATGATTAAGCACGCGATCAAGCTCGACCTCGTCGCGCGCCACGCCCAGAATGTACACCACTCCCTGAGAGACGGAGAACTTGTAATTCGCGCTCTTCACGCCGCGATCGCTCAGCAGCCTGGCGCGGAGCGCCTGATCGATGCGCGCATCTTCGAGCCCCTGGCCGACGGAGGTTTTGTCCGCGATCAGAACTTCGTCGATCACCTGCTTCACGCCGTCCGCCTTCCAGGCGTTGGCGAGCAGCTTCCGGCGGCCTTCCTCCGAGCGCATCGTGCCGGTGAGCATCACCCGGCCCTCATACAGGGTCACGTCCACGTCGGAGTAATCGAACTCCCGATCGGCGACGAGGATGGCGCTGAGCTCGGAGCCGGTCGCCATGTCGCTGAAGGTTCCGCCGAGCGTCCGGCTCGACGCGCAGGCGCAGGCGGCGAGGGCGAGCGCGGCGGCGAGCAGAGCGCGAAGGGCGTTTGCAGCCATGAGGAAGCCTCCTTTCGTCAGGGGCGGACGGCGCGCGGGGCGTCAGGCGTCCGCCCTTTCCTTGCAGCGCTTTGCGGCGAAAAGAAAGCGCGCGACGGCGCGCCGTCTATTCCCGCCAGGCGTCGGCGAGATGACGCAGGCGCAGGCCCGCGACGGCGACGATGTCGTAGCGCACCGCGCAATCGGCAAGCCCCGGCGCGCGGGCGACGAAGGCGCGCCCCGCCCGCGCGATGCGCCGGCGCGCGCGCGGCGTGACCGCGAAGACCGCCTCGTCGAGGCTCCTGCGGGCTTTCACCTCGACCAGGACGAGCAGCCGGCCGCGTTTGGCGACGAGATCGATCTCGCCGCCGGAAGCGCGGAAGCGGCGCGCCAGAATGCGAAAGCCCTTGAGCGTCAACAGGCAGGCCGCCAGCAGCTCGGCGCGGCGCCCGCTCCGTTCGGCCGCCGCCCGCGCCTCGGCGTCCGGCCGCCTCACCGCCGGGCGCCTTTCAGCGCGAGCGCCCGGGCGTAGACCTCCTTGCGCGCGCGGCCGCTCGCCGCGGCCACGCTCGTCGCGGCGTCCTTGAGCGACATGCGCTCCAGCGCTTCGCAGAGCAGCGCGTCGACGTCGACGGAGTCGTCGCGAAGCTCCGCCTGAGCCGGGGGATGGACGACGACCGCGATCTCGCCTTTCGGCGGCGCTTCGGCGTAATCGGCCGCGAGCGCGGCGAGGCGCCCCTCGCGCACCTCCTCATGGAGCTTGGTGAGCTCGCGCGCGACCGCCGCGGGACGGTCGCCGAACGCGGCGGCCATCGCGGCCAGACTTTCGGCAAGCCGCGCCGGCGACTCATAGAAGACGAGGGTGGCGTCGATCGCGGCGAGTCCTTCAAAAAAGCGTCGGCGCGCGGCCGCCTTCGCCGGGGGGAATCCTGCGAACAGGAAGCGGTCGGTCGGGGCGCCGGCGACCGAAAGCGCCGCAACGGCGGCGGACGGGCCGGGCAGCGGGATCACCGTCACGCCGGCGTCGCGCGCCGCGCGAACCAGCCGATAGCCGGGATCGGAAATGAGCGGCGTGCCGGCGTCGGAGACGAGACACACCCGCGCGCCGGCCTTGAGCTTTTCGATCACGCCCGGCAGCACGCGCGCCGCGTTGTGCTCATGATAGGGCGCGCGCGGGGTTTCGATTCCGTAGGCGGCGCACAGCTTCGCCGTCCGGCGCGTATCCTCGCAGAGGATGAGATCGGCCGCCTTTAACGCTTCGACAACCCGAAACGTCACATCGGCGAGATTGCCGATGGGGGTCGCCGCCACGTAAAGGCCAGGATCGAGCGCCATGACGGGACGATTGACCCGCCTTCCGACAGGCGTCAATCGGAAGGCGCTCCGGGGGGACCGGAGTCCCCGCCCGGCGCGTTGTCCGGCGCGGCCGGGACGGATAGGCTCGCGCGAAGCGCCGCAGAAGAGGGAACGGAAAGCATGTCGTCAGCGTTCGCCATCACCGGATCGCGCATCGCGCGCAGCCTCGCAACCTTCCTCATTCTCGCGGCGGCGGCCTGTTCTTCCGCCCCGCCCGCGCGCGGGCCGGCGATCGCGACGCCGCAGAGGCCGGACGTGGAGGCCCCGGCGCCGGGCGAGACTCCCGCCGAGGAAGCGACCCACTACGACCCGCGCGGCTTCGTCGAACCGTTCCACATGACCGGCGACGAGCCGGTGCGCGTCGGCCTGCTTTTGCCCTTCACCGCGCCCAACGAAGCCGCCCGGCGGATCGCCGCGGCGATGTTCGACGCCGCCCAGCTCGCCGCCTTCGACGCCGGCGACCGGCGCTTCCTGATCTTGCCGAAAGACACCCGCGGGGATGCGGAAGGCGCGGCCGCCGCGGCGCGCTCGGCGCTCGCCGACGGAGCGGAGATTCTGCTCGGCCCGCTCTTCTCAGAAGAGGTCCGGGCCGTCGCGGACGTCGCCCGCGCCGCCGAGACGCCCGTGATCGCCTTTTCGTCCGATCTCGCCGTCGGCGGCGACGGAGTCTATCTGCTGAGCTTCCCGCCCGAGATCGAAGTCGCGCGCGTCACCGATTATGCGGTCCTTCAGGGACTGACCCGATTCGGCCTGATTGCGCCGGCTACGGAATATGGCGAGCGCGTCTCCGCCGCCTTCGCCGAAGAGATCTACGTGCGCGGCGGGGTGCTGGTGCATGAAGAGCGCTACGAGCAGGATCCGGACAAAATGCTCGCGCCCGCGCGGCGCCTCGCGCAATACGCCGGCGAGCTGGTGCCGGCCGAGCTGCGTCACGGCTACGATCCGAACGCGGCGCCGCAGAACCCCGCGGCCGACGAGGGTTACGTGCGCGGCTATCAGGCGGTGCTGATGCCGGAGCAGGGCACGCTGCTGCGCGCGCTCGCGCCGCTCCTGCCCTATTTCAACGTCGACATCACGCAGGTGAAGCTGCTCGGCCTGTCCGGCTGGAACAATGCGCGCCTGACCCGCGAGCCGGCGCTCAGGGGCGGCTGGTTCGCCGCGCCCGACCCGACGGTGACCGCGGCCTTCGACCAGCGCTTCGAGGCGGCCTTCGGCCAGAAGCCCCCGCGGCTCGCCTCGCTCGCCTACGACGCCACGCTGCTCGCCGCGCGCCTCGGCCAGGCGCCGCGTCGGCGGGGGCGCTTCGACGCCGCCGCGCTCGCCGACCCCAACGGCTATTTCGGCGCGGACGGACTGTTTCGTCTCAATCCGGACGGTTCGATCGACCGCGGGCTCGCCATCCTCGAAATCCAGCCCGGCGGCATCCGCGTGATCGACCCCGCCCCCCGCAGCTTCGCCGTCGGGTTTTAGAAGGACAGGAATCAGCCGGATTCGTCGTCCCGGCTGCGGCGCGGCGAGAACCCGTCGCGACGCCGATTCGGGCCTGTCTTCGACGCCCCCGCCGCCGACGCCCTCGCCTCGGCGCGCCTGGGACGGCGCGTTCGGGACGGCGGACGCGCCCCCTCCCGTCAGCCGGTTTCCGGCGTCGCTCCCGATCATCCACCGACGGAACATCCGTAGGCGCGCAGGTTCGAACCGCCGAGCGAAATCGGCGGCGAATCAGCCTTTCCGCCGCATGTTCCGCTCCCGTCCGTTCACCCGCCCGCCGCGCTGCGACGCTTGCGGAATGTCCGTTCCGGGCGCATTCATCACTGTTTTGCGATTCTGTGTTGCAATTTTGTCGGTGACGGACTATCGGCAATACTTTATTAAGGGGTCATGTCCAATTAGTCCGCATTGGGCGCGATCGTGTCAGGACCCTTCCCGGGGTCCGCGGCCGGCTCCGACGGAGGCGCCCTTAATGACAGCCGCCCTCAGACGATCTGCACGCGGCGGACCAGCAAGACGGAGACCACCAAATGGCTAGCTTCTCGCTCAAAAACTCGCCGGGCCACCTTCTGCGGCGCGCCCAGCAATACGCCCATGACCTTTACGCCAAGGAGGTCGGCCCGAAAGGTCCGACGCCGCGCCAGTTTGAAGTTCTGCACACGGTCGCCCAGAACGAGGGCCTGAGCCAGACCGATCTGGTGCGCGCCACCGGCATCGACCGCTCCACGCTCGCCGACATGATCGCCCGCATGATCAAGAAGGGCCTCCTGTCGCGCCAGCGCACCAAGGCCGACGCGCGCGCCAACGCGGTCTCGATCACCGCGGCCGGCAAGCGCATGCTCCAGAGCGCCATGAGCAGCGTGCAGAAGGCCGAGAACGCCACCCTCGCCGTTCTGCCGAAGACCCAGCAGACCGCCTTCATGCGGGCGCTGACGGCCTACGCCGAAGCCCTCGACAAGATGGAGGAGGCCCCGGCGCGTCCGGCCAAGAAGAAAGCCGCGCGCAAGGCCGCAAAGAAAAAGACCGCCAGGAAGAAAGCCGCCCGGAAGGGCGCGAAGAAGCGCGCCAAGAAGCGCCGCTGATTCGCGCCGTTCGCATTTCGCGACCCTCCGCGCCGCCGGAGCGACAATCCGGCGGCGCTGTTATTTTCCGCTCATGAAAGGCGGCGCGGTCGGTCTTTTTCAGCGCCGGCCGCGACGGGGAAGAGGCGCGCCGGGCGCCGCCGGACCGACAGGCGCGGCTCCGCCCCCCGAGAGCGGGCGCGGCGCGAAGCCGCCGAAGGACAGCATCCGGTCGTACATGACGAGCGCGGCGGCCACGGAGAGATTGACGCAGAACCGCGTCGGGATCTTCACCAGATGCCTGCAGCGCGCCTTGGCCGCCGCCGACAGATCGCCTTTCTCCGGCCCCAGAAGATAGGCCGCGCACAGGGGATGACGGAATCGCGGCAGCTCGACCGCATTTTCATCGAGCTCGACGCCCACGAGAACGCAGCCCTTGGGCAGGACCATCTCGTCGAGGCTCGCCCACTGATAAAGCGGCAGGTGCGAATCGCTCTTCGACGTGTCGGAAAGAGCGACCTCGCGCGCGCGGTGATGGGCCGCTATGGTGAACGCGAAGCTCGCCCCGAAGGCGTGGGCGGTGCGCAGCACCGCGCCGAGATTCATCGCCTTCGAGATGCGCTCCGCCCCGATTCCGAAATAGCCGCGCATGAAAGCCTCGTTCCGCCGCCAAAAGCGCCCCGCTGCGCGCCGCCCCTTTGGCCCGCCCGCGCCGCCCCGGTCAAGTAGACGGCGCGCCTCTTTCGAGGCATGTTCGCGCCATGACGGAGGAGAAGGCGGGCGGACCGCCCGAGACTCAAGACGACAGGCTGAAATTCCTGCTGATCGCGCATGACTGCCCGGAGGCGCGGCTGGCGGCCTATTTCACCGCGCGCCGCGCCAAACGCTCGAACGCGCGGGTGGCGCTTTTGCATGTGATCGAGCCGCCGGAGTTCGGCCATTGGGCGACCGTCGCCGACACCATGCGCGAGGAGGCCCTCGAGGCCGCCGAAGCCGTGCTCGCCGAATTCGCCGCCATCGTCGCGGCCGAATGGGGCGAACAGCCGGAAGCCATCATTCGCGAGGGGCGGATGGTCGACGAAATCCGCAAGCTGATCGAAGAGGACCCGAAGATCGCCATCCTGTTCCTCGGCGCCTCGGCCGACCCGGACGGGCCAGGCCCGCTGGTCTCGGCGCTCGCCAAGGGACCGTCCTATCTCGGCGCGCGGCCGATACCGGTGACGGTCGTGCCCGGCTCGCTCTCGCGCGAGGATCTGCGGCGGATTTCCTGAACGCGCCCCCGCCTTCCTGCAGGACGGAGACAGAGCATGGATCGCGCCTATTTCTACGCCATGATGCACGGCGACGGCTCGTTCGACTACGAGAAATATCTGAACACGTCGGCGCTGTTCAAATGCCAGAAGCCGTTCGACGCGCTGTGCAACGGCGATGAGCTGCAGTTCCAGATCGTCCATCAGATCGAGGAGCTGTGGATGAAGCTCATCGGCTACACGCTGCTCGATATCGACGATTATATGGCCGCGCGCCAGACGCATCGCGTGGTTACGCTGTTCCATCGCGTGCGAATTCTCCAGCGTCTCCTCATCGAGCAGCTTCAGCTTCTTGAGACCATGTCGCCCAAGGAGTATCAGGCGATCCGCCTCCAGCTCGGAAACGGGTCAGGCCAGGAATCGCCGGGCTTTCGCGCGCTGCTGAAGATGGCGCCCCTTCTATGGGACACGTACAGGAAACATTATCTCGATGCGGAGGGCCTTTCCGTCGACGACGTTTACGACCTCGAATATGATCACGGGCCGGCCTATGTCGTGGCCGAGCGCCTCGTCGAATTCGACGAGCTGTTCCAGACCTTCCGCTTCCACCACCTCCAACTCATCCGCCGCTCCATCGGCGCGGACGCGAAATCGCTGAAGGGCCGGCCTGTCGAGCTTCTTGAAGCGGGCGTGCGCCGCGCCTTCTATCCCGAGCTGTGGGCCGTGCGCGGGCGCATGACCGACAAATGGGGCGCGACCTACGGCGTGAAGCGCGACAACATCCCGGACGAGGCCGGAGGCGGCGGATTTCACTGATGCGCGCGGACGCCTTTCATCGCCCGGCCGGCCGTTATTTCCTGTCCCATTCGGTGGGCCTGCGCCCCCTGAGGACCGACGCGGCCGTCGAGGCGGCGTTCGCCGGACCCTGGCGGCGCGGCGACGGGCGGGCGTGGGACGCCTGGCTCGCCGCCATCGACCGCTTCCGCGCCGCGCTCGCGCCGCTCATCGGCGCGCGCGCCGACGATATCTGTCCGCAGACGAATGTTTCGAGCGCCCTGTCCAAGATCCTCTTCGCCCTGCCCGAGCGCGCGCGCCGGCGCAAGATCGTGCTCACCGAGGACGATTTCCCGACCGTCGGCTTCGTTCTCGCCCAGGCGCGCCGGCTCGGCTACGAGCTCGTTTTCCTGCCTGGAGGCCCGCGCCTTGCGGACGTCGACGCCTGGGCGCCGGCCTTTCACGACGACGTGCAGCTCGTCGTCGTCATGCATGTTTTCTCCAACAGCGCGGTCAGGGCGCCCGTCGCCGAGATCGCCGCTCGCGCGCGCCGGCGAGGCGTTTTCTGCGTGTTCGACATCGCCCAGTCCGCCGGCGCGATTCCGGTCGATCTGGCCGCCTGGGGCGCCGATTTCGCCGTCGGAACCTCGGTGAAATATCTTTGCGGCGGGCCCGGCGCAGCCTTTCTGTGGACGGAGAAAGAGACCGCCGCGCGCTGCACGCCGCTCGACGTCGGCTGGTTTTCCCACGCCGAGCCCTTCGCCTTCGACATCCGGAACTTCCGCTACGCCGAGGGCGCGCGCCGCTTCTGGGGCGGCACGCCTTCTATCGCGCCCTTCGCCGCAGCCGCCGCAGGCGCCGAGACCCTCGCCGAGACCGGGATCGAGGCCGCCTTCGCCCACAATCAGGCGCTGCTCGACCGGCTGCTCGCGGCGCTGCCCGAAGAGGCCGCCCTGTCCCATGCGCGCGCGGGCGAGCGCGGCGGACATGTCGTCATCGGCGCGCGGGATGTCGAGGCGGCCTCAACCGCCCTCGACGCGGCCGGATTCGCTCATGACCGGCGCATGGGCGGCCTTCGCTTCTCCGCGCATCTGTACAACACGGCCGATGACGTCGACGCGCTCGCCGATGCGCTGCGCCCGCATCTATGACGCCGCCTCAGAGATCGAGCGTCAGCGTCACCGGAACGTGGTCCGACGGCCTCTCCCAGTCCCGGCAATGGTCATGGATGGCGAAGGCGGCGCGCCCGCCCGAAAGCGCAGCTTTTCTTAGCGGCGGACTCGTCCAGATATGATCGAGCCGCCGGCCGCGATTCGACGCGCGCCAGTCGCGCGCCCGGTAAGACCACCAAGTGTAAAGTTTCTCCGGCTCCGGAATAAGCTCGCGCGCGACGTCGGTCCATTTTCCCTTCTCCAGCGCGGCGTTCATCAGCTCGACCTCGACCGGCGTGTGCGAGACCACGTTGAGAAGCTGCCGGTGCGACCACACGTCGTGCTCGCGCGGGGCGATGTTAAGATCGCCGACGAGCACGGCCTTCTTACTGTGGGTCTGCGCTTCGCCTACGGACCATTCGGCGAGCTCTTTCATGAAATCGAGCTTGTGGGCGAACTTGTCGTTGACGGCGGGATCAGGCTCGTCGCCGCCTGAAGGCACGTAGAAATTATGAAGCCGCACGCCGCCCGGCAAAGTCGCCGCGATATGGCGGCAATCGTCCTTGCCGCAGAACTTGCGCGTCTCGACGTCTTTCAGCGGCGCGCGCGCGATGATGGCCACGCCATGATACCCCGCCTGGCCCGACACGGCGATATGCTCGTAGCCGGCCGAGCGAAGGGGCCGGGCGGGAAACTGCTCGTCGCGGCATTTGATCTCCTGCAGGCACAGAACGTCGGGCGCTTCCTCTTTCAGGAAGCGGAGCACGGAATCGATGCGCAAGCGGACGGAGTTGATGTTCCAGGTGGCGATTTTCATGGGGGAGCGGCTGGCGGCTGGCGGTTAGCGGCTGGTGGCTGGTGATTAAGGCAGACGGCATGGCGAGTCACCCGGTTTTCCCGCCGCACGGCGGCGCCTGTCGGGTGACAAACCGCCCGCCGCCCGCTAGCCACTAACCGCCAGCCGCCAATCGCCCCCATGGACTTCCTCGCCTCGCTCGCGCCCGATGACGTCTCGCCGCTCGCCGCCGTTCTTGTCGTCGCGGCGAGTTTCTTCACCGCCGCGCTGACGGCGGCGTTCGGCCTCGGCGGCGGGCTCGCGCTGCTCGCCGTGATGGGCGCGCTGTTTCCGCCCGCCGCCGTGGTGCCGGTGCACGGCGCGGCCCAGCTGGGCGCCAATCTCAGCCGCTTCGGGCTTCAGCGCCGCGACGTGGTCTGGCCGATCGTCCTGTGGTTCGCGCTCGGCGGCGTTCTGGGCGCGGCGCTCGGCGGGCGGATCTATGTCGCCCTGCCGGAAGAGGCGCTGCGCGCCGCGGTCGGTCTTTTCATCCTGATCGCGGTCTGGGGACCGAAGCCGAAAGCCTTCGAGCCCGGCCCGCGAACCTTTTTCCTTACCGGCGCGGTCGGCTCTTTTCTCACCATGTTCTTCGGCGCGACGGGACCGATCGCGGCGACCATGCTGTCGGCGACGCGCCTCG
The DNA here is from genome assembly GCF_900199215.1 of Amphiplicatus metriothermophilus. Classification (GTDB taxonomy): domain Bacteria; phylum Pseudomonadota; class Alphaproteobacteria; order Caulobacterales; family Parvularculaceae; genus Amphiplicatus; species Amphiplicatus metriothermophilus. The sequence continues at coordinate 479,139 of NZ_FZQA01000001.1, forward strand.
ATCGGCTGAAGACCGTCGCGACCCACGCCGCCTGCATGGTCGCCCAGCACGGGCTCAAGACCCTCGCTTTCGGCGTCATCGGCTTCGCTTTCGCCGAATGGGCGCTCTTGATTGCGGCGATCCTGACGGCGGGCTTTCTGGGAAGCTGGGCGGGCGTGCGGTTTCTGCGCGCCATGCCGGAGGCGCGGTTTCGGACGGGCTTTCGGCTGATGCTGACCTTTTTCGGCTTTTACCTGCTCGCCGCAGCGGGGCTTTCCGTCCTCAGAACAGGTTGAACGAGCTTCCCGTCACCCCCACCGGCCAACGGCCGAACTCGAACAGCTGGAACTTCGCCGCAAAGGGATGGGCTTCGGCGTCGAAGGCGGCGTCACTGGCCGCGACCAGCGTGAGCGCCGCCTGATGGGCGGCCTGCACCGCGGCCCCGACGGCGAGCTGGCGGGACGCCTCGTCTTCGACGTCCCAGATGAAGCTCGCCTGCTCCATCGCCTCGCGCGCCGGGCCGGAGACCTTTTCCCCGACGACTGCAAGGGCGAGGGACAGCGCCTCTTCCGAGAGCAGGTCGAGGGCGCGGGCGGTGAGATCGGCGCGCAACAGCTCCTCGGCCTCCCAGGCGGGGCTGTTCCAGTCGAGACTTTCGGCCGCGGCCGCCGCGTCCTCCCAGTCGATCACGACCGCGATCTCGGCGTCTGGAAAGCCGAGCCCGTCGAGATAGGCCGCCGCCGCGGCGCGCGCGCCGGGCGTGAGCGGCTCGCCCAGATTGGCGAACCAGGGAATGTTCGCGAGCCCCTCGGCGAAGCGCCGCAGCCGCGTCAGCGCCGGCAGCTCGCGTTCCAGTCGGAGAAGTTCATCTTCAGTCATGCCGGCCCTATGTGGCCTATCGCGCTGCGCAAAAAAAGGCGCCCGATCCGGTATGAATCGGGCGCCAAGCTGCGCTGTTGCGCCTACGCCGGGAGGGGATAATCCGGCGACGCGACCAGCGACGGACCTGCTAGCGGGGGGGCAACGCTGGTCCGGCTGCGTGCCGATCGCGTACTGTTACATTAACGCATCAGGTGGGAGAATTTCAATAGGCTGCGGTTAAAAATTGCTTGCCTGTGGCGAGTTGGCACAGCGCAGGCGGCGGCGGCTAATCCTTCAAAAACGCCGATCCCGCTTCGGGAATCTGGAACAGCCGATTGGCCAGTCGCACCCCTTCGGTCACATTTTCGAGATCGACCACAGTCACGCCGTTCTGGGGGTCGCGCACCACCCACTGGCGAAGGGCGAGATCGGGCGCAGCGAGGATCAGCGACAGCTCGCCTTCGGTTTCCTCGTCCGATGACGCGAAGGTCACGGCCACCGTGTCGACGCCGCGATCGACGCTCCGGATCTCGAGGTCCTCGAACTCGACCTTCCGCCGCAGGAGGAATTTCAGGGGCGTCCGGTTGACGGGATAGGAATCGGTCGTCTCCAGCGCCTCGTCGCGCACGAACACCATGCCGCCATTGGCGACGATCAGAAGCGGCGTCGGCGGGTCATACTCGAAGCGCAGCAGCCCCGGCCGGCGCAGATAGAACCGGCCCGCGGAGACCGCGCCCGAGGGCGCGACCTGCACGAAATCGGCCTGAAGGGTGTCGATGGATTCGAGATAATCGACGACGCGCGCGACGATCTGTTCATCGGTTTCCTGGGCGAAGACCAGCGTGGCCAAGGGCTCTTCCGGCTGTGAAACGATCGCCTCGCCGGGGCGGGGAGCGGCTTCGACGGTTTCTTCGGGTTGAAGCGCCGGCGCTTGCCCGACGGGCCCGGTCCGGACCTCGGCCGCTGTCGCGACAGGCGCGTTCGCGCCCAAGGCGAGGCCGGCGTCGGCGCAGAGGAAAACGGCCGCGGACACGATGGCGAGGTTCATGGCGCTCCTTTCGCTCTCCTGGGCTATCTAGGCGCCGCGCGCGGCGAAAACGAGGCCGAGGGATGGCGGCCTGCCGGCGGTTTGCGAGATTAAAGTTTCGCAAGCTCGTCATCGGCGAGCGGGCGCGCCTCCTCCGGCAGCATGATCGGCACGCCGTCGCGGATCGGATAGGCCAGGCGCGCGCCCTTGCTTACAAGCTCGCCCTTTTCGCGGTCATAAACGAGCGGCCCGCGCGTCTGCGGACAGACGAGCATTTCAAGAAGCTTGGGATCGACTTCGCCGGTTTGCGCGTCGGACATGGCTTGCGCCCTTTCGGTCTACTGCAAAAACGAATCCTCGCCGCCGTTCTCCCCGGCGTTCGACATCTCCATCAGCGCGATCAGGCAGTCCGCGCGCGCGAGCATGGTTTTCGCCTCCAGCAAAGCCTGCTTTTCGTTCGGCGCGAAAGGACAGCCCATGGCGAGCGACGCGACAAGCGCTTCGGTCGGCGCGTCATGCACCACGTCCCAGTCGGTCTTGAGCCCCTCCGCATCGAGATAGGCGCGCATGGCGCGGATAAGCCTATCGCGGTCGACGAATTCCGCAGACGGATCGGGCCGGCCGTCGTCGGGAAAGGCGCTCCAGTCGACCCGCGCCTGACGGTAGGGCGTATCGACATCGAGCTCCTCGACGAGGCGGAACCGGCGCCGGCCGGCGAGCGTGACGAGATAGCGCCCGTCGTCGGTTTCGGCGAAGGCGGCGATGCGCCCCGCGCAGCCGACCGCGTAAAGCGGCGGCGCGTCGGCGCCCGCCGCGTCGCGCGGCTGGATCATGCCGATGATCCGGGCGCCGCCCAACGCGTCGTCCACCATGCGCAGATAGCGCGGCTCGAATATGTTGAGCGGCAGCTGGCCGCCGGGCAGCAGCAGCGCGCCGGCCAGCGGAAACAGCGGGATCTCCGTCGGCAGACCTCGCCCGCGGCGCCAGCCTTCATGCTCGCTCATCGGCGCATCGCCTCCTTTCGCGCCGGACGCGGCTCAGGAAAACAGGATCGAGGACAGCCGGCGCCGGCCGCGCACGCTCGCCGGATGCGCAAAGCCGAGCGCGTCGAAAATGGTCAGCAGCTTCTTGCGCGCCGCCTCGTCGTTCCACGTCCGGTCGCGCGCCACGATCTCGAGAAGCTCGTCGATCGCGGCCTCCATGTTTCCGGCGGCCGCATGGGCGCCGGCGAGCTCGAACCGCGCGGCGAGATCGCCCGGATTCTGTTCGACCTTGCGCGCGAGCGCCGAAACGTCCGCATCCGGCGCTTCGGCTTCGGCGAGATCGAGCGCGGCGCGCACGCTGGAGACGGCCGCGTCGTTCCTCTTCTCCTCCGGGATCATGTCGAGAATCGTCCGGGCCCGGTCGAAGTCCTTCATGGCGACATGGCAGCGCGCAAGACCCGCAAGCGCGCGCGCATCGCCGCTGTCGGCCTCGGCGATGCGCCCGTACATCTCGGCCGCGCCGGCGACATCGCCCCTGTTGAAGGCCGCATCGGCCGCGTCCAGCAGCTCCGCCGCGTCGCCGAGGCCGTCGCCCTCGACCAGCGCGGCGAGACGGCCGACGAAAGCCTTGATCTCGCTGTCGGGCAGCGCGCCCTGGAAGCCGTCCACCGGCCTGCCCTGAAAAAAGGCGTAGACCGTCGGGACGGACTGGATGCGCATTTGCGCGGCCAGCATCTGGTTCTTGTCGATGTCGATCTTGACGAGGCGCACCCGCCCCTTCGCCCCGGCCACCGCCTTTTCGAGGCGCGGGGTCAGCTGCTTGCACGGCCCGCACCAGGTCGCCCAGAAGTCGACGATGACGGGCGCCTCCATCGACGCCCGCAGGACATCCGCCTCGAAGGTCTCGATGGTCCCGTCCTTGATGAGGTCGCCGGCGGGCTGTTTGGCTGCGCCCAGCAGTTCGCTCATGAGGGATCTCCCGTTTTCTCGCCCCATAAATGAGGCGGCGAGCGGGCGAAAGCAACCGGGGCGCGGCCGGCGCGTTCAGCCCGCCAGCGGCCGGGCGAGATCGAGCCGCAGCGGCGCGACGCCGCAGGCGGCGAGGAATTTTCCGAAGTCCGCCGGCGAGATCGCCGTGGAGGCGTTGTTCTCCAGCGGATGGAACCACATCGGATCATGCGCGAGCAGGGCCTCGTCGAGGACCACCGCGGCGAGCGCCCGCGCGCTTTCATTCATCAGCGCGAACGGCGTGACCGCGCCGGGAATGACGCCGAGGGTCGCGGTCATCAGCGCGGGCGCGCCGAAAGACAGTCGGCCTTTCGCCCCGAGCCGCTTGCCGAGTCCGACCAGATCGACCCGCGTGTCGGCGTGGGCGACGGCGAGATAAAGCGCGCCGCGCTTGTCCTTGAGAAACAGGTTCTTCGAATGCCCGCCCGGCATCGCGGCTTTGAGGTCGCGGCCCTCCTCGACGGTGAAGACAGGGCGGTGGTCCATCGTGCGGCAGGCGATTCCCAGCCGGTCGAGAAAGGCGAACAGATCGGCGCGGATCGCAGGAGCGGCGTCAGGCATGGCGCGGGATGCGAGGTTGAACGGACGGAACGCCTTGGTAGCAGGCGCGGCGGGAGAGGCAATGGCGAGAGAGGCCAGGGATTAGGAATGGTAGAGAAGCGCATGCGGCGTCCCGGGTATGCGCCGGGCCCGGATCGCAGGCCCTCTCGCTCTCGCGGCGGCCCGGCCGCGCCCGATTGACGCTTGCCAAGCCGGCGAGCCTTGTGCATAAACCGAGGCCCGTCGCGGGCGCCTTCAGCGCCCGCGAGCGCCGGAGAGCGGGCGTAGCTCAGGGGTAGAGCACAACCTTGCCAAGGTTGGGGTCGTGAGTTCGAATCTCATCGCCCGCTCCATTTTTTACCGATTTCGTCAGCGCGCGCCTTCAAGCGTCTCTGCGGGGACAGGCGAGTAGTCCGTGAGCCGCAGGACGCGATCCTCGATCGCGCCGACGAGGCGGCCGTAAACGGCGCCGGTCTCGCGCTTGATCGCGGCCCATTCCGCGTCCGCCATGAAGGCCGTCCAGCGCGCGCGCATCGTCTCTTCGTCCGGCCAGGCGAGCAGATAGACGAACTCGGTCCCGTCTTCGCCCTTGGCCTCCCACATGGCGACGATGTCGAAGCCGTGACGCTTCATGATGCGCGCCGCGTGATCGCGGAAGCGCTCGTGAAAAGCCTGCTTGTTCTCCTCGAATATCTCGTAGATGCGAAGCTGATGGACGGGACTGCCTTCGGCGCGCGCCGCGCCGGCGGCGAGAACAGCCGCGGCGGCGAGACCGAAAGCGAGAAAAACTCTGCGTGCGAATGAAAGCATGGGCGTGTCCTTTCGCTGCCGGAAAGGACCCCAGTCAACCGCCGCCGACGCGCGAAAGAAACCGCAAGCGCCGCGCGCCTGCGACGAGCCGCCCTCGCGGCGCGACGAACCGCGCCGGCCTTTTCCGTCGCCGACCGCTCACGCCGGCCGGGAGGCGTCGATGAGCGCGCGCGCGCCTTTCTCGATAAGGGCGAGGCCGACGGCGCGCCCCAGCGCGCGCGGGCGTGCGGCGGGGCCGTCGGCTTCAGCCTCGATCAGCGCCGCGCCGTCCTCGGACAGGACAGCGGCCTTGAGATGAAGCGTTTCGCCTTCAAGGCGCGCGTGCCCTGCAATGGGCGCGTTGCAATGGCCGTTCAGCACCCAGAGGACTTCGCGTTCGGCTTCGATGGCGGCGCGCGTCGGCGCGTCGTCGATCCGCGCCAGCTTTTCGCGCACGGCGAAGGCGTCGGCGCGGCATTCGAGCGCCACGACGCCCTGCCCGATCGCCGGCAGCATGGCCGAATACGGAAAATCATAGGCCGCGCGGTCGGACGCGCCGATGCGGTCAAGCCCGGCCCGCGCCATGACCAGCGCGTCGGCGGGCGGCGTCTCGCCGCCGTCGGGGAGCTTTTGCGGGACGCCTTCGTCGAGCTTTCGCAATCGCGTGTCGGCCGCGCCTCGATAATGGACGACGCGCGCGCCCGGCCACAGCCGGCGCAAGTAAGCCGTCCGGCGCACCGAACCGGCGCCGATGACGAAGCCTTCGCCGCGCCGGGCCAGAAAATCGTCGAGAGCGAGGCCCGGCCGCAGCGCCAGCGCGTCGCCGGGCGCCTCGCGCGGCAAGACCGCGCCGATGACGAGGCCCGGCGCTTCTTCGTCGCCCGGCATGTCCTTCAGCGAATGCATGGCCGCCGCGATGCGCCCGTCGCGCAGGGCCGCCCTGATCTCCTCGACGAAGGCGCCGCCCTTGCCGCCATGGCGCTCGAGCCGCGAGACCTGGTCGCGATCGCCGCGGGTGGACAAGGGCGCGGGCGCCGCGCCGAGGCCCGGAAACGCCGCGTTGAGCCGGTCCGCCGCCGCCCGGGTCTGGGCGAGCGCCATGGTCGAGGCGCGCGTGCCGATGGGGAAGGAAGGCTTCGGGTCCATCGCCGCTTCATCGGCTTTCGCGCCGCCCGCGTAAAGAGGGGCGCGGCGGAAGGGCGCGGACGTTAAAGGATCGCCAGCACGGCCTCCGGCGGGCGGCCGAGCGCGGCGCGATCGCCGTTGAGGACCACGGGCCGCTCGATGAGGATCGGGTTCTCGACCATCGCCTTGACGAGCGCCGCGTCGGACAGGGCGGGGTCGTCGAGGCCGAGCGCCGCATACGCCGCCTCGCCCTTGCGGATGAGATCGCGCGGGCCCTTGCCCATGACGGCGAGGACCTTCTTCAGCGTCGCGGCCGAGGGCGGGTCTTTCAGATAGTCGACGACGCGCGGCGACAGCCCGCGCTCTTGCAGAAGCGCCAGCGTCGCGCGCGATTTCGAACAGCGCGGATTGTGCCAGATCGTCAGCATGTCCTTCAAAGCGCCAGCCGGTAGCCGCCGCCTTCGGTGACGAGAATCGCCGCGTTCGACGGATCGGGCTCTATCTTCTGTCGCAGGCGGTAGACGTGAGTCTCCAGCGTGTGCGTGGTCACGCCGGAATTATACCCCCATACCTCGTCGAGCAGGACGTCGCGGGTGACCGGCTTGCCGCCCGCGCGATAGAGATATTTGAGTATGGAGGTCTCTTTCTCCGTAAGCCGAATTTTCCTGTCGGTCTCGGTGACGAGCATCTTCACCGCGGGCCGGAACTCGTAAGGGCCGATCTTGAAGACCGCGTCCTCGCTCTGCTCGTGGCTGCGCAGATGCGCGCGCACGCGCGCCAGGAGCACCGCGAACTTGAACGGCTTGGTGACGTAATCGTTGGCGCCCGAATTGAGCCCCAGCACCTCGTCGGCGTCGGTGTCGGCGCCGGTCAGGATGATGATCGGCGACTTGAAACCGTTCTTGCGCATGATGCGGCAGGCCTCGCGCCCGTCCATGTCGGGCAGGCCGATATCGAGAAGCACGAGGTCGATATGCGCTTCTTCCCTGACCTTCTCGATGGCGCTTTGCGCGTCGGCGAGCGCCTCGACGGCGAACTCCTCATGCAGATCGAACTGGTCGATCAGCGTGTCGCGCAGAAGCGCGTCGTCGTCGACAAGAAGGATGCGTTTGGCTCTCGTCATATGCGTCCCATGACGGCGGACTGGGGACGGGTCTTATCCCCCATTCCCGTCCTGAGGAAAACAACAGGCCGGTCACGTTGTCGTTAGCATGCGCCGCGGGCATGACGCCCGCAAGCGCGCCGGGCCCCCTCACGCCTGGCGCGGGCCGAAGATCTCCGAGCCGACGCGCGTCTGGGTCGCGCCGAGCTGGGCGGCGATCTCATAGTCCGCGCTCATGCCCATGCTGAGAATCTTGAGGCCGTTGCGCTCGGCGATCTTGGCGAGCAGCGCGAAATGCGGGGCCGGCGGATCGCCCAAAGGCGGGATGCACATCAGCCCCTCGACGACGAGCCCCCACTCCTCGCGGCACTGCGCCAGGAAGGCGTCGGCCTCCTGCGGGGGGACCCCGGCCTTCTGCGGCTCTTCGCCGGTGTTGACCTGGACGAGCAGACGCGGCGCGCGGCCCTGCTTTTCGATCGCCGCGGCGAGGGCTTTGGCGATTTTCGGCCGGTCCACCGTCTCGATGACGTCGAAGAGGACGACGGCCTCCTTCGCCTTGTTCGACTGCAGCGGCCCGATGAGATGGAGTTCGATGTCGGGAAAGCGCGCGCGCAGGGCGGGCCATTTCGCGGCGGCCTCCTGCACGCGGTTTTCGCCGAACCGGCGATGGCCGGCCTCAAGGAGCGGCAGAATGCGGTCGGGGCCGCGTGTCTTCGTCACCGCGACGATGTAGATCGCGTCGCCGTCGCGGCCGGCCTCGGCGGCGGCCTGCTTGAGGCGCGCACGGACCCGCGCGAGATTGGCGACGGGATCGACGGAAAGATCGGCCATGACGGATCCGATGCGGGAAGGCTTGAGAACGCAGGCGGCGACGCTAGCAGCCGCCGCGCGCGCCCTCAACATGAAGGGCGGGCCGGCGGCGGCGCGCGCGCCCTTCGCCCTCGCCTTCCTGTCGGACGCGGCGCGCGGGCCCGACCCGATGCTGGTCGCGCGCGCGCTGCCCGGGGGCGCGGCGCTCGTCCTGCGCGACTATAACGAGCCGCGGCGCGCGGCGCGGGCGCGGGCGCTGGCGTCCGTCTGCGCGGCGCGCGGGTCGCTGTTGCTGGTCGGCGGGGACGCGGCGCTCGCTGCGGCGGTCGGGGCGGCCGGGGTTCATCTGCGCTCGGATCAGCTCGCGCACGCGCCGGCGCGCGCCGGCCTTCTCCTGACCGCGTCGTGCCACAGCGCCGAGGAGCTCGAACGCGCCGCGGCGATCGGCGCGGATCTCGCCTTTCTCGGGCCGGTCTTTCCGACGCGAAGCCATCCGGGCGCGGAAGGCCTGGGCGCCGGCCGGTTCAGGGCGCTGGCCGAGGCCGCGCCGCTGCCCGTGCTCGCCCTCGGCGGCGTCGACGAAACCAACGCGCGGCTCCTCGCCGGCCCCAATGTCGCAGGCTTCGGCGCGATCGGCGCGTTTACCGTGAAGGCGGCAGGCGAATAGAGGGTGGAAAATCTTCCGCCTGCTCCCTGGCGCCCACGGCCGCAAAAAACGAGGCGGGCCCCGAAGGACCCGCCCCGTGCGCGTCATCCCCTCTAAGCGCGGCGCCTAGAACCTGATGGAGCTTTCGATGACGACCGTCGTCGCCTGTTCCGGCCCGCCCTGCTCGACGGGCTTTTTCGATTCGACGAACTGCGCGGCGGCGCCGATGGTGATGCCGCGGCCGATGAAATAGGTCACGCCGGCCTGCGCGGTCTGGGTGTCGCGGAAGAACACCGGATCGACCGGATTGGGGCCGATCACGGTCGCTTCCGACTGGCCGTAGCCGAGCATGAAGCCCCAGTCGCCGCGATCCTCGCCGGTGCGGAAGGTCACGCCCGCGTCGAAGGCGAGATAGCCGTCCTCGTCGAGCGGGGCGGCGAGACCGGCGTTGGTCGACTTCACCGAGCCGCCGACCGTGAAGCCGCGATAGCCGAAATTAAGGCCGACCGAATAGGCCTCGTAATCGCCGAACGCCGGCGACAGGGAGCGCGCGTCTTCGTCCGCCGCGACATAGCTCGCGCCGACGCCGATGATCGGCCCCAGCGGATCGTCGCTGAGCGCCTTCTGGTAATAGAGCGCGCCCTCGACCACGTTCTCCCAGCGGGCGGTCTCGTTGAGCAAAGTGCCGTCGGGCGCGATGATGAACCCGTCCTCCGGCGCGCACAGCCGCTCGCCGCAATTCCTGAGCGAGGGCGCGTAGGACACGCCGAGCCGGATCTGGCCGAGCGCGCCGCCGAACGCGTTCGCCGGCGCCATATAGGTGATCTTCGTGGCGTAGCCGGAGAAATCGTTGACGGTGTGAACGTCGTTGAGACCGGAAAGGTCCGTGCGCCAATCGTTGACGTTGATGGCGCGGAAGATGGTCGGCGAGGTCACCGCGAGCGTACGCGCCACGCCTTCTTCGCGGCCGATGATGAGCGTGCCGAACCCGCCCCGGGCGTAGGCGTAGGCGCCTTCGAGATAGACGTCGCCGGAAAGGGGCGCGACGCCGCGCGGCCCGCCGATGAGCAGGCTCGAATAACGCCCGCCGGCGTAAAGCTGCGCCGGCTGCTGGCCGTCGAGGCGGCCCTTGAGCGCGGCGCCCAGCTCGACCCCGTTGTCGAGGATGGTCGAGCCCTTGACCCGAACGCGCGCGTCGGCGTCGGCCCGCGGCTCGCCGTCGCTGACGCCGGCGACCGCGCTCGCCTCGCCCTCGACCTCGATCTCGATCGGGTCGGCCGCAAAAGCGGCGCCGAGCGCGGCCGCGGCCGCGACGGTCGAGAACAGGAGGGATTTCGAAAGGCGTTTCATCGGGCGGTCAGCGCGTTTTCTGGACGGTTCCTCGTTCGGTCTGCGGCGGCGTTTCTCATCTTATCGTGACGGTACGATGACCATGCGGGCGACCGTTCCGTCCTGTCGATCCGCCTTCCGGCGGGCGGCGATTCCGTTTCGTCTCCTTCGGCCCCAAACGCGAACGCCGGCCGATATCGTTCCGTTAACGCAACCTCTTCCGCCCCACCCGTGCGGCGCGCCGCACGCCCCGAACGAACCCCCGATGCGCGCTCCCCGATGCGCGCCTTCGCCACGCTGACGCGCCGTTCCCCTCGGCCTTGCAGCGATCGGGCCAGCGTCTCGCCGCCCAATCCCGCCGCTTTCGCGGACCGGCGCATGCGCCCGCCGGCGCCGCCCCCACGCGGCGCGCAGCTTGCGCTTTCATCTTAATAGGGGTCGGGCGGCGGCGCGGTCAAGGAACGGCGCGGGGTCCCGGTTGTGTAATCGCCGGTTTGTGGTAGGAAAGCCACGTTTGCGGCGCGGGCCGCTCGCGAGGATGAGGCGGCTGTCGGTATGACGTCGGAAAAGATCCGCTTTTTCAAGGTTGTGTTGCTCGCAAGCGCGGCCGCCGCGCTGGCCGCCTGCGGCGGTTCGGGGAACAAGCGCGCCGCGCGCGACGCGGGCCTGCCGGCCTATGTTTTCGGCGAGAAGGGCGGCCAGGCGACGACGGTGAACCGCTATCTGTGGGCGGCCTCGCTGGAGACCCTCGATTTCCTGCCGATCCGCTCCGCCGATCCGATCGCCGGGCTCATCATCACCGACTGGTATCAGAACCCGGAAGCCCCGGACGAGCAGTTCAAGATCACCGTCTACATTCTCGACACGGCGCTCAGGGCCGACGCGCTGCGGGTGTCGGTGTTCCGCCAGGAGCGCGACGTCGACGGATCGTGGCGCGACGCGGCGATCAATCCCGCCACCAGCCGCGAGATCGAGAACGCCATCCTCACCCGCGCCCGCCAGCTTCGCCTCAACCAGGTCGACGACTAGAGGGCTTAGGGGGTTAGGGATTTAGAGGCTCGCATCCCGACGGTTCGTCTCTCGCGTCCGGATCGCCGGCGCCCGCTCCCGATAGCATTCCGGCGCCAACCCTTATAATCCCTAATCCCTGGTCCCTAATCCCTCATTCTGGAGCCATGAGCCGATACAACCCGAAAGAAGTCGAACCGAAATGGCGCGCGGCGTGGGAGAAGGCCGACGCCTTCCGCACGCGCGACGATCCGAGCCGGCCGAAATACTACGTGCTCGAAATGTTTCCCTATCCGTCGGGGAAGATCCACATCGGGCATGTGCGCAACTACGCCATGGGCGACGTGGTCGCCCGCTACAAGCGCGCGCGCGGCTATAACGTGCTCCACCCGATGGGCTGGGACGCCTTCGGCCTGCCGGCGGAGAACGCGGCCATGCAGACCGGCCGGCATCCGCGCGACTGGACCCTCGCCAACATCGAGGCGATGCGCACGCAGCTCAAGCAGATGGGGCTGTCCATCGACTGGAGCCGCGAGTTCGCCACCTGCGAGCCCGGCTACTACCGCCATCAGCAGAAGCTGTTCCTCGACTTCTGGAAGGCCGGGTTCGTCGAGCGCCGCGAAAGCTACGTCAACTGGGACCCGGTCGACATGACCGTGCTCGCCAACGAGCAGGTCATCGACGGGCGCGGCTGGCGCTCCGGCGCGCCCGTGGAGCGCCGGAAGCTCGCCCAATGGTTCTTCAGGATCACCGACAAGGCCGAGGACCTGCTCGCGGCGCTCGACGACGGGCGCCTCGACGGCTGGCCGGAGAATGTCCGGACCATGCAGCGCAACTGGATCGGCAAGTCGAAGGGCTTGCGGATGACGTTTCCTTTCGCGCCTGAAACGACGGCCCCGGAAGGATTCGACGGCGTCGAAGTCTACACGACCCGGCCCGACACGCTGTTCGGCGCAAGCTTCGTCGCGGTCGCCCCCGATCATCCGCTGGCGGCCCGTTTCGCCGCTTCAGACCCCGCCCTCGCCGACTTCGTCGCCGAATGCCAGCGCACGGGCACGTCCGAAGAGGCCATCGAGAAGGCCGAAAAGAAAGGCAAGGCGCTGCCCGTCCGGGTCGCCCATCCTCTCATGGAGGGCAGGACGCTTCCCGTCTTCGTCGCCAACTTCATCCTGATGGGCTACGGCGCCGGCGCGATTTTCGGCTGCCCGGCGCACGACCAGCGCGACCTCGACTTCGCGCGCAAATACGGCCTTGAGGTCACGCCGGTCGTGCTGCCGCCCGGCGAGGACCCGAAGACCTTCCGCATCGAGACGGAGGCCTATACGGGGCCGGGGACGATCTTCAATTCGGATTTCCTGAACGGGCTTTCCGTCGAGGATGCGATCGAGGCGGCCGTCGCGAAGATCGAGAAGATGGGCCTCGGCGAGGGCGCGACGGTCTGGCGCCTGCGCGACTGGGGCGTGTCGCGCCAGCGCTACTGGGGCTGTCCGATCCCGGCGATCCACTGCGAAAAATGCGGCGTCGTGCCGGTTCCCGAAAAGGATCTGCCGGTGGAGCTGCCGGAGGTCGACGCGAAGGAGTTCGAAACGCCCGGCAATCCGCTGGAGCGCGCCGCGGACTGGCTGAACGTTCCGTGTCCCGACTGCGGCGGGCCCGCGCGGCGCGAGACCGACACCATGGACACCTTCGTCGATTCGGCCTGGTACTTCGCGCGCTTCGCCGCGGCGCGCGAGGACGCGCCGGTCGACAAGGCGAAGGCCGATTACTGGCTGCCCGTCGATCAGTATATCGGCGGCGTCGAGCACGCGATTTTGCACCTGCTCTACGCGCGCTGGTTCACGCGCGCGATGAAGGAGACGGGGCATCTGTCGAAGGTCGAGGAGCCCTTCGCCCGGCTGTTCACCCAGGGCATGGTGACGCATGCGGCGTATAAGGATCTGCATGGGCAATGGGTTGCGCAAGAAGATGTACGAGAGCCAACCCCTGACGAGAAGGCGAGGTTTGAGAGGGAAATTGTTCCGCTGTGGAAAGCAGGACGGTACGTCGATTTTCCAGGCCTCTTTCAACTTCCTGCGGAAAACGAAGAATTACGCGCCACGCTGAAAACGAAGTTCGGCGTTGATGGATTCATTGGGGCCGCTAGCGGGCCTTTTCATGCAGAGCCTGAGAATTGGTTGTGCACGGAAGTAAACAGAGTGATTGGCCAACTCCCCTCTGGAGTAATTCCGGTTGCCGTTTTTCCCAACGAGAAGATGTCCAAGTCGAAGAAGAACGTGGTCTCGCCGGAATCCATCGCCGAGACCTACGGGGCCGACGCGGCGCGCTGGTTCATGCTCTCCGACTCTCCGCCCGAGCGCGACGTCGAGTGGACCGACGCCGGCGTCGCCGGCGCGTGGCGTCTGGTCAACCGCATCTGGGACATCGTCGAGCCGGCCGCCGGCGCGCTGAAAGCCCACGACTTCTCGAAGCCGCCGCAGACGGACGATTCCATCGAGCTGCGCCGGCTCACGCATCGCGCCATCGCCGGGGTGACCGAGGACATCGAGCATTTCCGCTTCAACAAGGCCATCGCGCGCATCTATGAGTTCCTCAACGGCCTCAAGAAGGCGCCGCCCGCAAAGCGCGCGGACGGCGCGCCCGCGAACGGCCCGCGCGCGGAGGCCTACGCCCAGGCCGAGGCGCTGTCGGTTCTGGCGCGGCTCATCGCGCCGTTCACGCCGCATCTCGCCGAGGAGTGCTGGGCGCATCTCGGCGGCGAGGGTTTCGTCTGCGACGCGCCCTGGCCCGAAGCCGACCCGGCGCTTCTCGCGCAGGAGACCGTCGCCCTCGGCGTGCAGGTCAACGGCAAGCGCCGCGCCGAGATCGTCGTTCCGGCGGACGCCGACAGGCAGGCGGTGGAGGCCGCCGCCCTCGCCGACGAGGCGGTGCGCCGGCATGTGGAAGGCAAGACCGTGCGCAAGATCGTCGTCGTCCCCGGCCGGGTGGTGAACATCGTCGCCAATTGAGGCCTGACGTCGTCCCGGATGCAGCGCAGCATGAAATGCTGCGCCGCTGGTCCGGGACCGCTGTCCGCCCGCTCCCGAGCCCGGCCGAACCCGATCCCGGGGCTGCATCGCATCGCTGCGCGCTGCAATGCGCCCGGGATGACGATTGGATCTTCGCGCCATGCCCTATCGCCGGCGGCGCGAACCGCGCTAAAAGGAAGCCTCGCCGAAGAGACCGTCATGCGCGCCAGACTCGCCCTTCTCGCCCTCGTCCTTCTCGCCGCGCCGGCGCTGTCGGGCTGCGGCTTCACCCCGCTCTACGCCGTCGCCGACACGGGCGGGGAAGGCGTTTTGCGCCGGGCGAAGCTCGCCTCGATCGCGGCCGGCGACGCGGTCGAGCCCGTGCTCGCCCGCGCTTTCGAAGCGCGCACCGCACTCGACGACGCGCAGGCGGAATACGAGCTGCGCGTCGCCGCGCGCGAGAAGGCCGAGCGCCTCGCCGTGCAGATCGACGCCTCGGTCACGCGCTACAACTATCTTCTGGAGGCGGACTACACGCTGACCCGTTACGCCGACGGCAAGACGGTCCGGGGGCGGGCGAAGTCCGTCGCCTCGTTCAACATCGTCGCCTCGCAATATTCGACCCTGTTCGCCGAAAAGGCCGCGCGCGAGAAGGCCGCCCGCGCCCTCGTCGAGGACATCGAGCGCTCCATCCTGATGCGCCTGGCCCAGGAGGCCGAAGCGGAGAAGGCCGCCAGGGCCGCCGCCGCGGCGACGCGCTAGACTTTCGCGATGACGACGGCCCGTTTCGGTTTTCGTCCGCTTCCGTCCTATATGAGCGCTCTTCCGATTCAACCGGCTCCCCCTCCCGCCCCGCCCGTGCAAGAGGGGAAAGGAAGCCGCCGGTGACCGCGCTCAAGGGACGGCAGATCGAGGCCTTCATGAAGCGGCGCGATCCGTCCGTGTCCGCCGTTCTCGTCTACGGGCCCGACGCCGGCCTGGTGCGCGAGCGCGCCGAGGCTCTCGCCCGCGCCGTCGTTCCCGACCTGCAGGACCCGTTCAACGCCGTCGCGCTGTCGGAGGGCGACCTCAAGGCCGAGCCGGCGCGGCTCGCCGACGAGGCCGCCGCGCTGTCCTTCGCCGGCGGCGAGCGCGTCGTGCGCCTGCGCGCCGGCGGCGAGGCGAGCGCGAAGGCGGCGAAGATCCTGCTCGACGGGCTCGAGGCGGGCCATCTGAAGGCGAACGCGCTCGTCATCGTCGAAGCCGGCGACCTGCCTCCCGCCTCGGCGCTGCGCAAAATGTTCGAGAAAGCAAGGCGCGCCGCCGCCCTGCCCTGCTATGTCGACGGGCCTGCGGACGTGCGCGCGCTCGCCGTCGATGCGGCGCGGGCGGAGGATTTGCGCTTCGACGAGGATGCGCTCGAACTCGTCGTCGCGTTGCTCGGCGAGGACCGGGGCGCTTCGCGCGCCGAGCTTGAAAAGCTCGTCCTCTACAAGGGGCCGAAAGCGCTTCGCTCCGGGCCCGGAACGATAACGCTTGAAGACGTGCGCGCGGTGCTGGCGGACGGGGTCGGCGACGCCCTCGACGAGGCGGCGGCCGCCGCCGCAGACGGCCAGGCGGCGGCGCTGTCGCGGGCGCTCTACCGGTCGGCCTCGGCGGGCGCGAACCCGATCACGCTTCTGCGCGCGCTCGGGCGGGCCTTCTCCCGCCTTCGCGCCGCGCAGGCGCTGATCGCCGACGGCCTTTCCGCCGACATGGCGATGAAGCGCCTGCGCCCGCCGGTCTTTTTCATGGAGCAGCGCGCCTTCGCCGCGCGCCTGCGACGCTGGCCGCAAGCCAAGCTCGACGAAGCGCTCGATCTTCTGCTCGAAGCCGAGCTCGCCGCCAAGAGCGCCGGCGCGCCGCAGCGCGAGATCGCCGAGCGCGCCGCCTTCCGCCTCGCGATGATGGCGGGACGATGAGTCGGTCGATCACGCTCCCGCGCCCATGAGGCGGCGGCAGATTTCGTCGAGCTGGTCGAGGTCGAGATAGCGCAGGCTCACTGTTCCCGAGCCTTTCGCCGAGTGCTCGATGGAGACTTCGAGGCCGAGCGCGGCGGCGAGATCGGCCTCAAGCGCGCGGGTGTCGGCGTCCTTCTTTCCGCTTACGGAACGTCCCTGTGCGGATTTTCCGTTGTCGGATGAATGATCATCCCTTCCGCGGGACGCCGGCGCGCTGCGCCGTTCGGCCTCGATCGCCTGAAGTTCGGCCACGAAGCGCTCGGTCTCGCGCACGCTGAGGCCCTCGCGGCGCACCGCGGCCGCGGCGAGATCCGGGTTCGGCGCGGCGAGGATCGCGCGCGCATGGCCCATCGTGATGTCGCCGCGCGCGAGCAGGTCGAGCGACAGCTCCGGCAGGTCGAGCAGGCGCATCATGTTGGCGACGTGGCTGCGCGACTTGCCGACCGCCTTGGCGATCGCCTCCTGCGTGCGGCCGTGGACCTCGGCGAGGCGGCGATAGGCGCGCGCCTCCTCCACCGGGTTGAGATCGACGCGCTGCACGTTCTCGATGAGCGCGATCTCGGCGGCCTCCTCGTCCGTCAGCTCCCGGATGACGACGGGAACGTCGTGGATCTTCGCCTTCTGCGCCGCGCGCCAGCGCCGCTCGCCGGCGACGATCTCGTATTCGTCCGGGCCCTTCGGGCGCACGAGGATCGGCTGGAGAAGCCCGCGCGCGCGGATCGACTCGGCGAGTTCCTCGATCGCGTCCTCGTTGAAATGCCGGCGCGGCTGGTCGGGATTGGGCCTGAGGAACGCGACCGGCAGCGTGCTCTTGCCCCGCGCCGCGGCGGGCGGGGCCTCTGCGCGCGCCGGCGCTTCGGCCTCGCGCGACGGCGCGTCGGCGAGCAGCGCGTCGAGCCCGCGCCCCAATCCTTTCTTCAGCGCCGCCATGGGCCGCCTCCTTCCGCCGCGCGCGCGGGCTTGTCCGGCCGCCTCGTCACGCCGCCTCCTTGCGCGCGCGCTCGCGCTGGATGACCTCGCTCGCCAGCGCCACATAGGCCTGGCTGCCGGCGCATTTGAGATCGTAGAGCAGCGCCGGCTTGCCGTGGCTCGGCGCCTCGGAAATGCGCACGTTGCGGGGGATGACCGTGCGGTAGACCTTGTCCTTGAGATGAGCGCGCACGTCGGCCTCCACCTGGTTCGACAGGTTGTTGCGCCGGTCGTGCATGGTCAGCACCACGCCCTGCAGCTCGAGCCGGGGGTTGATCCGCGCCCGGACGGTCTCGATGGTGCGCATGATCTGCGACAGCCCTTCGAGGGCGAAGAACTCGCATTGCAGCGGGATGAGCACCGCGTCCGCCGCCGCCAGCGCGTTGAGGGTGAGCAGCGACAGCGAGGGCGGGCAGTCTATGACGACATAGGAGGCCGCGTCTTCGAGCTGCGCGTAGTCGGCAAGGGCGTCGGCGAGGCGATGATGGCGGCGCTCGGCGTCGATCAGCTCGACCTCGGCGCCGGCGAGATCGACGCCGGCCGGCGCGAGCGAAAGGCCGGGAATGCCGGCGTCGGCCACGGCCGCCTCCAGCCGGTACTCGCCCATCAGCACCTCGTAAGTGGTGATCCGGCGCGCGGCCGCGGGCAGCCCCAGCCCCGTCGAGGCGTTGCCCTGCGGGTCGAGATCGACGAGCAGCACGCGCTCGCCCACCGCGGCGAGCGCGGTCGCCAGATTGATCGCGGTCGTCGTCTTGCCGACGCCGCCCTTCTGGTTGGCGATCGCCAGGATTCGCGGGGCCGTTCGCGGGGTCGGTGTGCTGGAGCGCGGCGAATCGGTCACGGGCGGGCTCTTCGGGGGGCGACGGCGCGGATCGCGAGAACGGTAGAACCGGGATTCGTGACGCTCGCCGTCCGCGTCGCTTCCATATGCCAAGATTTAGCGGCTTCGGTCAATTCATCCTCAACATCTTGTCCTTTTAAAAAAAGGCACAGAGTCGATTTTCCCGCGATTTCATGGGCGTAGCCGAGGAGCTTATCAAGCCGCGCGAGGGCTCGGGCCGTGATCACGTCCGGCGGGGAAATGGTAATATTTTCAATGCGTTGCGGTATGACCGCCACATTGTCGAGGCCCATCGCCGCGGTCGCTTCGCGCAGAAATGCGGCCTTTTTGCCGGTCGATTCGACGAGGGCGACCCGAAGTCCCCGCTCCGCCCCCATCGCGGCGAGCACGAGGCCGGGAAAGCCCGCCCCCGAGCCGAGATCGACGAGCGTGCGCGCCGTCTCGGGGATCAGCGGGAAAAGCTGCGCGGAATCGAGGAAATGCCGCCGCCAGCGGTCCGGCAGGGTCGAGCGCGCCACGAGATTATGCCGTCCGGCCCGGTCGAGAAGGATCGCGTCATAGGCCTTCAGGCGGTCCAGCGTTTCACGTGAAACATTCGCCGCCGCGGCGAATTCTTCGGGCGCAAGGGGCGCTCCGTCCGGCGCCGCCCTGGCGGCTTCTCCGGTCGCGGCGAGATCCTGAGGCAGACGCCGCGTCCGCGCCCGGCGGACCGTTTCACGTGAAACGCCGAAGCGGGACTCGCGGCGGGCGTCGCTCATGGGCGGCCTCCGCGCAGAGGGCGGGCGACGTCTGGGCTTTTCAGCGATCGTCCCCGCCGGGGAGGGGTCCCGCCGCGCGCCGTCATGCGCGCGGTCTCAGCCGGCCGCGCGGGCGCCATGTTTCCTGACCCAGGCGAGCAGCAGGGCGAGCGCCGCCGGCGTAACGCCCTCGATCCGCCCGGCCTGGCCGAGCGTCGCGGGCCGGGCCGCGGCCAGCTTCTGGCGGACCTCGTGCGACAGTCCCGGTATCGCGTCATAGGGCAGATCCGCCGGCAGGCGCAGGGACTCGTCCTTGCGGAAGGCGAGGATGTCGGCCTCCTGCCGGTCGAGATAGCCGGCGTACAGCGCCTCGATCTCAAGCTGCTCGACGATGGGACGCGGCAGCGCGTCGAGCCGCGGCCAGATGGAAGCGAGCCGCGCCGCGTCGACGCCCGGCAGGGCGAGCAGGTCGATCACCGAGCGCCGGCGGCCGTCGCGATTGAGCGCGAGCCCGTGGCGCGCGGCCTCGTTGGGCGTCAGGGTCGTCGCCCGCGCCCAGTTTCGGGCCTCTTCGAGCGCCGACTGTTTCACGTGAAACGCCCGCGCCCGCTCGGACCCGACGAGCCCGGCCGCGATCCCCCGCGGCGTGAGGCGCTGGTCGGCGTTGTCGGCGCGCAGGGTGAGCCGGTACTCGGCCCGGCTCGTGAACATGCGATAGGGCTCCGTAACTCCTTTGGTCACGAGGTCGTCGATCAGGACCCCGATATAGCCCTCGGCCCGGTCGATCAGCAGGGGCGCCCCGCCGCCGGCGCGCTTCGCCGCATTGGCCCCGGCGATCAGCCCCTGGGCGGCGGCCTCCTCATAGCCCGTGGTGCCGTTGATCTGCCCGGCGAGGAAAAGCCCCGGCAGCCGCTTGACCTCGAGCGTCGGGTACAGCGCGCGGGGGTCCACATAGTCGTATTCGATGGCGTAGCCGTAGCGGATGACCCGCGCCTTTTCGAGGCCGGGAATGGTGGCGAGGAACGCCGCCTGCACCTCCTCCGGCAGCGATGTCGAGATCCCGTTGGGATAGACCGTCGGGTCGTCGAGACCCTCGGGTTCGAGAAAGATCTGATGGCGCTCCTTCTCGGCGAAGCGCACCACCTTGTCCTCGATGGAGGGGCAATAGCGCGGGCCCCGGCCCGAGATCGCGCCGCCATAGACCGCCGATTTGCCGAGATTCGCCTCGATGATCCGGTGGGTTTCCTGCGACGTCCAGGTGATCCCGCATTCGATCTGCGGGACCGCGATCGTCTCCGTCAGGAAGGAGAACGGGACCGGCTCGGCGTCGGCGGGCTGCATCTCCAGCCCCGCCCAGTCGATGGTCCGCCCGTCGAGGCGCGCCGGCGTGCCGGTCTTGAGCCGGCCCATCGTGAGGCCGAGGCCGTACAGCCGGTCGGCGAGGCCGATCGCCGGGGCCTCGACGCCGCCCGCCCTGGCCCGGCCCGCCGGAATGCGCTTGTCGCCGATATGGATGACGCCCTTGAGGAAGGTGCCCGTGGTCAGCACCGTCGCCCCGGCGCGGAACTCGGTCCCGTCGGCGGTCGCGATCCCGACGACGCGCCATGTTTCACGTGAAACACCGACGGGCGCGGCGCCCTTCGGCGTTTCACGTGAAACAATCAGATCCTCGACCGCGCATTCCAGCACGTCGAGATTGGGAACCGCGGCGATCGCCGCCTGCATGTGCTTCCTGTAGAGGGCGCGGTCGGCCTGCGCGCGGGGCCCGCGCACCGCCGGGCCCTTCGAGCGGTTCAGCATCCGGAACTGGATTCCCGCCTGGTCGATCACCCGGCCCATGAGGCCGTCGAGGGCGTCGATCTCGCGCACCAGATGGCCCTTGCCGAGCCCGCCGATGGCCGGATTGCACGACATCTCGCCGATGGTGGCGCGGGCGTGGGTGGCGAGCAGCGTCTTCGCCCCCAGGCGCGCGGCCGCGGCGGCCGCCTCGCAGCCCGCATGGCCTCCGCCGATGACGATGACGTCGTAGGTTTTCACGCTCGCTTCGCGCCCTTTCGCGCTTTCGGTTCGGGCCGGCTCCTATAGGCGAAGCGGGCCCGCGATCCAAGACGCCCCGAGGATATGGGCGCCCCGAAGGGCGGGGATAAGTTTCGCGATCACAAATTGTTTCGGATTATGACTGGAGGCCGGCGCTTAGCAGCCATATAATAATGTTAACGAATAAATTCTATTACTATACACTAGCTGCTAATCAGTAACAGACAACATTACTTTCCAATACAGAAGCTCGAAAATATCTCATCCAGCACGTCTTCGACGTCGACCGCGCCGGTGATGCGCCCGAGCGCGCGGGCGGCCAGGCGCGCGTCTTCCGCGGCGAGCTCCGGCGCCGCGTCGATCCGTCCGCGCGCGCGGGCGAGCGCGTCGAGCGCCTCTGCGACGGCGCGCGCATGGCGCAGGCGCGTCAGACCCGTCTCGTGGACGGGGCGGAAGCGCGCGCGCGCCGCATCGGTCAGGATACGGATGAACTCGCCGATCCCCTCCCCGGTCTTCGCCGACAGCGCGAAGGCCTGAACGCCTTCGGGCGGCTCGCGCGCCGGCGCCGGGGCGAGATCGGTCTTGTTCCAGACCAGAAAGTCGCCCGGCCGCAGCAGCCCCGCCGCGTCCGCCGCCCCCGCCGCCCCCGCCGCCGCGTCGGCGACGAGGATGCGGATGTCGGCGTTCTCGGCCCGCGCGAGCGCCCGGCGCATGCCTTCGGCCTCGATCTCGTCCTCGGTCATGGCTCTGAGGCCCGCCGTGTCGGCGAGCAGGGCCGGCAGCCCGCCGAGATCGAGGCGGACCTCGATCACGTCCCGCGTCGTGCCCGGCGTCGGCGAGACGATCGCCGCGTCCGAGCCGGCCAGGCGATTGAGAAGGCTCGACTTGCCGGCGTTCGGCGCGCCGAGGATCGCGATCGCGACGCCCGAGCGGATCGCGCGCAGGCGGGCCGCGTCGGCCTGGTATGACCGCAGCTCCGCCATGAGGGCGTCGATCGCCGGCCCGGCGCGCGCGGCGACCGCGGCCGGCACGTCCTCCTCGTCGGGGAAGTCGATGTCGGCCTCGAGCGGCGCGAGAATGGCGATCAGGCGCGCCCGCCAGCCCTCGGCGAGCGCCGAGAGCCGGCCGCCGAGCTGACCCAATGCCTGGCGTCTCTGCTCGCTCGTTTCGGCGTCGATAAGATCGGCGAGGGCCTCGGCCTGGGCGAGATCGAGCCGCCCGTTCTCGAGCGCCCGGCGCGCGAACTCGCCGGCCTCGGCGGGCCGCGCCCCGAGCGCGGCGAGCGCCTCGTAGAGGGCGGCCTCGACGGCGCGGCTTCCATGCAGATGGAGCTCGACGACGTCCTCCCCGGTGAAGCTCGCCGGGCCCCGGAAGGCGAGCGCGAGGCCCGTATCGACGATCTCCCCGTCGGGCGCCCGCAGCGTGCGCAGCGCGGCCCGGCGCGGCGGCGGCAGGGTCCCGCACAGCCGCTCGCCGATCGCAAAGGCTTCGGGCCCCGACAGGCGGAAGACCGCGACGCCTGCGCGCCCCGCCCCCGAGGCCCGGGCGAAGATGGTGTCGGCCCTTTGGGTCATTGCGTTTCGCCGGCCTCCGACGCCCTGAACCTGCAGGCGCGATCCGCCCCGTCGCGAATGCCCGTCGCGAATGAAGGCGAGGATCAGAATGTCGTCATTCCCTTCAGCGGTGTAAACGATCCCATGGCGGCCGTAACGACGGCTTCGCAACGGCGCGAAGCCCGCGGACGCCGCGGCGGCGTCCGCCTCACTTCCTTTTCGCGCCGCCGGACGCGCCGCCCATGGTCGCCGCCATGAGGTTCTGGAACTGCTCGAAGCCCTTGCCGCTCATCGCCGCCATCTGGGCGAAGAAGCGCTCGGGATCGGCGAGGGTGTCGAGATTCTCCTTCGCGCGGCGCGTCATCTCGTCGACGATCATCTTGTTGAGCGGCTCGACGTTGGGCATGCCGAAAAAGGCGCGGGCCTCTTCGGGCGTGCAGTCGATGTCGATGGTCAGGCGCATGATCGGTCCTCCATTTCCGGCCGGTTTAGACCACGGACGGGGAAACGGGAGCAATGGGCGCGAGGGATTGGGGGTCGGGGATTGGGGATTAGGAAGAAGGTGTGTCATCCCGGGCGCGCCGCGGCGCGCAAGCGATGCGGCGCAGACCCGGGATCGCGCGCGGCTGGCGCAGGAGTCCGCCGAACCCGGTCCCGGATCAGCAGCGCAGCATGAAATGCTGCGCCGCATCCGGGACGACGCATGCCTCTAACCCCTAACCCCCAACCCCCAATCTCTCGCCGCCCCCTTGCCTCCCGGCGGCGCCTGTCGCCTACTGGCGCCATGAAAGCGATCGTCCTGAAGGAGCATGGCGGGCCGGACCGGCTCGTCCTCGAAGAGCGCCGCGAGCGGGCGCCCGGCCCCGGCGAGCTTCTCGTCGAGAACGCCGCCGCCGGCGTCAATTTCATCGACATCTATCAGCGCACGGGCCTTTACCCCGTGGCCCTGCCGGCGGTTCCCGGCATGGAGGGCGCAGGCGTCGTGCGCGCCGTCGACGGCGCGACCGGCTTCGCGCCCGGCGACCGGGTCGCCTATCTCAGCCATGGCGGGGGCGCCTACGCCGCGCGCGCGACCGTCCCGGCGGCGGCGGCCGCGAAAATCCCCGACGGCGTCGACGACGAGACCGCCGCGGCGGTCTTCCTCAAGGGCCTGACGGCGCAGATGCTCGCCCGCCAGGTCTGCCCGCTGAAGGCGGGCGACCGGGCGCTCGTCTACGCCGCGGCGGGCGGGGTGGGCACGCTGCTTTGTCAGTGGGCGGCCCATCTCGGCGCGGAGGTGATCGCCGTCGTCGGCGCGCCGGAAAAGGCCCCGATCGCGGCGCGCGCCGGCGCGGCGCACGTTATAGTCCGTACCGAGACGGATTCGATCGCCGCGCGCGTGCGCGAGCTCACGGCCGGGCGCGGCGTCGAGGTCGTCTACGACTCCGTGGGCGCGGCGACCTTCGAAGCCTCGCTCGATTCGCTCGCCATGCGCGGGATGATGGTCTCCTACGGCAACGCCTCGGGACCGGTCCCGCCGGTTGCGCCCTTGGAGCTGTCGCGCCGCGGCTCGCTGTTTCTGACCCGCCCGACGCTGTTTCACTACGCGACGCCGGAGCGCTTTTCGGCCATGGCCGAAGAGCTGTTCGATCTTCTCCTTAAGGGCGTGCTCAGGCCCGCCCCGCCGACCGTCTTTCCGCTCGAACAGGCCGGCGAGGCCCATCGGCTGCTCGAAAGCGGCAAGTCGACGGGCGCGATCGTGCTGAAGCCGTGAGGGCGGCGGTCTTCGCCTGCGCGATTATCTCCATGTAATTGCTAACATATTTTACTTCATATCGATGGCAATCGTATAGGAGTTCTCGGTTGCGCCAAGCCGCCGCGATGAAAGCCCGCATGAGAAACCTTCGTGTGATCGCCCTCCTCCTCCTCGCCGCCTGCGCGCCCGCGGGAACGGAGCAACCTTCCGCCCCGGCGCCCGGCGCGGCGCGGTCCGAAGCCGGCGCCGGCTGGCGGCTCGACCCGCAGGGCGACGTCAACGCCTTCCTCGATTGTCTGGAGGCGGAGGGAATCGCCCTCGTCTCGGCCCATCGCGCGGGACCTGCGCCGGGCCTTCCCGAAAACGCGCTCGAGACGGCCGCGGCCCTGCTCGCCGAGGTCCCCGCCCTCGTCGAGATCGACGTCGCGGCGTCCGCCGACGGCGTTCTCTATCTCATGCATGACGAGACGCTGGACAGAACGACGACCGGCGAAGGGCCGGTCGACGCGCTCGCTTGGGCGGCGATCGAGCGCCTGCGCCTGAAAGACGACGACGGCGCGCCGACGCCGCGCCGCCCGACGCGGTTCGACGAAATGCTCGCCTGGGCGAAGGACCGCACGATCCTCAAGATCGACTTCAAGCGCTCGGCCCGCTATGAAGACGTCATCGCCGAGATCAGACGTCAGGGCGCGGAGGATCGCGTCGTCCTCATCGCCTACACGACGGCGCAGGCCGAGCGCCTGCACGCCCTCGCGCCGGAAATGATGATCTCGCTGTCGCTTGATACGGTCTCCGCCCTCAACCGCGCCGTCGCCGCCGGCGTGCCGGATGAGCGCCTTCTCGCCTTCACCGGGCTCGATGCGCCGCGCCCGCGTCTCAACGACGCGCTCGACGCGCGCGACGTGGAAACGATCTTCGGCGCGCTCGGCCGGCCCGACCGGTCGATCGACGGCGCGATCGCGGCTTCGGGCGACGAGGCCCGCTACGCCGAGATCGCCGCCGCCGGCGTCGACATCATCGCCACCGACCGCCCGCGCCAGGCGCACGCCGCGCTCGCCGCAGCCGGGCGCGGGGCCCGCGACGGGGTCTGCGGAATCGCGCGGCGCTGAGCGCCCGCGCGCCGGCGTTGCCCGACGGGCGGTTTCGCGCAAGACTTGCGCCTCATGGTCCGCGCCGCTCTTCTCTACGGTTTCGCCCTCGCCGCAGCCGCGAGCCTGCTGCAGTGGCTTGAGTACAAATATCTGGCGCGCGTCTATTCGACCGAGATCTATATCGTCGTCATCGCCGCGCTGTTCGCCGCGCTCGGCGCGTGGGCCGGCGCGCGGCTGACGGCGCGGGCCGCGCCGGCGGGCTTCGAGCGCAACGAGGCGGCGCTGCGCAGTCTCGGCGTGACGGCGCGAGAATACGAGGTGCTGGCGCTTCTCGCCGAGGGCCGCTCCAACAAGGAGATTGCGCGCGCCCTCGCGGTGTCGCCGAACACGGTGAAAACCCACGTCGCGCGCCTTTTCGAAAAGCTCGACGTCGCCCGCCGCGTCGAGGCGGCCCGCAAGGCGCGCGCGCTCTCGCTCGTTCCCTGAGCCCCGTAAAAACAGGCGAACGCGCCGAAATCACCCATTCGGGCGATGGCGGAGCGGGGCGCCGGCGCGCATGGTGATCCGACCCGAACGCGGCAGGAGAGAGGAAACGCCATGTCAAAATACGCACTCGCCTATGGCGGCGCGGCCGGCGCGGTCGTCATCGCGGTCATCATCGTCGGGATCGCCCTGTCCGGGGGAGACGCCGGCCACGCAGGTTCGGCGTGGCTCGGCTATCTCATCATGCTGGTCGCGCTGACGCTGGTTTTCGTCGGCGTGAAACGCTATCGCGACCGCGAGAAGGGCGGCGTCATCCGTTTCCTCCCCGCGCTCGGGGTCGGGCTTTCCATCGCGGCCGTCGCCGGCGTCGTCTATGTCGCCCTGTGGGAGGCCTATCTCGCCTTCACCGACTACGGCTTCATCCGCGCCTACGCCGACGCGGCGCTGGAGGCGAAGAAGGCCAAGGGCCTCGACGCCGCCGCGCTGGAAGCCGAGGCGGCCAGGATGGAGGTCCTGGTGCGCCGATACGCAAACCCGCTGTTCCGGCTTCCGATGACCTTCATGGAGATTTTCCCCGTGGGCGCGCTGATCGCCCTCGTCTCCGCCGCCATCCTGCGGAATCCGAGGGCGTTCCCGGCGACGCGGCGCGCCTCCTGAGTCCGCCCTCAGGCCGCCGAGGCTTTCTTCCAGGCCGGCCGGGCGGCGAGGCGGGCGAAATATTCCTGCGTGCGCGGGCCGAGAATGTTCTGCGCCTCGCCGCTGATCTTCACCAGGTAAAGCGCATAGCCGAGCGAGATGTCGGCGAGCGAGAATTCGTCCCCCAGAATGAACTGCTTTCCCTCAAGGCTCTGCTCGATGAAGGCGCAGCAGTTCTTCGTCTCCGCGATCGCCCATTGCTTCATCGGTTCGAGGCGCTGCTCGGGCGGCAGAAGGCGCGTCTGCGCGATCAGCATGGTGACATAGGGGCCGACGCCCGCCTCGCCGAAATGCAGCCATTGCAGAAACTGTCCGTAGTCGGAATCGGTCGGCCGGCGCGCGAGCTTTCCTTCCGCATATTTCTCGGCGAGATAATGGATCACCGCAACCGACTCGATGAGCCGCTCCTCGCCGTCGAAAAACACCGGAACCTTGCCCACGGGGCTCAGCGCGCGCCATTCGGGCGACCTGAACCAGGCGCGGTCGAAAGGCACGGGCTCGATCTCATAGTCGAGGCCGAGCTCTTCGAGCGCCCAGTAGACGCGGATCGAGCGGGTGCGCGGACAGTGATAGAGCTTGAGCGTCATGGCGGTCTCCTATGGGCGGTCTTCCCGGGGGCCTCTCCCGCGCGAGCGGGCGTTTTGGCGCGAGAGAGTGCCGCCGCGGCCCGGCGCGCGCAACCGGTTTCGCGCTCACGTTCCGTCGAGACGGAATGTCCGGCGCGCAGTCGGCGCTGCGTTTCGCGCTTGGTCGGGCGCCCGGCTTGGGCGACGATCCGCGCGCGCCGGGGCGCCGGGGCGACGGCGAGCGACGAAGACAGGGGAGGATGATGGCGGACGACATGGAGCGCCCGCGCGGGCGCGCGGCAGCGGGACTCACCCGGCGCGCGGCGCTCAAGGCCGGGGCGGCGATGGCGGCCGCGCTCGCCGCGGCGGGCTGCGGACGCGAGGCTTCGCGCGGCGCCCCGTCGGGGCCGGACGATCTTGCGCGGCTCGATGCGACGGCGCTTGCAAGGCATATCCGCGAGGGTCATCTGACGGCGCGCGAGGCCGTCGAGGCCGCGGCCGCGCGCATCGCCCGGCTCGAAGACCGCCTCGGCGCCTTCGCCGCCCTCGACGTCGAAGCCGCGCTCGACCGGCTCGACGGGGCCGATCCGGCGGCGCCGCTTTACGGCGTTCCCTTCGCCATGAAGGACCTCAACGAGTATCCCGGCCTGCCCTTCCGGCGCGGCTCGGCGCTTTTCCGCGACGCCATCGGCCAGACCATGACCGCCTACACCGCCCGGCTCGACGCGGCGGGGCTCGTCACCCTCGGCAAGAGCCAGACGCCGGAGTTCGGCCTCCTGCCGACGACGGAGCCGCTGGCCTACCGCCCGACCGCCAATCCGTGGGCGCTCGGACATTCCGCAGGCGGATCGAGCGGCGGAGCGGCCGCGCTGGTCGCCGCGCGCATTCTGCCCGTCGCGCAGGCGAGCGACGGCGGCGGTTCGATCCGCATTCCGGCCGCCTGCTGCGGCGTTTTCGGCCTCAAACCCAGCCGCGGGCGCTTTCCCGATCAGGGAACGGGCGGGCGCGCCTTCGATCTCGCGGTCAAGCACGCAGTGAGTCTGAGCGTGCGCGACAGCGCGTTCCTGCTCGCCCTGACCGAGCGCGAGGACGGCCCGCACGCGCCCGTCGGCTTCGTCGCGCCGGCGGCGCTCGCGCCCCTGAAGATCGCCGTCAGCCTCAAAGACGGCGCCGGCCGCCGGCCCGATCCCGCCGTCGCCGCGGCGGTCGAAGAGGCCGCGCGGCTGCTCGAATCCATGGGCCACGAGATCGTCCCGGTCGAGACGACGCCTTACGAGTTTCCCGGCGGGGCCGACGCCTTCAACGCGGTCTGGGCCCATGGCGCGGCGCAGATCCGTCAGCTTGCGGCGCAGCTTGCCGGCGCCCCGCCGGAACGGACCGGCGTTCTCGAGCCCTTCACCTTGGGCCTGGCCGCCGCGTTCGACGCGCTCGGCGAGACCGGCCTCGCCGAGGCGGTCGGCCTTCTCGATCGCTTCGCGGCGCAGACGGTCCGCTGGCTCGAGGATTACGACGCCTGGCTGACCCCGGTTCTGGGCGCGCCGCCGGTCCGGCTCGGGGAAGTCGCCGGCGACGTTCCCTTCGACGCGCTGGTCGAGCGGCTCGGGCGCTACGCCGCCTACACGCCCATCCACAACGTGGCCGGAACGCCGGCGATGTCGGTTCCCTTCGCCTGGACCGAAGACGGCCTGCCCGTCGGCGTGCAGCTGTCGGCCCGCCCCGGGGCGGACGCGCTCCTGCTCCGGCTCGCCTACGCGCTGGAGGAAGCCCGTCCGTGGGCGGATAAAATCCCGCCGCTCGCGGCGTAGGGGGTTTGAGCGAAGCGCCGTTCGCCAAACTCGCCATGCTTCGCGACACGCTTGATTGCATCGCTTTGGCATTGAGTCGCCCAAACGCCAACCGCCCCGACTTGCGTCGGGGCGCAGCCGATAGTTTGCTCGACGGGTCGGTCTCGCCGGAACGGGCGGGAAGCGGTCTGCGTCGAGGCCGCGATCGGGTCGATCGGGGCGCTTCCTGAAACTACGTATTCATCGACTCGAAGAAGTCGGCGTTGGTCTTGGTCTGCCGGAGCTTGTCGAGCAGGAACTCGATGGCGTCCGACGTGCCCATGGGCGCGAGGATGCGGCGCAGGACGTAGACCTTCTGGAGCTGGTCCTTCGGCGTGATGAGCTCGTCCTTGCGGGTGCCGGACTTGAGAATGTCCATCGCCGGGAAGACCCGCTTGTCGGCGACCTTCCGGTCAAGGACGATCTCCGAGTTGCCGGTGCCCTTGAACTCCTCGAAGATGACCTCGTCCATTTTCGAGCCGGTGTCGATGAGCGCCGTGGCGATGATGGTCAGCGAGCCGCCCTCCTCGATGTTGCGCGCCGCGCCGAAGAAGCGCTTCGGGCGCTGCAGCGCGTTGGCGTCGACGCCGCCGGTCAGGACCTTGCCCGACGACGGCACCACCGTGTTGTAGGCGCGCCCCAGGCGGGTGATCGAGTCGAGCAGGATGACCACGTCGCGCCCGTGCTCGACGAGGCGCTTGGCCTTTTCGATCACCATCTCCGCGACGGCGACATGGCGCGCGGCCGGCTCGTCGAAGGTCGAGGAGACGACCTCGCCTTTCACCGAGCGCTGCATGTCGGTCACTTCCTCCGGGCGCTCGTCGATAAGGAGCACGATGAGATAGCACTCGGGATGGTTCGCCGCGATCGAGTGGGCGATGTTCTGCAGGATGACGGTCTTGCCGGTGCGCGGCGGGGCGACGATGAGCGCCCGCTGGCCCTTGCCGATGGGCGCGACGAGATCGATGACGCGGGCGGTCAGGTCCTTCTTCTTGCCGACGTCCTCGACCACCTCCATCTTCAGCCGCTCGTCCGGATAGAGCGGCGTCAGGTTGTCGAAGTGAACCTTGTGGCGCGCCTTTTCCGGGTCCTCGAAATTGATGGTCGAGACCTTGAGCAGCGCGAAATAGCGCTCGCCGTCGCGCGGGCTTCTGATCTCGCCCATGACGGTGTCGCCGGTCCGCAGCGCGAAGCGGCGGATCTGCGAGGGCGAGACGTAGATGTCGTCCGGGCCGGGCAGATAGTTGGCGTCGGGCGAGCGCAGGAAGCCGAAGCCGTCGGGCAGCACTTCCATCACGCCGCCGCCGGTGATCTCCACCCCGCGCTCGGCGAGCTCCTTGAGGATGGCGAAGAGCATGTCCTGCTTGCGCAGGGTCGAGGCGTTCTCGACCTCGAGATCCTCGGCGAAGGCGAGCAGCTCGGTCGGCGACTTCGCCTTGAGGTCGTCGAGGGCCATTTTCGACGGCAGGGAGACTTCGGCGGTGACAGACATGATGCGCCTCGGAATATGCGCCGCGTGCTCGCGCAGACGGCGGTCGCTGTGTTTTTGGAACGGGTGCGGCGCGCGTCTCGCGGAGCGGCGCTCTCAAGGAAAGGCGGGTTTTCTCCTGATATAGGCGAAGTCGGCCCGGCGTCAATCGGGACGATGAAGGGTCAGGGGTCAGGGATTAGAAACATGCGTCGTCCCGGGCGCAGTGCAGCGCGCAGCGATGCAATGCAGACCCGGGACCGCTTTCGACCTGCGCCGAGTCCAGCCGAACCCGATCCCGGATCTGCGGCGCGTCATTTCATGCCGCGCCGCACCCGGGATGACGAAGAACCACGCGCCCGGGATGACGGCGCTGCCGATCCGGGATGACGGAATAAACGCGCTGCACGGCCGCCTGGATAGCCCGTTTCGTTGTCAAAACGGCCGCACGATCACCATGATTACGGCCAGGATGAGCAGCAGGAACGGGACCTCGTTCATCGCTCGCCAGAAACGCGCCGTGCGGGGCCGCTCGCCGCGGGCGAATTTCTTCTGCGCATTGGCGTAAAGCCCGTGGATCGCCGAGATCGCCAGCACCGCGGCGAGCTTCACCTGAAACCAGCCCTGCGACAGAAGCGCCGGATTGGCGTAGAGCATGACCCCTGCCAGAACCCAGACAAGGATCATCGACGGATTGACGATCCCCTTGAGCAGACGGCGCTCCATCACGACGAAATGCCGCTCGGCCTCCCCGCCTCGTTCGGCCTCGTGATGGTAGACGAACAGCCGGGGCAGATACATCATGCCCGCCATCCAGGCGATGACGAAAGTGACGTGGGCCGCCTTGATCCACGGATAGGCCGCCAGAAGCGCCTCACGCATCCTTCCAGTCTCCCGAGCGCAGATAGTCCACGAGCGCGGCCACATGCGCGGGCGGCGTTTCCGGAACGAGCCCGTGGCCGGTGTTGAAGACGTAGGGAACGCCGGCGAAGGCGCGCAGAAGCCGCCGCGCCGCCGCGCGCATCGCCGCGCCGCCGGCGACGACCGCCAGCGGATCGAGCCCGCCCTGGAGGACCGCGCAACCGGCGAGGTTACGCAGCGCCCAGTCCGGCGGCGTCGCCGTATCGAGGCCAACGGCGTCGCATTCCTCAAGCGCGGCGTAGGCCTCCAGGAGCGCCCCGGCTCCCTTGGGAAAGAAGATCACCGGAACGCCCGGGCGCGCAGCTTTCACCTTCGCCGCGATCGCCCGCATCGGCTCGACCGACAGGGCGCGCGCCGCCGGCTCCGGCAGGCCCCCGGCCCAGCTGTCGAAAAGCTGCACCGCGTCCGCGCCGGCGTCGATCTGGGCGATCAGATAATCCGCCGTGCGCGCGACGAGGAGATCGATCAGCCCCTCGACGAAGGCCCGTTCGCCATACCAGCGCGCGCGCAGGGCGGAAGGATCGCGCGACGGCCCGCCGGCGAGCATGTAGGTCGCCACCGTCCAGGGCGCGCCGGCGAAGCCGATGAGCGCCTTCTCCGGCGCCAGCGCGGCGCGCGCGCGGCGCACGGTCTCGAACACCGGCGCCAGCGATTCGAGAACGTTTCGTTCTCGGAACGCATCAAGCATCGCCGGGGTCATCGCCGGGGCGAGCCGGGGGCCTTCGCCCTCGACGAAGGAAAGATCCTGCCCCAGCGCATGGGGGATCAGCAGGATGTCCGCGAACAGAATCGCCGCGTCGAGATCGAAGCGCCGCACCGGCTGAAGCGTGACCTCGCAGGCCCGCGTCGGATCACGGCACAGATCGAGAAAGGAGCCCGCCTCCTCCCGCAGCGCGCGATATTCCGGCAGATAGCGTCCCGCCTGGCGCATGAACCAGACCGGAGGTATGGCCGTCCGCTCGCCCTTCAGCACGCGAACGAGCAGCGGCTCGGGTCTCGGCCCTTGATCGGTCATCCCGTTAACCTTCTCTTAATCTTTCTTAAAAAAGTATGAATCCAAAGGTAGGGCTGGATATTGCGGAAAAGGGCCCGCGCCGGATTTTTCCCGTCATACTCCTGCTGATTTTCCCCGGAGCAAGCCTACGGACGGACGTTTCAAGCATGACGTGGAAATCCGTTCCATGCGACGGATTCTTCAGGAATAATTTTCCCCCCGTTTTCCTCGATCCGGCCGGTTTGCACAGGAGCGGGAAAAACGGTCGGACCGGCTTGCGCAGAGGTTGTTTTCCCGGTCTGCTGGGCGCCGCACGGGCGCCGCGGGCCGGTTTTCAAGGCGCGCGGGCGGCCCGCCCGCTTTTGCGGGCGTTTTCAACAGGATGTCGACAGGCCCGCGGGCAGGCATGGCGGTGAAAGAACAGAATCTGGCGGCGCGGTCGCAGGAGCGCTCCCCATGCGCGCCGCTGGCGACGTGGTTTCACGTCCATCTCGTATCGGATTCGACCGGCGAGACGCTCTCGACCGTGCTCAAGGCGGTGATGGCGCAGTTCGCGCCGGCCAAGCCCCTCGAGCACATGTACGCGCTTATCCGCTCGAAGGCGCAATTGGAGCGCGCGCTCGCCGGCATCGAAGCCGCGCCGGGCCTCGTTCTCTACACCATCGTCGATCCCGAGCTGCGGCGCATTCTCGAAGCGCGCTGTTCGGAGCTCGCCGCGCCCGCCGTGCCGGTGCTCGATCCGCTTCTCGAAGCGATGGCTGACTATCTCGGCCTCGAACAGGCGATGCGCACGGGCGCCCAGCACGAAATGAACGAGGCTTATTTCCGCCGCATCGCCGCGCTCGACTACACGCTCGGCCACGACGACGGGCAGGTCGCGTGGGATCTCGAGCTCGCCGACGTGGTGCTGGTCGGGGTAAGCCGGACCTCGAAGACGCCGACGGCCATGTATCTGGCCAATCGCGGGGTGAAGGTCGCGAACGTGCCGCTCGCGCCGGGGGTCGAACCGCCGGCGGCGCTGTTCTCCCTGCGCCGGCCGCTGATCGTCGGCCTCGTCGCCTCGCCGGAGCGGCTGGCCCAGATCCGCGCAAGCCGGCTCGGGGCGATGAACGCGACCGACCGCGCGCCCGACTATTGCGATCTCGAGGCCATCCGGGCCGAGGTCCTCGCCGCCAAGCGGCTGTTTGCGAAGCACCGCTGGCCGGTGATCGACGTCACCCGCCGCTCGGTCGAGGAGACCGCGGCGGCGATCCTGACGAAGCTCTCCGCGCGGCGGAACGAATCCTGAGAAAGCCTTTCATGCCGCGCCCCATCGTTCTCGCCTCCGGCAGCGCCATCCGCGCCCGCATTCTGAAAGACGCGGGCCTCGCCTTCGAGATCGTCCGGCCCGAGACGGACGAAGCCGCGATCAAGCGCGCCGGCATCGCCGAAGGGCTCGACATCGAAACGCTGGCGATGCGGCTCGCCGAAGCCAAGGCGCGGGCGGTCCGCGCGCCGGCGAGGGCGCTCGTCGTCGGCGCCGACCAGATCCTCGAATTCGAAGGGCGCCCCTACGACAAGCCGGCTTCGCTCGCCGAAGCGCGCGCGCGCCTGAAAGAATGGCGCGGCAGGACCCATACGCTCATCAACGCCGTCGCGGTCGCCGAAGACGGGGCGATCGTTTTCCGCCATCTCGATCGGCCGCGGCTTTCCATGCGCGCGCTGACGGACGGCGAGATCGACCGCTATCTCGAAGCGGCGGGCCCCGGTATTCTGGCGAGCGTCGGCGCCTATCAGGTCGAGAGCCTCGGCGCGCGGCTGTTCGATCGCATCGAGGGCGATTACTTCGCCGTGCTCGGGCTGTCGCTCTTGCCGCTGCTGGGCTTTCTGCGCCGGGCCGGCGCCCTCGATTTCTGAAGCGGAGAGACCGTGATGTCCGACCCGGCTGATCGCCCGCGTCTCGCCGCCGTCATCGGCTGGCCGATCGGCCATTCGCTCTCGCCCGCGATCCACCGCTTCTGGGCGGAGCGGGAGGGCGTCAACGCCTATTATGTGCCGCTGGCGGTCGAGCCGTCCTATGAAGCGTTCGCGCGCGCCTGCGACGCGCTCGCCGGGCTCGGCTTCGCAGGCTGCAACGTCACCCTTCCGCATAAGGAGGATGCGCTCGCCTATGCCGTGCGGGCGAGCCGGCGGGCTGCGGCCGCCGGCGCGGCGAACATGCTCACTTTCGGCCCTGACGGCGCCGAGGCCGACAATTCCGACATTCCCGGCTTCGCGCAGGCCTTGCGCGAGGCGTTGGGCGAAACGGCGCCGGGCGGCAAGGCCGTCGTACTCGGCGCCGGCGGAGCCGCGCGCGCCGTCGTGCTCGCTCTCGCCGAAGCGGGCTATGGCCCCATCCTCGTAGCGAACCGCAGTCCGCAGAAGGCCGCGCAGGTCGCAAGCCTCGCCGCGGCGGGCGAGGCCGTTCCGTGGTCGGAACGCGCGAAGGTCCTTTCCGGCGCGAAGGCCCTCGTCAACGCGACCAGCCTCGGTATGGCCGGCGCGCCGCCGCTCGACATCGCGCTCGACGCGCTGCCCGACGACGCGGTCGTCGCCGATCTCGTCTATGCGCCGCTTGAGACCGACCTTTTAAGGCGCGCCCGCGCGCGCGGTCTCGCCGCCGCGGACGGGCTTTCCATGTTGATGCACCAGGCCGCTTTCGGCTATCGCGCCTGGCTGGGAAGGGAGGCGAAGGTCGACGGCGCCCTGCGCGCCGCGCTGGAAGCGGCGATCGCGCGGAGGCGACGGCCATGATCGTCGTCGGCCTCACCGGCTCCATCGGCATGGGCAAATCGACCGTGCTCGGCATGTTTCGCGCGCTCGGCGCGGCGACCTGGAGCGCGGACGAGGCCGTGCACAGGCTTTACGCCGAAGGCGGCGCGGCCGTCGGGCCGGTCGGAACGGCCTTTCCCGAAGCGGTCGCGGGCGGCGCGATCGACCGCATGCGCCTGTCGAAGATCGTGATGGACGACGCGGAAAAGCTCGCCCGCCTCGAAGCGATCGTTCATCCGCTCGTCGCCGCCGACCGCGCGGCTTTCCTCGAACGCGCCCGCGCGCAGGGGGCGAAGATCGCGGTTCTCGACGTGCCGCTTCTGTTCGAGACCGGCCAGGAAGGCGATTACGACGCGGTGGTCGTCGTCTCCGCGCCGGCGGAAATGCAGCGCGCGCGGGTGCTCGGCCGTTCCGGCATGACGGCGCGGAAACTCGACGCCATTCTCGCCCGCCAGACACCGGACGCGGAGAAAAGGCGGCGCGCGGACTATGTGATCCTCACCGACAAGAGCTTCGATGCGACCCGCGGCGAGGTCGAGATCGTCCTCGCCGATCTTTTCACCCGCTTCGGGCAGGCGTGAGAAACTCGAGCCTACGCTTCGAGCAGATGCAGGCTGAATAGCCGGCCCTCGTCCGTATAGCGCGCTTTCGAGGAAAAGCCGGCGGCGCGGGCGAGGGCGGCGAATTCCTCGAGGCCGTATTTGTGGGAGTTCTCCACATGGATGCGCTCGCCGTCGGCGAAGGAGAAGACGCGCCCGCCCGCGCGGGCGCGCTGCGCGCCGCGGGCGACGAGATGCATCTCCACGCGGCCCGCTTCGGGATTCCAGCGCGCCTCGTAGTCGAAGCGGGCGAGATCGAAATCGCCGCGGAGCTCGGCGTTGGCGCGCGCGAGGATGTTCTTGATGAAGGCCTCCGTCACGCCGGCCGCGTCGTCATAGGCCGCTTCGAGCATGGCTGGGTTCTTCTTCAGGTCGACGCCGACCAGCATCAGCCCGCCGGGGCCGAGTCGGACGCGCCAGGCGCCGAGCAGGGCCTTCGCTTCGGCCCGCGAGAGATTGCCGATGGTCGAGCCGGGAAAGAAGCCGATCCGCCGGCCCTCCGTATGGGGAAGATCGAACGGCGCGGCGTAGTCGGCGCACAGCGCGACGACGCGAAGGCCGGGATAGTCCGCGGCGATGCGCGCCGCGGCCGCGCGCAGATGCTGCCGGCTGACGTCCACCGGCATATAGGCGCCCGGCCGGTCGAGCCGGTCGAGCAGAATGCGCGTCTTGACGCTCGAGCCGGAGCCGAGCTCGACGAGCGCTGCGTGCGGGCCGGCCGCCGCGGCGATTTCGCCGGCGCGCGCCTTCAGGAGCCGCGTCTCCGTGCGGGTCGGGTAATATTCCGGCAGCGTGCAGATCTCGTCGAACAGGGCCGAGCCGCGCGCGTCATACAGAAAGCGGCAGGGCACGGCCTTGTCGCGCCGGCTCATGCCGGCGAGGAAGGCTTCCTCGAAGCTCTCGTCGCGCGCGGCGAGGTCGATGAACTCTACGGCGGGCGTCGCGGCGGGGCGGGGAGCGGGTTTAAGCATCGTCGGCGAGCCTTATGCCGGAGAAAGCCCAGCGCGCGCCAGGCGGGAAGAAGTTGCGATAGGTCGCGCGGATGTGGGCCGCGGGGGTGACCGCCGCCCCGCCGCGCAGCACCATCTGGCCGGACATGAACTTGCCGTTATACTCCCCGACCGCGCCGGCGGCGGGCCTGAAGCCAGGATAGGGCGTATACGGAGACTGCGTCCACTCCCAGACGTCGCCGAACATCTGCCGCAGGCCCGCGTCCGGCTTCGCCGGCAGGGGATGAAACGCGCCGGCCTCGCGGAAATTGCCTTGCGCGGCGGCCCCGTCCGGCAGGCGCGCGGCCGCCGCCTCCCATTCGGCCTCGCGCGGCAGGCGCCGGCCCGCCCAGCGCGCGAAGGCGTCGGCCTCGTAATAGCTGACATGACAGACCGGCTCGACCGAGTTCATGGGCTGCTCGCCGGCGAGGGTGAAGACGCGCCAGCCCCCGTCGTCGTCGCGCCGCCAGTAAAGCGGCGCGGTCCAGCCCTCGGCGCAAACGGCCGCCCAGCCGTCCGACAGCCACAATTCGGGCCGCTCATAGCCGCCGTCCTCGATGAAGGCGCAATATTCCGCATTCGTCACGAGACGATCGGCGAGCCGGAAGGGTTCGAGCCAGGCCTTGTGACGCGGGCTTTCGTTGTCGAAGGCGAAGCCGTCTCCGTCATGGCCGATTTCGTACAGTCCGCCCTCGAACGATTCCCAGCCCATGGGAGCGGCGCTGCGCGCCTCGTGCGGCGCGTAGGGCCGGTAAGCGGGCTTCAGGGGGTTCATCGAGAAGACGTGCTTTATGTCCATCAGGATCAGCTCCTGATGCTGCTCTTCGTGATGGAGGCCGAGCTCGACCAGCGGCGCGGCTTCGGCCCACGTCGCAGCCGGCGCGGTCTCGATGAAGCGCGCCATCGCGCCGTCCACATGCGCGCGATAGCGATGGATGTCGGCCAGGGCGGGCCGGGTCAGCAGCCCGCGCTCCGGGCGCGGATGGCGCGCGCCGACCGCCTCGTAATAGGAATTGAACAGATAGCCGTAGTCGGGATCGAAGGGCGCGTAGCCGGCGGCCGACGGCTGGAGGATGAAGGTTTCGAAAAACCATGTCGTATGGGCGAGATGCCATTTCGTCGGGCTGACGTCGGGCATCGACTGGACCTGCTGGTCCTCCGCCGACAGCGGCGCGGCGAGCGTCATGGCGTCGGCGCGGACCCGCTCGTAGCGCGCGCGCCAGGCGGCGCGATCGTCAGGCGGGGGAAGCGGCGAAGGTCGGGAAAGGAGCGGCATGATTGTCTTTCCGGGGGGCCTCTTTCGGCCCCTGCGCTGCCGGGGGCGACATTAAAGAGGACCGGGGCGCGAGATGCAAATGAATCAGGTGCGGGAAAAGGCGTTGCTCAAGGGTCTGATCGAGGGGCCGGGCGTGGCGGTTGCGTCAATTCATCCGTAGGCGAATCGACTGGGCGGCTGGAATCGGCGCCGGCGGGCGGGCGTCGTCCCGGCCGCGACGGGCCTTCGGCTCCATGGCGGCGGGCGAAAGCGGGCGGGATCCGCGCGCCGGCCGGGACGACAGGGCGAGCCTAACCGGAAAAGGTGACAGTTTTTGTCAGCAGGGCGGGGCGCAGAAATTGGAGATTAAAGGCCTTCGTCGTCCCGGATGCGGCGGGACTCGGCGCCTGCCGCGCGCGATCCCGGGTCTGCATCGCATCATCGATGATGCTGCAATGCGTCCGGGACGACAGGCCCTCTTCCTAATCCCTAATCCCCAATCCCTCACCCTTGGCGCTACCAGCCGCACTGGCGGTCGGCGTTCTGTTCTTTCAGCCAGTCCATCAGCGGGGCGAAATATTCGACCACCGCCGAGCCGTCCATTTGGCGCGAGCCGGTAAAGGCCTCGAGCGCTTCGGGCCAGGGCCGGGAGGCGCCCATCTCCAGCATGGCCTTGAACTTCTCGCCGACCTCTTTCGATCCGTAGAAGGAGCACCGGTGCAGCGGGCCTTCCCAGCCGATCTGGTCGCAGGCCGCCTTGTAGAACTGGAACTGCAGGATATGCGCGAGGAAATAGCGCATATAGGGCACGTTGTTCGGCACGTGATACTTCGAGCCCGGATCGAACGCGTCCGCGCCGCGTTCGGCCGGCGGGCGGATTCCCTGATACTGGGTCCTGAGCGCCCACCACCCGTCATTGTACTGATCGGGCGAAAGCGCGCCGGAAAAAGCCTGCCACCGCCACTTGTCGACGACGAGGCCGAAGGGCAGGAAGGCGATCTTGTCGAGCGCGCGGCTCATCAGGAGTCCGAGATCTGCGTCGGCGTCCGGGACCTCCTCGATGAGCCCGATCTGCTTGAGATATTCCGGCGTGATCGACAGCGCGATCATGTCGCCGATCGCTTCGTGGAAGCCGTCATGGGCGCCGGCGCGGTGGAGCGTCGACTGCTCCTTGTAGGCGCGCTGGTAGAAATTGTGGCCGAGTTCGTGATGCAGCGTGCGGAAATCCTCGGCGTTGACCTTGGTGCACATCTTGATGCGCAGATCGTCCTTGTCGTCGAGATTCCAGGCCGAGGCGTGGCACACGACCTCGCGCCCTTCCGGCTTGACGATCTGCGATCGTTCCCAGAAGGTCTCGGGCAGCGGCTCGAAGCCGAGGGAGGCGAAGAAGGCTTCGGCCGTGCGCGTCATTTTCTCCGGCGTGTAGCCCTTCTCGACGAGAAGCGCGTCGAGGTCGATCGGCTCGCCGGCGCCTTCCGGCGCGACGATGTCGGCGAGCGGCGCCCAGGACTGCGCCCACATATTGCCGAGCAGGTCGGCGCGGATCGGCTGGTCGAGGGGGACGACCGCGTCGCCGTAGCGCTCGTTGAGCTTGGCGCGCACATGACAGTGCAGCTCGTCGTAAAGGGGCTTCACCTGGCCCCATAGCCGGTCGACCTCCTCGGCGAAGGCGTCCGGCTCCATGTCGTAGCCCGAGCGCCACATCTCGCCGACGTCGGAGAAACCAAGCTCGCGCGCGCCTTCATTGGCGATCTCGACGAGGCGCACGTAATCCGCCTTCATGGCCTTGGCGACCTCGCGCCATTTCGTCCAGACCTCGGCGAGCTTGGCCGGGTCGCGCAGGGTCCGCATCAGGACTTCGGTTTCGTCCTGGGGCACGGTCTCGCCTTCGAACTCGATCTTGCCGGTCGAATAGACCGCGCTGAGCCGCGTCGTGATCTCGGCGAGCTCGCCGGCCGCGCCTTCCGCGGTCGGCGCCGGCAGGGTGATCCCGGCGCGCACCATGTCCATCTTGCGCTTGAGGTCGGCGGGCAGGTCCAGGCCGTCGAAGCGTTTCGTTTCGTTGGCGAAATCGACTGCGACCTGGGTGAGCTTTTCGCTCATCTGGGTGGCCAGCCAGTTGGTGTCGTAATTGATGTAGGTCGCCTGCACCCAATAGGTGCGCGCGGCCGCCTCGTTAAGCTCGGCGTAGGTCTTCTCCACCCGGTCGATGAAGGCGCGCGCGTCCTCGACCGTGGCCGGCCCGGCCGGCGCCTCCTTCGGCCCGTAGGCGCGGGGCGCTTCGGCCCCGTCGGCGAGGGACCCGCCGGGGGCGGGGGTTTCGTTCTGGCCGCCGCAAGCCGCGGCGAGCGCGAGCGCGGAGACGGTCGCAAGCGCCCCGACGGCGCGGCGGAGAGCGAATAGACGCATGAGGATCACCCGAAGTTGCTTTTCTGTCCCGAAGTTTGGCCGGGACGGTAAAGCAAGGCGCGGCGAAGGGCAAAAGGGGCGGCGAGGGGGCAGGGATTGGGGATTAGGGATTAGGAAGAAGGGCCCGTCATCCCGGGCGCATTGCGGCATCTTCGATGATGCGATGCAGACCCGGGATCGTGCGCGGCAGGCGCGGCGTTTGCGGACAGCGGTCCCGGACCAGCAGCGCCGCGCCGCGCGCTGCGCCGCATCCGGGACGACGCACGTCTCTAATCCCAAATCCCCAATCCCTGCCCGCTCACCCGCGCAGGACGAGCTCGCCGCCGCGGGCTTCGACGCTGTCGAGCCGCGACAGGAAGCTCATGCCGAGCAGGTTGATCCCCAGCTGATCGTCGGCCAGCACGAAAGCCTTGACGTTCTCCACCCGCAGGGGGCCGATCTCGATCGCGTCGACATAGACGAGCGCGGCCCTGGTCTCGCCGTTCGCGGTGCGCACCGGATGGGAAAAGTCCGTCCACGCCGTATGGATGCCTGCGGCGCGGGCGTCGGATTCGCGCAGGGCCACGAAGCCCGCGCCCGTATCCACCAGAAACGGCGCCGGCGCGTTGTTGACCGCGGCGGTCACGTAGAACTGCTGGTCGCGCGCGGCCGGCACGCGCACCTCGTCGACGAAGCCGGCATAGACGTCGGAAAGGCGTCCCGGCGCGGCCGCCGCGAGCCGCGGCGGATTCGCGTTCGTCTCGGCCGCGCC
The DNA here is from genome assembly GCF_900199215.1 of Amphiplicatus metriothermophilus. GTDB lineage: Bacteria > Pseudomonadota > Alphaproteobacteria > Caulobacterales > Parvularculaceae > Amphiplicatus > Amphiplicatus metriothermophilus. Next base: position 520,037 of record NZ_FZQA01000001.1, read on the forward strand.
GGGCGCGGCGTCTTCGAACTGGCGCACGGCGCCGATGGAAAGAAGCACGACGGCGACTGCGGCCGCGATTTCTGCGCGCATGGATCGGGTCCTTCCTCGCGCGACAGGCTGGCGCATTCCGGTTAAGGAAGAACCGACGGGCGTGGTTAACGGGAGGCTTCCGCAGACCGCCGAACTGGCGGAAATACGCGGCGAACGGGGCCGGCCGGGGATGACGGCCGGCCCGGCGTTTTCATCCGTCTACAGATATTTGAGAGGCCGCGCCGTCAGCGATCGGCCCTTCCCCGCCCGCCGCGCAGGAGCCGCGCCGCGCTGAGGACGCCGCCGAGCCGGCTTGCGCGGGTCTGAAGTTCTTCGATCAGCAAATCGCTGGCGCGGGCCGGCGCGGCGAGCGCGCGCCAGGCGCGCAGCAGCGCGTAAGCGATGATCGCCGCGCCGACGGCCGCGGCCGCGGCGGCGATCCAGCCGCTCGCGGCGCCGTATACGGCCCAGGCGGCGGCCCCGCCCAGCGCGGCGACGAAACACCAGCCGACGGCTTTCGCGGCGGCGATCATCCGGCCGAGCCGGCCGTCCCAGGCGGCGATCTTTTCGTGCTCTCTTACGGCGCTCAGCCGGTCGGCGGCCTCTTTCAGTCGTTCAAGCGGCGCGTCCATGTCTGGCTCCCCTGCTGTCGCACGCACGCTGGGCGAAAATCGTAACGGAAGGGTTGTCGCGCGCCCCCTCGGGCCGCCGCGCCGCGCGGCGATCCGTCCGGCCGGGCCGGCGCTGCGCGATCAGGCCCGTATAAATGCTCCGTCCCCGCCTCCGGCGGGTTGCGGGGCCGAAACGGCCTGCCTATATGCCCTTGCGAACGGCGTCGCTGACGGGCGGAAAACGGGCGGCGGCGCTTTATAGCAAGGATCAGGGGCCGTCCCTTCCGGACGCTTGCGGACGTTCGCGCGCCTCTTCCAGGCGGCGGACCTGCGCGCCAAGGTTCGGAGCAAGCGGGCGGCTCGCTCGCGAGGAGAACAAGGCATGGGCAAAGTCATCGGCATCGACCTCGGCACGACGAACTCGTGCGTCGCGGTCATGGAGGGCAAAGAGCCCAAGGTCATCGAGAACGCGGAAGGATCGCGCACCACGCCGTCCGTCGTCGCCTTCACCGAGGACGGCGAGCGGCTGATCGGCCAGCCGGCCAAGCGCCAGGCGGTCACCAATCCCGAAAACACCTTCTTCGCCATCAAGCGCCTGATCGGCCGGCGCTTCGACGATCCGATCGTCCAGAAGGACATCGGCATGGTGCCCTACAAGATCGTCAAGGCCGACAACGGCGACGCCTGGGTCGAATCCCGGGGCGAGAAATACGCCCCCTCGCAAATCTCCGCCTTCGTCCTTCAGAAGATGAAGGAGACCGCCGAGGCCTATCTCGGCGAGCCGGTCACCCAGGCCGTCATCACCGTGCCCGCCTATTTCAACGACTCCCAGCGCCAGGCCACCAAGGACGCCGGCAAGATCGCCGGCCTTGAGGTGCTGCGCATCATCAACGAGCCGACCGCGGCGGCCCTCGCCTACGGCTTCGAGAAGAAGGAGGGCAAGAAGATCGCCGTCTACGACCTCGGCGGCGGCACCTTCGACATCTCGATCCTCGAAATCGGCGACGGCGTGTTCGAAGTGCTGGCGACGAACGGCGACACCTTCCTCGGCGGCGAGGACTTCGACCTCAGGATCGTCGATTACCTCGCCGAGGAGTTCAAGAAAGACCAGGGCATCGACCTGCGCAAGGACAAGCTCGCGCTCCAGCGCCTCAAGGAGGAGGCCGAGAAGGCCAAGAAGGAGCTGTCCTCGACCACCCATTACGAGGTCAACCTGCCCTTCATCACCGCCGACCAGACCGGGCCGAAGCATCTCAACATCAAGCTGTCGCGCGCCAAGCTCGAAAGCCTCGTCGAGGATCTGGTCAAACGCACCGTCGATCCGTGCAAGGCCGCGCTCAAGGACGCGGGCCTCGCGCCCGGCGACATCGACGAGGTCATTCTCGTCGGCGGCATGACCCGCATGCCGAAGGTGCAGGAGACGGTGAAGCAGTTCTTCGGCAAGGATCCGCACAAGGGCGTCAACCCGGACGAGGTGGTCGCGCTCGGCGCGGCGATCCAGGCCGGCGTGCTGCAGGGCGACGTCAAGGACGTGCTCCTGCTCGACGTGACGCCCCTGTCGCTCGGCATCGAGACCCTGGGCGGCGTCTTCACCCGCCTCATCGAGCGCAACACCACGATCCCGACGAAGAAGTCGCAGATCTTCTCGACCGCCGAGGACAACCAGTCCGCCGTCACGATCCGCGTCTTCCAGGGCGAGCGCGAGATGGCGGCCGACAACAAGCTGCTCGGCCAGTTCGATCTCGTCGGCATCCCGCCCGCCCCGCGCGGCGTGCCGCAGATCGAGGTGACCTTCGACATCGACGCCAACGGCATCGTCCACGTCTCGGCCAAGGACAAGGCGACCGGCAAGGAGCAGTCGATCCGCATTCAGGCCTCGGGCGGGCTTTCCGACGAAGATATCGAGAAGATGGTCAAGGAGGCCGAGGCCAACGCCGAAGCGGACAAGAAGCGCCGGGCGCTCGCCGAGGCGCGCAACAACGCCGAAGCCGCCGCGCATCAGACCGAAAAGACGCTCAAGGAGCATGGCGAGAAGATCGCCGAGGCCGATCGCAAGGCGATCGAGGACGCGATCGCCGCGACCCGCGTGGTCCTCGGCAAGGACGGAGCGAGCGCGGAGGAAATCTCCGCCGCGACCCAGTCGCTGCTGCAGGCCTCGATGAAGCTCGGCGAGGCCATGTACAAGGCGAACGCCGAAGCCGGCGCGGCCGGCGAGGCGGGCGAAGGCGCGGGCTCGCCTGAAAGCGGCGACGGCGTCGTCGACGCCGACTTCGAGGAGGTCGACGGCGAGAAGAAGGATTAGGGCGAAATCGCGAAGGGCGAGTCGTGAATGGTTGACGCGCGCGTTCCATTCACGATTTTGCAACTTCGCCATTTACCCCGTTGAGGGCCGCGCGGAGGCTTATGGCGCAGCAGTGCTATTACGACATTCTGAATGTCGACCGCGGCGCCGACCAGGCGGCCATCAAGGCCGCCTTCCGCAAGGCCGCGCTCAAATACCACCCCGACCGCAACCGCGACGATCCGTCCGCGGAGCAGAAGTTCAAGGAGATCAACGAGGCCTACGAGATCCTTTCGGATCCGCAAAAGCGCGCCGCCTATGACCGCTACGGCCGCGCCGCCTTCAACGGCGGCCTGAACGGCGCGCACGGGTTCGGCGGACCGCACGGCTTCAGCGCGGCCTCCTTCGCCGACGTCTTCGACGACATTTTCGGCGAGTTCATGGGCCCGCGCGCCCGCGCGCGCGGGCCGGGCCGCGGCGCCGACCTCAAATATACGCTCGAGATCACCCTGCGCGAAGCCTTCACCGGCAAGAAGGCCGAAATCGTCGTGCCCGGCTCGGTCGCCTGCGAGACCTGCTCGGGCTCGGGCGCGCGGCCCGGCGCAGGCCCCTCGACCTGCCAGACCTGCCGGGGCGCGGGTCGGGTGCGCATGACCCAGGGCTTCTTCACCATCGAGCGGACGTGTCCGGCCTGCGGCGGGGAAGGCCGCGTGGTGACCGATCCGTGTACGGACTGCCGCGGCCAGGGCAGGGTGCGCCGCGAGCGCAAGCTCGTCGTCGACGTGCCCGCCGGCATCGAGGACGGCACGCGCATCCGGCTGTCCGGCGAGGGCGAAGCCGGTCCGCGCGGCGGGCCCGAGGGCGATCTCTACATCTTCGTCAAGGTCCGCGGCCACGAGCTTTTCGAGCGCGACGGCGCCGATCTTTACTGCGAGCTTCCCGTGCCGATGACCACCGCCGCCCTCGGCGGCGAGATCGAGGCGCCGACCATCGAAGGCGGCAAGGTCAAGATCTCGATCCCCGAAGGCGTCCAGACCGGCAAGCGCTTCCGCGTGCGCGGCAAGGGCATGACGCGCCTTCACGACAAGGGCCGCGGCGATCTCTATGTCGAGATCAAGGTCGAAACGCCGGTCGGCCTCAACGCCCGCCAGAAGGAGCTCCTCAGGCAGTTCTGCGAGGAAGGCGGCGGCGGCGAGGAGTGCTGCCCGCAGTCGAAGGGATTCTTCCAGCGCGCCAGGGCCTTCTGGGAAAGCATCGCCGACGGGCGATGAGACCGCCTTCTCCGCCTCGACAAGCTGGCCGGGCTTGGGCATGATCGGCGCACTTATGGCGGTCCCGACCATCGCGCTGACATTTCATCCGCTTACAGACGTATTGACGCGGCTGCGCCGGACGGGCCCGCCCGCTGCGATCCTCGCCGCCGCGCTCGCGCTCGCCGCCTGCGCGAGCCACCCCCCGCCGCAGGCCCTGCCCGGGCCGGCGGGAAAGCCGGCGCGCGTCGAGATCGACGCCGCGACGGGCATGGCGCGCGCCGAGCTTTCGGTCATGACCTACAACGTCGCGGGCCTGCCCTGGCCGATCAAGAGCGGCCGCAAGAGGGCCCTGCGCGCCATCGCCGGAGAGATCGCGGCGTTGCATGAGGCGGGGCGCGCGCCGGACGTGCTGCTGCTGCAGGAGGCGTTCATTCCCGCCGCGGCGGCCGTCGGCGCGCCTTATTCGAACCGCCTGCGCGGCCCGCGCGCGTCCGACCGCAGCGCGCTCGACGGGCCGCCGCCTGATCCGGAATTCGTCCGCAAGCGGCGCTTCTTCAAGGGCGAGAAGCTGGGCAAGATTCTTTCGAGCGGGCTTTACGTCTTCAGCGACTATCCGATCACGGCCGCGCATATGACGCCCTTCGGGCGGCATAGCTGCGCGGGCTATGACTGTCTCGCCAACAAGGGCGCGATGCTGCTCGAAATCGAGATGCCCGGCGTTCCCGCGCCGGTGCAGATCCTCAACACCCATCTCAACGCCAACGGCGCCTCGGGCGTATCGAAGGCGCGCGCGCTCGTCGCCCATCAGCGTCAGATCGACGAGATCGCGCTGCTGTTGAAAAAGGCGCTGAATCCCGACCGGCCGTTCATCTACGCCGGCGATTTCAACACGCGCAATTCGACGGACCGCTTCGAACACAAGACCGACACGCTTCCCGGCGAGATCGTACGCCGATACTGCGTCAGGGCGGACTCGGGGTGCGAGGTCGCCATGTCCTGGGACGGCGACGCGCCCTGGCTCGACACGCAGGACCTGCAGGGTTTTTCGAGCGGCGCCGACGTCGCGGTTCGCCCGATCCGGGTCGAGGCGCTGTTCGACGCGCCGCGGGACGGGCGGATGCTGTCCGACCACGACGCCTATCTCGTGACCTACGAGCTCGTCTGGCCGGCGGCCGGGGAAAAGCAGGCGGCCGTCGCCGCCGGCGGTCGGGATTGACCGGGCGGGCCCGTTCCGGCAAGCGGGCGGCGCACGCAGCTTGAGCGAAAGGGCGCGCCATGGCGACCATCTCCATCCTCATCGCCGGCGCCGGCGGGCGCATGGGCCGGGCGGTGATCCGCGAAGTGCTGAAGACGCCGGGCGTCGCGCTCGCCGGCGGCTTCGACCGGCCCGGCGGCGATCAGGTCGGGGCCGATCTCGGCCGGCTCGCCGGGCTCGACGCGCTGGGCCTTGAGGTGGCGGACTCGCCCGAGGAGGGCCTCAAGCGCGCCGACGCCGTGATCGATTTCTCCGCCCCCGCCGCTTCGGCCGCCCTCGCCGGCGCGGCCGCGGCGGCCGGCGTCGCGCTCGTCCTCGGCACCACCGGCCTTGACGCGGCGCAGGAGCGGGACGTCGCCGCCGCCGCCGAGAAGATCCCCGTCGTGCGCTCGGGCAACATGTCGCTCGGCGTCAACCTGCTCGCCGCCCTCGTGGAGGAGGCCGCGCGCCGGCTCTCGGACGAGTACGACATCGAAATCATCGAGGCCCATCACCGGCACAAGGTCGACGCGCCCTCCGGCACCGCGCTCATGCTGGCGCGCGCGGCGGCGAAGGGGCGCGGCGTCGATCTCGAAGCGAAGGCCGTGCGGGCGCGCGACGGCCAGACCGGCCCGCGCCGGGCCGGCGACATCGGTTTCGCGGTGGCGCGCGGCGGCGGGATCGTCGGCGAGCATCAGGTGCTGTTCGCCGGCGGGGAGGAGGTCATCGCCCTCTCCCACAGCGCGATCGATCGCGGGCTGTTCGCGAAAGGCGCGGTCGCCGCGGCGAAATGGGCCGTCGGCAAGCCGGCGGGGCTTTACGACATGCGCGACGTGCTGGGGTTGAAGCGGGAATAGCCGGCGCCCGCGAGGCCTGTTCGCTATTCTCCGACGTCTCTGGCCACCCGGAAGCCGTTGTCGAACTCGCGCGCGGCGGCGGGCTTGGGCAGGCGGTGGCCGGCGCGCAGGCGCCACGCGCCGGTGTTCCACGCGCCGCCTTTCAGCACGCGGCGCGCGCAGTCGCCGCCCTCGCGCGCGGCCCCGTCGGTCGGCGCGCCGGCGTGGCTGTGGGTCCAGCAGTCGGCGACCCACTCCCACACATTGCCGTGCATGTCGTGAAGGCCGAAGGCGTTGGGCGCGAAGCGCCCGACCGGAACCGTCTGCTTACGGAACAGTCCGGGCTCGCCGATATAGGGATGTTCGCCGTTGAAGTTCGCCTGATCGGGCGTGATCGCCATGCCGGTCGCGAAGGGCGTCGTCGCGCCGGCCCGGGCGGCGTATTCCCATTCGGCTTCGCTGGGCAGCCGATAGGCCTTTCCCGTCTTCTCCGACAGCCAGCGGACATAGGCCTGCGCGTCGTCCCAGGAGACGTTGATCACGGGCCGCTCGCCCCGGCCCCAGCCGGCGTCGCCCGGCGCATGGCGGTCGCAGCCGCCGTCGGCGACGCAGGCGTCCCATTGGGCGAAAGTGATTTCATGAACGCCGATGGCGAAAGGACGGGCGATCGCGACGTCGATCTGCGGGCCCTCGCTCGCCTGGCGCGCCGGCTCGTTCGGCGGCGAGCCCATGCGGAACGACCCCGCCGGCGCGACGCGCATCAAGGGGCAGACGTCGCAGTCGCGAAAAGCCTCGCCCGACGCGGCGGCCGAGGGGGGCTCCGGCTCGGCCGTTTCCGGCGCGGCGTCTTCCGGCCCGGCGGGCGCTTCTTCCTGCGCAGCCGCCTCGGTCGCGTCGGCGATCAGCGCGGCGAGCCGGTCGGGCGTTTCTCCCGGCGCGGGAGCGTCCGGGTCGGCGTCTCCTTCCGCAGGCGGCGCTTCCTTCGGCGCTTCGTCCGCCGCCGGCGCATCGAGCGGCTGGAGATGGGCGAGCGTCGGCGGGCCGCTTTCCTCGGGCGCCGTTGAAGGCGCCGGCGCGGGACGTTCCGCACGCGGCGCATCGGCGCGACGGCCGGGATCGGGCGCGCCGTTCGGCGCGAGAAGCAGCCCCGCCGCGACGATGGCGAAGGCGGCCAGGCCCGTCGCCGTCAGCGCCGGCCGACTCGTCAGCAAACGGAGCAGCGGGTCGAGCGAGACGCCCCTGAGGCGGCCGAACGTCCCCCCGGACAGGGCGCCGAGCCGGCCGCGCGCGGCCGCGAATCCGCGCGCGATAGGGGCGCGCGCGCCGGAAAGCGCCCGGAATGCGCGGGAGAGCCCGCCCGCGGCGAGGCCGGCCCCGCGCGCAAGCGCCCGCCCGGCGAGGCCGCCGGCCGCCGCAGCGGCGCGTCCCGCCTTTCGCGCTGCTCGGCCGGCGCCGGCGCGCGCGCGCCGCAGCTTTTCTCCAAGCGCGCCGCTGTTATCCGTATGCGGAACGGAGACGGGCGCTGCTTGCCCCGGCGCTGGACCCAGCCCGCGCCGGCGGGCGGCGACCTGGCGCGCCGCTTCGAGCGCGCGCCGCCAGCGCGGATCGTCGGGATCGCCCGTCCAGCCGCCGAGATTGACCGCCGGGATCGCCTGAAACGGCTCGGGCGGCTCGATCCGGCCGATGGAGACGGGCGCGAGCGCGCCGGCCGCGCGCGGCGCCTCGGCCGCGGCGATGAGCGCGGGCGAATTGATCGCCGCGCCCGACCACACCACGATCACCGCGTCGACGGCTTCGGGGTCGAACGGGCCGTTCGCCACCCGGCAGCCGGCCAGGTCGAGGGCGCGCGCGATCTTGTCCACGAAGGCCGCATTGGCCGCATGGGCGTAGATCTGGAAAACGGGCGCGTCGGGCGATGAGTCCATGGACTTCATGCTAGGCCGCTTCGCGGCTTTGTGGAGGGCGCGGGGAAAAATTCCTGCGCGTTTCGAAGGCGAAACCGTCCGCCCGGGCGAACCTGCCTAAGGCAGATCGCGCGCCACGCGAAACCCGGCGTCGGGGCGGCGCGCCGTCGCGTCGAGGCCGCGCCGCCGCGCCGCGCGCAGGTCCGCCGGCGCGGACGCATAGCTGCCGCCCTTGAGCGCGCGCGCGGCGCAGTCCCAACTGCGCGCCCGGCCGTCCTCGGGCGCGCCGGCGTGGCTGTCGGTCCAGCAGTCCGCGACCCACTCCCAGACATTGCCGTGCATGTCGAACAGCCCGAAGGCGTTCGCCGGGTAAGAGCCGGCGGGCAGAGGCGCGCGCACGACCGCCTCCGGATCCTCCAGCGCCCGCAGCGCCCCGTCGAAGTTGGCCGTCCCGGGGCCCGGCGCCGCGCCGAAGGCGTATGGCGAGGCCCGCCCGGCGCGGGCGGCGTATTCCCACTCGGCCTCGCTGGGCAGCCGATAGGCCCGGCCAGTCTTCGCCGACAGCCAGTCGGCGTAACGGCGCGCGTCCTCCCATGACACGCCGGCGGCCGGCAGGCGCGCGCGCGCCCGCCCGTCCGCCCAGGCAGGCGGTTCGGCCTCGAGCGGCGGGCAGGCGCCGTCCCGGACGCAGGCCGCCCACTGCGCCCGCGTGATCTCGCGGCGCGACAGGGCGAAGGGCGCGAGCGCGACGAGTCGCGCCGGGCCTTCGGATTCGTCGCGGCCGGGCTCGTTGTCCGGCGCGCCCATGCGAAAGGCGCCGCCGGGGATCTCCGCCATGTCCGGACAGTCGAGACAGTCGCGAAAGACGACGCCGAGAAAATCGTCCGCTGGCGTCGGGGGAAGCCGGGGCGTCAGGATTTCGGCGACTTCCTCGCTCGCCCCGCCTTCCTCGCCCCGCTCGCCCTCCTCCTCCGCCGCTTCGGCCGGGGACGGCGTTTCGGGCGGCAAATCTTCCTTTTCGGCCGACGCGTCGGGCGACGCCATTTCATCCGTAGTAGGCAGAATGTCTGCGCCGTCATCCGTCCCGCCATCGTCCGCCGCGACGGAAAGCGGGGCGTCGCGCAAGGGAGGCGGCGCGACGTCCGGCGGCGGCCTCTCCAGGGGCGCGCCGGCCTCTTCCGCGGGGCGCGCGAACGCGAGCACGGGCGCGGTCTCGACGGGGACCGCGGGGTCAGGGACGGGCGCCGGCGCGAATTGCGGCGCGGCCCTCGTCTTTTCGGCTTGCGGGCGCGGCGCGGCGAAGAGGGCGACGAGCGCCGCGAGAGCGAGGACGCCGACGCCGACCATGATCGTCCGTATAGGGAGAATAAAGGGCGCCTCCTCGACGGCCGGCGCGCCCGCGAGCGGATCCTCGGCGAAGGCGAAGGCGGCCTCGCCCGCGTCGTCGCGCGCCGGCGCGCGCCGGCTTTCCTCGCGCGGCGGCGGGGCCGGCGTCTCCGCCTCGGCCGGCTCCGATGCGAGCGCGGCGCGCCGGCGCGCGAGGGCGATGTCGTCGAGCACGAAGCGCCAGCGCGGGTCGTCCGCCGCGCCGCGCCAGCCCGCCAGATCGACCGGCTGCAGCGCGGCGAAAGGCTCGGGCGGATCGAAGGCGCCGAGCGCGGCCGGCACCAGCCGGCGCGCCTCGAAGGCGCGGCGCGCGACTTCGAGGGCTTCCGGCCATTGCAGCAATTCCGGCGACCACAGAACGACATCGGCGGCGGCCGCGCCGGCGAGCGCGCCCGCCTCGGCCGGCTCGGCGCGCAGGACGCCGTAGCCCTCGCCCGCCAGTGCGGCGGCGGCCTGACAGGCGAGCGCGCGCCGGTCCGGCGCGTGGATGATGCGGACGACGGTCATCGGCCCCGACAGTCTCCCCGACAGCGTTCCCCAAGGAGGCGCATGCGCGGCGGCGTTCGAACCGCCGCGCGCAACGTCTTACTACTACGCCCTGCAAGCGGCGCGCCCCGTCGTCATCGTTAAACTCCGGCGAGAATTTGTTCTTGAAATGTTCTGAAGGGCGCGGCATGCTTCCCGGCGGTTGCGTCTTCGCGTCGCGTTTCCGGTTGCGCGTATTCGCGGCGGGCGCCCGCCCGCCGTTCAGCCGAAACTGATCGATGGGACCAAGCCGTAGGGGGCGCCTGTGGTCGCGCAGCTTTCCACCTTCGCCTTTCACGGGGTCGAGGCCCGGCCCGTGACCGTGCAGGCCCAGATGTCCGGCGGGTCGTTCCACTTCGCCATCGTCGGTCTGCCCGACAAGGCGGTCTCCGAATCGCGCGAACGGGTGCAGGCGGCGCTCGCCGCCGTGGGGCTCGGCCTGCCGCCGCGGCGGGTCACGGTCAACCTCGCGCCGGCCGACCTGCCCAAGGAAGGCGGGCATTTCGATCTCGCCATCGCGCTCGCGCTGCTGATGGAGATGGGGGCCTGTCCGCGCGACGCGGCCGAAGGCTTCGCGGTGATCGGCGAGCTCGGCCTCGACGGGTCGATCGCGCCGGTGGCCGGGGCGCTGCCCGCGGCGATCGCCGCGAACGCGCGCGGCCTCGGCCTCATCTGCCCGGCAGCCTGCGGGGCGGAGGCCGCCTGGGCCGGGGGCGAGGCGCGCATTCTCGCCCCGGCGAGCCTCATTCAGCTCGTCAACCATTTCAAGGGAACGCAGACGCTCGCCCCGCCCCGCCCGGGCGCGCTCGCGCCCGCGCCCGCCGCGCCCGACCTCGCCGAGGTGAAAGGCCAGGAGGCGGCCAAGCGCGCGCTCGAAGTCGCCGCCGCGGGCGGGCACAATCTCCTGATGGTCGGCCCGCCCGGCGCCGGCAAGTCGATGCTCGCCGCGCGCCTGCCGGGCCTGCTGCCTCCGCTCACGCCGGAGGAGACGCTGGAAGTCTCCATGATCCAGTCCCTCGCCGGGCGGCTCGAAGGGGGGCGGCTCACCCGCGCGCGGCCCTTCCGCGCGCCGCACCATTCGGCCTCGATGGCGGCGATGATCGGCGGCGGGGCGCGGGCCCGGCCAGGCGAGGCGTCGCTCGCCCATCACGGCGTTCTCTTTCTCGACGAGCTGCCGGAGTTCGCCGCGCCGGTGCTCGACGCGCTGCGCCAGCCGCTCGAAACCGGCGACGTGCTCATCGCGCGCGCCAACGCCCATGTGCGCTATCCGGCCCGCTTCCAGCTCGTCGCGGCGATGAATCCCTGCCGCTGCGGCTACGGGCGGGCGAGCGGGCGGGCCTGCGGGCGCGGGGCCAATTGCGAGGCGGTCTATCAGGCGCGCATCTCCGGCCCGCTTCTCGACCGCATCGACATCGCGCTGGAGCTCCAGCCTGTGGCTGCGGCCGATCTCGCCGCGCCGGCCGCGGGCGAGACGAGCGCGGCGGTCGCGGCCCGGGTCGCGGCCGCGCGCGAGGCTCAGCTCGAACGGGCGCGTGGGCTCGCCCTGCCGGCGGCGGTGAACGCCGCGCTGCCCGACGCGGCGCTCGCCCGCGTCGCCGCGCCCGACGCGGAAGGGGCGAACCTGCTCGCCCGGGCGGCCGAGACCCTGGGGCTTTCCGCGCGCGGCTATCACCGAACCTTGCGCCTGGCGCGCACGCTCGCCGATCTCGACGGCGCCGACGGCGTGCGCCGGCGCCACATCGCCGAGGCGGTGAGCTATCGCCGGCGCGACCCGGGCGAGCCGCCGGGCGCGGCCCAAGGGGCGGCCTTCGCGGCGGCGGGCGGGCGGCGCGTTAACCACGGCGCCTAACCGAATCTTCAAGGCGCGCGGGCGATAGTCGGCGGACAGATCGTCGGGGACCGTCCGCCGCATGTCGTCAGCCTCTCTCCCGCGTCGCGCCGCCAGCGAACTGATCGCCCTTTGCGACCGCGCCGGCGCGATCCGCTTCGTCAGCCGCAGCTTCGCCGACTTCTTCGGCCGCTCCGCCGCTGACTGGCTCGGCCTGCCTTTCGCGCCGGGCGGCGAAGCCGCCACGCTCGACGCGCCGGCCCGGTACCGGACCGCCGCGCGCCGCGCCGGCGGCGAGTGCGTCATCGATTGGGAGGAGATCCTGCTGCCCGCCGGCGAGCGGCTCTATGTCGGCCGGCCCGAGGACGGGGCCGGCGGCAAGACGCGCATCCCGCCGGGCGGGGACGACAAGATGCGTTTCCTGGCCACTATGAGCCACGAGATGCGCACGCCGCTCAACGGCATTCTCGGCATGACGGGGCTTCTTCTCGATACGGATCTTTCGCCCAGCCAGCGCGCCTACGCCGAGGCGGTGCGCGAATCGGGCGCCAGCCTGCTCGCGCTCATCAACGACATCCTCGACTATTCGAAGCTCGACTCGGGCCGGCTCGACCTCGAGGAGGCGCCGTTCGACCCCTATGGGCTCGTCCAGAACGTCAGCGAGCTGCTCGCCCCGCGCGCGGCGGCCAAAGGCGTCGAGCTCGCCTATTTCGTCGATCCTGAAACGCCGCGCCGGCTTCTCGGCGACGAGGCGCGGGTGCGCCAGGTGCTCATCAATCTCGTCGGCAACGCCGTGAAGTTCACCGACGAAGGGACCGTTACGGTCGAGGCGGGTCCGGCGGACGGCCCGGACGGCCGTCGCGCGATCGCCTTCCGGGTGCGCGACACCGGCGTGGGCGTGCCGCCCGAGGCGCAGGAATCGATTTTCGAGGAGTTCGCGCAGGCGGACTCGACGCGCGGGCGCCGATCGGAAGGAACGGGACTCGGCCTTGCGATCGCCCGCAAGCTCGCCCGCGCCATGGGCGGGGACATCACGCTCGAAAGCGCGCCGGGTGAGGGCAGCCTCTTCACCTTCGCTGCGCCACTCCAAGCCGCCGCCGCGCCGCCGGCGCCGGCGCGCCTCGAAGCGGGTCCCGTGGTGGTCGCCGCGCCTGCGTCTGCGCTGGCCGAGACGCTCGCCCGACAGCTCGCGGCATTCGGCGTCGAAACGATCCGTACAGAAACAGACGCCGACGCGGCCCGCGCGGCGCTCGCCGATCTTCCCGGCGCGACCCTCATATGCGACATCGCCTATGCGGAGGGCGATCAGGGCGCGCGGCTCGCCGGCGCGGCGGTCCGGTCGCTCGCGCTCGTCGGCGCTCATCAGCGCGCGGCGCTGGAACGGCTGCGCGCGGCCGGCTTCGACGGTTATCTCGTCAAGCCGGTGCGCCGGACGACGCTGCTGCGCGAGTTGGCGCGCGCCCCGCGCCCCGCCGCGTCCGCCCGGCCCGCCGCCGCGCCGGCCGCTTCCTGGCCCGGCGCCGGGCAGGCATCGCCGGAAGCGGCGCGGCTGCGGGTGCTGCTGGCGGAAGACAACCAGATCAACGCCGTCCTCGCGGTCGCGCTCATCCGGCGCGCCGGACACCGGGTCGACGTCGCCGCGAACGGGACCGACGCGCTCGAGGCGCTGGCGCGCGAGCGCTACGACGTCGTCTTCATGGACATGCACATGCCCGGCGTCGACGGGCTTGAGGCCGCGCGCCGAATCCGCCGGCTCGACCCGCCTAAATGCGATACGCCGATCATCGCGCTCACCGCCAACGCCATGGCCGCCGACCGGCAGAAATGCCTCGCGGCCGGCATGGACGACTTCCTCTCCAAGCCGTTCGAGCCCGACGATCTTCACGCCATGCTGAAGAAATGGGCCCGCGGCCGCGCGCGCGCCGTGGAAGCGGCGTCATAATCCCGCCGCGACGCCGCGCAAACTATCGCTTCGAAGCAAACCCAGTTAGCGTCGCCGCATGACGACAGAACCGCCCGCGCCCGAAGAACCGCCCAAGCGCTCGCTGCGCGAAGCCGTCGCGCTTTATCTGCGCCCGCGCGCCCTCGTGATGCTGATCTTCGGCTTTTCGGCGGGCCTTCCCTTTTATCTCATCTTCCAGACGCTTTCGATCTGGCTGCGCGAGGAGGGCGTGAGCCGCGGCGAGATCGGCCTGTTCGCCTGGGCGGGTTTCGCCTTCACCTTCAAGTTCCTGTGGGCGCCGGTTCTCGACCGGGTTCCCGTGCCGATCCTTGAGCGGATGATCGGGCGCCGGCGCGCCTGGATGGCGCTCGCGCAGCTGTCGGTCGCGGCGACGCTTCTGGCGATGTCCTTCGCCGACCCGGGGACCAATCTCGTCTATGTGGCCGTCGTCGCCGTCGCGATCGCCTTCGCTTCGGCGACGCAGGACATCGCGGTCGACGCCTGGCGCATCGAGGCCGGAACCGACGAGGAGCAGGGCGTGCTCGCCGCGATGTATCAGTACGGCTACCGCGTGGGCATTCTCGTGGCCAGCGCGGGCGCGCTCATCATCGCCGACGCAGTGAACTGGGCCTTCGCCTATCAGGCCATGGCGGGACTGATGATGATCGGTTTTGCGACGGCGCTGTTCGCGCCCAAGGTCGAGGCGCGCCAGCACGTCGCCCCGCCGCGCCTGCCGCCGATGCAGGCGCTGAAGGAATCCGTCATCGGACCGTTCATGGATTTCCTGAAGCGATACGGCGGCGCGGCGGTGGTCATCCTCGCCTTCATCGCGCTTTTCCGCATTCCCGATTTCGTGATGGGCTACATGACGGGCCCGCTCTATGTCGATCTCGGCTACGACAAGACCGAGATCGGCGTCATCCGCAGCGGCGCGGGCATGATCGCGACGATGCTGGGGGTCTTTCTGGGCGGAGTGTTGCTCCTGCGCGTCAGCTTCATGCCGGCGCTGCTGATCGGCGTCGCCGCGCAGTCGGCGACGAACCTGCTTTACTCCTGGCTGTCGCTGATGCCGGCGAAAAGCCTTTATCTCGCGATCGCCGTGGTCGTGGACAACATCGCCTACGGCATGGCGGGCACAATTCTCATCGCCTATATGTCGAGCCTGACCAACGCCGCCTTCACGGCGACGCAATATGCGCTGTTCAGCTCGTTCTACGCCCTGCCCGGAAAGTTCGTAGGCGGCTTTTCTGGCTTCATGGTCGACGCCATGGGCTACGCCTGGTTCTTCGCGCTCACCGCGCTGATGGGCGTTCCGGCCGCCGGGCTGATCTATTTCCTGAGCCGCTCGGAACGCCGGTTGCGTCGCGCGGCGTCGGACGCCCCGCCCCAGCCGGCCTGAGGCCGCCTCACCTCCCGCCGGGAAGGCCCCGCGCCAGACAATCGTCGAGGTCGGGCCTCGCCGCGCCGGCGCGCACGGCGGCCGCTTCGAGATGGCGCGCGGCGGGCGCGCCGGACTCATCCGGATACAGAATGACGATGAGCGCGCAATCGGCGAGCGCGTAGCGGCGGAACTCGCCGGCGCCTTCCCGGCGCACGAGCGCCGGCGCGCCGAGCAGCGCGTCGAGCGCGGCCGCGTCGCGTCCCAGAACGTCTCCGCGCAGAAAGACCGGCGCGGCCGGACCGGGCTTCGGCCTCGCCGCCGCGCTTTCGCTCCCGCGCGGCGCGTCGGCGACGCTCGCGCAGCCGGCGAGCGCAAGAAAGAGCGCGCAGGCGCCCGCGCGCCGCGCCGTCATCCGCTCATGCCGCGCCGATGCGTTCATGCCGTTCATCCTTCTCTCGCGTCCTGCCGGGCGGGCTCGGTTGCGCCCTACCGCGCGCATCCTTATAAGCGCGCGGTCAACGCGGCGTAAATCGCGCCGGCTGCAAGAGCAGGGGACCTCATGGCCGAACCCAGCCTCGACGTCATCGGCGTCGGCAATGCGATCGTCGACGTCCTGGCGAAGGCCGACGACGCCTTTCTCGCCGCCCATTCGATCCCCAAGGGCGGGATGATCCTGATCGACGAGGCGCGCGCGAAGGAGATTTACGACGCGATGGCCCCGGGGGTGGAGATCTCCGGCGGCTCGGCGGCGAATTCGATCGCGTGCCTCGCTTCGCTGGGCGGGCGCGGCGGCTTCATCGGCAAGGTGGCGGACGACGCGCTGGGCGAGATTTTCCGGCACGATTTGCATGCGCTGGGCGTCGCCTTCGAGACCGCGCCGTTGACGGAAGGGCCCGCCACCGGCCGCTGCCTCATCAATGTCACGCCGGACGCGCAGCGCTCCATGACGACCTTTCTCGGCGCGGCCGGCCATGTGTCGCCCGACGACGTCGATCCTGCTTTCGTCGAGAGCGCGGCGATCACCTTTTTCGAGGGCTATCTGTTCGAACAGCCGATCGCGCGGCGGGCCTTCGTGAAAGCCTGCGAGACGGCCAAGGCCGCCGGCCGGCGCGCGGCGCTCACGCTTTCCGATTCGAGCTGCGTCGACCGTCAGCATACGGCTTTCATCGACTTCATCGGCGCTCATGTCGATATTCTGCTCGCCAACGAACGCGAGGCGGAAACGCTGTTTGAAACGGACGATCTCGAACGCATCGCCGAACGGGCCCGCGCGCTCTGCCGGCTGACGGCCGTGACGCGGTCGGAGAAAGGCTCGCTCCTCATTCCGCGCGAGGGCGAGCCCGTGGCGATCGAGGCGATCAGCCCGGCGCGGCTTGTCGACACGACGGGCGCCGGCGACGCCTACGCCGCGGGGCTGCTCTACGGCCTTGCGCGCGATTTCGATCTCGCGCGCGCCGGCCGACTTGGGGCGCTGGCGGCCGCGGAGATCATCAGTCATTTCGGCGCCAGGCCGGAGAAGAGCCTGCGCGCCCTCGCCGTCGAGGCTGGGCTGATAAGGGATTAGGGATTAGGAAGAGGGCCTGTCGTCCCGGGCGCATTGCAGCATCTTCATGATGCAATGCAGACCCGGGATCGCGCGCGACAGGCGCGGAGCCCCGCCGAACCCGGTCCCGGATCAGCGGCGCGGCATTTCATGCCGCGCAGCATCCGGGACGACGCATGTACTCAATCCCTAATCACTCTTCCGCGCGGCTTTCTCCGCATGGCCGGAGACGCCTTCGCGGCGGGCGAGCGCGGCCGCGACCGCTTCGGGCGGAACGCCCGCCGCGGCGAGCAGCGCGAGCAGATGATAGAGCGCGTCGGCGGCCTCGCCGGCGAGCGCGTCCGCGTCGCCCGAAACGGCGGCGATGACGGTCTCCGTCGCCTCCTCGCCGAATTTCTTCGCGCACCGCTCCGCGCCGCCGGCGAGCAGGGACGCCGTGTACGACGTTTCCGGATCGGCGCCGCGGCGCGCTTCAATGGTCGCGGCGAGGCGGTCGAGGGCGGATCCCAGCGTGTCGCGTTCATTCGTCATGGGCGGCAGTAAGCGTCAAAAGACAGGCGGCAGCAATGGGGAATGGCGATGAGGGATTGGGGATTAGGAAGAGGGCCTGTCGTCCCGGGCGCATTGCAGCATCTTCATGATGCAATGCAGACCCGGGATCGCGCGCGGCAGGCGCCGGGCCCCGCCGAACCCGGTCCCGGACCGGCTGCGCGGCATTTCATGCCGCGCAGCATCCGGGACGACGCATGCGCTTCTAGTCCCTAACCTCCAATCGCTCACAGCCGCGCCGGCAGGCCCGCGGCGGCGAGCGCGGCCTTGGCCTCGGCGATGGTGTGATCGCCGAAATGGAAGATCGACGCGGCGAGCACCGCCGAGGCGCCGGCGCGCGCCGCCGCGACGAGATGGTCGAGCGTTCCGGCCCCGCCGGAGGCGATGACGGGGATCGAAACCGCGCCGGCGACCGCGCGCAGAAGACCGAGGTCATAGCCGGCGCGCGCCCCGTCCGCGTCCATCGAGGTGAGCAGGATTTCGCCCGCGCCGCGCCGGGCGGCCTCCTGGGCGAACGCCACGGCGTCGATTCCCGTCGGCTTTCGTCCGCCATGGGTGAAAGCCTCCCACTTTCCAGGCCCGGTCCGGCGCGCGTCGATGGCGACGACCACGCATTGCGACCCGAACCGTTCGGCGGCCTCGGCGATGAAGGCGGGCTCGGCCAAGGCGGCGGAATTGACCGCGACCTTGTCGGCGCCGGCGAGCAGGAGATTACGGAAATCCTCGCTCGCGCGCACCCCGCCGCCGACGGTGAGCGGCATGAAGCAGCGCTCGGCGGTTTCGGCGACCTTGTCGAGCAGAATCCCCCTGCCCTCATGGGTGGCGGAGATGTCGAGAAAGCACAGCTCGTCCGCGCCGGCCGCGTCATAAGCCACGGCCGCCGCCGCGGGGTCGCCCGCGTCGCGCAGATTGACGAAGTTGACGCCCTTGACGACGCGCCCGTCCTTTACGTCGAGACAGGGAATGACGCGGATTTTCAGCATACGGCCTATTTTCCGTCGCGCCAGAAGGGATCGAGATCGAGGAACGCGCGCCAGCGCGCGCCGGCCTCGCCTGCTTTGACTTCGGCCTCGCGCGCCCGATAGCCGGTCACGAAGCCGGCCGCGCGCGCGGCGTCCTTCCCCTGCCCCATCGCAGCCTCGCCGGCAAGCCGCTGGGCGACCGCCGCGTCGTTGAGGGCGCCGAAAGCGTCCTGCAGTTTCGACAGCGCGGCGAGATAGGCCTTGCGCGCCTTGCGCGGATAAAGCGAGCGGAAGGTCTGCGCGGCGTAGCGCAGCTTCTTGAGCTCGATACGCAGGCGGTGGCGGTCTTCCGGGCTCGCCTTTTCGATATCGGGGGCGAAGACGCGCGCCGCTTCGAGGCGCGCATCGAGGGCGGCCGCGGCGAAGGCGGCGACCGGCGCGTCGAGCGCGCCG
This sequence comes from Amphiplicatus metriothermophilus, assembly GCF_900199215.1. Classification (GTDB taxonomy): domain Bacteria; phylum Pseudomonadota; class Alphaproteobacteria; order Caulobacterales; family Parvularculaceae; genus Amphiplicatus; species Amphiplicatus metriothermophilus. The sequence continues at coordinate 538,746 of NZ_FZQA01000001.1, forward strand.
TTCTTCGCTCCATTCTTCCCGTCCCGGGCCCAGGGCCGGGCCCAGCCCGCCTCCATCAGATCGAGCGCGAACAGGCTGAAATCGCGCGCGGCCACGGCCTCGACGGCCTCGGCCCAGGCCTGCGCGCGCAGAGCTTCGGCGCGGGCTTTCAAGGCGACGAAGCCGGGATCGTCCGCCTTCTCGGCGAAGAGCGGCGCGAGGGTTTCTTCCAGAAAAACGTCCCAGTCGCGCGCGGGCGCGAGCGCCTTCGCCAGATCGCGCGCCCGCCGGGCGAGGTCGCGGGTCTCGTTGCCGGCCGTCGCCTTGCGGAAGAGCCGCTCGACCGCGCGCAGCCGGCGCAAGGCGACGCGCATCTGATGGACTCCCTCCGGCGCGCGATGGTCGAGCACCGCCGGCACGCAGTCGACGATCCGCCGCGCCGCATGGACGAGCGCGGCGGCGAAGGCGTCTGCGGCGGTTCCTTCCGCATCCAGAACGAGCGCCGGGTCGGGCGCGATCGGCGTGAAAGGCCGGGCGAGCCGGCGCGCCCGGGCGGCTTTCGATTCGATCGACAGGCGCCAGGGCCCGGCGCCGTCCTTCGCCGCATCCTTGAGAAAACGCCGGGCGAAGGCGAACAGCGCGTCGCCCTCACCGGCCGCAAGCTCGAACTCGGCCTCGGCGATGGGCGCGGCGCCGACCGGCGCGCCGTCCCGCCAGCCCTCGGCGCGGCCGAGATCGATCGCGACCTCGATGCGCGCCCCGCCCTGCTCGATCGTGCAGGTCCAGCGGTCCGTAACCGTTCTGGCGACGGGAATGAGCGCGCCGCGCACGGGCTCGATCAGCGCAGCGAAATCAGGGTCGCGCACGGGAGCGGGAAAGACGGCGCCGGGCGCGAGGGCCGTCTCTTCCTCCGCGCGCTCGATCCGGCCGGCCTCGTCGCGCTTGACGGTCTGCACGCGCGCGCCGGTCTTTTCGCGAAGCCGCAGCGCCACGCCGGCCTTCTCAAGCGCGCCGTCCGGCGCGTCGTAATAGGTGGAGACGAGCCGCGCCCAGCCCTCCGCGCCACTCACGCTTGCGCCGTTCGCAGCCTTTTTGAGCGCGCGCCCGCCGACAAGCGCGGCGACGGTCTCGGGCGCGCCCGTCAGTTTTATCTCAAGCTCGACCCCAGCGCGCGCCATGGCGGCGGCGACCCCGTTACTCAACTGCGCCTTGAAGCATAGCCGGCGCGGCCCCGCCCGTCATGGGCGCATCGGGTGCGCCGCCTCGCCCGCCGCCGCCAGCGCTTCGGCGGGGTCGAGGCGACCGTCATAAAGGGCCCGGCCGATGACGACCCCTTCAATATTGGGATGGGCGCCGGCGAGGCGGCGGATGTCCTCGGGTCCGGCGACTCCGCCCGATGCGATGACAGGGATCGACAGCGCCGCGGCCAGGGCGGCCGTCGCCTCGACATTGACGCCGGCGAGCGCCCCGTCCCGGCCGATGTCAGTGTAGATGATCGCCGCGACGCCGGCGTCCTCGAAGCGCCGGGCGATCTCGATCGCAGTATGGCCGGTATGGCCGGCCCAGCCGTCGGTCTTCACCAGGCCGTCGCAGGCGTCGACGCCCACGGCGATGCGGCCCGGAAAGGCCCGGCATGCGGCCTTGACGAAGGCGGGGTCGCGCACCGCCGCAGTGCCGAGTATGACGCGGTCGAGCCCGCGCGAAAGCCAGTCCTCGACCGCGTCCATGCTCCGCACCCCGCCGCCGAGCTGGGCGCGCGCCGCGGTCGCGGCGAGAATCGCCGCGACCGCGGCGGCGTTCTCGGACCGGCCGGCGAAGGCCCCGTCGAGATCGACGATATGAAGGCGCTCGAACCCCGCTTCGGCGAAGGCGCGCGCCTGGGCCGCGGGGTCGTCGTTATAGACGGTCGCCTTGTCCATCTCGCCGCGCAGCAGGCGCACGCAGCGCCCGCCCTTGAGGTCGATGGCCGGATAGAGGGCGAGGGGTCGGGTCATGGCCGCCATGCGAGAAAATCGGCGAGCAGGGCGAGGCCCGCCGCCTGGCTCTTTTCCGGGTGGAACTGCACGCCGAGCAGGTTGTCGCGCCCGACGATCGCCGCGATGCGCCCGCCATACTCCGTAACGCCAAGCATATGGGCGTCATTTTCGCAGGCGAAATGATAGGAATGGACGAAGTAGAAGTCCTGCGGGCGGTGGTCGAGGCTCTTCAGAGCCGGATGGGGCGCGCGGGCGCGCACCGTGTTCCAGCCCATATGGGGCACCCGGCAGGCGGGATCGTCAGGCTCCAGGCGGCGCACGACGCCCGGGATCCAGCCGAGCCCCCCGCGCGCGCCGAACTCGAGGCCCTTCTCAGCCAGAAGCTGCATCCCGACGCACACGCCCAGAAAGGGTCGTTTCTCGGCCAAAACGGCGTGTTCGAGGGCGGGAATCATGCCGTCGATGGCGCAAAGCCCGTCCATGCAGGCCGCGAAGGCCCCGACCCCGGGCAACACGACGCGGCCCGCCTCGGCGACGGCCTCGGGGTCAGCCGTGACGAGAATGCGCGCGGCGCGTCCGCTTTCGCGCGCCGCGCGCTGAAGCGATTTCTCGACCGAGCGCAGATTGCCCGAGCCGTAATCGACGACGGCGACGGTTTCAGTCATGGCTCGCGCTTTTAAGGCCGGGCGGCGCAAAAAGAAACGGCGCCCGCAGGCGCCGCTTCAACTGCATCTCGGCGGCGGACCTTCAGACGTCCGCGTCGGGAAAGCAGGCCGCGATAGCTTCCTTGGTCGCGGCGTCGGCGGCGTCGAGATCCTCAGGCGTTTCGATCGCCGAGATCGCCGCGGCGAGCGCCGGATCGTTCGCCGCGGCCTCGCCCAGACACGGGCAGCCGGACGAGTCTCCGCCATGCTCGGCGACATAGGCCTCGCATTGCGCGGCGATTTCATTAGCGAAGGCCGGCGCGACGCCGGCTGCGGCGAAGGCCGTCGCGGCGACGGCGGCGAAAGTTCTCGTCATGTCAGACGCTCCCTCGATGTTTCCGTTTTCTAATCGAAACGATCAGCGCGTGCAGGCGTCCATGACCGTCTTCGCGGCGGCGGAGGCCGCTTCGTAACGCGCGGCCGGATCGTCGATCTCGCCGAGCGCGGTCAGCTCGTCGATCAGCGCCTGATCGCCCTCGACCTTCTCCTCGAGGCATGCGCAGCCCGACGTATCGCGGCCGTCGGCCGCGAGCCGCTCGACGCAGGCGTCGGCGAGCTCGCCCGCCGAGGCGGTTCCGATCAGAAAAACGCCGGCGGCGGCGCCGGCCGCGAGGCGGGCGGCTGATGTCGTCCATTTCATGAGGCAGTCCCCTTTGCTCTGCAGCGATTCACTCAGGGCCCCCGCGCGCGGGCCCGGCACGCAACAGACGCGGCGCTCCCAACCCCCGCGCGCGAGTTGACGCGAGGCCGCGACGCGCGTCAACGGGCGATGACACAAGGGGCGGGCGAGGCGGAACGGCGCGCGGCCGCGCGGCATCACATTCCGCGGCGGCGGGCCGGGAGCGTTTGCTCGCCGCGCCCGGGGGGCGTAACATCCTGCGTCAGAACGCCGCAAGGAGGCGCGTCACATGGCTTCCGTCCTGCACCATCTGATCGAGGACGACGATCCCGACAACCACGCCTGCCTGCATGTCAGCGCGGACGAAACGGCGAACCGCGAGCCGGCCGACCTGACGGCCGAGCAGGTCCGCCAGGGACATACGGGCGATCATCTGCGCTACATTCTCGCGGCCTCGCTCGCCGGCGGCGCGGCGGCGGTTTTCGCCGTATACGGACTGATTGCGGGATAGCGCGGTCAGCCGCCCAGCACGCCTTTGGTCGACGGCGGGGCGTTCTCCGCTCGCGGATCGATCTCCATGGCGTCCCGCAGCGCGCGCGCCGTCGCCTTGAAGCACGACTCGACGATGTGATGAGTGTTCTCTCCGTAGAGGTTCTCCACATGCAGCGTCAGTCCGGCGTTCATGGCGAGGGCGTGGAACCACTCCTTGAACAGCTCGGTGTCCATCTCGCCGATCTTGGGGCGGGAAAGGGCGACCTTCCAGACGAGGTAGGGCCGTTTCGACACGTCCGCGGCCGCGCGCGAGAGCGTTTCGTCCATGGGGATGTAGGCGGCGCCGAAACGGCGGATGCCGACGCAGTCGCCGAGCGCTTTGGCCAGCGCTTGGCCGATCACGATGCCCGTATCCTCGACCGTGTGGTGCATGTCCACATGCAGATCGCCCTCGGCGCGCACCTTGAGATCGAGGCTCGCATGTTTGGCGAAGGCCGCGAGCATGTGATCGAAAAAGCCGATGCCGGTCTCGATGTCGTACTCGCCGGTCCCGTCGATCTCAAGGGCGACGAAGATTTCGGTCTCGCGGGTTTTGCGTTCGATGGTGGCGGCGCGCATCGCTTCGTCTTCCGTTTCGGCCGCGGCCCCGGCGCCGGCCGCGGGGCGAGCCTAGCGCGCTTTTCCGCATCTGCGAACCGCTTTTCGGGAGGCTCTTGACCCGCCGCGACGGCGCGTTACCTCTGCCGTCGCCTGAGAGGAGGCCGCCATGCCCCGTTTCGCCGCCGGCGTCATTCGTTTCCAGAACGAGGTCTATCCGCAGAAGAAAGAGTTGTTCGAACGGCTCAGCAAGGGCCAGTCGCCCGAGGCGCTGTTCATCACCTGCTCGGACGCGCGCGTCGAGACGGCGATGATCACCCAGACCGATCCGGGCGAGCTCTTCATCTGCCGCAACGCCGGCAACATCGTGCCGCCGCATACGAGCCACACCGGCGCGATGACCGCCTCGATCGAGTTCGCCGTCGCCGCGCTCAAAGTGCCGCATGTGGTGATCTGCGGCCATACCGAATGCGGCGCGATGCGCGGGGCGCTCAATCCGCAAGGGCTCGACGCCCTGCCGCATGTGCGCGAATGGCTGCTTTACGCGCGCGCCGCGGTGGAGGTCGTCGACACGCTCGCGCCGGAGGCCGACGAGGACGCGCGCATGCGGATGCTCCTCGAGCAGAACGTGATCTTGCAGCTGCGACACCTCAAGACCCATCCGAGCGTCGCGGCGCGCCTCGCCAAGGGGGACCTCGCGCTGCACGGCTGGGTCTACGACATCAGGACCGGCGCGGTCAGCGCCTATGACGAGGCGCAGGGCCGGTTCGCGCCGGTGGAGCAGCGTTACGCCGAGGCGCTGGAGCAGTTCGCCGGCGCCGGCGGCTGCGCGCACGGGTCCTGAAAGAGGCGAGGGGGGCGCTTGACGGGGCGGTCCGCGCGGCGCATCTGACGGCCATGCGCGATATCGCTCCTGACGAAGGGCCGCGCCTGCGCGCGACCACGATCCTGTCCGTGCGCCGCGACGGCGTCGTCGCCATCGGCGGGGACGGGCAGGTGAGCCTCGGTCAGACCGTGGTCAAGGGCGACGCGCGCAAGGTCCGCCGGCTCGCGGACGGGCGCGTGATCGCCGGCTTCGCGGGCGGCGCGGCCGACGCCTTCACCCTGCTCGAGCGCCTCGAAGGCAAGCTCGAACGCCATCCGGGCCAGCTCATGCGCGCCGCCGTCGAGCTCGCCAGGGATTGGCGTACGGATCGTTATCTGCGCCGGCTCGAAGCCATGCTGATCGTCGCCGACGCCGACACGACGCTGATCCTGTCGGGGGCGGGCGACGTGATCGAGCCCGAGCACGGCGTCGCCGCGGTCGGCTCCGGCGCCGATTTCGCCCGCGCTGCGGCCCGCGCGCTCTATGAAGAGACCGCGCTCTCCGCCGAGGAGATCGTGAGGAAAGCGATGAGAATCGCCGCCGCGATCTGCGTCTACACGAACGATGCGTTAACCCTAGAGACGATCAGGCGGGAATAACTTCGCGTGCGGGCGGAGAGCGACGGCCGGTTTCGCGAAAACCGGCGCGACCGTTAAAGACGCTGCGCCGTCTGGCGGTTCCGTTCCGTTAAGAATTGCAAGCGATTTCTTAAGCCTTCCGCAACAGGGCGCGCGCGATGATGCGCCCTGATGAACAGGCGCGGGGCGCCTCGCATGTCAGGTTTCCGTCGTCGTCCTTGCAGAAGCGTCGAGCCTCGCCGATTGCGGCGACGCGCGGATTTGGGAGTTGGCGTATGCGGATCATGCGCAAGCTGAAAGCGCGGCTGCTCGCTTCCGCCGGCCGGCGCGCGGCTTTTGCGGAAGACCGCCGCGGCGCGGCCGCGGTGGTGATGGCGATTCTGCTGCCGTTTCTTCTCGCCGGGCTCGCCTTCGGCGCCGAGCTCGGCTTCTGGGAGCTTCAGCGGCGCAAGGTTCAAAATGCGGCCGACGCGGCCGCGCACGCCGCCGCCACCCAGCTCCGTCAGGGAATCGACGAGGAGGACGACCTGCGCGCCGCGGCCCTCGCGGTCGCCGAGCTCGGCGGCTACAGGATGGGCGCGGCGGGCATCGCGCTCGAAAACCCGCCGTCTTCCGGCGGCTTCGCCGGCGACAACCAGGCGATCCTGGTGACGCTCGACCATGTGCAGGATCGCTGGTTTTCCGGCGTCTTCTCGAAAGACCCGGTCGTCTTCACCGTGCGTTCGACGGCGCGCGTGGAAAACGGCCGGCCCGCCTGCGTGCTGTCGCTCGCTCCGACCGCGCCCGAAGCGATCGCGGCGAAGGGCTCGACCAGCGTCTCGCTCGGCGGATGCGATCTCGCGGCGAACTCCATCGCGTCGAACGCCGTCGCCCAGCAGGGCTCGGCGACGATCACGGCCGACTGCATCTCGACCGTCGGCGAGACCAGCTTCCAGAATTCGTCCAACGTGACTCTGAACGACTGTCCGGCGCCGATCGAGCATGGCCCGCTCACGCCCGACCCCTATCGCGACGTTCCCGAGCCCTCGACGGCAGCCGTTTGTGCGACAGGCGCGGATAAAAACGCGTTTCTGACCAATCCGCATAAAACGGGGACGCCCCCGCCGACGCTTGACAGCATGACAGGCGCTGTCATCGGCAAAAAGTTCTGCGGCGGCGGAAACATTCAGGGTACGACCGAGCTTTCTTCCGGCATATACGTTCTCTCTGGCGGGAACTGGAAAGTCAATTCAGGCGCCGTTCTTCGCGGCGACGGCGTCACGCTTTTTCTGACGGACGGCGCCGCGCTAGACATAAGCGGCGGCGCGACCATCGACCTTTCGGCGCCGAAGACGGGACCATGGTCCGGTCTTGTCGTCTACTTCGACCGCAACGGCACGCCGGACAGCAAGATCAACGGCGGATCCAACTTCTCCATGGTGGGCGCCGTCTACGGAACGAACACGCATATCGAGTTTTCCGGCAACACCACCGGCAGCGGACCCGGCGAGTGCACCCAGGTCATCGGCTACACCGTGACCTTCATCGGCAATTCCGGGTTCAACACCGACTGCTCAAATTCGGGCACGAAGGAAATCCGCTCCGCTCAGGGCATTCGCATCGTGGAGTAAGGTCATGTTCGCAGCGCTTTTCCGTCCCGTTCGGCGGTTTCTCGCCAGCCGGCGCGCGACCTCGGCGACGGAGTTCGCCTTCACCGCGCCCTTCCTGCTCGGCGGCGTGGTCGTGATGACCGATTTCGGTCTCGCTTTCGGCGAGCAGATGAATCTCGACCAGGCGGTGCGCGCCGGAGCCGAGTTCGTGATGAGCAACGTCACCGACGAGGCGACGATCGAGGAGTTCGTGACGGCCGCGGCGACGGGCTATTCGAGCGACGCCCCCGAAAACGTCGACAACACGCAGCGCCCGGAGGTCGACGTCATCAAGACCTGCGAATGTCCTGATGCGACGGGCGTTCCCTGCGACCAGATCTGCATGGTGAATCTGCGCCCGCCTTCGACCTTCTACGACATCACCGCGACGAAGACCTACCACGCCATGTTCATCCCGGAATTCACCCTGACCGCGCAGATCCGGGTGCAGGCGCGCTGACAGAGGAGGCGGATCGATGAGGCGCTTGCGCGCGCGCAGGTTCGCGAAGTCGAAAAAAGGCGCGACGGCGGTCGAGTTCGCGCTCGTCTCGCCGCTGATTTTCGCCGCCGTTCTCGGCACGTTCGAGGTCGGCCGCGCGCTTTATGAGCGCAACCGGGTGAGCGCGGCTTGCGCGGCCGGCGCGCGCGCGGTCACCATCAACGGCGCCGCGGCCGAAAGCGCCATCGAGGCGGCGGTGCGCGCGAAATATCACGATGCGGAGCAGGAAGACGTTGCGATCGATCTCACGGACGAGACGATCTCCGGCGCCGCCTTCAAGCGGATCGAGGTGCGTTACGAGCACGATCTGCTCATCAAGTTCGGCAAGGGCGTGAGCGGCTTCACCTTCACGGCGGTCCGCTACGCGCCGGCCACGAGCTGACTAAAATTTACGACGAATTTTCATCAAGTTTCTAAACGGTTCCGCAACGCCGACCCGGCGATGATCCCGATCCTGCGACGGCGGCTTGGAACAGGCGGGCGTTGGCCATGATCAGGGGGCGGCATAGAGGGAAGGGCGCCGGCGGCGCGCGCGCGGCGGGCTCCGCTGCGACGGCGCGTCCCGCAGATGCGATTCTCGGCCCGGTCCGCGCCTTTCTCGCCGACCGGCGCGGAGGAGCGGCGATCGTCATGGTTCTGACGTTGCCGGTGCTGTTCGCGGGCCTCGCCTTCGGGGCGGAGTTCAGCCACTGGCAGGCGATGAGCCGGCGCGTGCAGAACGCCGCCGACATGGCCGCCCATTCGGCGGTGATGCAGATGCGGGCCGGCGTCGCGGACGAAGAGGAAATCCGGCGCGTCGCCCATGCGGTTGCGCGCGCCAGCGGGTTTCAGGGCGACGAGACGGCGCTCGCCCTCGCCATTCCCCCCGCCGCAGGCCCTTACGCCGGCGCGGCGATGACAGTCGAGGCGCGGCTCGTCCAGACTACGCCGCGCCGGTTCAGCGGGTTCTTCTTCAAGGAGCCCATGAAGATCGAGGCGCGCGCCACCGCGAGCCTCGTCGGCGGCCGGCCCGCCTGCGTGCTCGCGCTTCATCCGACAGCGGACGGCGCGGTGGCGCTCGGCGGTGCGGCGGACGTGACGCTTTCCGCCTGCGACGTGGCGGCCAATTCGCGTTCGCCCGACTCTGTTCAGGTCACGGGCGCAGGGGCTCGGCTGAAGGCGGCCTGCGTGACGACCGCGGGAGGCGTCGACGACCATCACGGCGCCATTCTCTATACGGATTGCGCCGCGCCGCTGGAAAACGGTCCTTATACGGCCGACCCGTACGAAGACCTGCCGGCGCCGGCGACAGGCGCCTGCGCGCCCTTTTCGAGCTTTCTCGCCGGCGGCAAGACCGCCGCCCCCGCGCCGGGCTGCTATCAGGTTCCCGCGGGCGTAAGCGTGGTGAACAAGGACGTTTCGCTGTCGGCGGGCGTTTACGTGTTCGACGGGCCTGGGAAGATCCGCTTCAACGGCAAGGCGGCTATGACGGGCGAGGGCGTCATGCTGCACTTCGCGGGCGGCGCGTCGGTCGAGGTGAGCGGCGATTACGCGCTCGACATCGCGGCGCCGGAGAGCGGAGCCTATGCGGGGGTGGCGATCTTCGCCGCGCGCGACAGCGCAGGAACGCTTGCGCTGACCGGCGATTCGGGCGTCGCCGTCGCCGGCGCGATCTACGCGCCCGCCGCCGACGTCGGCTATACCGGCTCGGCCGCGCACGGGCCGGGCGAGTGCGTGCGGATCGTCGCCTCGACCGTGACGTTCTGGGGCGCGGCGTCGATCGACGGCGACTGCGACGCGCCGGGCTTGCGCCCGATCATGACCGCCCAGATAGTCCGCGTGGTGGGGTGAGTCGATGAGGCGCACACGGATATTCAGCAGGGCAAAGGCTTTCGGCGGCGATCGTCGCGGGGGCGCCGCGCTCGAATTCGCGCTCGTCGCGCCGTCGCTGGCCTTCGCGCTCGCGGTGACGGTCGATCTCGGCCTCGCCTATAACGAGCAGATGACGCTCGACCATGCGGTGCGCGCGGGCGCGGAGTTCGCCGCGACCGGCGTCGCGGACAAGGATACGCTCGAGAAGCTCGTAATCGCCGCCGCGATCGGCCATGTCGGCGAGGCGCCTTACGAGGTGCGCAAGGCCGCGCCCGCCGTCGAGGTGATCGAGGTCTGCCGCTGCCCGGGTCAGGAGACCGAGGTCGCCTGCACGACGACCTGCCCTGGCCTGACGCGCCCGTCGCTCTTTTATACCCTCGAGGCGCGCAAGACCTATGACGCGCTGTTCTTCGCCGATCGCGAGCTTGGCGCGGCGATTCAGGTCCAGGTCCGCTGACGGCGCCTGCCGGCGGCGGCGGCGCAGGGCGCTTGCACAACGTAAAGGAGAATTTTTACGTAAAATATCAATAAAAGTTCATTTTAACCATAACAAAGGATTGACCGAAGTCATGATTTTCGAATTAATGCCGGCCGGCAGGTCACATACGTTTTGGGGGAATTCGCGTCATGCGTAACGCCGTATTTCGCGCCGCCGCCGCGGCCGCTTTCGCCTTTTCGCTCGGGGCTGCGGCCGAGGCCGCGACCTTCAACATCGGCTCGACGTCCGGCGCGACCAGCGTGCCCGGCGGCTACCAGTTCTCCGTCGACGGCGTCACGCTGACCGTCACGGCGGGAATTTTCGACTCGTCCGGCGTCGTCACGCCCGGCGGCAACGGCGCGCGTCCGGTGATTTATGATTGCTGCGGCATGGGCGTGTCGCATGACACGGACGGTCAGCACACGGTCGACGGCTCGGGCCTCATGGAAGTGGTCATCTTCGCCTTCGACAAGCCGGTGACCGTTGATTGGGTGAAATTCGGCTATTTCGGCAGCGACGACGATTTTGAATTTTTCGCCGACAGCGACAATGACGGCGCGCTCGATTGGCTGTTCTCCGACATCGACATTCCCTGGGACGGCTGGTTCGCGCTGTCGTCGATCTGGTCGACGGCCGGAACGATCTTCGGTATCGGCGCGGACCATTACAGCGACACGTTCAAGCTGAAGAAGCTCATCGTCACCGAAGCGCCGGAGATTCCGCTGCCGGCCGCCGCGCCGCTGTTTCTGGCCGGCCTCGCCGGGCTCGGCCTGGCGCGCCGGCGCAGGGCGCGCGCCGCGGCTTGAGGCGAAAGCCTTTCGCCCCCGTATAGTACGGAAAGCGGGCGGCCCGGGGCCGCCCGTTTTCGCCTGCGCCTTTTCCCGGCCGCGCTGATCGCCTACATGGAACGCGTTCTTGGCCTTCGCGTCCCAAAGGAAAAATGAGCGATTTTTCTCCCCGCGAAATCGTCTCCGAGCTCGACCGGTTCATCGTCGGCCAGGCCGCGGCCAAGCGCGCCGTGGCCATCGCCCTCAGGAACCGCTGGCGCCGCCGCCAGGTCGAAGGCCCGATGCGCGAGGAGATCACGCCGAAGAACATCCTCATGATCGGGCCCACCGGCGTGGGCAAGACCGAGATTTCGCGCCGTCTGGCGAAGCTCGCCGGCGCGCCCTTCCTAAAGGTCGAGGCGACCAAGTTCACCGAGGTCGGCTATGTCGGGCGCGACGTCGATTCCATCGTGCGCGATCTCGTCGAGATCGCCGTCGGCATGGTGCGCGAGAAAAAGCGCGCCGAGGTGCGCGCGCCCGCCCATCGCGCGGCCGAAGAGCGGGTGCTGACCGCGCTCGTGGGGGACGGGGCGGGCGAGAAGACCCGCGCAGCCTTTCTTGAAAAGCTGCGTTCGGGAGCGCTCGACGATCGCGAGATCGAGCTCGACCTGCGCGAGGGCGCGGCGGGCGCGCCGATGATCGAAATTCCGGGCATGCCCGGCGCGCAGGTCGGCATGGTCAATCTTTCCGACATTCTCGGCAAGGCGTTCGGGGCCGGCCCGCGCAAGCGGCGCAAGCTGCGCGTGGCGGACGCCTACGAGCCGCTGATCGCCGAGGAGTCCGACAAGCTCGTCGACGAGGACGCGATCGTGCGCGAGGCGCTCGCCCTCGCCCAGAACGACGGCATCGTCTTCCTCGACGAGATCGACAAGATCGCCCGCGGGCGCGAGGCCGGCCGGGCCGGCGGCGCCGACGTCAGCCGCGAAGGCGTGCAGCGCGATCTTCTGCCCCTCATCGAGGGGGCGACGGTGGCCACCAAATACGGGCCGGTGAAGACCGACCATATCCTGTTCATCGCCTCGGGCGCCTTTCACCTGTCGAAGCCCTCGGATCTTCTGCCCGAGCTGCAGGGCCGCCTGCCGATCCGGGTCGAGCTCGACGCGCTCACCCGCGACGACTTCCGGCGCATCCTGACCGAGACCGAGGCGAGCCTGCCGCGCCAGTATCAGGCCCTGATGGCCACCGAAGGGGTGACGCTGGTCTTCGAGGAGTCGGCCATCGACGCCATCGCCGACGCCGCGGCGGCCGTGAACGCCAGCATCGAGAATATCGGCGCGCGCCGGCTGGCCACCATCATGGAGACCGTGCTCGAGGAGATTTCCTTCACCGGCGCCGACCGGGCCGGCGAGACCGTGACCGTCGACGCGGCCTATGTCGAGGCCCGCCTCGGCCCCGTCGCCCGCGACGCGGACCTGTCGAAATACGTGCTTTAGAGGGCGAAACGCGATGATCGCCCGGCCGCGCGGCCTTGGCAGGGTCGGTTCGCCCGCCCTTTCGGATTCGTTAAAGGCGCGTTAATCTGGGCCGCTTGGCGGGGAGCCCCGGCGGGGCAGGGGAGTCTTCAGGGGAAGCGGTATGGCGGACGGCGGCACGACAGTCTCGAAGGCGCGCGCGCCCCGCATCGCCTATTCCGGCGAGGAATTCGGCTTCGGCTATCAGGCGAGCGAGCTGTTCGAGCGCGCGGCCCGGCGCTACGGCCCCTGCGACGGCGGCTGGAAGCGCCTCGTTTACGACCAGGAGTTCGAAGACATCAGCCGCGCGGCGAGCCGGCGTTACGATTTCTCGCGCGTCCAGCGCCTTCCCTTGCGCGCCAAGGAGCAGGCGCTGCTGGCGGTCAAGCAGGGCACGGCGGATTTCGCCGTGGTGCCGTATTACTCGCCCTATGCCGGCTACGACTTCGAGACCCTGCGCGCGCTGTCGAGCCTGTTCGGGCTCATGGCCGTCGAGCAGTATGAGGCGACCGACCAGCTTTGCCTTGCCGTCTATGAGCCGCAGGTGCTCGATCTCATCCAGTCGGCCCATCCCGGCTCCGGCCTGTCGGCGCTCTTGAAGAAAGAGCGGGCGAGCTGGGGCGGCTATAACGCGCGCCCGGAAGAACGCAACCCGTCGGTGCACGAATCGGGCGATCAGTATCGCGCCGGCCTGGTGATCGACCAGTCCGCGCAGCTGATGCTCCGCGACCGGATCGACACCGTCTTCGCCGGGCCCGAGGCCGCCCGTCGCTGCAAGTCGAAGCTCGACGGACTGCGTGCGGCTGGGGTCGAGGTGATCGAGACGCTGCGCTCGGTCGAGCCGCATCGGGAGATGGCGCGGCTCGCGCGCGCGGCGCTCAACCAGAACCGGCAGACGAACACCTTTTACGATCCGCGCGACGGCAAGACCCATTTCGTCTCGACCATGACCGCGGACCCGCAAGCGTCCCGGCTCTACGGCGTCATCCTGCCCTTCCAGGTGGCCATGATGTCGCAGGAGTTCACCATCATCGATCCGGAGATCGAGGACGCCGAGCCCGCCAAGACCCGCTTCTTCGTGGTCGGCGTGGCGCCGGACGAGACGCTCACCGACGACGCCTACAAGACCACCGACGCCAAGACCCGCTACTGGATGCGCCGGCTGCGCCGGGTCGCGCATGAGGCTGAGCGCCGCGCCGCCGGCGGCGACGAAAAGGGGGGCGAGCCCGATCCGGGCGTGCGGGTGATGTTGCGCTTCCATCGCGCCGGCGCGGCGGCCTCCATCGGCGACGTTGAGGACTTCCTGCGCAATTTCGGCGTGCGCCATGCGGTCGCCCGCATCGACGAGGACAGCGAGCGCGACAATCCGGCGGCGATGGTGCTCGACGTCGAGTTCTCCCTCGCCGATTTCGAAGGGGATTTCGCCTATGCGGGCCCCTTCGCCGCGATGGGAAGCTGGTTCGCGCGCCGCTTCGGCGGTTCGGTGGCGAACGGCGCGCTGAAGCGCGCCTTCCAGCGCTGGAAAAACCGCGGCGTCACGGTGCTCGCCGCCGTCCCCTATGTCACGCCGCAATTGCCGAAGCACAAGCGGCGCACCTGGTATGGCGACGCGTTGCGGGCCTGGGCTTGGGACTTCGCCGAGACGATGTTCATCCGCCTGTCGCGCATCCTGCTCATCTACGTGCTGCCGGCCGCCGCGCTCGGCCTCGTCGGCCTCGCGATCTGGCTGCAATATTTCCGCGGCTGATCGCGTTGTTGACCAGCTTGACCAATTGATCGGCGGCGCCTGCTTCATGTCATGACCAAGCAGGTCAATCTCTCCGAGGCGAAAACGCGCCTGTCGCAGCTTGTCGATGAAGCCGCAGCCGGCGAGGAGATCGTCATCGCCAAGAACGGCGCGCCGCGCGCCGTCCTGAAACCGCTGCCCGAAGCCGCGCAGAAAAAGCGGGTCTTCGGCCTGTGGAAAGGCGAAGCGCGGTTGCCGACGGCGGAAGAATGGGCCGAGATGGATCGCGACGTCCTTGAACTTTTCGGGGTAAAGAACGACGGGCGGGCGTGAGCGGCGTTCTTCTCGGCACGCATGTTTTTCTCCGCCTTCTCGAGGCGCCGGAGGAACTGGAGGATGCGCTCCTGTCCCGCCTGGCGGACCCGGCCGAACGTCTCCTCCTGAGCGCGGCGTCGGTGTGGGAAATCTGCATCAAGGCGAACCTGAGCAAGCTGGCGCTGCCGGCGCGCGTCGCCGCCGATCCGGATGCGGGGTTTCGCGACGCGCTCGGGGCGGCCGGGATCAATTTTCTTCCGATCGAGCTGCATCATGCCGCTGCTATCTTGCAGCTGCCGCCGCATCATCGCGACCCGTTCGACCGGATGCTCATCGCGCAGGCGCTTACGGACAATCTCGTGCTGGCCAGCGCAGACGGCGCGTTCGCGCGCTATAAGGGACTGAAGCTCCTGCGCGCGTGAAAGCCGTCATGATCCCTTTTTTGTCCATTTAAGGAACACATAAAACGCCCCGTCGCCGCCGTCGCGCGGGGCGGCCGGCGCGGCGCGCGCGACGAAGCGGGCGAGCGCCGGGTCCTCCATCCACTCAAAGAAGCGCAGCCGCAAAACGCCGCGCCCGGCGCGCGGCGCGAACGGGTCGCGCCCGGCGTCGCCGCCCGTTCCGCGCCAGCCCTTGCCGGTGATGACGAGCACGCAGCGCAGCCCCTCGCCCGCCGCGCGTTCGAGAAACGTCTCCAGCCGGGCCCGCGCCGCGGCCTGCGTGAGTCCGTGCAGGTCGAGCGCGCGCTCCGGCCTGATGCGTCCGCGCCGCGCGCGCCGGTCGAGCGCCGGGTCGCCGGCGGCGAAGGGGGAGAGCCGCTTCGACGCCGGCCCTTGCGGCGCAGTCCCGGCCGCGCGCGCCGGGGCGCCGGCCGGCGCCGCCGCGCGCCTCTCGTCGCGCGCTTCCAGACCGGCGCCGCCGCGCGCCGCTCCGTCAGCGCAAGGATCATCCGTGTCGGGAACGGCGCCTCGCTTCTTCCGGTCCAGGGGCGCGACGTCGCGGGTCGCCCGCCGCCACAGCGCCGCCTCCTCGGGCGCGAGGCGGCGGCGGCTCATTCCGCGTCCCGCCGGCGCGCCTCGCGCCAGCGCGTGTGCGGATCGGGCGCGCCGGAAAGCTGCGCCGCGACGGGGGCGGGAACGAGGACGTACATTTCCCCTTCGACCCTGAAGGCGCCCGCCGTCGCGCCGGCTTCTTCGCCCGCGCCGAAAAATACGTCGCCGCGGATCGGCCCCTTGATCGCGCCGCCTGCATCCTGCGCGATCATCAGCCGACTGAAACCGGACGGGTCGCCTTCGCCGTCGAGCGCGACCCATACCGGCGCGCCGAAGGGATGATAGCGCCGGTCGACGGCGAGACTGCGCCCCGGCGTGAGAGAAACGCCCTCTGCGCCCGGCGGGCCGAGCGCCGGATCTTCTATAGGCAGCATGCGGAAGAACACGTAAGAGGGATTGAGCTCGCGCAGGGCCCGCGCGTCTTCCGGCGCGGCGCGCGCCAGCCAGTCGCGGATCGCCTGCATGCTCATCGCCTCGCGCGAGACGACCCCGCGCTCGATGAGCGCCCGGCCGATGGCGAAATAGGGATGGCCGTTCTGCCCATCATAGCCGACGCGGATCTCCCGCCCGTCCTCGAAGCGCAGCCGGCCCGATCCCTGTATTTGCATGAAGAAGAGGTCGTCCGGGCGCAGCCAGGCGAGGGGCTCCGCCCGTCCCTCCAGCACGCCTTCGTTTATCGCGCGATGATCCGGATAGGGATGAAGCGCGCCGCCCTGCACGTAGCCGGCGATGCGCTCGCCGGCGAGCTCGGGCCGGAAGCGGCCGAGATCGACCATGACGAGATCGTCGGGCCGGGCGAGAACGGGCGCGGAGAAATCGGGCGTGCGGCGCGGCGAAGCCTCGATGACCGGTTCGTAATAGCCGGTGAAAAGGCCCCTCTCCTCGATCAGCGGCGGCTGGTCCGCTGCGGGTCCGCCCGGCGTCGGCGGGCGGATCGCGACGATCTTCAGGGGACGGAACTGCTCCTCGAAGAAAAGGCGCGCGGCGGCCTGCGAGCCGTCGGGGAGCGCGAGCGCGGCCAGGCAGACCCGCCGCCACGCGGCCGCCGATCCGGCCACGGAAGAAACGCCCGCCGCCGCGCCCAGCGCTTCGGCGGGGTTGGCGGGGGCGTCCGGCGCCAGCGTCAGGATGCGCGCGCAGGAGCGCCGAAGCGCGGGGATGGCTTCGGCCGGATCGTCCTCGCTCCAGCCGGGAAGCTCCGCGAAGGAGGCGACGCGAAAGGAGAACTGCGGCGGGCCGTAGGCGTCGGCGCCGGGCGGGCCGGCCTTGCGAAAGACGTCGGAGAAGGTCAGCGCCGCCGCGATCAGGGCCGCGGCGACGGCGGCCGACAGCGCGAGCGCGATGAGGCGTGAGTCGAGTTTCAGCACGTAGACTGACCCTCAGCGGCGTCGGCGCGCTCTTGCGCGCTCCGGGCTTGGCTTCCCGTTTTCCGCTATACCGCGCCGCCGGTTGCGACAAGGGTCCAGTTGGGATCGCTGCTCGCCGCCCTGCGCGAGAAGGTCCAGCGATCCCTGACGAGATCGATGCGCGCCGGATCGCCCTCGACGACGTTGCCATCGGCGTCGCGCGTCACGCGCACCTGGTTGGAGGCGAAATCGACCACCGCCGTCATGACGCCGCGCTCAACCTTGCTTTCGACGATCCTGGCCGCATCGATTCCGACGAATTTGAGGTCCGTCAAATGGCCCTTATCTTCGCGGTCGGCCACGGCCGCCTTGAACGCATTGTAGACGGACGGATCGAGATAGCGGCGGATGCTCTTGAGATCGCCTGCGGCGAATGCTTCCACAATCATCTCATAGGCGGCGCGCGCGCCGTCGAGGAAGGCTTTCTCGTCGAAATAGGGATCGGCCGCCCGCAGAGGCTCGGCCTGCGCGGAGACGGGCGCAAGCGGCTTCACAGCCGCCGGCGCGGCCTGCGCCTCGCCGCGGGCCTCTCCGCCGCCCGCTCCGCCGCGCACGCTTTCCAGATCGCGCCGCTCATGACCGGTCCGCGTTCCGAGCACGGAAAACAGCCGGAACAGCACGAAAGCAGCGACGGCGGCGAATATCAGAACGACCGGATCCATGTAACAGGCTGCGCCAAGCGCCTCTGACGGTTAAAATCGGGCTTTCGCCCTCTATATAGGGCTCAGGTCGAGGAAAACACCATCCCGTTATGATCCTGTTGATAATCGCGCTGATCGTGCTCGCCCCGCTGGTCGAGCTGTACATTCTTATTCAGGCGGGCGCGGCGTTCGGCGCGCTGCCGGTCATTGCGGCCTGCATCGCCACGGCGGCGCTGGGCGGGCTCATCCTGCGCGCGCAGGGTCTCGCGGCGCTGGCGCGCGCGCGGCGCGATCTCGACGAGGGCCGGGCGCCGGTCGAGGCGGTCGTCGACGGGGCGTTTCTGGTCGCGGCCGCGCCGCTTCTGATGACGCCTGGTTTCGTCACCGACGCGCTCGGCTTCGCGCTGCTCGTCCCGCCGCTGCGCCATGCGATCGCCAGGGCGGCGCTTCGCCGCATCCGCCGCAGCATCGACCGGGGCGAGACGCGGATCTACATCGCGCGCCGGCGCTAGCCCGCCGCGCGGCTTGCCCGTCCGGGACGGGGCGTGTATGACCCGCCCTCCTGAGAACAGATTCAACCGTTGGTGAACGGCATGTCGGAGACGACCCCGAACGAGGGCGGGAACAATCAGGGCGCGAGCAATGGCGGCGCGAACAACCCGCAGGCCGGCGGCCTGCCGAGCCTGGCCGTGCTGGCGCAGTATCTGAAGGATCTCTCCTTCGAAAACCCGCGCGCGCCGGCGAGTTTCGCCGACTCCGGCGCGGCGCCGAAGATGGAGGTCGACGTCAACGTCAACGGCCGCGGCCTCGCCCAGGACCGTTACGAGGTGGAGCTGTCGGTCTCGGCCCGCGCCCGCCGCGACGACGAGGTGATGTTCGTCGTCGAGGCGACCTACGCCGGCGCCTTCGAGATCAAGAACGTGCCGGCCGACCAGATGGAGCTCGTCATGCTGGTCGAGTGTCCGCGCCTGCTCTTTCCCTTCGTGCGCCAGATCATCGCCGACGCCACCCGCAACGGCAATTTCCCCCCGCTGATGCTCGAGCCGATCGATTTCTTCTCGGTCTATCAGCAGAACCGGGCCCGGCAGGCGCAGAACGCCGGAGCGCAGCCGGCGGCTCACGCCTGACGCACGGCGGACTGAGTCTGTAGACGACGGTCTGCGGCGGTCGTTTTTATTCTCAAACGAAATTTCACTCCGCCGCCTGGGACTTGACGGCGGCCAGGCGCGCCCAAAGGCTGTCGGGGCCGAGTTCGGCCTCGACGAAGGCGGCGTGGGCGGCGGCTTCCTCGGGCGTCACGAGGCTCGGCAGCGGCGCGGGGCGCGGCCGGGCGCGCCGGCGCGCGCCGTGGCCGGCCCCGTCCTCATCCGCGGCGCGGCCGAAATCGAGGCCCGCCTGCGGCCCGCCCGTCAGCTCGATATAGACCGCCGCGAGCAGCTTGGAGTCGAGCAGGGCGCCGTGGCCGTCGCGCGCCCGAACAGTCGTGTCGATGCCGAAACGGGCGCAGAGCGCGTCTAGGCTCGCCGGCGCGCCGGGAAACTTGCGCCGTGCGACGATCAGCGTATCCAGCAGATCGTTGGCCAGCGGCCTAAGCCCGTACGCCTCGAGCTGGGCGTTAAGGAAAGGCAGGTCGAAGGCCGCGCCGTTATGGGCGATGAGCTGGGCGTCGCCGACGAAATCCAGAAAGGCCGGCGCGACCGAGGGGGCGGCGAACGCCGGCTTGTCGGCGAGGAACTCGGTCGACAGGCCGTGCACCCGGAACGCGCCTTCCGGCACGTCGCGCTCCGGATTGACGTAAGTATGGAACGACCGGCCGGTGACCGCGCCGTGAACGAGCTCCACCGCGCCGATCTCGACGATTCTGTGCCCCTCCTCGAACCGGAAGCCCGTGGTTTCGAGGTCGAAAACGATCTGCCGCATGCCCGTCTTTTAGCCGTGTTCGCGAGGCGGCGAAGACCCGTCCGCAGGGTTGTGGAAAGAACGCGCCGCGCGGCGACGCCAAAGCGCGACGCCGAGCGCGACGAGCGCGCCTGCGGCCATGAACAGGACGATCAGATTAAGCGCGAAGCGCCGGCCGGGCTTGTCAAGAAGGCGCGAGGCGAATCCGGGGCGCTTGTCGCCTTCGCGCGGCAGGGCGAAAGCGACCACATAATCGCCTTTGCGCGTGCCGGCCTCTGAATGGCCGCCCGCGGCGATGACCACATATTGCCGGCCGCGCCATTCATACGTCATCGGCGACGCCTGACCGCCGGCGGGCAGGCGGCCCTGCCACAGCTCCGCGCCGGTCGCGGCGTCAAAGGCGCGCAGGTAGTCGTCCATCGCCGCGCCGATGAAGACGAGCCCGCCCGCGGTGACGAGCGGCCCGCCGGCGTTCGGCGTGCCGGTCTTGAGGGCGAGCCCCAACGGGGCGAGCTCCTCCGTCGTTCCGAGCGGGGCGCTCCAGGCGATCTCGCCCGCACCCAGATCGACCGCATGCAGCTCGCCCCAGGGCGGCGGATTGCAGGGCAGGCCGAGCGGCGACAGCATCATCTGTCGGCGCATGGCGTAGGGCGCGCCGCGCATCGGCGCCTGTTCGCCGCCATGAATCGGATGATAGTTCTCATCCGTCCGGGATTTGGGGACCAGCGTTACGAGGTGCATGGCGTTCATGGTCGGCGCGAACAATCGGTTCGTGTCCGGATCGAACGCCGCGCCGCCCCAATTGGCGCCGCCGCCGGTGAAAGGATAGACGATCGTTCCTTCGAGCGAAGGCGGCGTGTAAAGGCCTTCGGCGCGCGCCGCCGCGATCGCCTTGCGGCAGGCGCCGCGATCGAAGGGCGTGAGCCCCCACGCGTCCTGCGGCCTGATCGTCGAGGGAACAAGGGGCGGCGGGGCGACAGGGAAGGGCTGGGTCGGCGACAGGACCTCGCCCGCGACGCCGCCCTGCGGCGCGGGGCGCTCCTCGACAGGGATAAGCGGTTCGCCCGTGTCGCGGTCGAGCACGAAGATAAGGCCCATCTTGGTGACCTGAACGACGGCGTCGCGGGTCTCGCCGCCGATCGGCAGCATCGCGAGCGCGGGCGCGGCCGGCACGTCATAGTCCCATACGTCGTGATGCACGGTCTGGAAGGCCCAGCGGATCTCGCCGGTGGCCGCCTCCAGCGCGACGACCGAATTGGCGTGGCGGTTGTCGCCCGCGCGCAGCCCGCCGAAAAAGTCCGGAGACGGAGAAGAGGTCGGCAGAAAGACCAGGCCGCGCGCCTCGTCGACCGACATCGGCGCCCAGACATTCGCGTGACCTTCCTGCGGGGGCGCATCTGCAGGCCAGCCGAGATCGCGCGCGGCGTCATCGCGCGGAATCGGATCCCAGGCCCAAAGCTGCTCGCCTGTGCGCGCGTCGAACCCGCGCACGACGCCTCTGGGCGCCTCGACGCGAAAATTGTCCGCCAACGCCGAGCCGACGACCACGACGTCGCCGACGATGGCGGGCGCGGATGAAATCTGCGCTTCGCCCGGCCAGCCGAGCGGCATGCCATAGTCTATTTCGACGATTCCGCCTTGTCCGAACCCTTCGCAGGGTTTTCCCGTTCCATGATCGAGCGCGACAAGCCGGCTGTCATTCGTCGCCATGAAAATGCGTTTCGTACACGGACGACGAGGGACCGCGTCGACGTCGCGCCAGAAGGCGACGCCGCGGCAATTGAAGGCGTTCGCCGGCCTCTCGTCGTAATCGACGCCCGGATCATGCCGCCACAGCTCCTCGCCCGTCGCGGGGTCGAGGGCGATCGCCGTGTTGAAGGGCGTGCAAAGAGCGAGGCGGTCCTCGGCGAGGATCGGCGTCGTCTGGAATTTTGACCCCTGCACGGCGCGCGCCGGGGCCGCCATGTGGCCCGTCCGGTAAGTCCAGACAGGAATGAGTTCGGCGACGTTCCGAGGCGTGATCTGCGCGGCGGCGGAATATTTCATGCCGCCCTGATCGCCGCCATAGGCCGGCCAGTCGCCCGCCCGGCCGGCGCCGTCGGCCGCAAGCGCCAGAAGAAAGCAGGCCGCCCCCGCTTGAAGCCGCCCCATGAGGCCCTCCCGTTTCGTGCGCGCCTACTAGGCCCCGGAGCGGCGGCGCTGGCAACGCCTATATTTCTGGATCGATCGTTCCAGTTATGTTATTGGATCAATCAATCCAGAAAGCGGAGTCCCTCATGCCCGCCCAGACCCGCCGCGCGCGCCCCGCGCCATTCGTCGCCGACGGCGCGGCCGGATCGCCGCCGCGCGGCAACCGGCGCGGCGCGGCGAGCCGGGCGCGAATCCTCGCCGCGGCGCGCCGGATTCTGGTCAAGGAGGGCTACGCCGCGCTCTCCATGGCGCGGCTCAGGGTTGAAGCCGGCGTATCCTCAGCTTCGCTCTATCATCATTTTCGCGACAAGGCCGCCATCGTCGCCGCGGCGCTCGAAGAGACCGTCAACGAGAACGCGCGGCGCTTCCGCGCGACGCGCACGGACGACGGCCCGCTCGCCGACGCCGAACGCTTTTTCGACGAGCTGCGCGCCGTGCGCGGGGAAGGCGCCTCGGACACCGCGGCCCTTCTTGCAGCGGCGGCGGAAGCGGGCGCGGATTCGCCTGAAACCGCCGAAGTCGCCGCCAAGGCGAACCGCTACGCCGAGCGCGTCATCGCCGAGAACTTCGCCGACTATTTCGACATCGAGGACGGACGGCTTTTCGCCCATCTTCATATCGCTTTCGCGTTCTACATGACGCATGCGGAGAAAGCGGGCTTTGCGCGCGCCGAGCGCGCGGCGATCTTCGCGAGCCTGCGCGCGCTGGTGCTTCTGGCGGGCGCGGCTACGCGTCCGGATTTTTATGATGACGCCGATTTCGCCGCCGCCGTGAAAGAGGCGACGCCTCGGCGCGCGAGAAGGAAAGGGGAGAAGTCATGACCGTTAAAATCGCAACAGCGCAAGAGATTCCACTCATCGACCAGGACGGTCCCTACAGGAACGATCACGAAATGCTGCGGGCCTGCGTGGGGCCTGCGCCCGTCGCCCGAACGCCTTACGGGACGTATCTCGCCCTTCGCTGGCGGCACGCTGAGACGCTGACGAACCCTTCGCTGACTCGCCAGCTCGAGCTCGAAACCATGTTCTTGCAGGGCATATCGGACGGGCCCATTTTCGAGATGTTCGCCAACGGCATGCTGTTCTCGAACGGCGAGGCGCATCGGCGCCGGCGCGGGCCGGTGGCGAAGACCTTCGCGTTCAAGGCCATGGAGGCGATGCGCGGCGAGATCAGGGCGCTCGCCGAAACGCTTGTCCGCGCGCGCCTCAATGCGGGCGTCGTCGATTTTCTGGATGAAATCGCGGGCGAAATTCCTGCCGCAATCATCGCCCGCATTCTCGGCGTTCCCGGCGACGATGCGCCTTATTTCTCGCGCCTCGTCTATTCTTCGATCCGCGGCCTCTCCCCGCATGAACCAAGCGTGCGGCCTCAAATCGAGCGCGACCTCGCGGCGCTCAACGATTATGTGGCGGGACTGCTCGAAGCGCGGCGCGCCGCGCCCGAGGAGGATTTCCTGTCGCAATTCCTCGCCGCGACAGGCGGCGAGGGAGGCCTTTCCCCGGTCGAGGCGCGCGTGCAGGTCGCCGGCCTCATCCTCGCCGGCTCCGACACGACAAGACTCGCCATCTGCTCGACCCTGTCGCAGCTTCTTCAGCATCAGGATCAGTGGGCCGCACTGTGCGCCGACCCCGACGGCCTCAAGAAGCCGGCCGCGGAGGAAGGATTGCGCTACGATCCCGCCGTCGCCAGCGTGCCGCGCGTGGCCCTTCGCAATCTCGATCTCGACGGCTTCGTCGTTCCGGCGGGCTCAGTCGTCGCGCTGTCGCTGATCGCCGCCCTGCGCGATCCGGAAGTTTACGAAGACCCGGACAGGTTCGACATCTTCCGCAAGGATCGCACGCGTTGGCATCTCGCTTTCGGCGCCGGCGCGCATCGCTGCCTGGGCGAGGCGCTGGCGCGCGCCGAGCTTGAGGAGACGATCGCCGCGATCGCGCGCCTTGCGCCAGGAACGAAGCTGGTCGGCCCGCCGCCGAAGCTTTCGGGCCTGCGCGCCGTGCGGTCCATCGACCGCATGGAGGTCGCGTTCGCGCAACGCACAATATCAATATAAAGACGAAACCCGCCGCCCGCCGCATTCGGGGCGCGGAATGCGGCGGGCCGGGCTTACGCGGCCGGGCGGATGTTCTGGTTTACCCGGAAAAAATTCTCCGGATCGTATTTTTTCTTGACCTTCCTGAGACGCGCATAATTCGGCCCGTAAGTCTCTTCGATCCGGTCATCGCTTTCGTCGTCCATCATGAAGTTCACATAGGCCCCGGAGCGGTTATAGGGATGGACAGCCTTCCAGTAGGCGCGGCCCCAGCGCCTGAGGTCCTCCGCCTTGCCTGGATCGGAATCGATTCCGGCGATCACCATAGACCAAATCGCGTCGCGGCAGCTCCAGGCCGTCTCGTTTTCGCCGACGCGATGAACGGCGCCGTCGATGGGATAAAGATGCATCAGCGAAAGCTCGGTGGGGCTTTGCGAGGCGTGCTCAATATGAGCGTCAATTGCGGCGTCGGGCAACTCGTCGACGAAATCGCCTTTCCAGTACCATTGCAGGCCAGCGGGCAAGAGCGGGTCGAACATCGACTGCAGCGCGTGGAAAGGCATTTGCGCCATGCCGTTCATTAGCGGCTTGGGCAGCGCATCAAGGAGCGGCTTGAGCGCCGCTGCGCCTTCGTCTTCCGGTCCGTTATAGCAGGATATGAGCGCACAAATCCGTACACCCCATATTTCCTCCGGAAACGGTGCTGTCGACGGTATGGTCTTGAGACCGAGAAAAGGATAAAGCGTTTCTGGCGCCGTCGGCAGAAAGGCGCGGTAAGCTTGCATGATCTCGCGCGCGTGGGCGATGTCCCAGAAGATCGGCCCCGCGTAGACGTTGCGCACGGGCATGGCGCGGAACAGGAAGCTCGTGACGACGCCGAAATTGCCCCCGCCGCCTCTAATGGCCCAGAAGAGGTCGGCGTTTTCAGAGTCGCTCGCCGTGACGAACCGCCCGTCGGCGAGCACAATGTCCGTTTCCAGCAGATTATCTATCGTAAGTCCGTGTGCGCGGGAAAGATAACCGTGACCGCCGCCCAGCGTAAGGCCGGCTATGCCCGTCGAGCCGACAATGCCCGCCGGCACGGCGAGGCCGAAGGCCGACGTCGCATGCTCGACATCGCGTTGCGTGCAGCCAGGTTCGACGCGGACCGTGCGCGTCTTCGGGTCGACCCTGACGCCTTTCATCTGCGACAGATCGATGACGAGCCCGCCGTCGCAGCTCCCAAGGCCCGGACCGTTGTGGCCGCCGCCGCGAATGGCGACGAGAAGATCGTTTTCGCGGCCGAATTTCACTGCGGCGACAACGTCGGCCGCGTCGACGCAACGCGCGATGAGGCGCGGCCGCTTGTCGATCATGCCGTTGTAAAGCGCGCGCGCCGCGTCGTAGTCGGCGTCGCCCGGGACGATGATCTTGCCTCGAAAGGCGTCGGCGAAGGCTGTGAAGTCTTTTAGTTGTCGCATCTGGCTCTCCTTGAGCGCTCGCTCCGTCTTTGGAGCGGCTTACCAAAGTAGGATAGCTGCGACTGGCGTTTGGAGGTATGATCGACGCGCCGGCGCTTTTAACAGCCCGTCCGAACGGCTAGTCAACAGTATCAAATAGTTGATCGACCGTCTGTGGCGGGAAGCGATAGGAGCGACGTTCCTTGGACGTGTTATCGGACGTGATGCAGGCGGTCCGTCTGACTGGCGCGATTTACTTTGACGTGAATGCGCGCACGCCTTGGGTGGCGGAAACGCCGCCTATGTCGAGCATCTGCGCGGAAGTGATGCCGGCGTTCGAACATGTGATCGCATTCCATATCATGCTCGATGGTTGGTGCTGGGCGCAGCTCGCCGACGAATCCGAACCGGCCGTGCGACTCGAAGCGGGCGACGCCATCATCTTTCCTGCGGGCGACGGCCATTTCATGAGCAGCGAGAAGGGCAAGCGCGGGACGCCTGACTACACGCTCTATTATCGCCCACGCAATCGGGCGCTGCCTTTCGTGCTGAAACAGGTCGGCGGAGAAGGCGAGCCGGCGCGGTTCGTGTGCGGCTATCTGGGCTGCGACGCGCGCCCCTATAATCCGGTCATCGAAGGGCTCCCGCGGATGATGTATGTCCGCCGTTCCGGCGACGAGAGCGATCTGACGCTCGAGCTGCTGCGGCTCGCCGTCGCCGAGACCGCCAACCCGAAACCGGGAGGCGAAACGATTCTCTCGAAACTCAGCGAACTGATGTTCCTTCAGGCGCTGCGCAAGCACATGGAGGAGCTTCCGGCTGAGTCACGCGGGTGGATCGCCGCGCTGCGGGATCGGCATGTGGGCGAGGCGCTGCGGCTGATGCATTCGCGCCCGGCCGAGAACTGGACGCTCGATGCGCTTGCCAGAGAAGTCGGCATGTCGCGGTCGGTTTTCGCCGATCGCTTCGCGCAGATCATGGGGACGCCGGCGATGCAGTATCTTTCGGCCTGGCGTCTTCAGCTCGCCGCGCGCCTGCTCGAACGGCCGAACGTTTCCATCGCGCAGGCCGCGGCCGAGGTCGGCTACGGCTCGGAAGCGGCGTTCAACCGCGCCTTTAAGAAACAGGTCGGCGCGCCGCCAGGCGCTTGGCGGCGCGAACGCGCGCCGGCCGTTACGGCGTAATGCGCGCGCCGCCGGGCGTTACGCTTCGACGGCGGCCTCGCCCGCCAGCGTTTCCTTCACCTTCGCGGCGAGGCCCTTAAGGGTGAACGGCTTCTGGATGTAGCCGGCCTCCTCGATCGCATCCAGTTGCTCGCGCAGCGCCGCCTCGGCGTAAGCCGACATGAAGATGACTTTCGCCTTCAGGCCCAGATCGGCGCGCGCGTGCTCGACCAGGGTCGGCCCGTCCATCGCCGGCATCATCACGTCGGTGATGAGAAGGTCGAACGCGCCGGCCTCCTCCGCGATGACGTCGAGCGCCTCCTCGCCGTCGCCGACCGCGGTGATCTCGTAGCCGCAGTCTTCGAGGGCGGCGACCACGAAGTTCCTGACCGCGTCCTCGTCCTCGACCACGAGCACCCGGCCCGCGCCGGTGAGATCCATATGGCCGGCGGCGGCGGTCGCCTCGATCTCCGGCTCGCCCTGATGGGCGGGCAGATAGATGCGGAATACGGCGCCCGGACCGTCGTTCTCGCCAAGAACGATGGCGCCGTCCATTTGTCCTATAATTCCGTGTACGGTAGAAAGGCCGAGGCCCGTGCCCTTACCCTCTTCCTTGGTGGTGAAGAAGGGATCGAAGATCTTGTCGGCGATCTCCCTGGGCACGCCGGGGCCGGTGTCGGCGACCTCTATCAGCAGGTGATCCTGCGCGGCGAGGCCGGCAAGGCCGAGCGTTTCGATCTCCGCCGCCGGTACAAGCCGTGTACGGATCGTCAGCACGCCTCCAGCCGCTCCCATCGCATCGCGAGCGTTGACGGCGAGATTCATGATCGCCGTCTCGAGCTGGTTCCTGTCGACACGGATGAGCGGCAGCCCGCGCCCGTTGACCAGTTCGAGCTTCACCTTCTCGCCGATGGCGCGGTCAAGGAAACGCGCGAAGTCGCGCAGGATCTCGGTGATCGACAGCACCTCGCGCTTCAGGGTCTGTTTGCGCGAGAAGGCGAGAAGCTGCTTGGTCATGTTGGCCGCCCGCTGGGCGTTCTCGCGGATCAGCACGAGATCGCGATAGGCCGGATCGCCGGCCGGGTGCCTCAGCATCAGCCGCTCGCAATTGCCGAGCACGACCTGCAGAAGGTTGTTGAAGTCGTGGGCGACCTCGCCGGCGAGTCTACCGATGGCCTTCAGCTTCTGGTCCTGCGCGTGCTCGTCCTGCATGCGCTTGCGATCCGTAACGTCCACGGAATAAAGCATGGTGCGCCGCGCGCCGTAACCGCCGCGCCGGCGGCGTACGGGCCGGGCGTAGACGGCGAAGGCGCGCGCTGCCGCGCCGGCGCCGAGCGTGACCTCGACGGGCTTGGGCGCCCCGCCCGAGGCGGCGCGCCGACGGATCTCGGCGGCGAGCTCTTCAAGGCTTTCGGGCGGAAAAGAGCGGGAAAGGGGCGCGTTTTTCTTTGCGCCGCCGAAAACCTCCGTAAACGCTCTGTTCGCTTCGACGATGCGCGCGTCGCGGCCGAACTCGCCCTCGACCACCGCGACGCCGAAGGGCGCCTCGGCGATGTCGCCCGAGACCGAAACGGTCTCTTCTTTCTCCTTTTCTTCTTCGAGCGCGAGCTCGACGCAGACGAAGCCTTCGCCGACGCCGCCGCGGCGAAAGGCGCAGAACGTTCCGTCCGCGGGTTCGCCGCCCGGTCCGCGCAGGCGCGCCTTTTGCGGCGACTGATCGACGCGCCACAGCGCGCGTACGAGATCGGCGGTCTCGCCGAGCACTAACTCGTCGATATGGGCGGACGCGCCGCGGCCTGCGCCCAGCCGCTCGCGCAGGGCGGCGTTCGCCCAGGCGATCTGGCCCGAACGCTCGAGCGCCAGAACGGGGCGGGGAAAGTCCGCATAGGCCGCGGCGAGCGCGTCGTGCTGGTTTTCTTCGAGCGGCAGCTCGCGCAGGCGCCAGGCGACGTAATCCTCCGCGCCCGGAATGGGCCGCACCGAGACCTCGAAGCGCCGCCGCGCGCCGCCGCCCTTGACGCCGATCAGCTGATGAATGATCTCCTCGGCGGCGGCCGCGCTCTTGGCCGCCCGGCACAGGCGGAACAGCTTGGTCGCCTCCGGGCCCTGCTGGGCGAACAGCCGGTCGATGCGCGGCGGCAGGCCAGCTGGGCCGATCACGCCGGCCTCGCGCGCGAGCGCCAGATAGGCGGCGTTCGCATAGACGACGACCCCGTCGCGGCGCGTCACCAGCCGCGCGTCGGGGTCTGCGTCGAGCGTCTTTTCCGCAAGGCCCAGCGCGGCGAGCATGTCGGCGCCGGCGAGCCTCGCAGCCTCCGCCCCCCCGCGTCCGGCCGCCCGGCGCAGCATCGCGCCGGCGAGCAGGGCCGGCGCATGCTGATTGAGCGCCGCGCCGGCGGCGAGCAGCAAGGCGAAGCCGAAAGCCGCCGCAAGCGACGCCCCGATGAGCCCGGCGCCGACATAGCCGAGCCAGACGCCGGCGGCGAATCCGGCCGCGAGGCCCGTCCACAACAACGCAAAGGTGACGAGCTGCCAGCGTTCCGGCCGAGCGTCGCCGACAGGGACCGCTTCTACGGCGCCGGGCGCCGGCCCAGGCCGGACGCGCCGGCGGGCGTCCTCCTGGGCGGCGGCCTCGTCGAGCAGGCGCGCGATTTCGGCGGGCGAGGCCGGGCGCGGCGCGGCGGCGGGCGCCGAAGGACCGTCCCCGGAAGGGCCTGCCGCAGGCGCGTTCGCCCGCGCGCGCGCGACGCGCGCGATCTTCCGTTTCAATGCTGCGGAGGATTCGGCCACGCAATCCGCTCCCTTGAGTCGAGCCGCCATAGAAATCGCGCCTCCCGAGAACGGCCTTCGGGCGGCTTTCGAAGCGACTGTGAGGCGCTTCGCCGTCCGGCGCCAGACGCCCGTCTCCCCGTGCAGCTTGCCGAGCCGGGTTAACGCTTCGTTAAGAGGCGGGCGGGTCGCCGTCGAACGCCGCGGCGAGCCGTTTGAGCAGGCGCGCGAGGCGCGCGCGCTCGCCGGGCGCGAGACTTGCGATGTATCGCCGCTCGACGCCCATGTTCTCGCGAAAGGCCGCCTCGACCTTGCGCCGGCCGGCGGGGGTGAGCGCGACCAGGCGCTCGCGCGCGTCCTCCGGCGCGCGCAGGCGACGGACCAGCCCCGCCTTCTCCAGCCGGTCGAGCCGGTTGGTGAGCCCGCCGGATGAGATCATCAGCGTCTGGTAGATCTCGGTCGGGCGCAGGGTGAAGGGCGGGCCCGCCCGGCGCAGCGCCGTCAGCACGTAATATTGGCCGGCGTCGAGGCCGTGGCGGGCCAGCAGGGCGTCGATCTCGCGCCCCAGCCGGCGCGCGATCCGGCGCATCCGCCCGAAAATGAGCAGGCTTTCGACGTCGATGTCGGGCGTTTCGCGCGCCCATTGGGCGACGATGCGATCGACATGATCGGGGCGCGGCCGGTCGTCCGGCGCGGGTTTTTCCGCCTTCTCAGCCATATGGTCCTGCGTGGCGCGATTTTATCTTGACGTCAAGATATTTCAGGCGTATCTTTATGTAAAGATAATCGGAGCGCCAGATGATCGACCTTTATTACGCCGCGACGCCGAACGGGCTGAAGCTCAGGCTGTTCTTCGAGGAGACAGACCTTCCCCATCGCCTGGTTCGCGTCGACCTCGGCAAGGGCGAGCAACGCGCGCCGGCCTTTCTTGCGATCTCCCCCAACGGCAAGATTCCGGCGATGGTCGATCATGCGCCGGCTGACGGCGGGCCGCCGCTCGCCCTTTTCGAATCCGGCGCGATGCTGCTTTATCTCGCGGAGAAGACGGGGCGCTTCCTGCCGCGCGATCCGCGCCTGCGGCTTGAATGCCGGCAATGGCTGTTCTGGCAGATGGCCGGGCTCGGGCCGATGGCCGGCCAGGCCGGGCATTTCCGCGCGCACGCGCCCGAGCCGGTTCCTTACGCGATTCATCGGTATACGAACGAAGTCGAACGGCTTTACGGCGTGCTCGACCGACGCCTTGAGGGGCGCGATTTCATCCTCGGGGAATATTCCGTCGCAGACATGGCCTGTTATCCCTGGATCGCCGTTCATGACGGGCTCGGCCAGCAGCTCGATGCGCGCCCCGCGCTGAAAGGCTGGGTCGACCGCATCGCCGCGCGCCCCGCGACGCAGTGCGCCTATGAGGGCGTCGAGAGCCACTACGCCAAGAATCGCCCGGCCATGTCCGAGGCCGAGCGGCGCGTTCTTTTCGGCGCGCCGGCCACCGATTCATCCGCAGAAGGAGACCCCCGATGAGCCCGATCGCCAATCCCATCCGAACGCCGGATCTTCCCTTCGTGCCGATCCGCGAAGGCGTCTCGTTCCGGCCGATCCGTTTCGATGCGGACGGCTGGACCCTGCAATTGAAAGTCGAACCGGGAACGACCGTGGCGCGCCACCGCCACACCGGCGAGGTGCACGCGCTCACCCTTTCGGGCCGGCGCGAGATCATCGACACCGGCGAGATCGTGGGGCCGGGCGACTATGTCTACGAGCCGCCGGGAAACGTCGACTCCTGGCGCT
This sequence comes from Amphiplicatus metriothermophilus, assembly GCF_900199215.1. Classification (GTDB taxonomy): domain Bacteria; phylum Pseudomonadota; class Alphaproteobacteria; order Caulobacterales; family Parvularculaceae; genus Amphiplicatus; species Amphiplicatus metriothermophilus. The sequence goes on from NZ_FZQA01000001.1 coordinate 569,704, forward strand.
GCTTTGGCGACGAGCCGTGCATCGTCCACATCACCCTGACTGGCCGGGTCGAGTATCTCGGCGAGAACGGCGAGGTGCTGTTTCATACCGACACGCACAACCAGCGGGCGGCCTATCTCGCCTGGTGCGCCGAAAACGGCGTTGCGCCGAACGCGCCGATGGTCGGTTAGGGCCGAATACGGACCCGCGCAAAGCGCGAGTCCGCGTTATCGCGTTAAAGCGCTTGCTGGACAGGGCGCACGACGATTTCATTCACGTCGACATTGTCCGGCTGCGTCACCGCGTAATGAACCGCCGACGCGATATCGTCCGAATTCAGCGCGAACTCCCGCACGCCTGAGACGAAGTCGCGCATTTCGGCGTTGGTGATGTCGTGGCCGAGTTCGGTCGCGACCGCGCCGGGTGATATTATCGTTACACGGATTGTTTTCAGTTCCTGGCGAAGCCCTTCGGAAATCGCCCGAACAGCGAATTTCGTTGCGCAGTAAACGGCTCCGCCCGGGAAGACGACATGGCCCGCCACCGAGGCCACATTGACGAAGTGGCCCGAGCCCTGGCGCTCGAAGACCGGCAAGGCGGCGGCGACGCCGTTGAGCACGCCCTTGATGTTGACGTCGACCATCTTGTTCCACTCGTCGACTTTCAGCGCGCGCATCGGGGAAAGCGGCATGACGCCGGCGTTGTTGACGAGGACGTCGAGCCGGCCGAACCGCTCGACCGCGAAATTGATAAACTCCTTTACGCCCGCCGGATCGACGACGTCGACAGCCCGAAGTTCGGCCTCTCCGCCGTGATTGCGAATATCCCTGACGAGCGCTTCGAGGCGGTCCGCCCGGCGAGCGCCGACGAGAACCTTCGCTCCGGCTTGGGCGAGACGTTTGGCGGTCGCTTCCCCGATGCCGCTCGAAGCGCCGGTGATGGCGACGATCTTGGCTGTTACGGTCATTTCTCGATTCCCTCTTGATCACTGACGGGGCGTCCCCCCGCCGCGGACCGAAGATGAGGGCTGCGGGACGCGAAGCGATAGTCCGATCCTGCAAGATGATTGCCTGATTCTACAAACTTTTGACGCGGGCGTTCCCCGACGCTCTATGGCGCTCTACGATGCGCTTGCGCCAAACGACCATGAAGGGCGCATATAAACGAGCTTTCGAGCGTGAGGTCGTCATGGAGAGGCATGCCGAGCTGGCGGCCATGATTGACAAATACGCCGGCGGCGACGGCGTTCATGCAACGCCGATTCCGCGTCTGCACCTCATCCGCGCCGCCACGACGACCGAGCCGGTCGTCGCGCCTTACGAGCCGGCCGTGTGCATCGTGGCGCAGGGCGAGAAGCAGGCGATCCTCGGCGACGTCGCGCTTGCCTACGATCCGGCCAAGTACCTCGTCGTTTCGGCCGACGTGCCGGTCATTTGCCATATAACCAAAGCCTCGTCGGCGTCTCCTTATCTCTGCCTGCGGCTCGATCTCGATCTGGCCTCTCTCGGCGCGATGATGCTGGAGCTAGGGGTCGAACCTGCGCGCGGCGATGCGCCCGGTCCGGCCTTGGCGCTGAGCGCGGCGACGCCGGAGCTCATCGACGCTGCGGCGCGACTCGTCGCGCTGCTCGGTCATCCGCAAGACGCCCGCGCGCTCGCCCCGCTCGTCGAGCGCGAAATCCTCTACCGGCTGATGACCGGCGAACAGGCCGACAAGATCCGCCAAATCGCGGTTTCCGATTCCAAGCTCGCGCAGGTCAGTCGAGCCATCCGCTGGATCAAACGGAATTACGCCAAGCCGCTCCGCATAGAGACCGTCGCAGCGGAGGCGCGCATGAGCCCCTCCGGCCTCTACCAGCACTTCAAGGCGGTCACAGGAATGAGTCCGCTGCAATATCAAAAGCGATTGCGCCTGCAGGAGGCGCGCCGGCTGTTGCTTCAAGATTCCCTCGATGCGGCTGGCGCCGGCCATCGTGTCGGCTATGAAAGCCCGTCGCAGTTCAGCCGCGAATACGCGCGCGCCTTCGGCGCGCCGCCGATGCGCGACATTGAGCGGCTGAAAAAGGGTCAGGAGCCGATGGTCGGCGCCTGAGCGCAAGCCCGGCCTTTCGTCGCCGCCCTATGCGCCCGCGGCGTTGCGCGCCTTGAGAACCCGGCCGAGCTTTTCGCGCTCGAAGGCGGGCGTGAAGGCGCCGTCCTTCCATACTGCGCGCCCGCGGATGAAGACGTGGGTCACGACGCCGTCTGAACGGTTCACGAGCTGATCGTTCTGCAAGGTTTCGCGCCAGATGCGCCGCGTCGCCGCTTCGCCGTCATAGCGGGCGAGCGCCTTGGGGTCGATCAGCACGACGTCGGCTTGATCGCCGGGGTCGATAGAGCCTGCCTCGATGTTGAACAGCATCGCCGGATCGCGGGTCAGCCGGCGGACCATCCAGGCGACGCCCGGCTCTCCCTTCTCCTCCATGGCGATCTTCAGCGCCCGGAGATTCACGTCGTAAAAGGCGAGATTGGTCAGATGCGCGCCGGAGTCGGAGAAGCCCGGCAGGAAGAGCGGGTCCATGGTCAGCTGGCGCAGGCGCTTTTCGTCGGCGTTCGCGCTGATCGTCCACCAGTAAAGCTCGCGGTCCCACATCTTCAAAAGGTGGAAGACGAAATCCGCGTCGTCCGCCACAGGCGGGAAGCGCTCGAAAACCGCCTGCTCTTCGCCGTCGCGCGCGCCCTTGCCGGTCTCCTGAAAGCGCTTCAGGCGTGCGAAAATCGCCGCAAAGCTCTCGCCCGCCCAGGAGGGGACCGGGCAGGACTCCACGACCATCTCGCTCAGCTCGCGGCGCAGCGCCATGTCCTCGAGCCGCAACAGGCGCTTCAGGCGCGCCGGATTGAAGCCGGTCTTGCCCGTGCGCCACATCGCCTTGAAGCGCGCCTCGTATTCCGGGTCGTCGTAAAGGCGCTGGCGGCCGGCGCGGTCCTCGAGGTCGGGCGTCATCAACTCGCGCAGAACCGGGATCTCCTCGGCGAGGGGCGTGATCGGCCCGTCCGCCCAGACTTTGAAGCGCGCGGCGAGCGTCTGCAGCGCGAAGCGCCCGTCGAGCAGCTTCGAGTTGAGCAGACGCGAAAGCAGATAGGCGCTGCGGATGACGTTGCGATTGGAGCGCAGATCGAGTGCGGCGACGGCCGTCGTCTTCAGGGGCTTGCCGTATAGCCGGCCGCTGGTCAGCAGGAAGGCGCGGAACACTTTCCACGGATTTTCGGTCGGCGGCGTCGCCTGCCACACGCGACCGTAACTGCGCACGATCGACAAAAGGCGTTTCAGTTCGGCGAAGGACGCGTATTGCGACGGGATCTTTTTGTCCCGGTTCGGATCGTTTGCGAGATAATGGAACGGCAGGCCGTCGGTGGAAAAGCCGACATATCCTTCGCGCATGCCCTTTTCGAGAAGTCGCTCCATCTGGGCGATCTCGCCGGCCTCGGCGGGGCGGGTCACGGCGGCGTTCGTTCCCATCGCCGCGATGCGCAGCATGGAATAAGGGATCATGGGAACGATGTTCGGCCCGAGATTGAGGCTGTCGAGATGATCGAGATAATCCTTCGAGTCCGTCCAGCTGGCGCGCTCGGCCACGCGCGCGAGCACGGGCTTGGGCACGTTCTCCACCCGCGCGAAACAGTCGACCACCGGGTCCTCGCCGTTCCGGCGCAGGTTGCCGAACGCAAGGCCCAGCGAGCAGTTGGACACGACCGCCGTGGTCGTCCCGTGACGGACGGATTCCGGCAGGCCCGGCGACAGCTCGACCTCGAGATCGTAATGGGTGTGGATGTCGAGAAGGCCGGGCATCAGCCACAGCCCTTCGGCGTCGATCACCTCGTCGGCGATGTCGTCCGGCAGATTGCGCCCGCGCGCCGAGACATGGCCGTCTTTCAGCGCCACGTCGCCCACGACCGGGTCGCCGCCATGGCCGTCGAAAATCTTGGCCCGCTTGATGAGAAGGTCGAACGCAGCCATGTTAGTCGCCGTCCCCGCCTTTCTTTCCCGCGCGTAATGTGAGCCGGCCGGCGCCGCCGCGCAAGCCTTCCCTGCCGCCGATTAAATATTCGTCAAGGCTGTCTCGCGTCGAGGCGCGAACGCCCGGAATCTCGGGCGCGAGCCTTTCGAAAAATTATGCTGACGCTTGTTTAATCCGTAGGCGGGTTTTCTCCTCTCCGGCCCGTTCATAGAGTCGGCGGGCCAGTCAAAAGCATGCAGACGAATGGAAGCGGCGCGGAGGGGCTGGCGCCCGCGCCGCATCAATGAGAAAAGGAGGCCCATCATGAACAGGCTTATCCCTGTCGCTTTCGTTTTCGCCTTCCTCGCCGGCGCGGCGCACGCGCAGGGGACGGATTTCCCCGCCCTCGATCGGGACGGCTCCGGCGGGCTGTCGCTTCAGGAAGTCCAGGCGGCGATCCCGGATGCGACGGAGGAAGACTTCGCGAAATACGACGCCGACGGCTCGGGCGAGCTTTCCGAGGCCGAGTTCTCCGCTTGGGTCGCCAAGCGCGGCCGATAAGACGGGGACGGCCGCGGCCGGCGCTTCGCCGGCCGCGCGCCTGAGTCTCGGCCGTTGACGTCGGGCCGGGCGCAGGGCAATCTCGCCGCGACGAGAAGTCCTTATACGGAGAAGCGGCTCTGGCGAGAAAACTCGGGCTGGTGCTGGGCTCCGGCGCGGCGCGCGGCTGGGCGCATGTGGGCGTCCTGCGCGGGCTCGCCGAGATCGGCGTCAAGCCCGACGTGATCGCCGGCTGCTCGGTCGGCGCGCTCGTCGGCGGGGCCTACGTGCTCGGCTGTCTTGAAGATTTCGAGGCCTGGGCGCGCGAGCTGAAGCCCTTGTCGGCGTTGCAGAGTTTCGGCTTCTCCGTCTCGCGCGGCGGTCTGGTCAACACTGCGCCCGCCTTCAGCGCGTTCCGCGTCTACGACCGCAATATCGAGGATCTGCCGGTGAAGTTCGGCGCGGTCGCGGCCGATCTCGGCACCGGCGAGGAGGTGTGGCTCACCGAAGGCTCCGTGATCGAGGCCGCCCGCGCCTCCTGCGCCATTCCGGTGATATTCCATGCCGTGCGCCGCGAGGGCCGCTGGTTGATCGACGGCGCAGTGGCCGATCCCGCGCCGGTCTCGCTGGCGCGCCATCTCGGCGCGGACGTCGTGGTCGCCGTCGATCTCAACGCCGTGCCGCGGGTGCTCGAGCGATTCAGCCCGAAGATCCTCGCAGAGCAGAATCGGCCCGTTTCGCAGCCGGCGGCGGGCGACGGCCCGTCGGCCCAGACGGAAAGCCTGTCGCGGGCCGTCGGCAAGCTGATCGAGGAGACCCGGCGCATGATCGACCGCCAGATCGAGGCGGCGCGCGTCAAGGCCGAGTCGCGCCCGCGCCTGTTCGAGACGGCCTATGCGGCGGCGGACATCTTCCAGATGCATCTCGCTCGGGCCCGTGCGGCGCTCGATCCGCCGGACGTGCTGCTCAAGCCCGACATGCGCGACGCCCTGCCCACCGCCTTCGACCGCGCCGACGAGTTCGTCGAACAGGGCCGCCAGGCGCTGCTCGCGCAGCGCGCGACCATCGAAAAGCTGCTTGTCTGACGGGGCGGGCGCAAGGGGGCGTTCCGACCGTTTACGATATACGACTGAAGGCCGTCCCCGCGGCGGACGGCGCGAAGTTTGATGATCGATTAACTGCGCAGAATCTTTCGATTTTTCACGGATGCGTGATCGGCTATGCTGGCCCCGCAAGGGGCGGCGTGGGCGCGCCGGAAAAACATGCGACTGGCGTATCATCTCCCGCGGGCGGACCTGCGCGACTATGTGCGCGTTTATTACCTGTTCGAGAGCGACGGGCCCGTGGCCCAGCCCATGTCGGCCGAACTCGGCAATGTGCGCTGCCTGATCGCCGGAACGGGCCGCTTCGTCATGCGCAACGGCGCCGTCGCGCCTTTCTCGCCGATCACGCTGGTCGGCCCGACCATGGGGGCCTATCGCATGGAGGCGGGGGCGGGCCTGCGCGCTTTCGGCGTCGGCGTGCTGCCGCGCGGCTGGCGCGCGCTGCTAGGCGTGAGCGCGGCCGAACTCGCCGACATGGTCATCGATTTCAGCGCCGTCGCCGGCCCGTCGGCGTTGGCCGCCGCCGAGGAGATCCGCAATGCGTCCGGGCTGCCCGAGATGGCGGCGGCGGCGGATCGCTATTTCGCCTATATGCTGGACAGGTTCGGCGCGCGGCTCAGCCGTCCGTATCCGGACGCTTTCGAAAGCTGGCTGACCGACGGCGACGATCTCGACATCGACGCCCTGGCGGGGATGATGGACGTCTCCCGCCGTCAGATCGACCGCATCGCCAAGCAGTATTTCGGCGCTTCGCCGAAGGTGCTGCAACGCAAATACCGGGCCTTGCGCGCGGCCGACCGCATCCTGTTCGGCGGGGCGCGGACCTGGCTCGACGCGGCCGGGCCGAGCTTTTACGACCAGTCGCACTTCATCAAGGAATTCAAGGCGTTCGTCGGGGCGACGCCGAAAGCCTTCGCGGACCGTCATGCGGAGCTCGCCTCGACCATCCTCGCCAAGCGTCGCGTGCAGGTCCCCTCCGTGCGCGCTGCGGCCCTTTAACCGCCGGCCGCCAGGACGGCCAATTTTTCCTATAGCCGCGCGCGCGCAAGGCCTAACGTCGCGATCGGGAGAGTGCCGGCCGACCGGTGGAAGCCTGGCCTCGGGGAGAGAAGACGGCGCCTGCGGACATGTACTGCGGGCGCCGTTTCATTTCCGCATCAGCTCGGCGCGCACCCGCACGGTGCGCGTGGCGATCGAAATCTCGGCGAGGAAGGCGCACAGAGCGGCGATCACGCCGATCATGGCGAGCACGAACAGGACCGCGATGGGGATCAACGTGTCGGCGCCGGCGAGCCCGCCCACGAACATGAGCGCGACGACGAAGGCGATGAGCAGCGCGGCGGCCGCGCTCAGATTGATCGCCGCATTGGCGTAGAGCATCCGCCGGTCGAGCGCCTTGAGCTCGCCGACGCTGCGCGCGCGGGCGGACTCGTCGAGATCGCCGGAAAGGTCTTCCTCGAGCCGGCGCGCCCGGTCGATGATGCGCCCGAGGCGGGCGGTCATCACGTTGAGCATCGAGCCGATGGCCACCAGCAGAAAGACCGGCGCCACGGAGAGCTGGATGATATGGCCGATGTCGTCGAAGGCGCTCGCGTCGGACATGGCGCTCTCCCAAAGCCGCGCCCTTGATCGCCCGCGCCGCGCCCCGGCGTCAATGGCGCGCGTTCTTCAGGCGAGAATCCGCGCGAGCAGCGCGTCGAGCAGGCGCCGGCCCTCGGCCGTGGCGGCGAGGCGCGCGCCGTCGCGCGCGACAAGCCCCTCGCGGGCGAGCGCGTCGAGGCGGGCCGCGCGCGGGCCCAGCGCGGCGAGGTCTTCCGCATCCAGAATGACGCCTTCGGCGAGGCGCAGGCCCATGGAGAGTCGCTCGATCAGGACCGCCTCGGCGTCCAGCGCCTCGACCGAAGCCGCCCCGCAGCCTTCGCGCTCGACCGCGGCGAGATAATCTTCCGGATGCGGACGGATCTCGACGGCGATGCGCCGCCCGTCCGCCCGCAGCCGGCCATGCGCGCCCGGCCCGACGCCGACATAGTCCTGATAACGCCAGTAAAGCAGATTGTGGCGGGACTCCTCGCCGGGCGCGGCGTGGTTGGAGATTTCATAGGCGGCGAGGCCCGCCGCGGCGGTCTCTTCCTGCGCGATGTCGTAAAGCGCCGCGGCGAGACCGTCGTCCGGCGGGCGCCAGCGCCCGCGCGCGACCGCCCTCTCGAAGGCCGTGCCCGGTTCGATCGTCAGCTGATAAAGCGATAAATGCCGGACCCCGGTTCTCAGCGCGGCGCGCAGGGCCGCGCGCCAGGCGTCTTCGGTTTGATCGGGCAGGGCGTAGATCAGATCGAAGCTCGCGCGCGGAAAGCTCGACAGCGCCGCCTCGACGGCGCGCCGGGCGGCCGCGCCGTCATGGTCGCGGCCCAGAAAGGCGAGCGCGGCGTCGTCGAAGGACTGCACGCCCAAGGAAAGCCGGTTGACGCCGGCGCGGGCGAACGCCTGAAATCGCGACCGCGCCGCATCCGTCGGATTGGCCTCGAGCGTTATCTCCGGCCCGTTCTCGAAGCCCCAGAGCCGTTCGCAGGCGTCGATGACGCCCTCGACGACTTCGATCGACGCGAGCGACGGCGTGCCGCCGCCGAAATACAGACTCGCAAGTCTGCGAGGTCCTGTACGCGCGCGCCAATATTCGAGGTCGCGGATGAGCGCCGCCCGCCAGCGCCCGGCGTCGATGTCGCGGGTCCTGTAGACGTTGAAGTCGCAATAAGGGCAGATGCGCGCGCAATAGGGCCAGTGGACGTAAACGCCGAGCTGCGCCTTGCTATTGCTCATTTGCGGCCGTTTCCGCCAGCGCGATCGTATGGTCGAACAGCGCTCGTCCGCCCGCAGAGCCATGGCTCGGGATCACGGTTTCGGCTTCGGGAAAGCGCGCCGCGACCGCCCGTACCGCGTTCGCCCAGTTCGCGATGTCGGCGTCCGCAGTGTTGCCCAGGCTGCTCGCGTCGGCCGGCCGGATCAGGCAGCCGCCGAATAAAACCTTCGACGGTCGATGATAAACGACGATGTTGTCACGCGCGTGGCCGGGACCGGGATAGAAGACGACAAGATCATCAGGAATCTCCGGCGCCGAGAGAGCTTCGCCCGGCGCGGCCGGCTCGCCGCGCCGGGCCGGGGCGAGGCCGCGGACTGGCGCGTCGGCGTTCGACAACGCATGGGCGAGGCTTGCAATGACCGCTTTTTCGAGCGCGCCTGATCCGCCCATCTTGTCTGCATGGGCGTGGGTGAGCACGGCGAGCGATGGTTTTTCGCCCAGCGCGTCCTCGATCAACGCCAGCAGGGCTTCGGTGTCTGCATCGTTCCATGCCGTGTCGACCAGCGTGACGCCCGCCTCGGTCCGCACGACAAGACCCTGCGAGAGAACCGGCCCCCACGGCTCGATCACGGCGTAGCTTTTGTGAATCCAGACATTCTCGCCGGCCGGCTCGAGGCTCGGCGCCGGCGCCTCCTGCGCGGCGGCAAGCGTGGCCGATGCTGCGGCGAACGCGGAGAAAAGGGCAAGGCGGCGCAGGGCCTGAGCGATTCTCATCGAGAATTCCTGACGGGCTGAAAAACAGTAGCGCACAAAGCCCGAAAAGTCGGCGTGGCGAGGGCGCAGGCCGGATTCATTCGAGGCACGCCGCGACGAGCTTGGCGAAGGCCTGCGCCCGGTGGGACAGGGCGTGTTTCCTGGCCGGGTCCATCTCGCCGAAGGTCTCGCTCTCGCCGTCGGGCAGGAAGATCGGATCATAGCCGAAGCCCCTGTCGCCACGCGGGGGAAAGACGACGCTTCCGCGCGCCTCGCCTTCGAAAACCTCCGCATGGCCGTCAGGCCAGGCCAGCGCCAGCGCGCAGACGAAACGCGCGCGGCGGTCCTCCGCGCCGATCTCGGCGAGGGCGGCCTCGACCTTCGCCATGGCTTTGGCGAAGTCCTTCTCCGGTCCGGCCCAGCGGGCCGAATAAATTCCTGGCGCGTCGGCGAGCGCGGCGACCTCCAGACCGGAATCGTCGGCCAGCGCCGGCAGGCCTGAAGCCTCCGCGGCGGTCCGCGCCTTCAAAAGCGCGTTGCCGGCGAAGCTGTCGGCGGTCTCTTCCGGCTCGGGCAGGGCGAGACTGGCGGCGCTCGTCGCCCCGATTCCGAAAGGAGCGAGCAATTCATTGATTTCCCTTACCTTTCCGGCGTTGTGACTGGCGATCACCAACTGTCCCGGATCGAGTTTTCGCGCCATTCCGCCGCCTCCCTTATCCTTTTTCGAAAAAAAATTATCGATTTTCGGCAAAAAAGGTCTTGCATCGTTTTTCGATAAGTGTATATCGATAATCAACGAGACGACGGACGAACCGCCGCAAGCCAAAGACCGGCAAGACCGTCAGAAACGGAGCCGGAAGAAAAAAGAGCGGCGGGGGCGAAGCCCGCGCCGCTCAGGAAAACAGCCAAACGCCTTCGCGCAACACAGGAACTCAGGAGAGCCCAAATGTCCCGCAATCACGTTTCACCCGCCAGTTTCACCAGCCTCGGCCAGTTTGTCAATGTCTCGATCGCCGCACTGGCCGTCATCGTCATCGGCGTCGGCTATCTGTCGGCGCTCGGCTCTTTCGCCGGGGTCGCGTAATGCCGGCGATCCTCGCCCGCGCGGCGGCGGGGCTGGCGGCCGCCGCGCTTCTCGCGCTTCTCGCCGCCGCGGCCCCGACCGCGGCGGATCGCGAAGGCGGACCGTCCGCGGCCGACTGCCGGCGCGTTCTTTGCGGCTTCGTCATATTCTGAGCCGGGTTCTGAGCCGGGCTTCGCCCCCGAAGCCCGGCGGCGCCGATCCGGCGCCGCGGAACCGACCCACGCGAGAGGCGCCGTCATGAAAGCGCTCGGAAAAGGCTCCTTGGCCTCCATTCTGGCCGCAGGCCTTCACATCGTCCGCGTCGTCATCTTCGTCGCCTTCGCGGGCCTGGCGATTGCGGCGGTCATGCTGCCGCTCGGGCCGGCGCTTCTGGAGCTGGCGAGCCGCGTCGAGGGCGTGAATGTCGAGAGCGATCTCGTCATCGAGGGCGGCGATTACATCCGCCTCGTCTATTACTTCGTGACCTTCGGGGTGATGCTCTACATCGTCAACCGGCTGCTGGAAATTCTCCGCACGCTGCGTTTCGGCTCGCCCTTCGTGAAGGAGAACGCCGTCCGCTTTCGGCGGGTCGGATATGCGCTGCTGTTCGGCGAGGCGGCGAAGCTCTTCTTCGGCTTCTTCTCGCTCGTCTCGGGCGCAGAGATCGACGTCAAGATCGAGCTCATCGCCTGGATCGGCATCGCCGCCGTCTTCGTGCTGGCCGAGGTGTTCCACGAAGGCGCGCGCATGAAGGAAGAGCAGGACCTCACCGTATGAGCAGGAAGAAGCTGACGATATTCGAGCTGTTTCGCCACGAAGCCTTTCCGGACTGGCGCACGCCGCGCTTTTGGCTGGATACGAGGCTTCACATGTTGGCGCCGGGGACGCTTCTGGCGCTGACGCTTTCCTTTTACGTCAAGCTGTTCATGGTGCTGCTCGCGCTCGCTTTGCTCGCGGCGGCGGGGCTGGTCGAGGCGGGCGGGGCGGACAGGTTGCGCGCGTTCGCCTTCATGCTTGACGAACATGCCGGCGATTTGCCGCGCGCAGCAGGCCAGCTGATCTCTCTGACGGCTTTCATCCTCATCGGCGAGAACGTGGCGCGCGTCGCCCTCGATACCGCCGTCGCAAAGCCTTTTACGCGAGAGAATGCGGGTCGCTTCCTGCGCGCCGGCGCTGCGGCCGGGGTTCTGGGCGCCCTTCACCTCGCCGGCGCGCTGTCGGCGCAGCATTTCGGCGCGCCGGAGGGCGTCTGGTCGCGGACCGGCTTTTATCTTTGCGCCCTGATGGCGCTCGCCTTCGTCGCCCTGTCCGCCGCCTTTCGCGAAGGCGCGCGGCTCAAGGAAGAACAGGATCTGACGGTTTAGCGATGGCGATCACGGTGAAACTCGATCGGATGCTTCTTGAGCGCGGCATGTCGCTCACGGAGCTTTCCGAGCGAGTCGGCGTGACCATCGCCAATCTGTCGATCCTGAAAACCGGCAAGGCGAAGGCGATCCGCTTCTCGACGCTGGAGGCGATCTGCCGCGAGCTCGACTGCCAGCCGGGCGACATTCTCTTTTATGAGCCGGATTTATGAGCCGGAGCGAGCGCGTCGCTCAGCGCAGCCGGCCCGCGCCGCGGATCGCCGGGCTCGTCAGCGCGTAAACCAGAAGCGCCAGCCCCATCAGCGTCGTCATCATGTAGGGCGCGCGCGGCGCCAGCGCATAAAGGCTGAAGGCCGCGAGCGGCGCGATGATGAATCCGGACGCGCCCGCGGCGTTCGCCAGCCCCGCCGCCGCGCCCTGCTCATGCGGACCGACGGCGAGCGAGGCCGCGGCGGCGAAGCCGGGCAGCGCCATGCCGGCGCCCAACCCCGACAGCACGAGGCCGAAGACGAGCGGGCCGAACGCGGTCGAGACGATCATCAGCCCGTGTCCGGCGATGATGAGCGCCGGCGCCGCGCGCATCAGAAGATGCGGCGGCAGGTTGAAGCGCTGCACCAGGACGAGCTGGGAAAACAGCGAGGCCATCGACGCCCCCATCAGGCCGACGCCGGCGAATTGCGGCGCGGCCTCCGGCGACAGGGCCAGAACGTCCATGAAGTAAAACGCCGTGGTCTGAATGGGCACGGCGTTGATGATCCCGAAGGCCAGTCCGAAGACGAGAAACGGCCGCAGGCGCGCATCGGTCAGCCTGAGGCGCGCCCGCTCGCCGCGCGGCGGCGGCTGATGCCGCTCGGGCAGGAAGAAGTAGATGACGACGATCATCGCCGCGGCGAGCGCGGCCACGGCGTAAAGCGGCGCCAGCGGCCCGAGCGCGGCCGCCGCCCCGCCGACGCCCGGCCCCAGCATCGCGCCGAGGCCGAAAGCGGCGGAGAAGGCCGAAATTCCCGCCGTGCGCTCGGCCGGCGGCGTTCGGTCCGCGATATAGCCCTGCGCGGCGGCCGGCGTCGCCGAGCCGACGATCCCGTAAATGCTGCGGGTTGCGACGATGAGCGCATAAAGCCAGAGTCCGCCCATGGCGCCGACGAGGCCGAGCCGGATCGAGGTCGCGAACAGCGCCATCGACACGGCGAAGCCCGTCAGCCCCAGCAGGATGAACGGCTTGCGCCCGTAAAGGTCGCTGCGCCGGCCCCAGAACGGCCCCAGCGCCACCCAGAAAACCGCCGAGAGCATGAAGATCGCCGCCACCTGGAAGTCGAGGAGGCCGATCTCGCGGGCGAGCGGCGGCAGCACGGCGAACACCACCGTCTGGCCCATGCCGACGCACATGACGCCGGCCAGCAGCACGGCGAAGGCCGCCCGCCGGTCGCGCGGCGGCAGGGCCGGGCGCTCAGGCGCGGCGTCGGGGGCGACGGGAACGGGTTCGACGGCCATGCGGGCGACAGGCTGGGAACGGGCGAAAAAGACGGGCGGGCGCGCGAAAGGAGAGGGCGTTCGGCGTTCTTTCACCATGCGCGGCGCGGCCGCGCAACGCCGGCGCGCATTGAACCGGGGGCGGCGCTTCTTTATATCCGCCCGGCCGCGTAAGCTGCGGCCGGAGTTTTATGACCGCGCTCGATCTCATATCCCCCGCCGCCGCGCCGCCGGCCGACGCGCCGATCAATCTGGTCGGCCTCGGCCGGCGGGCGCTGGCGGACGCGCTGGCCGCCGCCTTCGGCCTCGACGCCAGGAAGGCCAGGATGCGCGCGAGCCAGATCTGGCGCTGGGTCTATCACTACGGCGCGACCGATTTCGCCGCCATGACCGACATCGCGAAGGACATGCGCGCCGCGCTCGCCGAGCGGTTCCGTATCGCGCGCCCGGAAGTCGTCGAACGCCGGATCTCCGTCGACGGCACGCGGAAATATCTGCTCCGGATGGCGCCGGGGATCGAGGTCGAATGCGTCTTCATTCCCGACGTCGGGCGGGCGGGCGCCCTGTGCGTGTCGAGCCAGGTCGGCTGCACGCTGACCTGCGCGTTCTGCCACACCGGCACGCAACGGCTGGTGCGCAACCTGACCGCGGCGGAGATCGTCGGCCAGGTGCTCGCCGTCAAGGACGACCTCGGCGAATGGCCTTCGGGCCGCGAGGACCGGCGGCTGTCCAACATCGTCTTCATGGGCATGGGCGAGCCGCTCTACAATCTCGAAAACGTGGCCGCGGCGATCGACGTCATTTCCGACGGGGACGGCGTATCCATCTCGCGCCGGCGGATCACGGTGTCGACGTCGGGCGTGGTTCCCGAAATTCCGCGGCTCGGCGAAATGACCTCGACGATGCTGGCGATCTCGCTGCACGCGACCAACGACGCGCTGCGCGACGCGCTCGTGCCGATCAACCGCAAATATCCGATCGCGGCGCTCATGGACGCCTGCCGCGCCTATCCGGGCCTCGGCAACGCGCGGCGCATCACCTTCGAATATGTGATGCTGAAGGGCGTCAACGACACGGACGCCGAGGCGCGCGAACTCGTCCGCCTGCTGAAGGGAATCCCGGCGAAGATCAACCTCATCCCGTTCAACCCCTGGCCCGGCGCGCCTTACGAGTGCTCCAGCTGGGCGCGCATCGAGGCCTTCGCCGACATCGTCGCGCGCGCCGGCTACGCCTCGCCGATCCGGACGCCGCGCGGGCGCGACATCTTCGCCGCCTGCGGGCAGCTCAAGTCGGAAAGCGTGAAAGCGCGCGCCAGCGCGCGGCTGAAAGCGGCGCTGTAGGGTGGATGGAGGCCGTCAGGCCGTTTTCGGCGGGATGGTCTTTGCTCCGCGAATTGCGTGCGCGAACATGGGCGCAGGCGCTAGGAGGGAATAATGCCGCGGAAGAAGCATCATGTAACCTTTTCCAATGAGATGCTAACGGCGTGCCAATCTGCGGCAATGGAAAATGCCGAGTCGTTATATAAAGAAGCAGAATTGCTTCTCGAAAAGAAATACTACGCACGCGCATATTTTCTGGCGGTGGCGTCCATAGAAGAGACAGGCAAGGCCGCATTAGCCTTCAATGCGCTCGGGCGTAAATTAAACGACTCATCCGTGCAATCGCGACTGAACGTAGAATTTCAGGACCATCACGTTAAGATTCAGGTTGCGGTCATCGCGCTTTATAAGGCGCTTTGTCCTGCCGAACTGCGCGGGGAATTGCAAAGCATCGCTCACCTCCAAGCGTCGCTCATACACGGCCGGGAACCGTCAATGTATGTGGGCTTCAATGAGGCGGGCGAACTTCATGTGCCGAACGGCGTCGTTTCGTGCACGGCCGCCGCCGACTGCGTTCGGTTGGCCAAGGATTGCCATTCGCAAACGAAAAAGATGCTAAAAAACGACAAACCGTATGCTTTTAGCGATAGCCAAGATAGGCTTTTCGCGCTTGGGAAAAAAGCGAGCAAAGTCTGGAAAGAGCCTGATTTCCACAAATACTTGCTTGTTGTTATCGAAAACAAAAATCTCAATCCCGATATGCTGACAACGGAAATACCGGCGGCAATCGTCGATTATTACCAGCGATACTTTTGCAAGGGCAGGAAATTTGAGGATCGACTGTAACGTCTCGCCCAATATAAACGTTTGCAAACCTTTAACCTCAATATTCTAAGCTATCATTGCCGCAGGAGTGAGCGCCATATGGAACTGCTTCTTCTGATAGTTGCCCTTCTTCTGGCCGCGATCCTCATCACGTTATTGCATGCGTGGGGTGTGGTGTGGGGTGTGGCCTTGTGGGCCTTCATGGCTCTGGTTGCGCTTGTTTTGGCCGGGGCAGTTATTGGGTTTGTCGGTTGGCCGTTTGTTGCAATTGCTTCTTGGTTTGAAACAGAGAAGGGGCAGCGTTTTTACAAACGCTGGCTTCGAGTGCCTGGCTTAATAGTTGCTGGGTCAATAATGACAACGGTAGCTTTAATTATCTTATCCATATGTATAATTGATCCTGTGATTTTATCGGATCCTATTCTCGCTATTATTTGTTTAGGTACTTCAATTGGGCTTGGCGCTTGCGCTTTTCGCGCATTCGGAAGCATCAACAAGCAAGCGTAGCCCGGATTGACCCCTTGTAGGGCGGATGGAGGCCGTCAGGCCGATATCCGCGCGATGTGCGCCTCCGATCCAACCACGCCCGCTGTTGCGCGCCGGCGCCGCTCGCGGATATCGCTTCGCTCCATCCGCCCTACGATTCCAGATCTGTTTTAACGAAAATCCGTTGTTGTCATTCCGGGGCGCGTCGCCCTTCGAGACGGCGCTTCGCGCCTCCTCAGGGTGAGGGACGCGAACCCGGAATCCAGCCGCTGACGCTGTTTTTTGGATTCCGGGTTCGATCCTGCGGATCGCCCCGGAATGACACTTTCGCGTTATGGGATCGGATCGACGAGGCCTTGTCGACGCGCCGCGCGCTGCAGCAAGGCAGGGCGCATCTAGGTTTCGGTCTTCCGCCTCGCCTCGAACGCGGCCATCTGTTCCGGGGTCGCTTGCCGTTGGCATCTTGCTTTCCATTCGGCGTAAGGCATGCCGTAAATCCGCTCGCGCGCCTCATCTTTCGTCAGCGAAACGCCTTCGGCCTGCGCCGCCGCGCGCCACCAGTCGCCAAGGCAGTTGCGGCAGAAATCGGCGAGGATCATCAGCTCGATATTCTGCACGTCCGGGCGATTCTGAAGGTGCGAGACCAATCGCCGAAAGGCGGCGGCGTCGAGCTTGTCCCGAAGCTCCGGAGAAATGTCGGTCATAGCGCTATGGCCCTGAAATGCGTTTTCGTTACTGCGCGGCGAAGTGTATTGAGCCTTATGGAGATTTCAATCGGCGACATGACCATCCCCGAATCCGAGCTCGTCGAAACCTTCGTCCGATCGCCCGGGCCCGGCGGGCAGAACGTCAACAAGGTCGAGACGGCGGTGCAGCTCCGGTTTCATGCGTTGAATTCGCCGTCGCTCGCCAACGACGTGAAAGTGCGGCTCGTGCGGCTCGCCGGCCGGCGCATGACGAAGAACGGCGAGATCGTCATCGAGGCCCGTCGCTTCCGCTCGCGCGAAAGAAACCGCGAGGACGCCCGCGCGCGCCTCGCCGCGCTCATCGCGCGCGCGGCCGCGCCGGCCAAGCCCCGCCGGAAAACGCGCGTCCCGCCCGCAGCGAAGAAAAAGCGCCTCGAAGACAAGCGCCGGCGCGGCGAGATCAAGGCCCGCCGGCGCCCGCCCGCGCCGGCGGGCGACTAGGGTCAAGGCTCGATTATCCCGCGGCCGCGACGCCCCGCTTTGGCGCCGCCGGCAGGAGCCGATCGCCGCGCGTACCGGCGGCACGGGCAAGATCGGCGACGAACCGGCGGCGCGGCGCCTTTGCGCCCGGCGCCGCGCCGGCGTAATGTCCCGCCCGGGACGGGACGAAGGGGCGCGACATGGATTATTTCGCGGAGATTCCCGCGATCCGCGCGCAATACGCCGCGCGCGGATGGGCGGTGCTGAAACGGGCGCTGCCGATCGAGCTCGCCGACGCAACGCTGTATCAGATGCAAAAGGAGCTCGGCGGCGACTGGGACAGTTACAAAGGCGACTACATCAAGACGTTCCTCACCGACAAGAAGGCCTTCGAGTGCTATTCCTACGACTACACGCCGATGGCGACGCTGCAATACGGGCTTACGCCGTTCGTATCGGCGGCGGTCGGCAAGGACCTGCTGCCGAGCCACGCCTATTTCCGGGTCTACCGCAAGGGCGACGTGTGCCATATCCATTCCGACGCGCCGAACTGCGAGCACGCCCTGTCGCTGACCCTCGGGTATGCGGACGATTTTCTGTGGAGCTTCAACATCAGCGAGAAATATTTCGACGCCGACGAAAAGCGTCCGGCTGAATCGGTCAGGCCCGATGAGACGCTGAAATTCTACGATCTGCCGCTGTCGGTCGGCGACGCGGTTCTCTACAACGGGATCAATTATCTGCACGGGCGCACGACGCCCAATCCCAATCGCTGGGCGGCGCATATCTTCTTTCACTGGGTCGACCGGAACGGCCGGCATGCCCGGCACGCCTTCGACGGGCGGGCGCGCGACCTCGTGCGCCGGGCCGCGTTCGTCTTTCCGGACGAGGACAAGCCCGAAAAGATCAATCCCAACCGCGCGCCCATGGCCGAAAGCCGCGGGCGTTAAGCGCGCGGTTCGGCGGCGCCGATTGCCTTGGCGCGCGGATGCGCGTTACGCTCGCGCTTCGCTTCGCAGCGCGCGCCGGTTCGCGCCGCAAACAAAGGGGGAGAAATCCATGCCGAAGATCATCGCCGCCGCGCTCGCCGGCCTCGCCGCCCTCTTCGCCGCCGCGGCGTTCGCCGCCGCGCCGGACGTCGCGCGCGCGCCGCTCAAGGGCGAGGCCGTCGAGCGCTTCATCGCCACCATGGCCGAGGTCGAGGCGTTCGGCGACGCGCTCGAGGCGAGCGGCCGGCTGGAGGCGCTCAAGCTCCAGACGCAGCCGCGTCTGGGCGAGCCCTTCGCGCCTTTCTCCAACACGGTCGAAGCGCTCGCCGCGAACCATCCGGACGAGCATGCGCGCCTCGCCGGCATCGTCAGGCCGCACGGCTTCACCCCGGCGAGCTGGGGCGAGACCGGCGACCGGATCATCCTTGCCTATCTCGCCGAGAAGATGGCGCAGGAAGATCCCGAAGCCATGGCGCAGATGGCGGCCATGGACCGCTCCATGCTCGACCAGCTTCCGCCTGAGATGAAGACGCAGATGGAGG
The DNA here is from genome assembly GCF_900199215.1 of Amphiplicatus metriothermophilus. Lineage (GTDB taxonomy): Bacteria > Pseudomonadota > Alphaproteobacteria > Caulobacterales > Parvularculaceae > Amphiplicatus > Amphiplicatus metriothermophilus. The sequence goes on from NZ_FZQA01000001.1 coordinate 588,073, forward strand.
CGGTCTTCGCCATGATGGAGACGGTGCGCGACGCCGACCCGGCCGACCGCGCGGCGGTGCGCCCCTATCTCGGCGCGCTCGACGACCAGCTGCAGTAAAACGCCGCGCCCGCTTGATGCGTCTTCGCGCGGGCGCGCATTTCGGCTATGGCGGACGCCGTCTTTTCCGCGCTGATGAGGACTTCCCGCCATGCCGAAGCTCAAGGACGTCAAAAAGGTCGTGCTCGCTTATTCGGGCGGCCTCGACACCTCGGTCATCCTGAAATGGCTGCAGGTCGAGTATGGCTGCGAGGTGGTCACCTTCACCGCCGATCTCGGCCAGGGCGAGGAGCTCGAGCCGGCGCGCCGCAAGGCCGAGCGCGCGGGCGTCAAAGAGATCTATATCGAGGATCTGCGCGAGGAGTTCGTGCGCGATTTCGTCTTCCCGATGTTTCGGGCGAACGCGCAATATGAAGGGCTCTATCTTCTCGGCACCTCGATCGCGCGTCCGCTGATCGCCAAGCGCCTGGTCGAGATCGCGCGCGAGACCGGCGCCGACGCCGTCGCGCATGGCGCGACCGGCAAGGGCAACGATCAGGTTCGCTTCGAGCTGAACGCCTACGCGCTCGATCCCGACATCCGCGTCATCGCGCCCTGGCGGGAATGGGATCTAAACAGCCGGGCGAAGCTCATCGCCTTCGCAGAGGCCCATCAGATCGAAATCCCGAGGGACAAGCGCGGCGAGGCGCCGTTCTCCGTCGACGCCAATCTTCTGCACACCTCCTCCGAGGGCAAGGTGCTCGAGGACCCGGCCGAACCCGCGCCCGATTACGTCTATCAGCGCACGCTTGATCCCGAGGCCGCGCCTGATAAGCCCGAGATCATCGAGATCGGCTTCGAGCGGGGCGATCCGGTCTCGGTCAACGGCGAGAAGCTCTCGCCGGCCTCGCTGCTCGCCCGGCTCAACGATTACGGCCGGCGCCATGGCGTCGGGCGGGTCGACCTCGTCGAGAACCGGTTCGTCGGCATGAAATCGCGCGGCGTCTACGAGACGCCCGGCGGGACGATCCTGCTCGCCGCCCGGCGCGGAATCGAGTCGATCACCCTCGACCGCGGCGCGGCGCATCTCAAGGACGAGCTGATGCCGCGCTACGCCGAGCTCGTCTATAACGGCTTCTGGTTCGCGCCCGAGCGCGAGATGCTCCAGGCGCTTGTCGACAAGAGCCAGGAATATGTGACCGGCGCGGTTACGGTGAAGCTCTATAAAGGCTCGGCCCAGACGATCGCGCGGACCTCGCCCTACTCGCTCTACTCGATGGCCCATGTGACCTTCGAGGAGGACGCGGTCTACGACCAGAAAGACGCCGAGGGCTTCATCAAGCTCAACGCCCTGCGTCTCAGGCTTTTGGCGCGCCGGCGCGGGGCCTGACCGCGCGGCTTTCCCGCATTGCCGCTTTCGCGGCGCGCGCGCAGCCGGTATGATCGTCGGATTGAACGACTTGCCGGGGTATGGCCGGGCCGCGCCGGCCGCGTAAGGGGAGCAGGCCGATGTCGAGGATCGAGGCGATTTTCGGGGGCGTGCTGGCGCTCGTGGTGCTGGCGATCGCCGCCTATGCGGTGGTCAAGACCCAATTCGCGCAGCCCGGCGGCGGTTCTGCGCCGCCCGCCGACGGCGGGGTCGTGATCGGCTCTGGCCCGGCGGCGGACGCGGACCGAATCTGCCAGTGCTATGACGAAGCCTTCAAGCTCGCGGGCAAGAACGTCGCGGTCACCTCCGCGCAATACCGCACCGGCTTCGAGCAGTGCCGGGCGCTCCTCGGCGTGAGAGGCGGAGACGCCTGGACGGCGGGTTGGAACGCGCGCCTCTCGGCCAGGCCCTACCAGGCGAGCTGCCGGTCATACCTGCGGGGATAGGCGCCAGTCGCCCGTCTATTCCCTTTCGGCCCGGAACGGCCGCGAAAGCAGGTCGGCGATCAGGCCGTCGACGGAGCGCTCGCCGGCGACGAGATCGGCGACCGCCGCGCAGATCGGCGTCTCGACCCCCAGCCGGCGGGCGATGTCCGCCACCGCCGGGGCGGTCTCGACCCCTTCGCTCACATTGTTGCGCCCGGCCAGCACCTCATGCAGCGAGCGCCCGCGGCCGAGCTCGAAGCCGAGCGACATGTTGCGCGACTGCTTCGAGGTCGCGGTGAGAATGAGATCGCCGAGCCCCGATAGTCCCGCCAGCGTCTCGCGCCGGGCGCCGAGGGCGACGCCGAGCCGCTGAAATTCCGCAAAGCCGCGCGCGATCAGCGCCGCCTTGGCGCTTTCGCCGAGCCCCTTGCCTTCGACCACGCCGGCGGCGATGGCGAGCACGTTCTTCACCGCGCCGCCGATCTCCGCGCCGATCACGTCGTCGGTGTAATAAAGCCGGAAATGCGGCGCGCCGATCGTGGCGATCCAGCGCGCAGCGAGCGCCTCGTCCGCGCAAGCGAGCGTCACCGCGGTCGGCAGGCCCTGGGCGACGTCGCGCGCGAAGCTCGGCCCGGAGAGAACCGCCGGAACCGCTTCCGGCCAGACCTCCGCGACCACGGCGGACAGGAACATCCCCGTGCTTTGCTCGATCCCCTTCGAGCAAAGCGCGACCGGCGCGTCCGGCCGGGCGTGCGGGCGCAGCGCCTTCATCACCGCCCGGCTGTGCTGGACCGGCGCGACGAGCAGGAAGGCCTCGCCGCCGCCGGCGTCCTCCAGCGCCGGCGTCGCCTTGAGGGCCGGATTCAGCTTCACGCCGGGCAGAAAGACGGCGTTCTCATGGCGCTTGTTGATGAGCGCGGCGACTTCCGGCTCGCGCGCCCAGATGGTTGTCTCAACGCCGTTATTGGCCGCGAGATTGCCCAGGGCCGCGCCCCAGGCGCCGCCGCCGATGATCGAAAGCTTCCGGAAAGGCGCGCCGTCATTCATGGCAGATCGCTCACGGGAATTTGCATGGTTGCGGTGTAACGAGTGAACGTTTAATGAAATCGTCAGCCCGACTGGAAAAATGGAACCATGCCGATCGAGAATCTCGACGAGACCGCCCGGCAGATCCTCGAAGCCGCCAGCCGCCGGTTTCTGCATTACGGCTTCGGCAAGACGACAATGTCGGAGATCGCCGGCGACTGCAACATGTCGACCGGCAATGTCTATCGCTACTTTCCCTCCAAGCTCGACATCGCGGAGACCTTCGTGCGCGTGCTCCGGCGCGAGCAGATCGAGAAGCTGCGCGCCGCCATCGCCGAACCGGGCCTGACCGCGGCCGAACGGCTGCGCAATCTCCTCAAGATGAAGTTCAAGATCGCCTATGACCGGTTTCACGACCGGCCCAAGGCCTATGAGCTCGCCACCGAGGTCATGCTGGCCCGGCCGGAGGTGGCGTTCGAGTGGGAGCGGGCCGAAGGCGCGCTCATCGCCGAGGTGCTGAAGACCGGCGAGGAAGCGGGCGAGTTCGCCCCCGGCGAGCATGAGCGCCTGCCCCGGCTTATTCAGGACGTGGTTTATCGCTTCACCACGCCGGCGGTGTTCCACGAAGGCGATTTCGAGCAGCTTTCGGAGGAGCTCGACGCTCTCATCGATTTCGTGCTCGATTCCCTGTGCTGGCGGGCGCGCGGTTGCGAAAGGGCCGTCCGGGCCGGCGCGCCGCCCGTCCAAACGCATTGAATTTCCAGAATCGTTTTTAGCCAGGAATGAAAGCTGCGCATGTTCGCCTTGGCCGCGCTTGGGTCAGGCCCGAGACGAGCATTATATTGCTCGTTGTTGGTGTACATTTATCAATGAACATTGCAGAAAATATTCATTGACAACCCTTCGTCCGCGCCCTAAATCGACGGCGTAAATCGTTCGGCGCCGCACAATGGACGGTCCGTCTCTTGCGCGACGCCGGCCAGAGAAAAGAGACAGCAGCCATGACCAGCCTCGCGAAAATCGCCCTGCAAACCGTAATCACCCTCGTTCTAAGCGGTTTCGCCGCCGCAGCCCTGTTCGCGGCGGCCGACTACGCCACCCGCGGCGTCGTCGTCTAACGGATCGGAGGTCGCCAGACCGACGGTTCCTCCCCCTGCCGTCCGATCGCAGTCCGCTCCTTGCCCCTCACCGAGCTGGACGCCCCCTCCCCTCGATCGGACGGCTTACTGGCGCGGAAGCTCCCAGCTTCCGCGCTTTTTTTATGTCCCGGCCGGGTAACCAGGCGCTAACCGATTCGCGCAACCATGGCGGTTGCAGACGGGAGGCGCGGATGGCTTTTTCAACCCGCTTTGCGACGGCGACGCATCTTTTGGCGGTCCTCGCGCTCAGTCGGCCGGCGCCGGTGACCTCCGAGACGCTGGCGGCGAGCGCCGGCACGAATCCGGTCGTGGCGCGCCGGCTCATCGGCCGGCTCGTCAGGGCGGGGCTGGTTCGCACGCAAGGGGGCAAGGGCGGCGGCGCGACGCTCGCCCGCCCGCCGAAGAAGATTACTTTGCGCGCGGTGTTCGAGGCGGTCGAACATCCCCTGTCGCTCGCCCCGGAAAACCCCGGACGACGCGAGGACGGCGTCGGCGCGGCGCTGCCCGGGGCGCTCGCAAGACCGTCGGAGCGCGCTGCGCGCGCCTTCGCCGAGGCGCTGGACCAGACGACGCTTAAAGGGGTGGTGAAGGCCCTCAAAAACGCCAGGGATCGGCGGAAAGCCGCCTGACGCGAAGGCGTCTACGCCTTGGGACCCTTTCTGCCGCCGCCATGCGCTCGGCCGGGCGGCGGGGGGGCGAGCGGCCAACGCGCGCGCGGCGCGAAGGCGAGAGCTTCCGCCAATGACGGAACGAGGCCTGCGGCGAGACGTTCAGCGCCCGCCCAGGCGATCATGGCGCCGTTGTCGGTGCAATATTTTGGCGGCGGAACGATCAAGCGCCAGCCGCGCCTATCGGCCAGCTCCTTGAGGGCGGCCTTGATCGCGCAGTTGGCGGCGACCCCGCCGGCGACGACAAGGCGGGGATCGGCGCCGAAATCCGCCTCGACCATATCCATCGCCCTTCCGGTGCGCGCGGCGAGATGGGCTGCGGCCGTCGCCTGAAACGCAGCGGCGAGATCGGCGACGTCTTGGCCCGTCGGGGTTCCGATCTCTTCGGCGGCGAGCCGCACGGCGGTCTTGAGGCCCGAGAAAGAGAAATCGCACCCCTCCCGGCGCGCCAGCGGCGCGGGCAGCCTGAACCGGCTGGCGCGCCCGCCTACGGCGGCGCTTTCGATGCGCGGCCCGCCGGGCTGGCCGAGCCCGAGGAGCTTCGCCGTCTTGTCGAAGGCTTCCCCGGCGGCGTCGTCTATGGTCGAGCCGAGCCGCCGATAGCGCCCGACGCCTGCGACGGCGATCAGCTGGGTATGGCCGCCGGAGATCAGCAGCAGGAGATAGGGAAACGGCGCCGCCTCGGTCAGACGCGCCGAAAGCGCGTGACCTTCGAGGTGATTGACCGGAATGAGCGGCTTGTCATGGGCGAGCGCGATCGCCTTCGCCGCGGTCAGGCCGACCATCACCCCGCCGATGAGGCCAGGCCCCGCCGTCGCCGCCACGGCGTCGAGGTCGGCCGGGATATGGCCTGATTTTTCAAGAGCGTGCACGATGACCTGATCGACCCGCTCGACATGGCTGCGCGCGGCGATTTCCGGCACGACCCCGCCATAGGGCGCGTGGCGGTCGTATTGCCGCCAGACGACGTCGGCGAGGATCTCGCACGCGCCGTCGGGCCGGCGCCGTATGACGCCGGCGGCGGTGTCGTCGCAGCTTGTCTCGACGCCGAGAACGAGGGTCATAAATGCTCTTTGCGGGCTCTTGGGCCGGGATGGCCGTCGCGGTCAAGATAGGCAGGCCGCCGCAGGCGTGTAAGACTCGGACCATGCGCCGTCCCGTCGTGATCGTCACCCGCCCCGAGCCCGATGCGAGCCGCTTCGCCGACGCGGCCCGCCGCGCCGGGCTGGAGCCGGCGCTCTCGCCGGCCATGCGGATCGTTTTCCGGCCGGGCGCGCCGGATCTCGCCGGGGTCGGCGCGATCGCCTTCACGTCGGCGAACGGGGTGCGCGCTTTCGCCGCCGCCGCGGCGATCCCGCCGGAAACCCCGGTCTTCGCCGTCGGGCCGGCCTCTGCCGAGGCGGCGCGGGACGCAGGCTTCGCCGACGTCGCGGCGGCGGGCGGCGACGTCGCGGCGCTCGCCCGAATGATCGGCGAGGCCCGTCAGGCGGGGCGGATCGCTGGCGCGGTCCTGCACGCGTGCGGGTCGGATCGCGCGGGCGATCTCGTCGCCGCGCTCGCCCAAGCGGGCGCGCCGGCCCGGCGCGCGGTGCTGTATGAAGCGCGTGCGAATGAAGGCCTTGCGCCGGCGGCCATCGAGGCGCTCGAAGGGGCTCGCGCAGGCGCGCCGGGGCCTTGGGTCGCGTTGTTCTCGCCGCGCACGGCCCGGCTGTTCCTCGACCAGGTTCGCGCCGCCGGCATGGAAGACCGGCTCGCTGCGGCGCGGGCGGCCTGTCTGAGCGGGGCCGTCGCAGAAGCGGCAGGGGCCGCGCGCTGGCGGGAGATCGCGGTCGCCCCCGCGCCGACGGCGGAGACGATGATCGCCCTGATGGCGCAAGCGCTGTGAAGCCTGCTTCAACAGGTTGCTTGAGGGCGCGCCAGGGCGCGCCTAACTACTGCCTGAACGCCGGCGCGGCGAGGAGGATGTGCGATGGCTGACAAGCCTGAAGCAGGCGAGGAAAAAAAGAACGCGGAGAACGCCGCCGAGAAACCGGCCGCGCAAGCGGGGGCGCGCGGCGACGAAACGAAGCCGGAAGATGACCGGCTTGCCGCCGAAGAGGTCGAAGCGGAAATCGTCGACGACGGTCATTCGCGCCCGGAGGAGCCGGCGCGCGCCTCAGTGACGCCGCCCTCTGCGTCGGGCCGGCGTTTGGGTTCGCCCGGCGTCATCCTGCTCGTCATCCTTGTCGCCATCGCGGTCCTGATCGCCGCCCTGTGGCGGTTCGGCGCGGGAAGGCCGGACGGAACTGACGGGCCGCCCGCCGAAGCAACGCCTGTGGAACGGGCGGGTTCGGCGGACGCGTCCGCGCCGGCCGGCGCCGACCCGGGAAAGATCGCGAATGACGGCGCGCCCGCCGCGAAAGCCCCGTCGGAACCTGCGGTCGGGAGCGAAGGGCGCGGCCTGCCGCCGGCGCCCGCGCCGGGAACGGGCGCCAATGACGCGATCCAGCGCGCGGCGAAGGACGCCGCTCGCCGGCCGCCGCCCGACCCCGAGGAGGATGCCGGCGATGCGATCGATCTCGGCGCGCTTGCGCCAGACGGCATGGAAAACGCGGCGCACGCGGCTGCGTCTGAAGACGATGCGGATACGGACGAAAGCGCGGATTCCGGCGTCGCAGAAGCCCGCCCTCAAAATCCTGTCGACGGACTGAAAATCGCCAACGATTTCGAAGCGGTCAAAACCGCGCTGGAAGCCGAAACGCGCCGGCTTGAAGAGATGCTCGCCCGAGCGCGCGCCGAGAACGAGGCGCAGGCGGCGGAAATCGCCGCGCTGCGCGACAGCATTCAGGCGGCGATCCTTGAGCGCGACCGGCGCGCGGAGGCGGAGTTCGCCGATCTGCGCGCGCGCCTCGACAAGATTCAATCCGGGGAAGCAACCCCGTCGAGCCGGCGCGCTGCGGCCTCGCTCGCGCTGTTGTCCCTCAAGAACGCGATCGACTCTGGAGGTCCGTATACAGATGAGATTGAGCTGTTCGCCAGACTCGCGCCTGACGCGGCCCCGGTCGAGGTGCTGCGCGCGCGCGCCGGGACCGGCGCGCCGACCCGCGACGCGCTGCGGGAGCGTTTCGCCCCGCTGGCGCGCGAAGCGCTCGCCGCCGCCGGCCGCGCTCGCGCGAAAGGCCCTGTGGGCGCGATGATGGCGCGGCTTGAATCGCTCATATCGGTGCGCCCGGCCGCGCCCCTCGCCGGCGACGACCCGGCCGCCGTCATCTCGCGCGCCGAAGCGCGGCTCGAGGCCGGCGATCTCGAAGCGGCTGTCGCGGAGCTTGAGGCGCTCGACGGCGAAGCGGCCGAGGTCTTCGCGCCCTGGCTTCTCGACGCGCGCGCGCGGCTCGCCGCCGACAGGGCGCTCGACGATCTCAGGGCCGCGATCTTACGCGATTATCTCAATTAGGCGGGCGAATGATACGCATCCTGATTTTCATTCTAAGCGCGGCGTTCGCCGCCTTTCTTTTGACGTTCCTTGCGAATATGGACGGGCGCATCGTGGGCGAGGCGTTCGACCTGCGCTTCGACATCCACAGCGGCTTCGCCTTCGGCCTCGCGCTTACGGTCGTCGGGGCGCTGATTTGGGGAACGAGCCTCGTCAAGGATCTCGCCGCGCTGCCTGGAAAGCTCAAACGCAAGGCGCAGGACGCGCGGCGCGAACGCGGGTTCGTCGCGCTCGCCCGCGGGCTCGAAGCCGCAGCGGTGGGCGACGCCGAGGACGCGCGCCATCACGCCCGCGTCGCCCGGCGCAATCTCGGCGAGTCCTCGCTGACGCGGTTGTTGACGGCGCAGGCCGCGCAGCTCGCCGGCGACGATGAGACGGCGAAGGAGAATTTCCGCGCCATGCTGGAAGCGCCGGAGACGACCTTTCTGGGGCTGCGCGGCCTTTATCTTCAGGCGCGTCGCGCCGGCGACAAGGCCGGCGCGCTCGACTACGCCGAGCAGGCCTTCCGTCTACGGTCTAATGCAGCCTGGGCGTTCGAATCGGTGCTGGAGTTGGGGCTAGAGCGCGGCGCGTGGGGCGAGATGCGCGCGGCGGTCGCGACCGCGCTCAAAAACAGGCTGCTCTCGCCCGAGAAGGCGCGCCGGGCCGAGGCGGCGCTGCTCGCGGCCGACGCCTATGCGGCCGAAGCAAGCGGCGAGAAGTCGCTCGCGCTCGAAGAGACCGAAGCGGCGCTGAAGCTCGACGCCGGCCTCGCGCCGGCCGCGATCCTCGTCGCGCGGCTTCAGGCTGGAGCCGGCAAGCGCGCGCAGGCGGCGAAGGCGCTGGAAGCGGCTTTCGCGCAGGCGCCGCATCCCGGCCTGCTTCAGGCCTATGAAGATTTGTATAAGGATGAATCGGTCGAGACGCGCGCTGATGCGCTGAAGCGCTTCGCGGAACATCGCCCGGATGCGCGCGAGGCGAAGCTCGCGCTGGCGCGCCGCCATATCCTTCTGGGCGAGCATGACGCCGCCGCGGCGCTGCTCGAGCCGCTGCTGCGCGAGTCGGCGACGGCCCGCGAATGCGCGCTGATGGCGGAAGCCGCCGCCGGCGCCGGCGAGGAAGCCGCAGCGCGAAGCTGGCTGGCGCGCGCCGCCGCCGCGCCGCGGGACGCCGTTCCGGGCGCGGACGGCGCGTTTCATCTCACGCGCGAAGGCTGGGCGCGGCTCGTGCGCGAATACATGGAGCATGGCCGGCTCGCGCCGGCGCCGCTCGAAGGCCCGCCGCCGGGACTGAGCGAGGACGAGATCAAACGCCTCGCGCCGCCCGCCGCGCCGCCTGCGGCGGCGGGCGAAAAGGCGGCATCCGTCGAGGAGGAAGCCGTCTCTCCCGATGCGGACGAATCGGAAGCGTCGCGCGGGTCCGGGGCCGAACAGGCTGAAGAGGAGCCGGACGACGCGCTCGCCCGCATCGCCGCGGAGCGCGCCCGCGCGGTCTCGGCCGCCGGCGAGGTGAGCTGACGCGGTTTAGGCCTATGAGCCGTCGCGCCTGCGCCAGGCCGGGGCGTCCTTGTCGCGCCAGGCTCGACCGCGCGCTTTCGTCCGCCAGGCGAGGCGCGCCTCGTTTGACACGGCGGCGTCGATCGGCGCGTCCGGCACTTCCTCCGGCGCGGTCCGGATCGCGAAAAGCCCGCGCGCGCCCGCCCCGCCCGCGATCGTTTGGGTCAGATACCAGCCGATGACGAGGCTTGCGCAAACGAGCATCAAAACAAGTTGCAATCCATCCATGCCGCGCTTTTTTCCTTTCCGCGCCGGTTTAAGCAAGCCCCGTGCTAAGCGCGTTGCCCCGTCATTGGGCGCGCCGTCGCTGCGCGCCGGATTTGGCGGGCGCGGCGAAGCGCGCCATAGCTGGAAAAAGGGCGGACGGGAAAGGAACAGGCCATGACCTATCGGGGCAGATGGGCGCTCGTCACCGGCGCGTCGGCCGGCATCGGCGCGGCCTTCGCGCGCCGGCTGGGGGCGGCCGGGGCCAATGTCGCGCTGGTCGCGCGCCGGCGCGAGCGCCTCGAGACGCTCGCCGGGGAGCTTCGGCGCGATCACGGCGTCGACGCGCGGGCGCTGCCGGCCGATCTGGCGGACCCCGCCGCGCCGGACGCGATTCTTGACGCGCTCAGCCGGGAGAGGATCGCGCCGGATATTCTCGTCAACAACGCCGGCTACGGACTGCCCGGCTATTATCATGCAAGCCCGTGGCGGGCGCATCGCGAGTTTCTTCAGGTCATGGTGACAAGCTATGCGCATTTTGTCCGCCTCGTGCTGCCGGGCATGCGCGAGCGCGGCTTCGGGCGCATCGTGCAGGTCGCCTCGCTCGCCGGCCTCGTCCCCGGCTCGGCGGGGCATACGCTTTACGGCGCGTCGAAGGCGTTTCTGGTGAGCTTCTCCCAGTCGCTCGCCGCCGAGAACGAGGAGGCCGGGGTGAAGGTCACGGCCGTCTGCCCCGGCTTCACCTATTCGGAATTCCATGACGTCAACGCCACGCGCCCGCTCGTGTCGAAGCTGCCGAAATATATGTTCATGGAAGCCGGGCCCGTGGTCGACGGCGCCCTCGCGGCGGTCGAGCGCGGCCATGTCGTTTATGTGCCGGGCCTGTGGAACAAATATGTCGCCTGGCTGATGAAGGCCCTGCCGCGAACCTGGGCGGCCAAGGCCGTACGCCGCCAGTCCGCGAAGTTCCGCCGGAGCGAGTGAGGGGGGCTGGGAGCCTTTACGGCGCGTCGTTGAGCGACCAGTCGTAACGGTATTTGTCGATGCGGCGTTTGCCTTCCAGCGCCGTGCGCAAGGGCGGTTCGGCGTACAGACGGATGTGGTCGAGAACGGCCGCTTTGCTATCGCCGAAATCCTCCCGATACCAACCGTATAATTTCGAAGCGACGACCTTGCCTTCGATAACTTCCACGCCGCGCGGATGATTGACATAGGACCGCGCTGCGGCGTCGAGCTGCGCGTCGATATCTCCGCTCGAATAGGCCTTGGCCGCGAGATTCGGACAGCCGATCGACGCGCAGTTCAAGGCGTAATGAATGCGCGGGTCGCGAAACGCCGGCCTGATGATCCCATGCTCGATGTCGTCGAGGCTGAGCGTGACGCCGCGCGCCGTCGCCGCCGGCCGGTCCCAAGGGTCTTCGATGTCGCGAATGCTGTCTATGGGGTAATGGTCGAGAATCAGCAGCACGGTCGCCGCGTTGTAGAGGTTAATCCAGAAAGCGAGCTGTTCGGCGCGGTCGAGCGTCGCCGGATCGATCGTTTCAAGCTTGGCGACATAGGCCTTGAGCGCAGCCCGGTCGGGCTTGCTGACCGCGCCGTAGCGCACCCTATTCACGCCGTCCTCTCCGGCGACGAGGTGGCGCGCGAGGAAATCGTTCCAGGAGGAATGGTCGATGGAGACGTCGCTGTCCGGCGAGTGCCGGCCGAAAACGGGCGCGATCAATTCGGCCGCGCGTAGGAACTGACGTTCGATCCACATCGGCGCCGCCAGCGTCTGGCTCAGCAACACGCCGCCGACGGCGAGCAACGATAACAGGAGTCGGCTCAAACGCACCTTCGTTTCGCTCGTCGCTTCACGGCGATCTCTAATGGCGCGCCTGCGCCCGGCCAAGCGCGCGCCCGCCGGCCTCATGCGAACGTGAAGACGGCCTTGCATCGCGTCAGAGAGTTTTCTGCGCCCAGCTGCGGTGCTCGACGTCGAGATCGTAGGCCGCGACGGCCGCGAGGGTGACGATGTCGGGCACGCGCGCGCCGATCTGGGTGATCTGCACCGGCCGTTCGAGCCCGATGAGGAGCGGGCCGATCACCGTCGCGCCGCCGACTTCGGCGAGCAGCTTCGTGGAGATCGCGGCCGAGTGCACGCCCGGCGTGATGAGCACGTTCGCCTCGCCGGTCAGCCGCGAAAAGGGATAGATCTCGCGCAGGGTCTCGTTGAGAGCCATGCGCGGGGTCATCTCGCCCTCGTACTGGAAGTCGACGTCGCGACGCCGGTCGAGGATCTGGACCGCGCCGGCGACCCGACGCGAATGCTCCGTATCAGGACTGCCGAAATTCGAGTAGGAGACGAAGGCGACTTTCGGCGTCGATCCCATGCGCCGCGCGGCGTGCGCGACCTGGACCGCGATTTCGGCGAGGTCTTCCGATGAGGGAAGCTGGGTGATCGTGTTGTCGGCGACGAAAAGCGTCCGACCTTTCGCGAGGATGATGGATACGCCGATCAGCCGTTCGCCGGGCCTCGCGTCAAGCGCCAGGCGGACGTTCTCGAGCGCCACGTCGTAGTTTCGCGTCACGCCGGTCACCATGCCGTCGGCGTGGCCGTGGGCTAGCATGCACGCGCCGAACACGTTGCGGTCGGTGTTCACCAACCGCTGGGCGTCGCGATAGAGATAGCCTTTGCGCTGCAGGCGCTCATAGAGATAATCCGTATAGACAGGATTATGCGTCGACAGCCTGGCGTTGTGGATTTCGAAGGCGCTCTCAGTCGGCAAGCCCAGCTCGCGCAGGCGCTGCTTCACCAGCTCCTCGCGGCCGATCAGGATCGCCTTCCCCAATCCTTCCTGCTGGAAGGCGTAGGCCGCGCGGATCACCGATTCCTCCTCGCCCTCGGCGAAGACGATCCGCTTCGGGATTTCGGCGCCGCGCAGGGTCGCATAAATCTTCTGCAGAAACGATGCGGACGGATCGAGGCGGGCGGCGAGGCGTTGCGAATAGGCCTTGAGGTCTTCAACCGGCTTTCGCGCGACGCCGGAATCGGCCGCGGCCTTGGCGACCGCCGGCGGCACGGCGGAGATGAGGCGCGGGTCGAACGGCGTCGGAATGATGTAGCCGGGCCCGTATTTAAGCCGTTTGCCGTAGGCGGCGGCGACTTCGTCGGGCACGTCCTCGCGGGCGAGCCTGGCCAGCGCCTCGGCGCAAGCGATTTTCATCTCCTCGTTGATGGTGCGCGCGCGCGCGTCGAGCGCGCCGCGAAAGATATAGGGAAAGCCCAGAACGTTGTTGACCTGGTTGGGATAATCCGACCGGCCCGTCGCGATGATGGCGTCGTCGCGCGTCGCGCGCACGTCTTCGGGCAGAATCTCCGGCGTCGGATTGGCCATGGCGAAGATGATCGGGTTCTTCGCCATGGACTTGACCATCTCTTTGGTGACCGCGCCGCCTACGGACAGGCCGATGAACACGTCGGCGCCGTCCATGACCTCGGCGAGCGTGCGCTTGTCGGTCTCGACCGCATGGGCAGAGCGCCACTGATCGAGCTGGCGGCCCTTGTGCAGCACGCCCTTGGAGTCGCACACCAGCGCGTTCTCGTGCGGCAGGCCCATGGCCTTGATGAGGCCGATCACGGACAGCGCCGAGGAGCCCGCGCCCGACACCGCCACCTTGATGTCGCGGATCGACTTGCCGGCGATGTCGAGCGCGTTGAGCAATCCCGCTGCGGCGATGATCGCCGTGCCGTGCTGGTCGTCATGGAAGACGGGAATGTCCATCAGCTCCTTGAGGCGCTGCTCGATATAGAAGCTCTCGGGCGCGGCGATGTCTTCGAGGTTGATCCCGCCGAAAGCGGGGCCGAGGAACCGCACGCAGTTGATGAATTCCTCCGGGTCCTTCGTGTCGACCTCGATGTCGACCGAATCGATGTCGGCGAAGCGCTTGAAAAGGACCGACTTGCCTTCCATCACCGGCTTGGCGGCGAGCGCGCCGAGATCGCCCAAGCCGAGAATGGCCGTTCCGTTCGAGATGACGGCGACCATGTTGCCCTTGGAGGTGTAGTCGTAGGCGAGATCGGGCTCGGCCGCGATCGCCTTCACCGGAACCGCCACGCCGGGCGAATAGGCGAGCGACAGGTCGCGCTGGGTCGCCATCGGCTTGGTCGGATTGACCTCCAGCTTGCCGGGCTTGCCGCGGCTGTGGAAGTGGAGGGCCTCTTCGTCGGTGAACTTCGTCGAATTGTCGTCCATGGGGCGCGGGATCCGTCGCAAGGCAGCGGGGGATGGGCGGGGAAACAACGCCTTAACGCGGCGCCGGGCCGCGGGCAACGGGCATGAGCGCGCCTTTCCCGCCCGCCGGCGCGGTTGCGCGGCCGGGCGCGCGCGCTTACTTGATGGGGCGAAGCGGCCGCCCGCCGGCCGCGGCGAAGGAATGCCAGATGTTCATTCAGACCGAAGACACCCCGAACCCGCAATCGATGAAATTCCTGCCCGGCCGTCCGGTGCTGGGCGAGGGGGCGACAGGCATGGATTTTCCCACGCCCGAATCGGCCGAGGCCGGCTCGCCGCTCGCCGCCGAGCTGTTCGCCGTCGACGGGGTGACCGGCGTCTATCTCGGGGCCGATTTCGTCACCGTCACCAAGAGCGAAGCGGTCGAATGGCTGCATGTGAAGCCGGCCGCGCTCGGCGTCATCGCCGATTACCTGACCGCCGGCCTGCCGGTTCTCAAGGAAGGTGCGCAGGACCGGCCGGGCCCCGCGACGAGCCTCGACGAGTATGAAGGCGAGGATCGCGAGACGGTCGAGCAGATCATCGAGCTCATCGAAACCCGCGTGCGCCCGGCGGTGGCCGCCGACGGCGGCGACATCGTGTTCAAGCATTACGAGCCGCGCACCGGCGTCGTATTCCTCTCGCTGCATGGCGCCTGCTCGGGCTGCCCCTCATCGACCATGACGCTGAAGGCCGGCATCGAGAATCTGCTCAAGCACTACGTGCCGGAAGTCGCGAAGGTCGAGGCGGTGGCGTAAGCGCGGCGCGTCGGCCGAGCGGGCGATCCAAAACACGAAGGAGGGCGACTCATGTCCGAAGATAAAGTCTACGCCGTCACCAAGGTGGTCGGCACGTCGAAGTCCTCGATCGAGGACGCCATATCGAACGCCATAGAGACCGCCGGCAAGACGCTCAAGAATCTCGACTGGTTCGAGGTGAAGGAGACGCGCGGCTATATCGAGAACGGCAAGGTCGCCTGGTATCAGGTTTCGCTCGAGATCGGCTTCCGCTACGAAAAACCGTAACCCTCCCGGCGCAACGGTAATATTCCGCATACGAAATGTTTTAACGGGGAAAGCCGGACCATGTCCGACAAGATGATCAACGACGAGGCGCTCGACATCATCTTCCGTGAGGCGCGCACGCGCAATGGCTGGGAGGACCGGCCGGTGACCGAGACCCTCATGCAGGCGGTCTACGACCTGATGAAGTGGGGCCCGACGTCTGCGAACTGCTGTCCGGCGCGCTTTGTGTTCGTGACGACGCCGGAGGGCAAGAAACGCCTGGAGCCGCATCTGTCGGAGGGGAACCGCGCCAAGACGATGGCCGCGCCCTGCTGCGTCATCATCGGATACGATCTCGAATTTCACGAGTACTTGCCGAAGCTCTTTCCGCATACGGACGCGAAGTCGTGGTTCGAGGGAAAACAGGAGCTCATCCGCGCGACGGCCTTCCGCAACGGCACGCTTCAGGGCGCCTATTTCATCATCGCCGCGCGCGCGCTCGGTCTCGATTGCGGGCCGATGTCCGGCTTCGACAATGAAGGCGTAGACAGGGAGTTCTTCGCCGGCACGAAGATCAAGTCGAACTTCTTGTGCAATATCGGCTACGGAACGGAAGAAAATCTGTTCCCCCGCAGCCCGCGCTTCGCTTTCGACGAGGTCTGCAAGATCGTCTGAATACGGACAGGCGGGCTGTGAACGTTGAATCCTCACCGACCAAGGGGCCGTCGCCGGCCGCCAAGCAGCGGCTGGTCGCGCTGGCCCGCGGGCTCGGCGTGCTGCCTGTCCTGGAGGCCGCGCGCTTTTTGCGCGCCGCCGCGCTGAGCGCGTGCGAAAACCGCGCCTATCTGAAAGCGCATCCCGGTTTCGCGCCGCCGCCCTTGTGGTGGATGCACGACATGTATTCCCACGCTTCTTACGCGCGCTACATGGCAAGCGGGAAGGCGACCGCGGTGCAGATCGTTCGGCGCATCGACGCCCATTGCCCGGCCCCGCGCCCGCGCGTGGCAGACTGGGGCTGCGGGCTCGGCCGCGTCATCCGCCATCTGCCCGAGCGCTATGATAGGACCGGCTTCGACTACAACAGGGCGGCGATTGATTGGTGCAAGGCGCATATCCGCGGCGCGACGTTTCGCCGGAACGCCGCCGCGCCGCCGCTGCCGGCCGAAGACGGCGCGTTCGACGCGCTTTACGCGCTTTCGGTGTTCACGCATCTGTCCGAGGCGGGACATCGGGCCTGGATCGCCGAGGTCGCGCGGGTGCTCGCGCCGGGCGGGATCTTCCTCGGCGCGTTCCACATGACCCCGCGCGCCGGCCAGCTTCTGCCCGGCGAGCGCGCCCGGTTCGAGGCCGGCGAGCTGGTCGTACGCGGGCGCGTGAAAGAAGGCCGGCGCATCTTCACCGCGATCCACCCCGAACGGTATCTGCGCGAGCGTCTGCTCGCCGGCTTCGACATCCTCGAAGGCCCGACGCCGTTTTTCGACCAGACCCTGTTTGTCGCGCGCAAGCGGCCGGGCGCGCCGGTTTGACGGGCTGAATGCGCTCCCTTGGGCGCTATTCGACGAATGGACCCGGCGTTGCGGGATTCGCAATGAAGGAGGCTTCGAAGGTTCGCAGATGCGCATGACGCAATGCCGGCATTGCCGAACGACGATTTCGGCGCGAAAGACAGGACGATGATCGTTCTCGGCCTCGACACCGCGCTCAAAGCCTGTTCCGCTGCGATCCTGAAGGACGGCGCGCCGCTCGCCAGGACCAGCGCGCCTTTGGAGCGCGGCCACGCCGAGCGTCTCGCGCCCATGGTCGCCGGAACGCTCGCCGCAGCGGGCCTGTCTGCGCGCGACATCGACAGGGTCGGCGTCGTCGTGGGACCGGGAACCTTCGCCGGGGTGCGGGTGGGGCTCGCCTTCGCGCGCGGCCTCGCGGTCGGGACCGGGATCGAGGCCGTCGGGGTGACTAGTCTGGCCGCTCTCGCCGCCGGGATCGCTACCGCGACCGCGCCCTTGCGCGCGGCCGTCATCGACGCGCGCCGCGGCCAGGTCTACGCCGCGCTTTATGACGCCGCGCTTGTCCCGCGTCTCGAGCCGTTCGTTGCGGCGCCGGAAGAAGCCTTGCGTCGCTTGATGGATGCGGCCGGCGGCGCGGCCGTCGCCCTCGCCGGGGACGGGGTCGCGCCGATGGGGCCGGCGCCGAAAGGCTGGATCGCGGAAGGAGGTCCCGACGTCATCGACGCGATGGCGGTCGCGCGCCTCGCCGCCGGCGCCGCCCGGCCGGAGGCGCCGCCGGCGCCGCTCTATCTCCGGCCGCCTGACGCGAGGCCCGCCGCCGCGGCGGCGTTCGCCGGGCTGCTCGCGCGCGGCGATGCGCCATGAGCGGCTGGCTCGTCCGCCCCGCCGCGCCGGCCGACATGGACGCCCTCGTCGCGATCGAAGCGGACAGCTTCGGCCCGGCGAGCTGGGGGGCGGACGCTGTGCGCCAGGGCCTTGGCGAGCCCGGCGTCTTCGCGCTGGTGGCCGAGGGATCGGACGGCGCGATCGGGGGGTTCATCCTGTGGCGGCGCGCCGCGGACGAAGGCGAAATCTTGAGTCTCGCCGCGGCGGCGCGCGTGCGTCGCGCGGGCGCGGCCAAGGCGCTTCTCGCCGAAGTCATCCTTGCAGCCGAAGCGATGCGGCTCAGGGCGCTCTTTCTCGAAGTCCGCGCGGACAACGCCGCCGCGCGCGCGCTTTATGAAAAAGCGCGGTTCGCGACCGTAGGCCGCCGGCGACGGTATTACCGCGACGGCGCGGACGCCCTGGTGCTGCGCCGGGCGATCTGAAGGGCTATATTGATCGAAGCAGGTTGCGCCGCGCCGGCGGCGCATGATGTAAGGCGACTCGCGCGACGCACGGAGAGAGCCCGATGCACAGGCTGGAGAAAATCTGCATCGAAAAAGGCATGCGGATGACCGAGCAGCGCCGGGTGATCGCGCGGGTGCTGTCCGAATCCGACGACCATCCCGACGTGGAGGAGATCCACCGCCGCGCGACGGAGATCGACCCGCGCATCTCCATCGCCACGGTCTATCGCACCATGCGCCTGTTTGAGGACGCCGGCGTCGTCGAGCGTCACGACTTCCAGGACGGGCGTTCGCGCTACGAAGAAGCCTCCGAGCGCCATCATGATCACCTCATCGACCTCAAGTCGGGCGAGGTGATCGAGTTCGTCAACGAGGAGATCGAACGCCTGCAAAAGAAGATCGCCGAAGAGCACGGCTACCGCCTCGTCGCGCATCGGCTCGAACTTTACGGCGTGCCGCTGAAAAAGGGCGAATGAACGCTGCGTCCGTCCGGCGGGCTGATCCTGCTGCGGCGGATTCTTGACCCGCCAAAGTAAACTGCTTAGTGTACTCCTTGATCGCCGCTTAGCTAGGCGGCGGCGCGTGTGACGCCGATTCAGCATTTGTTGTTGAAACCGCGTCAAAAAGCCGGCGACAGACCGGACGCGCGCAAGGAGGAGGCGGCCCATGTCTCTGCGCGATCTTTATCCCATCCCCGACATCGACCCTTGCTGGAGCGTGCCGCAAGGCTTCGACGCCGTGTTCGACTGGACGTTCGACGACGGCCGCAGGCAGATGATGCACCTTTACCAGAAGGGCAAGGACATGCAGTGGGACGCCGTCTCGCGCATCGACTGGGATGAGGAGCTCGATCCCGACAACCCGATGGAGGTTCCGGACGAGCTGGGCGGGCTTTACTACACGCCCGTCTGGAAAAAGATGTCCGATAAGGAAAAAGCGGTCGCGCGCCGGCATTTCCAGTCCTGGACCATCTCGCAGTTTCTCCAGGGCGAACAGGCCGCGCTCATCTGCGCGGCGAAGATCGTGCAGCAGGCGCCCGACCTCGACGCCAAGTTCTACGCCGCGACGCAGGTGATTGACGAGGCCCGCCATGTGGAGGCGTACAAGAAGCTGCTTGAGAAGTTCGGCCTCGCCTGGCCGATGACGCAGCCGCTCCAGACTCTCGTTGATCAGGCTCTGCGCGATTCGCGCTGGGACATGACGTATCTCGCCATGCAGGTGGTGATCGAGGGGCTGGCGCTCGCGGCTTTCAACAACATTCGCGACACCGCGCGCAACAAGCTCGCCCAGCAGGTCAACGCCTATGTCATGCAGGACGAGTCGCGCCATGTGGCTTTCGGCCGGGTGGCCCTGCGCGACTACTATCCGCATCTCACCGACAAGGAGCGCGCCGAGCGCGAGGAGTTCCTGGTCGAGGCCTGCTATCACATGCGCGATCGTTTCGAGGCGCGCGAGGTTTATGGCGTGCTCGGTCTGCCGCTTGAGGAGTGCCTCGAAGCGCAGATGAATTCCGGCTACATGCAGAACTTCCGCAAGTTCCTGTTCCAGCGCATCGTGCCGATCGTGCGCGATATCGGTTTGTGGTCGGATAAAATCCAGGCCGCCTATCGCGACATGGGCGTGCTCGATTTCGCCGAGACCGACTACGAGGCGCTGATGTCGAACGACGATCGGCGCGCCGAAGAGTTCGACGATGAAAACCGGCGCAAGCGCGAGGCTTACGTGAAGGAGGTCGCCGCGCTCGGCGCGACCGCGGCGGAGTAAGGCGAGATCAGCGCAGGAAGCTCGCGAGCAGGATGAGCGCGCCGCCGGTGGCCGCGATCGTCACGATGGCCGCGCCGGCCACCGACAGGAAGAATCGCACCCGCGAAAACCCGTTCGTCACCGGCGCCTCCCTTGCGTCGTTTTGATGAACGCTAACCCGCGGCGCAGGCGCAAGGCAACGCCAGGCGCGACGAACGGCGCGCCGCCTCGCGTTTTTTCCCCTGCGAGACGAATCGGCGGGGGGCCGGACAAGCCTGCGGCGCGCGGCGCGCCGACCCCGCGCGCCTTATCCCTGTTCCCGGCCCTGCAGGATCTTCGGGCAGTAGGCTGCGCCGAGCGCTGGTCCCTGGTCGGGCGCCTGCACGATCACGGCGCAGCCTTCGCCGGGGTCGAGGGCGGGCAGGGCGAAGGTCGCCGTTTCGCTGTCGACGGCGCCGAGCCGCTTCATCCCGGTCGCGATGTTGGCTTCGACGAAGACCCGGCCGGCGTTGTCGCCGCCCGTGACGGGAGTCTCGGCGCGCTCAAGAAAGGTCACGACGAACGCCTCGCCCGCCTCGCCGGCCGCGACGACGACCTGCTGTGCGGCGGCGTCGAAGGAGATGGCCGCAGCCGCCGACGCCTTTCGGGCTGCTATCAGCCGGTCGATCTCCTCGCGCCGGAAGCCGACGGCGATCGCCTCGCCGTTTATGACGGCCTGGGGCGTGAAGCCGCGGTCCCGATGACGGATGCGAAGATTATAGCGGCGCTGGCGCGCGTCGAAGGCTTCTCTTGAGAACGGGTCGTCCCAGGCCTCGCCGGCCTTGCCGGCCATGGCGTTCCAGTAGCTCACATGCCAGGTGAGCACGACGAGGTCCTCGCGTGCGGCGAGCTCGCGCGCGAGATCGGCCGCCGGCGGCGACGCCTTGCAGGATTGCGACAGAAACATCTCGACAAGGGCGCGCCGGCCCGGACCTTCGTCCGCCGACGCCTGGCCTGCGAAAAGCGCGGCGGCGGCCGCGACCATCGACGCTCGCGCTGAACGCGACATGAAGGGCTGACTCCCCGCCCCGGCGGGGCGATGCTCCGAGCAACAGCAGAGTATGGAGAGACCAGGGCGTTGAAATCAATGCGGCCGCGCCGCGGCGAATGCGCTTGGCGGCCGGCGTCACTTGCGCGCCGGGCCCGCCTGTCCCATAGATGCCGGCCCGAAACGAAGAAGGCGGCATGCAGGATAAGACGGCCATTAAAGACGCGCCGGCCGGGCGAAGCACTGGAAAATCGGTGTTCATCCGCACCTATGGGTGTCAGATGAACGCCTACGACTCCGAGCGCATGGCGGGCCTGCTGCGCCCGCTCGGCTACGCCCCGGCGGCCAGCCCCGAGGCGGCCGATCTCGTAATCGTGAACACCTGTCATATCCGCGAGAAGGCGTCCGAGAAGCTCTTCTCCGAGCTTGGTCGTCTGCGCGCGCTCAAGGCGAAGAAAGCCGCGCGGGGCGAGAAGATGACCATCGCGGTGGCCGGCTGCGTCGCCCAGGCCGAGGGGGCGGAGATCGCCGCGCGCGCGCCTGTGGCGGACCTCATCGTCGGCCCGCAGTCCTATCATCGCCTGCCGGAGATGATCGCCCGCGCCGCGCGCGAACGGGGAGAGATCCTGGAGACCGACTTCGCGGTCGAGGAGAAGTTCGACCGGCTCGGCGAGGCGCGCGAGGCGACCGGGCCGACCGCCTTTCTCACCGTTCAGGAGGGCTGCGACAAGTTCTGCACCTTCTGCGTGGTGCCTTACACCCGCGGCGCGGAAGTCTCCCGTCCCGTCGAGGCGATCACGGCCGAAGCGCGGGCGCTGGCGCGCCAGGGCGTGCGGGAGATCACCCTCCTCGGCCAGAACGTCAACGCCTGGCGCGGCGCGCCGCCTGTTGGTCATGCCGGGGGCGAAACAAGGCCCGGAAAGGGCGGGCTTTGGGGGCTCGGCGAGCTGTGCCGGCATCTTGCGCGCATCGACGGAATCGAGCGCATCCGCTTCACCACCTCGCATCCGCGCGACATGGACGACGGCCTGATCGCGGCGCTCGCCGAGGAAGAGAAGCTGATGCCTTATCTGCACTTGCCCGTGCAGGCGGGCTCGGATCGCATTCTCAAGGCGATGAATCGCGGTCATACCGCGGCCGATTATCTCGCGCTGATCGCGCGCATTCGCGCCGCGCGGCCCGACATCGCCCTTTCCGGCGACTTCATCGTCGGTTTCCCTGGCGAAACGAATGAGGATTTCGAAGCGACTTTGGCCCTGGCGGAGACCGTGGGCTACGCCTCGGCCTTTTCCTTCAAATATTCCCGCCGGCCGGGCACGCCGGCGGCGGCGATGGCCAGGCAGGTGCCCGAAGCCGTCAAGGACGAGCGCCTCGCGCGGCTTCAGGCGCTCCTCGAACGCCAGCGCGCCGCCTTCAACGCGGCTCAGATCGGCCGCGTCCTGCCGGTGCTGTTCGAGAAGCCGGGCCGGCACGAGGGCCAGATCGTCGGCCGCTCGCCCTATTTGCAAAGCGTTCATGCCGAAGGCCCATCATCCATGATAGGATCGATCCGGCCCGCGCGCATCGTCGCCGTCACGCCGAACGCTCTCGCCGGCGAAATCGTCGCCGCAGAGAACGCGGACGGGGCCTTGTCTTCCGCGGGCGCGGCGGAAAGGGATTTGAGGCTCGCTTGAGCGAACACGCGACCGACATCGAGCTCGTCAGCTTCGGCGACAACCGCCTGATGGCGGACCTTTCGGGGGAGCACGACGTCAATCTGATGATTCTGGAAAAGGCGCTCGGCGTGCGCATCGACCCGCGCGGCAACCGCCTGAGCATCGCCGGCCCGCCCGCCGCGCGGGCGCGCGCGCTGCGCATACTCGCCGGCCTCTATCGCCGGCTCGAACGGGGCGAGAGCCTGAGCGAGGCCGACATCCGCGCCGCGGCGCGGCTCGACGACGCGGGCGCGGCGGACCGCGCCGATCCGGCGACGCCGACGGTCCGTACGCCGAAACGGACGATCGCGCCGCGCTCGCCCAATCAGCGCCGCTATCTGGAGGCGCTCGCGCGCGCCGATCTCGTTTTCGGCGTCGGACCGGCCGGCACCGGCAAGACCTATCTCGCGGTGGCCCATGCGGTGAGCCTTCTGCTTTCCGGCGCGGTCGAGCGGGTCGTGCTGTCGCGTCCCGCCCTCGAAGCCGGCGAGCGCATCGGCTTTCTGCCAGGCGACATCAAGGAGAAGGTCGACCCGTATCTGCGCCCGCTTTACGACGCGCTCGGCGACATGCTGCATGGCGATTATCTCGAGCGGCGCTTTTCCGCCGGCGACATCGAGATCGCGCCAATCGCCTTCATGCGCGGGCGCACGCTGGCGCGCGCGGCGATCATCCTCGACGAGGCGCAGAACGCGACGGTCGCGCAGATGAAGATGTTTCTCACCCGCTTCGGCGAAGGCTCGCACATGGCGGTGACCGGCGATCCGTCCCAGTCCGATCTTCCGCCTGGAGAGATTTCAGGGCTCGCCGACGCCCTTGCGCGCCTTAAGGACGTAGAGGGGGTGGAGACCGTTCGGTTCTCCCGCGAGGACGTGGTGCGCCATCCGCTCGTCTCGCGGATCATCGAAGCGTATGAGGACCGGCCCGGCGCCGTTCGCGCGGAGAGCCGCGCCGTCAAGGACAGATGATCGGCATCGAGACGATTATCGAACACGAAGCCTGGCCGCGCGCCCTTTCCGATCCTCAGGCGCTCGCCGGGCGCTGTTACGACGCCGCGCGCGCGCGCGAGCCGCGCCTCGCCGGATCGGTCGCGCTCCTGATGGCGGACGATGAGATTCTGCGCGGCCTCAACGCCCGTTTTCGCGGCAAGGACAAGCCGACGAACGTGCTGTCCTTCCCTTCGGGCGAGGCCGCGCCCGGCTTTCTCGGCGACATCGCGCTGGCCTATGAGACGGCCGCGCGCGAGGCGCAGGAGCGAGGCCTTGGCCTGGCCGCTCATGTTTCCCATCTCATCGTGCACGGGCTTCTTCATCTCGTCGGCTACGATCATGAAAGCGATGACGAAGCTGCGGCGATGGAAGGGCTGGAGATCGAAATTCTTGACGCGATGGGGATTTCCAATCCTTATGCGCATGAGGAGCGCGAAGCGTAATGGACGGCGACGGTCCTAGCAGCCTTGGCCGGGAACGCGACCAGACCGGCGAGACAGACGACAGTCGGCCGGCTGAAGAACGTCGATCGGCGGCGGTCCGCGACGAGGACGAAATCGAAGACGGGCCCGGCGGCGGTCTTCTTTCTCGGCTTTTCGGATTCCGCGGCCGTCCGGCGACAAACGGCGAGCTGGCCGAGGCGATCGAGAACGGGCGCGGCGAGGGCGCTCGCCGACTCCCGCGCGCGCGGCGGGAGATGATCGAGCGGGTCATCGCCTTCGACGAAAAACGCGTCGACGACGTCATGGCGCCGCGCGCCGACATCGTCGCGGTCGATCTCGACACGCCGCTCGATCAGCTCGTGCGGGTTTTCGCGGAAGCAGGCCATTCGCGCCTGCCGATCTATCGCGGCGACCTCGACAATCCCATAGGCATGGTCCACATCAAGGACGTGATCGCGCTGCTCGCCGATCCCGCCCGGGCTGCGGGCGATGGGCCGGTCCTGAAAAAAATCCGTCGCGACGTGCTCTATGCGCCGCCCTCGATGCGGATCACCGATCTGTTGCTCAAGATGCAGGCCTCCCGCATTCACATGGCGCTTGTCGTCGACGAATATGGGGGTACGGATGGTCTCGTCACCATCGAGGATCTGGTCGAGGAGATCGTCGGCGACATCAACGACGAGCATGACGACGAGGAAGCGCCGGCGATTGTTCCCGTTCCCGGGGGCTGGGAGGCCGACGCGCGCGTGGAGCTCGAGGAATTCGCCGAAGCGACCGGGCTGCGCCTGGAGCTGGACGACGAGGAAGCCGACACGATCGGCGGCCTCGTCGTATCCGTGGCGGGACGCGTGCCGCAGCGCGGCGAGGTTCTGTCCCATCCCGCCGGACTCGATTTCGAAGTGATCGACGCCGACGCGCGAAAGGTTCGCAAGCTGCGCATTCGGCGGACGGCGCCGGCGAAGAACGACAAGCCGCAAGCCGGCGGCGAGTCCGTCGGGCCGATCTGAGAAAGAGGGGGCTGCGTGCTGCGGATCGCTGAGACGGATGGTCCGGCCGGCGCCGCGCGCCGGCTCGTCGACGGGCTCGACGCAGCCGCGCTGCGGCTGGCGCGGCTCGAAGGCTGGCCGCGGCGCGGCGCGGCGCTGGCGGCTGGCGTGGCGGCGGCGCTGGCCTTCGCGCCGTTCTATGCGCTGGCGCTGATGGCGGCGGGTTTTTCCGCCCTCGTTCTGCTGCTCGACGGCGCGGCCGAAGACCCGCGCCCGCGGCGGGCGGCGTTCGCGGCGGGCTGGTTTTTCGGCTTCGGCTATCATCTCGTCGGCCTTTACTGGCTCGCCTTTTCGTTCTTCGTGCAGGCGGAGGAATTCGCCTGGATGGCGCCCATCGCCGTGGCGGCCATGCCGGCCTTTCTCGGCCTGTTCTCGGGCACGGCCGCCGCGCTCGCCGTTTCCTTCCGGCGCGCCGGCTGGCGGCGGATTCTCGTTTTCGCCGCCGCGTGGATGATTCTCGAATACGCCCGCGGCCATGTGCTGACCGGCCTGCCGTGGAATCTGCCGGGCCAGGCGCTCGCAGGAACGGCGGCGGGCGCGCAGAGCGCGGCGCTTTATGGCGTATACGGACTGAGTCTCGTCGCCCTCGTCGTCGCCGGCGCGCCGGCCGCCTTCCTTGGCGCGCCGGCGCGGTCGAGAGGGGCGGCTGCGAAGGGGATCGCGGTCTCGGTCGCGTTGACCGGACTGTTGTTCGCGGCCGGCTTCGCGCGCCTGGCTTTTCCCGGCCCCGGCGATCATGACGACGCGTTCGTGCGCATCGTTCAGCCAAACATTCCGCAGCGGGAGAAAATAGATCCGGATCTCTGGGGACGGAATTTCCGTCTCCATACGGAATTGTCGAAGGGAGAGGCTCCGGGCAGGCTGTTCATCCTCTGGCCGGAGAACGCCGCGCCGCTGCTCGCCGAAGCGCCGGCCGCGCTCGACATCCTTTCGCAGGAGCTGCCCGTAAACGCGGCGCTGCTGGCGGGCTCGGTGCGGCGCGAGGAAGGCGCCGACGGGCGCTGGCGCTATTACAATTCGCTCGCCGTCGTCGCGCAAACGCCCGTCGGCCGGCGCGCCGTCGCCTATTACGACAAGCATCATCTCGTCCCGTTCGGCGAGTATCTGCCTTTCGAGACTCTTTTGCGCGCGGTCGGCCTCGCCCAGCTTGCGCCTTACGACGAGGGCTTCGCCGCGGGCGTCGGCCCGCGCACGCTCAACGCGGGGGGGCCGTCCTTTTCCCCGCTCATCTGCTACGAGGCGATCTTCCCCGGCGCGTTGCATCCCAAAGGCGAGCGGCCTGAATGGCTGGTCGCCGTGACCAACGACGCCTGGTTCGGCGACACGTCCGGGCCGCGCCAGCATCTCGATCAGGCGCGGCTGCGGGCGATCGAGTCCGGCCTGCCCATGGCGCGCGCGGCCAACACCGGCGCATCGGCGCTGATCGACGCGCGCGGACGATATGTCGCGCGTCTGCCGCTGTATGAGCAGGGCGTCATCGACGCGCCGCTGCCGCGCGCGCTCCCGCCGACGCCCTACGCGCGCTTCGGCGATCTTCCTTTCGCGCTGATGCTGGCGCTCGCCGCCGCGATCGGCCTGGCCGGCGGCGCGCGAAGGCCGCGCTGACCCGCAACCTTTGCGCGCCGGGCGAACCCTTCTATAATCAAAACAACCGTCTATGCGGCGCAGCGCGCCGGCGCCGGCGCAATCGAGGTGAGGGCCATGGGCAAGAAGTCGCCGCATCCGATCGACGTGCATGTCGGCGCGCGGGTTCGCCTGCGCCGGATGATGCTGGGCATGAGCCAGGACAAGCTCGGCGAGGCGCTGGGCCTGACGTTTCAGCAGGTCCAGAAATACGAAAAGGGCGTCAATCGCATCGGCGCGAGCCGCGTGTTCGAACTCTCGCGCATTCTCGAAGTGCCCATTCAGTATTTCTTCGACGATTTCGACGGCGCGGGCGGTTCGGCCTACGGCTTCGCGGAAGGCGAAAGCGGCGACGATTCCTTCATGAAGGTCCTGCAAACGCCCGAAGGGGTGCAGCTCTGCCGCCATTTCTTCGAGATCAGGGATCCGAAAGTGCGCCGGCGGGTGCTCGACCTCGTCAAGACGCTCGCCGACGGGGAAAAACAGGACGCGCCGGAAAAGGGCTGACCCCGCCGCCGGCATGCTATGGACAGGGGCGGGGCGGTTCGGTACAAGCCCGCGCATATAAACTTTTCCTTATATGAGGTTCCGAAGAGCGATGGCGCGCCAGTCCTATCTGTTCACCAGCGAGAGCGTTTCCGAAGGCCATCCGGACAAGGTCTGCGATCGCATTTCCGATACGATCGTCGATCTCTTTCTCGCGAAGGATCCGGTCGCGCGCGTCGCCTGCGAGACCCTGACGACCACCAACCAGATCGTGCTCGCCGGCGAGGTGCGCTCGGCCGAGCCGGCGACGCCGGAGGAAATCGAAGAGGCCGCGCGCGCCGCGGTGCGCGATATCGGCTACGAGCAGGACGGGTTCCACTGGCGCCGCGCGAAGTTTCAGAACTTCCTGCACGAACAGTCCGCGGACATCGCCATGGGCGTCGATGCGGCGGGGAACAAGGACGAAGGCGCGGGCGACCAGGGCATCATGTTCGGCTATGCGGTGAATGAAACGCCGCAGCTCATGCCGGCGCCGATTCTTTATTCGCACCAGATCCTCAAGGAGATGGCGGCGCTGCGCAAATCGGGCGCGCGCCCCGAATTCGAGCCCGACGCGAAAAGCCAGGTGACGCTGCGCTACGAGAACGGCCGGCCCGTCGCCTGCACGTCCGTCGTGGTCTCGACCCAGCATAAGGAGGGGATTGCCCCGGCCGACGTGCGCGAGCTCGTCCGTCCGATCGTGGCGGAGGTGCTCGGCCCCCTCGGCATGCCGCCGGAGGAGGAGTTCTACGTCAATCCGACCGGCAAGTTCGTCATCGGCGGGCCCGACGGCGACGCCGGGCTGACGGGGCGCAAGATCATCGTCGACACCTATGGCGGCGCGGCGCCGCACGGCGGGGGCGCCTTCTCCGGCAAGGACCCGACCAAGGTCGACCGCTCGGCCGCTTACGCGGCGCGTTATCTCGCCAAGAACGTCGTCGCGGCCGGTTTCGCCGAGCGCTGCCTCATTCAGCTTTCCTACGCCATCGGCGTGTCGAAGCCGCTCTCGGTCTATGTCGATTTCTTCGGCACGGGAACAGTCGACGAAGCGCGTATCGAAACCGCCATACGGGAGGTGATGGATCTCTCCCCCCGCGGCATCCGCACGCATCTCAATCTCAACCGGCCGATCTATGCGCGCACGGCCGCCTACGGACATTTCGGGCGCGAGCCCGAGGCCGACGGCGGCTTCTCCTGGGAGCGCACCGATCTCGTGGACGCCCTGCGCGCGGCGGCCGACGTTTGAGGGCGCGTCAGGGCTTGTGGAAAAAGCTGCGGAAAACGTTGCGGATGTCCTGCGCGGGCGGGACTTAAAACCGGCGCTCGAATTCGGGCCCGCTTTATACGATAATGCGTCCACGGATTTGACGGAGCGATCCGCCTGATGTCTTCGACGGCGATGAAAGAAAAGCCGCGCGCCGCCGAGACGGCGGGCCTGTCCGCTCCGACAGTGCGCGTGAAACGGCTCCCCCAAGGCGAGGGGCTCGACCTGCCGCGTTATGAAACGGCGCTTGCGGCCGGCTGCGACGTGCGCGCGGCCGTCCCGGAAGGCGAGCCCCTCGTTCTCAAACCGGGCGAACGGTTCATGGTTCCCACAGGCATCGCCATCGCGCTGCCGCCCGGCTGGGAAGCGCAGATGCGCCCCCGTTCCGGGCTGGCGGCCAGGCGCGGCGTCACCTGCGTCAACGCGCCCGGCACGATCGACGCCGACTATCGCGGCGAGCTGAAGGTCATCCTCATCAATCACGGCGCTGAGGATTTCGTCGTCCGTCGCGGCGACCGCATCGGTCAGCTGGTGATCGCGCCGGTCTGGCAGGCGCGTTTCGAGGAAGTCGAGACGCTCGACGAGACGGCGCGCGGCGAAGGCGGTTTCGGCTCGACCGGCGTGTAGGGCGGGGACCGGGCTTCGTCTTTCCTGCGACGGCGCATGGCGCGTGATGCGGCGGCGTCTTACATGATGCCCGGTATGACGCCCGAGCAACGCGAACGCTATCTCCGCCACGTCCTTCTCAAAGAGGTCGGCGGCCAGGGCCAGCAGAAGCTGCTGGCCGCCCGCGCGCTGGTGGTCGGCGCCGGCGGGATCGGCGCGCCGCTCATCCAGTATCTCGCCGCCGCCGGGGTCGGGACCGTCGGGATCGCCGACGACGACGCCGTGGCGCTGTCGAACCTGCAGCGCCAGGTGATCTACGGGACCGGCGACATCGGGGCGGCCAAGACCGCGCGCGCGCGCGCCGCGGTCGCGCGGCTCAATCCCGACGTGACGGTCGTCGAGCACCCCGTGCGGCTCGACGACGCGAACGCCCGCGCGGTCGTCGCCGGCTATGACGTGATCGTCGAAGGCGTCGACAACTTCGAAGGCCGTTACGTCCTCAACCGCGCGTGCATCGCCGCGCGCAAGCCGCTCGTGTCGGCCGCGGTCGGCCGTTTCGAGGGCCAGCTCGCGCTCTTCAAGCCGTGGGCGGAGCCGGGCCTTCCCTGCTATCGCTGCTTCGCGCCGGAGGCCCCGCCGCGCGACGAGCAGATCAACTGCGCCGAGGAGGGCGTGCTCGGCCCCGTCGCCGGCGTGATGGGCGCCCTCGCCGCGATGGAGGTCTTGAAGGAGATCCTCGGAATCGGCGAAACGCTCGCCGGCCGGCTCCTCATCTATCGCGGGCTCGAGACGGCGACGCGGACGGTGAAGCTGCCGGCCGATCCCGAGTGCCCGGACTGCGGCGGGATCCGGCGGGGATGATAGCGTCGCGCCGGACGCGCGGCGGACGGGCGAGCGCGCCTGTTTCGTTCGATCGGGAAGAGCGGCGCAGTCGCCTCGTCCAGCTCCCATGCGGGGTTCAGCGCGATTTCGAACGAAAGTCCTTTCGCCGTTCCGCTCGAAATCGCCCGGAGCGGGCGCGCGCCGGGCGCGCGCGCCGGCGGCCATGCCGGCCCGGTCGACCGCCCGGCGATCGGGCGCGCCTGCGGGCGGACGCGCAAGGGGCTGTGACGCAAATCCTTTCATGGCGCCCATTATGCGGCCGGGCGGAAAGGCGGGGATAACTATCCACGTTTCATCCCCGTTTTCGTGGACGGGCCGGAAAAAGAGCGCAGAATCAATCCGCTGCGAACGCCCGTCCGGGCGGCGCGCGCAGCCCCGCCGATCGAACGACGGCGCCGGATCCGCCCCGAACCAGCCTGGGCGTTCCCCCGGCTTCGCCGGGGGATATTTACTCGGCCAGCGCGTCCTCGTCGGGCATGCCGACGATGTGGAAGCCCGCATCCACATGCAGGGTCTCGCCGGTGCACGAGCGGCCGAGATCGGAGAGAAGATAGAGCGCCGCGCCGGCGACCCCGCGCACGTCGGTGTCCTCGCGCAGGGGGCTCGCCTTTCTGTTGAAAGATAACATGTGCCGGCCGGAGGAGATGCCCGCCGCGGCGAGCGTCTTGACGGGGCCGGCGGAGACGGCGTTGACGCGCACGCCCCTGGGTCCCAGATCCCGCGCGATATAGCGCATGGAGGCCTCCAGCGCGGCCTTGGCGACGCCCATGACGTTGTAGTTCGGCACGGTGCGCTCGCTGCCGAGATAGGTGAGGGTGATCATCGAGCCGCCGTTCGGCATGAGCCGCGCCGCGCGCCGGGCCGCGTCCACGAAGGAAAAGGCCGACACGTCCATCGTATCCTTGAAGTTCTGGCGGGTGGTGTTCTCGACGAAAGAACCTTCGAGCGCCGCCTTGTCGGTGAAGGCGATGGCGTGGACGAGAAAGTCGATGCTCGTCCATGCGGCCGCGACGGCGGCGAAGGCCTTGTCCATGGACTCGTCCGAGGTCACGTCGCATTCGACGATGACCGGCGCGCCGAGGCTTTCGGCGAGCGGGCGCACGCGGCGCTCCATGGCTTCGTTGAGATAGGTGAAGGCGATCTCGGCGCCCTGGGCGTGCAGCTGGCGGGCGATCGCCCAGGCGATGGAGTTCTTGTTGGCCACGCCCATGACGAGGCCGCGCTTGCCCTTCATGAGATCGCCCGATGGGAAATCCGCCGTCTCGCTCATGTTCCATCCCTTTCCATGAAAAGCGCGCTTCTCAGCCGCCCGTCCCGCCGACCTGACGCGCGATGATGAACGTCAGCACGAAATAGGCGAGCCATATGAGGGCGTAAACGCCGTATCGGGTCGCAGCGGGCAGGCGGCCGACTTCTTTTTTGAGGAGCAGCCGGAACCACCACAGGCCCGCCGTAGCGACGATCGCCGCGACGAAGGCCGCGCCGGGGTCGAAGCCCGCGCCCACCGGTCAACCGTCATGCCGGGCGACGACAAGGCAGCCGTTCGTGCCGCCGAAGCCGAAGCTGTTGGTCAGGAAGCAGTCGATCTTCGCGTTGTCGATCCGTTCCCGGACGATGGGAAGCCCCTCGAACTCCGGGTCGAGGGTTTCGATATGGGCGGACGCCGCGATGAAGTCGTGCTTCATCATGAGCAGGCAATAGATCGTCTCCTGCGCGCCGACCGCGCCGAGGGAATGGCCGGTGAGCGACTTCGTCGAGGAGAAAGGCGGAATCCTGTCGCCGAACGTCTCGCGGATCGCCTGGGTCTCCTTCGAGTCGCCGACCGGCGTGGAGGTGCCGTGGGTGTTGATGTAATCGATCGGCTGGCGGACGGTCTCGAGCGCGCCTTTCATGCAGCGCACGGCGCCTTCGCCGGACAGCTGCACCATGTCGTAACCGTCGGAATTGGCGTAATAGCCGACGATTTCGCCGTAGATCTCCGCGCCGCGCGCGATGGCGCGCTCGCGCTCTTCCAGCACCACGACGCCCGCCCCGCCGGCGATGACGAAGCCGTCGCGATCCCTGTCGTAGGCCCGGCTCGCCACGGAGGGCCGGTCGTTGAAATTCGTCGACATCGCGCCCATGGCGTCGAAGAGATTGGACATGGTCCAGTCGAGCTCTTCGCCGCCGCCGGCGAACATCACGTCCTGCTTGCCCCATATGATCTGTTCGGCGGCCGCGCCGATGCAGTGCACCGATGTGGCGCAGGCGGACGATATCGAATAGTTGACGCCGAGAATCTTGAACGGCACGGCGAGCGTCGCGGAATTGGTCGACGACATCGCCTTGGGCACGATGGTGGGGCCGATCTTCCTGGTGCCGCCGGTCTCGCGGGTCTTATCGGCGGCCTCGACGATCGCCCGCGTCGACGGCCCGCCCGAACCCATGATGATGCCCGTGCGCGGATGGCTGATTTCGTCCTCGGCCAGGCGCGCGTCCGCGATCGCCTCCTGCATGGCGATGTAGTTCCATGCTGCGCCCTCGCCCATGAAGCGCCGGACTCGCCGGTCGAGCGCGGCCTCCACATCCACCTTCGGGCGGGCGTAGACCTGGCAACGGAAGCCGTGCTCGGCGAACTCCTCGGCGAAGGTGACGCCCGAGCGCCCCTCGCGCAGCGCTTCGGTCGTCTCCGCGGCGTTCGCGCCGATGGAGGAGACGACGCCGATGCCAGTGATGACGACGCGACGCATATGTTCAATCCGGTTCGTCAAGCGCCGGCGCCGACCGCGCCCCCGCGCAGCTGTTCCTCGGAGAACAGGCCGACCCGCAGATCGCGCGCCTCGTAAATCGGGCGGTCGTCGACGAATACCGCGCCGTCGGCGATGCCCAGAATGAGATGCCGGTTCATTACGCGGCGAATGTCAATCGCGTAGCGCACAAGACGCGCGTCGGGCAGCACCATGCCTGAAAACTTGACTTCCTTCGCGCCCAGCGCGCGTCCTTTGCCCGGCAGCCCGGACCAGGTGAGAAAGAATCCCACAAGCTGCCACAGCGCGTCGAGTCCAAGGCAGCCCGGCATCACCGGATCGCCCGGAAAATGACATTCGAAGAACCAGAGGTCCGGGTTGATGTCGAGCTCGGCGACGACCCGCCCCCGGCCGTAAGCGCCGCCGTCGCGCCCGATCTCGGTGATGCGATCGAACATCAGCATGGGCGGCGTGGGAAGCTGCGCCGAGCCGGGCCCGCGCAGGCCGCGAAGGCCGCATTCGAGAAGTTCTTCGCGCGTGAAGCTCGATTTATCCGACATGAACCGCTCGGTGACTCCTGCCGGCGCTTGGTAGTCGCCTGTCGGGCGCCGGTCAATTGTGCGGAGCAACAGAAAGGTCGGCGCCCCACAGCCCGCCGCGCTCGGCCCACCCGCGCACCCCGCCGGCGGCGATTCGCAGCCAGCCGTCCTGGCGGCGCTCGATCTTCGCCATGACGCCGGGGGCGAGACGCGCCCGCGCCGGCGCCTGCGCATCGGGCCGGGCGCGCAATGTGGTTTCCGTCTGCGCGATCACATGAGAGACCTGGCCCAGCATGGTCTTGTGGATCCAGCATTCGGCGCCTTCGACGTCGCGGATCTTGCGCCAATGGTCGACGGTTTCGGCCACGACCAGCACCGGCGCGCCGGCGCGCACGTAGCGCGCCGTCACGGGATGGTCGAAGCTGGGGCCCGCGCGGCAGTAGGTCTCATCGCTCTTGAGGCTCACGAAACGCGGCACGGGCTCGCCGGACGGCGTGTTGGTGCGCCGCGCCGGCCGGGCGGAAAGAGCGTCTGCGGGCCCTGCAGCCATGGCGGGCCCGGCTTGCGCCGCGGCCGGCGCCGCGGTCAAATGAACGATGAGAACCAGCGTTTTCAGGGACGCGATCGCAAGGCGGCGCATCGTTCGGACTCGACGAAACATGTCAGGCGCGATTAACAAACCCTTTCCATGGCGCAGGGCCGTTAACGTCAGGTTAACCGACGCTCATCGGACCGCGCCCAGCGGAAAAAGGATCGTCGCGCGCGCATGACGCAAGCCCGGCTCAAAGTCGCGGTGACCCGCAAGCTTCCTGATCCGGTGGAAGCGCGCATGGCCGAACTGTTCGACGCGACGTTCAATTTCTCGGACGAGCCCCTGTCGCCGGCGGCGCTGATCGAGGCCGCGCGCGGCTGCGACGTGCTCGCGCCGACTCTGGGCGACCGGCTGGACGCGGCGTTTTTCGACGCCGCAGGAGATCGCCTCAGGCTCGTCGCGAATTTCGGCGCCGGCGTCGATCACATCGACGTCGCGGCCGCCGGCGCGCGCGGGATCACGGTCACCAACACGCCCTCGGTGCTCGCCGAGGACGCGGCCGACATGGCGATGGCGCTGATTCTCGCCGTGCCGCGCCGTCTCGTCGAAGGCGTCAAGGCGCTTGAGGAGGGGCGCTTTCAGGGCTGGTCGCCGACCTGGATGCTGGGCCGGCGGGTGCGCGGCAAGAAGCTCGGAATCATCGGGCTCGGACGCGTGGGCCAGGCGATCGCGCGCCGGGCGCGCGCCTTCGGGCTGTCGATCCATTATCACAACCGCGCGCCGATCAATCCGCATGTGGAGGAAGAGCTCGAGGCGACCTACTGGGAAAGCCTCGACCAGATGCTCGCGCGGATGGACATCGTCTCGGTGAATTGTCCGCATACGCCAGCGACCTATCATCTTCTGTCGCGCCGTCGGCTCGAGCTGTTGCAGCCGCACGCTTATGTGGTGAACGTCTCACGCGGCGAGATCATCGACGAGGCCGCCCTGTCGGACATGATTGCGGACGGACGGCTGGCCGGCGCCGGCCTCGACGTCTTCGAGCGCGAGCCGCAGCCCAATCCGAAGCTCATGGCCGCGCCCAACGTCGTGCTGTTGCCGCACATGGCTTCGGCGACGGTCGAAAGCCGCATCGAGATGGGCGAGCGCGTCATCATCAATATACGGATGTTCGCCGACGGCCATAAGCCGCCGGACCGGGTGATTCCGGGGCTGGACTGAACGCCCCGCCGTTCGGCTTCCGCCGAAAGTCAGGCGCCATGCGGGCCGAAAGCAGGACGCGCCGCTCCGCGGCGGCGATAGGCTTGCGCCCGGTCTATGGAGGAGCGACGCGCGATGGGATTTTACCGGGATCATATCGAGCCGGCGCTGGTGGACTTCGCCTGCGGGCTCAAGCCGGTCCGGCGCGAGAGAGCGGCGATCGCGCCGCTGGCGCGGGGCCGCGTGCTCGAGGTCGGCTTCGGCTCCGGCCGGAACGCGCCCTATTACGACCGAAGCGCGATCACCCGCCTGTTCGCGCTTGAGCCTTCCGAAGCGATGCGGCGCAAGGCGGCGCGGCGGATCGCCGATCTTCCCTTTCCCGTCGAATGGCTCGATCTGCCGGGCGAGGAAATCCCTCTCGACGACGCAAGCGTCGACACCGTGCTCGTCACCTACACACTGTGCACCATTCCCGATGTCGCCAGGGCGCTCGCCGGCATGCGCAGGGTGCTGAAGCCGGGCGGGCGGTTGGCGTTTCTGGAGCATGGCCGGGCCCCCGATCCGGGCGTCGCGCGCTGGCAGGATCGGCTAAACGGCGTCTGGGGCCGGCTCGCCGGCGGCTGCAATCTCAATCGCGATCCGGTCGCGCTGATCGAGCGCGCAGGCTTCAGGATCGAGCGGGCGGACCGCCATTACGCGCGCGGCGCGCCGCGCTTCGCCGGCTACATGTCCGCCGGCCTCGCCGTACCCCGCTAAGCCGGTTTCTGCGGCGCCTGCGCAACAGCGGATGGCCTTCGCCGGCGCCTCGCGGGGAAATGAATAATTTTAAGTTGAATGGAACGGTTTTCCCATAGTTTAAGCCGGTCCGACTTCGTCGTCCGCCCGCGGGCTGTTCACGACAGGAATCGACATGGCGGCGCGCGCCTTCATGATTGCGATGGCGGCCTGGCCGCTGGCGGCCGGCCCGGTCTCGGCCGACGGCGCGCCGGGCCTCGAGTCCTTCGCCGAGGCCGAGGCTCTCGTGCGGGCCCTTGGCGCGGACGCGCCGGCCGGCGCGGCTGTCCGCCTCATGGTTTACGACGATCCGGGCGCGTTTCTGGAAGAGACGGCGGCGAAATACGAGGCGCGCCTCGACGACGAAGGCGTCGCGCGCCTGTCGCTGGCCGCGCTCGCGCCCGGCCCTTACGCCTTCGTGGCTTATCTCGACGAAAACGGCGACGGCCGGCTCAATCGCGGCGGCCTGCTCGGCAGGCCGAAAGAGCCTTACGCCTTCTCCAACGGCGTAAAGCCGAAACTGCGCCGGCCGCGCTTCGAGGAGGCCAAAATCGATGTCGCGCCCGGCGCGGTGGTCGTCATCACCCTCGAGAACTGACGCCGTTTCAGCCCTGCCGCTGCGCGGCGATCCAGGCCCGCACCCGCCGTTCGAGGACCGGTAAGGGCGTCGAGCCCGCCACCAGAACCTGGTCGTGGAAGGCCCGGATGTCGAACTTCTCGCCCAGCGCCGTCTCGGCTTCCTGGCGCAGGGCGTTGATGCGGATCATGCCGAGCTTGTAGGAGCACGCCTGCCCCGGCCAGACGGCGTAACGCTCGATCTCGCGCGTGACGGAGGCGCGCGTCTCGCCGGTGGTCTCGACCATATAGTCGATCGCCTCTTCGCGGGTCCAGCGCTTGTGGTGAAGGCCGGAATCGACCACCAGCCGCGCGGCGCGGAAAAGCTCCGACTGCAGACGGCCGAGGTCGCCGACGGGATCGTCCGCATACATCCCCATTTCCGCCGCGAGCTGCTCGGCGTAAAGCGCCCAGCCTTCGGTGTATTCGGAAAAGCCCATCATGTTGCGGATAAGCGGCATGTCGCTGATCGACCGCTGAAGCGCGATCTGGAAGTGATGGCCGGGAACCGCTTCGTGATAGGTGAGCGTTTTCAGCGTGTGCTTCGGCCAGTCGGCGGTGTCCTTCAGGTTGATCCAGTAGATCCCGGGGCGCGTCCCGTCGAGCGACGGGCCGGTGTAATAGCCGCCGGGCGCGGAATCCTGCTCATAGATCGGAATGCGGCGAACCTCGACCGGCTGGGGCGGAATCGTCGCGAACCATTCCGGCGCGAGCGCCATGATCGCGTTCACTTGCGCGCGCAGCTCGTTGAGCAGCGTTTCACGGCCTGCGTCCGTGTTCGGATAAACCATGCCGGGCCGGGCGGCGATCTGCCGGAAGCGCTCGGCGACCGTCCCTTCGGCCAGCCCCTGCGCGCGCAGAATGGCGTCCATCTCGGCCGTGATGCGCGCGACCTCGGCGAGGCCGAGCTGGTGCACGTCTTCGCCGGTCATCGTCCCGGCGCCGTAAGAGGCCAGGGCGAGCTGGTAGAACGCCTCGCCCTCTTCGCCGAGGCGCCAGACGCCGGCGTCCGAACCCGCCTGCGGAACAAGCGCTTCGAGGGCCGCGGCGAGGCGGGCGTAGGCCGGATAGACGACCGTTTCGACGAGCTCCTCGGCGCGGGCGCGGTAGCGCGCCCGTTCCTCGTCCGTGAGCGCGTTCAAGGCCTCCATCTTGTCGGCGAGCGCGGTCGTCAGCGGATTGAGCGCCGGCGCCGGCTTGGTCAGCTCGCGAATCGAGCGAACCGCGCCTTCGAGCGCGAAAGCCGGCGGGACGACGCCGAGCGCCGCGTCCGCGCCGATCGTCTCGATCACTTCGTCGAACACGCGGCCGAACTCGCCGAGCCGGGACAGATAGGCTTCGACGTTTTCCTTCGAATCGATCGGATGCTGGGTCTGAAGCAGCCGGGGCAGCAAAAGATGCGGGCCCGAAAGCTGGGTGACGATATAGGGCGAGCCCGCGCCCCAGACGGTCGCGCCGCCGAAATCGAACTGATTGCGCCGCGCGCCAAGCTCGTAAGCGTTCTTCAGAACGTCATAGGTGACGGCGGCCGTTCCTTTGAGGCCGGCGCGGTCGAAAGACTTCAGCTCCTGCAGAAACTGCTCGTTCAGCGCGCGCGCGCGCTGATTGGCTTCGAAACCGTAATCGCCCAGCCGCGCGTTGTAGCCTTCGCCGGCGATCTCTTCCGAGACGCCGAGTGAGGTGGCGAATTCCGGCGATTCGCGCAGCACCAGCGCGGCGTGACGATCGGCCATTTCGAGAAAAGCCGTAGACGGATCGGCCTGCTGCGCGGACGCCGGCGCGCCGCGCGCGGCCTGCGCCGGCTGCTCTGCGGATCGCTCCCCGCAGCCCGCGAGCGCGAAGGATAAAACGGCTGCGGCCAGAAGGGCGCGTTTCGAAACGGTCGGTGCGATGCGGTGCGCCATAGTCACCCCCGATGGCGTGTCTGCTGATTCCCTCAAGAAATCTTACCCCGCCGCGCCGGCGGGACGGAGTCTTTATTGTAAATTCCTTGCGATGCGTGGCGTGAAAACCGCAATTCCGCGCCGTCGAGCATTGTTCAGGAAATACAGCCCGTTGCATCGGTCCGGGCGCATGAAGCGCGCCGACGGGCCGGGCGCGAAAAAGGGGCCCGGCGCGGCCGGACCCCTCTGTTGAAAACGCAAATGGCGCGCCGGCTCAGCTCGCGGCCTGCTCGATCTCCTTGCCGGTCTTTTGGTCCACGACCTTCATCGACAGGCGCACCTTGCCGCGGTCGTCGAAGCCGAGAAGCTTCACATAGACCTCGTCGCCTTCCTTCACGACGTCGGTCGTCTTCTCGGGCCGGCCGTGGGCGAGCTGCGAGATGTGCACCAGCCCGTCGCGCGAGCCGAAGAAATTCACGAAGGCGCCGAAGTCGACGATCTTGACGACCTTGCCCTTGTAGACGCGCCCGACCTCGGGCTCGGCCACGATCGACTGGATCCATTCATAGGCCGCCTGGATCTTGGCCTTGTCGGCGGAGGCGATCTTCACCAGGCCGTCGTCGTTGATGTCGATCTTGGCGCCGGTCTTTTCGACGATCTCGCGGATGACCTTGCCGCCCGTGCCGATGACCTCGCGGATCTTGTCGGTCGGGATCTGCATGGTCTCGATGCGCGGCGCGTAGGGGCCGAGATCGCCGCGCGCGCGGTCGAGCGCCTTGGCCATCTCGCCGAGGATGTGCATCCGGCCTTCCTTCGCCTGGGCGAGGGCGACGCGCATGATCTCTTCGGTGATGCCGGCGATCTTGATGTCCATCTGCAGCGAGGTCACGCCGGCCTCGGTGCCGGCGACCTTGAAGTCCATGTCGCCCAGATGGTCCTCGTCGCCGAGAATATCGGACAGCACCGCATAGCGGTCGCCTTCCAGAATAAGGCCCATGGCGATGCCCGCCACGGGCCGCGTCACCGGCACGCCGGCGTCCATCAGCGCGAGCGACGTGCCGCACACCGTGGCCATGGAGGACGAGCCGTTCGACTCGGTGATCTCGGACACCACGCGGATCACATAGGGAAACGCTTCCTGCGAGGGGATCACCGCCCGCATCGCCCGCCAGGCGAGCTTGCCGTGGCCGATCTCGCGCCGCCCGGCGCCGCCGAGCCGGCCCGTCTCCCCGACCGAATAGGGCGGGAAGTTGTAGTGCAGCATGAAGGTTTCCTTGTAGGTGCCGGAAAGGGCGTCGACGAACTGCTCGTCCTCGCCGGTCCCAAGGGTGGCGACCACCAGGGCCTGAGTCTCGCCGCGGGTGAACAGCGCGCTGCCGTGGGTGCGCGGCAGAACGCCCGCCTCCGCGACGATCGGGCGGATGGTTTTCGTGTCCCGCCCGTCGATGCGCCGGCCGGTCTCGAGTATGTCCGTGCGCACGATGTCGGCTTCGATGTCCTTGAACAGCGAGCCTAGCGTGACGGGGGAGAGCGCGTTCTCGTCGTCCTCGCGGCAGAAGACCTCGGCGGCCTTGGCCTTCGCCTCGGCGATCTTCTGCTGGCGATCCTGCTTGCGCTGCTCCTTGTAGGCGGCGCGCAGGTCGTCCTCGACGAGCGCGCGGATCTTCTTTTCGTACTCGGAATAATCCGGCGTCTCGAAGCTCCACGGCTCCTTGGC
This sequence comes from Amphiplicatus metriothermophilus, assembly GCF_900199215.1. Lineage (GTDB taxonomy): Bacteria > Pseudomonadota > Alphaproteobacteria > Caulobacterales > Parvularculaceae > Amphiplicatus > Amphiplicatus metriothermophilus. The sequence goes on from NZ_FZQA01000001.1 coordinate 627,906, forward strand.
GCTTTCCTCGGCGAGGTCGATGATGAGATTGATGACGTCCTGCATCTGCCTGTGCCCGAACATCACCGCGCCGAGCATGTCGTCCTCGGAAAGCTCCTTGGCTTCCGACTCGACCATCATCACGGCGTTCGCCGTGCCGGCGACGACGAGATCGAGCCTTGTGTCCGCCATCTGGTCGAGAGTCGGGTTGAGCACGAACTCGCCGTTGATATGGCCGACGCGGGCCGCGCCGACGGGTCCAAGGAACGGAATGCCCGAAAGCGTGAGCGCGGCCGAGGACGCGATCATCGCGACGATGTCGGGATCGTTTTCAAGATCGTGGGAGACGACCGTGGCGATGACCTGCACCTCGTTCTTGAAGCCCTTGGCGAAAAGCGGGCGGATCGGCCGATCGATGAGGCGCGAGGTGAGGGTTTCTTTCTCGGTGGGCCGGCCCTCGCGCTTGAAATAGCCGCCTGGCACGCGGCCGGCGGCGTAGAATTTCTCCTGGTAATGGACCGTAAGCGGAAAGAAGTCGAACTTGGGGTCCGGCTCCTTCGCGGCGACGACCGTGGCGAGCACGGTGGTGTCGCCATAGGTGGCGAGCACCGCGCCGTCCGCCTGGCGCGCGATGCGCCCGGTCTCGAGGGTCAGCGTGCGGCCGCCCCATTCGATGGATTTTCTGACGATTTCAAACATGCGTTTCGTTTCTCTCTTCGGTCTGGCGCCGCGCGCAAGATACGGCGTCGCGGGATGTTCGGGCGAATAGCGAATAGGGAACAGCGGACGGCGCGGCGGGGATCGTTCGCTGTTCGCTACTCACTATTCGCCCTTGCGACGGGCCTTCCTTGCGACAAGGCCCTGTTGGCGAGCGACGACCCGCGAATGGAGACGGCGAACGGGGCGCGCCTTGTCAGCAGGCGTCCGTTCGTTCGCAAGCCAGTCGCGGTTCGTCATTCGCTCACTTCGGCTGCATGCGGATCGCGCCGTCGAGCCTGATGACGGCGCCGTTCAGCATGACGTTTCGGCAAATCTCGACCGCCAGCGAAGCGAACTCCGCCGGCCGCCCGAGCCGCTTTGGAAAGGGAACCATCGCGGCGAGCGCTTCCTGAATCTTGGGGTCCATGCCCGCCATCATGGGCGTTTCGAAAATCCCCGGCGCGATGGTGTTGCACCGCACGCCGGCGTTCATCAGATCGCGCGCGACCGGCAGGGTCATCGCCGCCACGGCGCCCTTCGACGCCGAATAGGCGGCCTGCCCGATCTGCCCTTCGAAGGCGGCGACCGAGGCGGTGTTGATGATGACGCCGCGCTCGCCGTCCTCAAGCGGGTCGAGCTTCTCCATTTCCGCCGCGACGAGACGGATGCAGTTGAAGGCGCCGATCAGGTTGACCTCGATCACCTTCCGGAAGCTGTCGAGACGGTGGGGGCCGTTCTTGCCGACGGTCTTTTCTCCGATCGCGATTCCGGCGCAGTTGACCAGCACGCGCGGCGTCCCGATCGCGTCCAGGGTGTTCGCGAGCGCGGCCTGCACGCTTTGTTCGTCGGCGACGTTCGCGGAACAGAAGACGCCGCCGAGCTTTTCGGCCAGCGCCTCGCCCTTATCCGCGTTGAGATCCCAGATCGCGACCTTCGCGCCCTCGCGCGCGAGCGCCTCGGCGGTCGCGGCGCCGAGGCCGGAAGCGCCGCCGGTGACGATGGCCGAAGCGGCGGAGAGTTTCATCGGGTCTTCTTCCTTTCGCGCTTCCCGGGCCGGGCGCGGTCAGCGCCGCAGGCCGAGCCGCTCGATCAGAGTCTTGTAACGCGCTTCGTCGCAGCGCTTGACGTAATCGAGCAGCCGCCGGCGCTGCGAGACCAGCTTCAGCAGCCCGCGGCGGGAATGGTTGTCCTTCTTGTGGTCCTTGAAGTGCTCGGTGAGGTTGGCGATTCGCTCCGACAGGATCGCGATCTGCACCTCGGGCGAGCCGGTGTCGCCAGGCTTGGCGGCGAATTCCTTGATGAGCTGGGCCTTGCGCTCAGGCGTGATCGACATTCTTCGCTCCACGGCGTCGGGACGATGCCGGCCCTGCCGGGACGCCGTCCAGCAGGGTCGAGATATGATCGGGCTTATGGCGGATCGACGCCGGGAAAGCAAGCCGCGCGGGAGAGGAGGAGAAACAGGCGCGCAGGCGGAACGGCGCCCGCCCACGGCGCCCGGCTTCTTAAGAATTAAGGATTGAACACCCGCACCGGCTTGAGCTTGAGCCCGTCGAGTTCGCAGATGGCGACCGCCTCGCCATGCAGCGAGGCGAGCACCGCCGGCACGCGCCCGGCCTCGCCGGCGCGCACGCCGCGCGCGGTCGCAGGCGAGAGGACCGCCGGCTGGCCGCGCCGCAGCCTTTCGGCTTCGGGCCCGCCGATCGCCGCCTGCGGCAGGCCGGCGAGGGCGGCTTCGACCGGCAGCAGCGCCGCGTCGCGCGCCTCTGGCCCCTCCATCGTCTCGAGCGCGTCGAGCGTGACCGCCTCCTCGGCGCGGAACGGGCCGACCGCCGTCCGCCGCAGGGCGCTGACATGGCCTTCCGTGCCGAGGGCGCGGGCCATGTCGCGCACGAGCGCGCGCACATAGGCGCCCTTGCCGGTGACGGCTTCGAACACGGCATGGTCGGGATCGGGCGTGTCGATCAGACGCAGCTCGCGAATCTCGACACGGCGCGGCTTAAGCGCGACCGTTTCGCCCTCGCGGGCGAGGTCGTAGGCGCGCTCGCCGGCGACCTTGACGGCGGAGAACTGCGGGGGAACCTGTTCTATCTCGCCGGTGAAACGCGCGAGGACCGCCTCGATCGCCGCCGCGTCGGGGCGGCGGTCGGCGCGGGCGATCACCGCGCCTTCGGCGTCGTCGGTCGCCGTCGCCGCGCCCCAGCGGGCGGTGAAGCGATAGACCTTCGCGGCCTCCATCACATAGGGCGCGGTCTTGGTGGCCTCGCCGAAGGCGATGGGCAGCACGCCCGTCGCCAGCGGGTCGAGCGTGCCGGCGTGGCCGGCCTTCTGGGCCTGGAACAGCCATTTCGCCTTCGCGACGGCTTCGGTCGAGCCGAGGTCATAAGCCTTGTCGAGCACCAGCCAGCCCGAAACCGGGCGGCCCTTCTTGCGGCGTCTTCCCATTGATCCTGCTTCCTTCCGCGGCGCCGCGCGGATCGAACGGGCGGCGCCGATGGGGCGCGTTGAAACAGCCGCGCACGGCGCGGTCAAGCCGGACGATCGAAGCGCATGACCAGGCAGTCGTCCTCGCCGAACCGGCGGCGCTCGACCGGGCGAAAGCCGATCCGCTCATAGAAGCGGATGGCGCGCGCATTGGAGGCCAAAGGGTCGATGATCACCGCCCTGACGGCGGGGTCGGCGAAGGCGCGCGCGAGGGCGAGACGCATCATCTGCGCGCCGACGCCGCGCCCGCGATCCCGCGCCTCGCCGATCCAGATGTCCAAGGCGCGAAGGCCGCTCTCGCAGTCGCCCCAGTAATGGGTTTCCTCAAGCGCCGGATCGATGTCGCAGACGACGCCGACGGGCCGCCCGTCCTCCTCGAAGATCAAAATCTCGCTGAACGGATCATTTCGTTCGATCTCGGCGCGCCAGTCGGTTCGCCCGACGTCGTTGGGATTCGACGCGATCACGTCGGGGTCTTCGTCCCAGCGTTCGAGGAATCGCGCATCGTCCGGACGCGCCTTGCGCCATGTGATCGAGCCCGGCATTCAGTCGTCCTTGCCCAGGTCGCGGCGCACTTTCGGGCTCGCCAGCAGCTCGTCGACGCGGCGCGCTTCGGCGAAGCTTTCATCGGCGACGAAGCGCAGCGCGGGGGTGAATTTCATGTCGATCCTGCGGCCCAAAAGGCCGCGGAGATAGGGCGCGATCCTGTTGAGCGCCGAGACCACTTCTTTTTCATGCGCGCCGCCGAGCGGCGTGCAGAAGACGGTCGCCTGTTTGAGGTCGGGGCTCAGGCGCGCCTCGCTCACCGTGATCGACACGCCTTCGAGCGCCGGCTCGCGCAGATCCTCGCGCTGGAAAATCTCCACGAGCGCGTGGCGGACGAGCTCGCCCGCGCGCAGCTGGCGCTGCGAGGGGCCTTTCGAGGAAGAGAACTTTCTGCCCATCGGCGTTCACCGTAGCTGGAAGCGGGAAAGAGAAGCCGAAAGCGCGAGAAACGCGGCGCCCGCGCGCGAAATCATCGCGTTCGCTTTTCGCCGCGCTCGTCTCGCCGCGCGCGTTCGTCCGCCTACAGCGTCCGCTTGATCTTCTCGACAGAGAAGCACTCGATCACGTCGCCCTGCTTGAGGTCGTCGTAATTGGCGAAGCTCATGCCGCATTCCTGGCCGGCGACGACTTCGTTCACGTCGTCCTTGAAGCGTTTGAGCTGGGACAGCTCGCCTTCGTGGATGACCGTGTCGTCGCGGATGAGGCGCACCTTCGCGCCGCGGCGCACGACGCCTTCCGTGACCCGGCAGCCGGCGACCTTGCCGACCTTGGAGATGTTGAAGACCTCGAGAATCTCGGCGTTGCCGAGGAAGGTCTCGCGCAGCTCCGGCTCGAGCATGCCGGTCAGCGCGCCTTTGATGTCGTCGATCAGCTCGTAGATGATCGAATAATAGCGGATCTCCACGCCTTCGCGCTGGGCGCGCTCGCGCGCGTCCTTGTTGGCGCGCACATTGAAGCCGATCACCGGCGCGCCCGAGGCGCCGGCGAGAATGACGTCGCTTTCCGATACGCCGCCGACGCCGGTGTGCAGAATCCGCACGCGCACCTCGTCCGTCGACAGCTTGTCGAGCGAGCCCACGATGGCTTCGACCGAGCCCTGCACGTCGCCCTTGATGACGAGCGGCAGCTCCTTGATCTCGGCGTCGCGAAGCTGCGCCATCATCTGTTCGAGCGAGGCCGCGCCGGCCGTCTTCGCGCTCGCCTTCTCGCGCTTCTTGCGCTGGCGATACTCGGCGATTTCGCGCGCGCGCGCTTCGGACTCGACGACGGCGAAGCGGTCGCCGGGCTCGGGCACGCCGTCGAGGCCGAGCACTTCCACCGGCTGGGCGGGCAGGGCTTGCGAAAGCTGCTGGCCGCGCTCGTCGATCAGGGCGCGGATCTTGCCCCATTCCGAGCCGACGACGACCACGTCGCCGCGCTTCAGCGCGCCGCGCTGGATGAGGAAGGTGGCGACCGGGCCGCGCCCCTTGTCGAGGCGCGCCTCGACGACGGAACCCTCCGCGGCGCGGTCGGGATTGGCCTTCAGCTCGAGAAGCTCCGCCTGCAGAAGAATCGCTTCGAGCAGCCCGTCGAGATTCTGTTTCTTAAGCGCCGAGACTTCGACGTCCTGCACGTCGCCGCCGAGGCTTTCGACCTGGATCTCATGTTGCAACAGGTCGGTCCTGACCCGCTGCGGGTCGGCGTCCGGCCTGTCGATCTTGTTGATGGCGACGATGATCGGCACGCCGGCGGCCCGGGCGTGGCTGATCGCCTCGACCGTCTGCGGCATGATCGAATCGTCGGCGGCCACGACGAGCACGACGATGTCGGTCACCTGGGCGCCGCGGGCGCGCATCTGGGTGAAGGCGGCGTGGCCGGGCGTGTCGAGAAAGGTGATCTTGCGCCCGCCTTCCAGTTCGACCTGATAGGCGCCGATATGCTGGGTGATGCCGCCGGCCTCGCGCGCGACGACGTCGGTCTGGCGCAGGGCGTCGAGCAGCGACGTCTTGCCGTGATCGACATGGCCCATGACGGTGACCACCGGCGGGCGCGGCTTCATGTCGGCGGGATCGTCGGGCGGGCCGAACAGGCCTTCCTCGATGTCGGCCTCCGCGACGCGTTTGACGCTGTGGCCGAGCTCGACGGCGATGAGCTCGGCGGTGTCGGCGTCGAGCGTGGCGTTGGCCGTGACCATCTGGCCCTGCTTCATCAGCTCCTTGACCAGATCGACCGCGCGCATGGCCATGCGCTGGGCGAGCTCCTGCACGGTGATGGTTTCGGGGATGACCACTTCGCGCACCACCGCCTGGCGTTCGCCGCGCTGCTGGCGGGCGAGCTTCTCGCGCTCGCGCGCGCGGCGCACCGAGGCGAGCGAGCGCTGGCGTTCGTCGTCGTCGAGGGCGTTGGAGATGGTCAGCTTGCCGGTGCGCCGGCGGGGCTCTTCCTTGGTCTTGGCGGCCTCGCCGCGGCGTTCCTCGACCAGCTTGCGCTTGGTCTTGAGCCGGCCGCCGAGCTGGGCGAGGGGGTTGTCGGCCTCGGCGACGCGGACGGTCGCCTCCGCGCCGTCGTCGCGGCCCTTGCCGCGCGCCTCGGCCTTGGCTGCGTTGCGTTTCTTGCGCTCGCGCTCTTCTTCCTCGAGGGCCTGGCGGGCTTCTTCTTCGGCGCGCTGGCGGGCTTCGGCCTCGCGCCGGCGCCGCTCTTCCTCTTCGGCCTGCCGCTGGCGGTCCTCTTCGAGCCGGCGCCGCTCCTCGGCCTCGCGCGCCTCGCGTTCGGCGCGTTCGGCCTCCTCGCGCTTGCGGCGCTCGGCTTCTTCCTGGCGCGCCTTGATGAGGGCCGCGGCGCGCGCCTGCTTTTCCTCTTCGGAGAGCGTGCGCAGCACCGCGCCGGCGGGCTTTTTCTCTTCGACGGCCTTTTCCGGGGCGGCCTTTTCCGCGGCGGCTTTCCTGGCTTTCGGCGCGGCCTTCTGCTCCGGCGCGCCGGCCTCGGCCTTCTTCACGCCGAGCACGCCCCCGCGCCGGCGCTTGGTCTCGACCACCACGGTCTTGGTGCGCCCGTGCGAAAAGCTCTGCTTGACCGCGCCGCGTTCGGTGCGGCGCAGGGAAAGCGGGCGGCGGCCGGTCTTCGGCGCGGCTTCGGTTTTCGTATCGACGTCGTCGCTCATCAAAACTCCGTTTTCGCCGCGGCGCGCGGCGGGCTCTGTCGCGGGCGCGTCGCGCCCTGATCGAAAGCCGCACTGGACATAACGCCCAAAGCGGCCGGGGTCCACTGCCGCCCGTCGAAACGGGCCCGATCGTCGCTCACGGCGCGGGCGCGTCCTGCGTCGCGACGCAAAGAACCGGCCGAAATCCGTCGAGCCGGCGCGCTTCGCGCAGCACCCGCGCCGCCGCCGGTCCGGAAAGCAGGGCGGCGTAGACGACGCCGTCCTTGCCCAGGGCCGCCGACTGCGCCGCCGCGTCGAAGGCGCGCAGCACCGGCAGGCCGCGGGCGAGACGCGCGAGCTTTTCCGCGCCGTCCTCGCCTGCGTCGGTCGCCGTCGCCAGCGCGGCGGCGCGGCCCTCCTTCAGCGCGGCGCGGGCCTGGTCGAAGCCGACGGCCAGCGCGCCGGCCCGGCGCGCCAGGCCTAGCGCCGCGAGCAGGCGCGCTTCAAGCCCGGCCTCGATCGCCGCGGCGAAATCCTCCGGACCCTGACCGTCGGGCAGAACGGCCGGCCGCCTGAAGGCTCTTGCGAAGAGCCCCTTGGCGGCGGCCTTCACGATCGCCTCGCGCCGCGCCGACGTCCAGGCGCCGCGTCCGGGCAGATCGCCGGCGAGGTCCGGCGTCACGCGCCCCTGCGGGTCGAGGACGAAGCGGATCATCGTCTCGGGCGATCGCGCCTCGCCGGAGGCGATGCATGTGCGCGCGCGTTCCTTCGCGCGGCCTTCAGGCGGTTTCGTCAGCGGCCTCCTCCTGCGCTTCTTCCTCGTCGCGGCGCAGATCCTCCTCGCTGATCCAGCCCGCCGCGACGCGCGCGCGCATGATCAGATCCTCTGCATCCTCGGGCGCGATCTTGTACGCTTCGAGAATGCCTTCGTAATGCTTGCGCTCGCCGTCGACACGCTCGGTCCAGCCGGTCAGATCGTCCGTGGCGCAGCCGGCGAGATCCTCGACGGTCTTGACGCCGTTCTCGCCGAGGGCGACGACCATCTTGAGATCGAGGCCGTCCATCTCCGCGAGCGCGTCCTCGACGCCGAGCTCGATTCGCCGCGCGTCGAGCTTCTTGGCCTCTTCTTCGAGATAGTCGTTGGCGCGGGCCTGAAGCTCCTGCGCGGTCTCCTCGTCGATGCCGTCGATGTCCATCAGCTCCTCGAGATCGACGAAGGCGATCTCCTCGATCTTGGCGAAGCCTTCGGACACCAGAAGGCCGGCCATCATGTCGTCCACGTCGAGCGCCTGCATGAACAGCTCCGAGCGCTGACGGAACTCCTCCTGACGCTTCGCGGACTCCTCCTCCTCGGTCATGATGTCGATCTCGAAGCCGGTGAGCTGCGAGGCGAGGCGCACGTTCTGGCCGCGCCGGCCGATGGCCAGCGAAAGCTGCTCGTCGGGCACCACCACCTCGATGCGCTCAAGCTCCTCGTCGAGCACGACCTTGGCGACCTCCGCCGGGGCGAGCGCGTTGACCACGAAGGTCGCCGAATCCGGCGCCCAGGGCACGATGTCGATTTTCTCCCCGGCGAGCTCGTTGACGACCGCCTGCACGCGCGAGCCGCGCATGCCGACGCAGGCGCCGACGGGGTCGATCGAGCTGTCCTTGGACCAGACGGCGATCTTGGCGCGGCTGCCGGGATCGCGCGCGACGGCCTTGATCTCGATCACGCCGTCATAGACCTCCGGCACTTCCTGTTCGAAGAGCTTGGCCATGAACTGCGGATGCGAGCGCGAGAGGAAGATCTGCGGCCCGCGCGGTTCGCGGCGCACGTCCATGATATAGGCGCGCACCCGGTCGCCGTTGCGATAGGCCTCGCGGGGAAGCTGCTGGTCGCGGCGGATGACCGCTTCGGCGCGGCCGAGATCGACGATCACGTGCCCGTACTCGACGCGCTTGACGATGCCGTTGACGATCTCGCCGATCCGGTCCTTGTAGTCTTCATACTGACGGTCGCGTTCGGCCTCGCGCACCTTCTGGGTGATGACCTGTTTGGCGGCCATGGCGGCGACGCGGCCGAAATCGATCGGCGGCAGCGGTTCGGAGATGAAGTCGCCGACATTCGCCGCCGGATTCTTGTGGCGCGCGCTTTCGAGATCGATCTCGGTGGCGTCGTTCTCGACCGCCTCAACCACTTCGAGCAGCCGCCACAGACGGGTCTCGCCGGTCTTCGGGTTGATCTCGGCCTTGATATTGGTCTCGTGGCCGTAGCGCGAGCGCGCGGCGCGGGCGAGCGCGTCCTCCATCGCGGCGATCACGAGCGACTTGTCGATGGTCTTCTCGCGCGCGACCGCGTCGGCGATCTGGATCAGCTCAAGCCTGTTCGCGCTAATCGCGGTCATGGGTGTTCTCCATGCTGTCGTTTCTCATCGGTCGTCTCCGTTGCGGCGGCCTGCTTGGCCGCAGTGAGGCTCTCGCGGATCAGCGCGTCGGTGAGGACGAGCTTGGCCGCGGAAATCCAGGCGAAAGGAATGAGGGCGGTTTCTTCCTCGCCCTCGATGTCGAGCATGACGTTCTCGCCCTCGACCCCGGCGAGCGTTCCGCGAAAGCGCCTGCGGCCCTCGACGACGCGGTCGAGCTCGATCTTCGCTTCGTAGCCCTGCCAGTCCTCGAAATCCTTCAGGCGCGTGAGCGGCCGGTCGATGCCGGGCGAGGAGACCTCGAGCCGGTAGGCGCCGGCGATCGGATCGGCCTCGTCGAGAACCGGCGAGAGCGCGCGCGAAAGGGCGGCGCAGTCCTCCGCCGACATGGTCTTGTCGGACCGCTCGGCCATGACCTGCAGCGTCAGCGCCTGCTTGCCGCTCACGCGCACGCGCACCAGCTCGAAGCCGGCGTCGCGGACGACCGGTTCGATGAGGGCGGCGATCTTTTCCTCGATCGGCTGCACGCGTGTCTCCGGGGCGGGCCTGGAACGAAAAAGCGGGCCCCGCGGGGCCCGCTTTCGAAAAGCTTCGATAGCGTTTGACGGGAATATAGGGCGCCGGCGGCGGCTTGTCAGCCCCCCATGCGCCGCGCGTCGGCAGGAGCGTCGATTGGTTAACAAACTCTGAATTTCTGGCGCGAAAGTTGAAACGGGCCTCAGGCGCAACCGCAAGAGGCCGCTCCCGTGTCGCGTCGCAGGCTTTATGCAGCGCTGGCCGTGTTTCTTTTCGCAACGCTGGTCGTCGCGCCGACGGCGTGGTTTCTCGGCGTGTTCCATAGCGGGCGGGAGAAGGCTGAGGCGCCGCCGGCCTATGTCGGGCCGCCTTACGTCGTCGAGATGAGCGAGAGCGTGTGGGACTGCCATCCCTTCCGCGGCTTTTCGGGCCTGCGCGCCAATATGAACGAACGCGCCTGCGGGCCGGGCGGACGCGGCATGCGGCTTCACGCAGGCCGGGACGGGCCGCGGCTCGCCGGGGCGCGCCGGCGCGGCGGCCCCCTGCAGCAGGCGGCCGTGCGGTCGGTCGCCGGCGACCTTCTGGACGGGCCGCATGCGGGCCCGGACGGGTTCGTCGCCGGGGCGCCGACGGCGCCGTTGGGCGAGCCGCTGAGCTTCGCCCTTGCGCCGGGCGGGGGACTTCTGGGGCCCGGCGCGGCGCCGGGCGGGCCGGGTCTGCCCCGCGTGCTGGCGCCCTTCGGGCCGTTCCAGCCCGACGAGCCGCCGCCGGAACTGCCTCCCGTGCCGGTTCCGGGCGCGCTGCCGCTGTTCCTCACCGGCCTCGCCGGCTTTCTCGCCTTCGCCCGTCGCCGCCGGCGTTAAGGCTGGATTCCCGCCTGACGATCGGCGAGCATGCGCGCCGTCGGGATCGGGAGAAGACGGGGGCTTTCATGTTTGCACGGCTGATCGCGATTCTTTTCGGACTCGCCGCCGGCGCGGCCGGCTCGCAGGCGCCGGGCTTTACGTTGCAATACATGCAGAACCTGACGGGCCGCGTGGAAGAGCTGCGCGCGGTCGTCGCGCGTTACGACGCGGTCGCGGCCGAGGCCGGGCTTTCCCGCGAGGGCTATGTCGCGGATCTGCGCGCGACCGGAAGGACGTCTGCGGACAAAACCGCCGACGCCGTCGAAGAGACCTACGCGCGGCATGAAAAGCTCGCGGCCCATCTTGCGGCGCTGAAGGCCGCGGGCGATTACGCGCGCCCGCTCGTGCTGGCGCGCCGTTTCGAGCCCGACATCGCGCGTTCGGCCTACGCCGAATACCGCCCGGCGATCCCGGCGACGCTCGACGGCGCGGCCTACGCCGGCGGCGCCTTCGCCGTCGTCTGGGGCGGGCTTTCCTTCCTGTTCGGGCTTTTCGGGACGGCCGGCGGGCGGCGCTACGCCTGATCGGCTTCGTCCGCGCCGGCGTCGAGGGCGGCGAAGTCCCACAGCGACGGATCGGCGAGCTGGCCGGGGCGCACGTTCTGCAGCGCCCGGAACATGGTCTCGCGCCGGCCGGGATGCGCTTTCTCCCATTGATCGAGCAGGCGCTTCATCGCCTGACGCCTGAGCCCGTCCTGCGAGCCGCACAGGTCGCAGGGGATGACGGGGAAACGCATCGCCGCGGCGAATTTCGCCAGATCGTCCTCCGCGCACAGAATGAGGGGGCGCAGCACGAACAGGTCGCCCGCGTCGTTTCTGAGCTTCGGCGCCATGGCGGCGAGCCGGCCGCCATGGAAGAGGTTGAGCAGGAACGTCTCGAGCGCGTCGTCGCGGTGGTGGCCGAGCACGACGGCCGAGCAGCCCTCCTCCCGCGCGATGCGGTAAAGATGGCCGCGCCGCAGGCGCGAGCACAGCGCGCAATAGGTCTTGCCCGCCGGCGTGTTCCCGGCGACGACGGAATAGGTGTCTTTCCTCTCGATGCGGAAGGGAACGCCGAGCCGCGCGAGATAGTCGGGCAGCGCGCGCTCCGGAAAGCCCGGCTGGCCCTGGTCGAGATTGCAGGCGAGAAGATCGGCCTTGAGCGCGCCCTGCCATTTGAGATCGAGCAGAAGCGCAAGCAGCCCGTGGCTGTCCTTGCCGCCCGAAAGGCAGACAAGCCACCGCTCGCCGGCGGCCGGCGTCATGGCGTAGCGGGCGATCGCCTCCTGCGTCCGGCGGAGCAGGCGCTTGCGCAGCTTCCGGAACGACACTGACGCCGGCGCGGCGGCGTAAAGCCGGGCGAGGGCGCCGTCGAGATCGAAGCGCCCGGTCTTCGCGTCGTCGAACATGGCGCGCATCCTATGGGCCGCGGCGCGCGCCCGCCACGGTCTTTCGTTCGTCTTTCGCACCGAAATGCGCGTCGAGAAAGTCGAGAAAGGCCGGCCAGTCCTCCTTGACGATCCCATGCGTGCCGGGACGGATCCAGAAGGCGATGTCGGCGTCGGGTCTGTAGGGAACGAGTCGGTCCTGATCGAGCCCGCGCGCGCCGTAAAGGGCGTATGCCGGGCTCGCGCCCTTCGCCGCGCGGAACGTTCCGCCCGGATCGGACCATACGTCGCGGCGCGCGTTCCCCAGAAAGACCGGGCGCGGGGCGATCAGCGCCAGAAGGTGATGCTGGTCGACCGGCATTTCGTCTTCGCGTCCGGCGTAGGCGGCGTAAGCGGGCGCGAACCAGTGCGGATACCGGTCGGCGATCTCGCGCACGGTTTCGCCCATCTTGCCGCGATTGAGCGCCGCCCCGCCGGTTCCCGATTGATGGGCGATCACGGCGTCGATGCGCGGATCGAAGGCCGCGGCGACGAGCGCGGCCTTGGCGTAGCGCGAATGGCCCCAGGCGACGAGCCCGTCGCGGTCGATGCGTTCGTCCGCCTCGAGAATGTCGGCGACCCGCGAATACATCCACGCCCAGGCGGCGATCGCGCCCCAGCGCGTCGCCGGCGCGTCATGGCCGGCGGCGAGCGCTTCGAGCGCGGCGATTCCAGGCGCGCGCGAATCCGGGATCGCCTCGCCGGGATAGATCGCGGCGACGGCGTAGCCGCGCGCCAGAATTTCGTCGATCGGCGGCGTCGCGATATAGCGCCCGAACACATAGGTCATGGCGCCGGCGAAAAGGCTCCCGTCGCCGCAGGCCCCGGCGCCGTCGGGGCGCGCCAGGCCCGGATGGGGAATCGTGTCCCAGCGCGGGCAGAAGGTCTCCATGACGATCGCCGGAACCGGCCCGTCGGCGCCGGCCGGCAGAAGCACGTCGACGTAAAAGGGCGCGCTGTCGCGCGTCTCGCCGCCGAAGGTCGCCGATGCGACGACCTCGTACTCTTCGAGAACGCCCGCGCCGTCGAACGCCGCCGGATCGACGATCCGGCGGCTGACGAGCCTCGCGGCGGACTTCTCCGGCATGAAGCCGTAGATATGGGCCTGGAGCAGCGCGCGCAGGCGCGGGGCTTCTTCGCTCTCCCAGCGCTCGATGTCGGGCGGCGCGCCGTCGAACAGGGCGGGCCGCGCCGGCGGGCCGCGCCCGTCGAGATCGGCCCAGGCGAGCGTCAGCTTCGCGCAGCCCGCCGCCAGCGCCGCCAGTCCGGCGAGAAACAAAAGCCTCAAACGCATCGCGTCGTCATCCCGTCGCGCCTGGGCGCATCTAAAACGCGCATGGCCCCCTCGCCAACTTACATGCGCGACAGCGCCCAACGCCTGCGGCGAAAGATCAGATAGGCGGGCGCGCGCCCCTCGCGCACGGCCTTGGCCTCATAGCGCGTCTGCGGCCAGTCGTCGGGGCGCTCCGTCCAGTCGCGCGCGCGCTCGGCGGCCCATTCGAACGCCGGCGCGCCGCGCGCATGCATCAGGGTCCAGCGCACATAGTCCGGGATGTCGGACGCGACGCGCAGCTCGCCCCCGCCCTTGAGCAGGCGCGCGGCTTCGGCGAAGAACCACGGGCTTATCATGCGCCGCTTGAAGTGGCGCCGCTTCGGCCACGGGTCGGGATGCAGCACGTAGATGCGCGACAGGCTGGCGTCCGGCAGCGCCTCCATGAGCGGGCGCGCGTCGCCGTGATGGATGCGGACGTTCTCAAGCCCCTCGTCCGCGATGCGCGCAAGCAGCTTGGCGACGCCGTTGACGAAAGGCTCGGCGCCGACGAAGCCCGTGCGCGGCCGGCGCGCGGCGTGCCAGGCGAGATGCTCGCCGCCGCCGAAGCCCGCTTCGAACTCGAAAGCCTCCGCCTGCGGAAAAAGCGCCGCAAGGTCGATCGGTCCGGCGGCCGGGTCGGGCATGGCCAGGCGCGGCAGCAACGTCTCCATCAGCCGCGCCTGGCGCGGCTTCAGAGGCTTGTCCTGGCGCCGGCCGTAGATCTTCGGGATGTAGGCTCGATCTGACATGAAACCGCGCGCGTCGCCGAAAAGCAGTAAACCGGACAGACCGCTTTGCGGATTTCGGCTTCCGAATCAACCGAGCCTTTCTTTAAGGAACGCGATCGTGCGCGACCAGGCGAGATCGGCCGCCGCCCTGTCATAGCGCGCGGCGTTCGTGTCGTTGTTGAAGGCGTGCTGGGCGCCTTCATACATGTACAGCCGATAATCGACGCCGGCCGCCTTCAGCGCCGCTTCATAGTCGGGGACGCCGGCGTTGATGCGCGCGTCCTCGCCGGCGTAATGCAGAAGCAGCGCGGCCTTGATCCGCGCCGCTTCTTCCGCGCTCGCCGGACGGCCATAATAGGCCACGCCGGCGTCGAGCGCGGGCTGCGCCGCGGCGAGCGCGTTGACCATGCCGCCGCCCCAGCAGAAGCCGACCGCGCCGACCTTGCCGCCGTGCGCTTTGTCGCGCTCGACCCGCCCGGCGATCTCGGCGAGCTTAGCGACCGTCTTGTCGCGGTCGAGCTTGCCGATCATCGCGCGCGCCCTGTCTTCGTCGTCGGGCGTCCCGCCGAAGGGCGAGAGCATGTCCACGGCGTAGGCGTGGAAGCCCTCGAGCGCGATGCGCCGCGCCACATCCTTGATATGCGGATTAAGGCCGCGGTTCTCATGGATGACGATCACGGCGGGCCGGCGCGGGGCGTTTTTCGGGCGTGCGCCGTAGGCCGTGACGAAAGGCAGATGTCTGGTCGGGACGACGCCGGCGTTGGGCGCGCCGTCCGCGACGAGCTCCTCCGGTTCGATCAGATCGACGACGTCGACGTCGAACCGCGCCGTGAAGATGTCGAGCCGTGGATCGTCCTCCGGAACGATCGCCGCGCGGGCGTAATCATTGGTCAGCATGGGGAGCAGCGCGCTCGCCGCGGCGGCCCCGCCGGCGAGCCCTGCAAGGCGCTCCAGAAACGCGCGCCGGTCGAGCGCCCCGTGGGTGAAGGCGTCGTACAGGTCGATGATCGCTTGCGGGATCTTCGCGGCCATGAGGCGCCTCCTTTTCCGGTTCCGGCGCGGGCATGTTAGGCTGCGCGTCCGCCGCCCGGCAAGAAAGGCCGCGCATGACAAAGAAGCTGTTCGACCTGCAGGAGAGGCTGCGCGCTTATGCGCTCGCCTTTCCCGAAGCCCATGAGGACCATCCCTGGGATCACATCGCTATCAAGGTGCGCAAGAAGGCTTTCGTGTTTCTCTCCGGCGCGCAGCTTTACGAAGGCAAGCTGTCGATGACGGCGAAGCTGCCGGTATCGGCGGAGATGGCGACGACCCTGCCCTATGTCGAGCCGGCCGGCTACGGCCTCGGCAGATCCGGCTGGGTGACCGCGCGGCTCGGGCCGAAAGACCCGGTCGATCTCGACCTGTTGAAAGGCTGGATCGCGCAAAGCTACCGCGCGGTCGCGCCCAAGACGCTCGCGCGCCGGCTCGACGATGCGCCCGAAGACGCGGCTACACCGTCGGCTCGCGCGGCGCGAGGAAGTGAAAACCGATATAGGCCGCGCCGATCAGCCCCGGGAACAGCGCGATCGCCAGCCAGGAAAAGCCGTAATCTTCCGCCGGCGCGATGAAATGCGCCGCGGCGAAGGCCGCCGCCAGGCACAACAGCAGGATTCCCCGACGCAGGTCGCCATTGGGTCCGATGCGGTCATGGGTGATGGCGTCGATGAGCTTCGGATCGGCGCTGCCGGTCTTCTCGACGCTGATCTTTATCGCCTCGTAGATGACCTTGCGGTTGCGGTAGCGGAAATAGAACGGCGTCGCGATCACGAGCACGAGGCTCGCGAACACGATCAGCGGCACGATGATGGCGACTTCCATGGGGCGGGCTCTCCTCTTCGGGACTATTCGGCGGCCTGCGCGGGGCGCGGCGCGGCGAGGGCGTCGGCGATCTTTCGCGCGAGCCGGCGCGCGACCTCCGCCTTGGGCATTTCCGGCCAGGACTCCTCCCCGTCGTCGGACAGGATCGTCACCGCGTTGAAGTCGCGGCCCATGGCGCAATGAGCCCCCATCGACACGTCGTTGGCGACGATCCAGTCGCAGCCCTTGCGCCGGCGCTTGGCCTCGGCGTGGCCGATGATGTCGTCGGTCTCGGCGGCGAAGCCGACGACGAGGGCCGGCCTGCCCGTCTTCATCTGCGCGACGGTCCTGAGGATGTCGGGATTCTCCGCCAGCGGAATGTTCGTCAGTCCGCCGCGCTCCTTCTTGATCTTGTGCTCGGTCTCGATTTCGGGCCGGTAATCGGCGACCGCCGCGCACATGACGGCGCAGTCGACGGGCAGCTCCTTCTCGACGGCGGCCATCATCTGCCGGGCCGTCTCCACGCGGACGGCCTTGACGCCCGCCGGCGCGGGGATGCCCGTCGGGCCGGTCACCATCACGACTTCCGCGCCGAGATTCCTCAGCGCGGCGGCGATGGCGTAGCCCTGCTTGCCGGAGGAGCGGTTGGCGATGTAGCGCACCGGGTCGATGGGCTCCATCGTCGGCCCGGCGGTGACGAGAACGCGCCTGCCCTTTAGCGGGCCGTCGGCGGCGGCGGCGAACCAGGCCTCGATCGCGTCGGCGAGGACGAGCGGCTCGGCCATGCGCCCCGGCCCGTACTCGCCGCAGGCCATATCGCCTTCCTCCGGCCCGACCATCAGAACGCCGCGATCCTTCAGTATGTGGATATTCTCCTGCGTCGCCGGGTGCTTCCACATGCGCACGTTCATCGCCGGCGCCATCATCACCGGCTTGTCGGTGGCCAGAAGCGCCGTCGAGGCGAGATCGTCGGCGAGGCCGTTCGCGGCCTTGGCCGTCAGATCGGCGGTCGCGGGCGCGACGACCACGAGGTCGGCCGAGCGCGACAGCTCGATATGGCCCATTTCCGCCTCGTCGGTCAGGCTGAAAAGATCCGTGTAGCATTTTTCGCCGGAAAGGCTGGCGACGGACAGGGGCGTGATGAACGCGGCGCCGCCGCGCGTCAGGATCGCGCGCGTCCTGATCTCGCGGCGCGACAGTTCGCGGATCAGCTCCAGCGATTTGTAGGCGGCGATCCCGCCGCCGATGACGAGAAGGATCGAGCGTTCGCTCATGATTTCAGCTCCGGCAGCGCCGCAAGATCAATGACGTCGAAACCGGCGCCGGCCGCGGCCCGTTCAAGACGCTTGTCGGCGGTGATCAGCGGCGCTCCTGCGGCGCGCGACAAAGCCAGATAATAACAATCATGAAGCGGATGGGCGATGTCCGCGGCGATTTCAAGCGCGGCCGTCGTCAGCTTTTCATCAATCGGCGTCGATAGAAAGTACATGGCCTCGATGCCGGCCATGGCCGCTCGCAATTTCTCGCGGCTCGCCTGTCCCGCCTCGTGATACTTCCACAGAGCGTTTCCGATCTCGACAAGGATCAGGCTTGGCGCGATCAGCTCATACCGCTCAAGGGCCAGATAGGCTTCCTCCGACAGGTTCTGCCTGACAAGCCATTTCACCGCGACGCTGGCGTCGACGACGGCGCTCGTCATCGATCCCGGTCTTCCCGAATAAGGTCGACGGCGTCGATGGCGGCGGCCGGCCCCATGGCGCTGATCTGCCGGAGGCGGGCGATGGCGGACTGTTTGTCGGCGCGGGCCGCTTCGGTGAGGATCTCGCGCAAGGTTTGCTCCAAAGGCTTGTTGAGGCGCTCCGCGCGGGTTTTCAGGCGCGCGAGAACATTGTCGTCGAGATTGCGAACGATCGCCTGTCCCACGGGGAACTCCGACTGATATCACAATGATATCATACTGTCTCCGCGGGCGCGGTTCAAGCATCGAAATCTCGCAGCCGCGTCACGAAAGCCAGACCGCCGCGGCGAGGATGAGCGCGGCGAGGCCCGCGAAGACGAGCGCGCCGCGCGCGCGCCGCCGCTCGCGCGAAAGCGCGCGGGCGAGCGCGTCGACGGTCTCCGGCGCGAGCTCGACGCGTCCCGCGGCGACGCGCTCGGCCGCCGCGCCGAGCCGTTCGGCGTAATGGGGAAGCCGAGGAGCGAGTTCGAGCGCGCGCGCCGCCGCCGCGCGCAGCCGGCGCGCCTGCTGCGGCAGGCCGACCGCGCCCTCCACATAGCTTTTGACGACCGGCCGGGCCGCCGCCCACATGTCGATTCCGGGATCGAGCGCGCGCGCCACGCCCTCGACCGTAACCATGGTCCGCTGCAGCAGCACGAGTTCAGGCCGCAAGCGCATGTCGAACAGGGCGGTCACGTCGAAAAGCTGCTGCAGCACCCGGCTCATGTCGACCTTGTCCGCCGTCTTGCCGAACAGCGGCTCGCCCACCGCGCGCAGGGCCTGGGCGAAGGCGTCGACCGAATGGCCCGCCGGCACGTAGCCGGCCTCGAAATGGACTTCCGCCGTACGCTGATAATTGCGGGTGATGAAGCCGTGAATGATCTCGGCGAAGACGCGCCGGGTCTTTTCGTCGAGCCGGCCCATGATGCCGAAATCGACGAGCACCAGCCGGCCTTCAGCGTCGACCATCATGTTTCCCTGATGCATGTCGGCGTGAAAAAAGCCCTTGTGCAGGGCTTGGGTCAGGAACATGCGAATGACCGTGACGGCGAGCGCCTTGCGGTCCACGCCCGCCGCGTCGAGGCCGGCGAGATCGCTCACCGGAATCCCGCCCGCCCATTCGAGCGTAAGCACCCGCCGGGCGGTGAGGGGCCAGACGACCTGCGGCACGCGGATTCCCGCTGCGTCCTTCAGGTCCTCGGCGAGGATCGAGGCCGCGCCGGCCTCCATCCTGAGATCGAGCTCGATCGCCGCCGTCGCCTTGAGGGTTTCGACGAATTTCACCGGCTCGAGCCGGCGCGCCGACTGCGAGACGGCCTCGAGCAGGCGCGCGGCGCGGGCGAAGGCGCGAAACTCGCGCGCCGCGATGCGCTCGATCCGGGGACGGAGCACCTTCACGGCGACGGTCTCGCCGGTCTTCAGGCGCGCGCGGTGGACCTGCGCGATGGACGCGGCGGCGATGGAGTCGGAGAATTCCGCGAACAGGGACTCCAAAGGCGCGCCGAAGGCGGCCTCGATCTCGCGCGCGGCGGCGTCGCGCGAAAAGGGCGGCATCCGGTCCTGCAGCCGGCCGAGGTCGTCGGCGAGTTCGAAGCCGATGATGTCGGGGCGGGTCGCGAGAAACTGGCCGAGTTTCACATAGGCCGGGCCGAGCCGTTCGAAGGCGGCGGCGAGGCGCTCGCCGGGGCGCAGGGCCCGTCCGTTCGCGCGCCGTCGCGCGCCGACGCGCATGAGCGCGCCGGCGAGCCGGACCGGCGCCGGCGCGAGATGGGCGAACTCGGCCGGCAGAAGCGCGTCATGGCGCGCCAGCACGTAGCCGGCCCGGGCGAGGCGCAGGAAGTCGGCGATCGCGCTGAACATCGCTCCTCGCTCGGATTCAAATGCGCCAGGCGCGGTGGATCGCGGCGACGCCGCCGGTCAGGTTCTCGTAAGACACGCGCGAAAAGCCGGCGCGGGCGATCCGCTCGGCGAACTGGTCCTGCGTCGGGAAGCGCCGGATCGACTCCACGAGATACTGGTAGCTTTCCCTGTCGCCTGCGATGATCTCGCCGAGGCGCGGGATGACGTTGAAGGAATAGGCGTCGTAGACCCGCTGCAGGCCTTCCGTAATCGGACGGGAGAACTCAAGGCAGGCGAAGCGACCGCCAATTTTCAGCACACGGAATGCTTCGCGGAGGGCCGCGTCCATGTCCGTTACGTTGCGGATGCCGAAAGCGATCGCATAGGCGTCGACCGAACGGTCCGGGAATGGAAGACGCTCCGCGTCGCCGCATACGCGCCGAAGGCGCGCGCCGAAACGGGCGGCCTCGCGCCGCGCCGCGCCGGCCTTGAGCATCTCGAGATTGATGTCGCAGATGACGGCGCGCGCCGGCGGACGGGCCTCGGCGCGCGGGGCGGCGTCGGCGCGTTTCAGGAAGCCGATCGCGACGTCGCCGGTCCCGCCGGCCGCGTCGAGCAGCGTCTCGCCGGGCTGCGGGGCGAGACGGTCGAGCAGCGCCGCCTTCCACAGGCGGTGGACGCCGGCCGACATCACGTCGTTCATCGCGTCGTAGCGCCGGGCGACGGAATCGAAGACGCCCCGCACCAGCCGGGTCTTCTCCCCGACCGGGACGGCGCGGAAGCCGAAATCCGTTTTGTCCTCGCGCGCGCCGCTCATGGCGGCCAGCATTATCCTTCGGCAAGGCGATAAAGAAGCGCCTTGACGCCGCACGCCGGCTTTGCCAGCATTAACCCGCTGAAATTGCGGGGGATTTCCGCCAGGCTGCGTTTCGCCGTTACGGGAAGCGCGTCTGCGCCGCCGGGGACCATCATGATCAAGTCCGAACTCGTTCAGAAGCTGGCCGATGAGAACCCGAATCTGTTCCATCGCGACATCGAGCGCATCGTGTCGATCGTCTTTCAGGAGATCGAAAACGCACTGGCGCGCGGCGAACGCGTCGAGCTGAGAGGCTTCGGCGCTTTTTCGGTCAAGCGCCGTCCCGCCCGGATCGGCCGCAATCCGCGCTCGGGCGAGCCGGTGCATATCGCGGAGAAGTACGCGCCCTTCTTCAAGGCCGGCAAGGAGCTGCGCGACCGGCTGAACCGGCGCGCCCCCGCCGCTTCGTAAGGGGCCGATTGCGCGCAGGCGCGAAACCATGTCAATTCCTCTCTCATGAAAAAGCTGCTGGGCCGTGTCGTCTGGGTCTGCCTGGGCGTGGCGCTGGTCGTGTTCCTGGTCGCCAACCGCCAGCCCGTGCCGGTCAGCCTCGATCCGTTCTCCGTCGAAAATCCGGCGATCGCGACGCCGCCCCTGCCGCTCTGGTTCTGGCTGATCGCGGCGCTGCTGGCAGGCTTCTTCGCCGGCGCAGGGGGGATGTGGATGTCGGGGCGCGAAGGCCGGCGCGCAGCGCGCCAGGCCCGGCGCGAACTCGAGGCCGTGAAACGCGAACTCGCGCCGGCCCGCCAGGCCGCGGGCGGGCCGCCCCCCACGCTGGAGGCGTCCGATCCGCCCGCGCACTCTTCTCCTCCCCAGTCCTAGGACCTTCTTTCCATGCCCGGCTTCATCAAAATCTGCGGGATCCGCGATGCGGAGACGGCGGTCGCCGCCGCCGCGGCAGGCGCGAGCCATCTCGGCTTCGTGTTCTTCCCGAAAAGCCCGCGCTTTATCGATGCGGCGGCCGCCGAAGACATCGTGACGGAGGTGAAACGGGCCGCTTTCGATCAGGGCTTTGACGCGCCGGGCTTCGTCGGCCTGTTCGTGGACGCGGGCGAGCGGGCGCTCGCCGAGGCCGCGCCCTTTCTCACCCATTTCCAGTTTCACGGCCGCGAAAGCCCCGAGCGCTGCGCGGCGATGGGCCGGCAGTTCGGCCTCGGCGTCATCAAGGCCGTGCCGGTCGGCGCGGCGGAGGACGCGGCCGGGGCCGCGGCGTTCGCCGACGCGGCCGACATGATCCTGTTCGACGCCCGCCCGCCCCGGAGCGCCGACAGGCCGGGCGGGCACGGCGCGGCGTTCGACTGGGCGCTGCTTCGGGCCTATGAGGGCGAGACTCCCTTCGCGCTCGCGGGCGGGCTCGCGCCCGATACGGTCGCCGCCGCCGTCGCCGCCGTGAAAGGGCTCGCGGGCTTCGAGGGGGTCGACGTCTCCTCCGGCGTCGAGTCGGCGCCGGGCGTGAAGGACGCGCGGCTGATCGCCGCTTTCGTCGCGGCCGCGAAAGCGGCCTTCTGAGGGCCCTTTATCCCGCCCCGCCGGCGCGGTAGGACCGGCGGGCCGCCGCAACGGATCGAGACCTTGGAGAAACCCAACAGCTATCGCGCGGGACCGGACCGGGACGGCCGCTTCGGAAAATTCGGCGGGCGCTTCGTCGCCGAGACGCTGACCCCGCTCGTCCTCGCGCTCGCCGAGGAGTATGACCGGGCGAAAAAAGACCCGGATTTTCACCGGGAGCTTGAGTACTACCTCAAGCATTACGTGGGCAGACCGTCGCCGCTCTACTACGCCGAAAGGCTGACCGAGCATGTTCGCGCGACGGCGGCGACGGGCAAGGGCGCGAAGATTTACTTCAAGCGCGACGAGCTCAATCACACCGGCGCGCACAAGATCAACAACTGCATGGGCCAGATCCTGCTCGCCCGGCGCATGGGCAAGACGCGCATCATCGCCGAGACGGGCGCCGGCCAGCACGGCGTGGCGACGGCGACGGTCGCGGCGCGCTTCGGGCTTCCCTGCGTCGTCTATATGGGCGCGACCGACGTCGAGCGGCAAAAGCCAAACGTCTTCCGCATGAAGCTTCTGGGCGCCGAGGTGCGCCCCGTCGCGTCGGGCCGCGCGACCCTCAAGGACGCCATGAACGAGGCGCTGCGCGACTGGGTGACCAATGTCGCCGACACGTTCTACATCATCGGCACGGCCGCGGGCCCGCATCCCTATCCGATGATGGTGCGCGATTTCCAGTCGGTGATCGGGCGCGAGGCGAAGGCGCAGATGCGCGAGGCCGAAGGCCGGCTTCCCGACGCGATCATGGCCTGCATCGGCGGGGGCTCCAACGCGATCGGGCTTTTTCATCCGTTCCTCGATGATCCCGGCGTGGAAATCATCGGCGTGGAGGCTGCGGGTCTGGGGCTGGACACGGGCGAACATGCGGCCTCGCTCTCGGGCGGCCGGCCGGGCGTGCTGCACGGCAACCGGACCTATCTGCTTCAAGACGAGGACGGACAGATCAAGGAGGCCCATTCGATCTCGGCGGGCCTCGACTATCCCGGCGTCGGACCCGAGCACGCCTGGCTGCACGAGACCGGCCGGGTGAAATACGTCTCCGCGACCGACAGGGAGGCGCTCGAAGCGTTTCAGCTCTGCGCCGCGCTCGAAGGCATCATTCCCGCCCTCGAGCCGGCCCATGCGTTGGCCCGGGCGGTGGAGAAGGCCGCCGAGATGGACGCCGACCAGATCCTGCTCATGAACATGTGCGGGCGCGGCGACAAGGATATCTTCACGGTGATGGATCTGTTGGGCGATGACGACGCACCTCGCTGATTTTACTGTCGTTTACCGCTAGCAGGCCGGCCGCGTTCAGACTTCGTTAGGCAAGACTTCCAATGATGTCCTAAACGGTTCGCTGCATGGCTTTCGGAAAGAAGCTCGATTCTCGGCTGAGCGCCCTGACGCGCGCCTCGCGCGCGCAGCCCGCCGACGCGCCCCCGCCGACGGCCCTGTCGCGCAAGCGGGTCAAACGCGCCGAGGAGCGGCGGAGCACCTACAAGTTCGGCCGGGTGCGCTGGCATGGCGGCGGCGATCTCGCCTGCATCGTTCAGGACATGAGCCGCGGCGGCGCCCGGGTGAAGCTGCAGGGCGCCTATGTGCTGCCGCCGACCGTGGTTCTGTCCATCGCCGAGATGGCCTTCCGCCGCGAATGCCAGGTGCGCTGGCAGGACAATGACGAGGCGGGCCTCGCCTTCCAGCAGTAGCCGCGCCTGCGCGATCTGGCTAAGGTCGCTGCGCGATTCGCGAACCAGCAAGCGGACAATCAAGAGGGCGACATGACGAGACGCGCGCCGGCGGCGCTCAATTCTTTCCGATTCGGACTTGCAGGACTGGCGATGCTGGCGGGCGCGCTCGCGCCTGCTTTCGCGCAGGAGCGCGGACGGGCGATGACGCTCGACGATCTGTTCTCCATCCGCCAGGTCGGCGCGCCTGCGTTCTCGCCCGACGGCGCGGCGCTCGCCTATGCGGTCTCCGACCCGCGCGACGTGCTGAACGGCGAGAAAAACGGGCCGGCCGACGTTCACCTGCATGTCGCGACCGGGCCGGGCGCGCACCGCGCCTATGTCGCCGGCGAGATCAGCGTCGCCAGCCCCGCCTGGACGCCGGACGGGGAGAAGATCGCCTTTCTCGCCAAGCGCGACGGCGACAAGACGCGCGCGCTGTACGCCATCCCCGTCGACGGCGGCGAGGCGGAGAAACTCTTCTCCTTCGATACGGACATCGCCGACTACGTCTTCACGCCGGACGGCGCGGCGATCTTCTTCATCGCGGCGGAAAAACAGCCCGATACGGAAAAAAACCTGAAGGAGAAGGGCTTCGACGCCAACGTCTATGAGGAATCCCTGCGCTTCGCGCGCGTCTGGCGCGCGCCGCTCGACGGCGGCGAGGCTGAAAAGCTCGATCTTGAAGGCCACGCCTCCGCGCTCGCCCTGTCGGCCGACGGCGCGCGCCTCGCCGTCGCGCTCGCGCCGACGCCGACCATCGACGACAGCTTCATGGCGCGGCGCATCCATATCGTCGATCCTGCGCGCGGGCGCGCGACGGCCGTCGTCGAAACGCCCGGCAAGATCGGCGCGTTCGAATTCTCGCCGGACGGGGCGAAGCTCGCCTTCCTCGCCGCCGCCGACCGGTCCGACCCGACGGCCGGAACGCTCGCGGTCGCCGACGCGGCGAGCGGGGATTACGTTCTCCTCGATCGCGGGGCCGAGCAGCATGTCATGGACTTCGCCTGGGCGGGGGACGATTCCATCCGGGCGCTCGTCCATCGCGGAACCGCTTCGGCGCTCGTCGAATACGGCGCGGACGGGCAAAAGCGCGGCGAGACGGCGCATGACGGCTTCGTCGCCTACGACATCGAGGTCGATCCGGCTACGGACAGAGTCGCCTATGTCGCCGACAGCCCGCGCCATCCGCGCGAGCTCTATGTCGGCGCCGGCCTCGCCGTCCCGGCGAAATGGACCGATCACAACGAATGGCTCGAAGGGATCGCCCTCGCCGGGCAGCGCGTCTATCGCTGGGCGGCGCGCGACGGGGTGGAGGTCGAAGGCGTGCTCGTCACGCCGAACGGGCGCAAGCCGCGCGCCGGCTGGCCGCTGATCGTCCATGTCCACGGCGGGCCCGAAGCGCACGACTCGAACGGCTGGAAGACGAGCTATGGCGGGCTCGGCCAGATCGCGGCCGGAGAAGGCTTCGCGGTTCTTTACCCCAACTATCGCGGCTCGACGGGGCGCGGCGAGGCCTTCGCCAAGCTCGACCATAAGGACCCGCCGGGGGCGGAGTTCTGGGACATCGTCGACGGCGTCGGCGCGCTCGCGGAAGAGGGGCTCGTGAACAGGGCGAAGGTCGGGATCAACGGCGGCTCCTATGGCGGCTTCGCTTCGGCCTGGGGCGCGACGATCGCCTCGGAGCATTTCGCCGCCGCCGCGCCTTTCGTCGCGCTCACCGATCTCATCTCCTTTACGGGGGGCACGGACATTCCGGTCGAGATGCGCGACGTGCATTTCATGAAATATCCGTGGGAGGACTGGGACCTGTTCGTCGAGCATTCGCCCGTGCGCCATGCCGGCAAGTCGAAGACGCCGACGCTCATCCTGCACGGCGAGGCCGACCCGCGCGTGCACCCGGCTCAGTCCTATGAGCTTTACCGCTTCCTCAAGCTCAACGGGAGCGCGCCCGTGCGCCTCGTCACCTATCCCGGCGAAGGCCACGGCAACCGCAAGGCCGCCGCGCAATACGACTACGCTGCGCGCGTGCTGCGCTGGATGAAGCATTATCTCAAGGGGCCGGGCGGCGCGCCGCCGCCCTATGACTGGGGCGCGGCGGAAAAGCTGGGCCTTGAGGAATGACGGCGGCGGCCGGGGATCGATGCAGACTGAGAGGGCTTCATGAAAACGCGACGTTCGTTTCGATTCGCGCTTTTGCTTACGACGGCGGCGATGCTCGCCGGCGGCGCGTCGGCGCAGGACTCCCTGCGCGCGGCGATCAAGGCCGACTATAAGGCCAATCTCGCCGACCTGTTCGTCCATTTCCATCAGAACCCGGAGCTTTCGCATCGCGAGTTCAAGACCGCCGAACGTCTCGCCGCCGAGCTTGAAGCGCTCGGCTATCGCGTGACGACGGGGGTCGGCGGCACGGGGGTCGTCGCGACGATGGAGAACGGCGACGGGCCGACGGTGATGCTGCGCGCTGACATGGACGGCCTGCCGGTGGAGGAGCGCTCGGGCCTTCCCTACGCCTCGAAGGCGCGCCAGGTCGACATCAACGGCGTCGAGCAGCCGGTGATGCACGCTTGCGGGCATGACGTGCATGTGACGGCGCTCGTCGGCGCGGCGCGCCAGCTCGCGGCGAGAAGGGACGAATGGAGCGGGACGCTCGTACTCATCGGCCAGCCGGCCGAGGAGCGCATTTCCGGCGCGCGCGACATGCTCGCCGACGGACTTTACGAGCGCTTTCCCAAGCCCGACTACGCGCTCGCCTTCCATGTCGCGGCCGGCAAGCCCGCCGGCAGGATCGAGGTGCCGCAGGGCATCGCCTATTCGAGCTCGGACAGCGTCGACATCATCGTGCGCGGCGTCGGCGCGCACGGCGCCTCGCCGCATCAGGGGGTCGATCCCGTCCTGATCGCCGCGCAGATCGTGGTCTCGCTGCAGACCTTGGTGAGCCGCACGATCCCGCCGCTCCAGCCCGGCGTCGTCACGGTGGGGGCGATTCACGGCGGGACCAAGCACAACATCATCGGCGAGCGCGTCGAGATGCAGCTCACCGTGCGCTCGGACGATCCGGAGACCCGCGAGCAGCTGCTCGACGGCATCGACCGGGTGGCGAAAGGCGTGGCGCTCGCGCTCGGCGCGCCCGAGGACAAGCTGCCCGAGGTGATCCGCTCGAAGACCGAAACGACGCCGCCGACCATCAACGACGCGGAGACGGCTGCCCGAATCAAGGCGGCCTTCCTCGATCATTTCGGCGAAGACATGATCTTCGAAGAGCCGCGCGAAGGCATGGGCGCGGAGGATTTCGCCTATTTCGTCGCGCCGGAGACGGGCGTGAAGGGCGTCTATTTCATGGTGGGCGGCACGAAGGAGAAGGAGCTCGACGCCGCGGCCTCCCATCATTCGCCGCTCTTTCGTATCGAGCCCGAGCCGTCGATCATGTCCGGCGTCGAGGCGATGGTCGTCGGCGCCATGACCCTGATGGCGAAGGAGTGACCATTTCGCCTTTGCCAAGAGGGCGAAGAAGAGGTTAGGGAAGGCGCCCGGCCGCCTCGGCGCCGTTTTGCGTTGTTTCGAATGAAGCCTGTCTCCCGCCTCGCCGCCCGGTTCGACGCGCTCGCCCGCGAGGGCCGGGCCGGCTTCGTTCCGTTCGTGATGGCCGGCGATCCGGACTACGAGACTTCGCTGGCGCTGTTGAAGGCGCTGCCGGCGGCCGGCGCGGACGCGATCGAGCTCGGCGTGTGCTTCACCGATCCCATGGCCGACGGACCGGCGATTCAGGCCGCGGGCCTGCGCGCGCTCAAGGCCGGCCAGACCCTGCGCCGGACCCTGGCGCTCGTCAGGTCGTTTCGGGAAGAAGACGATCAAACGCCCATCGTGCTGATGGGCTATTACAACCCGTTCCACGCCTATGGGGTCGAGGCGTTCGTAAAGGACGCGCGCGCGGCCGGGGTCGACGGGCTTATCGTCGTCGATCTGCCGCCGGAGGAGGACGCCGAGCTCCGCCTGCCGGCGCGCGCGGCCGGGCTCGACTTCATCCGGCTCGCGACGCCGACCACGGACGCGGCGCGCATGCCCGCGGTTTTGAAAAACGCCTCCGGATTCGTCTATTATGTCTCGGTGGCGGGCGTGACCGGGGCGAAAACGGGAGAAGCCGGCGCCGTCGCCGAGGCCGCCGCGCGGCTCAAGGCCGCATCGGGCTTGCCTGTGGCGGTTGGTTTCGGAATCAAAACGGCTGAAAAGGCGGCCGAATTCGCCCGCGTCGTGGACGCCGTGGTGGTCGGCTCGGCGCTCGTCGAGCGGCTCGCGGCGGCGCTGGACGCCGATCCGGGCCGGCCGGATAATGCGATTAACCCTGTATTGAGCCTGGCGCGCGACCTTGGGGGAGCCGTCCGCGCCGCGCGAGGAGCATAGAGGATGAGCTGGCTCTCGAATCTG
This sequence comes from Amphiplicatus metriothermophilus, assembly GCF_900199215.1. Taxonomy (GTDB): domain Bacteria; phylum Pseudomonadota; class Alphaproteobacteria; order Caulobacterales; family Parvularculaceae; genus Amphiplicatus; species Amphiplicatus metriothermophilus. Next base: position 655,936 of record NZ_FZQA01000001.1, read on the forward strand.
ACGCCGCCGGGAATCAAGAACATGTTCAAACGCCAGGACTCCGGCGACAGCCTGTGGGTCAAATGCGGCGGCTGCGGCGAGATGATCTTCCGCCGCGACCTCGAGGCGAGCCTGCAGGTCTGCCCCTCGTGCAATCATCACATGAAGATTTCCGTCGCCGAGCGGCTGAAGCATCTCTTCGACGGCGGGATCTATGAGACGATCGCGCTGCCCGAGCCGGTCATGGACCCGCTCAGGTTCCGCGACGAGAAGAAATATGTCGATCGGCTGAAGGAGAACCGGAAGAAAACCGGCCGCAACGACGCGATGGAGGTCGCGGCCGGTTCCATCGAGGGCCTGCCCGTCATCGTCGCCGTGCAGGATTTCGACTTCATGGGCGGCTCGATGGGCATGGCGCTGGGCGAAGCGCTCATCAAGGCCGCTGAAGAAGCGGTCGCGCGCCGCCGGCCGCTCGTCGTCTTCACCGCCTCGGGCGGGGCGCGGATGCAGGAAGGCATTCTCTCGCTGATGCAGATGCCGCGCACGACGATCGCGGTCGAGATGCTGCGCGAGGCGCGCCTTCCCTATGTCGTCGTCCACGCCCATCCGACGACCGGCGGGGTGACCGCCTCCTTCGCCATGCTGGGCGACGTGCATTTCGCCGAGCCCGGCGCGCTCATCGGCTTCGCCGGCCCGCGCGTGATCGAGCAGACCATCCGCGAGACGCTGCCCGAGGGCTTTCAGCGCGCGGAGTTTCTGCTCGAAAAGGGCATGATCGATCAGGTCGTTCACCGCAAGGACATGCGCCAGGCGCTCTCGCGCCTGCTCCGCGTCCTGACGAAGACGGGCGCCGTGGCGACGCCGGCGCGCCCGGCGATCGAGATGGAGCGCCCGAAAGCGGCCGGCGGCGGCGAAAGGGCCGCGCCCGTTCCCCTCGACAAGGCGGCCGAATAAGGCGCGACTCACGTGAAAGATCCCGCTGCGGTTCTCGCGCGCCTCGCCGAACGGCGGCCGGCGCTGATCGATCTCGGCCTCGACCGGATGAAAGACGCGCTCGCCCGCCTCGGCGATCCGCACCGGCGCCTGCCGCCTGTGATCCACGTCGCCGGCACAAACGGCAAGGGCTCGACGGTCGCCTATATCCGCGCAATCCTCGAAGCGGCCGGGAACTCCGTACACGTCTACACCTCGCCGCATCTGGTGCGCTTCAACGAGCGCATCGTGCTCGCGGGGCGCGAGATCGACGACGCGCATCTGTGCGACGCGCTCGAACGCTGCGACCGCGACGTGGGGCCGAAAGCGCTCACCTTCTTCGAGGCGACGACCTGCGCGGCCTTTCTGGCCTTCGCCGAGACGCCGGCGGACTATCTCGTGCTCGAGGTGGGCCTCGGCGGCCGGCTCGACGCCACGAACGTGATCGACGCGCCGCTTGCGACGGCGGTCGCCCCGGTCGCGCTCGACCATCAGCAATTTCTGGGCGACACCCTTGCGGCCATCGCGGGCGAAAAGGCGGGCATCTTCCGCGCCGGCGCGCCGGCGGTGGTCGGCCCGCAGACGCCCGAGGCCATGCAGGTCTTCGAAGCGCGCGCGAACGCCGTCGGCGCGCCGTTCTTCGCCTATGGTCTGGGGTGGAACGCGTTTCTCGAGCACGGCCGGCTCGTCTATCAGGACGATGACGGCCTCAGCGATCTCGATCCGCCGCGCCTTCCCGGCGTTCACCAGATCGCCAACGCCGGCCTGGCGGTCGCGACGGTCAAGGCGGCGGGACTCGGGTTCGACGACAACATTTTGTCCGCAGGCGTCGTATCGGCGCGCTGGCCCGCCCGCCTGCAGCGCCTCAGGCGCGGGCCGATCGTCGATTTCGCGCGCGCGCGCTTCGGCGACGAGGCGGAGATCTGGCTCGACGGCGGGCACAATCCGCATGCGGCGCGCGCGGTCGCCGCGGCCATGGCCGACATGGAGGAGAAGGCGCCGCGCCCGCTCGTGCTGATCGCCGGCATGCAGGCGAACAAGGACCAGGAAGGCTTTTTCGCCGCTTTCGCCGGCGTCGCCTCGGCCGTCTTTACGGTGCGGGCCGATCACGACGGCGCCGCGCCGCCCGAGGACGTCGCGGCCGCGGCCGAGCGCGCGGGGCTGCCGGCCAGGCCCTGCGCCTCGATCGAGGAGGCGCTCCGCCTCGCCGTCGGCGAGAGCCGCGCGCCCGCGCGGCTGCTCATCTGCGGCTCGCTCTATCTCGCGGGCGAGGTGCTGCGCGAAAACGGCTGACGGCGCGGCGTCTCCGGCGCGGCGGCCTTTCCCGGAAGGCGAGCGGGCGGGGCCGAAGCGCGCGATCCGCAAAAGCGGCGAATCGATTCGACTCAGCTTGTCCGCGCTCCGCAGGCGGATTTCGAACGATTCGCCTTTGCGCGAATCGCGCGGTTTCGCCTCGAAGGGCCTCGCGCGCGCGGCGCGCGGCGAGAGCGACAGGACAGATGCGGTCGTCGTCATGCGCCCAGCATGGGGCCGGGCGGAGAGGCGGGGATAACTATCCCCGCTTTTTTGCTAAGTCTTTGTTTTTCCGAAGGGCGACTTCCGCATAAAGGTGGAAGAATTCGCCGCTGGGCGATCGGCGGCCCTCATGAGGCGCGCCGCCGGTCAGGGCGACCGGCGGCGGCTCAGCATACGGATCAATGATCGCGGCTCAGGCGATCTCGCCCTTGATCCAGGCGGCGATGGCCGATTTCGGCGCGGCGCCGACCTTGGTGGCGGCGAGTTCGCCGTCCTTGAAGATCATCAGCGTCGGAATGCCGCGCACGCCGTAACGGCCCGGCGTTTCCGGGTTTTCGTCGATATTGATCTTGGCGATGGCGAGCTTGCCGTCGAATTCCTGCGAAAGCTCTTCGAGCGCCGGGGCGATCTGGCGGCACGGTCCGCACCATTCGGCCCAGAAATCGACGAGCACCGGCTCGCCCGCCTGCAAAACGTCCGCGTCGAACGAGGCGTCGGTGACGTTCTTGATGCCCATGCCGGAATACTCCTCTTACGCCCGGCGCGCCCGGGCCCTGCTGTCGTGCGACGGTTTGACCTGACGCCGATTCGGCGCGGCGGACCGCCAACATAAGGGGCCGGCGCCGGAGTTCAAGGCGTCAGACGAGCGCGGTCTCAAGGGCGTGATCGAGCAGCGCCGGGGGAACCGTCATCAGCCGCGCGTCATAGGTCCACAGAAGGGCGCAGGAAATCTCCCTGTCTGGATAGATTTCCTGAAGCAACGCCCGATAGGCGGCGAGCTGGGCGACATAGGCGGCCGGCGCGTCCTCGACGCGCGCAGGCGGCGGGCGGTTGGTCTTGTAATCGACGATCAGTACGCGGCCTTCCGTCACGGCGATTCGGTCGATGACGCCGGAGACGGCCGCCCGCGCGCCCCTCGGCGTTCCCGCGACGGGAACCTCGGCGCGGCTCGTCGGGGCGAAGACCGGCGCGAAGGCGGGATCGTCCAGCACCCGCAGGACCTCCGCCCGCCAGCGGGCCCTTTCGTCCGCGGCGACGGCCGGGGCGAGTCGGGCGAGCAGCCGGTCCGCGGCGGCGGGCCGCTCGCCGGGAGCGGCCTGCGGCAGCAGCTCGAGCAGGCGATGCAGCGTCCGCCCGCGGAGGAACCGGTCGGCGGGGCGCAGCGGCGAATAGGCGCCCGTCTCGGCGCGGGTTTCAGCCTCGCCGGCGAGCCGCGAGGGCGCAAGGCGCGCCGGCGATGCTTCGGGCGCGGCCGGCCGGGCGAGCCAGCCGGGCGCTGGCGGCGCGGACGGCGCCGTCCGGGCCGCTTCGCTCTCCGGCGGCGCGGTCTGCGGCGCGGAAAGGATCAGGGTTTCGCCCCAGCCTTCCGGATGCTGAACGCGCTCGACCGCGCCTTCGAGGCGCGCCATCGCGTCCTGCGCCAGCGCATGCCAGCTTTTCTCCGTCATCGGACGGGCCGACGGATCCTTGTCGCGGCGATCCGCGACGCCGCAGACATACAGCCGGTCGCGCGCGCGCGTCGCCGCCACGTAAAGCAGGCGGCGGTATTCCTCATACTGAAGGCGCTTCTCTTCCGCGCGCGCGGCGGTCAGCGCGGCGCAGTCTTCGTCCTTCGTTCCGGCGAGCGCGAACAGCCCGCGCGGGCGCGGCGCGCCCGCCGGCGCCGGCAGACGCAGCAACGGCCCGATCTTGCCTGCATCGGGCCGGCGATGGGCGTCGATGAGAAACACGATCGGCGCTTCGAGGCCCTTCGCGCCGTGCGCGGTCATGACGCGCACGGCGCCCGAGGCCTGGTCCATCTCGCGCTTGATCTCGCCGGCGCGCGCTTCGATCCAGGCGAGAAAGCCTTGCAGGCTGCGCGGATGGGAAAGCTCGTAATCGAGCGCCTGGCGCAGAAGCTCGTCCACGGTCTCGCGGCTCGCCGCGCCGAGCCGCGCGTAAAGACGCCTGCGCCCGGAAGGCGCGCCGGTCTCCAGGACGTGACAGAAGAAGGCGTAGCCGCCCTCGCGCAGCGCGATCCGGCGCGCCGCGGCGATCTCCCGCACGGCGCGCGCCCAGCTTTCGCGCTCGTCGGCGCGCGCGCGCAGCGCCGCCCAGAGCGAAGAGCGGGGCTCGCGCGTCAGCGCGAACAGGTCTTCGTCGTCAAGGCCGAAAAAGGGGCTTTTCAGCGTTTCGGCGAGCGACAGGTCATCCGTATCGAGAAGAACGCAGCGCGCATAAGAAAGCAGGTCCTCGACCGCCGCGTCCTCGAGCAGCTTCAGCCGGTCGGCGCCGGCGACAGGCACGCCGCATTCGTTCAGCGCCCGGATCGTCTCGTGGAAAAGCGCGGCGCGGCTCTGCACGAGGATCATCACGTCGCCCGGCGCGATCGGCCGGCCGGCGGAGGCAAGCGGCTCGCCCGCGTCGAGCCAGCGCCGGATGGTCGCGGCCACGCAGCGCGCCAGGGCGCGCGCCGGATGCCGGGCGGGGGCCGCGTCGAGCGGCGCGTCCCAGGGCTCGTTCTCGGGCGCTTCGGGATGGGGCGTCAGCGGCCAGACCTCGACGCGCCCGCCCGCGCCCTTGCGATAGACGCCGTGGCGCAGCGGCCCGTCCTCGCCCAGTCCCGCGCGCGCTTCCGGCTCGGCGAACAGCGTGTCGACGAAGGACAGAACCGGCGCGGCGGTGCGGAACGACAGGGTCAGCGGCCGGTCGACGAACGGCGCGACCGCCGCGATCTTCTTGGCGAGATCGGCGCGCTTTTCCTGAAACAGACCGGCGTCGGCGCCCTGGAAGGAGTAGATCGACTGCTTCTGGTCGCCGACGGCGAAAAAGGTGCGCCGCTCGGCGCGCGCGCCCGCGCCGGCGAAGAACTCCTCCAGCGGCGCCTCGACCACGGACCACTGCGCGGGGCTCGTGTCCTGCGCCTCGTCGAGCAGGATGTGGTCGAGTCCCTGATCGAGCTTCCACAGAACCCAGGCCGCCCCGGCGCGGTCGGCGAACAGCCGGCGCGCATGAAAGATGAGGTCGTCATAGTCGAGACCCGCCCGCGCCGTCTTCATCGCTTCGTAGACGGATAACGCCTCGCGCAGGACGAGATGCAGCGCGCGCGTGTCGGCGAAGGCGCGCGCCGCCCTCGCCCGATCGAGGGCTTCGAAGAGCGTGGCCTGCTTCGCGGCGAGGTAGCCCTCAATCCAGGGATCCGAATTGATCGAAGCGCGGTCCGCCAGCCTCTGGCGCGGCTCGCCCTTCTGGGTGAGGAAAATCGGCTTGAGCGCTTCAAGCCGCTCGGACGGCGAGTCGGCGGCGAAAAAGCGTTCGATGTCGTTCTCCGCGAAACGGTTGACGGTCTTGCCGCCGAGGCGAAAGGCGGCCTGCATGCGGCGAATGTCGGCCGGCGCGAAGTCGGCCGCCGCGGCGGCGATGATCGCCTCTTCGTCCTCCTCGGGATCGACGCCGAGCGCCCGGGCCGTTTCCGCCAGCAGCGTCTCCCAGCCGCCGACGGCGCGAAGCGCGCCTTCGAGCGCCTGCCGGCCGGCGATCGCGCCGGCGAGAAGCGCGCGCAGATCACGCCCGCCCAGCCGGGCCGCAAGCCGGGCGAACGCCGCGCCGAGCGTCCCGCCCGCGGCCCGTTCCGCGACCTGGTCGACCGCCGCGCCGGCGAGCGCGGCGGCCTCGGCCTCTTCGATCACCGAAAAGCCGGGCGGCGCGCCGGCTTCGAGCGGAAAGCGCTTCAGCACGCTTTCGCAGAAGGCGTGGATGGTCTGGATCTTCAGTCCGCCGGGCGTCTCCAGCGCGCGGGCGAAGAGCCGGCGCGCCTTGGCGAGGTCGTCCGCATCGCGCGTCCGCGCGGCGCCTTCGAGATCGTCGAGCGCTTTCGCGAGCGCGCCGTCCTCGGCGAGCGCCCAATCGCCCAGCAGTCTGAACAGCCGGTCCGCCATTTCCGCGGCGGCGGCCTTGGTGAAGGTGATGCAGAGAATCTTCGACGGCGCCGCGCCGGCGAGGAGGAGCCGCGCGACGCGGTCGGTCAGCACCCGCGTCTTTCCGGCGCCGGCGTTGGCCGCCACGAAGGCGGAGGCGTGCGGCGCGGCGGCGGCGCGCTGGGCCGCGAGGGTTTGGTCGAGCGCGCTCACGGAGCTTCTCCCTCGCCCTGCGCGCCCCATTCGCGCCGCCGCGCGAGACGGTCGTAGTCGCCGTAATCGTCGACGAACTCGGCGCGCGGCTGCGACAGATAGGGCGTGTCCGGATCGTCGAAGGCCGCGATCCAGCGAGCGATCCCCTCCTTGGCCGCGCTGACAATCTCCGCCGCGTCCGCGCCCGCCGCGCCGCGCGTCTCGCCCGCGCCCTTGCGGTCGACGGTCTTGAGATAGAGAAAGCCCGCGACCGGCCGCGCGCCCAGTTCCGCAAAGCCGCCGGCCTCGACGATCAGCGCCGTCAAGGGAAGCTGCATCCGGAACAGCTTCATCTGCCTGGCCGTCGGCAGAGTCGACTTGTAGTCGTAGACGAAAGCGGCCCCGTCTTTCAGAAGATCGATGCGGTCGGCGCGCGCACGCAGGATGAACGGTCCGCCGACAGATGGAATCGCCGTCTCGCCTTCGGCTTCGAGCGCGGCCGGCGCGCCTTCGGCGAGGCGCTCGGCGTGAAAGCGCGCAAACCAGTCGAGGGAATCGGCGACGAGCGGGCCCCACAGCGCCGCCTCGACGGGGCCGTATCCGTAAGCAGGCGCGTGCGCGGCGAAGATGTCCGCAATCGGGCGCGAATCATATTCGCGCGCGTAGTCCTCGAACGTCTTGTGCAGCAGCGAGCCAAGATGCTTCGCGCCGAACGTCTCGCCGACCGGATCGAGCTTGCGCAGGCCCAGCACGTAGCGGGCGTAGATCGCATAAGGGTCGCGCAGCCAGGTCTCGATCCGCGTGACGGAAAGCGCGCGCGGGCGCGCCGCAAGCGGCGGTCTCGGCGCGGGCGGGGGAACGGGCCGGGCAGGGCCCGCTTCGTCGAGCGCGCGCGCCCAGGCGGCGAAGCGCGCGCTCCGGTCGACGGCGTCGAGCACCCCGGCGCCAGCGAGAATATTCTTTAAACGGACGATCCAGCGCGACGGCTTGGCCGGCGCGCCGCCCGCCCGCGCCGCGCGCAGAAGCGCGACTTCGGGCGCGGCGGCGAGCTGCGCGAAATCGTGCGCGGAAAGGCCGATGCGCCGCTCCGGCGAAGGCAGGCCCAGCGCGCGCCGCATCGGCCGCGACAGGAAAGGGTCGGCCTCGGCCTCGCCCGGCCACACGCCTTCGTTGAGCCCGCCGAGAATGACCACGTCGGCCGACTGAAGGCGCGCCTCCAGCGGGCCGAGAATGGACAGGCGCGGATGGGTCGGGACGCGCCGGCGCACGCTCGCCCCGGCCAGAAGCTGCGAAAAGGCGGGCGGGTAGTCGCTCGCGGCGATCTCGCCGAGCGCCTCGGCGCTGTCGCGCAGCTCGGCGAGCAGGGCGGCGCCCGCCTCCCCGTCCTCGCCGCGCCACAGGCGCTCCGCGCCCGGCTCGTCCGCGCGCGCGGCGAGCGCCTCGGCGGCGGCCAGATGGGCGAGCAGAAAATCCGTAAACGGCGCTTTCGCGCGGTCAGGCCAGCCGGCCGCGGCGGACTCGAGCGCGGCGAGAAGCGGCGCGGCTGCTTCGGCCCGGCGCGCGTCTTCGTCGAGCCGGGCGCGCAGGCCCGCGACGCCGGGTCCGGGCGCGAGGCCCCGCAGGCCCCGGTCCAGCGCCCTGACGGCTCTGCGGCGGGCGGGCGCGTCCAGGCCGAAGCCGGCGAGCGGATGGCGCGCCAGGGCGAGCGTCGCATGGGGGTCTGACGGCGCGGCGAGCCAGGCCGCGGCGAGCCGCAGATAAGTCCCGCACGGACTGTTCGTGAACGGAACGCCGGCGGAATCGTCGACCGCGACGCCCCAGCGGCGCATGCGGGCCGCGACCCGGCGGGCGAGATTGCGGTCGGGCGTGACCAGCATCGCCGTTTCGCCCGGCGTCTCCAGCGTCTCGCGGAAGATCAGCGCCGCCGCGGCCGCTTCGGCCTCCTCGTCGGCGGCCTCGACGAGGGAAAGGCCCGCGCAGGCCCGCGCAAGGCCGGGATCGGCCTGCGCCGCCGCGTTCACCAGCCGGAGCCAGTCGTCGGTCGCCTCCGCCGGGCGCAGGGCGAGCGAGACGAGCCGCCCGCGCGGCGATCCGTCCGCAGGCTGATCGGCGCTCCCCGGCCAGGGCCGGACCGCGCCCGGGGCGACGGCGAGCTTTTCGACGAGCGCCTTGAGTCCCGCCTGCGGGTGCGGGTCGTCGATCGCGCCCCAGGCCTTTTCGTCGCGCGCCAGCGCCCGGTCGAGGCCGGGCAGGACGACCGCGCCGCGGGGCAGGCCGGCGACCACGCCCATCAGCGCCGCGACGGCGGGCGCGCTTCCGGTCGTGCCGGCGACGACGATCGGATGGCCGGGCTTCAGGCGCGCCAGGCGTTCGGCCTGCCGCCGGATCAGCCGCGCGCGCCGCTCGGCCGGGTCCATCGCGCCGCGGGCGGCGAGCCAGTCCGGCCAGGCTTCGGCGACGATTTCGAGAAACTTCGCCGAGCGCGCCCAGTGGGCCGCGTGTTCGGCGGGGACGAGCCCTTCGAGCTTCGCGAAACCGATTTCCTCCGTATAAAAAGAATCGAGAAGGCCGGCGAGCGCCTGCGCGGCGGCGATCGCCGCCGGCCAGTTCTCCTGGCCGGCGAACGCCCTGTCGGCGGCCGCGACCATGCGCGCCAGGACGAGCCGGCGCTCAAGCGGCGAGACGGCGGGCGGCAGGTCGAGGTCGTCCTCGCTCGCGGCCGCGTCGAGCGCGATTTCGTCCTCGTCCGCGTCGCCGAGCGGGCGAAGGCGCGGCAGAAGGCTCGCCCGCCCGCCCGGCGCGGCGGCGACGAACGCATCGATGAGCGCGCGCGCGGCGCGCCGGGTCGGCAGCAGGATTTCGACGTCGGCGAGGGCGAGCGGGTCGGCGGGCAGGCTGGCGAGAAGGCCGCGCGCGAGATCTGCGAGGAAAGGCCGGCCCGCGTCGATCGAATAGACCCTCGGCGCCGGCGCGGCGAAAACGTCCGCAGGCGGCGCGTCCTGCCCGCGCGCGGTCATGGCGCGGCGGCCCCTATTGCGGCGAGCCGGCGCTCGGCGGCCGCAAGCCCGGCCGGGTCGCCCACATGCATCCACGCCCCGCGATGGACGACGCCGCGCAGGCGCCCCGCCGCGGCCGCCTTCTCCCACAACGCGCGCATGGAGAAGGGCCCCTCCGGCGCGCTGTCGAGAAGATTGAGCGAAATGATCTGCAGACCCGTATAGACGTAAGGCGCGCGCGGGCCCGACCGCCAGGCGAGCCCGCCGTCTGCGCCGAGATCGAAGTCGCCGGCCCCGTCATAGCCGCTCGCGGCCTCGATGGGCGCGAGCAGCAGAAGCGCGTCCATGCGCGCCGGGTCCCACGCGTCGGCGAGGCGCGCGCAGGCCTCCGATCCGGGCGCGTCGATCAGGATCGCGTCGGTGTTCGTGCAGAAAACCGGCCCCTCGCCGAGCAGCGCGCGCGCCTGCATCAGCCCGCCGCCGGTCTCCATCAGCCGCGCGCGCTCGTCGGAGACGACGATGCGCGGGGCGCGCCGGTCGGCGAGATGCGCCTCCAGCATGTCGGCGAAGTGATGCGCGTTGACGACGGCGGTCTCGACGCCGGCGCCCGCGAAGCGGTCGAGCGCATAGTCGATGAGCGCCTTGCCGGCGACGGGGACGAGCGGCTTCGGCATTTCGTCCGTAAGCGGACGCATCCGCACGCCCAGCCCCGCGGCCAGCACCATCGCGCGCTTCGGCGTCCGGCTCATGGGGCGAGCTCCGGGAAACGCCGCTCGATCATGGCGCGCACGGGCGCGAGCGGGGGCCGCGCCAGATCGCGGCGGAAAAGGGCCTCGACCCGCGGCAGCAGCGCGGCGTAGCGCGTCTTGCCGTCGCGCAGCACGAGCCGCGCGAAGATGCCGAGAATCTTGGCGTTGCGCTGCGCGGCGAGGATCGCGTAATCGCGGCGGAAGGCCTCCTCGTCGAAGCGCCCCGCGTCGCGCGCGCGCGCGCAGTAGCGCGCGATCATCGCCTCGGCGAGGTCTTCCCCGACATCCCGGCGCGCGTCTTCGAGCAGCGAGACGAGATCGTAGGCCGGCTGGCCCACGAGCGCGTCCTGAAAGTCGATGATCCCGACCCGCGCCGGGCCTTCGCGCCAGGGCAGCCAGAGAAGGTTGTCCGCGTGGTAATCCCGCAGCGCCATGAGCGACGGCGCCGACAGGGCGTCGAGCAGGCCGGCCCAGGCGGCGAAATAGTCCGCCGTCAGGCTCGCCGGAGCGGGCGCGCCGGCGCGCAGCCGGCGCCACCATTCAGGCAGCAGGCCGATCTCGGCCTCCATCGCGATGCGATCATAGTCGAGCATCGCATAGCCCGCCGTTGTCGGCGGCGGCGGAGCCGCCTCGGCCAGCGCAAGCAGCGCGTCGATGGCGGCCTCGTACAGCGCGCGTTCGTCCGCGCCCGCCGCGATCGCGCGGGAGTAGAGGTCGTCGCCCAGATCCTCGATCAGCGCGAAGCCCGTCGCGGCGTCGGCGGCGTAGACCGCCGGCGCGGAAAGCCCGGCCGCGCGCAGCGTCTCGGCGACGGCGAGGAAGGCGTTGAGATTGGGCCCGGCCAGGCGCGCCATCGCGTTGTAGCCGAGCCGGCGGCGCTCGTCCGCGCTCGCGCCGGGCGGGCAGGGCGCGCTTTCCGCCGCGGGCGGGGCGTTCATCAAAAGCGCCGTGCGCCCGCCGAGGGACAGGCGCTCATAGCTGCGCGTCGAGGCGTCGCCGGCGAGCGGGCGCGCTTCGGCTTCGGCCCAGCCGGCGGCGGCGAGAAAGGCCGCGCGCGCGGCCTGGCGATCTTCGGAAAGGCTGCTTGCGGCGAGGGTCATGGACAGCGTTGTAAACGATTCCCGTTACGCGGCGACGCCCGCGCGGGCGAGCCGGTCCGGCCAGTCGCCGCCGCCGGCGAAGCGGACGCGCCGGCCCGCGCCTTCGGGCTCAAGGCGCAGGACGAGCGCGCGCGCGGGCAAGAGCGCGGCGACGCGCTCGGGCCATTCGATGAGCGCGGCGCCGGTCTCCAGCGCCTCCTCCCAGCCGAGCTCCCACACGTCTTCGGCCTTCTCCAGCCGATAGAGGTCGAAATGCCACAGGGTGAAGCCGTCCGGCGCGCCGGGCCTGACCTCATAGGGCTCGACGAGGGCGAAAGTGGGGCTCGGCGTCTCGCGCGCGCCCGTCAGCGCCCCGATGAGCCCGCGCGCAAGGGTGGTCTTGCCCGCGCCGAGCGGGCCCGAAAGCCCGATCGCGTCGCCCGCGCGCGCCAGCGGGGCGAGCCGCGCGCCCAGCGCGGCCGTGGCGGCCTCGTGGGGAAGAAACAGTCCGTCGTCCATGCGCGATCCTCGCAGGCGGGGCGGCAAGATAGGCCGGATCGGGCGAAGCGCAATGGGCGGATGGGGCGCGCGACCGGCGGTAACCCTACCGTCCTCCGTAAAACCGCGCGGGGCGCGATAACCTGCCCTTTCCACGTTCAAGCCGAGACTCTCCGGCGTTGAGAGAAGAAAAAGAGAGGGCCTCGCGATGAAAGTTCAAGCGACGCTCGCCCTCGTCGGCGCGGCAGTGGCGTTATTCGCCGGCAGCCTCGCCGCCCATCCGGGAGGTCTTGACCGCAACGGCTGTCATGCCGGCTCGCAGCCCTATCACTGTCATCGCGGCCCGCAGCCGACGCCGACGCGGTCCGCCGCGCCGTCGCCCCGCGGCGCGGATATGGATTGCGGCGACTTTCCGTCCTGGGAAGCGGCGCAGAGCTTCTTCCGCGCAAGCGGGCCGGGCGACCCGCACCGCCTTGACGCCGACAATGACGGCGTCGCCTGCGAGTCACTGCGATAGAAGGGCGATGGGCGTGTGCGGGCAGCGCACGTTACTTCGACGAACTGCGTCTGACAGCGTTGGTCAGGTAATACCGCAATCTGCCCATCAGGCGATCGACATGGCTGTCCGGGCTCATCGCACTTTGCTTGATAACTGCTAGTAGCTTACTACATTAACGCAGGGATAGACATGCAGCGCTAGAGACCTAATCATGTCAAAGTTGGGCGATCCCAGAACGCTTAAAAGAAGTGATTCGCTCCAACTGGTTGAGCAGACGAACGTGAGGCTTCAAGTTGTTAACGGATATTTTCGCAAAGCGATACGCGAACCGTCCGATTTGGAATAATTATACGCGCACGGAAAAGGAACTCCTTGTGCAGGCTTTCAGTATTATTAGTGAAAATATCGCGCCTTATTATGATGCAGATGGAAAAGTGAACCCGAACGGAAAGGCCTTTTGGGAGGATATTCATAACCGACTGTCTGTTGAGTTGGGCCTGAAAAGTCTCTCTCAAATGGCCTATTCCTATCAAACGGCCTTCGCAGGAAAGCAGACTACTGTTTCGGGCGCGTGGCCGATCATAACGGTTTGCGAGAATTGGATGCACGCTGATCCAGTAGGAGTTCAAGATGTCGATGCTTTCATTAAGGAACGCTTGAGCTTGGTGGAGATTGCTTTCAGAAAGAAGGAGGCGGCTGTTGCGAAAGCAAACGCCGAACTGCCGCAGCAGATTTTGAAAGCAAAGCTGCGGCCAGCCGGCGGCTTGCGAATCCCAAGCGATCCAGCGCCCGGCTTGAAAGCATGGAATAAGAATCTTAACGAGGCTTTCCAAGCCAGTGTTGATGAACTGAACACCCGATTCAGGCAGGCAGGATGCGGGCTGCACTATCACAACGGGTTCATTCAAATCTCCGAGGATCCGCTGTTCCTCAAGGAAGCTGAACAGCCGTTTTGGCAGTTGGTTTCAGATCCGCTCTGGAAGAACGTCGATATTGACATGAAAGAAGCCATTGACCGGCGCGACAATGGCGACCGCGATCCGGCTTGGTATGCGGTCCGCGCGCTCGAAAGCGCCATAAAGATCATATCAGACAAAAAGGAATGGACGCGCGGCGGAGAGCGAGGAGCCCACAATTACATTGATAATCTTGCCAAGCGAGATGCCCAGTATATCGAGAGTTGGGAAGCCGAGGCACTGAAGGCGATTTTCACCAAGCTGCGGAATCCGCTTGGTCACGGACCTGGAAGCGCAGAAATGCCGTCTTTTACACCCCAGCAAACTGACCTTGCCATCGAGCTTTGCATCTCATGGATCAAGAGCCTGATCAAACGGTTCTGAACGAGTTCTTGGCTGGATAATTTTTTCTCTAAAGGTTCGCAAAGACTTTAATAAAGCTGGTTGTCCAGTTCTTGCCCAGGTCGGCCTCTAGCAGCATAAGAGATAAAATCATCGGGGTCACGCCACTCCGGTCTGCCGGCGAACCCCGCGCCCGCCGCGCGCGGGCGTTGACGGGCCGGCGGGCGAGCCGCTAACGACGCCCGATCCCGGAGGAGCTCTTGACCGAGCGCATCGTCATCATCGGCGCCGGCCAGGCGGGCGCGCAGGCCGCGGCGAGCCTGCGCCAGGAGGGGTTCGCCGGCGCCGTCGCGCTGATCGGCGCCGAGGCGCATCCGCCCTATCAGCGCCCGCCCCTGTCCAAGGCCTATCTTCAGGGCGCGCTCGCCCGCGACCGGCTATGGCTCAGGCCCGCCGCCTTTTACGAGAAGGAGAACATCGCGCTGCGGCTCGGCGCGCGGGTCGCGCGCATCGACCGGGCGGCGCGCCGGGTCGCGCTCGATACGGGCGAGGCGCTCGCCTATGACCGGCTGCTGATCGCGACCGGGGCGCCGCCGCGCCGGCTCGCCTGTCCCGGCGCGGATCTCGCGGGCGTCGCCTATCTGCGCGGGATCGACGACAGCGACGCGCTGCGCCCGCTGCTGGCCGGCGCCCGGCGGCTGGTCGTCGTCGGCGCCGGCTATATCGGGCTCGAGGTCGCGGCGGTCGCGCGCAAGGCGGGCCTCGCCGTCACGGCGGTCGAGGCGGCAGAGCGCGCCCTCAAGCGCGTCGCCGGCCCGCCGGTCTCGGCCTGGTTCGAGGCGCTGCACCGCGCCCATGGCGTCGAGCTGCGCTTCGGCGAGACGGTCGCGGCCTTCGAAGGGCGCGGGCGCGTCGAGGCGGCGGTCCTCGCAAGCGGGGAGGCGATCGCCTGCGACGCGGTCCTCGTCGCCATCGGCGCCGCGCCGGAGACCGGGCTCGCCGCCGCGGCGGGCCTGCCGGTCGACGACGGGATCGTCGTCGACGAGACGGCGCGCACCGAAGACCCCGCCGTCTGGGCCGCCGGGGACTGCGCGAATTTCCCGTCGCCGCTTTACGGCCGGCGGATGCGGCTCGAGTCCGTGCCCAACGCCATCGAACAGGCCAAGGCCGCCGCCGCCAACATGGCCGGCCGGCGGACGGTCTACGACGCGGTTCCGTGGTTCTGGTCGGACCAGTACGACGCCAAGCTCCAGACCGCTGGGATCGGCGCCGGCGCCGACGAAATCGTCGAGCGCGGCGCGCCCGGCGCGAAGGCACGCGCGGCATGGTATCTGCGCGAAGGCCGCCTGATCGCGGTCGACGCCCTCAACGACATCCCCGCCTTCGCCGTGGGCAAGCGGCTGATCGCCGCAAAGGCGCGCCCGAGCCCCAAAACGCTTGCCGATCCCGACGCAGACCTTAAATCGCTGCTTACGTGACGAGGACGAAAAGGCCGATGCCGAAAATCACCTTCATCGAGAATGACGGAACCGAGCATGTCGTCGAGGCCGAGGTCGGCCTTTCCGTGATGGAGGCGGCGGTGCGCAACATGGTTCCGGGCATCGACGCCGATTGCGGGGGCGCGTGCGCCTGCGCGACCTGTCACGTCTATGTGGACGAGGCCTGGCGCGACAAGACCGGCAAGCCCGAGGCGATGGAGGAGTCGATGCTCGACTTCGCCTATGAGCCGAAGGAGAACTCGCGCCTGTCCTGCCAGATCACGGTCAGCGAGGCTCTCGACGGCCTCGTGGTGCGTCTGCCGGAGTTTCAGGGCTGACGGCGCGCCCGGCGGCCATAGCGGCGGCTTGACGCGGCGCGTTCGCCGCGCTTCCATGAACAAATGCGGAACCTCGAGGCTGGGCCCCTTCGCGAGAGGCTGCGCGCGCGCTTGCGCGAACCCGCGCCGGACGGCGCGCCCGGCGCGGCGCGTCCGGACGTGACCGCGGCGCTGACGCGCGGCGTGGCGCGGCTGTTCGCCGAGCTCGGCCTCGCCCCGCTGGCCGAGTTCCGCCTGCCCAACGGCCGGCGCGCCGACCTCGCCGGCCTCGACCGGGCCGGCCGGCTCGTCTTCGCCGAGATCAAGTCCTGCCAGGCGGATTTCGAGGCCGATGCGAAGTGGACGGATTATCTCGGCTATTGCGACGCGTTCTACTTCGCGGTGGGGCGGGACTTTCCGGCCGGGCTCCTGCCGGCGGGCGAGGGGCTCATTCTGGCGGACGCCTTCGGCGGGGCGATCATGCGCGCCGCGCCCGAGCGCCCGCTCGCGCCCGCCCGGCGCCGGGCGCTCACTCTGCGCTTCGCGCGCCAGGCCGCCGCGCGCGCCCTCGGCGCCGGGGCGGACGGCGATGTCGGCGGCGGCCTTCTGTGACGGCGCCGCCGGCGGGGCGCCGCCTTGCCTCGCCGCCCCGGGCGGGCTATGGAACCGGCCTCTGCCACGCGCCCCGCGCAAGCGGGCCCGGTCGCCGCATTAGCTCAGCTGGTAGAGCAACGCATTCGTAATGCGTGGGTCGCTGGTTCGAGTCCGGCATGCGGCACCAGTTTTCGGCCTTTCCGTCAGTCGGCGCGGGTTCCGTTCGGCCGGTCCGCGCGCTAAGCCTGACGGCCTTGCACGCCTTCTCACCTCGCCAGGAACAACGCCGTGGCAGACAAACCGAACAAGCCGTCCATCCGCCTCTATCTCGTCGACGGCTCGTCCTACATCTTCCGCGCCTATCACGCGCTGCCGCCCTTGACGCGCAAGTCCGACGGGCTGCCGGTGGGCGCGGTCTCCGGCTACTGCAACATGCTCTACAAGCTGCTCGCCGACATGAACGACGGGCACGACCCGACCCATCTCGCCGTCATCTTCGACTTTTCTGCGAAAACCTTCCGCAACGATCTGTATCCGGAATACAAGGCCAACCGCCCTGAGCCGCCGGAGGATCTCGTGCCGCAATTCCCGCTGGTGCGCGAGGCGACGCGCGCCTTCAACGTGCCCTGCATCGAGACGGAGGGCTATGAGGCCGACGACATCATCGCCGCCTATGCGCGCCTGGTCGAACGCGCGGGCGGCGAGGTCGTCATCGTCTCCTCCGACAAGGATCTGATGCAGCTCGTCTCGGACCGCGTCACGCTGTTCGACACCATGAAGAACCGGCGCATCGGCCGCGTCGAGGTGATCGAGAAGTTCGGCGTTCCGCCGGAAAAGGTCGTCGACGTGCAGGCGCTCGCCGGCGACAGCTCGGACAACGTGCCCGGCGTGCCGGGGATCGGCGTGAAGACCGCCGCCCAGCTCATCCAGGAATATGGCGACCTCGAAACGCTGCTCGCGCGCGCCGGCGAGATAAAGCAGAACAAGCGGCGCGAGAGCCTCATCGAACACGCCGACAAGGCGCGCATCTCCAAGCAGCTCGTGACGCTCAGGGACGACGCGCCGCTCGAATTTTCGCTCGACGACATCCGCATGCCGAAGATCGAGCCGGACAAGCTGATCGCATTTCTCGACGAGATGGAGTTCGCTGCGCTGAAGCGCCGCGTGCTCGCCGACTTCGGCGCCGGCGCGAAGGACGGGGCCGGCGACGCGCCTGCCCCCGCGGCGCCCGCCGAGACCGCCTATGAGACGGTCTTCGACGAGCAGGCGCTCGCGCGCTGGATCGACGAGGCGCGCGAACGGGGAATCGTCGCCTTCGATACGGAGACGGACAGTCTCGACGCGATGCGCGCGCGGCTCGTCGGGTTCTCGCTGGCGACGGCGCCGGGGCGGGCCTGCTACGTTCCGCTCGGCCATGGCGGGGAAGGGCTCGCCCTCGACGACGCCGACATCGAAAAGCAGATGCCGCTGGAGGCCGCGCTTGAAGTTCTCAAGCCGCTGCTCGAAGACCCGTCCGTGCTGAAGGTCGGGCAGAACGTCAAATATGACGCGCTCGTCATGGCGCGGCATGGAATCGCCGTCGCCCCCTTCGACGACACCATGCTGATCTCCTACGCGCTGGACAGCGGGCGCGGCGGGCACGGCATGGACGAGCTCGCCAAGCGCCATCTCGGCCTCGACACGATCAAGTTCGCGCAGGTCGCCGGCAGCGGCAAGAAACAGAAGACCTTCAACGAGGTCGCGATCGCCAAGGCGACGGAGTACGCCGCCGAGGACGCGGACATGACGCTGCGGCTCTTTCACGTTCTCAAGCCGCGGCTCGCCGACGAAAAGAAATGCGTCGTGTACGAAACGCTTGAGCGCCCGCTCGTTCCTGTCGTCATGGAGATGGAGCGCGCCGGCGTGAAGGTCGATCCCGACTCGCTCTCGCGCCTGTCCGCCGATTTCGCCCAGCGGATGGCGGCCTACGAGGCCGAAGCGATGGAGCTGGCGGGCGAAGAGTTCAATATCGGCTCGCCCAAGCAGATTTCGGAGATCCTGTTCGGCAAGCTCGGCCTGCCGGGCGGGCGCAAGACGGCGGGCGGGGCCTGGTCGACCAAGGCCGACGTGCTTGAGGAGCTCGCCGCCGCGGGCCATCCGCTGCCGCGCGCGATCCTCAACTGGCGGGGGCTTTCAAAGCTCAAGAGCACCTATACGGACGCGCTGCCGCAGGCGATCAACCCCGAAACGGGGCGCATACACACCTCCTATTCGCTCGCGGCGACGACGACGGGCCGGCTCGCCTCGACCGACCCCAATCTACAGAACATCCCGATACGGACGGACGACGGGCGGAAGATCCGCGAAGCGTTCATCGCCGAGAAAGGGAACGTCCTCATCTCGGCCGACTACAGCCAGATCGAGCTGCGCCTGCTCGCCCATATCGCCGACATCAAGGCGATGAAACAGGCTTTCGAGGACGGCCTCGACATTCACGCCATGACGGCGTCGGAGATGTTCGGCATGCCGATCAAGGGCATGGACCCCATGGTGCGCCGGCGCGCCAAGGCGATCAATTTCGGCATCATCTACGGCATTTCGGCTTACGGTCTGGCCAACCAGCTCGGCATCGCGCGCGGCGAGGCGAAGGAGTACATCGAACGCTATTTCAGGAAGTTTCCCGGCATCAGGCGGTATATGGACGAAACCATCCGCCGGGCGCGCGCCGAAGGCCATGTGGAGACCGTCTTCGGCCGTCGCATCCATGTCGGCGCCATCAACGACAAGAATCAGGCGATGCGCAATTACGCCGAAAGGCAGGCCATCAACGCGCCGATTCAGGGCTCGGCCGCCGACGTCATCCGCCGGGCGATGATCCGCATGCCCGCCGCGCTCGCGAGAGCGAAGCTGCAGGCGAGGATGCTCCTGCAGGTGCATGACGAGCTCATTTTCGAAGCGCCCAAGGGCGAGGCCGCCGAGACCCGCCGGCTCGTCGCGGCGGTGATGGAAAAGGCGCCCTCGCCGGCGGTCGCGCTTTCCGTCCCGCTGGTCGTCGACACGGGCGAGGGCCGAAGCTGGTCGGAGGCGCATTGAAGCGCGCCGCCTACGGATTTAATCTGCGCCCCGCAGGAAAGGCTGCCGCCGCATCAGCCCCACGGGCCGGCGGGCGCGGCGGGCTGCGCGACGCCCATGCGCCGCGCCATGTCCATCAACCGGTCGATGCGGTTCTGCGTCGAGGGATGGGTCGAGAACAGATTGTCCGCGCCCTGACCGGACAGCGGGTTGACGATCATGAGCTGGCCCGTTTCGGGATGACGCTCCGCGATCTCGTTGGGGATGCGCGCGGCGCCGCGCGCGATCTTCGCCAGCGCCGAGGCGAGCCATTCGGGATGACCGCAGATCTCCGCCCCGAGGCGATCGGCCGCGTATTCGCGTCCGCGCGAGATGGCGAACTGCACCAGCGCGGCGGCGAGCGGCGCGAGGATCATGATCGCGAGCGCGCCGATGAGCCCGCCGTTGTTGCGGTTGCCGCCGAAGAACATGGCGAAGTTCGCCAGCGTCGTGATCGCGCCGGCGAGGGTGGCCGTCACCGTCATGGTCAGCGTGTCGCGGTTCTTCACATGGGCCAGCTCGTGCGCCATCACGCCGGCGATCTCTTCGTCGTTCAGCATGCGCAGCAGGCCGGCGGTCGCGGCGACGGCGGCGTTCTCGGGGTTGCGCCCGGTGGCGAAGGCGTTGGGCTGCTCGGAGTTGATGAGATAGATCTTCGGTTGCGGCAGGCCGGCCCGCGCGGCGAGGGCGCGGGTGATCTCCACGAAGCGGCGCACCGCGCCGGAGGCGTGGGACTCGTCGACCTCCTCGGCGCGATACATGCGCAGCACGATCTTGTCGGCGTTCCAGTAGGCGAAGAAGTTGGCGACGCCCGCGAAGCCGAGCGCCAGGACCATCCCGCCGGTCCCGCCGAGGAGCCAGCCGACCACGCCGAACAGCGCGGTCAGCGCGGCGAGCAGCATGCCGGTGCGCAGAAAGTTCATCGCGATGTTTCTCCTTTGCGCCCCCTTCGCCTTTCGGGGACCGGCGGTTATATGTGTCGGGAAGGATCGGGCTTCAATATGACCGCCGACGCGACCAACCCGCCGAAACCCGCGCGCGACCTGCCGCCGGCGGCGCGGCGCGCCCTCGCCGAGGCCGAAGCCCGCCGCAGGGCCGCCGCCGAGTCCGAGGCGCGCGCGGGGCGCCGTCCGGCCGAGAAAGGCGGGCCGGCCGGGCCGGAGCCGACGCGCTACGGCGACTGGGAGCGCGCCGGCCGCGCGGTGGATTTCTGACGGCGCCTCACCGGTAGAACGTCGTCTCAGCGCCGGTGAACGACCACGGCGCGGGCAGCGCGTCGCAGGAAAGCGCGTCGCCGCGCGCTTCGAGCTTCATGAGCCGGGCGCCGTCGGCCGCCCGCGAAAGCTGGAGAAGCAGCACGGCGTTGATCCGCGGGCCAACGAAATTGGCGCGCAGGCCCTGATAGCAATAGATCTGGTTCTCGCGCACCGCGTCGAAGGGCGGATTGACGAGGCCTGCGCCTTTCTCGAAAGACAGAAAGTCGCGCGTCGCGCCCGCGCGCCGGTCTTCGAGCGCCGGCGGCAGGGCGACCATCTCCGGCTTGAGCGAGCGCAGCCGGCCGTGCAGGGCGAAGACGAGCCGCTCGGGGTCGATCGCGTCGGGCGCCAGGGCGATCGCGCTCACCCGGCTCGTCAGCGCGTTGTGCGAAGCGTCGGTGAACCAGACGCCCTGCGCCGCGCCCGGCGCGTCGATGAGCGCGGTCCGGCAGGCGTTCTCGCCCTTCGCCCGGCGCACGCCCCAGGCGTCGCCGAGCTTCGCCGTCCACGCTTCGCGCAGGTCGCGGGGCAGATAGTCGAGCGCGCAGCGCGCCCGGGCGAGATCGGGCCGGATGGCGTCGAGCAGGGACGGCGGCGCGTCGAGGACTTCGGCGCGCGCGAAGGCGTCGTAGCGATAGCGCTCGGGCCGGGCGAACGGCGCCGGCGGCACGGCGAGATCGTAAAGCCCCACGTCGAATCCGTCCGCGCGCCCCAGAAACTCGCCCTCGCGCACGCGGATGCGCGTCTCGACGGCGATATGGTCCGGCCCGCCCAGTTCGACGAAGGCGGAAAGCCCGCCCGCCCGCCGGATGAGAGACTCCGCCACGCTGTCGAGCCGGTCGTAATAGACCGATACGCTCGCGCAGGGCTTCAGCCGCAACGTCCAGGACGTCGCCGCCGCGCGTCCCGTTTCGTCGCGCTCGATCCGCCGCTCGATGGCGACGATGTCGGCGCGCGCCGGGGCGAGAACGTCGACGCTTCGGCGCTCGAAGACGGTCTCGCCCCGGCGGGTGTTGACGCGGATGTGCGGCGCGGGCAGCGGCTCGCCCGGCGCGGTCGCCGCCCCGAGCGGCGAGACGCTGAGCACGTCCTCCAATGGCGCGAAGGGATGGGTCAGCGCCGGCTGGCCGGCGGGGCAGGCCCGGTCGGCGAGCGCGGCGCGCGGCGGGGCGAGATCGCTCGCGCGCTCGACCGCCAGCCGGCCGGCCTCGGGCCGCGCGATCGCCAGCCCCAGCAACGCAGCGGCCGCGAGGACCCCTGCGAGGCGGGCGAAATAGTCGGAACCTGACATCCCCGCTCCCCGCGTTTTTCCGCCAGTATAGGCGCCCGGCCGGGCGGAGGCGAGTCGCCCGCCGGCGGCGCGCCGGGCTCAGCGCCGCCAGAAATCGGGCATCAGCAACACCAGCACGGTGAAGAATTCGAGCCGGCCGAGCAGCATCCCCGCCGCCATCAGCCATTTGGCCGCGTCGGGCAGCGAAGCGAAATTGCCGGCCGGCCCGACCACGGGGCCGAGGCCGGGACCGACATTGGCGATCGCGGTCCCGGCCGCCGACAGCGCCGTGATCGCGTCGAGGCCGAAGCCCGACAGCGCCGCGGCCAGAGTGGCGAAGGAAGCGAAGTAGATGAAGAAGAAGCTCAGCACCGAGACGAAAACCTCGTCGGATATCGGCCGCCCGTTATAGTGCTCGACGAAGACCCCGTGCGGATGGGCGAGCCGGCGCGCATAAAGCCGGATCGCGGCGAGCGCCACCTGAAAGCGGAATATCTTCAGCCCGCAGGAGGTCGAGCCGGCGCAGCCGCCGACGAACATGATGCAGAAGAAGAAGCCGACGGCGAACGCGCCCCACGCGCCATAGTCGGTCGTGGCGTAGCCCGTGCCGGTGAACACCGACACGACATTGAACGCGGAAAGCCGGAACGCGGTGAAGGCGTCCACGTCGAAGCGGGCGTAGACGTAGACGGCCATCGTCGCCGTCGCGGCGGCGATCGTAAACAGAAAGAACCGGATCTGGCTGTCGGCCGCGAGGCGGCGCCATTCGCCGCGCAACACCGCGATCAGCAATATGCCGAAAGGCAGGCTGCCGATGATCATGAACGCCGTCACGATGAGGTCGAGCGGCGCCCGCCCGACGGTCAGAAACGCGCCGACGGAGGCGTCGCGCGTGGAATAGCCGCCGGTGGACAGCGTCGTCAGCGCATGGTTAAGCGCGTCGAAGGACGGCATGCCGAACGCCCACAGCAGGACGAAGCACAGCGCGGTGAGGAAGATGTAGATGAGCGACAGGCCCAGCGAATATTGCGCGGCGCTGGCGATGAATTTCTCCGACGTGTCCCACGCCTCCATCTTGAAAAGCTGCATGCCGCCGATCTTCAGCGCCGGCAGCACCGCGAAGGCCATGATGATGACGCCGACGCCCCCCAGCCATTGCAGCATGGAGCGCCACAGAAGAAAGCCGGGCGGGGCGTCGTCGAGGCCGGAGACCACCGTCGAGCCGGTCGTCGTCAGGCCAGACATCGCCTCGAAGAAAGCGTCCGTATAGGTCATGTCGAACGCGCCGAGGACGAAGGGAATCGCGCCGAAGGCGACCAGGGCGAGCCAGCTCGCGGCGGTCAGAAGAAATCCCTGGCGCACGTCGAGCGCGCGGATCGGACCCCAGGCGGCGGCGGCCGCCGCGCCGCCTGAAAAGATCGAGAGGATCGCCGCCGTGGCGAAGGCCGTCCAGTCGGCGCGGTGCGCCGGATCGCGCGCCAGAAGGTCGGCCGTCATCGGGACCAGCATGGCGACGCCGAGCGCGGCCACGAGAACGCCGGTCACGAGCAGAACGGGGCGCAGATTCGGCATGTTTCTCCGGGCGCGGCCGGCTTCATCCGGCGACCCTGACGTCAGTGCACTTGACGGGATTCGTGGGGGCTATCGAGCGAAAAGGCGGGAATGTCGACTTCGAAACGCTCCCCGGCCGCGGTCTCCATGCCGTAGCGGCCGACCATCATGCCGGACGGGGTGCGCAGCGGCGCGCCCGAGGTGTATTCGAACGCCTCGCCGGGGCGCAGCACGGGCTGCTCGCCGACCACGCCTTCGCCCGCCACCTCTTCGGTGAGGCCAAGCGCGTCGGTGATGAGCCAGCGCCGGGTGCGCAGACGGACGATCTCGTCCGAATCATTGGCGATCCGGATCGTATAGGCCCACACATAGAGGCCTTCCTCCGGATCGGACTGGGACTCCAGATAGCAGGGATCGACGCTGACGCGGATGCCGCGGGTGACGCGCTCGTACATGATAGGCTCCTTCCGCCGCCGGCCGGTCGGCGCAGAGTTCCATTATAAGCCCGCGACGGCGCCCGCCAAGCGCGGCGACGCTTGCAGCCGGCGCGCGCCCTCGCTTGACCTCGCCGCAGGGGCGGGCGAGGAACGGGCCTTGCGGGCCGCAGCCGGCTTCGTGCGAGGCGAGGGTTCATGGGCGAGTCCAGGGGCGAATTCGGGACGGGCGAGACGGGCGTGCTTCCGGCGGAGGCGATCGCGCGGCTGATCGAGGCCGGCGCCGCGCGCCTCGCCGGCCCGCCCGGCGCGCGCCAGATCCAGCCGGCGAGCCTCGATCTCACCCTCGGCGCGCGCGCCTTCCGCGTGCGCGCCTCGTTTCTGCCCTCGCGCGCGCGGCGCGTGGACGAACGCCTCGCGGGCGGCCTCTTCATGCACGAGATCGGCCTCGAGCAGGGCGCGGTGCTCGAGCGCGGCTGCGTCTATCTCGTCGAGCTCAACGAGCGCCTGGCGCTGCCGCCCGACATCTGCGGCGCGGCCAATCCCAAAAGCTCGACGGGACGCATCGATGTTTTCGTCCGTCTGGTGACGGATCATGGCGCGGCCTTCGACGAGGTTCCGGCGGGCTATGAAGGCCCGCTTTACGCCGAGATCAGTCCGCGCACCTTCTCCATCGTCGTGCGGCGCGGCTCGAGCCTCAATCAGCTTCGCTTCAAGCGCGGCGACTGCCGGCTGGACGACGCCGCGCTCGCGGCGCTGCACGCCGAAGCGCCGCTGGTCGACGGACCGGCGGACATCGAGGGCGGCCTGGGGCTCAGGGTGCGGCTCGCCGGCGCCCCGGGCGAGATCGTCGGCTGGCGCGCGCGCCGGCACGCCGCGCTCATCGACGTCGACGCCGTCGGCGCGCTGAACGCCGAGGACTATTTCGAGCCGATCGCGGCCCCGCGCGCCGGCTTCATCATTCTCGACCCGGACGAATTCTACATTCTCGCCTCGCGCGAGGCGCTCGCCGCCCCCCCGGACTACGCCGCGGAGATGACGCCGATCAATCCGGGCCTCGGCGAGTTCCGGGTGCATTATGCGGGCTTTTTCGATCCCGGCTTCGGCTGGTCGCCGGACGGCGCCGGGCTCAGCCGCGCGGTGCTCGAAGTGCGCAGCCACGACGCGCCCTTCGTGCTCGAGGACGGCCAGATCGTCGCCCGGCTCGCCTATGAGCGCATGGCCGCCCGGCCGGGCCGTCTTTACGGGGCGGACCTGGCGTCCAACTATCAGGGGCAGGGATTGAGGCTGTCCAAACATTTCAGGCAGACGGAGCCGCATTCATGACGTCGTTCTTCGCGATTTGTCTCGCCGCCGCCCAGGCGGGCTCCCTCGGCGACCTCGCCGCGCCGCCGCCCCTGCCGAACCGGCCCGAGCCGGCGATCCGCTGCGCATGCCCGCAGGATGCGCCGGAGGAGAAGATCGTCTTTACCGGAATCGTGGTCGACGCGGAGCTGCGGGTCGATGCAAGCGGGCGCGCCGTCCAGCCCCGCCAGGCGACGGTGTTCCGGCTGATCCGGGCCGACGATCCGGCGCTCAAAACGCCGGTGAAGGTCTGGCATCCGATCGAGTCGGAACGCTGCGGCCTTTCCTTCGATTACGGCCGCCAGTATACGCTCGCCGCGCGCCGAACGGAGAAGGGCGCGCTCGAGACCGACCAGTGCCTCTTGCGCGCGGCGCCCGCGGACGAATAGGCGGGCGCCGGCCTTCCGCGCCGGCTCGGCGCAAACTCGGCGTCATCCCGGGCGCGCTGCGGCGCGCAGCGATGCGGCGCAGCCGGGGTCGGGTTCAATCAGCTGCGGCGCGGGCGTCAGGATCTCACGAAGATCGCCGAAAAATTGTTCGCCGGCATGGGGATCGCGGCCTCAAGCGCGAGTCCGGCCGCCTGCGCGAGCGGCAGGATTTCCCGTTCGAGGTCGCGCACGCCCCAGCGCTGATCGCGCTCCCTGAGGGTCGCGTCGAACTCCGCGTTGGACGGCGCCGCATGCGCCCCGTCGCGGGCGAATGGGCCGTACAGGAACAGTTTTCCGCCGGACCCGAGCAGCGCGCCGGCGCCGGCGATCAGCCCTTCGGCCGCCTCGAACGGGGCGATATGGATCATGTTGATCGACATGACGCCGACGATCGCCCCGCCGCCCGTCTTTTCGCACAGCCGCGCGGCGCGGCGCGGCCAGTCCGGCGCCGTCACGTCGATGGCATGGGGCGGCGCGACGTTGGAAAGGCCTGCATGAGCTGTCCAGGCCGCGATCGAGGCGCGCGACGGCTCGTCGGGATCGCCCGGCAGAAACCGGACCTCGGGCAGCGCCGCGGCGAGATGGGCGACATGCTCGCCGGTTCCCGATCCGATCTCCACGATCACGCCCGCGCGCGGCATGCGTTCGAGAAAGACGTCGCGGATCGGATCCTTGTTGCGCGCCGCAGAGGGCGAGAACATCCGCCCGCCTGTCGCCCCGCGCGCTTCCAGCGCGACCTCGCGGCCGCTTCCCCCATTTCGCGTCATCGTCGGTCCTGAATAGTCACCCGGAGCAGCCGGCGCCGCCGAGAACGCAGAACCGGGCGCAGTGCGGATGATTGAGCGGCACCGATATTAGCGATTCGGCGAGGGTGCGGCCAAGCTCGAATGCAGGCGAATACGGTATAAGCGTGCACGCGAGAACGCTCGGCGCCGGCGCGCCCCGGCGCTTCACGATCATGCGCGAGGAGGCGCACATCACCGAATCGGGACGGCGCCCGAGAATGTCCCAGCACGCTTCCGATATTTCCGGAACCTCGGCGCGCTCGTCCATTTCCGGAAACAGGACGAGCGCGGACGGATCGTCGGCGTCGATGGGGATCTGCCGCTCGGCGAAGAGGCGGCGATAGCCGGCGCGGGTCTCCTCTTCGGATTCGCCCCACAGGGTGCGCCCGGCCGCAGCGATCGCAAAACCGCGCTCGGCGAGCCAGGAAAGCCCTCGCATGGCCTCCTCGAAAGCGCCGGGTCCGCGCTCGGCGTCGTGCCGGTCCGCCGCATAGTGATCGAGGCTGACGCGCAGGACGAGGCGCTCGCCATATTCGACGCGCAGCGCCGCGAGGGCGGCCTGCACGCGCGGGCGCATCATCGGCCGCATGGCGTTGGTCAGCACGAGCGCGCGAAAGCCGGCGGCCAGCGCGTCGCACAGCATCGCCGGCATGTCGGGATTCATGAAGGGCTCGCCGCCGGTGAAGCCGATTTCATGAGCGCCGAGACGCTTCGCCTCGTCTAGATAGGGGCGCAGCTCTTGCGCGGACAGATAGGCGAGCCGGTCGTTGCGCGGGCTCGATTCGATATAGCAATGCGCGCATTCGATGTTGCACAGCGTGCCGGTGTTCGCCCAGAGCGTCTTGAGACGAACGAACGGCGCGCGCGCGCGCGGCTTTCCGTCCGCGGTCACGTCAGGATGCTGAAATTTCGCCGGCGTCGGCGCGCCGTAAGCCATGAAGAGCCCGTCCTCGCCCGTTTTCCGCGCGCCACGTTGCCGCGCGCGCCGTAGCGGGATCAAGCGCCCCGACACGCGCACGCGATCAAAATTCCATGAGGAGGCGCGCGAAACCTGTCGTGGGAGAACGGAAAGTCATGCGCCGCGCAGGATGTCGAGCGCGGCGGCGTGCAGCGCCGGCGTCGCCGCCGCAACGATGGAGCCGCGCGCGTCCGAGCCGAGCGCCTCTCCGGACCAGGCCGTCACGACGCCGCCCGCGCCCTCGATGACGGGAATGAGCGCCGCGTAGTCATGACGTTTCAGGCTGGTCTCGACCACGAGGTCGAGCGCGCCGAGGGCGAGAAGGCCGTAGGCGTAGGCGTCGAAGCTGTAGCGCGCGACGCGCGCGCGCGCGGCCAGCGTCGCAAAGGCGTCGGCCTCGCGGACGGTGAAATAGCCGGCGGGCAGGGGGTCCGTCGTCGACAGGCGCGCCTCGGCGAGGGCGGCGACGCCGCTCGACCGGCAGACCGTCTCGGCGCCGCCCCGGCGCCAGACGGCTCGGCCGTTCGCGCCGATCCAGCGTTCATCCGTAAACGGCTGATCGATGACGCCGAGGACGGGCCGGCCGCCGCGCTCGAGGGCGATCAGCGTCGCCCAGCTCGCCGCGCCGCAGATGAAGGCGCGCGTGCCGTCCACGGGATCGAGCACCCAGCGCCACTCGGCGTCTTCGCGCTCGGCGCCGAACTCCTCGCCGATGACGCCGTGGTCGGGCCAGGCCTCGCGGATCATCGCGCGCAGGACCCGTTCGGCCTCGCGGTCGGCGTCAGTGACGGGATCGAAAAAGTCGCCGTTCTTGCTTTCCACGGCGCCGTCGCGGCGGAAGCGCGGCAGGGTCTCGCGGCGCGCGGCGTCGGCCAGGCGCGCCGCGAAAGCGATATACTCGTCAGGAATGTCGCGCGCGCCGGCCATGCGGGCGGAATAATGGCCGGGCGCGGCGGGGCGCGCAAGCCGCGGCTATTCGCCGGACATCGCCTTGGCGAGATCGAGCAGGCGCCGGCGCGGCTCTTCGTCGAGATTGTAGAAGGCGCGCACGAGGTCGATCGTCTCCTTGTTCGAGAAGACGTCTTCGCAGGCGTGCGCCGCGCAGCCGTTGCGGCCGTTGACGTCGCCGGCGGCGGCCGCCTCGTCGTCGAGGCCCTCGAAGAAATACGACACCGGAACCTGCAGCGCCTTCGCCAGCGACCACAGCCGCGAGGCGGAGACGCGGTTGGCGCCGCTTTCATATTTCTGGATCTGCTGAAAGCGGATGTTGACCTGCTCTGCGAGCTTCTGTTGCGTCAGGCCGAGAAAGCGGCGGCGCTGGCGCAGGCGCCGGCCCACATGAAGATCGATCGGGTTGGCCATCAAGCCCTCCTTGCCGAATCGGCGCGCCCGCGCGCGACCGTTTCGGGAGAGGACAGGCAAGGCTCGTGCCGGTTTCCCGGTTCAGGCGTTTTCGGGCGGGAAAAAACCCGCGCCGGGGGGCTTGCGGCGGTCCGCACGCCCCGATCCGGGACAGGCGGTCAGTCGATCATCTTGGCCGAGCGCAGCCAGAACGCCTCGTCGAAGCCCGGGATCTCCAGATTGGCGATGAACTGGCGCGTGGCGGCCTCCCAGGAGAAGTTTTCGGCATGGCGCCGACAGGCCTCCGGGTCGCGCCTGGCGAGGGCTTCGAGACAGGCGGCCTGGAGATTTTCATTGAGCGCCCCGCACCCTTCCGGCGCGCCGTCGAGAATCTCCAGCGGCCCGCGCACGGGATAGGCCGCCACCGGCACGCCGCAGGCGAGAGCCTCGACGTTCACGAGGCCGAACGTGTCGGTGCGCGAGGGGAAGACGAAGACGTCCGAGCCCTGATAGTAGCGCGTCAGCTCCTCGCCATATTTGGGTCCGACGAAGACCGCGTCCTTGAACTTCTCCTCGAGCTCGACGCGCTGCGGTCCCTCGCCGACGATGAGCTTCGTGCCCGGAAGGTCGCAGGCGAGAAAGTCCTCGATGCTCTTCTCCACCGCGAGCCGGCCGACATAGAGAAAGATCGGGCGCTGATATTGATCGAGAAACGAGCGGTCGCCCGGCTTGAAGGCTTCAAGATCGACGCCGCGCGCCCACAGCTTCATGCGCGTGAAGCCGCGCTCCTTCAGCTCCTCCATCAGGCCGAGCGTGGCGACCATCATGGTCTCGCCGTCCTTGTGGAAGTCGCGCAGCACCGCATAGCCCCAGGAGATGGGAATCGCCCAGCGCTCGTTGGCGTATTCGGGAAAGCGCGTGTGAAAGCTCGTGGTGAAGGGATAGCCCCGCCGCTTGCAGAAGCGGCGCGTGGCGCGCCCGATCGGGCCTTCGGTGGCGATGTGGATGGCGTCCGGCTTGAAATCGTTGATGATCTTGGCCACCCGCCGGTTGGGCAGGATCGAGAGCCTGATTTCCGGATAGGACGGCAGCGGCACCGACTTGAATTCGTTCGGGGTGATGTAGCGGACGTGGTTGCCGAACCGCGTCAGGATATCGCCGAGCGTTTCGAGCGTGCGCACCACGCCGTTGAGCTGCGGCTTCCAGGCGTCGGTGGCGATGACGATCTTGAGGCCGCTCTCGGCGCCGGTGGGCATCTGAAACTTCTGGCGCGCGCGGGTCAGGCGCCCGACGCCGGAGCCGAGCCGGCGCAGCGGGCCCTTGCGAGGCGCCGGCGGGCGCTGCTCGCCGGGAGGCTCCCGCGGGGTTTCCGTCGCCGGCGGCGGCGGCGCGCTGTCGTCCTGGGTCATGGCTTTTTCGATCCGTCGGTCCGGACCGATTACGGAAGTTTCGCGGCTCTGACAACGCCAAGGCGTCTGCGCGGGCGAGTCGGCGACCGCCAGGCCGCTTCGCGGCGCGGCCAGGCCCCGAATCCGGGAAAAATCGGGGGCGCCGAAAATTTTGCCGCACCGCAAAATAATTGTTGCGCTGCAGCAGCCCGCCCTGTTAGAGTTCTTCGCGTAACGTCGTTGACGTTACGGCCCTTCTTGGGCGTTTCCTCCCTAGAACTTCCAGCCGCGGGTTCGCCCGCGGCTTTTTTTTGCGGCGAAGATTACTCGGCGGCCTGGGCCGGACGCAAGGCCGCCGGATCGATTTGCGCAAGCTCGGCGATGAGGCGTTGCATGTTTGCGCGCAGCGCCTCGAAACAGGCGGTGCGGGCGATGCGCGCCTCGTCGAGATAAAGCGCGCGGTTGATCTCGATCTGCAGCACGTGCGCCCCTTCGGCCGGCCGGCCATAGGCGGCGGCCACGAAACCGCCGGCGTAAGGGGCGTTGCGCGACACGCCGTAGCCCATTTTTACGAGCGCGTGCTCGACCAGGCTGACGAGGCCCGGCGCGCATGACGCGCCGTAGCGGTCGCCCAGCACGAAATCGATGCGCCGGTCGCCCTCGCGCAGCGGCGCGCCGCCGGCCGACGGCATGGAATGGCAGTCGATCACGACCGCGCAGCCGAACCGGCGCCGCGCGTCCGCGATCAGCTGCTGAAGCGCCTCGTGATAGGGCGCGTAACAGGCCGCAAGGCGCCGGCGCGCGTCGATGTAATGGAGCTTGCGGTCGTAGATGTCCTGTCCGTCGGCGACGATCCGGGGCACGACGCCGAGCCCGGCGAGCACGCGCGTCGAGCGCGCATCGACGCTCTTGGGCAGGGGATCGGCGAACATGCGCGGGTCGAGTTCGTCCCGGCTGCGGTTGACGTCCACATAGGCGCGCGGGAACAGCGCCCGCAGCAGCGGCGCGCCGTAGCGCGGCGCGGCGTCGAAAATGAGATCGACATAGCTGTCTTCGGACTGGCGCAGCGCGTGGCGGTCGAGCCGGCTCATGCGCAACAGGTCCGCCGGATAGCGCCGGCCCGAATGGGGCGAGGCGAAAATGAGCGGGCAGGTCGCCGTCGCCGGCGCCAGCACCTCGATCGCCTGGCGCAGCTCGCTTGCGTCTCCATCCGGCGGGGCGTGTTTCATGCGGTGATCGCCTGCGCGGCCGTCAACATGCTCTCATGCTAACGGTATTCGGACGGATTCGTTAAGCAATTCCTCGCAAGACCCGCGCGGGCGCGCGCGGCGCCCGTTTCCGCTTTCGGGCGGCGCGGAACTTGCTCGGCGGAACCGGGCGCGCCGCGGGGCGCGGCCCGTCTGTTCAAATCGGCGCGGGCGGCTTAACACTGCGGGCCGTCAGGGGGGGGCCGCTCGGCGAAAAACGAACGAGGCGAAAGAACGATGGCGTCCATTCTTTTGGCGGAAGACGACGAGTCGATGCGCAAATTCCTGAAGAAGGCGCTGGAGCGCGCCGGCCATGTCGTCGTCGACGCCGGGCAGGGGGACGAGGCCCTGACGGAGCTGCAGCTCAGGGAGTTCGATCTTCTGCTGACCGACATCGTCATGCCGGTGATGGACGGCATCGAGCTCGCCCGGCGCGCCGCCGAGATCGACCCCGACATGAAGATCATGTTCATCACCGGCTTCGCGGCGGTCGCGCTCAATCCCGCCAACCGGGCGCCGCACGACGCCAAGGTGCTCTCCAAGCCTTTCCATCTGCGCGATCTGGTGCAGGAGGTCGAACGGCTGGTCGCGGCCTGAAGCGCGGGCGGCCTGAGGCGCGGGCGGAACGGGGGACGCCGGCCGGCGCGCGGGCCTGGCGCGGTTCGACGGCGGGCGCGTTCGGCGCGGGCCGGGCGCGGCTGTCTCAAGGAAGCGGCCCGAGCCGGTCATTCGCCTCAGGCTGCGCCCGCCGCCGCCAAACGCCGCCCTTGCGCCCCGCCCGGCGCGGGCGGACCTGACTCCCGATCTCTTCTGATCCCTGATCCTTCTCCCGCCCGGCTTGCCTCCGTCGCGGTTTGCCGATAGACAGCGGGCCTTCAGGGCGCATAGCTCAGTGGAAGAGCGCCACCTTGACACGGTGGAGGCCGATAGTTCGATCCTATCTGCGCCCACCATTTCTCGCGATGCCGAAGCGGCTCGCTGCAGCTTTGGCAGACTCTCCCGACCGGGTCAAAAAAAATCCCCGCGCGATTACGCCGACGCCGCGCGCGAAGATCAAGCGAGCGAACAGGCGGCGGCCAGCGTCAACGACCGTTTCGAAATTTCAAGCTGCGTCCGCGCCGTTTCAGCGAACGGCGAGTCAATATCTATGAGGCGTTGATAATCTCTGAGATTTAGACTCATGACCGCCACATCGCCATATTCTTCATGATGCTTCCTGAAAAGAAATTCGTATCCGAATTTCTGGAAAAAACCGGTCAAGTGACGATTGCAATCCATAAACGACGTATCGATTTCATGAGCCAGGCCGAACACGTACAGGTGCTTGAATATATCGACAGAGACATGAGTCCTGCGATACTTCGGCGATACCATCAGGCGCGTGCAAATGCTGGCGCGGCTCAGAGCATCAGGGTTGAGAAGCCGGTCAAGCTCGTAAAAGTCGAAGTAGTCGCCGACCGGACCTTCCTTGAGCAGGTTTGCACGGATGCAGGCGACGATTCGTCCGTCTTTATGCGCCACGACCTGCCTCGCCGTATCGTCCAGCGGATCGCGGATGGTTTTGGTTCTGTGGCAAGCATATCGTTGCTTGCGATGCATTTCCTCGACATAGATGCCGTATCTGAAAGAATACAGCTCTTCAGGACACTCGGCCGGGGTATATATGCGATACTCAAACATGCGCTTACGCGACCGAGCGTCGGCTTTCGGTGGGAACGATGCGGTCGGCGTTTAACTCCTCCCAATTCCAGCCGGGTTCGGCCGGCGCGCGCGCATCTTCGACCGCCTGCATCATCATTTGAGAATAGAGATATCCGGTCGTCTTCATGGCGTAGGAGACCCTGTCGAGATCCGCTTCATCCCGGATTAGGGCGTCCGCGTAACGCTCCATCATCCGGTTGTGGCCCTGATCGATGGTCGTATGGTCGCGCAGGAAGGTCATGGCGCCGTCGGGCACGCCGATTTTGCGCAAGGCCTCCATCATGCCTGCGCCCGACTGCGTCGGCGTGAATTCCAGGAAAAACAGATATCCCAGATACCCCAAAGGGTTGAGGTTGTAGATCTGATAAAAGCCATAGGCGAGAAGCGCCGTCGTGGCCGGCAACGGATTTTGGTACGGAACGTCGGTCGCGTCGCCGCCGAGGGCGACGTAGTCGTTCAGCGCGAGCTGGTCGTGCCCGATTTCCGAGGCCGCATGCTTGAAGAACATGCGGACCATGTCCCGCTGGCGGCCTTTGAAATAAACGGTCGCGAGCACCTGCAGCTGCGGGTTCTCGCGCGTATGGTGAAACACCTCCCGCATGATCGTCCGGTATTCCGCAACCGTCATCCGGCCGCTGGTCAACAGCGACACCGGCTCAGACCGGATGAAGTCTGCGAAAATTGGTTGAAACCGTTCCTTCAGACTCTCGAACATCGACACAGGAAGTCCCCTTATTACCGTCGGCTGCGGAATTATCTTAACAAATAGTTAAAGTTTATCATTAATGCAATTCGAAAAAAACGCACAGCCCTTTCGACACGGACACGACGATCTCAGCGGGCGGGCGGAAAATCGTTAATAATCTTGAGCGGTCGCCGGCGCGCCTCGTTAACGCTATTCTAACGCTGCGTCGCCACTACTGTCGGCAAGTGGGCCGGCGCATGCGAAAATCGGGAAAAATCAATCGCTGGACGGGCAAGTTCGCCTCAGATGAACTGGAGGCGGAATTCCAGAGTCACATTTTCGACGTCAACAGACGGCATAATTTCCTAGCGGTGGCGATCGCCCTGCCGCTGATCTCCGGCTACGTGCTGCTAGACAGCACGGTGCTCGAGCATGCCGGGTTCGCGATTGCGTTGCGCCTGTCCGTCATCGCCTTCTGCGCAGCGCTGCTCGTCACCATGAAGATCCCTAGCCTGTCGCGCCATCATGAGCTGGTGACGGCGACGATCATATTCCTGCTTGGATTGGTGATGAATGCGATCGTATGGAAAGAGCCGAGCCTCGGCCACAACTACTATGTTGGTCTTATACAGGGTGGGGTTTTTATTAGTTTTTTATTGAGAGTCGGCATTATAAAGTTATATTCTATATTAATATCTACATATTTGATATTTTTGATCGTTTCCCAGGGCAAGGGGCAACCTGAGGAGGCGATTCTTCAGGCGGTCGTGCTGCTCACGATGTTTTCCTTGTGCGGCTTCGGAAGCAATCTGCTGGAGCGGCACCGTCGGACGGAGTTTCTGCAGGCGCGGACCATCGAACGCCAGAACGCCCAGCTCAAGCGGATGCTCGAAGACATCCGGCTCGACAACGCGCGCAAGGTGGCGGCCATGAACACGCTCGTGCATTTCGTGCGCACGCCGATCCATCAGATCTCCGGCTTCACCGACGTCGTCATGAACGCGCTGAGCCAGGCGGCGGAGGAGGAAGGCAAGCTTCCCCCCGACTGCCTCAAGAGCGTCGGCTACATCAAGAACGCCTCCAACGAGCTGGCGGGCAACGTCGCCAAGCTGCTCGCCTATTACCGGCTCGACGACGGCGCGGCGCAAGGAAGACCGGCGCCGGCGCCGCTCCATGAGATGGCGCGCGACTTCAAGGAGCAGATCGCGCCGGAAATCGAATGCGCCTTTTCCGGCGAGAAGATCGAGATCATGAGCCATGTCGAGCCGATCCGCATCGCCCTCAGCTCGCTCGCGCAGGCCTATAACGAGAAAGCCGGCGCGATCTCGCGCATGGACGTCGTGCTCGCGCGCGCGCCCGAAGGCGCGGCGATCGTGATCGTCGACGACGGGCCCGGCCATACGCCGGAGGAGTTTCGCGAGCTCGCCAAGCCGCTCACCAAGCTCGACCGCTATCTCACCAGCGACGGCTCGGCCATGCCGATGGCGATCAGAACGGCCGCCCGCGCGGCCGAGGTCTGCGGCGGCGCCTTGACCTATGAGCCGGCGCCGGGCGCCAATCGCCTGACGCTGCGGCTCAAGGATCTCGCTCCGGCTGAGGGCGAGGCGGCCGGCGAGGCCGCGCCCGCGCCCGCGCCCGACGCCGAGAGCGCCGAAACGGCGCCCGCTCTTCGCGCCGCCGGGGCCGCCTGAACGTCCTGTCAACGGCTGCAGCAGCCTCTAGCGGAGAACGAAATGAATCAGCGCAGAATGAAAGCACGCCGCGCGCGCGTCGTCGAAGCGCCGGGCGCGGCGCGCACAAAAAGGGGGGAGCGCGTGGCTTTCCGGTTCAATCGCATCGACTGTCTTCGCACGATTTCGGGCGCAGTTTCCGGGGCCGCTTTGAGCGCGGTCCTGGGGGCGATCCCGGCCGGGGGCGCGTTCGCCTCGGGGTTCGCGGTCGAGCACCATAACGCCCGCGCGCTGGGCGCGGCCTTTGCGGGCGCCCAGGCCCGCCGGGCCGACGCGGGCTTTGCGGCCTACAATCCCGCCGCCATCGCAGGGCTCGCGCGCGCCGAGATCTCCTCGAGCGCGACGGCGCTATGGGGGCCGACGGAGTATGCGGACGCCGAGGGCGTGCTGCTGGGGACGACCCCGATCGCCGGGCGCGCCAGCGACGACGGCGTGCTGCCGCCCGCCTTCATTCCGAGCTTCGCCTACGCCGCGCCGCTCGCCGACCGGATCGCCGTCGGCCTGACGGTGATCTCGCCCTTCGGCCTGCGCAGCGAATTCGCGGACGACGCGATCGTGCGCTATCACGCGCTCGACTCGCGCCTTCTCACCATCGCCGTCTCGCCGACGCTCGCCGTCGATGTGGCGCCGGGCCTGACGATCGGCGCGAGCCTGCGCCTGCAATACGCCGATATCTCGCTGGAGACGGCGGTCGATGCGGCCGGGCTCGCCGCGCTGCTCACGGGCGCGCCGCTGACGCCGGGGACAGACGACGTGCTCGCCGATCTCGACGGCGATGATCTCGCGGTCGGCTTCACCGCCGGCGCGCAGATCGAGGTGACGCCGCGCCTGCGGGTCGGCTTCAGCTACGCGTCGAAAATCGAGCACGACCTGCGCGGCGACGCGGCCTTCGGCATCGAGGACAGCGCCGCCGGCGCCGCGCTCAACGCCGCGACGGGCGTCTTCGCGCCGACGAAATTCTCGGGCGCGCTGTCTTTGCCGGCGACCTATGCGCTCGGGGCGGCATATGAGGCGAGCCCGGCGCTCACCCTGCTCGCCTCGGCGACCTATACGCGCTGGTCGGTTCTCGATCGGCTCGAATTCGCCTTCGACAATCCCGCCCAGCCGCCCGAAGCGGTGACGCAGGACTGGTCGGACACCTGGGCGTTCTCATTCGGCGCCGATTACGCGCTCGGGGAGAAGACCGGGCTGCGCGCCGGCTTCATGTTCGACGAAACGCCCGTCAACGACGCCTTCGCCGGCCCGCGCATCCCGGACACGGACCGATACTGGCTCACGGTCGGGCTGACCCGCCGGCTGAACGAGCGGCTGTCGGCCGATCTCGCCGCGGGCTATGTGTTCAGCGCCGACCGCGAGGTCGCCCTTACGGGCGCCGCGCCGGAGGACCTGCTGCGCGGCTCGCTGTCGACCAGCATCGCCGTGACGACCTATGTCGCGGGCGGGCGGCTGCGCTACGCATTCTGAGCGGCCGGGCGCGAAACGCGCGCGCTCATGACAGCGCCGGGAATCCGGGCTAGCTAGGGTCAAAACTCAATTATCGCGCGCGCCGCGATGGAGGCGAAAATGACCGGCTGGCAGGAGGAAAGCGAAGAGCGTAGCAGGGCCTACGGTCGAGCTTTCCGACGAACCGGCCGATCATTTTCGCCCCGCCCGGCGGGGCGCTTCCGCTTTCGCGCCTCGTTCGGCGAGGAATCGGGGCCCCAACCCCGATTCCTGCCGCCTCGCCGTCGCCGATCTTGCCCGTACCGCGGGCGCGCGCGGCGATCGGCTCCTGCCGGCGGCGCCAAAGCGGGGCGTCGCGGCCGCGGGATAATCGAGTTTTGACCCTGAGCGCGATGAGTCCCGTCGATCCGATAGAGCTGGCGCGCGCGCTGATCCGCTGTCCGTCGGTCACGCCCGCCGACGCCGGCGCGCTCGGCGTGCTGGAGGGCGCGCTCAAGTCCCTCGGCTTCGTCTGCGCGCGGCTGCGCTTCGAAGAGCCGGGGACCGCGCCCGTCGACAATCTCTACGCGCGGCGCGGGACGGCGCGGCCGAATTTCTGCTTCGCCGGCCATACGGACGTGGTCCCCCCCGGCCGGGAGTCGGCCTGGCGCTTTCCGCCTTTCGCCGCCGAGGTCGCCGACGGCGCCGTGTGGGGGCGCGGCGCGGCGGACATGAAAGGCGCGATCGCGGCCTTCGTCGCGGCGGCCGATCGCGTCCTCGCGGCCGGCGAGGCGGCCGGCTCCGTCAGCCTGCTGATCGCCGGCGACGAGGAAGGCCCGGCGATCAACGGCACGCGCAAGGTTCTCGACTGGCTGGCCGCGCGCGGCGAGGTCGTCGACCATTGCCTCGTCGGCGAACCGTCGAGTCAGGAGCGTCTCGGCGACATGATCAAGGTGGGCCGTCGGGGCAGCATCAACTGCTGGCTGACCGTCCAGGGCCGCCAGGGCCATGTCGCCTATCCCCATCGGGCGAAGAACCCAATCCCGCCGCTGATGCGGATGCTGCTGGCTCTGGGCGAGACGCCGCTCGACGCAGGCCATGAGCGGTTTCAGCCTTCCAATCTGGAAGTCACCGAGCTCGCCGTCGGCAACGAGGCGCATAACGTCATCCCGGCCGAGGCGCGCGCGCGCTTCAACATCCGGTTCAACCCGACCTGGACGGGCGCCGCGCTCGACCGTCATCTGCGCGCGCGCCTCGACGCGCTGGCGGCGGGCGAAGGGATCGCCTATGCGCTCGAAACCGTCGTTTCCGGCGAGGCGTTTCTGACCACGGACGAAAGGTTCATCGCGCTCGTCTCGGATGCGGCGGAGCGGCGGACGGGCCTGCGCCCCGTCGCCTCCACATCCGGCGGCACGTCCGACGCGCGGTTCATCAAGGACGCCGCGCCGGTGATCGAGCTCGGCCTGCCCAATGAGACGATCCACCAGATCGACGAGCGCGCCGCCGTCGCCGACATTCTGGCGCTGTCGGACATCTACGCCGATATTTTACGGGGGTACTTCCGGCTGGAGGCCGCGCCCTGATGGACCTCGACTACGCCGCCCGCCAGATCGCCGGCGTCTGGAAAATGGCGTGGAACCGCCCCGGCTGGACCGACGCGCTCGACCGGTCCGTGGACGGCGTTTTCCGCTCCTTCTGGGCGGTCGTCTACGCCGCCCCGCTCGTGGTCGCCGGCGCGGTCTCGCTGCGGCGGGTCGCCGACCGGACGCCGTCTCCTTCCGCCGATCCCCTGCTCGAGGCGCCGCTGAGCGTGGTCCTGGGCGCGCAGATGGCGAGCTATCTGATCGACTGGGCGGCGAGCGTGGCGGCGCTCGTCTTCGCCGTGCAGGCGGCGGGCGGGCGCCGGCGCGTCGCCGACGTCATCATCGGCTTCAACTGGGCGCAGGTCATGGCGAGCGCCGCGCAGGTCGCGCCGATGGTCGTGCTCGCCTTCACCGGCGCGCGCGCGCTCGCCTCGCTGCTGCTGATCGTCGCCGTGGCTTTCGCCGTCGCCCTGCACTGGGGCGTGATCCGGCGCGCCGCCGCGGCGTCCGTTCCGTTCGCCGTCGGCGCGATGGCGCTGCTGATCCTGATAACGCTGGTCGTCAGCGGCCTGGTCAACGGCGCCGCGCTCGCCCTTTACGCGCTCGTCTCGTCATAGTCCGCGCGCAGAAAATAAAGGCCGTGCGCCGGCGCCACGGGCGCGCAGGCGCGCCGGTCGCGCGCCTTCAGGGCGGCCTCTACGTCGTCGGGCGTCCAGCGGCCGAGGCCGGCCTCGACGAGCGCGCCGACCATCGAGCGGACCTGATGATGCAGAAAGGAAGGCGCGCGCGCATAGACCGAAATTTCCTCCCCCTCGCGCTCGACCCATAGCGCGCTCAGGGTCTTCACCGGCGAGGCCGACTGGCACTGGGCGGCGCGAAAGGTCGAGAAATCATGCCTGCCGACGAGCCGGCGCGCCGCCGCGTTCATGGCGTCCGCGTCGAGCGGGCCCGGCACGCGCCAGGCGCGGCCCGCATCGAGCGTCAGCGGCGCGCGCCGGTTGACGATGCGGTAAAGATAATGGCGCGCGCGGGCGCAGAAGCGGGCGTGGAAATCGGGCGCGGCGGTCTGCGCCGACAGGATCGCGACCGGCGCCGGGCGCAGATGATGGTTGAGCGCGTCGCGCACCGTCTCAGCCGGATAATCCCTGCACAGATCGATATGCACGGGCATCGCCAGCGCGTGCACGCCGGCGTCGGTCCGCCCCGCCGCATGGGCGACGACCGTCTGCCCGCTCAGCGCGCGCGCGGCGTCCTCGATCGCGGCCTGAACCGAGGGGCCGTTCTCCTGGCGCTGCCAGCCGACGAAGGGCGCCCCGTCATATTCCACGATGAGCTTGTAGCGCGGCATGGAAATCCGTCTGCGGATCAGGAAAGAACGAGGCCTTCGGCGAGAGGAAAGCCGCGCAGAAAGGCGTCTGCGTTCTGCGCGGCCCTGCCCGCCCGCTGCAAACGAAGAAGCGCGACCGCGCCTTGCCCGCAGGCGACGACGAGCCGCTCGCCGGCTTCGAGAATCTCGCCGGGCGCGCCGGCGCCTTCGACGGGGCGCGACATCAGGGCCTTCACCCGCTGCGCGCCGCGCGGCGAGGGCGCCTCGAACCAGGCGCCGGGAAAGGGCGACAGGCCGCGGATCAGCCGGTCGACCTCGGCCGCGGGGCGGCGCCAGTCGATGCGCGCCTCGGCGGGCGATATTTTCTCCGCATACGTCACGCCTTCGGCGGCTTGCGGAGTCTGCGTCGCGCCGCCGCGCTCGATCGCGGCGAGCGCGCGCGGCAACAGGCTCGCCCCGATCTGGGCGAGGCGGTCGTGCAGGCTTCCCGCCGTGTCGGTCTCGGCGATCTCGACCGTCTCCGACAGCACGATCGGGCCCGTATCGAGCCCCTCCTCCATGCGCATCACCTGCACGCCGGTGCGCCGGTCGCCGGCGATGATCGCGCGATGGATGGGCGCCGCGCCGCGCCAGCGCGGCAGCAGCGAGGCGTGCAGGTTGAAGCAGCCCAGCCGCGGCGCGTCGAGAATCGCCTTCGGCAGAATGAGGCCGTAGGCGACGACGACCGCGGCGTCGAGATCGAGCGCGGCGAAGGCGCGGCGCTCCGCCTCGCTTTTGAAGCTCGCGGGCGTGCGAACGGGCAGGCCGTGCGCCTCGGCGAAGCGGTGCACGGGCGAGGGCTGCGGGCGATGGCCGCGCCCGGCGGGCCTCGGCGGACGGGTGTAGACGGCGGCGATCTGATGGCCGGCCGCAAGCAGCTCGCTCAGCGCGGGAACCGCGAACTCCGGCGTTCCCATGAAGGCGAGGCGCATGTCGGAAAGTCCTTGCACGGGCGGGCGCGCCGGGCGCGTCCGGTCAGCTCGCCGCGGCGAGGCGCTGCTCTTTTTTCAGCCGGCGCAGGATGCGATCGCGTTTGAGGCGCGAGAGATGGTCGATGAACAGAACGCCGTTGAGATGGTCCATCTCGTGCTGGATGCAGGTGGCGAGCAGCCCTTCGGCGTCCTCGATCTTCTCCTCGCCGTCATAGTCGAGATATCGGATCCGGCAGCGCGCGGGCCGTTCGACCTCGTCATAATAGTCCGGCACCGACAGGCAGCCTTCCTCATAGACGGCGGTCTCTTCGGAAGGATCGAGAATCTCCGGATTGACGAAGCAACGCGGCTGGCGCGCGTCCGCTTCGCCGGAAATGTCCATGACGATCACGCGCAGCGGCACGCCGACCTGAATCGCCGCCAGCCCGATGCCGGGCGCGGCGTACATGGTCTCCAGCATGTCGTCCATCAGCGCGCGCAACGAATCGTCCACCTTTTCGACAGGCCTGGAGACCTGCCGCAGGCGCGGATCCGGCGCGACCAGAATTTCGCGTATGGCCATGGCGGCGAGATATGGCGCGCAGGGGCCGTCGTCAAGCGCGCCCCCGCCTGCCGCGGCTCGCCGGGGGCGGGATGCGGGATCGACGGCTTTTAACCCTAAGCCCTCGCGATTCTTGCGTTTTTCCCTTAAGATCGGCCGGTCGAGGGTCTTGTATTTTGGGGGCGTTGGGGGCGCCGATGGCGTTTTTGCAAGCATTCGCAGTCGGGATGAACGGCCCGACCGGCCTCGCGCCGGCCGCGCCCGAGCCGATTCTCACGGGCGAGGCCGGCTTTCTGTGGACCGGGGCGCTCACCGTCCTCGGCGTCTTCCTGATCGTGCTGCTGCTCATCATGCGCGGGCGCGCCGCCGGCGCCGCCGCGCGCCGCGCGAAGAAGAAAGAGTCGCGCGCGCCGGGCGACTTCTTCCAGCCGGCCGGCGAAACGGCCGAGATCGCCTTCGAGGAAGACGCGCCGCCCGCGCGGCAGGCGACGCAGGAGGAAGCCGCGCCGGACGACGACCCGCCCGCGCCGGCGCCCCAGGAGCCCCGACGGCAGGGCGGGCCCTTCGCCGGCCTGTTCGCGAAGAAAAAGAACGCCGAAGAGCGCGCCGAAGAGCGCGCCGAACCGGTCGCGGCGCGTGAAGAACGCCCGGCTCCAGCGCCGCCGCCCCGGCGGATGG
Organism: Amphiplicatus metriothermophilus; assembly: GCF_900199215.1. Classification (GTDB taxonomy): domain Bacteria; phylum Pseudomonadota; class Alphaproteobacteria; order Caulobacterales; family Parvularculaceae; genus Amphiplicatus; species Amphiplicatus metriothermophilus. Next base: position 697,728 of record NZ_FZQA01000001.1, read on the forward strand.
AGCCGCCGCGCGGCCATCCGCTGGCGACGGCGCGCGCGCGCGACATCGCCGAGGAAGCGCCTGCGCCGGCCGCGGCCGAAGGCGAAGTCGCCTATCTTCGCGACTGGCGGCGAGGCGAGGCGGAGGCCGAACGCCGTCAGGCTGCGGAGGAATCGCGCAGCCTCGCCGCCGCGCGCGAGGCCGAATTCGAGCGGCGCAAGCTCGCCGCCGCCTTCGACCAGCGCCAGCGCGCGCTCGAGATGCGCGCCGAGGCGCTTTCGGGCGAATTCTCCGCGCTTCAACGCGAGCTCGCCGACGAGCTGGACCGGCGCTTCGTGACGATGTCGAACCGGCTTGAGGAACGCTTCGAGCGCGAAGGCGGCGACGCCGGCGCGATCGCGATGCGGATCGAGTCGCTGGAGCGGCGCCTGATGGATCTCGCCGAGCGCATCGAGACGCGCATCGGCGCGGCGCTCGCGACGGCGGAGGCGGAAGGCGGCGACAGACAGTGGATCGACGCTGTATCGCATCGGCTCGCCGAACATCGCGAGTCGGTGAACGCGACGCTCGCCTCCCTGTCCAACCAGATCGACGTCCTCGCCGGCGCGCCGGAAGACATCCGCGCCCTGCGCGAGGACATCGCCGCGCTGCGCCGCGCGATGGGCGAGCGCGTGACCGGGCCGAACGCGCCGCAGATCCATCTAGCCGACATCGTGCGCGACGCGCTGGCGCCGGGGGCCTATGACATGCGCGCGCGGCTGTCGAACAACCGGACGGCCGACTGCCTCGTGCGCGTCTCGCCGGCGCTGCGCCCCACGGGGATCGACGCGCGCTTTCCGCTGGAGACGTTCTTCGCCCTGCGCGCCGCGCCGCCCGAGGACCAGGCGCGCGCCGAGAACGAGTTCCGTCGGGCGGCGCTGCGCCATCTGGTCGACGTGGCCGAACGGCTGATCTCGCCGGAGGAGACGGCGGATTTCGCTCTCGCCTTCATCCCGTCGGAAAGCATGTATGCGGAGCTTCATGCGCGGTTCCCCGACGTGGTGCAGGACGCCTATCGCGCGAAGGTCTGGTTCGTCTCCCCGACGACGCTGACCGCGGCGCTCCACGCCATGCGCGCCGCCGCGCAGGGCGGAAGCGGCGCCCCGGTCGAGGCCGAGGACGCCGCAGCCGAGCAGGAACGCGCAGCGGCCGACCTTCTCGCCGCGCTCGACGAATTGCGCCGGCGGGTCGCGGCGCTCGAAGAGGCGCGCGCGACGCCGCAGAAAGCCGATTCGCTCCAGAAGACGGACGCGCCGGTCGAGGCTTCCGACGCCCAGCCGGAAGATTCGACAGAAGTCGCTTCATCCGTAGACGGACAGGCAGAATCGACGGACGCCGAGTCCGCCGCGCGCGAGCCGGACCATCCGCCCGCCCGCTCGCCCTTTCCGCTGCGCTGACCCGGCGCGACCGGCTGGTCAGGCTGCGGACTGATCCTCGTCTTCCTCGCCGGACTCCGGCAATAAAAGATCGCGGTCCTCGCGCAGGGCGCGCACCGGCGTTTCCGCCTCCCTGAGCGGGTCGATGGCGCCGTCGATTCCCGGCAGCTCGTAATCGGCGAAGCGGCGCGCGCGCGGCATGACCCGCTGCTCGATCGCCCCGACCGCGGCGTTGTACTTGCCCACGGCGTTCTCAAGCGCCTTGCCGAGCGCGGCGAGATGGCGGCCCATGCCGCGCAGGCTGTCGTAAAGGTCCTTCGCCATGCGCGCCACGGCGGCGGCGTTCTCCGCGGCCTTTTCCTGCCGCCAGGTGAAGGAGGCGGCCTTGAGCATCGCGAGCAGGGTGGTCGGCGTGGCGATCAGCACCTTGCGCTCGAAGGCCTCCTGGAAGAGCTGCGGGCGGGCCTCCATGGCGGCGGCGAAGTAGTTTTCTCCGGGCACGAACATCACGACGATGTCGAGGGAATCCTTGAGGCCCGCCGCATAGTCCTTCGCCGAGAGCGCCTTGACGTGCGCCCACAGATCCTCGCCGTGGCGCGCCAGGCAGCTTGCGCGTCTGGCGTCGGTGTCGGCCTCCAGGGCGTCGAGATAGGCGTTGATCGAAACTTTCGAGTCGACGGCGATCTTCCGCCCGCCCGGCAGGTTGACGATCATGTCGGGCTGCTTGCGCCGCTCGCCGTCGTCATGGCTCTTCTGCTCGACGAAATCCACATAGGCGGCCATGCCGGCGATCTCGACGACGTTGCGAAGCTGCTCCTCGCCCCAGCGCCCGCGCACCTTCGCGCCGGAGCGCAGGGCGGTGGCGAGCTTGCGCGCTTCGGCGCGCACCGCCTCGGCGGAGCTTGCAAGCTCGCTCATGCGGCCGATCAGCTCGCCGCGCGCCTTCTGCTGGTCGGCGCGCATCTCGGCGAGACTCGCCTCGTAGCGGCCCAGCGTTTCCGCCATCGGCCGGATGAGCTCGTCGAGCGCCTTGCGCCGGCGCTCGGCTTCCGCGCTGGCCGCCTCGCGGTGGCGCTCGAAGGTTTCGTTCGCGCGCTTCAGGAAGTCTTCATGGGCGTTCTGAAGCATTTGCGAAGCCGCGGCGCGAAACTCCGAATCGAGGCGCGCCTTGAGCTCGGCGAAGGCGCGTTCGCGCTCGGCCAGCCGCGCCTCCATCGCCGCAGCCTCGCTTTCGAGCCGCAAGCGACGGGCGCGCTCGGCTTCGAGCTCGGCTCTGAGCGCCTCGGCCTCCTGCGCCAGCGTCTCCGCCCGCGACAGGCGCACGCGCGCCTCTTCGTGGGCGGCGCGCAGCCGGTCGCGCCCGCGCGCGAGCAGAACCGCCAGAACAGCGAGCGCGATCGCGAGCGCGCCGAGAACGGCGAAGGCCGCGAGCATCGCGCCGTCGAGTCCGAAAAGAGCCGGTTGCGGGATCATCGCGCCATCCTATGTCGATTCGAGCGGTTCAGGTCCGCCAGCGCAGGGACCCGCCCGCCGTCGGATTGACGAAGCCGCCAGCCGCTTCGCGCGCGCGCCAGGCCCGCGCGAGCTGGAGATACCATTTGGCCGGCTCGTCCGCGTCGCCGACGTAAAGCGGGCGATGGCCGAGCCGGGCGAGGTTCTCGTTCTGGGCGCGCAGGATCGCGCCGTCCTGGGCGAGAAAGCTCCGGGCCATGCGCGCCAGAACCGGGCGGGCGAGGTCGAGAAGGGGCCAGTCCCAGAACATGACGTGCAGAATGCTCGCCTTTCCCGGTTCGGTCGGCGTGATGGCGGTGAGGCCGACGATCGTGTTGTGCGCTGTACGGATGGTCTCTATACGGATGGAAGGCAGGCGGAACTCGATCTCCGTCGTCGGCGCGCCGCCGAGAAAGCGGTAAATGCGGCTGTTCGAGGACGGGGCGTGCGCGGGCATTTTGAACCCGAGCGGCGTCGGCTCGAAAGCCTTGCGCTTTTCCCTCAGCGCGGCGCCCGCGCGCCACCACCACTGGCGGTGCACGAAAGGGGTATGGGCGGGATCGACGAGGCCGATCACCGCTTCGTCGAAGGGGCCCTCGGCGCCGGCGCGCGCGACGACGCGGGGGCGCAGGCGCGCATCGAGGCCGAAATCCGGCGCAGGCGGCGCGCTCTGGCGCGGCGCGCGCGCCTCCTCGTCCCGGTAAAGCCAGACGAGGCCGTTCTCTTCGTGCAGGCGAAAGGCGCGCGTCCGGATTTTTCCCGGCGCGCCGTCTTCGCCGCACAGCGCCGGAATCGCCGCGCAGGCGCCGTCCGCGACGCGGAACCGCCAGCCGTGATAGGGACATTCGACGAGCGTCTCGCCGCCCGTCTCGCGCAGCCGTCCGTAAGAGAGCGGCGCGCCGCGATGGGGGCATACGTCGCGCAGCGCGAACGGAGCGCCGGCTTTCGTCCGTCCAAGGACGACAGGTTCGCCGAACAGGATGCGCCGGCGCATCGCGCCCCGCGGCAGATCGCGCGAGGGCGCGGCGAGATACCACAGACCCGTCAGCGGCGGGGGCTCTTCGCGCGGGGCGGGATGGCGCGCGCCGGTCATGCGGGCCGGCGGGTCTTCATCGCCGCGGCGAGCGTGCCTTCGTCGAGATAGTCGAGCTCGCCGCCCACGGGCACGCCCTGCGACAGGCGCGTGAGCGCGACGGCGCATCCGGCGAGATGCTCGCTGAGATAATGCGCCGTGCTCTGACCGTCGACCGTGGCGGGTAGGGCGAGCACCACCTCCTTCACCGATTCGGCGCGCGCGCGCTCGACGAGCCGGCCGATATTGAGATCGTCCGGGCCCACCCCGTCGAGCGGCGACAGAAGCCCGCCGAGCACGTGATAGAGCCCGCGATGGGCGCCGGCCCGCTCAAGCGCCCACAGGTCGCCGACGTCCTGCACCACGCAGATCACCGAGCCGTCGCGCTCGGCGTCGGCGCAGATCGCGCAAGGGTCGATCGAGTCCCAGTTGCCGCAGGTCGAACAGGCCGCGACCTTGTCCGCCGCCTCGGCGAGGGCGTAGGCGAGCGGGCGCATGACGGGCTCGCGCTTCTTGAGCAGATAGAGCGCGGCGCGCTTGGCCGAGCGCGGCCCCAGCCCCGGCAGCTTGGCCAGGAGGTCGATGAGGCGCTGAAGTTCGGGGCCGATCTGGCCTTTACCTGTCGGCATAATCGTCAGCTTTCCGTGGTCAGTCCTGCAGCCTCTACGGCGGCTCGCTCAGGCTCATCAACTCCCATCAGGCGGGCGGCGCATGATGAGATTCGGCACGAGTCTGCTGGCTTTCGCCTCGGGGTCGATTTCGAAGCCGAACTTTCTGTAAAAGTGAATCGCCCGCTGGTTATAGGCGATGACGTTCAGCCAGACAGGCCTGTCTGCGCCGAGCCAGTCGAGGCCGGCGGCCATCAGGGCTCCGGCGACGCCCGAGCCATGAAAGGCAGGCGCGATCATCAGCCAGTCGAGCTCCAGATCGTCCGGCCCATGGCGCGTGGCGATCATGTAACCGGCGAAAGTCTCCCCGACGAAGGCGGCCGAGAAGCGCTGATGCGCATTGCGCGCAGCGGCTTCGCAGCATGACGCGCTGATCTCGACGACGCGCCGGTTCTCGGCGATCTGCTCGTCCGTGAGGCCGTCGCGATAAAAAGCCTTCCGCGTGGCGGCCTCGGTCAGCGCCGTAACATCTTCTTTGCGAAGGCGTCGCCAAGCCGAGCCGTCATGCAGGATCGCCGGCGTCGGCCTGGCGCTGTACGCATCCATGCGCGTCGTCTCCGCGACCGGTTCAAAACGGCAGCTTCATGCCCGGCGGCAGGGGCAGGCCGGCGGTCAGCGCCTTCATTTCTTCCTGCACGCGCTCTTCGAGCCGGGCCTTGGCGTCGTTAAGGGCGGCGACGATGAGGTCTTCGAGCACCTCCGCCTCGTCCTCCTTGAGAAGCGCAGGATCCACAGAGGCGGCCCTGGCGTAGCCCTTGCCGTTAAGCGTGAGCTTCACCATGCCGCCGCCGGCGGCGCCTTCGACCTCGATGGCGGCGATCTTCTCCTGGATGTCCTGCATCTTCGCCTGCAGGCCCTGGGCCTGTTTCATCAGCTCACTGAAGTCTTTCATTGAACGTCGCTCCGGAAATTCCGCTCGATCCTCTCGGCCTTCGCCTGGATGAGCGGAGAAAACAACCCTGCGCGCAGCCTATCGCTCATCATCCTCGTCCGGGTCGGGCGGCGCCATGTCGCTTGCGTCGCTCGCGGGCTCCACGTCCCTGATCGCCGTAATCTCCGCGCCCGGAAAAAGCGCGAGCGCGCGCTTGACCATGGGATGGGCCATGACCTCCGCATAGCGCGCGTCGCGGATCGTCGGCGCGCCTTCGGCGTTCGAATCGACCGTCGCCACCCAATGGGCGCCGGTCCATTCCTTGAGGCGGCGCGTCAGCCGGCCGGCGAGATCGGCCGGCGCGCGCTCGTGAAGCCGCATCGCGATCCGTCCTTCCGCGAAGGAAATGAGGTGCACGTAGCTTTCGAGCTCGATTCGCAGCTTCGCGTCGCGCTTGGCTTCGGCGAGGCGGATCACGTCCTCGAAGGAGGAAAGGCGCGGACCCGACGCGTCGCCGCGCGGAGCGGGCGCGCGCCGGGGCGCCGGCGCGGGCTGCGGGTCCTCGCGCGCCGCGAGGGGCTCGCGGGCGAAGCCGCCCCCGGCGGCGGCCGCGCGTCCGCCGGGAGCCGATTCGAGGATCGACGATCGGGAATCGGCGATCGACGCGGCGGAGGCGGTTCGGTTCCCGACCGCCGCTCGCCGCTCGCCGCTTCCCTTCAGCATGCGGAGCGCCTCGTCCGGGGTCGGAAGGTCTGCGGCGTAGCAAAGGCGGATGAGCGCCATCTCGCCGGCCGCGGCCGGATCCGGCGCCTCGCGCGTCTCGGAAAGGCCCTTCATCAGCAGCGACCAGGCGCGGGTGAGCGCGTTCATGGAAAGCCGGTCGGCCGTCTCGCGCGCCCGGCCCGCGTCGGCCTCGCCCGCCGCGCCGTGCCCGGCCGCTTCGGGGCCGGCCGCCTTCACGCGCGAGACGAGATGGACGAGCTCCAGAAGGTCGCGCAGGATGACCGCCGGGTCGGCGCCGGCGTCGTACTGCTCGCGGAAGATTCCGAGCGCCTCGCCGGCCGCGCCCGACAGGGCGGCGTGAAGCAGCTCCCAGCTGCGGCTGCGGTCGGCGAGGCCGAGCATGGCGCGGATCGCCTCGGGCCCGCCGCCTTCGCCGGCCGCGCCCTGCACGATCGCCTGGTCGAGCAGCGACAGCGCGTCGCGGACCGAGCCTTCCGCGGCGCGCGCGATCATCCACAGGCTCTCCCGGTCGATGGCGACGCCTTCCTTCTCCGCGACCTTCGCGAGATGGTCCGTGAGCGTCTCCGGCTCGACGCGCCGAAGGTCGAAGCGCTGGCAGCGCGAGAGCACCGTCACCGGCACCTTGCGGATTTCGGTGGTCGCGAAGATGAACTTCACATGCGGCGGCGGCTCTTCGAGCGTCTTGAGCAGCGCGTTGAACGCCGCCGTCGACAGCATGTGCACTTCGTCGATGATGTAGACCTTGTAGCGCGCCTCGCTCGGGGCGTAGCGCACGCCCTCGATGAGCTCGCGAATGTCGCCGACCCCGGTGCGCGAGGCGGCGTCCATCTCCAGCACGTCCGGATGCCGGCTTTCCGCGATGGCGCGGCAGTGCAGGCCCTCGCCCGGCATGTCTATGGTTGGGCCGGCGTCCTCTCCGTTCGGGCCGGCATAGTTGAGCGCGCGGGCGAGAATGCGCGCCGTCGTGGTCTTGCCGACCCCGCGCACGCCGGTGAGGATATAGGCATGGGCGATCCGGCCCGACGCGAAAGCGTTGCGCAGGGCGCGCACCATCGCCTCGTGGCCGATCAGGTCGTCGAAGGTCTGCGGCCGGTATTTGCGTGCGAGCACCTGATAGCCTGCCCCGGATCCCGATCCGGGGGCGGCCGCGTCGTCCTGGCCTTCGGGAATGTCGGTCATCGTCGCCTGTCCTCGGCGGGCATTATGGGGATTCGCCGGCGCAGGCGAAAGCCGCCGGCGCGTCCGGAACGGCGCTGTGGAAAAATCAAAGGGGGAGGCGGAAGGCTGAAACGACCCGGGCCGAAACTCGTTACGGCTGCTTCCTTCCGGACCTGACCGGGTTGGCGAGAGGCTCGTCCGCCAGCCTTCCGCGGCGGAATATCGGCGCGCGCGGCCGCGATTGCAAGAGATGCGACGGGAGGTTGCAGGTTGCAGGTCGCGGGTTGCAGGTTGCAGGTTGAGATCCGGCTTGGACCGCCTGCTCGCCGCAACCTGCAACCTGCGACCTCGCACATGCCCGCCCCCTCGCTCTGCCTCTTCGCCGCCGAGCCGCTCGATCGCTGCTCGGACGCGCGCGCCGACCCGGACTGGATCGCTGCGCGCCTCGCCGATCCCGAAAGCCTTCTTCTGCCGCTTTACAAAGGCGACCCGCTGGTCTCGGGCGACGCGCCGGTCTGGCTGGCGACGGCGGCGCGCGCCGAATTTCCCGCCGACGCGCCGGTCGTCTTTCTGGGCGTCGCCAGGGGGCGGGCGCATTTCGCGCTCGACGCCTCGGCCGCGCCTTCGCCCGAATCCGCGCCGTTCGCCGGGATCGGGCGCTATGCGCCCCTGCGCGAGGCCGCCGGCTTTTTCAGCGACGACGCCCTCGCCGTCGCCGGCCAGGCGCGCTGGCTGCTCGACTGGCATCGCCGGCATCGCTTCTGCGCGGTCTGCGGCGCGCCGACCGACATGGCCGACGGCGGGGCGAAACGTCGGTGCGCGTCCTGCGGCGCCGAGCACTTCCCGCGCTCCGACCCGGTGGCGATCGTCCTCGCCGCGCATGGGGACGCCTGCCTGCTGGGGCGGTCCCCGCATTTCCCGCCGGGCTTTCTGTCGGCGCTCGCCGGCTTCGTGGAGGCCGCCGAGACGCCCGAAGCCTGCGCCGCGCGCGAGCTGAAGGAGGAGGCGGGCGTGACCCTGACGGACGTGCGTTATCAGTTCTCCCAGCCCTGGCCGTTTCCCTCCTCGCTGATGATGGGCTTCATCGCGACCGCCGCGGACCGGTCTTTGACGCTTGACAGACGCGAGATCGAGGAGGCGCGCTGGCTGACGCGGGACGAGATTCGCGCGCTGCTGGCCGGCGAACGCCGCGAGGACGCGCGCCTGCCGCCGCGCTTCACCATCGCGCGGCGGCTGATCGAGCGGTGGGCTGAGAGTTTGTAGTCCGTAGGGCTTAGTTCGTAGTCGCAGCGCGCGCCGCCCTGCGTTCCATCTGGCGCTACGGACTACGCGCTATCGCGCCCGGGCGGCCTTGTAGACGCCGAGGATCTTGAGCGAGGTGGAGAAGAAGCCCAGCTCCTCCAGCGCGCGGCGCACCGGCGGGTGCTGCGGGTGGCCTTCGATGTCGGCGTAGAACATGGTCGCCGAGAAGGTTCCGTCGAGCTGATAGCTTTCGAGCTTGGTCATGTTGACGCCGTTGGTGGCGAAGCCGCCGAGCGCCTTGTAGAGCGCGGCCGGAATGTTGCGCACCTGGAAGACGAAGGTGGTCACGATCGGCCCGTCATCCGGGTCGGGGTCGAGCGGGGCGCGCGCCATCTGCAGGAAGCGCGTGGTGTTGTGCCCGGCGTCCTCCACGTCGGCGCGCAGGATGTCGAGCCCGTAGATCTCCGCCGCCCGGCGCGAGGCGATCACCGCTTCGTCCGGCCCGCCGCGCTCGGCGAGCCGGCGCGCCGCGCCGGCCGTGTCGCCGGCCATTTCGGGCCGCGCGCCCAGCGCCTTGATGATCCCCCGGCACTGGCCGAGCGCCATCGCATGGCTGCGCACGACCCTGATGTCTTCGAGGCGCGCCCCCTTTCGGCCGAGAAGCTGGTGGCGGATCGGCAGGAAGTGCTCGGCGACGATATGAAGGCCCGCATCCGGCAGCAGATGGTGGATGTCCGCGACCCGGCCGGCGAGCGAGTTCTCGATGGGCAGCATCGCCCGCGCGGCCCGCCCGGCGGCGACCGCGCCGAGGGCGTCCTCGAAGGTCGCGCAGGCGACCGGCTCGTGGTCGGGCGCGAAGACGACGCAGGCGAGCTCCGAATAGGCGCCGGGCTCGCCCTGGAACGCGATCTTCGGTCTGTCCTGCGCGGCGGTCATCGACGGGGCCTTTCTTGCGGCGTGCGGATCAGCCTTTGACCGTTGAAGGCGGAAGATTGCAAGCGCCTTGTCGGCGCCGGCTTCCGCCGCGATCAAAGGCCGCGCCCCGCGCCGGGCCGCGGTCGTTGCGCGGCCGGCGGAAGCCCGATAGAACCCCGGCCAATTCCGCGCCGCCTGCGAGATCGGGGCCCTTCCATGAAAGATCCCTTGCGCTTCAACAAATACGCCGCCGCCGGCCTGACGGCGCTGCTGCTGATTTTCGGCCTGCCGCAGCTGACCAACGCGCTGTTCGGCGGCGGGCACGGCGGCGGCCATGGCGGCGAGATGAAGCTCGCCTATCCGGTCGAGATCGAATTCGGGGCGCCCGCCGCCGGCGAGGAAGCGCCCGAGGTCACCCTCGCCGAGCTGCTGGCCGAGGCCAACCCGGCCGCCGGCGAGCGGCGCGCGGCGCTGTGCAAGTCCTGCCACACCTTCGAGCGCGGCGGGGCGAATCTGCAAGGGCCCAATCTGTGGGACGTGGTCGGCCGGCCGGTCGCGTCCGTCGAGGGCTTTTCCTACACGCCGGCGATGAAGGCGCTCGGCGGAGAGTGGACCTATGAGCGCCTCGACAAGCTGATCGAAAATTCGCAGGCCTTCCTGCCCGGCACCGCGATGGTGCAGCGCTTCCCGCGCGCCGATCAGCGGGCGGACATTCTCGCCTATCTCGCGACCCTCTCGGACGATCCGGTCCCCTTCCCCGAGCCGCCGGCGCGCGCCGCCGAGGCGGCGCCGGAGGAAGCGGCCGCCGGCGAGGCTGCTCCCGGAGATGCGGCGACGACGGAAGAATCCGGCGAAGTCGCGCCGGAAGGCCAGGCGCCCGAGGGCGCCGCCGGCGACGGGGAAGCCGCGCCGGGCGAGACAGCGCCCGCGGCCGAATCCGGCGAGGCCGCGCCGGCAGTCGACGAACCCGCGGCGCGCGACGGCGCCGATCAGCCGACGCAGGACTGAGGCGCCGCCCGCGCCGAAGGCGGCCTTGCTTCCGTACTAATGCGAGAACGCGGACGCCCGCTTCAGGAGAATCTTGGAGCGGGTGAAGGGAATCGAACCCTCGTCTTAAGCTTGGGAAGCTTCTGCTCTGCCATTGAGCTACACCCGCGCGGGGCCAGATGCTTCAGCGCGCAGGCGCGAAATGTCAAGACGGCGGGCGGCAAGCCGCCCCGGCGCGTTTTGATCGCAAAACGGTCCCGCCGGGCTCGACGCGGGGGGCGAACCTCTCCAAGATTTCATGACGGCCGCCCCGTCCTCGCCGCTTTTCGCGGGCAGGGGAGCGGCGCAGGGATAGGATCTTACTTAAGCCCGGCCGTCGTCGCAGCGCCCCGCAAGGCGCGCCCGGCGGCCCGGCAGCGCAAAGGAGGCTCATATGCTTATCCGGATCATGCGCGCGACGGTCCTCGCCGGTCTCGCCGCGCTTCTCGCCGCCGCGCCTGCGCGCGCCGAGACCAAGCGCGAAAAGGCCGAGGAGCTCGTCGCCAGGGCGGCCGAAACGGTCGCCTATTTCAGCGAGGACAGCGCCTTCGAGCCGATGTGGTCGCTCGCCGACGACGCCAAGGCGATGGTGATCATACCCAGCTCCTGGCGCGGCGGATTCATCTTCGGCGGCGCCGGCGGCAACGCCGTGATGATCGCCCGCAACGAGGACGGCTCCTGGTCGCAGCCGACCTTCTTCACCATCGGGGCTTTCTCCTTCGGGTTTCAGGCCGGGCTCGAAAATTCCGAGACCGTGCTGCTCGTCATGACCCAGCGCGGCATGGAGCATCTCCTGTCGACCACGGTGAAGCTTGGCGCGGACGTGTCCATCGCGGCCGGCCCCATCGGCGCCGGCGCGAAAGCGCAGACCACGGACATTCTCGCTTTCTCCCGCGCGCGCGGGCTCTATGGCGGGGTCTCGCTCGAAGGCGCGATCCTGAAGGCGCGTCACGCCTGGAACGAGGCCTATTACAACGCCGCGGTCTCGCCCGCCGACATCATCTATCGCGAGCGGGCCTATAATCCGCGCTCCGCGGTTCTGCAGGGCGCGGTCTGGACGCTCGCCAATCGCGACGCGCCTGCGAATCTGGCTCCGGTTCAGGCCGCGCCGGTCTCGCCGCCCGCCGACAAGCAGGAATACGAAGACGACGCGGTATGGGGCGAGCCCGTCGGCGGAAAGACGGACGGGCGATAAGCCCCGCTCAGGCCTCGGCGGCCAGCCGGCCGCCGGCCGGAACGATCCGCGGTTCGACGAAGGCGTCGAACGCCGCCCAGAAGGCGCGGCGGAATTCGTCCCGCTCCATCAGGATCTCATGCAGCGCGCCCTTGATCAGCGCATGCTCGATCAGCGGGCTGCGCGCGGCGAGAACAGGGTGATCGGTCGAATCGACCAGCGCGTCCCGTTCGGCCGAGACGATCAGCACGGGCGTCTTCAGCCGCGCGAAGCGGTCCGGCCGGTGCAGGTCCGCCATCGCCTCGCTCGCCGCCTTGAGCCAGCCGTAGGTCGGTTCGCGGATGATCGCGTTCGGCGCGGCCTCCTGCAGCAGGCGGAAGCGGTCGTGCCGCGCCCGGTCCGAGGTGAGGGCGTTGCCTTCGAACTGCAGCGAATGCTCCTTGACGGCGAGCACGGGCTGGCGCGCCGCGCCGAGCCCGCAGGCCGCGCGGGCGAGCGCGCCGGCGAAGGCGCGCTTGAAGGGATTGCGGAACAGCCGCGTCATCGGCGCGCACAGAACCGCCGCCGCGAAGGCGTCATAGCCGTCGGCGAGAAGCTGCAGCGCGGGCGTCCCGCCCATCGAATGCGTAAGAAGGACGTAAGGCCCGCCGAAGCGCTTCCTGGCGATCTCCTCCGTAAACAGACGAAGATCGGCGCGGTAGACGCCGAAATCGAGGATGTGTCCTTTCTCCCTGACCGGCAGCAGCCGCTCCGACAGGCCCTGGCCGCGCCAGTCGAAAGTCGCGACGGCGAAGCCTCGCGTCTGCAGGTCGCGCACGACCTCGAAATATTTCTCGATGAATTCCGAGCGCCCGCCGAGAAGAACGATGCAGCCCTTCGGGGCTCGCCCCGCCGCCGCGTCCGGCGGGAACGCGGCCGCGCGCAGGCGCCCGCCGTCCGCGCCGCGAAAGTCGAAGGCTTCCCCGCCCGGCGGGACGGGATTGCTGTCTATACGGATGAATTCGGCTATGTTCCGCGCTCCATCTGCAGCCGGGCCATGACGCTCATGTCGCCGGCGATGGCGATCTCGCCCGAGACATAGGCGCTGGCCAGAAGCCTGTCGCCTTCGAAGATGCGTTGCAGGGTGTCGCGCGAGGCGCGCCAGACGCACAGGCCCCCGCCCCCGCTTTCGCCTTCGCCCGCGCCCGGGTCCTCCGTCACGATCCGCGCGGCCGCGCCGCGCCCGTCCGCCCAGAAGGGCGCCGCGTCCGCCGGTTCGAGCCGGATCACGCCGGCGAAGGGCTTTGAAAAAGCCTTGCGCGCGGCGGCGAGAAGGGGGTCGGGCGCGGCCTCGGCCATCGGGCCTATTCCAGAAGCGCGCCGTCGGCGCCCAGCGGCTTGCGGAACTTCAGCGTCATGCGGTCGCTTTCGCCGATGGCGTCGTATTTCGTCCGGTCGAAATCCGGATCCTCGGTTCCGCGTACGGCGGATGTGCGCCGCGTCGGCGGCAGGGTCCATACCCCGAAGGGATGATCCTTCGTGTCGGCGGGATTGGCGTTGATCTCGGACGCGGCTTCGAATGCGAAGCCGGCCGCTTCGGCCAGCGCGATCACGGTCGACTCCTTGACGTAGCCGGACGATCCTTCGAAATCGGCCGGCGCGTCCTCCGGCGCGCGATGCTCGACGACGCCGAGCACGCCGCCGGGCTTCAGCGCGGCATAGAACTTGTGAAAATTCTCCTGCGCCGTCCCGTTGTTCAGCCAGTTGTGCACGTTGCGGAAGGTCAGGACCATGTCGGCGCTTTCCGGCGGGGCGATCTCGGGATCGCTCAGCGCCGTGACATGCACCGTCCCGTAAAGCGCCGGGTCGCCCTGGAGCTTTTCCCTGAACGCGGCGACGAGCGCGCCGGCGCGCGCGCTCGCGGCCGGGTCGAGATGGGCGGCGTAATAGACCCCGCCGCCCTGCGCCAGAAACGGCGCGATGACGTTGGCGTACCACCCCCCGCCCGGCCAGATTTCGACGATGGTCATGTCGGGCTCGGCGCCGAAGAACAGAAGCGTCTCGCGGGGATGGCGGTATCGGTCGCGGGCGCGCTCTTCTTCGCTGCGATGGGCGCTGTCGATGACCGCGTCGAGGACGGCCTTCGGCGCGAGCGCCTCGGGCGCCGGGGCTTCGCCAGCCTCCGGGGCGTCCTGCTCCCGGCCGCAGGCAGCGAGCGCGGCGAAGCCCGCCGCCAGCGCGAAAATCGTCAGCTTCCGCATGGAGAACTCCCTCTTGGGCGTTTCTTGTTCGTCGTTCGCTTCTTCCTAGCACGCATCGGCGCCCGGTCCAGCGCGCCGGCCAAGGGGACCTGAAGCCGAAGCGATGCGACGCCCCCGCCGGCGGGGCCGAACCGGCAGCTTGAACGGCCGCGCCGGGCGCCTATCTCAAGAGACGCCGGAGGCCTTGACGGCTCCGGCCGCGGCGGCGTCGGCCATCGGCGGCGGCGGCGCGATCCCTTGCTTCTTGAAGGAGGACACTCATGCGCAGCTACGATCTCACGCCCCTTTACCGCAACGCGGTGGGCTTCGACCGGATTTTCGACCTGCTCGACACCATCGGCAAGGTCGATACCAGCGGCTATCCGCCCTACAATATCGAGCGGCTCGACGAGAACGACTACCGCATCACCATCGCGGTGGCGGGCTTCTCCGAGGACGATCTCGACATCGTCGCCCATGAAAACACGCTGATCGTGACCGGCAAGCGTCCGGAGAAGGACGACGGCCGCACCTATCTGCATCAGGGCATCGCCGGGCGGTCCTTCGAGCGGCGCTTCCAGCTCGCCGAGCACGTCCAGGTGACCGGCGCGTCGCTGGAGAACGGGCTTCTCAACATCGAGCTCCGGCGCGAGGTTCCCGAAGCCATGAAGCCGCGCAAGATCCGGATCTCCAAAACCGGCGGCGACGCGCAGACCCTCAAGGCCCAGGACGCCGCGTAACCGGCCGTCTTTCGCCTTTCGCCTGCGTTCGGCCGCGCCCGTTCGCGTCGGGCGGGCGCGGCGCGCGCCGCGGTCTTTGTTCGCGGCGCGCGGCCTGATAGGCTTCCTTCTCGCCTTCGTGGGCGGGAGGAGGTTGGCGATGAGCGCAAGAGCAAGACTGCCGGGGATCGGGCTGGTCGTCGCCGCGCTGGCGCTGGCGGGCTGCGCGAGCCGGCCGGAGACGCCCTGGGGCGCGCAGCGCTCGATCACGGTCCCTTATAATCCTTACGACTACGACCCGGACGAGCTGTTCGCCGTCGCCCAGACCCATTGCGAGGCCTACGGCCTGCGCGCGCAATATGTGGACGAGACGATCGACCCCAACTCGGTGCGCTGGCGCTACCGGCATTTCGACTGCGTGTGAGGGCCGCGCGCGTCTCGCCGACACCCCCGGAAGGGGCCGGAAAAATTTTCCGCGAGGGCCGGAAAACGCGCCTTTTCGCCTGTCAGGCGAAAAGGCAAGACGCTGAAATAAAAGCGCTTTTTCATCAAAGGGGGATAACTGTTCACGAGTTATCCCCGCCTTTCGCGCCGGCTTTAAGCTGGCCTCCGACCGTTGAGGAAGGAGGCCGCTATGGCCCGCGTCGAATCCGTTTCCGGCGTTCATGCGCCCCGTCGCCAAGCGCCCCGGCCGGCGCCGGCGCGCGCAACCGTCGCGGGCGCGATCGCGCGAAACGGCGCGATCCGAATCGTTCGAAATCGGGCCGAACCCCGTGGCGCTATCGACTCGAGTCGACTCGCGCCGTCGGCGTTTCGCGCGGTTTCAGGCCGGGCGCCCGCGCGCGGGGCGCGCTCACGCGCCGGCGATGAGCGCCTTGGCCTTGTCGTAGATTTCGGCGTTCGCCGCGAGGATGGAGCCCGCCAGCGCCGGGCGCGGCCCGCCGTCGATCTCGGTGACGATCCCGCCCGCCTCGCGCACCAGCACGACGCCTGCGGCCACGTCCCAGTTGTTGAGCCCGCGCTCCCAATAGGCGTCGTAGCGGCCGGCCGCGACGAAGGCGAGATCGAGCGCGGCCGAGCCGAAGCGGCGCACGCCGGCGGTCTTTTCGAGCACGCGGTCGACCTCGGCGAGCGCTTCGGCGCGCCCGGGCCGGCCCTTGAACGGCAGGCCCGTGGCGAACAGCGCCTCGTCCAGCGCGCCGCGCGCCGAGACCCTGAGCCGGCGATCGTTGAGCCAGGCGCCTTCGCCCTTTTCGGCCCAGTAAAGCTCGTCCGTCGCCGGATTGTAGATGACCCCGGCATAGGGCTGGCGGTCGCGTTCGAGCGCGATGGAGATGGCGAAATGCGCAAGTCCGTGCAGGAAGTTGGTGGTGCCGTCGAGGGGATCGACCACCCAGCGGTTGGAGTTGTCGGCCCCTTCGATCTCGCCCTTCTCCTCCATCACGAAGCCGTATTTCGGCCGGGCGCGGGCGAGCTCCTCGAACAGGACCTGCTCGGCGCGCAGATCGGCGGCGGAGACGAAATCGGCCGCCCCCTTGCGCGAGACCTGCAGCGCCTCGACCTCGCCGAAGTCGCGGCGCAGCCCGCGGGCGGCCTTGCGCGCGGCGTTGATCATCACGGTGACGAGGGCGGAGGCGTGCGGCATGAGGCTCTGGGCTCGCTGGGAACGGGCGCGCACCATAGCCGCGGACTTCTCCGGCGCAAGAGGGCGCGCGGCCGTAGGGATCGCGGGCGGATCGGTGTAAGGGCCTCGCAAGAGGCGCCGTCATCATGCGGCGGCGAGGCGGCGGATGGAGCGCAGCGGACCGGAGCGGGCGGCGGCGGATCTCGGCGGGCGCGTCGCGCGCGGGGCGGGCTGGATTCTCGCCGCGCGGCTCGTCATGGGCGGGCTCGGCTTCGCGAGCGCCATCATCGTGGCGCGCCTGCTGGCGCCCGAAGCGTTCGGAATCATCGCGGTGAGCGTGACCGCGATGCAGCTTCTCCAGAACGTCTCCGACTTCGGCGCGGCGCAGGCGGTGGTGCGCTTTCGCGACGCGGGCCGGGGCGAGCTCGACACGCTGTTCACGCTTTCGGCGCTGCGCGGGGGGCTGGTCGCGCTCCTGCTCGCGGCCGGCGCGCCGCTCGCCGCGGCGTTTTACGGCGATCCCCGTTACGGCTGGGCGCTCCTCGGGGCGAGCCTCTGCCCGCTTCTGTCGGGCTTCAACAATCCGCGCTTTTTCGAGTTCGAGCGCGCCATCGACTTTTCGCGCGATTTCGCCTGGCAGGTCGCGGCCAAGCTCGCGAGCGCGGCGACGGCGATTCTCGTCGCGCTCGCGTGGCGCAATTACTGGGCGATCATCGCCGGGCTCGTCGCCGGAGCGGGCGTGCAGCTCGTCCTGTCCTACGCGCTGCGGCCTTATCGCCCGCGTCCGTCCTTCGCCGCCTGGCGGCGGGTCGCCGGCTTTTCCGGCTGGCTGGCGGGCGTGAGCTTCTTCGCCGCGCTCAACAACAAGATCGACTCCTTCATTCTGGCGCGCCTGCTCGGCGCGACCGGCGCGGGGACCTATTACTACGGGCTGCAGCTCGCCGATCTGACGACGCGCGAGCTCGCCCAGCCGCTCGCCCGCGCGGTCTATCCGGGGCTGTCCGCCCTTCAGGGCGCGCGCGAGCGGATGCGCGAGGCGTTTCTGGCGAGCGTCGAGGCGATGGGCGCGATCGCGCTGCCGGCCTCGCTGGGACTCGCCTTCGTCGCGCGCGACGCCATCGCGCTCCTGCTCGGCGAGAAATGGCTCGCCGCCGCCCCGGTGGTGGCGTGGCTCGCGCCCGTGCTCGGCCTGCAGACCCTGCTGGCCGCCGCGCAATATTACGCGATGGCGCTGGGCCTTGCGCGGTTCGTCTTCGCGCGCGAGGCGGCGTTCTTTCTCATCCGCACCCCGATTTTCATCTGGGCGGCGCTCGCCCACGGGCTGGCGGGCGCGCTTGCGGCCGCGGCCGGCTGCGGCGCGCTTTATGTGGCGCTGAACCTGCGGCTTTACGCGCGCGCTTCGGGCCGGCCCTTGTGGGAGCCGCTTGCGCGCGCGCGGCGCAGCCTGATCGCGGCGGCGGCCATGGCGGCGTATTTCCTCGTGCTGCGCCCGCATCTCGACGCGCTCGCCGGCGCGCCGGTTGCGGCGCGCCTTGCTGCGGACGTCGCCGCGGGCGCGGGCGTCTTCGTCGCCGCGATGGCGGGGCTGTGGGCGCTCGAAGGCCGCCCGGCGGGCGTCGAGCGCCGGCTTGCGCGTCTGGCGGCCGGCGTCCTCGCCCGCCCGCGCGCCGAGCGGCCGGAGTAGGACGGCGGCTGCGCCCGCTGGTTTTCCGTCCGGGCGCGCTCGGCTACAACCTTGCGCCGATGATGGAGAGGGAGTCGTTTTGATGGCCGAAGAACAGCCGCTCGCCGATCCGGCGCGCGTTCAGGCCGCGCTCGCGCGTCTGGTCGCGGAAGAGCCGATGTTCGCGGTGGGCGAGGCGGAGATCAGAGGCGTCGTCTATCGGGTCTTCAAGAACGCCCCGCCGAGCCTCGTCGGCCTGTTCCTGTTCGGCCTGCAATATGGCGAGAAGGACTTTCTCCTCTACGAAGACGAGCGGGTGAGCCACGCCGAGCTGTGGCGGCGGGCCTGCCGCCTCGCGCACGCGCTGCGCGCGGAGCTGGGCGTGAAGCAGGGCGACCGCGTGGCGCTCGCCATGCGCAACTATCCCGAATGGTGCGCGGCCTATATGGCGGTCATCTCTCTCGGCGCCGTCGTCGTGCCGCTCAACGCCTGGTGGAAGGGCGACGAGCTGCGCTTCGGGCTCGAGGACAGCGAGGCGAAGATCGTCATCGCCGACGACCGGCGGCTCGACTATATCCGTCCGTTCAAGGACGAGCTCGGCCTGACGCTCATCCTCGCGCGCGGCGGCGCCGAGGGCGCGGATTACGAATACGAGGCCCTGCTCGCGGCCAGCGAAAATACGGCCCCGCCCCAGGCCGACATCGAGCCCGACGACGATTTCTGCATCGTCTACACCTCGGGCTCGACCGGCCGGGCGAAGGGCGCGATCCTGACCCATCGCGGCGCGATCTCGACCCTGATGTCCTGGGCGCTGCTCGCCGCCGCCATCAAGGAGGCGCGCGACGGCATAAGCCCGCTCGGCGACAATCCGGGCGTGCTGCTCGGCATTCCGCTGTTTCACGTGACGGGCTCGCACTCGATATTCATGCTGTCCTGGCTGATCGGGCGGCGCGTGGCGATGATGCGCAAATGGGACCCGAAACGGGCCGTCGAGCTCATCAACGAACATCAGCTTACGAACTTCATCGGCGTGCCGAGCCAGTCTTACGAGCTTGTGGAGGCGGCCGGCGATACGCCCATGCCCAGCCTGGTCGACATCGGCTCGGGCGGCGCAAAGCGCCCGCCTGAACATGTCCGCCTGCTGAAGGAGAAGTTTCCGAACGCCAACCCATCGTCCGGCTACGGATTGACGGAGACGAATGCGGCGGGCTGCGTCATCTCGCTCGACGATTACCGCAAGCGGCCCGATTCCACGGGCCGCCCGCTGCCCCCGCTCACCGACGTCAAGATCATGACCGAGGCGGGCGAAGCCGGGACAGGCGAGACGGGCGAGGTGTGGATCAGAAGCGCGGCCAACTTCCGCGGCTATCTCAATCTGCCCGAAGAGACCGAGCGGGCGATCACGCCCGACGGCTGGTTCCGCACCGGCGATCTCGGCCGCATGGACGAAGAGGGCTTCGTCTACATCGTCGACCGCATCAAGGATCTCATCATCCGCGGCGGGGAGAACATCTCCTGTCTCGAGGTCGAGGGGCGCGCTTATGAGCATCCCGACGTCGCCGAGGCCGCGGTCTTCTCCGTGCCCGACGAGACGCTCGGCGAGCGCGTCGGTCTCGCGGTCTACCCGAAAAACGGGCGCGCGCTCGACCCCGCGGCCTTGCGCGATTTCATGGCCGAGCGGCTCGCGGGCTTCAAGGTTCCCGAGCGCATCTGGCTGTCGCCGCAGCCGCTGCCGCGGCTCGGCACGGAGAAGTTCGACAAGCGCCTCGTGCGCGCGATCGCGCTTCAGCATCCGCCGGCGCTGAAGGCGTGAGGGCGGGAACTGCGCCAGGCGCTTGCGTCCGCCGCGCCGCGCTGACAGTTCTTTCGACGAGGTTTCGAAGAGGCGCTTATGGCCGATCTTGAAAAATTCCGCGCCGAGACGCGCGCCTGGCTCGAAGAGAACTGCCCGCCGGACATGCGCAAGCCCATGCGCGGCGAGGAGGACATCTGCTGGGGCGGCAAGCGCTGGAAGTTCCAGTCGGAAGCCCAGAAGATCTGGCTCGAACGGATGGCGGCGCGCGGCTGGACCGTGCCGACCTGGCCGAAGGAATATGGCGGCGGCGGGCTTTCTAAGGAGGAGGCGAAAATCCTCAAAGAGGAGATGCGCCGGATCAAGGCGCGCTCGCCGCTGGAAAGCTTCGGCATCTGGATGCTCGGCCCGGCGCTGCTGGAGTACGGCGCGCACGAGCAGAAGGCGCATTTCCTGCCGCCGATCGCGCGCGGGGAGATCCGCTGGTGCCAGGGCTATTCCGAGCCGAACGCCGGCTCCGATCTCGCCTCGCTTCAGTGCCGGTGCGAGGACAGGGGCGATCACTGGCTCGTCAACGGGCAGAAGATCTGGACGTCCTATGCGGACGAAAGCGACTGGATTTTCGTCCTGGTGCGGACCGACAGAGAGGCGCCGAAGCATCTCGGCATCAGCTTCATCCTCATCGACATGGAATCGCCGGGCGTCACGACCAGGCCGATCCGGCTCATTTCCGGCAAGTCGCCCTTCTGCGAGACCTTCTTCGACGACGTGAAGGTCCCGAAGGAGCACGCGCCGGGCGTTTCCGCCGTCGTGGGAGAGCTAAACCGCGGCTGGGACGTCGCGAAATATCTGCTCACCCATGAGCGCGAGATGATCGGCGCGGGCGGCAGCGGCGCCATCGGCGGGGCGGCCAGCCCCGGCGAGGTCGCGGCGCGGCTGGTCGGCGTCGACGAGACCGGCCGGCTCGCCGATCCCATCCTGCGCGGCCGGATCGCGGAGGCGGAGATCGACGGCTGGGCGTTCCTCCTCACCATGGAGCGGCTCAAGGACGAGGCCAAGGCCGGCAAGGGCATGGGGGCGAAGTCCTCGATGCTCAAATATTACGGCACCGAGTTCAACAAGCGCCGCTACGAGCTGATGATGGACGCGGCCGGGTCGGACGGCCTCGAATGGGAGGGCGAACGTTCCGAGGACGGAAAGCTCGCCCGGTCATGGCTGCGCACCAAGGCGAACTCCATCGAGGGCGGCACGTCGGAAGTGCAGCTCAACATCATCGCCAAGCGGATACTGGAGCTGCCGGATGCGTGAGAGGCTGACGGAAAGGAAGCGTTGATGCCCCTCGTCCTTACGGAAGAACAGGAAATGCTGCGCGACGCGGCGCGCGGCTTTCTTGAAGCGAAAGCGCCGGTCTCGGCGCTCAGGAAGCTGCGCGACGCGCGCGACGAGGTCGGCTTCTCCCGCGATCTGTGGAAGGAGATGGCCGAGATGGGCTGGGCCGGCGTCCTTGTCGAGGAGGCGTTCGGCGGGTCGGATTTCGGCTTCGCCGGCGCCGGCGTCCTCGCCGAGGAAATGGGCCGCACGCTGACGGCTTCGCCGTTTCTGTCGACCTCCATTCTCGCGGCGACGGCGCTGAAGAAATACGCCTGCGAGGCGCACAGGCAGGAATATCTGCCGAAGATCGCGGCCGGCGATCTCGTCATGGCGCTCGCCGTCGATGAGAAGAACAAGCACGCGCCCGCGAAGACCGCGCTTCGGGCGGAGAAGTCCGGCAACGCCTTCCGGCTTTCCGGCGAGAAGACCTTCGTCGCCGACGGGCATGTCGCGGACAAGCTCATCGTCGCGGCGCGCACCGCCGGCGCGCCGGGCGAGGAGGCGGGGATCACGCTGTTTCTCGTCGACGCGCAGGCGAAGGGGGTCGCGCGCGAGCGCACGATCATGGTCGACAGCCGCAACGCCGCGCGCGTCCGCTTCGACGGCGTGGAGGCGACCGGCGACGACGTCGTCGGCGAGATCGACGGCGGCTGGCGGGCGCTCGAAGGGGTCCTCAACGCCGGGCGCGCCGGCCTCGCCGCGGAAATGTCGGGCTCGGCCCAGCGCGCCTTCGAGATGACCGTCGGCTATCTCAAGGAGCGCACGCAGTTCGGCCGGCCCATCGGCGCCTTCCAGGCGCTGCAGCACCGCGCCGCGCATCTTTACTGCGAGCTGGAGCTGGCGAGATCGGCGGCGCTCAAGGCGCTGCAGGTCCTCGACGAAAGCTTCGAGGCGGCCGGCGCTTTCTGCTCGCTGGCCAAGGCGAAGGCCGGCGCGGTCGCCAGACTCGCAAGCCAGGAGGCGATCCAGATGCATGGCGGAATCGGCATGACCGACGAGCACGACATCGGCCTTTACATGAAGCGCATCCGCGTCGCGCAGGAGATGTTCGGCGATCCCGCCTTCCACGCCGACCGCATCGCGCGCCTGCGCGGATATTAGACCGTGAACGGACCGACCGTTTCGCGCGCCGCGAAGCTCTCCCGCCGGGGGATTGCGGCGACAAGAGGGAGCCGCAGGTGAAAACCGTCAAGCCGTCGGACGTGAAAAGCCATATCGGCGAGGAGGTCGGCGTCTCGGACTGGATCGTCGTCGATCAGGAACGGATCGACGCGTTCGCCGAGGTCACCGAAGACCGCCAGTTCATCCATGTCGATCCCGAGGCGGCGAAAGCCACGCCCTTCGGCGGAACCATCGCCCACGGCTTTCTCACGCTCTCGCTTCTGTCGCGCATGGCGTCCGGCTCGGTGCTGGTGCTCGAGGGAATCAGGATGGGCGTCAATTACGGCTTCGACAAGGTGCGCTTCGCCGCGCCGGTGCGCGCAGGCAAGCGCGTGCGCGGCCGTTTCACGCTGATGTCGGCCGACGAGCGGACGCCCGGCCAGTGGGCGTTCAAATACGCCGTCAAGGTCGAGATCGAAGGAGAGGAAAAGCCCGCCCTCGTCGCCGAATGGCTGACCATGCAGGCGACGGGCTGACCCGGAGGCGCGTCATGTCCGAACACGTCGCGGAAATCGTCTGGCGCCGGCGGAGCGAAAGCTTCGCCTACGAAGCATATAATCGCGCCCACGAATGGCGTTTCGACGGCGGGGTCGCGGTGCCGGCCTCGGCCGCGCCCGCCTATCGCGGCGAGCCCGAGCGCGTCGATCCGGAGGAAGCCTTCGTCGCGGCGATCGCAAGCTGCCACATGCTCACGTTTCTCGCCATCGCCGCGAAGAAGCGATTCGTCGTCGATTCATACGAAGACCGCGCCGTCGGCCATATGGAGAAGAACGAGGCCGGCCGGCTCGCGATCGCGCGGGTGGAGCTCGCGCCCCGCATCGCCTTCGCGCCGGGCGCCGCGCCCGATCCCGAGACCTTGAGGCGAATGCATCATGACGCCCATGAGAACTGCTTCATCGCCAATTCGGTGAAGACCGAAATCGCCGTGCGTCATCAGGACTGAAGGAGACGAAGAACGCCATGGCCGACATACGCTTCGACGGGAAAGTCGCGATCGTCACGGGCGCCGGCGCCGGACTCGGGCGCAGCCATGCGCTCGCCCTCGCCGCGCGCGGGGCGAAGGTCGTCGTCAACGATCTCGGCGCGGCCCGCGACGGCGCAGGGGCTTCGTTGACGGCGGCGCAGTCCGTCGTCGAGGAGATCCGCAAGGCCGGCGGCGAGGCGATCGCCGACGGCGCCAATGTGACGAAGCCCGACGAGGTCGCCGCCATGGTCGAGGCGGCGATGAAGCAGTGGGGCCGGATCGACATCCTCGTCAACAACGCCGGCATCCTGCGCGACAAGACTTTCGCCAAGATGGACCTCGCCGACTTCCGCGCGGTGATCGACGTGCATCTCATGGGAACGGCGATCTGCACCAAGGCGGTCTGGGAGATCATGCGCCAGCAGAATTACGGCCGCGTCGTCTGCACGTCCTCGCCCTCCGGCCTGCACGGCATTTTCGGCCAGGCGAACTACGGCGCGGCCAAGGCGGCGATGATCGGCTTCATGAACGCGCTGCATCTCGAAGGCGCGAAATACGACATCAGGATCAACCTGCTGTCGCCTTCGGCCAAAACGCGGATGACGGAGGATCTCGGCATCCCGCCGGAGATTCTCGACAGAATGACGCCGGAGGCGATCACCGCCGCGCTCTTGTTCCTTGTGAGCGAAGACGCGCCCTCGCGGGCGATCGTGTCCTGCGCCGCGGGCGGTTATGCGCGCGCCTTTGTCGTCGAGACCGACGGGATTTACCTGCCTCCGGAAGAGCAGACCCCGGAGAATATCGCCGCGCGCTGGGACGAAATTTCCTCGACCGAGAAGGTCCATTATTATGAAGCCAGCGGCGGGCCGACCGCGAATTTTCTCGCCAAGGCGCAGGCCGCCGCGCGGAAAGAATGACGGGCCTTGTTCTTATGAACGCCGGCGCGGCGCCGTCCCGTCATGATCCGGCGCCGCTGCGCCGACGGATCCCGCCGATGAACGAGCATGGGAACGGCCGGAAAGATTACACCCCCGCGCTGGGCGCCCATTGGCTGACGCCTTTTTATGACTTCGCGATCGCGGCCTTCACGCGCGAGGGCGTCTGGCGCGGCGCGCTCGTCGATCTCGTCGATCCGCAGCCGGATGACCGCATTCTCGACGTCGGCTGCGGCACGGGCTCGCTCGCCGTGAGGCTGGGCCGGGTCGCCGACGTCGTCGGCGTCGATCCGGACCCGGCGGTCCTCGCCCGCGCCCGCGCCAAGGCCGCGAAAAGCCGCGCCCGCGCGCGCTTCGCGCAAGGGTTCCTCCGCGCCGGCCTTCTGCCCGAGGGCTGGCGGCCGACCAAGGCCGTCTCCTCGCTGGTGCTGCATCAGACGCCGCTCGAGGAAAAGCGCCGCATCATCGGCGAAATCCATGCGCTGCTTGCGCCGGGCGGCGTCTTCTGCCTCGCCGATTACGGGCGCCAGCCGGACCGCGCGCAGCGATTTCTGTTCCGCGCGCTTGTGCAAAGCGTGGACGGGGTCGAGAATACCGAACCGAACGCGCAAGGCGTCATCGAGACCCTGCTCGCGGAGGCGGGGTTCGCGCCGTCGACGCCCGCGCGCGTCGTCCGCACGCCCACCGGCGCCGTGTCGCTGTGGCGCGCGGTTCGCCAGTGATTTTCGGTCAGGGAGCCCCGTCATGCGCGAAGCCGTCATCGTCTCCACCGCCCGTACGCCCATCGGCAAGGCCTATCGCGGCGCCTTCAACGCGACCACCGCGCAGACCCTTGCGGCTCATGCGCTCAAACACGCCGTGGCGCGCGCGAAAGTCGCGCCCGAAGAGGTCGAGGACGTGGTTCTCGGCTGCGCGCTGCAGCAGGGCACGGCCTTTCAGAACGTCGCGCGCCAGGCGGCCCTGCGCGCGGGCTTTCCGACAAGCGTGCCTGGCATGTCGCTCGATCGTCAGTGCGCGTCGGGCATGATGGCGATCGCGACCGCCGCCAAGCAGGTGATTTGCGACGGAATGGCCGTCGCGGTCGGCGGCGGGGTGGAGTCGATCTCCATGAACCAGACCGGCGACATGTTCGTGCGGCCCGACCCCTGGCTCGTCGAAAATCTTCCCGCAACCTATATGACCATGATCGAAACGGCCGAGGTCGTCGCCGAACGTTACGGGATCAGCCGCGAGGCCCAGGACGAATACGCCCTTCAGTCACAGCAGCGCACCCACGCTGCGCAAGCCGCCGGCAGGTTCGACGACGAGATCGTTCCCCTGCCTTCGGTGATGAAGGTCGTGAACAAGGAGACCGGCGAGACGTCCGAGGTCGAGACCCGGCTCGAAAAGGACGAAGGGAACCGGCCCGATACGACTCTCGAAGGACTGTCCGGCCTCAAGCCCGTCTTCAAGGGCGGCCAGCGCGTGCAGGAGGGCAAGCACGTCACCGCGGGCAACGCCTCGCAGCTTTCCGACGGCGCCTCGGCCGCCGTCGTGATGGAGGCGAAGGAGGCCGAACGCCGCGGGCTCGAACCGCTCGGCTTCTATCGCGGAATCGCCGTCGCCGGGACGGACCCGGACGAAATGGGCATCGGCCCCGTCTTCGCCGTGCCGAAACTGCTTGAGAAGTTCGGTCTCAAGATGGACGACATCGGTCTGTGGGAGCTGAACGAAGCCTTCGCAGTACAGGTTCTCTACTGCCGCGACAGGCTGGGCGTCCCGAACGAGCGCCTGAACGTCAATGGCGGGGCCATCTCCATCGGCCATCCCTACGGCATGTCGGGCGCGCGCATGGTCGGCCACGCCCTCATCGAAGGAAAGCGCCGCGGCGTCAGATACGTCGTCTGCACCATGTGCGTCGGCGGCGGACAAGGCGCGGCGGGGGTGTTCGAAGTCGCGTGATCGCGGCCCGCCCGGGGCGCGGATGCGGACAATGCGGCGGGCGAAGATGACGGCCTTTTAATCCGGTTGCGCCCATTTTCGACGCAATTTAGGGCTGATCTCGCCCGGTCGCTCGCAGTCCTGTCAACGGAGACGCCCCATGGCCATCGCCGCGCCCCGCTTGCTTCTGGTCCTGGCCGCCGCCCTCGCCGCGTTCGCCGGGCCGGCCTTCGCCGCCTCGAAGGAGAAGATCGACCGCCGCGTCGACAAGGCGCTCGCGGAGTTCCGCGAAGACATCGGCGGCGCCGACGCGGTGCTCGCCCGGGCCGTCGGCGTTCTGGTGTTCCCGTCCGTGAAGAAAGCGGGGATCGGCATCGGCGGGGAATATGGCGAGGGCGCGCTGCGCGTCGGCGGGCGCACGGTCGCCTATTACTCGACGGCTTCGGCCTCGATCGGCTTTCAGCTCGGCGCCCAGGCCCGCCGGCAGATCATCGTCTTTCTCGATCCGAAAGCGCTCGAGAAGTTCCGCGCCAGCGACGGCTGGGAGATCGGCGTCGACGCCTCGGTCGCCGTGGTCACGCTCGGCGCCGGGGGAACCATCGACACGACCCAGCTCAACCAGCCCGTCGTCGCCTTCGTCTTCGACAACAAGGGGTTGATGTACAACCTGTCGCTCGAAGGCTCGAAGATCTCGCAGATCCACCGCTGAGCGGGCCGCTCACCCGGACGGGCGGCGGCGGAAGATATCGGCGCCGGCGCGCGCGAGCAGCGCGAGGAGCAGAATCCCCGCGACGATCAGCGCCGGCAGGCTCGCCGTCCATTTGAGCGTCGTCGCCGCCTGCTGGAGCGGAACGAGCGCCGCCGGCGCGCCCGGCGCGCCGTTGGCGAGAATCGCAAGCAGCGGGTTCTCGACGAACTCCGCAAACAGATAGACGAACGGCGAAAGGATCAGCCAGCGCAAAGGCGAGGCCGGCCCGCCGAAGCGCTTCGCGCCGAGCGCGAAGAGGGCGGCGAGCGTCAGGGTGTTGAAGATCGCATAGGGAATGTCGATCGCCTGAAAGCGGACATAGTCGTCCGTCAGATCGCCGAGCCGCGCGAGGGAGGCCGCCGGCTCGCCGGCGGGAAAGCCGGGCCGCATCTCCGGCAGGCTTCCCCCCGCCGCGGCCAGCGCGCGCATGAATTCGCTCTCGGGACGGAACGCCCAGAAGGAATAGGCGAGCAGAAGCGCGAGGAAGACCGCCAGCTTGACCCAGGACGCGCGCTCGACGGCGCGTGCGAGATAACGGCCCATCGGCTCCCTCCGCTTCGGCGTCGAGCAAGACTACCGCGATTTGGCGGCCGCGCGGAACCGGGCTTCCGGAGCGGCGGGCGTTCCCTCAGAACAGCCATTGCTCCTTGAAGGAGAGCCCTTTGGCGCTCGCAAAGGCGGCCGCGCCGTCGCGCCCGCGCCTGATTTCGAAACGGGCTTTCTCGAAGGCGTTGTAGGCCGGCGACTCCACCGTATCGACGGCCATGAAGCGCGCGGTCGCGCCGTCGCGGCGAAGCTCGAGCGCGACATAGCCGTGATCCTCGCCGGAAAGATAGCGCACGGCCTTATTCTCGCGAGCGGTCAGGAGCGCGTATTCCGCGCCCTTGCCGCCCAGAAACGACTTGCGATAGGGCGAGGGCGAGGTCACCGAGTGCGTCCCCAGCTCGACGCCCATGCGCCGCCCGTCGCGCGCGGCGAGATCGTTCGCCCACCAGGTATGGGTGTCGCCGGTGAGCACGATGAGTCCGCCGTCGCCGCTGTTCCGCGCGACGTCGTAAAACCGCTCGCGCGCCGCCGGATAGCCGTCCCAGGCGTCGAGATTGGCTGGCAGTCCGAGCGCGGAGAATTCGACGAAAGCGCGCGCCTGGTCCCATTCCTTTTCAAGCGCGACGATGTCTTCCTCGCCGACATGCGGCGTGAGGTCCGGCGCGGTCACGTTCGCCATGATGATCTGGTTGGCGACGAGCCGCCAGGGCTGGCCGATCGCGGTCGAGCGGCGGAACGCGCGGTCGAGATAGTCGAGCTGCGCCGCGCCCAGCATTTCCCGCGAGGCGTCCCAGAGAATCTCCTCGCGGAAGCGCGCGACGTCCGCCGGCGTCTTTAGCGTCGGGATGATCTCGGAATAGACGAACTGCCGCGCGCGGGCCATCAGGCGGGTCTCGAGCGCGGTCAGGGTCAGAAGGTCGCCGAAGGAATAGGCGCGGAACAGCGCCTCGCGGGCCTGGCCGGGGCCGGGCTCGCGCACCGGCATCCATTCGTAATAGGCCTGCAGCGCGGCGCGCTTTCGCGCCGCCCAGTCGCCTTCCGTTTCAGGGTCGTGATTTTCCGCCCCGTCCCGCCAGGAATTGTTGGCGGTCTCGTGATCGTCCCAGATCATGATCATGGGGTGGGCGGCGTGCATCGCCTGCGCAGCCGGGTCGGATTTGTACTGCGCGTGCCGGCGGCGGTAGTCTTCGAGCGTGACGGTCTCATGCGCCGGGTCGTGCGCGCGGCCGAGCCGGGCGCCGGTCTCGCCGCCATAGCCGTCATGGCCGTATTCATAGAGATAGTCGCCGAGATGGATGACGGCGTCGAGATCGTCGCGCCGCGCGATCTGGTCGTAGACGTTGAAAAAGCCGAAGGGATAATTCGAGCAGGAGACCGCCGCAAAGACGGCCCGCTCGATGGATCCCGCGGGCAGGGTGCGCGTGCGCCCGACGGGGGAGACGGTCTGTCCGGCGCGGAACCGGTAATAGTAGGTCGCTCCGGGCGCGAGGCCGTCGGGAACCGCCTTGACGGTCCAGTCCGCGCCGGGCGCGGCGAGCGCCTCGCCGCGCGCGCGGATGTCGGCGAAGGCCGGATCCGCGGCGACCTCCCAGCTCACCGGAACGGCGCGCCCGTCTTGCGTCGTCGCTCGCGTCCAGATCACGACGCTGTCCGGACCGGGATCGCCGCTCGCCACGCCATGGGCGAAGACGCCGCCGGCGCGCGCGCTCGTCGCCGTGAAAGGGGTAAGGCGCGGGGCGGTGGAGCAGGCGGCGGCGCCCCCCAGAAGAGCGGTCTGAAGCGCTTTCCGGCGCGTGATGAAGGCCATTTCTTTCCCCCTTTGACGGCGCGACAGGCGGCTTTGCGACGAACGGGCTTTTGTCCCCGGGAAAATCGGCTAGGGTCATGCCCGCCTTTGATGACAGTCTTATGCAGCGGCGCGCGTCCGCGCCAGAACCTAACGGGATGAGAGGCTTATGAAACGCAGCTTATGGCTGGCGAGCGCGCTCGCCTTGCTCGCCGCATGCGCGCGGCAGGATGCGGAAGAGACGGCGCGAACGCCCGAAGCGTCGCCAGATGAGAAGGTCGAAACGGCGGCCGCCGACGCCGAATCGCCCGTCGTCCGTCCGCCCGTCGATCCTTATCCCTCGACCTACGAGCCCTATCCGTCTCAGACGACGCTCATCACGGGCGCGACGGTGCTGACGGGAACGGGCGCGCGCATCGACGACGGCGCGGTGCTGATCCGCGACGGCAGGATCGCCGCGGTGGGGCCCGCCGATTCGATCGCCGCGCCGGAAGGGGCGGTCCGCATCGACGCCGCCGGCAAGTGGATCACGCCCGGCGTGATCGACATCCATTCCCATCTCGGGGTCTATCCGGCGCCGTCCACGGACTCCACTTCCGACGGCAACGAGGCCACGAACCCCAACACCGCCCAGGTCTGGGCCGAGCATTCGGTCTGGCCGCAGGACGCAGGCTTCACCCGCGCGCTCGCCGGCGGGGTGACGACGCTGCAGATCCTGCCCGGCTCGGCCAATCTGTTCGGCGGGCGCTCCGTGATTCTCAAGAACGTCCCGGCCCGGACGGTTCAGGCGATGAAGTTTCCAGGCGCGCCCTACGGCCTCAAGATGGCCTGCGGGGAGAACCCGAAGCGCGTTTACGAGGACAGCGGCCCGTCCACGCGCATGGCGAATTTCGCCCAGTACCGCGCCGCCTGGATCGACGCGGCGGAGTACAAGCGCAAGTGGGAGAAGTACTGGGAGGAGGCGGAGAAGTTCTACGCTGAGAACGGCGGGGCCGGAAACGGCGAGAACGACGAGAAGAAGCCGCCCGAGCCGCCCAAGCGCGACCTGAAGCTGGAGACGCTCGCCGCCGCGCTCGCCGGCGACATCCGCGTCAACATGCATTGCTATCGCGGCGACGAGATGGCCTTCGTGCTCGATATGGCGAAGGAGTTCGGCTACAAGGTCGCGACCTTCCATCATGCGGTCGAGGCCTACAAGATCGCCGACCTGCTCGCCGAAAACGGCGTATGCGCCGCGATGTGGGCCGACTGGTGGGGCTTCAAGCTCGAGGCCTATGACAGCGTGCGCGAGAACGTGGCGCTCGTCGACGCGCAGCCGAACGGCTGCGCCATCGTGCACTCCGACAGCGACATCGGCATTCAGCGCCTCAATCAGGAAGCGGCCAAGGCCATGGCGGACGGGAACCGCCTCGGCCTCGATATCGCGCGGGAGGAGGCGATCGCCTGGATCACCGCCAATCCGGCCAGGGCCATGGGAATCTTCGATCAGACCGGCTCGCTTGAGGAAGGCAAGATGGCCGACGTCGTAGTGTGGAGCGGCGATCCCTTCTCGGTCTATGCGCGCGCGGAGAAGGTCTTCATCGACGGCGCGCTGCTTTACGACCGGGCCGATCCGGCGCGCTCGCCGCGGGTCGACTTCGAGCTCGGCCAGCTCGGCCAGGACTTCACCGGCGGAGCGGGACAATGAGGCGCGCGATGACGACAGGAAAAGGAGCAGCGAACATGGTTCAGTCGGCATGCGGAACGCTCAAGAGACTGGCCGGCGCGGCGCTCGCCTTCGCCGTCGCGCTCGCGCCCGCCGCCGCGCAGACGATCTTCATCGACAATGCGCGCCTTTACACGATGGGCCCGCAGGGGCTGATCGAGAACGGCGACGTCCTTGTGCGCAACGGCGTCATCGCCGCCGTCGGGGCGAATCTCGAAGCGCCGGAGGGCGCGAGCGTCATCGACGCGGCCGGCCGCGTCGTCACGCCGGGCTTTTTCGCGCCCTACTCCCAGCTCGGTCTCGTCGAGATCGGGCTCGACCGCGAAGCCAACGACGCCGGGCCGCGCGGCGAGTTTCCGCTCAGCGCGGCGCTCGATGCGCTCGACGCCTATAACCCGTCCTCGTCGCTGATCGCGATCAACCGCGCAGGCGGCGTCACGCGCGCGCTCGCCGCGCCCGAGCCCGGCGATAAGCTGTTCGCCGGCCGCGCCGCGGTGGTCGATCTGTCCGGGCGCGTCGCCTCCGTCACCAAGCCGCAGGCGGCGCAGGTCGTCGCCATGGGCTACGCCGGGGCGCGCCGGGCGGGCGACACGCGCATGGGCGCGCTCGCGCTGCTGCGAAGCTATCTCGACGAGGCGATCTCCTATCGCTCGAACCCGCGCGATTACGTGATGCGCGCGCGCGGACCCGCCTTCGCGCTCGCCGACCTGCGCGCGCTGGGGCCGGTCGTCGCCGGCGAGCAGCTGTTGCTCGTCCATGCGAACAGCGCGTCGGACATCCGCGCGTTGCTCCGCATCAAGAACGATTATCGCCTGAAGATGGCGATCGTCGGCGGCGCGGAGGCCTGGCGCGTCGCGCGCGAGCTCGCCGCGGCCGACGCGCCGGTCATTCTCGACCCCACGGCGAACCTGCCCTTTTCCTTCGAGATGCTCGGCTCGACATTGGCCAACGCCGCGCGCCTGCACGGGGCGGGCGTGCGCATCGCGTTCCTGGCGCCGGATACGCACAATCTGCGCCTTCTGCCGCAGATGGCCGGGAACGCCGTCGCCAACGGGCTTCCCTATGAAGCCGCGCTCGCTGCGCTAACGATCAATGCGGCGGCGATCTACGGGCTTGAGAGCCGGCTCGGCTCCATCGAGGCCGGCAAGGCGGCCGATCTCGTGGTCTGGGACGGCGATCCTCTCGAAGTGACGGCGCGGCCCGCCGCGGTGCTGATCGACGGGCGGGCGATGTCTCTGGACAACCGCCAGACCAGGCTGCGCGACCGCTATCGCGATTTGTCGCGGGGCGATCTGCCCCACGCTTATCGGGGCGAAAATTAGCGCCTTGTATCGCAGCCGGCGCGCGGATCATGCCGTCTTGGCATAATATGCCAAGACGGTCCATCACGGCGGCGACCTTCGGTCAAATTTTTCAGCGCCAGACCTTGCATGACGCGGCCGCTTCGTGCAGGGTCTCGCCGCAGCCGCGAAGAGCGTTCTTCGCGGCGGGGGCGACTGCGCTCCGACTCGCCGTTTCATAGTCAGTCGGCGATCAAGGACATGACCGAACGGATGTTGAAATTCGTCTCGCGCGAGCGCGAGACGCCTGAAAAGCGCGCCGCAGAGGAGCGCCGCAAGGATTTCGATGAAATCTATGCGCGCTTCGCCGACGCGCGCGCCGCCGAGCAGGCCGGCCGCTGCTCGCAATGCGGCGTGCCGTTCTGTCAGGACCATTGTCCGCTCGGCAACGACATTCCCGACTGGCTGCGTCTCGTCGCCGAAGGCCGGCTCGAGGAGGCCTACGCCGTCTCGGCCGCCACCAACAACATGCCCGAGGTGTGCGGGCGCATCTGCCCGCAGGACCGGCTGTGCGAGGGCGCCTGCGTCATCGAGCAGTCCGGCCACGGCACGGTGACCATCGGCGCGGTGGAGCAGTACATCACCGAGACCGCCTTCGAAAAAGGCTGGGTGAAGCCCATCCGGCCGGACGAGGAGCGCGCCCAGTCCGTCGGGATCGTCGGCGCGGGCCCCGCCGGCCTCGCCGCCGCCGAACAGCTGCGCGAGCAAGGGTTTCAGGTCACGGTCTACGACCGCTACGACCGGGCCGGCGGGCTGCTCGTCTACGGCATTCCCAACTTCAAGCTCGACAAGGCGGTGGTCGCGCGCCGCGTCGCGCGGCTCGAAGAAGGCGGCGTGGCGTTCGCGCTGAATTTCGAGGTCGGCCGCGACGCCGGCCTCGCCGAGCTCAGGGCGCGCCACGACGCGATCCTGATCGCGACCGGCGTCTACAAGGCGCGCGAGCTTTCCTGTCCCGGCGCCGGGGAAGCCCATGTGGTCGCCGCCCTCGATTATCTGACCGCCTCGAACCGCAAGGGGCTGGGCGACGCGGTCGCCGATTTCGACAGCGGCCGGCTCGACGCCGACGGCAAGCGCGTCGTCGTCATCGGCGGCGGCGACACCGCCATGGACTGCGTGCGCACGGCCGTGCGCCAGGGCGCCGCGTCCGTACGCTGTCTTTACCGGCGCGACCGCGCCAACATGCCGGGCTCGCAGCGCGAGGTCGCCCACGCCGAGGAAGAAGGCGTCGTCTTCGAATGGCTCGCCGGCCCGAAGGCCGTTGCGGCGCGCCGCGTGCGCGCGGCGCGCATGCGTCTCGGCGCGCCCGACGCCTCGGGACGGTCCGCCCCGGAGGAGATTCCGGACGGCGGCTTCGAGCTCGAGGCCGACCTCGTGGTGAAGGCGCTGGGCTTCGAGCCGGAAGACCTGCCGCGCCTGTTCGGCGAGCCGGCGCTGGCCGTGACGCGGCGGGGCACGCTGAAGGTCGATCCGGCCACGCTTGAGACGGCGCTGCCCGGCGTGTACGCGGCCGGCGACATCGTGCGCGGGGCTTCGCTCGTCGTCTGGGCGATCCGCGACGGCCGCGTGGCGGCGGCCGCCATCGCCGAGCGCCTCGGCGCGCGCGCGACGGCGACGCCGGCGCTCGTCGCGGCGGAATAGGGGCGCCCCCGATGATCCGCTCCCGAATCACGCGCGACGTGTCTCGCGAGGGCCGCGGGACGGACCGTCGCGCCGCCGCGCCGGAAAAGGAAGAAGACCGATGAGCGCATTGACCTGGGAAGAACAGCTTCGCGCGCGCAAGATCGCGCAGGAAGCCGGCCTGTGGTCGCCGGAGGACGAACGCGACGCCTGCGGCGTCGGCCTCATCGTCGCGCTCGACGCCATTCCGCGCCGCGAGATCGT
This sequence comes from Amphiplicatus metriothermophilus, assembly GCF_900199215.1. Lineage (GTDB taxonomy): Bacteria > Pseudomonadota > Alphaproteobacteria > Caulobacterales > Parvularculaceae > Amphiplicatus > Amphiplicatus metriothermophilus. The sequence continues at coordinate 731,857 of NZ_FZQA01000001.1, forward strand.
CGACATGGCGATCCGCTCGCTGAAGGCCGTCTGGCATCGCGGCGCGGTCGACGCCGACGGACGCACCGGCGACGGCGCGGGCGTGCGGCTCAATCTGCCGCAGGACCTCTTCAAGGCGTTCGTCAGACGCACCGGCCACGAACCGGCGCGGGCCGACGTGTGCGTCGGCCAGATGTTCCTGCCGCGAACCGACTTCGCGGCCCAGGACCTTGCGCGCGCCATCGTCGAAAGCGAAATTCTGCGCGCCGGCTTCATCCTGTACGGCTGGCGGCAGGTTCCCGTCGAGGCGAGCGTGCTGGGCGCGAAAGCGAACGCCACGCGGCCCGAGATCGAGCAGGTTCTGTTCTACGATCCGCAAGGGCGCGACCGCGAGGCGCGCGAGCGCGCGCTCTATATCGTCCGTCGCCGGATCGAAAAGCGCGCGCTGGCGCAGAATCTGACGAGCCTCTACATCTGCTCCTTCTCCAGCGACGACATCGTCTATAAAGGCATGTTCCTCGCCCAGGACATCGACGCCTTCTATCCGGACCTGAAGGACGAGCGCTTCGTCTCGAGGGTGGCGATCTTCCACCAGCGCTACTCGACGAACACGTTCCCCGAATGGCGCCTCGCCCAGCCTTTCCGGATGCTCGCCCATAACGGCGAGATCAATACGCTGAAGGGCAACGTCAACTGGATGAAAAGCCATGAGATCCGCATGGCGTCCGAAGCCTTCGGCGCGGACGGGGAGGACGTGAAGCCGGTGATCCAGCCGGGCTCGTCGGACTCGGGCGCGCTCGACCAGGTGTTCGAGGTGCTCGCCCGCGCCGGGCGCTCCGGTCCGATGGTTAAGTCCCTGCTCATTCCCGAAGCGTGGTCGAAGCGCGAGGCGATCGTGCCCAAACGCTGGCGGGCGCTTTACGAATACTGCAACGCGGTCATGGAGCCCTGGGACGGGCCGGCCGCGATCGCCGCCTATGACGGACGCTGGGCGATCGCCGGGCTCGACCGCAACGGACTGCGCCCCATGCGCTACGCGATCACCGAGGACGGCGTGCTCGCCGTCGGCTCCGAGACGGGCATGTGCCCGCTTTCCGGCAAGACGATCAAAAAGCGCGGCGCGCTCGAGCCCGGCGCGATGATCGCCTTCGATTTCGAGGAGAAGAAATTCTACACGCATGCGGAGATTCTGGATCACCTCTCCGCTAAGCACCCGTATGAAAAGTGGATCGACAACATCCTGGAGCTGGAGCCGCATATCGGTCCGGGTCCGGAGGACCGCCTTTTCGACACGGAAGAGACGCTGCGCCGGCAGACGGCGGCGGGCTACTCTCTCGAAGAGCTCGATCTCGTGCTGCGCCCGATGGCGGAGGACGGCAAGGAGGCGATCGGCTCCATGGGCGACGACACGCCGCTCGCGGTGCTGTCGAAAAAGTACCGGCCGCTGTCGCATTACTTCCGCCAGAAATTCAGCCAGGTGACGAACCCGCCCATCGATCCTTTGCGCGAGGCGCGGGTGATGAGCCTCAAAACGAGGTTCAAGAACCTCGGCAACATCCTCGTCTCCGACGAAACGCAGACCAATGTCTACGTGCTCGAAAGCCCGTTCCTGTCGAACGGGATGTTCGAACGCTTCCGCGACTACGCCGAAGACGCGGTTGAGATCGACTGCACGTATCCCGCGCCGGCCGAGCCCGGTTCGGGGGCGGCGCTGCGCGGCGCGCTCGACCGCATCCGGGCCGAGGCGGAGAAGGCCGTCCGGGACGGGGCGCAGCATGTGATCCTTTCCGATCTCGGCCAGGGGAGGGAGCGCCTCGCCGCGCCGATGATTCTCGCCGCCGGCGGCGTGCACGCGCATCTGACGCGGAAGGGGCTCAGGACCTTCTGCTCGATCATCGTGCGCTCGGCCGAATGCGTCGATCCGCATTACATGGCGGTGCTCGTCGGGGTCGGCGCGACGGCGGTCAATCCTTACCTCGCCTGCGAGTCGATCGCGCTCGCCCATGAAAAGGGCCTGTACGGATCGCTCACGCTGGGACAGTGCATTCTCAATTACAAGCGCGCGATCGAGGCGGGCCTGCTGAAGATCCTCTCGAAGAGCGGAATCTCGGTCATTTCCGCCTATCGCGGCGGGTGCAATTTCGAGGCGCTGGGCCTGTCGCGCGCGCTGGCGGCGGAGTTCTTCCCCGGCGTGCAGTCGCGCATATCCGGCATCGGCCTGCCGGGGCTGGAGAAGAAGACCGCCGAGCTCCACGCGCGCGCCTTCGGCGCGGCGACGCCGGCGCTGCCCATCGGCGGCTTCTACCGGCATCGCCGGCGCGGGGAGCTGCACGCGCTTGAAGCGACCCTCATCCATGAGCTGCAAAAGGCCGTGCGCGAGGAGGATTACGAGGCGTACAAACGATATTCCGCAGCCCTCGCCGCCCAGCCGCCGGTGCAGCTTCGCGACCTTCTCGGCGTGCGTCCGCTCGGGCGCGAGCGCGCCCTCGACGACGTCGAATCGGCGAACGCCATCCGCAAGCGCTTCGTCACCCCCGGCATGTCGCTCGGCGCCCTGTCGCCGGAAGCGCATGGCGCGCTCAACGTCGCCATGAACCGGATCGGCGCGAAGTCGGTCTCAGGCGAGGGCGGCGAGGATCGCGCGCGCTACAAGCCGCTGCCCAACGGCGACAACGCCAACTCCGCGGTCAAGCAGATCGCCTCGGGCCGGTTCGGCGTGACGGCGGAATATCTCAACCAGTGCCGCGAGATCGAGATCAAGGTCGCCCAGGGCGCCAAGCCCGGCGAGGGCGGTCAGCTTCCCGGCTTCAAGGTGACCGAGATGATCGCGAAGCTGCGCCACGCCACCCCCGGCGTGACGCTGATCTCGCCGCCGCCGCACCACGACATCTATTCGATCGAGGACCTCGCGCAGCTCATCTACGATCTCAAGAACATCAATCCGGACGCGCGGGTCTGCGTGAAGCTCGTCTCGACGGCGGGCGTGGGCACAATCGCGGCGGGCGTGGCCAAGGCGAAGGCGGACGTCATTCTGATCTCCGGCCATGTGGGCGGCACAGGCGCCTCGCCGCTCACCTCGATCAAATACGCCGGCAGCCCGTGGGAGATCGGCCTTTCCGAAGCCCATCAGGTGCTGACGCTCAATAACCTGCGCGAATCCGTCACCCTGCGGACGGACGGCGGCATCCGCACGGGGCGCGACGTGGTCATCGCGGCGATGCTCGGCGCGGAGGAATTCGGCATAGGGACGATTTCGCTCGTCGCGATGGGCTGCCTGATGGTGCGCCAGTGCCATTCGAACACCTGCCCCGTCGGGGTGTGCACGCAGGACGAAGACCTGCGCCGGCGCTTCCGCGGCGCGCCCGAGCATGTCGTGACGCTCATGTCGTTCATCGCCGAGGAGACGCGCGAGATTCTCGCCTCTCTCGGCGCGGCCTCGCTCGAGGACGTGATCGGCCGCGCGGATCTGCTCGATCAGGTTCACCGGGGCGCGCCCGATCTCGACGACCTCGACCTCAATCCGATTCTCACGCGCGTGGATGCGGGCGGGCGCCCGCGCCGGTCGACGCGCGCAGGCCGCAACGAGCCGGCCAAGGCCCTCGACGAGGAGATTCTCGCCGACGCGGCGCCTGTTTTCGAGCGCGGCGAGAAGATGCAGCTCACCTATGCGGTGCGCAACGTCCATCGCGCGGTGGGCGCGCGCCTGTCCTCGGCGATCGTGCGCAAGTTCGGGCCCGACGGCCTCGCCGACGGCCATCTGACAGTGCGCCTGAGAGGCTCGGCCGGCCAGTCGCTCGGCGCTTTCGCCGCCAAAGGCCTGCGGCTCGAGGTCGACGGCGACGCCAATGACTATGTGGGCAAGGGCCTGTCCGGCGCGACCATCGTCATTCGTCCGCCTGCGGATGCGCGCCAACGCGCCCATGAAGATGCGATCATCGGCAACACCTGCCTCTATGGCGCGACCTCGGGCGCCCTGTTCGCGGCGGGGCGCGCCGGCGGGCGGTTCGCCGTGCGCAATTCGGGCGCGACGGCGGTGATCGAAGGCTGCTCGGCGAACGGCTGCGAATACATGACCGGCGGAACCGTCGTCATCCTCGGGAGCGTCGGCGACAACTTCGCCGCCGGCATGACGGGCGGGCGCGCCTATGTGCTCGACGAGGACGGTCGCTTCCGCGATCTCGTCAATGACGACAGCGTGGTCTTCCGCCGCTTCGACGAGGCCGCGCGCGAGGGCGAAAGCGGCGAGGAGGAATGCCTGGCGCTCATCCGCCGTCACGCCGAGGAGACCCGCTCGGCGCGCGCCGAAGCGATGCTGAAGGACTGGGACGCCTGGCGCGGCCGGTTCTTCGACGTGATCCCGAGGGAGATCCTTGCGCTCAAGCGCAAGGGCCGGCTCGCCGCCGCCGAGTAGGCGCCGCCGCTTGCCGGCCTGCGGCGGCCGGCGTAAACCCCCGGGCGTGACCGAGCGGCTTTCCATCGCCATCGCCCAGATCGCCCCCGTCGTCGGCGACGTGGCGGGCAATGTCGCGCGCATCCGCCGCGCGCGCGCCGAAGCGGCGGCGCTCGGCGCCGATCTCGTCGTCTATTGCGAGCTGTGCGTGTCGGGCTATCCGCCCGAGGATCTGGTTCGCAAGCCCGCCTATCAGCGCGCCTGCCGGGCGGCCGTCGAAGCGCTCGCCGCCGACACGGGCGACGGCGGGCCGGCCATGATCGTCGGCGCGCCGTGGAAGACGGACGAAGCGGACAAGCCTTACAACGCCGCCTTCCTGCTCGACGGCGGCCTGATCGCGGCGACGCGCTGCAAATGCCGGCTGCCCAATTACGGCGTATTCGACGAGCCGCGCCATTTCGAGCCCGCCGTCGGCTTTCCTCAGCCAACGGAATTTCGCGGAGCGAAGCTCGGGCTCATGATCTGCGAGGACATGTGGATCGAGGGCGCGGGCGAAGCGCTGGCTGCGGCGGGCGCCGATTTCTTCATCGTCCCCCATGGCTCGCCCTTCCGGAAGACGGCGCTCGCCGAGCGCACGGCGGCGGCGCGGGCGCGCTGCCGGGCGACCGGCCGGCCCCTTGTTTTCGTCAACCAGCTCGCGGGCCAGGACGAGGTCGTGTTCGAAGGCGCGGCGTTCGTCATGGACGCGCATGGCGAGGTCGTCTTTCGCGCGCCGCAGTTCGAGGAAGGGGTCTTCCTTACCGAATGGCGCAGGGAAGCGTCGCGCTGGATCTGCGCGGACGGGCCGAAGGCGCGCTGGATCGGCGGCGAGGAGATGGTCTATCGGGCCGTCGTGCTGGGCGCGCGCGATTATATCGAAAAGAACCGCTTTCCCGGCGTCGTCATCGGCCTTTCGGGCGGCGTAGACTCCGCGCTGACCGCGGCGATCGCCGTCGACGCGCTGGGGCCCGAGCGGGTGCGCTGCGTGATGATGCCTTCGCGGTTCACGTCGAAAGAGAGCCTTCAGGACGCGGAAGAGTGCGCCGCGATGCTCGGCGTCTCGTATGAGACGATCCCCATCGAGCCGGCGGTCGCCGCTTTCGAGCAGATGCTCGCCCCCGTCTTCCGCAACCTGCCGCGCGACGCGACGGAGGAGAACATCCAGTCGCGCATCCGCGGCGTGCTTCTGATGGCGCTGTCGAACAAGTCCGGCTGGATGGTGCTCACGACCGGCAACAAATCGGAGATGTCGGTCGGCTACGCTACGCTCTACGGCGACATGAACGGCGGCTACAATCCGCTCAAGGACATTTACAAGACGGAAGTCTACGCGCTCGCGCGCTGGCGCAACGCCCGCGCGCCGGCGGGGCTCAAGGGGCCTGCGGGGCTCGTCATCCCGGAGCGCATCCTGACCAAGGCCCCCTCGGCGGAGCTGCGCGCCGGCCAGACCGACCAGGACAGCCTGCCGCCCTATGACGCGCTGGACCCGATCCTCGAACGCCTGGTCGAGAAGGAGATGGCGGTGCGCGACATCGTCGCCGAAGGATACGACGAAGCGACCGTGCGCCGAATCGAGCACATGCTCTATGTCGCCGAATACAAGCGCCGGCAGGCTCCGCCGGGCCCCAAAGTCACGGCGGTCAATTTCGGCCGCGACCGGCGCTATCCCATCACCAACGGCTGGCGCGACCGCGACGCGCCCCTCGTTTGACGCCGCCGCGGCGAGCGCGTAACTGCTCGCGCTTTCCGGATCGACAGGTAATCTGAGCCCATGACCGTCATCGTCCGTTTCGCGCCGTCGCCCACCGGCAAGCTGCATGTGGGCAATGTCCGCGCCGCCCTGTGGAACTGGCTGTTCGCCCGCAAGGAGGGCGGCAGGTTCATCCTGCGCATCGACGACACCGACCGGGAGCGCTCGACTAGGGCCTATGAGGAAGGGATCAAGCGCGATCTCGAATGGCTCGGCCTGTTCTGGGACGAGACTTTCCGCCAGTCCGAGCGCTTCGGCGAATATGACGCGGTGGCGGAAATCCTGCGAAAGCGGGGCCTGCTTTATCCCTGCTACGAGACGCCGGAGGAGCTGGAGCGCAAGCGCCGCCTGCAGCGCGCGCGCGGGCTTCCCCCGGTCTACGACCGCGCCGCGCTTCAGTACACGGACGAGCAGATCAGCGCCTTCGAGAGAGAAGGCCGTCGGCCGCACTGGCGGTTCAGGCTTTCCCAGAAGCCGGTTTCCTGGAACGACCTCATCCGCGGCGAGACGACGGTCGACACCGCGAGCGTGTCCGACCCGGTGCTCGTCCGCGAGGACGGGGTCTATCTCTATACGCTGCCGAGCTGCATCGACGACGTCGACATGGGGATAACCCACGTCATCCGCGGCGAGGATCACGTGACCAACGCCGCGGTGCAGATCGAGATCATGCAGGCCGTGATCGAGGCGCGGGGAAAGGGGGCGGTCCCGGCTTTCGCCCATCACTCGCTGCTCGTCGGGGCCGACGGGCAGGGCCTTTCGAAGCGGCTCGGCGCCCTGTCGATCGAGGCGATGCGCGAGGACGGACTCGAGCCGGCGGCGATCACGAGCCTGCTCGCCCGGCTCGGCACCGCCGATCCGGTGACGCCCGAGCGCGACCTCATGGCGCTGGCCGCGGGATTCGATTTCGCCCGGCTCGGCCGCGCGCCGGCGCGGTTCGACCCGGCCGATCTCGACGCCCTCAACGCGAAGATCCTGCACGCCGCGCCCTATGAGGCGGTCGCCGACCGGCTGGCCGCGTTCGGCGTCTCCAAACCCGTATGGGAGGCGGTCAAAGGCAATATCGCGCGCCTGTCCGAGGCGGCGCGGTGGCGCGACATTGTCGAAGGCGAAATCGACCCGGTCATCGAGGACGAAACGCTGACGCGTGAGGCCGCCGGGCTCGTTCCCGACGACCCGCTCGACGGCGCGAGCTGGGACGATTTCGTCGCGCGGGTCCAGGAAAGGACCGGCGCGAAGGGCAAAAAACTCTTCATGCCGCTGCGGCTGGCGCTGACCGGCGAAGCGCGCGGGCCTGAAATGGCGCAGCTATTTCCCCTTATCGGGGCCGAAAAGGCGCGCGCGCGGCTTTCAGGCCGCCGGGCGTGAACGGCCAAGGCTCTGGATTTTCAGAAGAAACCCGGCCTAAAGTCGCCGCTCAACCCGCGGCATGGCCGCGGATTTTCATAACCGAAAGGGGCTGAAAGCCCCGGGACTGGCGCACGGGGGCGGCGCCGCAAGCGGAGGGATCATGACGGAAGCAGTTGCAACGCCGGGGGCCGGCGCCGAGCGAAAGACCTGGTTCGGTCATCCGCGCGGACTGGCGGTCTGCTTTTTCACGGAGATGTGGGAGCGTTTCTCCTACTACGGCATGCGCACGATCCTCGTGCTCTATCTGACGAAGTACCACCTGTTCACCGCCGGCGAGGCGAGTCTCATCTACGGCGCCTATGCGGGCCTCGTTTATATGATGCCCATTCTCGGCGGCTATTTCGCAGACCGCTATCTCGGCCAGCGCAAGGCGGTGACTTACGGCGCCGTTCTGCTGGTCGCCGGCCACGGCCTGATGGCGTTTCACGGGCCGCAGGCCTTCGTGGAAGGCGACGTCGTCGTCCGCAACGATTTCTACATCAACATTTTCTTCCTGGCGCTCGCCCTTATCATCACCGGCGTCGGCTTCCTGAAGGCGAACATCTCGACCATCGTCGGCGCGCTGTACGGACCGGACGATCCGCGCCGGGACGGCGGCTTCTCGATCTTCTACATGGGGATCAATCTCGGCTCGCTGATCGCGACCCTGCTCGTGGGCTATGTCGGCGAAACTTACGGCTGGAACTACGGGTTCGGCCTTGCGGGCATCGGCATGTTGATCGGCCTTCTGGTGTTTCTGTCCGGGCAGAAGCTGCTCGAAGGCAAGGCGGAGCCGCCGAGCCCGGAAAGGCTGAAAGAAAAGACGCCTATCGGCGTCAATAAAGAGGTCGCCATTTATCTCGCGGGCGTCGGTCTCGTGGGCGCCAGCTGGGTGATGATGCAGTTTCAGGAGCTGGTCGGCCGGCTGCTGGGTTTCTCCGGCCTCGTCATGCTCGCCATCATCATTTTCTACGCTTTCACCAAATGCGACCGCATCGCGCGCGACAGGCTTCTGGTGGCGGCTTTTCTGATCGCCATTCAGTCGGTGTTCTGGGCTTTGTTCGAACAGCAGGCGGCGAGTCTGACTCTGCTCGCGGATCAGCAGTTCGATCTCACCGTGCTGGGGATCGAGCTCAAGGCCTCTCAGGTTCAGTTCATGAACCCCCTGTTCATCGTGATGTTCGCGCCGGTGTTCGCCTGGCTGTGGCTGGCGCTGGCCAAACGCAAGCTCGAACCCACGAGCCCCGGGAAGTTCGGCATCGCCATGCTGCTGATCGGCCTCGGCTATATCGTCTTCTCGTGGGGCATGGGGCTTGAGGACGGGACGAACAAGAGCTTCTTCTGGCTGATCCTGATCTATCTTGCGCTGACCTTGGCCGAGCTTTGCCTGAGCCCGGTCGGGCTTTCCATGGTGACGAAGCTCAGCGTGCCGCAGATCGTCGGCATGATGATGGGCACGTGGTTCCTGTTCACGGCGCTGGGCAATTACGTCGCGGGCTGGATCAGCTCGCTCACCGGCGCGGAAGGCCACGGCGTCGAGGCGGGCCAGCTCGACATGTCGGCCGTCATGTCGGTCTATACGCAGATCGGCCTTATCAGCATCGGGGTCGGGGTGTTCATTCTCGTCCTGACGCCGCTTCTCAACAAGGGAATGCACGGCCGGCATTGATCGCCGCGCTTTGTGACGACGCCGCCCGGCGGGTATCATCCCGTCGGGCGTTTTCATGGGAGGCCGCGCCGATGCCTGACCGCCTTACGAAAATCGTCACCCGGCGCGGGGACAAGGGGACGACCGGGCTGGGCGACGGGACGCGCCTTTCCAAGACCGATGCGCGCATCGCCCTGATCGGCGAGATCGACGAGCTCAACAGCTGGATCGGCGTCGTCCTCGCCCATGCGCCGGGCGAAGCGGCCGCCGCGACGCTCGCGCGCGCGCAGCACGATCTGTTCGATCTCGGCGGCGGGCTCGCCATGCCCGGCGCGCCGCTCCTCTCGCCGCGCCATGTCGCGCGGCTGGACGAAGCGGCCGCCGCGCTCAACAAAGACCTGCTCCCGCTCAAGGAGTTCATCCTGCCCGGCGGGGCGCCGCTCGTCGCCTGGCTGCATGTGGCGCGGACCGTGTGCCGGCGCGCCGAGCGCGCCGCAGTCCGGCTGCTCGCGGGCGAGGAGGCGGGCGCGGCCGCGCTCGCCTATCTCAACCGGCTGTCGGACTATCTTTTCATCGCCGCGCGCTTCGAGGCGAAGCGCCTTGGCGCGGGGGAAGTCCTCTGGCGCAAGGGCGGCGGGTCCGCCGACGATTAATCCGCTTCGGGAAGATCGAAAACGATAGTCGGGCGCGACGGCTCGCCCAGGAAGGCGGCGCGCACGCCGAAAACCTGCTTGAGGCGTTCAGGCGCGAGAGCCGTCTCGGGCGGGCCGTCCGAAGCGATCGCGCCGTCGCTTAGAAGGACGATCCGCGTGCAGAATCGCGCCGCGAGCGCGAGGTCGTGCAGCGCCGCGATGACCAGCGCGCCCTCGTCGGCCCGCCGCCGCAGAGTCTGCATGATCGCGAGCTGGTGGCGCGGGTCGAGCGCGGCGGTCGGCTCGTCCGCGAGAAGCGCAGGCGTCTCGGCGGCCAGGGCGCGCGCCAGATGCACGCGCGCCGCTTCGCCGCCCGACAGCGCGTGGGCCGGGCGCGCCGTCAGATGCGCGACGTCGCACGCGGCGAGCGCGCGCGCGACCGCCGCCGCGTCCTCGCCCTCAAGGCGCGCCGGCGCGCCGTAGGCGAAACGCCCGAGCGCGACGATCGCGCCCGCCGGCATCGCCCAGTAAACGGGGCGCGCCTGCGGCAGATAGGCGACGCGCCGGGCCCGGACGATCGGCGCAAGCGCGCGCGCCGGCGTCCCGTCGATCAGGCACGCGCCCGCGTCCGGCTCTTCCAGGCCGATGAGCGCGCGCAAGAGCGTCGATTTGCCCGCGCCGTTGGGGCCGACGAGCGCGACGAACACGCCGGCTTCCGCGACGAAAGACACGCCCTTGAGGATCGGCGCGCCGTCGCGGCCGACATGAAGGTCGCGGGCTTCGATGCGCGCGCTCATGCGGCGAGCCTCCGCGTGCGCGCCGCGATCCAGACAAAGCCCGGCGCGCCGATCAGCGCGGCGGCGACGCCGAGCCGGAGCTCCTGCTCGAAGGGCAGGAGCCTCACGGCGAAATCCGCCGCCGCGACAAGGGCGCCGCCGACGAGCGCGGCCGGAATGATCGCGCGCGCCGGGTCGTGGCCGACGAAGGGTCGCGCCAGATGCGGCGCGACGACGCCGACGAACCCAATCGCGCCGGCGATCGATACGCTCGCCCCGACCATCAGCGCGGCGCCGGCGATCGTCAGCAAACGGAGCCGGGGAAGATCCGCGCCGAGGCTGAAAGCGGCCTCTTCGCCCAGCGTCAGCGCGCGCAGGCCCGGCGCGGCGAGGAGCAGCATGGCGAGGCCGGCGGCGAGAAACGGCGCGGCGAGCGCGAGGTCCGGAAAGCTGCGATTGGCGACCGAGCCGAACAGCCAGGAGACGAGATCGGTGAGCACGAAGGGATTGGGCGCGAGATTCATGACGAGCGCGGTGAGCGCGCCGCAGAAAGAGGAAATGCCGACGCCGACGAGAATGAGCCGCGCCGTCGAAACGCGTCCGGCGCCGAGGATGTAAAGCAGTCCCGTCGCGCCCAGCGCGAACAGGATCGAGGCGAGCGGCGTCATCCAGAAGGCGAGCGCGGCGAGATTGAAGTAGATGGCGATCACTGCGCCGAGGGCCGCCGCCGCCGACACGCCCAGAACGCCCGGATCGGCGAGCGGATTGCGCAGCAGCCCCTGCAGGCCCGCCCCCGCCGCGCCGAGCGCCGCGCCGGCGAGCCAGGCCGCAAGCGCGCGCGGCAAGCGCACTTCCTGCGCCACGAGGACGATCGCCGGATCGCCCGCGCCGACCAGCCCGGCGAGCGCCGCGCCGACGCCAATGGGCGCCGGGCCGAAGAGACAGGAGACGACGATGACCGTCGCGCCCGCGCCCGCGAGCAGCGCCGTTGCAGGAAAAGCGGCGCGCGACAGCGCGGACAGGTCACTCGGCGGCATGACGCCCTCCGGCGACCCCAAGGCCGGCGGCGATGCGTTCGGCGGCTTCGACAGAGAACCATGCCGGGCAGCTCAAGAGGTCCGCAGGCAGATGAACGACCCGCGCCTGCTCGAAGACCGCCCGAAAGGCGGGATGGCGCGCCGCCGACCAGTTGCTCGCGCGTTCGCTGGCGAGGGTGAAAAAGCCCGTGACGATCGCTCCCGGCGGGTCGAGAACCAGCGTCTCGGCCGGCAGGGGCGGCCAGCCGGAAAGGCCCGCCGCGGCGGCGGCGTTTCTCACGCCCGCGGCGGCGAAAATCGCGTCGACCATCGTCCCGGCGCCGGCGGTGACGCCGCCCGGGGTGACGTAAAGCGCGGTCGGCGCGGTGGTTTTACGCTGTGCGAGCGCGGCGAGTCTTTTATCGAGCTCCGCGATCAGCGCTTCGCCGCGCGCGCGCTGCTCCAAAGCGTCCGCCGCCATACGGATATTCGCGCGCACCGTATCGAAGTCGGTCGTGTAGGAAAGGGTGACGACCCGCGCGCCGGCGCGCTCCAGGGTTTCCGCCAGCCGCGGGGCGCCGCCCCAGAAGCGAAGGACGACGTCTGGCCGGCGCGGCAATATCTCCTCGGCGGCGGGACGAAGCTGCGGCAGGCCGCGCGCCGCTTCGCGCAGATAGGCGTAATCGCCGGTCGCGCCCGGCGAGACGCCGGCGATCTGATCCGGGTCGGCGAGCGCGATCAGAAACTGGTCTGCGCAATAATCGAGCGAGACGGCGCGCGGGCCTGCCTGCGCGGCGGCCGACGCCGCCGCGCAAAGAAAAAGCGCGAAGACGCCCGCGCGCGCGCTCATAGCCGTGCCCTCACGCCGCCGAAGACGGCGATCCCCGGCTCGCCGAAGCCGAGAACGTCCTGGTACTGCGCATCGAAGGCGTTCTCCAGCCGGGCGTAAAGCTCGATTTTCTCGTTGACGGCGTAAGCGCCGCGCAGATCGACCCGGACGAAATCGTCGACGATCCCGCCGATGTCGTTCTCCTCGCCGTTATAGCGAAGCGTCGCGCCGAGGCTCAGCGCGGCCGTCGCCCGCCAGTCGGCGCTCGCCGTTGCGGCGTGGCGCGGCTGGCGCAACAGCGGCGCGCCGGTCTGTTCGTTCTCGCCCTTGACGAAGGCGTAGGCGACATGAAGGTCGAGCGCGGAAAGGGGCCTCAGGGCGAGCTCGGCCTCGACCCCGCGCCGCAGGGTTTCGTCGAGATTGACAAAGGCGCCGCTGAAAAAGTCGAAGTCGATCTGGTTTTCCGTCCGCTGGCGGAAATAGGTCGCGCGCAACGTCGCAAGCGCGCCGAAGCGCTTGTCGAAGCCGGCCTCCCAGCCGGTCGACGTCTCCGGCCTCAGGTCGCGATTCGGCGCCGTCCCGCCGCAGCAGACGAAATTGAGCTGGAACAGCGTCGGCGCGGCGAAGCCCTCGCCCCAGCTTCCGCGAAGCGTAAGGTCGGCCGCCTCGACCGCGTAGGCGGCGGTCACGCGCGCGGTAGTCTCGCCTCCGAAGGTTTCGTGATCGTCATGGCGCGCGCCGGCGGTGACGGTGAGCGGCGCGACGGGCTTGACGGCGACGAGGCCGTAGACGCTGTTGACGACGACGTCCTCGTCGGCCTCGGCCGTGTCGATGCGCGTGCGCTCGCTCTTTGCTCCAGCGACGAGCGAAAGGCGTTCCGAAAAACGGATGCGCGCGAGATATTCCGCCGAGATCCGGCCGCCGCGCGATTCGAAAGTCGTCATTTCGCCGAGCCGGTTCTCCCGCTCGATGCGGTGATAGCCGATGCTGGCGATATTCTCGGACCTGCCGTCGAACAGCGTCAGAATCGCGCGCCCGGCGGCGAGCACGGACTCCGACTCCTCGACGTCGTCGGTGTCGGCGAGCGTAAAGTCCGGGGGCGGAAAGCCGTCGAACTCGGTCAGGGCGTGATTGTAACGCAGCGAGCTTTCCAGACGGAAATTTTCGGCGAGATCGGCGCCGAGATTGGCGCTCGCCGTATAGCGCTCGAGCCCGTCGGCCTCGCGCGCGCCGTCCGCTTCGTCGGCGCGGCTGACTCCGTCGGTCGTCAGGCCGGAGACGGTAAGGCCGTAATCGAGCCTGCTTCCCGCGCCGGTAAGGCCCGCCCCGCCCCGAAAGGTCGCGAAGGAGCCGCCTTCGACAAAAGCATTGAGCGAAGGGGCGCCGGCGCCGCGGCGGGTCGTGATCGCGACGACGCCGCCAATGGCCTCCGAGCCGTAGAGAATGCTCTGCGGCCCGCGCAGGATCTCGATGCGCGCGATGTCGGCGACGTCGAGATCGCCGAAATTGAACCCGCCGCCTGGCGCGGCCGGGTCGTTGACGACGACGCCGTCGATCATGACGAGGGTGCGCCCGCTCGCCTCGCCGCGAATGCGCAAGGCCGCCTGGCCGCCGAACGCGCCGTTGCGCGCGATCGAAAGGCCGGCCGCGTCGGCGAGCGCGTCGGCGACGAACTGATACTGCCGCGTCTCGATCTCCGCCGCGTCGATCACCGTCACGCTGGCGCCGGTTTCCGACGCCGGCAGCGGACTTTTCGTGGCGATGACGACGATCTCATCCTCGGCGGGGCGGCTTTCTTCGCCCGCCGCCGGACCGGTCAGGGCGGCGAGGCAGCCCGCTCCGGCGATCAGGGTGCGAATGACGGCGGTTGCGTGGGAGATGGAAAACGGGTTCTGCATGGCGCATGACTCCTCCAGGGCTACAGGGATGTCGCCATGTCGGACATGCGCAGGACGCGCGCGCGGCGCGCCCCCGTCCGCTTTCGCCGGCTGGTCCCGGCCGCGAAAGAGACGACGCGACGGCAGGTCTCCTGGCTCGCGGGTCGCCGCCCTTTTCGCGCCTTCCCGAAGCGGCCGCTTCAGTGGCTTCAGTGCGAAAGGACTCGCCGCTTACAGTTGCGGGCACAGCCGCGGATTTTCACCGCGTTCCCTATTCTCCTCCGGCTAAGGAGGCTCCGTCTGGCGGGGAAGCTATGACAACTTTTCGGACGACGCAACGCGAACGCGCGCCGTCGGACCGACTCAGTCGCCGAAATCGCCGGCGGGGCCGGGAAAGACCACCGGGCTTTCCGCCCCGTCCCTGGCGACCGAAGCGACGCCGAAATAGTAGTTGTCGATGACGATGTTCTCGAGCGTCGCCTGGTCGACGTCGCCGACATAGCGGCTCCAGGTCCATTGCGGCGAATCGGTCAGCCGCCAGTAGACGCGGTAGCCGGCGAGATTGCGCGCCGCGCGTCCCGTCGGCCGCTTCCATTTGAGCGTCGTCGAGGGCGAGACCGCGCCTTCTATGGTCACGCCCGCCGGAAAAGGCGGGGCCGAGGCCATCGCCGCCAGCGCGACGATGTTGAGCGCGGTGAGCTTTCTTGCGTAGTCGAAATTCACCCCTTCAATCACGTCGCCGTAACGCCGCCCGTTCTCGACCCGCAGGTCCTGATGCTGGCGGTCGTAATGCTCGTGCGTCTCCATGATGCGCACGCCGGGAATGCCGACATCGTTGAAAGGCCGGTGATGGCCGCCCCGCGCGAAGCGGTCGAGCCGGTAGACCATCATCACGTCGAGATTGGGGATATATTCGTCCGCCAGCCGATCGATATAGCGGGCGAGATTGCGCGAGGGCGAGTCGACCTCGCCGCCGGTGAAGCGGCGCAGGCGCGCTTCTTCGGGCGTTTCGACCGCGCGCACGCCTTCGGAGAAGACGCGCGCCGTCGAATTGTCGATGACGCCGTCGATCCCCTCGATATTGCCGATCATGTCGTTGTTGAGGACGGCCTTGATCCGCCAGCCGTTCTTCAGCGCGTAGTCGGCGAGGATCTTGCCGCCAAACAGCCCTTGCTCCTCGCCGGACAGCCCGGCGTAGACGATGGTGCCGGCGAAGCGGCGTTTGGAGAGCACGCGCGCGGCTTCGATGACGCCTGCGAGGCCGGAGGCGTTGTCGTTGGCGCCGGGGCTGTCGGAGACGCCGTCGAGGGGATCGCTCACCCGGCTGTCGATGTCGCCGGTCATCATCACGATCCGGTCGGGGTCAAGCCGGCCGCGCTGGATGGCGACCACGTTGACCACCTCGGCGCGCTCGGGGATGCGCGGCTCGCCCTCCACGAAGTCGCTTACGGTGATCACTTCCAGACAGCCCCCGCAGTCGCGGGCGATTTCCTCGAACTGCGCCTTCACCCAGCGGCGGGCCGCGCCGATCCCGCGCGTGTCGGATTCGGTCTCAGACAGGGTGTGCCGGGTGCCGAACCCGACCAGGGCGCGTATGTCGGCCTCGATGCGCTCGGCGGATGCCTCGCCCGCCAGCTCATGAAGAAGGGCGGCGTGTTCGTCGGGCGGGGCCGCGGCCGCGAAAGAAACTGCTTGCAACCATAATCCTGCCGCAAAGATCGCGGATTGCACCGGGCGCATGACGGTCTCCTGGTCGCGGGGGGTCGCGCAGGCCGAAAGGCGGCCCTTGACGGCCGCCCGAACGCTTGGGCGCTCATTCTCAGCCAGGCGATGCGTTGATGCAACATCGTTAACTGACTATTATCTGAAGGTTGGAATTTCGGGGAAGATCGCTGTAAAGTTGCAGGCTGATCGGCTAGGGAATTCCTGAGAGCGGGGCCGCGCCTTCAGCTTGGCGGCGATCCCGGCGGTTTCACCTGAGGAGGGGACTCATGAAGCTCAAATCCGTCTTGTTCGCCGCGGTTTCCGCTGTCGCCATCGCGCCTGCGGCGAACGCTTATGAAGGCCTTTACGGCGCCGTCGGCGCGGGCCTCAGCTATATGCAGCCCGATCGCGACGTGGAGTCGCCCGGCGTGTGGGACAGCGAGGCCGATTACGACAACGGCATCGGCGTCTACACGGCGCTCGGGTACGCCTACGGCAACAACTGGCGCACGGAGCTCGAATTCTCTTACCGCAGCCATGACGTTCGCCATTTCGCCGGCGACGGCCTCGGCTTCGCCGGCTGGTCTGGCGGCGCGCTCAGCGGCGAGTTGCAATCCTACGCCATCATGGCCAACTTGGTGCGTGATTTCGATTTCGGTTCGGATCGGGTCACGCCCTATCTTGGCGTGGGCGTCGGCGGCGCGGTCTCTGAAGCGAATTTCAACGGATCGAGCCCGGCCGGCACGATCCTGATCGACGACAGCTCCACGCGGTTAGCCTATCAGGGCATCGCCGGGCTCGCTTTCGCGCTCGCTGAAAATCTTTCCTTCGACGTGTCCTATCGCTATTTCGGGACCACGGAAAACAAGTTCGACGCCAGCGGCACCGGCGTCGGCGCTTTCATCCACCATGAAAACCAATCGCATAATCTCTTCGCCGGCTTGCGTTGGAACTTCGGCGCCGCGCAGCCCAAGCCCGTCCCCGTGCAGTACAAGGACTGCTGGGACGGCTCGAGCGTGCCGGTCACGGCCGAATGCCCGCCGCAGCTCGTCGAACGGCAGCAGGCGATTCTCGAGCCGGTCGAGTTCGTCGTCTATTTCGACTACGACAAGTCGAACCTGACGCCGGAGGCCGCCGCGCTCGTGCGCGAGGCCGCCCAGCGCGCGCTCGCGAACGATATCGACGTGGTGATGGTCGAAGGCCATACGGACCGCTCCGGTTCGTCCGCCTACAACCAGGCCCTGTCGCAGCGCCGGGCGAATGTCGTGCGCGACGCGCTGATCGCCAACGGCGTGCCCGCGAATCGCATCCAGGTCTCGGCGCTCGGCGAAGACCGGCCGGCCAAGCCGACGCCGGACGGCGTGCGCGAGCCGCTTAACCGCCGCACGGAAGTGCGCATCAGCTTCCAGTAAGCGGCGCAGGCTACAGACCTTTCAAGACAGACCGGTGCGGCCCGTCCGCGCCGGTTCTTTTTTGCTGATTGCGAACGGCCGCGTCGGCGATGGGAGGGGCGAACGCTCAGGCGCGATAAAACCGCATGAAGGCGGAAAGGCCCGACTCGATCTGCGCATCCACTGCGGCCTCGATGTCGGCCGGCGGATCGCCCAGCAGAACCTCCGTATAAAGCGGTTCGGTGATGAGCGCGCCGAGCCGCCAGGTCGCACCCTCCGCGTCATCGACGCGCAGCGCGCCGCGTTCGGCGAGGCGCTTGAGAATCGGCGCGCAGGTCTTCACCAACCAGCGCGGGCCATGCTCCAGATAGGCGCGGCCGAGATGCGCCGTACGCCCGGCCTCGAACGTGGCGATGCGCCTCAGCGCGATCGCTTCGGGCTCCAGGATCGCGCGCAGGAAGCGGCGCGCCATCTGCCGGATGAACTCCTCCGGCGGCAGGCTCGCCTCGATCGCCTCAATGTCCACCGGCAACAGCCGCCGGCAGGTGTCCATGATGGCGGCGATGAACAGCTCCTCCTTGGAGCGGAACCGGTTGTACACGGTGCGTTTCGATACGCCCGCCATCAGCGCCACCGTGTCCATGCTGGCCGCGTCGAAGCCCTTGGCGAGAAACGCCTTTCGGGCGCCGGCGATGATCGCGGCCTCCTTGTCGTCCTCCTGCGGAGGGGGGTTGAGCTCGATCGTGGTCACGGGCCTTTGTCGTTGTTTTGCTTGAGATTAGTCCGATTGCGGGCGAAAGAACACCCTCGCCGGCAGGCCCCGCCGACCGCGCGCCGGAGGGCGGGATTCACGCCTCGTTAACCATCCCGGCCGACTGTCCGGCCCATGAGCCGCCGCCGTCCCGCCCGCGCCGCGACAGCCCGCAAGGCGCGCCGCCCGAAAAGGCGCGCGCGGCGGGCCGCGCGCGCCGGCCGCCGGGCGCGCGCGCTCATCCTGCGCCATGCGGCGAGCGCGGGAGTGTTCGTTCTCACCGCCCTTTGCGCGCTCGCCGCGGCGGCGGCTTTTTACGCCCGCGACCTTCCGAGCACGGACGGCCTTTGGCGCAGCGATCGCGCCCCGCGCGTCATCATCCTCGCCCGCGACGGCTCGCCCCTGTCGGTCGCAGGCGAAAGCCACGGCGCGCCGGTGCGGCTGTCCGAGCTGCCGCCCTACGTGCCGCAGGCCGTGCTCGCGCTCGAAGACCGGAATTTCTACCACCACTGGGGCTTCAATCCGGTCTCGCTGGCGCGGGCGCTGTTCGTCAACGCGCGCGAAGGCGCGGTGGTGCAGGGGGGCTCGACCATCACCCAGCAGCTGGCGAAGAACCTGTTCCTTTCCGCCGACCGCACGGTGAAGCGCAAGGTGCAGGAGCTGATGCTCGCGCTGTGGCTGGAGCATCGCTTCACCAAGGACGAAATTCTCACGCTCTATCTGAACCGGGTTTATTTCGGCGCCGGCGCCTATGGCGTCGACGCGGCGAGTCGGCGCTATTTCGGCAAGCCCGCCGCCGCGCTCGACCTGGGCGAGGCCGCAGTGCTCGCCGGCCTCCTGAAGGCGCCCTCGCGCTATTCGCCGACGCGCAATCCGGATGACGCGGGCGAGCGCGGCCGGCTTGCGCTCGACGCCATGGTCGAGGCGGGCTTTCTCGCTCCCGAGGAAGCCGCCCGGGCCCGCGCCCGACCGATCGCGCTCGCCGCGCCCGCCTTCGCCGCCGCGCCCTATTTCGTCGATCACGTGCTGCAGGAGGCCGCCGAGCGCGCGCGGGGGATCGACGCGGACCTCCTTATACGGACGACATTCGATCCGAAAGCCCAGGCCGCGCTGGAGACGGGCCTGGCCGCAGGCCTCGCCCTCGGCGCGGTCCCGCCGGACGTTCAGGTCGCCGCCGTCGTCGTCGATCGCGACGGCGCGGTGCGCGCCATGGTCGGCGGGCGCGACTACCGCAAGAGCCAGTTCAACCGCGCCGCGAAGGCCCGCCGTCAGCCGGGCTCGGCCTTCAAGCCCGTGATCTATCTCGCCGCGCTCGAAGCCGGCTTCCGGCCCGAGGACGTCGTGCTCGACGCGCCGGTCGCGGTCGAAGGCTGGCGGCCGGACAATTACCGCGGGCGCTATTACGGCGAGGTCACGCTCGCCGAAGCGCTCGCCCGCTCGCTCAACGCCGCGACGGTGCGCGTGCAGGAGGCGACGGGCCGCGCCGCGGTGCGCCGGACCGCGCACCGGCTGGGCCTTGCCGCCGACACGCAGGGCCCGGCGCTGGCGCTCGGCGTCGACGCGACGAGCCCGCTCGCGCTCGCCGGCGCCTATGCGGCGCTCGCCAACGGCGGGGCGCGCGCGCCCGTTCACGCGATAGTCAGCATAGAGACTGTCGACGGTCAGATCGTCTGGCGTCGTCCGCCGCCGGTGCTGGAGGCGGCCGCAAGCCCCGAAGCCGTCGCGCGCCTCAACGCCATGCTGAAGGGCGTCGTCGAATGGGGCACCGGGCGCGCCGCGGCGATCCCCGGCCTGGCGGTCGCCGGCAAGACCGGCACCACGCAGATGAGCCGCGACGCCTGGTTCGCCGGCCATGCGGGCGGGCTCGCCGCCGTGGTCTGGATGGGCCGCGACGACAACGCCCCGATGGGCGACATGACGGGCGGGCGCGCCCCGGCGATCGTCTGGCGCGAGGCGATGAGCCGGCTCGTCGAGCCGCCGCCCCGACGCCCGGCGCCTTTGGGCGCGCCGGCGATCCTCGCGCCGCTGATCGAGGCCGCGCCCGAGCCGGACGACGAAAATAATCCGCATAAGGATGATCCGCTCATGGATCTTTTGCGCCGGGAAAGCTGACGGGCGCCGGCGCGCCGGGGCTCCGGGCGTCCGCCGGCGCCTCCGCGCCCCAGGCGAACAGCGCAGGGCCTTCGCGCGCGAACCAGTCCCGCGCGGCCTCGGCGTCCACGTCGAGCCGGGCGAGGGCGCGCCAGAAGGCCGGCGAATGGTCGAGATGGAGAAGATGCGCGCATTCGTGCGCCGCGACGTAGTCGAGAATCGCCGGCGGCGCGAGGATGAGCCGCCAGGAGAAGGAAAGCGTCCCGTCGCTCGCGCACGAGCCCCAGCGCGAGCGCGTGTCGCGAATGCGCGCCGGCCCGCGCCGGACGCTGAGACGGGCCGCGTAATGATCCGCGCGCTCGGCGAGCACGCGCCGCGCCTCGCGCTTCAGCCAGTCGACGAGCCGGCGGTTCACATGGGCCGGGTCGCCGCCGACCACGAGCTGCGGTCGCGGCTCGGCCAGGCGCGTCACGGGCGCGCGCGGCGGGCCGGCGTTGACGATCCGGTGCGCGATTCCCCGATAGGGGCAGATGCCGCCGGGCCGGAACGGCCGGGCCGGCGCGCCTTCGGCGAGGCGGGCGCGAATCCAGTCGACGCGCTCGCGGGCGAAGGCGATCGCTTCGGGCAGGGCGCGCCGCGACGGCGCGGTGACGAGGACCCGCCCCAGCACCGGGTCGACCCTGACGATCAGCCGCCGGGCGCGCCGGTTCACCCGCGCTTCGACCGGCGCCGTGCGGTCGCCGAGGTCGATCTCCGTTTGCAGAAAGGCGGACCGGCGGGTCATGCAGGCTCCAGCGTCGGATTCGGCGCGCGCGGCGCGGCGGGCGCCCGCCTCACCCGGCGGCCGGCTCGAAACGCACGCGCACGCCCAGCGCGCGGGCGACTTTCGTCACGGTCGCGAAGCTCGGATTGCCGTCTTCGGACAGCGCCTTGTAAAGGCTGGCGCGCCCGAGCCCGGCCGCGCGGGCGATCTCGCTCATGCCTCTGGCGCGCGCGGCTGCGCCCAGCGCGCGCGCGATGAATTCCGGATCGTCGCCGTCCTCCTCGATCGTCGCTTCGAGAAAGGCGACGACGTCTTCGGGCGTTTTGAGATGGTCCGCCGGATCGAAGCGGGTCGTTTTGACGGTCATGACATTGCTCCTTGCACGAATCGGTCAGACGTCCAGATCCCCGGCCATCGTCCTGGCCAGCGCGATATCGCGCTTCTGCGCGCTCTTGTCGCCGCCGGCGAGAAGCACGATTACGCATTCTCCCCGTCGCACATAATAGAGCCTGTAGCCGGGGCCGTAATGAATGCGCAGCTCCATGACGCCCTGGCCGACGCTCGCGTGATCGCCGAAATTCCCTTCCTCGACGCGCATGAGACGCCGGAGGATGACGGCGCGCGCCTTGCGATCCTTCAGCCCGTCGAGCCAACGCGCGAAGACTTCCGTCTTCCGGATTTCCCAACGCATATATGTATCCTATAGGAAACAAATCGTCAAGGAGGGGGCGGGCGGGACAGGCGAACCGCGCAGCCGGCGCCCCCGCGCGCGCGGCGGCGCCTGGGGATATTGAATCGGTTCGCACGGTTTTCGAATCCCCTGCATGATCCTTATAAGGGGCGCGCCGGCGCGGCGCGCCGGCCGCCGCCAGACCGTCGGACCCGCCCTCATGGACGCATCCGCGCCCGACACGCCGAACGCCGCCGCCGCCACGCCCATGATGGCGCAGTATCTCGCCATCAAGCGCCAGGCGGGCGACGCGCTGCTGTTCTACCGGATGGGCGACTTCTACGAGCTCTTCTTCGACGACGCGGCGAAGGCCGCCGCCGCCCTCGACATCGCGCTCACCCGGCGCGGCAAGCATGCGGGCGAGGACATCCCCATGTGCGGGGTGCCCGTCCACGCCTATGAAAGCTATCTCGCCCGGCTCATCCGCAAGGGCTTCAAGGTCGCGATCTGCGAGCAGACCGAAGACCCGGCCGAGGCGAAAAAGCGCGGCGCGAAAGCGGTCGTGCGCCGCGAGATCGTGCGCCTCGTCACGCCCGGCACGCTGACCGAGGACTCCCTGCTCGACGCGGCGCGCAGCAATCATCTCGGCGCGCTCGCCGTGCTGCGCGGCGGGGCGGAGGCCGCGCTCGCCTGGACGGATGTCTCGACCGGCGAGCTTTACGTGCGCGCCACCAGCCTCGAGGAGGCGCGCCTGCACGCCGCCGCGCTGTCGCTCGCCGAGCTGATCGTTCCCGACAACAACGCCGATACGGACGAATGGCGCGCGCTCGCCGCCGAGCTCGGGGACGGCGTGGCGCTCGCCCGCCAGCCGGCGCAGCTTTTCGACAGCCGCGCCGGCGAGCGCCGCCTTTGCGCGCTGTTCAAGGTCGCCTCGCTCGAGGCCTTCGGCGCGTTCGGGCGGGCCGAGATCGCCGCCCTCGGCGCGCTCGTCGCCTATGTGGAGCTCACCCAGGTCGGGCGGATGCCCGCCCTGCGCCCGCCGCGCCGGGCCGAGCGGGCGGCCGTCATGACCATCGACCAGGCGACGCGCGCCTCGCTGGAGCTTCTGGAAAACCAGGCGGGAACCCGCGAAGGCTCGCTGCTTCACGCCGTCGACCGCACGGTCACGGGGCCGGGCGCGCGCCTGCTCGCCCAGCGCCTGTCCGCGCCGCTGACCGACCCGGCCGCCATCGACCGCCGGCTCGACGCCGTCGCCGCGCTCGCCGCCGACGACCGCCGGCGCGAAGACTTGCGCGAGACGCTGCGGCGCATGCCCGATCTCGCCCGCGCCCTGTCGCGGCTGTCCCTCGGGCGGGGGAGCCCGCGCGACCTCGCCGCGATCCGCGACGGGCTCGCCGCGGCGGCCGCGCTCGCGCGCCTTCTCGACGAGACGGACCGCGCCGCGGGAGGCCTGCCCGAGGCGCTGAAGGAGGCCGCCGGCGCGCTCGACGCGCGCGGGAAGGGAGGCTTTTCCGCCCTCGCGCGCCTCCTGGAGGAAGCCCTCGTCGGCGAGCCGCCGGCGCTCGCGCGCGAGGGCGGCTTCATCGCGCCGGGCTTCGATCCCGGCCTCGATTCGGCGCGGGTCCTGCGCGACGAATCGCGCCGGGTGATAGCCGGGCTCGAAGCGAAATACCGTACGGAAACGGAAATCAAGTCGCTGAAGATCCGGCACAACAACGTGCTCGGCTATTTCGTCGAGACCCCGCCGGGCCAGGCCGACCGGCTGATGCGCGCGCCCTTCGACGCGACTTTCATCCACCGCCAGACGCTCGCCAGCGCGGCGCGCTTCACCACCGCCGAGCTTGCCGATCTCGACGCGCGCATCGCGCGGGCCCGCGACGAAGCGCTCGCGCGCGAGCTCGAACTGTTCGACCGGCTCGCCGGCGAGGTTCTGGCTGCGGCGGACGCGATCGGCGCGGCGGCCGACGCGGCGGCGGCGCTCGACGTGGCGGCGAGCTTCGCGACCCTCGCCCGCGAGGAGAATTACGTCCGTCCCCGGATCGATTCCAGTCTCGCTTTCGAAATCCGCGGCGGGCGTCATCCGGCGGTCGAGCAGGCTCTCCGGCGCCGCGGCGAGCCCGCCTTCGCCGCCAATGACTGCGCGCTTCACGAAGAAGGCGACGGCGAGAAGGCCGGGGCGCTGTTGTGGCTCGTCACCGGGCCGAACATGGCCGGCAAGTCGACCTTTCTGCGCCAGAACGCGCTCATCGCGATCCTCGCCCAGGCCGGGGGCTACGCGCCGGCGGACGCGGTCCATATCGGCGTCGCTGACCGGGTGTTCTCGCGCGTCGGCGCGTCCGACGACCTCGCCCGCGGCCGGTCGACCTTCATGGTCGAGATGGTCGAGACCGCGGCGATCCTCAATCAGGCGAGCGCGCGCTCCCTCGTCATTCTCGACGAGATCGGGCGCGGCACCTCCACCTTCGACGGCATGGCGATCGCCTGGGCGGCGATCGAGCATCTGCACGACAAGAACCGTTGCCGGGGGCTGTTCGCGACCCATTATCACGAACTTACCGCCCTGTCGGAAAGCCTGCCGCGCCTCGTCAACGTCTCGATGCGCGTGCGCGAGTGGAAGGGCGAGGTGGTGTTCCTGCACGAGGTGGCGAAGGGGCCCGCGGACCGCTCCTACGGGGTGGCGGTGGCGCGGCTCGCCGGCCTGCCGCCGGCGGTCGTGAAGCGGGCCGAGGACGTGCTGCGCCTGCTCGAATCGCGCCGCCAGGCCGGCGGCCTCGACGCGCTGCCGCTTTTCGCCGCAGCGCGCGCGCCCGACCCGCCGGCGAAGCCGGACGGCGACGGACGGGCCGCCGCGCTTCTCGACGCGCTGGCCGCGCTCGATCCCGACGATCTCACGCCGCGCCAGGCGCTCGAATCGCTTTACCGGTTGAAATCGATGGCGGAAGACGTATGAAGGCGCGCTGAAGGGAATTGTGCAGCGCAGCGGAGGCTTCGCTTGAAACGCTGGATCGCCGTCGCCGCGGCCGCCGCCGCGCTTCTCGCCGCTGGTTCGGGCCGCGCCGGATCGGACGCGGCCGCCGTCCCCGTCCCCGCGCCCGCCGCCGGCGAAGACGGGAGCCCGCGCGCCCTGCGCAAGGCGGGCCTCGCGCTTCTGGCGGAAAACGAGCCGGCGCGCGCGGTCTATCTGCTGCGCCGGGCCGCGCTCGACGGCGATTATCCGGCGCTCGTCGCGCTCGAACGCCTGCGTCGGGCGGGCGGGCCGAACGCGCCGAGCCTGGCCGACATGATCGCGATCGAGACGGCGCTGGCTGAAGCCGGCGATCCGGTGGCCGCCTGGCGGCTCGTGCGCCGGCATGAGACGGGCGAAGGCGTCGATCCCTCCGCGGAAGAAGCCGTCCGCTGGCTGAAGATCGTGGCGCGGAAAGAAAACGCCGCCTATCCGAAATCGGCCGAGGCCGCTTTCCGGCTGTGCGAAATCTATGCGCGCGGCGAAGCCGTTCCCGCCGACGAGACGGCCGCGCGCGGCTGGTGCGCCGAAGCGGCCCGCCGCGGCCATGCCGGCGCGGCCTTCGCGCTGGCGCAGATGAAAGGCGTGAATGGATAACGGGTTCGCCGCCGGCGCCTTTTTCGGGGATCTCCCCCCGCCCCTCCCATCGCTGAGGAAGGAGGGAGCCGGCCGCAGGCGCGGGCGCATTCTTCCCGTTCCGCAAAGGGGAAACAGGGGCGGGTCGGCCCGTCCTTCGGCGGGCGCGGCGGCGGGCGGGCGATGACGGCCGCGCTCGACGATCGCGCCCGGCGCGCGCCGCCTGTCCGGCCCGGCCAGCCGGCCGCCGAGATCGTCGCCGCCGCCTGCGCCCGCGAGCGCGCCGGACAGAGCCACGGCGAGACCGGCCAGGCGCTCAAGATCCTCATCGAGCAGCGCCGGCGGGGCGTCGTCAGCAGCTACGCCCGCGGGGACGTGGCCGCCGCGCGCCTTTCCGGCATCGTCGAGGAGGCGGTCGCCGCGCTCTTCGCCGAAGGGGCGAAAAGCCATCCCGCCGCGGCGCGCAAGCTCGCGCTCGCCGCCGTCGGGGGCTTCGGGCGCGGCGAACTCGCGCCCTATTCCGACGTCGATCTTCTGTTCCTGCACCCGGCGGGCGACGACGGCATGCGCCCGCTGCTCGACTTCATCCTCTATCCTTTGTGGGACGCGGGCCTCAAGGTCGGCCACGCCGTGCACACGCCGGCCTCGGCCGTCGCGTTCGCCAAAGAGGACATGGTCGCGCGCACGGCCTATCTCGACGCGCGTCTTCTGTGCGGCGAGGCCGCGCTGTTCCGGGACTTCGCCGCGCGCTACGACAAGCTCCGTAAGCGGACGAAAAAGCAGTTCGCCGCCGCCAAGCGCGCCGAGCTCGAAGAGCGCCACGCGAAGTCCGAGCAGACGCGCTATCTCGCCGAGCCGGACCTGAAGGAGGGCAAGGGGGGCCTGCGCGACCTTCAGACCATCGCCTGGCTTTACAAATACGAATACGGCGCCGCGCTGGGCGCGTCCGGCGCGCCGAAGAAGCTGCTGACGCCCGAGCAGCTGAGAACCTTCCGCCGCTGCGCGCGCTTTCTTTGGTCGGCGCGCTTTCAGCTTCACGACCTCGCCGGGCGGGCGGAGGAAAAGCTCTCTTTCGACGTCCAGCCCGCCCTCGCCGAGCGCCTCGGCTACGCCGACCGCGGCGGGATGCTCGCCGCCGAGCGGCTGATGAAGGATTATTTCGTCAACGCGATGGAGGCGGGCCGGCTCATGCGAATCGCCGCGGCCCGGCTCGAGGAGGAGCGCGAGCGTCTGTCGCCGAAGGCGCTCAAGGTTTTGCCCAAGGCGCTTGCGCGCGACGAGGCGGGCGAGAAGGCCAATCTGAAGCTCGTCCACGGCCGGCTGCATTTCGCGAGCCCGGCCCGCGCCCGGCGCCGGCCGGCCGATCTGTTCCGGCTCTTTCGCGCCTTTTCGAAACGGCCCGATTTCGATCTGCACCCGGACGCGCTGGCGCTCGCCGCTTCGGTCGCGCGGCTGGTCGCGCCGCAGGTCCGGGCCGATCCCGTGATCGCGAAGCTGTTCCTCGCCGCCCTCGTCGAGGCGAAGGACCCGGCGAAGACGCTCAGGCTGATGACCGAGACAGGGCTTTTGGGGCGCTACATTCCCGCCTTCGGCAAGATCGTCGGGCGGATCGAATACGGCCTTCACCGGCGCTATTCCATCGACGAGAACGTCTTCCGCTCGATCGGCGTGCTCGCCGAGATCGAGCGCGGCGCGGCGCGCGCGCGCCATCCCGTCGCCTCGAAGATTCTCGCGGCGGCGCCGGCGCGCGCGCCCTTCTATCTCGCCGTGCTGCTGCACGAGACGATCTGGGGGATGCGCGAGAAGGACGCCGCAGCCTGCGAGCGGCTCGTCGCGCGCATCGCGCGCCGGCTCGGGCTGGAGGCCGAAGACGCCGCGCTGGTCGGCTGGGCCGCGGCGCGGCCGCATCTGATGATCCGCACCGCCGAGCGGCGCAATCTCGCCGAGCCGCGCGCGGTCGCGCGCTTCGCCGAGTCGGTCGGCGAGAAGCGCCGGCTCGACCTGCTGCTGGTCCTGTCGGTGTGTCATCAGCGGGTCGTCGGCCCCGATTCCTGGGACGAGTGGACGCGCCGTCAGCTCACGGATCTTTACGAGGCCGCCGCCGCCTGGCTCGACGGCGGCGAGGACGGGCTCGCCGCTCATATGGCCGCCCGCGCCGAGGCCGCCCGCGCCGGCGCGCGCGCGCTGCTCGAAGACTGGCCGGAGAAGGAGAAGGACGCCTTTCTCGGCGGTCTTTCCGACGAGATCATGCGCGCGCTCGATCCCGAGATCGTCGCCCGGGTGGGCGCGCTCGCCCGCTCGGCGGCGGTCGAGGGCCGCAAGGAGGCCGTCGCCCTGCGCGCGCGCGAAGACGGCGACGTCGAGGCGGTGGTTTACGCCCGCGACCGGCTCGGCCTGCTCGCCGATCTCGCCGGCGCGATCGCCGCCTGCGGCGTCAGCGTGCGGAACGTCCAGGTGCTGACGAGCGCCGGCGGTCAGGCGATCGACGTCTTCACGCTCCAGTCGGAGAACGAAAACCCCCTCGACGATCCGGGCCGGCTGCGCCTGCTCCATGGCCGGCTGCTCGAAGCGGCCCGCGCCGCGCCGGACCGGGCCCGCACGCCGGCCCGCCGGCTCGGCGACCGGCGCGCGATCTTCGACGTGGAGCCTGCGGTGCGCATCGACCTCGACTGGTCGCAGGACTGCACGATCGTCGAGGCCGAAGGGCGCGACCGGCCGGGGCTTCTCTACGACCTCACCGCCGCGCTCGCGGAGATCGGGGTCGGCATCGTTTCGGCCCATATCGCGACGTATGGGGCGCGCGCGGTCGACGCCTTCTATCTGCAGGACGCGCCGGGCTACAAGATCACGAACCGGCGCCGGCTGCAGTCCATCGAGCGCCGCCTTCTTGCGGCCCTGCGAAGCGGCTAGGGAAGGGGACGACGTGACGGAGTCGGCGATGGACAGGACGCGCGACGCGGCGCTCCCCCCCTTGAAAAGGGGGGGCGGAGGGGGATCGAAGCCGTCTGCGCGGCGCCTGTTTCGGGATCCGCGCCCGGAACGGGGAGCGGCTCCATAGCCATGGCCGGCCTTCTCAAATCCCTGGCGACCGTCAGCGGCATGACGATGCTCAGCCGCGTGCTCGGCTTCGTCCGCCAGGTGCTGATCGCCGGCGTCGTCGGCGCGGGCGGCAATCCGGTCGCGGACGCCTTCTGGGCGGCGTTCCGTCTGCCGAACATGTTTCGCCGGCTGTTTGCGGAGGGCGCGTTTCACGCCGCGTTCATACCGCTCTTCCAGGGCGAAGACGTCAAGGGCGGCGCGGAAGACGCCAAGCGCTTTGCGGAGGAGACGCTCGCGGGTCTCGTGTTCGTGCTGACGTTGCTGACCGCGCTCGTCGAGATCGCCGCGCCGGTTTTCGTCTTCCTGATCGCGTCTGGCTTCAGCGACGACCCCGAGAAGTTCGACCTCGCGACGCTCTACACGCGGATCATGTTCCCCTATCTCGCCTGCATGTCGCTGGTCGGCCTGTACAGCGGGGTCCTGAACTCGCTCGGCCGGTTCGCCGCGTCGGCCGCCGCGCCGATCGCGCTCAACGTCTTCATGATCGCCGCCGTGGTCGCCTTCGCCGACGCCGAGACGCCCCGCGTCGGCGCGGCGCTCGCCTGGAGCGTTTTCGCGGGCGGGCTCGCGCAGCTCGCGCTGCTCTGGTACGGCGCCCGGCGGCAGGGCTGGCGGCTCGTCCTGCGCTGGCCGCGTCTGACGCCGGCCATGAAGCGGCTGTTGAGGCTTGGCGCGCCGGGCTTCGTCAGCGCCGGGGCCATTCAGATCAATCTCATCATCGGCACCAATATCGCCAGCCAGGAGCCCGGCGCCGTGTCCTGGCTGATGAACGCCGATCAGCTCTATCAGCTGCCCCTCGCCATATTCGGCATCGCGCTCGGCATCGTGCTGCTGCCCATGCTCTCGCGCCGGCTCAAGGAGGGGGACGAGGCGGGGGCGGCCGAGACCATCAACCGGTCGCTCGAGCTGTCCGCGCTGCTCGCCTTTCCGGCCGCGACGGCCTTCATCGTGCTCGGCGCGCCCCTGTGCGACGCGCTCTTCCGCGGGCTCGCGGGCGACGCGCTCGCGCTGTTCGGCGGGCGCGGCTCGGCCTTCACCGAGCATGACGTCGCGATGACCGGCGCGGCGCTCGCCCTGTTCGGCTGGGGCCTGCCCGCCTTCGTCTGGCACAAGGTGTTCTCGCCGGCCTTCTTCGCGCGCGAGGACACGCGCTCGCCGATGAACGCCGCGCTCGTCGCCATCGGCGCGAATACGGGCCTGGCGCTCGCGCTGTTCCCGATCTTCGGCTTTCTGAGCGTCGCCTTCGCGACCGCCGCGGCGAGCTGGCTGCAGGTGGGGCTGCTCGCGCGCAGGCTCCATCGCGTCGGCCAGTTCCGCCCCTCGGCGCGGCTCGCCGGGCGGCTTGCGCGCATCCTCCTCGCCAACGCCGGCCTCGCCGCGGCGCTTTTCTTCGCCGTTCAGCACACGGACCGGCTCGCCGGATTTCTGTTCGGGCGGGAATGGCTGGCGGTCGCGGCGATCTGCGCGGGCGGGGTCGTCGTCTACGCCGGCCTGGCGCTCGCGGTTGGCGCGGCGCGCCTTTCCGACTACAAGAGCCTCGCCGGCGGGGCGGCCTGACCCGCGCGATGGCGAATCTGTCAAGGGAATCAAATGACTGGCTATAAGGGACCGGAGCGCGTCCTGTCCGGAATCCAGACTTCCGGCAACATGCATCTCGGCAATTATCTCGGCGCGATCCGCAAATTCGTCGCGCTTCAGCGCGAGCACGACTGCTTTTTCTTCCTCGCCGACATGCACGCCATCACGGTCTGGCAGGAACCCGAGAAGCTGCGCGCCCAGACCTGGCACATCGCCGCGACCTATCTGGCCGCCGGCATAGACCCCGAGATTGCGACGATCTTTCCGCAATCGGCGGTGCCCGCCCATGCCGAGCTCGCCTGGATCTTCAACTGCGTGGCGCGCCTGGGCTGGCTCGACCGCATGACCCAGTTCAAGGACAAGGCCGGCAAGGACAAGGAGCGCGCCTCGGTCGGGCTCTACACTTATCCGGTTCTTCAGGCTGCGGACATTCTCGTCTACAAGGCGACGCGCGTGCCCGTCGGCGAGGACCAGAAGCAGCATCTGGAGCTTTCGCGCGACATCGCCGCGAAGTTCAATCACGACTATGGGGTTCCGGATTTCTTCCCCCTGCCCGAGCCGCTCATCAAGGGGCCGGGCGCGCGGGTGATGAGCCTGCGCGACGGAACGAAGAAGATGTCGAAATCCGACCCGTCGGAGAACGCCTGCATCTTCCTCAAGGACGACGCCGACGCGATCGCGCGCAAGATCAGGAAGGCCGTGACCGATCCCGAGCCGCTGCCGTCCGAGGTCAAGGGCCTCGAAGGCCGGCCCGAAGCGGCCAATCTCGTCGGCATCTACGCCGCGCTCGCGGGTACGGACGATCAGGCGGTGCTCGACGAATTCGGCGGCAAGGGCTTTTCCGTCTTCAAGCCGGCGCTCGCCGAGCTGGCGACGGAGAAGATCGCGCCCATCGGGGCCGAGATCCGCCGGCTCGAAGCCGATCCGGCCCATCTGGAGGCGGTGCTCGCGCGGGGGGCCGAGCGCGCCGCGGCGATCGCCGATCCCGTCGTGCGCGAGGTCAAGAAGATCGTCGGCTTCGCGGGCTGACCGCGCCGCGCGGGGCCGTTTGGAAAATTCCGCGAACATGCTCATAACCTTCCCGAGCAGAAGGGGAGGCCGGCATGGCTCAGGACCTCATCGGGCGCGTTCAGCGCCTCATTGTTTCGCCCAAGGCCGAGTGGGACGCGATCGACGCGGAAAGCGTCGAGCCGCAAAGCGTGCTCATCGGCTATGTCGCGCCGCTCGCCGCGATTCCGGCGATCGCCACCGTCGTCGGGCTCGGCTTTCTGGGGCCGTTCGCGGCGGGGGCGGCGTTTCAGAGCGCGCTCGTCAGCTACGTCTTCGCCCTCGTCTGGGTGTTCGTCTTCGCCTTCATCATCAACGCGCTGGCGCCGACCTTCGGGGCGGAGAAGAATTACCGCCAAGCCTTCAAGGTCGCGGCCTATTCCCCTACCGCCGGCTGGGTCGCGGGCGTGTTCATGTTGATTCCCGTCTTGAGCTTCCTGGCGCTGATCGGCGCGCTCTACAGCCTGTATCTGCTGTTCGTCGGCCTGCCGAAGATGATGAAGCCGCCGGCGGACAAGGCGCTCGTCTATACGCTCGCGGCGATCGTCGTCGCCATTCTGGCCAGCGTGCTGATCGGCGCGCTGGTCGGCCTCGGCCCGCGGGCGATGTCGCCGACGCTCTGACGCGCCCGGCGCGGCGGGTTCGGTTCGTACGCGGTCTATCGCCGTCATAGTCGCCTCGTCCATGTCTTCTGCGGGCGAGGATAAGGCCGCGGCGAAGGGCGGGGATAAGTCTCCACGAAAAGGCGGACAAGTCGGATCGGCGGGAAAAACCCTTGTCAGGCAATGGGTTGCCCGCCGCCTGCACGACGTCCGCGGCCGCCTGACGGGGCTGTCACAAAAAATTCACGAAAATTTTTCGCCCATCTCCGGGGGCGCGCCGCCTACTGAATGACCAGTTCGGCGTGCAGCGCGCCGGCGGCCTTGATCGATTTGAGGATGTCGATCATCTCGCGGGGGCTGACGCCGAGCGAGTTGAGGCCGGCGACGAGGTCGGACAGCGTGACGTTCTCCTCGATCAGCGCGACCTTGCGGTCGGCCGGCTCCGAGACGGAAATGTCCGTACGCGGCACGACCACGGTGTCGCCGTTCTGCGAGAAGGGATTGGGCTGGGAGACCTGCGGCGTCTCGCTGATGCGGATCGAGAGATTGCCCTGCGCGACCGCCACGCGCGAGATGCGCACGTCCGCGCCGAGCACGATGGTGCCCGAGCGCTGGTCGACGACGACGCGCGCCTTCTGGGCCGGGGCGACCTCGATGTTCTCGATGGCGCTCAGCATGTGGGCGGGCGAGGGAAACTGCTCGGCGACGGCGAGCTCGACGGCGGTCGAATCGAGCATTCTGGCGACCGGCCCGCCGAGGGCGGCGTTGATCGCCGTCTCGATCCGCGCGGCCGTGGTGAAGTCCGGCGCGCGCAGGGAAAGCTTCAGGCTCTTCATGTCCGCGAGATCGAAAGGCAGCGCCTGCTCGACGCGCGCTCCGTTCGGGATGACGCCGGCGGTCGGCACGCCTTCGGTGACGGAGGCCGCCTCGCCGGCCGCGGCGAAGCCGCTGACGATGACGGGGCCCTGCGCGACCGCGTAGATCTTCCCGTCGGCCGCGTTGAGCGGCGTCATGATGAGCGTGCCGCCGCGCAGATCCGTCGCGTCGCCGATCGCCGAGACGTTGACGTCGATGGTCATGCCGGCGCGCGCGAAGGCGGGCAGGGTCGCGGTCACCAGCACCGCCGCGACGTTCTTTGGACGGAAGTTCTCGCCCTGCACGTTGACGCCGAGCCGTTCGAGCAGGCTCGACAAGGCTTCCTCCGTATAGGGCGAGTTTCTGAGCCCGTCGCCCGTGCCGTTGAGGCCGACGACGAGGCCGTAGCCGACGAGATCGTTGCCGCGCACGCCTTCGATCTCTACGAGATCTTTCAGGCGCACCTCCGCGCGCGCGGGCGCGGCGAAGGCGGCGGCGACGAGAGCGAGAAGGAGAAGAAGGCGCTTCATGGGGGCTACCGCAGGAAATCGGCGAGGCTGAGGCGCGAGATGCGCGAGGCGACGAGAAACGACGCTTCGAGCTGGCTTTCATACTGCTGAAGCTGCGAGGCCGCTTCGAACGGGTCGCGCGCGACCTTGGAATTGACGAGATTGGTCAGCACGCGCTCTTCTTCTTCATAGCGGGCGATGGAGCCGGCGATGCGCGCCTCGGCGACGCCGATCACGGCGCGCAGCTGCACGAGCGCTTCCTCAGCGCCGAGCGCGCGCTCGGCCGCGGCCGTCGCCAGCGCGTCGCGCTCGCCCGCGGACCCGCCCGGCGCGGCCGGATATTGCGCGAGCGTCGCTAGGCTGCGGATGAGATCCTTGATGGGCTGGGCGTCGGCCTTCACCGAGGCGTTGACGCGCACGCCCGGCGCGATCTCCACCGACGGGGCCTGGCCCGCCCCGCCCTGATAGATCGTGGTCTGAAAGCCGCCGGCCGGATCGTTGAAATATGTATCGAGCGCGGCCTCGGCGCTCGCCGCGTCCGGCGCGCCGGCGACGATCGCGGCCACGTCCGCAAGCAGGGTTTCGACCGCCGCGAGGGGCGTGCGGTCGACCGCGTCGCCGCTGAACAGCGCGCGGTCCCCGCCCGTGGTGTTGAGCGCGGCGAAGACATCGTAAAGGGCGCCTTTGGCGCTTTCGGCGGCGGAGATGAGCGCGTCGTGATCGCCGCGGCCGAGAAAGGAGAGCGCGTCGGTGGCGAGGACGCCGCTTTCGGTCGTGAGCTTTTCGAGCACGGTCTGGGTGCGCGCCGCGCGGTTCGCCGCGAGCGCCAGCGTCGTCTGATAGGCTTTCGCGTCGTCGGCCGCCTTCTGGATAAGCTGGATCGAGCCGATGTCGCCGCCGACGGCGCGGGTCTGGTCTTCGTAGCGGCCGGTCACGGCCTCGGTGCGCGCGGTCTCGGCGCGCTGCTTGAGCTCGGCGACGACGCGCGCGATCCGGCCGTGGGCGAGCAGATCGGGAAGGCCGCTCGGAATCGCCATCACAGAATCTCCGTCAACGTATCGAACAGGCGCTGTATAGTCTGAATGACCCGCGCGTTGGCCGCATAGGCCTGCTCGATAACCAGAAGATTCTGCAGCTCGGCGTCGGTGTCGACGCCGATCGCGGCGGTCTCGGCGTCGATGATGGCGTCGGCGCGCGCCTGCGCGCCGGCGAGGCCCGTCTCGGCCACGATGCGGGCGCTGCCGACGATCGTCGCGACGCCGGCCGCGGCTTCGGCCGCCGATTGCGTTCCGGTAAGCCCCACGCCGGGGGGCAGGGCGCGCTTGGCGACCAGCGCGTCGAGCTGGGCGCGCGCATAGGTCGAATCGGCGGCCGGCCCCGGCGCGGCCGCGCCGAGTCCGTCGCGCAGGCGAAAGAGCGCGCCGCCCTGATCGGGATCGGCCGCCGCGTTGACGGCGATGCGTCCGGCGAGACCTTTCTCCGCAAGCGGATCGATCGGGCCGCCTGCGTCGGTGAACAGGCCGGGCGCGCCCGCCGGCAATGTGGCGTCGATGTCGGTGAAGCGCTCGATGAGATCGCGGGCGAGCCCGTCTATCTGCGCCTGGAAAGCCGGGACGATCTCGTCGCGCACGGCGAAATGGCCGGCGAGCGAGCCCTGGGCGAGGGCGAGCCCGCCGGGCCCGCCGGGCGTGATGTCGATTCCGTCCACGGACAGGCCGGAAAGCGCGCCCGCCCCGCCGGCGTAATCGAGGTCGGCGGTGATGGTGTGGGTCTGGGCGAACTGGATCTCGCGCGCGGTTCCGGCGATGAGGAAAGCGCCTTCCTGGGTGATGAGATCGACCTTGCCCTGATCGCGCGGCAGCTCGCGCACGGGAATGATCGCGGAAATCTCGTCGATCAGCTTCTTGCGCTGGTCGAGCAGCGCCGAGACGTCGCGGCCCGAGCCGGCGGCCTTGGAGATGTCGTCGTTGAGCTGCTCGACCTGCTTGAGCGCGGCGTTGACGAAGCCGACCTCGCGCGCGATCTGCGCGTCGGCGTCCTCGCGCAGCGCTTGGGCCTTGCCCGAGAGCTGATTGAGCGTCGTCGCCAGCGATTTGGCCGCGTCGAGAGTCTGGGCCTGATGAGCGACGGACTCCGGGGTCTCGGAAAAGGCGCGCAGCGCCGTCTCCAGCGCCTGATAGCGGCTGAACAGGTTGAACGGATCATCGAGCTCGCCCAGCGCCCCGTTGAGCTCGGCGCGCGCCGATGCGATCGCCCGGTCGCGGCCGAGCGCGCCCTCGGCCGCCCGCCGGTCGCGCGAGAGCACCGGGTCGGACGCGCGCGTCTCGCCGTCCACGGCGACGCCCGCCCCGCGCCCGGCGACCGTCCGCTCACTGACTGAAATGTCGCGGCGGGCGTAGCCGGGCGTGAGCGCGTTCGCGATATTGTTCGAGACGACGTCGGCGCGCCGCTGGGCGGCGGCCAGTCCCGAGGTCGCGTTCGTCAGGGCGCTCGACAGCGTCATCGCTCAGCCTTCAGCCTCGGCGGCGCCTTACCGCTTCAGGTTGGTGGTTTCCTGCAGCATCTCGTCGACCGTGCGGATGATGGTCGCGTTCGACGAATAGGCCCGCTGGGTTTCGATGAGGTCGGTCAGCTCCTCGGCGATGTCGGTGGTCGACTCCATGAGCGCGAAGCCGATGGTCTCGCCCACGGGGCCCGTGCCGGCGTCCCACAGGAAGAAGCTGCCGCTTTGCTGCGACACGCCGTAGGTCTGGTTGTCGAGCGCCGTCAGGCCGTTCGGGTTCGGAACGTCGGCGACGGGAATCTGATAGATGGGCCGGCGGAAACCGTTGTCGTAAATGGCTTCGAGAATGCCGCGCTCGTTGATCTCGACGGTGCGCAGGCTGCCGATCGGCGCGCCGTTGCGGGCGACGTTGACGGGCGAGAAGCTCGCGGCGAGCTGGGTCAGCGGCCCGCCGGCTCCCGGTTGGCCGATGTCGAGATCGATCGGACCGGAGGCGACGTTTATCGACACGAGGCCCGTGGCCGCGTCCCAGGCCGCGCCGGCGCCGGGCGTAACGGTCAGGACCGATCCGCCCGTGGCGGCGGTGTCGTCGAACTCCACGTCGAAGGTCGCGACCGGCGTCAGCGGATCGCCCGCCCCGTCGAAGACCTCCACCGTCCAGGTGTTGCTCGCGCCCGTCGCCGGCACCTGCGGCGTGAAGACCATGCGCAGGGTCTGGGTGCGGCCGAGATTGTCGAAATACTCAGTGGGCGCCTCGAACGGCGTTCCGGCCGCGCCGGCCTGCGTTTCCGAGGCCGGCAGGTTGACGCCGAGGGTGATCTTCGTGGTGGGGGCCGAGGCGAACTGGTTGCGGGTGACG
Organism: Amphiplicatus metriothermophilus; assembly: GCF_900199215.1. Lineage (GTDB taxonomy): Bacteria > Pseudomonadota > Alphaproteobacteria > Caulobacterales > Parvularculaceae > Amphiplicatus > Amphiplicatus metriothermophilus. Next base: position 768,184 of record NZ_FZQA01000001.1, read on the forward strand.
TTGACCGGCTCGAGCCCCGCCGCGCTGTCGCGGCCCGGAATGGCGATCGTGCCGTCGGGCGCGGCCGGCCAGCCGAGCAGGTAAAGTCCGCTCAGAGTGCGGAGGAATCCGTTTTCGTCCGGGCTGAACGAGCCGGTGGCGGTCAGCAGAAACGGCCGGTCGCCGGCCAGGGCGGTCAGCCCTGCGCCGTTGGTCACGGGCAGAAGGCCGCGCCCGGCGACGGCGATGTCGGTCGGGTTCGTGGTGGGCAGCAGCGCGCCCTGGGCGGCGACGTCCTTGAAGGTCGCCGCGCGCACCCCGCCGGCTGTGTAGGTTCCGGCGTTCTCGCCGATGACGAGGCTCGTGAACTCCGACTTCGCGCGCTTGTAGCCGAACGTCTCGGAGTTCGCGATGTTGTCCGAAATCGTGGCGAGGCGCGTCGCGTTGACGGCGAGGCCGGCCACGCCGGCGTTGAGAGAGGAGGACAGGCCCATGATGCTTACCCGCGGTTAACGTTTCCAAAACCTTTACTGGCTCGCCGATTATTCAGCGGAGTGATTAAAATTGTCATAAGCATGAGCCGGGAGAGGGAGGATGAAGCGGCGATGGGAATGAAATACATGCGCCGTCCCGGATGCTGCGCTGCTGATCCGGGATCGCTCTTGGCGGGGCTGCGCGTCTGCTGCGCGCGATCCCGGGTCTGCGCTGCATCGCTCCGTCCTGCATCGCGCCCGGGATGAAAGTCTGTCCGCCGCTCCTCACTCGCTATTCCCTATTCCCTGCCCCCTCACTCGCGCAGCAGGGTGATCGAGATGCGCCGGTTCTGCGGCGCAAGCGGATCGGGGGTGAGCGGCTCGGTGTCGGCCTTGCCGGCGACCTCGGCGATCTGCGCAAGGGGAAGCCCAGCGCGGATCATGATGCGCCGCGCGGTGTTGGCGCGGTCGGTCGAAAGCTCCCAGTTCGAATAATCGCGCGTGTTGGAATAAGGCCGGCTGTCGGTGTGGCCGACGATGGCGACGTCGTTCTTCACCTGGCGCACCGCGTCGGCGACCACTTCGAGCAGCGTCACCATGGTCGGCGAGGGGCGCGCCGAGCCGAGCTCGAACAGCGGGCTGCCGTCGACGTCGACGAGCTCGATGACGAGTCCGTCGGGCGTCATGCGCGTCTGGATGTGGCGGGCGATGACGTCGCCTTCCTCTTCGAGCGCGCGTTTGAGCAGATCCTCCTCGACGGCGGCGAGGGCCTGTTCCTCCTGCGCGCCGGCGCCTTTTTCTTCGTCGCTGATTTCGGTCAGACTGTCGGCGTTCTTCTCCGGCTGGGTGCGGGTGCCGCCGTGCCCTTTTCTGGCGAGGACTTCCTCGTTGAAGACGGTCTCGCCGTTGAGCACGTCGGCGCCGCCGCCCGAAACCTGGCTAACCGGAATCGACGGGTTGAAATAGTCGGCGATGCCCTTGCGCTGGTCTTCCGTGGTGGCGTTCAGCAGCCACATCAGCAGGAAGAACGCCATCATCGCTGTGACGAAGTCGGCGTAGGCGACCTTCCACGCGCCGCCGTGATGGCCTCCGCCCGAGACCTTCTTCACGCGCTTGATGACGACATTATGCTGCGTGCTGCTCAATTGCGCGCCCGGTCGGAGACGGAGAAACCCATGCGTGAATAAGCGCCCGCTCGTAAATTTGCGCTTAAGGGACGGGCGCGGACGGTCGGCGCCGCGACGATGGTTAGCGAAGTCTCAACGAATTCGCTTCATCTTTGCTGATCGGTCAACGGCGGGGAGCTGACGACGCATGGCGGAGGAATCCGTCTCACTGCTGGCGCGCAAGATCGGCGCGGGCAAGGCGGGCGCGGCGGCGCCGGGCGGGCCTGCGTCCGCCGGCGCGCCCGACGCGCTCGACGCGCGCTTTCCCGCCGCCGTCGCCAAGACCGCGCAGATCACGCTGTCGGCGCTGCTGCAGGCCGATGTCGAAGCCGCGCCCGCCGCGACGGGTCAGGGGTTGCTCGCCGAATTTCTCGAAGACCTTCCCGATCCCGGCGTGTACTACTGGCTCACCGACGCACGAGGCGCGCCGGCGGCGCTGATGGCGGTCGCGCCCGCTTTCGCGGCGGCGCTGACGGTCCGGCTTCTCGGCGGCGAGCTCGCCGCGCCGGAGGACGGCGCGCGCGCCGAGGCGCTCGATTTCGACATGGCCGGCGCGCTCGCCGACCTGCTCGCGCCGGCGTTGAGCGAGACCTTCGCGAAGAAGCTCGCCGCCGCGCCGGGGCTGCTGCGCGGCCGGCGCGGGGCGCGCGCCCGCCGCGAGGCGATGGGCGATCACGAGGAATCCGCGGCCATTCATCTCACGCTCGACCTCGCCTATGAAGGCGCGGCGGCGCCGGGCGCGATCCGGCTCGCCTTTCTGCGCGGGTTTCTGGAAGAGGCCGGGCTGGCGCGCGGCGGCGCAGAGAATGCGCCCCTCTGCGCGCGCGACGAGTCCTGGTCGCAGGCGCTTCGCCGGAACATTCTCGCCTCGGAATTTCCGCTTACGGTCGTGCTCGACCGGATCGAGACGAATGTCGGAGACCTCTCGCGCCTCCAGGTCGGTCAGGTGATCGAGCTTTCTCCCGGCGCGATGCAGGCGCTCGACATCTGCGTCGACACGGCGGCCGGACCCGCCGTCATCGCCAAAGGCCGCCTCGGCGCCGTTCAGTCGCGCAAGGCGGTCAAGCTCGCCAGCGATATCGACCCGGATTTTCTCAGCGGACTTTAGGCGCCCGCCTTCTGCGCGTGGCGCCAGGCGAGGGCGGCCAGCGGCGCGACCTGCGCGCCGAGGCTCGCGGCGCGCTCGGACGAAGCGTTGCCCTGCAGCGCGCGCGCATAGACGCCCTGCGCGATCGAGGCGAGGCGGAACATATTGTACGCCATGCAGAAGTCGAGATCGGGCAGCCCGGCGCGGCCCGTACGCGCGCAATAGCGTGCGACGGCGTCCTCGAGGCCGGGAACGCCCAGCGCTTCGAGATCGAGCCCGGCGAGTCCCCCCCGCACGCTCGGCGGGAAACGCCAGACCATCAGGAAATAGGTGAAGTCGGCGAGAGGATGGCCGAGCGTCGACAGCTCCCAGTCGAGGACGGCGAGAACCTTCGGCGCGTCGGGATGCATGATGACGTTGTCGAAGCGGAAATCGCCGTGCACGATCGAAACCGCGTCGTCGTCGGGAATCGCCGTCGGCAGCCATTCGATCAGCCTGTCCATGTCGGGAATCGGCTGCGTCTCGGCGGCTTTGTACTGCTTCGACCAGCGTCCGATCTGGCGTTCGAAGTAGTTGCCCGGTTTGCCGAAGTCGGAAAGGCCGGCCTTTTCGTAATCGACCGCGTGCAGGTCGGCGAGCGTGTCGATGAGCGCGTGGAAGAGGGGCGCGCGCTCCTCCCGCGCGACGTCCGGCAGAGAGGAGTCCCAGAAGATGCGGCCTTCGACATAATCCATGATGAAAAAGGCCGTGCCGAGAACGTCCGGGTCCTCGCACAGGGCGTAGGTTTTCGGCGCGGGAAAGCCCTGGGCGTGCAGCGCGGTCATCACCCTGTATTCACGCTCGACGGCGTGGGCCGAAGGCAGGAGCTTGCCCGGCGGCTTGCGCCGCAGCACGTATTTCTTCGCGGGCGTCGTCGCCAGATAGGTCGGGTTGGACTGCCCGCCCTTGAACTTCTGAACCGCGACCGGCCCTTCGAAGCCGTCGACATGGGCGCGCATGTAGGCCTCGAGCGCGGCCTCGTCGATCTTGAGATGCTCCGGCGTCTCGCCGACGCCGGAAAAGTCCGCCTGGGGATCGTTCGTCATGATTGTCTCCTAAGCTCCCCGCATGACGTGCTCGCCGATCATGAACGCGCCAATGGCGAGAAAGCCGAGCCCGGCGATCAGCTTCAAGGGCAGGGCGGAAAGCCAGCGCTCCGCGGCCGCGCCGAGCGCGACCGCGAGCGCCGTCGAGGCGATCAGGGCGCCGGCCGCGGCCGTGAAGACGACGAGCTTCGAGCGCGTCCCGTCGGCGGAGAACAAGAGCGTCGCGAGCTGCGTCTTGTCGCCCAGCTCGGCCAGAAACACGGACAGGAAGACGGTGAGAAAAGCGGTCATGCGGCTACGGTTCCTATGGTCTTGTGGAAGGCGAGAAAAGCTTCGGCGACTCGCGCCGGCGCTTCCGTATGCGGATAATGACCGAGGTCGTCGAACAGGACGGCGTCGGCGTCCGGAATCTGTTCGCGGTAGTAATGATAAAGATGCGCGCCCGAGACGGGGTCCGCCCCGCCGACGACCAGGCGCAGGGGAACGCGCGCGTCCTTGAGCGCGCCGACCCAGCGCGCGCGCCAGGCGACGCGCTCGGGCATGTAATGGAGAAGCCGGTGCAGGACGCGCCGGCCGCCCTTCTCGCAGATGAGCGCCCAATGCGCGTCGATCTCCGCCGCGGCGGGCTTCGTCTCCGGCCCGAAGATCGCATCGAAGGCGCGCTTGAGGCGCGCGCGCGTCATCATCAGTCCAAGGAGCGGCCCCAGCGGGGTGAGCCCCAGCTTCTGTATCGGGCGCGCGCGATGCATCTCGGGGAACAGTCCGCCGTTGAGAAAGCAGATCGAGCGCAGCGAAAAGCTCAAGGTCCCTTCGCCCCGGCGCGCCAGCAGCTCCTGCGCGACCGTATCGCCATAGTCATGGGCGAGAATATGCGCCTCGCCGGCGCCGAGCCGTTCGAGCAGCGCCTCCTGCAGATCCGCCTGGTCGAGGATCGAATAGCGCCGGCCGCGCGGCTTGTCGGAAAGGCCGAAGCCGAGCATGTCGAGCGCGGCGAGACGAAAGCGCGCGGCGAGCGTCGGCCACACGCCCGTCCAGTCCCAGGACGAGGTCGGATAGCCGTGAATCAGCAGAAGCCATGGCCTGGTCTCGTCGTTTTCGCCCGCCGTCCAGTAGGCGATGGAATCGCCGCCCCAGGAGAAATGACGGGCCGCGCGCCGCCAGGCGTCGAGGTCTTTCATGGTCCGCGCGCTCCCGGCTCGCGCGCCAGCGCCCGCCAGGCGATGTCGCGGCGGCAGAAGCCTTCAGGCCAGTCGACGGCGTCGACGCCGGCATAGGCCCGCTCGACCGCCTCGCGGATCGTCGCTCCCGTCGCGGTGACGTTGAGCACGCGTCCGCCGGCGGCGATCAGCGCGCCGTCCCTTTCTTCCGTGCCCGCATGAAAGACGACGACGCCGGGCAGCCGGTTCGCCGCCTCCACGCCGCGGATCCGCGAGCCTTTCTCATAGGCGCCCGGATAGCCCTTCGCAGCCAGCACCACCAGCGCGGCGGCTTCGTCCGACCAGTCGAGCGTCCGTCCGGCGAGATCGCCGACCGCCGCTGCGTAAAGCGCCGGCAGGATGTCGCTTTCAAGCCGGCGCATCAGCGCCTGGCATTCAGGATCGCCGAAGCGGGCGTTGAACTCGACGACCCGGGGGCCGTCCGCGCCGATCATCAGGCCGATATAGAGAACGCCGCGATAGGGCGCGCCGCGCCGGCGCATTTCCGCGACCACCGGCTCGGCGATGCGGGCGATCGTCTGTTCACGGATTTCATCGGTGAAGACCGGCGTCGGCGAATAGGCGCCCATGCCGCCGGTGTTGGGGCCCTCGTCGCCGTCGAAGGCGCGCTTGTGATCCTGCGCGGCGGAAAGCGGCAGCACGCGCTCGCCGTCGCACAGCGCGAAGAAGCTCGCCTCCTCGCCTTCCATGAATTCCTCGATCAGGATTTCCGCGCTCGCCGCGCCGAAGCGGCCGGCGAGAAAGTCGTCCACGGCGGCGTCGGCCTCGGCGAGGGTTTCGGCGATGACGACGCCCTTGCCGGCCGCGAGCCCGTCGGCCTTGATGACGTACGGGGCGCGCTGGGCGCGCAGGAACGCCCTGGCGGGGCCGGCTTCATGGAATCGTCCGTAGGCCGCCGTCGGCGCGCCGGCCGCCGCGCAGATCTCCTTGGCGAAGGCTTTGGAGGTCTCGAGGCGGGCGGCGGCCGCGCTCGGTCCGAAGCAGGGGATGTCCGCCGCGGCGAGCCGGTCGGCGAGGCCGGCGGCCAGGGGCGTCTCGGGACCGACGACCACGAGATCGACCGCCTTCTCGCGCGCGGCCTTCACGATCGCGTCGACGTCCTCGGCCGCGACCGGGAGAGTCTCGCCCAGCGCCTTGAGTCCCGGATTGCCCGGCGCCAGATAGAGCTTTGACAATCGCGGGCTTTGCGCGATCTTCCAGCCCAGCGCATGTTCGCGCCCGCCGCCGCCGACCAGCAGGACCTTCACGTGGCCTTTCTCCCTTTGTCCAATCGCGTTTAGGCGTCGCGCCCGATGGGATCAATGCCGCCGGACAGGAGCGCGCGCAAGGACGAGGGATCGCCCGGCGCCGCGCGGAAAAAACCGCCCGCCGCGCGGCGGCGCCCGCGTCCGGCGCGCCGGGCGCGCGGCGGTCTGCCGGCGGCGGCCGGAAGGCTGCTCGATCATGTCGCGGCGGACGACCGGCGCCGCCAGCGCGTCTCGCTGGCGCTGGCCGTCGCGGTCAACATCGTCGCGCTGAGCCTGCTGGCGGTGTACGGCCGGATCAGCATCTGGATTCCCGCCGCGCCGGGCGAGAGCTTTTCGGTGGTCATGGTCGAGCTGCCGCCGGTTCCCGAGCCGGCGGAGCTCGTTGCGCCGGAGCCGGAGCCTGAACCGGTCGAGCCGGAGATCGTCCCCGAGCCTGAGCCCGAGCCTGAGCCTGAACCGGAGCCCGAACCGGCGCCCGCCCCGCCCGCCGAGGCCGCGCCCCCGCCGGAACCTGAACCCGAGCCCGAACCGGAGCCCGAGCCCGTCGTCGATCTCACGCCCGAGCCCGTCTTCGCCCCGCCGAGCGAGGACGAGACCGGCGATTTCATTCCCGAGGAGGACCCCGGGATCGCCGACGATCCGGGCCCGCTCACCCTCAGCGAGGAGGAGACGCCGGCGCTGGAAGACAGTCCCGCCCTGGCGGAGGAAGAACTGACCGTCGCCGAGGACGCGCCGCCCCTTGAGGCGGAGACCGGCGCGCCGGAGGCGCCGCCGGGCCTCGAACTGACCGAAACGCCGGACGAGACGACCGCCGCGGCCGAGCTCGCCGCCCAGCCCGAAACCGCGCCGCCGGAAGAGCCGGCCGGCGACGACATGTTCGACGAGGACCCGTTCCTCGCGCGCCGGCCCGCCCTGCCGGCGGTCGATCTGCCCGAGGGCGCGCTCGCGCCGGCGCCGGGCAGCGCGGGCGTCGTCGCGATCTTCTGCCCCGAGGTCTTCGACGATGCGGACAAGGTCGCTGAATGCGCCGGCCGGCCGGAGATCCGCTCCGGCTGGCGGCCGGGCGCGAGCGGCGAGGACTGGTCCGAAGCGGTTCGCCTGCTGCGCGGCGCGCGCGAGGCGGGCGGTGCCGGCGGCGGCGATCCCTCGACCTTCGGCCCGGAGATCGCCCGCCAGATCGAGCAGCGCGCCCGGCAGGAGGCGCTGGAGCTCGGCCGGCGCGGGGTCGCCATCGACGATCCCGCCGGCGCGGCGTCCTCCAATCTCGACCGCACGCTCGGCCAGCCTGATCTCGGCCGGCCGGCGCCCGAGCCGGGCTGGACCCTGCCGGCCGATCCCGAAGTCAGCCAGCGCCGCCTGCGCCGGCTCGAGCGCGATCTCGAACGCGCCGAGGAGGAAAAAACGCCGAGCGGCGGGGCCGACGACGGGCGGCGATGACAGGCGCGCCCGGCGGGCTATGCTGAGGGTTTGCGCAAGAAGGGCGGGCCATGAAACGCATTTCTCTCCTGCGCCACGCCAAGGCGGAAAGGGAAGGCCGCGGCGGCCCGCGCGATTTCGACCGGCCGCTGAACGCGCGCGGGCGCAAGGCCGCCGCCGCCATGGGCCGGGTTCTGGCCGCCGCGCCGCCTGACGTCGCGCTGTGCTCGCCGGCCGCGCGCGCGAAGGAAACCTGGGCGCGCGCCGCGCGCGCCCTGCCCGGCCCCGTCGAGACGATCTTTTTCGATGCGCTGTATGCCGGCCATATGGCCGGGCGGGACGCGACGGGGCCGCGCGCCTGGCTGGAGCGCGCGCAGGGCCTGCCGGACGCGCGCGCCCACCTTCTCGTCATCGGCCATAATCCGGGTCTGCGCCTCATGGCGCTCGCCCTTCTCGACGCCGCCGCGTCGGACGCGGCCGCCGCGCGGCGGCTGGAAGAAAAATTCCCCACCGGCGCGCTCGCCCGCTTCGCGTTCGACGTCGCGCGCTGGGCCGACATCCGCCCGGGCGCGGGCCGGCTCGAAGCGTTGATCTATCCGGCGGATCTCGAAGATCCGCTTTAAAGCCCGGCCGGCCTTGCCGCGTCGGGCGCGACGCAGGCATAGAGGGGCGATCGCAACGACGCGCCCGGCGCGAAACCCGAAGACGATCTCATGTTCGAACCCCAGGCCATTCCCGACGTCATTCTCGTCACGCCCAAGCGGTATGAAGACGCGCGCGGCTATTTCGAAGAGACCTTCCACGCCGCCCGCTACGAAAAGGCCGGAATCGTCGGGCCCTTCGTGCAGGACAATCACTCGCTCTCGCGCCGGCGGGGCGTCATACGCGGACTGCATTTCCAGATCCCGCCCCAGCCGCAGGCCAAGCTGGTGCGCTGCACGCGCGGCGCGATCCTCGACGTGGCGGTGGACATCAGGGTCGGCTCGCCGACTTTCGGGAAGTACGTTGCGGCGGAGCTGTCGGCCGCCAACGGGCGCCAGCTCTTCGTGCCGGTCGGCTTCGCCCACGGCTTCTGCACGCTGGAGCCCGACGCCGAGGTGCAATACAAGGTCACCGGCTATTACGCGCCCGACTGCGACAAGGGGCTCGCCTTCGACGACCCGGCGCTCGCGATCGACTGGCCGGTCGGGCCCGAGGCGGCGATCCTGTCGGACAAGGACCGCGGCTGGCCCCGGCTCGACGCGTTGCCGGCTTATTTCCGCTATGAAAGCTAGCCGCTCCGGCGCAGGAACCAGGCTGTCATCGATGACGACGAAGGCGAAAGACGCAAAGCCGCACGGCGCCGCAGAGGGGCGGGCGAGGTGCAACGCCGTCGTCGAGATTCCGGCGCCGCGCGGGACCGTGCGCATCGGCCAGACCCTGCCGGTCGCGTTCTTTCTCGGCCCCTGCGCGCTCGAAAGCCGCGCGCACGCGCTCGAGATGTCCGCCGCGATCCGCGAGATCGCCGACCGGCTGGGCGTGCACGTCGTCTACAAGACCTCCTTCGACAAGGCGAACCGCACGTCCATCGGCTCCTATCGCGGGATCGGCCTCAAGGAGGCCCTGCCGATCTTTGCGGAGGTGCGCGAGACAAGCGGGCTTCCCGTGCTCACCGACGTGCACCTGCCCGAGCAATGCGCTCTCGTCGCCGAGGCGGCGGACATTCTTCAGATCCCGGCCTTTCTTTGTCGGCAGACGGATCTTCTCGTCGCCGCAGCCGAGACCGGCCGTCCGGTGAAGGTCAAGAAAGGCCAGTTCCTCGCGCCCTGGGACATGCGGAACGTCGTCGACAAGCTCGCAGCGGCGGGCGCGCGCGACATCCTGGTGACCGAGCGCGGGGCGAGCTTCGGCTACAACACGCTGGTGACCGATTTCCGCGGGATCGCGGCGCTCGCCGCGACCGGCGCGCCGGTGGTCTTCGACGCCACCCATTCGGTGCAGCAGCCGGGCGGGCGCGGCGCGGCCTCGGGCGGCGAGCGCGCGCACGTGCCGGCGCTGGCGCGCGCGGCCGCCGCGGTGGGCGTCGCGGCGGTCTTCATGGAGACCCACGAAGCGCCCGACCGCGCGCCCTCCGACGGGCCGAACATGGTGCCGCTCGACAGGCTCGAAGCGGTGATGCGCCAGATCATCGCCGTCGATGCGACCGCGAAGGCCCTGCCACCCGTGTCGCTTTGACGAGACGCATTGAAATGAGGAAGCGCGCCGCGGACATGAGCAGGCCTAAGGACGAACCTGACGACCTCGCCGTCGCGCGCCGGGTGCTGGCCCTCCAGGCGGAAGGGCTCAAGGCGCTCGGCGAGTCGCTCGACGCGGCCTTCTCGCGCGCCGTCGAGACCATCTTGAACGCGCAAGGGCGCGTCATCTGCGCCGGGATCGGAAAATCCGGGCACGTCGCGCGCAAGGTCGCCGCGACGCTCGCCTCGACCGGAACGCCCGCCTATTTCGTGCATCCGAGCGAAGCGAGCCACGGCGATCTCGGCATGATCGCCCGCGGCGACGTGGTCCTCGCCCTGTCGAAGTCCGGCGAGACGAGCGAGCTTTCCGATCTCATCCACTATGCGCGGCGCTTCGCAATTCCGCTCTTAGCGATCACCGCCGCGGCGGACTCGACGCTCGGCCGGGCGAGCGACGTCGCGCTCGTCATTCCGCCCGCGGTCGAAGCCTGCGCCGAGACCCAGGCGCCGACCACCTCGACCACCTTGATGATGGCGCTCGGCGACGCGCTCGCCGTGGCGCTGCTGGAGCGGCGCGGCTTCAAGGCCGACAGCTTCTCCGTGCTCCATCCCGGCGGCAGGCTCGGCGCGATGCTGCTCAGGGTGAGCGATCTCATGCATGGCGGCGAGGCGCTGCCGCTCGTGCGGACCGGCGCGCGTCTCGGCGAGGGGCTCGCGACGATCTCGGCCAAGGGCTTCGGCTGCGTCGGCGTCGTGGACGGCGCCGGGCGGCTCGTCGGCGTCATCACCGACGGCGACGTGCGCCGGCTGCTCACCGCCGGCGCGCGGCCGGAGACCGTCGACGAAGCCATGACCCGCGCGCCCGTCGCCGCGCCGCCGGACGCGCTGGCCGCCTCGGCGCTGCGCCTGATGAACGCGCGCAAGATCACCCAGATTTTCGTGGTCGAGAACGGCGCGCCGGTGGGAATCGTCCATATGCACGATCTCCTGCGCGCCGGTTTGCGATAATATTCCAACAGCCCCGCCGCGCTATTGATAAAATCGCGCAGGGCTGGTTTGTTCCCCGCCCGACGCCGCAGACGAGAGATTCCGTGTCCGATCCCTTTCCGACTTTCCCGCACCCTCCCGCGTCGGCCTCCGCCGCCGACTGGGCGCAGTGGTGCCTCGAACGCCTCGCCCGCTATGAAGAGGAAGCCGCGGGCGATCCGCTGATGAATTCGGTGCGCCGGCTCGCCTACGATCTGTTCCGGCTCCTGTCGGCCGGCGAGATCGACGTCGAGCGGCTCGCGGCGACGGCGAAACATTTCAGCGACGAGGGGCTGAAGGAGCGCGCGGCCGCCTTCGCCGAGGCGCATCGGCTCGCCGCGCCGGCGCCTCTCGACGCGCTCGTCGCCGAGGCGCTCGCCCCCTATGAGGGCGCCTCTTTCGAGGAGGCGCGCAAGGCGCTGGAAGAGACCCGCGCCGGCGCGGTGTTCACCGCCCATCCCACTTTCGCCATGTCGCGCGCCTTGCGCGCGGCCTTCGCCGCCGTCGCGGAAGGGGCGGGCCCGGACGCGCTCGAAAATCTCGCGCATGCGCCCGACGAGACCATCACGCTCGTCGACGAGCACGCCGACGCGCAGGCCGCCATCGCGCGCGCGCAAGAGGCGTTCCGCGCGATCAACCGCGAGATTCTTCTCTGGGCGCGCCAGCGCTTTCCCGATCGCTGGCGCGAGCTCGTTCCCGCGCCGCTCAGCCTGGCGACCTGGGTCGGCTACGATCTCGACGGGCGCACCGACATTCACTGGAGCCAGACCTTCCGCCTGCGCCTCGAAGAAAAGGCGGCGCAGCTGCGCCGATATGCGGCGCGCCTGCGCGCGGTCGCCGCCGGCGAGCGGGCCGGCGCGCGCGACAGGCTCGCCGCCCGGCTCGAGGCGGCGGCCGATTTCGCCGGCGAGCAGGCCGCCGCCTTCGACGGGGATTTCGACGATCCGGCGGCCGTCATCCGCGCGGCCAATCTTCTGAGCAAGGACGATCCGCGCCGGCTTGTCAGCCTCGCCCCCGCCATCGCGGAGCTCGGCGATCTTATCGATGCCGCGCAGGACGACGACGCGCGCCTCGATCTCGGCCTTCTGCGCGCCGAGATGGCGGCCTACGGGCTGGGCGCTGCGCGCATTCACCTGCGCATCAACGCCGCGCAGGTGCGCTCAGCCCTGCGCGCCGATCTCGGCCTCGATCCAGACCGGGATTTCGTCAACCGCACCGCGCTCGTCGCGGCGGCGAAGAAAGCCGCCTCCGTCGACAGCAAGCGAGTCAATCTCGCCTCGATCTTCCTTGAACAGATGACCGCGCGGCGGCAGTTCATGCTCTGCGCGCAGCTTTTGAAGCATGTCGACGCGGATACGCCGATCCGGTTCCTCATCGCCGAATGCGAGGCGCCGGCGACGATCATGGGCGCGATCTATCTGGCGCGACTCTATGGAGTCGAGCGCCGACTCGACATCTCGCCCCTGTTCGAGACTCCGGAAGCGCTCGAACGCGGCGGGCGATTTCTCGAGCGCCTGCTCGACGAGGAGGAGTTCGTCTCCTACATACGCGCGCGCGGACGCATCGCGGTGCAGCTCGGATTCTCCGACTCCGGACGATTCATGGGGCAGGTCGCGGCCAATCTCGCCATCGAGCGCCTGCATATCCTGCTGGCGCGCGCGCTCGCCGCGCATGGGGTGCGCGATATCGAGGTCGTCCTGTTCAACACTCACGGCGAGTCGATGGGACGCGGCGGGTTCCCCGGCGATCTCGCCGAGCGGTTCGACTATCTCATCACGCCCTGGACGCGCGCCCGCTACGCGCGCGAAGGCCTCAAGGTCAACGCCGAGAGCAGCTTTCAGGGCGGGGACGGGTATCTCCACTTCCAGACCGACGCGCTCGCCCGCGCGACGGTTTCGGCGCTGTTCTCCTGGGCCTTCCGGCCTCCGCGCGCCGACCAGGACGACCGTTTCTATACGGACATAAACTACTCCTGGGACCTTTACCGCGGCGTCAAGGGCTGGCAGGAGGCGCTGTTCGACAACGCCGACTATCAGGCGGCGATCGGCGCCTTCGCGCCGAACCTGCTGGTCGTTTCCGGCTCGCGGCGCGTGCGCCGCCAGCGCGGCAGCGGCGCCTCGACGGGGCCGCGCTCGCTGCGCGCCATTCCGCACAACGCCATTCTGCAGCAGCTCGGCGCGCCGGCGAATGTCTGCGGCGGCATGGGAACCGCGGCCGGCTCCGAGGCCGAGCGCTTCGTCGAGCTCGCGCGCCGCTCGCCGCGGATGCGCCAGGCCTTCGAGATGGTGCGCTGCGCGCGGGCGCTGACGAGCCTGCCGGCGATGCGCGCCTATGCGGCGATGTATGACGCGGGGCTGTGGGTCGGCAAGGCCGCGCGCGCCGAAGACAAGAGCGAGGCGCGGGCCTTCGAGACCCTGGCCGGCCATCTCGCCCCGCTCGCGGTGCCGGTCGCCATGAACCGGCTCGCCAACCGGCTCGCGCTCGATCTGGCGCGGCTCGACCGCATTCTGCACGATCTCGACGGCCCGGGCGCGCGCAAGGAGCGCCACGCGAACCGCCGGCCGATCCACGCCCTGCACGCGATCCGCCAGGCGATGGTGATGCGCGCCTTCACGCTGGTCGCGGCGCTGCCGGCCTTCTCGCAGCGCCATGACGTGTCGCGCGCGAGCCTGCTCGATCTCGCCTGCGAGCTGCAATTCGATTCGCTGGCGGAGCTTCTCGAAACGATCTTTCCCGCGACACGGCCCGACGCCGCCGCTCTCAGGGGCGTCGAGGAGCCGGGCGACGATCTCGGCGAAGCGATGCGCGGCTATCCGGAAATTCACGACCGGACGATCGCGCCCTTGCGGCGCATTCACCGCGCGATCCGCGAGATCGGCGTCGGCCTGTCGCATTTTTATGGTGCGTACGGATAAGGCGCGTCATCGCGCCCTGTCGTAGCCGCCGTAGAAGCGTTCGATGAAATGGCGCCGGCACAGGGGCGTGTAGCGCTCGTCGCCGCCGATCTCGACGCTTGCGCCCTCGCGCGCCGGCGCGCCGGTCTCGTCCGTGCGCAGGTTCATGATCGCCTTGCGTCCGCATTCGCAGATGGTCTTGAGCTCATGGATTTCGTCGGCGAGCGCGAGCAGCCAGCGGCTGCCCTCGAACAGCTCGCCGCGAAAGTCCGTACGCAGACCGTAGCAAAGAACCGGCAGGCCGATCTCGTCGACGACGCGCGCGAGCTGAAGCACGTGGGCGCGGGCGAGGAACTGCGCCTCGTCGACGAAGACGCAGGCGAGGCGCTCGCGCGCGTGCTCCCTGCGAACGGCGTCGTAAAGGTCCGTTTCGTCGTCGAATACATGCGCGCCCCTTTTCAGCCCGATGCGCGAGGCGATGACCCCGCGTCCGGCGCGATCGTCGAGGGCGGCGGTGAACAGGATCGTCCGCATACCGCGCTCATGATAGTTGAAGCTCGCCTGAAGCAGCGTCGTGGACTTGCCGGCGTTCATCGCAGCGTAATTGAAATAGAGCTTCGCCATTACAGCCCGTGCGGCAGCGTTCCGTCGAACTCATGGGCCACGGCGCCGGTCATGCGCACGCGGTTGTCCTCGCCCCATTCGACGGCGAGCGGGCCGCCGTCGAGCTCAAGCGTGGCCTTGCGCGCCGTCAGGCGCCGGCGATGGGCGGCGACGAGCGCGGCGCAGGCCGCCGTGCCGCAGGCCTTCGTGACGCCGGCGCCGCGCTCCCACACGCGCAGGCGGATGAGATGGGCGCCCTTCACCTGGGCGACGCCGACATTGGTCCGTTCCGGGAACAGCGGATGATTCTCGACGAGCGGGCCGAAACGGTCGAGCGCCTGGGCCTCGGCGTCGTCGACGAAGAAGATGCAGTGCGGGTTGCCCATATTGACCGCGGACGGGCCCCACAGGACCGGCCGGTCGATGGGGCCGAGCTTGACGTCGATGAAGCGCGTGTCCTCGAACTGCTCCGCGAGCGGAATGTCGCGCCAGTGAAATTTCGGCTCGCCCATGTCGATGGTCACGCGCATCGGCCCCGCCCGCCAGGCGCGAAGGGGTCCTGCGGGCGCGGCGAAGCGGGCCTCGTCCGCGTCCTGCTCCTCCATGAGGAGCCAGCCGACGCAGCGCGCGGCGTTGCCGCAGGCCTCCACCGCCGAGCCGTCCGCGTTCCACACGCCCATGAAGGGCCCGCCGCGGTCCTCGATGGTGATGACCTGGTCGCAGCCGATTCCGCTCTGGCGGTCGGCGATGGCGCGCGCGGCTTCGGGCGTCATGCGCGCGTCCGTTCCGCGCAGGTCGACGATGACGAAGTCGTTGCCGAGCCCGTTCATCTTGCGGAAGGGAAGTCCGGCGAGCGAAGACATGACGGCTCCTCGGGGCGCGCGAGTCTTCTCTATGGGCGCCCGCGTCGCCCGGCGCAATAGCCGCATCTACGCGAGCGCGGGCAGGAGCGCATAGGCGCCGGCGCCGATGAAGCCGGCGAGCGTTATGAGGCCTGCGCGCCTGGGGCGCGCGCCGGCCCAGGCGGCCTGCGCGGCGGCGAGGAAGACGGCGAACAGCGCCGCCGGCGCGCCGAGGCCCGCCGCTCCGGCCGACGCGGCGAGCGCGACCAAGGCGGCCGTCTGCAACGCCCGGCTCGCGGCCAGGCCCGCCGCGCCCGCCAGCAGCGCCGGTCCGGCGAGGAGCGCCGGCGCAAGTTCCGGGAGGCTCGCCGCCGCGGCGACGGGCGTCGCCGGCGGTCCTGCCGGCGGGCCGAACAGCCAGAGAAGATAGGCGCCGGCGCCGGCCAGCATCGCCAGCGGCGCGGCGAGCGCGAAGACGAAGCCCGCCGCCTTGCGCGGCGCAAGTCCCCAGGGCGACAGCAGCGGCGAGAGCGCGACAAGGCCCGGGTGCAGCCACAGGCTCGCGCCCGAGGCCAGGGGCGCGCCGGCGAGCGCCAGCGCGGCGAGCGCCGTCGCGCGCGCGTCGCGCCGTTGGGCGAGCAGAAAGAAGGCCCGCCACAGAATGAGCGCCGCGGCCGCGGCGAGCGGGCCTTCGGGGCCGAGGCCGTGCGCGGTCGCGAAGGCCGGATTGGCGAGGACGACGAGCCGAATCCAGCCCGCGCGCGACCCGTCCGCAGGCAGACAAAAGGAAAGGGCGAGGCCGAGAACGGACCCCGCTGCGGCCGCGGCGGGCGCCGGGCCCGCCGCGTCCGGGATCGCGGCGAGCAGCCGCGCAAGGTCAGGAAAGGGCCACGGCGAGAAGAGGCGCGCCGGCGCGTCCTGAGAACCGAAGAGCGCGCCCATACCGGCCCCGGCGAGCGCGGCGAGCCCGTGAAGGCGCGCGGCGGTTGCGTTCATGCGCCCGTCCCGCCCGTGCTTGCGACGGCGCGCCGGCGCCGCGCCGCCGGCGAGATCATGTGCTCGGTCTTCTCCCAGAAATGGGGGCGGGCGAGGAGCTGCCGCACCGCCCGGTACGCGGCGAAGGACGAAAGCCACCAATAAACCGGCGCGAAGAGCGCGGCCGGGGCGAGCTCGACCGTACCGCGCTTCAGGGGCGCGATCGTCGCGAGCCAGACGAAAAAGGCGTTGCCCGCAAGCAGCGCGAACAGGTTCAGCGCCATGAGCGGGCCTGGAAAGAGGGCGTCGACCGCGTCCGACCGCGTCGCCAGCCAGAAGACGAATACCGCCCATAGAAAGGGATTTATCAGCGCGCTGAAGACGGTGCCGCCGAGGAAAAGCTGCGTCGCGGCGAACATGCGCCAGCCCGCCGCGCTGCGCGCGGGCGCGGGGCCGCGCATATGCACGCACCAGGTCTGCAAGTGGCCCTTCATCCAGCGCGATCGCTGGCGCAGCCAGTTGGCGATGCGGCAGTTTGCTTCCTCGAATGTGGTCGAATCGATGACCGTCGCGCGCCAGCCTCGCCGGGCGAGCCGCAGACCGAGATCGGCGTCTTCGGTCACGTTGTAAGGGTCCCAGCCGCCGAGGTCGACCAAGATCTGCGTGCGGAAAAAGTTCGACGTGCCGCCGAGCGGCATGGGTACGCGCAGCCGCTCCAGCGCCGGCAGGAAAAGATCGAACCAAAGCGAGTATTCAAGCGCGAACAGCCGAGTCAGCCAGTTCTCGTCGGCATTGTAATAGTTGAGCTGCGCCTGCACGCAGGCGAGGTCGTCCCCGCCCGCCGCGAAGGCCGCGGCGACCTTGCGGAGCTGGTCGGGCTCGGGCTCGTCCTCGGCGTCGTAAATCCCGACGATCTCGCCGCGCGCCAGATACAGACCATGATTGCACGCCTTCGGCTTGGTTTGCGGCCGGGAGGGCGGAACGACGACAAGATGATATTTGCGGTCGAGCCCGAGCTGGCGCGCCGCCGCGATGGTCTCGCGATCTTCCGCCTCCAGAAGAAGTTTGACGTCGAGACGGTCCTTCGGATAGTCGAGCCGGTCGAGCGCGGCGTCGAGGCCGGGAAGACAGGCCGCTTCCCGAAACAGCGGCGCGAGGATCGTGATCGTCGGCAACGCGTCCTCGGCGAGGGCCGGAGCAGGCGCGGCCTGCGGCTCTTTCAGGGCGACCGCCGTCAGCACGATGCGAAAGCCGATCGCCAGCAGGAAGTAGGCGGTGATTGCGGCGTTGAGAGCGATGAGCGCGGCGAGCGGCGCGACGGCGAAGAAGCCGGCGGCGGCGAGGATGAACAGCGCGAGAGCGGCTTTCTGCGGCGTCGACAGAAGGCGCGCGGCGGACCAGGTCGGCGCCGTTGCGACAAGCCGACTACGGGCCGCCTCGGCGAGCTCCGGCTCGAAACGCGCGGCGAGCGCGCGCTGAAAGCGCCGACGCGGAACATAACGGCAGGCCCGCAAGGGAAAGGCTCGCTCCCGCGCGGTCGGCGAAAACGCCTCGCGCGCGCGCAATTCCTCGCCGACGCCATGGGCGCCGCGCCGCAATGGCAGGCGTTCGGCGCGCGCATAGGCGCCGATCCGCGCGATGCGCCGCCATGTCTCGTCCGCATGCGGCGTATCAAGATCAGGCCGCTTTCGCGCCATCCCCGCTTCCTAGAACCACGACCACAGGCTGATGAAATACGCCTCGCCGGTCAGCACGTTGCGGCCGGCGATCTCGCTCGATGCGCCGGCCTGCACGGTCCAGCGGCGGGTCGCGCGCCAGGCGGCCGAAGCCTGCAGCCGGACGACGTCGAAATCGGCGCCGCCCGGCTCGGCCGCGCCGATTCCCTTTACGGCGAAGCTCTCGGCGAGGAACAGAAGCCGGGACATGGGCTCGACGCCGAGAAGAAAGTCTGCGCGAAGCTGGTCGGCGGCCGCGCCGAAGCGGCGCCGGTAGGCGGCCTCGGCGGCGGCGAAAATCTTGACGGGCCTCAGGGCGAGGTTTCGCCCGTAAAGCAGGCGCGCCTCGACGTCGACGCCGTCGCTTGCAAGGCCGGGGCGCGCGCCGGTCTCGAAGCGAGACGGCGCCGCGCCGGCGAGCCGCAGGGCGAGAACGCCGCGCTCGCCCCGGCGCAGTTCGCGCTGGAGGAAGCCTTCGATCTCCGACACGCCGTCGGCGGCGAAGACCGAATGGCCGTCGAAGAAGGTGGACGATCCGTAGACGACTTTGCCGCCGATAGTGAGGCGCCGGCCGAGGCCGAGCTCGCCATAGGCGTGCGACTCAACGCGCTCGAAGAAGACCGGTCCGAGCGCGTCGGGTTCGACGGCGGGCGCATCGGCGCGGAAATAATCCGCCCGCGTCGAAAAAAAGAACTCGCCCGCTGCGCGCCCCCAAGGCGAAGCGCGGGCCGGACAGGCCGCTCCGGCGAGCAAGGCCGCGATCAGGAAAATGCAGCCGAACAATCGCGCCCCGCGTCGCGCCGCCATGACCCCCGCTTTTCGTCTTTCGCGCGTCAGTTCAAGTTCTGATTCGCGGAGGACTGTAATGACGACTTACGCAGGACTGGCCCGCCCGCCGCGCGAAAAAGGTAGCGCGGCGCGAAAAAGAAACCAGCAATCCAGGGTTGAAATTATGTTCGTCTTGCGCGCCGCGCCGTGCGGCGGGCCGGACTCAGGCATGGATCCGCCTGGCGTCTCGTTGTTGCGGCCGACAATCCGGGCTCGGCGCGCCAGAGTGTGACCCTTGGTCTGAATATGGGCGTGAAAGACGGCGCGGCGTGGTTGCACGGCTTTTCACTTTCCCAACAGGCGAAAGATCGCCGTCAGCACGATGCTGAGGAGGATCATCGTCGTCAGCGGGAAGTAGAAGGAGAACCCTTCGCGCTCGATCGCGATGTCGCCGGGCAGCCGGCCGAGGCCGAGCTTGGAAAGAACCGGCCACAATATGCCGGCGATCAGCAGCGCGGCGCCGGCGAAAATGAGGAATTTCTGCACGGGCGGCATCGCCTTTCGCCTCCGGTCAGCCCAGTTCGGCGGCGCGCGCTTTGAGGCGCGGGCGCATCTCCTGCGCCATTTTCAGCGCGCCCTGTTCGAGCCGCCGCAGGTTCCGTTTCGACGCGTCGTCCATATGGGCCGAGCCGCCGCCGCGCTCAAGATCATCGTCGAAGCGGCGCAATATAGCGGCCCGAAGAGCCGAGCCAGGCGGACGCGTCTGCGCGCCGGGGCTCGCCGCGGCCGAAGGCATCTGCTAAAGGGCCCCGCGAAAGCGCTTCTCTGATCGCACGGAAGGCGAAACGAACAGCAGGAAAGACCTCCGCATGTCGAAGGATCCCGAACGCATCACCATTCTCGCCCGCGAGTTCACCGCCGCCGCGCTGGAGTTCCATCGCGGCAAGATGGCCCAGAAGGGCTATCGCATGGAGGGCTCGATCACGCCGCGCTGCTTCAAGATGATCGAAGGCGGCGAGCAGCCGAAGGACCTGTTCGACGGCGAGCCGCTGTTCGCGGTGACCTTCGTCAAGCGCGAGTCCGCGGAATGAAATAGCGGGCGGCGCCGAGGGAGAGGGAAGCGCCGCCCGCTTGACCGGCGCCTTTCGAGAGGCGCCTTTCTCGCCCGCGCCGGCCCGGGGAGGGGAAGGCGCGACGCGGGCCCGTTTGCGTCATCGCGGGGGAGGGGGTCCGCGGACAGGCAGGACATGGGCAGTCGCCCGGCGAAAGAAAAATAGATAATTCCGTAAGGGCGAATCGAATTTCTCGATAAGTTCGGAAAACCAGCCGCCTTGACCCCCGCCTTTCGCAGACTGGGCGAAGGAGAGCGAGCCGACGGCGCTATCGGCAGGGTCGTCTCCGAGATTTTGCTGCGCCGCGGGCGCTCGCCAGCCATCGCCAGCGCCGGAATATTCGCGTCGGCCTGATTTTCATGACCGCCTGGCGCGCCGTCCGCCGGCCCGGACGGCTTTCGTTTCTGTCGGGCCGTCGATAGCTTCTCCGCGATGATTTGCGGCTTGGCCGGGCGTCCCCGAAGCCGCAGGAGATCCTTGCGCAGGGTGATCTGAATACGGCCATGACGATGGTCGCATCCATCTCGGCGGCCTCGCCGCGGCCAAGCAGGATAAAATACCCCGTTGCGGTCGTCGCTCGCGGGTCTCCGGCCGGGCGTCAGCGCGCGCCGGCGAGGGGGCCGTAAAGCTCGGGCCGGCGGTCCCTGAAGAAGCCCCAGCCGGCGCGCTGCTCGGCGAGGCGGTCGAGGTCGATCGTCGCGGCGGCGAAGCCCGTCTCCTCGCGGCCGAGTTCGGCGAGCATCTCGCCGGCCTCGTCGCAGATGAAGGACGAGCCGTAAAAGACCTGCCCGTCCTCGTCGCCGATGCGGTTGGCCGCCGCGACAGGGACGACGTTCGAGACCGCGTGCCCGACCATCGCGCGCCGCCAGCGCGCGCAGGTGTCGAGGGCGGGATTTTCCGGCTCCGAGCCGATGGCGGTGGGATAAAACAGAACCTCCGCGCCCTGAAGCATCATCGCGCGCGCGGCCTCCGGAAACCACTGGTCCCAGCATATGCCGACGCCGAGGCGCGCGAAGCGCGTCCGCCAGACGCGAAAGCCCGTGTCGCCCGGCCTGAAGTAGAACTTCTCCTCATAGCCCGGCCCGTCGGGAATGTGGCTCTTGCGGTAAAGACCGAGAATCGATCCGTCCGCGTCGACCATGACCAGGCTGTTGTAATATTCTTGCCCGTCGCGCTCGAAGATCGACAGCGGCAGCGCGACGCCGAGCTCGCCGGCGAGGGGAGCGAGAGCGGCGACGACCGGATGCTCCTTATACGGATGAGCTTCGGCGAACCAGCGCGTCTCCTCGCGCTTGCAGAAATACGGTCCCTGGAACAGCTCCGGGGCGAGGATGACCTTCGCGCCGTCCTTCGCCGCGTCGCGCGCGAGGCGCTCGACGGTCCTGATGTTCGCCGCCATGTCCTCGTCGAAGGCGGCCTGAAGGACGGCGATGCGGAGGGTTCTGCTCATGACGCGGGGCTTTCACGGGCGCAGGGTTAGGGGCGCGGGACTTTCCTTGCGTCCCGCCGTTGCGGGCGCTGCACGGGGCGATTGACGAGATAACGATGCGGAGCCGAACATTCAACGCCCGGCGAAGGAGCGCGAAACATGGCCCGCCTCGACATCTTCTGGTCTTTCCGCAGTCCCTATTCCTGGCTGGCGATGGACCGGCTCGTCGCGATCGTGCGGGAGTACGATGTGGAGGCGCGCTTTCGCCCGGTGCGCCCGCTCGCCCTGCGCGAGCCCGATTTTTTCGAGCGCGCCCGGCCGCAATTCCTGCCTTATCTGATGAAGGACGTTTTCCGCGAGGCCGAGCGGCTGGGGATCGCCTTCGCCCCGCCCCGGCCCGATCCCGTCGCGATGGACATGGCCTCGGGCGAGGTCGCGCCCGAGCAGCCGCTGATGGAGACCCTGATGCGCCTCGCCGTCGCCGCGGTCGAGCGCGGGCGCGGGCTCGACTTCGCCCGCGCCGTGGCGGCCCGCATCTGGGGCGGAACCGAAAACTGGCAGGCGCGCGCGCGCCTAGCCGAGGCGGCCGGCGAAGCGGGGCTCGCCCTCGAGGATCTCGAAACATGGGCGGCGCAAAATCCCGATAGGATCGCTGAGGAGATCGCCGCCAACGAGGCCGACCAGCTTCGCCATCACTGGGGCGTGCCGCTGATGGTTCTCGACGACGAGCCCTTCTTCGGCCAGGACCGGATCGACTCGCTCAGATGGCGGCTCGACCGGCGCGGGCTGCGCCGGGACTGACGAGGCCGCGCGGGGCCTTCAGAGATGGACGGCGGGAAACGAAGCGGCGTAGCCTCCGGATCAGGAACAGTCGGGCGGGGAGGAGAGAACATGCCGGGAACGACGATGCGCGTTATCGCTGCGGCGGCCTTTGCGGGTCTGGCGGCCTGCGCCACCCTCTCGGCGCAGTCGCGGATCGAGAACCGCCTCATGGATCTCGGCCTGTCGGAATCTCGCGCGGAATGTCTCGCGGGCGAGCTCGCCGACACGCTCGACCGCAGGGATCTCAAGGACGTCGCCGATTTCCTCGACCGGCTCGATCGGGCCGACACGCCCCGCGGCGTGGTCGAGACCCTGCGCCGGATCGACAATCCGCGCGCGGCCGCGACCGTGGCGGCCGCGGCGATCGCCTGCGCGCTTTCCGGGTGAGCCATGCGGAGCGCGGGAGCGCTTGCGGCGCTTTTTCTGGCGGCCTGCGCCTCAGGCGGCGCGCCGGATGCGCCGGGGCCTGATCTGAATGCGGCGTCGGGCGGCGCGGACGCGCGCATCCGCGACGGCATGGCCCGGCTCGGCGCCTCGCCGGCGCGCGGGGAGTGCTTCGCCGCGCGCATCGCCGGGGCGCTCGACGGCGAGGATGAGGAGGAAGCGGCCCGCATCGTCGAGGACGCGGCCGACCGGCGCGCCATGCGCGCGGGCGTGCTCGCCGCGCCCGGCCCGGTGCGACGGGCCTTCATCGGCGCCAATTTCGGCTGCTCGCTGGCGCAGTGAGGCGCCTGCGCGGCCTTTTCCGCGCGCGCCGATCGCGTAGAGTGCGCCGCCATGACCGATCCTGTTCCCGTCGAGGGTTTCGCCGCGCCGCCTTTCGCAGCCGTGCGCGAGGCGTTCATTGAGAATTTCCGCAAGGAGGACGAGCTCGGCGCGTCTTTCGCCGTGTTCATCGAAGGCGAGCGCGTGGTCGACCTTTACGGCGGCTGGCGCGACCGCAAGCGCGAAGCGCCGTGGACGGAGGAAACGATCGCCTGCGTTTATTCCAGCGGCAAGGCGGCGGTCGCGATGCTGGTCGCGCGGGCCGTCGGCGAGGGCGCGCTCGCCTATGACGCGCCGGTCGCCGAATACTGGCCGGAATTCGCCGCCGCCGGCAAGGAGCGGATCACCGTCGCCGAAGCGCTCTCGCATCAGGCGGGTCTGTGCGGGATCGCCGAGGAGATGCCGCCCGAGGAATGGCTCGATCATGACGCGATCTGCGCCCGGCTCGCGGCGATGGCGTCCTTATGGCCGCCGGGAACGCGCGCGGGCTATCACCCGCAGACCTTCGGCTTCATTGCGGGCGAGCTGTTGCGGCGCGCGACCGGAAGGAGCGTCGGGCGAACCCTGCGCGAGGACTTCGCCGAACCTTTCGGCCTCAGTCTCTTCTGCGGGATGCGCGCGGGCGAGATCGAACGCGCGGCCTATATGCCCAAGCCGCCCCGCGCGCCCGATCTCGGCCCGCTCAATCCGTATAAGGAGATTGCGTTCCTGAAGCCCTGGTCGGCGCCGGCGCGGGTGAGCCGCGAGGCGTGGATGGCCGCGGAGCTGCCGGCCTCCAACACGCACGCGAATGCGGCGAGCCTCGCCGAGATCGTCCAGCCTTTCGCGGATCGGGGGCGCTTCCGGGGGCGCGAGATCATCCGGCCGGCGGTCCTCGAAGAGGCTTTCGCCGAAAGGGTTCGCGGCGAGGACCTCGTCCTGCCGTTCGATCTTTCCTGGGCGGCGGGGGTGATGCGCAACGAGGCCGGCCATTTCGGCCCCTCGCGCGCCGCCTTCGGGCACGCCGGCTTCGGCGGCTCGTGCGTCATGTTCGACCCCGCCCATCGCCTCAGCGCGGCCTATGTGATGAACCGCATGTCGCCGCATCTCGCGGGCGATCCGCGCGCGCTGCGGCTCATCGAAGCCGTGTACGGAGCGCTTTAGGAGTCAAAACGAAACGCTCAGATGAAACGTCGCGACGGCCGGCTGGGGATAGCCCGGCAGGAAGGCGTCCATCGCCTGCGATTCGCGGATGTGGTCGCGATAAAGCGCCGTGTCGGCGTGGCCGGTCCGGCCGACGACGCTGAGCGCGACGACGGCCTCGCCGATCTCGATCGTCTCGAGCGTTTTCGGCGCGCTCCGTGCGGCGGTTTCGGCGATCAGGCGGTTTTCCACATCTGCGCAGGCGGGCTCGGCGCCGGTCCGGGCCGGCGCGAGAACGCACGCGGCGATCAACACCGTTTTCAGGATGGTTTTCACGCCCTCTCTCCCTCGCTTGTTATCGGATGAGCGTGGGCGCGAAGTCTGATGAAAAGTTTATGCCGGCGCGCCGGCTTTATCTAAAACTCCGCCGCGTGGTTGAGGCAAATATGCGGCGAATTTTACCGGACGCGCCGTTCGAGCCAGTCGAGCAGAAGGGCGTTCAGCTCCGCCGGCTTCTCCCACATCACCCAATGTCCGCACCCGGAAAGAACGTGTTTTTCTAGGTCGGGGACGATCCGCTCCATGCCCTGGGCGGCCTCGGGCGGTAGGAAGAGATCGAGCTCGGCGCCGATCCATAGCGCCGGGGCGCGCACGGTCTCGTCGCGCCCTTCCATCAGCGCCCAGTTGCGGTTGATGTTGCGGTAGAGATTGATTCCGCCGCGAAAGCCCGTGCGCGCGTAGGCCTCGACGTAGACCCTCAGGTCCTCCGGGCCCATGACCAGCGCTTCGGGCTCGGCGCGCCCGCCTTCGGCGAAGCGCGCGGGAAGGTCGAAGACATGGGGAATGAGCCGCGGCCAGACCTCGCGCGGGACCGGCTTGCGGAAGACGAAGGCGAAGAACCGTTCGACGTCGCTTTCGAACAGCGCCTCGGCGAAGCCTTCGGGCTGGAAGCGGATGAAATAGTGATCGGGCGTCAGGCGCTCGGCGATGATGTCGAGCGGCGGGGCGGGCGCGCGCGGATAGGCGGGCGTGCACACGCTGACGACGCCGGCGACGCGCTCGGGGCGAAGCTGCGCCATCGACCAGACGAGCGCCCCGCCCCAGTCATGCCCGATGAAGACCGCCTTTTCGAGGCCGAGCGCGTCGAGCAGCGCCGCGAAATCGGCGCTCATGCGCTCGCAGTCGTAAAGCTCTTTCTCAGGCGGCGCGTCGGAAAGGCCGAAGCCCTTGAGATCGACGGCGACGGCGCGCCAGCCCGCGCCGGCGAGGGCGGGGATCTGGTTCTTCCAGGAATAGGCGAGCTCCGGCCAGCCATGCAGCAGGATCGCCGCCGGGCCTTCGCCCGCTTCATACGTCGCGAGCCGGACGCCGCCGGCGTCGACAAAGCGCGGTTCGGGAAAGTCCCTCATGGCGGGAACATGGACGGCGCGCCGCGTCCGGGCAAGGATTTCGCGCATCTCCCGCACAAGGGGCGTAGCGGGAGAGCCGACGCGTCCTCGCCAAGGCCGGAGCGGGGCGGAGGGCCTTTTCCGGACGCGGCGCGCCGAGACTGCGCATGGCGTGTTCTTTCTTCCCGATTGCGCCGTCAGCCTTAGCCGGGCCGTCCGCCGCGCGCGCCTGACTTTCGGCGCCCCCGCGCGCTGCAATTGGCCTGATCGCGGCTATTTCCATCGGCGCGGGGCGCGGCTAAAGCCCGGTCATGACCGAAACCGTCCGCACGACCGCGCCGCGTCCCGCGCCCGAGGGCTGGGTCTTGCCTGATCTGCCTGAAGGTTTCGCCAATCACGCCGGTCCGTTTTATTTCCGCAAGGACGGACCGGTTCCGGGCGTCGGATTTTTCGCCGAGCCGCGCCACGCCAATCTCGGCGGCGTCGTGCATGGCGGGGCGCTGGCGACGCTCGCGGACATGGCGCTGTTCGACATCTGCTTTCGCGCGCTCGGCCGCTTCAGGGCGGCGACCGTCACGCTGAATTCGGAGTTTCTGGAGCCTGCGCCCATCGGCGCGTTCATCGAGGCGCGCGGCGAGCTGACGCGCGCCGGCAGGATGCTTCTGTTCGCCCGCGGCCTGATTTCCGCCGAAGGCAAGCCGGTCATGAGCTTTTCGGGCTCGGTCCGGCGCCTTTCGTAAGCGGCGCGGGCGGCGCGCCGGCGGCCCGGGCGAGTTTTTCGGCCTGGTTGGCGCGCGCCGCATCGAGCGAGAAGACCGCGAGCCCGAGCCAGATGAAGCCGAAGGCGAAGGCGTGGGCGAGCGTGAACGCCTCGCCGTAATAGAGCCCCAGCAGAAACTGGCCTGTCGGCGCGATGTACTGAAGAAAGCCCAGGGTCGACAGCCGCAGCCGGCGCGCGGCGAGGGCGAACAGAACGAGCGGCGCCACGGTGGCGGGGCCGGCGAGCATAAGCAGCGCGTCGAAGCCCGCCCCGCGCGTTCCGAACGCGGCCTCGCCGGCGCGCGCAAGCAGAACGAGATAGACGAGCGCGACCGGCGCGAGCAGGCAGGTCTCGATGAACAGGCCGGGCATGGCGCCGACCGGGGTCGTCTTGCGCAGATAGCCGTAGGCCGTGAACAGAAAGGCGAGCGCGAGCGCCATCCAGGGAAACGCCCCGGCGCCGATCGTCAGCGTCAGAACGCCGATCGCGGCGAGCGCGACGGCGATCACCTGGGCCCGGCGCAGCGTCTCGCGCATGATGAAGACGCCCGCCGCCACATACATCAGCGGATTGATGTAATAGCCGAGACTCGCCTCGAGCACGCGGTCGCTGACCACGGCGATGATGTAGATGAGCCAGTTCGCCGAGATGGCGATCGCCGTGACGGCGAGCATGGCGAGCACGCGCGGGCTGGCGAGCGCCGCGGCGACCTCAGGCCATTGCCGGCGGACGAACAGAACCAGCGCGCCGACCGGCACGGACCACAGGATTCGGTGGGCGAGGATCTCGGCCGCCGAAGCGCCTTCGACCGCCTTGAAATAGACCGGGAAGACGCCCCAGATCGCATAGGCCGCGATCCCGCACGCGAGCCCGACGCGCACGGCCGCTTCCTCAGGCGTGCGTGCGCCTTGCGCGCTCATCGCGCCGGCCCCCTGCGTCTCGGCCTGCAGGCGGGGTCGACGAATTTCCGAAAACAGCGAGACGGCATGATGCGAACCGAATAGCGCCGCCGGGATCGGCGGCGCGGATTCGCATCTACTGGCATCAAATGCTTCGCCGGAGAAGACCGCCGCGGCGATTTCTTTCCGCCGCCGTCGCCTGCAGGGAAAGGAGGCGCGACGGACTGCGCCCGCCCGCCCGTATAAGCTGACGGACGGACAACCGCATTGAGAGGATTTCCGATGTCAGCCGATTCCCGACGCCGCATCTTTGCGCTGCTTTTCCTGGCGCTGCCGACCGCGCTCGCGATTCACGCCGATCCCGCCGCGGCGCAGGCGAAACAGGTCGATCCGGCTCGCGTCGAGGCGCTCGCCGCGCGGCTTGACGAGATCCGCGCGCGGCTCGCTCTGACCGAAGAACAGCAGGCCGCTGTCGAACCGATCCTGCGCGAAAGCCTCGCCCGTCGCGCCGCCCTCGCTGAGAGGGCGCGCGCCGAAGGCAGGCCGAGCCGGCGCGAGCTTCGCCGGCTGCGCGAGGAAGCTGATCAAATCCGCAAGGAAACCCGAACGCGAATCGCGCCGATTCTCACCCCCGTTCAACTCGCCGAATACGACCGCATCCAGGACGAGCTGCGGCAGGAGGCGCGCGAAAGGCTGCGCGCTCGCCGCCGGTCGCGATAAGGCGAAGGCTCACGCGGCCGCTTTCAGCAAGCCGCGATTGACGAGCAGCTCGGCGACCTGCACCGCGTTCAGCGCCGCGCCCTTGCGCAGATTGTCGGACACGCACCAGAAAGCGAGGCCGTTCTCCACCGTCGGATCGACGCGGATGCGGCTCACATAGGTCGCGAAATCGCCGACGCATTCGACCGGCGTGACGTAGCCGCCGTCCTCGCGCTTGTCGACGACGAGCAGGCCCGGCGCCTCGCGCAGGATCTCGCGGGCCTCATCGTCCGTGATCGGCTTTTCGAACTCGACATTGATCGCTTCGGCGTGGCCGACGAACACCGGCACGCGCACGCAGGTCGCCGTGAGTTTGATCTTCGGGTCGAGAATCTTCTTGGTCTCGACCGTCATCTTCCACTCTTCCTTGGTGAAGCCGTCTTCCATGAAGACGTCGATATGCGGAATCACGTTGAAGGCGATCTGTTTGGTGAAGGCCGACGGCGTCGGCTCGTCGTTGACGAAGATTCCCTTGGTCTGGTTGAACAGCTCGTCCATCGCCTCCTTCCCGGCGCCCGAAGTCGACTGATAGGTCGACACGACGACGCGCCGGATGGTCGCCGCGTCATGCAGGGGCTTCAGCGCGACGACGAGCTGGGCGGTCGAGCAGTTCGGATTGGCGATGATGTTCTTCTTCGCAAAGCCGCGCACCGCCTCGGCGTTCACTTCCGGCACGACGAGCGGCACGTCCGGGTCCATCCGGAAGTGCGAGGAGTTGTCGATGACGACCGCGCCGGTCCGCGCGATCTTCGGCGCCCATTCCTTCGCGACCGAGCCGCCCGCGGCCATCAGCGCGATCTGGACCTGCGAGAAGTCGAAGGTCTCGAGGTCGCGGCATTTGAGCGTCCTGTCGCCGAACGAGACTTCGCGCCCGATCGACTGGCGCGAGGCGATGGCGAACGCCTCCTTCACCGGGAACAGGCGCTCGTTGAGGATGTTCAGCATTTCCTGACCGACATTGCCGGTCGCGCCGACCACTGCGACGTTGTATTCCATGACGATCTCCGGGGTTGTCCCCGGAGAGAGGGGCAAACGCGGCGCGAAGTCAAGGCGCGCCGGAGCGCGCGCGGCGCAGGAATTCTCAACCGCCTGATAGCCCGTCTTCGCGCGGGCGCCCGGATCGCCGGCGGTTTCGGAGAGGTCGATGGCCGAGCTTGCGGACTTTCAGAATCTCGCGATCGCCGGCGCGATCGGCTTCCTGGTCGGCTTCCAGCGGGAATGGCGCGACCGCGAGCAGGCCAGGGAGCGCACCTTCGCCGGCGCGCGCACCTTCGCGCTCGCCGGTTTCGCCGGCGGCGCGGCGGGGCTGATCGATGCGGGCGCGCTGCCCGTCGCCGTCGGCCTGGCCGGCCTCGCCGCGCTTGTCGTCGCCGCCTATTGGGAGCAGGCCCGCCGCGAGCCGGGCCTCGGCGGCACGACGGAGGTCGCCTTTCTCGCGGTCTATCTGCTCGGCGCGCTCGCGACGCGCGGCGAGCCGGCCCTCGCCGGGGCGGGCGGCGTGACCGTCGCCATTCTGCTGGCGCTGAAGCCGAGCGTGCAGCGCTGGGCGCGCGCGATCGAGGCGCGCGAGCTCGCCGCCGCCCTGCGCTTTCTGGCGATCTCGGTCATCATCCTGCCGCTCGCGCCGGACCAGGGCTACGGGCCTTACGAGGCGCTCAACCCGCGCCAGATCTGGCGCATGGTCGTATTGATCAGCGGGCTGTCTTTTCTGGGCTACTGGCTGACGAAGCTCTACGGCGCGCGCGGCGTGCTGCTGACCGGCGCGGCGGGCGGGCTCGCCTCCTCCACGGCGGCGACGCTGTCGCTATCGACGATGGTCCGCGACGGAACGGCGGGGGCGCGCGCCGGCGCGGCCGGCGTCGTCGCCGCCAATGTTATGATGCTCGCGCGCATCGGCGCGCTTCTGCTCGTCGTATCGACGGAGGTTCTGCGCGCTGTCTGGCCGGCGCTCGCGGCCGGCGGCGTCACGGGCGCGCTCGCCGCGGCGCTGTTCTGGCGCGGCGAGCGCGCGGGGGGGGCCGAGATGAAGCTCGGCAATCCGATGGAGCTGAGGCCGGCCTTTCTCTTCGCCGGCCTTCTCGCGGTGATCGCCATGGCGTCGCGCTTCGCGAGCGATCTTTACGGCGATGCGGGCCTTTACGCGCTCGCCGCGGCGGCGGGCCTCGCCGACGTCGACGCCATCACGCTTTCGGCCGGGGGCGACGCCGGCCGCGGCGCGCTCGCGTCGCAGGTCGCGGCCTTCGCCATTCTGATAGCGGCGGCGGCCAACGCGCTCGTCAAGGCGGGCATGAGCGCGTGGATCGCGGGGCGCGCGGCGGGCTGGCGGGTCGCGGCGGCCTTCGCCGCGATGGCTGCGGCCGCAGCCGGCGCGCTGCTCGCCGCCGGCGCCGTCGCGTCCTGAGAGCGCCCCGCCTCATTGCCTCGCTCAAGGCGCGCGGTATAAGGCGCTGATCTTCTTCTTCCCGCAGCCAAGAGCGTCTTCCCATGAACATTCACGAGTATCAGGCCAAGCGCATCCTCAAGGAGTTCGGCGCCCCCGTCGCCGAGGGCCGGCCGGTCTACACCGCGGCCGAAGCCGAAGCGGCGGCGAAGGAGCTGCCCGGCCCGCTTTATGTGGTGAAGGCGCAGATTCATGCGGGCGGACGCGGCAAGGGCCGGTTCAAGGAGCCCGAGGCCGGCGAGAAGGGCGGCGTGCGCCTCGCCAAGTCGCCGGAGGAGGCCGCCGCCTTCGCCCGCCAGATGCTCGGCAAGACCCTCGTGACCAAGCAGACCGGGCCCGAGGGCAAGGTCGTCGGGCGCATCTATATCGAGGACGGCTCGGACATCGCGCGCGAGCTTTATCTCTCCGTGCTCGTCGACCGCGCCGTCGGGCGCATCGCCTTCATCGCCTCCACCGAGGGCGGCATGAACATCGAGGAGGTCGCCGAGGAGACGCCCGACAGGATCGTCACGATTCACGTCGATCCGGCCACGGGCTGCATGCCCCATCACGGCCGGCGCGTCGCCAAGGCGCTGGGGCTCGACGGCGCGCTCGCGAAGGAATGCGCGGGCCTCGTCGCCGCCCTCTACCGCGCCTTCGTCGAGAAGGACATGAGCCTTCTCGAGATCAACCCGCTGATCGTCACGAAGGACGGCCGGCTGCGCGTGCTCGACGCCAAGGCGGGCTTCGATTCGAACGCGCTGTTCCGCCACCCCGACATTCTCGACCTGCGCGACGCGAGCGAAGAGGACCCGCTGGAGATCCGCGCCTCCGAGTTCGACCTTTCCTACGTCAAGCTCGACGGGAACATCGGCTGCATGGTGAACGGCGCCGGGCTCGCCATGGCGACCATGGACATCATCAAGCATTACGGGGCCGAGCCCGCGAACTTCCTCGACGTCGGCGGCGGCGCGACAAAGGAGAAGGTGACCGAGGCCTTCAAGATCATCACCTCCGACCCCGGCGTCAAAGGCATCCTCGTCAACATCTTCGGCGGCATCATGCGCTGCGACATCATCGCCGAAGGCATCATCGCCGCGGTGAAGGAGGTCGGCCTCGAGGTTCCGCTCGTCGTGCGCCTCGAAGGCACCAATGTCGAGCTCGGCAAGAAGATATTGTCCGGGTCCGGACTGGCCATCATCCCGGCCGACGACCTCGAAGACGCCGCGCAGAAGGTGGTGAAAGCGGTGGGGTGGGGAACGGAATAGTCCGTAGCCACGATAGTTCGTTTTATTGAAGTTCGAACCCAAGCGCCTGAATTTCAGCGTTCCCCCAATCGTTATAGGAACGCCCATCGGGGGCGAGCGCCTGCGGATCGATTGGTTTTGTGAGATCAGTCGCGTCGGCGAAGCGTTTGATCAATGCCGCTTTTGACTCGTCCGGTAGATTATCCCACCATGTTGGCGACCAATAGATGTTCTGAAGGTTTTCAAACATCAAGCGCGTCAGAGTATCGGCAAGAATCGCATGATCGGTCGCGTGCAAGGAGCGCGCGAATGGTACGCAAACGTTATCGCTGTCTTCAAGCCATGTGAAGACGACAGCGCCGCCGTCGCCACTTGCGAACGAGTTCAGGCTCAGATGTCTGAGTTTTACGTTAGGGTCGCATCCGTCCTGAAGCAGAGCGCCGGTGAAATCGTAGATAGGCGCAAGCCGCCCTGAGCACATAATCGTCGGCGTCTTTTCGAACTTGACGATGTAAGAGCGCATCGAGGAATAGTCTTCCGAAGTAAGCACGTTATCATAAAAGGACTTGTCCTCGTCTATATCGCGTTGGCCTGCAGTTACTCCGTGCGTGTACAGAGCGACCCCATTCTGATGACTGATTTGATGGTTCAGAGACCACCCTTTATCAACATCGCGGATAATGTTGATTGAGTTTGCCTGCGCATCTTTCATGTACTTTTCATAGGCGAGTGCTCGATATCCGAGAAGGAAGCATTGCTCCGGCGAAAAAACGAACTTCTCGTTTTCAACCGGCTTAAATATCGCGTTGTCATGTGCATCGCAGAAACCCATAAATGTTGACGCTATATTCAACCCGATCCGCGTCGGCTGCGGAATGCCTTGATGATTTGCCCTTTTGTTTAGATCAGAGAATGACCACCCATAGACATGTCCGTCCTTCGCGATCCGTTTAAGGCTTCCGCTCCGGGGAACCGTATGGGCCTTGACGATCTTGCCGGAGCAAGCGCTCGCTAGATTCTGCGGGGCCAGACATAAGCATTGTGAATGCGCGGCCTTGAATGCATCGGCCGCGCTCCATACCGGAATCGGGGATTGGTTTTCCCGGTTCCAGTGGCAACGTTTGTATTTCTTTCCGGAACCGCACCAGCAGGATTCATTTCTTCCGACTTGGCGCGTCATTTTTATGGCCGAATGCAGGTCCAAAAGCCGTCTCCATACGCAATTGAAGCAATGATTGTTCTCTTTTTGTTCCGAGTCAATCTCCGTATGGTTAACGGCAGGCACGATCGCGAATCGGCGCAAAGGTAATCGCGGCTCGTACCATCGCTATCGAGCTTGTATCATAACTGATGCGCACACATTATGTGCGCATGAAAAACCTGACCCTCCGGATCGACGAAAAAGTGCTCGCCGAAGCGCGCAAGCGGGCGGCGCTCAAGGGAACGACCGTCGCCAGGATGGTGCGGGGGGTTCTGACCGCGCTGGTTGAATAGGACGGCGCCGATGCGATTGCGGCGAAAAAAGCCCGCCGGACCCTCGTTGGACTGGCGGAACGGTCGAGATTGGGGCGCGGCGCCGGATGGAAACGGGACAGGGAGGCGATTTACGAGGAGCGGATGGGCCGCTTGCATAAGGGCGGAACGGAAGCGCCCGGCTTCGCAGAAGCGCCGCCTGCTGAGAATATGGAAATGGTTGAGACCGCCGCCGCAAGGCTCCCGACGCTGGAAGAGATGACGACCGACGCAGGCGCGCCGCCTGAGCCCGGCCATGACGCGTGGTTCAGGAGGCAAGTCCAGAACGCGCTCGACAAGAAGAAGGCCGGAAAATTGAAATATTACGATTTTCGGGAAGTCGCCGCCGAATTCGGATTCAATGCGCGTTAGGTTTTCGGAGGACGCGAAGGCCGATCTCGCCGCGACCTTCGATTCCGCCGCCGAACGCGACCCGAGAGCCGCGACGCGCGTCATGGATGGAATTTTAGCCGCGATGCCGCCGCTGGGACATTTCCGTTGCTTGGAAAACCCGGCCGCATCGCGGGGACGCGCGGGCTGGCGACGCTTGGCTGGCCCTGTGTCGTGGTTTATTCGTTGCCGGACGAGTTTCACATCAACATCGAGCGCCCCCTTCACGGCGCTCGGGCGTGGCCGCCTGAGGACGATAAATGACCGCCCGATCCGACTTCTCCTTCTTCCATCCCCTTCGCGTGCGCTGGGGCGAGTGCGACGCGCAGGGGATCGTCTTCAACGTCAACTACTTCCTCTATTTCGACGTAGGGATAACGGAGTATTTCCGCGCGCTGGGCTATCCCGGCGCATCCTCGCCGGAGTTCTTCACCGTCCACGCCGAGGCTGATTTCAGGGCTCCCGCGGTCTTCGACGACGAGATCGAGGTCGCCGCGCGCTGCGCCCGGCTGGGCGTCAAATCGATGACCATGAAGCTCGCGATCTTCCGCGGCGAGGAATTGCTGACGGAAGGAACGCTCGTCTACGCCCACGCCGAGCGCGGAACGAAGCGCGCCGCGCCCCTGCCGGCCGATTTCGTCGAGCGCGTTCTCGCATTCGAGAAGACGACGCCGGAAAGGAAGACGTGATGACGGACGGCGAGATCCGTAAAATCAACATACCCGCCGCCTTCGACCGCATTTCCGAGCCCTGGTCGCCGCATGTCGCCGCGCGGCTCAACGGACAGGACGTGCGGCTCGTCAAGCTCGAAGGCGCCTTCGACTGGCATCGCCATGCGGGCGCCGACGAAGCTTTCTTCGTCGTGAAAGGCGCTTTCGCGATGGGCCTGCGCGAGGGCGGCGCCGAGCGCGAGATCGCGCTGGGCGAGGGCGACCTCATCGTCGTGCCGGCCGGCGTCGAGCACCGGCCCCGCGCCGAGACGGAGTGCTGGGTCATGCTGTTCGAGCCGTCGGAGACGGTGAACACCGGCGAGAAGGAAACCGCGCGCACGAAGCGCGACCTGCCGATGCTTTAGGCGGCGGGGTAGTCCCGATAGCCCAGCATCTCGACGTCGCGGGCGTAGACCTCCGCGATACGGTCGATGGCGCGCGCTGAGAGCTTGAGGCTGTCGTCGGCCTCGGTCGCGACGCGCGCGTTCTTCATCGGAAGTTCGCACGCAAGGCCAAGGCGAGCGCGGATCGCGCGAAAGTCTTCTTCAATGGTTTCGACCCGGCCGAGATAATCGACGGCGAGCCTGTCCGTGCGCGGATCGAGCAGAAACGAGACCTGCTCGCGAAAGTGCGGCCAGGTCCTGATCTCCGGGCGCGCAAGGCCCTCCGTCACGAAGGCGTCTATCGTCGAATAGCGCTTAAGATGCGTCTCGGCGAACGCCGCGTCGTCGGCGTGAAGCCCCCCGCGCCGCAGAAAATCGAAAGCCGAGACCGTCCGGCGCCACGGGTCGCGTACGAAGGCGAACTTGAACGCCTGATCGAACCAGCGCGCGCCGAAGACGCTCAGGTAATCCGCCGCGCTCGCATGGGCGCCGCCCTTGCCGCCCAGCAGCGCATGCGCGACGGCGAGGCCGGCGCATTTCGGCACATGGATGAAAATGCAGTTGCGTTCGCGCATGGGGCGCAGCGAATACTCGCCCGGCGAGTCCTAGATCCACTGCACCCAGCGTCGCGGCCGGCCGCCGAATTCGCGCGCCAGCTTCCAGCGCAGCCGGCGCGGGAGATTGTAAAAGACGCGCGCGCCGATCCGGACCAGCAACAGGATTTCCTCCGCCAGCGAAAGGGGCCGGCAGCTTAGTCGAATTCGCCTGCGCGGCAATCGCGCGGCCTGCGGAGGAACCGGGACGGCCTCGGCGCGGGGTCGGTTCGCTGCGCTGATTTTTCGCTGCGCGCGGCGCCGGCGCCGGGTGGCGTTCGCCGCCCGATCCCGCTAGAGAAGGCCGCGGCCGCCCGCTTCCCGCCGGCCCGCCCCTTCACGACACCCAGCAGGACCCGCGCCCCATGTCCATCCTCGTCGACAAGAACACCAAGGTCATCTGCCAGGGCCTGACCGGCTCGCACGGAACCTTCCACACCGAACAGGCGATCGCGTACGGCACGCGCATGGTCGGCGGGGTCACGCCCGGCAAGGGCGGCATGGTCTGGAAGGGCGGCGAGGCGGCGAAGGGCGCCGAGCTGCCCGTCTTCGACACCGTCGCCGAGGCGCGCGCCGCGACCGGCGCCGACGCCAGCGTCATCTACGTGCCGCCGGCCTTCGCCGCGGACTCGATCCTCGAGGCGATCGAGGCGGAGATCCCCCTCGTCGTATGCATCACCGAAGGCATCCCGGTGCTCGACATGGTCAAGGTGAGGCGCGCCCTCGACGGGTCGAAGACCCGTCTCGTCGGCCCCAACTGCCCCGGCGTCATCACGCCCGGCGAATGCAAGATCGGCATCATGCCCGGCCATATCCATCGCAAGGGCCATGTGGGCGTCGTTTCGCGCTCGGGCACGCTGACCTATGAGGCGGTCCATCAGACGACCGTCGCCGGCCTCGGCCAGTCGACCTGCGTCGGCATCGGCGGCGATCCGGTGAAAGGGACCGACTTCATCGACGTCCTCGAGATGTTTCTCGCCGACGACGACACCCATTCGATCATCATGATCGGCGAGATCGGCGGCTCGGCCGAGGCCGATGCGGCGCGCTTTCTGGCGGCGAGCAGGACGAAGAAGCCGACGGTCGGCTTCATCGCCGGCGTGACCGCTCCGCCGGGCCGGCGCATGGGCCATGCGGGCGCCATCGTCTCCGGCGGCGACGACACCGCCGAGGCGAAGATCGAGGCGATGAAGAGCGCCGGCATCGCCGTCGCGCCGACGCCGGCGGCGATGGGGCGTACGCTTTTGTCGCTCATGAAGAATTAATCTCCCCGCGCGTCCTGCGCGCGCGAAAGCTCCCCGAAAGCCATTGAAACGACAGGCGGTTGGCGTATCTAAGGAGCTCGGCGGCTCATTAACGCAAGTCTCGGAATCCGGCCCATGGCCAAAGACGGCGACGTTCCCGCATCGAGCGGTTCATCAGGCCCGCGCGCGGCGCGCGCGGAGAGCTTTTTGTCCGGCGGCAACGCGGCCTGGCTGGAGGCGCAATATGCGCGCTTCACCGCCGATCCCGCGAGCGTGAGCGCGGACCTGCGCGCCTATTTTGAAAGCCTCGGCGACGGCCCGGCCTCCGGGCGCGGCCATGACGGGCCGAGCTGGCGCCGGCCGGACTGGCCGCCCCGGCCGAACGGCGAGCTGGTCGCCGCCCTCGACGGCGACTGGGCCCAGACCGAGCAGCAGCTCCATGCGAAGATCGCCCGGCGCCAGCCGGCCGCGAGCGCGGAGGAGGTGCGTCAGGCGACGCGCGACTCCTTGCGCGCGCTGATGCTGATCCGCGCCTATCGCATCCGCGGCCATCTCATCGCCGATCTCGACCCGTTGCGGCTGTCGAAGCCCGAGGTGCATCCCGAGCTCGACCCCGCCACGCTCGGCTTCACCGAAGCCGATATGGACCGGCCGATCTTCATCGACCATGTGCTGGGGCTGGAGACCGCCTCCTTGCGCGAGATCCTCGACATCCTGCGGCGGACCTATTGCGGGACCTTCGCAGTCGAGTTCATGCACATCACCGACCCCGAGCGCAAAGCCTGGCTCCAGCAGCGCATCGAGGGTCCGGACAAGGACATCTCCTTCACCCGCAACGGCAAGCAGGCGATCCTCAGAAAGATCATCGAGGCGGAAGGCTTCGAAAATTTTCTGAACACGAAATATACGGGCACGAAGCGGTTCGGCCTCGACGGCGCCGAGGCCATGGTGCCCGCGCTCGAGCAGATCATCAAGCGCGGCGGCGCGCTGGGCGTGAAGGAGATCGTCATCGGCATGCCCCATCGCGGCCGGCTCAACGTGCTCGCCGCAGTGATGGGCAAGCCCTATCACCACATCTTCCACGAGTTTCACGGCGGCTCGGTCACGCCCGACGAGGTCGGCGGCTCCGGCGACGTCAAATACCATCTCGGCGCGTCCTCCGACCGCGAGTTCGACGGCAACCGGGTGCATCTTTCGCTCACCGCCAACCCGTCGCATCTTGAAGCCGTGGACCCGGTCGTGCTCGGCAAGGCGCGCTCGAAGCAGGACCGCATCGAGCCCGGCGACATCGAGGCGCCGCGCACCCATGTGCTGCCGCTTCTGCTGCATGGGGACGCGGCCTTCGCCGGCCAGGGCATCGTCGCGGAATGCTTCGGCCTGTCGGGGCTGAGAGGCTACCGCACCGGCGGGACCATCCACTTCATCGTCAACAACCAGATCGGCTTCACCACGAGCCCGCGTTTCGCGCGCTCCTCGCCCTATCCCTCGGACGTGGCGAAGATGGTCGAGGCGCCGATCTTCCACGTGAACGGCGACGATCCCGAAGCGGTCGTCTACGCGGCGAAGGTGGCGACCGAATACCGCCAGAAATTCGGCGCGGACGTCGTCATAGACATGTTCTGCTATCGCCGCTTCGGCCACAACGAGGGCGACGAACCCAGCTTCACCCAGCCGCGCATGTACAAGAAGATCCGCGCTCACAAGACGACGCGCGAGATCTACGGGGCGCGGCTCGCGGCCGAAGGGATCATTTCCGAGGACTGGCAGGAGAAAGAGCGCGCGGCGTTCCGAAAGTTTCTCGAAGAGGAATTCGAAGCGGCCAAGAGCTTCAAGCCGAACAAGGCCGACTGGCTCGACGGCCAGTGGTCGGGCTTCGTGCCGCCGGTCGACGACGACCGGCGCGGCGACACCGCGGTCGACATCGAGACCCTGAAGCGCATCGGGCGGACGATCACCAGCTATCCGTCCGACTTCAAGATCCACAAGACGCTCGCGCGCATTCTCGAGGAAAAGCGCAAGACCTTCGAGGAAGGCCGGAACATCGACTGGGCGAGCGCCGAGGCTCTTGCCTTCGGCTCGCTGCTGATCGACGGCTTCGGCGTCCGGCTTTCGGGCCAGGATTCGCGGCGCGGCACCTTCTCCCAGCGCCACGCCGTTTTTATCGATCAGGAGACGGAGAAAACCTACACGCCCCTCAGGCGCCTCAAGGGCGCGAAGGCGACCTTCGAGGTTCACGACTCGAACCTCTCCGAATTCGCGGTGATGGGTTTCGAGTACGGCTACTCCCTCGCCAATCCGAAGTTCCTCGTGCTGTGGGAGGCCCAGTTCGGCGACTTCGCCAACGGCGCCCAGGTCATCATCGACCAGTTCCTCTCCTCCGGCGAGCGCAAATGGCTCAGAATGTGCGGCCTCGTGCTTCTGCTGCCGCACGGCTATGAAGGTCAGGGACCGGAGCATTCATCAGCCCGCCTCGAACGTTTCCTGCAGCTTTGCGCGCAGGACAACATGCAGGTGGCGAACTGCACCACGCCGGCCAACTACTTCCACATCCTGCGCCGGCAGATGCGACGCAACTTCCGCAAGCCGCTGGTGCTGATGACGCCGAAGTCGCTCCTGCGCCACAAGCGCTGCGTGTCGACCCTCGAAGAGATGGGGCCGGGCTCGTCCTTCCACCGCGTGTTGTGGGACGACGCGGAATACCGGCCGGGCTCGACGGTCAAGCTCGTCTCCGACGACAAGATCCGCCGCGTCGTCATCTGCTCGGGCAAGGTCTACTACGACCTGCTCGAAGAGCGCGAGAAGCGCGGGATCGAGGACGTCTACATTCTGCGCGTGGAGCAGTTCTATCCGTTCCCGGCGCATTCGCTGATGTCCGAATTGCAGCGCTTCAAGAAGGCCGACATGATCTGGTGCCAGGAAGAGCCCAAGAACATGGGCGCCTGGTTCTTCATGGAGCCCAATATCGAATGGACGCTCGACCAGATCGGCGCGAAGGCGAAGCGCGCGCGCTATGTCGGCCGTCCCGCCGCCGCTTCGCCCGCCACCGGCCTGATGAACAAGCACAAGCAGGAAATGGAAGAGTTCCTGGAAGAGGCCTTCGCCTGAACGGCCTCGTCCGTCCGATCCGACCCTTGGAGACCTGAAGCGACATGGCGACCGAAATCCGCGTGCCCGCGCTGGGCGAATCCGTGACCGAAGCCACCATCGCGCGGTGGCTGAAAAAGGAGGGCGAGAACGTCGCCGCCGACGAGCCGCTCGTAGAGCTCGAAACCGACAAGGTCTCCGTGGAGGTTCCCGCGCCGTCGACCGGCGTGCTTTCGAAGATTTCCGCTAAGGAAGGCGATACGGTCGAGGTCGATGCGGTGCTCGGCATGATCGGCGAAGCGGCGGCCAAGGCGGCCAGGAAAGAGAAATCGGCCGGAAAAGACGAAAAAGCCCCCGCCGGCGAAGGCCGGTCGAAAGCCGGCGCGAAGAAGCAGGCCGTCGCCGGGCGAACGGTGGAGGTCCGCGTTCCGCAAAGCGGCGAGTCCGTGACCGAGGCCGAGGTCGGCGAGTGGCTGAAGAAGGAGGGCGACCGCGTCGAGGCGGACGAGCCGATCGTCAGCCTCGAGACCGACAAGGCCTCGATGGAGGTGCCGGCGCCGGCGGCCGGGATCATCAGGAAGATCGCGGCGAAGGAGGGCGAAACCGTCGAGGTCGGCGCGCTGCTCGCCGAGATCGAGGCGGGCGGCGACGGCGCCGCGGCGAAGGAAGAGCCCGCCCTGCGCGCGGCGGCCGAGCGCGCCGCGCCCGCCCCGTCGGCCGGCAAGCCGCTGTCCCCCGCGCCGCGACGGATCATCGGCGAGTACGCGCTCGATCCCGCCGCCGTCGAGGGAACGGGCAAGGACGGGCGCATCACCAAGGCCGACGCGCTCGCCGCGGCGAAAGCGAAGGACGGGGCGAAGGCCCGCGCGCCCGAACCGGCCCCGGCCCCCGCCCGCGAGACCGGCCCGCGCGAAGAGCGCGTGAAGATGAGCCGCCTGCGCCAGACCATCGCGCGCCGCCTCAAGGAGGCGCAGCAGACCGCCGCCATGCTGACGACGTTCAACGACGTCGACATGAGCGCGGTCATGGCGCTGCGCGGCGAATACAAGGAGCTGTTCGAGAAGAAGCACGGCGTGAAGCTCGGCTTCATGTCCTTCTTCGTGAAGGCCTGCGTGCACGCGCTGAAGGAGATTCCGGAGGTCAACGCCGAGATCGACGGGACCGACATCATCTACAAGAACCATTACGACATCGGGGTCGCCGTCGGCACGGATCGCGGGCTCGTCGTGCCGGTGGTGCGCGACGCCGACGCCAAGTCGCTCGCCGCGATCGAGGCCGAAATCGCCGATTTCGGGCGGCGCGCCCGCGACGGCTCGCTGAAGCTCGAAGAAATGCAGGGCGGCACCTTCACCATCTCGAACGGCGGGGTGTACGGATCGCTCCTGTCGACCCCCATTCTCAACGCGCCGCAGTCTGGCATTCTCGGCATGCACCGCATCGAGGAGCGTCCCGTCGCGCGGGACGGCCAGGTCGTCGTGCGCCCGATGATGTATCTGGCGCTCTCATACGACCACCGCATCGTCGACGGCAAAGGCGCGGTCACTTTTCTCGTGCGCGTGAAGGAGAACCTCGAAGACCCGCAAAGACTGCTTTTGGATTTATGATTAAGCGGCCTGCGCCAGCGAACGAGCCCGCGCCTTGCCGACCCCGGATCATCGACCGCCAGCCCCGTCCGCCAGTCACCAGCCACCAGCCACTAACCATCAGTCACTCAAATGACCTACGACGTCATCATCATCGGCGCCGGGCCCGGGGGCTACAACGCCGCCATCCGCGCCGGCCAGCTCGGCCTCAAAGCCGCGATCGTCGAGAAGCGCGAGAACAAGAAGCTCGGCGGGACGTGCCTCAACGTCGGGTGCATTCCGTCGAAGGCGCTCCTGCACGCTTCGGAGCTTTACGAGGCGGCGTCCGCGCGGCTGCCTGCGCTCGGGATCAGGGCCGAGAAGGTCTCGCTCGATCTCAAGCAGATGCTGAAGCAGAAGGACGAGGCGGTCGAGGCGCTCACCAAAGGCGTCGAATTCCTGATGAAGAAGAACAAGGTCGACACGTTTTTCGGCTCGGGCGAGATCGTCGAAGCGGGCAAGGTCCGCGTCGCGGGCGCCGACGGCAAGACGACCGACCTGACGGCGAAGCACATCATCATCGCGACGGGATCGGAAGTCGCCCCGCTCAGGGGCGTCGAGATCGACGAGGAGCGCATCGTCTCCTCCACCGGCGCCCTGTCGCTGTCCGCCGCGCCCAAGCACCTGGTCGTCGTCGGCGGCGGCGTCATCGGGCTCGAACTCGGCAGCGTCTGGCGCCGGCTCGGCGCGAAAGTGACGGTGGTCGAATTTCTCGACCGCATCCTGCCGACCATGGACGGCGAGGTCTCGAAGCAATTTCTCCGCATCCTGAAGAAGCAGGGCATGGCGTTCCGCCTGTCGTCGAAGGTCGCGGGCGTCGAAAAGCTCAAGACCAAGCTCAAAGTCGCCGTGGAGCCGGCCGAGGGGGGCGAGGCCGAAACCATCGACGCCGACGTCGTGCTCGTCGCCATCGGGCGCCGTCCGCACACGGCCGGCCTGGGGCTCGATCGGGTCGGCGTGAAGACCGACGAACGCGGCTTCATCCTCACCGATCATTTCCGCACCAGTGTCGAGGGAATCTGGGCCATCGGCGACTGCATTCACGGGCCGATGCTCGCCCACAAGGCCGAGGACGACGGCGTGGCCTGCATCGAGCTGATCGCCGGCAAGGCGGGCCATGTGAACTACGACGCCGTGCCGAACGTCGTTTACACCTGGCCCGAAGTCGCCTCGGTCGGAAAGACGGAGGAGGAGCTGAAGGAGGCCGGCGTCGCCTACAAGGTCGGCAGGTTTGCGTTCTCCGCGAACAGCCGCGCCAAGACCAATCACGAGACGGACGGCTTCGTGAAGATCCTCGCCGACGCCGAGACCGACCGCGTGCTCGGCTGCCACATCGTCGGCGTCGACGCCGGCGAGCTCATCGCCGAGGCCGTCAGCGTCATCGAGTTCGGCGGCGCCTCGGAGGACATCGCGCGCACCTGCCACGCCCATCCCACGCGCTCCGAAGCCGTGCGGCAGGCGGCGATGGGCGTCGAAGGCTGGACCATGCAGGCGTGAGCCTGGCCGGATTCTCCCTCGCCGACGTCGTCGGCTTCGTCGGCGTCGGGCTCGTGGTCGCGACCTATTTCCTGTCGCAGATCGGCCGGATGGACGCGACGCGCCCGCTCTATCCCGGGCTGAACGCGCTCGGCGCGCTGATGATTCTCGTTTCGCTCTGGTTCCGGCCGAATCCGGCCTCGATCGCGATCGAGTTCTTCTGGCTGGCGATCAGCGCGATCGGCTTCGTTCGGGCGCTGATAATCGGCCGCAGGCGTTGAGGCGAGGCTCACGCCGGCGGCAGGCCGAGCACGCCGGTGCGGATCCCGTCGAAGATATACTGCGTGGACAGGGCCATCAGCAGCATGCCGAGCAGGCGCGTGACGGCGTTCATGCCGGTTCGTCCCAGCGCCTCGCCGATGCGCCCGGCGAAGGCCATCATCAGCACGCCGATCGCCAGCACCAGATAGGCCGCGACGAGCGCGACGCTTTTCTCGACGAGGCTCTTGTCGTGTCCCATCAGCAGCATGATGGTGGCGATCGCGCCGGGTCCTGACAGCATCGGCATGGCGAGCGGGAAGAAGGCGATGTTCTCCCGCGCCGACGCTTTCGGGCCGGGCGTCTTCGCCTCGGTCTCGCTGTCGGGCTCGAAGAACATTCGAAAGCCCATGAGGAACAGCAAAAGTCCGCCGGCGGTGCGGAAGGCGGCCATCGAGATCCCGAGATGGTGCAGCATGGCGCCGCCGAAAAGGCCGAAGAAGGTGAGCACGGCGGCGGCGATGAACGCCGCCTCGAAGGCGATGCGGAAGCGCCGTCCGGCCTTTTCGGCGCGCGTGAGCCCGGCGAAGATCGGCGCCACCATGATCGGGTCGATGACGATGAACAGCGTCACGAATGCGGAAAGGAACGTCTGGAAATGGGCCGTCATGAAATCCGTCCGGGAATGCAGACAGCCGGCGCGGCGCGCGGGCCGCTCTCAGCCTAATCATGCTTCGGGCGCGGCGGAAAGCGGCGCGGCCGCGAGAGAAAAAGCCGGCGCGAGGGCGGTTGCTCTCGCGCCGGCTCTTACCGATCGGCCTTTGGGGGTTGGGGGGCATGAAGGCCGGGTTCGGATGCGGCGTCGCCGGTCTGCGCCTCGGGCGCGGCAGGAGGCCGCCTGGGCGTTCCGGAGAGCGCGCATGGAATGAGACACCCGCCCGCCGGCGCGAACAACTTACAAAGGAGAAAACCTTCGGAAATCCGCATGATCGGCCGGGACTCACCGATGACGGGAAACTGTGTTAACCTTAATGGCCCTCGCGCGGCGCGCCGCCGGGGACGACAGGGGAGGCGTCTATGGCGGGGAAATCGGCGACATTCATGCGGACCGGCGCCGCCGGCCTCGGCGCGGCGGGCCTGATCGCGCTTTTCGCGGCCGGCTGCGCGGGCGCGCCGTCGGGCGCCGTCGCGCAGGCGGACGCCGCGCCGGCTTATGTCGACGCGGCGAGATATACGGGCCCAGACCGGATCT
Organism: Amphiplicatus metriothermophilus; assembly: GCF_900199215.1. Classification (GTDB taxonomy): domain Bacteria; phylum Pseudomonadota; class Alphaproteobacteria; order Caulobacterales; family Parvularculaceae; genus Amphiplicatus; species Amphiplicatus metriothermophilus. Next base: position 812,136 of record NZ_FZQA01000001.1, read on the forward strand.
TCCGCAACGGCCATATCGACGCCATGCGCCCGCGCGCGGCGCATCTCGAGCCCGGCATGGAAGCGCGCCTGCTCGCGGCTTACGAAGGAATCGACGGCGCCCGTCTGGCTCATCGCGTCTTCGATGAGCCGCATGCGGAGCTTCTCGACGGCGCGTGCGAGCGGTTCGTGAAAGTGCTTCAGGGGGAGACCCTTTACGACATCGCTCAGTATTGCGACGTTTCCCTCTCGGCGCTGCTCGACGTCAATCCGGGCGTCCGCAATCCGCGGCTCGTCCCGGCCGGCGAGCTGATCGAGGTGCCGCAATTCGTCAATTACGAGCGGCTGGCGCTGGCGTCGGACGGCGCGCTTCATGCGGCGGGCGCGCCTGTCGGACTTTATGTCGTGCGGCCAGGCGACACGCTTATGACCATCGCCGAGGCTCATCTCGTCCCGGCGAGCGCCGTCGCCGAGCTCAATCCCGGCGTCGACTGGCGGGCCCTGCCGGCGGGGGCCACGCTCAGGATTCCGGCCGCTGTCCAGGCCGGAATCGCCCCGCCGCCGCCGAGCCGGAAACCCGTGACGAGCTATCTGGGCGAGGGCGATTTCAGCGGCGGCGCGCGCGGCGGGCAGGGCGGCGCGCCTTCCCATGTCGCCGAGGTGACGCGGCTCATGCCCTACAATCTCAAGCCTGTCGGATCGGGCGCGCCGGCGCGGTCATCCCCGCCGGACGGCGTTCTGTCGGTAGACAGACGGATCGTGAAGCCGGGCGACGCGGTCCGGCTGTCCGCGAGGGGGCTGCCGGCGGGCGCGACCGCGACGATCTACGCCGGCCCCAACCTCGCCGCGCTCGAGGCGGTCGACGAGGTCCGCGTCGGCCCCGACGGCGCGCTCGATGCCCGCGCGCCGGTCAAGAAATCGGCCGATATCGGCGGGGTCGTGTTTTCCGCACGGCTCGAAGAGACCGGCCAGACCCTCGTATCGGAGCGGGTCGGCGTGCTCAGGATCGAGCCCGAAGAAACCGTCTCTGAGGCGGGGGAAGCGGCGCCGGGCGATCCCGAGTGATCGCCTGTTCGGCTCAGGCGCGCAGCCGCGCAGCTTCCTCGTAGATTTCAACGATGCGCGCGGCCTTGGCGCGCCAGGCGAAATGCGCTTCGACCCGCGCGCGCGCGGCCTCGCCCATGCGGCGGGCCTCTTCCGGATGCTCGGCGAGGCGCCGCATCGCCGCGGCGAGGCCGGCGACGAACCCCTCCCGGCTTTCCGGCGCGACCAGGACGCCGGTCTCCGGCGTGACGTAATCCTGCGGGCCGCCCCAGTCCGTCGCGATCGCCGGCCGCCGGCAGGCGAAGGCTTCGAGGATCGCCGCCCCGCCGCATTCGCGCAGGGAAGGCAGGACGAGCGCCGTGGCGGTCGCAAGAATATCGCGAATCTCCGGCTGCGGACGAAAGCCCGCAAAGCGGATGCGGTCCCGCGCGGGGCTTTTCGCGGCGCGGGCTTCCAGCCGCGCGCGCTCCGGCCCGTCGCCGACGATCGTCAGCCTGACCGGCGCGTCCAGCCGTTCGAGCGCGTCGATGAGAAGGTCGACGCCCTTGAGCGCGATGAGGCGCCCGACGAAGACGAAATGCGCCGCCCCCCCGTTCGGCGCCTCTCGCGGCGGCTCGCCCGGCGTGTTCCAGAGGCCGAGATCGACGCCGTTGTCGACGAGCCGTTCGACGCGCTCGGCTCGAACGGCGGCGGGCAGCGAGCGCGCGGTGCGCGCGTTGGCCACGAGGATTCTCGCCGCCTGTCGCTTGCCGGGAAAGAGCGCGTTCGCGCCCGCTGAAAGGGCTCTTCCCAGACCGGCCAGGGCGTCCGCGCCCTTGGCGTAGCGCGCCGCGAACGCCTTGGGAAACGCCATGCCGCCATTGAGCGGGCCGATCACCGTCGGCGCCGGCATGTTCGTCAGAAACGAGGGAAAATGCGGCGAAACCGGCGTGGGCTGATGAATGACGTCGGCGCCGATCTCCGCGGCGAGCCGGCGCGTCGGACCGGCGAGGCGCGCCATGGTGACGGCGCCGAGCAGCGCATAGAAGCCCGCCTCGCGGATCGAACCGGGCGCGAGCCGGCTCGCCTGATAGATGCTCCGCTCAAGGAAGGAATCCTCGACGAAATGGAGTCGGTCGGCGCGCCAGATCTCGCTTTCCTTGAGCTCGTCGCGAACCCGCGCATGGGTGAGGCCGTGCGCTTCATGGCCGAGCGCCGAAAGTTCGCGGATATAGTGCCAGGGCAGCACCGCTTCCCCGCCCATGCGCCGGGAGATGTTCGCCGCGACGATCAGGATTTTCATGAGCGAACGGGCCTCGTCTTCGCCGCGCGAAAGGGGGCGCCTATTCCGGCACGTAGTGGGGCAGAAAGCCTTCCATCCGCCGCATGAGCGCCTGAAGCCGTTCATCCGCCTCCCGGACGGAGGCGCCGTCCGTCACCGGCGCGATGAGGCGCACCATGGCGCCGTCCGAGCGGTGACGGAAGACGGCGTCGTAGACGAGCCAGAACTTCATCACGAACTCGTTGGCGACCTTCCGCCCGCGCTGATCGTACCAGTAGTACACGAGCTGGCGATGATTGCCGCTTTCGATGATGAGGCGGTTGTAGCTGAAGGGCCGTCCGTCCTGCGTCGTCGTCTCGACGATGTCGTGCCGGGCGATCTTCCAGCCGCCGCCGGGAATGCACTGGCGCGGGCTGTGCCAGGAGCGCCCGTCGCGCTGGGCGTTCAGATAGGCCATGTACAGATTATAAAACTGGCCGTCAGGAGACTGAAGATCGACCACGATCGAATCGTCCGCGCCCAGCACCTCCGCGACGGTGGGGTCTATGGGCCGCACTTCGCTGCGCCAGTCCGGGAACTCGGAGGGGATTTCCGCGAAGGGCTTGCGCTCGGGGATGACGAGCGAGTCCACGTTGACGATCTGCGACAGGCCGATGAAGCCGGCCGCGAGCGCGCCCGCCGCGCCGAGCGCGACGGCGCGGGAGACGCCCGTCCGCCTCGGGCGGCGCTGGGGCAGCTCGGGCGCCGAGAGCGCCTCGAACGCGTTCTGCCGCGGTTTCGAGACGAAGCCAAGCAGCGCGATGACGCCGAAAAGGACCGCCAGGCAGATCAGGAATACGACCCAGCCTTCGAAGAAATGCAGCGCCCCTTCCGCGTGCTCGATGCCGTAATTCTGCACCAGCAGGCCGGTCGCCGCGATGCGGAAGCTGTTCATCAGAATGGTGATCGGAAAGATCGCCGCGACGATGACCGCCTTGTGCCAGAGCGGGCCGCGATACATGTAGGCGGCGATGACGCCGATGCTGAGAAAGGGAAACAGATAGCGCAGCCCGCTGCACGCTTCGGCCACCTGCAGCTTGTAGTCGCCGAGGTCGATGACGTTGCCGGAAAGGTAAACCGGCACGTTCAGGGCCTCGAGCATCTGCGCGCCGATCACCGAGGAGACGAGCTGGAACTTCCAGGACAGCACCGTGATGACCCAGAAAGGCGGCGGCACGGCGAAGAACAGAAAGGCGACCGGCGCGGCGACGGCGCGCAGCAGCGACAGTCCGCCGAAGGCCGCGACCAGGCCGGCGATCACGATGACGAGGCCGATATGCTGGAAGACGAAGATGCTGGTGAGCTGGCCGACGATATGGCTGGCGAGGCCCGCCGTGAGAATGGCGAGGCCGGCCCAGGAAGGATCGCCGACGCTCGCGAGCACGCGCTCGCGATTCATCCAGACGAGCCAGAGCGAGATCAGCGGGATGAAAAAACTGTGGCTGAGCTCCGGCTGGCCGCTCCAGCGCATCCACAGATTGCCGAGCGCCTCCCAAAACAGGACGGCGAGAACGGCGCATGCGGCGCCCAGAAAGACAAGCTCGCGCGGCCGGCCCATAATCGCTCCCCAACAGCCGGAACCCGACGTCCCGGACCCTGCCCGATTAACGAATCGCGGCGGGACGATGCAATAATCGTTCAACCCGGCCCGAACGATCCGAAAAAAGGGGCGGCCCTCGGGCCGCCTCTGGAATGCTAGCCTTTCCTGGCGGGAGTTAGAAGCCCGCCAGCGTCGCCGTAATCAGCGCCGGCATGTCCAACCCGGGGGCCCTTCATATCGCGCGCCGGCGCGGGGCGCGCGGTCAGTCGGCAGCGAGCCAGGCGCGGATCTGATCGACCGCCGGCGCATCCCAACCAAGCTCCAGGTGATTGACGGCGACGGTCGCTCCGCCGCCGTTCGTCGTTATGCCGGTCGCATCCTGACAGCTCGCGATGAAGACGACGCCGTCGGACGGCCCCGTATGCTCGTTGTGCAAGAGCGCGATGTCGTTCTGGTTCCCGCACAGATTGTGAACGCGCACGCCGGCCGGCGTCGGGCTTGCGCGGATCACGTCGACAAGCGAGTCGCCGAGAAAGGGCTGAATGCCCGTGCTATGGGTGTAGAATCCGAAACCGCCGTAATAGGTCGTGTACCAGTCCTGCTCGTATGCCGGCAGGGCGTAAACGCCGTCCCAGCGTTTCAGGAGTTGCTTCGAGCCCGGAAAGTAAGAAGAGCCGTAAGTCCACTCCTCGCCGTCTCGCCACAGGCCGAAACACACGAGCATGTCATGCGGCACGGGTCCGTTGATGACGCCGCCGCACTCCGGATAGACGGTGAGGCTGAACGTCCATCCGTGTCGGAATGAAAGATCGATGCCGTTGTTGGCAGCACCGAGCAGGATGAGCCGGCGCACGTCGCCGCGATAGGCCGTTCCCCAGGATTTGCGCACGGACGAAACGTACATGCGCGCGTTCGAGGCCGATTTTGACCAGGCGACGACGTCGACCTCGCTGGCGCCGGTTCGGTTCTTGACGATGGCGATGGCGTCGGCGATCTGCTCGGCCCAGAAATAGCCGTCGCCGTTCTTGTGCGGCAGGCCGACGGCGAAAACCTTGTAGCCGTCGGCCGCGAGGGCCTGCATCAGGCCCGTCGAAGGACAGGACGAACGCCCGCAGCCGTATGCGCCGGCTTCGTTCGGATCGGCCCAGGCGAGGTCTGCGTCCTGATTGGCGCCGTGCACGAGAAGAACCGGCACGGGCTTCGGGTTCGCATCCCAGCCCGGCGCGTAATACATCAGGAAGCGCGAGGAATGGGGGCTGCCGTCTCCGCCGAAGAAGGTCTTGCGCTGGCCAGTCTGATCGCCGCGGCCGTCTGGCGGAAACGTTTCCTGCGTGAATGCGCTTAGCGTGTCGCGCCAGCGTTCGACGCGGACCCAGCCGTTCTGGATTTCGGACGTGTACGTCGCCTCCAGCGTGGTCGGCCCGGCCTGGGCGGGCGCGGCGGCCAAGAGCGAGAGCGACATGGCCGCCGCCGGCAAAATATGACCGATTCCGGTTCTCATCTGTCTCCTCCCTTCTGAAGAATCGTCAGGCGGATGCGAGCAGCCGCCTGATTTCATCGGCGAGCGCGCGCCGCGCCGCGCGAGCCCCTGCGAGCGCGCCGAAAGACAGAAAGCCGTGAATCGCGCCGGGAACGCAGTCGAACCGCGCCGGAACGCCGGCCGCCTCGAGTCTGCGGGCGTAAGCCTCGGCCTCGTCGCGCAATGGATCGCACGCGGGCGCAAGGACATAGGCCGGCGGCGCGCCGGAAAGATCAGGCGCGTTCATCGGCGACACGCGCGGGTCTGCAGCGAGCGACGGATCGCGCAGATACCCGGCGACGCTGGCGTCCAGCCCTTCGCGAGTGAGGAAATACGCGCCGCCGCCATAGCGCAGGCGCGACGGATAAACCGTATGCGGACGGCTGACGTCGAGCATCGGATAGAGAAGAAACTGCGCCGCGACGGGCGGGCCGGCGCTCCCGCGCGCTTCAAGGGCGATTACGGCCGCGAGATTGCCGCCCGCGCTGTCGCCCATCACGCCGAGCCGGCGCGGATCGCATCCGTACGCCTCGGCGCGCCGGGCGACGTAAGCCGTCGCGGCGCGCGCGTCGTCGAGCCCGGCGGGAAACGGGTGTTCCGGGGCAAGACGGTAGCCGACGCTGACGATGGCCGCGCCGCTCAGGGCGGCGAGGTCGGACAACAGGCCGTCATAATCGTCGAGCGCGCCGAGCGACCAGCCGCCGCCATGGAAGAACACGATCAGCGGCGCGGGCGCGGCGTTCTCCGTCAGCAGTCTGTAAATCCGCAGGGGAACATTGCGGTCCGGACCTGGGGCGATCTCCTCATGAATCGCCAGACTGCTTTCCGGTTCCGGATCGCCGGCGAAGGCGGCGAAGATCGCGCTCGCCTTCGCCCGCGCCGCAGCGAGGGGATTGTCCCTGTCCAGCGGATGCGGCGCGTCGAGCATCGCCTGAAGGCGCGGCAGGAAAGCCGCCGTCTCGGCATCGGGTTCTTCGCCTTGCGGCGACGGCGTCGGCGCCGACGGGCGCGGCTGGGATGGCTGGCTCATTTCGCGCGCCCGCCTGTCAGTAGCGATAGATGAGGCGAAAATCGTAAGTGCGCGGCGCGGCGTAGAAGCCGAGCTGGACGCCCGGAAACTCCGACAGGTTGAAGCCCTGCACGCGGATCGCTTCGTTCGTGGCGTTCTTGACCCCGCCGCGCAGCTCCCAGCGCGCATCGGCGGTCTTGAGCGCGACGAAAGCGTTGAGCAGGCCGTGTCGCTTCTGCGTCAGTTCGGGCGAAGCGGTGATCTCGACCGCGCGCTCGCCGCGATAGGCGCCGTCGACATGCGCGACGGCGATGAAACGCTCTCCGAGCGGATGCTCGTAAGTCGCGCCGAGGCTCGCGTTCCAGCGCGGGGAATTGACCAGCGGCCGGTCGCTCACATCCGTCGGAACGCCGCCGACCAGGATTTCGAATTCGTCATACTCGGCGTCGAGCCAGCCCGCCGTTCCTGCGATCGACAACCGCGCCGTCGGCTGCAGGAAGAGCTCGAGCTCCACGCCCTGGATCGTGGCCGCGGCGGCGTTGGTGAACAGGCTGACGAAGACGCCGGTCACGGGATCGGCGCCGAAAGACGTCACCTGCATGTCGGCATAGTCGTTGTAGAAATAGGCGAGATTGGCGGTCACCGCCCCGTCGAACCAGCTTGTCTTCAGGCCGCCCTCGTAGCTCCACACGAATTCCGGGTCGAAAGGCTGGAAGCCGAAATCGGTGGTGGCGCGGCCGTCGAATCCGCCGCTCTTGAAGCCGCGCGAAACAGAAGCGTAAACCAGAATGTCGTCGGTCGGCTTGTAGGAAACAGAAACCTTCGGCGTGAGCGCGTCGAAATCCGCCTCGCCCGAGATCGGCGTTCCCGGAACGCCGGCGCCTTCGAGGAAGGGCGGCGCGTTCTCGATGACGGATACGGACGGGTCGAAGAAATTCTCGAAAAGACGGCGGGACTTGCGCTTCTCGTAAGTGTAGCGCACGCCGGCGCTGACGTTGAGCCGGTCGGTCAGCGCGAAAGTCGCATCGCCGAAGACGGCGTACGAGTTGGTGATCTGCTTCGTCTCGGCGAGACTCGACGAAGGAAAGCCGAACAGGATCACCGGGAAGCCGAAAATGGTCGCCGAACCGTTGTCGACGCCGGAAAACGTCACGTCGTCGTCGTGGAAATAGTAAAAACCGCCGGTGAACGTGAAACGTCCGCCGTCGTCATAGAGGGCGCGCAGCTCCTGGCTGAACTGCGTCTGGTCCTGCAGCAGCAGAATGTCGAGAATGGGCAGAGGCGCGCCGTCCGTGTCGAGATTGAGATCGAAGTCCATCGTGCGCACGGACGAGATCGACTCGATCGTCACCGTTTCGCTCGCATTCCAGCGACTCGTCAGCGAGACGCCGAAGGCGGTCAGATCCGACAGGCCGTTGGCGTTGACGTCGACTTCGTATGGATCGCCGCTCTGCGGGAAAACGACGATCGTCGCCGGCGCGCCCACGGGATCGGGCGCGCCGGCGATGGCCGTCTCCCGCACAGGACTGCGCGACGTGTCCGGCCGGTCGATCTTGCCGTCGAGCGAGAGCAGAAACTCGAAATCGTCCGAAGGCGTATAAAGAAGCGCGCCGCGTCCGGAGAATGATTTGAGATCGCCGTCGTCCTCGCCGTCGAAGAGATTGACGTTATAGCCGTCGCGCCGGCTCGCCGAGAACGCCGCCTTGCCGCGCAACACGCCCGGCGCGAGCGGGCCGCCGATGCGGCCTTTCACCGTCGCGAAATCGTAATTGCCGGCGCCGGCCTCGAAATAGGCGTCGAATTCGTCCGGCGGCGTCGTGGAGACGAACTTCACCGCGCCGCCGATGGTGTTGCGCCCGTAAAGCGTGCCCTGCGGCCCGCGCAGCACTTCGACGCGCTCGACGTCGAAAAGCTCCAGAAACGCCGCCTGCGAGCGGGCGATGAAAACGTCGTCCACATAGACGCCGACCCCGGGATCGGCGAAGGCGAGAGAGTCGTTCTGCCCGACGCCGCGCAGATAGATGACGGCGTTCGAGGCGTCGCCCTGATCGAGATAGAGATTGGGCGTCGCATATTGCAGACCGGAGAGATTGTCCGCCTGCAGCTCCGCGATGCGGTCGTCGCTGAAGGCGGAGACGGCGACGGGCACGTCCTGCAGGGATTCGGCGCGCCGGCGCGCCGTCACCACGATCTCGTCGCTGCGCCCGGCCGCGCCGGGCGCGTCCTGCGCGCCCGCGCCCGCCGGCGCGAACGCGACGCCCGCCGCGCAGGCCCCGGCCATCAGGCTCGCCTTGAGGGAAATCCGTTTCGCCGAATGAACCAACGCCATCTCATCCTCCCGCTCGCCGGTCTTTCCGTCCGGATTCGTCCGGATTCGCCGGCCTGGCGGGGAAGGTACTTCTCGCGGCGCGGCGGGGGGATGACGGTCGGGTCCAGAGTGGGAGGACAATTTCGCTCACGATCGGCCCGCGTGGCCGCCGCCGCGCGCGGCGTAGGCCGCCGGCGTCACGCCGCGCCAGGCCTTGAAGGCGCGCGAGAAGCTGCGCGCGTCGGCGAAGCCGAGCGCCTCGGCGACGTCGCTGACGGCCCGTCCCTGATCGAGCATCCTGGCGGCCTTCTGTGCGAGAACCTCGCTGCGCAGGCGGCGGAAGGTCGTCCCGGACTCGGCCAGCCGGCGGCGCAGGGTCGCGACGCTGACGCCGAGCCGCCGGGCCGCCGCGGACTGCTCGTCCACGCCGGCGGCGAGCGTCTCTACGACTCGCGCGCGCAAATCCTGCCGGGGAACGGACCGCTCGCGCCAGGCGATCATCTCGTCGATGAGATCATAGACGGCCGCGGCGTTGATCGGCCCGGTCCGGCGCCGCCGCGCCGGCATGCCGGCCGCCTCGCGCGCGTATTCGAGAGCGTAGACCGGCGCGCCGCAGCGCACCGGCGCAGTCCAGAAGGCGAGCAGGCCGTCCGGCGCCGTCCGGTTCGTCCGACGGGTGCGCACGCAGACGAGCCTGTCCGTTAGCGCGTCTCCTGCGGCGAGCGACAGCATCGCGTGCAGGAAAATCAGCACGCCCTCCATCACGGCGCAAGCGAGGCCGGGATCGGTTCCCGGCGCATAGGGAAAGCGCCGGTCGTCGATCACATAGGCGAGCCGGTCGCGGCGGCGCTCGACCTTGTTGTAATATCCTCCATGCAGCGCGTTATAGGCGCGCGCGGCGCGTTTCATGGCGTCTTCGAGATCGGCCGCGTCGGCCAGCACGTCGACGACGAAATCGGTGGTTCCCGGCGCGAGCGGACGCCGGGACAGATGAAACGTCTCGTCGTCCGAGGCGTCCGCCAGCCGGCGCAGCAGCCGGAAATGCTCCGCAAGCGGCATAAGCTCGCCTTCGGCCGGCGTCGTCGGCGGGTCGATTTTGCTTCCCGTCGGCGCGCGCGCGAGACCGACGCCCTGCGCAAAGGCCTGAAGCTGCGCGGCGTCGCTGCGGCGCACGAAGAGGCGAACCGGCGAGGCCGGCCCGCCGGGCCCGGAGGAAAGAAGATCGTCGCTGTCAGGGCCGCGCCGCATCGCGCCGCCAGAGTGCCGGCTTGGCGCAGGTCCGGCAAGCGCTCAAGGGCGCGCGCGAAAAGCGCCTTGTCGACGGCCGCAATTCGGGGGAATGACCGCCGGCCTTTACGCCGCCCGGCGAGTACGCCATTCCGCCGGCGCGCGTCGGTCGTCAGGATTCCGACGGTCGTCCCTTGCAATGTCGCCGCCGCCCGCGCGTTCGGTCAATGGTCGACGGCGGCGAGCGCCCGGCGGAACGGCTCGACGATCCAGTCCTGCATGCTTTGGCGCTCCATCTCGGCGACGGCGGTTTGCAGCAGCGCGGCGCCTTCCTCGCGCCGGCCGTCGATGAGCATCGCCCAGCCCTTGAGCGCTTCCACCCGCGCCGGCCATTCCTCGCCCGGACTGCCGGCGGCGAGCTGCGCCGGATCGAGGCCGTAGACGATCGCCGCCGCCCTCTCGCCGTCGCCGAGATCGAGCAGGCCTTGCGCCAGATAGTAATTCATCACCTGCACGCCGGGCGTGCCGGGGCCCATCATGCGTTCGAAAACGTCGCGCGCGGCGACCAGTTTCGGAACGGCTTCCTCGGCTTGGCCGAGCTGAACGAGGATGACCCCTTCATTGCCGCCCGCCATGACGCAGGTGAGATGCTCCGGTCCTTGCGCGGCGCAGGTCGTCTCGCGCACGTCCGCGATCAAGGGCGCGGCTTCCGCCCAACGCCCGCTCGCCGCATAGATATTGCCGAGGACGCTCTTGCCTTCCGCGACTTGGGTGGAGTCCGGGCCGAAAGCGTCGATCAGCGCCGGAATCGCTTCGCCGAGCACGGGTTCGGCGTCTTCAAGCCGGCCTGCATACAAAAGCGCGGCGCCGTAATGAAGCGTCGCGGTCGCGCGTCTCGCATCGGAAACGCCTGCATCGGCGAAGCGCGCATCATCCTGCAACGCTTCGAGGATCGCGACCGCTTCGTCTTGCCGGCCGATTCGGACGTAGGCTTGAGCGAGATCGAGGGAGAGACCGTGCCGGGCGCGCGCGTCGTCCGGCTGGAGTCGGGAGAGGCGTTCCAGCGCTTCCTCATAATACGCCGTCGCCGGTTCGATCTGCGCTTGAAGCAGATGAAATCGCCCGCGCGCCCGCGCCGCGGCGAGCGCGACGGCGTCATTCTGCTCGCGGCGCGCGCCGGCGTGCTGATCGGCGGCGTCGAGGACCTCGCCGGCCTCGGCGTAGAGGGAAGCGTTCGTCAGCGCCTCGCCGAGACGGTAGCGCGCCTCGAGCGTACGCGGATGATCCGCGCCGAGCATGGTTTCAAACAGCGCGGCGGCGCGGCGGCGATGCTCCGCCGCGGTCGTGAAATCCTGGAGCCCGGTGTAGATCTCGCCCGCCGTTTCGCGGATCGTCGCCTCCATGACGGGATCAGCCGCAAAACGCGCCTCGATGCTGTCTGCAGCGCGCGACAGGGCGTCGCGCAGGGTGGCGCTGTGGCCGGCGCCAGGCTGGCGCGGGTCGGCGTTGATCATGATGTCGCGCAGAAAAGCCGCGGTCGCCTCGGCGCGCGCGGCTTGCTCTTCGGCCGCATGTCGGGCGTCCCGGGCCTGCAGAAAAAGCCCGGCGCTCGCTGCGACGCCCAGCGCCAGAACGGCGACGGTGCCGACGACCCATGGACGTCGAGCCTGGGCGCGCTGCAGCGCAGCCTGGGCGGCGCGCGCGCAGGTTTCCGCCTCGGCGAGGCGCGCGCGTTCGGCGCGGCGCTCCTCGAGACGGCGCAGCCGGTCGGCGAGTTCGCTCGCGCTCGCCAGCCGCCGCGCCGGATCGCCGGCCGTGGCATCAGCAATGTCTTCGCGCAGCAACGGGTCCGGGACATCCTCTTCCCAGCCGGTCGTCAGCGGCTTTTTGAGATCGCCCGTCAGGATCTGATAAAGAAGAACGCCGAGCGCGTAGACGTCGCTTTGCACGGTCGCGGCCGCGCCGGCGATGATTTCCGGCGCGATGTAATGGGGCGTGCCGAAGCTCGAATCGCTTGAGGAGTCGAGCGTTCGCGTTAGCCCCAGGGGCGTTACGCCCAGTTCGTCGAGCCGACCGGGCTCCATCAGCCGGCCGCTGCCGAAATCGGTCAGCCTGAGGCGCCGGCCGCCTTCGCCGTTTTCTTCGATCAGGATATTGGCGGGCTTGAGATCCTTGTGCAGCACGCCGACGCTATGGGCGGCGGCGACCGCCTCGATGACCCGCCGGGCGAGGTCAAGTCGCGCGTCCCTCGGCAGCGCGGCGAGTTTTCCGTCTTCTTCAGCCCAGGCCGGCAGGCTGCGCCCGCCATATTCGCATTCGAGAAAAAAAGGCTCCGTCTCGAAATTCCAGTCGATGACGCGCGCGATGTCGGCGCGCTCGCCCAATGTTTCGCGCAGGAGCCGCGACAGGGTCGCCTCGCGTTTGAGGGCGGCGAGTCGCTCCCCGCCCGGACTGAACTTGTAGACGCGCCGCTCGCCGGTCTTTTCGTGCCGCGCAAGCCAGACCTCGCTGCCGCCCGATCCGGAAAGCTGCCGCGCGAGCCGGAAATTCGGCCGGCCCGGAACCGCTTTGTCGACTTTCAGGTCGAGCCGGCTGACGAGGCGCCGGCCGGTCGCCACGCGCTCGACCTTGCCGTCGAGGCGGTAGCCGACCCGCGCCTGCGTGACGATGAGGCCGGCGCCTGCTTCGCCCAACGCCTTGCGCAGCTTGGCGACGGCGTTGGCGAGGACGTTATCGACGGTGATGCGCCCTTCCCAGACCGTTTCGAGAAGCTCTTCCCTGGTGACGACCTCGCCGGCATGGCGCAGTAGCATGCGCAGCACTTCGAGCGGGCGGCGCTCAAGATCGACCGGAAGGCCGCCGACCCTGAGCTCGAATCGCGATTCGTCGAATTCCGCCGCGCCGAAACGGTAAAGATAGAGCGCTCCGTCGGGCGCTCCATTAGGAATAGGCTCCGATTCGCCCATGGACTCCCCCGTCGACGGCGCGCTTGCGACGGCGTAGTGCGGCGTCCGCCGCTGAGCCTGTCGCGCGACGCCCATCTTACGGGCCCGTAATCATATTCACAACCCTATGATCCGGCTCAGTATTTTATCGCGTTAGGAATTCGTTAGGCCTCCGTGAAGCGTTCCGCGCCCGACGGCGCCATGGTGTTTCCGGCCTGGGGGTCAGGCTGGAAACATGGGAACTGCGTGAAATGACGGAAACCCGGAAATCGAGCGCCGCACGGGCGCGCCCGCTCATTGTCCATCAGGCGCTGGCTGTTTTGTTTATGGCGTCAATAGTCGTGCTCTTCGGCGCGCCGGCGAGGGCCGAGGCGGCGACGATCGATCTCACCGGCGACGCCTGGTCCGTCGAAGGCTTCGACGACTTCGGCAATGTCTGGGACGGATCAACGCTCGTGATCGAAACGCAGGATTTCAATGGAACGGATTACGAACTGACAGGATATTTTGACTGGGTCGGCGTCGGTCCGTCTTGCCCGGCAGGCTGTTCCGGTCGTGAACTCTTCACCGGAACCCTGTTCGGCGATCTCAATCTTGAACTGAACGGATTCGACCTAATTGATCCCGTGGGGATCGTGACCGCTTCATACAGCGCTTTCGCCTTTGACGAGCTGACGATCGTCAACGGCGTATGGGGCCCTCTCCATACGCCGGTGATTCCAGGCGAATGGTCGGCGAGCCGCGCCGGCGCGCCCTCCGAGATACCGCTTCCCGGCGCGGCGGCGCTGTTTGCGAGCGTGCTCGCCGGCGCCTTCGGTTGGGGAGCCGTCCGGCGTCGAACGGCCCGCTCGCGTAACGCGCATTAATCCGCCAGCAGAAAAAGGAACGATCCCATGAAAATCGCAATTGTCATACTCGCCGTTCTCGGCGCGATCGCCGCCGGCTTTCTCGGCGTGAAATGGCTGGGGGATCTCAGCGCCCTTGGAAACATGAGCGAACTCCAGCGCATGGCGGTGAGGTCCGCCGCCGCCGCGCAGGGCCAGTCGCTGGACAAGATGGGCGCGGCGGCGTTTCTTCTGATCCTCGCCTTTCTCGCAGGCCTCGCCGGCGCGTTCTTTACGCTGAAGAACAGACTCCCCCTGGCCGGCGGGCTGCTTGTGGGCGCGGGCCTCGTCCCCGTTCTGATCCAGCCCCAGGCCGTGGTTTTCACGTTCCTCCTCATCGCCGCCGGCGGTCTCGCGTTCTTCTCGCACGCGAAAAAGAAGGGCTCGCCGTCATGAGATACAGAGCGCTGGTGCTTATCGCTCCCGTGCTTCTGCTCGCTGCCTGCGGCGGCGGAGGCGACAGGGAAAAGGCGGCGTTCGTCGCCGCCTGCGTCGCCGAGGGCGACAGCGAAGCCTTCTGCGTCTGTCAAGGCGACGCGCTTCGGGCCGAACTCGACGAGGAAACCTTCGCCTCGCTCGTCGAGTTCGCTGAAAGCATGGCCGGTGCGAGCGAAGACGCTAAGGGCATGATCGCCATGGGCGCGCTGTCCAACCCCAAACTGATCGCGGCGCTCGACAAGGTCGAGGCGACGGCGAAGACGTGCAAACAGGCTGCGGCGCTGGAAGAGGCCAGAGCGGAAGTCGCCGTTCTTGAAGCGGCGCGAAACGCGCGCCGGAAACAGGCTGCCGCGCGCAAATGTCCGCATAGGCCCGTTATGAGCCCGCGCCTTCCCGGCGCGCCTGTCGACGATGTCGCCGACTTGAGGCTCGGCATGAGCTTCGAGGATGTCGAAGCGATTCTCGAATGCCGCGGCGACGTTCTCAATTTCGATGTGGCGCGCGAATGGGCGCGCGACAGCCACGGCGTCGAGACGCGTCAACTCCTGCGCGCGGCCGACGGCGAAATCTGCCCGGCCGAGGCGCGGGTCGCCGGCGGTCAAGGTTGTGACGACGGGGGCTACGCGTTCGAGCCTTTGCAGAATGTCAACCAGGAATTCGTCGTCGCGTTCGCCGGCCTGCCGGGAGCCGAGCGCGCCGGCGTAATCTGGCGGCGCACGGTCTTTTCCGAAAGCGAGTATCCGACCGTTTCTTCATTGCAGGAAGCGCTGGTGGAAAAATACGGTCGACCAAACGCGTCGGCGAATCAGGAAGGATATTACAGCCTCGGTCATCGGCCCGGCTCGGTCACATACAGCTGGGTTTATGATCCGATGGGCGCGCTTATACCGAGCAGCGACAGCGCGCGTCTGTCGCGCTGCGTAAATGGTCCGCGGCCGACGTTTCAGGGCCGAATGAGCTGGAACGGCGCCTGCGGACTGACGATCCGCGCCGAGATCATGCCTGCGGTCGGCAACGCCATTCTCGCCCGCGAACTCAATGTCGTCGTTATGGATCAGAAACGGTTCGATGACGCCGTCAAACAATTCGACATCGACCTCAGGACCGCCGTAGAGGCTCAGCATAAGGGAAAAGGCGCCGCGCCGGATCTGTAGCAGCCGGCGCCGGGTCGCTGAAGCCGATCTGATCGGGAAGTCTACGGACGATCGCGACAGGAAAAGCGGCCGCGTCGCCTTCCTGCGCGTCGCAATCGCAACGTCTCGGATTCGAACGCGACGACCGTCAGGCCATCCTACGCCCCGCTCCGGGACGCTCCCTCCGCCCGTTCGCGCCGGCGCGCTTCCGGATGGGCGAGCGCCCAGTCGTGCATCGCCTGCAACACCGGTTCGAGCGATCGGCCGAGCGGGGTCAAGGCGTATTCGACGCGCGGGGGGATCTCCTTGTAATCGCGCCGGACGACCAGCCCGTCCGCCTCCATTTCCCGCAGCTGTCTGGCGAGCGTGCGGTGCGTAATGCCGCCGAGATCGCGCTGCAGCTGGTTGAACCGGCGCGCGCCTTTCAGAAGCCAGTAGATCGCCATCGGTTTCCATCTACCGGCGATGAGCTCGAGCGTAATCTCGGCGGGACAGCCTTCCTGCCTGGCCATTGCGGTATCCTAAAGGACCGTACTTGTCAGGAGATCGTGCGGTCTTCACGTAAGGGGCGTTCCAAGCGCAATCAAGCCGGGCGGGCTTTAGGCCCGCCGCTGCGAGGTCTGTCATGAAAAAAATCGTCGAAATTCTTCGCCCGCGCGGGGCCCATTGGGTCGGCGACGGCTTTCCCGTCCGCACGCTTTTCTCCTACGACGCCGATCCCGAAAAGCTGAGCCCGTTTTTGCTGTTCGATTATGCGGGCCCGCATGTGTTCGCCCCGTCGATGACGCCGCGCGGCGTCGGCCGGCATCCGCATCGCGGCTTCGAGACCGTCACCATCGTCTACGACGGAGAGGTGGCGCATCGCGACTCCGCGGGCGGCGGCGGCGTGATCGGGCCCGGCGACGTGCAGTGGATGACCGCGGCCGGCGGGATCATCCATGAGGAGTTCCACTCCAAAGGCTTTACGAAGAGCGGCGGGCCGTTCCGCATGGTTCAGCTCTGGGTCAATCTTCCGGCCAGGGACAAAATGAAGCCTCCAGCCTATCAGGCGATTGCGAGCGCGGAGATTCCGGTCGTCGAATTCGACGGCGGCCGGGCGCGCGTCATCGCCGGGGAATTCCGCGGAACGCGAGGGCCGGCGCGGACGTTCACGCCTGTAAACCTCTGGGACGTCCGGCTTAAGCGCGACGGCGAAGCGCGGCTCGATCTGCCTGAAGGCCATAATTCCATGATCGCCGTGCTGTCGGGCCGCGCGACGTTCGACGGCGCGGAGTATGCGGGCGAGGCGGAAGTCATCCGTTTCGAGCGCGAGGGAAGCGAGGTTCTCGTCCGCGCCGACGCTGACTCGATGCTGCTCGTCCTCGCCGGCGAGCCGATCGACGAGCCCGTGGCCGGCTACGGCCCGTTCGTCATGAACACGCCGGCGGAAATCCGCCAGGCGATCGACGACTACGAAAGCGGCCGCTTCGGCGCCTTTGGCGCCTGAAGCCGGCGATCCTGTTGCGTCGCGTAGAAAGCGGCGCCGGCAGGCTGGAGGATGAAAGAAAAAGGGCGGCTCGTTCGAGCCGCCCTTCCAAGCCTGTTGCGGGCCGGATCTAGAAGTCCATCCCGCCCATGCCGCCATGCGGCATCGCCGGCGCGGCCGATTCCTTCTTCGGCGCTTCGGCGACCATGGCCTCGGTCGTGATCAACAGACCGGCGACCGAAGCCGCGTCCTGCAGCGCGGTGCGCACGACCTTGGCCGGGTCGATGATGCCGGTCTTGATCATGTCGACATACTGATCGTTCTGGGCGTCGTACCCGTAGGTGTACTCGTTCTGCTCCAGGAGCTTGCCGACCACGATCGAGCCTTCCCCGCCCGCGTTGCGCACGATCTGACGGACCGGCGCTTCAAGGGCGCGGCGCACGATGTTGATGCCGGCGTTCTGATCGGCGTTTTCGCCTTTCAGGCCGTCAAGGGCCTTCGTGGCGTAGAGCAGCGCCGCGCCGCCGCCCGGCACGATGCCTTCCTCGACCGCCGCGCGGGTGGCGTTGAGCGCGTCGTCGACGCGATCCTTACGCTCTTTCACTTCCACCTCGGTGGCGCCGCCGACCTTGATGACCGCCACGCCGCCGGCGAGCTTGGCCAGCCGCTCCTGCAGCTTTTCGCGGTCGTAGTCGGACGTCGTCTCCTCGATCTGGAGACGGATCTGGTTGGCGCGGGCTTCGATGTCCTTCTTCTCGCCGGCGCCGTCGATGATGGTGGTGTCGTCCTTGTTGATGACGACCTTCTTGGCGCGGCCGAGCATGTCGAGGGTCACGTTCTCGAGCTTGATGCCGAGGTCTTCGGAGATGACCTGGCCGCCGGTGAGAACGGCGATGTCCTCGAGCATGGCCTTGCGGCGATCGCCGAAGCCGGGCGCCTTCACGGCCGCCACTTTCAGCCCGCCGCGCAGCTTGTTGACCACGAGCGTGGCGAGCGCTTCGCCTTCCACGTCCTCGGCGATGATGAGCAGCGGCTTGCCGGACTGCACCACCGCTTCGAGCAGCGGCAGCATGGCCTGCAGGCCGGAGAGCTTCTTCTCGTGCAGGAGGATGTAGGGATCCTCAAGCTCGGCCACCATCTTCTCGGCGTTGGTGATGAAGTAGGGCGAGAGATAGCCGCGGTCGAACTGCATGCCTTCGACCACTTCGAGCTCGGTCTCCAGGGACTTGGCTTCCTCGACGGTGATGACGCCTTCGTTGCCGACCTTCTCCATCGCCTTGGCGATCATCTCGCCGATTTCTTTCTCGCCGTTGGCCGAAATGGAGCCGACCTGGGCGATCTCGGCGGAGGAAGAGATCTTGGTCGCGTGCTTCTTGATGTCCTCGACGACCTTGGCGACGGCGAGGTCGACGCCGCGCTTCAGGTCCATCGGGTTCATGCCGGCCGCGACAGCCTTGGCGCCTTCGCGGACGATGGCGTGGGCGAGCACCGTGGCGGTGGTGGTGCCGTCGCCCGCCGTGTCGTTGGTCTTGGAGGCGACTTCGCGCACCATCTGCGCGCCCATGTTCTCGAACTTGTCCTCAAGCTCGATCTCCTTGGCGACGGTCACGCCGTCCTTGGTCGTGCGCGGCGCGCCGAAGGATTTTTCGATGACGACGTTGCGGCCTTTGGGGCCGAGCGTGACCTTCACCGCATTGGCGAGGATCTCGACGCCGCGAAGCATCTTCTCGCGGGCTTCGGCGTCGAATTTGAGTTCTTTGGCTGCCATGGTTTCGTTCTCCTAACGATCCTGAATCCTGCGTTCGCTGGTTATTCGACGATGCCGAGGATGTCGGACTCCTTCATGATGAGGAGCTCCTCGCCGTCGATGCGCACTTCGCTGCCGGACCATTTGCCGAACAGAACCTTGTCGCCTTTCTTGACGTCGAGCGGGACGATCTTGCCGTCCTCCCCGCGCGCGCCCGGTCCGACGGCCAGGACTTCGCCCTGCTGGGGCTTTTCCTTGGCGGTGTCGGGAATGATGATGGACCCCACCTTCTCGTCCTCCTCGATGCGGCGGACGAGAACGCGATCATGGAGCGGCCTGAAAGCCATCGAGACGTCTCCCTGCTTTCGATCTTTCATGAAAATCAACACCTTATCTCAGAAACGGCGGAATCGCCGCCTCTGTTAGCACTCGACGATGGCGAGTGCTGAAAGCGAATTAGGAACGCGCCGGCCCGCCGTCAAGAGGCGGCGCGCGCTGTCCGGCGCGTCAAAGGCGGCCGAACCGGACGGGCGCGCGGCCCGCGGTCGAAAAGCGGGCGAATTGCGGATCGAATTTCGCCGCAATTACCGTGTTTTAATGCCGGCGGACGGGCGAAATCTTCATCATTCAGGGAAAACTCTCGTCCGCGGCCCGGCGAGTCGGGCTAAATACTGTCGGCCGGCGGGCGGGCGCGCCGACGGCCAACGCACAAAGGAGCGAAACATGCGCAAAGCGATTCTCGTGGGGGCCCTGGCGATTTTCGCTATCGGCTGCACCACCAATCCCTACACCGGCGAGCGGCGCGCGAGCCGCACCGTCACGAGCGGCGCCGGCGGCGCGGCGGCGGGCGCGGCGGCCGGCGCCGTGATCGGCGCGATCGCCGGCGACGCCGGCAAGGGCGCGGCGATCGGGGCGGCCTCGGGCGCGGCGATCGGCGTCGGCATCGGCGTCTATCAGGACCGCCAGGCGGCCAAGCTGCGCGAGCGGCTCGCCGCGAGCGGGGTGTCGGTCACCCGTCAGGGCGACAACATCATCCTCAACATGCCGTCGGACATCACCTTCGACGTCAACCAGTCGGACATCCAGCCGGGCTTCTATGAGACGCTCAATTCGGTGGCGATCGTCCTCAAGGAGTTCGACAAGACGACGGTGAGCGTTTACGGCCACGCCGATTCCACCGGCTCGGAAGAGTATAATCTCCAGCTGTCGCAGCGCCGGGCGCTGTCGGTGGCGAATTATCTCGCCGCGCAAGGCGTCGCGCCGGCGCGCCTCAACGCCGTCGGCTACGGCGAGAGCCGTCCGATCGCCGACAATGCGACGCCGCAGGGCCGCGCGCTCAATCGCCGCGTCGAGATCGTCATCGATCCGATCGACAGCCAGTTTCGAAGCTAGCGGCTTCTTCGGCCGGGAAAACGCGCGCCCGTCCCGCCGCCGGCGGGGCGGGCGTCGTCGTTTCCGCGTCGTCTGCAATGGCCGAAAATTGAATTAATTGCCTGTCAACCCGCCCGTCCTAGGCTGCGTTAACCGTGCGATCGGGCGCGGCGCGCTGCGGCGCGGAAAAGAGGCGGGCGATGAATCTCAGGCAGCGGACCTCAAGATACGGCTTCGGCGTCATGTTCTCGGCGGGCGTGGCGGGGGTGGTTCTCGTCGCGGCGTGCGTGCGCGCGAATTTCCAGCCTAATCTGGAGATCGCGCTCGCGGCCGCGCTCGTCGTGACGCTGATCATGCACGCAAGGCTCGGTTT
This sequence comes from Amphiplicatus metriothermophilus, assembly GCF_900199215.1. Taxonomy (GTDB): domain Bacteria; phylum Pseudomonadota; class Alphaproteobacteria; order Caulobacterales; family Parvularculaceae; genus Amphiplicatus; species Amphiplicatus metriothermophilus. The sequence continues at coordinate 832,417 of NZ_FZQA01000001.1, forward strand.
CGCCCTCAGCAAGGCGCAGCTTGAGCTCGATATGATGCGTAAACTGACGAAACGCTGCGACGAGGATCCGATCAAGGCCGCCCGCAAGATCGCGCCGGTGCTGCGTTTTGAGCCGACCAGGGAGCTTTCCGAGCCGGACGCGATCATGCTCGAGCGCGTGCGCGACGCCATCGAGAACGACCGGCTGGAGCTCTATTTGCAGCCGATCGTCAGCCTGCCGCAGCGAAAAATAAGATACTATGAAGCCTTCTCCCGCCTGCGCGGCCGAGACGGCGGCATCCTCAGGCCGACCGACTATCTCGAAGCGGCCGAGCGCGCCAACAAGATCGGCGTCATCGACAACATGATCCTTTTGCGCTGCGTTCAGGCGTTCCGCCGGCTGCGCGACCAGGACAGCCAGTTCGCCGTGTTCTGCAACCTGTCTCCTGCGACGCTGTTCGACGTCGATTTTTTCAATCACTTTACGGATTATCTCGAGATCAACGGCGATCTCGCGCCCCGGCTCATCTTCGAGTTCACCTATCCGGCCGTGCAGATGATGCACCCGCGCTTCGAGGAGAATCTGCGGGCGATCGCGCGACGCGGCTTCGCCTTCTCGGTCGACCACGTGCACACGCTCGATCTCGACTGGGAGGCGCTGCGCCGAAAGAATTTCCGTTACGCCAAGGCGCCGAGCGCGCTTCTCATGGCGGCGGACGCCGGCCAGGAGGCGGCGGCGAAGCTGCGCGCGCTGCGCAAGCGTCTCGCGGACGCCGGCATCGACCTCGTCGCCGAGAAGATCGAATACGAGAGCAGCATGCCGGAGATCCTCGCCCTCGGCATCGACTACGGGCAGGGCAATCTTTTCGGCCCGCCGCGTCCGGCCGACTATTACGTCGGCCGCCATCGGCGCGAGGACGACGCGGCGGTCGCCGCCGGTCCGGCGCCGGGGCTCGCGAAGGCGTCCTGAGCGCGCGGCTTGACCGCGTGGCCCGCCGGCCTTAACGCCAGCCGTCGTGACGGAGCCGGTTTTCATCGAGCGCCTGTCTGCGATCGCCGGTCGCTACGATGCGCTTCTGTGCGACGCCTGGGGCGTGATCCATAACGGCGTGGCGCTGTTCGACGGCGCGGCCGAGGCGCTCGCCGCGTTCAGGCGCGCGCGCGGCCCCGTCGTCATCCTCACCAACGCGCCGCGCCCGTCCTCGGCGATTCCGCCCCAGCTCGACCGGCTCGGCCTGCCGCGCGCGGCGTACGATGCGGTGGTCACGTCCGGCGACGCCACCCGCGCCCAGATCGCCGCGCGGCTTCCCGCGCCGGCCTATCGCATCGGACCGGAAAAGGACGATCCGCTCTTCGACGGCCTCGACATTCGCTTCGCGCCGCTCGACGAGGCGGCCTTCGTCATCTGCACGGGCCTGCGCGACGAGATGCGCGAAGAGCCGGAGGACTATCGCGCCCTGCTCGAAGCGGCCGCGGCGCGCCGTCTGCCGATGATCTGCGCCAATCCGGACGTGGTGGTGCGCCTCGGCGACCGCCTGATCTGGTGCGCCGGCGCGCTCGCGCGCATTTACGAAGAGCTCGGCGGCGTCGTCGAATATGGCGGCAAGCCGCATCCGCCGATCTACGGGTTGGCGTTGGGCGAGGCCGAAGCCGCGCGCGGCCGGCCGCTCGTCCGCGCGCGCGCGCTCGCCGTCGGCGACGGTCTGCATACGGACATCGCCGGCGCCAACGCGCAGGGAATGGATGCGGTCTACGTCGTCGGGCCGGGCGGGGTGCATGACGGCGGGGCCGACGCCGGGGACGTGTCGGCGATCCTGTCGAAGGCCGGCGCGCGCGCCCTCGCCGTCATGGAGCGGCTGCAATGGTGAGCGGCGCGCCGGCGCGCAGGGGAGCGCTCGCCGCGATCGGCAATTTCGACGGCGTCCATCGCGGCCATCAGTTCCTGATCGCCGAGACCGCCCGGCTCGCCGCGCGCGCGGGCGCGCCAGCGGGCGTCGTCGTGTTCGATCCGCATCCGCGCCGGTTCTTCCGGCCCGACGATCCGCCCTTTCTGCTGACCGCGCCGGAAAAGCGCGACGCGCTTCTGAAAGAAGCCGGCGCCGAGGTCGTCCATTCGGCGACGTTCGATGCGGCGCTCGCGGCCATGTCGCCGGAAGAATTCGTCCGCATCGTGCTCAAGGGCAATCTCGGCCTCGTCGGCGTGGTCGCGGGCGCGGAGTTCCGTTTCGGCAAGGGGCGCGCGGGCGACGCGCGCACGCTGCGCGACTTGTGCGCGGCGCATGGCATGACGGCCCATATCGTCGAGCCGCTCGCGCAGGAAGGCGCAGGCGAGAAGATCGGCTCGAGCGCCATCCGCGCCGCGATCGAGCGCGGCGACATGCGCGCGGCGGCCGACATGCTGGGCCGGCCCTGGTCGGTCGAAGGCGTGGTCGGCCCCGGCCAGCGGCTCGGCCGGTCGCTCGGCTTTCCGACGGCGAACTTTTCCCTGGGCGAGATCATCGCGCCGCGGCGCGGGGTCTACGCCACGCGCGCGCGCCTGGACGGGCGGACGTATGACGCCGTTTCGAATTTCGGCCGGCGGCCGACCCTCGCCGACGGCCCGCCCCTGCTCGAGACGCATCTGTTCGACTTTTCCGGCGATCTTTACGGGCGCCGGCTGGAGGTCGCGTTCGCGGACTTCATCCGCGACGAGCGCCGGTTCGACGGGCCCGACGCGCTCAAGGCCCAGATCGCGGCCGACTGCGAAGAAGCGCGCCGCCGCCTCGCGTCGCAGGCGTAAGCCGCCTTGCGCCGGCGCTGGCGGCGGAAAACGTCGGTTCCTATATTCGGTTCCTATATGATGAGCGCGCGGTTCGGTCTTGCAGGCCGGCCCTCGGAAGCGACAAGGGGAGAGCGGGCCATGACGGGCGCGGTCAAATCGATGCTGACCCTGCTGAATCGCCCCGAAGACATGGGCGCGATTCTCGACTGGGCCAAGCGGCTGGCGACGGATTTCGAGGCCGTCGCGGATGCGGTTTTCCTGAAATACGATCTGTCTGCGGATTCGGCGATCCTCGCCGACGGCTTCGGCTTCTATGCGAGCGACGCGGCGGCGCGCGAGATCGAGGAAGCCTCGGCGCAGGCCGAGAAAGTCGCGCGCGAGGCCTTCGCGCGCGCCGCAGACGAAGCGCCGCGTCTGTTCGGCGACCTGCACGTCATCCCGGACGGCCTGCGCGGCGGGCTCGCCCGCTTCACGCGCCATTACGATCTGGCGGTCGCGCATCTGCCGGAAGGCGCGACCCTGATCGCGGGGGAAACGCTGCTTGCGGAGCTTCTCCTGCAGGGCGGGTCGCCGGTCTTCGTCGCGCCGCGCGGCGCGCCGGGGACGGCGCCGCTCGACAAGGCGCTCGTGGCGTGGGATGCGAGCCTTGAAGCCTCGCGCGCCCTGCGCGCTGCGCTGGGGCTCGTGAAACGCTGCCGCAGCGTGCGGCTGTGCAGCATCGCAGAAAAAGGGGCGCGCGCGATCGATCCCGACAGCGCCGCGCGCTATCTGCGGCGCCACGGGATCGAGGCTGAGACGGCCGTCCTGCCGCCTGGCGACCGCGGCGCCGGCGCGGCGATTCTCGAAGAAGCCGAGCGCGCCGGCGCCGACTTCATCGTCATGGGCGCGTTCCGCCATTCGCCGTGGCGCGAGCAGCTGTTCGGCGGCGCCACCCATGTCGTGCTCCGCGGGGCCAAGAAACCGCTCCTGATGGCGCATTGACGCGGCGGACGCGCCCCGCGGCTTGGTTAGCGAAAAGTCAAGCATTCCCGGCTTATACCTAACGACGCGCGCATGGCGCCCGCCGGCGCCGAGGGCGGGCGCGCGGGAAGAAGACAGCATATGACAGAGCAGGCCTCGCTTCACGAATTCGCGGCGGAAGTTCTCGCCGATCTGCAACGCATGTCAGTGGCCCCGCTGCCGGAATGCTACGAGATCTGGTTTCTCCACAAGCAGAACCAGAATCCGTATCTGTCCCAGGAAATCGAAGACAGGATAAGCCGGAATCTCGACATCACGACGGACTTTCTTTCGAGCCTCTATTACAAATATTGCGGCTTCGATCATGTCCGCGCCGCCTTCGACCGCCATTACGAAGGCGTGCTGGTGGAGGTCGAAGGCCTGCAGGGGGTGGCGAAAGGGTTAAGCGACAACGCGAACAAGTTCGGATCGAACATCCGCACGATCTCGAAGGACGTTCAGGGCGTTACGCTGGGGCAGGCCGAGCTCAAGCATTTCGTCAATCTTCTCGTCGAGACGGCCGCGAACGCCGCCCGTCGGAACTCCGAGCTCGAGGAACAGCTCGACGCGGCTGCGAAGAAGATCGGCGCGCTCAAGGAGTCGATCAAGGAGATCGAACAGGATGCGCATACGGATTTTCTTACCAAGCTTTGCAATCGCCGCGCCTTCGACAAGGCGATCCGCGAGGCGATTGCGACGGCGGAGAAAGACGGCGCGTCCCTGTCGCTGATCGTGTGCGACGTCGATCATTTCAAGAATTTCAACGACAGCTGGGGCCATCACATCGGCGACCAGGTGCTGAAATACGTCGCTTCCGTGCTCAAGAAGAACACGAAAGGACAGGATACGGTGTCGCGCTACGGCGGGGAGGAGTTCGCCATCGCGTTGCCCAATACGAGTCTCGTCAACGCGACCGGTCTCGCCGAGCATATTCGCGCGGCGATCTGCCGGCGCAGGCTGGTCAGCAAGACCACGAACGAAGATCTCGGCGTCATCACCATGTCGTTTGGCGTCGCCGAGCACCGCCCCGGCGGGACGGCCGAACGGCTTTTCCGCGACGCGGACGCCGCCCTCTACGAGGCGAAGAAATCGGGGCGCAACAAGGTGGCCGCGTTCGAACGGACCTTGCGGCGCATCGCCTGACGGAATCGCAAAAGCAGGCGGTCAGCGCCGCGCGAGTTCTTCGCGCCATTCCTCTTCCCTGTCGTTGACGCGCTTGCGTCGGCGGGCCGCGGCTTCGTCGCGCAAGGTCCGCCACATGATCTCCTCGCGCAGGCTCGCCTTGAGCCGGTTCGCCTGCTCGGCGAGCGCGGGTTCGAGCGCGGCCGCCTCGGCGCGCTTCTGCGCCGCGCGCCGTTCGAGCAAAGCGCGATAGCGCGCCGCGATCAGAAGCGCGCCCGCCTCCTCGGGCGCAGGCTCGACCTGCGGCGCGCGCCGCGCCTCCGTCTCGAACGCGTCGGCGGCGGCGAGAAGCGCGCGCGCGCGCCGGCGCAGGCCCGCCAGGCGCGCCTGCTCCAGGCGCGTGCGCGCCTCGATCACGCGCAAGGTCTTCACGATGGTTTCGTTCTTCATGGCGTGCGCCCGTCTTTCGCCTTGCGCTGGACTTCGTCCGCATAGTGAATGGCGGCGGCGACGGCGGCGTAATGCTCGCGCCTGATCTCCTCGCCGATGTCGACAAGGGCGTAGATGGAGCGCGCCGTCGGCGGGTCGCGCCGGATCGGGACGCCGGCTTTGACGGCGATCTCGCGGATGCGCGCGGCGATCTCGTCGACGCCTTTCGCCACGCAGACCGGCGCGCCGCCCTTCTCGCGCTCCCATTTCAGGGCGACCGCGTAATGGGCGGGGTTGACGATGACGACGCTCGCTTCCGGCACGTCGGCGAGCATCCGGTTGCGCGCAAGCGCGTTCGCGCGCTCGCGCCGGGCAGCCTTCAGGGTCGGATCGCCCTCGGTCTCCTTCGATTCTTCCTTCAGCTCCTGATGCGACATCATCAGCTTCTTGCGGTGCTGATAGATGCGCCAGGGCAGGTCGAGCGCGGCGATGACGACCGCGGCGGCTGTCACGAGCCCGAGAAAGAACGTCGCTTCGCGCAGGACGATGTCTCCGAAAGCCTGCGCCGGCAGGGCCGACAGCGACGGCAGCTCCATGAACCGGTCCTTGAGGCCGAACAGAAGGATCGCGGTGATGGCGGCGAGCTTGGCGAAGCTCTTGAAGAACTCGAACAGGCCCTGGGGCCCGTATTTCTGCTTTGCGTTGTCGATGATGGACAGGCGCGACAGCTTCGGCTTGATCTTCGAAGGCGCGAAGACGACGGCGCGCTGAGCGAGGATGGATGCGAGGGCGGCGAGCGCCAGCGCGCCGAAAAGCGGCGCCAGCGCCAGGGCGAGTTCGACGACCAGCCGTTCGGCGAAACCGCTGGGCGCGGGCGACGTCAGCGCGGCGCCGACGTCGGCCGGATGGCGGAAGAACGCGAGCAGAATCTCGCTGGTCTTCGCCGCGCTCCAGCCGCCGGCGAGGAGCAGCGCGAAATAGAAGCTCGCATAGGTCGCCGCCGCGGTCGCCTCCGACGAGTAGGGAACTTCGCCCTGCTCGCGCGACTTCTGCAGCTTTCGCTGGGTCGGCTGATGCGTCTTTTCGCCGGCGCCGTTCTTGTCGCTCTCGCTCATGGCGCGCTCCCGAGCACGGCGGCGAAAGCGAGGTCGACCATCCCGAGCCAGACGATGAGAAGGCCCGGCGCGGCGAGCGCCAGAAGGACGAGGCCCGCGAACGTGATCGCCGGCGCGCCGACGAAGGCGACCATGAGCTGCGGCATCGCCCGGTTCGCCGCGCCGATGGCGAGATTGTAGATGAAGCCGAGAATCACGAAAGGCAGGGCGAGAGCGAGCGCCGCAGAGAAGGCGTAGGCGGCCCGTTCCGCCGCCCAGGCGCCGGCTTCATCCGCGCCCGGAAAGACGCCGAACGGCATGATCTCGTAAGAGGCGGCGAGCGCGGCGACGGCCTTGAAATGCAGGCCCGCGGCGAGGGCGAGCGTGACGCCCGCCATCAGAAACAGGGTCGCGATCGGCGGCTCCGGCGCGGCGTTGAGCCCGCCGCCGAAGATCTGCGACAGCGACAGGTGCTGCGCCGCGATGTGGCCGGCGATCTCCAGCGCGAAGGCGGCGATGCGGATAGCGAAGCCGATCGTGGCGCCGGCGAAGGCTTCGGCGGCGAGCGTCGCGAGGAGCGCCGAAGGCGCGCCCGGCGCCGCGGGCCCGGCCGCGAGCGCCATCGGGGTCAGCGCGAGCGCGACGGCGAGCGCGCCGGCGAGCCTGACGCGGACGGGAATGGCGTGCTCGCCCATGCCGGGCAGCAGGAAGACCAGCGCAGAGATGCGCGCGAACACCCCGGCCGCGACCGCGACGGGCCCGGCGCCGACGGCGGCGAGAGGTTCGAGCGCGGCGAGCAGGTCCATGCCGGCGCTTCCCTATGCGACGCCGAGAATGGCGGGTTTCTCCGTCGGGTCGATCTCGTCATAGGAGATGACCGCGTTGCGCACGCCCTTCGCGCTCAGGACCGCGCTGAGGAACCGGCGCCGCCGCGCGGTGGTCACGATCGCCGGGAACACGCCGCGCGCGACGGCCGCGGCGATCTTCTCGCGCACCGCGCTCGCAAGACGGTTGAAGTCCGCCGGCGACAGCGCGACGTCGGCCGCCCCGTTGTCCCGCTCGATCTCGTGCTCCTTGAACAAGGTCTCCCATTCCGGGGAAAGCTGGATGAGCGGCAGGCGGCCCTCCGCGTCGCGCAGCTTCGAGACGAACTGAAAACCGATCCGCTGACGGACATATTCGGCGATCTGCTCCGGCGAGCTCATCGCCGAGCGCGCTTCGGAGATCGCTTCGAGAATGACGGGCAGATTGCGGATCGACACCCGCTCCTGCAACAGCAGCCGCAGCACCGCCTGGATGAGATCGTGCGGGGTCTTGTCGGTGATGAATTCGTCGAGGATCTTGCGGTTGGCGGCGGCGCGCTCCGGGTCGGAGGTCGAGACGAACTCGTCGAGAATGCGCCGCAGCGCGCGGCGCGTCATCAGCCGGCCGAGATTGGCCTTGATGACTTCGAGAAGATGCGTCGCGGCGACCTCGGCCGGCTCGATGATCGGCAGGCCGAGCATCGCCGCGTCCTCCTGCCGGTCGGCCGGTATCCACTTCGCCGGCGCGCCGTAAACAGGCTCCTTGACGTCGAGCCCCTTGATCGGCAGCGGCGCGTCCTCGCGGGTGAGCACCAGCACGCCGCCGGGATCGAGAATGCTGCGCGCGACTTCGACGCCGTGAATGCGGATGGCGTACTCGTTGTTCCTGAACGTCGCGTTGTCGGTGAGCCGGATCGCCGGCACGATGAAGCCGAACTCCGCGGCGACATATTTGCGGATCTTGGCGATGCGCGATTCGAGTCCGGTCTCCGACTCCATGGCGATATGGATGAGATTGGGCGCGAACTCGACATGGATCTCGTCGAGATCGAGAACATCGCCGAGCGAAGGCTGGGCGGGGCGTTGGTCTTCGACCTCTGCGGGGAGGCCTTCCGCGCTTCGCTTTTGCGCGTAGCGACGGCCGAAATAGGCGAGGCCCGCGAGCGCGAGCGCGCCGGCCATGAAGGGCGCGAAGGGAAGGCCCGGAAACAGCGCGAATACGGCGAGAATGATCGACACCGTGATGAGCGCGCCGGGATGCTCTCCAAGCTGATGAAACAGCGCTTTGTCCGCCGGTCCCTGCACGCCGCCCTTCGACAGCAGAAGCGCGGCGGCGATGGAGATGATGACCGCCGGAATCTGCGAAACGAGGCCGTCGCCCACGGTGAGGATGGAATAGGTCTCGATCGCCTCCGAAAAGGAAAGGCCGTGCGCGCCGATGCCGACCGCGAGGCCGACGACGATGTTCAGGAGCGTGATGAGCAGTCCGGCGACGGCGTCGCCCTTGACGAATTTCGACGCGCCGTCGAGCGAGCCGAAAAAGGTCGTCTCTTCCTGTTCGAGCTTGCGGCGGGCCTTCGCTTCTTCGTGAGTGATGGCGCCGGCGGCCACGTCGGAGTCGATGGCGAGCTGCTTGCCCGGCATCCCGTCGAGGGCGAAGCGCGCGCCGACCTCGGCCATGCGCCCGGCGCCCTTGGTGATGACGAGGAAGTTCACGATGAGCAGCACCGTGAACACGACGAGCCCCAGAAAGACGCTCCCGCCCATGATGAACATGGCGAAGCCGTGAATGACTCCGCCCGCCGCATCGGGGCCGGTATGACCCTGACCGATGATGAGCTTGGTCGAAGAGACGTTGAGCGACAGCCGCAGCAGCAGCGAAGCGAGCAGCACCGTCGGAAAGGACGAGAAATCCAGCGGGCGCTCGATGAACAGCGTGATCGTGAAAATCAGGATGGCGAAGGCGAAAGAGGCGGTGAGCCCGATGTCGAGCACCCAGGCCGGCGCCGGCAGCACCATCATCACGATCACCGCCATGAGCGCGATCGCGAGAAAGACCGTCGGCTGATAGAGCGATTTTATGCTCAGAGCGGGCATGACGTCGAACGGACGAAGGTTGCTGCGAAGGGTCGGGATTGAGCGTTACGCGCCGGCGATGAGGGGCAGGATCCGGTTGTCGAAGAGGGCGAGCAGAAGCCGCGCGGCGAAGCTCGAACACAACAGGAAAGCGATCAGCATGGCGATCAGCTTGGGCACGAAGGTGAGGGTGAGCTCCTGCACGGAGGTCAGCGCCTGAAGAAGGCCGACGATGACGCCGACGACGAGCGCGGTGAGCAGAAGCGGCGAGGCGATCCACACCCCGGCCCACAGCGACGCGCGCAACGCATCGAGGATTTGCGCTTCATTCATAAGATGGCCCTCCCGCCGTCAGACCGGCATCCGCATGAGTTCCTGATAGGCTTCGATGACCTGGTTGCGCAGCGTGACCGCCGTCTCGACGGCGAGCTCGGCGGCGGCGAGCGCTTCGACCACGGAGTGGGGGTCGGCCTTGCCCGCCATGAAATCGGCGGCGACGGCTTCGCTTTTCGCCACGGTCTCGGCGAAATCCTTGACGAGCTCGGCCGGCTTGAAGCCGCCGTCGCCCGCCGTCGAGCCGGCCTGCGCGCCCGCTTTCAGGCCGGCGCCGGCCTTGTTCTGCGCGCCGCCCAGAAGCTCCCTGGCCGCGCCGTAGGTTCTTGCTGCGTTGAAGGCGTTGACGTCCATGGCTTGCAACCTCAGCGTTTCAGCAGATCGAGAAGGCTCGAATACATCTCGCGGGCCTGCCGGAAGGCGGCGAGATTGGCCTCATAGGAGCGGCTCGCCTCGCGCGCGTCGGCCATCTCGACCATCAGATTGACGTTGGAGAGCGCGACATAGCCGTTTTCATCCGCAAGCGGATGAGCAGGGTCGTATTTCTCTTCCAGGGGAGAGCCGTCGAGCTCGATGCGATCGACCGTCACGCGTTCGGCCCCGGCTTTCGCGTCGAACACGTTGTCGAAGGCGAGCGTTTTGCGGTGATAGCCGGGCGTGTCGGCGTTGGCGATGTTCTCGCTGACGATGCGGATGCGGAAGCCTTGCGCGTGAAGGCCGCTCGCCGCCGCGCTCATCGATTCGAAGAGAGGGTTCATCGTTCAGCCTCCTCAAACCTGTCGGCGCAGGCTCGCGCGCAGAATGTCGACGGTCTTCTTGTAGATGGCCGTCGCCGCGTCATGGGCGCCCTTCGCTTCGGCCGCGCGCAGCATCTGGTCTTCGAGCGATACGTTGTTTCCGTTCGGCGATTCGAGGCCCGGCGCGCTGATCTTGACGACGCGCCAGTCGATCCGGTCGGCGGCGCCGTCAAGCCGCGCCCGGCGGGCGTAGGCTTCGCCGAAGGCTTCGAGATCCTTCGCGCGGTAGCCGGCCGTGTCGGCGTTGGCGATGTTCTCGGCGATGAGCCCGTGACGCTGGGCGGCGTGACGCGCCATCGCCGACGCGACATTGAGAATTTTCAGATCGTCGAGCATATCGCGACATCCTGTTAAGGATTACATTTTATGAAAATTATGAGCGAATGCTGAATATTGGCTTAACCATGATGAAACCGGCGATGCTTCTCGAAGAAACGGCGCGCGGCGCGGCGGCGGCGATCACGCCGGCGAAAATCTGGGGCCGGGTGGCGGCCGTCGACGGCGGCGCGCTGCGCGTGGCCGGGCTCGAGGGGCGCGCGCGCGTCGGCGACGCCGTCGAAATCGGCGGCGTCCTCGCCGGCGAGGTGATCGCGATCGACGGGCAAAGCGTCGTGGTCATGCCGAGCATGCCCGTGCACGGAATAGCGGCGGGCGCGCGCGCCTACATCCGGCCGGACGAAGGAGCGTGGCCGTGCGAGGCCTGGCTCGGGCGCGTGCTCGACGCGTTCGGGCGCGCCTTCGACGGAACGCCGGCGCCGCGGGGAGCTTCGCCGCGCCCGCTCGCCCCGCCCGCCCTGCCGGTGAGCGCGCGGCGCAGCCTCGGGCCGCGGCTCAATACGGGTCTTGCGGCTTTCGATACGTTTCTGCCGCTCTGCCGGGGCCAGCGCATCGGCCTGTTCGCGGGCTCGGGCGTCGGCAAGTCGACTCTGCTCGCCGACCTCGCCCGCGGGGTCGAAGCAGACGTCGCCGTGCTCGCGCTCATCGGCGAGCGCTCGCGCGAAGTGCGCGAGTTCGTCGAGGAGACGCTGGGGCCCGAAGGGCGCAAGCGCGCCGTCGTCATCGTGTCGACCTGCGACGATCCGGCGCCGGTGAAGCGCCGCGCGGCGCTGCTCGCCATGACGGCGGCGGAATATTTCCGCGACCAGGGCAGGCATGTGCTCTTCGTCTTCGATTCGGTGACGCGCTTCGCCGAGGCGTACCGGGAGATCGGCCTCACGGCGGGGGAGACGCCGTCCCTGCGCGCCTATCCGCCTTCGACCTTCCGCACGGTCGCCGCGCTCGCCGAGCGCGCCGGACCCGGCGCGGGGACGGCGGGCGACATCACCGCGATCTTCAGCGTGCTCGTCGCCGGCTCCGACATGGACGAACCCATCGCCGACATGATGCGCGGCATTCTCGACGGGCATGTTGTGCTTGAGCGCGCCATCGCCGAGCGCGGGCGTTTTCCCGCCATCGACATCCGCCGCAGCGTGTCGCGCTCGTTGCCCAGGGCCGCGAGCGAGGAGGAGAACCGTCTGCTGGCGGAAGGTCGTGCGCTCATCGCCGCCTATGAGGAAGCCGCGGCGATGATCCAGACGGGGCTCTATGCGAAAGGCGGCGATCCGGTGATCGACCGAGCCATCGACGTCTGGCCGGCGCTCGACGCCTTCGTCGCCGGCAAGTCGGGAGGCTGCGAAGAGGCTTTCGCGCGGCTTTCCTCGATCCTGTCGGCGAGCCGATCCGCAGACTGACGGATCAGGCCTGCGACAGAAGCAGGTTCGCCCCGCCGACGCCGCCAAGGCCGTTGTTCTGCAGCAGCGTCAGCGCCACGCCGGCCGGCGTCGTCAGCGACGGGCCGGCCTCGATCTGGCGAAACAGGAAGAAGCGCTGGATGACCTTCTCCAGGGTCTCCGGCTCGGCCAGGGCGGCGACGGATTTTTCTCCAAAGAGCTGGCGCGCGCGGTTCTGGAAGAGCTCGACCTGCTTGTCGAGATCGATCTGCGAGACGCCTTTCGGCATGGCGAGGGCCGTCTCCAGAAAGCGCCGCACGGGCAGCCGGCCGAGCGCCTGCAGCCACATGACGCGATCGTTCTTGCCCCCGGCTGCGATCTCGGCGATCTCGCGCTTGAAGGTCAGCGCGAGCCGGAAATCCGGATCGGCCTCGCCGACCGCGCGCTCGAACTCCTGCGTCTTGTAGCGGGCGATGACGTCCTCGACGAAGGTCGGCAGCTGCACCTGCACCGCGCCGACCCCGTCGCCATAGGCGAAAGCCTTCGCCAGCGAGCGATAGCGGTTGTCGGAGAGACGGTTGACCAGCGAGCGGGAATCCTCCGTGCTGCTTTCGAGGACTTTCCGGATGAAGGCCCGCTTGTCGATCTCCTCGCCGAGGCCGAAGGCGCCGAGCGCGACGGTCAGCAGCCGCCGGTCCTGCACCAGCGCCTCGGCGGTGAGCGCCTTGCCGATATTCTCGCGGAAATATTCGATGTTGCGCTGGATCTGGGGCGTGCGTTCGAGCGCGGACTGCTGGCGCGGCGCCGTCTTCTCAAGGACGCGAAAGCCGGCGTAGCCGCCGATTCCGACGACCGGAAGGAACGTCATCATCCCGCCTTTTCGAGCGGCGCCTTGGCCGGCGCGGCGAGCGACAGAAGCGCGTTCTCATGCGGCATCACGCGGGCCAGGCGGCGCATGACGTGATAGAATTTCCCCTCCCGCGCATGGGCGAGCGCCGCGTCGAGATCCTCGCGGCAGATGTGTTCGCCGAAGGCTTGCTGCAGCGCTTCGATCCCGCGGACGAGCTCGGTCTTGGCCTGTTCGGCGTCGGCTTCGCCGGCGACGGCGAGCTGGGCGGCGTAATAGAGCCGCTTGGCCGGCGTCGTCGCTTCCTCCGGATGCAGCGCGTCGCGCAGGCGAAGAATGTGCGCGTCCTGCGTGCACACGCGCAGCCGCGCCCGGCGGTCGCCGTTCTCGATCACGACGCCGTTCACGAGAAACTTCTCGTGCGGGCGCAGTCGCAGAACGAGGCCGCCGCCGTTCATCACGCGATCTCCGCGACATTCGTCTGGCCCTTGAGGCCGCGCATGATCGAGGTGTTGATGTCGATCAGGATCTGCGCGTCGGCGTCGCCGCGCATGACCTTGCGCGTGTGCTCGCGGGTGAATTCGAAAAGGTAGAAGATCTTGGAGCGCAGCTCCGCCGGAAGACCGTTGCCTTCGCGGGAGACGTCGCTCGCCAGCGCCGTCCATAAAGCGAGGTTTTCATGAAGCGCCCCGACGAGGCGGGGAAAGTCGGCGCCGTCGGCCGGCTTGATGTCGGCCGTTTCCGAAAGGGCGCGCGTGATCCGTGCAAAGACCTTGTACTCGACCTCCCGCGGCGCGCCGATGGAGCGGGTCGCCTGGACGTATGCGTTCTGCGCGAGCGCGTATTCGTTCATAATCCTGCGTCTTTCATTCGCCCGAGCTCCCCCGACCAAGGAAAACGGGCTGGAGGAGCCGCGCCCCTCCAGCCCGCGCCGTCATTAACGGAACAGCGACAGGATCGTCTGCGGCGTCTGGTTGGCGATCGCCAGCGCCTGAATGCCGAGCTGCTGCTGAACCTGAAGGGACTGCAGGCGCGCCGACGCTTCCTCGATGTCGGCGTCGGTGAGCGCGCTGATGCCCGACTTGAGGTTGTCGACCAGAGCGGTGACGAACTCCTCCTGGATTTCGATGCGCTTCTGGGCCGAACCGAAGGCCGCCGCCGCATCGATGCCGGTCTGAATGAGCGCTTCGATGTCGGTCAGGGCCTGCTCGGCGCCCGCCGACGTGGTCACGTCGAAGGTCAGAAGCGTTCCCAGATCGCCGCCAGCCGTGCCGCCGCTATTGTTCGCTTGGGCAAAGGTCAAATTGCTGGCGTCGCCCGGAGCATAGTTAATTGTAAGAACCGAGTCGGTCGAAGTGGGATCAGAAACGTTCGAGGCGGTGACGGTCACGTTGGCGATGCCAGCCGCATCGATGCGTTCTTTAAGTTCCCGTACAACGTCGTTCAGCGTGTCGCCGTTACGAGCGACATAGTCGTAGTCAGTACCGCCCAGCGTGATGCGGAAGCTCTCGCCTTCCGAAATTTCCGTCGCCGTATATGTAATCGTGGCCGTCTCACCATCGTCGATCTGGGTACCCACAGCCAAGCCCGTGACTGTGGTCGTCACGTTCCCAGCGCCGGCGCCGAAGGTCTGCTGGGCGACCTCGAGATTGTTGCGCGCGATCGTGATGTTCGACGCCGTCACCGTGCCGTCTGCGGCGCGGTCGAGCGAGGAGAGAATGTCGACCGAGCCGCCGCCCCTCAGCAGGTTGAGGCCGCTGAACTGCGCGGCGTTCACGATCGAGGTGATCTGATCGCGAAGCTGCGCGATGTCGGTCTGGATCTTGGACCGGTCGATGTTCTCTTCCTGCGCGGCGACGACCAGGTTCTTGATGTCCTGCAGAAGGCTGGTGACGTTCTCCGCCGCGGCGCGGGCGACGCCGACCGTCGACAGGCCGAGATTGAGCGAGCTCGAGATCGCCTCGAAGCTGTCGGCGTCGGACTGGATGACCGTCGAGACGGCGTAGATGGCCGCGTTGTCCTTGGCGTTGGCGACCGACTTGCCGGTCGAGATCTCCTGCTGCACCTGCGCGAGATTGCGGTTGATGCTGCGCAGGGTCGCGAGGGCGACGGTCGCGCTTTCGTTGTTGAGAATGCTAACCATGTGCTTCGTCCTGTTCCCTTTGGCGCGTTTTTTCACGCCGTGATTACGCGCCGGCCGGGCTTCGCCCGTCACGCCGGATCTGAGGGTCCTTCTGACCGGGTGGAACGCGTTCTGACGATTCCACGGTCTTCGATCCTGAAGCTGGGATGATGCTTATCCGCGCGAATATAAATTTCGGTTAATTTGATGCGAGCGGCGCAAGAGCGCTCAGGCGAGTTTCTGACGGGTAACGCCGGCGCCGGGCGCGAGCAGCTTCTCGCCGGTTTCTCCGTAGACGCCCACATTGCGCTGGCGGCTGAGGATTTCATTGATCCGCCGGCGCGCTCCGGCGACGCCGGCTTTCGCGGCGTCGATGACCGCTTCGTTTTCCTTCGCCAGTGCGGCGAGCGCGGCGATCTGCTTGCGCCATGCCGGCGCCTGCGCGGCGATGCGCGGCTCGAGCAGCATCCGGTCGAGCTCTTCGGCGAGCGATTCCTTGCGCGCCGCGACCGGGCCGAGCGCGTCGTAGCGGCCTTCGAGGATGATCCGCTTTTCCTCCGCGAGCGCGCCGCGCAGCGCTTCGATGACGTCCTTGAGCGTCCTATCGGTCTGCATGGCCGGCGTCCTTGTCGCGCAATTGCTCGTAGATTTTCTCGGCGAGGCCGAAGCCGCCCTGCTCGACGATTTCCGCGGCGTATTGCTCGACGAGCAGGCCGGAGAAGGCTTCGCCGCCGAACCCGCCATTGGCGCCCAGCGATTTGGCCAGTCCGCTATGGGTCAGCATCTGCGCCAGGAACGCCGCCTCGAACGCCCTGGCGCTTTCGCGCAGCGCCGCCTCGCGCGCAGCCGGATCGGCCGCATGCGGAGCGGGCGGGGCGGAAGGGACGATGCCGGCGGCGAGAACTTCTTTCATCGTCATGCGCTCCTCTTCAGGGCGCGGCTTCAAAGGCTCGGTAACCTTTTTGTCGGATAACCATGCCCATGAAAATTTTAAGAAAGGATTGTGCGCATGGACGCGCTTGCCGCTCTCGGCCTCGTCGCGCCTAAGCCGCCGCTGCGGGAAGGCGAAACGCCTGAAGGAACTGCTCCCGCCGGCGGCGAGGGCGGGCCTTTCGCGCAGGCCTTCGGTCTCGGCGCGCCCCCGCCGCGCGCGGAGATGGCGGCGAACGCCGACGGCCGAGGCGCCCCCGCGCCGCGCCTGCTTCGCATCGCGCAGGCCGCGCGCGATATCGCCGCCGAAAGCGCCGACGTCATCGTCAACGCCGACGGGTCTCTGGCGCTTGTCGAGGCGCCTTCCGACGACGGCGCGTTCTCTCCCGAAGCGCCGGAGATCGATTCGCAAACCGATGAAGCGATTGCCCCGGCGACGCAAGAAGCGATTCCTGTACAGATTACAATCGATGGCGGCGAAGGCGAGTCCGCGCCGGTCCAGTCTCCGCAAGAAGCCTCGCCGACCCGCGGCGCCGATCGCTCCGGGTTCGGCGAAGACGGCGCGGCGCCGATCGAAGGTCCGCTCGCCGCGAATCCGCGCCGCGAGCCGAGAGAGACCGTCGCGCGCGCCGCGCCGGTCGATCCTGTTCGCGCCGGAGAGCGTGCCGCCGCGCCCGCCGCCGTCGCCGTCGAGAACGCGGCCCGCGCCGGAGAGAGTTCTCCGGCGCCCGTGGCTTCGCCCGCGCCCCTTGCGGCCGGTTCGGCGCCGCAAGACGCGCCGGCGCAGATCGCCGCCGCCCCCGCGCCGGGCGATCGCGCCGCGCCCGGCGCGCCGCTCGCCGCTTCGGCGGAAATCGCGCCGAGCGAGGCGCGCCCGGTCGAGACGCCGGGCCCGCGCGCAGGCGCCGATGCGGCGCGGCTCCTGGCCGAGGGACGCGCCCGGCTTTCCCTGATCGACCGGCAGGCGGGTCAGCCATTCGCGCACGGACTTGAAGCGCTCGCCGCGCGCGAGAGCGCGCCCGCGCCCTTCGCCGCGGCCGGCGACGTCATCCATCTTCAGGCGGGCGAGGGGGCGCCGGTCGAGACCGCGGCGCGGTCCGAAGCGGCCCGCGCCCAGGCCGGCGCCGACGCGGCCCGGCAGGTGATCGCCTCGATCCGGGCCGAGAAAGGCGCGAGCAGCATCGACGTGCAGCTCGACCCGCCCGATCTCGGCAAGGTGCGCATCCACTTCGCCATCGACCGGAACGATTCGGTGCTGGCGACGGTTTCGTCCGATCGCGGCGACACGCTCGATCTTTTGCGCCGCCATGCGAACGATCTCCTGCGCGGGCTGGAGGATGCAGGCTTCGCTGGCGTGCAGCTTGAATTCGCCGCACACGAACGAAACGAGCGCGCGCCGGGCGCCGGCGCGCAGGAGGGCGCCGGCTTCGACGCCGCCGAGGACGAAAAGATTGCGCCGCGCCAGGTGACCTATCTCTCCCTGCGCGAGAACAACCGCCTCGACAGGCTGGTCTAGAGCGAGGAACGGATCATGACAGGCATCGACACCGCAACCGCCGCCGGCCTTTCGGGACAGACCGCCGCGCCGCGCGCGGCGAAAAGCGCAGCGACCGCCGCCTCCGACTTCCAGAGCTTTCTGAAGCTCCTGACGGCGCAGCTCCGCAATCAGGACCCTCTCAGCCCGCTCGACTCCACGCAGTTCGTCGAACAGCTCGCGAGCTTTTCGAGCGTCGAACAGCAGATCGAGACGAACCGCCTGCTCGAAGAGCTCGCCGGTTCGTTCAGGAGCGCCGGGCTCGAAACCGTCACGCCGTGGATCGGCAAGACCGCGACGGTCGAGGCGACGGGCGTCGCCTTCACGGGCGCGCCGCTGACGCTCGCCTTTCCCGACAGCGCTTATGGCGCGCCGAGCGAGATCGTCGTGCGCGATGCGAACGGAAACGCCGTCTATCGCGGTTCGGTTCCCGCGGGCGCGACGGAGTTCGTCTGGAACGGCGAGACGATCGCCGGTCCGCCGGCGGCGTCGGGCAAATACGCCTTCGTCGCGAATTACTCGGACGGCGAAAAAACGATCGCCTCGGCGCCGCTTCTGTTCAGCGCGCCGGTGGTGGAGGCGCGGCTCGTCGACGGCGCGCCGCGGCTGGTGCTCGACGGCGGCGCGATCGTCGATCCGGCGGCGGTGATCTCGGTGCGCGACGGCGCGGCGGAATAGGGCGCCAAGCGTTCCCGGCCTGTCGCCGATCGCTCCTTCCCGATCGCCGAGGCTCGAATTCATCCGCCTTTATGAGGAATTCAGCCTCAGGAAAAACAACAGCTTAGCCGAAAAACGGGGATAGTTATCCCCGCCTGTCCGTCCGGCCTCATACTGGGCGCATGACTGCGGACGCATCTGTCTTTTCGCCCCGGAACGCGCGGGAAGAGACGCGCAGAGAGAAACGCGCGGAACGGGCTGGCCAGCGCCGGCGCGCGCGGACGGCTTTCCCGTTTCTCCTTCCGCGCTTGCCGGAGGCGCCGGCGCGCGCACCCATTCAGGGCGGTATCGTGCGAAACGCCGAAAGGCGTTTCGTTCGAAATCGGGCTGGGGCCCGCGCGGGCGCTGAATCAGCGCGACTCTTGGGTTCTCCGTTTCGTGCGAAATGCGCGCGCCTGCCCGGCGCGTCAGACGTCCTGCCGGGCGACGTTCAAAATCAGGACGTTCTGCGCGTCCTCGCCGATCACGCTGCGCGCGGCGCGCAGAAGCTCGTTGCGCACGAGCTCCATATTGGCGCGTTCGAGAATATGCTCGTCGAACGCGCCGCTGTTCGACAGCTGCAAAAGCGAGGCGAGCAGCGCGTCGCGCAGTTTCGGCTCCTGCGAATAGACGGACTCGGTGACGGCCGGCGGCACCTCGATGTTGATGTCCATCAGCACCAGCGCGCGCACGCCTCCGTCGCCGATGACGGGCACCACGAACTGGCGGCTGAACTTCATGAAGCCGTAGGCGGCGTCCGCGTCTGCTTCGCCGTGGCCGCCGCCATGGCCGCCCGCCTTCTTGTCGCCGGCGCGCTTGCCTTCGGCTTTCTTGTCCGCCTTTTTCGGCGCGGCTTCGGCTTTCTTATGCTCGACAGGCCCATGACTGGCCGCGGCGGCCTTCGCCTCGTCCCGGGCGCGCGCCGGCTCGGCCGCCGGCGCCGTCGCGGACTTGAGCCACAGCCCGCCCGCCGCGCCGCCGACGACGGCGAGAAGCTGCAGGGCGTAGGGAAGATATTTCAACATGGCGACGGCCTAGAACGGCAGCAGCGCGTCGAGGACCTGCTGGCCGTAACGCGGGTCCTGAACGTCGGTGATCGAACCGCGCCCCCCGTAAAGGATGCGCGCGTCGGCGATCTTCTCATGGGTGATGGTGTTGCGCCGGGAGATGTCTTCAGGCCGGATGATGCCCGCCACCTGCAGGTCGCGCAGCTCGCTGTTGACTCGCACTTCCTGATTGCCGGCGATGACGAGGTGCCCATTAGGAAGTACACGGACGACTGTGGCGGCGACCTGAAGGGTGAGCTTTTCCTGTCGGCGGATCTGGCCGTCGCCGTTGGCTTCCGACTCCGAGGAGATGTCCACGGACGGGTCGAGACTCGCCCCGCCGGGCAGCACCCGCTGGGCCAGAGTCTCCAGGCCGAAGAAATTCGGCACGGAAAGGCCTTCGCGCGCGTCGCGCGAGCGATCGGTCTGGTTGCGCATCTCGGCGCGCTCGTCGAGCTCGATGACCACCGTCACGATGTCGCCGAGGTCGCGCGCGCGACGGTCGCCGAAGAGCGAGGCCGGCCCGTCGCGCCACAGCGAGCCGGCCGCGCCTTCTTCCTCCGGCGCGGGCGGCGTAGCGCGCGCGAGCGCAAGCCGTTCCGGCGAGGCCGGCGGCAGCGGGTGACGCGGCGCGCCGGGCCCGCTCATCGCCGGCCCGCGGCCGAAATCGTCGAGCCGGCTCGCGCATCCCTGCGCGGCGAACGCGGCGGCGGCGGTCGCGATCAGCAGAAGCTTCCGGGTCATTGCAAGGTCCTCACGGCGTTGGGGCCGACGACGACGGCGGTGACGACCCGTTTCGAGGAGAGGTTCATCACGCGGATGCGCTGTCCCTCGCCGCCCTGTTCGAGCGCGCGGCCTTCGGCGGCGATGGCGAGCGGGCCTTTCACGAACTCCATCGCGACGATGGCGTTGCGTTCGACCAGCGTCGGCGTGCGCAGCGCGTCGCCGGCGAGCGGCTGCCCCTTATAGATCGAGCGCGCCGCTTCGAGGCCCACGAGCTTCGCAGCCCGGCGCAGGGCGTCGACGGTCTGCGGCGTTTCGATGTCGGCGGCGGCGATGATCTCGCCGGCGCGGATGTAGCGCGCCGCCACGGGCTCTTCCGCGGCGGCGGGCGCGTAGCCCGACGACAGGATCGCCGCGGCGATGACGCCGGAAAATCTTGATGCGGAGAAACGGTCGTTGCGCATGGTCGTCACCTCAGTTGCGTTGTGGCCCCGAGCATCTGATCGGCGGCGGCGATGACCTTGGAGTTGAGCTCGTAGCCGCGTTGAGCCTCGATCAGCTCGGCGATCTGGGCGACGACGTCGACGCCGGACTCTTCGAGATAGCCCTGGCGCAGCCGGCCGAGGCCGTCCTCGCCCGCCTCGCCGACGACCGGCGGGCCGGACGCGGCCGTCTCGCGATACAGATTGCCGCCGATCGGCTCGAGGCCGTTCGGGTTGGCGAAGGAGACGAGATTGATCGTGGCGATGAGCTGCGCTTCGGGCTGGTCCTCGAAATGGACGTAGACCTCGCCCTCGGCGTTGATGACGACGCTGCGGGCGTCCTCGGGGATGGTGATGTCGCCGGCGAGCGGGAAGCCTTCGCTGTTGACGACGAGACCTTCCCCGGTCCGCTTGAACGCGCCGTCGCGGGTGTAGGCGGCCTCGCCCGAAGGCAGGCGAATCTCGAAGAAGCCCTTGCCTTCGATGGCGAGGTCAAGATCGCCGCCGGTGCTCTTGAGCGCGCCCTGCCTCATGTCGACGGTGATCGACGCCGTGCGCACGCCGAGCCCGACATGCACGCCCTCCGGCGCGAGATCGCCGTTCGAAGAGGACGGCGCGCCGGCCGCGCGCACGATCTGGTAGTGCAGATCGGCGAACTCCGCCCGCCGCGGCGCATAGGCGGTGGTGTTCATGTTGGCGAGGTTGTTTGAAATGACCTCGACCCTCGTCTGCTGGGCGTCCATGCCGGTCGCCGCAATGCTCAGCGCACGCATCAGAGCCTCCCTCTCTCAATCGGCCGTCTCGTCATCGCGAGAGCCCTATTTCGCGCACGACGCGCCTGATCCGTTCGTCTTCGCCTTCGAGAAAGCGCTGTCCCGCCTCATAGGCGCGCTGCACCTCGATGAGGCGGGCGATTTCCGTCACCGCGCTCACATTGGAGCCCTCGCGCGCGAACTGGCGCACGCGCGCGTCGGGGGCGGGCTCGTAGCCCTGCTCGGCGCGAAACACGTTGTCGCCTTCGCGAATGAGGCTCGCCGGATCGGCGATCGCCACGCCGAGCCGGCCGACGGGCTGGCCGTCCGCGGCGATGGTTCCGTCGGCGGCGATCGAGAACGTGTCCGCCTGCGGCGGTATGACGATCGGCGCGCCGCCCTCGTCGAGCACGCGCCGCCCGTCCGCCGTCACGAGCTCGCCCTCGCCGTTCAGAGAGAACGCGCCGGCGCGGGTGAGCCGCGGCCCGTCCGCCCCTTCGACCAGGAAGAAGCCGTCTCCCTCGATGGCGACGTCGAACGGATTGCCCGTAGACTGAATGTCGCCCGGCGTGAAGTCGATGATGCGCCGGCTGGCCGTTGCGATCGAAATGCTGGGATCGCCGGCGTCGAGCGCCTTGACATGTTCGGCGAAGACGACGTCCTCGCGGCGATAGCCGCCGGTGCTGGCGTTGGCGATGTTGTTGGCCAGCGCGTTGAACTGGCGCATGAGTCCCGCCTGACGGGAGATTGCGACATAGCCTGAATTATCCATGGCCCAGCATCTCCTCTATGAGTTCGATCTCCTCCGCCGCGCCGTCGGCGAGCGCTTCGCCGCGTTCGAGAATGGGTCCCGACGAAGCGGGCGCGAACAGGCTCCGAAGGCTTTCGAGCGCTTCGGGAGCCTGATCGCGCAGTACGGCTTCGGCCGCCGGCGGCATCGCTTCGGCGCCCGCCATATAGGCGGCGAGCGCATAGCGGCGCGCCGCATCGACTCGCATTCGGTTGGGCTCGATTCTGCGGAAGGCGCTCGCCGCGCTCGCCCAGTCGCCCGCGCGCCAGGCCGCTTCGGCCATGAGTTCGGCTTTCATGGCGGGATCGGCGAGGACGGAAGCGGCCGCGAGCGCGGCGAAATTCCGGCCGGCCTGCAGATTGGCCTCGACGACGAGCGTCGCAAAGTCCTGATCGTCCGCATAGGGAGCGGCCTCCGCGAGCGCGGCTTCGGGCTCGCCTGTCTCGATGAGCGCCCTGGCGCGCACAAGCGCCTCGCCGCGGTCGGCGCTTTTCGCCGGAACGATCCGCGCGGCGACGTCCGGCAGGCCGGCCTGCAGCGCGGCCGCGGCCGCGGCGCGGCGAAAATCCGGCTCGGCGCGCGCCGGGTCGACGAAATCGTAATTTTCCAGCAGCGCGGCGAGCGCCGGCGCGATCATGCGCTCGTCGCCGCCGGCGAAGGCCTTGGCGAGAAGGTCGCGGGCCTTGCGCGCGGCGGGCGCGGCCGCATCGGGGCCGGCCTTCGCGGCGTTGCGCAGCAGCATCAGGCTCGCTTCGATATTGCCTTCAGCCGCCCACAATGCGGCTTCCTGAAACGCCGCGGCGCGCCCGCGCGGCAGGCCTTCTTCCGTCTGGGCGAGCGCGCCGATGTCCTCGCGAAATCCTTCATGCGGCGCGCGGCCTTCTTCGGCGTAGCGCCGGGCGAGGGCGAGAAGGGCGTCTTTCGACGCCTCCGAGCCGCCGGCGGCGAGTTCGCGCAGGCGTTCGGCCGCGGCGCCCGCGTCGCCGTCATGTTCGAGAAGCCGCGCCGCCGCATATTCAAGCTCGGGCGTGGGCTCGGGCGAGGCTTCGACCGCGATGCGATAATAGCGCTTGGCCTCGCTCCAGACCTCGGCCTCGATAAGCTTGCGCGCGATGCGCGCCGCAATGAGCGCGCGCAGGCGCGCCGGCAGATCCAGAATCGCGTCGCCGGCGCGCGCCGCGGCGGCCGCGACGTCTTCGGGCGGGCTCGCCGCGGCTTGCCACAGCGCATGGGCGCCGCGGCAGTCGCGCGCGCCGAGCAGGGTCGAGTCGCGCGCCACGTCGTTCTCAGCGACGACGCGGGCGAGATCGGCGAGCAAGGATGCGCCCTCGCCATATTCCGCGAGCGTCTGCAGCGCTTCCTCGCCGAAGCCGACGGCGAGATAGCCTCTGGCGAGCGCCTGCGCGGCGGGTCGCTCCTCGCCGGGCGCCGCCGCGGCGAGGGCGGACTGCAATGCGGCGAGGGCGACGAGCGGCTCGCTGGCGAAAGGCGCGCCGTCGATGGCGAAGGCCGCGTCGTGCAGACAGGCGTGCGCGCTTGCGCGGCGCGCGGCGTCGCGCGGCTGGGGCTCGGTGGAGAGCGCCGCGGACGGCGCGACGGCGACGCTCGCGGGCTGCGGCGGCGCAAGGTCCTTGGCGTCCTCGCGCGGGCGCACATAGCCGTTGTCGGCCGCCTTCTGCAAAAGCTCGATCATGCGATTGCGCGCTTCCTCGACGGAAATGTCAGAGACCGGATCGGACGCCGCGGCGCCGGCGCGATCTTCCGTATGCGAAGCCGAAGCGGCGGTCTTGTCCGGCGCCGGGGCGTGCGCGCCGTCGACGATGTCGATCATCAGTTTGCCGTTCGCGAGACGGCGCGTCTCGATGCGGCAGTCGCAGACAAGATCGAGAGCCAGAACCGGCCCCGCGGCGCCTACGCGGAAGTCTGCGCGCCCGACCCGATGGGCCTTGCGCTTGTCGTTGAGATCGGCGAGATCAAGCCGGACGGTCGGCGAGGCGAAACGGACGAAGACCGTGCGGCCGTTCTGCGCGACGTCGGCT
The DNA here is from genome assembly GCF_900199215.1 of Amphiplicatus metriothermophilus. Taxonomy (GTDB): domain Bacteria; phylum Pseudomonadota; class Alphaproteobacteria; order Caulobacterales; family Parvularculaceae; genus Amphiplicatus; species Amphiplicatus metriothermophilus. Next base: position 856,480 of record NZ_FZQA01000001.1, read on the forward strand.
TCGCCGGCGGCGGCCGGCAGAACGACGCGCGAGCGCCCTTCATGCTCGCCGGCGGCGACGGCGATCTCCTGCGCGCGCGCGTCCGCGCCGCCCGCCATGGCGGCGGCGAGAGCGAAAAAGGCTATGCGCAGACGAGGCGTCATCAGGCGGCCTTCTGGGTTTCGCGAAGCGCCTCTTCGAGCTCGGCGAAGCTCGGGCGCACGCGCGAGGGCGCGTTGCGGCGGGCGACTTCGACGCAGATTTGCGGCGTGTGCTTGTGCAGGCTCGCGACCAGCGCCTCGCGGATGAGGTTGTAAAATGCGTGCTCCTCGTCGCGGATCGCTTTCACCTTGTCCGCGAACGGACCGACGAGCCCATAGGCGAGAAAGACGCCGAGAAACGTGCCGACCAGCGCGCCGCCGATCATCTGGCCGAGCACCTCCGGCGGCTTGTCGATCGAGGCCATCGTCTTGATGACGCCAAGCACCGCGGCGACGATGCCGAGCGCGGGCAGACCGTCGGCCATGCGCTGCAGCGCGTGCGCGCCGTGCAGATTGTGATGATGCAGGGCTTCAAGCTGCTTCTCCAGCAGCTCTTCGACCTGGTGGGCGTTGTCGAAGTTCATGATCATCGAGCGGATGGTGTCGCAGATGATCTCCATCGCCGCCGGGTCCTTGGCGATTTTCGGATAGCGCTGAAAAACCGGCGATTCCTCGGGATTTTCGATATGGCGCTCGATCTCGACCGGGCTCTCCTTGGCGATGCGCACCAGCGTGAAGAGAAGGCAAAGGAGGTCGCGAAAATCCTGGCGGCTCCAGCGCGGGCCGGTGAAGACTTTCGCCACGTCGGCGGCGGTGTGCTTGATGACGTCGAGGCCGTTGCCGACCAGAAACGCTCCGACCGCCGCCCCGCCGATGATCATCAGCTCGTAGGGCAGGGCGTGCATGATGATGCTGAACTTGCCGCCCGCGATGACGTACCCGCCGAAGACCATGGCGAGGGTGACGGCGATGCCGATGATGCTGCCCATTTCAGCCTTGACTTGCGCGTGGATTAACCATGTCCGCAGTATTTTACGGAATTCGCAAATTAAGGCTTAATGCGCGAGACGATTACGGACGATTTACGGCGGCGTTGCGTCCCGCGATGATGACGCTTGTGGCGTAGGCTTTGTCCGTGTCCATATTGGCGAGAATGAGCGCTGCGCTTTCGCTGTTCATCTCCGTCAGGAACCCGGCCGCGAAGGACGGATCCATGGCGTTGAAGATCTCGCCCGCCTTCGCCGGCTTCATCGCTTCATACATGCGCGCCAGGCGCGTGATGTCCTCCTGGGCGGCGGTCGCGGCGAAAGAAAGCCGCTGTTCGAGCTCTTCCTTCACGGCCTTGAGCTCGGCCGTTCTTTCGGCGACGCGGCGCTCGAGCGCTTCAAGCTCTCTCTCGCGGCGCGCGATTTCCGCCTCGCGGCGGTCGAGCGCGCGCGCGCGTTCGCGGATGGCGGCGAGCAGGCTGTCGCGCTCGGCGTTCGAGATCGCCCCCGGCGCGGCGTCGTGCGGCCGTCCGCCAGACGCGGCGGCCGGCTCCGGCGACGTTTCGACGGCGATCGGCGTAGGCGCATGAGGCGGCTCATCCGCGGACGAAACGTTTTTTCCCGCGACCGGTGAGGGATTCGGCTCGTCCTGTTTCTGCGCGGCGGCGTAGGCGAAATCGATGACACGCCCGGAAAAGGACGCGGCGAACAGCACGGCGAGGATCAGAAGCGGTCCCGGTCGTCTCATGCGGCCGCCTCCTTGCGCGCTTCGCGCGGCCTTGCAGCGCGCTTCGTCGGCGCGGCGTCGATAGCGACGTAGTCTTCTTCTTTATTTTGAACGGGTTCGGTCGGGATCGTTGAGGCGTTCTTCGGGGTATCGGGTTCCGCCGCGGGCGAGCGCTCGATGGCGGCGAAAAGCCGATCGGCGGCCGCGTTCGCCTCGGCCAGAAACGGCGCGATGACGTCGACATATTTCTGCGTGGCGTCCTCGGCTTTTTCCGCCACGGAGGCGCCCGTCTTCTCGAGCCGGTCGAGCAGTTCTTCCAAGGCCGACGCCTTGCGATCGGCGTCGGCCAGCAGGGATTCGATCCGGGCGGCGGCCTCGTCTGCGGCGCTTCTCGTGGCGGCGAGCGCCGCCTTCATTTCCTCTGCAGACTGAGAGAGCTGCGCGACGCCCGCGCCAAGACCGCCCTTCGCGCTGGTCAGCCCCTTGAGCCGGCGGTTGAGAACCCAGCAGTAAAGGCAGGCGGCGCCGGAGGCCGAAAGCAGCAGAAAATCGAGCACCAGATCCATGGCGACCTCCTAGGTCAGGACGAAATCCGTAATCAGCACGTTGTTGACGCTTCCCGCCGGCGCGACGAGCTGCAGTCGGCGCAGCATCTGCGCGCGCAGGCGCGCCATATTGGCCGGGCGCTCGAGATCGCTTTCGTCGACGGAGCGCAGATAGGCGTTCAGCACGTCGCGGATGCGCGGGGTCAGCTCCTGAAGGCGTTTTTCATGAGGTTTCGTGGTCTCTATGCTGATCGATATCTTCAGATATTTCGACCGCGCCTCGGGACCGAGCGAGATCACCATCGGCTCGACGGCGACGAAGACGAGATCCTTGGGCTCAGGCGCGTGCGCCGCCTTGGCCGGCGCCGGGGCGGGGCATTTCGTCAGCATGGGCGCCATGAAATAGCTCGCGCCCGCCGCCGCGCCGCCGAGAATGAGCGCGCCGCCGACGCTGAAGAGGATCGGCTTCAGCGGCAGGCCTTTCTTCGCCGGCTTGTCCTCGACAGCTTCGATCTCTTCGTTCGGCTGTTCGGCGTCCTCGCTCATGCCGGGGCCCCGTGTTCCATACTGGCGCGTTTTCCTGCGCGCTTCGCTTTCTGTGTAACCACCTCTTAATGATCAAATGGTAAATGACCGGGCATGGACGCTGAAGAATTCGGCGGCGGCGTCATTAACGGGCATGGAAAAAATGCAGGGACTTGTTTCGGTTTGGCGCATTCTCACTCCCGCGAAGCGATTGATGCTCGTCGGCGCCGTGGCGGCGGTCGTCGTGTCGTTTTCAATCCTTGCACGGACCGCCTCAACGCCGAAAATGGCGCTGCTTTACGCCGGGCTGGACGGGCGTACGGCCGGGCAGGTGGTCGGCGCCCTCGAGCGCATGAACGTTCCTTTCGACGTGCGCGGCGAGGCCATCTACGTGCCCTCCGCCAAGCGCGATTCCATCAGGATGTCGCTCGCGGGCGAGGGGCTGCCCGAGACGGGACAGGCCGGCTACGAGCTTCTCGACAATCTCAACGGCTTCTCGACGACGTCGGACATGTTCGGCGCCACGTATTGGCGCGCGCGCGAAGGCGAGCTTGCGCGCACCATCCTGGCGACGCCCGGAGTCAAGGCCGCGCGGGTGCACATCGCCGCGCCGCAGGCCGGCGCGTTCGCCCGCAACCGGCCCGCGCCGAGCGCGTCCGTGACCGTCGTCATGGGCGCCGAGCGACTCTCCCGGTCGCAGGCGCAGGCGATTCGCTATCTCGTCGCCTCAGCCGTGCCGGGCCTGCCGGCCGATCAGGTGGCGATCATCGATTCGAGCCGCGGCGTCGTGCTCGAGCCGGGCCGCGACGAAGAGGTCGTCGACGTCAAGGACGTCGCGGATCGCGCCCAGGCGATCGAAAACGACATTATCGAACTGCTCGAAGCGCGCGTCGGGCCGGGCAACGCCCGCGTGAGCGTCGCGCTCGATATCGACCGCGAGCGCGAAGCGGTCTCGGAGAAAACCTTCAATCCCGACGCGCGGGTCGTCACCGGCAAGGAGACGACGGAAATCACCGAGACGACGCAGGGGCGCGGCGGAGCGGTGACGGTTGCGAGCAACCTTCCCGAAGGCGACGGCGCGGCCGGAACGGGCTCGCGCACAGAGCGCGCCGAGACACGCGAGACCGTCACCTACGGCGTTTCCGAAACCACGCGCCAGCGCGAAAAGTTACCCGGCTCGATCCGCAAGATGAGCGTCGCGGTCATCGTCAATCAGATTGCGGAAAATCCGGCGGAGGAGGGAGGCGAGCCCGTGCTGCGCACGCAGGAGGAGCTCGCGGCGCTGCGCGAACTCGTGGCGCGGGCCGCCGGCCTCGACGAGGAGCGCGGCGACACCCTGACCATCCAGGCGCTCCCTTTCCGCGCCGCGTCCGACGAGGGCGTGCTGGTCGAGGCGAATCCGATCGGCGATTTCCTTGAGCGCCATCTCATGCATGTCATTCAGATGGTCGTCCTGGCGGTCGTGACGCTGGTGCTCGCCCTGTTCGTGGTGAAGCCGCTGCTCGCGCCGAAGAACCTGCCCGCCCCGTCTGCGGAGGCGCAACCGCAGCCTGCCCTCGCCCAGGCTGCGGCCGCGCCGGCCGCCGCGATCGCGGGCGAAGGCGCGTCGGACGCGCTTCCCGCCGCCGAACCCGACGCGATTGCGACGCTGCGCGAGCTCGCCGGCGCGAAGAGCGACGAAACGGCGAAACTCATCCAGTCCTGGCTCGACGCGGCGGAGGACGCCGCATGACGAGGCCGGCGCTGATTTTTGAGCGCTTCGACGATGCGCCCGGACCGGCCGCGTCGGACGGCGCAGCGACAGGCGAGGACGTCGCCCTGCAGCGCGCCCGCGCCGAGGCCTTCGCGGAAGGCTATGCGGCCGGCCAGACCGCGTCGGCGGCCAGAGCCGACGCCGGCGAGCAGATGTTCCGCGCCGCCGTCAACGCCATGGAGACCGAGCTTGCGAGCCTGCCGGCGCGCCTGGCGACGGACGCGGCCGCGGCGCTCAGGATATTCCTCGAACGGCTCTTCCCGGCGCTGGCCGCGAAGGGATTCGCCGCCGAAGCGGCCGCCGCCTTCGAAAAGGCGCGCCGGGAGTCGGCCGTTAACAGAATGGAAGTGTTCGCCCCGGCGGAATGGGAAGGCGAGATCGCGCGCGCGCTCGCCGAAGCGGGCGCCGCGATGGTCGAAGTGAAAGCCGATCCGGCGCTCGAAGGCGCGCGCGCGCGGGCCGAGTGGGCCGGCGGGGGGCTCGATTTCGACCTTGAAGAGGCGATGACGGCGTGCCTGGCCGCGCTCGACATCGCCGCGGCCGGAAAAAGCGACGGGAATGGGCGATGAGCGAAAGCGAAGCGAAAGACGATGAAAAGACGGTCACGGGCGAAGCGGCTGGCGAGTCGGACGGCGCCGCGCCGCATGTCGAACGGCGCGAAGGCGGCGAGGCCAACCGCTTGCGCCGCGCGATCTTCAGCGTGCCGATCGAGGTCGTCGTCTCCGTCGGGTCGGCGCGCCCGCTTCTGGGCGATCTCCTCAACATGGAGCGCGGCCATCTTCTGCCGCTCGACGCCTCGCTCGACGATCCGGTCGAGCTGCGCGTGAAGGACCGGGTGATCGCCCGCGGCGAGCTCACGCAGCTCGACAATGGGCGCGAGGGGATCGGCGTGCGCATCACCGAAATCGTCGACATGTCCGAGATCGTCTGATGGCTCGCAGGCTCGGCGCAGCATTGGTGCTCGGCGCGGCGCTGGCGGCGCTTCTCGCCGGCGCGGCCGCGGCGCAGGATGGGCCATCCGCGCTCGCCGCCGAGGGCGGGCTCAGCCTGCGGGTGGTCCAGCTTTTCCTGATCGTCACCGTGCTCAGCCTCGCGCCGGGCGCGGCGATGATGATCACCTGCCTGCCGTTCATGGTGATCGTCTTTTCGATCCTGCGTCAGGCGATCGGATTGCAGCAGGCGCCGCCCAACATGCTCATCATGAGCTTGGCGTTGTTCCTGACTTATTTCGTGATGGAGCCGGTCTTCGCCGACGCCTGGCGGGCGGGCGTGCAGCCCCTGCTCGACGGCGACGTCACCGAGGCGCAGGGCTTCGAGCGGGCGCTCGAGCCGTTCCGGGCGTTCATGGAGGCGCGGGTCTCGCCGGCCGCGGTCGACGCGCTGGCCGCAGTCGCTCCGGCGCGCGCCGACGCCGGCGGCGAGGCGCCGCTGTCGGTGCTCATCCCCGCTTTCATGCTGTCGGAAATTCAGCATGCGTTCGAAATCGGCTTCGTGATCTTTCTGCCTTTCCTCATCATCGATCTGATCGTGGCGTCGGTGCTGATGGCTATGGGCATGATGATGGTGCCGCCGGCGATCGTTTCGCTGCCGTTCAAGCTCGCCTTTTTCGTCCTGGCGAACGGCTGGATCGAAATCGCCGGCGCGCTGGTGAAAGGGTACGGAACATGACGGCGGAAGCGGCGACGGGAAAATCTGTGGCGACGCGCCTTGAGGGAGCGACCGGGTTCACGGCTCCGCAGAAGGCGGCGATGATCATCGCCGCGCTGGGGCCGGACGCAGCCGGACCGATCATCGAGCGCATCGGCGACAAGCATCTGCGCGCCTTCGCTGAAGCCTATACGCAGCTCAGAACCGTGCCGCGCCGACATCTCGTCGCCGTCGTCTCGGAGTTCCTGAACGAGCTCGGCGGCGAGGACGGGGAAGTGCGCGGCGGCTTCGACGAGGCGCGCGCGCTCATCAGCCGGTTCAAGAGCGAGGAAACGGCGACCAAGGTCCTCGACGAGGTTCCTGGCGCGCGCTCCGTGTGGGAGAAGCTGGCCGACGTCGACGACAAGGCGCTGGCGGACTATCTGTCCCGCCAGCAGCCGCAGACGGCGGCGGTCATCCTGGCGCGGATCGACGCCGAGAAGGCCTCCAGCGTGCTCGGCCTCTTCGAGCCGGATTTCGCCCGGGCCGCGCTCGTCCGGCTCGCCAGGCCGATGCCTGTCCGCAAGGAGGCGCTCAACGTTCTCGCCGAAGCCGTCGAGCGGGATTTTCTCGCGCCGCTGCGGCGGGCGTCGAAAGCCGTCCGGCCGGGCCAGATGATCGGCGCCATGATGAACAACATGCCGGAAGACAAGCGCGACAGCCTTCTCGAAATCATCGCCGCTGAAACGCCCGACATTCTCGAGGAAGTGAAGGCGCAGATTCTCACCTTCAAGGACATCCCGGAGCGCGTGCCCGCCAACGCCGTGCCGCTCGTCGTGCGCGAGGTTGACGCGGACGTGTTCCTCAAGGCGGTCAAATACGGACGCCAGAACGCGCCGGAGGCGGTCGAGTTCATCTTCAAGAACATCTCCCAGCGCCTCGGCCAGCAATATCAGGAGCAGATCGAGGCGCTCAAACCCGTGCCGGTCGCCGAGGCGGAAGCCTGCCAGGGCCAGTTCATGGCGACCGTGCGCCGCCTCGTCGCGGCCGGCGAGTTCGAGCTCAACCGCATCGAAACAGACGGGAGCGACGACGAGGTTTACGTTTGAGCACGGCGGCGCGCCACGCAGCCGCCCCTTTTTCATGGCGCCCTGCGTGCAAAGCAGCGTAAGCCCCTTCCATGCCGCTCATCCAGCTCATCGTTCTCGCCCTCATTCAGGGGATCACCGAGTTCCTGCCGATCTCCTCCTCGGCGCATCTCATTCTCGCGCCTCTGGTGATGGACTGGCGAGACCAGGGACCGCTGATCGATCTCGCCGCCCATGTTGGCACGCTCGGCGCGGTGATGCTCTATTTCCGCAATGAGACGGGCATGCTCGCGCGCGGCGGCGTCGACGCGCTGCGATTTCGCGACAGCCCCGATCGTCGGCTGTTCCTGATGCTGGCGGGCGCGAGCGTTCCGATCGTGCTGTTCGGCGCGCTGCTGGTGGCGTTGAAGCTCGAAGAGGCGATGCGCTCGCCCCACCTCATCGGCGCGACGAGCATCGTCTTCGGCCTTCTGCTCTGGCATGCGGACCGGCGCCCGGCGGCGGGCGAGAAAAGCGTCGCCACGCTCGGCTGGCGCGAGGCGATGATGGTCGGCCTCGCGCAGATGCTCTCCCTCGTGCCTGGCGTCAGCCGTTCCGGCGTGACCATGACCGCGGCGCGTTATCTCGGCTGGTCGCGCGTCGAGGCGGCGCGCTTTTCGATGTTGCTCGCGATTCCGGTGACCATGGTCCTCGGGCTTGCGGCCATGCTGCGCCTTTTGACGGGCGGGGGCGATGAGCAACTGGCCGCCGGGCTGATCGTGGCGGGGCTGTCTTTTCTCGTGGCGCTCGGCGCCATCGCCTTTCTGATGAAATGGCTGCAACGGATGAGCTTCCTGCCCTTCGTGGTCTATCGCGTGCTGCTCGGCGCCGCGTTATTGTTGTTCGCTGGAAAGCTCGCCTGAAAGAGCGGCCATGACGTCTGACGAAACGCCCGACAAGCCGCAGGTGCGGCGCCTGTTCGCCACGCCCGTCATCGAGGCGATGCTGCCGGACGCGCCCGCGCGCAACGCCGCGCTGCTCGACGCGATCCGCGCGCGCCAGGCCGCCTCGCCAGGGATCGTGCGCTCGAACGTCAACGGCTGGCACTCCGATTCGCAGATGCTGTCCTGGGGCGGGCCGGCGGCGAAGGCGGTCGCGCTCGACACGCTGCGGCTGTGCGGGCGCTACACGACCGATGTCGGCATGCGGAACAATCAGCCCCGCTACGAGATGAGCATCGAGATGTGGGCGAACGTCTCGCCGCCGGGCGCCTCGAACCAGAATCACGCCCATGCCGGCGCGTTGTGGTCTGCCGTCTATTACGTCGATGACGGCGGCGACCCGGAAGGCGGGGCGCTGACCCTGCTCGATCCGCGTTTTCCCATGAGCCGCATGTACGCCCCCGATCTTCAATTCGTCGACGACGACGGCGCGCGCGAGGAAAACATCGTCAAGATCCGTCCCGTTCCAGGCAAGGTCGTGATGTTTCCGGCCTGGCTCATGCACGGCGTTCAGCCGCATCACGGCGCGCGCGAGCGGGTCTCGATCGCCATGAACATCATGGCGATCCCGGCGCGCCCGCCGACGTGATGACGTCCCCGCGACGGCCTTGCCGGCGCCTTACGCTTTCCCCAATTCCGGACGACATCCGGATCTGCAGCTGTTTTCAGGGAGCAGACGTTCATGAACGGCGAGGACAGGGCGGCGAGCGCGGCCGGCGTGCGGCGCGCGGCGCAAAGGCTCGAGGGCAAGGCGCTCGTCACGCCGCTCATCGAGAACGAGATGCTGAACGCGCGCGCCGGCGGGCGGGTGCTCCTGAAAGCGGAGATTCTCCAGCATTGCGGCTCGTTCAAGTTTCGCGGCGCCTACAATCTCCTGGCGCAGCTTTCGCCCGAGGCGCGCGCGCGCGGCGTCGTGGCCTGGTCGTCCGGCAATCACGCGCAGGGGGTGGCGCGCGCGGCGAAGCTGTTCGGCGCGCCGGCCGTGATCGTCATGCCGACCGACGCGCCCGCCCTCAAGGTCGAGAAGGTGCGCGGCTACGGGGCCGAGATCGTGACGTATGATCGCTACAGCGAAGACCGAGAGGCGATCGCGCGGACCATCGCCGCCGAGCGGGGCATGGCCATCGCGCCGTCCTATGATCACCCCGCCATCATCGAAGGGCAGGGAACGCTTGCGCTCGAGGCCGCGCGGCAGGCCGCGGATCTGGGCGCGCGCTTCGACCTTTTCGCGGTCCCTTGCGGCGGCGGCGGGCTGGCGGCCGGTTGCGCGCTGATTCTGGAAGAGCTCTCGCCGGAGACGGCGGTCTGGATCGCCGAGCCGGAGGGCTATGACGAAGCCTGGGCGTCGATAAAGGCCGGCCGACGGCTTACGGCCGATGTGACCCTGCGCACCATCTTCGACGCCATCGCCACGCCCTCGCCGGGCGCGCTCACCTTTCCGGTGCTTCAAAAGCGCGTGACGGGCGGGGCGACGGTGAGCGAGGAGGACGCCGCCGCGGCCCTCGCTTTCGCCTTCAAGCATCTCAAGCTCGTGCTGGAGCCGGGCGGGGCGGCGGCGCTGGCCGCCTTGCTCGCCGGCAAGATCGACGCCCGCGGGCGAACCCTCGGGCTCGTCCTGTCCGGCGGCAATGTCGATCCGGCGCTGTTTTCCCGGCTGCTCGACCGCGCCGGCTGAATCCGCGCCCGAAAAAAGGCGCCCCGTCGCTGCGCCGGCGCCTTCGGCGCGCCGTTGAAATGTTATAAAGTTTACCTAAATCGGCTATACCAAACCATGCGAGCCTGTTTATCGTTTGCTATCCAATGTCGGGCAGGCTTGCCGCAAGGCTGATCGTGGAGATCGCTAAGGCTATGGCAGGACCGAGAGAGTTCCACGCAGGGGTCGGCGGCCGCGCGCTGCCGTTGTCGGCGCAGGAATTCGCCGAGCTGGGCGGGCGCAAGCTCGTTTACGTGCGCACGGTGGTGGCGCGCGAAGTTCTTGACGAACTGGTCGACGACGAAGGCGCGCCGCTCGCCGACGTGCCTGAGGACGCGACCCTTTATTCCGTCCATGCCGCCGACGGCGAGCGCATCGCGCTCGTGGGCGACCGCGAACTCGCCTTCGCCGCCGCGCGCCAGCACGAGATGAACCCCGTCAGCGTGCACTGATCCGCCGGCCCCCGGCCCGCGTCGCGGCGGACCGCCCCTTTCGTCAGCATAGGTTGATTGTCGACGGGCCTCGTCGCGCCGGTCAGGCCGCGTGCGGCCGGGCCGCGTCGATGGCCACGGCGAACAGCGCCTCGGCGGTCTGCGCCCCGCGCAGGGTCGCGCGGACATGCTCGTCGCGCAGCAGGCGCGAGACCTTGGCGAGGGCCTTCAGATGCGCCGCGGTGGCGTTCGCCGGGGCGAGCAGAAGAAAAATCAGATCGACGGGCTGGTCGTCCACCGAATCGAAGTCGATGGGCGTCTCAAGACGGGCCAGCACCCCGACGACGCGGGAGAGCCCCTCGATCTTGCCGTGCGGGATCGCCACGCCCGCGCCTACGCCGGTCGAGCCCAGCTGCTCGCGCTCGAGCAGGGTCGCACGCACAGCGTCGGCAGACGCGCCGGTCAGCGCCGCCGCCTTTTCGGCCAAGAGGCCCAGCGCCTCGCGCTTGCACCGCGCCTTCAGATTGAAAAGTACGCCATCGGCGCTCAGGAGCTCATCAAGACCCATAACTACCTGCACCACGCCCTAGCGGCGCCGAACCCGCTGCGGCCCGTTCGGGCCGGCGATCCGACTTCAGTTGCGGCCTGCAAGGTCGCCCTTTGCGAGATTCCTTTGCGAGATTCTTGCCGTTCAGAACGCCGGATCGATCCATCCAATATGACCGTCGCGGCGACGGTAAACAACATTTAACCTTCCATGAGCGGCGTTCTTGAACACGATCACGGGGCTGTCGACAAGGTCTAATTGCATGACCGCGTCGCCGACCGTCATTTCCCTGAGCTCGGTGCGGCTCTCCGCAACCACTACGGGCGCATTCTCCTCGCCTTGCCCGTCATGGTCGCCTTCGTCGGCTTCCTCCGCCAGAGGCGCGAGGGTGTAATAGGACGCCGTTTCCGCCGGAAGGGGCGGCTTGCCGTTGGCGTGGTGATTCTTGAGCCGCCGCTTGTAGCGCCGCACCCGCTTTTCGAGCTTCTCTAGGGCCTCGTCGAACGCCCCATAGGCGTCGGCGGCTTCGCCATGGGCCGCGAGCAGGACGCCCGAAGCCAGACGCGCCGTCACTTCGCATTCGATGAGATGGCGCTCCTTGGCGAAAATGACGGCCGCCTCCGCGCCGCGATCGAAATATTTGGTCACGCCGTCGGTCAGCTTCTCGCCCACATGGGCCTGGAGCGCGTCGCCCAGATCCATGTTCTTGCCTGAGACTTGTATTTCCATGGGGCCTCCGAACTCGTCGCGGCGCGCCTGAGGGCGCGTCCGGCTTCCATAATATCGTCCGCCGCGGCGGCGATTAAAGGGCTTAGATCGCCGTTTTCAGCGCGTCGCGGCGACGCTGCACGGAGGACGGGATGTTCAGCGTCTCCCGGTATTTCGCGACCGTGCGCCGGGCGATGTCCACCCCCTCCGCGCGCAGGATTTCCACGATCTTATCGTCGGAAAGAATGGAATCGGGGGTCTCTCGGGCGATGAGCTCGCGGATGCGGTGGCGCACCGCTTCGGCCGAGCGGGCCTCGCCGCCGTCGCTCGCCGCGATCGCCGCGGTGAAGAAATATTTCATCTCGAACAGGCCGCGCGGGGTGGCCATGTATTTGTTGGCGGTGACCCGGGATACGGTCGATTCGTGCATGGAGATGGCGTCGGCGACCGCGCGCAGGTTGAGTGGGCGCAGGTGTTTGACGCCGTAGACGAGGAAGGCGTCCTGCTGGCGGACGATCTCGCTGGCGACCTTGAGGATGGTGCGCGCGCGCTGGTCGAGGCTTTTCGCCAGCCAGTTGGCGTTGGCGAAATGTTCGTTCAGGAACGATTTGTCGGCGTCCTTGCAACCGGCCTGCGCGACCTCGGCGTAATAGCGCTGGTTGACGAGAACGCGCGGCAGCGTGTCGCTGTTGAGCTCGACCTTCCAGCCGCCGTCCGGCGCGGCGCGGACGAACACGTCCGGCACGACCACCTGGACCGGTTCGCCGCCATAGGCCGCGCCGGGCTTCGGCGTGAGGGCGCGCACCTCCGCGATCATGTCGCGCACGTCCTCTTCGTCCGCGCCCGTCGCTTTCATCAGGCCTTTGAGGTCGCCTTTTGCGAGAAGCTCCAGATTGTCGATGAAGGCCGCCATGGCGGGATCGAGCCGGTCGCGCTCAATAAGTTGCAGGCGCAGGCATTCCTTGAGGTCGCGCGCGCCGACGCCTGACGGTTCGAAGGTCTGGATGAGGGCGAGCGTCTCCTCGACTGCGTCGAGGTCGGCGCCGAGCCGCTCCGCAACGAGATCGAGACTCTCGCGCAGATAACCCGCCTCGTCGATGAGGTCGATGAGATAGGCGCCGATCAAGAGCTTCTGCGCATCGCGCGTGGCCACGTGCAGCTGCTCGATCAGATGCTCGTGCAGGGAGACGTCTTTCGAAAGCGTGGCGTCGAATTGCCGGTCGGCGTCGAGGGGCGCCTTGCCTTCGCCGACGGCGGCCCATTCGTTCACGCGATATGCGCCGGCGTCGGGGTCGGCGCCGCTCGGATAGGCGTCCTCGTCGGCCGCGTCCATCGCTTCGCGCGCGGCGCCGGCGCCGTCTTCGCGCGCAAGGTCGAGCGGCGCGGCCTCGCGGCTTTCTTCGGCGCCCTCGCCCCGTTCGGCGCGGTCGGGCGCCTCGCCGGCCTCTTCGGTTTCGGGCGCGCGCTCCAGAAAGGGGTTCTGCTCGAGTTGATCCTCGACGAAGGCGGCGAGCTCGATATTGGAAAGCTGCAGCAGCTTGATGGCCTGCTGCAACTGCGGCGTCATGACGAGCTGCTGGCTCTGCCGGAGTTCAAGTTTCGGTGCTAACGCCACATCGCCCCCTTCGCCGGCCGCGTCACATCTGGAAGCGTTCGCCCAGATAGACGCGGCGCACGTCCTTGTCTCCGACGATGTCGCCGGGCTTGCCTTCGATCAGCACTTCGCCTTCATGAATGATGTAGGCGCGGTCGATGATGTCCAGCGTCTCGCGCACGTTATGATCCGTAATCAGAACGCCGAGACCGCGCTCCTTCAGGTGCGCGACGAGCTCTCGAATGTCCGAGATCGCGAGAGGATCGATGCCTGCGAAGGGCTCGTCGAGCAGCATGAAGGCCGGGCCCGTCGCCAACGCGCGCGCGATCTCGACGCGTCGGCGCTCGCCGCCCGACAGCGCCAGCGCCGGCGCGTTGCGGATGTGCGTGATGTTGAACTCGGCGAGCAGGTCGTCGATGAGCGCCTGCTGGCGGTCCTTGTCGCGCTCGACCAGCTCGACGACGGCGCGCAGGTTCTGCTCGACCGTCAACCCGCGGAAGATGGACGCTTCCTGCGGCAGGTAGCCGACGCCCAGCCGCGCGCGCTGATACATGGGCAGGCGCGTGACGTCATGGCCGTCGAGCGAGATCGTTCCCGAATCGACCGGAATGAGCCCGGTGATCATATAGAAGCACGTCGTCTTGCCGGCGCCGTTGGGCCCGAGAAGGCCGACCACCTCGCCCCGGCGCACGCTCATCGACACCCCGCGCACGACGGGCCGTCGCTTGAAGGACTTGCGCAGGTTTTCCGCAAACAGCCCGGCCCCGCCTTCGACCACGGCGGGTCTCTGGCCGGCTTTCTGCGCGGACTGACGGGACGCGCGCGGTCCGCCGCCCTCCGCTCCGGGGGTGTCCATCGTCGGCGTCATATCTTCGGCCATATAGCGGCGCCTGCCTTTAAGGTTTGGTGAAGCTATAATGAAGCGTCCAGCGACTTCGTATAAAAGATGCCGCGGATGCGTTTTCCGTCCGGCGCGGTGAAGGCGATCCGCCCGGTGTCGAGCCAGTAAACGAGGGCGCCGCCCCGCATGACGGTCCGGCCCTGGGTGACGACCACATTGTCAGTGATGGTGATGGCGCGCGCCTCTGCGTCGTAAAGCGCGGTCTCGCCGGTGATCGCTTCCTTGCCGTTGGCGTAACGCACCGCGCCGATCGCCCGGATCGACGAGAAGCCGCCCTCATCGTCGAGAATCGCGACAAGCTTGTCGGCGGTCAGAATGGCCTCGCCCTGCACCGCGCGCACGTCGCCGATCCAGGTCGCCACGTCGTCGACGATCTCAAGGCTGTTCCCCGTGATGTCGATCGGCGCGTCGCTGTCAGGCACGAGTTGGCCGAGCGCCGCCGACAGGGAAAGGGCGGCGCCGACCGCCGTCGCCGCGAAGACCTTCATTGCGGTTGTTCTCCTTCGTTCTCGGCCGGTCTGTGGGCTTTGGTCTTGCCGGGAAAGATGCGCATGCTGACATTGCCTTCGAACACGACGCGACGCTCGGCGTTATAGGCGCGCATCGAGTCGGCGCGCAGAAGGCCGGCTTCGGATTCGCCCTCGACGCCGTTCTCGCTGACGACCGTCTCGCCGTCCATGTCGACGGTCGCGGCGGACGCGCGCAGCACGTAGGTCCGCCCGCCGATGGCCCGCTCGAGCGCCACGCCGTCCTTCAGCGTCAGGATGTTTTCTTTAGACTGAAAGACGCCTCTTTCAGCGTAGACGACGGTGCTTTCCTCGGGCCGGCTGGTGACCGCGCGCGGGCGGACGAGTTCGACGACCTCCTGCGCTTCGGGGTTTTGCAGGGCCGTCTCGGCGGTGATCTCGTAGGGATTGCCCTTGCCGTCTACGCCGGCGAAACGCGGATTGGCCATGCGCAGTTCGTCCGGCGCGGCGCCGAGATCGGCGAAGTCCTTCAGAAAGACCTCATCGGGCTGGTCGCGGCGCGCGTTGGCCAGAAACGCGGCGACGAGGATCGCCGCCAGAATCGGCAGCGCGATGCGCAGCTTGCGGGCGAGCGCGGCGCGGCGGGCGGCCTGGGCGCCGGTCAGCCGGGGGCCGATCCGGAGCGTCCTGAGGCCCCCGCCTGAGCCGTTGCTGTCTGTCGCCGCCGTCATATCCGCGCTTGCCCGCCTTGTTTCGAGGTTCGCCGCCTCTGGACGCGCGGCCGGGCCGACGCGCGTCTGCGGTCGTCTGTTATATAGTCCTCCTGTGGACGTTTTCACGCAAGGCCGGAGCGCGCCGTCAGGCATGGGCGAAGATGTCCGCGTCGGCCCAACCGGCGAGATCGAGCGCCGCCCGCGTGGGCAGAAACTCGAAGCAGCGCCGGGCGAGTTCGGCGCGCCCTTCCCGCGCGAGCATGGCGTCGAGCTTCTCCTTCAGCGCGTGCAGATAGAGCACGTCCGCCGCGGCGTAGTCGAGCTGCGCCTCGCTGAGCTGGTCCGCCCCCCAGTCGGAGGACTGCTGCTGCTTAGACAGCTCCAGGCCCAACAGTTCGCGGGTCAAGTCCTTGAGCCCGTGCCGGTCGGTGTAGGTCCGGGCCAGCTTGGAGGCGATCTTCGTGCAATAGACCGGGGCGGTCGTCACGCCGAGCCAGTGCCGGAAGACGGCCATGTCGAAACGGGCGAAATGGAAAATCTTCAGCACCTTCGGATCGGCAAGCAGCGCCTTCAGGCGCGGGGCCTCGTAGCGGCCGGCCGCGAGCTGGACGAGATGCGCCTCGCCGTCGCCGGCCGAGAGCTGAACGAGGCACAACCTGTCCCTGAAGGGGTCGAGGCCGAGCGTCTCGCTGTCGACGGCGACTACGGGACCGAGGTCGAGTCCTGCGGGAAGGTCGTTCTGATGAAGGTGGATCGCCATGGGCGAAATCTTTCCGCTGCGATGGGTCAGCGGCAGGCCATAGCATCGCGCTTGCGGCGAGGAAACCGCGAAGCGCGGGCTCTACCGGCTCCAGGCGCGAGCGCCGCCGGCGCGCGCCGCGGCGGCCTCGGCGCATTCGATAAAAAGATGGCGCTGGGCGTGGCTGCCCCCGATCTTCTGAAGATGCGGCAGGGCGCGGGCGAGATGGCTCGCGGCCGCCACATAGTCATCCTGCGCGAAAGCGAGCGCGCCGCGCGCGCATGGAATCGCGGCGTCGCGCCATGCCTCCTGCTCCGGTCCGGGCAGGCCTTCGGCGTAGCGCTCCATTGAAGCGAGGAAGGCCGCCGCCTCGCCGGGCGCGCCGGCCCGCGCAAGGGCGTAGAGGTAGTGCAGGTCGTGAAAGGGAAAGAGGTGCTCCCCGGCGCGCGCGCGGGCCTGCTCGACGACCGGCGCCCAGCGCGCGCCGACGTCGAGCCCGCGCAGCTCCAGCCGCCACAGCATCGAGACCGCCCCGATCTGCTCCTGGGGGAATTCGGGCCACAGGCCCCACAACCGCGCATCGTAGATCGCGAGCGCGGCCTCCGGGTCGCCATAGCCGAGCCGGAACAGCGCCGCATGCCACCAATTGTGGTCGCGGATGAATACGCCCTTGCGCTCCCATGTATGAGCGCAGCGGTCGAGCCAGCGCGCCCCGTCGCGCGCCCGACCCTCGGTCTCCATCACATGGGCGACGGCGTGATGCGCCCAGGCGTCGTCGATGGCGATCTCGACCGCCCGCAGTCCTTCGGCCTCGGCCTCCTCGAGGCGATGATTCTGCTCGAGCGCGAAGGCGATCATGCCATGCGCGTAAGGCGCGCCCTCATGAACGATCCGCGTCCGCTCGGCGAAGCGCAAAAGCGCGGTCTGATCGCCGAGATTGAAGGCGTGATACTGGCCCCATTTGAGGGCGCACAGATCGGCCGGCCAGCGGACGGTGAGCTCATCGAGCAGGGCGAGCGCCTGGCGAAAGCGCCGCGCGGCCCAGGCCTCGACCGCCGCGCAGAACAGGCGCTCGCGTTCGCCTCCTCGCTCGGCGCATGCGCGCATCCGGCCGAGATAGGGGTCGGCGGCGCGCCAGCCTTCCGCGCCCTCGAAGGCGAGATGCAAGGCCGCGGCGTGGGCGTTGACGAGCGCGCAATCCGGCGCGGCGTCGGCGGCCGCGAAGAGATCGCGCAGCTGCGCGCCGTAGCTCAGGAACTCGCGCACATAGGCCCCATAAGCGGCCGCGGCCGCGGCATCGGCGCCGGTCACTGGCAGGTCGAAACAGTCTTTGACGCTCATAGGCGCGAGAGACTAGCGGGCGGCGCGCTCACGCGCCATTCAAGATGCGATGACAGGATGTTTCGCCGCGCCGGACAGGCGCCCAAAAGGAAAACCCCCGCCGGAGGCGGGGGCTTTTTCGCAGGTCCTTACGGTCTATTCGCTGCGCATGATCCCGAGAATGTTCAGGATATGCACGAACAGGGTGACGAACGAACCGTATAGCGCGAAGGCGCCGAAGATCGCCGAGCGCTCGTTGCTCGCCGCGCCTTCCGCGTAAAGCGATTTGATCATCTGCGTTTCATAGGCGGTGACCGCGGAGAACACGAGCACCACGAGCGAGGAGGTGACGAGGCTCGCCATCCCGCTCTTGAAGAAGATCGCGTTGACGATGATGGCGATCAGCAGCCCGACCGTGGCCATGACCAGAAAGCCGCCCATGCCGGACAGATCGCGCCTGGTCGTATAGCCCCACAGGCTCATGGAGCCGAAAGCGGCTGCGGTGATGAAGAAGGCGCGGTAGATGTCGACCGCCGCGCCGGCCGCCTTGAAGGCGAACAGCATCGGCGCGATCAAAAGGCCCCACAGCGCGGCGTAGACCCAGAACATGCCGTGGGCCGCCGCCGTCGAGCCGCTGTAGATCACCCGCGGCGCGAAAAAGCCAAGGCCGAGAATGCCGGCGAACAACACCCATTTGAGGGGCGTCAGAGCGATGGCCTGCACCATGGCCGGGTTCGACGCGACGAAGAATGAGACGAGTCCCGTCGCGGCGACCGCGAGCGCCATGTAATTGTAAACGCCGAGCATGTATCGGCGCAGGCCTTCGTCGATGGCGACGGTACCGGTCCGCGCGACGGCGGCGTCATAATTGCGGCGGAAATCGTTCATAGCTCCAGGCTCTCCTTTCGGACGACAGGTCGGGCCAATATATCGGGCGTCGCGGCTTCGGCTTCAAGCGGAATCGGGACTTCTCGGCGCGCCGCCGGCGCTGCAAGACCAACAAGTTGAACTGGTTATCCGCCGTTAACCGCGGCTGCGCCGCAGCCGCGCGGCGAAAAAGCCGTCCATGCCGCCCGCTTCGGCTAGGTGCGAGGGCAGGGTTCTCAGATCGCCCTCGCGCGTGATCGCGGCGGGAAGTCCGCCGATTTCCTCCGCACGCACAGGGATCCGCTCCAGTCCGGAATGGCGGGCGAGCGCGGCCGCCGCCTGGCGCTCGCCTTCTTCCGGCTGCAACGAGCAGACGGCGTAGACCAGCACGCCGCCGGGTTTGAGAAAGCCGAGCGCGCGGTCGATCAGCCTCGACTGCAGTCTTGCAAGCGCGGCGATCTCGTCCTCGTTCTTCGCCCACGGAATGTCGGGACGCCGACGAATCGTTCCGGTCCCGCTGCATGGCGCGTCGAGCAGGACGGCGTCGGCCGGCGCGTCCGGAGTCCATTTCAGGATGTCGGCTTTCACGGTTTCGGCCGACAGGCTGACGCGCTGCAGATTCTCCGCGAGCGTCTTGAGGCGCGGTCCGGCGACGTCGACGGCCGTGACGCGCCCGCCCGCCGCGGCGAGCTGCAGGGTCTTGCCGCCCGGCGCGGCGCACAGATCGAGAACGCGCTTGCCGGCGATTCCTTCGGGAAAGGCGCCGATGAGCAGCCGCGCGGGCAGGGCGGCCGCGGCGCCCTGCACCCACCACCGGCCTTCCGCGTAGCCGGGAAGACGAGGCACGGGCCCGGCGTGGTCAAGGCGCAGCGAGCCCGCGGCGAGCAGCCGCGCGCCGAGTCGCTGCGCCAGCGCTTCGGCTTCCGCCGGGTCTTTCGGCGTGAGGTCGAGCGGGGGCTCGCGGCGATGGGCCTCGGCGACGGCGCGCGCCGCGGCGGGGCCGTAGGCGCGCTCCCAGGAGCGCCACAGCCAGCCCGGCGTGTCGATCCGGACGGGGAGCTTTTCAAGCGCCGCGGGCCCCGCCGCGGCGATTTTGCGCGCCACCGCATTGATCATGCCGGCGTAGCCGGCGGTCTCCTGAAAGGACCGGGCGAGCGCGACGGCGGTGTTGACGACGGCGTGATCGGCGACGCCGAGCGCGGCGGATTGAGCTGCGGCGAGGCGCAGAATATCCATCGCGCGCGCGGCGCGCTTCGGCAACGGCCGCTCGACATGGGCGCCGATGAGCGCGTCAAGTCCGCCTTGGCGGCGCAGCGCCGTCGTCGCCAGCGTCCGCGCGAAAGCGCGGTCCGACCCCTCCAGCGCGTCGAAGGAGCGGCACTTGTCCAGCGCCTCGTCGAGGCCCGCGCCGGCGCGCACGAGCGTGAGAATGTCAAGCGCGGCGCGTCGGGCGACGAGGCCCTGAGTCGCGGGTTTCGCCGGCGGGCGCTTTTTCGAAGCGGCGGTCATGGCGAGGCTCTAGGACGGACGGGCGGGGCTTGTCACCTCCCGAAGCGGCCTGTCGGGGAAGTCCGCCCTTTCCGCGGACCGGGTTTGCGCCTATGCTCGCGCGCGAAGCCGCCCGCGCGCGGGGGCGCAGGCGCGGCGGAAACGTCAGGGGTATGGGGATGATGAAAAAACTCATCGCGGCCGCAGCGGTCGCAGCGTTGACGGCGGTCTCCGGGGCGAGCGCGCAGCAGGACGCGGTCTCGAATCCGCGGGGAATCGTGGCCAATTTCGATCCCGCGAATGTCGGGCCGATCTTGACCGAGCTCGGCGCCGTCTGGCAGCAGCGCCAGGCGCCGGACGGGCGGCCCTATATCGCGGTGAGCGCCGGCGGCGAGCTTTCCTTCAACATCATCCCGACGGCCTGCCAGGGGCCCGATTTCACCAACTGCGTCGGCATGAATTCGGTGGTGCTGTTCGCCGGCTCCGGGTTCAATCACCAGACGGTGACGGCCTTCAACCAGCGCTACTGGTTCTCGACCGCCGGCCTCGCCGAGGACGGGCGCAGCGCCTATCTCAGCCGCTATGAGATCGCCGATTACGGCATCGCCCGCGGCAATGTCGCGGCGAGCATCCTCAATCTCGTGGCGCTGGCCGACATATTTCGCGACGAGCTGCGCACCTCGGCGCAGACCATCGCCCATGAGGGATATGCTGAGGATCTCTCGGCGCGGCTGCTGAATTCGCGCGGGCTTGCGGCCATGGCCGGCGCGGCGGGCGAGACGCCCGTCACGCGCCATCAGGGGGCGATGGAGGAAACCGCCGAGCTCGTGCGCGTGCTGCTGCGCGACCGCGACGCGCCGCGCAACAAGATCGAGAATATCGGCGCAGAACGATAGACCCGGCGCGGACCACGGGCGCTATTCGGCTTCCAACGCCGCGAGGACGTCGGCGCAGAAGCGCGCGATGTCGAAGCTGACCGTCGGGCTTTCATCGAAGCCGCGGCGCACGACGACGACGTTCCGTTCCGGGACGATCATCACATATTGCCCGCGATTGCCCATTGCAGCGAAGCTGCCCTCGGGCAGGCCGTGGCGCGGCCCGAACAGCCAGAATTGCGCGCCGTAGCCGGGCCGGCCTTCCGGCGGCTGCGAAGGCGCCGGCGTCGCGACGAACGCGGCCCAGCCCTCGGGAAGGATGCGCGCGCCGTTCCATACGCCGTCGTTGAGATAAAGAAGGCCGAGCCGGGCGAGGTCGCGCGCCGTCGTCCACACCTGGCTCGACAGCACGAAATCGCCGTTCCAGTCGGTTTCGAGAAAGGTCCGGTTCATGCCGAGCGGAAACAGCAGCTTCTCGTAAGGAAAGCGCCAATAGGCGCCGTCGTCGCCCATGCGTTCGCGCAGCGCGCGCATCGCCGCCATGGTGTCGTTGTTGGCGTAGCGCCAGCGCGTTCCGGGCGCGGCGACGAGCCGGTTCGGGATCGCGTGATCGACGACGAGCCCGCCGCCGAAATAGACGTCGTCGGTGCGGTTGCCGGCCGTAAGCGACGTAAGCCCGCTCGACATGTGCAACAGATTCTCGATCGTGATCGCCGCGCGCGGATCGCCCGGCGCCGACCATTGGGCGAGGCCGGCCGGCTCGCCTGGCGCGATCAGGCCCTGATGCGCGGCCGCGCCGATGATCGTCGCCGCGATCGACTTCGCGACCGACCAGGTGCGCTGGGGAACGTCCGGGCCGAATCCGTCCCGATATTTTTCTGCGACGATGCGCCCGTCCTTCACGACCACCACCGCTGTCGTCTCTGTTTTCTCTCCATAGCTCGCCCGGTCGAAGGCCGCCGCGACCACGGCGTCGAGGGCGGGGTCGGGATCGATCGCGACATGCTCGCCCGCCGGCCATTCGGCGCGGCTGTCCTTGCGCGGCCGGTCGAGCGAAAGCCGCGGCAGGCGCCCGGCCAGGGAGGCGTCGGCGCCGCTCGGCAACTGCGCGCAGCCGAGCAGCGGGCGCCAGGCGGCGATGCGCGGCGGAAATCCTTCCGCATAAGCGACCGAGACGGTCTTGTTCTTCTCGTCGATGCGTGCGGCCGGCAGCGCCGCCATCGCCTCGCGATAGTCTGCGTAAATATTGGCGAGCTCGTCGCGGTCGATCTCGTCGAGGCTGCGGCCCGCATTGAAATGCGCCGAGCAGGCGAAGGCCGCCTTGTAGCCGGCGACGAGCGACAGATGGGCCGGGTCGGCCTCCTGGGCGCGGGCGGGGCCGGACAGGGCTGCGAGCAGCGCAAGCGTCGCGGCGCCAGGCAAGGAGCGGAACGAAGCGGCGATCATGACGGAGCCTTTCCTTGAGCGATCCGGTTTATGCGGGCCGGCTTAGAGGCGGTCGGGCGCAGCGCGCCTGCGGGCGCGCGAACGGTCTTGTCGATTGCCGTCGAAGACGCCCGCGACGATAGGCCGGCGGGGTCCATGAAAAAAGTCTCGGGCTCGGCGGGCGCGCCCGATTTCCGCCTTCTCGGCCGGCGATGCTGTGCGGGCGCGCGCTTGAGGCGGCAGGCGCGTTCGCCGTATGAGAAACCCATGACGATGGCGTTCCAGAGCGGGGGAATGATGCGAAAGGCGGGGCGAAAAACGACGAAGCTGGCGGCAAGCCTGCTGACGGCGCTTGTAACGGCGTTTCCGGCGGCGGGGCTTTCCGCCGCAACGGCGCAGGAGCCTTCCTTCGAGGAGTGGCTCGACGGCTTCCGCGCCGAGGCGGCGGCCGCGGGCGTGCGCCCCGACGTGATCGAGGGCGCGCTCTCCGGCGTCGCGCCCATCGACCGGGTCTTCGAGATCAACGACAACCAGCCTGAATTCGCCCGCGCAATTTGGGATTACCTCGACGGCGCGCTCTCGGCGAAACGCATCGAGACCGGCCGGGCCAAGCTCGCCGAGCATCGAGACCTTCTTCGCCGCATCGAGACGGCCTACGGCGTCGACGCCGAAATCCTGGTCGCGATCTGGGGGCTCGAGTCCTCCTACGGCGCGGTGATGGGCGATTACGACGTCGTCGCCGCGCTCGCCACGCTCGCCTGGAAGGGCAGGCGCTCGGGCTACGGGCGCAGCCAGCTCATCGGCGCGCTGAAGATTCTGCAGAACGGCTACGCCGCCCGCGACGAGCTCAAAGGCTCCTGGGCCGGGGCGATGGGCCAGACCCAGTTCGTGCCGACGACCTATCTCTCCTATGCGGTCGACTTCGACGGCGACGGCCGACGCGATCTTTGGCGCGATCTCGGCGACGTGTTCGCTTCGACCGCCAATTATCTCGCCGCGTCCGGTTATCGCGCCGATGATCCGTGGGCGGTTGAAGTGATATTGCCTGACGGCTTCGATTACGCTCTCGCAAAGCCAAATTATCGACGCGCGCTCGCCGAATGGGCGGCGATGGGGATCAGGGGCGCGCAAGGATCCCTGATCGGGCGCTACGATCCGAACCTTCGCGGGCGGGTCTTTCTGCCCGCCGGCGCGCGCGGGCCGGCTTTTCTCGTCTTCGGCAATTTCGAGGCGATCCTGAAATACAATAATTCGACCGCCTACGGACTGGCGGTCGGGCTTCTGTCAGAGGCGGTGGCCGGCGGCGCGCCGGCGCTCGTGCGCGACTGGCCGCGCGACGATCGCGCGCTCACCCTGTCCGAGCGCAAGGCGCTGCAGCAGGCGCTGAAAGATCACGGCTTCGATCCCGGTCCCGTAGACGGCATCATCGGCGCAGGCACGAAACGGGCCCTGCGCGCCTGGCAGCAGAAAGAGGGCCTGCCCGCCGACGGCTACGCTTCGGCCACGATGCTGGCGCTGCTCACCGCGCGTCTGCCGGCGACGGAGGAAAGCGCCGCGGCGCAGGAGCGATAGAAATATTTTGAAATAATTTGTGAACAGCCGGCTCTTGCTGCACTGCACAAAAATCACTAGCTGAAGCGCACGCTGCGCCGCAACAGATCCTGCGGCGCGATCTGTCTTGAGGAGGAGGAGTTCCACCATGGCCACCGCCGCCAAAAAAGCCGCTCTGCGCCGCGCGCCCAAAACCGCCGCACCGGAGACCGAAACCCCCGAAGCCGCGCCGGAAATCGCGGCGAATGAAGCCTTCGCGACCGCCGGCGCCTTCGCCGAAACCGCCGCGCGTCAGTACGACGCGTTTCTGACCGCCTTCAACGGCCAGGCCGAAGCGGTCCGCGAGAACGCCGAGGAGTTCGCCGAGGCCGCCCGCGCCAATCTGGAGACGATCCAGAACCGCGCCCGCGCCGTGAGCGCCGACTTCGTCGCGGCCGCGCAGGACGAGACCGCCCGCGCGATCGACTTCGCCAACGAACTCGTCCGCGCGCGCACCGTCGCCGACGCGCTCGAGATCCAGCGCGACTACTGGACGAACCTTTTCGAGACGCGCCTCGAGCGCGTCCGCAAGCTCGCAGACGCCTCGGTCGAGACCGCGCGCGAGAGCTTCGAGCCTTTCGCCAAGTCGCTGAACGCGGCGGCTGCGACCGCAGGCTCGCTGGGAAAAGTCTTCCCCTTCGCCGCGAAGTAAGGCGAAATCGACGCGAGTTCAAAACGGCCTTTCCCGCAAGGGGGAGGGCCGTTTTCATTTGCGGGGCGTCAGAGCAGGGCTTCGCGCGTCGCGTCCGACCAGCCGATGAAGACCTTGCCGTCCATCTCGATCACCGGGCGCTTGATGAGCGTCGGATTCGCGGCCATGAGGGCGAGCGCTTTTTTCTCGTCGAGATTTTCCTTGTCCGCCGCGTCGAGCCCGCGCCACGTGGTCGAGCTTCTGTTGAGCAGCTTCCGCCAGCCGGCGGCCTTCGCCCATGCTTCGATCTGTTTGCGCGACGCGCCGTCCGCGCGCAGGTCGACAAAATCGACCGCGCGCCCTGACTCCTTCAGGGCGCGGATCGCCTTGCGGCACGCATCGCAGGTCTTGAGGCCGTAGAGTTTCAAAGTCGCCTCACGCCACTTGCAATCTGAGATAATTCAGCAGATCCGTTCGCGTGATGAGGCCCTCGAACTTGCCGTTCGTCATCACCACGGCGACGTGGCCCTTGGCGAAGACGGGCAGCAGCTCCTCCATCGGCTCCGAAGCGTCTAGGGTCTCGACCCGGTAAGTCATGGCCGACTTCACCGGCTCCTTGAACTTCTCGCGCTCGCGCACGACGGCGAAGAGGATGTCCTCCTCGTCGATGAGGCCGGCGAGCGAGCCGTCCTCGTTCAGCACGGGAAGCTGCGAGATGTCGTAGAGCTTCATCCGTCCGTAGGCGGCCATGAGCGTGTCGTCCGGCCCGACCGTCACCGTCGCGTGCTCGGAATGCTTGCGGCTGATGAGGTCGGTGAGATCGCCCTTGGGCGGGCGCTTCAGGAAGCCCTGATCGTACATCCAGAAGTCATTGAACATCTTGGAGAGATATTTGTCGCCGCGGTCGCAGACGAAGGCGACGACGCGCTTCTTCTCGCTCTGGGCGCGGCAGTATTTGAGCGCGGCGGCGAGGATCGTGCCGGAGGACGAACCGGCGAGCACGCCCTCCCGGCGCAGAAGCTCGCGCGCGGCCTCGAAGCTTTCCCTGTCGGTGACGGCGTAGGCGCGCTTGACGCGCGACAGGTCGCAGATGTCGGGAATGAAATCCTCGCCGATGCCTTCGACGAGCCAGGAGCCGACGGCGTTGGGCTTCTGGCCGGTGTTGACGTAGTCGGCGAGGATCGAGCCTTCGGGATCGGCGAGAATGATCTCCACATGCGGCGCGGCCTTCTCGAAGAAGCGCGACAGGCCGGTGATGGTGCCGCCCGACCCGACGCCGGCGACGAGGGCGTGCATGTCCTCGCCCATCTGGGCCCAAATCTCCGGGCCGGTCGTCGTCTCATGCGCCTTGGGATTTGCGGGATTGCCGAATTGGTTGACGTAGAAAGCCCCGGTCTCTTCGGCGATGCGTTGGGCGACGTCCTGATAATATTCCGGGTGCCCCTTGCCGACGTCGGAGCGCGTGAGGCGCACGTCCGCGCCGAACGCCTTGAGGTGGAAGATCTTCTCCTGCGCCATCTTGTCGGGCACGACGATGATGAGGCGATAGCCCTTTTGCGCGGCGATCAGGGCGAGCGCGAGGCCGGTGTTGCCGGCCGTCGCCTCGACGATCGTTCCGCCCGGCTTCAGCTTGCCGCTCTTTTCCGCCTCCTCGATCATGGCGAGGCCGATGCGGTCCTTGATCGAGCCGCCGGGATTGTTGGATTCAAGCTTCAAAAAGAGTTCGCATGGGCCGGCGTCGATATTCGACACCTTGACCATGGGCGTCTTGCCGATGCCTTCGAGCACGTTGTCGAGGACGGGTCCGAACGCGGTTTCTTTCATCAGATTCTCTCCGCCGATGTTGAGACGGACTTAACGCGAATTCTTCGCCAAGTCATGGGGCGGCCCGGATCGCGCTAGCCTTTCTCATGCGGCGGGCGCGCCTGAGCGCGCGGATGAAAAAACGCGCCGGATGCAGCGCCTCGGCGATTTCATGATCGACGGGCGCGGGCTCGCCGGTCATCTCGGCGGCGATCATCGCCGCGGCGAGGGGGGCGGTCACGAGCCCGCGCGAGCCGAGCCCGGCGAGAATGTAGACGCGGGGAAGGGCCTCGCCGGGCGGGAAGGCCCTGCGCGCGCCGGCGCGCAGATCGTCATAGGCTGCGCCGTAAAAGCCCAGATCGGGCGCCGGACCGGCGACCGGCAGCCGGTCCGGCGTCTGGCAGCGGACGGAGGCGCGCGGGCGCGCGGCCGCCGGATCGAGCCGGCGGGCGATCGCCGGCGCGACAGCGGCGAGGGCGGCGATGTTCGCTTCGCTCGCGCGGCGCGAAGAGGAGGGCGCCGCGCCCACGCCCAGCCGTTCATAGGTCGCGCCGATGACCAGCCCGCCCTGCGGGGCGGGCGCGGCGTAGGCGCCGCAGGCGCGCGCGCCCGACGGGGGCGCGACGTCCGGGAACCAGTCAATCTGGCCGGCGACGCGCGTCAAGGGCAGCCCGCGCGCCTCGACGAAGCGCAACGCGTCGGCCCCGTTCGCCAGCACGGCCGCGGCGAAACCTTCATGCAGGCCGCCGTCGGTCTCGACCGCGATCGCCGCCCCGTCGCGGACGAGCCGGCGCGCGCGGGCGCGCACGACCGGCGCCGCGCCCGCCAGCGCTTCGACGAGACGGCGGGGATCGATCACGCCCGCCTGCGGCAGGAACAGGCCGTCCGCTTCACGCTTCAGCCAGTCCGGCGGCAGAAGCCCGCTTTGCGCGATGCGTTCAAGGCGGTCCTTATCCGCTGCGTCCTTCGCGCCGAGCAGCACGCCGCAGGGAAGATATATCGGCCTTTCTTCTTCGCCCATGCCTGCGTCTGAGGCGTCCGCCAAGTCATTCAGCACACGAATTGCATAAAGATAGGCGGCGAGGAAAAATCGCGCCGCCGGGCCGGCGTCGAGGTCGAGCCGCGGCATGACAAGTCCTGCAGGATTGCCCGAGGCGCCGGCGGCCAGCGCCTCGGCCTCGAAGATCACGGGGACCAGTCCCGCCCGCTGCGCGGCGCGCGCCATGCTCGCCCCGGCGATTCCGCCGCCGATGACGGCGACGCGCGCGCCCGGATCGAGCCTGGCGCCGTTTACGGACTGAAACCATGGCGCGCGCTTCGAACGCGCGACGGTCGGCGCGTCGAGCCGACCCGCCAGCATTTCTTTCTTGCGCCCGAAACCAGGGCGTTTTTCGTGAGCGAAGCCCGCTTCGGCGAGACGGCGCCGCACGGCGCCGGCGACGGTGAAGGTGGCGAATGTCGCGCCCGGCTTCGACAGGCGCGCGGCCTCGCGAAACAGCGCCGCGCGCCACATCTCGGGATTTTTCGACGGGGCGAAGCCGTCGAAAAACCAGGCGTCGATTTCGCCCTCGGCGCGCGCGAGCATCGCGCCGGCCTCGCCGTATGCCAGGGTCAGCGCGACGTCCCCGTCGAGATCGAGACGGTGAAAGCCCGCGACCGGCGGCGGCAGAAGCGCGCGCAGGCGCGCCGACAGCTCGGCGAGCGCAGGCCAGGCCGCGTGCGCGCGCGCCATGTCCTGCGCCGACAGAGGCCAGGCTTCGACGGAGAAAACCCGCAGCCGCGCGCCGGCGGGCTTATCCGTCTCGCGCCACAGCGCCCAGCTCATCAGAACGTTGAGTCCCGATCCGAAGCCGAGCTCGCCGATGGCGAAACGCCCCCCTTTCGCGAAGCGCCGGGGAAGGTCGTTCCCGTTCATGAAAACATGCGCGGCTTCGGCCGGTCCGTGTCCGGAGAAATAGACGTCGCCAAAGGCGCGCGCCCGCGGCGCGCCGTCTTCCCAGTCGACTTCGGCCGGCAGGATGCGCGGCGCCATTTCGTCCTTTCCGCCGGTCATGGCGAGGCTTTAGCGCGGTTTCGCGCGGCGGCCTATGGGGCTTTCGCCGGCCGCCCCTTGGGAAAGGCCGGAAAGTGCGATAGCACAGCGCGAGCCTTTCCTTGCCCGGACAGCCCGCGAACCCGCTCATGACCGAACAGAAAAACCGCCCCGCCTTCGCGACCCGCGCGATCCACGCCGGCCAGGAGCCCGATCCGCTCACCGGCGCGGTCATGCAGCCGATCTACCAGACCTCGACCTACGCCCAGGAAAGCCCCGGCGTGCACAAGGGGTTCGTCTACGCCCGCGGCGCAAACCCGACGCGCTTCGCCTACGAGCGCTGCCTCGCCGATCTCGAGAACGGAGCCCGCGGCTTCGCCTTCGCCTCCGGCATGGCGGCGATCTCGACCATGCTGGAGCTGTTCCCGGCGGGCGCGCATGTGGTCGCCATGGACGACGTTTACGGCGGCACCTACCGGTTGTTCGAACGGGTGCGCAAGGACTCCGCCGCGCTTTCGGTGTCCTATGTCGATCTGTCGAAGCCGGAAGCGCTCGACGCGGCCGTTCGCCCCGAAACGAAACTGGTCTGGATCGAGACGCCCACCAATCCGATGCTGAAGATCGTCGACATCGAGGCGGTTTCGAGAATCGCCAAGAAGCACGGACTTCTCGTCGGTTGCGATAACACTTTCGCCTCGCCCTATTGTCAGCGGCCGCTCGATCTCGGCGCCGATATCGTGATGCATTCGGCGACGAAATATATCGCCGGCCATTCCGACGTGGTGGGCGGCGCGCTTGTGGCGAAAGATAATTCGCTCGCGGAACGCCTCGCCTTTCTCCAGAACTCGGTCGGCGCGATTCAGGGGCCGTTCGATTCGTTTCTGGCGCTGCGCGGGCTGAAGACCCTCGCGTTGCGGCTCGAACGCCATTGCGCGAACGCGCTCAGCCTCGCTGCGTGGCTGGAGGCCCATCCCGCTGTCGCGCGCGTCGCCTATCCGGGCCTTGAAAGCCATCCCGGCCATGCCGTCGCGCGCCGCCAGATGGACGCCTTCGGCGGCATGGTGACGATCTGGCTCAAGGGCGGGCTCGAGGCCGCGCGGACCATGCTCGAACGGGTCTCGCTCTTCACGCTCGCCGAGTCGCTGGGCGGCGTCGAAAGCCTGATCGAGCATCCGGGGCTGATGACTCACGCTTCGGTGCCGGCCGCGCGCCGGGCTGAACTGGGCGTCGACGATTCGCTGGTGCGCCTGTCGGTGGGCGTCGAGGACGTCGAGGACCTGCGCGCCGATCTCGATCAGGCGCTCAAAGGGTTGTGATCGGCGCGGCGACTGGCGGTTTTTCGGACGTGACATCGCGCGGCGCGCCGTTAGGATCGCCCCCGAACCCCGCATCATGCCGTCCCATCGTCCCGGAGGAGAAACGCCGCATGCGCCCTGTCGCCGCCGCTATCGTCGCCGTCGCGCTCATCCTGTTCCACTTTCCGGCGCTGGCCGAGCCGATCGATTATTATCGCGCGCCAGGCGCGTACTACGATCCGGCGATTCCGACGCCTGACGAATTTTTCGGCCATGGCCTCGGCGACAAGCCGGTGCGGCACGACATGATGGTCGCCTATATGCGCGCGCTCGCTCGCCAGTCGCCGCGCATCGCGGCCGAGACAGTCGGCTTTTCGCACGAAGGCCGGCCGATCCTGTTCCTCACGATCACCGCGCCGGAAAATCATGAGCGGCTCGATGACATTCGCGCCGCGCACATCGCCCGGCTCGCCCCAGATGCGCCGGATACGGACGGTCCCGCCGTCGTCTGGCTGCATTACGGCGTGCACGGCGCGGAATCCTCCGGCATGGACGCCGCCATCCCGACGCTCTATCACCTCGCCGCCGCGCAGGGCGAGGCGATCGAAGAGACGTTGCGCGATACGGTCGTGCTGATGGTCGCGATCTTCAATCCGGACGGCCACTCGCGCCGGGTCAATCACGTCTACACCTTTCTGAGCGAGACGCCGGTCACGGATCCTGCGCACGCCCAACACAATCTGTGGATCGAGGCGCGCACGAATCATTACTGGTTCGACCTCAACCGCGACTGGATGCTCCAGACGCAGCCAGAGAGCCAGTCATGGATCGGCAAGTGGCATGAATGGAAGCCGAACGTCGTCGGCGACTTCCATGAAATGGGCTCGAACAGCACCTATTATTTCCATCCGGGCGAACCGCGCCGGGTGAACCCGCTCATCCCGGAGAGAGCGCGCGAACTCGCCTCAGCCTTCGCAGAGGAGTACCGCGGCCGGCTCGACGCGGCGGGCGAGCTTTACGCCTCCGAGGAGGGCTTCGACAATTTCTATGTCGGCAAAGGTTCGACTTATCCGCAGGTCAATGGGGCCGTGGGAATCCTGTTCGAAGCGGCGGCCGCGCGCGGCGGGCGCATCGATACCGATAACGGCCTGCGCACCTATGCGCAGAACATCCGCATCCACTTTAACATGTCGCTTTCGACGATTGAAGGCGCGCGACGGCATCGCGCGGCGCTGCGCGCCTATCAGCGCGCGTTCTTCGCCGGCGCGCCGCGCGAAGCGCGCGCCCATCCGGTCAAGGCCTATGTCTTCACGACCGCCGGCGACGAGGCGCGCCTCGATCATTTTCTGAAGCTGCTCGCGCGCCACGACGTCGCCGCCTACCGGCTCGCCCGCGACGTCGCGGCGGGCGGGCGCGACTTCCGCGCTGGAGCGAGCGTCGTCGTGCCGCTCGATCAGCCGCAGCACCGCTTCATCCGCGCGCTGTTCGATCGCGTGACCGAGTTCGAAGAGAACGTCTTTTACGACGTCTCGGGGTGGACGATGCCGCTCGCCTACGATCTCGATTACGCCCCGCTCGACGGCATGCGCTACAACGCTTCCCTGCTCGGCGAGCGCGCCCGCGGCGCCGGCTACGCCAAGCCCGCCCCCGGCGAGGCGCGCTACGGATATATCTTCGACTGGGAGGACTATTACGCGCCGCGCGCGCTTCATCGCTTTCTGAGCGAGGACGTGATCGCGCGCGTGCTGGCCGCGCCGAAGACGCTCGCGATCGACGGCGCGCCGCGCGAATTCCGCCGCGGGGCGATCTTCGTTCCCTTCGCGGGGCAGACGGTTTCGCGCGAGCGCATCGCGCAGATCGCCGCGCGCGTGGCGCGCGAGGACGGGGTCGACATTTTTCCGCTGGACAGCGGAAACGCCGCGCCGGGCGTCGGCGATCTCGGCGCGAGCCGCAGCGTACGCTCGCTCAAAAAACCGAAAATCCTGCTCCTGTTCGACGACGGGGTCTCGCGCTACAGCGCCGGCCAGATCTGGCACCTGCTCGACTGGCGCATGAAGATTCCGGTCGTCATGCGGCGCAAGAACGACCTCGGCGGGCTGAAACTTTCCGATTACACCCATATCATTCTGCCGGGCGGACGCGGCGCGCGTCTGGACGACAAGGACGCGGAGACCGTGAAAACATGGGTTCGCGCCGGCGGCGTGCTGATCGCGACGGCCGACGCCGCGGTCTGGGCGCAAGGCGCCTTTCTGGCGGATGCGGCGCGCGAAAAACCGGCCGAGGAAATCCCGGCGGGCGAAGAGCGCCTCGATTACGCCGAAAAAACGGTGAAAGACGCCGAGCATGTCATCGGCGGGGCGCTGTTCGAAAGCGATCTCGACATCACGCACCCGCTTGGCTTCGGCTACGCCGACCGCGCCATCGCGACCATGAAGACCGGCGCTCATGTGCTGGCGACTCCGAAAAATCCTTACGCGACGGTCGCGCGCTATACGCAAGCGCCGCTCCTGTCAGGCTATGCGTCCGAGCGTCGTGTCGGCGAGATCGCGGGAACGCCAATGCTCGCTGCCGATCGCCTGGGCGCTGGAGCTATCGTTCTGTTCACGGACGATACGTCCTTCCGCGCGACTTTTCTCGGCGCGGACAAGCTGTTCATGAACGCGGTGTTCTTCGCGCCGATCGTGGAAGCCGCAGGAGCGGCGGGCGCGGCCGCGCATTGATCCCGGCGCGCAATTTCCAGCGCCGCGTTCGCTTGGATGACCTGAGAACCAGGGCGTCGGCGGGCGGCGCCGCAGCGAAACGGCGCCGCCCTTTCGCCGCCGGCGGGGGAGAGTGCCGGCGACCTTGTGGGGCTTTCGTACGAAAGCCGCAGCCCGTAACGACGACGGCGCGCCACCGCCAGTCGCGCGCCGCCCGTTCGTTTGAAAGCCTATGGCGAACCCGATCGCGGGGTCAACGGCTTTTCTTCGATGGCGTGATGGTGAATCGTCTTCAGATCGGCGCGGTAAGAGCCTTTGACGCAAGCCAGGAGGCGTTATGATGCAAAGCGACGCGCAGGGCGGGCTTGCAGAGCGAATCAACGACGCCGCCGCGCCGGTGAGCGATGCGGCGAGCGCCGTGATCTTCTACTCGATCCGTATCGGCGAGGTGGATCTTCCGCTCGTCGTCGTCTGGCTCATCGTCGCCGCGACGGTTTTCACGTTCTATTTCCGCTTCATCAACCTGCGCGGCTTCGCCCATGCGTTGAGGCTCGTCGTTCGCCGTCGCGCAAGGCACGAAGGCGACGGGGAGATTTCCCATTTCGAAGCGCTGAGCTCGGCGCTCTCGGGCACGGTGGGGCTCGGCAACATCGCGTCGGTTCCGGTGGCGATCGCGCTCGGCGGGCCCGGCGCCGTCTTCTGGATGATCGTCGCGGGCTTTCTCGGCATGACGTCGAAATTCGCCGAATGCGCGCTGGCGGTGAAATACCGCCGCACGAAGCCTGACGGAACCGTTATCGGCGGGCCGATGTTCTATATCGAAGCCGTGTTCTCCCGCCGCGGGCTCAAGACTCTCGGCAAGTTCGCCGCGGTTTTCTTCGCCATAATGACCATCGGCGCTTCGGTGAGCGTCTTTCAGGTCAACCAGAGCTACGCGCAGCTCTCCAACGTGACGGGCGTCACGGCGCCGCTCGCCTATGGCGTGATCGTCTCGGCCCTGGTCGCCGTCGTCATTCTCGGCGGCATACGGAACATCGCGCGAGTGACGCGCGTGCTGGTGCCTTTCATGGGCGCACTCTATCTGGCCGCGGGCTGGCTCATCATCCTTCTCAATATCGACGCCGCGCCGGCGGCCGTCGCCGCGATCTTCAAGGGCGCTTTCGGGCTCGAAGCCGCTGGCGGCGGGATCGTCGGCGCGCTCGTCAACGGCGTGCAGCGCGCGACTTATTCGAGCGAGGCCGGCGTCGGCTCTGCCGCCATCGCGCACGCGGCGGTGCGCACGAAAGAGCCGCTGACGGAAGGTTATGTAGCGCTGCTCGAACCGTTCATCGACACCGTCGTCGTCTGCGCGACCACGGCGCTCGTCATCATCATGACCGGCGCGCATGAGCCTTATCTCTACGTGCCGCGATCCGAGATCGTCGGCATCGAGATCACCTCGGCGGCGTTCGGCTCAGCTTTCTCCTGGTATCCTTACGTTCTGCTCGTCTCTGTCATTCTGTTCGCCTTCTCGACGCTTATAGCCTGGGCCTATTACGGCGCGCAGGCCGCGGCCTATCTGTTCGGCGCGACGCGAGCCGTCGACGTGACGTTCAAGCTGACCTTGTGTGCGCTGCTGTCGACCGGCGCGGCGATTCATCTGTCGTCGATCATCAGCTTCATCGACTCGATGCTGTTCGGCATGTGCATCCCAAACATCATCGCGCTTTACCTGCTGCTGCCCGAACTCAAGCGCGATGTGCGGCGCTATGAAGCGGCGCATTTCGCGCCGAAGGCGGGGAAGACTGGAGACGCGCCGGCCGGCACATAGGACGCGGCGCGTCCTTCCGGACCTGCGGCGACCCGTCAAGAGGCGCCGTCGCCTTTTCCGTCTCGATCGCCGCGCGCGCGTTCGCGTTCGATCCGGCGACGCTCGCGTTCGATCGCCTTGCGCTCCTCCTTGAGGCGCTCTTCGGCTTCCCTGAGCGCTTTTTCGCGCGCCTGGAGAAGCTCGATCTCGTCGATTTCCGCCCGCAGCCGATGCGCTTCGGCGATCGCCAGCGCCCGCTCGCGCGCCCGTTCAGCCTGCTCAAGCGCCCGCTCGCGGGCGCGTTCGACCTCTTCCCGGGCGCGCTCCATGTTTTCGCGCCATTCGTCCGCCCATTCGCCGGCGAAATCGAGTGTCTTTGCGTCGAAGGCGAACCAGTCGCCATCGAAATCGAAGGAGAATGTCGACAAGCCGTTCTCGCGACGCTCCTCCATCGCGCGCCTGTGGCGCTCCATGGCTTCGGCGTGAGCTTCGCGCGCCCTGCGCATTTGCGCGCGCATCTTTTCAAGCGCCTTGTCCAGTTTGGCGCGTTCTTCTTCGGCGAGCTCGCCGTCGAGGTCGATGACGGTTTTCTCGCCGTCCTTCGATTTGTATATGAACTTTCCGCGCTCGATCTTGAGGCTTTCCTCGCCGTCTTCGTCGCTGAAGACGAAGGCGCGTACGGCTTCGCCGTCGAGATCGGACGACAACTCGGGCCAAGCCGGGGGCGCATTCCTGGGCGCTTCGGGCGCGCGCGGGGCCGGAGCCGGTTCGGTCGCCGGAGCCGGCGCGGCTTCGGGTTCCGGCGCCGGCGCCGGGCCTCCGGCGGCGACGAGGCTCAGGGGATCGACGCGCGTCCCGTCGATGAGCGTTTCGAAATGCAGATGCGGACCGGCGACGTCGCCAGTGGCGCCGACCCGGGCGATCGTCTGGCCCGCCTTCACGCGGTCGCCCTTGCGCACGGCGTAGCTGTCGAGATGGGCGTAGCGCGTGACGAGCCCGTTGCCGTGATCGATGACGACGACCTTCCCCCAGGCGGGCTTGTCTTCATAAACGTCGGTCGCGGCGACGATCACGCCGTCAGCGGGCGCGGTCACGGGCGCGCCGCGCGGCGCCCTGATGTCGACGCCCTGATGAACGCGGCGCGCGCGGCCGAGTCCGTCGGTGAAGCTGACGGCGAAGTCGAGCGTAATCGGTCCGTTGACCGGCAGGCGCTCAAGGCTGACCGTCGCGCCGGGCTGGCGGTCCGGCGCGACGGCGAAGGCGGCTTGCGCGAAGGCGAGCGCGCCGGCGGCGAGGCCCGCGCCGAGCGCGGCCAGACGCCCGCGCGGCCGGTCGGAGTCCGGGGCGCCTGACAGAATGGCGTCGAGGCGCATCCTGCGGCTGCGACGGTCGAACGGCGTGAAGGCGAGGGCGAGCGCCCGCGCGCTGCGCGCGCGTTCGGCGGCGAAGCGCAGGCTCTCTACGAAGCAGGCTGCATAGGCGCGCCGGTCCGCGCCGCGCTCGAGCACCAGCGCGTCCGCGCTCTGCTCGGCGGCGAGCTCGGCGCGCGCCGCGATGCGCGCCACGAACGGATTGAACCAGAAGAACAGGCGCGCCGCGCGCAGCGCCGCGAACAGAAAACCGTCGCCGCGCCGGATATGAGCGAGTTCGTGCGCGCACATCATCACGACGTCCTCGCGACGCATCCGCGTTTCGATATCGGCGGGAATGAGGATCGCGGGTCTGAAGAGACCATAGACGCATACGGAGGAAACGGCCTCGGTCTGTTTCAGGCGCGCCGGCCCGGCGACGCCGAGCCGCCGGCGCCAGTCTTCGAGCGCGAAGGCGAGGCCGGGGTCCGCCAGCGGGCGCGCGCGGCGCAGGGACGCCGCGAAGACGAGCGCGCGCGCCGCCCAGAGGCCGAAGAAGAGGAAAAGCCCGTAGGCGTAGATCAACCAGGCCGCGCGCAAGACGGTCGCGGCGTCAAGATCGGCGCCGGCCGGCGGGCCGTTCTTTTCGGGCGCGGCGGCGAGCGCGGGCTCGCCGGTGGTCGCCAGCACAAGGGCTCTCTCGGCCGCGCCCGGCGCCGGCGCGGCGTCGACGGGAACGGCGGAGGCTTCCTGCATTGCGGGCGCGGACAGGGCGCCGAGGGTCGCTTCCGCGGCTGTTTCAATCGCGGCCGCCGCCGGGCGCAACGATACGCCGGCCGCGGCGAGCGCCGGCGCGATCAGTGTCGGCGCGGCGGCGAGAAGCAGCGCGCCGAGCCAGAGCGTTTCCGAGTTCGTGAGCGGCCGACCCCCGTCGAGTCGCGTCGCGGCGGCGTAAACGATCGGCGCCCAAAGCAGCGACGCCAGCAGGCAGAGGATTGCGGGTTCCATCTCGAAGCCGGTCATTTTCTGGTCTCCCCGTCGCGGGCTTGTCCGTCGCGCAGCATTTTTTCGAGCTCTTCGAGTTCATCCTCGGTGAGCAGTTTCGATTGGGCGAAGTAAACGGCGGACGGCGCCGCGTCGAGCTCGAGCACGCGGCTCGAGAAGTCCTGAATCATCCGTCCAAGGAGCGCCACCTTGCCGATCGCGGCGGCGTAGACATTGGCGCCGTCGGCCGGCCGGCGCGTCAGGAGCCCCTTGTCCACCATCCGCTCGAGCACCGTGCGCAAAGTGGAGTAGGACCAGCCGAGCGGTTCGGCGAGCTCGTCGGCGACGGCGCGCGCGGTGAGCGCCTTGCGCCGCCATAGCAGCTTGAGAATTTCCAGCTCCGGCCGCGTCGGCTGGACGTGGCCGTCTTGCGGGGTTGCGGGGCGCATCGTTTCTCTCTCCCCGTGTGTCGCAGACTGTTTTCCTGAGCGGACGGCGGGACCGCCTCTTGTGATGCGACGTCTGTAGCATGGCGCTACAAATGTCGCAACCACGCCGCGGCCCTTTTTGCGACGAAGCGAGGCGCGCCGGCGGCGAACGGCGCCGGCGCCTATCCGATCGATTCGACTGACGCGGCCAGACGCGCGAGGTCGGCCGGCGTCGACAGCCGATGGTCGCCGTCTCCGGTCAAGGTGACGAGGAGATCCGGAGAGCGGATCGTCTCGGCGAGGCGCATGGCGTGGCGCCAGGGAACGTCCGTGTCCTTCATGCCCTGTAGGATGCGCACGGGAACGGCGAGATCGATAGGCGCGCCGAGGACGCGATTGCGCCGGCCGTCCTCGATCAGCTTCCAGGTGACAACGTCCGGCTCGGGCGCGTAGTCGGACGGAAGCTCCAGCCTGCCTTCCCGTTCGAGCCGCGCGCGGTCGTCTTCATCGAGGCTGTTCCAGAACAGCTCTTCGGTGAAGTCCGGCGCCGGGGCGATATAGACGAGCCCGGCGAGGCGCTCGGGCCGCGCCCGCGCGAGCAGCGTCGCGATCCACCCGCCCATTGACGAGCCGACAAGGATCTGCGGCCCCGCAGTCAGCCCGTCGAGGACGGCGAGGGCGTCCGCCGTCCAGTCGGAGATGCAGCCGTCCTCGAACGCGCCGTCCGACGCGCCGTGTCCGGAATAATCGAAGCGCACATAGGTGCGCTCGCGCCGGCGCGCCCAGTCGGCGAGAAAGCTCGCCTTGGTTCCCGTCATGTCGGAACGAAAGCCGCCGAGCCAGACGACGCCAGGCCCAGCGCCCTCGACGCGCTCATAGGCGAGCCTGCCCTTGGGGCCGTCCATGTGCCGTGCGGCGATCATGCTCACGTCGCCTCCCCGCCGGATTTGCCGAAGGCTTTGTGCTATCAGTCGCGGCGCATGATGAAAACCTTGCGCCGCGCAAAGGCGCGCCAGGAAGGAGAAACCGAATGCTCGACCATGTCGGCCTCAGCGTCGCTGACTATCAGAAGTCGAAGGCTTTCTATGAGAAGGCCCTCGCCCCGCTCGGCTATCGTTTTCTCTTCGAGGTCCCGAAAGAGCACACGGGCGGAATCAGCGTCGGCGGATTCGGCGCGCCGCCCAAGCCGGAATTCTGGATCGACGGTTCGGGCAAGCCTTCGCCGAAGCTGCATGTCGCGTTCAGGGCCAGGGATCGCGCCGCGGTCGACGCCTTTTACGAAGCCGCGCTCAAGGCCGGCGGGCGCGACAACGGCGCGCCTGGTCTGCGCCCGCATTATCACGAGCATTATTACGGCGCTTTCGTGCTCGACCCGGACGGGCACAATATCGAGGCGGTCTGCCACGCGCCGCCTGAAGCTGACCGACGCGCCTGACGGGAAGGAGACAAGAGTTGGCGGGATTTGCGGCGACCGTCCTGCAGGTGATCCCGGCGCTCGACGCCGGCGGCGCCGAGCGCACGACGCTCGAGATCGCCCGCGCGATCGTGGAGGCGGGCGGGCGGGCGCTGACGGCGAGCCGCGGCGGGCGCCTCGCCGGCGAGATCGAGGCCGCCGGCGGGCGCGTCGTGTCCATGCCGGTCCATTCCAAGAACCCGCTGACCATCTGGGCCAATCGCGCCAGGCTGCTCGACCTGGTCCGGCGCGAGGGCGTGGACCTCGTTCATGCGCGCTCGCGCGCCCCGGCCTGGAGCGCCCTGTGGGCGGCGCGCGCGGCCGGGATTCCCTTCGTCACGACCTATCATGGGGCCTATCGGGCGAACGGCCCGCTCAAGCGGTTCTACAATTCGGCGATGGTCCGCGCCGATCTGGTGATTGCGAACTCCGCCTTCACCGCCGCGGCGATCCGCGCCCAGTACGATCTGCCGCCCGGCCGCCTTGCGGTGATTCCGCGCGGGGCCGATCTCGATCATTTCGATCCGGCAGGGGTTTCGCCTGAGCGGGTCGAGGCGCTGCGCCGCGCCTGGGGGCTGCCGGCGCGCGCGGCCATGTTCGCGCTGCTGCTGCCCGCGCGCCTCACCCCCTGGAAGGGCCATGAGACGGCGATCGCGGCGCTGGCGCGGATGGTGGTTAACGAACCGTCAAGCCGCGATGCTGGAAATCAGCCGGTTTTGCAGCTAATTTTCGCGGGGGGCGCGCAGGGGCGAGGCGATTACGCAGCCCGTCTGCGCGCGGAATGCGAAAAGCGTGGGGTGCGCTCCATGGTTCATTTTGTCGGCCACTGCGCCGACATGCCCGCGGCGTACGCGCTCGCCGACGTCGTGCTGGCGCCGTCGCTGCGTCCGGAAGCCTTCGGACGCACGGCCGTGGAAGCCGGCGCCATGGCGCGGCCGGTGATCGCGGCCGACCATGGCGGCGCGCGCGAGACCGTGATCGACGGCGAGACCGGCGTTCTGGTCCCGCCGAACGATCCCGAAGCGCTCGCCGACGCGATCCGCGAGATCGCCGCCATGCCTGCGCCGGCGCGCGCAAGAATGGGCGCGACGGCGCGCGCGCGCGTCGCGGAGAAATTCTCGACCGCCGCCATGTGCGCGGCGACGCTCGAGGCCTATCGCGCGCTTCTTGCGCGCCGCGCCGCGGCGCCGGCCGGACCGGCGTAAGAGGGAGGACGCATGTTCGGGCGTAGAGCGGAGCATATCCTCGTCATCGAGACCGGCGGGCTGGCCGCCTTCGTCGCCGCCGAGCCGGCGTTCGAGGCGATCCGCAACGCCCACCGCAAGGCGAAGATCAGCCTGCTGACCAAAGGCGGCCTGCAAAGGCTCGCCCGCGCCGCGCCCTATTTCGACCAGGTGGCGGCCGTGCCCGACTTTCGCGATCCCGAGACGCGAAAGGCTTTCATCCGTCAGCTCAAGAATGCGAAGTTCGCGCGGGTGTACGACCTTTCCGCCGACGAGGACGCGCGCCGTCTCCACGCCGCGATGGGTCCATTCCGCCCGAAATGGCTGTCGGCTGAGCCGCCGGCGCGCCCGCGCCGGGGCGAGGGGACGCGCGCGCCGTCGCTGCCCGACCTGGCCCCGCTTTACGCCGGCGCCGGGTTTCAGCCGGCCGCGCGCCTGCCGGACTGCGCCTGGGCGCACGCCGCGCGCAAGGATGCGGCCAACATGCAGCCCTCCTGGTTCGGCGTCTCGGGCGCGTTCGGGCTGCTGCTGCCGGGGCTGAACGAGGCGCTGCGCTGGCCGGCGCCCAATTACGCAAAACTTGCGCGCATCATGGCGCGCGCCCATGTCATGCCGGTGCTGGCCGGCGGCAAGGATCTGCACGCTTTCGGAGACGCCGTCGCCCATGAGGCGCCGGAAGTGGTGGACCTGTCCGGCAAGACCGACCACCTCCAGCTCGCCGCGCTCGCCCATGAGGCCTGCTTCTTCGTCACCGATCACGCCGAAGAAGCCCACCTCGCCATGAGCGTGGGCTGCGCCGGCGTGTTGATCCGCAAGCCGGGCCAGCCGGCGCCGGCCTGCGAAGGCCGCGACGTCGTGCTTATCAACGCCCGCGACAGCCTCGCCGACGCCGATCCCGACTTCGTATGGCGCACCCTGAAGAGCATGGGTCTCGTACCCGACGAACGCAGCGCCCGCGCTGCGGCGGTCTCATGACGCGTCGGTTGATCGGGATGGGGAATTGACTATAAATCGCCAGCCGCGTCGCGCCGGGGACGGCTTCGTCCGCCGGAGGGCGCGCGCTGTCATCCGGCCCTATTCCGGTTCGAAGCTGCTGATGGAGATGGACATATAGCCCGCAGACCTATCGCTCCCGCCGCGCCGAAAAACGACGGCCCCCGGGTCAACGACCAAATCCGCGTCCCGCAGGTGCTGCTGATCGACGAAACCGGCGAAAAGCGCGGCGTCGTGCCTACCCGCGAAGCCCTTGAGATCGCCATTCAGGCGGGGCTCGATCTCGTCGAGGTGTCGCCCAATTCGCAGCCGCCGGTCTGCAAGATCCTCGATTACGGCAAGTTCAAATACCAGCAGCAGAAGAAGAAGGCCGAAGCCAAGAAGAAGCAGAAGGTCGTCGAGATCAAAGAGATCAAGATGCGGCCGAATATCGACCAGCACGATTATGAGGTCAAAACGCGCGCCATCCGCCGCTTCTTCAGCGAGGGCGACAAGGTGAAGGTGACCTTGCGCTTCCGCGGCCGGGAAATGGCCCATCAGGAGCGCGGGCTCGAGCTTCTGCAGCGCGTGCAGGCCGAGTTCGAGGAAATCGCGAAGGTCGAGCAGACGCCCAAACTCGAAGGCCGACAGATGATGATGGTGCTCGCGCCGCGCTGAGCGTGGGCCGTCGCTCTCCGGCGCGGCGATGCGCCTTCCATGATCCGAAGCGGCCTGGGCCGCTCCTCCGGGACGCCGGCCAGGCGGACCTGTTCTTTTTCTTTTCGAGAGGCGATCGCGCCTCTTACGACGCGCCGTTGATCGTCATGTGCCGGGCGCGCGCGGCGTGCTCGATGGCGCTCGCGCCGGCGTCGTCGACCTTGAGCGCGTCGCGGACGAGTTCGAGCACGCGGATCTCGGTGAGCTCGAGCCCTTCATCGGCGGTGATCACGTCCACCACGGCGGCATAGGCGGTCTCCGCGAGATGATCAGGCAGCGCCGCGGCCGCCGCGGCGAGCACCTTGTGCAGTCCGCCTTCCGACGACATCAGCCTGCCGCAGGATTCCGCAGTCTCGACAAGGCCTGATTCGTCGGACCCGCTGAAAAGCGGAAAGGAGCGCACCACGCGGCCTATGGTCCTCAGCTCGCGGTCGGTGATCCGGCCGTCGGAGGCGGACGCCATCACCATGAGATAGATGATCGCTTCCTGGG
This sequence comes from Amphiplicatus metriothermophilus, assembly GCF_900199215.1. Taxonomy (GTDB): domain Bacteria; phylum Pseudomonadota; class Alphaproteobacteria; order Caulobacterales; family Parvularculaceae; genus Amphiplicatus; species Amphiplicatus metriothermophilus. The sequence goes on from NZ_FZQA01000001.1 coordinate 897,955, forward strand.
GGGTGAGTTCGGCGACGCGTTCGGCTGGCATGAGAGTTACAGGTTGCAGGTTGGAGGGTGGAAAAGGTAGGTAGCGGCCTCGCATGGGATGAACGACCGCCGCCATCCTGTCAGCCTACAACCTGCAACCCGCAACCTGCAACCTCATGTCGTCCCGCGCCTTTTCGCCCGCCGATCTTTCCGCCGCCAGGTCCTGGCCGTTTCAGGAAGCGCGCGCGCTCGTCAAACGGCTGGAGCGCATGAAGGCCCCGGCGGACCGGCCGGTCGTCTTCGAAACGGGTTATGGCCCCTCGGGCCCGCCTCATATCGGCACCTTCGGGGAAGTGGCGCGCACCACCATGGTCCGGCGCGCCTTCGAGGCGCTGACGGGCCGGCCGTCGCGGCTCGTGTGCTTTTCCGACGACATGGACGGGATGCGGAAAGTTCCCCCGCACCTTCCCAATCAGGCGCTGCTTGAAAAGCATCTTCAGATGCCGCTCACCTCGGTCCCGGACCCCTTTGATGCGGAGCACTCCAGTTTCGCCCATCACAACAACGCGATGCTGCGGAAGTTCCTCGACCAGTTCGGCTTCGAGTACGAATTCCTGTCCGCCACGGAATGCTATCGGTCGGGAAAGTTCGACGAGACGCTCATACGCGTGCTTGAGCGATACGACGCGGTGATGGAGATCATCCTGCCGACCCTCGGCGAGGAGCGGCGCGCGACTTATTCGCCGATCCTGCCGATCTCGCCGTCGTCGGGGCGCGTTCTCTACGTGCCGATGCTCGAAATCGATCCCAAGGCCGGCGAAGTCCTCTTCGAGGATGAGGACGGAACGAAGGTCAAGACGCCGGTGACCGGCGGGCGCGCCAAGCTGCAATGGAAAGCCGACTGGGCTGGCCGCTGGTTCGCTCTGGGCGTCGATTACGAGATGGCGGGGGAAGACCTCACCGAGTCGGTCAGGCTTTCCTCGCGCATCGTCAGGGCCCTCGGCGGCGAACCGCCGGCGGGCTTCAACTACCAGCTCTTTCTCGACGAGAACGGCAAGAAGATCTCGAAGACCAAGGGCAACGGCATCACCATCGAGGAATGGCTCGCCTACGCCTCGCCGGAGAGCCTGTCGCTGTACATGTTCCACAATCCCAAGGCGGCCAAGAAGCTTTATTTCGACGTCATCCCGAAGGTCGCCGACGAATATCTGACCTGGCTGCAGAAGTACCCTTCCCAGGAAGGGGCGGCCGCGCTCGACAATCCGGTCTGGCACATTCACGAAGGCGATCCGCCTACGGATATATCGCCTGTCTCCTTTGCGCTCCTGCTCAATCTCGTCAACGCGACGGGAACGGGCGATCCTGAAATTTTGCGCGGCTTCGTCGCCAAATACCGGCCGAACGCCAGCCCCGAAGCGCTGGCGGCGGCGGAAAAGCTCATCGGCTACGCGGCGCGCTATTACGAGGATTTCGTCAAGCCGAAAAAGCTTTACCGTGCGCCGAGCGAACAGGAGCGCGCGGCTCTTGCCGCTCTGTCGGCGCGCCTCAAGGAGATCGGCGAAGGCGCCGAGGAAGAGGTCTATCACACTGCGGCCTTCGACGCCGGCAAGGCGAACGGCTTCGAGAAGAACATCCGCGACTGGTTCAAGGGCCTTTACGAGGTCCTGTTCGGCCAGCCGGAAGGCCCGCGCATGGGCCCGTTCGTCCGCATTTACGGCACGGCGAACACCGCGAAGCTGATCGACGAGGCGCTGGCGCGCTAGAGGTTACAGCAGGCAGGGCGCAGGTTGCGCCGCGCCTGGATAAGCGTCCGGCGACCTGCCGCCTTAACCTTGTCTGTTCGGCTGCGGCGTCACGCGCAGATAAGGCTTGATCTCCTTCCAGCCCTTCGGAAAGAGCTTTTCCATTTCCGCCTTGTCAGTCAGACTCGGCACGATGATGCAATCGTCGCCATCCTTCCAGTTGACCGGCGTCGCCACCTTGTAATTATCCGTAAGCTGAAGACTGTCGATCGCCCGCAGGATCTCGCGGAAGTCCCGTCCCGTCGAGGGCGGATAGGTGATGGTGAGCCTCAGCTTCTTGTTCGGGTCGATCACGAACACCGCGCGCACGGTGATGTTCGCCGCCGCGTCCGGGTGGATCATGCCGTAGAGCTTCGAGACCTTCATGTCCGGGTCGCCGAGGATCGGATACCAGATGTCGGCCTTCTGGGTTTCCTCAATGTCGGCGATCCATTTCTTGTGATCTTCGACCGAATCCACGGAAAGCGCGATCACCTTGACGTTGCGTTTCTCCCACTCTTCCTGGAGTTTCGCGACCTCGCCGAGCTCGGTCGTGCACACCGGCGTGAAGTCCTTCGGATGGCTGAAAAGCACCGCCCACTTGTCGCCGATCCATTCATGAAAGCGGATCGGGCCGTGGGTCGAGTCTTGGGTGAAGTCAGGGACGGTCTGTCCAAGCAGCAGAGTCATGAGGGTTTCTCCCGAGATGGCGCGCAGCCCGCGCGGCCGCGCCTGGCTGTTCGTTGCACGCCGGCAACATAGTATGTCCTTCTCGCGGCCTAAAGGGCTTTAGCGCTTGCGCGCGCCGACGCGGCCTTAGGGGAGGCGCCCGCGCGGCGTTTCGAATCAGCCGGAAAGCGCGGACGTGCGCGCCGCGCCTTCCCACGAGACCTTTCACGCCTGCGCGAGCCTGCGGCGCGAAATTTTTCATCGAGGCGAAACCGGCGCGCAATCAGCCGCTTAGGGGCCGCATTTGCGCGATGGGCCGCATACGGCGCAAAGGGCCTGTCGCAACGCCGCCTTATTGTTGTTACAATATCCCGCGAGTGACGGAATATTAAGAGCCCATCCGTTAACCTTGGAAGCGCCCGCCCGGCGAGGCGGGCGGGGCGAGGGGGAAGGCGGCGGAGAGACCGGCGGGAAACCGGTCCGAAGACAGCGGGAGACGACGCACGGGAGCGATTGCGACGCTGAAACAGCCGCAGGGTTTCGATGACGCGTAGCGTGGATCACTGGACGGACACGGGGCCGCGACGAATGCGGGAAGGGCCTTGCGTCTTGGCGCGGCGAGACCACATCATGGGTATGCCGGCTTCCGCCGCGCAGGACGCCAGAACACCCGTGAGGGCGACGCAGAAGATCGGAATATGGGATTTCGGCTCCGCCGCCTTGGGGGCGCGGGCCGGAGAAGAGACGAAGGGGGCGCGCGCTGGCCGGCAGGTCGCGCGCGCTTTGACTTTTCGGACTTGGCGCGCCCGCGCCATCAGCGCGGCGCATGGCGGCGACGAAACGAAGAACGGTTCCGGCCGGAAGGCCGGCCGGCTCTTCAAACGAGGTGAGTGAGCGCAAATGACCGGTGGTGAAAATCTCGACGTGTTCGATCTCTTTTCGGAGAGCTACACCCGCGTGAAGCAGGAGGCCATGAGCCTGCGCGACTATCTGCTCGCGGCGCGCGACGATCCGATGATGTACGCGACCCCGGCAGAGCGGATGATCGCCGCCATCGGCGAACCGGAGCTCGTGGACACCTCGAAGGACCCGCGCCTGTCGCGCATCTTCTTCAATCGCACCATCCGCCGCTACAAGGCGTTTGAGGGCTTCTACGGCATGGAGGACACGATCGAGCGGATCGTGTCCTACTTTCGCCACGCCGCTCAGGGCCTCGAGGAAAAGCGCCAGATCCTGTATCTGCTCGGGCCGGTCGGCGGCGGCAAGTCCTCGCTCGCCGAACGCCTGAAGGAGCTGATGGAGCTCAATCCGATCTACGTGCTCAAGGCGGGCGACGAAATTTCGCCGGTCTTCGAAAGCCCGCTCGGCCTGTTCCAGTCCGAGGAGCTCAAATCGCTGCTCGAGGACAAATACGGCGTCGACCGGCGCCGGCTTGAGGGCGTGATGAGCCCGTGGGCGGTCAAGCGCCTCGACGAGTTCGGCGGCGACATCTCGAAATTCGAGGTGGTGCGCCTGTTCCCCTCGAAGCTGCGCCAGATCGCCATCTGCAAGACCGAGCCGGGCGACGAGAACAACCAGGACATTTCGGCGCTCACCGGCAAGGTCGACATCCGCAAGCTTGAGCATTTCAGCCAGTCCGATCCCGACGCCTATTCCTATTCGGGCGGGCTGTGCCGGGCGAACCAGGGGCTTCTCGAATTCGTCGAGATGTTCAAGGCGCCGATCAAGGTGCTGCACCCGCTGCTGACCGCAACCCAGGAAGGCAACTATATCGGCACCGAGTCGCTCGGGCCCATTCCGTTCCAGGGCGTCATCCTGGCGCATTCGAACGAGGCCGAATGGCAGCTCTTCCGCAACAACAAGAACAACGAGGCTTTCCTCGACCGAATCTGCGTCATCAAGGTGCCTTACTGCCTGCGGGTCACCGAGGAGCGCCAGATCTACGAGAAGCTGCTGCGCAATTCCGAACTCGCAAGCGCGCCCTGCGCGCCGGAGACGCTCGACCTGCTTGCGCGCTTCTCGGTGCTCACGCGCCTCAAGGAGCACGAGAACTCGACGCTCTACTCGAAGCTGCGGGTTTATGACGGCGAGAAGCTGAAGGACACCGATCCCAAGGCGAAATCGCTGCAGGAATATCGCGACGCGGCCGGCATCGACGAAGGCATGGACGGCGTCTCGACCCGCTTCGCCTATAAGGTGCTCTCCGAGACCTTCAATTTCGACACCGAGGAGGTCGCCGCCGACCCGGTGCACATGATGTACGTGCTCGAGCAGGCGATCAAGCGCGAGCAGTTTCCCGAGGAGGAAGAGAAGAAATATCTCGACTTCATCAAGTCGGAGCTGTCGGCCCGCTACGCCGAATTCATCGGCAAGGAGATCCAGAAGGCCTATCTCGAAAGCTACGCTGAATACGGCCAGAATCTCTTCGACCGGTATATCGCCTATGCGGACGCCTGGATCGAGGACCAGGACTACAAGGACCCGGACACGGGCCAGCTTCTCGACCGCGCCACGCTCGATCAGGAGCTGTCGAAAATCGAAAAGCCGGCGGGCATCGCCAATCCGAAGGACTTCCGCAACGAGGTCGTGAAGTTCACCCTGCGCGCGCGGGCGGCCAATCAGGGCCGGAACCCCGCCTGGACCTCCTACGAGAAGCTGCGCAACGTCATCGAAAAGCGCATGTTCAGCCAGGTCGAGGACCTGCTGCCCGTCATCTCCTTCGACTCCAAGAAGGACTCCGAGACCGAGAAGAAGCACGAGAATTTCGTCTCGCGCATGGTCGAGCGCGGTTACACTCCGCGTCAGGTCCGCCGGCTCGTCGAATGGTACATGCGCGTGAACAAGGCGGGCTAAGGAGGTTGCAGAGCGCGGATTGCAAGGGGCAGGCTATGTGCAGCGTCTTCGATCTCTGCAACCTGCGAACTGCGGCCTGCAACCTATGAACAAGTTCCACTTCATCGACCGGCGCAAGAATCCGAAAGGCAAGTCGCTCGGCAACCGCCAGCGCTTCCTGCGCCGCGCGCGCGCGCAGATCAAGGAGGCGGTGCAGAAATCGCTGCGCGACCGCTCGGTCTCGGATCTCGATCGCGGCGAGAAAATCTCCATTCCCGCGAAATCGACCGCCGAGCCGCGCTTTCGTCTCGACCCGGAGACCGGCCGCCGCGAGATCGTCCATCCCGGCAACAAGGAGTTCACGACCGGCGACCGCATCAAGAAGCCGCCCAAGGGCGGCGGCAAGGGCCGCGGCAAGGACGCCGCCGATTCCGGCGACAGCGAGGACGAATTCCAGTTCACGCTCACGCAGGAGGAGTTCCTCGACATCTTCTTCGAGGACCTGGAGCTGCCCAATCTCGTCAAGCGCTCGCTCAAGGAGATCCGATCGACCGCGTACCGGCGCGCCGGCTTCACCGTCGCCGGCTCGCCCAACAATCTCAATCTCATCCGCACCATGCGGAACGCGCATGGCCGCCGGCTCGCCCTCAAGCGGCCCACGACGCGCGAGGTGAACGCGCTCAAGGAACGTCTGTTCGAGCTCGAGCGCGTCTTCGACCCGAGCGAGGAAGAGATCGCCGAGAAAAAGGCGCTGATCGCGAAGCTTGAAGAAATGGAGCGCCGCCGCCGCTGGGCGCCGTTCATCGACCCGCTCGACGTGCGCTACAACGCCTTCGAGCCGACGCCGGTGGAGACGACTGCGGCCGTCATGTTCTGCCTGATGGACGTCTCCGGGAGCATGGGCGAGCGCGAGAAGGATCTCGCCAAACGCTTCTACATGCTGCTCTATCTGTTCCTGAAGCGCCGCTACGAGCGGGTGGAGGTGGTGTTCATCCGGCACACCCACCACGCCGAGGAGGTGGACGAGGAGACTTTCTTCTATTCGCGCCAGTCGGGCGGCACCGTGGTGTCGACTGCGCTCGAAAAAATGCTGGAAGTGCAGAAGGAACGCTTCCCCGCGAGCGAGTGGAACATCTATGTGGCGCAAGCCTCCGACGGGTTCACGCAATCGGGCGACGCCCAGCGCTGCGTCGAGATACTCGACCAGGACGTCATGCCGATCTCCCAGTATTACGCCTATATCGAGATCCTAGACGAGCGCGAGCTCGAGGTCTTCTCCGACGCCGATTCCGGCGCCGAGCTGTGGCGGGCCTATCGCACCTTCGCGCCGAAATGGCCCAACTTCGCGCAGACCCGCATCGCGCGCCCGCAGGACATCTTCCCCGTGTTCCGCGAGCTGTTCTCGAAGGACTCGAGGGAGGCGGCGTGAGCGCGATTCGGATCATAAGACTCCCCGGCGGATCTCGCCCGGCGATGGGGCTCCGCCCCGGTCGGCGGAGAAGAGTCCGTTCCTGGCGCATGCGGACCGGGAGGGGCGCATGAGCGTCGAGACCCGCAACCCTGGGCTTCTTTTCGCCGACTCCGACTGGGATTTCGATCGGCTGAAGCGGACCTATGACGCGATCGAGGACATTGCGCTGGGCGACCTCGGCCTCGACGTCTATCCGAACCAGATCGAGATCATCTCGTCGGAACAGATGCTCGACGCCTATTCGAGCCACGGCATGCCGTTGATGTACAAGCACTGGTCGTTCGGCAAGCGCTTCGCGCGCGACCAGATTCGCTACCAGAAAGGTTATCAGGGGCTCGCCTACGAGATCGTCATCAATTCGAGCCCCTGCATCTCCTATCTCATGGAGGAGAACACCATGACGATGCAGACGCTCGTCATGGCGCACGCCTGCTTCGGGCACAACCACTTCTTCAAGAACAATTATCTGTTTCGTCAGTGGACAGATGCAGAAGGCATTCTCTCCTATCTCGACTTCGCCAAGAAGTACGTCGCGAAATGCGAAGACGAATACGGCCCCGCCGAAGTGGAGACGATCCTCGACTCCGCCCATGCGCTGATGGATCAGGGCGTTTTCCGATACGCCCGTCCGCCGCGCCTTTCCGAGGCGGACAAGCTGGCGAAAGCCGCCGCGCGCGCCGACTACGAGCAGAAGACCTTCAACGACATCTGGCGCACCCTGCCGAATACGGACGAGCCGGAAGACGACAAGGAAGAGCGCCAGCAGGAGGTCCGGAACATCAAGCTTCCGGAGGAGAATCTTCTCTATTTCATCGAGAAGGCGAGCCCGGTTCTCAAGCCCTGGCAGCGCGAGCTGGTGCGCATCGTGCGCAACATCGCGCAGTATTTCTATCCCCAGAAGCAGACCAAGGTGATGAATGAAGGCTGCGCGAGCTTCGTCCATCATTACATCATGAACGCGCTCTACGATCGCGGCCTTATCGGCGAGGGCGCGATGATGGAGTTTCTCCACTCCCATTCGGCCGTCGTGTTCCAGCCCGAATTCGACGATCCGCGCTATTCCGGCATCAATCCGTATGCGCTCGGCTTCTCCATGATGCAGGACATCAGGCGCATCTGCGAGGAGCCGACCGAAGAGGATCTCGAGTGGTTCCCCGAGATCGCCGGGTCGAAGGACTGGCGCTCGGCGCTAAAAACAGCGTGGGCGGAGTTTCGCGACGAAAGCTTCATTCTGCAATATCTCTCGCCCAACGTGATGCGGAAGATGCGGCTTTTCGCCGTCGAGGACGACGCTGAAGACACCCATGTGGAGGTCTCGGCGATCCACGACGAGTCCGGCTTCCGGGCGCTGCGCGCGCGCCTCGCCGCGCAGTACGATCTCGGCATGCACGAGCCGAACATTCAGGTCGTCTCCGCCGATCTCGACGGCGACCGCATGCTGACCCTGAAGCACACGATGCACGCCGGCCGCAAGCTCGATCCCAAGACGCGCGACGACGTCCTGTGGCACGTCCACAACCTCTGGGGCTTCCCGGTGAAGCTTGAGGAAGAAGAGGCGTAGGCGTCGCAAGGCCTGCCTTCCAGACGCGCTATGCGTCCTTCTTGTCCCGGCCGAAATTCGGCGCGTCGGTCTCCTGGCCGGCCGCGACGATGGCGCGCCGGATCGCGCGCCCGCGGGTGAAGACCTTCTTCAGAGTCTCGCCGTCGCCCCAGCGGATGGCCCGCTGGAGCAGCGCGAGCTCTTCGGTGAAGCGGCCCAGCACTTCCAGAACCGCCTCGCGATTGTGGAGGAAGACGTCGCGCCACATGATCGGGTCGGAGGCGGCGATGCGGGTGAAGTCGCGAAAGCCGCCTGCGGAGTATTTGACGATCTCGGCCTCGGCCACCGACTCGAGATCGTCGGCCGCGCCGACCAGGGTGAAGGCGATGAGGTGGGGCAGATGACTCGTGATCGCGAGCGCGAGATCGTGATGCGCCGCGTCCATGACCTCCACATGCGAGCCGACGGCGCGCCACAGCGCCGCAGCCTTTTCGACCGCCGCGCGATAGGCCTCGTCCGTGCGATCGAGCGGGGTGAGAATGCACCAGCGCTGGCGGAAAAGCGTCGCGAAGCCCGCTTCCGGTCCGGACTGCTCGGTGCCCGCCACCGGGTGGCAGGGCACGAAAAGAACCTCCCGCCGCACCCGGCGCGCAGCTTCGGCGACCGCGCCTTTCACCGAGCCGGTGTCGACGACGAGAGCGCCGTTTTCGGCATGGGCGTGCGCCTCCGCGCACAGCGAGTCGATCGCGCCCACGGGCGTCGAAAGAATGACGAGATCGGCGCCCTTGACGGCCTCGGCGAAGCTCTCCGCCGTCTCGTCGACGACGCCGAGAGAGAGGGCGCGCGCGCGGACATCCGCGTCGAGATCGAAGCCGGCGATGCGCTCGGCGAGGCCGCCGGCGCGCATCGCATGGGCGAGCGACGCGCCGATGAGGCCGATCCCGATCACGGCCGCGCGGCGGAATTTCAGGGCGTCGCTCGTCTCGGTCATGGGGCGAAAATCTCCGACAGAAGCGCGATGAACCGGCGGTTGGCCTCGGCGGGGCCGATGGAGACCCGCAATCGGTCCGGCAGTCCGTAGGCGTCCATTTCGCGCGCGATCACGCCGCCGGCCTTGAGGCGCGCGGCGACTTCCTTTGCGGTCCTGCCGGGCTCGTCAGGGAACCGCACGAGGATGAAGTTCGCGACGCTCGGCTGGAAGTAAAGGCCCAGCCCGCCGAGCTGCTGGGCGAGCCAGTCGCGCTCGCGCCGGTTGTGCTCGCGATTGCGGCGAATGAACGCCTTGTCGGCGACCGCCGCCGCGCCGGCCGCGAGCGCCGGCGCGCTGACGTTAAACGGTCCGCGAATGCGGTTGAGAATGTCGGCGACCGCCGGCGGACAATAGGCCCAGCCGAGGCGCAGGCTCGCGAGCCCGTAGATCTTGGAAAAGGTCCGCGTCATGACGACATTGTCGCCCTCGTCGACAAGCGCCGCGCCGGGCTCGTAATCGGGCGCGTCCATATACTCCGCATAGGCTGCGTCGAGGACGAGCAGCACGTCCTCGCGCAGGGCCTCGCGCAGACGGCGCACCTCGCTCGCGGCGATATAGGTTCCCGTCGGGTTGTTCGGATTGGCGAGAAAGACGATGCGGGTCGACTCGTCCACCGCCGCGAGGATCGCGTCGACGTCTGCGACGAGCGCCGGCTCCGGCGCGAAGCGGATTTCCGCCCCGCAGGCCTTCGTCGCGATGGCGTAGACGAGAAAGCCGTGTTGCGTCTGCACGGCGCTGTCGCCCGGCCCGAGATAGGCGCGCGCGAGAAGCTGGAGAAGCTCGTCCGATCCCGCCCCGCACACGATCCGCGCCGGGTCGAGGCTATAGGCCGCGCCGATGGCCGCGCGCAGGCCGCCCGCCGCGCCGTCGGGATATTCATGGAGCGCCCCGGCCGCCGCCTTATAGGCCTCGACGGCCCGGGGCGAGGGGCCCAACGCGGACTCGTTCGAGGATAGCTTGTAGACTTTTCCCGCGCCCGGCGCATGCGCGCCGCCCGGAACGTAAGGCGCGATGTCGAGAATGCCGGGGCGCGGCGTCGGCGCGACCATAAGATGCGTCTTTCCGTCAAGCAAACCGCGTGGGTATAGCCGCGCGGCGCGGCGCGCTTCAAGGCGCGCCTTTCGCGCGCGAGGCGGCGGGCTGGGCGGGTCGGGGCCGCAACGGTCCGGCGACAAGGCGGCGGGCGCGCTGGACCTGGCCGACCGGCGCCAGGAGCTCCTTGGCGGCCTCGACCATCAGCACCCCGCTGAGCCCCGGCCACAGGCGCGAGCCCGCTCGCTCCCATGCGGCCGCCGCCCGCAGAAGGAACCGCGCGCCATAGGGCGGAAAGTAGAGCGCGCCGCTCCAGGCGAGCGGGCGGAACATGGTCTCGGCGAGCAACGCGTCGAGCTGGCGCTTGAGCCAGGGTCGGCCGGCGGCGAAAGGCGTCGTCTCAACCATCGACCACAGCCCCCGGCGGTGGGCCGCCACGATGATGACCCGCCCGCCATTGGCGAGCACGCGCCAGGCCTCGCGCATCAGCCGGCGCGGCGCCGAGGCTTCTTCGAGCCCGTGAACGATCAGCAGCCGGTCGATGGATACGTCCGGCAGCGGCCAGAACGCCTCGTCGACGAGGGCGGTCAGGTTTCGCCCGTCCGCCGGCCAGCGCATCGCGCCCTGCGCGTCGGGCGCCAGATGCAGCACGCGCTCGGCCGCGTCGAACGCGCTCAGAAAGGGACTCGCATAGCCGAAGCCCGCCACGCGCAGGCGCGCCGCCTCGCCCCAGGCCTCGGCGAGCCGCGCCGCGATGAAATCCCGCGCCGCCGCGCCGAGCGGGCTCTCATAGAAGCGGTGCAGGTCGAGAATGTCGGTGCGCATGAAGGGGTTACGGTGTTAGGTTTTAGGCGTCAGGGCGCGCAGGAAATTTCGCGCTGTTCTCTAATACCGCAAACCCGAAACCTGAAACCGCATCGATGCCGATTGAAATCCGCCAGTTTCCCTGCCTTTCGGACAATTACGGCTATCTCGCGCGGGACGCGGAGACCGGCGCCGTCGCCGCGGTCGACACGCCCGACCCGGCCGCCATTAACGCCGCGCTGGAGAAGGAGGGCTGGCGGCTCACCCATATCCTCAACACCCATTGGCATCCCGACCATGCGGGCGGCAATCTTGCGCTCAAGGAGAAATGGGGCTGCGAGATTATCGGCCCGCGGGCCGAAGCGGCGAAGATTCCGGGCCTCGACCGCATGGTCGGCGAGGGCGACATTGTCTCGCTCGGCGCCTCGAAGGCGCGGGTCTACGACACGCCGGGCCACACGCTCGGCCACATCGTCTATCATTTCGAGGACGACGGCGCGGCCTTCGTCGGCGACGCCATTTTCGCGATCGGCTGCGGGCGGCTGTTCGAGGGAACGCCGGCGCAGATGTGGGACTCGCTCTCGAAGATCGCCGCTTGGCCTGAAGACACGCGCCTTTACTGCGCCCATGAGTACACCCAGGCGAACGCGCGCTTCGCGCTTACGGTCGACCCGCACAACAGGGCGCTCGCCGAGCGCGCCGCCGCGGTCGACCGGCTGCGCGCGCAGGGGCTGCCGACCGTGCCGACGACCGTGGCGCTCGAACGCGCGACCAATCCGTTTCTGCGCGCGCGCGATGAGAAGCTTCAGGCCGTTCTCGGCATGACCGGCGCCGACCCGGTCGCCGTATTCGCGGAGGTCCGCAAGCGAAAGGACAGATTCTGAGTGAAAGGAAGGCGTTATGGCAGGCGAAAACCTGGAAGTTGTGCGGCGTATCTATCGCGCCTTCGCGCAAGGCGACATCCCGGCCGTTCTCGGGGCGATGAGTCCTGATATCGTTTGGAACGAAGCGGAGAATTTTCTCTACGCGGACGGTAATCCCTACAGGGGGCCTGACGCGGTGCTGAAGGGCGTATTCAAGCGGCTGGGCGAGGAGTGGGACGGATTCTCTGCAGATGCGGAGGAGCTTCTCGATGCCGGGGAGGTCGTGGTCGCGCTGGGCCGCTATCGCGGGACTTACAAGAAGACGGGCGCGAAGCTCGACGCTCAGTTCACGCATGTATGGCGGTTGAATGGCGGAAAGGCGGTCGGCTTCCAGCAATATACGGACACCTTGCAGGCCGCGCGCGCAGCGGAGGCGGCCTGAGAGAGCTTTTTCCGATGCGACCGCGGCCTTCGCTTAGGTTCGTTGGCGGAGGGCGCCTGAGCTTCAACGCCCCAGCATCGTCCAACACACGCTCGCGACCACGAGGGCGACGATGAAATTGAGCGCGACGCCTTCGCGCGCCATGCGCGCGATGGGAACCCGCCCCGTAGCGTAGACGATGGCGTTGGGCGCGGTCGCTACAGGGAGCATGAAGGCGCAGGACGCCGATATCGCCGCCGGAATCATCAAAAGCTCCGGCGCGAGGCCGGTTCCCGCCGCCACCGCTGCGAGCAGCGGCATAAGAAGGTTCGCCGTCGCCGTGTTCGAGGTGATCTCGGTCAGAAACGTCACCGACAGGCACAGGCCGAGGATCATGAAGAAAACCGGCGCGCCGGAAAGGCCCTGAAGTCCCTCGCCGATCACCGCGTCCAGCCCGCTCGCGCGGAAGGCCGCGGCGATGCAGATGCCGCCGGCGAACAGAAGCAGCATTCCCCAGGGAATGTCGCTTGCGCTTTTCCAGTCGAGCAGCGCGCCGCCGCGCCCGTTCGGGACGAGAAACATGGCGACGACGGCGAGCGTCGCCACCGTGGAATCGCCGGCCGCCTCGATTCCGAACAATCCAGCCCAGCCGCCGAAGGGCGCCGAACGGGTGATCCAGGCCAGGATGGCGACGGCGAAGACGATCAGCGTGCGCACTTCCTCCTTTCGCCAGGGACCCGGCTCGCGTAGCGCCGGCGCTTTGACGCCGCCCATGCTGCGCGTCAGCCACAAGGCCATCGCCGGCACGCCCAGCGCGACGACGGGGATGCCGATCCCCATCCATCGCGCGAACAGAAATTCCTCTCCGGTCGCCTTGAGATAGGCGTCTGCGAAGATGAGATTGGGCGGCGTGCCGATCAGCGTGCCGGTCCCGCCGAGCGAGGCCGCATAGGCGATGCCCAGCAGCAGCGGCGCGGCGAGCCTTGCGTCGTCGGTTCGCGCAAGGATGGCGAGCGCGAGCGTCGACAGCATCAGGGTCGTCGCAGTGTTCGAAATCCACATCGACAACAGCGCCGAGGCGATCATGAATCCGAAAACGACCCGCCGGCCCGAAAAGCCCACGATCCGGATCATGTAGAGCGCAAGGCGTTCATGCGCGCCGGATCGCTCCAGCGCCTTGGAGAGCATGAACGACGCCATCAGCAGCAGGATGACATAGCTTCCCAGCGCCGAGGCCGCCTCGCTCTGATCGAGCACGCCGGCCATCGGAAACAGCGCGAAGGGAACGAGCGAGGTCGCCGGGATCGGCAGGGCCTCCGTCACCCACCAGAAGGCGGTGAGGGCAGTGATCGCGGCGGTCCAGACGATCTTTTCCGGCTGGCCAGCGGCGTGGACGCCCAGCCAGACCAACGCGGCGAAGATCAGTCCGGCGAGAAGGCGTCCCCACTTCATAGCGCGCCAGTAAGAAGCGATTGGGCGCCCGAGTCCATATTGACAGGACTTCACGGGATTCTGACTGGCTGCGGCGGCGAAGACGGCTACGATTCGTTTTCAGGGCGACGGGGCGAGGGGAGGGATCATGGACGCGTTTCGCGCGATCGCCTGCGGCGTTTGCTTTCTTGTTGCGGCGACTTCGGGCGCTGTTGAGGCCGCGCCTGACGACGAGGCTTACGCGCTTTATCGCGCCGGCGCTTATGAGGCGGCGGCGAAGCGCGCGGTCGCGGCCGGCGGGACCGACAACCTCGTGCTCGCCGCGCGCGCCCTCAACGCCGCGGGCTACTTCGACGAAGATCGCAAAGGCGCCCGCCGGCTAGCCGGCCGCGCGCTCGATCACGCCGAGGCGGCGCTCGAAGCCGATCCCGACAATGTCGAGGCCCATCTGCAGGCGGGAATCAGCCTCGCCTTGCGCGGCGCGAACATGGCGCCGGTGCGCGCCTTCTTTCTGGGGCTGCCCGGGCGGGCGCGCCGGCATATAGACCGGGCGCTGGCGCTCGACCCGGATAATCCGTGGGCGTGGTCGACTTCGGCCGCCTGGCGGCTTGAAACGGCGCGGCGCGGCGGCGGCTCGGTTTACGGCGCTGATCCGGAGGAGGGGTTTCGCGAATTCATGAAAGCCCGCGCGCTGGAGCCTGACAACATCGCCATCGCCTATGAGTGCGCGTTGCGTCTGCTGGCGAGCGGTCGGCCGGAATGGCGCCCCGCGGCGCTCGAAGCGCTCGCGGCGGCCATGGAGGGGCGCCCGCAAACGGCGTTCGATGCGGGCGTGCAGGCGCGCGCCCGCTTGCTTTCCGAAGCCGTCGCCGTCGGGCCGGACGCCGAAGCGGCCTTTCTCGATGCGCAGCCGTAGAGAGGATCAGGGATGACGCGGTTCCTTTTTCTAATCCCTGATCCCTAGCTACTCCCGCCGGTTGCCGCCGCGCGCGCAGCGGTTTAGCGAGGCGGCATGACTGAGACCGCTTCGACCGTTCTCTATCGCCTTATCGCCGCCGAAGACTGGGCAACCGCGCAGGACTCCGGCGAGGTTCCGTGGAACGCCGACGATCGGCGCGACGGCTTCCTGCATCTTTCGACCGAAGCGCAGGCGCTGGAGACCGCGCGACGTCATTACGCCCATGTAGAGAACCTCTTGGCGCTTGAAGTCGACGCGGACCGGCTCGCCCATCCATTGCGCTGGGAGCTCGCGCCGAAGCGCGGCGAAAAGTTCCCTCATCTATACGGCCCGCTGCCAGTCGCCGCAGTGCGTCGCGTGCGCCGGCTCGCGCGCGACGCCGAAGGCGGCTTCCGCTTCGCCGACGAAGGGAGCGGCCGGTGAGGCCGCCCGTCTTTCTCGCCGACGCGGCCGCGCGGGCGCTGCGCCTTCTCGATCCCGAAACCGCGCATCGGCTCACCGTGCGAGCGCTTGCCGCCGGCTTCGGTCCGCGCCCCGATATTCCGGCCGATCCGCGTCTTGAGACCAGCGTGGCGGGCCTGCGTTTCTCGAACCCGCTCGGACTCGCCGCCGGATTCGACAAGAACGCCGAAGCGGCCGACGCGATGCTCGATCTCGGCTTCGGCTTCGTCGAGGTCGGCGCTGTGACGCCGCGCCCGCAGCCGGGCAACCCGCGCCCGCGCGTCTTTCGGCTCACGGAGGATCTGGCGGTCGTCAATCGTTACGGCTTCAACAATGACGGCCTGGAGGCGGTCGCTGCAAGGCTCGCCGCCCGGGCGCGACGCGGCCCGAGGCGCGGCGTCGTCGGCGTCAATCTCGGCGTCAACAAGGACAGCGAAGACCGCGCCGGGGATTACGTCGAAGGCGTAAAGCGCCTTGAGGGGCTCGTCGATTTCTACACGGTCAACGTCTCCTCGCCGAACACGCCGGGGCTGCGCGCGCTGCAGGGCAAGACGGCGCTTGCGCGCCTGCTCGCCCAGACGCTCGCCGCGCGCGACGCCCTCAGGACGCCCGCCCCGGTGTTTCTCAAAGTCGCGCCCGATCTGACGGACGCGGACAAGGCCGACATAGCCGACTGCGCGCGTGCTTATGGGGTCGACGGACTCATCGTATCGAATACGACGATCGCCCGGCCCGAGGCCCTCAAAAGCCCTCGCGCGCGCGAGGCGGGCGGGCTTTCCGGCGCGCCTCTTTTCGGGCCTTCGACCGCGCTTCTGCGGGAATTTCGTCAGACGCTCGGCGACGCCGTTCCTCTCATCGGCGTCGGCGGGATTTTCTCCGCCCGGGACGCATATCGGAAAATTCTCGCCGGCGCTTCGCTCATACAGCTCTATACCGCGCTCGTTTATGAAGGGCCGGGGCTGGTTCGCCGCATTCTGAGGGAACTGCCGGGTTATCTCGCTGCGGACGGCTTCGCCCGTCTGCGCGAGGCTGTCGGCGCGGACGCGCGCTGAGTCAAGCGGCGGCGAAGCTGCGCGCGATGCGCGGCATGTAAAGGCCCAGGGTCGCGGCGCGAATGAGGAAATAGGCGGTGAACGCGGCCCAGAGCCCGTGATTGCCGAAATGTGCGGCGAGCCATAGCGAAGACAGGATGAAAGCCGGCGCGGCGAGAAACATGCTGTCGCGCATCTCGCGCGCCCTCGTTGCGCCGACGAAGACGCCGTCGAGCTGAAAGCCGATGACGACGACGAGCGGGCTCGCCGCGACCCAGGGCAGATAGCGCGACGCCGCCTCGCGAATCGCGCCTTCGGGCGTCAGGAACGCGATGATCGCCTCGCCGAACAGGCCGTAGGCGGCGGCGAAGGCGACGGCGATGCAGCCTGCGACGACGAAGGTGCGCCGCACGGCGGTGCGGTAGCGCTCAAGACCCGCCGCGCGGTCGCGCGCGCCGATCGCCTGGCCGACCAGGGCCTCGGCCGCGATGGCGGTTCCGTCGAGCGCCAGGCCGGTGAAAAGGAAGAGCTGCAACAGCGTCTGGTTCGCCGCCAGCGTTGCGTCGCCGAAAGCGCCGCCGCGCTGCACGAACCACGCGAAGGAGAAGGCGAGCAGGACCGTGCGCAGAAAAATGTCGCGGTTGACGGCGACGGTGCGGCGGATCTTCCCGATGCTGAACAAGGTTCCCGCGCCCGCCGGCAGGCGCAGGCCGCCACGCCGCGCCATCATGCGCGCGGCGAAGCCGGCCGCCAGGAGGAATCCCGCAATCTCCGCGATCAGGGTTCCCGCCGCGACGCCCCGCGCGCCCCAGCCGAGACCGACCGCGAACCAGTAATCGAGCGCGGCGTTGAGCCCGGTCATCGTCAGGCTGACGGCCATGAGACAGTCGGTGCGCCCCCGGCCCGAGAACCAGCCGAGCGCGGCGTAGGTCGCAAGCGCGAAAGGCGCGCCCCAGATGCGGATGTCGAAATAGCTCCGCGCCGCCTCGAGGGTCGCCGCGCTCGCCTGCGACTCGAAAGCGAGCGCGGCGAAAGCGCCCGCGCCCAGGGGAAGCTGCAACACGACGAGCGCGAGCCCGATGGCCGCCCCCAGCGTCGCTCCGCGATAGAGCGCGGCGCGGGTCTCCGCTTCGTCCTCGGCGCCGGCGGCCTGGGCGGCGAGGCCGGCCGTGCTCATGCGGATGAAGCCGAAGGTCCAGTAGGCGAGAGAGAAAATGACCGCGCCGAGTCCGACCGCGGCGATGTCGAGCGGCCTGTCGGAGCGGGCGAGCGCCCATACGTCGACGACTCCAAGCAGGGGCGTGGCCGAAGCGGCCAGCGACGCCGGCCAGGCGAGGCGCAGGATCTCGCCGTAGCTGACGGCGGGCCGGGCGGGCGCCGGACGAGGCGACGTCGCAAAAGGAGAGGGCGGCTCGGGGCTCATGATCGGCGGATGAAGACGCGGCGCAGGGCGATCGCGCCGGGCATAGCCGGGTCCGCGCCATTCGTCGACCGCCGGATTATCGCCTTCACGCGCCTTGCCAGCCGCGCCTGACTTCGCCGATGATCGGCCCGTGGCGGAAGACTGGCGAAAGTGGAAAACGCCGCCGGGCGGCACCGGCAACGAGTTCGACAACGCCGAGATCGGGGCGCTGGCGCATCTTTATCGCGGCGAGGTCTATCGCTCGACCATGTGGCGCACGCGGCTCGACGCCACCACCAACTGGTCGGTGGTGACCCTCGGCATCGCGCTGTCGGTGAGCTATGCCGACCCGTTGACCTCGGCCCTGCCGCTGCTGCTCGTCGGCATCCTGATCGTCATGTTCCTCATTCTGGAATCGCGGCGCTATCGCTATTTCAACGTCTGGCGGGCGCGCTGCCGCTGGATCGAGACGAATTTCTACGCGCCGCTGCTGTTGCGCTCGCACCGGCCCGACCCCGGCGAGTGGCAGGACGTTCTGGCCCGGGATTATCTGACCCCGCAATATCATATCGGCTTCTGGCGGGCCGTGGGCCGGCGGCTCAGACGCAATTACATGTGGATACTGAGCTTTCAGGCGGTCGCCTATTTCGGCAAGGTGATCGTCCATCCGACGCCGCTTTCGAGCGCGCAGGAGTTCTTCGCGCGCATGGCGGCGGGCCCCATTTCCGGCGAAGCGGTGCTCGCCGCGCTCGTCATCCTGCACGGCGCCTGGATCTGGCTGGCGATTTACACGCGCATTCTCGACAAGCGCGCCCACGGAGCGCGCGAAGGCGTGAGCGGGATGGGTTAGGCGCCCCTTCTTGCAGCGGCGAGCGCCTTTTTCAGCGCGGCGTTTTCAGCCTTCAGAGCCTCCATCTCCTCGCGCAGCGGCGCCAGCGCGGATTGAAGCTCTTCGATGGTGAAGCGTTGAGGAATGTGCTGCGGGCAGTTCCAGTCGAACCCGGCCACGGCGATGACGACGGCGCGTTCGGGCTTTGCGCGATAGCCAGGCGCAGACAGGCGGGCGACGAGGGCGGGATCGTCTTCGGCCTCGATCACGCGGGCGCGCCCGAAGACCTTCAGCCGCCGTCGATTGGCGTAGTCCATGAAAAACAGCGCGATACGGTCGTTCTTCGACAGATTGCCGACGGACAGATACTGCCGGTTGCCGCGAAAGTCGGCATAGGCGAGCGTCTTCGCGTCGAGAACCTGAACGAAGCCGGGAGGGCCGCCGCGAAACTGCACGTAAGGCCAGCCGGTTTCAGACGTCGTCGCCTGATAAAAGCCGTCGCGTTCAGCGATGAAGGCGCCCTCCGCTTCCCCGAGCGCATCCTGCGCCGGCGCGTCCGGCCGGAGACGCTTCGCATAGGAATCGGCCGAGCCCATCTCCCGCTGTTTGGCGAGGACGGCGTCGGTGAAAGCGATGTCGTAATAGGCGCGCGTCATGACGTCCTCCGCTCCGGATCGATCCAGGAGACCTGCGGCGCGCCCGCGAAACCGTCAACGGACGATGCGGTCAAGCGGCGTCACACGCGCGCGAGCGGCGCGGCCTATTCCCGGAAAGAAAGGTTCCGATCCCTGCCGACGACGCGGTAGAAACACGACCGCCGCCCCGTGTGGCAGGCTGGGCCGGTCTGCTCGACGACGAGCTCCACGGCGTCCTGATCGCAGTCGATGCGGATCTCGACGACCTTCTGGCGATGGCCGGAAGTCTCGCCCTTGCGCCACAACGCCCGGCGCGAGCGCGACCAGTAATGGGCCTCGCCGGTCTCCAGGGTCAGCCGCAGCGCCTCCTCGTTCATCCAGGCGATCATCAGAAGCCGGCCGGTCGCGGCGTCGGTCGCCGCCGCGGCGATGAGCCCGTCCGGGCCGAATTTCGGGCGCAGCACGCGAGCTTCTTCGGGGGAGTCGGTCATGCGAGGTTGCGGATCGCAAGCTGCGGATTGCGGCGCCGGGAGCGATCGCCGCATTCTCCCTACAACCAGGCGCTGCAATCTGCAACCTCGCTTGCGCCCGCCCCCGGCCTCGCCTAGCAAAACCGGCATGGCTCTCGTTCTTTACGACACGATGGCGCGCGAGAAGCGCGAATTCATTCCCGCCAATCCGCGGCGGGTGACCATGTATGTGTGCGGGCCGACGGTCTACAGCCACGCCCATATCGGCAATTTCCGGGCGGCGGTCGTCTTCGATCTTCTGTTTCGCGTGCTGCGCCATCATTACGGGACGAACGCCGTCGTCTATGCGCGCAATATCACCGACATCGACGACAAGATCATCCGAGCCGCGCAGGAGACCGGCGAGCCCATCGACGCGATCACCGCGAAATACGCCGCGATCTATCGCGAGGAGACGGCGAAGCTCAACGTGCTCGCGCCGACGCTGGAGCCGGCGGCGACGGCGCATATCGCGGAGATGATCGCGTTCGTCGAGCGCCTCCTCGCCGAAGGCTTCGCCTATGCGGCCGAGGGGCACGTGCTCTTCGCCGTCGACCGTTTCGGGGACTATGGCCGGCTGTCCGGCGTCGACCGGGACGAGATGATCGCCGGCGCCCGCGTCGAGGTCGCGCCGTACAAGGAAAATCCCGCCGACTTCGTGTTGTGGAAGCCGTCGAAGGAGGGCGAGCCGGGTTGGGACAGCCCCTGGGGGCGCGGCCGGCCGGGATGGCATCTCGAATGTTCGGCCATGATCGAAAAAGCGCTGGGCGAGACCATCGACATTCACGGCGGCGGGCAGGACCTGCGCTTTCCGCACCATGAGAACGAAATCGCGCAGTCGGCCTGCGTCCATCGCGGCGCGCCGCTCGCGCGCTACTGGGCGCATAACGGTTTTCTCCGCATGGGGACGGAGAAGATGGCGAAGTCGCTGGGCAACGTCGTGCTGCCGCGCGATCTTCTGAAGCGCTGGCATGGCGAGGTCTTGCGCTGGGCCCTGCTGTCGGCCCATTACCGCCAGCCGCTCGACTGGAGCGACGCGCTGCTCGAGCAGTCGAAGCGCCAGCTCGACCGGTTCTATCGCGCGCTCGCGGAAGCGCCCGACGTCGCGCCGGCAGCGCCGCCCGCCGAGGTCGTCGCCGCCCTCGACGACGACCTCAACATGCCCGAAGCGGCGGCGCGCCTGCACGCCCTGCGCGACGCCGCCGCGCAGGCGCAGGGTGAGGAAAAAGCGCGCGCGCTCGCTGCGCTTAGAGGGGCCGGCGCGCTGATGGGTTTTTTCGCCGCCGACCCGGCGGACTGGTTCAGGAGCGCGCCGGGAGACGGTCCGTCTGCGGAGGAAATCGAGGCGCGTATCGCCGAGCGCGCGGAAGCCCGCAAACGCCGCGATTTCGCGACCGCCGATCGCATCCGCGACGATCTCGCCGCGCGGGGGATCGTCATCGAGGACGGCCCGAAGGGGACGACCTGGCGGCGGGAGTGACCCATGCGCCTTATCGAAGCCACTTTCAGCGAAAAATGCGCCGAACGGGTGCGCGAAGCGATAGAGGAAGCCGAGCCGGTCTACTGGCGCCTGTTCGAGGCGGACGACGAAGGCCGCAGGCTTCTGAAAGCCTTCTTCGGCAAGAGCGACATTCAGGGCTTCGTCGACCGGCTGCAGTCGATCTGCGAGGCCGATGAGGGCTGGCGCATTCTGGTGCTGCCGGTCGAGGCGACCGCGCCCGCGCTCGATGAGGAAAAGGAAGAGGACCGCGAGCGCCGCCGCCGCGTCGCCCTGCGCGAGGAGATCTACGAAGACGTCGCGGGCGGCGCCGCGCTGAGCGCGGATTTCTTCATTCTCACGCTCGCCTCCGCCATCGTCGCGGCGATCGGTCTTAATGCGGACAATATTCCCGCCGTCATCGGCGCGATGGTGATCGCCCCGCTTCTGGGGCCCATTCTCGCCTTTTCCTTCGGATCGGCCCTGGGCGACTTCAAGTTGATCCTGCGCTCGGCGCGCAACGCCGTCATCGGCCTTTCGACCGGGCTTCTCGCCGCGGCCGCGATCAGCTTCGTCATGCCGATCAATCTCGAAAGCCGCGAGCTGATGAGCCGCACCGTCGTCGGACTCGACTCGATCGCGCTGGCGCTTGCGGCCGGGGCGGCGGCGGCGCTGTCGATCGCGACGGGCGTCTCGAGCGCCCTCGTCGGCGTCATGGTGGCCGTGGCGCTCCTGCCGCCGGCCGCCGCCGTCGGACTGTTTCTGGGCGCAGGCGAGGCCGTGCTCGCCGGGCGGGCGCTTTTGTTGCTGATGGTGAACGTGACCTGCATCATGCTCGCCGCGCAGGCGGTCTACGCCTATAAGGGCGTGCGCCCGCGCAAATGGTTCGAGCAAAAGTCCGCGCAGAACGCCGTGCGCGTCAATTTCGTGGTGCTGATCGCGATGCTGGCGGCGGCCGCGGCGATCATCGTCTTTTCGCCGACGGAAGTGCTGCCCGACCTGTCGCTGAGGGACTGAACCCGAGGCGGCGCGCCGCCCGCCATGCGCCGCTCGCCGCTGATCTTCAAGATGATCTTCATGGTTCTGGCCGCCCGCCGTCCGCCAGCCTATATGAGCCCCATGATCAGCGCGCTTTACAGCGACCGGATTCTCGAAGCCGCCGCGGCCATTCCGCCCGCGCGCCGCCTTGAGCGGCCCGACGCTTCGGTCCGCAAGGTCAGCCGCGTGTGCGGCTCCGAGATCGAGGTCGATCTTATCCTCGCGGACGGACGGGTCGCCGATTTCGGGATGGAGGCGCGCGCCTGCGCCATGGGCCAGGCGGCGGCCTCGATCGTGGCGCGCAACATCATCGGCGCGACGCCGGAAGAGCTTTACCGCCTGCGCGAGGAGATGCGCGCCATGCTCAAGCAGAACGGGCCGCCGCCGGCCGGCGACCGCTGGGCCGCGCTCGAAGCCCTGCAGGCGATCCGCGATTATCCACAGCGTCACGCCTCGACCATGCTCGTCTTCGAGGCCGTGGCGGCCTGTCTCGATCAGATCGAAGCGGCAAAATCCGCCGCCGCGCCGCCCGTCGCGGGCGCGCATTAAAAATTCGTCACGCTTGCGTCCGGCCCATCACTTCGGGGTGAAAATGCCGAAAAGTCGCACTGGGCGCGCTTGCCATCCTAAAACGAGAAATTACGTTCTCCCCTGCACTGACGGTCTGGCTCTCCCCCTCAGGCCCAGTCGCACAGCCCCCCGCGTCGCTCTCTCCCCCAGGCGCGGGGGGCGCCTTAAATCGGAACAAGGCGCGGCCCGGCGCCAGGCGCGCCTGAAAATCTCTGAAAAACGAATATCTTGAACGTCTCGGGCCGCGACTCAGTTCGCGGCCGTAAGGCTGGGCGAACCGCTGCTCGCTTCGGCTTCTTCATGCAGCCAGGCCTTGAAGGCCTTGACCGCAGGCGAAGACGAACGCGAGGCGGGGTGCACGATGTAATAGGCGAACGCGCTCGGCGTGGTCATGTCGAAAGGAATGACCAGCCGCGCCGCTTCGAGATCGGCGAGGGCGAGCTGGGACTTGGCGAGCGCGACGCCCCGTCCGGCGACCGCGGCTTCGATCACCAGGCTCGACTGGTTGAACTTCGGGCCGCGCGCGCCGTCGACGCCCTTGACGCCCGCCGCCTTGAGCCACATGGGCCAGGTCGGCGAGCTGTCGTCCTTGTCCGGGCTGCCGTCATGCAGCAGCGTGTGATGGACGAGGTCCTGCGGGGTTTTCAGCGGATGCTCGCCGGTCAGAAGCCGCGGGCTGCACACCGGCACGATGGTCTCCGTCATCAGATGCTCGACCACGAGGCCGGCATAGCCGCCGGGGCCGTAGCGGATCGCCACGTCCACGTCGTCGATCGAAAAATCGACCACCTCCATGTCAGCGGAAATCCACACGTCGATGTCGGGATGGCGCTCATGAAAGCGATCGAGGCGCGGCACCAGCCATTTCGCCGCAAGCGAGGGCGCGGCCGAGACGGTCAGGCGCCCGCTGTCGGCGCGCGCGGCCAGCAACCGGGCGGCGTCGGCGAGCTTGTCGAACCCTTCGCGCAGAACCGGCAGGCTGGCCTGCGCCTCGTCGGTGAGCAAAAGCGCGCGCTTGTGCCGGCGAAAGACCGGCGTGCCGATGAATTCTTCTAAAGCCTTGATTTGCTGACTGACCGCCCCCGGCGTGACATGCAGCTCTTCCGCAGCCTTAGTAAAACTCAAGTGCCGGGCGGCGGCTTCGAAGACGCGCAAGGCGTTTAGGGGCGGCAATCTCTTCATGGGAATCGCATACGCTCGGCGTATCGGTTTGTCGATAGTTTTTTAGTGAAACTCATCAGTTTTTTGCCGCTGAAGCCTTATGGTTGCATGGACGACGGCAGAATCTCGACAGCCGTCGGTTAACCGACGCTTATCAACCCGTCGAGTCTGGGCTATCGCCCAGAATTTCTCAAGAGATTTAGAAATTTTATCGTTTGGTCTCATGTGGCGGCGCGACTAGGTTCAGGCCGTCGGCCGTCGACGGCTGGACGTCGCTCGCCAAGGTTTGTTTGTCATTTAGAAATTCTAACGGATGAAGCAATTTCCCGCATTCCTTGACCTTTCCGGCCGCCGGATCGTGATCGCCGGCGGCGGCGCGGCGGCCCTGCAAAAGGCCAGGCTGTTCGCGGCCGCCGGCGCGGAGCTGTTCGTCGTCGGCCGTCCGCTCGTTCCCGCCCTGGCGGAAGAGCTGGCCGACAGGGCGGTCCTGATCGAGCGTACGGCCGTCGCCAATGATTTCGCGGCGGCGACGCTCGCCGTCGTCGCCGAGGACGATGAGGCCCGCGCCGAAGCCCTCGCGGCGGCCGCGCGCGAGCAGGGCGCGCTGGTCAATGTCGTCGACCGACCGGAGCTGTGCGATTTCCTTACGCCTTCGATCATCGACCGCGGCGAGGTGGTGGTCGCCGTCTCGACCGGCGGGGCCGCGCCCGTGCTGGGCCGGCGCCTGCGCGCCCAGATCGAAACCCTACTGCCTGCGCGCCTGGGAGAGCTGGCGGCTTTCGCCCGTTCCTTCCGCCGCGCCGTCGCCGGCAAGGTCCCTCCGCCCCTCCGGCGCCGCTTCTGGGAGCGTTTTTTCGACGGCCCGCTCGCGGCGCAAGTCCTTGCCGGCGACGCGCGGGGCGCGCGCGAGGCGATGCTCGCCGAGATCAATCGCGCGGATGCTGAAGCCGCCGGCGAAGGCGTCGTCCATATCGTCGGCGCCGGTCCGGGCGATCCGGAGCTTTTGACTCTGCGCGCATTGCGGCTTCTGCAGGAAGCCGACGTCATTCTCTACGACCGGCTGGTCGGGGAGGAGATTCTCGCGCTGGCCCGGCGCGACGCCGCGCGCGTCTATGTGGGCAAGGCGAAGTCGAACCACGCCCTGCCGCAGGAGGAAATCGAGGCGCTGCTCGTCCGCTACGCCCGGGAGGGCAAACGGGTGGTGCGCCTCAAGGGCGGCGATCCTTTCGTCTTTGGCCGCGGCGGGGAGGAACTGGACGCCCTGCGCGCGGCGGGCGTTCGCGCATTCGTCACGCCGGGAATCACTGCGGCGACGGGCTGCGCCGCCGCGGTCGGGATGCCGCTCACGCACCGCGACCATGCGCAGGCGGTCACCTTCGTGACCGGCCACGCCAAAGGCGAGGGCGATCCCGATCTCGACTGGAGCGCGCTCGCCCGGCTCGGCCACACCCTCGTCGTCTATATGGGCGTCGGCAAGGCCCGTCGGATCGCGGAAAACCTTATCGGCGCCGGCCGCGCGCCGGCGACGCCGGTCGCCGTCGTCGAAAACGGCGCGCGTCCCGACCAACGCGCGCTTAAGGGAACGCTCGCCGAACTGGGCGCGCTCATCGAGGAGGGCGGCGTCAAGGGGCCGGCGATTCTCGTTGTCGGCGAGGTCGCGGCCCTCGCGGAGGCTTGCACGCTCGACGCCCTGGCGCGCGAGCTGGCGGAAAGGGCGGCGGCATGAAGGCGATCACCGGCAACCGGCTGACGGACGGCGTCGTCGTCTATCTCGCGCCGGACGGAACGTGGACGGAGCGCCTCGAGAAAGCGCGCCTGTTCGAAAAGGAAGAGGCCGAGGCTGCGCTCGAGGCCGCGCGCCGGCGCGTCACGGAAATCGCCTCGGTCTATCTCATCGAAGCCGAGCCCGGCGGCAAGGCCGCCGGCCGCGAAGCCCTGCGCGAGACCATCCGCAACGCCGGCCCCACGGTCCGGCCCGATCTCGGCAAGCAGGCGGCGGGCCCGCGATGAGCGCGTATCGGATTTACGGCGACTGCCGCAGCGGCAACTGCCTCAAGGTTCGCTGGACGGCGGACTTCCTCGGCGTCGATTACGAATGGATCGACGTGGACGTGCTCTCCGGCTCGACGCGCACCGAGGCGTTTCTCGCCCTCAATCCGGCCGGACAGGTCCCCTGCCTCATCCTGCCCGACGGACGCCCGCTCGCCCAGTCGAACGCGATCGTGCTCTACCTCGCCGAGCGCCATGACGGCGCGCTCGTCCCCGCCGATCCCTTCGAGCGCGCCAAGGTGTTCGAGTGGCTGTTCTGGGAGCAGTACAGCCACGAGCCCTATATCGCCGTGCGCCGCTTTCAGAAGGCGTTTCTCGGCAGACGCGACGACGAGATCGATCCGAAGCTTCTCGCCGGCGGCCGGCGCGCGCTCGGCCAGATGGCGCTGCA
Source organism: Amphiplicatus metriothermophilus (assembly GCF_900199215.1). Taxonomy (GTDB): domain Bacteria; phylum Pseudomonadota; class Alphaproteobacteria; order Caulobacterales; family Parvularculaceae; genus Amphiplicatus; species Amphiplicatus metriothermophilus. Next base: position 924,290 of record NZ_FZQA01000001.1, read on the forward strand.
GCTGGCGAAGACGCCCTTCATCGCCGGCGAGGCGCCGAGCGCGGCCGACATCGCGCTCGTCGCCTATACGCGCGTCGCCCATGAGGGCGGGTTCGATCTCGACGAGTTTCCCAATATCCGCGCTTGGATCGCGCGCGTCGAGCGCGCCTTCTCCATTTCGCCGGAAAGCGAGGCGGCCTGATGTATCGGTACGACGAGTTCGACGAAACGATCGTCCGCGAGCGGGTGAAGCAGTTCCGCGGCCAGGTGGCGCGCCGGCTCTCCGGCGAGCTGACCGAGGAGCAGTTCAAGCCGCTGCGCCTGATGAACGGGCTTTACCTGCAGCTTCACGCCTACATGCTGCGCGTGGCGATCCCCTACGGCGTGCTTTCGTCGCGCCAGCTGCGCCGGCTCGCCCATGTCGCGCGCCGCTACGACAAGGGCTACGGCCACTTCACCACGCGCCAGAACATCCAGTACAACTGGCCGGCGCTCGTGGACGTTCCCGACATTCTCGACGCGCTCGCCGACGTCGAGATGCACGCGATCCAGACCTCCGGAAACTGCATTCGCAACGTGACGTCGGACCAGTACGCCGGCGCGGCCGCAGACGAGGTCGAGGACCCGCGCCCGTGGTGCGAGATCATTCGTCAGTGGTCGACATTCCACCCGGAATTTTCCTATCTGCCGCGCAAGTTCAAGATCGCGGTCACGGCGAGCCCGCATGATCGCGCGGCGGTCAAGGTGCACGACATCGGCCTCATCCTGAAGAAGGGCGAGGGCGGCAAGACGGGCTTCGAGGTGATCGTCGGCGGCGGGCTGGGCCGCACGCCCTATATCGGTCATACGATCAGGGATTTTCTGCCCAAGGAGCATATTCTGAGCTACCTTGAGGCGATCATGCGCGTCTACAATCTGAATGGCCGGCGCGACAATCTCTTCAAGTCCCGCATCAAGATTCTGGTGAATACGGAAGGCCCGGAGAATTTCCGCGACCAGGTCGAGGCCGAATGGGAGAAGATCAGGGATTGCGACATTGACATCCCGCGCGAGGAAATCGAGCGCATCAAGCGGTACTTCGCGCCGCCGGCTTTCGAGGCGCTGCCCGGGGAGAGCGCCTCGTTCGAGGCGGCGCGCGCCCGCGACGCAGGCTTCGATCGCTGGGTCCGGGTCAACGTCGTCGCGCATAAAGTCCCTGGCTACGCCATCGCGAACGTCTCGCTCAAGGAGCCGGGGCGGCCCCCGGGCGATGCGACGGCCGAACAGATGGAGGCCGTCGCCGATCTCGGCGAGCGGTTCTCCTTCGACGAGATCCGCGTCACGCACGAGCAGAATCTCTGCCTGCCGCACGTCAGGAAAGACGATCTTTACGCGGTCTATCAGGCGCTGAAGGAGGCCGGGCTCGCTGCGGCCAATGTCGGGCTCGCTTCCGACATCATCGCCTGCCCGGGGCTCGACTACTGCGATCTCGCCAACGCCCGCTCGATCCCGATCGCGCAGGCGCTCGCCGAGCGTTTCGCCGCCTCTGGCGAGGAGGAGGATCTGGGCGAGCTCAAGATCAACATCTCGGGCTGCATCAACGCCTGCGGCCATCATCATATCGGCCATATCGGCATTCTCGGCGTCGATAAGAAAGGCGAGGAATTCTACCAGATCACCCTGGGCGGCTCCGGCGCGGAAGACGCGAGCCTCGGCGAGATCGCGGGGCGCGGGCTTTCCTCGAGCGAGGTCGTCGACGCGGTGGAGCGGCTGGCGCGCTTCTACAAGCGCGAGCGCCGGGAGGGCGAGCGGTTTCTCGACGCCTACAGACGATTGGGACACGATGCGTTCAAGGGAGCGATCTATGCCGACGCTTAAGCTGAAAGACGGCGTGCTGACCGTTTCGGCGGACCGCCCGGAGACCGAGATCACGCTGGAAGCCTGGCGCGCCGGCGCGCGGCCCGAAGGGGGGCGGTTCGCGCTCGTGCTGCCCAACGACGTCGACGTCGCCGAGGCCGCCGAGGCGCTGGCGCGGGTGGACGCGGTGATCCTTCATTTCCCCGTCTTCAAGGACGGGCGCGCTTACAGCCAGGCGCGGCTTCTGCGCGAGCGCTACGGCTATCGCGGCGAGATTCGCGCCCGCGGGGAGGTGCTGCGCGATCAGGTTCTGTTCATGGCCCGCGCCGGCTTCGACGCTTTCGAGGCGGCGGAAAAGGACGCGCCGGGCTTCGCCGAAGCGCTGTCGGAATTCTCCGTCGTCTATCAGTCCGCCGCCGACGGCGCGCTTCCCGCCTGGCGCCGCCGCGCCGCGGCGCGGGCGGCCGCCGCCTAGGCCGGACGCGAGGAGAGAATCGTCATGCGGTCTTCGGCGGCGATAGCGACGCGCGCGGATGCGGGAGGCGAGGAATCGCTCGACGCGCGGGCGCGCCGGCTGTCGGCGGCGGCCGGCGGGGCCGACGCGGCGGAAATCCTGCGCCGCGCCGTTCTGGAGGAGTTTCCGGGGCGGATCACGCTGGTGTCGTCCTTCGGCGCGGAATCGGCCGTGCTCTTGCACCTCATCGCGCAGGTCGCGCCGGCGACGCCGGTGATCTTCATCGACACGGGCAAGCATTTCGCCCAGACCCTGAGCTACCGCAAGAAGCTCGCTCGGGAGCTCGGCCTCGCCGACGTGCGCGACATCCGCCCCCGGCCGGAGGCGGTCGCGGCGGCCGACCCGGCCGGCGATCTGTGGCGGCGCGATCCGGACGCCTGCTGCACCCTGCGCAAGGTCGTCCCTCTCGAAGAGGCGCTCGACGGCTTCGACGCCTGGATCACCGGGCGCAAGCAGTTCCACGGGGGCCTGCGCGCCGCGCTGCCGGTGTTCGAAGCGGCCGATCCCTTCATCAAGGTCAATCCGCTCGCGCGCTGGGACAAGGCCGATCTCGACGCCTATGCGGCCCGCCACGGCCTGCCGCCGCATCCGCTGGTCGAACAGGGCTATCCTTCGATCGGCTGCTGGCCATGCACCCACCCGGCGGCGCCGGGCGAGGACGCGCGCGCCGGGCGCTGGCGCGGGGCGGCCAAGACCGAATGCGGCATCCACCTCATCGGCGCGCGGCGCGCGCCGGCGGCTACTTGATGCGCTTTACCCGGATGGGACGGCTGAATCCCTCCACTTTTGCAATATAACTGCCCAAAGCCGCGCGTTTGATCGTCACGACGTAAGACCTGTTTGGAGTAACATGTCCGTGAAATGCTGAGTCGGAATCGAGCTGACGCCAGACTTGACCGTTCTGCAGATAGATTGTGGCGCGCCTCCTTGAATTCAGATGAATGGATGTCGCCGCGGCTGTTATTTCTCGGAGGGATTCTTTTTTTTTCTCGGCGCGCAGTTCGTGCACGGATTCGGCGCCGAACTCTTCAATGCTTTGAGTGACTGTTCCGACGACCTCTCGCGGCGCCCCCGCTTCATTGTTCTCAGGGGCAATGTCCGACCGACTGAATGCCGCATCGGCGGTCTTTTGCTGCACGGCCTCCGCCTTCGCCCTAGCGAGGCGCGCCGCCGCCGCGTCGAGGCAAGCGAGCCTTTGCTCGTCTGATGCGATTGCAATGCACGCCAGCACTTCCTCGATCGCCTTTTCCATCGGCGGTTCCTGGGCCAGCGCGCTTCCCGTCAGTAATACACATATGAGAATCTCGCCTGCCATTAGCGGCTTCATGCGAACCCCCTCTTCAATCTGGAACGCGACTACATACGCCTTGCGCCGGTCGGTCAAGTAAGCGAGTCTGCGCGCCCGAGCTGGTTCCGGCCAGGAGGGCGCGGCGATGTAGTATATGCAGCATATCTTATTGTTGCGGAGCAGTATCGAATGAGCGAAACGCTTACGCGAGAGCTTCATCGAGCGGCCGCGCTTTTTCAAGCCGGTGATTACGCCAAAGCTCTTGCTCTGTGCGAAGCGGTTTTGAAAGCCGCGCCGCGGAATGCGGAGGCGCTTCACCTCAAGGCCATGGCGCTTGGACGGCTAGGCCGGATCGAGGAAGCGGAGACGATCTTCCACGCGGTTTTGAAGATCCATCCCCGGAAGGCGGCTGTCTTGAGCAATCTGGGAAACGCGATGGCGGCCGCAGGGCGCCATCGCGATGCGATTAGCGCTTATCGTGAAGCGACTGAGTTGGAGCCGCATTTCGCCAACGCTTGGTACAATCTAGCAAGCGCGCTGATGGCGGAAGGCGATCTTGCTGGCGCGTTTGATGCGCTCACGCAAGTCGTTCGGCTGCAGCCCGACAGCGCGAAGGCGCGGAATAATCTGGGCGTAGTGCTAAGGCGCTTGGATCGTCCGCAGGAGGCGATCGAGGCGTTCACGGCGGCGTTGCGGATCGACGCGCATTACACGTCGGCGCTTATCAATCGCGGCAAGACGCTGCGGGAGCGGGGGGACACCGAAGCTGCGCTGCGTGATCTCAGGCGTGCAGTCGCTGCGGCGCCAAAATCTGCGGAAGCTCATTATGAGCTTGCCAACGCCTTACGTGCGGCAGGCGATATCGATCAGGCGAGGGCCTGTTATTTACGGGCTTTGTCGATCGCGCCGGACGCCGTCGAGATTCATGCCGATCTGGCCCGGATGTTATGGGAGGCCGGATGGAAAGATCGGTTTCTTGCCGTGCTGGACGCTCGCCTCGCGCAAAACCCGACGCTAGGGCTCTTGGCGTTGCGTGCTGATCTGGCGTTTCGCAGCGGCGACATTCATGGATCTGAAGAGGCGGCGCTGCGCCTGCTGGAGCAGTCGGCGGTTGCGCTAGGCGCGATCCGATTGGCTAGAATCCGCCGAATGCAGGAACGGCACGAGGAAGCTGCCTCTCTAGCAGAGAAGGCCCTCGCCGCTGTGCCGGGCGATTTTCTGGTCCGGCATGAATACGCGGAAGCGCTGCTTGCCGCCGGCCAAGCGACGAAAGCCGTCGAGACGTTGGCATGTTCGCCGCCACGGGCCCACCTGCAGAAACATCTGGCTTTGCAAGCCTTGGCGTTGAGAGCCGCAGGCGACCTCTCGTATCGCCGGCTTTATGACTATGATCGTTTTGTCGCCACCATATGTATAGATCCGCCTTCTGGATATGCGTCGGTCCATGAGTTTAATGCGGCCCTTTACGAGGCGCTGAAGCCATTGCATCGTGCGGCCAAGACCCGCCCCATCGACCAAACCCTCTATGGCGGGTCTCAATCCTTCGGCCGGTTATGGGATCAGCCAGATCCGGCGATTCAGGGGCTCAAACGGGCCCTCTTGGCTGCGGCGCGCAAATACGTTCGGCAACTGCCGAAGGATCCGACCCACCCTTTTCTGGCGGCCAAGACCGAAACGTTGCGTTGTGTGGGGTCATGGTCAGTGATCCTTGAGTCTGGGGGCGGACATGTCGACCATATTCATCCTCAGGGGTGGGTGAGCGCCAGCTATTACGTGCAGATCCCGACCGAAGTTTCGGCCGCCGGAACAAGAGCTGGTTGCCTGCGCTTGGGCGGCTCTGGGGTCGCAGGGCTGAACCTGCCGCCGGAGCGCTGGTTCAGGCCGATCCCCGGCACGGTGGTGTTCTTCCCCTCTTACATCTGGCACGGGGTGGAGCCGTTCACGGCGTCCGAGCCCCGTGTGACCGCGCCCTTCGATCTGGCCCCGGCCTAGCCTTGCAACCGGGCGTCGTTAACCGCGCGATAACGGCGGTTAATGGCAGGTTAAAGCCGGCGCGCAATTATGTTGCGCAAATGTAACGCCGTTCAAATTGCTGGCGTTCCGCGATGCAACTTGGTTGACGCATTCATGACGCAGACAATACGCTCCGCGACAACTGCGCTGGTCTCGCGCGGGCGCGGCCGCTTCGGGGAAGCTTGTCCCGAGGCGGTCGGGCGATTGCTTCTGGGGATGCGATCGTTCGCCCGTGGCGCGGCGTGAGTTTAGCTCGGAGGGAAAAAATGAAATCCACTAATCTGGCGGGGCGTCTTATGCGCTCCACAATCCTGACGGGCGTGGCGGCTGTAACCGCTATGCCGGCGTTCGCTCAGGATGAAACTACGGGCGATCGAATCGTTGTGACCGGCTCGCGGATTGCGCGCCAGGATCTCGCCGCTCCTAGCCCGCTCACGACGGTCGATTCTGCTGCGCTCCAAATTGTCGCGATCACGAACACGGAAGATTTCCTGAATGATCTTCCGCAATTGATCCCGTCTTTCGACTCCACTTCGAACAACCCCGGCGACGGGACGGCGCGTTTGTCGCTGCGAGGGCTAGGCGCGAACCGCACATTGATTCTGCTGGACGGCAAGCGCATGGTCGCCGAGGGAATCAGCCAGATCGTCGACGTCAACAATATCCCTGCTGCATTGGTCGAGCGTATTGAGGTTGTGACGGGCGGCGCCTCGGCGGTGTACGGCTCCGACGCTGTCGCGGGCGTTGTGAACTACATCCTCAAGGACGATTTCCAAGGGTTGGAAGTCAACGCCGATTACAAGGTGACGGGCAAGGGCGACGCGCAAACCCTCAATCTATCCGCGGTAATGGGCGGCGACTTCGCCGACGGTCGCGGCAACGCCGTGATGGCCGTTAGCTACACCGATCGCAAGCCGCTGCTTCAGGGCGAGCGCGATTTCTCGTTCTTCTCCAACAACGACCTCGGGCCGGGCCAGCCCTTCGGCGAAACGGGCAGCTCGAATGTGCCAGGTACCCGCTTCCGCCCCGGCAGCGGTCCTAGCAATTTCGATTGGACGCCGCTCATCGGCTCGTCGCTGCCGCCAGAGTGCGCGTTGAACGTATGCTCGGGCGCGTTCATTAATGACGCGGGCGAGCTGAGGGGCCTCCGTTTCGGCTCCGCCGACGACCCGGCGAGCGATCTCTACAACTATGCTCCGACCAACTACCTGCAGCTTCCGCAGGAGCGCTACAACATCAGCGCATTCGCCACTTATGAGATCGCCGACGGCGTCGAGGCTTATGCGCGGGGCATTTTCTCGCACGTGCTGGTCGATTCGCAGCTCGCTCCGACACCGGCTGGTTTGACCTTCAGCATTCAGGAGGATAACCCCTTCGTATTCGGGCCGAGTGCGGTCCCGGGCGCGCAAGATCTCGCCGTCCTTCTCCAGAATTGCGCCACATGCCAGCTTGGCGACACTAACGGCGACGGGCTCAACGAGTTTCTTTTCCGGACAAACCGTCGCTATCAGGAACTCGGACCGCGCAATAGCCTGCGCGACACCAACACGTTCTTGGTAGGCGGGGGTCTGCGTGGCGAATTCGCCAATAACTGGCAGTGGGATGTTTACGCCCAATACGGCCGCTCCGCTGTGTTGCAGTCGCAGACAGGTAACATCTCGATCTCCGCGATCACGGATGCGGTGTTTGAAGGGCGCGCCAATATCTTCGGCGGGCCCAACAGCTTGCAGCCGGATATCGCCGAAGAAGTCTCCCGCACCGGCATGATCAATTCGATCACCGAAACGGTTCAGGTGCTCGGAACGATCAACGGCGAGTTTGAACAGGTTCAATCGCCGCTCGCTGACAAACCGGTCGCTTTCGCTTTCGGCGTCGAATATCGCGAAGAGGCCTCCTTGCAGCAGCCCGACTCGGTGCTTGGCCCCGACGTGGCCGGCTTCAACCAGTCGGTCTTCGTGCAGGGACGTTATGACGTCTACGAAGCCTTCATGGAGACGGACATTCCGCTCGTGACGGGTCAGCCTTTCGTTGAGAGCTTCAGCGTCAATGGCGGCTACCGTTATTCCGACTATTCAACGGTGGGATCGGTAAGTTCCTACTTCGTCGGCGGCAATTGGCAAGTCGTTCCGGACCTCCGTATCCGGGCGCAGTTCCAGCGCGCAGTCCGGGCGCCGAACATTTCGGAATTGTTCATCACGCCGGCGAATGGCTTCCCTGGCGTCGCGGATCCATGCGACGGGTTGGTGTTCGGCAACTGGAATTTCCTGTCGACCGAACAGCAGTCAACGGTGGCGGCGAATTGCGTCGCTGACGGCGTGCCGGCTGGCGCGGTGGGCGGCTTCTTGCAGTCGAATAGCCAGACCGAAACCGTTTTCGCGGGCTTCGGCAGCGAGTTCGACGCCGAGAAAGCCGATACCCTCACCATCGGCGGCGTGTTCACGCCAGGCTTCCTGCCGGGCTTCACGGCGACGCTCGACTACTATGACATTAAGATCGATAATGCGATCGGCGCGCCGTCGGCTCAGTCGATCGTCGAGGACTGCATCCTGTTTGGGGTGGCTTCCGCCTGCGCATTCACTGATCGCGATCTGGTCTCTGGCGAGTTGGTGACGATCGGCATGGGCGCTTCGGGGCCGATCCTCGTTCAAAACAATGTCGGCCTCTTCGTGCGCGGCATCGACCTCGGACTTTCCTATCGAGGTGATCTGCCGGAAAATTGGGGCTCGTTCGCTTGGCGGTTTGACGGCACGCATACGCTTGAGAATTCATCGCAGGGTACATCAGATTCGGTTCTCTTGGACTGCGTTGGGTTCTACGGCGGCGCTTGCGGGGAACCGGTGCCGGAGTGGAAGTTCACCACGGTCGGAAGCTGGATTTGGGGGCCGTTGACCACGAGCTTGCGTTATAGCTGGATCTCCGGCGTGGATGACGCGTTCACGATCCGTTATGATGCATATGCCGGCCAGCGCAAAGTCGCCGACATCGGTTCGTTCGGCACGCTGGACCTGTCGTTGTCGTACGACCTCAGCGATGGCGTCACATTGCGCGGCGGCGTTGAGAACATCACCAACAAGCAACCGCCGGAACTTGGCACCTGCTGCTCCGAGCAGGCGAATACCTGGCCGGCGACCTACGAAACGCTTGGGCGTCAGTTCTTCTTCGGCGCGACCTTGCGTTTCTAAGCCATAGTTTGAAAGAGCTATACATGATGGGAAACGGCGGGCTTCGGCCCGCCGTTTTCTTTTTTCTTCGTCGGCGTTGCGACAGCCTTGCGATTCGCCGTTGCGCGCGGTTCGACCTATCGCGAACAGCGCTGTAAAAGCGGTTTCGACGGAGCGAGCGGGAAGCTTTCATGAACGCAGGTCCATCCGACGCGCCGGCTTCAACGCACTGGCAGGATTTCTGGCAGGGCGGCGGCAAGGCGGACCAGGCGCTGGGCGGGGCGGCGCAGCGCGCCTTTCTCGAGCGGTTCTGGACGGCGTTCTTCGATGACGCGCCTGTCGGGCCGCGCCCTGCAGTGATCGACGTGGCCGCCGGCTCCGGCGCCGTCGTCGCCAGAGCGCGGCGCCTGTTGTCCGCCCGCGGCGTTTCTCCCCTATGCCTCGCCGTCGATTACGCCCCCGCTGCGGCGGCGGCGCTCCGGCGCGAAGCGCCCGGCGCTTTCCCGCTGGTCGCCGATGCGGCGCGCCTGCCGTTCCGCGCCGGCGCGGCCGACATCGTGGTCAGCCAGTTCGGAATCGAATATGCCGGGCTCGCGGCCTTCGCCGAGGCGGCGCGCATTCTCGCGCCCGGCGGCGTCTTTCGCGCCGTCGCCCATTACAAGCACGGCGCGATCGACGCCGAGTGCGGGGAAAACGCCCGCCTGCTCAAAACCGTCGAAGATACGGGGCTGATCGGATGCGCCCGCGCGGCGCTGGCGGCCACGTACGAGCGTCTGGCCCGCAAGGCGCGCCCGCTCGCCGACAGCCGCGCCGAGGCGGCGTTGCGGGCGGCGGCCCGAAAGGCCGCCGATGCGATATCCGCCGCCCCGGACTTTGCAGCGAAAGCGACGCTTGGACGGTTTCTGGGCGATCTCGACAGGCTCTCGACGCGCCGGCTGGCCTTCGAGCCGCGCGAAGCGCTCGCCTGGCTCGACGGAATGGCGGCCAGCCTCGCCGCCTATCGCCAGCGCATGGAGGCGATGCAGGCCGCCGCGCTCGACCGGTCGTCCGTCGACGCCGCGGCGAGGACGTTCGCGGACGCCGGCTTCGTCGATATTTCCGCGCGCCCGGCGGCTTTTCTCGAAGGCGGCGAGCCGGCCGCGTGGCTCATCGGCGCAAGGCGCGACTGAGGCTTCAGGCGGCGAGCGCCTCCTCGCCGTCGAGGACCGCTGCGGCGGCGTGCACGGCGGCGGCGATGCGGATGGCGGCCTGAACCTGTTCGGTCGTCAGTCCGGCCTTGCGCACCACCTGTTCATGCGCGTCAAGGCACATGCCGCAACCGTTGATCGCGGAGACCGCGAGAGACCAGAGCTCGAAATCGACCTTGTCGACGCCGGGATTGCCGATCACGTTCATGCGCAGCCTGGCCGGCATCTTCGCGTAGTCCTTGGCCGCCATCAGATGCGTGGCGCGATAATAGACGTTGTTCATGCCCATGATCGCAGCGGCGGCCTTGGCCGCCGTCGCGGCTTCCGGCGACAGCTTGTCTTCCGTCCACGCAGCGATGGCCCGAATGACCGTCGCGTTGCGGCTTGCAAGCGCGGAAGCGAGGAAGGCGCCGTATTTCTGCTGGTCCGTCAGGGACGTTTCCGACGCCAGCGAGCCGAGATTGAGGCGGATGTCCTTGGCGTAGTCGGGAAGGCGGTCGCGAAGTTCGTCAAGACTCATGAGACTCTCCATTCGAGGGGGGGGGGGTGGACGTCATGCGCGCAGCGCGCCGGTTTCCAGCTCGACGCCGGCGGCGGCCAGGGATTGTTTAAGCGGCGCCAGAAAAGCCTTATACGCCGCTGTCGCGCGCAAATGCTCCCTGGACGGGGCTTTCCGGACCTGCGTCGCGCTGAAGGTCAGCACCGGCCGGTCCGCCTTGTAATATTCGAGGCAGCGTTCATCCCAGCCGAGCCCGCAGAAATCGATGAGACGCCGGATCTGCGCTTCGAAATCGGCGATCAGATCCTCATACTGAACGAAGGCGATCCCCGGCCCGATGGCCTCCGCCCAATGCGCAGCGATACGGGCGTATTCGCCGTAATAATGGCCGATATCGGACAGATCCGTGGCGAAAGGCCACTGGCGCGTGAAGTTGCGCCGGAAGATGGAGAAACCCGTTTCGACGGGATTTCTGCGGATGTGAATGACTCGCGCCTCGGGAAACAGGCGCCGGATGAGGCCGACGGCGAGAAAATTCTGCGGCTGCTTGTCGGCGACGAACCGCGCCCGGCCGCCGACCGCATATTTCGCGCACTGATCGAAATAAAGCCGCCGCCATGCGGCGCGCGCATCGGCGGGAAGCGGCCCGCCTTTCCATCCGGTGCGTTCCGCCCAGGCGAGAAACTCGCCGAGAATGAAAGGCAAGGCGGGGACTTCGCCCGCGCCGGTCACGTGCGGATGGGCGGCGAGCGCGTTTTCGAGAAGGGTCGTGCCGGAGCGCGGCATGCCGACGATGAAAATCGGCGCGGGATCGCCGTCAGCCCCTTCATCGCGCCACGGCGCGCCCTCGAGCGGATCGGCGGGAAACAGCGCGCGGAGCTTTCGCGTCAGCGCTTCCTGTTCATCGCGCCGGTAGGCATGGCCGCCGGTCTCGGCCTGCGCGCGCTTGACGGCGTTCGCGGCGGACCAGGCTTCGAAGGCGCCGGCCGCGTCCTTTCTCCTGTGCAGGGCGTCGCCTTTGGCGAACAGCAGGGTCGCGCGCGCCTCCGGCGACCAGGTCTTTTCTTCGGCGAGAGCGCCGATCTGCGCGAGCTCGGCGTCGTCGACGCGCCCGTCCGTCGCGTCGACGAGCAGGCCCCAGGCTTCCGCATGGCGCGGGTCGGCCTCGAGCGCGCGTCGGCAGAACCCAGCCGCATCGTCCAAGGCTCCGCGAAACAGGCTGCAGCGCGCGAGCCCGAAGATGGCCTCGGCGCAAGCCGGATCGCGCGCAAGCGCCCGGTTGAAGCAGTCGACGGCCTCCTCCAGGCGCCGGCCGCCCAGCTTGTATCGCCCGAGCGCGGCGAGATGTTCGGCGCGCGGCGCGGGTCCCGCGGCGAGCGGCGCGTAAACGGCGCAGGCCTGATCGTAATAGCCCTGCTGGCTCAGGGCGTAGGCGAGCGCGATGCGCGCTTCCTCCGCAGACGGATCGGTTTCAAGCCACGCCGTCGCGGCGGCTTCCAGATCGCTCCAGCGTCCGCGTTTGCGCGCCAGGTGGGCGCGCAGCCGCAAAACCTGCGCGCCGGCGCCTGTCGTCTCTAAGGCGGCGAGCGCCTGTTCGCATGTTTCGAGATCGTCCGTTTCAAGCGCCGCGCCTGCGAGAAGCAGCGCTGCGCCGGGATGATCCGGGTTCAGCCTGCAGGCCTGCCGTAGGGCCGTCAAAGCCTCTGCATATTTGCCGGCCTGGCCGAGAAGCTTGCCGAGCTGCGCCCAGGCTTCGAACAGGCCTGGCGCGTTCGCGGCCGCCCGATTCGCGGAAACCACTGCCTCGCGCAGCGCGCCCTCGCGCTCGCGCAGCATGGAATGATAAAGCGCGACGACGGGATTGTCCGGCGCCGATTCGGCGGCCCGCTCGATAAGCGCCGCGCCCGCGCGGTCTCCCGTTTCGATGCGGCATAGCCCGAGAAAGCTTTCTCCTTCCGGATCGCCAGGCCGCATGGCCAGAAACGCCCGACAGAGCCGCATCGCGGCGTCGTAGTCGTCAGCGAGTCGCGCCGCGCGCGCGTCCGCGAGGAGTTTTTGCTCGGGCGTCATCGAAACCGGAAGAGCTTAACACTGCCAGCCGGCGCGCCGGAACAGACCGGCGTTCCGTCGCGCCGCCGCGGGCGAAACGCGCCGAAACCGCCGAGGCGCGAGCCTTGAGGTTCCGGCGCGGGAGAGGAAGCGAGCCTAGGCCGCCAGCGTCTCGCCGCCGACCGGGCGGTTGCAGGGGCACAGTTCGTCCGTCTGCAGCGCGTCGAGCACGCGCAGCGTGTCCTGCGGATTGCGGCCGACATTGAGGTTGTTGACGTAGACGTGCTGGATCACGTTGTGCGGATCGACGATGAAGGTCGCCCGCAGCGCCACGCCTTCCGGCGAGCGGATGCCCAGCCCGTCGATCAGCGATCCCGTCGTGTCGGCGAACTGCCAGGCCGGATGGTTCTTGAGATCAGGATGGTCGCGCCGCCAGGCGAGCTTGCAGAACTCATTGTCCGAGCTGCCGCCGAGAACCACCGCGTCGCGGTCCTCGAACTCCTTGGCGAGGCGGCCGAACTCGGCGATCTCGGTCGGGCAGACGAAGGTGAAGTCTTTCGGATAGAAATAGATCACCTTCCATTTGCCCGGGAAGCTGTCCTGGGTGATCGTCTCGAAGGCCGATTCGCCGTTTTCTTCGTGGCTGTTGAACTTCGGCTTCACGCCGACCACGGAAAAGTCGGGAAGCTTGTCGCCTACACCAAGCATGCAATTCTCCTTGCCGATTAATGTGAATGAACCTTGCGAAGGCCTTGCGGCCCGCTCTCTACATAGGCGCCCTTGCGGATATGGCAAATAGATAATAGCTAAGATATTAATCGATCAAATCGATAGGGCCGCCCTATATGACTCCCTTGCCCACCTTGCGCCAGTTGCAGTTTTTCGCCGCGCTCGCGCGGCGCAAGTCGTTCTCCAAGGCGGCGGAGGACTGCCTAGTGTCGCAGTCGACGTTATCCTCCGCGATCAAGGAGCTTGAAGCCCTGCTCGGCCGCCAGCTCGTGGACCGTTCGACGCGCGTGTTCGCCCTGACCCCGGCGGGGGAGGAGATGGCGTCGCGGGTCGGCCCGATCCTCGCGCAAGTGGAGGATCTCGCGCGCGCGGCCGCAGCGCGCCGGCCTCTCGACGGGCCGTTTCATCTGGGCGTCATTCCGACCATCGCTCCGTTTCTGCTGCCGCGCGCCGCGCCGAAGCTCAAGAAGGCCTATCCGCGGCTCGAACTGTTCCTGCGCGAGGACCTGACCGCGAATCTGGTGGAGCGACTGTCGACGGGTCTGCTCGATGCGGCGGTGCTGGCCTTTCCCTATGACACGCCCGGCGCGGACGTCATCGATATCGGCGAGGACCCCTTCTGGTTCGCCGCGCCGCCGGACGATCCCCTCATCGGCAGGAAGAACGTGCGCTTCCGCGATCTCGAAAAGGCAAGGCTGCTGCTTCTCGAGGACGGCCACTGCCTGCGCGAGCATGCGCTTGCGGCCTGCCGGCTGCGCGATCCGGATGCCGCCGCTGCGTTCGGGGCGACGAGTCTGCTCACGCTTGCGCAGATGGTGCAGGCCGGACTGGGCGCGACCTTGCTGCCCGACATGGCGGTGCGTTCAGGTCTCGCCAGAACGGCCGGCGTCGCAGTCGCGCCCTTCGAGGATCCGCCGCCGGCGCGGCGCATCGGGCTCGCTTGGCGCAAGGGCTCGGGCCGGCGGGAGGAGGCCGAAGCGATCGCCGACGTGCTGCGCGCGAGCCTGCGGGAAATTCAGGCGGGCCGGGTTCAGGCCGGCAAGGCCGCCTGACGGGCCGCGGCGGCGCCGAGTCGCCTCAATCAGGATCGAAAAACCCCGGTTTCGCCCCGTTTCGGGACGCTTTCCCCCACGATCCGGCGCCAGGTTTGCGGGCAGGGAGAAAGAGACGATCCGGGGAGAGAGACCATGTCGGGGCTGGGGATTCTGACGATGACGATCATTCTGTTCGCCGGCGTCGTGAGCGCGCTCGGCGTTTCGAGCCTGTTCACTCTGTCGCGGCTGTAGACGGGCTTGCCGGCGCGGCCGCGGCGAGCGGCCCGTGCTTGATCTCGGCGATCCGTCCGCTCTCGGACATCAGGATTGCGATCGGCCGCGTCGCGCGGAACTGGGTCAGGATTATCATCAGGGTGACGGTGATCGGCACGGCGAGCAGCGCGCCTGCAAAGCCCCATATCGACCCCCATACGGCGAGAGAGAACAGCACCATAAGCGGGCTGAGGTTGAGGCTGCGCCCGACGAGGCGCGGCTCGACGAGCGTGCTCATGGTCTGTTCAAGCCCGACGAGCAGAAACAGCGTGACAAGCGCGAGGCGAAGGCCGCCTTCCGGCTGCACCAGCGCGAGGATGACCGGAAAGGCGTTGGCGACGATCGGACCGACGATCGGAATATAGTTCAGTACGAAGATCAAAAGCGCCCAGAAGCCAGGAAAATCGACGCCGAGCAGGCGCAGGATCGCATAGCTGCCTGACGCCGTTATGAGGTTTATGACCGTCTTCACGGTGATATACTGACGCACCATCGCGGCGATGTCGGCGATAGTCTCGTTGACGGCCTGGCGCTGCCCTTCGTCGCCGCTGATTTTCTCGATCTTGCGGAAGATGCGCCCGCGCTCCAGCAGCATGAAGACCGTATAGAGAAAGATCGTGAGCGAATTGGCGGTGAGGGCGCGCGCGCTCGATCCGATTTGCGAAAGCAGCGGATTGATCATGCCGAGCGCCGTGCGTCTGAGCTCGTCGACGCCGCCGACGAAATCCTCCGGCAGCGCGCCGAGCCGTTCAAGCCAGGCGACGCCCGCGGCGGTCAGATCGCGCAGGCGCGCTTCATAGCTCGGCGCGGCGGCGATCAGCGCCTCGACATTGCCGCGAATGATCTCGATAAGGAAGATCGTCAGCGAGACGATGAAGGCGAAGGCGAGAAGATAGCACAGCCAGTTCGGCAGGATGCGCCCGATCAGCGGGCCGGCCTTGATCGTCTCCTTCAGGGTGAAGATGAGAAAGCTCAGGAAGCCGGCGACCACCACCGGGATGAGCACCCCGCGCCCGACCCAGGCGATAAAGCCGATCAGCACGGCGAGCCCCAGCCCGGCCAGAAGACGCATCTGCCCCCCCGTCCTCGCGCTCGCCCCTTCGGCCATATTCGCCGCTCCGTAACCCGCCGTCCGGCTCCTAGCCCGATTTGCGCTTTCGGGCCAGCCGGCGCCGGCTCGCGGCCGGGACGGACGCCTGCTACAAGCGCGCCATGACGGCCGGAGCGCTGATTTTCCGCGAAATCGACTGGCGCGCGCCGCTCGACGCCTTCGCGCCGCTCGCCGGCGAGCCCTGGGCGGCGCTGCTGCATGGCGGCGCGCGCGCGCGTGAAACCGGCTGGTCGATCCTGGTCGCTTTTCCGGCGCGCCGGCTGGAGGCGCGGGGCGGGGCGGCTTTTCTTGACGGCGAACGAATCGACGCGGCGCCTTTCGCGGCCCTGCGCGCTCTCGCTGACGCGCGGCGGCTCGAGGCCGCGCCGGCCCCCTTGGCGGACGCGCCTTTCGCCTCCGGGCTGGTCGGCTTCATCGGCTATGAGATGGGCGGCGAACTCGAACCGACAGCGGCGGGTCCGGCCTCGCCTTTTACGCTGCCTGACATGGCGTTCGGCGCCTATGACGCGGCGGCGGTCTTCGATCGCAAGGCCCGGCGCTGTTTCGTCGCCGGGCGGCGCGCGTCGGCCGTCGAGCGATTGGCCGGCGCGCTGGGCCGCGCGCCGACGCCGGCGCGCCCGCCGCCGGCGATCCGCCTGTTGGCCTCCAATTTTTCCGCCGATGCTTATGAGCGCGCGATCGCCGGCGTCATCGAGCGCATTCGCGACGGCGCGCTGTTTCAGGCCAATCTCGCCCGGCGTCTGCGGGCCGAGGCGGACGCGCCGCTCGACGCGTTCGCCGTTTTTCAGCGGCTCGCCGAAGGCGACGCGCCTTTCGCGGCTATTCTTCAGCATGGGGACGGGACGATCGTCTCCAACTCGCCGGAGCGGTTTTTCAGTCTGAGGCGGGAAAGAGGCGGCTGGCGCGCGCGGGCCGAGCCGATCAAGGGCACGCGCCCGCGCGGGCGCGATCCGGCCGAGGACGACGCCCTCGCCCGCGCGCTGCTGGCGAGCGCGAAGGACCGCGCCGAGAACGTGATGATCGCGGACCTCGCGCGCAACGATCTTTCGCGAGTCTGCCGCGACGGTTCGATCCGAGAGGAGGCGGTCTGCGCGCTCGTCAGTCACGAGAGCGTGCATCATCTCGTCTCGCGCGTGAGCGGCCTGCTGCGCCCCGGTCTCGGCGCCGTCGACGCGGTCGAGGCGCTGTTTCCGTGCGGCTCGATCACCGGCGCGCCGAAGGTCGAGGCGATGAAGACGATCGCGGCGGTCGAAGGAGTCGGCCGCGGACCCTATTGCGGCGCGATCGGCTATATCGACGACCGGGGCGGGGCGGATTTCTCCGTGGCGATCCGCACCATGATCGTCGAAGGCGCGACGGCGACGTTTCCCGTCGGCGGCGGGATCACCCTGCGATCCGATCCGCAGGCGGAATATCATGAGACAGAAACGAAGGCGCGCGGCCTGCTCGCCGCCCTCGGCCTTTCGGGAAAGGCGCGCGCGGCGTGATCCTGATCGTCGACAATTACGACAGCTTCGTGCACAATCTCGCGCGCTATGTCCGCGAAGCGGGGGGCGAAACGCGCGTCCTGCGCAACGATGCGGCGCGCGCGGCGGAGATGATCGCGCTCGAGCCGGCGGCGGTCATACTCTCGCCCGGCCCGAAAGGCCCGGCGGAGGCGGGCGTCTGTCTCGATCTCATCGCGGCGCTGCCGCGCGCCACGCCGCTGCTCGGCGTGTGTCTCGGGCATCAGTGCCTTGTGGAGGCTTTCGGCGGACGGACGGTCCGCGCGCGCCGGCCGCTGCACGGCGAGGCGAGCCTGACGCGCCATGACGGAACGGGCGTGTTCGAGGGATTGCCCTCGCCGATCGAGACCGGTCGCTATCATTCGCTCATATCCGTACTCGGAGAATCGGACGCGCTCGTTTCCTGCGCCTGGAGCGAAGAGGGCGAAATCATGGCCGTGCGCCATCGCGCCGCGCCCTGGTTCGGCGTGCAATTTCACCCGGAGTCGCTGCTGACCCCGCACGGCCGCGCGATGATCGGGAATTTTCTGAAAAAGGCGGCCGGCGTCCGAATGACGGGCTAGCCGTTCAGCCAGTCCGGCGTCGTCTCTAGCGCGATCATGTCTTCGAAGCTCGGCCGGCGGCGCGTGACGGCGAAGCGCCCGCCGCTGACAAGGACCTCCGGCGCGAGAGGGCGGGCGTTATATTGCGAGGACAGCACCGCGCCGTATGCGCCCGCCGTCATGATCGCAACGAGATCGCCGGCGCGCAGCGGGGGCAGCGCGCGCGCGCGCGCGAACACGTCGCTCGACTCGCAGACCGGTCCGACCACGTCGTAAACCGTCCGCGCCGAATCGGGCGCGGGCTCGCGCACGGGACGAATGTCGTGCCAGGCGTCGTACAGCGCCGGGCGGATGAGATCGTTCATGCCGGCGTCGAGAATGAGAAAACGCCGGCGCTCGCCTTCCTTGTCGTAGATGACCCGCGCGACGAGCACGCCGGCGTTGCCGGCGATCATGCGCCCGGGCTCGCAGATGAGCTGCACGCCGAGCGGCTCGGCGATGCGGCGGATGAGGCGGGCGTACTCCTCCGGGTGCGGCGGATCGGCCGGCGCATCGCCGTAAGGCACGCCGAGCCCGCCCCCGACGTCGAGCCGCTCGATGGCGATTCCGTCTGCGCGCAAGGATTTCACGAGCTCGGCGACCTTGGCGAAGGCGGCCTCGAAGGGCGCCAGATCGGCGATCTGCGAGCCGATATGCAGATCGACGCCCTTGACGGCTATGCCTGGCAGGGACGCGGCGCGCCGGTAAAGATCGCGCGCGCGCGTCCAGGCGACGCCGAACTTGTCCTCCGCTTTGCCGGTCGAGATTTTCTCATGCCCGCCGGCCTTCACGTCCGGATTGACCCGGAAGGCGATGGACGCTTTCGTCCCTTTCGACTGGGCGACATCGTTGAGCGCGTCGAGCTCGGGCTCCGATTCGACATTGAACTGATGAATGCCTTCGTCGAGGGCGAGGGCCATTTCCTCGCGCGTCTTGCCGACGCCGGAAAAGACGATCCGGGCGGCGGGAACGCCGGCCGCCCGCGCGCGCCTGAGCTCGCCGCCGGAGACCACGTCTGCGCCGGCGCCTTCATTCGCCAGCAGCTTGAGCACGGCGAGATTGGCGTTCGCCTTCACCGAATAGGCGACCAGCGCGTCAAGCCCGCCGAACGCCTCGCGAAAGACGCGGACGTGCCGGCGCAGCGTCGCCGCGCTGTAACAGTAGAACGGCGTGCCGACCGCCGCGGCGATCGCCTCGATGCTTGCGTCCTCGGCGTGCAGAACACCGTTGCGGTAGGCGAAGTGGTGCACGGCGTCACCCGTTCGGAGATTCTTCCGCCGGCGGCTCCTGGGGCGGGCGCAGGGGCGCCTTCTTGCCGCAGGCGGCGAGGAACAGAAGCGCGGCGAGGGCGGCGGCGAGCAGTCTCATGGGGCTTTCTCCTGGGACAGACGATCGCGCCAGCGGGCGACCTGCGCGCGCACATTGTCCGGCGCGGTCCCGCCATAGGACGTGCGCGAAGCGACGGAGGCGTCGACGGACAGCACCGAATAGACCGCCTCGGTGATGCGCGGCTCGACGGCGCGCATGTCTTCGAGCGCCAGCCTGTCGAGCGTGAGGCCCTTTCTTTCGGCGAGCGCGACGATGCGCCCCGCGACGTGGTGGGCCTCGCGGAAAGGCATGTCGAGGGTCCGCACCAGCCAGTCGGCGAGGTCGGTCGCGGTCGAAAAGCCCCAGCCGGCCGCCGCGCGCATCCTCGCCTCGTCCATGGTCATGTCGGCGACCATGCCGGCGAGCGCCGCAAGCGCCAGCGCGAGATCGTCGAAGGCCTGGAAGGTCACGGCTTTGTCTTCCTGCATGTCCTTCGAATAGGCGAGCGGCAGGGCCTTCATCACCGTCAGTAGGCTGACGAGCGCGCCGGTCACGCGCCCCGTCTTGGCGCGGGCGAGCTCGGCCGCGTCGGGGTTCTTCTTCTGCGGCATGATCGAGGAGCCGGTGGAGAAGGCGTCCGACAGCTTTGCGAAGCCGAAATGCGGCGAGGTCCACAGCACGATCTCTTCGGCGAGGCGCGACAGATGGCCCGCGCAGATCGCCGCCGCCGACAGCGCCTCGAGCGCGAAATCGCGCGCCGAGACCGCGTCGAGCGAGTTCGCCATGGGCCGGTCGAAGCCGAGCGCGCCCGCCGTCGCGTCGCGGTCGATGGGAAAGGACGTGCCCGCCAGCGCCGCCGCGCCGAGGGGGCATTCGTTGAGCCGCCGGCGCGCGTCGGCGAAGCGGCCGCGGTCGCGCGCGAACATCTCCACATAGGCGAGGCAGTGATGGCCGAAGGTCACCGGCTGGGCCGTCTGCAAATGGGTGTAGCCGGGCATGACCGTCGCCGCATGGGTTTCGGCCTTGTCGAGCAGCGCCGCCTGCAGGGCTTTCAGGCCCGCCGCCGCGTCGTCGCAGGCGCGCCGCACCCACAGGCGGAAATCGGTGGCCACCTGATCGTTGCGCGAGCGCGCCGCATGCAGCCGCGCCGCCGGCTCGCCGATCAGCTCTTTCAGCCGCGCCTCGATGTTCAGATGGATGTCTTCGAGCTTGCGCGAGAAGGGAAAGGCGCCCGATTCGATCTCCTGCGCGATGCGGTCGAGGCCGCGGGCGATGGCCTCGGCGTCGGCGGGCGAGATGATCCCCTGCCTGGCGAGCATGGCGGCGTGGGCGCGCGAGCCTTCGATGTCCTCGCGCCACAATCGCCGGTCGACGTCGATCGAGACGTTGATCGCCTCCATGACGGCGGCGGGGCCTTCGGCGAAGCGACCGCCCCACATCTGGTTTTTTTCGCCGTTGTCCTTATCTGATTTCGACATCTTGGCTCGTCGGGCTGAAGGAGATCGACCGGTGCGCGTGTTCAGGTCGCCGCGTTTGTGGCTTTTCGCGTGGGGCGGGCTGGGCGCGCTTCTCGTCCTGTACGTCATCATCGCGGCGAGCGTCCAGCCCGGCGGCGGGCGCGCGGTCGGCGCAGGCGCGCGCGACCGCAGTCTGCTCGTCGGCGAGATGGCGGATTTCGAATACGCTTTCCCGCCGCGCGGCGCGCCGCAGGCGCCGTTTCTGCACGAGGGCCGCGAGATGACCCTCGCCGATTTCCGCGGCAAGGTGGTGCTGGTGAACTTCTGGGCCACCTGGTGCGCGCCCTGTCTGAAGGAGCTGCCGTCGCTCGACGCGCTGCAGGGCCGCCTCGGCGGGGAGGCGTTCGAGGTGGCGGCGATCGCCGCCGACCCCAGAGGCCCCGAAGCGGCGCGCGAATTCCTCGACAGGCTGGGGATCGAGCGGCTGAAGCTCTACGCCGACCCGCGCCTGCGGCTGGCGGCCTCCATCGGCGGGGGCGCCGTGCTGCCGGTGAGCATCCTCTATGACCGGGAGGGAAACGAGGTCGGCCGGCTCGTGGGCGAGGCCGATTGGGACAGCCCGGAGGCGCGCCGGCTCATCCGAAGCGTCATCGACGCCGGTTAGGCCCGTCCCGGCCGGGGTTGCGGCCTGCGGCCTTTCACGCCATGACGGACGCGGGAGCGGCCGGCGCCGCGCAAACCGCAATCTGGAAGGGGAGACTCCGATGAAACTGAGACCGCTTCTGCTGGCCGGGACGGCGGCGCTGGCGCTTGCAAGCTGCGGCAAGAAGGAGGAGGCGCGCGCGCCCGAAACGGCGACCAGCGCGGCGGCTGCGCGCGTCGACGCGCCCTCGCCCCTCGACAAGCCGTTCGCGCTGAAAGGCGCCGAAGCGGTCGAGGCGGAGGCCATCTTCGCGCTCCTTCCGGCGGCCGCGCGCCCGACCTATGAAAACGCATCCTTCGATGCGAAGCTCGGCGCGACGGTGGTGACCGGCCTGCGGTTTGCGGACGAGGACGGCGCCGGCGACGCGCTTCTGGTCGAGCGGGCGGAACTGTACGGCGTCGATCTTGACGCCGTCGAGCGGGTGAAGGCGGCGGAAACGGCTGCTCCAGACTCGCCCTTCGAGACGGTCTTTCAGAAAGTCCGGCTGTTCGGCGTCCGTCCGGAGGCGAAAGACGAGGCCGAGATCGTCGCCGGCGCGGTCGAGCTCGATCGGCTGCGCCTGCGCCAGGGGGCTTTCAGCGAGGCCGATACGACGGAAGGGGGCGCGATCGCGCGCTTCTTCAACGCCTTCGATCTGGCGGGCCTTTATTACAAGGACTTTTCTTTCAAGACCGCCGGCGACGCCGACATTCCCGCGATCGCGCTCGAAGCGCCGGATTTGCGGTTCGTGGGGCTCGGCGGCGGCAGGCTCCAGGCCGTCGTCGCCAACGATCTCGTCTATCGGTTCGAGCAAACCCCGGCCTCGCAGGCGGCGATGGCCGAGGCGCTCGGCCCGCAGGGCGCGTTTTTGATGAACGGCCCCCTGCGCGCCTTCATCGCGCCGCAAAGCCAGCGCGGGACCATCGAGACCTTCGACTGGCGCGGCGTCGATCTCTCCGGCTGGCTGAATTACGCGCTGAAGGGCGAGAAGCCGCCGCTGTCGGCGCGCAATCTGGTCAATCTCGGCGAGTTCAGGGCGAAGAATGTCGAGACCTTCATCGGCCAGCGTCGTTTGGCCAAGGCGGCGGAGGCGACTTTCTCGGCGACCGAATCGACCTGGCTCATCCCCTCGAAAGTCCGCAGCGAGACGAAAGGCGCGGTCTACGACTTCACCGCCTACGCGCCGGAAGGAGAAGAAGAGGCCGCCGAAATCCTGAAACGGCACGGCCTCGACTCGGTGAAGGCGGAGGGCAGTTTTTCCTGGGACTGGGACGGCGCGTCGGGCGCGGCGGGGCTGCGTAACGATTTCGAGTCCGACGGTCTGGCCGATTTCGATCTCAGCGTCGATCTTGCAGGATTGCAGATCGACAGAATCGAAACGGCGCTGGAGAACGGCGACGACGACGCCGTCGCTTCGCTCGCCGCCTTCAAGGGGCTCCATATGCGCCTCGCCGACGAGAAGATGCTCGACGCGATCTATGATCTCGCCGCCTTGCAGATGGGCGGGACCGGCGCCGATCTGCGCCAGTCGACGCCGGCCATGGTGCGTCTGTCGGGCGCGCAGGCGGCCCAGATCAGCCCGCGCTTCGCCGACTATGTGGAGGCCGTGGCGGCGTTTCTGGGAGAAGGCGGCGTGATCGAAGTCGCCGCGCATCCCGAAAAGCCCGTGCCCTTCGCGCAGATCGCGACGGCCGGCGCGGCGGGCCCCCAGGCCGTGCCGGACCTTCTCGACCTCAAGGTCACGCACAAGAAGAAGTAATCGCGCCGCGCGGCGCCGGCCGGCCTCAGGCCGCCTTGCGCACGACGACGGAGCCGGCGGAATAGCCTGCGCCGAAACCGGAGATGACGCCGATGTCGCCGACGGCGAGATCGGCGCGGCGCTTGTGAAACGCGATGATCGAGCCGGCCGAGGAGGTGTTGGCGTATTCGTCGAGCACGACGGGCGCCTCTTCGCGGCTCGCGTCGCGGCCCAGAACCTTCCGCACGATGAACTCGTTCATGGCGAGATTGGCCTGGTGCAGCCAGAAACGCTTCACTTGTTCGGGCGCGATTCCGAGATCGTCGAGATGAGACAGGATGAGCTCCCCGACCATGGGCACGACGTCCTTGAAGACCTTCCGGCCCTGCTGGATGAACAGCTTGTCCGTGTCCGGCGCATCCTGGGGATCGGCGGGCGCGCCGGTCTCGCGTTCGCAGCGGTTGAGGAAGCCGAAATTGTTGCGGATATTATTCGAGAAGACCGTTTTCAGCCGTACGCCGAGGATGTCGTAAGCCTCGCCGCGCGCCGGGCCGTCGATCCGCTCAAGGATCACGGCGGTCGCGACGTCGCCGAAAATGAAATGGCTGTCGCGGTTGCGGAAGTTGAGATGCGCCGTGCAGATCTCGGGATTGACCATCAGCACGCGCCGCGCTCCGGCGCGAATGAGCCCGCGAGCGGTCTCGATGCCGAAGGAGGCCGAGGCGCAGGCGACGTTCATGTCGAAAGCGAAGCCGTCGACGCCCAGCGCGTCCTGAATCTCGACGGCGACCGCCGGATAGGCGCGCTGAAGGTTCGAGGCCGCGCAGATGACGGCGTCGATGTCCTCCGGCCCGAGGCCGACCGCCGCCATCGCCTCGCGCGCGGCCGTCGCGCCCATCTCGGCGAGCACGGCGAGCGCCTCGTTCGGGCGCGGCGGCAGATGCGGCGCCATGCGGTCGATGTCGAGAATCCCGTCCTTGTCCATCACGTAACGGGACCTGATTCCGGAGGCCTTTTCGATGAACTCGGCCGATGACGGCTGCAGCGGTTCGATCAGGCCGGCCTCTATGTCCCCGGCGTGATCGGCGTTGTAGCGCTCGACATAGCGGTTGAACGACTCGACCAGCTCCTCGTTCGAGATGCTGTAGGACGGGGTGTAAAGGCCGGTGGCGACGATGCGGACGTCGGGCGCGGGCAGGGCGGTCATGGGCGTGAACTCTCATGGGTTATCATTATCTTTCTACTTTGCGGCGGACGGAGGGGTCAGGCAACAGCTCCGGCCAGTTTACGCACCGCCTTGTGACGCGGACAGCGCAGCTCGTGGTCGTTGACCATGCCGACGGCCTGCATGAAGGCGTAGACGATGACGGGGCCGCAGAACTTGAAGCCGAGGCGCTTGAGCTCTTTCGACATGGCCTCGCTTTCAGGCGTCTTCGTCGGCGCGTCCCTGTAATCCTTCAGCCTGTTGACGATGGGCTCGCCGCCGACGAAATCCCAGAGCAGGCCGGAAAATCCGTCGCCGCGTTTTTCCATCACGTCGAGAAAGGCGCGGGCGTTGCCGACGGCGGCTTCGATCTTCGTCCTTGAACGGATGATGCCGTCGTCCTTCAGAAGGCGCTCGATCTTCTTCGGCGTGTAGCGGGCGATCTTCTCCGGGTCGAAGCCGTCGAAGGCGCGGCGGAAATTCTCTCGCTTGTAGAGAATCGTCCGCCAGGAAAGGCCGGCTTGAAAGCCGTCGAGCACGAGCTTTTCAAAAAGAGCCCGATCGTCGCGTTCGGGTACGCCCCATTCCTCGTCGTGATAGCGCCGGTAAAGCGCGTCGCCGGGGGGCGCCCATGGGCAGGGAAGCTCGTTCGTCGAAGTCATAAGGGTCTCCGCGTTCGGGCCTCAGCCCTGCTGAAGCCAATCGGGAAAACGGATTTCGACCGGACGGCCCTCTACGCCCAGGGGCTCGCCCGCAGCGCGGGCAGCAGCGAGCCTGTCGAGGCGAATGAGAGCCAGGCCGGCGCCGTCGGCGGCGGACAGCATCTCGCCGATCGCGCTTCCGCCGCCGGTCACAGGCGCGCCCTTCGCCGGCGGCGGCCCGTCGAAAAAAACCTGCAACGTCCGTTTGCGGACCTCTCCCTTGCGCTTCATCCGGCTCGAGACCTCCTGACCGACGAAGCAGCCCTTCTTGTAGCTGACGCCGTTGAGAGCGTCATAGCCGACGTCGAGCAGGAACAGCTCCTCCGGGCCGAAGTCGCGGTCGAACTCGGGAACGCCGCGGGCCAGGCGATGGCGGTCATAGGCGGCCTCGTCCTGCGCTTCCGGCCCCAGCGCTTCTGCGAGCGCCGCCTTCGGGCCGATGAGGCGGGCGCCGAGCGTCGGCAGGCGCGGATCGGCGAAGCGGCGTACGCCCTCCGGCGCGGGGCCGGTCTCGCCGTTCCAGACGGCGCCGACGGCCCAGCCGTCGAGCGGCTCGATCGTCGCCCTGGCGCGCAGCCGGTAAAGGCTGAGCCGCTTGACGAGCGACCCGGCGGCCGCGGCGGCGACGTCGAGCAGGACTCCGTCCTGCTCGCCCAGCAGGATGAAATCGGCGAGGATCTTGCCCTGCGGCGTCAGCAGCGCCGCAAAGGCCGCCGCGTCGGGGGCGAGGCCCGCCACGTCCTGCGTGACCACATTGCTCAGAAAGGGCCGCGCGTCCGGGCCGGCGACGCGGATGACGGCGCGGGAGGATAGAAGGGCGGCGTCGGTCATGGCCGGTGATGTAGGCGCTCCCGGCGGCGGGGAAAAGACGCATCCCGCGCCGGCCTGCAGCGCGCGCCGGCGCGGGGGCTGGGAATGACCGCCGTCGGCCGCTATGAGAGCGGGGGGATACGGGAAGCCTGACGCATGGTGAAAACATTCGATCTGCTCCTCAAGAACGGGATCGTCGTCAATCATGACGGGGCCGGCCCCCGCGACGTCGGCGTGACGGCCGGGCGCATCGTCGAGATCGGCGCGCTTTCCAGCGCCGACGCCGGCGAGGTCGTCGATTGTGCGGGCCTGCACGTCCTGCCGGGGGTCATCGACAGCCAGGTCCATTTCCGCGAGCCCGGCGCGACGCATAAGGAGGATCTCGAAACGGGAAGCCGCGCCGCGGTGCTGGGCGGCGTCGTCGCCGTCTTCGAGATGCCCAACACCAGTCCGCTCACCACCACCGCAGAGGCGATCGGGGACAAGCTCGCCCGCGCGCGCGGGCGGATGTTCTGCGACCATGCCTTTTACGTCGGCGCCACCCATGAGAACGCCCGCGCGCTCGCCGAACTTGAGCTTCTGCCGGGCGTGTCGGGCGTGAAGATCTTCATGGGCGCCTCGACCGGCGATCTCCTGGTGCCGGACGACGAGGGCGTGCGCGAGGTGCTGCGCCATGGCCGCCGGCGCGTGGCGATTCACTCCGAGGACGAATCGATCCTGCGCGAAGCGAAGGCGCGCGCGCGGGCGGGCGACTGGACCTCGCATCCCGACGCGCGCCCGCCCGAAGCGGCCGTCGCCTCGACCAAGCGCCTGCTGAGGCTCGCGCGCGAGACCGGCCGACGCATTCATGTGCTGCATGTGTCGACGGCGGAGGAAATTCCGCTTCTCGCCGCCGCCAAGGACATCGCCACGGCCGAGGCGACGCCGCAGCACCTGACCCTCGCCGCGCCGGACTGCTACGAGCGATTGCAAGGCTTCGCGCAGATGAACCCGCCCGTGCGCGACGGCGTCCACCGCGCCGGGCTCTGGCGAGGCGTGGCGCAAGGCGTGATCGACGTGATCGGCTCCGACCATGCGCCCCATACGCGCGCGGAGAAGGAAAAGCCCTATCCCGCCTCGCCTTCGGGGATGCCGGGCGTGCAGACCCTCCTGCCCCTGATGCTCGATCACGTCGCGCAAGGCCGTCTCACCCTCGCCCGGCTCGTCGATCTCGTCTGCCATGGGCCCCAGCGAGTTTTCGGGATCGCCGGCAAGGGCCGCCTCGCCGTCGGCTATGACGCGGACTTCACCATCGTCGATCTCAAGGCGCGCCATACGATCGCCCATGCCGAGCAGGCGACGAAATGCGGCTGGACGCCGTTCGACGGCGTGACCGTGACCGGCTGGCCGGTCGGGACGATCATCCGGGGGCGGCGCGTGATGTGGGAGGGCGAGATCCTCGGCGCGCCGGCCGGCGCGCCCGTGCGCTTTCAGGAGACGCTGGGCCCCGCGCCCGCCTAAACGCGGCGTTCAGATCCTCATGCCAGCATCCAAGGACGGAGCCGGGGCGTTCCCGGCGCGCGAGGACGAGCGATGAACAGATCGGCCGCCCGCTCCCTCTTCAAGACGCCGCACGCCCGGCGCATGGCGCGCTTCGGCGCGGTGGGCGTGTTCAACACCGTCACCGACGCGAGCGTCTATGCGGGGCTCGTGGCGCTGGGCGCGCCGCCGCTGCTCGCCAACGCCGTCGGCTTCCTCTGCGCGAACATCCAGAGCTATGCGGTCAACGCCCATGTGACCTTTCGCGGCGCGGACGGGCGCGTCCGCCTGTCGCCCGGCGGCTATGCGAAGTTCGCGCTCGGCCATTCCCTCTCGCTCGTCCTGTCGAGCGTCATCATCTTCCTGACGGCCGGCTCGCTCGGGCCTTATCTTGCGAAGGGGCTCGCCATCGCCTGCAACTTTCTCGTCAATTACTGGGTGAGCGCGCGGTTCGTTTTCGCCGACACCGCCGAACGGTCCCGCAAGGCTTCGGACGCGCCGTAAACGGAAGGAGCCGGAAAGCGAAAGGGAGAAGGCGTCCGCCTTCTCCCCTTTGCAATCGGAAACGGAACGACGCTCGCGCGTCTATTCCGGCTGAATCGAAACCACGTTGCGCCCGAAACGCTTGGAGAACGCCACCCGTCCGCCGGTCAGCGCGAACAGCGTGTGGTCCTTGCCCATGCCGACGTTGACGCCGGGATGGAACTTGGTGCCGCGCTGGCGCACGAGGATGTTGCCCGGCGCGACGATCTCGCCGCCGAACTTCTTCACGCCGAGGCGCCGGCCTATGGAATCGCGCCCGTTCCTGGACGAGCCGCCAGCCTTTTTATGAGCCATGGTCGGTCTCCTTTAATCCGTATCTTGACTATTCATTGGACTCGCCTTCGGCGCGCTCGCGGTCGGTCTTCGCGCGCGGCGGCTTGCCGGCGACGAGCTCCCTGGCCTGCGCCGCCCACTCGTCGCGCTGGGCGCGCCCGTGCAGCTCCAGCGCTTCGTCCATCTTGGCGATCTCTTCTTCGCTCATCGCCGCGATCTGCTTGAGGGACGTGATCCCGTAGCCTTCGAGCTTTTCTTTCAGCTTCGGCCCCACGCCGCCGATCAGCGACACGTCGTCCTTGAAATCGGCCGCCGGGGCTTCCGCTTTCGCCTTGGATTCCGTCTTGGGCTTGGCCGCCTTCTTCGCCGCGGCCTTCTTCGCCGGCCTGGCG
This sequence comes from Amphiplicatus metriothermophilus, assembly GCF_900199215.1. Lineage (GTDB taxonomy): Bacteria > Pseudomonadota > Alphaproteobacteria > Caulobacterales > Parvularculaceae > Amphiplicatus > Amphiplicatus metriothermophilus. The sequence goes on from NZ_FZQA01000001.1 coordinate 952,675, forward strand.
CCGTCGGTCAGAATGTCGGTCACGCGCAGCACGGTCAGATGCTGGCGGTGGCCTTTGGTGCGCCGGTAATTCTTGCGGCGGCGCTTCTTGAAGACGATGATCTTCTTCGCGCGGGTCTGCTCGACGATCTCGCCGGCCACGGCCGCGCCCTCCACGAAGGGCGCGCCGATCTTCACCTCGGCGCCGTCGCCGATCATCAGCACTTCATCGAGGGTGACGACGTCGCCCGCCTCGCCCGGCAGGCGCTCGATCCGGATCACGTCATCCTTGGCGACGCGATATTGCTTGCCGCCGGTCTTGACGACTGCGTACATGGTTCCGACTCCGCTGGCGCGCCTTCGCGCCCGTGTCCTTTTTGGCCCCGGTTTCTGCCGCCCGGTTGTCGAACAAGGCGCGCTCCCTAGCCCGCCGGGCCGCGCCCGTCAAGCCGCCGTAGAGCCGGCCTCAGGCCCCGCCGCGCAGGATGCGCCCGGCCACCGCGTCCAGTTTCGCGATCATCTCTGGGGAGCGCGCCTCGGGCGGGGTGATGACGGCATGATCGAGCACGGTCTCGATCCCGAGCGGGGAGGGGGTCCGCACGGGGCCGAGATCGCGGGTCAGCCGGTCGAGCAGCCGGCGCGCCGCCGCGGCGTTGGCCTTGAGGACCGCCAGCACGTCCCCGACCTCCACGGCCTTGTCGGTCTCGCGCCAGCAGTCATAGTCGGTGACCATCGCGACGCTGGCGTAGGGCAGCTCCGCCTCGCGCGCGAGTCGGACTTCCGGCATGTTGGTCATGCCGATCACGTCGCAGCCCCAGGCCCGGTAAAGACGGGATTCGGCGCGGGTGGAGAATTGCGGCCCGTCGATGCACACGTAAGTTCCCCGGTCGGCGAAAGGAACGCCGACGGCGCGGCAGGCCTGCGCGAGGGCTCCGCGCAGGCCCGGACAGACCGGCTCGGCCAGAGAGACATGGGCGACGAAACCCGGCCCGAAAAAGGATTTCTCCCGTCCGCTCGTGCGGTCGACGAACTGATCGACCAGCACGAACGTTCCCGGCGGCAGGTCCTCGCGCAGCGAACCGCAGGCCGAGAGCGAGACGACGTCGCTCGCGCCGGCGCGTTTGAGGGCGTCGATATTCGCCCGATAGTTGATCGCTCCCGGCGTCAACCGGTGGCCGACCCCGTGCCGGGCGAGGAAAATCACCCTGACGCCGTTGAGCCGGCCCCGGACGAGCGCGTCGGAGGGCGCGCCCCAGGGCGTGTCGAAATCGAGACGCTCGACATCATCGAGATCCTCGATCGCATAAACGCCCGATCCGCCGATGACGCCGAGAACCCGTTCCGTCATGATCCGCCTCTTTCTTGCCGCCGTTCGGGGCCGTTCGCCGCGCGATCCCGCTTAAGGGCAGGGGCGCAGGCCGCCCGCCAGTCTGATTTTCACCGTTCGGCGCGGCTTTCCAATTCACGAAAACGGGGATGAAACGTGAATAGTTATCCCCGCCCTTCGCAGCCGGCTTATGATCGCGCGCGAGACGGATCGGAAGGAGAAGCGATGAGCGTCGAACGAAACGGCCATGCCGCCCTGAAGCGTCGAATCGCGCGATTCGCGCCGCGCCGAATCGTTCGAAATCAGGCTGGAGCTCCCGCGGGGCCTAGTCGAGGCGCATTTCGACCTGTTGCGATTCGCACGATTCGCCCGGCGCCCGCCCCCTTTCGGGGGAATCGCCGACGGGCGGAAAAAGCCCGCGCGCTGGTAAGGGCTCGCCGGTCATGACTGCGCCCGCCGCAACCGTTCTGATCGTCAACTACGATTCGGGCGACCGGCTCGCAAAGTGCCTGGCGCATCTCGAACGCCAGACGCGCCGGGACTTCGAGACGATCGTCGTCGACAATCAGTCGACGGACGGCTCGCAGGCGGCGGCGCGGCGCGCGGGCGTCGTGCTGATCGAGGCCGGCGCCAATCTCGGCTTCGCCGCGGCGAACAATCTCGGCGCCAAGCGGGCGCGCGGCGAATGGCTCGTCTTCCTCAACCCCGACGCCTATCCCGCGCCCGACTGGTTCGAGAAGCTGATGGAAGGCGCGGCGCGCTATCCGTGGGCGGACGCCTTCGGCTCGGCCCAGCTCGATGCGGCCGATCCGGGCCGCATCGACGGCGCCGGCGACGTCTTTCACGTGCTCGGCGTTCCCTATCGCGGTCATTTCGGCTGGCCGGCGGAAAAGCTGCCTGCGGACGGGGAGTGCTTCGCGCCCTGCGCGGCGGCGGCGATGTATCGGCGCACGCGCTTCGACGCGCTCGGCGGGTTCGACGAGTCTTTCTTCTGCTATGGCGAAGACGTCGATCTCGGCTTTCGCCTGCGGCTCGCGGGCGGGCGCTGCGTGCAGCTCTCGCACGCGCGCGTGCTGCATGAGGGGTCAGGAGTGACTGGCCGGCGCAGCGACTTCACCGTCTATCACGGCAACCGCAACCGCATCTGGACGACTTACAAGAACATGCCGGGCGCGCTGTACTGGCCGCTCATGCCGTTACGGATCGCGGCCGACCTTTGCTTTCTTGCGCGCGCCTACTCGGTCGGGACCGGGCCGAGCTACGCCCGCGCCCTGCGCGACGGCTATGGCGGCCTCGCCGCGCTCAAGGAGAAACGCCGCGCGATCCAGAAGGCCCGGCGCGTTTCCGCCTTCGCGCTCGCCCGGATGCTCGTCTGGTCCCCGGTCCGAATGCTCCGGCGCGAAGGAGCGCTGCGCCCTTTGCGCGCGGCGATAGGGCGGCATGAATCTGGAACGGCGAATCCGCTTCCCGAGCGGAGCCGGGCGAAAGCGCCATGATCCGGGCTGACGTCATGGAACGGGCGAGAGGGTCGGGTTGGCCTGCCGGCTGGGCTATTGTAAAGCCGGTGCGGCTGTTCGGCGCCCGAAATCGAAGAGGGGATTTGTGAGATTACTCGTAACAGGCGGCGCAGGGTTCATCGGCTCGGCGGTGACGCGCCAGGCCGTCGCCGCCGGCCATGACGTGCTGGTGGTCGACAAGCTCACCTATGCGGCCAATCTCGACAATCTGGCGCCGGTCGCCGGATCGAACCGCTATCGCTTCGAGCAGGCCGACATCGCCGACGGCGCGCGCATGCGCGCCCTGCTGGCCGATTTCCGGCCCGACGCCGTGATGAATCTTGCGGCCGAAAGCCATGTGGACCGGTCCATCGACGGGCCGGCCGACTTCATCGAGACCAACATCGTGGGAACCTTCCGCCTCCTGGAAGCGGCGCGCGACTATGTCGCCGCGGGCGAGGCTCCGTCGGGTTTCCGCTTTCATCACATCTCCACCGACGAGGTGTTCGGCAGCCTCGGGCCCGACGACGGCGCGTTCGTCGAGACCTCGCCCTATCAGCCGAACTCTCCCTATTCGGCCTCCAAGGCCGCCTCCGACATGCTGGCGCGGGCCTGGGGCGAGACCTATCGCCTGCCGGTCGTCGTCTCGAACTGCTCGAACAATTACGGGCCGTATCAGTTTCCCGAAAAGCTCATTCCCGTCGTCATTCTCTCCGCGCTCGCCGGCAAGCCGATCCCGGTCTACGGCAGGGGCGAGAACGTGCGCGACTGGCTTTATGTAGAGGACCACGCCGACGCCCTCCTGCTGATCGCGCAGAACGGCGTTCCGGGCGAGACCTATAATGTCGGCGGACGGGCCGAGCGGCGGAACATCGATCTCGTGCGCGCGATCTGCCGGCTGCTCGACGCGCGCCGGCCCGACGGCGCGCCCAAGGGCGGTCATGAAAGCCTCATCGAGTTCGTGGAAGACCGGCCGGGCCACGATCTGCGCTATGCGGTGGACTGCGCCAAGATCGAGCGCGCGCTCGGCTGGCGTCCGGCGACGGGCCTCGATGAAGGCCTTGCGCGCACGGTCGACTGGTATCTCGCCAATGAGGAATGGGTCGAGCGCATCCGTGCGCGCGGCTTCGACGGCGCCCGGCTGGGGCTCGGCGGGGCGCGCAAGGCGGCCGCGCCGACGGCGGGCTGAGCCATGAGGGTTCTGCTCTTCGGCGCGAACGGGCAGGTGGGGACGGAAATCCGTCGTCGGGCGGGAGGCGACGTCGCGATCGTCGCTCTCGACCGGGCGCGCTGCGATCTGTCTCAGGCGGGTGCCGCGGCCCGCGCGATCGAGCGGGAGGCCTGCGACGCCGTCGTCAACGCCGCCGCCTACACCGCCGTCGACAGGGCCGAGAGCGAGCCCGATCTCGCCGGGCGGATCAACGCCGAAGCGCCGCGCGAGATGGCCGAGGCCGCGGCGGCGAAGAGGGTTCCGCTAATTCATCTGTCTACTGATTATGTTTTCGACGGAACGGCGTCGCGGCCCTATCGCGAAGACGATCCGGTCGCGCCGCTGGGCGTCTACGGCGCGACGAAGCTGAAGGGCGAGGAGGCGGTCGCCGCCGGCGGCGGCGCCTATGCGATTTTGCGGCTGTCCTGGGTCTTCTCCGCACACGGATCGAATTTCGTGAAGACCATGCTGCGCCTTGCGCGCGAGCGGCCGGCCCTGCGCGTCGTCGCCGACCAGCGGGGCAAGCCGACGCCGGCGGCGGACGCCGCCGAAGCGGCGCTGCTCGTCGCGCGCGCGCTTCTCGCCGATCCCGCCAGGTCGGGGCTTTATCATTTCGCCGGCGACGCGCCGGCGAGCTGGGCGGATTTCGCCGAAGCGATCATGGCCGAGGCCGGGCTCGCCGTTCCGGTGGAGCGCATCGCGACGGCGGATTTCCCGACCCCCGCGCGCCGGCCGGCCTGGTCCGTGCTCGACACGGCGAAGTTCGAGCGGGTCTTCGCCCGGCCGGCGCCGTCCTGGCGCGCCGGGCTCGAATCCGTCGTCGCCGAGCTCGGCGCGCCCGAAAAGGAGGAAGGCCGATGAAAGGCATCGTGCTCGCCGGGGGCTCCGGCACGCGGCTCCATCCGATCACGCGCGGCGTGTCGAAGCAGCTTCTGCCGATCTACGACAAGCCGATGGTCTATTATCCGATCAGCGTGCTGATGCTGGCCGGCATCCGCGAGATCCTCGTCATCACGACGCCGGAAGACCGACCGAATTTCGAACGCCTGCTGGGCGACGGGGCCGAGTTGGGCGTGCGTTTTTCCTACGCCGTCCAGCCCCGGCCCGAAGGGCTCGCCCAGGCGTTCGTCATCGGGGAGGACTTCATCGCCGGCGACAGATGCGCCCTCGTTCTCGGCGACAACATCTTTTACGGCCACGGCCTGCAGGACCTGCTCGTCGAGGCGGCGAAGCTGACGCGCGGGGCTGAGATCTTCGCCTATCAGGTGGCGGACCCGGAGCGCTACGGGGTGGTCGAATTCGGCCCCGACGGGACCGTGCGCTCCATCGAGGAAAAGCCGGCCAGGCCGAAGTCGCGCTTCGCCGCCACGGGGCTGTATTTTTACGACGAGACGGTCTGCGCGCGCGCGAAGGAGGTGAAGCCGTCGGCCCGCGGCGAGCTGGAGATCACCACGCTCAACGAGATGTACATGCGCGACGGGCTGCTGCGCGCGCACATGCTGGGCCGGGGCTTCGCCTGGCTCGACACCGGCACGCATGAGTCGCTTCTCGAAGCGGCGCATTTCGTCCAGACCATCGAGGCGCGCCAGGGCCTCAAGATCGCCTGCCTCGAGGAGATCGCCTATCGGCGCGGCTGGATCGGCCGCGAGGCGCTTCTGGCGCTGGCGGGGCCGCTCATGAAGACCAGCTACGGGCGCTATCTCGCGCGCCTCGCGGACGGGGAGGAGTAGAGGCGTTGAGAGCTATTTGTAGCGCGGATTGAAAAAAACGCGGCCGCCGCCTAATGCCTGCGCGGCCGGCCCCAAAAGAGGCGCGCCCGGAAGGACCGCCCGGTACCAAGTCTGGCGCGGATGGTGCCAGCCGACTGTTTCGGCCACGAGGCCCGTTTGGCGGCAGGCAGCGAGCACCGTTTCGCGCCGATATCTGACGCATGACGGATAGGCCCAGCCTTTTTTTTCTTCCCCAGACAGACTCTTGGCGTATGACGAACTTTCCTCATCAATCGCTGTAAATAAGAACTGCCCATCGGGCTTAAGCTGATTTCTGATCACACGCAGCGCCATTTCAAATTGATCGAAACCAGTGTGAGAGAAGATAGATTGAGCAAGAACGCAATCGAAAGCGACGCCAGAATCATCGAATTGGAAATCTTCGCGCGCGCTGAATCGTGGTCGTTTGATCTTTGTGATATCCTGGCCGACTTCCTTTTCTAGCGCCGTACGCCATAGATGGGCGTTAGGCTCGATTCCGAAATATCGGTCCGGCAGCAAATACTGGATGAAGTATTTTCCGGCGCGCAAGGATCCGCACCCGACATCTAGAACCCGGTGCTCTTCCTGTAGACCGAGCGATATAGCCAGAGCGAACTGGGTCGCTCCCATTACATCATACTGTGACGGCGGTCCGACATATGCGCGGTAATGATCACTGCCAGCCGGGAGGGCACGCGACCGTATTATATCGTGTTCCAGAGTAGTTTCGGCGGGCTGACCTGCTCCCCGGATTGTCCTCGTTCAGAAGTTGAGTCTGTTCCGGGTTTGGTCCTTCTCTGACCGGTTGTAGTATTCCCGCGGCGTGAGCCCGTCGAGGCTCGTATGCGGGCGGTGATGGTTGTAGTCGTCGCGCCA
>NZ_FZQA01000018.1 GCF_900199215.1 Amphiplicatus metriothermophilus
TCTTCTGGGCGATATCGTTTTCCCGACATTCTCTATCTCCTTGAATGCAGCCATTTGTTTCCTTGTTCGTGGCTGCGTTCAAAGGGGTCGGGTCAGGAAGATTGTCTATGCGATCCACAAACTATCAGAAAGCTACGAAACTGAAGCCATCACTCCTTGGTCGGCGCATCCGGGGCATGGGCAGATCTTTGAGAAACATTCTGGTGAGTTCTCCGATCACGTCCGCACTTCCATTGCCATAAACCTAGCCTACTCCGCTATCGAAGAGATGAACCTGCAAGTTAACTCGAACAGAGAAAAAAATGTATGGTCGTGCAATAAAACCTTCACGTGGAATCCAGATGTCCTGAAGGACATCGAATCGCGGCTGTGCGCGGCTGGGATTGATCCGGCGAGTTCCGTGGTTTGGGTGGTCAGAGGCGCTGAGACCGAAGTTGCGATCCATCCGATACGCAACCATTCGTCAAGCTATAGCGATGGACAAACAGTTCGAGATAACGAGTTATCTCTTCCCGATGCAATTCAGGCATGCCGCTACTTGCGGAATTACATGACGGCACATGCATTTGGAAGCGACACACCGCGCTTGGGGCCTTACGAGGTGTACAATGTTCAACAGGTGGCACGGTTTTTGATCCTCTCGAAGTGCGGCGTATGGAACGTACGAACAGTTGATCTGTCAAAAATGAATACCTAAGCGTATGCATCAAGCAAGCGTAGCCCGGATAGCACACATCTCGAATGCCGCGCGTGGCGGGTATCGCTTCGCTCAACCCGCCCTTGTTAAAAAGGGGATAGGATATGATCGGCAACTTCTTCGTGAGCGCCATTTTTGCGGCTGGTTCTGCTGCCGCGACATCTTCTGCATTGCCGGATGTTCTTGATTGCGTGGAAGTCGTTCACGCCGAAGCAAATGAATCTGACCTGCTCCCCGGATTGTCCTCGTTCAGAAGTTGAGTCTGTTCCGGGTTTGGTCCTTCTCTGACCGGTTGTAGTATTCCCGCGGCGTGAGCCCGTCGAGGCTCGTATGCGGGCGGTGATGGTTGTAGTCGTCGCGCCA
>NZ_FZQA01000002.1:0-132500 GCF_900199215.1 Amphiplicatus metriothermophilus
TCTTCTGGGCGATATCGTTTTCCCGACATTCTCTATCTCCTTGAATGCAGCCATTTGTTTCCTTGTTCGTGGCTGCGTTCAAAGGGGTCGGGTCAAGACTGACGTCGCCCCTCGGGTGGGACAATCCTCGCCAGTCCCGTATTCGTCTGCGATCGACGTTCGCGTGGCTCGACATGGCCGATGCGCGGGTTACCGATGAACTGAAGTCAAGCGAGAAGCTCCAGAGATTCCTGATGACGGCGGACAAGGTAACCGCGCCAGGCTTCGACCAGTTCTCTTCCGGCGTCGTCCATTGGGGTGGCAAGCAACCCCTCGATCTCCTGAATTGCTGCCTCGAACGTGAGCCACGGCGCAGCCTCAACCTGGCCCGCAAGGCGCCGGGCGATCGCCCGCCTGCCGGAGCGGCGCTGCGCCTCGCTCAGCACGTCCGGGCGTTCGATGTAGATCAGCCTGCGACCGAGCTCGACCAGCCTGGCATCCTCGAATTGCTCAACGATCGCAGGCCGCACTTCCCACGGAACCTTGTGGAATCTCTCCATGCGCGTTTCGTCGGCTGCTTGAACGAACCCGTCGTAAACTCGCTCTTCGACGTGGACTGAAGCCTGACGCGGCTCCCGCGTTGACTCGAATACGGCAATCAGGCGCGCCCGCAGACCATGGTCCGACCGCAGTACATTGGCGCGGCGTTCCAGTTCCTGCATACCCAGCATTTTCGACCGCGCGATGTCCGGCGCGTCATGGGCCGGCATGAGGATCGGCGAGCCGTTGCACTTAACCACGTGAATCGGCTTTGGCAGGCCGCAGAGCCGCGCCGCCAGTTCTTCGTCACTCAAATTGCGCAGCTCATCGGGATCATGGCCGAGCTCGAAGACGTAATATTCCGAACCGTTCGCCGCGTTCGGTCCAAGGGCTGTAACCAGCCACGAGTACGTGCGGCCTCCGTAGATGGCGCTGAGGGAGAGCACACGCTCGTCGCCAAAGCATTCGAGCACCGCGGCCTTTTGACTGAGACGCATGAAGGCCGACCAGACATCCGGCGCCCGCTCCTGGATCAACCGGCAAAGATGTACAGTGGCCTCGGCGTCAGCCATCGCGTCATGGGCGTTGATGTGGAGCCAGCCATTTGCGCGCGCGACCCGTGCCAGGGCGAAACTTGGCACGCCCAGCTGATCGGCAGGGATCGCGAGCGCATCGGGTACGTAGATCGCCGACGCTTGAACCATGCGCATTACGTCGGTCCGAACGTTGCCGCCGGTGTTCGTCAGGAAGCAGGGGTGCAGGGTCTGGTAGAGGGCCTGGCGCAGTAGGTGCTCGTCGAAGCGGTATGAGTTGTAGGCCACGAACAGCGCGGGCGACCATGCGAGCAGCTTCTCGCGGATCGCTCGCACCATCTCGTAATGCGACGGCAGCGCCGGATCAGTCAGATGGGCGATCGTCCTTCCCGTCAGTCGCATCGCCTGCGGCGCCGGAACGATGTGCGGCTGAAGACGGCAGCGCGTCTCAAATCGTTCCAGTTCGTTCAGCTCGCTGTCCGTCCTGATGGCGGCAAACTGAAGGATCTGGTCGAACGACGTGCTCGTCCCGGTCGTCTCCACATCGTAGAAGACAATGGCCATCGCCGGCCCTCACGCGTCCAGTCAGCGCTTCGGCAGGTTCCTAATTCTGTATTCGAGCATCTGCTTGCTGACCCGGAGTTGCCGGGCGAGGTCCTCGATCGGTGCATCATCGTCTATGTCGAACCTGCGCGAAGCGAGCGCCTTCTCGATGAAGAAGTCCGGCACGAGCAATGCCGCCGCGAAGCGGTTGGCCTCGATCTCGATGATGTCCGTACCCAGGGCTGAGGCCGCGTCGCGCCTCAGGGCGCGTAGCTCGATGCGGAACTCCTTATCGACATGGACCTTCTCGGTAATGAGGTCACGGTGCATCTCGAGATGGCCGATCTCGTGCGCGATGCTAAAGCGTTGCCGGTTCGGATGATGTAGGGCGTTAATGCCGATGATCGGCCGCCCGTCCTTCACGAAGATCATACCGGAAAGCTCATCGTCGAGCGGCGAGTAACGGAGCGTGGCGCCCATGTCCTTAGCGATCCTGTCCACGGGAACCGGCACGCCGTGGATAGCCATGCGCTCAAGCACTGCGTGGGCTGTCTTTTCGGGATTGGGTCTTCTTGCGGGGGCCATGGTCTTCATCCTCCTCGTTGACATTGGCGGCAGTGTCATCGCGGATCAGCCGCGCTACCTGTGCCCGCTGGGTGCGACTCAGATTCTCGGGTAGCGGCAGCTCGTCCGCCTCCACCGTGCTTTCGAGCAAGGCGGGGTTGGGCAGAAGATCGGTCACCTTCAGCCCCAACATCTCGGCAAACCGGTAGAGGTGGTGCAGAAGCATGTTCTGCCGGCCGGTCTCGATGTTTGCGAGCGCGGCCCTCGACATGCCCATCCGGGCGGCGAGGTCTTCCTGCGTGATCTTGAGCCGCTTGCGCCGCGCCTTGATCAGCGCGCCGACATGCCGGCGCAGCAATTCCGAGTCCATGCGACGTTTCTAAGAGTGTACGCCGCTCATGTCAATCTCAAGCACAATGTGCTTGTCACACACATTGATGGCGTGCCTATAATTGACAAAATCGAGAATCGACATCATAGTCCCTCGCAATGCTGGCGTGCCAGCGCAACCATCGGGCAGAGGAGAAGGATCCCATGTCCCAGATAGCTGTCGAGGAAGACATCATCGATGTCGAAGATTGCGTCCGGCGCGGCGAGGAGCCGCGCACGGGCGCGCAGTACCGTATCAAGGTCGGCAACGACCGGCTCGAGTATGAGACCTATGTCGTCGCCGATCCTGTGCCCACCGGCGCGCAGGTACTCACGGCGGCCGGGCACACGCACGTCGTCGGCCATATCTTGATCGCCGTGCTCCGGGACGGCGGCCTGGAAGAAATCCGGCCGGATGAAACCGTCGAGATTTTCCGCCGGGGCGTCGAGCGTTTCATCGCTTTCCGCTCCGACCGGTCCTTCCGGTTCATCCTCAACGACCGGCGCCTCGAATGGGGTGCCGACAGCATCCTCGGGCGAGTGCTCAAGCTCCTGGCGGGTCTCGACCCGGCCAAGAGCGGCGTGTGGCTGGAGCGCCGCGACGAGCCCGATATGCTCGTCGAGGACGATCAGCTCATCTCGCTCGCCGGGAAGGAGGTCGAGCGGTTCCGCGCCGCGCCCGTCTTCATCCTCTGCATCGAAGGCGACTCACATCGCTGGCTGAAAAGCACCATCACGATGGAGGAAATCGCCGCGCTCGGCGGATGGGACCCTTCGCAGGGCGTCATCGAGGTCGATAAGGACCAGAACGAGCGCCAGCTCAAGCCGGGCGAGGTCATCACGCTCAAACCCGGCTTCAGCTACGGCAAGAAGCTCTGCTGGAAGCGGGGCTGACCATGAACGCGCGCATCGAGGCGGAGCTCGGCTTGCTCCGCCTCCACTATGATGAGGCCGAGTATGTCCACACGGGCGGGCTCCACTGGTTCAGGGTCGGCCCTCTCCGCACCCCGGAAAACTGGTCGCCGGATGCGATCCCGGCCGTGTTCTCGGTGACGGAGGGGCACCCGGGAGCCGTGCCCTACGGGTTCTATGTGCCGGCTGATCTGACCTTCAACGGCAAGCCACCGTCCGAACACCCGGCACCGCATCAGCCGCCATTTGCCGGCAAATGGCGCTTCCTCTCGTGGCAGGCGGTCGGATGGCGACCGACTGCCGACATCTCGACCGGCTCGAATCTTTGGGGATGGGTGAGGAGCTTCGTCCAGCGATTGCGAGAGGGCCAATGACCGACACGCTGTTGCTCCTCACCCCGGACCTGCACGCTGCTCTGTGGGCGCATCTGCTTCCAGAGGATAATCACCGCGAACAGGCGGCGTTTCTCTTCTGCCGCTCAAAGGCCGAGGGCGGCTGCGTGGCGCTTGAGGCGATCGAGGCCGCGTTTCTTAAGGCGGCGGATTTCGCCGCCCAATACAGCGATTATATCGAGTTGACCGATGAATGCCGGATCGGTCTGATCAAACGCGCTCACGGCCTTGGCGCCGCTCTTGCCGAGTTTCACTCGCATCCCGGTCCGTGGCCGGCCGCGTTCTCGCCCTCCGACCGCCGTGGACTGAGGGAGACAGTGCCGCATATGCGCTGGCGCCTCCCCGGTCGCCCTTACCTTGCGGTCGTGGTCGCCCCGTCCGGATTTGACGCCCTTCTTTGGTCGGACGGAGAGAAAGTGCCCTGGCCGCTTGCCGGCATCCGGGTGGCCGGCCGGGTCCATACACCGACTAACGCCTCGCTGGAAGGTTGGACCAATGCCGACGCCCGACCGCTTTGATCGAAATGAGCGCCTATTCGGAAAGGAGGGCCAACAGGCAGTACGCCGTGCCCATGTCGGGATCGTCGGTGTCGGCGGCCTAGGCACGCATGTCGTCCAGCAACTCGCGCTCCTCGGCGTTGGTGCCCTCACGCTGGTCGATCATGAGGATCTGTCGCGTTCCAACCGCAACCGCTATGTCGGTGCGTGGCATGACGATCCGGTACCCGGCTCACCCAAAGTCGACCTTGGTCGGCGGCTCGCCGGACTGATCGATCCCGCGATCATTGTCGTGACCGTCCGGGATAGCTTGCTGTCATCCGCGGCCATCAGCGCACTCCGCAGCTGCGACTACGTTTTCGGCTGTATCGATTCCGATGGCGCGCGCTTCGTCCTGAATGAGTTTTGCCTCGCCTATCGCAAGCCGCTCTTCGACTTGGCCTCGGACGCGCCGGAGCCGGGTTACTATGGCGGTCGCGTCGCCGTTGTGTGGGGCGACAGCGGCTGCCTCCACTGCCGCGAACTACTCGACGAGGAGGAAGTGCGGCGGTTCCTCTCGACAGCAGAGATCCTCGAGAACGAGGCGTCGGTCTATGGCATCGACCGCGCGGCATTGGGCGAGGCCGGCCCGTCGGTCGTGTCAGTCAACGGCGTGGTCGCGTCGCTCGCCGTGACGGAATTCATGGCTATTGTCACGGGTATCCGTCCACCACAGCTACATCTCGACTATCGTGGCGATCGTGGCACGGTTGGCACAAGGACCGATGACCGTGCTCCTGATTGCTACTACTGTACGGCCATCAAGGGTCAGGGCGACGCCGCGCGCATTGATAGATATTTTCAATCACCGGCGGCCGTGCGAAGCGCCGCGCCTTGATGCAAGATCGAACGATCTTCGCGATGGCGCTACCCGCAGGGCTTCGGTAGGCTCTTCAAAAGAGAAGAAGACACCTCAGCACTCCCTCACGCGCGCGCCGCCAATCGTGGAATCTCGCTTTCCGCGAGCCTGAAAGTCGTTGGTTGTGGACTCGTGCGCAATGCGCATCACGATGTCGACGAGTGATCGTCTGTCGTCTGGAGTTTGGCGTTAGGTTCGAACGTGCCGGGCCGCGGTTCCGGCGTTCGCGGCAATTGCTGAGACGACCGGGCGCGAGATCGTCGCGCACTTCATGCAACATTCAAACTTTCAGCGCGCGGCAGCCCCCGCATCAAACCAGCTGGATCCGGTCGCTACGGAGATTGCATGGGTGGCGCGCACCACCACATCGCAAATCAATTTTGATGTCCTCAGCTGTCCGCGCTTTGGCTGGATTGGCCTCCCGGAAATACATCGTCACGGCTCTTCGAGCTGGTTGACCACCTTGCGGATCGCCGTGCGCTGTCGCGGCGAGAGCAAGCGTCGTGATAGACACCAGATGGGTCTGAATGTGGGACCCCCGGGGGATGGCGCACCCAACAGGATTCGAACCTGTGACCTCCACCTTCGGAGGGTGGCGCTCTATCCAGCTGAGCTATGGGTGCATGCCGTGTTGCTTACGTGGTGCTTACGCGGGTTTCTTGCGAGAGAGAGGCCTCTGAGCACCGATCTCACAAGTCCTTATTTTACAAGCTCCTTTCGATCTCCCTTCCTGTGCGAGCCGGCTTGACACCTGCCTTCGGAGGGCAGATCGGCAGGCCATAAATAACTTTGTTGTCACTGTATGAAGCAATATATGACATGTGGCTAAGGCCTGTGTACGAGAAGGGGCTACATTGGGAAGCCGGACTCTTCCGTTGACGGATTTAGCCATATCTCATATATGGTTATGTCAGACTAAGACAAAGTAGTTCATGTCATGTCCCGGCTCGTCTCCGCCCCTTTCTTTAGCGCGCATCCGGTCTTCGACCGTGCGGAGTACGCGGCTGCGGTAGGCCGAGATCCGAGTGACAAGGTCGTCACCGCGATGCTTGCTCAGCACCTTCAAGCCGGCAACATCAAGCGGGTCGCGCGGGGCGTCTTCGCTTCCGTTCCCAAACACGCCGACGCCCGAAAGTGGTCGGTCGATCGGTTCTTGGCAGCATCCCGACTACGCCGGGGCGCTGTCATCGCCTATCACTCGGCGCTGGAGCTGCACGGCTCCGCCTACACGGAGGGGTATGAGGTCCAGGTGATCGCACCCGGTGAGCCAGGCGTGCTCGAAGCCGCCGGCTTCTCCTGCCGCTTCGTCAAGCCGCCGCGCGGCTTCGCCCGACGAGATGGAGAATTGAAGGACGGGGTGATGGTGGTTGACCGCATGGGGCTCGATGTTCGCGTCACGACGGTCGAGCGCACGATCGCGGATCTGTTCGACCGCTACGAACTCGCCGGCGGGGCGGATGAGCTGTTCAACTCTCTCGATCTCGTGGCACGGGTCGATGCTGCAGCCCTGGTCCGCCACATGCGCGCACTTGGCAACGCGGCGGCGGCCGGTGCGCTGGGCTTCTGGCTCGAGCGCGAACAAAAGCGGCTTGGCATTCCCGACGCAGCGCTCCGGCAACTGCACGCGATGGCACCGCGTCAGGCTCGTTATGCCCTGGGCGCCAGGCCAGGAGAGGGGAGGACGGCCAAGGGCTGGAACGTGATCTTACCTCTCGACGTCATGGAACGCCGGTTCGAGGGGCTGTGAGTGGCGGCGCCTTCGATTCAGACGCTTCAGCGGATTGCCGACGATACCGGTCATCAGGCCGGGACGCTCGAAAAGGTACTCCGGCTGCTCGATATCCTGCAGCAAGCTGCGGGCGACACCATCTTGAGTGAACGGCTCGCTCTCAAGTGCGGCACGGCGCTCAATGTCTTTCATCTCGGTCTCGACCGGCTGTCGGTTGATATCGACCTCAACTATATCGGCGCCCTTGAGCGATCGGCGATGGAAGCTGAGCGGCCAGAGGTCGAAGCTGCTCTGAACCGTCTCCTCGCATCTCAAGGCTATGTCGTTCGACGCCAGCCTGACGAGCATGCGGGCGGCAAGTGGCTTCTGCGCTTTGCCTCCGCGTTGGGCGGAAACGCCACGCTGGAGCTCGATGTGAACTACATGGCGCGCCAGCCGCTGTTTGGCGCCGCTCGTATGCCGTCGACTTCGCTTGGCGGCGTACGAGCAGAACAAGTGCTGGTCCTCGACCTCCATGAGATCGTCGCCGGCAAGCTCGTTGCACTCTTCGACCGGCACGCAGCGCGCGATCTTTTTGACGCGCGCCGCATCCTGTCGCTCGATGGACTCGACTGGAAAAAGATCAAGGCCGCCATGCTCGCTTTTGGCGCCTGCGGGCGCCGAGACTGGCGAACGGTGTCAATCGATTCCATCAAAGGTGATCCGCGCGAGCTTCGGCAAAAGCTTATGATTTGTCTGCCGCGTGGCTATTTCGCTGACCGGCGTGCGATTGACACTTGGGTTGAGGAAACCGTCGCGCTCTGCCGAGAGAAATTTGCCTTCCTTCTCGATTTGACGACGGCCGAGCGGGAGTTCCTTGACTGCGTACTCGACCGTGGGGAGATCAATACCGATCTGCTGGATGTTGCACCCGAGATCCGCGCTCGCATGGGGGCTATGCCGATGCTTGCCTGGAAGTGCCAGAACGTGCGGAAGCATCGTGGGCTCGACGGTTGATGTCTGGTTCAATGTACGATGACGTACCTCGTCGAGTGAGTTTCGACCTCATCCGTCAGAAGCGTGCATACATTTCTCTGACGGAGCTGCGCTGGGTGGCGGCACGAAGGGCCGCAACACCTGACCTATTAATGGCGTGCGCGGTCGCAACCAACTTGATTGCACCTCTGAAGGTGTACGGATTGACGAGAGGGTGACCGTGGCCCGAGTCTTCACGCGTGAGCAATTCTATGAGCTCGTCTGGTCCAAGCCGATGACGCACTTGGCGAAAGAGTTCGCCATCTCCGATGTTGCGCTTCACAAGATCTGCCGAAAGCACGACATCCCCAACCCACCGCTTGGCTGGTGGGCGAAGAAGGCGGCCGGAAAGAAGGTGAAGCAGACGCCACTGCCGGAAGCCAAGCCCGGTGCTCCCGACAGGATCACGATTGCCGATGGTGAGTTCAGTCGTGAATCCGCCAATCTCGCGGCCGCACGCGAGCAGGCACGCGTTCTGGCATCCGACGGCGGCGACAACGAAACTGCACCGCCGCACCCGATCGTCGACCGCACCATCGCGGCGCTCAGAAAGGCGAAACCATCCGATATCGGACTGGTCGCCGTCAGCCAAGGTGGACTCATCAGGTGCGAGGTTGCGCCGCGATCTGTCGATCGCCTCGCAGTCATCCTGCCGCGGATCGTACGGGCGGCTTCCTTGCAGGGATTCCAGCTTGTCGGCGGTGAGGGCGCGGCGCACTTCAAATCTGAGACCGAAGTCATCGGTTTTTCGATCTCCGAGCTGGTCAAGCGGGAGAAGCATGTGCTGACCGATGCCGAGCGTACCAAGGAGGAGGCATGGCAACGCAAGCGCGACCTGGCGGCAAGGCGCAATGGCTGGGATTCTGCATTCTTCGAGAGGCCGCGATTTCCCGAATGGGACCATCACCCGACAGGTCGGCTCTCGTTCGAGTTCGAGCAGGTCTATGTGCTCGGAGGAGGCACTGCGCCTCGTCGCAGCTTCCGCGACGCCAAGGTTCAACGGCTCGAGACCATGGCGAGCGAGATCGGCGTGGGGCTGGCGGTGCTCGCCGCCGCAAAGACAGAGCAACGGCTCAAGAGGGAAGCGGAGGAGCGGAGAAGGGAGGAAGAGCGACGCCGGCGCGAACTGGCGGAGCGTGCCAAGCATATCGAGGATCGTCGCATCGCCGGGCTTGGGGCCATTCTGGCGGAACTCGACGAGCTCGATCGGCTGCGCCGGCTCATCGCCATGCTCACGACAGAAGCCCCGGCCGAAGCGACACCGCGCCTTTCGACGTTCCTCTCCTGGGCACGGGATCATTTGGCAAAGCGCGAAGCGCGGCTTTCTGCGCAGGCGATCGAGGAGCGGTTCGCGGCCGCGCATTTGTTCGGCGACGACGACGATCATGCCTTCACGCCGTCGAGATGGTACTAAAGCGAGAAACTTGGCGTGCGAGCCAATGGCGAATGATTGCTGATCGTGCTAAAGCAATGACAGTATTTCTCGCACTGCCCGCGCGACGCGTTGCGTGATCGACGAAGCGAAAAAATCGACCTATCATTGTCGATAGTCGCTGAAACCTCGTTGAATTGGAGCGCGATTTTCTGTTGAAAATCAGCACCAAAAATTTTTGTCGGTGCGCAGTTCGGATCGCGACATGCGATCGAAAAAAATTGCGCTGAAAAATCAGCGCATTAACATGGCCAAAAATAGATGAGTGGGTAGGGCGCAGCGCGGGCCTTATGCGAAATAGCCCACCGTCGCGCCGATGAGCAGATAGACCCGTCCCAGAGGCGAGCTCAGATATTCCTCCAGGTCTTCGTCCGCCGTCTCCGAAGCGGTCGCATCCTCCAGAAGCCGCTCGAAGCCCTGCAGGAAAGCGTGCACGTCGCGCTCGAAGCCCTTGTCGCGGGCCGCTTCGGCCCGTATGCGACGCTTCACGTCCGCCTCGTTGAGGCGCAGCAGCCGGTTGGCGAACACATTGCGGTCGCCGCGCTCGAACCGCTCGCGCAATGGCGCGGGCGGTTCTCCGTAAAGACGGGTCTCAAGCTCGAAAGTGAAAGCCTGCAGTCTGCTGACGATCCGGATGGCGTCGGCGGAGTCGGCCTCGGCTCCGATCGGCGCCGGCCCGTCGGCCGGTTCGCTCGAAGGCGTCGGCGGCGTGACGGAAACGGCCGCGAGATCGAGCGGATCGGCTTCGTCCGTCGCGTCAAGGATCTCGCGCCAGCTCACCTCCTGCTTGCGCCGGCGCGGACGCGAAGCCTCCCGGTCGGCCTGGGCGGAGCGCCCCTGCGCGGATGAGCGAGATTTCGCCGGGACCGGCGGCTCGCGTCGCCCGTTCTTGCGGCGCTCGGCGAGGTCCTCGGCGAACGCCTCGAACTTACGGCCGTTCTTTCCTGCATTTTCCGACCCCGCGTCGGCGCGCGCGGCATCCTTGAGATCGAGCGGCTCGTCGCTGGCGATTTTTCCGGGAGCTGGCTTGCGTTCGGCGGCCTCGTCGCCGGCGGATTTTTCTGCTGGCGTTGTTTGCGCGCTCTGGCTGACAGGGACTTCGGGCGGTTGCGGCGTCGCGCGCGGCGCGGACCCGTGCGCAGGCGCGCTTTGCGCTTCGGCGGCGGCCTCGGCTGCGGCGGGCGTTGGCGCTTCTTTCTGTGCGCGGGTCTTTTCTTCCCGGCGGCGGGCTTCAGCCAGTCGGGCGAGTCGTTCGGTTTGGGTCGCGATCGCGTCGGCGAGCCGGTCGGCGCGTTTGCGCTGCTCCTCGATCAGCGCCTCAAGGCGCGCGTTCTCGCGCTCGAGGGCTTCGCGCGCCTCGGCGAGCGCGCGATTGCGCGCCTCGATGCGGGCGGCGGCTTCGGCCTGGGCGGTTTCGGCGCTCTCGGCATTGGCGCGCGCTTCGCTGCTGGCGCGGGCGAAATCGCCGGAGGCTTTGGCGGCGGCCTCCGCGGCGCGCCGGGCGGCCTGGCTTACTTCCGCCGCCGCGGCGTTGGCCCTGGCCGCTTCGGCCGAGGCGGCCTCGACGGTCTCATGAGTCGCGCGGCGCATCGTTTCGAGCGCCGATTCGGCGGCCTTTCGGGCTTCCTCGGCGAGCCGGGCGGTCGAAGCGGTGACCGTCTCGGCGCTGCGGGCGGCGGCGTCGGCCGCTTCAGCCGAGACGCTCGTCGCCTTTTCGATGGCCGTTCGCGTCTGCGCCGCGGAAGAGTCGACGGCTCCGGCCGCGGCGCGGAATCGCTCGTCCGCGCCCTGCAACGCCTCGCACAGAGCGTTGAAACTCTGATAGGCGGTCTGGGCGGCCGCATCGAGCCGGGCGAGCCGTTCTTCGAGATTGGCCTGGGCGCGGGCCGCCACGTCGTCGGCCGTATGGAGGGCTTCGATGCTCGCCTGCGCCTTGGCGGCGATGGCCGCGGCGAAGGCGTCGGCCTGGGCGTTCAGATGCTCGGTGAGATCGATCAGGCGCGCGCGCTCGTCGGCGACGCGCTGAACCGCGCCCGCGGCGCTCGACTCCATCGACGCGCCGGCTGTCTCAATGGCGTCGACATGCTGGCGGATCATCGCCTCGACCGCGGCGAGGCGCCGCAGCGCGCCGTCGAGCCCGGTGTTGAGGGCGTCGACCTGCTCGCGCACGACCGCGCCGACGCTGCGCGCGCCTTCGGCGGCGGCGACGTCGGGCGTAACGAACTGGCGCGCCGCCGCGGCGATCGACTCGGCCGCGCCCATCATCTGCATCTGCCGGGACATGATGTAACCGATCAGCAGAATGAGCGTCGGCACGATGACGACGAGCAGAAAGACCTCCAGGCTGAGCGATTCATAGAAAGACCAGCCGCCAAGCCCGTCATTGATCTCCCGATAGGCGAGGGCGTCGCCCAAGGGCCAGCCGATAACGACAGCGCAGAAGAGAAACAGCGCAGACAGCCGGGCGCACAGCCACATCTGCCGGCTCGCGGCGTTCCAGCCCCGTCGCCGGCGGGGATTCTCCCACGAAGCTGCTCGCAACGCGCCTTCGGGCGCATCCTCGTTCTCAAGCGCGCCGCCGCCCGGCGCTTCGACGATGCCGCTCACGCGCAGGCGCGGCGCGTCGCCGCCAGCGGCGGTCGGCGCGTCGGGGTCGATGGGCAAGGTCGGCTCGGTGCGGTCGTTCATTCGCTTGTCGTTAAGCAAGCTCAACCGCATAGCGGATTTCGGCGCCCGCGCCAAATGTCGCGCTTCGGGCCGGCGCCCCGTCGCGGGCGACGCTTCGCCATTCCGCCGCGGGAGAGAATCCGGCTAGCAGACGAACGATACGGAGGCCAGGAAATGCTGCGCGATCTCGTCAGACGCTGTGTCGAGAGCCGCTGGTTTCAGTACGGCGTGCTGGCGCTGATCGTCTTCAATGCGGTCATTCTAGGAGCCGACACCATCCCTGCCGTGCGCGCCGCGCTCGGGCAGACGCTGCTCGCCGCGGACCGGATCATCGTTTACGCTTTCGTCGGCGAGATCGCCCTGCGAATTTACGCCTATCGTCTGGATTACTTTAAATCCGGCTGGAATCTCTTTGATTTCCTGATCGTATTCATATCGCTGTTCGCCGCATCAAGCGGCCTGTCGGCGCTGCGTGCTTTCCGCGTGCTGCGGGTTCTGCGCGTCATCGCCGTCATTCCCCGCATGCGGGTCGTCGTTTCAGCGCTGCTCGACGCCATTCCCGGCATCGCTTCGGCCGGAGTCGTGATCGTACTGATCCTCTATGTCTTTGCGGTGATCGCCGCGAATCTCTACGGCGCGGCCCATCCGGCGCTTTTCGGCGACGTCTTCGCGGCGATGTACACGCTGTTTCAGGTGATGACGCTCGAGGGTTGGCCGGACATCGCCGAGGCGGTGCGCGAGACGCATCCGCGCTCTTGGGCCTTCTTCGTGAGCTTCCTGCTGATCGGCGCCTTCACGTTGCTCAACCTCTTTGTCGCCATTGTCGTGCGCGCGGTGGAGGAGGACGCCGGCCCGCTTTTCGGCGGCTTTGTGGAGGAGCAGCGGGCGCTGCGCGAGGAGGTCGCCGCCCTGCGCCGCGAAATCGCCGCGCTCGCCCGACGCGAGCGTTGAGCCCGCCCTTGCTTGCCGGCGCTGCGCGCGGCGCGTATTGCTAGGCCCAATAATCGAACGATCAGTCAGGGAAAGGACGCGCCCCATGCGTTCCAATTCGCGCATCCAGCTCAACTTCGCCCTTGATCCCGTCATCGAGGAAATGCGCGCCATGGTCGCGCGCTGGGTCGATGAAAAGCTCGCTCCCAGAGCCGATGAGATCGACCGCACGAACGAGTTCCCCCGCGACCTGTGGCCGGAGCTCGGCGCGCTCGGGCTTCTCGGGATCACCGCCGACGAGGAATTCGGCGGCGCGGGGCTCGGCTATCTCGCCCATTGCGTGGCGATGGAGGAGATTTCGCGCGGCTCCGGCGCGGTGGGCCTGTCCTATGGCGCCCACTCCAATCTCTGCGTCAACCAGATCAACCTCAACGGTTCGAAGGAGCAGAAGGCGCGCTATCTGCCGAAGCTCGTCGCCGGCGAGCACCTCGGCGCGCTCGCCATGTCCGAGCCCGGCGCGGGCTCCGACGTCGTGGGCATGAAGCTCCGGGCCGAGAAGAAGGGCGACCGATACGTCCTCAACGGCTCGAAGATGTGGATCACCAACGGGCCGGGCGCCGACGTCGCGGTGGTCTACGCCAAGACCGATCCGGCCGCGGGCCCGCGCGGCATCACCGCCTTCATCGTCGAGAAGGGGTTCAAGGGATTCCGCTCCGCCCAGAAGCTCGACAAGATGGGCATGCGCGGCTCGGACACGTCCGAGCTCGTTTTCGAGGACTGCGAAGTCCCTGAAGAAAACGTTCTCGGCAAGCTCAATGAAGGCGTGGGCGTGCTGATGAGCGGGCTCGACTATGAGCGCACGGTGCTTTCCGCCGGCCCCGTCGGCATCATGCAGGCCTGTCTCGACACGGTGATCCCGTACGTTCACGAGCGCGAGCAGTTCGGCAAGCCGATCGGCTCCTTCCAGCTCGTGCAGGCCAAGATCGCCGACATGTACACGACCATGAACGCCTGCCGCGCCTATGTTTACGCCGTGGCGGCGGCCTGCGACCGCGGCGAGACGACCCGGCAGGACGCGGCCGGCTGCATCCTCTATGCGGCGGAAAAGGCGACCCAGGTCGCCCTCGACGCGATCCAGCTTCTTGGCGGCAACGGCTACATCAACGAATATCCGACTCCGCGCTTTCTGCGCGACGCCAAGCTCTACGAAATCGGCGCCGGCACATCGGAGATCCGCCGCATGCTGATCGGCCGGGAGATTTTCGAGAAGACTGCGTGAGCGACCGGCGTCCGACCGTTCAGGCGGACAGTCTTTCGATGAGCGGGCAGTCCGGGTTCCCGGCGGCGGCGCGTTTCTTCGATGATCGTCCGGGTTGCGGCGCGATGTGGCGGCAGAACTCCGGGGCGGCGCCGCGCCTATGACGACATGGAAGACCCGCGGAAGGCGCAGGGCCGCGCCTGTTGAGGGCCGGTTCACCTTTCCTTGACCATCAAGCGGCGAGAATGCCGGTTGCGCGCCGTCTCGCGCGGCCCGATACTGCGCGCGCCGGCAAGGGAACAGGCTTTCGCCGATGGAACTAACGCGCCGTCTGCTGACAGGCATGCTCGCCGCGGTCCTCGCGGCCGCGCCGGCGCTCGCCTGCTGCCTGCAGGCGGGCGCGGCGCACGCCCACGCGGCTGGCCCCGCGACGCCTGTCCACGCCGCGTCTCATGCCGCGCCCGCCGCGAGCCACTGCGACGAGGCCCCCGAAGAGACGGGCGGGAAGGCCGCCGATAACTCGCCGGACGCCGGGCCGGAAAAGCGATGCCCGGACTGCGACGAGTGCGAATCAGCCTCGTTCAAGAAGGACATGGCGGCCGCCAAAGCGTCGCAGAAGATCGACGGGCCGGCCCTGGCGACGTTGCCTGTAACGGCGGCTTACGCGGCCGCGCCGAGAGCCGGCGCGCGCCCGGGACTGCCGCCGCCGGCGACCGCGCCGCCCCGACCGACGCCGGTCTCCCTTAAAGACATTCTGCGCCGCTGATCCCTGCGCGAAGAACGGGCCGCTCGCCGCGGCCGCGACGTTTATTCGTACAGGGATCGCTTTATGCTTGCTGAAAATCGTCTTGGCGCCGTTGCGGCGCTTTTCCGACGCCGTCCAGGTTTCGCCGCTGCGCTTGCGGCGTTGCTCGTTCTTATCGGCGCGCCGGCCGCCGCGCAAAGCTTCGAAGAGCTCGAGGCGCGCCTCGCCGCGCATCCGTCCGTGACGTCGCTGCGCGCCGAGCGCGAGGCCCGCGAGCAGCTCGCGCGCGCCGCGCGCGGCCTGCCCGATCCTGTCGTGTCCTTCGGCGTCAACAATCTGCCGCTGTCCGATCCGGGCTTCGACAGACTGATGATGACCAACAAGGCGATCGGCGTGCGCCAGCAGATTCCCAACCGGCGCGAGACCCGCGCCCGCGCCGAGCAGGAGCGGGGCGCGGCGCGCGCGGCCGATCTGAAAGCCGACTGGCTGCTTTCGCGTCTTCGCGCCGAGCTGGTCGCCGCGCTTGCGGAGAAAGGACGCGCCGCTGAGCAGCTCGCCATCGCAAGACGACAGGCCGAGAAATATGACGCGCTCGAAGCGATCCTGCGCGGCGAGCTGGACGCGGGCCGGCCGGCCTTCGCGCGGCTGTCGCAGATTGACGTGGAACGTGCGGACATCGACCGCCGGATCGCCGCGCTTGAAGGCGAGCGCGGGCGGATCGACGCCGCGCTAGTCGATCTCGTGGGCGAAGCGGCCGACGTCTCGCCGCCGGCGGAAGAACTCCGCATCTGGGACGGGGACGTCGGCGCGTTCTATGCCGCTCGCCTCGCCGAGGCGGGCGTGAACATCGCCGAAGCGGGCGTGCGCGAATGTAAGGCCGCCTTCGGTCCAGATTTCGGCGTGCAGCTTACCTATCAGCAGCGCGAGAGCGGCGTCGATCCGCTGGGCGACCCGTTCAACGGCGACGACTGGTTCTCCGCCGGCGTGACGCTGACGGTTCCTCTGTGGGCGGCGAGCAGCCAGAAACCGCGCCTCGCCGCCGCGCGCGCGCGCGAGTCGGCCGCACGGCTCGATTATCACGCCGCTGTCCGCGCGGCAGAAGAAGAATGGCGCGCGCGCCTCGCCCTTTATCTCGCCGCGCAGCGCGGCCTCGCGGCTCTCGAAGAAAAAATCGCCGCCGTAGACGAACGCATCGCCGCCATGAAGCGCGCTTACGAAGCCGGGCGGGGCGATTACGCGCTCATCCTCGACGCGGAGATCGGCCGGCTCACGCTCTTGTCGCAGCGCGCCGCCGAACGCGCCGCGATCCGCCGCCTCGCCGCTGAAGCCAACAGCCTTCTGGTGATGCCATGAAACGGATTTTCCAGGCCCTTCTGCTCGCTTTCGCACTCCTCGCCGTCGGCTGCGGCAAAGCTCCCGAGGAAGAGTCGCAGCTCTATTACTGTCCGATGCATCCCCACTACACATCGGAGCATGAGGGGGCCTGCCCGATATGCGGCATGGATCTCGTTCCGGCAGAGAAGGGCTACACGCCTGCTCCGCAGGCGACGCAAAGCCGTCTGCAAACTGAAGAGGAGAAGAAAGAAGACCGTGGGCGGATTCTTTATTACCGTCATCCGATGGGGCTTCCCGACACCTCGCCGGTTCCGAAGAAAGACTCGATGGGAATGGACTACATTCCTGTCTATGAAGGCGATATCGACGCCGGTTTGGGCGCGGTCGCAGTGGCGCCGGAGATGATCCAGAGCATGGGCGTGCGCACGGCGTCCGTTCGCATGGAGACGTTCGGCCGAACGGCGCGCGCCTTTGGCGCGATCGAGGCGAGCACGCGGCTCGAAACGACGGTGTCGGCCCGCGTCGAGGGATGGGTCGAAGCGCTCCAGGCGAGCGCAGTCGGCGACGAGGTCGCGGCGGGCGATCTTCTCTTCCGGCTTTACAGTCCTGATCTCATCGCGGCGCAGCAGGACTATCTCGCGGCCCTGCGCGCGGGCGGGCAGGAACGGATCGCGTCGGCCGCGCGGCGGCTGCGCTCGCTGGGGCTCGACGCGCGCGCGATCGAAGCGATCCGCGAGACCGGCCGCGTCGAAGAGCGCGCGCCGGTCTACGCCCCGCGCGACGGCGTCGTCGCTGCGCTCGACATTCGCGAAGGCGGGTTCGTGAAGCCGGGCGACCGGCTGCTGGCGTTGCAGAACTACGAGGAGGTGTGGATCATCGCCGCACTCGCCGAACAGGATCTTGCGATGATCCGCCCGGGCCAGCCGGTCGAAGCGGTCGTCGCCGGCGACGCCGGCGCGCGGCGTGCCGGCGTCGTCGATTACGTCTATCCTACCGTCGATCCCGAGACGCGCACAGGCCGGGCGCGGATCGTTCTCGCCAATGACGACGGCGTGCTGAAACCTGGCGCCTTGGCGGACGTGACCATCGCTGTCGACGCGCGCCCGCGGCTGGCGGTTCCCTCCGAAGCCGTGCTGCGCGATTCCCGTGGCGCGCATGTGATCCGAGCGCTGGGGGAAGGGCGCTTCGCACCGATTGCGGTGGAGACGGGCGTAGTCGCCGCAGGCTTCACGGAAATTGTCTCAGGCCTTTCAGAGGGCGACGAGATCGTCGTCAGCGGGCAGTTCCTTATCGATTCGGAGAGCAGTCTGCGCGAATCCCTCCGCAAACTGACGGCGCCGGAGGCCGATGAAAGTGCGGCTCACCTGCAGCACGAACACGGGGGCGGGCATTGACGCAGCAGGACGCTCACGCGCTCGCGGGCCGGGATCCGTCTCAGTCATGGGTCGCGCGCCTCATCGTCTGGTCGACGCACAATCAGCTTATCGTGACGGCGCTCGCCGCGGCGCTCGCCGTCGCGGGCGTGCTTGCGATAAGCCGCACGCCGCTCGACGCGATTCCCGATCTCACTGACACGCAGGTCATCATCCGCACGGACTTTCCGGGTCAGTCGCCGCAGATCGTCGAGGATCTCGTCACCTACCCCCTGTCGACCGCCATGCTGGGCCTGCCGAGAGCCAGAGACGTGCGCGGACAGTCCATGTTCGGGTCGAGCTTCGTCTATGTGATCTTCGAGGACGGGGTCGACCAGTACTGGGCGCGCGCGCGCGTCGTTGAGGCGTTGTCGAAGCTCGGCGGCGCCCTGCCGCCCGGCGCCGTTCCGCGCATCGGGCCCGACGCGACCGGAGTCGGCTGGGTTTATCAGTATGCGCTCATAGATCGGTCGGGCCGGCATGATCTCGCTGATCTGCGCGCGCTTCAGGACTGGTTCCTCAAGTTCGAGCTTTCCGCCGTGCCCGGCGTTGCGGAAGTGGGCTCGGTCGGCGGCTTCGTGCGCGAGTATCAGGTGCTGATCGATCCCGTCCGGCTGCGCGCCTATGACGTGCCGTTCTCGCGCATCGCGGACGCCGTCCGGGCGGCGAGCGGCGAGGTCGGCGGGCGCGTCGTCGAACAGGCCGAGACGGAGTTCGTCATCCGCTCGGCCGGCTATGTGAACGGGCTCGACGATCTTCGAAACGTCGTCGTCTATGCGCGCGACGGCGCGCCGGTCACGCTTGCGGACGTCGCGCGCGTCGTCGAAGGCCCGGCGCTGCGGCGCGGGATCGTCGAGCTGGACGGCGAAGGCGAAGTCGTCGGGGGCGTCGTCATAATGCGTTCGGGCGAGAACGCCCTCAATGTGATCGAGGCGGTGAAGGAGAAAATCCGCACGATCGCGCCGGGCCTGCCGGAAGGGGTCGAGATCATTCCTGTCTACGATCGCGCGCCGCTGATCGAAGGCGCCGTCGAGTATCTCGCGCACAAGCTGATCGAAGAGGGGATCGCGGTCGCGCTCGTCACGCTCATCTTTCTTCTGCACGCCCGTTCGGCCTTCGTCGCCATCGTCATTTTGCCGCTCGGCGTGCTCGGCGCGTTCCTTGTCATGTCGTGGCAGGGCGTGACGGCGAACATCATGTCCCTCGGCGGCATCGCCATCGCCATCGGCGCGATGGTGGACGCTTCCATCGTGATGGTGGAAAACGCAAGCCGGCGACTTTCCGCATTGGGAGAAAGACCGGATCCGGCGACGCGGCGGCGCGCGATTCTCGAAGCTGCTCAGGAAGTGGGGCCGGGCCTCTTCTTCTCGCTTCTCATTATCACCGTCTCGTTTCTGCCGGTCTTCGCCTTGACCGGCGAAAGCTATCGGCTGTTCTCGCCGCTCGCCTTCACAAAGACTTATGCGATGGCCTTTGCTGCGATCCTGTCGGTGACGCTTGCGCCGGTCCTGATGCTCTGGCTGATCCGCGGCCGGATCGCGCCGGAGGGGCGAAACCCGGCGAACCGCTTCTTCATGCGCCTGTATCGGCCGGCGCTGACGCTGGCTTTGCGGTTCCGCTGGCTCACGCTTGCGGCGGCCGGTCTTCTGCTCGCAAGCGCCCTGTGGCCGCTCGCCAGGACGGGCATGGAGTTCATGCCGGCGCTCTATGAAGGCGAGCTGCTCTATATGCCGATCACGTTGCCGGGCGCGTCCGCGACGAAGATGCGCGAGATTCTGGGACAGACGAACCGTCTCATCAGAACCGTTCCCGAGGTCGAAAGCGTCTTCGGCAAGGCGGGCCGCGCCGACACGGCCACCGATCCGGCGCCGCTCACCATGATCGAGACCTGGGTCAGGCTGAAGCCGAAATCCGAATGGCGCCCCGGCATGACGCCTGAAAAGCTTATCGAGGAGCTCGATCGTCGGCTGAAGCTGCCCGGACTCGTCAACAGCTGGGGCTATCCCATCAAGATTCGCATGGACATGGTCTCGACCGGCGTGCGCACGCCGGTCGGCGTGAAGATCGCGGGCGACGATCTCGACGAGATCGCACGCATCGCCGGCGAGGTCGAGCGCGTCGTCGCGGCGGCGCCGGGCGCGCGCTCGGCTTTCGCCGATCGCGTGCTCGGCGGGAAATATCTCGAAATCGTTCCCGATCGCGTCGAACTCGCCCGACGCGGCGTCGATATGGCCGCCTTTCAGGCCGTCGTGCAGGCGGCGCTGGGCGGCGCGAAGCTCGCCGAAAGCATCGAGGGCAGGGAGCGTTACGACATCATCGCGCGCTATGACCGGCCGTACCGGGAATCGGCGGAGGACCTGCGCGACGTTCTCGTTCGGACGCCGGCCGGCCAGCACATTCCGCTCGGCGAACTGGCCGACATCCGCTTCGTCGAGGGTCCGCCGATGATCCGTTCCGAGAACGCCCGGCTGACCGGCTGGGTGTTCGTCGACATCGCCGGGCGCGATCTCGGCGGCTTCGTGGAAGAAGCGCGCCGCCTCGTCGCTGAAAACGTCGCGCTGCCGGCCGGCTACTCCATAGAATGGTCGGGCCAGTTCGAACAGCTCGAGGAGGCCGGCCGGCGCCTCGCCGTCGCCATTCCGGCGACGATCGCGATCATCTTCCTTCTCCTGATGCTGCATTTCGGCAGACTCGACCGCACGCTGATGATCATGCTGTCGCTGCCCTTCGGACTCGTCGGCGGCCTGTGGGCGGTCTATCTCGCCGGCTATGCGTTTTCCGTCGCGGTCGCCGTCGGCTTCATCGCGCTCGCCGGCGTGGCGGTCGAAACGGCGGTGGTCATGCTTCTCTATATCGACAAGCAGGTGCGCGACCGTCCGCCGCAAACCCGCGAGGCGCTGCTCGAAGCGGTCATGCACGGCGCCGTTCTGCGCCTGCGGCCGAAGCTGATGACGGTCGCGGCCATCATGGCGAGCCTGACGCCTATTTTTCTGACGGAGGGGCTCGGCGCCGACGTGATGCGCCGGATCGCGCTGCCCATGCTCGGCGGCATGGTTTCGACGACGTTGCTCACGCTCATCGTCATTCCGGCGATCTACCACCTTTGGGCGAGCCGTCAGCTTGCGGTCGGGCCGTCAGCTGCGTCTGCGCCGGCTCGCCGTCCTGACGCAGAGGTGCCGCGCGACGTTTCATAATCGCGCCGGCGTCGATAGAACAGGGGGCGACGGACGGCGCAGAGGCAGCGCCGGCCCGCGGCTGACGGCGGAGGAGAGACCATGACGGTGAAAACGGCTCTGAAGGACGGCGTTCTCGTGATGACGATCGACAACCCGCCGGTGAACGCCCTCGGTCAGGCGGTGCGCGCGGGGCTCGCCGCCGGGCTCGATCGGATCGAATCCGATCCGGCGATCCGCGCCGCGATCATCATCGGCGAAGGAGCGATATTCTCCGGCGGCGCGGACATTCGCGAGTTCGGCAAACCGCCGCAGAAGCCATACCTGCCGGACGTGCTGAACCGGCTCGAGAAATGCCGCGTTCCGACGATCGCCGCCATGGCCGGGCCGGCCATGGGGGGCGGGCTTGAGACCGCGCTGGCCTGCCGGTACCGGATCGCCGGGCCGAAAGCGCGGTTCGCCCTGCCGGAAGTCAATATAGGCCTCATCCCCGGGGCCGGAGGCACGCAGCGTCTGTCGCGCCTTATCGGCGTGAAGCGCGCTGCGGAGATCATCACGACCGGCAAGCCCGTGGACGCCGAAGCCGCCGCCGCGACAGGCCTCGTCGACCGCCTCGCCGACGGCGATCTTCTGGAGGCCGCGCTCGCTTTCGCGCGCGAAGTCGCCGATGCAGCTCCCCGCGCGCCGTTGTCGGCGGTTCCGCGGCCGTCCGACTGGGACGAGGGGTGGCTTTCAGATTACGAACGAAAATGCCGGGCGCGGGCGCGCGGCCAGCTTTCCCCCGTGAAAGCGTTCGAGGCCGTGCGCGCTTCGGGAACGATGCCTTTCGCTGAAGGCCTGGCGAAGGAGCGCGCGCTTTTCATGGAGTGCATGGAGAGCGACCAGCGTCAGGCGCTCATCCACGCCTTTTTCGCCGAGCGCCATGCCGGCAGGCATCCCTCGCTCGAAGGCGTCTCGCCCCGGCCGGTTGAAACGGTCGGCGTTCTGGGGGCTGGAACGATGGGCGCGGGCATCGCCATCGCCTGCGCCGGCGCGGGTTATCGGGTGCGGATCTTCGACGCCAAACCGGAGGCGCTGGAGGCCGGAATGGCGCGCATCCGCAAAACGTTCGAGGACGCCGCCGCAAAGGGCCGGCTCGCACCGGACGCGCTCGCCGCCGCGCTCGCCCGCGTCGCGCCGGCCGACGGCATGGAGGCGATGGACGGCGCCGATCTCGTCATCGAAGCCGTGATCGAGCGCATGGACGTGAAGAAAGACGTCTTCGCCGCGCTCGACCGCATCGCAAGGCCCGGCGCAGTGCTGGCGACGAACACCTCTTATCTCGATGTCGACGAAATCGCCGCGGCGACAGGCCGGCCGCAGGACGTCGTGGGCATGCACTTCTTCAGCCCCGCGAACGTCATGCGCCTGCTCGAAGTGGTGAAGGCCGAAAAGGCCGCGCCTGACGCGCTCGCTACAGCGCTCGCCGTGGGCAAGAAGCTCGGCAAGGTTTGCGTGATCGCCGGCGTGTGCGACGGCTTCATCGGCAACCGCATGTTCAAGAAGTATCGCCAGCAGGCGGAGTATCTGATCGAGGACGGCGCGTTGCCGCAGGAAGTCGATGCGGCGATGCGCGCGTTCGGCTTCGCCATGGGGCCGTTCGAGGTGTTCGATCTGGCCGGCCTCGACATCGGCTGGCACAACCGGCGGCGCGAGGATGCGACCCGCGACCCGCGCGAGCGTTATGTGGACGTCGCCGACAGGCTCTATGAAATGAACCGTCTGGGCCAGAAGACCGGCGCCGGCTGGTATCGGTATGAGAAGGGCGATCGCACGCCGCATCCCGATCCGGCGGTTGAGGCGCTGATCGTCGAAGCCTCGCGGCGCAAGGGGATCAAGCGCCGCCCGATACCCGCGGAGGAGATCCGAGAGCGGCTGGTCTACGCGCTTGTCAACGAAGGCGCGCGCATCGTCGAGGAGGAAATCGCGGCGCGTCCCGCCGATGTCGATCTCGTCTTCATTCACGGCTACGGCTTTCCGGCCTGGCGCGGCGGGCCGATGTTCTACGCCGATCAGGTCGGGCTCGCGCGCGTGCTTGAAACAATTGAACGCTTCGCGCAGGAAGACGGCTTCGCTTGGAAGCCATCCGCGCTTCTCCAGCGCCTTGCGCGCGAGGGCGGGGATTTCGCCAGCCTTAACGAGAGCCGCTAAAAGGCGGCTAAAAGATTAATCAAATGATCCGCGGGCGGGCCGATTTTCACGGCGATGCGCCGCCCGGCGTGCGGCCGAATGGCCGCTCAAGGTTATCATTTGTTGCGGTTCGTTTACCAACTATCCTAACAGGCGGTTAAGGCTGGGCGGCTAGAGTGCCTGCGCGGCGTGGGACAGGTCCGCGCTTCGTGAGGGTAGCCCTATGACCGTCTATCGCAATCAGCGGATGTCGCGCGGCGACGGCTGCGCGGCTCGACGCGACGGAAAACTGAAGCGCCGTATCCGGCGTTTCGCAGCCGCCCGCGACGGCAATATCGCCATCATGTTCGTGTTCATGCTCGGCGCGCTCATGCTGTTCGTCGGCGGCGCGGTCGACTTCACGCGATACAACATGGTTCGGGCGGACCTCGTCGAATCCATGGACGCCGCCGGCCTCGCCATGGCGCAGATAGACGCCCTCAACGGACCGGAGATCCAGGCGGCTCCCGATCGGGAGGAATATCTGAAGCAACAAGGGCGGAAGTTTTTCTATGAAAACTTCAAACATGCGAACTGGGTCGAAGATCTCAACATTGATTTCGAGCTCACGTCCTCGACGATCACGCCAAAAGCCGCCGGACGCGTGCGAACCCTGTTTTTGCATATCGGCGAGATGCTTCAGTCAGGCGGCGACAAGCTGACGTATCTGAATTTGAACACCGAAACGCAGATTGTCCGCCGCGACGACGGCAACATCGAAGTGGCGATGGTGATGGATATCACCGGCTCGATGTCCGGGCAGCGAATCGCAGACCTCAAAGCCGCCGCCAAGGAAATGATCGATATCGTCGTACGCGACGATCAGAGCGAGTGGTATTCCAAGGCGGCGCTCATTCCCTATTCGATGGGCGTGAATGTCGGCGGATACGCGAACCAAATCCGTGGTTCAGCGGCGGGTCCCATTGCAATTACGAACATCGCAAGAGCCGATATCGGATCTCCGGTAAATATTACAAATATTCGAACGGATTATAATCCTGTAAGAGTGTATACATCAAGTAGCCAAGGATTTTCAAATGGAGACACAGTATGTATAGAAGACGTCGATAGCAGCGGTTATGGCTCAAACAAGCTTGAAGATCAAGTTAACGACAAGGCTTTCACTGTTTCGAATGTTACATCCAGCACCTTTCGACTTGATGGCGTGAATGGCTCCTCTTGGTCCGGTTCCTATCAGTCTGGGGGCGTAGTAAGAGAATGCAAAGTTATAGTGACCGCATCTGGGCACGGATTTTCTACGGACGACTACGTGCACATAAATGGCGTTGTCGGGGTAGATGATGTCAACAATAACACCACGAACTCTTGCCCGGATGCTAACGACGACGACGTTTGCGATGGAAAAGCTTGGCGCATAGAGAAGATCGACAACAACACCTTCGCGCTCAAAGACCTTTTTAAGGGAGTCCGTTACGACGGCTACGTATCAGGGGGCTCTGCTTGGTGCACAGTACCTGGCTGCGAATATCATCTCTTTCCAAGAGCCAGTGATGGGAGAAAGAAAATATTTCAAATTACCACATGCGTTTCTGAGCGTGTTGGATCACAAGTCTATACAGACGCGCCGCCTTCGATCGCCTATGTCGGCCGCATCTACAAGGGTTCGGAGAACACCTGCCCGGCCGAGCCGATCGTGCCGCTGTCGACCGACAAAGCCGCTTTGAAGGCGTCCATCGACGCTTATAACGCAGCCGGGTCGACGGCGGGCCAGATCGGCATTGCGTGGGGCTGGTACATGATTTCGCCGAATTTCGGCTATCTGTTTCCGAGCGAGAGCGTTCCGGCGCCTTATGACGACGACGAGACCACCAAGGTCGTCGTCATCATGACGGACGGCGAATTCAACACGCCCTATTGTCAGGGCGTGATCGCCAAGAACGCCGCCAGCGGCAGCGGCAGCAGCGCCAACAAGATCAACTGCGACGCGACGAACGGCGATCCGTATGCACAGGCGCTTAGTCTGTGCTCGGCGATGAAGGACGAAGGCGTCGTCGTCTACACCATCGGATTCGATATCAGCTCCAGCGCCGAAGTGACGAACCTGCTGACGAACTGCGCATCCGGTCCCGATAATGTCTATTTCGCCGCCACAGGCGACGAACTGCGCGACATTTATCGAGCCATCGGCAGCGAGATCACCAAGCTGCATATCAGCAAATAGGAGTTAGGAGCATGCGCGCCTTCGTATGGAAAGCGTTTACGGGCGGGAGCCGCCGACGACGCGGTTTCGCCCGCGATCGGGGCGGCGCGTCGGCGGTGGAGTTCGCTATCGTTGCGCCTGTCTTCCTGATGTTCATGTTCTCGACCTTCGAGGTGGCGTGGTTCTATTTCGTCAACGCCACCGTGGACAGCGCCAGCATCAACGCCGCCCGTCTGTTGCGCACCGGGCAGGTGCAGAAGGCGGAGCTCGACAAGAACGAATTTTTCTATGACGTCGTCTGTCCAAAGCTCAAGCTGTTCGGGGATTGCTCTTCACGGCTAACGGTCGAGGTGAAGACATTCTCTTCGTTCTCGGAACTTGTGGCCGATACGACGCCTGTCGTGTGTCAGGACGAGGAGCAAACCGTCATCGACGCCATTCCATACGAGCCCGGCGCCGATGAATCCATCGTCAGGCTGCGTTTGTGCTTCATGTACGACACCATCAATCCGGCGATCGGCATGAAGCTCGCCCAGAACGAAGCCGGTCAGCGCAAGGTCATGGCGAGCTACATTCTGCGCGTCGAGCCTTACACGAAGCAAAGCCCTGCGAGCTAAACGATGGAAAGTCTGATTTTACGCATGGGAAAGACGATGCGCGCCCTGCCTGATCGCAGGTATGGCAGGTGCGCCGGTATCAGCCGCGTTCTACGATTTTGCCGAGAAGCGAAAGGCATGGCGGCGACGGAATTCGCTCTGATTCTGCCTATTCTCGTTCTGATTTTCTTTGGCATGCTGGAGGCGTCGGACGCCATGCTGGCCAATCGGCGCGCCACCAACGCCGGCAACGCGTTGGCTGATCTCGTAAGTCAGGCAAAAGTCGTGACGCCCAGCGAACTCCAGGAAATATTCACGGGGGTGACGCGCATGCTGCAGCCGCCAGACGGCTCCAGCGTATCCATGACGGTGGTGAGCGTTTCGCTAGACCCTGACGATAATTCCCGCATGCTCGTGGAGTGGAGCCGCAACAATGCCGGAGAGACGCCTTACGCAGCAGGGTCCGAATATGACAGGATCGACGACGTTACGGTACTTCAGTCCGGGGTCTCTCTGGTCGTTTCGGAATTGATCTATGATTACAACTCGGGCCTGACGAGCAGGGTTCTCGGCTCGCCGCTAACGATCTCCCGAATCGCTTCGCGCTGGCCGCGGCGCTCGGTTCGGGTGAAGCTGTGCCCTGATGCGAACCCATATTGCTGACAGGTCCTTGGCGACGCCATGATCGCTTGGCGACGGAAGTGTCGCCGGAATGACGCTGCGTAGCCGGCCCGTCAGGGAAGGGTTCCTGTTTCGATGAACTGTTCCGCGCTGCGCATCATACATGTCTTTCCCACTTTTGCGATCGGCGGGCAACAGATGCGGCTGGCTTCGCTGGCCCGCGGGCTGGGATCTGACTTCCGGCATGTCGTGGTCGGTCTTGACGGCGACCTGGGCGCGCTCGCTGCGTTCGACGGCGTCGAAATCGAGGCGAAAACGTTCGCGCTGAGGAAGGGCCGCGGCCTTTTTCCCGAGAATATCGTCCGGCTGCGCCGACTCCTGGGCGATTCAGGCGCAGACCTTCTTTGCAC
The DNA here is from genome assembly GCF_900199215.1 of Amphiplicatus metriothermophilus. Taxonomy (GTDB): domain Bacteria; phylum Pseudomonadota; class Alphaproteobacteria; order Caulobacterales; family Parvularculaceae; genus Amphiplicatus; species Amphiplicatus metriothermophilus. Next base: position 26,919 of record NZ_FZQA01000002.1, read on the forward strand.
CTATAATTTCGGCGCCATCGAGGCGGCGATCGCGAACCGTTTCGGTCCCCGGCTGGCGCATGTTCACCACGAGGACGGCTTCGGGCCGGATGAAGCTTTCGGGCGGCAGAAAAGGCGCCGCGTGTGGCTGCGCCGCCTGGCCTTGCGGCGCGCGACGACGGCGGTCGCCTCGCTTGGCCTTGAACAGGCGGCGCTCGAAGTCTGGCGCCTGCCGCGCGCAAGGGTGAAGCGCGCGCCCGCCGGCGTCGACGTCAAGCGCTTCGCCGCCGCGTCCCGCGCGCGCAGAGCGGGGTCGCCCGTCGTCATCGGCGCGGTCGGCGCGCTGCGGCGTGAGAAGAATTTCGCACGCCTGATCGAAGCGTTCTCCGCGATCGGAGGGGAGGCCGACGCGCGGCTCGTCATTCATGGCGAAGGGCCAGAGCGGGCGCGGCTCGAAGCGCTGATTCGCGGCCGCGGGCTTGCGGGCCGCGCGTTTCTGCCGGGCGCGACTCCGGCGCCGGAGGACGCCTACGCCGCGATGGACGTCTTCGCGCTGTCGTCGGATACGGAACAGACCCCCTTGAGCGTGATGGAGGCCATGGCGGCGGGTCTTCCGGTCATGGCGACCGACGCGGGCGATATCAGGGAAATGGTCTCGGAGGAAAATCGCCCTTATATTCTCCCGCTCCATGACGGCGAGGCATATAAAGCGGCGTTGATGACGTTGATTCGCGACGAGACATTGCGGCGCAATATCGGCGCGGCGAACGCGCGCCGCGCGCGCGCGCGCTTTCCTGTCGAAGCGATGGTCGACGGGTTCCGGAAGATTTATCTCGATGCTGTCGTGGAGGCGCGGCGATGAGGTTCGAGCTCGCGCCCGTCACGGACGTCGAAGCGCTGCTCGCCGAATGGCGCGCGCTTTACGCGCAGGCGCCGGCGAAGTCGTTCTTTCTCTCGCCGGCCTGGATGGCCGCATGGCTCGCCGGCGCGCCGTCGCGGGGGCTGCTGCGGGTCTTGCGCGGGTCCGTCGGCGACAGGCCGATGCTCCTTGCGATCATCGGCTCGACGGGGCGTCGCCGCCCGCCGCTCGTCGGCCCGCGTTGCGCCCACCTTCACGAATTCGGCGAGGAGGCGCTCGACGCCGTCTACATCGAGGATAATGATTTCCTGATCGGGCCTGACGCGCCTGACGATGCCCGCACGCGCGCCTTGGCGGCGCTGGCGGATGCGCTCACGGACGCCGACGAGATCGTGCTGCGCAATGTGCGTCCGTCGCTCGGTTTCGCCGTGAACGAGCTGTGCGGCGTGGGGGAGTGGGAGCTGCGCCGCGTCTGGACGCAGCCGACCTACGCCGTCAATCTCGACATGTTGCGCAAGCTCGGCTGCGATTACCTGTCGAGCCGGTCGAGCGGGCTGCGTGCGAAAGTGCGCCGCGCCCGGCGACTCTATGAGATCCGCGGTCCGATAAGAGCGAAACTGGTTCAGGCGGGCGACGAGAAGGCGCGCGCCTGGCGCGAGCTCATCGATCTGCATCAGGACGGCTGGCGCCGTCGCGGCGAAGCCGGGGCGTTCGCCAACTCCGCCCTGACAGCCTTCCATGAGCGATTCATGGCCGCCAATCCGGAACGGTGTCATCTTTTCGCCGTTGACGTCGGCGACGCGCCGTTGGGCAGGCTCTATAACTTCATCGATGACGGGCGCGTGCTGAACTATCAGGGCGGTTTCCGTTTCGAGGATGACAATCGTCTCGCGCCCGGTCTTCTGACGCACGCACTGGCGGCTCAATACTATCTTGAGCAGGGATTCGACTCTTACGATCTGCTTGTCGGCGAAGCGGAGTACAAGCGTCGGCTTGCCGATCAGAGCGGCGTGCTTTCGACGATCGTGCTGGCGCGACGGGACTTTCGCGCGCGGTTGCGCGATTCGCTCAGGCGCGCGCGCGAGCTGGCCTGACGGCGCGAAGGAAAGCGTCGAACATCAGCACCGTCCAGAGCTCCTGTCCGGCGTCGAGGCGCCCGGCGCGGTGGGCGCGGGCGAGCGCTTCGACCTTTCGCGCATCGAACAGGCCGCTTTCCCGCCAGGCGCGCGAGGAAAGGAACGTGTCAAGCGGACCTTTCCGGCGACGCAGCCATGCCGCGACTGGCGGCGAAAACCCCTGTTTCCGCCTGCGGAGGATCGCGTCCGACAGGCGGGCGCGCAGCGCCGCCTTGAGCGCGCGCTTGCCTTCGCCGCCGGCTCGCCGGTGTTCAGGCGGCGCGCCGCAAGCCCATTCGACAAGAACATGATCGAGGAACGGCGCGCGCGTCTCTAGCGAGACGGACATGGCCGCGCGGTCGAGCTTCGTCAGCATCCGGCCGGGAAGCCACACGCCGAGATCGGCGGCTTGCGCGGCGTCGAGCGGGTGGTCGAGACCGCGCATCGCCGCAGCGACGACGTTCTCCGGCGCATAATCGGCCGAGGAATGTTTGAAATCGTCCGATAGAAGACGATCCATCCGCTCAGGCAGATTCGCCGCCATCGCGCGGGCGTAAGCCGTAGAACCATCGAGAGCCAGCGCCTGCAATGTCGTCCTCAGGCGCAAGGGACGCGGCGCGCCGTCGAGCTTGGGATAGAGCGTCCCCGCGGCGCCAAAGATCGCGCGGCGCAACGATTGCGGCGCGAGCCGGCGAATGCGCTCCTCAAGCAAGTGGAACGCATGCCGGCGGTAGCCGGCGAAAAGCTCGTCCGCGCCGTCTCCCGTAAGCGCGACGGTCATGCGCGCGCGCGCCTGTCGGCACAAGAGATAAGTCGGCAGCGCCGAAGGATCGGCGAAGGGCTCGCCATAGGCGGCCGCAACCGGGTCAATTAGCGCAGCCGCGTCGATCGTCGCCAGCGTTTCGTCGTGCTCGCTCGCATAACGTTCGGCGACAAGGCGCGCGAAAGGCCGTTCGTCATGGTTCTTCTCGTTGAAACCGATGGTGCAGGTCCGAACCACCCCCCCCGCTTGCGCCATCGACGCGACGACGGCCGAGGAATCGACGCCGCCGGAGAGAAAAGCGCCAAGCGGTTCATCGGCGATCATTTGCAAGCGGACCGCTTCATCGAATCCGTCGAGAAGCCCCGTTTGGGCCGCCTCGAAGCCCTCGCCGGTTCGCGCCGCGAAGTCGGGACGCCAGTATCGCCGGATTTGGGGCGCTTCGCCGCGCCTTACGGTCAAGGTAGAGCCGGGCGGCAGCTTGCGCACAGTGCGATAGACCGATTTCGGATCAGGAATGAAGCCGTAAAAAAAGTAATCTGCGAGCGCTTCATGATCGAAGTCGAGCGCGACGAGACCGGAGGCGGCTAGAGCGGCGATCTCTGATGCGAAGACGAGAAAAGCGTCCGCACTCAGAGCGTAGTAAAGGGGCTTTTCGCCGAGCCGGTCGCGAGCAAGCAGGAGCTCGCCGCGCGCTTCGCTCCAGAAGCCGAACGCAAACATGCCGCGCAGTTCTTTTATGTAATCCAAGCCATGCCGGGCGATGCCTTCGGCCAGAACCTCTGTATCCGAACGGGTTGACAGGGCGACCCCTTCTGTGCGCAGCCGCGCCGCCAGCGCCTGATAGTTGTAGATTTCTCCGTTATAGACGAGAACGCCGTCCGCGCCGCTGGCGTGAAACGGCTGGGCGCCGCCTTCGCGGTCGATGACGATGAGCCGGCGATGGGCGAGGCCGACGCCCGGCGCGATGTGAAGCCCCTCCGCGTCCGGCCCGCGATGGGCCAGCGCGTCGGCCATGCGCTGGAGCGCGGCGCGGTCTATCTCGCGCGCGGCCTTAAGGTCGACGATGCCGGCGATCCCGCACATCGCTCAACCGCGGAGTCTGTCGCGCAGGCGCGCGCGCCATCGCGCGAAGGGCTCCGCGTCGGCGAGAAAGGCTGCGAGCGACTCTCCTGGCGAGGCGTCGTCGTCCGCCGGCGCAAGGAGAATGAATGCGCCGGCCGGATCTTGCCGTCCGCGCAGCCGTCGTCCGACCTGGGCGAGTTTCAGCGCGCGCGCATCCGTGAATGGCGTGTCGCCGAGCCAATAAAATCGCGTGAGCGCAAAACGGCGTCCGGCCGCGCTCTCGACGAGGTCCGCGCTCAGCGGACGATATCCGCTGAGAGGCGGATGAAGCGTCGAGTCATTTTCGATTTTGCGCCAGCCTGCGGGCGGGACGGCCAAGGCTGTCGTCTCGGTCCCGCGCCGTTCGTACGTCAGATAGGCGGCGACGACTTCGACGCCCGCGCCGCCTTGTGCGTAAGCAATGCGTGTGGTGCTGTCGGCCGGCGGCACGTCCCATTCGTTCGTAGAAGGAAGAATGCGCCAGCCTGGCGCGTTGAGGGGCGGCAGGCTTGCAGGCGCGATGACGCCTGGGGCGCGATCGACGACAAAACGCGCGTAAGCGCCGGCGGCGGTCGGCAGGCTGACGAGCGCGGCGAAAAGGAGCGCTGCGCCGGCGCGCCTCGATGCCGGCGTCGGCGCTGGGGTTGCGGGCGGCGCGGTCTGGGCGCCGGCGAAGCGTCGGGCCAGAGCGGCGAGGGCGAGCAGGATGATTCCATAAAAGGCGAGGCTGAGGCCGAAATGGTCGGCTGCGATCTCGACCGCGCCGCCGGAGCGCGCCGTGATCGTGATGATCAGCGCGACGCGCGCGATATTGGCGAGAATCGCGACCGCAGCGGCGACTCCGACGAAGGCGACTGCCCGCCCCGCCGACAGGCGCGCAAAATGCGAATAGGCGAGCGCCAGCATCGTCGCGGCCAAAAGGAAATTAAGCCCGGCGCAGGACGGCGCGATCAGAAGCGTCCCCTTCGGCGTGTCGATGAGGCGTCCGTCAAGGCGCGCCTCGGCGCCCAGCATGTTCGCCAATGCAAGCGCGCCCTGGGCGGCGATGGTCTGCAAGACGGGCAGGACGATTTCGCCGAACGGAACCATGAAGAAGAGAAGGGCGAAAGGAATCGCCCAGGCTTTCGCGTTCGTTGGGCCAAAGGCGAATATCGCGCCGGCGATCAGCAGGCTAACGAAAGCCAGTTGCTCGACGATGGCGGCGTTCCCGGCGTAGCCCGCGAGCCACATGAAGGCGGCCGCGCCGGCTGGGATCAGCGCCGGCGGCCAGAAGCGCGGGCAAGCCGCCTCGCGCCGGCTGAGGAGGATAAGCCCAAGCGCGAGCGGCGCGGCGAGCGCCCCATGCCGCCAGGTCGAGGACGTCGTCCATTGCTGCGCCATGTCGGCGAGGCTTGGCCATAGGAGCGCGCAAACCGCCAGCGCGAAAACGCCATAAGCGATAAGCGCCTGGCGCCATGGTGCGCCAGGCGTCGCCGCTACGACGGGCCTTCCAAGCCCGATGCTCGCCTGTTCTGTCATCCCCAAGTCGCCGGCTCCGGCCGATTGCGCGTCGGCTTGCCCGATGCACGCTTCAGACCAGCCGGGGGCGAGCCCGCCGAAGGTCCGTTAACGATTGAGCCGACCTTCGATCAGGGCGTCCACCACGGCGGGGTCGGCGAGCGTCGAGATGTCGCCAAGCGATCCGTAATCGTTCTCGGCGATCTTGCGCAGGATGCGCCGCATGATCTTGCCGGAACGGGTTTTGGGCAGGCCTGGCGTGAAGTGAATGAGGTCGGGCTGGGCGATCGCGCCGATCTCCTTGCGCACGGCGTCCTTCAGCTCCTTCGTCAGGGCGGCCGACGGCGCTTCGCCCTCCATCAGGGTCACATAGGCGTAAACGCCCTGGCCCTTCACGTCGTGCGGATAGCCGACGACCGCGGCTTCGGCCACCTTCGGGTGGGCGACGAGGGCGCTTTCGATCTCCGCCGTGCCCAGACGATGGCCGGATACGTTGAGCACGTCGTCCACGCGGCCGGTGATCCAGTAATAGCCGTCCGCATCGCGTCGCGCCCCGTCGCCGGTGAAATACTTGCCTGGATAATTCTTGAAGTAGGTGTCGATAAAACGCTGGTGGTCGCCGAACACGGTGCGCATCTGTCCGGGCCAGGAAGAAAGCAGCACCAGATTGCCCTGCGCTTCGCCTTCAAGAAGATTCCCCTCCGCGTCGACGATGCCGGCCCTGATCCCGGGCAGCGGCCGGGTCGCCGAGCCGGGCTTGAGCGCCGTCGCGCCCGGCAGGGGCGAGATGAGTATGCCGCCGGTCTCGGTCTGCCACCAGGTGTCGACCACGGGGCAGCGGCCGTCGCCCACGACGCGGTGATACCACAGCCAGGCCTCCGGATTGATCGGCTCGCCCACTGTTCCGAGAAGGCGCAGCGACTGGCGCGAGGTCGTCTTCACGGGCCCGTCGCCTTCGCGCATCAACGCGCGGATGGCCGTCGGCGCCGTGTAGAAGATGTTCACCCGGTGCTTGTCCACGGTCTTCCAGAAGCGGGAATAGTCCGGCCAGGTCGGCACGCCCTCGAAGACGAGCGTGGTCGCCCCGCAGGCCAGAGGCCCATAGACGATATAGCTATGGCCGGTGACCCAGCCGACATCCGCCGTGCACCAATAAATCTCGCCCGGCTTGTAGTCGAACACCGCATCGAACGTATAAGCGGCGTAGGCGAGATATCCGCCGGTCGTATGCAGCACGCCTTTGGGCTTTCCGGTCGAGCCGGACGTATACAGGATGAACAGCGGATCCTCCGCGTTCATGGTTTCGGCCGGGCAGAAGGGGGAGACGTCGTCTCGCGCTTCGCCATGCCAGAAGAGATCGCGCCCGGCGACGATCGGAACATCGGCTTTCGTACGCTCGACGACGAGCACGAGCCGCACAGTCTGCGCGCGGGCGAGCGCTTCGTCGACATTGCGCTTGAGGGGGATGATTTTGCCGCCGCGCACGCCTTCATCGGCGGTGATGACGGCGACGGCGCCGCAATCGTTGATGCGGCTCGCCAGCGCCTCCGGCGAGAATCCGCCGAAGACGACCGAATGCACCGCGCCGATGCGCGCGCAGGCGAGCATGGCGTAAACCGCTTCGGGAATCATCGGCATGTAGATGACCACCCGGTCGCCTTTGCGCACGCCGCGCGCCTTGAGGACGTTCGCCATGCGGCAGGTCTCTTCGAAGGCTTCGCGATAGGTGATCTTTTTATGCGTATCCGGGTCGTCGCTTTCCCAGATGACGGCGACCTCGTCGGCCTTATCCGGCAGGTGACGGTCGAGGCAGTTCGCGCAGGCGTTGAGCGCGCCGTCGTAAAACCAGCGGATATGCAGATCGTCGGCGCTGTAAGAAACGTCGGAGACTTTTGAAAAAGGCCTGATCCAGTCGAGGCGCCGGCCGACCTCGCCCCAGAACGCGTCCGGATCCTCTTCGGCGAGCCGGCGCATCGCCGCCTCCTTTCGGGCGGTGACGTTGGCGGCTTCCGCGAGAGCCTTCGGCGCGGGAAAGAGGTTCGGTTCGGAGGTCATTCGACGTTTGCTCCCTGTTTCGCCTTGTCGCGCCGCCTGCCGGCGGGCGCGGGCGCGATGTTAGGACATGGCGGGAAAAGGCGCAAAACCGCACGGGGCCGGCGCCCTGTCGGCGGAAAGATCAGCCCGCCGAGGCGGCGTCGGCGAGAATGAAACAGGCGATCCTGCGCGCCTTGAGAGCCTTGCAGGTCTCGCTCGCCTCCTCAGCGTTGAGGGTGACGAAACGGGCGCGATAAAGATAATCGCCCGCCGCCGTAACGGTCGGCTGCACTGCGCGCGGGCGCGCGACGAGTCCCGCCTCGCGGGCGGCTTTCTCGAGCTCGAGCTGCGCCATCTCTTTCGTCGAATAGGCGCCGATCTGAACATGCCAGACGGGCTCGCCGGCGAAAGAAGCCTCGGCGTCGCCTTCGCTCCATATTTGCGGAGCGGAAAGCGAAGCCAGACGCGTGCGTTCATATTCGTTGAGGTCGTCCTCTACGGCCGCCGAAGCGATGAGCGAGCCGATGACGTCGCCGGCCTCGGCAGCGGCCGGCGCTTCGCCGCCGAGCCGGGTTGCGGCGAGGGCGACCTCCTCGCGCATCGCATCACTGCCGGCGACCGTCGGGATGGTCTTCTGGCTGGCGGCATGCGCAAGCAGACTCGGCTTCAGCCGCGGGCTCGGCGTGTTGCGGTGCAGGGACGCAATCAGCGTCGGATTCTTTTTCAGCCGCCCGAAGGCGTCATCGAGAATCTCGCGCATGTGGGCGTCCCGGGTGCGCACCGAGCGCCCGCCCAGCACGATGCCGATGAGACGGTTTCCGTCCCGGGTCGCGCTGGTCGCCAGATTGAACCCGGACATGCGCGTGTAGCCAGTCTTCAACCCGTCCGCGCCCGGATAGGTTTTCACCAGCGCGTTGTGAGTGCGATAGGTGCGCCCGCTCCACTCGAAGTTCTCGGTGGAGAAGTAATGATAATATTGGGGGAAATCCTGAACGAGGCGCTTGCCTAGCACGGCCATATCCCGCGCGGTGGTGCGCTGCTTGGAGTTCGGCAGACCGGAGGCGTTGCGAAACGTCGTACCGCGCATGCCGAGCGCGCGCGCTTTTTCGGTCATCTTCTGGGCGAAACGCCATTCCGAACCTGCGATCGCTTCGGCCACGACGACGGCGACGTCGTTGGCGGATTTCACCACGAGCGCTTTGACCGCCGTGTCGACGTCGATGGTCTCGCCTGCAGTCAGGCCAAGCTTCGAAGGCGGCTGGCCTGCGGCCTGGGCCGAGACCTTGAGTTTCGAATTCGGCGACAGACGACCCGCCTCCATTTCCTCGAACAAGAGATAGAGCGTCATCATTTTGGTCAGGGACGCCGGATAGCGCGCCTCAGTGGAATATCGGTCGAAAAGAACGTCGCCCGAATCGGCGTGAACGACGATGGCGGCGTATTTGGGATTGGCGGCGGCGGGAATGCAGGCGAGCAGGAATGCTGTCGCGCAGGCCCACGCCAAGAATGACAAACGCGAAACAAGAGTCATTTTGCGAGCCTCGCCCAACCGCGCGCGCTATTCAAGATGACGGCGGGTGCCCCCGACCGTCGCTCTGTCCGACCGCCCGCAAACGCAGCATGCGGCCGGCGAAAGAAGGCCGACGACCCGGCCGTACCGATCCTGTCTGGGTCGCTCCCGAGCAAGCGGCGTGCCGCGGCCCCGCGACAGAGGACCATTGTCGCTGCCGCCGGTAAACTGTTCGTTAACCGTCTCCGGCCGTTACGCGCAAAAAGTTTTGTGCATCGCACAAACTCCCCCTTGACGGCGCGGGGGCGAGTCTCTATGTTGCATCGCACAAGAGATTTGCGCATAATTCCCATCAGGGAAGGAGAAAAATCATGGCGACTGCGAAAAAGACTACCGGCGCGGGCGAAGCATTCGCTTTCGACGCCTTCAGCGCGGCCGGCCCCGAGGCTTTCAAGGAAAGCTACGAGAAGTTTTCTGGCGGCGTGAGCAAGCTTTTGGACTTCCAGAAGGGCGCGTTCGAGGCCGCCATCGCCTCCAGCGGCGCGCTCGCCAAGGGCTTCGAGAAGGCCGCCTCCGAACAGGCCGCCTTCGCCAAGCAGGCCTATGAGGAGGGCGTCGCGGCGGCGAAAGCGGCTGCGGCTTCCAAGAGCCTGCAGGATGCGTTCGAGGTTCAGACCGAATACCTGCGCACGGCCTTCGAGAAAAATCTCGGCCAGTACAATAAGTTGACCGATCACTGGCTCGCGACCGCCAAGGAGGCGGCCCAGCCGCTGACTGAGCGTTACGGCGAGTTCGTCGATCTGGTTCAGTCCTATCGCCCGTAAGCGGGCGCGCGGCGGCGCTTGTCGCGAAAATTTGTACAGTCGCGTAGGAGAGAGGCCCGGTGCGTATCGCCGGGCCTCTTTCCGTTTTTCCCGCCTGCTAATTCTTCTAAAATGCCGCCGTCTGGCGGTTTGCGTCTTTTCAACCTTGACCGGATACATATCTAATTATGCAGCCGCGGCGCGCGCCGCGAGCGAGTGTCAGGTCGGTCGATCGTATCGGGTTATGGCGGAAGAACGCGACAATCAGCAGGGGCCTGGCGTCGGCGTGGTGACGAAAACCCAGCCGAAGACGCGGCGGCCTTCGCTCTACAAGGTTCTCCTCTTGAACGACGATTACACGCCGCAGGAGTTCGTCGTCTGGCTGCTGCAGGCGGTTTTCAACAAGGGTCCGGAGGACGCGATCCGGATCATGCTGCACGTGCACCAGAACGGCGTGGGCGTTTGCGGCGTATACACCTACGAGGTGGCGGAGACGAAAGTCGCCCAGGTCATGGAGCTTTCCCGCCGCAATCAGCATCCCTTGCAATGTACGATGGAGCGGGAGTAGCGCGTGGCCTCATTCAGCAGAAGTCTCGATCAGGCGCTTCATCGCGCAATCGCCCTGGCGACTGAGCGCGAGCACGAGCTCGCGACCTTGGAGCATCTGCTTCTTGCGCTCACGGAAGATCAGGACGCTGCGGCGGTGATGCGGGCTTGCAATGTCGACATCGAGCTTCTGCGCAGAAATCTCTATGAGTTCATCGAGAACGATCTTGCGAATCTGAAGGCCGAGACCGGCCAGCAGGCTAAACCGACGGCGAGCTTCCAGCGCGTCATCCAGCGCGCGGTCATTCACGTGCAGTCGTCCGGGCGCGAGGAGGTGACCGGCGCCAATGTGCTGGTCGCGCTGTTCGCCGAACGCGAGAGCCACGCCGCGCATTTCCTGCAGCAGCAGGACATGACCCGGTTCGACGCGGTCAATTATATCTCGCACGGACTCGCCAAGCGACCGGGCGAGAGCGTTTCGCGAACGCCGCGGGGCGCAGGCGAGGACGCCGAAGCGAGCGGCAAGCCCGGCGACAGCGCGCTGGCGGCCTATTGCGTCAATCTCAACGAGAAGGCGCGACAGGGCAAGATCGACCCGCTTATCGGGCGCGAGGCCGAGATCGAGCGCTCGATCCAGATTCTCTGCCGCAGACGGAAGAACAACCCGCTGCTTGTCGGCGATCCGGGCGTAGGCAAGACCGCCATCGCGGAGGGACTAGCGCGCAAGATCGTGGACGAAGAGGTGCCGGAAGTTCTTCAGGACTCGGTCATTTTCGCGCTCGACATGGGCGCGCTGCTCGCCGGCACGCGTTATCGCGGCGACTTCGAAGAGCGCATCAAATCTGTGCTGCGCGAGCTCGAAGAACACGAGGACGCCATCCTGTTCATAGACGAGATCCACACTGTGATCGGAGCGGGCGCCACCTCGGGCGGGGCGATGGACGCCTCGAATCTTCTGAAGCCCGCCCTGCAGTCCGGCGCGCTGCGCTGCATGGGTTCGACGACGTACAAGGAGTATCGTCAGCATTTCGAGAAGGATCGCGCGCTCGCGCGCCGGTTCCAGAAGATCGACGTCTACGAGCCGAGCGTCGAGGACACGGTGAAGATCCTCACCGGTCTTAAACCCTATTTCGAGAAGCATCATCACGTCGAATATACGCCCGACGCGATCAAGTCGGCGGCGGAGCTTTCCGCCAAGCACATGACCGATCGCAAACTGCCCGACAAGGCGATCGACGTGATCGATGAAGCCGGCGCCCGGCAGATGCTGTTCGCGCCGAACCTGCGTAAGAAGGTGATCGACGCCGAGGACATCGAAGAGATCATCGCAAAGATGGCGCGAATCCCGCCGAAGTCCGTCTCGAAATCCGACACCGAGCGGCTGCGCAATCTCGGCGAGGATCTGCGCCGGGTGGTGTTCGGGCAGGACGCGGCCATCGATCAGCTCGCCGCCGCGATCAAGCTTTCGCGCGCAGGGCTTCGCGAACCGAACAAGCCCATCGGCAGCTATCTCTTCGCCGGGCCGACCGGCGTGGGCAAAACCGAGGTCGCTAAACAGCTGGCGATCCTGCTCGGCGTCGAACTCATCCGCTTTGATATGTCCGAATATATGGAGCGGCATACGGTCTCGCGCCTCATCGGCGCGCCGCCAGGCTATGTCGGCTACGATCAGGGCGGGCTGCTCACCGATGCGATCGACCAGCATCCGCATTCGGTGCTGCTGCTTGACGAGATCGAAAAGGCGCACCCGGAGATATTCAACATCCTGCTCCAGGTGATGGACAACGGCCAGCTCACCGACACCAACGGCAAGAAGATCGACTTCCGCAACGTCATTCTCATCATGACGACGAATGCGGGCGCGCAGGACGCCGCCAAGCTCGCCATCGGCTTCGCCGGCGGTCGGAAAACCGACGAGACTGACGAAGCGATCAAGCGCCTGTTCACGCCGGAGTTCCGCAACAGGCTCGACGCAGTCGTGCATTTCGCCGGCCTTACCCCGGCGATCATCGACCGCATCGTCGAGAAGTTCGTCCTACAGCTCGAAGCCCAGCTCGCCGATCGAGGGGTCACTTTCCAGTTGTCTCCCGAGGCGACGCGATGGCTCGCCGAGCGCGGCTTCGACGACGAGATGGGCGCGCGTCCGCTCGCCCGCGTCATTCAGGAGCATGTCAAAAAGCCGATAGCGGACGAAATCCTGTTCGGAGAGCTCAGGAACGGCGGTCTGGTCAAGGTCTCGCTTGACAAGAACGATCCGAAGAAGCTCGCCTTCGAGTTCGTGCCCGACAAGCCGCCCGCCGGCGAGCCAAGCGTGCCGGCGTTGGTGGACAAGAGCTAGCGCCGGGCATCGTCTAAAGTCATGCTTGTCTTCCGACCGCTCGACTTGACGCCGCGGCTGGGGTCGGGAAGGGTGGCGGCATGACCGCCGATCAAGCCGAAGCCCGAGCTCATTACGACGCGCATGGCTATGCGCATCTGCGCGAGGTCGCGCCGCCGGCGGTCGCGCGCGGTCTTCTCGGCCTCATCAGCCGCGATCTGACCGCTCGGCCGGAGACGTTGGCGCGCACGCTGAAAAAGCCAAGCGTCAACACGCGGCCGGCCTATGAGTTCTATGGTTACCATTACGCGCCCGTGATGGGTTTCCATTGGGGGCTGACCTCGCGCATGTGCGAGGTCACGGGCAAGCGCCTTATCCCAACCTACGCCTATTTTCGGGTATACCAGCAGGGCGATGTTTGCATCGTGCATTCCGATCGGCCGTCCTGCGAGCACAGCCTGTCGATGCCGCTGGGCTATTCGGACGGGCGCGTGTGGAGCTTCGCCATCGGCCGGAACTGGTATGACTTCGAGATCGCCTCGAAAATGGAGGCCGCGCGAGATTTCGGCGACGAACCCTTCAGCGAGCTTCAGCTAAATCCCGGCGACGCCGTTCTCTACAAGGGGGTGAACTATCGGCACGGCAGGCTCACGCCTAATCCGAACCGCTGGTCGGCGCATCTTTTCCTACACTGGGTCGACAGCGAAGGCCCCTATAAAGAATGGGCCTTCGACAAGCAGGCGCTTCCTGAAGTTCGGGACTTTCCTTTTCCGGAGCCGGGAGCCGCGACCGGTTAAAGCGCCGCGGAGATGCGCGCGGCAAGCTCTTTCAGCGTTTCGGCGTCGGCCGGCTGGCCGGCGGCGTGCGGGCGCTCCGTCCTTTCCTGATAAACGGGAATGACGTGAAAATGGATGTGAAAGACGCTCTGCCCGGCGGGCGCGCCGTTGAACTGTACGATGCGCACGCCGTCAGGCTGGAGCGCCTTCTCAACGGCGCAGGCGATCTTCTTGACGGCGGCGATCAGGGTCTTGAGCTCATCGTCCTCGATGTCGAAAAGATTCGTCGCCTGCGCTTTCTTCGACGTGACAAGCGTATGGCCTTCCGATTGCGGAAAGATGTCCATGAAGGCAAGCACAGCCTCGTCCTCGTAGACCTTCACGCAGGGCGCATCGCCGCGGATAATCTTCGCGAAGATATTATCGGGATCGTAGGGCTGCTTTTCCGTCATGTTCAGATCTCCGTTGAAGGGGCGTCCGTTACGGCGCCGCATTGAGTACACCGTAAGCGGCGAGAGTTCCACCATGCGGCCATGCCGAGAACAACGAACAGAAAGGTCGGAAAAAGCCAAGGCTTTACACGCGTGAATCGCGCTCCGCCGCATTGCTTGCAGAGCGTGCCGTCGAAGGCGTAGCCGGTCTGCTGACGCCCTTCGTCCACACTTGCGAGCAGCATTCGTGCGGCGTACGCTTGATTGGATGGCGCGAGGATCCGATACCCGCCGAGCGCGACGCGGTGCAGCGGCAGCGTGGAAAGAGTCTGCGCCTCGCCGAGAAGGGCGTCCACGCCGTTCGCCTGAAGAAAGCCGCAGGCGACATGGGCTTCTTCAGGGTCATAAATCGTCGCGACAGTCACGAGTTCCGGCATGAGATCGGTTCATCCGCGCCTGAACGGCGCGTATTCCTTCAAAAAGTCTATTTCTGCGGCGTTCTGCGCGCGCTCCTGTGCGAGATAGCGCGCGACCGCCTCGCGGAAACCGGGATCGGCTATCCAGTGCGCCGAACGGGTCTCGACCGGCTCATAGCCGCGCGCAATCTTGTGCTCGCCCTGGGCGCCTGCCTCGACGCGCGCAAGGCCCCGCTCGATGGCGTATTCCACGGCCTGATAATAACACAGCTCGAAGTGCAAAAAGGGGTGATGCTCCGTGCAGCCCCAATAGCGCCCGTAGAGCGCGTCGCCGCCGATGAAATTCAACGCGCCGGCGATAGGAACGCCCTCCCGCTCTGCGACGATCAGAAGAACCCGCTCGCCCATGCGTTCGGCGATCAGGCTGAAAAAGGCGCGAGTGAGATAGGGCCGGCCCCATTTGCGCGCGCCCGTGTCCTGATAGAAGCGCCAGAAAGCGTCCCAGTACCGTTCCGTGATCTCTGCGCCGGAGAGATGGCGCACGACGAGGCCCGCGCTCAGCGCCTCCCTGCGTTCGCGCCGAACGGCCTTGCGCTTGCGTGCGGACAAGGCCGCGAGAAAGTCGTCGAACGTCGCGTAGCCGCGGTTGAACCAGTGATACTGGGCCCCGGCGCGCGGCAGGAAGCCTTGCGCGGCGAAATGGGCGGCGTCCTGCGCGCTCAGGAAATTGGCGTGCACGGAGGAGACGCCGAAACGTTTCGCGATCTGCACGATCGCTGCGGCGAGCGCGCGCCGGCGTGTTTCGTCCGCGGCGAGCAGACGCGGGCCCGGAGCCGGGGTGAACGGGACGGCGCAGACGAGCTTGGGATAGTAACGTCCGCCGGCGCGCTCGTAAGCGTCGGCCCAATGATGATCGAAGACGTATTCGCCCTGACTGTGGCTTTTGACATAAAGCGGCGCGACGCCGACGGGGCGACCGTTTTCTTCCAGCGCGACATGCGCCGGCGCCCAGCCGGCTTCGGGCGCGACCGAGCCGGACTCTTCGAGGGAAGCGAGAAAGTCGTAGGCGAGAAAGGGGTTGTACGGCGCAGCGGGAGGGTTGGCGACGGAGTCCCATGTTTCGCGCCCGATTTCGGCGATCGCCGAGGCCGTCCGCGCCGAGAGGAGATCCCCGCCGTCGGCCATCACGCGATCTCGAAGACGCCGTCGATCTCGACCGCCGCGCCCATGGGCAGGCTTGGCGCGCCGACGGCCGCGCGCGCGTGCCGGCCGGCTTCGCCGAAAACCGCGACCATGAGGTCCGAGGCGCCGTTGATCACTTTCGGATGATCGGCGAAGTCCGGCGCGCAGTTGACGAAGCCGCCGAGCTTCACCACGCGCCTGACCCGATCGAGATCGCCGCCGGCTGCGGCCTTGAGCTGGGCGATGAGGTTGATTCCGCAGGCGCGCGCCGCTTCGACGCCGTCATCAAGGGAAAGGTCCGCGCCGAGCTTGCCTTTGATGAGCTGATCAGGCGTGCTCGACACCTGTCCCGAAATGAAGACCAGATTGCCGGCGACCACATAGGGAACGTAGTTCGCCACCGGCGGGGCGGGGTCAGGCAGGACGATGCCGAGCTCGGCGAGTTTGCTGTCGATACGGCCCATGGGCGGTCCTCCATTTGGCTCCGGCGTTACAACGAGATGGCGGCTCGCGCCCGCGGCGTCAATCGTTCCGGGCTTGATCGCCCTTCGGACGCAGCGCGCGCCCGGCGGCGATCGCCTTCGCGCCGAATTTCGCGCGAATTTCATCTATCGCGCGCTCCTGCGCCGCTAGGCGCGCCTGAGGATCGCCGAAGAGATCGTCCTGCGCGGCGCCTGCGCCGTCGTTCGCAAGGTCTGAGAAGCCGACGCCGATCAGCCGCCAGGCGCGTCCCGGGGCGGCCTCGGCGAGCAGCGCGCGGGCGGCGGCGAAAGCCGCTCGGGCGAGGTTGCTCGGTCGATCGAGCGTCTCGCGCCGCGTGATCGTCCGAAACTTCGAATCCTTGAGTTTGAGCGTCACCACGCGGCCCAGAAGATTCGCCTTCTTCATCCGCATGGAAACTTTTTCGCAGAGCGCCCAGAGAACGTCCTCGAGTGCGCGCAGGTCTCGAATGTTCGCCTCGAACGTCGTCTCCGCCGAAACGCTTTTCGCCTCCCGCTCGGGCCGGACGGGCCTTGCGTCCTCGCCTCGCGACAGGCGCGCCAGCCGCAGGCCAGTCTCGCCGTATCGGCGGGCGAGTTCGGCCGGGTCGGCCTTCTGGAGTCGTCCGATGGTCGCAAAGCCGTCGCGCGCAAGCCGCGCCGTCATCGCCGCGCCGACGCCCCAGATGAGCGAAACCGGCTGCGGAGCGAGAAAGGCGAGCGTCTGCGCGCGCCCAATCACGGCGAAGCCGCGCGGCTTGTCAAGGTCGGAAGCGATCTTCGCGAGAAACTTGTTATGGCTGAGACCCACCGAAACGGTGACGCCGATCTCGCGTTCGATACGCTGCTGCAGCCGCGCGAGCGCGACGGCGGGCGGCGCGCCGTGCACACGCTCGGTGCCTGAGAGATCGAGAAACGCCTCGTCGATAGACAAGGGTTCGACGAGAGGGGTGAGCGCTTCCATCATTGCGCGTATCTGGCGCGAGACGGCGGCGTATTTCGCCATGTCGGGCCGGATGACGACGGCGTCGGGGCAGGCTTGCAGCGCCTTGAACATCGGCATCGCCGAGCGCACGCCATAGGTGCGTGCGACATAACAGCAGGTCGACACGACGCCGCGTTTTCCCCCGCCTACGATTACGGGCCGATCGGCGAGGGCGGGGTCGTCGCGCTTTTCGATCGCCGCGTAGAAGGCGTCGCAATCGATGTGAGCCACGGCGAGGCCGAAGAGCTCGGGATGCGAAACGAATCGCTTCGAGCCGCAGGTCGGGCAGCGTCCAATAAGGGCTTGGACAATAGCGAAGCAATCCCGGCATAAGGATAAAACACTTGTTTTATCAATATGTTGTTCAGAATAATTCATGTGGTGTCGAAGCCTGGCGGGGCGGCTGGGCCCTTCGATAAACAATCAATTAATACCTTTCAGGCGATATGGGCGAAACCATTCACCAAGGTTCCGGCCCGCCGGGGCCCTAGCGATGGCCGAGCGAATGCGCGACATGGCGGCGATGGAAAGCCTCGAAGCGTCCGCGACGACGAAGACGGTTCTCATCGTCGAGGACAACGAACTCAACATGAAGCTCTTCCACGACCTCCTGGAAGCGCACGGCTATCGCACGCTCGAAGCCAGAACGGGGCCAGAGGCGCTCGCGCTCGCGCGCCGGCACCTGCCGGACCTTATTCTGATGGATATTCAGCTGCCGGAGATTTCAGGGCTACAGGTGACCCGGCAGTTAAAGGAAGATGAATCGCTCGCCGCCATCCCTGTCATCGCCGTCACGGCCTTCGCCATGAAGGGAGACGAGGAGCGCATCCGCGCCGGCGGCTGCGAGGACTATATCGCCAAGCCGATCTCGGTCGCCCATTTTCTTGAGAAAGTGAAAAGATATTTGGACTAGGCTCAGGCGAATTGGACATGAACCTACCGACACGGTGGCTGCATGACGGCGCGCGTACTGGTCGTCGACGACTTCGAGCCGAACGTGAAACTGCTCGAAGCCAAGCTTCGCGCCGAGTATTTCGACGTGATCGGCGCCTATTCGGGCGAGGAGGCGATCCAGAAGGCGCGAGCGGATCAGCCTGACATCATTCTGCTCGACGTCATGATGCCGGGAATGGACGGGTTCGAGGCCTGCCGGCTTCTCAAGAAAGATCCAGAAACGGCGCATATTCCAGTTGTAATGGTTACGGCGCTCGATCAGCAGGCGGATCGGGTCGCGGGGCTTGAGGCGGGCGCAGATGATTTTCTGACCAAGCCGGTCGAGGATGTCGCGCTGTTCGCTCGCGTGCGCAGCCTGTCCCGGCTTAAAATGATGACCGACGAGCTCAGGATGCGCTATGCGACGAGCAAGGGACTCGGCGTCGTGCCGGATATCGATCTCGACTCGATGGCGACGACCGACGAAAAGGGACGCATATTTCTCATCGACGACCAGCCGGATCAGGCTGAACGTTTACGGGGCATGCTCGCCGACGATTACGTGCTTTCGACCGAAGCCGAACCGACGGTGGCGCTAAGCCGGGCGCGTTTGGGCGAATTCGACCTCGTGATGGTGAACATGTCGATCGAAGCCGCCGATCCGCTGCGCCTGTGCTCCTCGATCCGGTCTTTCGAGGAGACGCGCCTGACGCCGCTTCTGGCGATCGTGCGCCAGGGGGAGACGCGCAAGCTCGTGCGCGCGCTGGAGCTAGGCGTCAATGACTACCTGACGCGGCCCATCGACCAGAACGAGCTTATCGCTCGCGTTTCGACCCAGGTCCGGCGCAAACGCTACATCGAGCATCTGCGCTCGTCCTTCCAGGCGAGCCTGGAAATGGCGGTCACGGATCAACTGACGGGCCTGTACAACCGGCGTTACCTCGCAAGCCATCTGTCTGCGATGTTCGATCGCGCTTACTGGACGGGCCGCCCTCTGTCGGTGATGGTGCTCGACATCGATCACTTCAAGGGCATCAACGACACTTACGGCCACGACGCCGGCGACCGCGTGCTGCAACATTTCGCCGAGCGCATCCGTCAGTCGGTGCGCAGCATGGATCTGGCCTGCCGTTACGGCGGGGAAGAGTTTCTCATCGCCATGCCGGATACGGACAAACACGCCGCTAGCCTCGTCGCCGAGCG
Organism: Amphiplicatus metriothermophilus; assembly: GCF_900199215.1. GTDB lineage: Bacteria > Pseudomonadota > Alphaproteobacteria > Caulobacterales > Parvularculaceae > Amphiplicatus > Amphiplicatus metriothermophilus. The sequence goes on from NZ_FZQA01000002.1 coordinate 45,848, forward strand.
CATCCGTGAGGATGTCGCGGCGCAGCGGGTGATCCTGAACGGGGGGCGGGACGAGATCGGCGTCACCGTTTCGATCGGCATAGCCTCGACCGAGGACGGGCTTAAGGAAGACTCCGCCCAGAAGCTCATCAAGCGCGCGGACGAGGCGCTCTATCAGGCGAAGACCGGCGGCCGAAACCGCGTGATGGCGAGCGCGGCCTGAGACTTGGCGCGGCGGCGGGACATGCAAAGGGTCGCCCGCGGGCGACCCTGAAAAACCGTAAAGAAAAAGACCGTGACGGGCAGGGCGAGGCCCCGATCCTACTTGATCTTGCCTTCCTTGAACTCGACATGCTTGCGCGCGATGGGATCGTACTTCTTGAGCACGAGCTTTTCCGTCATCGTACGGGTGTTCTTCTTCGTGACGTAGAAATAGCCGGTGCCGGCCGTCGAGTTCAGCCGGATCTTGATCGTGGTTGGCTTGGCCATGCTCGTGGCTCCTGGCGGGGCCGCTGCAGACAGGATCCTGCGGGCGGCGATTGAAAAGAGGGGCGGAAAATAGCCGCACGCGCCGGCGTGTCAAGGTGCGCCGACGCGTCAGGGCCCAAGGCGCGGCCGCGTCGGCGCGAGCAGCATCAGCAGGAGCGCGAAAGCGCCGGCGAGCGCGGCCGGCAGGGCGTCTGGTCCGGCGAGATCCATGATCGCGCCGCCGAGGGCAGGCCCCGCTAGCGCGCCGGCGTTATAGGCGAGGGCGATGCCCGAATTGGCCGCAGCAAGCTCCTTTCCCGCGAAGCGCCCGCCCACATAAGCGAGAACGCAGGTGGCCACGCCGACGATGGCCCCGCCCCAGACGAACAGCAATGGATAGAGCGCAAGCTCGTTGCGGACCGCCGCCGGCAGAAGAGCCGCGCCGGCGAGCCCCGCCGCCGCGCAGGCCGCAAGAACAATCCGCGGCGAGTAGCGGTCCGCCGCCAGGCCCAGAAGATACTGAAATGCAACCGGTCCGAGCGAGTAGGCGAGGACGATCCGGCCGGCGGCGACCTCGCCCAGCCCGATGCGCAGGCCATAGACCGGCGCAAGACTCAACAGCGCCGCCTCTCCCAGCGAAAAGACGGCCATCGCCAGAAAGATAATCGGCGCTCGACGCGTGACGACGGCCACGGAAACCGTCTTCTCGCGCGGACTGAAGGCGGGCGGGCGCGCCGTCAGAATCGGCGGCGCTGCGAGGACGAGAAAGGCTGCGCCTGCGATGAAGGGCGAAGCGCCGTCATAGCCGGTCAGCTCCAGCGCGAGCGGTCCGGCCGCAAAGCCGCCGGCGAGCGCGGTGGCGTAAAGGCCCACCACCGCGCCGCGCCGCTCGGGGCTGACTGCGAGATTGATCCAGATCTCGCTGGCGACGAAAAACGCGGTGCTGCCGGCGCCGATCAGAAGGCGGGCGACATGCCAGAGATAGAGCCGCTCGCCGCTCAAAAAGGCTGCGGCGTAGCCGGCGAAGATCACTGCGAAGGCGGCGGCCAGTACGCGCCTGATGCCGTAACGGCCGATCACGGCCGGCAGAAAGGGCGTCAGCGCCAGCCCGGCGAGCGCCGAGAGCGCGACATTGACGCCGATGAAGCTGTTGCTGGCGCCCAGACTGGCCAGCCTCACCGCGAAAAAGGGGAGGCTGTGCCCGAGGCAGGCTGCAAAAACCGACACTCCGACGATCGCGGCGACGAGGCCGCGGCGTCGCTCCGCTGGCGTGAGGTCCAAAGGCGCGCTCATCCGCGCGCACTGTGAATCGCTTCCCCAATCTTGGCCAGTCCTGCCGCCTCGCGCGTCAGGTCCAGTTTTCGGCTTCGTCGCGCGGCTCGGCGAAACCATGCATCCGATTGGCCCATTGCAGGCCGATGAGTCCGCCCTTCACGATCGGCAGAAGCCACAATGTCATGCCCAGGATCAGCGGCGCGGATATGGCGAACTGAAGCGCAAGCGGGGGATCGAAGAGTTGCTTCGCGGCGAGCGCGAGCGGAATCGTCAGATGGCCGACGATCATGATGGTCGCATAGGGCGGCGCGTCATCGGCCCGGTGGCCGGCGAAGTTAAGGCCGCAGACGGCGCAGGCGCCATGGGTGCGCGTATAGCCGGCGAAAAGCGCGCCCCTGCCGCATTCGGGACATTTGCCGGCCAAGCCGCGCCAACCGGCGCGCAGCCATGACCGTTTCGTCCGGTCGCGGCCAAAAACAATCGCCGCTTCGTCGGAGGACATACGCGTCACGCCTCGCCTGATCCGCTATTTGTACTCGACCCTGACGATCTCGTAGGAGCGCGCGCCGCCGGGCGCGGCCACCTCGACGACGTCGCCTTCGGTTTTTCCGATCAGGGCGCGCGCGATAGGCGAAGATATGGAGATCTTGCCTTCTCTCACGTCGGCCTCGTAGTCGCCGACGATCTGCCAGGACTTTTCCTCTTCCGTATCTTCGTCGGCGAGAGTGACGGTCGCGCCGAACTTGACGGCGCTGTCCGCCGAGCCGTTCATCTTCGACACGTCGATCACCTGGGCGCGGCTGTATTTGTCCTCGAGCTCGATGATCTGGCTTTCGATCCAGCCCTGGCGCTCCTTGGCGGCGTGGTACTCGGCGTTCTCGGACAGGTCGCCATGGGCGCGCGCTTCAGCGATAGCCTGAATGACGGCCGGGCGCTCCTCGTTCTTGAGGCGGCGCAATTCCGCCTCCAGGCGCTCGTAGCCGGCTTTCGTCATCGGGACTTTTTCCATTTCCCGCCCTTTCTCAACCAGAAAGCGAAAAAAGACGGCGGCCGCACGTAATACGGGCGGCCGGCCGATCTCATTTACTGCTTATGCAAAATAGGACTGAAGCGGCGCGGCTTCAAGCGCGCCGGCGCGCATCGCCTCGATGGCGCGAACGGTCGAGCGGGCGCCGGTAGCGGTCGTGATGCAGGGAATCTTCTGGGCTAGCGCCGTAGTGCGGATCGAGCGCGAGTCCTTGATCGACTGGGCGCCCTCGGTCGTGTTGAAAACGAGATGCACCTCGCCATTCTTGAGGGCGTCGACGATGTGCGGCCGGCCTTCGAGCACCTTGTTGACGCGGGCGACGTCGAGCCCCTGCGAGCGGAAATAGTCGGCCGTGCCGCCAGTCGCGATAATCCGGAAGCCCATGCCGAGAAGCCGGCGGGCGGCGTCGAGCAGAAGCGGCTTGTCGGAATCCTTGAGCGAGATGAACACGCAGCCTTCGAGCGGAATGCGCGCGCCAATGGCGAGAAGGCTCTTTGCCCGGGCGCGGTCGAAATCGCGATCGACGCCCATCACTTCGCCGGTCGAGCGCATCTCCGGTCCCAATACCGTGTCGACCCCGGGGAAGCGCGCGAACGGAAAGACCACTTCCTTGACGGCCGTATGGGAAAGCCGCGGCGGCGCCGAGAGTCCCAACTCGCGAATCTTCGTGCCGGCCATGACCTTGGCGCCGAACCGCGCGATGGGAACGCCTGTGGCCTTGGCCACGAAAGGCGCAGTGCGCGACGCGCGCGGGTTCACTTCGAGGACGTAAATCTCGCCGTCTTTGATCGCATACTGAACATTGACCAGTCCCACGACGCCGAGCTCGAGCGCAAGACGCCGGGTCTCCTCCTCAAGCTCTCGAATCAGCGCTTCAGGCAAGGTGTAGGGCGGCAGCGAGCAGGCGCTGTCGCCGGAATGCACGCCAGCCTCCTCGATATGCTCCATCACTCCGGCGATGTATACGTCCGTTCCGTCGGCGATGGCGTCGACGTCCACCTCGACCGCGTTCTGAAGATATTGGTCGAGCAGGAGCGGTTCGTCTTCGGTGATCTCGATCTGGGCTGTGGCGAGGTATGTTCTCAGCGATTCCTCGTCGCGTACGATCTCCATCGCCCGCCCGCCCAGCACGTAGGACGGGCGCGTCACCAGCGGATAGCCCACCTCGGCGGCGATGCGCGGGGCGTCGTCGCGCGAGCCGGCGACGGCGTTGTTGGGCTGGCGCAGATCGAGCCGCGCGATGAGCTTCTGGAACCGCTCGCGATCCTCGGCGAGGTCGATCGCGTCGTAGGAAGTGCCGAGAATGGGCACGCCTTCTTCATGCAACGTCTTGGCGAGCTTGAGCGGCGTCTGTCCGCCATATTGCACAATGACGCCGAGGAGTTCGCCCGTCGCGCGCTCCCTGTCAATGATCTCGAGCACGTCCTCGCCGGTCAGCGGCTCGAAATAGAGCCGGTCCGAGGTGTCGTAATCGGTCGAGACGGTTTCTGGATTGCAGTTGACCATGATCGACTCGACGCCAAGCTCGGCGAGCGCAAAAGCCGCATGGCAGCAGCAATAGTCGAACTCGATGCCCTGGCCGATCCGGTTCGGTCCGCCGCCGAGAATTACGACCTTCTTGCGGTCGGAGGGATTGGATTCGCAGGTCGTCGCCCCTTCGACCAGCGGTTCGTAGGCTGAGTACATATACGGGGTCTTCGCGGCGAACTCCGCCGCGCAGGTGTCGATGCGCTTGTAGACCGGGCGAACGCCGAGAGCGCGCCGGTGCGCGCGCATTTCCGCTTCCGTCCCGCCGGCGAGCTCGGCCAGGCGCCTGTCGGAAAAGCCCATGGCCTTGAGCGCGCGCAGTCGCTCGGGGTCCGTCGGAACGCCTTCCGCGGCGACCAAACGCTCGGCGTCGACGATGGCTTGTATCTGCTCCAGAAACCACGGGTCGTATTGGGTGATGAAACGTACCTGTTCGATGGGCAGGCTGTGGCGGAAGGCTTCGGCGGCGACGCGCAGCCGGTCCGGGGTCGGCGCGGCGAGGGCGGCGCGGAAGGCGTTGACGTCGTCGCCTTGGCCGAGGCCGGGAATGGCGATGGGATCGAGGCCGGAAAGGCCGGTCTCAAGCGAGCGCAGGGCTTTTTGCAGCGACTCGGCGAAGGTGCGGCCGATGGCCATCGCCTCGCCTACGGATTTCATCGCGGTCGTAAGCAGCGGTTCGGCGCCGGGAAACTTCTCGAAGGCGAAGCGCGGGATCTTCGTGACCACGTAGTCGATGGTCGGCTCGAAAGAGGCGGGGGTCGCGCCGGTGATGTCGTTGTCAAGTTCGTCGAGCGTGTAGCCGACGGCGAGCTTGGCCGCGACCTTGGCGATCGGAAAACCCGTCGCCTTGGATGCAAGCGCGGAGGAGCGCGACACGCGCGGATTCATCTCGATGACGACCAGCCGGCCGTTTTCCGGATTAATCGCGAACTGAACGTTCGATCCCCCCGTTTCGACGCCGATTTCGCGCATCACCGCGATCGCGGCGTTGCGCATCCGCTGGAACTCCTTGTCAGTGAGGGTGAGCGCCGGCGCCACGGTGATCGAATCGCCGGTATGCACGCCCATCGGATCGATATTCTCGATCGAGCAGACGATGATGCAGTTGTCCGCCTTGTCGCGGACCACCTCCATCTCGAATTCTTTCCAGCCTAGCAGGCTCTCGTCTATCAGCACCTGGCCGACGGGCGAGGCGTCTAGCCCCATGCGCACGATCTGCTCGTATTCCTCGCGGTTGTAGGCGACGCCGCCGCCCGTGCCGCCGAGCGTATAGGCAGGCCGGATGATGGCGGGCAGGCCGATTTCGTCGAGCGCCTTCATGGCTTCGGCGAAGCCTGCGGGGCGGTCATAGCCGACGATTTTGCCGGCGGCGTTGCGGATCGGCGGCGAAGAAGCGATGGCGGCGCGGGGAGAATCGAGGCCGATCCTGTCCATCGCGGCGCGAAAAAGTTCGCGATCCTCGGCTTTTTCGATTACGTCGGCGCGCGCGCCGATCATTTCCACGCCATGAGCGGCGAGAACGCCCGAACGCTCCAGCTCCAGCGCGCAGTTCAAGGCTGTCTGCCCGCCCATGGTCGGCAGCAGCGCGTCGGGTTCTTCGCGGGCGATGATTTTCTCGACGAACTCGGGCGTGATCGGCTCGACATAGGTGGCGTCGGCGAGTTCCGGGTCGGTCATGATCGTCGCCGGGTTGGAATTGACCAGAATGACCCGGTAGCCCTCCGCCTTCAGCGCTTTCACCGCCTGCACGCCGGAATAGTCGAACTCGCAGGCCTGACCGATGATGATCGGCCCCGCGCCGATAATGAGAATGGACGAAATATCGGTGCGTTTGGGCATGGGCGTCTCGCGCGTGTGCGCGCCGAAACGGGCCGGGCGTCCGGTGTCCGCCGCGCGCGGGGTTAGCTGAAATGTCGATTAAAGCGGCTTCATAGGCGAAGCCGGCCGGGGAGGGAAGACGCGCGGGCGAAGAAAAGCGCCCTGCCGCTTCTGCCGGCGCGCCGCGCCGGGTTTTTCAGCCGCTTCATGACAGAAAGGCCGATCCGGGTTACGGTCTGGCGCGACAGAAAGTCAGGGTTTTGTCAGGGAGAAGTCGATGCGCGCCTTGCTGATTCCTTTCGTCTGCGCGGCCGCCGCCGCAGCGCCAGCTTTCGCGAACCCCGCTCCGGAAGTCGAGATCCGCGAATGGAAAGTTCCATGGGAGCAGTCCCGCCCGCGCGACCCCTTCGCCGAGAGCGAGAAATCCGTCTGGTTTGTCGGCCAGCGCGCCGGCTATCTTGCGCGGCTCGACGTCGAGAGCGGCGAGGTGACCAAGGTCGATCTGCCCGACAGGGAGCGTCCGCATAATCTTATCGTCGATGAGAAGGGGATCGTCTGGTACGCCGGCAACGCGACCGGCGTCATCGGCCGCTATGATCCCGCAAACGGCGAGATCGAGACGATCCCGATGCCCGATCCTGCCGCGCGCGATCCGCACACGCTCGTCTTCGATAACGATGGGAATATCTGGTTCACCGTGCAGGGAGGGAATTTCGTCGGCCGGCTCAATATGGAGACCCGCAAGGTCGATCTTGTTCCTTCCAAGACCGAGCGCTCGCGTCCCTATGGGATAAAGATCGCGCCCGACGGCGCCGTGTGGGTCGACCTCTTTGGGACCAACAAGTTGGCGAAGATCGACCCTGAATCCCTCGCCTTGACCGAAATCGAGCTGCCGCGCGCTGAAACGCGCCCGCGCCGTCTTGAAATCACCGCCGACGGGCGCGTGTGGTACGGCGATTACGCCGGCGGCTATCTCGGCGTCTATGATCCGGCGAGCGGCGCGTTCAAGGAATGGCCCCTGCCTTCAGGAGCGACTTCGCGCCCCTATGGCATGGCCTCCGACGCATCGGGCCGTATCTGGATTTTCGAGACCGGCGTGCAGCCCAACATGATGGTCGGATTCGATCCGGAGACGGAGGAATTTTTTAGCGCGACGCCCGTGCCCTCCGGCGGCGGCACGGTGCGCCACGCGCATTATCATCAGCCGAGCGGGACGGTGTGGTTCGGCGCTGATACGAACACCATCGGCCGAGCTGTCGTCGAGCCGAAAGCGGGCGCAGGACGGTGAGCCTGCGCAACCTACCGGCGGGCGCGTTCCTGCTTTTTCTCGCCGTGCCGGCCTGGGCGCTGCCCGACGGCGCGGACTGGAGCCATGACGGCGGGCCCGGCCGGCCGGACTGCTCGGCTTGCCATTTCGACGCTGCCCCGCTGCGCCAGGATGCGCGCCTAACGCTGGATGGATTGCCTGAGCGGATCGAGCCCGGCGCGCGTTACGACCTTGCGCTGACCCTCAGCGCCGAGACGCTGAAAGTCGCCGGCTTCGTGCTGCGGGCGGAGATGAACGGCGCGGAAGCTGGCGCTTTCGAGCCGCTCGGCGAGGGGCTGGAGGCGAAGGGCGGCGCGCTGCGTTCGAACGCGAAGGGCGCGCGGCCGGACGCGCCGGGGCGCGTCGTGTGGCGGTTCCGCTGGACGGCCCCGGAAGAGCTTGCCGGCCCGGTGCGGTTCTATGTGGCCGCCAATGCCGGCAATGACGATCTGTCGCCTTTCGGCGATCAGGTGTTCCTTTCGGTTTTTCAATCCTCAGGCCGCTGATTCGGCGAGACTCGCGCCGAGACGCATATGGGCGAGCGCGTCGAGATCGGCGAAGACCGAGCCGGCGGTAGCCTCGCGCCCGGCGCCCTTGCCGAACAGTACGACGGGCGCGCCGAACTCGCGCTCGATGACGAGGCAGTTCTCTTCCAGCTTCGGCCTGCCCAGCGGCGTGTCCGCCGGCGCCCGCCGCAGCCGCACCTCCAACTCAAGGCCGCCCGCCGTCCGTCGCGCCGTCGCGACCTGCTTGTAGGGCCTGCCGGCGGCGTGCGCGGCGGCGATCTCGGCGGATGACAGCGCGCCCAACGCGTCGCGCGGAATTTCGGCCGGATCGACCGCGACGCCGAAGGCGCGCCTGACGATCAGGGACAGTTTCTCCGCCGCGTCAACGCCGTCGATGTCGGCGGTCGGATCCGCCTCGGCGAAGCCTGCTTCCTGGGCCAGGCGGATCGCATAGGTGAGCCCGAGCCCGGCGCCGATGCGGTCGAGCACGAAATTGGTGGTGCCGTTGAGCACTGCGTCGAGGCGGATGATCGCACCCTCGCGCGCGACCTCCTCCACGGTCTCCAGCATGGGCACGCCGCCGCCGACGGCCGCGGAGAACCGCAATCGCGCGCCGCCCGCCTCGGCCGCCGCGTGCAGCGTCTCGTATCGGCGCGAGACCAGAGACTTGTTGGCGGTGACGACGTCGATGCCGCGCCTGAGGGCGTTGGCGATGATCTCCTCGGCGGGCGAGAGGCCGCCGATGGCCTCGACGAGAATGTCGTGTTCAGGCAGCGCGGCCGGATCGTTCGTCAGCAAACGATGGGGCGCGCCATTGCGGATGTGGCGCTCGGGATCGCGGCAGGCGACGCCAACCACCTGGAAACGCTTTTGATCCGCCAGCAGAAGATCATAGACGCCGCCGCCGACGACGCCGAAACCCAACAGGGCGACCCGCAAGGGCGCGGGCGCGGCGCTCCATTCCTTCGACACATCACTCTCCCAGAAACGCGCTTAACCGGTCGGAGAACTTCTCCGGCTCGCAAAGGAACGCATCATGCCCGACGAGGCTGTCGATGCAGAGATAGTCGCTAGGTCCGCTGACCGCGCGCGCGGTCTCTTGCGTGTCGCGGGCCGGCACGAGCCGGTCGCTGGACACGGCGACGAACAGGCATCGCGCCTTGACGTCGGCCGGATCGACGCAGGCGCGATCGAGCGAATCTGAAAGCGTGAGATACCGCGCCGCCGGCATGGCCTGCGCGTAAGCGCGCCCGCGCGCGATCAGATATTCGCACACGTCGTACGGATCGCCGGGGCGCGCGCCGCGCGGAGCGCAGTCGAAGCGCCGGCGGAGCTCCTCCGCCGAGCGATAGGTCGTCATGGCCAGCTGGCGGGCAAGGGCGACGCCTTCTTCCGGCCGGCCGCATTCAAGGCCGAATGCGATGATGCGCCGCTGGACCCCGCGCAGCGCGGTGGTCATCGGATCAGAGCGCGCCGCCGCCGAAATGACGGCGAGGCGCTCCAGCCGTTCGGGAAACAGGGAGGCGAAGGCGAGTCCGATGAAGCCGCCGTAGGAAGCGCCGACCAAGGCGTGAAGACGCGCGATCCCCAAGCGGTCGAGCGCCAGGGCGAGGGCGCGCGCCTGATCGGCCGGCGTGATCGCGCGCGCGTCGGACTCAGCGCCCGGCAGGAAGTCGAATCCGAGAAGCTGAAACCGGTCGAGGTCGATCGCGCCGCCCGGCCGGGCGACGTCGCGCCACCAGCCCGAGTCATGACCGGCGTCGGCGACACGCTTTCCTGCGGAGATGCCGCCCGCGGCGACGATCGCGGGGGCGGCCTCGGGCCCGTGCAGGCGAATGCGGAGAACTGGATCGTCGAGGCGCTCGCCGCTTTCCAGACGGAAATCCGCGCCAAGCTCGATATCGACGTCGCGCCAGGGAAGCGCGGACACGCGCCAACCGCTCAAAGGCGCAGGTCGGGTGCAGTCGCCCGCTTCGGTTTTCAGGATCGCCAACGCCGTCATGGCTCTTCTCCGCAACGCCAGATCGTTCCGAGCCATTCCGGCCCGGCGCTCATCAGGCAATTCACGGAAGACCCGAGCAGACTGGCGCGACGGCCTCGTCTCTCTCATCTCCCGGAACGCCGCCCGGAGGGGCCGCGCTCCGCAGGAATTGGCACCGTTCCAGACGTTCCGGGTCGCGGGCGTCCAGAGGTTGCCCCGGCTTCAAAGGGCCTGTCCCTCAGCCGGTCTTGATGAGCTGTCGGCAGTTAGCCCCTTCGCGGCCGCGAAGTCAACAGAAAAGCGCGTGCCGGCGCAGGATTTGGCCAAAAATCGCGCATCAGGAGGAAGATGCTGCGCCCGCCGCCGTCACATCCAGCGTTTCGGGCGGATTGACGTCGACATGGAAAATGTCGGCGCGTCCTTGTCAGCTCGGCCATAACCGGTGACGGCGTCGGCGACGAAGGGATTCGTCTGGCGCTCGCGGCCGAATGTGGACATCGGCCCGTGGCCGGGAACGAAACGCATGTCCTCGCCAAGCGGCCACAGCTTTTGCGTGATCGAGTTGATAAGCGTCTGGTGGTCGCCGCGCGGAAAATCCGTGCGGCCGATGGAGCCTGCGAACAGCACGTCGCCGACGAAAGCGAGCTTCGCCTCCTTGTTGACGATGACCACGTGGCCGGGGGTGTGGCCGGGCGCATGCAGGACGTCGAAGGCGATCCCTTCGAGCTCGAGCCGGTCGCCGTCGTCCAGGAAGCGGTCAGGCGTGCAGTCCTCGCCCATGTCGCGGAAGCCGAACTGGGCCCAGTGCTGTTCGATCTGATCGAGCCAGAACGCATCCTCCCGGTGCGGACCGATGATCGATGCCCCCGTCGCGCGTTTGACCGCCTCTGCGCCGCCCGCGTGGTCGAGATGGCCGTGGGTGAGCCAGATCTGCTCGATGCGCGCGTCCATCACTTCGGCGGCCGTCAGAATCCTGTCCGGCTCGCCGCCGGGGTCGATCACGGCGGCCCTCCCAGAAGGCGCGCGCAGGATCGAGCAGTTCTGCTGAAACGGCGTTACGGGGACGATCTCAAAGGAAAAGGGGAGCGCGGCGTCGGTCATGGAGGAAAATGGCGAACGGCTTTCAGATTGCAGGTCTCAGGCTGCCTCAGATATAGGCGCGGCCGCAACCTGCCGCCCGCCTCTAATCCTTCGCCCGTTCCACATATTCCCGGTCGGCGATCCGCACCACGATGCGTTCGCCTTCCGAGAGATAGGGCGGCACCATCACGCGCGCGCCGTTTTCGAGCAGCGCCGGCTTGTATGAACCGGAAGCCGTCTGGCCTTTCACCGTGGGTTCGGTCTCGGCGATGGCCATCGTGACCGTCTCGGGCAGGGAGACGCCGATGGGCCGGCCCTCATGGCTTTCGATCTCCACCGTCATGTTGGGCTGGAGAAAGTCGATCTGGTCGCCCACGAGGGATTTCGGGATATTGATCTGGTCGTAGGTCTCGTCGTCCATGAAGACCAGCGCCTCGCCTTCATCGTAGAGATACTGGTAGCTCTTCTGCTCCAGGCGGACGCGCTCGACCATTTCCGAGGCGGAGAAGCGTTCATTGTACTTCGTGCCGGAGACGATGTCCTGCATCTCGACCTGGTTGAAGGCCCGCAGGTTTCCCGGCGTCCGGTGCTCCGTTTTCACGACCACGCACAGCTTGTCCTTGTAGTTGAGGACCATGCCGGGGCGGATGGCGTTGCCAGCGATTTTCATGCGTTATCCTGTCGTAGGGGAATTTTGCGGGGCTCTATAGCGCCGCCCTTTCGGTTTGGCGAGGGGCGTCATGGGGGCGACGCTAATGTCCTGGCGCGTAGGGGAAGGAAAGCGACTTGTAATAGTCGAGGCTGCGGGCCGGCGGGTCGTATCCTTCCGGAAACGGCAGGCCTGAGACGGCCTGGAAATAGGCCAGGCAGGCGTCGCGCCACCACTTCGCCTCCTTCTCCTGAATGGCGAGAAAGGCGGCGACCTGCGCATGACGCTCCGCGTCGATCAGCTCATCGAGACCGGCCCAGGTCCTGCGCATCGCCGCGACCTTTTCGACTCCGCGCGTGTAGCGGTGAACGAGCTCCTCCCACAGGGTCCGGCCGGACTTCATTTCGAAATCCCATGACACGCGATGAAACCAGAGAAGATATTCTTCCGGCGTAGTTTCAGGCGCGGCGAAGGCCGCCGCCGCTTCCGGCGCGTATTGGGCGAGCGCGTTGCTGCCCGTCTCGGTGCGGTCGAACCCGACGCCTTCCCTATCGGCGCGATGATAGTAGACCGGGTTCCATTCCGGCCGGTCGAGATCGTCGACCCATGGGGCGGGACCGTAATGATGGCCGGTTCCCATCAGATGGTGAAGCCCCAGCGGCGTCATGTAATCCACGGCGGCCTCGTGCGACCCAAGCATCATGTCGACGACCGGCGCGACGAAACGTTCGTCATTGCTGAAGGTCATTCGGACCCACTCTTCTGCGATGGCCTCAGGCGAAAGCAGTGGGTTCCAGGCGAGACGGCCGAAAGCGCGCCAGTTGGCCTGATCGAAATGCGAGCCGGTCCAGTTCCGGTCCGAGCCGATATTGGAGACCCCGGCGATCGCCGTATGCGGATAATCGTGCAGCGAGCCGTCGACGACTTTCGCGACGGTCGAACCGGCGCCGGCTGCATAAGTGTCCGCGTCCAGCGTCTCCTTCCACATCGGCGCGAGATAGACGAGGTGCGTCGCGAAACCGAGATATTCCTTCGTGATCTGCAGCTCCAGCGCGAGCGGCGTGTTCGACATCGCGCCGAACAGGGGATGGAAGGGCTCGCGCGGCTGGAAATCGATGGGGCCGTTCTTCACCTGGACGAGGACGTTGTCGCGGAACGCGCCGTCCAACGGAACGAACTCGTCATAGGCCTGCTTGGCGCGGTCATCCGGGTTCTCCGCCGAGTAAACGAACGCCCGCCACATCACGACGCCGCCATGCGGAGCGAGCGCTTCGGCGAGCATGTTCGCGCCGTCCGCATGGGTGCGCCCGTAATCCTGCGGGCCGGGCTGGCCTTCGGAGTTGGCCTTTACGAGAAAGCCGCCGAAGTCGGGGATGAGCGCATAAATCTCGCTCGCCTTGTCGCGCCACCATGCGCGCACGCGCGGATCGAGCGGATCGGCCGTGTCGAGACCGCCGATCTCGATGGGCGCGGAGAAACGGGCGGTGAGATAGACGCGCACGCCATAGGGGCGGAACACGTCGGCGAGCGCGGCGGTCTTCTCCAGATAAGCCGGCGTCAGGGCGACGGCGTCGGCGTTCACATTGGTCAGAACCGTCCCGTTGATCCCGATCGACGCGTTCGCCCGCGCATAGTCGCGATAGCGCGGGTCGATATAGTCCGGCAGCTTGTGCCAGTCCCAGATCGATTGGCCCGCATAGCCGCGCTCGACGGTCCGGTCGAGATTGTCCCAGTGATTGAGCAGACGCCGTTCGATCCCCGGCCGCTCGACGATGTCGAGCGCGTCAAGCGGCTGGAGCGTTTGCATGAGGCGCAAAAGGTGAAAAGCGCCGTAAAGAACGCCGATCTCCTCATTGGCGGCGATGACGATGGCGCGGCGCCCGTCGATGCGGACGCTTCGGATGACGTAGCCCTCCGCGCCCGCTCGATCCAGCGGAAGGTCGAGCGCGGCGATCTCGGGCGAATCCTTCGGGGTGCCGATGACGATCGCGCCGTCGCCGGCGAGTCGGGTCGAACCGGCCGGCGCGCGCCGCAGCAGTCCTTCGATCCCGCGGGCGAGCTCTTCGCGCGCGATTGCGATGGTTTCGCCTGCTTGCGGACCGGTCACAACCCGCCGGGCCGCTTTGAGATAGCCTCGCGCTTCGGCGGCCGGCAGCGGCTTGTAGCGCAGCCACAGGTCATATCCGTCTTCCGCCGCGACAGGCGGCGCGGCGAGAAAAGACAGGAGCGCAAGCAGAAAGGCGAAGGGGGAACGCGGCAGGCTGGGCATGGCTCTCGAGCGGCTCCGTTGCGCGGCTTCAGGGTTGGCCGAGGCCGCCGTGAAGGTGGCGGACCGCTGTGGACGTGTCAATCGCGCTTACTCCGTAAGCGCCGCTTTTACGGCTTCGAGCTCCGCCGTCGCGTCGGCGCAATATTCGTAAGACCGGCCTGCGCGGGCGTACCAGTAACGGCTGTTGGCTTCGTCGCCTTCGATCTTGTGCAGCACGGCGTGGAGCCAGTATGCGGCCGCATCGTCGCAGCGCTGCACGATCCCGTGCGCGCCGTCCCAGTCGCCGGCGAGGGCGAGGTCGATCGCGCGGAGAAGCTCTTGTCGGATCGCTGTCGCTCCCACGAATCTACAGTCAGGCCGCCTTGAGTCAGGCTGCTTTGGTCAGCCCGTCGACGAATCTTTTGAACACCCCGAAGCTGTCCTGCGGCCCCGGCGAAGCTTCAGGATGATGCTGCACGGAGAAGGCCGGCGCGTCCTTGAGACGGATGCCGCTGTTCGTGCCGTCGAAGAGCGAAACGAAGGTGGGCTCCACATTGTCGGGCAGGCTGTCGGCGTCCACGGTGAAGCCGTGATTCATCGAGACGATCTCGACTTTGCCGGTCTCAAGATCCTTCACCGGATGATTCGCGCCGTGATGGCCCTGCGCCATTTTCTTCGTGCGCGCGCCGGCTGCGAGGGCGAGAAGCTGATGGCCGAGACACACGCCGAACACGGGGGTTTTCGTTTCGATCAGCTTGCGGATCACCGGCAGGGCGTATTCTCCCGTCGCCGCCGGATCGCCCGGTCCGTTGGAGAGAACGACGCCGTCGGGCTTCTTGGCCATGATGTCCTCGAAGCTCGCTGTCGCCGGCGCGACCGTCACCCGCGTGCCGTTCTCGGCGAGGAGGCGCAGGATGTTGCGTTTGACGCCGTAGTCGATCACGACGACATGCGGCCCGGCTCCTTCTGCGCGGCCGTAGCCTTCGCCCCACCGCCAGGCGGTCTCGTCATGGGAATAGGACTGGAGGGTCGTGACCTCGCGGGCGAGATCGCGGCCTTCAAGGCCCGGCCATTCGCGCGCTTTGGCGAGCAGGGCGTCGATGTCGAAATGACCGGTCGGATTATGGGCGATGACCGCATGCGGCATCCCCTTCTCGCGTATGCGCGCGGTCAGCGCCCGGGTGTCGACGCCGCCGATCCCGATGACGCCCCGGCGCTTCATCCAGGCGCCGAGGTCAAGCTGCGCGCGCCAGTTCGACGGGCTCGTCGGGAGGGTGCGGAACACCGCCCCGCGCGCAGCCGTCGCCGCCGCCGGCGAGGCGTTCTCAATGTCCTCGGCGTTCGCCCCGACATTGCCAATATGCGGAAAAGTAAAGGTGATGATCTGGCCGGCATAGGAGGGATCGGTCAGGATCTCCTGATAGCCGGTCATGGCCGTGTTGAAGCAGAGCTCGCCAACGGCCTCGCCGACGGCGCCGACGCCCTGGCCGCGCAGGGTAAGGCCGTCGGCCAGAACCACGACCGCGGTGGGGCGGGGCGTAGGCGCTTGACTTAATCTCATCGGGGCATATCTCTTCCGGGTTCGAAAGCAGGGCTGCGCCGGCCCTGAAAGCGCGAACTGCGAAGGCGCAGGCTGGCGCGCAAATTGCCGGGAAGCTAGGCGAAAGCCCTCGGACGGTCAACAACGGAAACGTTTGTAGTTTTCGAGCAGAATCAATGAGTTACAGGGGCAGCGGCGACTTCGCGCCGATAGGGCGCGCGCTCGCCTGTCCCGATCGGAGAATCGCATGCTGCGAGAGAAAATCGACGCCGCCCTGAAGACGGCGATGAAAGCGCGGGACGAGAAGATCAGGGTTTCGACGTTGCGGCTCATCAACGCCGCAATCAAGGACCGCGACATAGCCGCACGGTCTGAAGACCGCTGCGAGGGCGTCTCGGACGACGAAATTCTCGCCATTCTGACCAAGATGGTGAAGCAGCGCGAGGATTCCGCCGCCGCCTATGAAGAAGGCGGCCGGCCGGATCTCGCCGAGCAGGAGCGGGCCGAGATCGACGTGATCCGCGAGTTCCTGCCGCGCCAGCTTTCCGACGACGAGATCGAGGAGGCGGTCGCCTCTGTGATCGAAGAGCTTGACGCCCATGGCCTCAAGGACATGGGCCGTTGCATGGGCGCGCTCAAAGAGCGCTATCCGGGGGCGATGGATTTCGGCCGCGCCGGGGCGCTGATGAAAAAGGCGCTGGCGTAAGCGGCCCCCGCCCGACGGAAGCATCGGACGCCACAGGGAAAACTTCCGCCGAAAATCGCGTGCGCGCACAAGGCGCGCGCGTTAATTCTGGCTTTCGGTTTCCGGATTCCAAGCCATGCCCCGTTTTACGCCCGATTTCTTGGACGAGCTGAAGGCCCGGTTGCGGCCTTCCGACGTCATCGGGCGCTATGTGAAGCTGAAGAAGCAGGGCCGGGAATGGGCGGGGCTGTCGCCCTTCACGCAGGAAAAAACCCCTTCCTTTTTCGTCAACGACCAGAAAGGCTTTTTCCACTGCTTCTCCTCGGGCAAGCATGGCGACGTCATTTCCTTTCTGATGGAGACGCAGGGCCTCGCCTTTCACGAGGCGGTGGCGCGCCTCGCCGAGGAGGCGGGGCTCGAGCTGCCAGCCGAAGAGCCGGGCGAGGCCGAACGCGCGCGTAAAAGAAAGGGCCTCGCCGAAGCCTGCGCCGCGGCGGCGGATTTCTTCGCCGCCATGCTGCGCCGCGCCGACGGGCGCGCTGCGGCGGAGTATCTCGCTGGTCGCGGCGTCACGCGCGAGCAGATCGACGCGTTTCGTCTGGGCTACGCCCCCGAGGGGCGCGCAGCGCTCAAAGATCATCTCATCAACAAAGGGTATACGGAAGAAATTCTAGCCGAAGCGGGCCTGCTCATAAGGCCGGAAGACGGCGGGCCAAGCTATGATCGGTTCCGCGGCCGCGTGATGTTCCCGATCCTCGGCGTCAATGACGCGGTGGTCGCCTTCGGCGGGCGCGCGCTCGATAAAAACGCGCGGGCGAAATATCTGAACTCGCCGGAAACGCCGCTCTTTCATAAGGGGCATGTCCTTTACAACTTCAACGCCGCCCGGCAGGCGGCCGCAGAAACCGGCGCGCCGCTCATCGTCTGCGAAGGCTATATGGACGTGATCGCGCTATGGGGCGCGGGCTTCCGTCAGGCTGTCGCGCCGCTGGGGACGTCGCTCACCGACCGGCAGCTCGCACTGCTTTGGCGGGTGTCGGACGAGCCGGTCCTGTGTCTCGACGGCGACAGGGCGGGCGTCGCCGCCGCACATCGCGCGATAGACCATGCGCTGCCGCTCCTGAAGCCCGGCAAGTCGTTGTCCTTCGTGTTTCTGCCGAGCGGTCAGGATCCGGACGATCTCGTGCGCGAGGGGGGCGCGGGCGCGTTCGAAAAGGCGCTCGCCGGCGCCGCGCCGATGGCGGACGTGCTGTGGCGGCGCGAGCTTGAGGCGCAGCCGCTCGACAGGCCGGAGCGCCGCGCCGCCCTGAAGGCGCGTCTGCGCGCGCTCGCCCGTTCGATAACCGATCCTGACGTGCGGGCGGCCTATGGCGACGATTTCGCGCGCCGCCTTGACGAACTCTTCGCGCCGCCGCGCGAGGCCGGCTCCGGCGCGCGGCGCGCGGGAGGGGCGGGCTCTTTCGGGCGCGGGCGGTCAGGCGCAATGGCCCGCAAGAGCGGAAGTCGGGCGTGGATTGAGCCGGCGCGCGCGAGCCCGGCCCTCAAACGCCAGGGCGCGCCGTCAAGCTTTTTC
The DNA here is from genome assembly GCF_900199215.1 of Amphiplicatus metriothermophilus. Taxonomy (GTDB): domain Bacteria; phylum Pseudomonadota; class Alphaproteobacteria; order Caulobacterales; family Parvularculaceae; genus Amphiplicatus; species Amphiplicatus metriothermophilus. The sequence goes on from NZ_FZQA01000002.1 coordinate 63,510, forward strand.
CGCGAAGCGACCCTCGTTCTCGCCGCGATCAACCACCCGGCTCTGGTCGAGCGGCGGGAGGGGGATTTTCTGGGTCTTTCCTTCGAAAATCGGGCCCTGAATGACCTTCTGGGCGAGGTTTTATCGGCGATTTTGACTGATCCAGCTCTTGACAGCGCTGGGCTCAAACGTCATCTGCAATCCACCAAGGCGGCGGATATATTGGAGCGCGTCCTTAGCGACGATACGCTCAAGAGGCAGACATTCCTCCGGCCGACGGCTGAGATTGACGAGGTCGAGTGGGGCTGGAACGACGCCCTGCGGTTGCATCTGTTTGCGGTGGAGGCCGAACGGGATCTCGCCCAAACGGCGTCTCAGCTATTTTCACTCGGCGACGACGTCTGGAAGGCGGCGGCGGCTTCGGGCAGTCAGCTCGCCCATGCGGCGGAGGATGAAAACCGCCAGACGGGCGACGCCCAGGAAGAGGCGAAACGGTTCAACGCAGCGCTTGAACGCGCGGGCGCGACGGTTCGAAACAAATCGCGGCGGTAAGGACCGCGGCGGCGTTTTCAAACGGCAGGGATTTCCGGAATGGCGAAAAAGACGGCGACGGCGTCCGATGCGGCCGAAACCACCGAAACGCAGGACAGCCCGATCCTCGATCTAACCGACGCGCAGGTCAAGAAGCTCATCAAGACCGCGAAGGCCCGCGGCTACGTCACTTATGACGAGCTCAATTCGATCTTGCCGTCGGAGGAGTTCTCGACCGACCAGATCGAGGACGTGATGGCCCAGCTTTCCGAAATGGGCATCAACGTCGTCGAGCACGAGGAGGAGGAGGAGGAATCCGCCGAGACCGCGGGCGAAGACTCCGAGGACGCCGAGGAAGGCGCCGGCAAGGCCGTCGTCCGTCGCGAGCGAGCGGGCGAGGTGACGACCAACACCTCCGCCTCCAACGACCGCACCGACGATCCGGTGCGCATGTATCTGCGCGAGATGGGTTCGGTCGAACTTCTGTCTCGCGAGGGCGAGATCGCCATCGCCAAGCGCATCGAGGCCGGCCGCGAGACCATGATCCGCGCGCTGTGCGAATCATCGCTCACCTTCGAGGCGATCACCGTCTGGCGCGACGAACTGAATGAAGGCCGCGTTCTGCTTCGCGACATCATCGATCTTGACGCCACCTATGGCGGCGGACCGGAGTCGCGCCCCGACATGACTCAGCCGGAAGTCGCCGCGCGCGTGCAGCGCGAGGAGGCTGAGCGCGCAGAAAACAGCGAGGATGACGAAGACGAGTTCGACGAAGGGGCGCTGTCGCTGTCGGCCATGGAGGCCGAGCTGCGCGACGGCGTGATGCAGACCTTCGACGAGATCGCCTCGGACTACAAGAAGCTGCGCCGGCTTCAGGACATCATGATCGAGGAGAAGCTGAAGGGCGACAATCTTTCGCCGGCCCAGCTTCGCCGCTTCAAGAAGTTGCAAAAGGATCTGACCGAGCGCGTGCGCTCGGTGCGGCTCAACAATCAGCGCATCGAGGCGCTCGTCGAGCAGCTTTACGACATCAACCGGCGCCTGATGGGACTGGAGGGCAAGCTCGTGCGCCTCGCCGACCAGCACGGCGTGAACCGGCGCGAGTTTCTGAACGAATATCTGGGCGCGGAGCTTGATCCTGACTGGATCGCCCGCATCAAGACGAAAAAAGGCAAGGGCTGGCAGAATTTCGTCAACAAGGCCGGTCCGCAGATCGAGCAAATCCGCGAGGAGATCGGCAAGCTCTCGCAGGAGACGGGCCTCACCATCGCCGATTTCCGGCGCATCGTCTCGACCGTGCAGAAGGGCGAGCGCGAAGCGCGCATCGCCAAGAAGGAGATGGTGGAGGCGAATCTGCGCCTCGTCATCTCCATCGCCAAGAAATACACCAATCGCGGCCTGCAGTTCCTCGACCTCATTCAGGAAGGCAATATCGGCCTGATGAAGGCGGTCGATAAGTTCGAATACCGCCGCGGCTATAAATTCTCGACCTATGCGACATGGTGGATTCGCCAGGCCATCACCCGCTCGATCGCCGATCAGGCGCGCACCATCCGCATTCCGGTGCACATGATCGAGACGATCAACAAGATCGTGCGCACGTCGCGCCAGATGCTGCACGAGATCGGCCGCGAGCCGACGCCGGAGGAGCTCGCCGAGAAGCTCTCCATGCCGCTCGAAAAGGTCCGCAAGGTGATGAAGATCGCCAAGGAGCCGATCTCCCTCGAAACGCCGATCGGCGACGAGGAGGACTCCCATCTCGGCGACTTCATCGAGGACAAGAACACCATTCTGCCCATCGACGCGGCGATCCAGTCGAATCTGCGCGAGACGACGACGCGCGTCCTCGCCTCGCTGACGCCGCGCGAAGAACGCGTTCTCAGAATGCGCTTCGGCATCGGCATGAACACCGACCACACCCTTGAAGAGGTCGGCCAGCAGTTCTCGGTCACGCGCGAGCGTATCCGCCAGATCGAGGCGAAAGCGCTAAGGAAGCTGAAGCATCCCAGCCGCAGCCGGAAGCTCAGGAGCTTTCTGGATAATTGATCGTTTATGGGGCGCAAAAAAGCTGCAGGCTGCAATGCGCCCGATAATCGACCCGCCCGATGGAAACGCCCAGAGTCATGCCGACTCTGGGCGTTTCAGTTGCAACCCGCGGCCGTCAGGACCTTCTCAAATCGAAGCGATCGAGGTTCATGACTTTCGTCCACGCAGCTATGAAATCGCTGACGAACTTATCCTCCGCACCCTCGAATGCGTAGGCTTCGGCCACTGCTCTAAGCTCCGCATTCGAACCGAAGACAAGATCCGCCTCCGTGGCCGTCCATTTGAGTTCGCCGGTCTGACGATCGCGGCCTTCGAAGATATAATCGCCCTTTCCAGAGGGCGCCCATTTCGTCGACATATCGAGCAAGTTTACGAAGAAGTCGTTGGTCAGAGTCCCTGGGCGATCCGTGAAAACGCCATGGTTGGACCCCAGCGCGTTGGCGCCAAGCGCTCTCATGCCGCCGATAAGAACCGTCATTTCCGGGACGGTCAGGGTCAGCAGACTCGCCCGTTCGACAAGCTCCTCCGCAGGTGATCGTTCGATACCTTCGCCAAGGTAGTTGCGGAAACCGTCCGCAGTCAGCTCGAGAACGGCGAAAGATTCGACGTCTGTCTGCTCTTGCGCAGCGTCCATACGTCCCGGCGTGAAAGGAACGCTCACATTGTGACCTGCGTCTTTCGCCGCTTTTTCGATCGCTGCTGCACCGCCGAGCACGATGAGATCGGCGAGGGAGACTTTCTTGCCGCCGGTCTGCGCAGCGTTGAAGCCCTGCTGGATTTTCTCGAGCGTCCCGAGAACCTTCGCGAGTTCGTCCGGATCGTTGACGGGCCAGTCCTTTTGCGGCGCAAGACGAATACGCGCCCCGTTCGCTCCGCCGCGCATATCGGTGTCGCGGTAAGTGGATGCCGACGCCCATGCGGCTCTTACAAGTTCAGGCACGGACAGACCAGACGCAAGAATTTCAGACTTAAGAGTCGCGATGTCCTCCGCGTCGATCAGTGGGTGATCTACAGGCGGAATAGGGTCTTGCCAGATAAACTCTTTCTCCGGAACATCTGTGCCAAGATAGCGAGCCCTCGGTCCCATATCCCTGTGCGTCAACTTGAACCAGGCTTCGGCGAAAGCGCGTTCGAACTCCTCTGGATTATTGTAAAACCGCTCGGCGATTTCGCGGAAGCCGGGATCGAACTTGAGCGCCAGGTCGGTTGTAAACATGATCGGCGGATGACGCTTCGAGGGGTCGTGCGCGTCCGGCGTCAGTTGCGCGGCGGCCTCGTCAGTCGGAATCCATTGGATCGCGCCTGCGGGGCTACGCGTTTGCTTCCATTCGAAATTAAAGAGATTGCCGAGATACTGATGCGTCCACTGAACGGGATTTGACGTCCAGGCGCCTTCCAGCCCGCTGGTGATCGTGTCGGCGCCTACGCCGGAGCCGCACTTGTTATTCCATCCGAAACCTTGCTCCTCCACGCCGGCGGCGGCGGGTTCGGCTTCGAGGCATTCCTCGGGTTTGGCGGCGCCATGAGCCTTGCCGAAAGTGTGGCCGCCGGCGATCAGAGCGACGATTTCTTCGTCCGTCATCGCCATTCCGTTGAACGCCTGACGAATGTCGTGCGCCGCTGCAAGCGGGTCCGGATTGCCGTTCGGGCCTTCGGGATTGACATAAATCAGGCCCATTTGGGTCGCGGCCAGCGGTTTTTCGAGCTGCCTTTCTCTATGAAAGCGATCGCCGGCGAGCATTTGCGCTTCCGGTCCCCAGTAGACGAGATCGGCCTCCCAGTCGTCTTCCCGGCCGCCGGCGAAACCCAGGGTCTTAAAGCCCATGGATTCCATTGCGACGTTGCCGGCGAGAATCATCAGATCTCCCCAGGAAATGGCGCGGCCGTATTTCTGCTTGATTGGCCAAAGCAGCCGGCGCGCCTTGTCCAGATTAGCATTGTCAGGCCAGCTGTTCAGGGGTTCGAAACGCTGCTGACCGCCGGCTGCGCCGCCGCGCCCGTCATACATCCGATAGGTTCCGGCAGAGTGCCACGCCATGCGGATGAAGAACGGTCCGTAATGCCCATAATCCGCTGGCCACCAGTCCTGTGACTGGGTCATCAGCGTTTCGATCTCCTGTTTGAGGACTTCGAGATCCAGCTTCTCGAACTCCGCCGCGTAATCGAAGTCCGGGCCCATGGGATCCGAGAGACTGTCATTCCGGCGAAGCGGGCTGAGATCAAGGATTTCCGGCCACCAAAACTCGTTCGGCTTCGGTTTCCTCCGGCTCAGGCGGTCTTCGTGCGCCGATGCGCCATGCTGCGCCGCCGCTTCTCGCTGCGATGAAGATGACTGCTCTGCAACAGGCGCGACGTCGCCGGAAGATTGCTGATCAGAGCAGGCTGAGGCGAATGCGAGCGCCGCGACGGCGGCCGTTGCGAGCATGGCGGATTTGCACTTGCTATTCATAGCGTCTCGCTTTCATTCTTTTCAAAAGGTCGCGCTTGCGAATTGGACTCTGACACGCGCTAAAAATTATCAGCGCCCTCTGTCGCTGTACAATTGATTGTCTTGATGCTCAGTATCGGCTCTTTCTATGGCGATGGCGGCGAGGCGATCGCGGGGCGGCGGAGTTCCATCACCCGCGGCGGCGGCGCGCTGTAGGATTTGCTCTTCGACCGGCGCGACCGTATCGGCTATGATCCCGGCCGGTCCGGCGCTGCTCGTCGCTGCGCCAATGAGAAGGTCGAGCGTGCGCGGCGCATTTTGCGCGAAGTCGACGTCGATGAGAATTTGAGGCAGTCATGACCCGTCCTCTTATCGCCACGCCGAGAAGGCTGCCCGGCGCGCTCGCGGGCATATTGCGCGCCAAATACGACGTGCGCGAGCCGGATGGCGAGACGGTCATCTGCCTGTCGGAGTTCGCCGCCATCGCGGAAGGGGCTTCGGTCGTTTTCGCCACCGCCTTCGACGAGATGGACGCGGCCTTCATCAGGGCCCTGCCGGCGAGCGTGAAACTCGTCGCTTCCATCGGCGTCGGCGTCGATCACATAGACCTCGCCGCGGCGCGCCGGCGGGGGATCATGGTCTCCAACACGCCGGAGGTGACGACGCCCTGTCTGGCCGACGCTGCGATGGGGCTCGTCATCGCCGCCTGCCGGCGCTTTCGAGAAGGCCTCGCCATTGCAGAGACCGGCGAGGGGCGGGGGATGCTCACGCCCGACTCATGGGGTCTGCGCGTCTCAGGCAGGACGCTCGGGATCGTCGGCATGGGCAATGTCGGCAGGGCGGTCGCGAAGCGGGCCAGCGCCTTCGACATGGAGATCATCTACACGACGCCGCATCCTAGCGTCGAGATCGACCGCGAATTCTCCGCGCACGCCGTTAGCCTCGATGAGCTGCTGAGAACGGCGGATATCGTCACGCTGCATTGTCCGCTTAAAGAGGAAACGCGCCATCTGATCGACGCCGAAGCGCTGGCGAAAATGAAGCCGACGGCAGTGCTCATCAACATCTCGCGCGGGCCGGTCGTGGATGAAGAAGCGTTGATCGAGGCGCTCAGGTCCCGCCGCCTTTTCGCCGCCGGGCTTGACGTCTATGAGACCGAGCCGGGACCGATCCGCAAAGAGCTGCGCTCGCTGCCGAACGTCTTCTGTCTGCCGCATATCGCCTCGGCGACGATTGAAAGCCGCCGGGATATGGCGCTGCGGCTTCTCGCCAATATCGACGCCTTTTTCGAGACCGGCGCGCCTCTCGACCGGGCGGATTGAGCGTTTCCCGAGCGGCCAGCGGCGAATCACGGAAGAAGGAGCCTTCCTTGCGACGGGAGGGGTTATGCGGCTCGGCCTCCTTGCGCCCTGCTTGCTCGCGCTTGCAGGATGCGCGCTTTTCGGCGCCGGCCCGCGCGATCAGACTCGCGCGCCGGTCGAGCGGGAGAGCGAGGCGCTGCGTCTGCTAGGCGAGGCCGCCCTCGGCTATCGTCACGCGCTGGGCGACGCCCGGCAGGAGCTATGGGAAGTCAGGCGCCGGATCGCGGCCGCCGAGACGACAGCCGCCTCGCCCTCGACGCCCTCGGCCGAGCGCGCGGCGAGCCGGCGCGCGCTTGAATCGCTGCGCGCCGAGGAGGCGCGACTTGAAGCCAAGATCGCCGCGCTGGCCCAGGAGCTGGCCGCGCTTGAGCGCCGCTACGAGACGATGCGCCTGGAACTCGCCGGCGGGACGGGCGTGGCCCGCGCCGTCCGGCCCGTCCCGGCAGGCTATGAGCCGATGAAATAGCCTCCAGCGCTTGCCTTTCGCCGGCTTTTCCCTGAAACCCCGGCGGTTCCTGATTCACGGGCTGAAGACGCCGGCGGAGCGAACAGTGCAGAGCGAGGCGACAGCGTTCAGGTTCCCGCTTCGGCTCGGCTTCGGTTGTTCGGGCGCCTGGGGCATGCGCTGGTTTTCTGCGCGCAAGGCGGCGCGCCTCGTGGCGGCGGCCATGGAGAGCGGCGTTCGCCATTTCGACACCGCCGGCTTTTACGGACGTGGCGAGGCCGAGCGGCGGCTCGGCGCGGCGCTGAAGGAAATCGGCGATCCAGTTTTCGTCAGCACCAAGACAGGCACGCGCTATCGCGGCCTTGCGCCGCCCGAAAAGGATTTCTCGCAAGCGGCGATCATCGCTGACGTTGAGGCGAGCCTGCGCCGGCTGCAGCGCGAGCGTCTCGACCTGCTGTATTTGCACGGGCCTTCGCCCGAGGCGCTGGCGCACGCCGTTCCGATCCTGGAACGGCTGAGGCGGGAGGGCAAGATCGACCGGTGGGGGGTGTGCGCGCAGGGCGAGCAGGAGATCGCCCGCGCCGTCGAAGCGGGCGCGCAGGCGGTCATGGCCGCCTACAATCTGTTCGATCGCAGACATCGCCAGGCCTTCCGGTCCGCCAAAGCGCGAGGAGCGGGCGTCGTCGCCATCTCGCCGCTGGCGCAAGGGCTGTTCGCGCGCGACTTTTATCGCCTGCGCCGTCCGGCGGACGCCTGGCGCGTGGCGCGCGCCCTGGCGCGAAAGCATCCCCAGATTGAGCGCATTCGCGCTGGCGTCGCTGCGCTCGAAGGCGTGGACGACTGGACGCCCGCCCAGCTCGCGCTCGTCTATGCGCTCGCCGAGCCTTGCATAGACGTCGCGCTGACCACCACGACCCGGCTCGCCCATCTTCGCGAGAGCGTCGAAGCTGTGTCCCGGACGCCGCCCGTCGAGATCATCGAACGCCTCGAAAGCCTCGCCCCCGGCCTTGACGGCGGAGGACCTCGCTCCTAGCTGAGGGGCTGACCCGTTGGCGAAGGACGGCCGTTATGAGCGACAATCCCATTTTTGCCGAGATCAAAGCCAAGATCGACGCCAATCCGGTCATGCTTTTCATGAAAGGCACGCCGCAATTCCCACAATGCGGGTTTTCGGCTGCCGTCGTCCAGATTCTCGACTATCTCGGGGTCGAATACGGTTCTGCGAACGTGCTCGAGTCCCCGGAGCTTCGCCAGGGCGTCAAGGATTATTCCGACTGGCCGACCATTCCCCAGCTCTATGTCAAGGGCGAATTCGTCGGGGGATGCGACATCGTTCGCGAGATGTTCGAGAACGGCGAGTTGCGCGCCTTCCTTGAGGAAAAGGGCGTGCCGGTCGCGGCGTGAGGTCGGGCGCGGGCGGTTGACAGCCGCTGGCCTGCCCGCTATCCCGCGCGCTCCAAAGTCAAATCCCGTGGTTCGGACAATGAAAGTCAGAAGCTCCATCAAGTCGCTGAAGGCCCGGCACAAGGATTGCCGCATCGTCCGCCGCAAGGGCCGCGTCTACGTCATCAACAAGACGCAGCGCCGCTATAAGGCGCGCCAGGGCTGATCCGCCGGGCGCGCGATCTCTCCGCTTTTTGAGTTGGAAGTCTCGCTGCGGCGCGATAATCTTGCGTTGATGCGAGCGTTTTTGTTCTGCGCCTGCGCGCTGCTGGTTTCCGCAGCGCCGGCGAGGGCGGATCAGACCGACCCCCGCCTCGACGCGCTGTTTGAGGAGCTGCGCAGCGGCGATGCGCTGAGCGCGGAAGAGACAGTCGGCCGCATCCTCGAAATCTGGGCCGACTCTCAAAGCGACACCGTCGACATTCTCTATATGCGAGCTCTGGAAAGCCTTGACGCCGGCCGGTTCGAGCTCGCCGAGGCTTTGCTGGACCATGTCGTCGGCCTCGCGCCCAGCTTCGCGCAAGGCTACGCGCTGCGCGGCGCGGTGCGCTTGTCGCTTGAAGAGCAAGCCGGCGCCGTGGCCGATTTCAGCCGGGCTCTGGAGCTGGAGCCGCGCCAGTTCGAGGTGCGAATCGCGCTCGCCGAGATTCTGCTAGGCAATGGCGAAAAGCGCGACGCCTATGAGATGTTCCAGAAGGCGCTCGAGTGGAACCCGCATGACGAGCACGCCCGCCGGCGGGCGCGGAGCTTGCGCCGCGAGCTTGAAGGCCAGGAAATCTGAGCCGTCAGGGCAAGATTTCCTCAGTCTTTCCACAAATATTTCCACAAACAGGTTCAGCGGGCTCCCGAAGGCGGAAAGCCCGGGCGCACAGCCGGTCGCCCTCTACTTTTCCACACGGCCCGCGCGTCGCTTGCCCGAATCGGCAAGGGCTTTTTATCTGAAGGCGGTTGCGCAGCCGGCGACGCGGTTACGTTCTGCCCGCTGACATATGGAAGTTTTTGGAAGGGTGCAGTCTATATGGCGGACGGTTCGGCGACTCTGAAAACGGCGACGGGGGCGGGCGGCGTCGCCGCCGAGAGGCTGCGCTCCTTCATCGAGCGCGTCGAGCGCCTGGAGGAGGAAAAGGCCGCCATCGCAGGCGACATAAAGGAAGTCTACGCCGAGGCGAAAGGCGAGGGATACGATACGAAAATCCTGCGTCAGGTGATTCGCCTGCGCAAAATGGACCGCGCCGAGCGCCAGGAGCAGGAAGCGCTGCTTGAGCTTTATCTTTCCGCGCTCGGCGAGGCGTAAGCGGGGGCAAGGAGCTAGCGCCGCCCTGCGCGCGCTGGCGTTCAGGCCCCGTCGAAGACCCGCGCGAAGATCGTGTCGACATGGCGCAGCGAGACGCCGACGTCGAACAGCGCGGCGAGACGCTCTGGCGGCAGGCGATCTGTTACGTCCTTGTCGGCCTTGAGGTTGGCGAGGAATTCGCCTTCTCCGCGCCAGGCGGCCATGGCGTTGCGCTGTACGCGCCTATAGGCCTCTTCCCGCGCGAGGCCTGCCTGGGTTAAAGCCAGCAGCACTTTCTGCGAGTGGACGAGTCCGCCGAGCCGGTCGAGATTCTCCTGCATCCGCTCGGGATAGACGACAAGATTCTCGACGATCCCGGCCAGGCGATGCAGCGCGAAATCGAGATGCGCGGTGGCGTCGGGGCCGATGCCGCGTTCCACCGAGGAATGGGAGATGTCGCGCTCATGCCAGAGCGCGACGTTCTCCATCGCCGGAATGACGCACATGCGCACGAGCCGAGCGAGGCCCGTGAGGTTCTCCGTCAGCACCGGATTGCGCTTGTGCGGCATGGCGGAAGAGCCTTTCTGACCTTCCGTAAACGGTTCTTCGGCCTCGAGAACCTCGGTGCGCTGAAGATGCCGGATCTCGACGGCGAGGCGCTCGACCGAGGATGCGATGACGCCGAGCGCTGCGAAGAAGACCGCGTGGCGGTCGCGCGGGATCACCTGGGTGGAGACGGGCTCGACCGCGAGGCCGAGCTTTTCAGCGACATGAGCCTCGACCGCCGGATCGACCGTGGCGAAAGTTCCGACCGCGCCCGAAATGGCGCAGACCGCGATCTCGGCGCGAGCGGCCTCGAGCCGGCGCCGGGCGCGCGAGAACTCGGCGTAGTGACTCGCAAGCTTGAGTCCGAACGTAGTGGGCTCGGCATGAATGCCATGACTGCGCCCGACGCAAAGCGTGGCCTTGTGCTCGAAAGCCCGCTTCCTGAGAGCGGCGCGCACCCGGTCGATTCCAGCGAGGAGTAGATCCGCTGCGCGCGCGAGCTGCACCGACAGGCAGGTGTCGAGCACGTCCGAGGAGGTCATGCCCTGATGGACGAAGCGCGCCTCCGGCCCGACGATCTCGGCGAGGTGGGTGAGGAAAGCGATCACGTCATGCTTGACCTCCCGTTCGATGGCGTCGATGCGCGCGACGTCGAAAACGGCTTCGCCGCCCTTTTCCCAGATGACGCGGGCGGCCTCGGCCGGAATGACGCCGAGCTCGGCCATCTTGTCGGCGGCGTGGGCCTCGATCTCGAACCAGATGCGGAATTTGGTCTCGGGCGACCAGATCGCGGCCATCTCCGGGCGCGTGTAACGGGGAATCATCGCAGGGCTCGCGGGTTGACGCCGGCGGCGCCGGCGGACGGGCGCTTGATACGGGCTAGAGGGCGGGGGCTCAAGAGGCGGCCTGGCGCTCCGCTTACCATTCGAGGATGACCTTGCCCGACTGGCCCGAGCGCATCACGTCGAAGCCCTTCTGATAGTCCGATACCGGAAAATGATGGGTGATGACGGGCGCCAGATCGAGCCCGGCCTGAAGCAGCGCGCCCATCTTGTACCAGGTTTCGAACATGCGTCGGCCGTAGATGCCCTTTATCTCCAGCCCCTTGAAGATGACCTTGTCCCAGTCGACGCCGGCGCCGTTGGGCATGATGCCGAGCATGGCGATCTTGCCGCCGTGGTTCATGGTCTCGAGCATCGAGGCGAAGGCGGAGGGAACGCCGGACATTTCGAGACCGACGTCGAAGCCTTCGGTCATTTTCAGCTCGCTCATCACGTCGCGGAGGTTCTCGCGCGAGACGTTGACGGCGCGTGTCGCGCCCATCCTGCGGGCGAGGTCGAGGCGATAGTCGTTGATGTCCGTGACGACGACATGTCGCGCGCCGACGAAGCGCGCGACCGCGGCCGCCATGATGCCGATCGGCCCCGCGCCGGTGATGAGCACGTCCTCGCCGACGAGATCGAAGGCGAGGGCGGTGTGCACGGCGTTGCCGAAAGGGTCGAAAATGGCGGCGAGATCGTCGGATATGTCGTCGGGCAGCCGGTAAAGATTGAACGCCGGCACGGCCACATATTCGGCGAAAGCCCCCGGCCGGTTGACCCCGATGCCGACGGTGTTCCGGCACAAATGGCGCTCGCCCGCCCGGCAATTGCGGCAATACCCGCAGGTGACGTGGCCTTCCGCCGAGACCCGGTCGCCGATCTTGAGCTTCGAGTGCTCGGGATGAACTTCCGAGCCGATTTCGACGACCTCGCCCATGAACTCGTGGCCGACCGCCATCGGCACGGGGATGGTCTTCTGCGCCCATGCGTCCCAGTTGTAGATGTGCACGTCCGTGCCGCAGATGGCGGACTTGCGGACCTTGACCAGCACGTCGTTGGGCCCGATCTCCGGCTTTCCGATGTCGGCGAGCCAGATGCCTTCTTCTGGTTTCGCCTTGACGAGGGCTTTCATGGACGGCTCCTGCGAAACGGGTCTGTGATACGCGAGCCGCCGGGCGCGAGTCCATCCGGGGCGCCGCCGTCAGGCGTTCAGCGCGCGCGCGGCCTCCGGCGCGAAATAGGTGATGATCCCGTCGGCGCCGGCCCTGCGGATGGCGAGAAGCGATTCCAGCATCGCCCGCTCGCCGTCGATCCAGCCGTTCTGCGCGGCGGCTTTGATCATGGCGTATTCGCCCGAGACCTGGAACGCGAAGGTCGGCATGGCGAAGGCGTCCTTCACGCGCCGGATAATGTCGAGATAGGGGCCGGCGGGCTTGACCATCACGCTGTCGGCGCCCTCGGCGATGTCGAGGGCGACTTCGCGCAGCGCCTCGTCGCTGTTGGCGGGGTCCATCTGATAGGTCCGCTTGTCGCCCTTGAGCAGACTCGCCGCGCCGATCGCCTCGCGATAGGGGCCGTAGAACGCAGAGGCGTATTTGGCCGCATAGGCCATGATTTGCGTATTTTTCAGGCCTTCGGCGTCGAGCGCGGCGCGGATGGCGCCGACGCGCCCGTCCATCATGTCGGAGGGCGCGATGATGTCGAAACCGGCGCGGGCCTGAAGAACGGCCTGCCTGGCGAGCACGTCCACCGTTTCATCGTTCAGGATCTCTCCGTCGCGCATCAGGCCGTCATGGCCATGATCCGTATAGGGATCGAGCGCCACGTCGCACATGAGGCCGATGTCGGGAACGGCGTCCTTGACGGCCCTGGCGGACCGGCACATGACGTTGTCCGGATCGAGCGCAAGACGGGCGTCGGGCGTGCGCTCGTCGCGCCCCGTATAGGGAAAGAGCGCCAGCGCCGGTATCCCGAGGGCGCGCGCCTCGCGCGCGGCCTCGGCGGCCTGATCGGGCGAGAGCCGCATGACGCCCGGCATGGCCGGCACGGGCTCGCGCAGACCCGAGCCCGCCTTCACCACGATCGCCCAGATGAAATCATCCGGCGCGAGGCGGGTTTCCGCGACGAGCCGGCGCGACCAGGCGTCCATGCGCAGGCGGCGCAGGCGGGTCTGTGGAAAGCGCTGGTTTAGGAACATGGGGCGTCCGATGATGCTCTCTGGCTCCGTAAAGGCCTTATAAACCCCAGATTACTGCCCCGGTTAGAATTTGATTTCAAATTGAACGGCCTCGCTTAACGGCGCTTTAGCGGTTGGGCGTTTAGCATCGCTGACCGGGACTGAATTGCACGGGGCTGAACAATGGCGGCGTTTGAAGGGGCGAGAAAATCGGACGTGATCGGCTATGCGGCGAAAAGCCCGGCCGGATCTGATCCGCAGGCGCTTAAGGCCGCCTATCTGCAGCTCCTGCATCTCGTCGAGCGCCTTCACCGGCAGCTGCTCGACGTCATCAAGGACGAACTCGAGCGTCTCGGCCAGACTGACATCAACTCGGTGCAGGCGTTGCTGCTTTACAATATCGGCGACGCCGAGCTGACGCCGGGCGAGCTGCGTTCGCGGGGGCATTATCTGGGCTCGAACGTCTCCTACAATCTGAAGCAGCTCATCGACAAAGGCTATATCCGCGACCAGCGTTCGAACGTAGACCGGCGCTCCAAGCGCGTATCGCTGACGCCGTCGGGCCTGGAGATCCGCGACAAGCTGGCGGCGCTGTTCAACCGCCAGCTCGGCTCGGTGGAGCAGGTCGGCGGGGTCGATTTCGCCCTCATCGAAGCCACCAACAAGACGCTCCAGCGCCTCGAGCGTTTCTGGGCCGATCAGGTTCGCTTCCGGCTGTAAGCCTCTCTAACTAAGAATTATTTTCATTTTGGCGATGCGGCGATCGGTCCAGCTCCGGGGACCGATTTGGCTGGCCTTCGACCCCGCGCATTGGCTATCAAGGACGGCGAAGCGCCGGGGGCGCTCGCCGCTGCAAAGGGCCGCGCTGGGCAAATGGACTACGAACAGGCTTTCAGAACCGCCGTCGCGGCCGTGCGGGCCGAAGGCCGCTACCGCGTGTTCGCCGACATCGAGCGCGTCCGGGGCGCCTTCCCCAAGGCGATCTATCATGCGCCGGAGGGCGCGCGGGAGATCACCGTCTGGTGCTCCAACGATTATCTCGGCATGGGCCAGCATCCGGAGGTGATCGCCGCGATGACGGCGGCGCTGGAGAAGGTCGGCGCCGGCGCCGGCGGCACGCGCAATATCGCAGGCACCACGCATTTCCATGTGCTTCTAGAGCGAGAGCTCGCGGCGCTGCACGGCAAGGAGGCGGCGCTTCTGTTCACCTCGGGCTATGTGGCGAATGAAGCGACTCTGTCGACCATTGCGCGCATCCTGCCCGACTGCGTGATCCTCTCCGACGAGCTTAACCACGCCTCCATGATCCAGGGCATACGCGGCGGGCGCTCGGCGAAGCTGATCTGGCGGCACAACGACATCGAACATCTTGAAAAGCTGCTGCGCGACATTCCCCGCGAACGCGCGAAAGTGATCGCGTTCGAGTCCGTTTACTCGATGGACGGCGACATCGCGCCGTTGAAGGAGATCTGCGATCTCGCCGAGAAGTACAACGCCTTCACGTATCTCGACGAAGTGCACGCGGTCGGCATGTACGGGCCAAGCGGCGCCGGCGTGGCCGAACGCGAGGGCGTCGCTGGCCGCATCGACGTGATCGAAGGCACGCTCGGCAAGGCGTTCGGCGTGATGGGCGGCTATATCGCCTCCAGCGCGGCTTTCGTCGACGCGGTGCGCTCCTATGCTTCCGGCTTCATTTTCACCACGGCGCTGTCGCCGGCGCTGGTGGCGGGCGCGCTCGCCAGCGTACGCATTCTGCGCGACGCGCAGGATCTGCGCGCGCGCCATCAGGAGCGCGCCGGGACGCTCAAGCGGCTCCTTCGTGAGGCGGGCCTGCCGGTCATGCCGTCGGTCAGCCATATCGCGCCGGTGCTCGTGGGCGATCCGGTGCAGTGCAAGATGGTGACGGACCGACTGCTCGAAGAGCACGCCATGTATGTCCAGCCGATCAATTATCCGACAGTGCCGAAAGGCACCGAGCGGCTGCGCCTGACCCCGACCCCGCTGCATACGGACGAGCACATGCGCGCGCTCATCGCCGCGCTCGACGAAGTCTGGGATCGGCTCAAGCTGCGCCGCGCCGCCTGAGGCCCCTGCATAGCCGTCGCTTCGCAGAGTCCGCTCTGTCGCACGCAATGCTTTAGGTTTTAGGCCGGGCCGCGATGTCAATTTCGGCGGACGCCAATATTGACATTACGACTTGCCAATGCGCACGCACGCGGTCGTATTGCGTGCGGAGAGCAGCTTTGACGGCCGGTAATGCAAAAAGCAGCAGGGCGCGCGGGCGCGTCAGGCGGCCTTGCGCCCGGCGCGTTTCTTTTTTGTCGCCTTGCGTTTGGCCGGCGCGCGGCCGGAGCCGGTGCGGGCCGTGCCGAGGCCGATGTCCTTGGCGAATTGCGAGCGGCGCTTGGAGTAGTTCGGGGCCACCATGGGATAGTCGGCGGGCAAGCCCCATTTGCGACGGTATTCCTCCGGGCTCAGATTATATTGCGTGCGCAGATAACGCTTCAGCATTTTGAGTTTTTTGCCGTCCTCAAGACAGATGATGTAGTCCGGCGTAATGGACTTCTTGATCGGAACGGCGGGCTCCTGGCTGCCGGCGCTGGCTGTACCCCCTTTGGCGAGCGCCTTTACGGCGTCATGCACCTCCTGAAGCAGGGCAGGCAGCTTTTCCGCCGTGACGGTGTTGTTGCTGACGAACGCCGCAACGATCTCCGTGGCGAGATGCAGCGTCTCCGTGGTGTCCATGCCGTTGTTTTGGTCGGCCATCAGCCTGACTCCTTCTTATAATAACGCTCCCGTCCTCGAAGGCGAGGACGGGCAGGATGCTTCACGGTCGTTGGTTCTGTCTTTCCCGCGCCGGCCAATATACCGGTCAGCCTTTCGGGAGAAGCAGAAAAACGGCGGCTTTGTTTCGGGCTAATGTTTTGCGAAAGAAAAATCAAGAAAATTGTATAACATTTCGCAGCAAGGCGGCCTATGGCGCGCCGACGCCGCCAAAGTTGTTCGCCCACTTTTTGTTCAACCGGTTTCTTGCAGCTATTTAATCAAGACACGGTTGCTGGAACGCACGGACGACCTGCCGCCGGCCGGCCGCTTCGCGTCCCTGCGCGGTGGATTGCGGGCCGCAATGACGCCGCGTATACCGGCCCTCGCGGGGCTTTCTGCGCATTAGCCGCCCGCACGGCTTTTTGATCGAAGGGATGAGATATGTTCGAGACCTCCTTGCGTGAAAGCGATCCCGACGTTTTCGGAGCGATCGGCCGGGAGCTGCGTCGACAGCAGGAGCAGATTGAGCTTATCGCATCGGAGAACATCGTCTCGCGCGCCGTGCTGGAAGCGCAGGGTTCGGTGCTCACCAATAAATATGCAGAAGGTTATCCGGGCCGACGGTATTACGGGGGCTGCGAATTCGTCGACGAAGTTGAAGAAATCGCAATCGCGCGCGCCTGCGAGCTATTCAATTGTCGCGAGGCGATCGTGCAGCCGCATTCGGGCAGCCAGGCCAATCAGGCCGTGTTCATGGCGTTGATGAAGCCGGGAGACACCTTTCTGGGCATGGATCTCGCCGCCGGCGGGCATCTCACCCATGGGGGCAAGGCGAATCAGTCCGGCAAGTGGTTCAACGCCGTGCACTACGGCGTTCGCCGCGACGATCAGCGCATCGACTTCGAGGCGGTCGCCAGGCTCGCCGAAGAGCATCGCCCGAAGATCATCATCGCAGGCGGTAGCGCCTACTCGCGCGTCATCGACTTCCGAAAGTTCCGTGAGATCGCCGATTCCGTCGGCGCCTGGCTGATGGTCGACATGGCCCATTTCGCCGGGCTGGTCGCAGGCAGGGCGCATCCCAACCCGGTCGAGGACGCCCATGTAGTGACCTCCACCACCCACAAGACCTTGCGCGGCCCGCGCGGCGGCCTCGTGCTCACGAACAATCCCGACATCGCCAAGAAGGTCCGCTCGGCGCTGTTCCCGGGCATTCAGGGCGGGCCGTTGATGCATGTCATCGCCGCCAAGGCGGTCGCTTTCGGCGAGGCGCTGCGGCCTTCCTTCAGACAATACGCCCGCGACGTCATCGCCAACGCGCAGGCTCTTGCCGAGACCCTGGTCGAAGCGGGCTACGCGGTCGTCTCCGGCGGCACGGACACGCATCTTGCGCTCATCGACCTCAGGCCCAAGGGCGTGAAGGGCAATGCGGCCGAAGAAAGCCTCGAGAGGGCGGGGATCACCTGCAACAAGAACGGCGTGCCGTTCGATCCTGAGAAGCCGACGGTCACGTCCGGCATTCGCGTCGGCTCGCCGGCCTGCACGACCCGCGGTTTCGGCGTCGCGGAATTCCGCGAGGTCGGCGCGATGATGGCCGAGGCGCTTGACGGCCTCGCCAAGGGCGGCGACGCCGGCGCGGCCGAAAAGGCCGTGGCCGCGCGGGTGAAGGCGCTGACGGGCCGGTTTCCGATATACGAATAGGCGCCCGTCGCGAAAGGCCGTTCCATGCGCTGCCCGTTCTGTGGATGCGAAGACACGCAGGTCAAGGACTCCCGCTCGGCCGAGGACGGTTCGTCCATTCGCCGGCGCCGGCAATGCGCGGCTTGCGGCGGGCGGTTCACCACCTTCGAGCGCGTGCAGCTCCGTGAGCTGACGGTCATCAAGAATTCGGGGCGTAAAACGCCGTTCGACCGCGACAAGCTGATGCGCTCGGTCAACATCGCGCTCAGAAAACGCGACGTAGACCCGGAGCGGGTCGAGCAGATGGTGTCCGGCGTCATCCGCCGGCTCGAAGCCATGGGCGAAAACGAGATACCGTCGAAGAAAATCGGCGAGCTCGTCATGGAGGGGCTCGCCAATCTCGACGACGTCGCCTATGTGCGCTACGCCTCGGTCTACAAGAACTTCCGCGAAGCGCGCGATTTCGAGCAGTTCCTCGATAATCTCGAGGAGCAGGAGCGCGAGGGGCGCTGAAGCGAATGACGCAAGGCGCCATGACCATGAGCGACGCCGATCATCGAAAACGCAGCCAGGCGCGGCTCGCCGCCGTGCAGGCCCTCTATCAAATGGAGGCGTCGGGGGCGGGCGTGGAAAGCGTCGTTCTCGAATTCCGCACGCATCGGCTGGGAGCGGAGATCGACGGCGCAAGCCTGCGCGAAGCCGATCCCGACTTCTTCGCCGAAATCGTCCGCGGGGCGGTCGAGGCGCAGCGACGCATCGATCCCTTCATCGCGCGCTGTCTGGCGCAGGGCTGGACGCTCGCCAGGCTTGATGCGACGGCGCGCGCCATCCTGCGGGCGGCTTTTTACGAGATCATGAAGCGGCCGGATATTCCGTGCCGGGCGGCGATCGACGAGTATGTGTCGATCGCGAACGCGTTCTTTGACGGCGCGGAGCCTAAGTTCATCAACGCCGTCCTCGATCGCGCCGCCCGCGAGGCCCGCCCCGACGAATTCGCCGAGAGCGCGTGAGGCCCGTATGGCCGCGGGCGAGTTCGACATCATCCGGTCGCTTTTCGCGCCGCTCGCCGCCGAGAAGGGAGCGTTCGCGCTCGACGACGACGCCGCTCTTCTTCCGGCCGCGGAATATGTCGCGACGAAGGACATGATGATCGCCGGCGTCCATTTCCGTCCCGACGATCCGCTCGACCTCGTCGCGCGCAAGCTCCTTCGGGTCAACCTTTCCGATCTCGCGGCCAAGGGCGCGCGCCCTGTCGGCTATTTTCTCGCCTGCGCGTGGCCGAAGACGGCGACGCGCGCGCAGATAGCCCGTTTCGCCCAAGGGCTCGCCGCCGATCAGGCGCAGTTCCGCATCGCGCTTTATGGCGGGGACACGACGAAGCACCGCGCGGCCGGGGCGCCGCTCACTCTGTCGCTCACCGCTTTCGGCGCGCCGGCGCGCATGGGAATGATCGCCCGCAAGGGCGCGCAGATCGGCGACGACATCTACGTCACCGGGACCATCGGCGACGCCGGTCTCGGCCTCGCCGCGCTGGAAAAGCGCGAGACCTTCGCCAAGCCTGCCCGCGATTATCTCGTCGGCCGCTATCGGTTGCCGGAGCCGCGCCTTGTCATGGGCGGCGCGCTTGCAGGACACGCCTCGGCGGCGATCGACGTCTCCGACGGGCTGATCGCCGATGCGGGCCACATCGCCGCGGTCGGCGGCGTCGGCATCGAGATCGAAGCCGAGCGCCTGCCGCTGTCGCCCGCGGCGAAGGACTGGCTTGAAAGGCAGCCCGCGCGGGAAGAGGCGCTCGCCCGGCTCGCCGGTTTCGGCGACGATTACGAAATCCTGTTCGCCGCGCCCCCGAACCGTCGGCGCTCTATCGACATGGCCGGCAAGGTGTCGAAGACGGCGGTCGCGCGCATCGGCCAGGTCGTCAAAGGCGCGGGCGCGCGCCTGATCGGCGCCGACGGCGACGAGATCCCGGTAGAAAGTCCCGGCTTCGACCATTTCGCCGGGTAGCCGCGCAGGCTTTCATCCTTCGGAAAAAATGGTCGGAGCGACTGGATTTGAACCAGCGACCCCTTGACCCCCAGTCAAGTGCGCTACCAGGCTGCGCCACGCTCCGATCAGCCGGCGGGACGGGCCGCGCCCCGCCGGCGAGGCGCGGACTATAAGAGGGCCGGCGCGCCTCCGCAATGCGTCCGGCTCATGAATCGGCGGGCGTTTTCGCCGCGGCGCGTCAGTCGTGATCGTCGGATTCAGGCGCGATCGCCTCGATGGCGAGGATCGCGTCGTCGAGCGCTTCCTGCGCCTCTTCGAGACGCGCGAGCAGCCCCTGAAGCCGCCGGCGCGCGGCCGGCGAAAGGCCGGCGCCGGGCGGCGCAGGATCGCCTCCCGCCGGGGGATCGCCGGCTTCGCGGTCGCCCGCGTCTTCCTCAAGGAGGGGGCGCAGCGTGATGGGCTGGCCCGCGGCGGCGAGGCGGCCGAGCTCGGCGACGTATTTCACGCCGTGCTCGCGGAAGATCTTCTGCACGCCCTTGGTCGTGTAGCGCTCCTCATACAGAAGAACGCGCACGCCGCGCAGCACGTCGATGTCGACGGGGCGGTAATAGCGCCGTCCGCCGGCTCGCCGCATCGGCCGGATCTGGCCGAACACGTCTTCCCAGTGCCGCAGCACATGCTGCGGCACGTCGAGTTCGCTGGCCGCTTCGCTGATGGTTCTGAAGGCTTCGGCGGATTTTGCGACAGCCATTGCGCCTCCGCGCCGTTACGCCGTCATTCGGCGGCCGTCGCGCTGTCCCGCACGAGCGCGGCGTTGATGTTGTCCTTCAGCACATGAGAGGCGCGGAAGGCGACGACCCGGCGCGGCGTGATCGGCACTTCCTCGCCGGTCTTCGGATTGCGTCCCATACGGAGCTTCTTGTCGCGCACGGAGAAGGTCCCGAAAGACGAGATCTTTACGGTCTCGCCGTTCTCGAGCGCGCCCGAGATCTCCTCGAGGATGCGTTCGACGAAGCCGGCGGATTCATTGCGGGAAATGCCCATCTCGCGATGAACGGCGTCCGCCAGGTCTGCGCGCGTCGTGGTCTTGCCTGCCATGGCGTCGAGCCTCGCAATGGTTCCCCCGCTCGCGGCGGATGTTAAGCCCCCGGGCGGAGGCTGGTCAACAACCGATTGAATTTATTCGGCTGTTCCGCAGGGAGGGGAAATCCGGCCCGCTCACGCGCGCAGCAGCGCCGCGCCCCAGGTGAGCCCGCCGCCCATCGCTTCGATCATCACGAGATCGCCGCGCTTGATGCGCCCGTCCTCGACGCCCTGGCGATAGGCGAGGGGAATCGAGGCCGCCGAGGTGTTGCCCTGGCCGGCGATGGTGGAGATCACCTGATCGGGCCTCAGATCGAGCTTCTTCACGACGCCCTGAATGATCCGCTCGTTGGCCTGGTGGGGCACGAACCAGTCGATGTCGGTCGGCGCGACGCCGGCGCGCGCGGCGACCGTCTCCATCGCTTCGGAAATGCGCGTGACCGCCTCGCGGAAGACCTTGTTGCCCTGCATGCGCACATGGCCGGCGGTCTGGGTCGAGGAGACGCCGCCGTCGACATAGAGCAGATCGACCAGCCGGCCGTCGCTGCGCAGATAAGCGCTCATGATTCCGCGCCCGTCCGTTTCGCTTTCCTCGACGCCTTCGAGCACGAAAGCGCCGGCGCCGTCGCCGAACAGCACGCAGGTCGCGCGGTCCGACCAGTCGAGAATCCGCGAGAACGTCTCGGCGCCGATGATCAGCGCCCGCTTGTGCAGACCGCTGGCGACGAAGCGGTCGCCGGTCGCGAGCGCGTAGACGAAGCCCGTGCACACCGCCTGAATGTCGAACGCCGCGCCCTGCTCGACGCCGAGCTTGGCCTGCACGATGGCGGCGGTAGCGGGGAATGTGAGGTCCGGCGTCGTCGTCGCCACGATGACGAGGTCGATGTCGGCGGGCTTCAGGCCGGCGTCGTCGAGCGCGCGTCGCGCGGCCTCTACGGCCAGATCAGACGTATACTGACCATCTGCGGCGACGCGCCGCTCGCGGATGCCCGTGCGTTCGCGAATCCATTCGTCGGTGGTGTCGACGATTCTGGAAAGGTCGTCATTGGTGATGATCTTTTCGGGAAGGTACGATCCGCACCCGGCGATGACCGATTTCAAACTCATACCGCCGCCGCTTTCACTTCTCCATCGGCGTCGCCGCGCCGGTCTACGGATTGGGCGCGCCTGCCCACCCGCGCGATGGTCTCGGCCACCTCGTCGCGGAAGGGACGGCGCGCCAGGTTCGCCGCCATTTCGATCGCGCTTTTGACGCCGTTGGCGTCCGCGCCGCCGTGGCTTTTCACCACGAGGCCGTTGAGCCCGAGGAACACGCCTCCGTTCGCCGAGGACGGGTCCATGCGCTCTTTCAGGCGGACGAGCTGCCGGCGCAGCAACAGCGCGCCCGCCCTTGTAATCAGCGAGGCGGTTAACGCTTCCTTAAGCCAGCTTGCGACGAGGCGCGCCGCGCCCTCCGCCGTCTTGAGCGCGACATTGCCCGTGAAGCCGTCAGTGACGACCACGTCCACGGTCCCTTTGGAGATGTCGTCGCCCTCGACGAAGCCGTGAAAGGCCATTTCGGGGTCGGCTTCGCGCAGCACGCGCGCGGCGGAGCGGATGAGCTCATGGCCCTTGAGCTCCTCCGCGCCGACATTGAGCAGGCCCACCGTCGGCTTCTCCTTGCCCGTCAGCGCGCGGAAAAACGCCTCGCCCATGATGGCGTACTGGACGAGCTCGGCCTCCGTCGCCTCCACATTGGCGCCGACGTCGAGCACCACCGTGCGTCCCCTGGGGGTCGGCCAGAGCGCGGTGATCGCCGGCCTGTCGACGCCTTCGATCGTCCTGAGCTGCGAGCGGGAGACCGCCATCAGCGCGCCGGTGTTGCCGCAGGAGACGACGGCCTGCGCGTCGCCGTCGCGCACCGCGCCGACGGCGGCCCACATGGAGGTGTCGCGCCCGCGGCGCAGCACCTGCGAGGGCTTGTCGGTCATGGCGACGACGCCCTCGGCGTGGCGGACCTCCGCCCCCTTCAGCACAGCCCGCTCGGCGACGAGCGGTCCCAGCGCGGCGGCGTCGCCGAAGAAGATGAATCGCGCGGAAAGGCCGCCCGTCGCCGCCTGCGCCGCGCCGTCGACGACCACGGCGGGGCCGTTGTCGCCGCCCATGGCGTCCACCGCCAGAGTCAGCGGCGCGCTTTGCTGCGACGGGTCAGTCACTTCGACGCCCTCCCTGAACGGTCCGGTCCTGAACGCGCCTGTCCCGAACGGTCAGGATAGCCTGCGCAGGCGCTTGCGCAATCGATCCTGGCCATTCGCGGGGCGCTGATGGGGTATCCAAAAGACATGCGGTCGGCAGGTTCCTAACCTCGGTCGCGATCAGGGGCAATCGCATCCCTGAGAGCTTCGAACGGGGAAGCCGTTCCGGTCGGTCCGGCGGTCTCGCGCAGCGGTTCGACGCCGGGCTTGCGCGGATGCGGCGCCATGGCGAGGGACAGCTGCTGGACGAGGATTTCCGCCAGATCGAGCCGATCGCCCTCGAGCGGCTCGGGCGTGTCTTCCTCCACGACGAGCGCGCCGTCTTCCTCGACGGACTGCGGCGCGCGGACGAAAACGATGCGGAAATCCTCCTCCAGCGCTTCCTCGAATGGCTCCAGGCTGACGACGCACTCGCGGGTCAGGGCGGCCTCGAGGCGGCCCTCCAGCACGAGCCCGCCCTTCGTCGGCCGCGCCGAGACCGCGCCCTTGAGACGATTGAGCGCCGGCGCGCCCAGCCGGCGCGCGATCGCGGCGCGCGCGGGCGCGCCCGCTTCCACCTCATAGGCGCGCCCGCCGGCGGGAAGCTCGCCGACATCGACCCAGAAGACGAAAGCTTGTTCCGTCATGACGCAGCCTCCGCCGGCGCGGCGCTTCCGGGGACGGCGCTTCCGGGGCCGGCGCAGGGCGCTTCGGGAAAGCGCGCGACGCCGGCGATCAGGCGGGAAACGGGATGGGCGTCGATCATCGCCGCAGCCTGTCGCACATAGGCGGCGAGGGCCGGCGCGCCCGCCGCTTCCGGATCGCCGTAGACGTTGCGGGCGACGGCGTCGACGAGGGCCGCGGGCGCGGCGTCCGCGGCGAGGGCGGCCTCATAAGCGCCGATGCGGCCGTAGAACGCTTCGGCCATCTTGCGGATGCGCCGGCCGACCGCGAGATCGCCCACCCCCAGCTCGCGCAGGGCGTCGTCGAAGCTGGCGAAGGTCGCGTCGAACAGTTTCTGCGCCACGCGGGCGGCTTCATCGCCCTGGCCCTTCAGGCGGCGCAGAATGAGATAAACATGCAGGGTCAGCAGTTCGAACCGGCCCTCGACATCGTCCGCCACGCCGAGGTCGGCGTAGAAGGCCGGCGCGCGCGCCTGTCCGGCCGCTTCAGCGAACAGCGCGAGCGCGGCCTCCTTCGCCGGGTCTTTCCTGAACAGGGACAAAATCATAGGCTAGCCGGGCGCGCCCGGTTCCTGCTAGACAGCCGAGCCGTGCACGTAAGCCTCAAGCCGCTCCGGATCAAGCAATGACCCTTTCGCGCATCTGTCTCGGCCTTCTCGCGCTCGCCGCCGCGGGGGCGCAGGGATGCGTCTCGGTGCGCTCCAGCCATGGCTACGTTCTCGAGCGCGGCGAGACGGAGCTCACCGCCCGCCCTGGCATCGACACCAAGGAGAGCGTGCTCGCCAAATATGGCGAACCCTCCATGATCGGCGCCTTCAACGAAAACTCCTGGTACTACATGGCCAGCACGGAGCAGTCGCGGGCCTTCTTCAGGCCGGAAACGACCTCGCGCAGCATCGTCGCGTTCCGATTCGACGAGGAAGGTTTCGTCAAGAATGTCGAAACCTATTCCCTGGAAGACGGCATGGAGATCAATCTGGTCTCGCGGGAGACGCCGACCCGCGGCAAGGAGCTCACCTTCTGGGAGCAGCTTCTGGGCAATGTCGGCCAGCTTCCCGCGCTCACCGACCAGCAGCAGCAGGTTCCGGGACGGTAGACGATCCGCGTCGCCTCCGCTTATTCGCGGACTTGGGACGGATCGCGATTCATCCACTGGATCAGATACTTGGCTGGAAAAGCCCAGGCGACGCCGGCGATCAGGTAATAGCCGGCCTGGAACAGCCAGAAGGACGGCGCGCGCTCGCCGAGCGCGGCCGCCGCAAAAACATAGGCCGCCAGGCCCGGCAGGAGCGCGAACAGACCGACGAGCTTCTTGATGCGAGGGGACATGGGAGCGCCTCATCCGGCCGCGACGCGCCGCCGCGCGCGCGACGCGTCGCCATGCTGTAGACGGAACCCATGAGCCTTTCAACATCCGCCGCCCCCGCCGGTCCCGACATGAGGACCCAGACGGTTCGCGACGGGCGCGCCGCCCGCCGGGTCTCCGCATGGCTGTTCGCGATGTGCGCGCTCGCGGCGCTGATGGTGATCGTCGGCGGCGCGACGCGGCTTACCGACTCGGGCCTGTCGATCACCGAATGGAAGCCGGTGACGGGCGCGATCCCGCCCCTGAGCGAAGCGCAATGGCTCGAGGAGTTCGAGAAATACCGTCAGATTCCGGAATATCAGATCGTCAACCGGGGCATGAGCCTCGACGAGTTCAAGACCATCTACTGGTGGGAGTGGGGCCACCGGTTTCTCGGCCGGCTGATCGGCGTCGCGTTTCTCGTCCCGCTCGCGGTCTTCGCCGCGACGGGCGCAATCGGGCGCGCGCTGGCGCTCAAGCTCTTCGGCATATTTCTGCTCGGCGGCGCGCAGGGCGCGCTCGGCTGGTACATGGTGGCGAGCGGCCTGTCCGAGCGCGTCGACGTGAGCCAGTATAGACTGGCGGCGCATTTCGGCCTCGCCGTCGTTCTGCTTGCGGCGATGTTCTGGCTGGCGCTCGATCTGCGCCGGGCCGCCGCGGGGCGGGACGGGGCGGAAGCCTCGCCGCCGCGCCGGGACCTGTTCTGGGGCGCGCTCGCGCTCGCGGCGGGCGTCTATCTCCAGATGATCCTCGGCGCCTTCGTCGCCGGGCTCCGGGCCGGGCGCACCTACAACACCTGGCCGCTGATGGACGGGCGGTTCTTTCCGGAGGCCTATTTCGACGGCGCGCCGGGCTTTTCCGACCTTTTCGAGTCGATCGCGGCGGTTCAGTTCAACCACCGGCTCGGGGCCTATCTTCTGACGGCCGGCGCGGTCTGGTTCTGGCTCGCCGCGCGCCGAACGGCCGTCGAGCCGCGCGCGCGCGCGCTGCTTGTCGGCGTGCTCGCGCAGGCCGCGCTCGGCGTGTGGACGCTTCTGGCCGCGACGCCGATCGCGTTGGGGCTCGCGCATCAGGCCGGCGCGCTCATCGTGTTCATGCTGGCGCTTTACGTCGTTCACGGATTGACGATGTCGATGTCGATCACGAATGGTTCTTCCTCCTCCTGAGGCGACAGATCGCGCGGGTTCGCCGTCGGTCCGAGCGGCTTGCCGAGCGCGTCCATCACGCCGTTGAGGGGCGCGAGCCTGAGGACGGGCCGCGCGCCGTTCGTCGCCAGCGCCAGCGCGCCGTCGCGGTAGATCGCGCCGTAATTGCCGTAGGCCAGGCCCATCGCCGTCGCCTCGCCGACGCCGTCGACGTCGAAGGAGGCCTTGAGCCGCACGGCGCCCAGAAGCGCGCCGTCCTCGCGGTCGTAGAGGTAGACCTCGCCCGTCGCCCCGTCGAGCAGCGCGATCTGGCCGCAGCATTCCTCCGTAGGCCCCCCTTCGACGAGGCCGTTGAGGGCGAGTCCGATGCCGGCGGGCTCTTTCACCGGCGTGCGCGCGAGCAGGGCGGGCTCGGCCCCGGCCTCGAGCCGGTAGATCGCCCCATCGGGCGCGGCGGCGTAGACCGCGCCGTCCACGTCGTCGACCGCGCAGCGCGAAAAACCGCCTTCATGGGTTCCCGATTCCGTCGCCGTCGCCGTGACTGCGCCGTCGCGGATTTCGAGCGCGGTCGCGCGCCAGCCGTCGGCGCGCATCTCGTGCAGCGCGAGCCCGCCCTCGCGCGTCGGCCCGACGCAGAAGCCCTCGACCCCGCGTCCGCCGATGAACAGGGTCGTCTGCAGGACGAGCGTCCGCTCGGCGTTGTCGACGGCGTAGAAGCGATAGGCCGGCCCGTCGCTCCGCTCGCCGCTCTCGTCGCCGCGTTCGACGCGCGCGACGGCGTAGCCCTGCGCGCTCGGGCCTTCGCCCGCATAGGCGACCGACAGTCCGGTCGCGGAAAAGCCGCCGGCGGCGGCGACCTCGCGCCCGTCCTCGATATTGTAGGCGACGATCCCGTCCGCCGTGGCCGCGAGGACGAGCCCGTTGAAAGGCAGGCCCGGATGGGCCCAGAAGGCGACGCCTGCGATGCGCGCCGGCGCCGGGCCGAACTCGTCGACGGCGGCGACTTCCCTGGCCTCGACCCGCTCGGGCGGCGGCGGTTGCGGCGAGTCGGCCGGCTCGCGCCCGCAGGCGGCGAGGGCGAGCAGGGCGGCGGCGGTCAGCCCCGGCGCAAGCCGACAGGGAATCCCGGGACCGCAAAGAGTCTGCCGACGGTTCTTATTCATTGATCGAATCCCTTCATCGCGTCGCGCCGCTTTTAGCCGATCCGGGCCGGGCGCGCCGCCTTGCGGAGAAAAAACCGGCGCATTATGCTGTATTACAGGGTAATGCGCGAGACCCCGATGAGCAGAGAGACGATCACCTTCCGCACCGATCCCGAACGCCGGGCCGCGCTTGACCGGCTCGCCGGGCTGATGGAGCGCGACCGCACCTATGTGCTCAACGCGGCGATCGACGCCTATCTCGATCTCTTCGACTGGCAGAAGCGCCGCATCGCCGCTGGTCTTGACGCCGCCAGGCGCGGCGACTTCGCCGATGAAGCCGAAGTCGCGGCCGTCTTCGACAGCGCGCGCGCCCGCGCGGCGAAAGGAAAGCCCGAATAGGTGCGCGTGCGCTTTACGCGGCCGGCGCTCGCCGATCTCGAAGAGGCCTTCGCCTTCATCGCCGAGCGCAATCCGCAGGCCGCGGCCGACGTCATCGACGCCGTCGAAGGCGCCGTGGCGGCGCTTGCGCGCCATCCCCGGCTCGGCCGGCCGGGCAGGGTGAAGGGAACCCGCGAGCTCGTCGTAGCCGGCGCGCCGTTCGTCGCGGCCTACCGGATCACGGGCGAGACCGTGGACATTCTCGCCGTCATTCACGCCGCGCGGCGCTGGCCGGATCGCTTCGGGGAGGGCTGAGCGGCCTTGCGGTAACCAGATACCACACGCATAACCTGCCGATTTTGCAAGGCGATTTCGAAAGGTGTTGACGCGTCCGCGCCGCTGGGTTATCGGCGCGGCTCCCTCCCGGCGGTCCGAGCGCGCGCCGTCCGGGATCCGACATCCAACGCTCGCGTTCCAGGATCGACCGTCATGAAAACCTACTCCGCCAAGCCGGGCGAGGTTGAGTCCAAATGGGTGCTGATCGACGCCGAAGGGCTCGTCGTCGGCCGGCTCGCCTCGCTCATCGCCATGCGCCTGCGCGGCAAGCACAAGCCGCATTACACCCCGCATGTGGACTGCGGCGATCATGTGGTCGTCGTCAACGCCGACAAGGTCGTCTTCACGGGCCGCAAGCTGAAGCAGAAGAAGTTCTTCTGGCACACCGGCTATCCGGGCGGGATCAAGGAGCGCACGATGGACAAGATCCTCGGCGGCAAGCATCCCGAGCGCGTTCTGATGAAGGCGGTGGAGCGGATGATGCCCAAGGACTCCCCGCTCGCGCGCGCGCAGATGACCAAGCTGCGCGTCTACGCCGGCCCCGATCATCCGCATGCGGCCCAGTCGCCCGAGCCGCTCGACGTCGCCGCCCTCAACGCCAAGAACTCGAAAGCCGCGTAAGCCATGAGCACGACCACCCTTGAAAACCTGAAAGACGCCGCCGCCGAGGCCGGCCTCGTCGCCCCGGCCGAAGACGCCCTGCCCGAGCCGAAGATCGACGCCCAGGGCCGCGCCTACGCCACCGGCAAGCGCAAGACCGCCGTCGCGCGCGTGTGGATCAAGCCGGGCGCCGGGCGCATCACGGTCAACGACAAGGACCACACGGAATATTTCGGCCGCGCGGTGCTGCAGATGATCATCAAGCAGCCGCTCGTCGCCGTCGAGCGCGCCGACCAGTACGACGTGGTGTGCACGGTGTCGGGCTCCGGCCCGTCGGGCCAGGCCGGCGCGGTGCGCCACGGCATCGCCCGCGCGCTCACCTTCTACGAGCCCGAGCTGCGCCCGACGCTGAAGAAGGGCGGCTTCCTCACCCGCGACAGCCGCGTCGTCGAGCGCAAGAAATACGGCCGCAAGAAAGCCCGCCGCTCGTTCCAGTTCTCCAAGCGCTAGGGCGGCCGTCTTCCCGGGCGCTGCGCGGCGCGCAGCGCCGCTGCCCAGACCCGGCGTCGCTCTCGGCCGAGTTCCCGTCATCCCGGACGCTGCGCAGCATGAAATGCTGCGCCGCCGATCCGGGATCGCTCCCCATACGCTCCCCGTCATGCCGGGCGCGCCGCAGCGCGCAGCGCCGCCGCGCAGGCCCGGGATCGCTCTCGTCCCGCCCGCCGTCCCCCCGGCCGAACGGGCGCTTGCGTTTCGTGCGAAACGAACGGGCCGGCGTTCGCGCTCGTTCAGCGCCCGCGCGGGCGCCGGCCCGGTTTCGAACGATTCGCCTCGCGGCGTTTCGCACGGAATCGCCCCCGGGGCCCGGGCGGCGCGCCGCGCCGGCGCGGCCCGGCGGGCGGGCGCGGCTGGGCGGGAAGGGAAAGGCGCGGGCGTTCTCATGCGCCCAGTATGGAGCCGGGCCGACAGGCGGGGATAACTTTCCCCGTTTTTCGGTTAAGTCCTTGTTTTTCCGAGGGGGGAATTCCACGCAAAGGCGGAAGAATTCGGGAATGGGGCAGGCAGCAGGCGGCAGGGAGCAGGGAGCAGCAAGAGCAGGCCGGCTGGAGCTGAGGCGCCGCCCGCCGATGCGGAGCGCGCCGCGCATTCGAAAAGGCGTCCATCGGCCTTCGGCCTCAGCCCGCGCTAAGATCCTTGGACAGGAATTCGCCGGCCGTAGCGCGAACCGGCGCCCGCCGTTAAGGCGTCGCAGCGAGGCGGAAATTCCGCGGGCTCATGCGGGCTTGCGCCGTTTGCGGGCCGGGGCGGGGAGGCGGCTCCGCGCCGGCTTTTTCGCGCGGCGCGCCGGCGCGCGCGACAGCGGCTCCAGCATGGCGAGGCGCACCGGCGGGCGGCCCGGAAACTCCGCGATCAGGCTGAGCTCGCCGCCCATGCCCTTCACATATTCGCCGAGGGTGGAGAGCAGCATGTCCGCGCGCCGCTCGATGCGCGAAACCGTGTCCTGGCCGACGCCGAGGCGCTGCGCCATGCGTGTCTGCGTGAGCCCCATGGCCTTGCGCAGATCCTGCAGGGACGCCTCCTCGGCGACGAGCGCGGCGGCGCGCGCCTCGATCTTCCGGCGGCGCGCCGCCGGCAGCGATTTCATGATTTCATCAACCGTTCGACCCACGGTCATCCTCTCTTCAGTTGCGCGACATGCGCGTCAAAGCGTTCATCTGCGATCCTGATCAAACGCCTGTAGAACTTCCTTTCGCTTCCGCCGGCCTTGTCGCCGGCGACGAGCAGCACCGCCTGTCGATACGGGTCGAACGCCAAAGCGACCCGCCAGACGCCGCCGTCCGCATCGAAGCGCAGCTCCTTCATGTTGGCGTGCTTCGATCCTTTCAAGGCGTCGACCCAAGGCCGGCCCGTCTCAGGGCCGAATCGCTCGGGCAGCTCGGCGCGCGCCAGCAATTCGTCCTGAACGGCGTCCGGCAGCAGAAAAACTCCTCTTCGAAGGCGTCATGCAGACGGACCGTCCACGGCATGGTCAATATGGCTTTCTATCCATATGGCGTCAAGGTCATATGAAAGCGGATCGCCGGACCGGCCGAAACCTGCGGCGAGTCGGCGCGGGCGGGGAGAGGGGCCGCGGCGCCAGAGGCCGAGGTGGCCGCGCTGGCGCTACGGCCGGCGGCGTCAAAACGTGTCAGCCGCCGGCGCAAAAGCGATTACGGGCCGCGCCGCCTGACCGCGGCGCGGCGAAAGGGCGGGCGTCAGGCGCGGGCCGTCCGGCGCCCGGCGAAGCCGAGCCCTGCAAGGCCGGTCAGCAACAAGACGAGCGCGCCGGGAACCGGCACTTCCGAGACGGCGAGCGACTTGACCTTGTATCCGTCGCCGGACCCGCCGGGCACGGTGGCGATCAGATAGCGGAACGCGTTCCCCATGAGATTGACCGTCACGAGTCCTTCCAGGCCGGAACCCGCGCCGGAGGCGATCAACGAACTCACCGACGTAAGACAGCTCAGGCCGCCCGCCGTGCAGGAGGCGACCGATCCGTCATTGGTCCCCCAGATCCGGTAATCGTCGAAAAACGACGCCAGCGACAGCGTGATCGATTCGAAATTCACAATCACTCCGAAATCGAAGACGATCGCTTCGTCGTCGCCGACATTGTCGATCTGGTTGCTGTCGAGAAGGCCGAGATTCACGCCGAGCCCGAAAAGGCCCTGATGAAGGCTCGGGGTCGGGGGCTGTTCGGTGTTGATGGCGATTGCGGTGACCGAGTGCGCGCCGTCGGTGAAGACCGCCGTCTCGCCGAGATCGCCGCCGAGTCCGGCGAAAGTGAAGGTGGCCGCCTGCGCCGGGGCGCCCATGAGGGCGGCTGACAACGCCGCCGCAAGCGCGGCGTTCTTAAAGCGAAGCATATCTGTCTCCATGCATAAAGAGCGCGATCCAGATCCCGGCCGGACGAGACGCGGGGAGATTCGCCGCCAGAGGAGACGCTTATCAAAACGTCAATTTCATATCAATATTTATACAATGACGCTAAACATTTGCGTAATGGTTTTCACGGTTTTCGCGCCTTTGGTTGGTAATGAACGCCGATGCAATTTTCCGGAGCAACGGCTCCTGAAGCCGTGAAGGCGCGGCCGCGCTACGGCCGCCGCCGCCGCTTGCCCTTGCCGCCGGCGCCTTTCGGCTTCGACAGCAGGGAGGAGACCGTCCCTTCCGACTTCCTGACGCGGGAGGCGGGCGCGCCGCCCGCTTGCGCCTCGATGTCCGCCTGGCGGGCGAAGGGATCGTCGGCGACGGCGAGCTCGACCGCCTCCAGGCGCCGGATCTCGTCGCGCAGCGCCGCGGCCTCCTCGAACTCCAGATTGGCGGCGGCCTCGCGCATCCGCTTTTCCAGATGCTCGATGTGCCGGCGCAGATTGTGGCCGGGCGCGGCGCCGTCGAAGGCGGCGGCGTCCTCGGCGAAGCCCGACGGCGACGGCGCGCCGGGCAGGCCGCGATGGCCGACGAAGGTGGCGCCCATCGCCGCCTTGCGGCCCTCGTCCTGCTCGCGGGCGATGTCGGCGATCTTCGCCTTCACCGTGGCGGGCGTAATTCCGTGGGCCTCGTTATGGGCGATCTGTTTCTCGCGCCTTCGCTCCGTTTCGCCGATCGCCCGCTCCATGGAGCCGGTCACATTGTCCGCATAGAGAATGACCCGCCCGTCGACGTTCCGCGCCGCCCGGCCGATGGTCTGGATGAGCGAGGTCTCCGAGCGCAGGAAGCCTTCCTTGTCGGCGTCGAGGATCGCCACGAGCTGGCATTCGGGAATGTCGAGCCCCTCGCGCAGCAGGTTGATGCCGACGAGAACGTCGAACGCGCCGAGCCTGAGGTCGCGGATGATCTCGATGCGCTCGATCGTGTCGATGTCGGAGTGCATGTAGCGCACCCGCACGCCCTGCTCGTGCATGTATTCGGTCAGGTCCTCGGCCATGCGCTTCGTCAGCACCGTGACGAGCGCGCGCCCGCCCTTCTTCGCGACCGCCTTGCACTCGGCGATGACGTCGTCGACCTGATTGGTCTTCCCGCCCGTGACGGGGCGCACCTCGACCGGCGGATCGACGAGGCCAGTGGGGCGGATCACCTGCTCGACGAAGACCCCGCCGGTCTGCGCGAGCTCCCACGGGCCGGGCGTGGCCGACACGCAGACCGTCTGCGGGCGCATCTTCTCCCATTCCTCGAATTTGAGCGGGCGGTTGTCCATGCAGGAGGGCAGGCGGAAGCCGTATTCGGCGAGCGTCTTCTTGCGGTTGAAGTCGCCGCGGAACATGGCGCCGATCTGCGGGATCGTGACGTGGCTTTCGTCGACGAACAGAAGCGCGTCTTCGGGCAGATATTCGAACAGCGTCGGCGGGGGCTCGCCCGGCTTGCGGCCCGTCAGATAGCGCGAGTAGTTCTCGATACCCGCGCAGGCGCCGGTGGCGGCGAGCATTTCGAGATCGAACCGCACGCGCTGTTCGAGCCGCTGGGCCTCGAGCAGGCGGCCCTCCGCGCGCATCACGGGCAGCACCTCGTTCAGCTCGCGCTTGATGCTTTCGATCGCCTGCTGCAGGGTCGGGCGGGGCGTCACATAGTGCGAGTTGGCGTAGACCGTGATCTCCTCGAGATCGTCCGTCTTCTGACCGGTGAGCGGGTCGAACTCGACGATCGACTCGATCTCGTCGCCGAACAGCGACACGCGCCAGGCGCGGTCCTCATAGTGGGCGGGGAAGATCTCGATGACGTCGCCGCGCGCCCGGAACGAGCCGCGGGCGAAGCCGGCGTCCGCGCGCCGGTATTGCAGCGCGACGAGATCGGCGAGCAGCCGCTTGCGGCTCACGCTCTCGCCGAGCCGCAGCGAGAAGGTCATGGCGGTGTAGGTCTCGACCGAGCCGATGCCGTAGATGCACGAAACCGAGGCGACGATGACGACGTCGTCGCGCTCCAGGATCGCCCGGGTGGCGGCGTGGCGCATCCGGTCGATCTGCTCGTTGATGGAGGACTCCTTCTCGATATAGGTGTCCGTGCGCGGAACATACGCCTCAGGCTGGTAGTAGTCGTAATAGGAGACGAAATACTCCACCGCGTTGTCGGGGAAGAACGCCTTGAACTCGCCGTAGAGCTGCGCCGCGAGCGTCTTGTTGTGCGCGAGGATGAGCGCCGGGCGCTGCAGCGCCTCGATGACCTTGGCCATGGTGAAGGTCTTGCCGGTGCCGGTGGCGCCGAGCAGGACCTGGTCCCATTCGCCGCGCCGGATCCCCTCGACCAGCTCGGCGATCGCCTGCGGCTGGTCGCCGGCGGGCTCGTAGGCCGAGACGACCCGCAGCGGCCGCGACTTGCCGCTGGCGGCTGGCCGTTCGGGCCGGTGGGGCGTCCATGTCCCGCGGGTCTCGACGATGCGGGCGTGATACTGGGCCAGCGCCTCGGCGAAGCCGCCGGCCTTGATCTCGGCGGCAGGGGTCGCGGGCTGGACGGTCGGACGCTTGCGGGACTGGCTGCGGGGCGTGCTTCTGGGCGCGGGCATGGCCGCAATGTAGGCCGCCGCGCGGGGAAGGGAAGAGAAAGAGCGCCTATTCAAGCACGCTCGGCCAGTTCGCGTCGGCCCTGGCGATGAAGCCGGGGATGTCGGCTTCCCATTTGCGCTGCACGCCGGCGTCGTAGTTGAGATAGAGCCCGCCCTCGACGATGGTCCAGTATTTCGGGTTTCCGCGCGCGACATAGCCCTGCGCCACGGCCCAGGCGCAGTAGCCGCCATATCGGGGCGCATAGGCTTCCGGATCGGCGCGGAATCTTTCCAGGTTCTCCGCCGAGGCGAAGCGCCACCGTGCGCCTTTGTATTCGAGGCTGAACGCGGCCGAGCCCTTCGCCGGCTCGCCCTGGACGAAATAGGCCACGGCGTCATAGCCGTCGAGCGCGAGATTGGAGAACAGCCCGGTGTAGACTTCGGGCTTGGCCGCCTGCGCCGCGCCGGCGGCGAAGAAGGCGGCGCATAGCGCGGCGATGAAACGAAGCGGCATAGGTTCGCTCTCGGGGTTGGTTGCGCGGGAGAACCTACGCCGCGACCGGCGGCGCGCAAGCGCGCATCCGTTCACGATCCGGCGACGCCGACCAGGAAATAGACGGCCGCGCTGCTGGCCAGACCGGCGATGACGTTCATCGGCAGGCCGATCTTCACGAAGTCCGAAAAGCGGTAATTGCCCGCCGCATAGACCAGCGTATTGGTCTGATAGCCGATGGGCATGGCGAAGCTCGCGCTCGCGCCGAACATCACCGCGACGATCAGCGGGCGCGGGTCCATGCCGAGACTTTCCGCGATCGAGATGACGAGCGGCGTCAGCAGCGCCGCCACGGCGTTGTTGGTCACCGTCTCGGTCATGGCCGGGGCGAGGACGAAGATCCCGAAGATCAGCAGAAACGGCGGGCGCCGCCGCGCCGGCGATCGTAAAGGGAGTCTCGGCCGGAAAGGCGAGCCCCGCGTCCGCGCCTGCGGAGCGCCTGCGCGCCGGGGCGGATTTCACTTTCGCCGAAAGCGCATTAGGATGCGCGCCGTTTTCGTATTCCGTATCCAATCCGAGGCGGACATGGTTCGTGCGTCCATCATTCCAAGCCTTGCGCTCGCGTTGGTTTTCGTCGTTCTGCAACCGGCTTTCGCCGCGCCGTCCGACGCGCTCGCCGCGCTGTTCGACGACTACTGGGCGCACGAGATGGCCGAGAACCCGTTCGCAGCGACCGCGGCCGGCGTCGAAGGTTATGACGACAAGGTTCCCGCCGTCGCGCCGGAAGATCACGCCCGGCGCGCGGACGCGGCCCGGGCCTTCATGGCGCGGCTCGAGGCGATCGATCTTTCCGCCGTGTCGGAAAGCGAGCGGATGAGCGCGGAGATTCTGCGCTTCATTCTGAAGCACGATATCGCGCTGTCGAAGTTCCGGATGTGGCGCATCCCGTTTCTCGCGGACACCGGCTTTCACTCCGACATCGGCTATGCGGTTCGCGCGACGCCTTTCCGTACCGAGAAGGACTATGAGAACTATCTCGCCCGGCTGAGGGCGCTGCCGGGCTATCTCGATCAGAATGTCGAGAACATGCGTATCGGCCTCGCCGAAGGCTTCGCGCAGCCGAAGGAGATTCTGCCCTACATCTTGCCGTCCTTCGAAGCGCAGGCGACGGCGC
This sequence comes from Amphiplicatus metriothermophilus, assembly GCF_900199215.1. Taxonomy (GTDB): domain Bacteria; phylum Pseudomonadota; class Alphaproteobacteria; order Caulobacterales; family Parvularculaceae; genus Amphiplicatus; species Amphiplicatus metriothermophilus. The sequence goes on from NZ_FZQA01000002.1 coordinate 99,095, forward strand.
AGGCGGAGGATCATCCCCTCTACAGGCCTTTCGCGTCGATTCCCGAATCGATCGGCCGGCGCAAGCGCGCTGCGCTCGCGCGGGAAGGAAAGGCGGTTCTCGAAAACCATGTGATCCCGGCCTACGCCCGCGTTCTCGCCTTCATGAAGGAGGAATATCTGCCGAACGCGCCGGAGAAGATCGGCGCGCGCAACCTGCCGGACGGCGAAGCCTATTACGCCGCGCTCGTGCGCTATTACACGACGCGCGACGACGCGACGGCCGAGGAAATCCACCAGATCGGCCTCAAGGAGGTCGCGCGCATCCGCAAGGAGATGGAGGCGGCGATCGCCGAGTCGGGATTCGAGGGTTCGTTCGAGGAGTTTCAGGAGTTTCTGCGTACGGACGAACAGTTTTACGCCGACGCGCCCGAGGCGCTTCTGAAAGAGGCGGCGTGGATCGCCAAGACCATCGACGGGCGGCTGCCCGGCTTTTTCGGCAAGCTGCCGCGCCAGCCCTATTCGGTCGAGCCGGTGCCGGCCGAGATCGCGCCCAACTACACGACGGGGCGCTATGTCTCGGCGCCGGCGGACGCGCCGCGCGGCGGGGCCTACTGGGTGAACACCTACGCCCTCGACAAGCGCCCGCTCTACGAGCTGCCGGCGCTCACGCTGCATGAGGCCGTTCCCGGCCATCACCTGCAGAACGCGCTCGCGCTGGAGATCGAGAACGCGCCCGAATTCCGCAAGCAGTTCTATCCGCACGCCTTCGGCGAGGGCTGGGGCCTCTATTCGGAGAAGCTGGGCGTCGAGATGGGAATCTATCAGACGCCTTACGATCATTTCGGCCGGCTGTCCTACGAGATGTGGCGGGCCTGCCGGCTGGTCATCGACACGGGCGTCCACGCCAAGGGCTGGAGCCGTCGGCAGGCGATCGACTATCTCGCCGCCAACACCGCCCTGTCGCTGCATAACGTGCAGACCGAGGTCGACCGCTATATCGCTTGGCCGGGCCAGGCGCTCGCCTACAAGATGGGCGAGCTGACGATCTGGGAGCTCCGGCGCAAGGCGGAAGCCGAACTCGGCGACCGGTTCGACATCCGCGCTTTCCACGACGCGGTGCTGACCGAGGGCGGCCTGCCGCTCGATCTCCTCGCCGCGCGCGTCGACGCCTATATCGCGCGCACGAAGGGGAGGTAGCCCCGACGGGCCGCGCCGCCGACGAAAAACGCGGCGCTTGCGGCGCCGCGTTTGAACGCTCCGGTCGCGGCGGCGGGACCGCCTAGGGCGTCGCGCAGCTCGCCTCGTAGCATTCTTCGAACATCGGAACGGCCTGAGCCGTGGCGAAAGCGGCGGGCAGGGCGATCGCCATCGCGACGAGGCCGATGCCGATATAGAGCGCGGCCGCGCTGAACGCGGCGAAATCGGCCAGCGGCCTGGCTTCCGCATGGCGGGGCGCTGAAATGACGGCCATAGACGCCTCCTCTACTCGAAACTTCGTTCGCCCGGCGCTTCGATGACGGCAGTCTGTCGCAAATCCGTTATCAAAGTGTCACGGAACTTTCATATAGCGCACAATTTGCGCAACTTCAATGGCGGATATGCGCAAAGAGTGCGCAGACTGGCGGCGGCGGCTCGCCAGCCAGCCCGGCGGTCGGGCCCGGTCGGCCGCAGGGCCGCGGCGATAGACCGCCTCGGGCTTGCCGGCGTTTCGGGGAAGACTGCATAAGGCGCGCGCCGCGCCGCTTGCTGGCGGCCTTTCCGGGAGCCGTTTCCATGGCCGAAAACCGCGACGACGTTCCTCGCACGCCGCCCGAGGACTGCGCGGCGATGGAGGAGGTGCGCTATGAGATCGACCGCATCGACCGGCTGCTGGTGCGCCTCGTGGCGGAACGGCAGCGCTATATCGAGGCGGCCGCGCGCATCAAGGAGCGTCAGGACGAAGTCCGACTCGAATGGCGGATCGAGGACGTGGTGGCCAAAGTTCTGGCTTCGGCCGAGCGCGAAGGCCTTTCGAAACGAATCGCCGAGCCCGTCTGGCGGCTGCTCATCGACCGCTGCATCGAACATGAGCACGAAAAATGGCGACTGTTTCGAAATCAAAACAAAAAATAAATTGCTAATGATTTCAATAGGTTGAAGGAAGGCTCGCTGACGCGCGCCGGCGAAAGGACCGGATTCCCTTTGCGCGGCGGACGGCGCGGGCGATAATCCGCCGAGCGTTCAGCGAGATCCCCCGACATTGCAGCAGAAAGGATGAACTGATGAACAAGAACGAATTCATCGATCGCGTGGCGGACATGGCCGGGATGAGCAAGGCTGAGGCCACGCGGGCGGTTGACGCGGTGTTCGACGCGATCACCGAGGCGCTGCGTCGGGGAGACGACGTCCGGCTCGTCGGCTTCGGCACGTTCTCTGCGGCCAAGCGCGCCGCGCGCGAGGGGCGCAATCCGCGCACCGGCGAGACAATCCAGATTCCGGCGAGCATCCAGCCGAAATTTTCGGCGGGCAAAGGCCTGAAAGACGCGCTCAACTGATCTTCGGATTTGCGGCAGGCCGCCTTCCGGCCCGGCAGGGCGGGAAGGCGGCTTTCTTTTGCGCGGGCGCCGGCCTTGTCGGCGCCTGAGGCGCGCGATAGGGAGAGCGGCGCGCTTCGCGACGGGCGGTTAGCTCAGCTGGAAGAGCGACTGGTTTACACCCAGTAGGCCGGCGGTTCGAACCCGTCACCGCCCACCACGCCTCGCCTGCGCGCGCAAAATTTTTCAGGACAGAATCTTTTACGCAGAGAATCTTCCACCTGATTTCGCCGTCGGGCGATATTCCTCTGGATCAGCCGGCGCGACGCAAATAGAAGCGGGGCGTCGTTTCGCCGGGGCGCCGGCGAAACGCCCTAGCTGTGAAACGAACGGCCCGAACGATGGCGAAACTCATACCCGTCGATCCTTTTGACTGCGTGGTGTTCGGCGCGACCGGCGATCTCGCCCTGCGCAAGCTGATGCCGGCGCTGTATCACCGCTGGCGCGACGGCCAGATCCCGGCGAGCTCGCGCATCGTCGGCGCGGCCCGCGCGGCGCTTTCCGCCGACGAATACCGCGCTATGGCGCGCGAGAAATATCAGGCGTTCTTTCCCGACGACCCCATTGACGAAAAAACCTGGAAAGGGTTCGCCGAGCGCCTGGCCTATTGCGAGCTCGACGCCGGCGATGCGGGTTCGAACTGGGCGGACCTGTCGGCGCTTCTCGATCCCGCGTCGGGCAAGAAGCGGATGTTCTATTTCGCGCTGCCGCCGTCGATTTACGGCGACGTCGCCGCGAACATCGCGCGCGCGGGCCTGAAGACGCCGCAGACCGCCGTCGTGCTCGAAAAGCCGATCGGCTTCGATCTCGCCTCGGCGCGCGCGATCAACGACGCGGTGGGCCGGAGCTTCGAGGAGCGGCAGGTTTTCCGCATCGACCACTACCTCGGCAAGGAGACGGTCCAGAACCTGCTGATCCTGCGCTTCGCCAACGCGATCTTCGAGCCGCTGTGGAACGCCAACGTCATCGACCACGTGCAGATTTCGGTGAACGAGTCGATCGGGGCGGGCGGGCGCGCGAGCTATTACGACAAGTCCGGCGCCTTGCGCGACATGGTGCAGAACCATCTGATGCAGCTTCTTTGCCTGGTCGCAATGGAGCCGCCGCTCGAACTCGCCGCGGACGTCGTGCGCGACGAGAAGATCAAGGTGCTGCGCGCGCTGCGCCCCTTCACGGCGGCGACCGTGAAAGAAAACTCCGTACGCGGCCAATACCGCGCGGGCGTTATCGACGGCCGGCCCGCGCCGGGCTACGAGGAGGAGCTCGGCCGCAAGAGCGACACCGAGACTTTCGTCGCCCTCAAGGCGCATATCGACAACTGGCGCTGGGCGGGCGTGCCGTTCTATCTGCGCACCGGCAAGCGCATGAGCGCCCGGCGCTCCGACATCGTCATCCAGTTCAAGAATGTCGCCCATTCGATCGTCGGGCCGGAGGCGGGCGCGCTGCATCCCGTTCGCCTTGTCATCCGTCTGCAGCCGGACGAAGGCGTCAAGCTGATGCTGATGACGAAGGATCCGGGCCCCGGCGGCATGCGTCTCAAATACGTGCCGCTCAATCTGAGCTACGCCGAGACTTTCACCAGGCGCTATCCGGACGCCTATGAGCGCCTGCTGATGGCGGTGGTGCGCGGCGATCTCGCGCTGTTCATGCGGCGCGACGAGGTGGAGGCCGCGTGGGCCTGGGTCGACGACATATTGCAGGCATGGTCGGACGAGGCGGTGAAGCTTTATCCCTACACGGCGGGCTCGGACGGGCCGGCGCAGTCGGCCATGCTGCTTGACCGCGACGGGCGGGAGTGGTTCGACGAAACCTGAGGCGCCCTTTTTCGCACGCCAAGGACGGAACGCCATGCCGAAGCTGAACAAGACCGTCGAAGCCGTGACGGCGCGCATCGTCGAGCGCAGCCGTCGAACCCGGGCGGCCTATCTCGCGCAGATGCGCCAAGCCGCCGGCAGGGAGCCGCGCCGGCGCGCGGTCTCCTGCGGCAATCTCGCCCATGCGGCCGCGGCCTGCGGCGCCGAGGAGAAGAAGGCGCTCGCCAGGGGCGACGGGCCGAATATCGGGATCGTCACCGCCTATAACGACATGCTGTCGGCGCATCAGCCGCTGAAGGACTATCCGGATCGCATCAAGGCCGCGCTGCGCGAGCTCGGCGCGACGGCGCAGGTCGCCGGCGGCGTGCCGGCCATGTGCGACGGCGTCACGCAGGGGCAGGCGGGCATGGACCTGTCGCTGTTCTCGCGCGACGTGATCGCGCTGGCGACGGCCGTCTCGCTGTCGCATGACGTGTATGACGGGGCGCTGATGCTCGGGGTCTGCGACAAGATCGTGCCCGGACTGTTCATCGGCGCGGCGCGTTTCGGCTGGATGCCGGTGATGTTCCTGCCGGCCGGACCGATGCCGTCAGGCATCACCAATGACGAAAAGGCGCGGGTGCGCCAGCTCTACGCCGAAGGCAAGATCGGCCGGGATGAACTGCTGGCCGCCGAAAGCGCGAGCTATCACTCGCCGGGCACCTGCACGTTCTACGGCACCGCCAACTCCAATCAGATGATGATGGAGATCATGGGCCTGCATCTGCCGGGCTCGGCCTTCGTCAATCCGGGCACGCCGCTACGCGAGGCCTTCGTGGCCGAGACGGCGCGCCGTGTCGCCTCCATCACCGCGCTCGCAGACGAATACATTCCCTTCTGCGACATCGTGGACGAGCGCGCCATCGTCAACGCCGTCATCGGCCTGCACGCGACCGGCGGCTCCACCAACCACACGATCCATCTCATCGCGATGGCGCGCGCGGTCGGCGTACTGATCGACTGGACCGATTTCAGCGACCTGTCGAAGGTCACGCCCCTGCTCGCGCGCGTCTATCCCAACGGGCGCGCCGACGTGAACCAGTTCCAGGCGGCGGGCGGGCTCGCCTTCGTGATCCGCGAGCTGATCGACGCCGGCCTCCTGCATGAGGACGTGAAGACCGCCATGGGCGAGGGGCTTTCCCGCTACGCCGAAGAGGCCTGGCTCGACGACGGCCGGCTCGCCTGGCGCGCGCCGCCGGCCGCTTCGGCCGATGAAGAGATTTTGCGCCCGGCGGTCGATCCGTTCTCGAAGACGGGCGGGCTCGTCCTGCTCGAAGGCAATCTCGGCCGCGCCGTCATCAAGGTCTCCGCCGTGAAAGAGAACCGCCGCACGATCGAGGCGCCGGCGATCGTCTTTCGCAGCCAGAAGGAGCTGATGGACCGGTTCAAGGCCGGCGAGCTCAATCGCGATTTCGTCGCGGTCGTCCCCTTTCAGGGCCCGAAGGCGAACGGGATGCCGGAGCTGCACAAGCTCACCCCGCCGCTCGGCGTGCTTCAGGACAAGGGCTACAGGGTCGCCCTCGTGACCGACGGGCGCATGTCGGGGGCGAGCGGCAAGGTGCCGGCGGCCATTCACCTGACGCCGGAAGCGCTCGACGGCGGCGCGATCGCAAAGATCCGCGACGGCGACGTCATCCGGCTCGATGCGGAAACGGGCGAGCTCTCTGCGATGCTGGACGAGGAAGAGCTCGCCGCGCGCGCGCCGGCGAAAGCGGATCTGTCGGGCGAGCATTGGGGCGCGGGCCGCGAGCTGTTCGCAGGCATGCGCGCGCTGGTCGGCGGCGCCGAGGAGGGAGCGATGACCTTCCGCCTTGAAGAGCGCCTCGGGGCGAAGGCGGGCGGCGCGTCATGAACGGAGAAATGCTGGTCGCCGATATGGGCGGCACCAATGCGCGCTTCGCCCTTGCATCCTATACGGACGGAAAGGTTTCGATCCGCGAAAAGCGCGGCTATCGCGCGGCGGAGTTCCCGACGCTGATCGACGCCGCGAAGGCTTTTCTCGATGCGGTTGGAACGAAGCCGCGGCGCGCCTGCTTCGCAGTGGCGGGGCCGGTGATCGACGACGTCGTCGATTTCACCAATTCTCCCTGGACGCTGCCGGTGAGCGAAACGAAGGCGGCTCTGTCGCTCGAAACGCTTCATGTCGTGAACGATTTTTATGCGCTCGCCGCCGGCGCGCTGCATCTGCCGGAAAAAGGGTTCGAGGTCGTCCGGGCAGGCGCGGGCGATCCGTCCGCGCCGCGCGTGGTGCTCGGCCCCGGCACGGGCTTCGGCCAGGCGCTAGTCGTGCCCGTCGACGGCGCGCACCGGGTGGTGGCGACCGAAGGGGGGCATGTCGGCGTCTCTCCGGGTACGGAGGAAGAACTGGCGGTGTTCGCCGAGCTTGCGCGCGCCGCGCCGCGGGTGTTCGTCGAGCGGGCGGTGTCGGGCCCCGGCATCGTCAATCTTTACCGCGCGCTGTCGGCGCTCGCCGGCGACGCGCCGGCGTTCGACTCGCCCGACGACGTCACGCAGGCCGCTCTTGCCGGCTCTGACGCGCGCGCGGTCAGAACGGTCGAGCTTTTCTGCGAGCTTCTGGGGCGCGCGGCCGGCGACGCGGTGCTCGGCTGCGGCGCGCGCGGCGGCGTCATCCTGGGGGGCGGCATCCTGCCGAAGATCCGGGATTTCTTCAGGCGGACGCGGTTCGTCGCGTGTTTTCTCGACAAGGCGCGCCAGCGCGAATATGTCGAGGACGTGCCGGTCCGGCTCATCGTCGACGATGCGGCGGCGCTTTACGGCGCTGGTTACGTGCTGGCCGCGGCCGGCGCGCCGGCGTTGCGATGACGGCATTGGGGCGCCCGCGCCCGAATCCCGCCCCGATCGCCCTCACAAGGTCTTGATTCCAGCCTTATGGCGCCGCGAAAGGCGGCCACCATCTCCTCAATGGAATCGAGGAGATTGCGCCATGCCGATCCGTGACCTCGTCGCCGCTTTCGCCGCGCCCGCCGTCGCCGTTCTCGCCGTCGGCGTGGGGGCTGCCCTCGCCTCCGGGTCGGGCTTTGAGGAACGGCCCGCCTATGGCGGGACGCTCGAACGGCTCAGCGAGGCGGAGGCGCGCGCGCACGCCGCGCAGGTCTTCCAGCGCGCCGATCTCGACCGGTCCGGCGATCTCGATGCGGACGAATACGCCTCACTCGCGGTCGTCGTCGCCGAGCTTGCGCGCTTCAACGGCTTTCTCGCCCTCGAGATCGCGGGCGAAGCCGACACGATCGCGCTGCCGGCGCCCGCACGCGGCGGCCTTACCACGGCCGAGCGCATCCGCATCGACGCCGTGGCGCGGGCGGAGTTCTATGCTGCGGCGGGCGAGGATATGCGCCTGTCGCGCGACGAGTTCGTCGGCGAGAGCGCGGCGCGCTTTTCCGCGGCTGACCGCAACGGCGACGGCGCGCTCGTTCGCGGCGAGCTTGCCGCCTTCGCGGCCGCCGCGGCGCGCGTGGCGGGCTCGGACGTCTAGCTCTTCCGCTCCGCCGGCCAGTTGTCGATAAGGCGCGTGCGGCCGATGCGGACGGCGGCGAGCACGCGCGCGCGCGCGCCGGGCGCGAGCGGTCCGGGTTCGAGCGGGGAAAGATCCGCAGCGGCGCGCGTCTCGACATAATCGATCCCGTCGAATCCGGCTTCCCGCAGCGCGGCGCGCGCTTCTTCCATCGCCTCTGCGACGGGCGCGCCCTGCGCCAGCCGCTCGGCCGCCGCCCTGAGCGCGCCGTTCAGCCGGCCGGCGATCTTTCGTTCGTCTACGGACAGATAGGCGTTGCGCGACGACATGGCGAGTCCGTCAGGCTCGCGCACGATCGGCGCGCCGACGATCTCGACCGGCATGTCGAGATCGCGGACCATTTGGCGTACGACCAGGAGCTGCTGGTAGTCCTTCTCGCCGAAAACGGCGATATCGGGTCTGACCTGATTGAACAGCTTGCATACGACGGTGGCCACGCCGCCGAAGAAATGCGGCCGGGCCTCCCCTTCGAGCGCGCGCCCGAGGGGCCCGGGCGTCACGCTGGTCTCGAATCCGGGCGGATACATCTCCTCGGGGGAAGGCAGATAGGCGAGATGGCAGCCGGCCGCCTGCAGTCGCTCGAGATCGGCCGCTTCGTTGCGCGGATAGGTCGCCAGATCCTCATGGGCCGCGAATTGCCTGGGGTTCACGAAAATGCTCGCCACCGCGCGGTCGGCGAGATTGCAGGCGGTCTTCACGAGGGATATATGCCCTTCATGCAACGCCCCCATGGTCGGAACGAAGCCGACGGCGAGCCCCTTCGCCCGCCAGGCGGCGATCCTCGTCCGCAGGGCGCGGACGTTGCGCACGACGCCCATTTGAGAATCATGGCTGACTGGCGACATCGGCGGAACTCTGGGACAAGGGACTCTGGGATAAGATTGCTTGATCGGCGCGGGCGAGGCTCGCTGGAGAGGCTCATGCGACACTCCGCTGCAGGGCGCAAGATGGATGGCGGCTCGACCTCGCGTCTGTTGGGGCGGGCCGCGATCGCCGGCGCGGCGTTGGTTCTGTCGGCCTGCGCGAGCCTCAGGGGCGACGACGCCCCGGACGTGACCGGCGATTCCGTGGATGAAATAAACTGGGCGTTCGCGCGCACGGCCGAACTCGAGGCCGAGGTGGCGCGCCTGACCGAGGAGAACGCGCGCCTGTCCCGGAAACTCGCTGCGCTGGAGGCGGCCGCCAGGGAGGCGGAGCAGGCCGCCTCGGCCGCCGCCGACGAAGCGTCCGAGAAAGAACCCCCCGCTGCGCCGCCTGCGAGGCCGCAGTCGCAGGCGAAAAACGTCATCGCCGCGCCGGAAGCCCGCACGGCGCTGGCCGGCGCGCCGGTGCCGGTGGATCCTTCTCCGCGGCTCGTTCAGCCGTCGTTCGCTTCGGCCGAAGACGCGGTGTTCGAGAACGAGGCTGACGACAGCGACATTCCTCTCGCCAGCGTCCTTTACGGCGTTCATCTCGCCTCCTATCGCGGCGTCGAGGAGGCGCGGGCCGGCTGGCGCAGGCTGCAGCGGGAGAATCCCGACGAGCTCGGCCTGCTCGAGCCGCGCCTGGCGGAGATCACGCTTGATGCGCGGGGCACGTTTCTACGGCTGATCGGCGGCGGCTTCTCATCCGCGGAAAAGGCGGCCGCCCTGTGCGCGCGGCTTAAGGCCAGGGGCGTGTATTGTGCGGTGACGGGCTTCGACGGGGAACGGCTGTCGCTGTCGGAAACCGGCTGAGCGCCTCGTCGTCGCCCGGCCCGCCGCCTCTCAGGCCTTGGCGAAGTGCTTGCGCGGGCTCTGGCGCTCGGCGCCTTTCCAGCGGCGCACGAACTCCTCAAGCTCGGGATCGCCGCCTTCGGGCAGCACGATTTTCAGCTTCACATACTGATCGCCGCGCGCGCCGCCCGGCTTGATGAGCCCGCGGCCCTTCAGTCGCAGCACGGCGCCGGAGCTCGACCCCTTGGGCACGGCGAGCGAGACGTCGCCGCTGATCGTCGGCACGGTGATTTTTCCGCCGAGCACCGCCTCCTTCAGCGTGATCGGGGCTTCCATGTAGATGTCGCCTTCCTTGCGCTCGAAGATCGGGTGCGGCTTGACCTTGATCTCCACATAAACGTCGCCGTGGGCGCCGTTGGGGCCGCGTTCGCCCTGGCCGCGCAGGCGCAGGCTCTGGCCGTCGTTGATGCCGGCGGGGATCGCCAGATCGAAGGTCTTGCCGTCCGGCATGGTGACGCGCTTCTTCGCGCCGCGGGCCGCGTCGAGAAAATCGACCTCGAGCCGGTAGCGCAGGTCGCGCCCGCGGCCGAAGCCGGCGCTGGAATAACCGCTCCCGCTCGCGAAGCCGCCGCGCCGGCCGGCGCCGAACAGATCGGCGAAGATGTCGCCGAGATCCTCGAAGGACGCGCCCGCCCCGGGTCCGCCCGGACCGCTGCGGAAACCGCCGAATCCTTCCGCGCCGGGACCGGCGTGGCTCCACTGGCGGAAGCCGCGCTCGCGGCCTTCGGCGTCGATCTCGCCCTGGTCGTAACGCTTGCGCCGTTCGGGATCGCCGAGAATGTCGAAGGCGGCGGAAATCTCCTTGAACCGCTCTTCGGCCTTCTTGTCGCCGGGATTGCGGTCCGGATGATGCTGCTTGGCGAGCTTGCGGAAAGCCGCGCGGATCTCGGCGTCGCTGGCCGACCGCGACACGCCCAGCACCGTATAAGGGTCTCTGGCCACCGCTCTTGCGTTCCTTCGCTGTTCTGCTTGGACCCAAAGACGACCGTCATAGGCCGCGCGCCGTCTGAAGGGACGGCGCGCATTCATGAGATAAGCGATTTTCGCCGGAAATGAAGTCGGTCCGGTTAATCCCGTCGCGTTATCCGGCGAAGGCGGGACGTTCCGGCCCCGTCGCCGCGCGCAGGAAGCGGCCGATCGAACTGGCGAGCAGATCCGCCTTGACCGGCTTGGGCAGGAAGTCGTTGATCCCGGCGGCGAAGCAGGCGCGGCGATCCTCCTCGGAGGCGGCGGCGGTGATGGCGATCACCGGCACCGACGCCCAGGCCGCGCCGGAATGCCGGATCTCCCGGGTCGCGGTCAGGCCGTCCATCACCGGCATGTGCAGATCCATGAGGACGATGTCGAATCGCTCGGCGGCCAGCCGCTGCAGCGCTTCCGCGCCGTTTTCGGCTTCCGTGACGTCGACGTTCAGGGGGCGGAGCAGGGCGCCGACGACCTGCCTGTTGACGATGTTGTCCTCGACGAGCAGCACGCGCGCGCCGGAAAGCGGCGCCTCGCCGCGCGTCGTTTCTGGGGCGTCGGCCGCGGGAGAATCCGCCGGCGCGCGCCTGACGGCGGGCGAGCCTGCGCCGGCGCAGATCGGCGCGTCGAAGCGCAAGGTGAAGGCGGTTCCCGCGCCGGGCTTCGAATCGACGGCGAGGGTCCCGTCCATCGCGCGCACGATGCCGAGGCTCACCGCCAGGCCCAGCCCTGCGCCCCCATGACGGCGGGTGATGGAGTTGTCGCCCTGTTCGAAAGCGGCGAACACGCGCGCGCGCTCCTCATCGCTCATGCCGACGCCGGTGTCGCTCACCATGAGGCTGACTTTGGCCGTATCGGCGCGATCCTCGCAGCGGCGCGAGGCCGCCTTGATCAGCACGGCGCCGCTGTCGGTGAACTTCACGGCGTTCGAGATGAGATTGTTTAGGCACTGGACGAGTCGCGGCGCGTCGAGCAACAGACGCGGCTCTTCGAGCTGCTCGACGTCGAGCGACAGCGTCACGTTCTTGCGCGCCGCGGCGTCTCGATGCAGCGCGGCCGAGTTGCGGACGAGAGCGGCGAGGTCGGTTTCGCGCGGCTCCAGGATCAGCTCGCCCGACTCGATCTGAGAGTAGTCCAGCACTTCGTTGAGCAGCGACAGCAGCGAGTCGCCGGAATGGATTATCGTCTCCACCTGGGTGCGCTGGGCAGGGTTCAGCTCGGTGTCGCGAAGGGCCTGCGCCATGCCGAGCACGCCGTTGAGGGGCGTGCGGAACTCGTGGCTCATCTTGGCGAGGAACTGGGACTTCGCCTTGCTCGCCTGCTGCGCGGCCGCGCGCCCCTTCAGGGCGGCCGCCGTCATTTCGTTGAGCGTGCTGATGTTCTTGCGTCGGCCGAGATAAGACGCCACGAGCGCCCACATGAAGACGCCGACCGTCAGCAGGGGCAGAAGGTCGTGGGTCCGGTAGGAGAGGAGCGCGCTCATGGCGATGAAGGCGATCACGATCGGGCCGGCCGTCGAGGCGAAGATCAGGAACGTGTTGGCGTTGTGGACGGTGACGTGAATGAGCGCGCCGGCGAACAGGCAGGCCGCGCCGAAATAGCCTGCGGCGGAGTCGAGCTCCACCACAATCCAGGCCGGCGCGAGGAATATGGCGGAGTTCAGAACGTTCAAGGCGGCAAAACCGAGCGTCGCCCGGCGCGAAAGGCTGGCGCGAGGGGCGCGGAAATAGCGCCGGTACGCCAGAAACTGCAGCGCCGCCGCCGTCCCGATGGCGAGCCACCAGACGATCGCGAAGAGCGGATAGCCGAAAAGGGCGACCAGAGTGGCGACGCCGGCGTTGACGGCCATGCGCAAGGGGTACTCGCGGGCGGCGATTTCCCCCGTTTCGCGATAGGCGAGCGCGATGGCGTCAGGCGTGGTCATTCCGCGGATTGTTGTCGGCTTCTCCCTCCCCCCTGAAGCTTTCCTTAACCGGATTGGCTGAACACGACGTTAATTCGGCCGCGTCCGGAGAATGCGTTAACGGAGCATCCGGACCGGCCCGATCCGTCCGAGCCGCCCCCTTTGCGGCGCTGGTCATCGCCGGCGGGCGCGCCTACACTGTCTGGTGAAGGAAGACGTAGTTGTTGAAGCCCCGGCCGGTTCCATTGCAGCTCCCGCCCGAAAAGCGCGCCCGTTTGCTGAAATTCCTCGGCGCCTTGCCCGACGCGACGGCGGCGCGCCTGTTCGCCGCGCTCGAGCATGACCGGGCGCGCGGCGGGCGCGGCCTGCCCCATGACGCGCTGCTCGATGATTTGCGCCGGCGGCTGCAGGCGCAGGAAGCGGCGTTTCCGAAGCGCCCCCCCACGGCCAAGCGACGCTTTTTCACGCCGGCGGAGGATCTCTTCGTCGGCCATCGCGCGGGCCGAAAGCGGCCGGCGCGGATCGCGCGGGAGTCGATCAATCCGATCTGGGATCTCGTCATGAGCGACCCGGCCTGCGCCGAGACGGCGCGGGCGGCGGCGGCCCTCGACCAGGCTTACGTCGAAGGCGCGCGGTCGACGGACGGGCTCGAAGCGGCGATGTTCGACGCGGCGGCGCGCAACATCGGACGGCTCGCGGCGCGGGCCGGGCAGGAGCCGGGACTGCGCGCCGATCTGATCGCGCGGCTGGGCGGGGCCGGACGGTTCGAGGATTTCGCCGAGCTCGGGCGGATTCTCGCCGCCGCCGGACCGATACGGGCGCTGCAGGAGACGTTCCCCAAGCCGGTCGCCGCGCTGACGGAAGAGGACGTTTTCGAGGTTCGCCGGCTCTATGCGGCGGCGCGCGCGGCCGACGCGGGGAGCGCGCCCTACCTGCTCCTTGTGCTGACGGCGCGGATGGAGACGCCGTGGCGCGCGCTTTCCGTCTATTACCATCTGGCGCGCGCGCGCGATCCGGCGCTCGGCGATTTCGCGGACGAGGCGGGCGTCGTCATCGAGACGCTTTTCGACGATCTCGAAGTCGCGGCGCGCGGGCTCGAACGTGACGCGAACGGGCCGTTCGACGCCGACGACGCCGGCCTGCGGCTCCGGCATTTCGCGGATTTCGCCGAGGGGCTCGCCGCCGAGGCGCGCGCGGGCGAGGACATGGTCACGCTTAACCGCGTCGAAGCCTGCCGCGACATCGCCGGCGAGGCGCTCGCGCGCTTCGCCGAGCAGTCGCTCACCGCCCTGCGGCGCGCGATGCCGGTGCGTCACGCCGGCGGCGCGAGCCGGTTGATGGCGCTCAGGCCGGACTATGCGCGGCCGTTGCCGGCCCAAGCGGTCTCAGCCGCGCGGGAGGCGGCGCAGTTTCTCGCGGCTGCGCCGGGTCTGGCCAGGCGGCTCCATCGCGCGCCCGCAGCGGCGGGCGTCGTCGAGGACGCCGTCGCGGAAACGCGCCGCTATCTGAGCGACCTCGTCGTCGAGATCCGGGCCGCCGAAGGCGAGGATCGCGCCGCCGCGCGCCGGCATATGGAGACGGCCGTCGACATCGCCGCGCCCCTGCTGCCGGGCGACGAACTCGGCGTGCTGCGCGAGCGTGCCCACGCCGCGGCCCTGTCGGCGTGATTTGCTGAAATCCTGCCGGCGGAGCCGGCTGCGCCCGTCGCGGGCGGCCGACCGGCCATCCGGCCATGACGCGCCGTCGGCGCCCCTCGCCGGCCGGGCTTGACGCGCGCGCCGCCAGAAACTAACTTACCAGTCAGTTAGTTTCTGGCGCGAAAGGCGCGACCAACGATGGGCGCGGCCAGGCGGAGCAGGGAAGAACGGGCCGGAGAAAGAACCGGGACGCGGCGGCCGCGCTGGCGCCGGCGCGCCGAGGAGCGCCCCGACGAGATCCTCGACGCGGCGCTGGCGGAGTTCGACGAGCGCGGGTTCGACGCCACCCGCGTCGAAGACGTCGCCGCGCGGGCGGGCATCTCCAAGGCCGGCGTCTATCTCTATTTCGACAGCAAGGAGGAGATCCTGCGCGGCCTCGTGGAGCGCGAGATCGCGCCGGTGGCGCGGCGGATGCGCGCGCTCGCCGAGGCCGGAGGCGACGATCCGGTCGCGACGCTCGGCGCCATCGTGGCGGCGATGATGACGCTCATCGAAAACCCGCGCGTCTTCGCCGTGCCGCGACTCGTTCTGTCCGTAAGCGGACGTTTTCCGGAGATCGGCGTCCATTATCGCAAGAACGTGGTGGAGGAGGGGCTCGCCGCCTTTTCCGCGTTGCTCGCCGCCGGGATCGAGAAAGGCGCGTTCCGGCCCGTCGATCCGACCACGGCCGCGCGCGCCATGATCGGACCGATCCTCATTCACGCCATGTGGACGCATGTGCTGGGCGGCGAGACAGGAGACGCGCCGCCAGCGGAAAGAGCGCGCGCGCATGTCGATCTCCTGATGCGCGGCCTCAGGGCGCAGGCGGCGTGACGGTCCGGCTCGCATATGCGCTCGCGGCGGCGCTGGCGGCGTCCTGCGCGCAGGAACAGCCGCGCGCGCTGTCGGGCTATGTCGAAGCGGATTATCTGTATATGGCCCCGCAGGAGGCCGGCGTGGTCTCCGAGCTCGCCGTGACGGAAGGCGACGGCGTCGCTTCGGGCGATCTCCTGTTCCGTCTCGATCCGGCGCGCATGGCTTATGCGGCCGCGCGCGCGGCGGCGGCCGCCGCCGCGGCCGAGACGCGCGCGGCCGAATCCGGCGTGCTCGATCAGGCGGTCGCCGAGGCGCAGGCCGAGTTCGCGCGCGCCCGCGACGCCTATGCGCGCGCGAAAGCGCTGCATGAGGACGGCTTCGTCTCCGAGGCGCGCCTCGACGACGAGCGCGCCCGTTACGAGGCGGCGACGGCGCGGCTCGAAC
This sequence comes from Amphiplicatus metriothermophilus, assembly GCF_900199215.1. Classification (GTDB taxonomy): domain Bacteria; phylum Pseudomonadota; class Alphaproteobacteria; order Caulobacterales; family Parvularculaceae; genus Amphiplicatus; species Amphiplicatus metriothermophilus. The sequence goes on from NZ_FZQA01000002.1 coordinate 114,590, forward strand.
GCGCGCTCGCCGAACGCGAAGCGGCGCGGCGGGAATGGCGATCGGCCGAATCGGAGGCCGACCTCGCCCGCCGGCGGCTCGCCGATCTCGCCGTTCATGCGCCTGCGGCGGGGCGCATCGAGCGCGTCTATCGCCGCGTCGGCGAAGTCGTCGCCGCCGGCGATCCGGTGGTCGCGTTGCTGCCGCCGGAGAACGTTAAGATCCGCTTCTTTGCGCCGGAGCCGATGCTCGCATCCTTCGCGCCGGGCGACGAGGTGGCCTTTTCCTGCGACGGTTGCGTTGCGGAGCGCCGTGCACGGATCATCTTCATTGCGACGCAGCCGCAGTTCACTCCGCCGGTGATCTACAGCCTCAAGGAGCGCGAAAAGCTCATGTTCCTGATAGAGGCTCGCCCGCTCGAACCGCAGGGGCTGCGGCCCGGCCTGCCGGTGGACGTCAAGGCGCCCGGCCATGGCTGACCGCGAGCTCGTCATCGACGTCAGGGGGCTGACGAAACGCTTCGGCGACAAAACGGTCGTCGATCATTTCGATCTCGCGGCGCCCAGGGGGCTCATCTACGGCTTTCTCGGGCCCAACGGCTCGGGCAAGACGACGACCATCCGCATGGTCTGCGGCCTGCTGAGGCCGGACGCGGGATCAGGAACCTGCCTCGGCTATGACGTGCTCGCGGAAAGCCGCAAGATCAAGGCGCGGGTCGGCTACATGACGCAGCGCTTCTCGCTGTACGAAGACCTTTCGATCCGCGAGAATCTCGAATTTTTCGTACGGCTCTACGGCATGGATCGCGGGCGCCGGCGGGTCGACGCCGCGCTCGCCGAACTGGGCCTGTCAGGGCGCGCGAAACAGCTCGCCGGACGGCTCTCCGGCGGCTGGAAACAGCGCCTCGCGCTCGCCGCCTGCATGATCCACGAGCCGGAGCTTCTGCTGCTCGACGAACCGACGGCCGGCGTCGACCCGAAAGCGCGCCGTGATTTCTGGGATGCGATTCGTCAATATGCGGCGCAGGGCGTGACGACGCTCGTATCAACTCACTACATGGACGAGGCGGTTCAGTGCGACCGGATCGCCTATATCGCTTACGGAAAGAAACTGATCGACGCGCCGAGCAGGGATATTCCTTCTCAGGTCGGGCTCAAAGGCTTCAAGGTCCATGCCGACGACCTCGACGAGGCCGAACGCCGGCTCAAAGGCGCGCCGGGCGTCGAGGTGCTCGCGCGCTTCGGCGTCGTCATTCACGTCTGCGGGCGGGACGTCCGCGCGCTCGCGCGCGCCGTCGAACGCATCCGCGGCCTTGAAGGCGGGCGCGCCGATCGTTTCGAGCCGGGCCTTGAAGAAGCGTTCATCTTTCTGATGAGCGAAGTCGCCGACAACTTCAACGGGGCGGGGCCGTGATTTCGCTTTCCCGCATCCTCGCCGTCTTCGCGAAGGAGCTGGTGCAGATGCGGCGCGACCGGCTCACCTTCGCCATTATGATCATGGTGCCGATCATGCAGCTCGCGCTGTTCGGCTTCGCCATCGACACCGACCCGCGCCATCTGCCGACGGCGGTCGAGCTCAAGGACGACGGCCCGCTCACGCGCAGTTTTCTCGCCTCGCTGCGGCAGTCCGCTTATGTCGACATCGTGACGATCGCGCGCCGCGAAGGCGAGGGCGAGCGCCTGCTTCGGGCGGGAAAGATTTCCTTCCTGATCGTCGTGCCGGAGAATTTCGAGCGCGATTTCGTGCGCGGCGCGCGGCCGGAGATCCTGTTCGCCGCCGATGCGACCGACCCTGTGGCCTCAAGCGGCGCCATCGCGGCGGCCCGCGAGATCGCCGCGCGCGCCTTCGCGCCGGAGCTCGATCGTCTGCCGACGCGGCTCAGGGGCGCGCCGGCGCCGTTCGAGATCATCGTGCATCGCCGATATAATCCCGCCGGGGTGACCGCATTCAACATCGTGCCCGGGCTGCTCGGCGTCATCCTGACGATGACGCTCATCATGATAACGTCGATCGCGCTCACCCGGGAGAACGAGCGCGGCACTATCGAGGCGCTGCTTTCCACGCCCGTCCTTCCCGTCGAGGTGATGATCGGCAAGACGACGCCCTACATTCTCGTCGGGGTCATTCAGACGGCCATCGTGCTCGGCGCGGCGGCCCATGTCTTCCGCATTCCTTTCGAAGGCGCGCCCGGCGCCTTCGCGCTGGCGGCGGCGCTGTTCATTTTCACCAATCTGATGCTGGGCTACATGATCTCCACCGTCGCCAAGACCCAGATGCAGGCGATGCAGATGACTTTCTTCGTCTTCCTGCCGTCGATCCTGCTCTCGGGCTTCATGTTTCCCTTCGCGGCGATGCCGGGCTGGGCGCAGGCGATCGGGCAATGCCTGCCGATCACGCATTTTTTACGCATCGTGCGCGAGGTGATGCTCAAAGGCGCAGGTCTCGCCGACATCACGGGCGATCTCGTTCCGCTCGCCGTCATTTTCGCGGTCCTGGCCGTCGCGGCGCTCACGCGATTTCGACGGACGCTTGATTGAGAAAGCGCCTGAGCCGGGATGACGCCGTCCGTTGCGGCGCGTACTATCGGGATAGCGGAAAGGGAGGCCATCCGTGCCCGAATCGACAAGGAAGATCGAGTTCGACGGCTCGCAGGACGCCCGGCTCGCCGCCGCTCTGGAGCTGCCTTCAGGCAAGCCGCGGGCTTTCGCCCTGTTCGCGCACTGCTTCTCCTGCACCAAGGACATCAAGGCGGCGCGCGAAATCGCCCGCGCGCTGCGCGCCGAAGGCTTCGCCGTGCTGCGTTTCGATTTCACCGGCCTTGGTGCTTCGGAAGGCGATTTCGCCAACACCAATTTCTCCTCCAATGTGGAGGATCTGCTGAAAGCGGCGGACTTCCTGCGCCGAGAGTTCGAAGCGCCGTCGGTCGTCATCGGCCATTCGCTCGGCGGCGCCGCGGCGATCGTCGCGGCGACGCGGATTCCCGAAACAAAGGGCGTCGCCGTCATCGCCGCGCCGGCCGAATCCGCCCATGTGGCGCGGCATATCGAGGAGAAGCGCGAAGAAATCGAAAAGAACGGCTACGCCACCGTTTCGCTGGCGGGTCGTCCGTTCACGATCAAAAAGCAGTTCCTCGACGACCTGGACCGCGACAGGGTGCTCGCCGCCGCGGCCGCGCTCAAGAAGCCGATGCTCGTCCTGCATTCGCCGCTGGACGAGATCGTCGGGGTGGAGAACGCCACGAAGATCTTTCTCGCCGCGAAGCATCCCAAGAGCTTCGTCAGTCTCGACAGGGCCGATCACCTGCTGCGCGATCCGAGGGACGCCCGCTACGCCGGCGCCGTCATCGCCGCCTGGGCGAGCCGCTATCTGCCGGGCGTGGCGTCGGACGCAGACGAAAGCGACAGGCTGGAAATGCGCCGCGCGGACGGGCTCGACGGCGGCGAGGCCGTGCTGATCGCCGAACGCCGCTATGCGACGGCCGCCTCGGCGGGCGGGCACAAATTCGTCGTGGACGCGGACGAGGAAGACGGCGGCGATGGGCTCGGCCCCAACCCTACGCGCCTCGTCGAGGCGGCGCTCGCCGCTTGCTCGGCCATCACCCTGCGCATGTATGCGGAGCGGAAAGGCTGGGAGCTGGAAACCCTGAAGGTGACCGTCAAGCGAGCCGAAGGCGAGGGGGCGCACCTTGCGCGCACGCTCGAAAAAACGGTCGCCGCGGAAGGCCCTGAACTCGACGAGGAGAAGCGCGCGCGGCTGCTTGAGATCGCCGACCGATGCCCGGTCAACAGAATGCTCGCGGACGGCGTGAAAATCGTCTCGCGGCTCGCCTGATTCGTTTAACGATTTTTAATCCGCCGGGCTCGCTTCCGCCTTGGTCGGGCCCTAAATAGTTCCGACGAACAGGAAAATCGAATCGCAGGCCGATTCCCGAAACAGCGACCCTGGACGGGGGCGCGGCAAGAGGATGCAGGACTTATGAGCGTATCGAAAAAATCCGGAACCGGCGCCCTCAGGGCGGGCGCGATCGGCGCGGCGGCGGGCGTCGTCGCGGCGCTCGGCGTGATCAGCATGACGGCCGAGGCCCAGCAGGCGCCCCGGTTGCTCGCCCCGCCCGTCGCGGCAGACGGCACGCTGTCCTTCGCTGATCTCGTCGAGCGCGTCCGCCCTGCGGTCGTGAGCGTGCTCGTCGAGCGCGAGGTCCAGCGTCCGCAGCTGCCCAGCCAGCTCGAGGAGTTTTTCCGCTTCCGGTTCGGCGATCCCGACGATTTCTTCGGCTCGCCTTTCGGCGAGGAAGGAACCGAGCGCATGCAGGCCCAGGGCTCCGGCTTCTTCGTGGACGGCGAAGGCCATATCGTCACCAACAACCATGTGATCGACGGCGCCGACCGCATACAGGTGCGCCTCAACGACGGCGCGGTCCTCTCGGCGGAGCTGGTCGGCGCCGACCCGCTCACCGATCTCGCCGTGCTGAAGGTCGATCCGCCGAAGAATCAGCCCTTCGTGAAATTCGCTGAGGACGTGAATCTGCGCGTCGGCGACTGGGTCGTCGCGGTCGGCAACCCGTTCGGCCTTTCGGGCACGGTGACGGCGGGCATCGTTTCGGCCATCGGCGGGGAAGGGCGCGACGCGACCTATGTCGACTTCATCCAGATCGACGCGCCGATCAATCGCGGCAATTCCGGCGGGCCCACCTTCGATCTCAAGGGACGGGTCGTGGGCGTGAACACGGCCATCTATTCGACGAACGGCGGCAATATGGGCATCGGCTTCGCCATCCCGGCGCGCGTGGCCAAGGAGACGGTGGCGCAGCTCATCCGGAACGGCTCGGTCGTGCGCGGCTGGCTCGGCGTGTCGATTCAGCCGGTGACGACGGAGATCGCCGCCGCTCTCGGCCGCAAGGAGGCGAAAGGCGCGCTCGTCGCCGAAGTCATCCCCGACACGCCGGCCGAGCGCGCGGGCTTCCGCAGCGGCGACCTCGTGCTGGCGCTTGAGGGCAAGGAGATCGCCGATCCGCGCGATCTCACGCGCAGCGTCGCGGCGTTGCCCCCCGGCCAGAAGGTGAAGGTTCGGGTGCTGCGCGACGGTTCAGAGCGGACCTTGACCGTCACCCTCGGCTCGCGCGACGAATCGCCGGCCGCCGCGAACCGGCCGGAACCGCGCGGCGGCGAGGACAGCCTGTCGACCGATCTCGGACTCAGGGTTTCGGAGCTCAACGGTCCGTTGCGCCAGCAGTTCCGCATTCCCGAAGACGTGCGCGGCGTCGTCGTCACCGGCGTGCGCCGCGGCAGCCCGGCCGAGACGGCGGGGCTCAGAACCGGAATGGTGATTCTCGAAGTGGACGGCGCGCCGGCGACCTCGCCGAACGCCCTCAAGAAGGTTATCGAGGACGCCCAAAAAGCCGGCAAGGAGGCGGTGCTGATGCGGTTCCAGGCCGGCGAAGTCAAACAGTTCGGCGCGTTGCCCCTGAAAACGGCCGAGTAGAGCGAGTAAAGCATGCCCGCGTCGCTCCCGCCTGGCGCAGGCGGCCGGCGCGGGCGGCGCGCGCCTGGCGCGATAGGGACGGATGATGCGAATCCTGCTGGTGGAAGACGACGCCGAAGCGGCGGCCTATGTCGCCAAGGGCCTGCGCGAAGCCGGTCACGTGGTCGATCACGCCCTCGACGGCGAGACCGGTCTCAACATGGCCGGCGCGGGCGACTACGACGCCTATGTGATCGACCGCATGCTGCCGAAGCTGGACGGCGTGTCGCTGCTGACCCGGCGGCGCGAGGACGGCGACGAAACCCCGGCGCTGTTTCTGTCCGCGCTCGGAGAGGTGGACGACCGGGTGACCGGCTTCAAGGCCGGCGGCGACGATTATCTGGTGAAGCCCTACGCCTTTCCGGAGCTGCTCGCCCGGGTCGAGGCGCTCGGCCGGCGCCGGAGCGCGCCTGCGAAGGTCACCACGCGCTATGTCGTCGGCGATCTCGAAATGGATCTGCTTACGCGCACGGTGCGCCGGGCCGGCCGCAAGATCGATCTTCAGCCGCGCGAGTTCCGCCTGCTCGAATATCTGATGCGGCACGCAGGCCATGTGGTCACCCGCACCATGCTGCTGGAGAACGTCTGGGAGTATCACTTCGATCCGCAGACGAACGTCATCGACGTGCACATCTCCCGCCTGCGCGCCAAGATCGACAAGGATTTCGATAAGCCCTTGCTGAAGACCATCCGGGGCGCGGGCTACACCATTTCCGAGTCGGATTAGCCGGCGTCCGGCCGGGACGTGGCCAAATCCGGCGGAGCGCTTTATATCAGCCTCGACCCGAGCCGCCGGACTGCGCCCATGCCGAAAGCCAACGCCACGCGCCGCGCCGCAAGAAAACCCGCCGCCGGCGATCTGTCGCTTCTGGGAAAACAGGCGGCCCTGCCGGCTTCGCCCGATGAGGCCCGGCTCGAGACGGTTCCCAATCCGCACCCCGACGCGCTCTATCTCGCGCGCTTCGTTGCGCCGGAGTTCACTTCGCTCTGTCCGGTCACCGGCCAGCCGGACTTCGCCCATCTCGTCATCGACTACGCCCCGGCGAAGCTCATCGTGGAATCGAAGTCGCTGAAGCTGTTTCTCGCCTCGTTCCGCAATCACGGCGCCTTCCACGAAGACTGCGTCGTGACGATCGCCAAGCGCCTCGTCGCGGCCACGAGGCCCCGCTGGCTCCGGATCGGAGGCTACTGGTATCCGCGCGGCGGCATTCCCATCGACGTCTTTTATCAGACCGGAGAGCCGCCTGCGGGCCTGTGGCTGCCGGATCAGGGCGTGCCCGCCTATCGCGGGCGCGGATGAAAGGGGGAAGACCCGTGAAACCGACAAGCATCGCCCTTGCGTTGCTCGCCGCGACGGCGTCGGCGCATGCCGATCCGCTCGAAGGAAAGCGATCAAGCGCGGAGATCCTCGCCGCGTCCGCGTCGGAGGACTGGCGCGCGCTCGATCCTGAAAACACGCTTTATATCGCACTCGAACGCGGGCGCGTCGTCGTCATGCTTTCGCCGGTTCTCGCGCAGGACCATGTCGCGCAGATCAAGGCGCTGGCGCGGGAAGGGTTTTACGACGGGCTTTCCTTCTATCGCGTCATCGACGGATTCGTCGCCCAGGGCGGCGATCTTTTCGAAACGCGCGACGTAAAGACTGCGGCGAAAACGCTTTCCGCCGAGTTCGACGAGCGGGCGCCGGAAGGGCTCGGCTTCACGGCGCTTCCCGACGCCGACGGCTATGCGCCCGAGGTCGGATTCGCCGCGAGCCTGCCGACCGGCTACGACGCGGCGAGCGGGCGGGCGTGGCATCTGCACTGCGCGGGCGCGATCGCCATGGCGCGCGACGAGGGGCGGGATACGGCGGGTACGGAGTTTTACATAACCTTGCAGCCCCAACGCTATCTCGACCGCAATCTTTCGGTCTTCGGCCGCGTCGTCGAGGGCATGGAGCATATCCAGGCCTTAAGGCGCGTCGCGCCGGCCGAAACGCCCGAAGGCGATCTCGGCGAGACCATCCTGTCCGTTCGCGTCGCCGCGGATCTGCCGGCGTCGGCGCGCGCGCCGCTCGAAATTCTTCGTACGGATGCTGAAATTTTCCAAGAGTACGCGGAGTCGCGCCGAAACCGTCCGGAAGCGTTCTTCTATCGCCGGCCAAACCATGTCGACGTCTGTCAGCTTCCGATCCCCGTGCGGCGCCGGGAGGCCTCATGAGCGGCCCGCCGCCGCGTCGGGTCGGGCCGTGGACGGTGCTTTCCGAAAGGATCGTCTATGACAATCCGTGGATTTCGGTCGTCGACCATGCGGTCGAGCATCCGAACGGCGCGGCGGGCCAATACGGAGTGGTGCGTTTCAAGAACGTGGCGGTCGGCGTCCTGCCGGTGGACGAGGAAGGCTGCGTCTGGCTCGTCGGCCAGCACCGGTTTCCGCATGACGCCTATAGCTGGGAGCTGCCGGAAGGCGGCGGGCCGCATCACGAATCCGCGATCGAGACGGCCCGGCGGGAGCTCGCCGAGGAAACCGGCCTGACGGCCGAGCGCTGGCTCGAACTCGCCGCTTTCGACATTTCGAACTCGGTCACGGACGAAAAGGCGGTCTGCTTTCTCGCCTGGGGATTGCATCCGGGAGAGGCCGCGCCCGAGGCGTCGGAGGCGTTGTCTATACGCCGAATCAGATTTCCTGCCTTGATCGAGGAGGTGCTGGGCGGGCAAATTCGCGACAGCCTGACCATCGTGATGGCGCTGACGGCCTACGCCAAGGCCTTGCGCGGGGCGCTGCCGGACGCCATTTCGGACCTTGTTCTGAAGCGATGAGCGAAGCCGAAGGAGAAGACGCCATGGCCGGTCCGGTGAAGGTCGTCAAACTCTCAACCGACCAGACATGGTCGCGGATGCGCGTCGAAGCGGCGACGAGCGCGGCGCAGGAGCCGGCCCTGGCGAGCTTCCTTCACGCGACGATTCTCAACCACCCGACCTTCGAGGACGCGCTTTCCTATCGTCTCGCGCAGAAGCTGTCCGACCGCGAGATGAACGCCATGCTGTGGCGCGAAGTGTGCGCGGAGGCCTATCGCAATGAGCCGCGCATCGTCGAAGCTGCGCTCGCGGATCTTCTCGCCGTGTACGAACGGGATCCGGCCTGCTTCGAGTACGTCCAGCCGTTCCTTTACTTCAAAGGCTATCTCGCCTTGCAGGCCCAGCGAGTCGCCAACTGGCTGTGGCGGAAGAATCGGCGCGCGCTCGCGCTCTATCTGCAAAGCCGCATGTCGGAGCTGTTCCAGGTCGACATCCATCCCGCTACCCGGATCGGCAAAGGCGTGTTCATCGACCACGCGACGGGCGTCGTCATCGGCGAGACGGCGGTGATCGAGGACGACGTGTCGATCCTGCAGAACGTCACCCTCGGCGGCACCGGCAAGGAGATCGGCGACCGACATCCGAAAATCCGGCGCGGCGCGCTCATCAGCGTCGGCGCCAAGGTGCTCGGCAATATCGAGGTCGGCGAAGGCGCGAAGGTCGCCGCCGGCAGCGTCGTTCTGAAGTCCGTCCGCCCCCATTGCACGGTCGCCGGCGTGCCGGCCGTGCCGGTCGGCGACTGCGCCAAAACGCCGGCCGAGACGATGGATCAGCGACTCGAAAACGAAGCGGACGAATAGGGTCGCGCGTCGCGCCTTCAGTGATTTTGATGGCTTTTCGAAGGCCCGGTCTTCGCCTTGACCGCGGCGTCGACGGTCACCGGGGGGTGGCCTTCGAAGGAGAGCGTGAGCCGCGTGGAGCCGCCTTCCTCGAGCGGGCGCGCGAGTTCCATCAACATGACATGCGCGCCGCCCGGCGCAAAAGCGACGGGCTCGCCCGGCGGCAGCGCCACCCGTTCGGCCCGGTTCATCTGCACGACGCCCTCGGGCGAGCGCGTCGTCTCGTGCATTTCGGCGGTCGCGGCGGCGTCGCTTTCGACGCCGGCCAGATAAACGGTTTCCTCGCCCGCATTGCACAGGGTGAAATAGGCCGCCGTTCCCGGCTGCGCGGCGTCGGCGGCGCGCGCCCAGGCGTCGGCGACGACGACGCCCTCGGCGTCCTGGCCGCAACCGGCCGGGCCCGCGGCGGCCCGGGATTCCTCGCCGTTCTTTCCGCAGGCGGCGAGGGCGAAGGCGGCGAGCGCGATCGCCAGACGTCGGTCCATGTCCTGTCTCCAGCCTCTGAGCGCGACGGCCGGCCTCATTGCGCGCGGCCGGCCTGGAAAAATTCCGGCGGATGGTATTCGCGCGCGCCCGAAAGGTCGAGCGCGCGAGACGCCGCATGTCGGCGGGCGCCGGTTTGCGTCGCGACCGCGGATGGCGTTAAGAGGGGCCCATCTGAAGCGGCCCGGGATGTGCGCCATGGAACCGTCGGAAATCGCCCGACTGCAGCTGTATCTGAGGACGAAGTTCAACTCGCCCAGCCTGTCGGTGCGCCGCCGGCCCAACAAGGCCGATTCGGCAGAAGTCTATATGGGCGACGAGTTTCTCGGCGTCATCTTCCGTGATGACGAGGACGGCGAAGTCTCTTACGACTTCAACATGGCCATTCTGGAGATGGACCTTCCCGATCGCGCCGACTGAGAGGGGGCCTTGGACTCGGAACGTATCGGCCTGCTTGGCGGGGCGGCTGCGGACAGGCCGGTTCTTGTCGCGCTGGTGTTCGCCTTCGGGCTTTCGGCTCTTGCCGTAGCCGGCGTATGGGAGACGCCGGGCGCGGAAGCGACGCTGCGCGCCAGCGCGCAGCTGCTTACGGCTTTCGCTCTGCTTCCCTTCGCGCCCATGGCGCTTTGCGCCCTCCTGCCGCGCGGCAGGATCGCCGCGGGGGCGGTTCTGGCGCTCGTCGGCGCGGCCGGCGTCGCCGTTTATGTTTTCGCGCCGCGCTTCGCGCCGCTCCTTCCGTCTCCGCCCGACCCGCGGCTGGCCGGATGCGCATTCTTCCTTGCGCTGACTCTCGCCGCGAGCGGGACGCTCGCACGCGTCTATCTGAAGGGCGCGGCGATCGGCGCCGCCGCCTCGATTCTCGGCGTCGCCGGCGCGATCGGCCTCGCTGCGCCCCGGCTCGGGGGAGAGGGCGAGATCGCGCTCCTCGCCGGGCTCGCGCTCGCATTCGCCGGGCTCGTGGCGGCCGGCGTCGCGGCCGACTATGCGGCGGCCTTTGCGCGCGGCGCATCCAGCCGCGCAGCCGCCGGTCTGGCTTTGGGGCGCGCGCTGCCGCTGATCGTTTACGGCGCGGGGCTTGCGGCGCTGGCGACGGGGCTTGCGGCGCACAACGCCGGCGGACTGAGCCGGGCCTGGGCGAGCGCGGCCGCCGTGGGGCTCGTGACGGCGAGCGGCGCGTTCCTCGCCGCGGGCGGGCTGTCGCTGTCGCGCGGCGGCGAACAGCTCGCCGTAGAGGAGAACCGCCGCCGGCAGGCGCAGCGGCGAGCGTGGCGGCCTTTGCGACAGGCCCTTCCCGTGCGTTCGGCCTATGCGGTTGCGGCCGTCGCGGGCATCGTCCTCGTGGCCGTCGCCTTCGAAATGCGTAGCCCGCCCGCGCTTCGCGATGGAGCCTTCGCAGCGCTGGCGGCGTTGGCGGCGATGGTCTCGTTCCTGTCTATAAGATGCGGGCTCTTCGTGCTGGCGACCCTCGCGGCGGCGATCGTGCTCGGCCGGTGGGGCGCGGATCTGATCGGCTTCGCCCGGCCGGATCCGCTTGGCGAAGCCGCCGCCGCGGCGTTCGCCGCCGGCCTTTTCGGCCAGCTCGCGCTGGCCTGGCGCGACGCGCGCAGCCCGCGGCGCAACGCGCGCGAGACGATGGAGACGGCGATGACCGAAGCGGCCGGACGCTTCGCGCTCGCCCTGCTGTTCGGCGCGGGCGCTTTTTATGCGGCCGGCGCGACAGGCGCGCTCGGTCAGGCGACGAGCGTCGCGCTTTACGCGCTGCTGCTGGCGCTGATCGGCTTCGTCCTGACGCCGCCGCTTTTCGTCGCGCTGAGCGGACTGGGGGGCCGGGAGCGCTTTTGAAGCTTACCGGCCGTCGTCCTTCATCATTGCACGGACGAACGCGCGCACCCGCGCATCTATGGCGCGCCATTCCGGCAGATAGGGTCGTTTGAAGCGGTAGCTCACCGCCACCTTGTCGCCGAGCTCATATTCGCGCCAGCATTCCGGACTCGGAAGGTCCGCCGTTTCGCTGAAACAGAATAGCGCGATAAGTTCGCCTTCCTCGGTTTCGCCGAGGTAAAGCTCCGTATTGGCGTAACCGCTGGTGGGCACGTTGACCCGTTGGTCGCGGAAGGCGTATTTCACGAGCTGGTAAGGCGTGCGCGCGCCCCGACGGTCGGTCGTCTGGGGAAGATACAGCTCCTCGACCCGCTCGGCCTCGTTGAAGACGGAGGTTCGCTCGGCGATGAGAATGTCGATGCGCCGCGTATCGGGGGCGTTCTCGAGGAAGTCGGAGCGCCGCGCCGGCGCGTAGCCGGCCAGCGTCGGCCAGAGCGCGTAAAGCGCCACCTCGTCGCGCTCGCCGCCGCGGCGGTCGCGCGGGTAGACCGTATAGTTGGCCGGGGCGGAGAAGGCGACGCCGCCTACCGTGAAGCTTACCGGCTCTTCGCTGATGGCCGGGCTCGGCACGTTGCCGCTGAACTCGTCGACGCTCGGCCCGACATAATAGTAAAGGAAAATCGCACAGAGAATCAGCGTCGCGACGAAGATCGCGAGCGGATAGCGCCAGCTCGACTCCTCCTTGATCTCTTCGCCGCCGAAACCGTAGCCAGTTCCCATGATCCTGCGCCTGCGCGTCGCGTGCCGCCGCCTGCTTCGCGTCTGCTTAACACGGGCCCGGTGCGGAGCGGAAGCGCGCTACAGCGCCTCGATGATCTCGGCGACCACCGGGTGCCGGACCACGTCGGCCCGGGTGAAGCGCACGATCGTCACGCTGGCGAGGGGATCGAGCCGGACGAGGATGTCCTCAAGGCCCGACATGCCCGGCAGGAGGTCCGACTGCGCCGGGTCGCCGGTGACGACCATGCGCGAGTTCCAGCCGAGCCGCGTCAGCAGCATCTTGAGCTGCGCATAGGTGCAGTTCTGCGCCTCGTCGATGACCACGAAGGCGTTGTTGAGCGTGCGCCCGCGCATATAGGCGATGGGCGCGATCTCGATCACGCCCTCGGCCATGAGCGCCTTGAGGCGCTTGTGCGATAGGCGGTCGCATAGCGCGTCGTAGAGCGGGCGCAGATAGGGCGACATCTTGTCTTCGAGATCGCCCGGCAGAAAGCCGAGACTCTCGCCGGCCTCCACCGCCGGCCGCGAAAGCACGATGCGCCGGACCTCGCCGGCTTCGAGCGCCTCGACCGCCTTCGCGACGGCGAGATAGGTCTTGCCGGTGCCGGCCGCGCCGACGGCGAATACGAGGGGCGCCGCGTCGAGCGCCTCCAGCAGGAGGCGCTGCGAGTCATTCTGCGCCCGGATGTTCTTTCGGTATTTCTGCTCGCGCTGCGCGTCGTTGAGAGGGGACCAGCCGGCGTCGTCGAACAGGCGTCTCACATTGTCGCCTTCGATTTGACCGTATGCGTCATGAACGCGCCGAAGGGCGCGCCGCGCGGAGCGCTTCGCCATCAACCGTCTCCTGTTTCATGCAAGGGGATCTGCGTCGACCGAAACGGAAATCCGCCGAAAGGCCTTCGCGGCCGTCCCGTTCCTCGCATCGCCATCGGGCGATGCTGCAGCAGCGCTTTGCGGCGCAGGGCCTTCCGAAAACTCGCCCGGATCGCGCAACCAGCATCCGCCCGCCTGACAACGACGCGAATCAGTCAACGCGTTGATACTAACCGCATTCGGATGAAAGAACGATAGCGGACGAAGGGGTTCGCGGAAGTTTCACGAAAGAATGCGGCGCCCGGTCAGCCTGCGAGCCGCGCCGCTTCGGGTTGCCCCAGCCAGGCCGCGGCGAGCTTGGCGTGAAGCTCGGGCGTATAATTCTGCCAGGCGGTGCGCCCGCGCGTCGCGTCGACGACGAAAATAGGCTCGCGCGGCAAGAGATACGGCGCGATCGCGTTGCGCACGCCCACCGCCGTGAGCTCGCAGCAGACCGTCCATACATTGTCGGCGATTCTGAACGCCGGTCCGAGACTCAAGATCGCGGGTTCCACGCGGCTCGCCGCAGCGCTGACGACGTCGAACACGATCACGAAGTTGGCCATCGCGCCATCGTCGGCGACGGCGCCCCGCGGCGTCAGGGTCGGGGGCAGGCGGGTCGCAAGGCGCGCCGGCGGCTCCCGGCCGTCAGGCTCGCGCTTGGCGGCCGGCGAAACGCGCTTGCCGAAGCAGCGATTCACATCGCCCGACGGGCCGCCGGTCCCTTCGTCGAACAGGGCGGCGAAGGCGGGCTCGTGTCTCGCTTCGCGCCAGGACCGGCTTCCGGCGGGCGCGACCAGCGATCGGGCGGCGAACCGGCCCTGCCGGGCGAACCGGCGCAGCTGCTGGGTCGTGTACGGCCCGTAAACGCGCTCGGCGACTTTGACGCACCAGCTCTCTATGGCGACCATGAACGTCCCCGATCGTTAGCAGTCAGGCGTGAACGCCTTTTCTGCCGAACGATCGTGCAAGCTCGGCGCCAGTATCCGTTCTGCTCGTGGCGTCGTTAATGACGCTGTCCATCTTGTCCGCGGCGCCGCTGAAGACGACGGCGACCCCTTTCTCGTGGCGGCGGACGACCTTCGCCGCCATCTTGCCGAGCCTGAGCGTCGCGCCGAGGGGCGGGCGCGGCTCGATCTCGATCGACGCGCCGGTTAGAGAAATGTCCAGGATGGAGCAGGGGATGGTCTCGCCGTTTTCCAGCACGACGGTCGCCGGCGCGTCATGACGGATGCGCGGCATGGCGCGCCGATCGATGCGCCGGCCGTGATTGTTCAGAAGCTCCGTCAGGGAATCGGCCGTGCGCGCCGATTTCGCGCGCCGGCCGCGGTAATCGACGGCGAAGGAATGCCGCCCCGCCCGGACCACCTTTCCTTCGAAACGGCCGATTTCGTCGATGTAAAGCACGATTGATTCGTTCTCGCGGGGGGGATGCCTGGCGCGCAAAAGCGCGCCGCCGGCCGAGATATTAGCCACAAGACAGGCGTGCTCGGACCCGTTCCGCGTGAGATAACGGGCCTTCAAAGGCAGTTCGACTCGCGCGTGACGCCGCCGTTCGACCTGTTCCGGCTCCGGGCCGGCCGCCGGTTGGACCTGTTTCGCTTGCACCGCCATTCGCCTTTGCCCGCGCGAAGCTCCAGACGCTTCGCTATCTGTACGCCGGCAAGGTGAACAAAGGTTTGCAGCCGGGGGCCGGCTCCTCTATGCCGCGCGGGCGATGTTCCGGCGCGTTAAGGTTAAATCTCGTTAACGGACTGTGCGATGAACGAAAGCGGCGAATCAGGCTCGCGTCAGGCGATTTTAAACGCGCCGCCGGTCGTGACGGCGCTGCTGATCGCGTTGGGGGCGGCCTTCGCCGCCCTCTGGCTCGCGCCGGTCGCGGCGCTGGCGCGCGTCGACTGGCTGTTCGCGCTCTCGCCGCGGCGCTTTCTTGACGGCGCGAACGGATACGGGGGGCTGGCGGGCGCGATCGTTCCGCTCGCGACGCATATGTTCGTGCACGCCAATTTCGCGCATCTGGCGCTCAACGGGCTTTGGCTGCTCGCCTTCGGCGCGCCGGTCGCGGCGCGGCTGCGCGCGGCCGTCGCGGCCGGCGCGAACCGGCCGGCGACGCCCTGGACCGGCGCCGGGAGGTTTCTCGCGCTGTTCATTCTGTCCGGCGTCGCCGGCGCGCTCGTCTATATCGCGGCGCATCCGCGCGAGACGGCGATTCTGGTCGGCGCCTCAGGCGGGGTTTCCGGATTGCTCGGCGCGCTCGTGCGGTTCGCGCTGCGCCCGGCGCCGCGTCCCGACGCCGCGCCGGCGCTCTATGCGCGGCTGACGAGCCGCTCCGTTCTTGTCTGGTCGGCGGTGATCATCGCGCTCAATCTCGCGCTCGGCTTTCTCGCGCCGGCGTTGGGGCTGTCCCGCGGCGGGATCGCCTGGGAGGCCCATATCGGCGGCTATCTGTTCGCTCTTATCGCCTTTCCCCTGTTCGAGCCGCGGCTGCGGGCGCGGTGAGAGGGGCGGCGCGATAGCGGCGCGGCTATTGCCGGCTCCGTCCCATTGACGCAAACTTGCGCCAATGCGCGAAGGAGGCTCGGATGAAAGTCGAACAGATCCTTCAGACGAAGGGCGCGGCGGTTCATTCCGTCAGGGACGACGCCAGCGTCGCGGACGCGGTGAAAGTCCTGGGCGAGAAGAATATCGGCGCGGTCGTCGTAAAAGACGCTTCCGGCGGCGTCGCCGGCATTCTGTCCGAGCGCGACATCGTGCGCCGCTTGCGCGCGGAAGGCGCCGAGGCCCTGAACAAGCCGGTTTCCGGCTGCATGACGGCGGAAGTCATCACCTGCGCGCCGGAAGATACGATCGACGACCTCATGGTGAAGATGACCGAGCGCCGCATTCGCCATGTGCCGGTGATGCGCGACGGCGCGCTTGCGGGCATTGTTTCGATCGGCGACGTGGTCAAGCGCAAGATCGAGGAGACGGAACGCGAGGCCGCGGCCTTGCGAGAATATATCTCCTCGTGACTTTTCATTCTCCGCACCGTGAAAAAGAGAGGCGTCGCGACGCCTCTCTTTCGTTTCATCGGGGCCCGGATGTTCACTGATCCGCAGGCGGCATGAGCACCGAGTCGATAACGTGGATCACGCCATTGTCGGCGTAGACATCTGCTTTCACGACATTGGCCCCATTCACCTTGACGCCGTCCGTGGCGTCGATCGCGAGCGTCGCGCCGTTGACCGTGGCGACGTCCAGCCGCTTGCCGGCGAGGTCTTTCGACTTCGTTTTCCCGGGCGCTACGTGGTAGGTCAGAATATCGACGAGCTGCTGCTTGTTCTCGGGTTTGAGCAGGCCGTCGAGCGTTCCGGGCGGCAAGGCGGCGAAAGCCTCGTCGGTCGGGGCGAAGACCGTGAAAGGGCCTTCCCCGCGCAGCGTTTCTTCGAGGCCGGCGGCGCGTACTGCGGCGATCAAGGTGTTGAACGAGCCTGTGGAAGCGGCGACGTCAACGATGTCGCCTTTCTCCGCGCGCGCGTTCTTTTCGGCTTTTTCGCCCGCCAAGGCGGGCGCGAAACCTGCGCTCGCGGCGAGCGCCGCCGCGGCGAGAAGTCGTACGAGCATCCAATCCTCCGGTTTTCTGCGACGATACGAATACGGAGGATGCGCGCGGATGGATCGGCGCTTTACGGATTTTTAATTCCGTTCCGGCCCCCGCGCTCGCGCTCAGGCGAGCATCTCGAGCGCCGATGAAATGGCGTCGGCCTGCTCGTCCACGGCGCGTCGGCCCAACGCGATCAGCTCGCCGGCGCGGTCGAATTCGAGGAGTCCGACATGGCCGACGGCCGGCGCGAGAAGCACGTCCGGCGGGTCGCCGGCCAGGCGCGAGCGCGTGATCCTGTCCATGACGATGTTGAACGAGGCGAGCATGACCGAGCCGAGCCCGGGCGCAGGGCCTCCCGCGCCGAACAGCCGGCGCAGCACGGCGCGCGAGGCGACGCGCCCGCCTGGCGCGTCGGCGAGGCCGGCCGGCCCGTTCTCGCCATTGGTTTCGTATTTTTCGCGGCGGTGCAACGAAGCGCGCGTGAAAGCGTCGGCGTGCAATCCGACGGCGATGACCAGACGCGCGCCGAGCGCCCGGCAGGCCGACACGGGCAGAGGGTTGACCAGCGCCCCGTCGATCAGCCAGCGCCCGTCCATGATGCGCGGCGGGAAGACGCCGGGCAGCGCGTAAGACGCCTCGATGACGTCGGCGAGCGGGCCCTCTGTCAGCCAGGTCTCGTGGCCGGTCGTCAGCTCGGCGGTGATGGCCGCGAATTTCGCGGGCAGATCCTCGACCGCGAGATCGCCCAGATACTCCCGCATCGCCCGGCGCAGGCGCTTGCCGCCCATCAGGGCCGAGCCGTTCAGGAGAAGGTCGAAATAGGCGAGCATCCGCCGGCGGGTGAGGGAGCGCGCCCAGGCTTCGAGCTCGGGCAGCCGTCCGGCGAGCCAGAAACCGCCGACGAGCGCGCCGACCGACGTGCCGCAAACCACGTCCGGCCGGACGCCGAGCTCGGAAAGACGCTGCACCGCGCCGATATGCGCCCAGCCGCGCGCGACGCCGCCGCCCAGCGCCAGCCCGATAGCGGGCCGGGTGCGGGAGGACGGCTGCGAAACGGTTTCGGCCATGACGTTGCAGGCCTTCCCAATGAGCAGAATAGCGCGTGGTCCGGGCCGATTGTCGCCTTTCCGGGTGATTCCATTCTTAACCGTCTGGCGCAATCGCCGACAGGGGGCCTGCCTGAGCGACCGAAGGCGCGTGCGCGTAAAAAGGGCTCC
>NZ_FZQA01000002.1:137500-639398 GCF_900199215.1 Amphiplicatus metriothermophilus
GGATAACAGGCTGATGACGCCCAAGAGTCCATATCGACGGCGTTGTTTGGCACCTCGATGTCGGCTCATCGCATCCTGGGGCTGGAGCAGGTCCCAAGGGTTCGGCTGTTCGCCGATTAAAGCGGTACGTGAGCTGGGTTCAGAACGTCGTGAGACAGTTCGGTCCCTATCTGCCGTGGGTGTAGGAATGTTGAGAGGAGCTGTCCTTAGTACGAGAGGACCGGGATGGACGCACCTCTGGTGGACCAGTCGTCGCGCCAGCGGCGCAGCTGGGTAGCTATGTGCTGAAGAGATAACCGCTGAAGGCATCTAAGCGGGAAACTCGCCTCGAAACAAACATTCCCTTGAGAGCCGTGGAAGACCACCACGTTGATAGGCCGGGCGTGGAAGCGCAGCAATGCGTGAAGCTAACCGGTACTAATTGCTCGATCGGCTTGATCGTCACAACTCATGCGCGGCGAACGCTCCGTCAACGGACGGCTCGCCGGAGCAGGACATTTGAAGAGCGCGGCTCCTTCCGATCAGGGGCCGGCGCTTGCGCGGTCTTGTCCGCCTCTCGCAGTCCGTCGTCTTCGCCGGCCCGGTGGCTTAAGCGGGGAGCCTACACCCGATCCCATCCCGAACTCGGAAGTTAAAGTCCCCAGCGCCGATGGTACTACGTCTTAAGACGTGGGAGAGTAGGTCGCCGCCAGGCCAGCCAAGACGACGGATTTTTCGCTCTTGCGACCCTTCCTTGCGGAACGTTTCGCGTTCCGGAAACTGGAAATTCCCCTTGTTCGCCGTCCGGCTTGGCCTTCGCGCCGGCGCGCGCGTTGATCTCGCGCGGCGTCGTCATATGATGAAGAGGCGAACTTGGGCGAGTCGCGGCTGTGGGGCGCGCAATGTCGGCGAAAATCTTGTTTGTCATCGCTTCGGCCTGCTCTCTCGCGCTTGTCGGGTGCGAGCGCGAAAGCGTCGCGAACGGGGAGGAAGACTCGCCGCCGCCGGCTGCAGGCGATCCCTACGCTAACAATAAGGCCAGCATTGACGTCTGGCTTGAGCGCCTCGAAGTCGGCAGCCGCGAGCTTTACAGCGCGCGCGTTCAGGTGGCGGACGCCGTCGACCTGCCGGCCGGCGCGCGCGTCGCCGACATCGGCGCCGGCACCGGCATCTACAGCCTCCTCTTCGCCGAGCGCGTCGGGACGGAGGGCGTCGTCTACGCCGTCGATATCGAGCCGCGATTTCTGAAGCTTATCAATCAGCGCGCCGAGGATCTGGGCCTGGACAACGTCGTTTCGGTTCTCGGGCGGGAAGATTCCATCACCTTGCCGCCGGCCTCCGTCGATGTCGTTTTCATCTCCGACACCTATCACTATTTCGACGCGCCTGAAGCGATCATGCGGACCGTGTTCGAGGCGCTACGCCCGGGCGGGTCGCTCTATGTCGTCGATTACGACCTGAAGGAGGGCGAAATGCCGCCCGCCGACAAGCGTCACGTCCGCGCGGGGCGCGAAGGCGTGGCCGCCGAGATCGAGGCGATCGGGTTCCAAAAGGCCGAGCACGTGTCCGTGCCCGGCCTTTCAGAGAACTATATGCTGCGCTTTCGCCGGCCGTAAACGCAAGCCGGCAAGAGCCGCCGCCGCGTCAGTCGAGATAGGCCGGCGGCTGCGGCAGGCGCTCGAAATCCGCCGCCTCGTGCTGAATGACCACCATCGCGCCGGTCTCTGCGGCGATCGCCTCGAACTTGTCCATCGAGCGCAGGGTTTCCTCGGCGTCCGTGTTGAAGCGCGGCACGGTGCGTCGCTCGCGCGCTTCGCTCAGGTGATAGAGATCGCCTGAAAGCAGCGCCGGTCCTGTATTTTCGAGCGTGACGAGCAGCACCGAATGGCCCGGCGTGTGGCCTGGCGCAGCGATGATGCGCACGCTTCCGTCGCCGAAGACGTCATATTCGTCCGTGAAGGTGATCGTCTGCGCGTTCTCAAGCGCGCTGTAGAGAGGGAAAGTCTGCGCGTCGGCGCGCGCCTCGTCCCGGAACATATGCGCGCGCTCGTCTTCATGCACGATGAAAGTCGCATTCGCGAAGACCCCAGCGTTGCCGACATGGTCGAAATGAGAATGCGAGATCGAGAAATATTCGATGTCCCCGGGCGCGAGCCCGAGCCCGGGGAGCTGGCCGTCGAGCGTTTTCGGCATGGAGAGCGCGAAAGGCCCGTTCGTCACGCCGCCTTCGACCTCATGCAGCGAGTCCGGAAGGCCCGCATCCCACAAAAGATCGCCTTTCGGATGGCGGATTAGAAAGCACGTATCCACGGCGCTGTTCCGGCGGCCGTCATAGGCACCGCCCACGTCGAACACGCCGAGATCGAGCATCTCGATCCGGCCGCAGTCGAGCGTATAAAGACGCATTGACGGGGCGCCGCCGTCGCCGGCCTCTCCGGCCGATTCGGACGGCGCCGTCGATTCGGCGCCCGCCGGTTCCACCCGCGCGCAGCCAGCGGCGAGAACGACAAGACCGGCGAGGATTGCGATCGTCTTCATGGAGACTTCTCCCTCTTTGGCGGGCGCAGGATTTACGGCGTCGCGCCGGACGTCAACAGGCCGGGCCGTCGCCGGCGAGTTCGGCGCGCATGCCGGCGTTGAGATCGTCTGCGGCGGCTTCTTCCCGTTCGGTTTCGGCGATGTAGTCGCGATAAGTCTGACACGACCCGGCGTCTTGAGCGTTCTGCGGGGAGGCGGGCTCGATCAGGACGCCCAGCAGCGGCGCAGGCGGAACGCCTTCCGCCTGAGAGTCCGACGCGGCGTCGGCTTCGTTTTCGGCCAGACGCGCAAGAGACGCTTCCGCGCCGTCTGGCGGCCCGGCCGCGCCCGATACGCCCGCGGCGGCTGAAGAAGCCTCATCGAATGCGGCCGCCGGCTCGGACAGGGCCGGTTGCGAGGGCTTCCTGGCGGGGGGCGCGGGCGCGCGGTCTGCAGTCTGCTCCTCCGCCAGAACCCGCCGCTTGCGGGCGGGCGTCTGCGGCGGCTGCTGGGGCTCATCGGTCGCCGCCGAGGACGAAGCTGCTTTGTCGCCCGGCGCCGGCGTCATGGGCGCCGCGTCCGCGGGCGCGAGAAGCGCGGCCGCGTTGGCGATCAGGATCGTCCGTTCCGGGATGGGCGGCAGATTTCCGTTGGGCGGCAGGGCGGCGAGAGCGCCTGCGCGCCCGTTCGGGCCGCCCCGTTCGAGATCGGCGGCGAGCCGGCCGGCGATGGCCGACTGCGTCAGGCGGCTGCGATAGACTTGGGCGTTTTCGAACACGCGCTGAACGTAGTTGCGCGTTTCGGAAAAAGGTATCTGCTCCACCCAGTCCACCGGATCCACCCCGGGCGCGCGCGGATCGCCATAGCGCTCGATCCATTCCTCCACCCGGTTCGCGCCGGCGTTGTAGGCCGCCAGCGTCATCACCCAAGATCCGTCATATTTCTCCATCAGATGCGACAGGTGCGCCGCGCCGATGATCATGTTGTAGACGGGATCGTCGAGCAGCGCCGAACGCGAATAAGGCAGCCCCTCCTTGCGGGCGGTGATCTGCGCCGTAGACGGAAGAAGCTGCATAAGGCCGCGCGCGCCGGCCCGCGAGTAGGCCCGCGGGTTGAATTCGCTCTCCTGGCGCGACAGGCCGAGAATGATCTCCGGCGGCGCGAAGCGCGTCGCCTCTTCCGGCACGAAAACGAGCGGGTAGGCGACCTCCGGCGCGAAGGCGCCGCGCCCGGCGCCGACTTTTCCCGCGCGCACGGCGAGATGAGTCGCGCCGCGCCGTTCCGCCAGCCGCATCAGCTCGACATATTCGCCGGGCGATTCGAGTTCGTCGTCGACATGATAGGCGAAGACCATGAGCGCGTGATCGGACTGAAGGTCGGCGAGCATGCGCATGGCCTGAACCGTCGGTCGCGAGCCGAAACGCGCGCGCTCTTCCGGCGTCGGTTCGACGACCGGCCCGAAGTTCTGGGTGGCGGCGCCCAGCTTTTCGGCGGCGAGCTGGCCGTAATACGTATAGGCGTGCCGGGCGGCTTCGCCATAACGGGCCTGGGCGATGTCGTTCGCGCCGCGCGCTTCGGCGGCGCGGGCGAGCCAGTAATAGGCTCTCGCCAGAGAGATCGGGGCGCTCACATGCGCGGCGAGCGCGGAGAAGTGCGTCTCCGCCCGCTCCGGCGCGCCGAGAAACCGCAGGGCGATCCAGCCGGCGTTGAACTCGGCCTCGGCGAAATCCGGTCCGCCAGGTTCGAGCCCGTGTCCGGCGGCCATGTCGTAAGCCTCCGTATAGAGACCTTCTTTGAGCGCCCAGCGCATGAGCAGCTGGCGTTCGTCCCACCAGCGCGCGGCGTTGCGAAGCGCCGCCGGATCGGCGGGCGCCTGTCGGGCTATGGCGATCGCCCGAGGCTCCTCGCCGGCGCGGCGGAAATAGCGCACGGCGGCCAGCATGACGCCCGGATCGGCGCGGTCTTCCTCGCGAAGCGATTCATACATTTGCGCCGCCTTGCGCGCCGAGGTGAGAAGCGCCGCGCGCGTTTCCGCCAGGCGCCGCTCATGGGGCGGCAGGCGGGAGAAAATGCGTCTGGCCGCCGTAACCTGTTGCGACCATAGCAGACGGTCGACCCGGGCGATGTGGTCTTCCGTACGCAGATGGCGCCCGTACCGGGCGAGCGCGCTCTGTTCGACGATTGCCGGGAGATCATGGTTGATCCAGGCGTCGCGGAGCTGGACGACCGCCGCCTCGCGCTGGCCTTCATCCAGAAGGGCGCGCGCGAGGTGGATCTTCCCTTCGCCGGTCACCGGATCGCGCGTGTCAAAAAAGGCGAGGATCGCTTCCGGCCTGGCCGAGTTCGGAATCCGGCTCTCGACATGCGCCTGGATGCGCCGCGCCGCAGGCCAGCCGGAATGGCCGTCAAGAAACGCGTCGGCTTCTTCGATGTCGACGAGGGGGTCCTCAGCGTAAAAGTAAAGCCATTGCGCGAGACTGCGCGCAATCGGCGCGTCCGCAGCGGGCGCCAGCGCCTTCGCCCGCGACCAGTCGCGACGGGCGAGCGCTTCTTCTATCTCCTTAAGGAGCGCGTAATCGGCGGGCGAGAGCCAAGCCGGACCCGGCGCGGGGGGTTTCACCCGGGGCTCGGCGTAGAGCGCGGCGGCCGAGAGCGCGGAAACGGGCGTTGCGGCGGCCATGGTTTCCGCGACGGCCATCGCCGCCAGACAGGCTGCAAAACCGGCCAAACCGCGCCACAATCGCGTTCTACGCATCGACGTCTCCTGAGAGCCCCAGCCGCGGAGGAAAAGGGTAACGCATTTGGCCGCGCTTCAAAATGCAGGCCAGCTTGCCGGAGACGGACATCGGGAGTATCGAGCGGGTAAATCTGACAGGCGCTTGGAAAACATGAAAAAAATTCAAGGCTGCATCACCGCCCTCGTGACGCCGATGCGCAATGGCGCAGTCGATGAGGATGCTTTTCAGCGGCTCGTCGAGCGGCAGATCGCGGCCGGCGTCCACGGCGTCGTGCCGGTGGGGACCACCGGCGAGTCGGCGACCCTGAGCCACGCCGAGCACCGGCGGGTCATCAGCCTGTGCGTGGAGGTCGTGGCCGGCCGGGTTCCGGTGATCGCCGGCGCCGGCTCGAACGCCACGGCCGAAGCGCTCGCGCTGGCGCGGTTCGCCGAGGAGGCGGGGGCCGACGCGCTGCTCACGGTCACCGGCTATTACAACAAGCCGAGCCAGGCGGGTCTGATCGCGCATTTCACGGCGCTGCATGACGCGACCGGCCTGCCGATCATTCTCTACAACGTGCCGGGGCGCACGGTCGCAAATCTGTCCGTAGAGACGATCGCGACGCTCTCACGGCTGCCGCGCATCGTCGGCGTGAAAGACGCGACCGGCGATCTCGCCCGCGTGGCCCTGCAGCGTCTTGCGAGCGGCGAGGACTTCACCCTGCTTTCCGGAGAGGACATGACCGCGGTCGGCTTCAACGCGATGGGCGGGCGCGGCTGTATCGGCGTGACGGCCAACGTCGCGCCGGAGCTGTGCGCGCGGATGCAGAACGCCTGTCTCGAAGGGGATTACGCGACGGCTCTTGCGCTGCAGGATCGGCTCGCGCCGCTCCATGACGCGCTCTTCCGCGACACCAGTCCGGGCCCGGTGAAATACGCCATGTCGCTTCTCGGTCTGTGCTCGGACGAGTTGCGGCTGCCGCTCGTCTCGCCGCCCGAGCCGGTCAAACAGAAGGTGCGCGAGGCGCTGTCCGGCCTCGGCCTTATCGACTGATGGCGGCGGGCAAGGGCGACCATGGTCGCAAGATCATCGCGGAAAACCGCCGCGCGCGCTTCGACTATCATATCGAAGATGTCGTCGAGGCCGGACTCGTGCTGACGGGCACTGAGGTGAAGGCGCTGCGCGAAGGCAAGGCGACGATCGCCGAATCCTACGCTTCTCCGGAAGGCGACGGCATCTATCTCATCAATGCGACGATCCCGGAATACTCCGCCGGCAATCGCGAGAACCACGAGCCGAAACGGCCGCGCAAGCTCCTGCTGCGCGCCCGCGAGATCAGCCGTCTGACCCAGGCCGTGCAGCGCAAGGGTTACACGCTGGCCCCGCTGCGGCTTTACTTCAACGAGCGCGGCATCGCCAAGCTTGAGCTGGGCCTGGCGCTCGGCAAGAAGCTGCACGACAAACGCGAGACCGTTAAGCAGCGCGACTGGACCCGGCAGAAGCAACGGCTGTTAAGGGAGAACCGCTGATGATGGACGCGCCGCCGCCGAACTTGCAAAACGAGCCGCCTCGGGAGGAAGACGAGGGCCCCAAGGTTCGCGTGCATCCGCCGACGGTGATGTTCGCCGCGCTCGTCGCCGGTTTTCTCGTTCGCCTTTACGCCGGCGGCTCGTTGCCGCTGCCGCGCGCGCTGGCGGAAGGTCTGGGCGGCTTTCTCATCATACTCGCCCTGGGCATTCTGATGGCGGCGACGCGCGCATTCAACGAAGCCGGCGAGACGCTTCAGCCCAACACGCCGTCGAAGCGGCTGCTCACCGAAGGACCGTACCGCTTTTCCCGCAACCCCGTTTATCTCGCGATGATGATATTCGGCGCGGGCTTCGGGATAGCGACCTCTAACGTGTGGATCGTCCTGACTACGGCGCTCGCCGGCGTCATCCTTCATTTCTTCGCGATCAAGCCGGAGGAGGCGTATCTCGAAAGGAGATTCGGGGACGCCTTCGCCGAATACCGCCGACGGGTGCGGCGCTGGATCTGAGCCAGCGCAGCGCCGGGTCAGGCCGACTCGTCCCTGTAATCCGGCACGAACGCGAGCACCGTTTGAAACGCGGCCGCCGCGCCCGCCCCGCCGGAAATGCATAGCAACGCGACGCTCAGAAGATCCCCGACCACATAACGCGACCCCGCCGCGAGCGCGAGCACGACGCCCAGCGTCAGGCCCGCGCGGGCGTAAAACCGCACAAGATCCGCGAAAGCGTCGCCGTCGCCGGTGAAATGCGCGGCGAACCGGGGCCTGGCGAGCCATACATAGGTCCAGCAGCCGACGCCGCCCGCGACGATCGCGAGGATCAGCTTGCGGCCGTGGAATACATTCTCGATGAGATCGCGCGCCTCGGCGAAGCTGAAGGCGGCGACTGCCGCGCCGATCACGCCGAAGATCGCCGACGCGCTGAGCGTCGCAAAGGGGCGCGTCCGGCGCGCCCGACGGATGGCGGCCTGTTCGGGCCTCGGCGGCAAACCCCAATTGCGCGCCATCGCGGTCTCCCTGCAGTTGATGCAGCGGTCTGAAGGTTACCCTTATCGCCTTGGCGGGGCTAGGCTTCGCGATTCAAGAAGAGTCCGCGCCTCGGCGAAAACCGCCTCGAACATCTCGGGCGTCAGCCTGCCCGTGTTCGTGTTGTATCGCGAGCAGTGATAACTGTCGAACAATGTCACCCCGCCGGCTTCATGCCGGGCGCCATGGGCGAACGGCGTCGCGCTGCGGCGCAGACCGAGCGCCAGGACGGTCGATTCGTGCGCGATCCTGCCGAGACATAGGATGGCGCGCAGATGCGGCAGGGCCTTGATCCGCGCCTGGAGAAACGTTCGGCAGGCGTTGATTTCGGCGGGCGCAGGCTTGTTCTGCGGAGGAACGCAGCGAACCGCGTTGGTGATCATCGCATCGATGAGCCTTAGCCCGTCGTCCGGCCGCGCCTCATATGTTCCTTCGGCAAAGCCGAATTTGAGGAGCGTGCCGTAAAGCAGCTCGCCGGCGTAATCGCCGGTGAACGGCCGCCCGGTGCGATTGGCGCCCTGAAGGCCGGGCGCGAGCCCGACAATGAGCAGACGCGCCTGCGGATCGCCAAAAGACGGCGCCGGCCCGTTGAACCAGTCAGGGTGAGCGCTCTGGTTTTCCCGCCGATAGGCGACGAGGCGCGGACAGACTGCGCACTCGCGAGGAGGCTCAGGCGCGATTTGCGCGACGGCGGGGTTCGACGCCACGTCGGGCCGATCAGTCCACGTCCTCGTAATCGTCCTCGTCTTCGTATTCGCCTTCGTCCTCGAAATCGTCCTCTTCGAATTCTTCTTCATCGTGGGCGGGGCGAGCCTTGCGCTGCTGACCGGCCGCGCGGCCGATGATGGATTCAAGCTCGGCGAGGTCGATGAAGCGGTCGGCCTGGCGGCGCAGTTCGTCCGAGGCCATGGGCGGGCTCGACTTCACCGTGGACACGACCGTGACGCGGACCCCCTGTGCCTGAACGGCCTCAATCGCCCGCCTGAAATCGCCGTTGCCGGTGAACAGCACGATGTGATCAAGCTTCGGGGCGAGGACCAGCATGTCCACGACGAGTTCGATGTCGACGGAGCCCTTGAAACGCCGGCGGCCCTGCGCGTCGACATATTCGCGCGAGGGCTTCGTGACCATCGAATAGCCGTTATAGTCGAGCCAATCGACGAGCGGGCGCAGGGGGGAATAATCCTGCGTCTTATCTTCCTGGATCACCGTATAGTAGTAGGCGCGCACCAGCCGGCAGTTCGCCTGAACTTTCGCCAGCAGGCTCTTGTAATCCAGGTCGAAACCCAGCCCGCGCGCCGCCTTGTAGAGATTGGCTCCGTCAATGAAGAGCGCGGTTCTTTCATCCGCGCGCAAACCCAGAAAACCCGTCATCCATTCCTCTCAGTATCGCTCTTGGCGTAATTGGATTGAAACAACGCTTCGTCTCTATGCTTCAAGACGGTTTAAAAGACATGATTCTCGTCGCATTGGGATCGAATTCGCCATTCGGCCGGCTCGCCCCGGCCGACATCATTTTATCCGCGCTGGGCGCGCTGGGGCGAGTCGCAAATGTGCGAGCCGCGTCGCGACTTTATGCCTCGCCCGCCTGGCCGGACCCGACGGAGCCGCCTTTCGTCAACGCCGTGGCGCGGCTGGAGACGGCGCTGTGCGCGGAGGCGCTTCTGGCGTCTCTTCACGCCGTCGAAGCCGGCTTCGGCCGGCGCAGAAGCCGGCCGAACGCCCCGCGAACGCTCGATCTCGATCTTCTGGATTATCACGGCATGACGCGCGTTGCAGACGCCGCCTCTTCGCTGGTTCTGCCCCATCCCAGGCTCGCGAAGCGCGCCTTCGTGCTCGCGCCGCTCGCGGAGGTTGCGCCCGCATGGCGGCACCCGGCGACGGGCGAAACCGTCGCCGCGCTCGCAGCAGTGGCCCGGAACCCCGCCGTCCGGCCGCTGGCGGCGCCGGGGAGCGGCCGGCGGGGCGACGGATTCGAGGGGTGATTTTGCGGCGCAGCAGTTGTCTTTCGGCGCGCGCAGGATTATGTCAGCGGGCTCAGCCCGCACCACCCGCATCAGGAGAACCGGATGGCTCGCGTCACCGTTGAAGATTGCGTCGAGAAGGTTTCGAACCGCTTCGATCTCGTATTGCTGGCCGCCCACCGGGCGCGCGTGCTTTCCTCAGGCGCGCCCTTGCTGGTCGATCGCGACAACGACAAGAACCCGGTCGTGGCGCTGCGCGAGATCGCCGACGGCGCGCTCGAACCCGACGCCGTCGCGGAGGATCTCGTCGCCTCGCTGCAGAAGCATATCGACACCGAAGAACCTGAAGAGGGCGCTCCGGTGGAGAAGGCGGACCAGCCTGAATTCGACAGGATCACCGAGGAAGAATATATTCGCGCCCTGAAGGCGTCGGGGATGACGACGCCGCAGTCCCTGCCCAAGGGTTAAGGGAGGCGCCGTCGGGCGACATGGCCGACCCCACCCACGGAGATCCCCGCCGTCACGGAGATCCGTCGTCCGTCGGCCGCGCCGAGATGGAACAGCATCGTCTCGCCGGAAAGGATGCTGGCGCGAATGCCGAGAAAACATGCGCGACTGCTGCGAAAACGCCTTCAGAACAGGGCTCGCGCGCGCCGCAAGCTCGCCCTGTCGGATCGTCGGCGACGACGGCGCAGACTCGTCGCGATCAGAACGATGCGACAGCGCCGGCGGCTTCGCATCCGGTGGGGTTCATCCGGCAATATGAGCTCGTCGATCGCGTCAAGGCGTACGATCCGCAGGCGGATGAAGACCTCCTGAATCGCGCCTATGTGTTCGCGATGAAGGCCCATGGCGGCCAGATGCGGAAGTCGGGCGATCCTTATTTTACCCATCCGCTCGCGGTGGCGGGCATCCTGACCGAACTGCGGGCCGATCCGGCGACCGTCGCCACGGCGCTGCTGCATGACGTCGTCGAGGACACCGACACGACGATCGACGAAATCCGGCGCCTTTTCGGCGACGAGATCGCGCGCCTGGTGGACGGCGTCACGAAGCTGTCGCAGATCGAGCTGAAATCGGACGCCAGCAAGCAAGCGGAGAATTTCCGGAAATTCGTCATGGCGATGGCGGACGACGTGCGCGTGCTGCTCGTCAAGCTCGCCGATCGTCTGCACAACATGCACACGCTCTATCACGTGCCGGATGCCGACAAGCGTCAGCGGGTCGCGCTCGAGACGATGGAGATATACGCGCCGCTCGCAGGCCGCATCGGCGTGCAACGGTTTCGGGAAGAGCTCGAAGACCTGGCGTTCCGCGAGCTTAGCCCGCACGCCTATGAAACCATCAGCAAACGTCTGGAAGAGCTTCAGGCGACGACCGTGGGCGGCGTGGTGGAGCTCGCCCAGACCCTGCGCGCGCGGCTTGAGAAGGCGGGCGTAAAGGCCCAGGTTCACAGCCGCGAGAAACGCCCCTATTCCATCTGGCGCAAGATGGCGGCGAAGAACGTCTCCTTCGACGAAATCGCCGACATTTACGCCTTTCGCGTCATCGTCGACACGGTCGAGGACTGCTATCGCGCGCTTTACGTCATCCATACCGGATGGCGCATGATTCCGGCCGAATTCGACGATTACATTTCTGCGCCCAAGCCGAACCACTATCAGTCCATCCACACCGCCGTCATCGGCCCGCCGCGGGCGGACGGCGGGCGCCAGCGGATCGAGATCCAGATCCGAACGAACGAAATGCACGAGACGGCCGAGCGCGGCGTCGCCGCCCACTGGCAATACAAGGACCCGGCCAATGGCGACGGCGGCGTCGTCGAGATCATCCCGCCTGGCCAGTACGACCCATATGAAACGCCGCGTCGGCTCGTCGAAATGTTCCAGCATGGCGAGGACGTCGAGGAGGCGCTGCGTTTCGCCAAGCTTGAGCTGTTTCAGGATCAGGTCTTCTGCTTCACGCCGAAGGGGCGGGTCATCGCGCTGCCGAAAGGAGCCACGGCGATCGACTTCGCCTATGCGGTGCACACCGACGTAGGCGACGAGTGCATCGGCGTGAAGATCAACGGCGTGCAGAGGCCCTTGCGCACGCCCTTGAAGAACGGCGACGTGGTGCAGATCCTGCGCGCGAAAAACGCCCCGCCGCCCGCCGAGTGGGAGACGCTCGCGGTCACGGGCCGCGCGCGCTCCGCGATCCGTCGGCGCATCAAGAAGATGCAATATGCCGAGCAGGTCGCGCTCGGCCGCAGCATCGCCGAAAGCGTCTTCAGCGGCGCGCATCTTGAGTTTTCGCCCAAGGCGGTGCGGGCCGGCCTCGTTCGCCTCGGCGAGAGATCCGTCGACGACGTGCTCGCCAAGGTCGGCCGCGGCGAGCTTACGGTGAATCAGCTCATCGAAGCGGTCTATCCAGGCGCTAGCCATGAAGCCGAAGGCGAGATCCGCGCCGCCGGGCGCAAGCCGTTCAAGCCGCGCGTCGCCATTGAAGGACTCACCCCCGGCGTGTCGGTGAAGATGGCGCAATGCTGCACGCCGCTTCCGGGCGAGCGCATCGTCGGCATTCGCCAGCCCGACGGCTCGATACTCGTGCACACGATCTATTGCGAGAAGCTCGCCGAAGAAGATCCCCCTCAGGGGCTCTGGCTCGACCTCAAATGGCGCCGCGACGGCGAGGGGCTGTTCGGTTACGCCCGGATCGTCGTAACGGTGCGCAACGAGATCGGCGTTTTGTCGGACGTCGCGGGCATCATCGCCCGCTATGGGGTCTCCATCGCCAACATCAAGATGCGCAATCGCGCGCAGGATTTCGTAGAGATGTTCATCGACGTCGAGGTGAAGGACGCCCGCCAGCTCATGCAGATGCTGGCCGGCCTCAGGGCCTCGGCCAATGTGGTGTCGGCCGAAAGACGCGAGGGCGCGGACGATGAAGACCGCTGACGTGCTGAAAGAGTTCGAGGAAGCCGGCGCGCTCCAGAAAGGACATTTCGTCCTGTCGTCGGGCCTTCACAGCGACACGTATCTCAACAAGTCGATCGTCTCCATGCACCCGCCGCGTACGGAAAAACTGTGCCGGGCGCTTGCGGAGAAAATCCGCGGCGCCTTCGGCTCTGACGTCGATTACGTGGTTTCGCCTGCAATGGGCGCGATCATTTACGGCTACGAGACCGCGCGCCATCTCGGCGTTCCTTTCATGTTCGTCGAACGGGTCGAGGGGAGGTTCGAGTTGCGGCGCGGCTTTTCGCTGGAGAAGGGCGCGCGCGTCGCCGTGGTGGAGGACATCGTTTCGACAGGCCTTTCGGCGCGCGAATGCATCGAGGCCGTGCGCGCGCTTGGAGCGGAGGTCATCGGCCTCGGCTGTCTCATCGACCGCTCGGACGGGACGGCGGACGTCGGCGCGCCGCTCGTCGCGCTGGCGGCGCTGAATGTCGAGGCCTGGCCGGCGGACGCGCTTCCAGATCATCTCAAGGCGATTCCGGCGGTCAAGCCGGGCAGCCGCGGAGTGAGCCAATGAGCAGCCAGTCGTCAAAAGAGGGGGCGAAAAGGCCGATCCGGCTCGGCGTCAACATCGACCATGTGGCGACCATCCGCAACGCGCGCGGCGGACCGCATCCAGACCCCGTGCGCGCCGCCCAGCTCGCCGCCGACGCCGGCGCCGACGGCGTCACCGCCCATTTGCGCGAGGATCGCCGGCATATCCGCGACGACGACATGCGCCGGCTCAAGGCGGAGATCGATCTGCCGCTCAATTTCGAGATGGCCGCCACCGCGGAGATGCACAAGATCGTCGCCGAAGTGCGTCCGCACGCCTGCTGCATCGTTCCCGAGAACCGCAACGAGCGCACGACCGAGGGCGGGCTCGACGTACACGGTCAGAAGACGTTCATCGCGCCCTATGTGCGCGAGCTGAGCGATGCAGGCATTCGCGTCTCGCTCTTTGTCGATCCGCAGGAAAAACAGATCGAAGCGGCCAGGGAGGTCGGCGCCCCGGTCGTCGAAATCCACACCGGCGCCTATTACGAGGCCTGCGCCGCAACCCGGCCCGAGCGCATCGCCCATGAGCTCGAACTGATCCGAAAGGCCGCCGCCTTCGCCGCCGGGCTGGGGCTTGAGGTGCACGCCGGCCACGGGCTCACCTTTCACAACGTCCAGCCGGTTGCTGCGATCGCCGAGATCATGGAGCTCAATATCGGCCACTTCCTCATCGGCGAGTCGGTGTTCATGGGACTTGGCGCGGCGGTGAAGGAGATGAAGCGGCTGATGCAGGACGCGCGCACGGGCGGGCATTACTGATGATCGTGGGCCTCGGCAATGACATCATCGACATCCGCCGGATCGAGCGCACGCTCGAACGGCATGGGGAGCGCTTCGTCAGGCGCGTCTTCACCGAGATCGAGCAGGCGAAATCCGATCGCCGGCTCAACCGGGCCGCGTCCTACGCCAAACGCTTCGCCGCGAAGGAAGCCTGCGCGAAGGCGCTCGGCACCGGGCTTTCGCGCGGCGTCTTCTGGCGCGACATGGGCGTGGTGAATCTGCCCGGAGGCAAGCCGACCATGCGCCTCACGGGCGGCGCGGCGAAAAGGCTTGAAGAAATCGTCCCGCCCGGCCATGCAGCGGACATTCACGTGACCATCACCGACGAATATCCGCTCGCGCAGGCTTTCGTGATTATCTACGCTCGGCCGGCGCAGGAAACATGATAGGGATCGGCGCGCGGCGGGGGGCTGCGGCGATTGCGAAGCGGAAAGACAGGCAGGGAGCGGAGAATGGCGTTTGGTCTGAAAAGCGGCGTCGAGGGGGAGCCGCTGAAAGAGAAGAAAAAGCTCACCGCGGCCGAGGAGGCGTGGGATCTGGCGAAGACCGTCTTCTACGCCGTGGCGATCGCGCTCGTCCTGCGTATCGCGCTGTTCCAGCCGTTTAACATTCCCTCGGGCTCCATGCAGCCCAATCTGCTGGTCGGCGATTTTCTTTTCGTCTCGAAGCCGGCCTACGGCTATTCGCGCGCCTCGCTCGTCTATCCCTTGACGCGCCTGCCGATCGAAGGCCGGCTGTTCGGCAAGGCGCCGGAACGCGGCGACATCGTGGTGTTCAAGAACCGCAAGGATCACAACAAGGATTACATCAAGCGCGTCATCGGCCTGCCGGGCGATGAGATACGCATGATCAACGGCCGTCTGCACATCAATGGCGAGCCGGTGCGCAAGGAATTCATCGGCATGCAGATGACCGTCTGCGGCGCCCGGATGAGAGAAGCGCCGATCTATCGAGAAACGCTCGACAACGGCGTGAGCTATATCGTTGAGGAATGCGACGGCGACAATAACGAGCTCGACAACACGCCTTCCTATTACGTGCCGGCCGGCCATTACTTCATGATGGGCGACAACCGCGACCATTCGCAGGACAGCAGGGTTCTGCACGCGGTCGGCTTCGTGCCTGAGGACGATCTCGTCGGCAAGGCGGAACGGCTGTTCTTCTCCGTCGACGGCTCGAAGGCGCGGCTGTGGGAAGTCTGGAAATGGCCTTTCGCCGTCCGCTACGGTCGAATTTTCGACCCGGTGCGATGACCGACGCAGGCCTCGACGCTTTGGAGAATCGGGTCGGGCATCATTTCGCCGACGCCTCCTTGCTGGAGCGCGCGCTCACCCATTCCAGTCTTTCGGCGGGCGGGCGCGTGCGCGATCTCGAACGGCTGGAGTTTCTGGGCGACCGGGTGCTGGGCCTGCTTGCCGCCGAAGCGCTCTGGCGGCGTTATCCGCATCTCGAAGAGGGCGACCTCGCGACGCGATTCAACGCGCTCGTGCGCAAGGAGACCTGCGCCAAGGCGGCGCTTGCGCTCGGACTGGATGCGCTGATCCGCATGTCGCCCCATGAGGAGAGCGCCGGCGGACGGCGCAAGAAGGCCATTCTGGGCGACGTCTGCGAGGCGTTTCTCGGCGCGCTCTACATCGACGGCGGGCTGGAGGCGGCCCGGCGCGCCTTCGACCTGTTCTGGGCGCCCAATCTGGAGGCGCTGTCGACGGCTCATCGCGATCCGAAAACCACGCTTCAGGAATGGAGCCAGGAGCGCAAGAAAGGCCCGCCCCGCTATGAGGTCGTCGCCTCCGGCGGGCCCGCCCATGCGCCAGCCTTCGAGATCGAGGTGCAGGTGGAGGGCTTCGCGCCGGCGCGCGGCGAAGGCCGCTCCAAGCGGCAGGCCCAGATGGCCGCCGCCGAAGCATTCCTCATCCGCGAAGGCGTGTGGAAGGAAGATGACTGAAACGCGCTGCGCTTTCGTCGCCGTCATCGGCGCGCCCAACGCCGGCAAATCGACGCTCGTCAATGCGATGGTCGGCGCGAAGGTGTCGATCGTCACCCACAAGGTGCAGACGACGCGCGCGCGCGTGCGCGGCGTGGCGATCCATGACGAGACGCAACTCGTCTTCATCGACACGCCGGGGATCTTCTCCCCGCGCCGAAGGCTCGATCGCGCTATGGTCGCCGCGGCCTGGGATGCGCTCGAAGGCGCCGACGTCATATTGCTTATGGTCGACGCGCCGGCCTATCGGGCGGGAAAGGGCGGCGCGGGCGCGGACGCGGCCTCGCGCCGCGCGGTCGAGGATACGGATGCGATCGTCGCGGGTCTGAAAGAGCGCGGCGCCAAGGCGGTTCTCGTGCTCAACAAGATCGACCGCATCGCGCGCGGCGAGCTTCTGGCGCTGATCGACGCGTTCAATGCGCACGGCGTCTTTACGGACGTTTTCCTGATTTCGGCGACGACCGGCGACGGAATCCTTGATCTCAAGGCGTTCCTCGCCAAACGCGCGCCGCAAGGCCCATGGATGTATCCGGAAGATCAGCTTTCTGATAATTCAGAAAGGCTCATGGCGGCTGAGGTGACGCGCGAAAAGATCTACCTGCGCCTCCATCAGGAGCTGCCCTACGAGACGACCGTCGAGACGGAAAGCTGGACGCGTACGGGGAAAGGCGGCATCCGCATCGAACAGACGATCTATGTCGCGCGCGAAAGCCAGAAGCCGATCGTTCTCGGCAAGGGCGGCCAAACCCTGAAGGCCATCGGCGCGGCGGCGCGCAGGGAGCTGACCGAGCTTCTCGGCGTTCCGGTTCATCTTTTCCTTCACGTGAAGGTCAAGGAGAACTGGGCCGAAGACCCGGCGCGCTATCGCGCCATGGGACTCGACGTCGCCGACTGAGCCGCCGCGGCGCGGCTCTCGCCGGAAGACGTGATCGGAGCGTTCGATGCAGTTCGCGGACGAAGCCGTCGTTCTCTCGGCCCGGCCTCATGGGGAGGCGCATGCCGTGGTCGAGCTTTTCACGCCCGCGCACGGGCGCTGGGCGGGGCTCGTCTATGGCGGGCAGGGACGGCGGATGCAGCCCGTCCTGCAGCCGGGCAACGGCGTGCGCGCCGAATGGAAGGGCAGGCTCAGCGACAGCCTCGGCCATTTCTCCCTGGAGCTTGTCAACGCGCGCGCGGCCGCGCTGATGCAGGAACGGCTGTCCCTTGCGGGTCTTTCGGCGGCCTGCGCGGTCGCCGCGGCCTGCCTTCCCGAGCGCGAGGCTCATGCCCGCGCCTATCATGCGATGAGCGTGCTGCTCGACAATCTCGACGACGCGCAGGTCTGGCCGGCGCTGATGGCGCGATGGGAGCTCGGGCTGCTCGCCGAACTCGGCTTCGGTTTGACGCTTGATCGCTGCGCGGCGACCGGGACGCGGGAGAACCTGATCTATGTCTCGCCGCGCTCGGCCTGCGCGGTGTCGGCCGAAGCGGGCGAGCCCTACAAGGGAAAGCTTCTGCCGTTGCCGGCGTTCCTGCGCGGCGAATCGGCCGAAGCGAGCCTCGCCGACGCGCTCGACGCGCTGAAGACCACCGGCTACTTCATCGAGACGCGCATTCTCCACCCGGCGGGCCGCCAGCTTCCGGAAGCGCGCGCGAGGCTGTTGGAATTGCTCGCCAAAACAAATAATTAGCCCCTGTTTTTGCGCCGCCGCGCCGAGGCTCGTATCATGCCCGGCGAGGCATTCTTCCCGCCCTTTCGCGACCCGTCGCAGCAGGAGATGACCGAAGATCAGGAATCATATCGCCGCGCCAATGAGGCGAAAGCGAAATTCGACGATATCTACAACGCGCCGGATCCGCGCGCCTATTACGCGACTCTCGCCGCGCTCGATTACCAAATCCCGACCCAAGCGCGGCCTGTGTTTCAGAGATTGATCCGCAGCATCGACAAGGAACGTCCGAAAGTCGTGGACGTCGGGTGCTCCTATGGCGTGAACGCCGCCATGATCCGACACGATCTGAGCTTCGACGCGCTGGCGCGTCGTTACGCCGCGCCAAAGATGCAGGCCGCCGCGACGGCCGAGGTCATTCTAGAAGACGCCAGACTGTTCGCCGAACTGCCGCAGGCGGTAGAGGCTTCTTTCATCGGCGTCGATGTCGCTAACGAAGCGGCGGGCTATGCGAAATCCGTCGGCCTCATCGAGGAGGCGGCGGTGGAGAATCTCGAGGTCGAGCCCCTTTACGATCCCGCGCCGTTCGCCGACGCCGACCTGTTCATCACCACCGGCGCCGTGGGCTATGTGACCGCTGAGACCTTCGCAAAACTCATCGACGCGGTGAAAGGCCCGCCGCCGATGGTCGCCGCGTTCGTGCTCCGTCAGTTTCCCTTCGACGACATCGCCGCGCGCCTTGAGGATTACGGCTTGATCACCCGGAAGCTGGAAGGGCGATATTTTCCCCAGCGCCGCTTCCGCGACGCGGCGGAGGCCGAAGCGGCGGTCGAGGCGGTGCGCGCGCTCGGGCTCGACCCGACAGGGCTTGAGGCGGAAGGGCGCTATTACGCGGAGCTTTATCTCGCCGCGCCCAGGGGCGGGCTGCGCGTTGAGACGCTTTTTCCGGCCTGAGCGCGGCGCTGGAAAAGGGCGGGAGTCGGGGGCGGCTGGCGCCGCGCCGAGACTCTGCTATCCAGCCCGGCATGGCGAAAACGAAAATCCCGAAGGGGCCGGACAAGCCCCAGCCCGAAGACATTTTTCTCGAGCCGTTCGACGAGGCGCTGTCGCGGCGTTATCTGGCCTATGCGCTCTCGACCATTACGGCGCGCGCGCTGCCCGACGTGCGCGACGGGCTCAAGCCCGTTCACCGGCGCATCCTCTACGCCATGCGTCAGATGCGCCTTTCCCCCGGCGGCGCGTTCCGAAAGTCCGCAGGGGTCGTCGGCGAGGTGATGGGCAAGTTCCACCCGCACGGCGATCAGGCGATCTACGACGCGCTCGTGCGTCTCGTGCAGGATTTCTCCGTGCGCGTCCCGTTGATCGACGGGCAGGGCAATTTCGGCAATATCGACGGGGACAACCCGGCGGCCATGCGCTACACGGAAAGCCGGCTCACCGAGGCGGCGGCGCTCCTCCTCGACGGCATCGACGAGGACACGGTCGATTTCCGCGACACCTATGACGGGCTCGGCAAGGAGCCTGTCGTATTGCCGGCAGCGTTTCCGAACCTTCTGGCGAACGGGGCGTCGGGCATCGCGGTGGGCATGGCGACGTCGATCCCGCCGCATAATCCGGCCGAGCTGATCGACGCAGCGCTCCATCTCATCAAGGCGCCGAACGCCGCGACGGCGACCTTGATGAAATATGTGAAGGGGCCGGATTTTCCGACCGGCGGGATCTGCGTCGAAACGCCCGAGACGATGGAGGAAGCCTACGCCACGGGGCGCGGCGGCTTCCGCGTGCGGGCGCGGTGGCATACGGAGGATCTGGGGCGCGGGCGCTATCAAATCGTCGTCACGGAGATTCCATATCAGGTCCAGAAAGCGAAGCTCGTCGAGAAGATCGCCGAGCTGATGGCGGCGAAGAAGCTGCCCATGCTCGCCGACATACGCGACGAAAGCGCGGAGGACATCCGTCTCATTCTGGAGCCGCGCGCGGGAACCGTCGACTCCTCCGCGCTGATGGAGGCGATGTTCCGCGCCACCGATCTCGAAAACCGCTTCCCGCTCAACATGAACGTTTTGGGGGCGGACGGAGCGCCGCGCGTGATGGGACTGCGCGAGGCGCTGCGCGCCTATCTCGATCATCGCAAGGAAGTGCTGGTCCGGCGCACGAATTTCCGCCTCGCCAATATCGCCAGGCGGCTTGAAATTCTCGACGGCCTGCTCGTCGCCTATCTCAATCTCGACGAGGTGATCCGGATCATCCGGTATGAGGACGATCCCAAGGCCGAGCTCATGAAGGCGTTCAGGCTCTCCGAGGTTCAGGCCGACGCCATCCTCAACATGCGCCTCAAATCCCTGCGCAAGCTTGAGGAGATGGAGATACGCGCCGAGCACAAGGACCTTAAGAAGGAGCAGAAGGAGCTCAAGGCGCTGCTCGCTTCCGACGACCTTCAATGGAAGCGCATCAGCGAGGAGCTTAAGGAGGTCCGCAAGGTCTTCGACCCGAAAAGCCCGCTCGGCCGGCGGCGCACGACATTCGAGGCGGCGCCGGAAGCCGCGGAGATCGATCTCGACAGCCTCGTCGAGAAAGAGCCCGTCACCGTCATCCTGTCCGAAAAGGGATGGATACGGACCATGAAGGGCCATATCGAAAACCCCGCCGACGTCAAATACAAGGAAGGCGACCGGGCGAGCTTCGTCATTCCCGCCATGAGCACGGACAAGCTCATGCTGTTCGGCACCGACGGAAAGTTCTACGCGCTCGACGTCGCCGGCCTGCCGGGCGGGCGCGGCTTCGGCGAGCCGATCAGGCTGTCGATCGACCTTCCGAACGATCAGGCCGTGGCGGCGGCTTTCATCTATCAGGGCGGGCGCAAGCTGCTGCTCGCCTCGTCATCCGGGCACGGGTTCGTGGTTTCGGAGGATGACTGCATCGCCACGACCCGTAAGGGCAAGCAGACGCTCAACGTGCCGGCCGGCGCTGAGGCCGTGGTGTGCCGGGAGGCGGAGGGCGACATGGTCGCCTCCGTCGGCGACAACAAGAAGCTGCTCGTCTTTCCGCTTTCCGAGCTTCCCGAGATGGCTCGCGGCAAGGGCGTGCAGCTTCAGAAGTTCTCCTCGGGCGGGCTGTCCGACGCCAAGGTCTTCTCCGCGAAAGAGGGCCTGACCTGGATCGACCGTTCGGGACGCACCCAGACGGTGGACGGCTGGAAAGGCTATGTGGGCAAACGCGCCCAGGCGGGCCGCGTCGCGCCGAAAGGCTTTCCCGCATCGAAAAAGTTCGGGGGGCGCTGAGCCCGGCCCCCTGCTTCGCCTCAACGGTGTGCGAACAGCGGTCATCCCGCCGCCGATCCCAGAAAGGCCGCTGCGCCGCCAAGGCAAAGGCCGGGACCAAAGGCGATCGGCGCGGCGGCGTCTACGCGTTTTCCCATAACGGCGCGCACGCCGACGACCGCCAGGGTCGCGAGCGCGCCGACGAACACCGCCGGCGCCAGCGCCGGCCAGCCGCCCCAAGCGCCGATGGCCGCCAGCAGCTTGGCGTCGCCCGCGCCGAGGCCTTCGCGCCCGCGCAACGCGGCATAGGCGAGAGCGATGAGGCCGAAAGCGGCGTAGCCCGCCGCCGCGCCGACGGCCGCGGCTTCGAGCGGAACGAATCGGTCCCCGACATTGGCGAGAAGTCCGAAAAGCAGAAGCGGCAGGGTGAGCGCGTCAGGCAGAAAACCCGTCTCGAAGTCGATCGCCGCGAGGGCGATCAGGCTCCACAGAAAGATCGCGGCGAGCAGCGCCTCCGGCGAAGCGCCGAACAGGGCGAGCGCGCCGAGGGCCGCGAGCGCGCCGGCGAGCTCGACGAGCGGATAGCGCGGCGGGATCGCCGCCCCGCAAGCCGCGCAGCGCCCGCGCAGCGCGAGGTAGCTCGCAAGCGGAATGAGATGGAGCGGCGACAGCCGCGTGCGGCATTGCGGACAATAAGAACGCGGCGCGAGCAGCGTTCCCCTGTCGGCGCCGTCCGATTCCTCGATCAGCCCCCACATGGACGGGCCGCGATAAATGACGACGTTCAAAAACGACCCGGCAAGAAGGCCCGCCAGCGCGGCTGTGACGTAAAAGAACCACTCCATGAAATTGCGCGGCTCCGATTTATTTCTGCGCACATAGTGCGGTTAAGGGCGCTTTAACCGCAAGAGACGGCGATTCCAGCGGAAAATCTTAACTTCGCGCACAAGGTGCGCATACTGAGCATACGGCCCGTCGATTTGTCACAAAACTGAAAATCAACCGTCATGTCACTGTCGCGCCGCACGGCTAGCTCCCCGGCGTCGTGGGCGGCGCAAGGGCGACGCTCATCGGTTTTTTGCAAAGCGTCAACCACTCCGCGGGGGTCATGACATGAGGTTTCTTACGAACGTCCGTTCGATTCTGCTCGCCGGCGGCGCCGCGCTGGCGCTCGCCGCCTGCACCCAGGGCGAGGAAATCGCCTCGCCGGGGCCGAGCAATCCCGGCACGCCTCCGGGCGGCGGAGGCGGCGGCGGGGGCGGCGGGGGCGGCGGCGGGGCGCAGTGCCCAAGCGGCTTCACCGAAGGGACGGGCGTCGGCGGCTTCACCGTCTGCAATATTTCCGGCACGCTGCTCGGCGATCTCACCCTGCCTTTCGTGCAGGGCGTCGCCTATCGCCTCGACGGGCGCGTGGATGTCGGCGAGGATGGCGGCCCGACCTGCTCCGGCGGGGCTGACGAAGCCACCTTGACGATTGAACCCGGCGTCATTGTGTTCGGCGCTTCGGGCTCCGATTACCTGGTCGTCAATCGCTGCTCACGGATCATCGCCGACGGCGAGCAGAATGCGCCGATCGTCTTCACCAGCGAGAACGACCTAGAGCGCCGGGCCGTCGATCCAAACGACACGGGCGGCTCTGCGATCTCCGAATGGGGCGGGGTGGTGGTTCTCGGCCGCGCGCCGATCAACCGCTGCATCGCCGGAACGCCGGGCACGGTCGACTGCGAGCAGACCATTGAAGGCGTCACGAATCCGGATGCGCTTTACGGCGGCGCGACCGTCGACGACGACAGCGGCGTTCTGCGCTACGTGCAGATTCGCTTCGCCGGCTTCGCGATCAATCAGGACGGCGACGAGCTGAACGGCCTGACGCTCGGCGGCGTCGGTTCCGGCACGACCGTCGAATATGTCCAGGTGCATAACAATTCCGATGACGGGATCGAGGTCTTCGGCGGCGCGGTGAACCTCAAATATATCGTGCTCACCGGCAATGACGACGACTCCTTCGACCTCGACAACGGATGGAACGGCGCGACGCAGTTTCTGGTGATTAAGCAGCGCGACGACGGCGGCGACAACGGAATGGAGCTGTCGAGCGCGACAGGCGTGACGCCGGCGACAAATCCGACGATCGCCAATTTTACGCTGGTCGGCGCGCGGTCCAACGCCTTCCGCATCAATTCCGGCCATATCGGACGCTTCATCAACGGCGTGGTTTCCTATGGCGGGAACTGCTTCCGCTGGGAAAGCTCGGCGGGCGACGGGGACCCGTCGTCCTATGGCGGCGTCGACGTCGATCCGACCTTCAACTCTGTGCTGTTCGACTGCGACGGCGAGCTGACCAACGATTCGCCGGACACGCCGGCGGCGGTTCAGTCGGTCAACGCCGATCCCAACAATGTTATCGGCGAAAGCTCGCTCGCCGCGACGTTCTTCCCCGGCCCGAACGAGCTTGCGGTCACGCCGTTCGATCTGACGACGCTTCCCGGAATGTTCTTCGAGGATGTCGACTATGTCGGCGCGTTCGGCCCGGATGAAACCGAGACAGATAATTGGGCGACCGGTTGGACCTTCGCCCTGTTCCCCGAACCGGGCTGCCCGGCTGGCACGACGGATACGGGTTCGACGATCGGCGGCGTAAAGGTTTGCAGCGTCAGCGGCGTTCAAACTACGGATCTTCGCCTTACGCGCGGCAATTATTACCGGCTCGACGGCAGGGTCGATATCGGCGTCGATGTCGGCGCCGACGGCGCCAAGGCCGGAGGCGTCGCGGCCGAACTGACGATCGAGTCAGGCGCCGTGATCTTCGGCGAAAGCGGCGACGACTACCTGGTCGTCAATCGCGGCTCCAAAATTTTCTCGAACGGCACGGCGCAGAATCCCGTCATTTTCACATCGCGGGCGGATCTGGAAGACAACCAGCCCGATCCGCTTAACGCCATCGGCGAATGGGGCGGGGTGGTGGTTCTCGGCCGCGCGCCGATCAACCGCTGCATCGCCGGGACGCCGGGCACGGTCGACTGCGAGCAGACCATCGAAGGCGTCACGAATCCGGATGCGCTTTACGGCGGCGCGATCGCCGATGACGACAGCGGCGCGATCAGGTTTACGCAGATCAAATACGCCGGCTTCGCGATCAATCAGGA
This sequence comes from Amphiplicatus metriothermophilus, assembly GCF_900199215.1. Classification (GTDB taxonomy): domain Bacteria; phylum Pseudomonadota; class Alphaproteobacteria; order Caulobacterales; family Parvularculaceae; genus Amphiplicatus; species Amphiplicatus metriothermophilus. The sequence continues at coordinate 161,581 of NZ_FZQA01000002.1, forward strand.
CGGCGACGAGCTGAACGGCCTGACGCTCGGCGGCGTTGGTTCCGGCACGACCGTCGAATATGTCCAGGTGCATAACAATTCCGATGACGGGATCGAGGTCTTCGGCGGCGCGGTGAACCTCAAATATATCGTGCTCACCGGCAATGACGACGACTCCTTCGACCTCGACAACGGATGGAGCGGGTTCACGCAATATCTCATCATCGTTCAGCGCGAGCTTGGCGGCGACAACGGGATGGAACTGTCGAGCGCGACAGGCGTGACGCCGGCGACAAATCAGACGATCGCCAATTTCACGCTGGTCGGCGGGCGCTCCAACGCCTTCCGCATCAATTCCGGCCATATCGGACGCTTCATCAATGGCGTCGTGGCTTATGACGGCGCGCCGTGTTTCCGCTGGGAAAGCTCGGCGGGCGACGGGGACCCGTCGTCCTATGGCGGCGTCGACGTCGATCCGACCTTCAACTCTGTGCTGTTCGACTGCGCTGGTCTGACCAACGATTCGCCGGACACGCCCGCCGCCGTCCAGTCGGTGAACGCCGATCCCAACAACACGACGACGACGCCGGACTCGCTGATCAACACCTTCGTCAACGGGCCGAACGAATCCTCCGTGACGGCGTTCGACCTCTCGACGCTGGGCGGCGCAGCGGCGGCATTCTTCGATGACGTCGATTACATCGGCGCGGTTCGGGATGCGAACGACCGCTGGTGGGCGGGCTGGACCTGCGGTCTTGAGCCTGGCTCGGATTGCTGACGCCGGGGGGCGGGCGGCGCAACCATTTGCGCCGCCCCAATCATTCGTCCGCAGAATTTTGGGGTTGAAAAATCATGAAGTCGAAACACGCGCTGAACGGCCTCCTGCTGGCCACCACCATGCTCATCGCGCCGATTGGCGCGGCGGCGCAGGACGCCAGCGAGACGGTCTTGCCGACTGCGCCGGTCTTCACAGATGAAATTATCGTTCGGGGCAGGAATATTCCTGAGCCGCAACGGGCGACGTCTCAGGTTGCGACGTTTCTGTCGGCTGAAGATCTGACGCGGACAGGCGACGACAACGCGGCTCTGGCGCTGACGCGCCTGTCCGGCCTCAGCGTCGTCGGCGGGCGCTTCGCCTATGTGCGGGGTCTCGGCGACCGCTATTCCGCCGCTCGTCTCAACGGCTCGCTTCTGCCGAGCCCGGAGCCCTTGCGTCGGACGGTCCCGTTGGATCTTTTTCCGTCCAACATCCTGCAAGGCGCGGTCGTCCAGAAAACCTATTCGGCGAACTATCCTGGCGAGTTCGGCGGGGGGATGATCGACCTGCAAACGTTGCGACGGCCGGACGAAAGCTTCGTCAACGTCAAGCTCGGCGTCGGCATGAATCTCGAAACAACCGGCAAGAACGGCGTCTTCGTGCGCGGCGGCGATCTCGACTGGCTCGGCTATGACGACGGTCTGCGTGATATTCCGGAACCGCTCGACGCGCTCATCAAGTCCGGAACGCCGCTCAACGCCCTGACCCCCGCAGAACGCGAGACCGTCGGGGAAAGCCTCGTCAACTCGCCGCTTTTGGTTATTCAGCAAGGAACGCTTGGACCGAACTGGGAAGCGTCCATCGACGGCGGGACGTCTGTCGACCTCGGAGGCGATCTTACGCTCGGCCTCGTCGGCGTCGCCGGCTATAAGCAGGACTGGGAGACGGAGAGAGCCGTTCGGCAGCGCGTTTCGGGCGACATTCTCGGAAACGACTTCGAAAGCGTCGAGACCAGTCTCAATGCGACGGTCAACGCCTTGGGCTCGGCCTCTCTTTCCTGGGGCGAGCACCTTGTTCAGACGACGTTGCTCTACATCCATTCGGGGCGGAAAGAGTCCCAGATTCTCGAAGGGTTCAACACCAACTCTCCCGGCACGGGACAGGTGCTGGACGAACGCAGCTCCTGGCTGGAACGCCAGTTGTCTTTCGCGCAGCTGAGAGGCGAGCACGGTCTTGGCGACTTTGAAATCAATTGGCGCGCTTCGGCGGCGCGTTCGAAGCGGGATACGCCTTATGAGCAGTTCCTGAGGCGCATCAAAAACGCCGACGGCGTGCCGCTCTATTCCCAAGCCAACAACCGCACTATCGATTTTTCGGACCTGACCGATGATGCGCTGGGCGGCGGGATCGACCTAGTCTACCACGCTCCCTTCTCGGGACCGCGCGAAGCGACGATCACGCTCGGGTACGAATATTCAAACAACGAACGGGAATACAACCTGCTCGCCCTGCGGTTCGCCGGGGGCAACTCGCTTCCGCCCGACGTACAGGCGGCGCGGCCGGACTTTCTGTTCTCGCCGGACAATATAGATCCGGCCCGTTTCTTCCTTATCGAAACTCAGACAAGCTCGGATTCGTACAAAGGCGAGATGACGATCCATGCCGGTTACGGCCAGATCGACGCCGAGCTTATTCCAACGGTCCGCACGACCGTGGGGGTTCGTTATGAAGACGCCGACCAGTCGGTCATCACCTTCAATCGTTTCGCCGCATTCGATCCGGATCCGAGGAATTTCGGCCCCTCGACGGAATTGCTGAACGATTACTGGCTGCCGTCGGGGACGGTGACGTGGAATTTCACCGACAATATGCAGTTCCGCGTCGGCTACTCGCATACGATCGCACGGCCGCAGTTCCGCGAGCTTTCTCCTTCTCTGTTCTTCGATCCCGAAAATGATCGGTCCTACCGCGGCAACCGGTTCCTCGTGGACAGCGAATTCAGAAACTACGATGCGCGATATGAGTATTATCTCGGAAGAAACCAGTTTCTGACTCTCGCGGGATTCTACAAAACTATCGAAAATCCGATCGAGGAAATTCAGTTTGAGTCGACGCAGTTCGAGTTCGATACGACCTTCATCAACTCGCCGCGGGCGCGGCTGTTCGGCGGAGAGGCGGAGTACAGAACGCGGTTCGCCATCGGGTGGAACGACTGGTTCGACCGTCGCGACTGGCTGTTCTCGGCCAACTATACCTACACCAACTCGGAGATCAGGCTGAAGGACGGCGACACGGTCATCAATCCGTTCTCGGGCGCGCCTCAGTCGGCCGAGCTGTTTGGACTCGACGGTGCGCCGCTGCAGGGTACGCCGAAGCATATCGTCAATTCCCAGTTCGGCTGGGAAGGCGAGAACGATCAGTTTACGGTGCTGCTCGGTTGGGTCGGCGAGCGCATTCTGCAGCGGGGCAGCCCGAATGCATCGGGCGGGATTCCGGACGTCATTGAAAAGCCCGGCATCCAGCTCGATGTCGTCTATCGCTACGACATCGCCCTGTTCGGCGCAGACGCCACGATCGGTCTGGCCGCCCGGAACCTGACCGGGACCCGCCACGAGGAGTTCCAGCTCAGCAACGCGACCGAAAGCGGCCGCACCGAGTTCGACACTTACGACCGGGGGCGCAGCCTGTCGGCGAGCCTGACAGCCCGGTTCTGAGCATAGTAGGCAGAGGCGGGCCGGGGTAAAGGGCCCGAATCTTGCTAAGCAGCCGTCCGCGAAGGTGGGCGGCTGCTGCGCATTCTGGTAAAGCTTCAGGGCGACGAGCCTTGGGGCGCGCGTAAGGTGAGCACTGTTGGCGGTGATCGGGCAGGACCAGTTTGAACGCTCGGCGGCTTTGGCGATGCGGGCGCGGTCATGGCTGCGCCGTCTGACCGGCTCCGCCGGCTCTTTCGGCGGGCTTAAGGCGATCGATGCGCCGCGCTTGGCGGAATTCGGGCTGGCCGCGCTGATCGCCCTTCTCTGCGCCGGGATCGCCCTCGACATGGTCGCGCCGCTCCCGGTTTCGCGCAAGCCCGCTGTTCCATCCGCGGCGCGCGCGGATCGGGGAATCGAAGCCCGCAATCCTTTCTTTTCCCCCGCGCGCGAGACGGCGCAGACGGCCGCCGCGCCGGCGGCGGAGACTACGCTCGATCTCAAGCTGCACGGCACATGGATCGACGATGCGGGCGGCACGGCGATCATTCGCACGCCTGACGGCAAGCAGAAGACCTACGCCGTCGGAGATGCGGTCTGCTGCGGGGCGCGGCTCGACGGCGTGTTCGCCGACCGCGTGGTCATTCTGCGCGACGGCGTGCGGGAATCGCTCCGCCTGCCGCGCGACATGGACGCATCCGCGCGCGCCGCCGCCCCGACGACGGCACCGCCCCCGGCCAAACGGAATGCGGAGGATTTGCGCCGGATCATCCGCGTGCAACCTGTTTCCTCGGTCGGCGGCGCGCGTTTCGCTCTCTTCCCGGCCGGCGACGTCGCTGCGTTCGAAGCCCTTGGGCTTCGCGAAGGGGACATATTGCTTCGGATCAACGGCGCGCCTGCGCCGCAGGACGCAGAAGGTTTCGCACGTCTCGTCAACACGCTCGCCGACGCCGGCGAGGCGACGCTGACGGTCGAGCGCGATGGCGCGACCGCGACAGTTCGCATTGCGCCCGCCGCCGGAGGCTGATGCGCAGGAGATGGCTCATCGCATGAAAATGACTGTTGCGTTCCTTGTCTGCCTGGCTGCTATCGCAAGCGCAGCCGACGCGCAGGACTCTGCGCGACAAACCTGCGGGGCGGCGATCAATTACGACGACGCAGACATCAGGGCCGTGGTCGACGAGATCGCCCTGCGCACCGGTCGGACGTTTCTGCTCGATCCCCGCGTGCAGGGCCGCGTAACGGTGAAATCCCCCCCCAATGGCGGTTTGTGCGCTGACGAAGCCTGGGAGCTGTTCCAGGCGATGCTGCGGGTGAACGGCTTCACGGCGACCCCGATCGGCTCCGGCAAGTACAAGATCGTGCCGGCGCAGGAGGGGCCGCGCGCAGCCGGCCCGGTCGGCGAGGCGGAAGGCGGCGATATCGTCACGCAGATCGTCCGCTTGCAGCATGTCGATGCGCGCGAGGCGGCGGCGAACCTTTCCCAGATCATCAACGAGCGCGGAGTCGCGGCGCCGGTGCGCAGCGGCAACGCGCTGATCCTTGTCGACACAGCCGACAACATGGCGCGTTTGCGCGAAGTGCTCGCCCAGCTCGACCGCGACACGACCATCTATCGCACCATCCCGCTCAACTACGCCTCGGCCGGCGAAGTCGCGCGCGTCGTAGGCGGCCTGGCTCAGGAGATCACCGAAGAAGGCGGGCAGCGCGCGAAGATCAGCGTCGTGCCGGTCGAGGCGAGCAACAGCGTGCTCATTCGCGCCGAACCGGCGATCATCAACCGCCTTTCCAGAATCATCGCCGAGCTTGATCAGATCGGTCAAGCGAAATCGGATTTGTCGGTGATATACCTCGACCATGCGGATGCGGAGGAGATGGCGTCGCTGCTCCGTGAGATTGCGGACGCGCAGACGACAGCCGGCGAAGACGGCGCGTCAGGCCGGCCGCGCGCGACCATATCGTATCACAAGCCGACCAACGCGGTGATCATCAACGGCGATGCGGACATGCAGCGCACGCTGAAGAACGTCATAGCTCAACTCGACGTGCGCCGCGCGCAGGTTCTTATAGAAGCGATCATCGTCGAGGTTTCTGACAGAACCGCCCGCGAGCTCGGTCTGCAATATTTCCTGACGGGGACAAAGGGAAGCTCGATTCCATTCATGACGACGAATTTTCGCTCGACGCAGCCGAATATCCTGGCGCTGGCGGGGCCCACGTTGATCGAAACGGGCGTGCTGCCTGATACGTTCGAAGACTTTCGCGAGGATCTCGCGGAAGCCGCGCTCAATTCGCTCCTGGGCCTCAACGGGCTCGGTCTGGGCGGAGCGGGACGCATCGGCGACGACGGCGTGTTCAGCGCGATCCTGACCGCCATCAAACAGGACGACACTTCGAATGTGCTGTCGACTCCCTCGGTCGTCACTTTGGACAATCAAACGGCGCGGCTTTCGGTCGGGCAGGAGATACCGATCACCACCGGCGAGGCGATCGGCGACGATTTCACGAACGCCTTTCGTACGATCTCGCGCGAAGAAGTGGGCGTCATTCTGGAAGTGACGCCGCAGATCAACGAAGGCGGCACGATCACGATGGAGATTTCGCAGGAGACCTCCAGCGTCGCCGGGCAGATCATTGAGGAGTCGACCGATCTCATCACCAACAAGCGCGAGCTGACAACCATGGCTTTGGTTGACGACGGCGATATTCTGGTGATCGGCGGCCTGATCGACGATCAGTCATCTACGCGACAGGACAAGGTGCCGCTGCTCGGCGATATTCCGGTCGCGGGCAATCTGTTCCGGTCGTCCGGCAGAACCCGCGAGCGGCGCAATCTCATGGTCTTCATCAAACCCACGATCTTGCGGGATCGCGAGACGGCGCGCGCGGCGACGACGAAGAAGCTGAACTATCTCAAAGCGCGGGATTCGCTTTACCGGGGCGAGCCGACATCGGATCTCGAGCGGCTTATCGAGCAGGCGACGGGCCTCGACCGGCCGGCCGACGCCGGCGACGCCAACGCCAACGACAGACCATGAGCGACGCCAGCACACAGTCGCCGGTGAGATTGACTTACGCGTTCGCCAAGGAGCGCGGACTCGTCGTGCTCGATGGCGCGTCGCGGCCGGTCGTCGTCGGGTCGCGCGGCAGCCCCGATCCATGGGCGCTGATCGAGGCGCGCCGGGTCGCCGACGCGCCGATCCTCATCGAGGAGATGCCGCCGGAGGCCTTTGAGCGCCGCCTGTCGGAGATTTACTCCGTAAACGCCATTCACGCCGACGATTTCGCGATGGAGGGAGACGAAGGCGATCTCATGTCGCTGGCCGAGGGGCTGCCCCAGACCGCGGATCTGCTGGAAGCTGAGGACGACGCGCCCGTCATCCGGCTTATCAACGCGCTCATCGCTGAAGCGGTGAAGACGCGCGCCTCTGACATTCATATAGAACCCTACGAGAAAAGCCTGTCGGTGCGCCTGCGCATCGACGGCGTTTTGCGGGAAGTTTTGTCTCTGCCGGCGCGCATGACGGCGGCGCTGGTCTCGCGGGTGAAGGTCATGGCGCGCCTCGACATCGCGGAAAAGCGGGTGCCGCAGGATGGGCGCATCTCCATTGCGCTCGGCGGCAAGGCGGTCGACGTGCGCGTTTCGACCCTGCCGGCCCGTTACGGCGAGCGGGTCGTCATGCGAATTCTCGACAAGGAGGCCGCGCGACTCGACCTCGAGACGCTGGGCATGCCGGAAGACGTGAAGAGCCGTTTCAAGCAGGCGCTGCGCCGGCCGAACGGGATCATCCTCGTCACCGGCCCCACGGGTTCGGGCAAGACGACCACGCTTTACGCCGCGCTGACGCTGCTCAACGATCCGAGCCGAAACATCCTCACCGTCGAAGATCCCGTGGAATACGCCATCGACGGAATCGGTCAGACGCAGATCAACCCGCGCGTCGGCATGACTTTCGCGACCGGCCTGCGCGCGATTCTTCGTCAGGATCCGGATATCGTCATGGTCGGCGAGATCCGCGACGTGGAGACCGCCGAAATCGCCATTCAGGCCGCGCTCACCGGCCATCTTGTCCTGTCGACGGTGCACACCAATTCGGCGGTCGGCGCGGTCACGCGCCTGCGCGACATGGGCGCGGAGCCGTTTCTTCTGTCCTCCACCATCGCTGCGGTGATGGCGCAGCGTCTGGTGCGCCGGCTGTGCCCGTCCTGCAAGGAGCCGCACGCGCCGGACGAGGCGGAGCGGAGCGTCCTCGGCCTGGCGGCCGATGCGGCGGTCGAGATTTATCGCGCCGCGGGATGCGGACGCTGCGGACATACGGGTTACGAAGGCCGGATAGGGGTGTACGAACTGATCGTCGCCGACGAGACCTTGCGCAAGCTCATTCATGACGACGCCAGCGAACAGACGCTCGCCGCCCACGCCTTCCGCCATGCCGACACGCTCGCGCAATGCGGCTTCCGTCATGTGCTCGCCGGCGTCACGTCGCTTGAAGAAGTCCTCAGGGTCGTGCGCCAGGAGGAAGACGATGCCGGCCTATGAGTACGAGGCGCTCGACCCTTCGGGGCGCGCGCGCCGCGGGATCGTCAGCGCCGACAGCCCGCACCAGGCGCGCCGCGAGTTGCGCCGGCTGCGGCTCACGCCGCTGCGCCTGTCCGCTCCCCGGGCCGAGCGCGCCGGCCGGCTGGGCGGGCGTCGGCCGCCGCGGCTCGGGCATGGCGCGATCGTGCTCGTCACGCGCCAGCTCGCCGCGCTCGTGGCCGCCGCGACGCCGCTCGAGGAGGCGCTCAACGCCGTCGCTCTGCAGACGGAGAAACCGGCCGCGCGCGCGCGCCTTCTTGCAGTGCGCGAACGGGTGATGGAAGGCTGGCGCTTCGCCGACGCCCTGGCCGAAGATCCGCGCTCCTTCTCCGATCTTTATCGCGCCGTCGTCGCGGCGGGAGAGACCTCCGGCGATCTCGCTGGGGCGCTCGATCGGCTTGCGACCATGCTGGAGAAGAATCGCGCCATGCGCAACAAGGCGCTCGCCGCGCTGGTCTATCCGGCCGTGCTGGCGCTCGTGGCCGGCGGCGTGCTGACCTTGCTGATGACGACGGTCGTGCCCAAGATCGTCGAGCAGTTCAACGCTTTCGGCGGCGAGCTGCCTGCGATCACCCGCGTCGTGATGGGGCTGTCGCATTTCATCGGCGCTTACGGGCTGTACCTGCTCGTCGGCGTGATCCTCCTCCTCGCCGCCTTCTGGAGAGGCATGAAGACGCCGGCCTTCAAGCTCGCCGTCGACCGGGCGCTATTGCGCCTGCCGGTCATCGGCCGGCTGTTGCGCGGGCTAGACGGAGCGCGCTTCGCCCGCACGCTCTCGACGCTGGTCGCGGGCGGGGCGCCGCTGCTCGACAGTCTCGCCGGCGCGCAGCGCACCTGCGCCAACGATTACATCCGCGCCCGGCTCGACGGCGCCATCGCGATGGTGCGCGAAGGCGCCTCGCTCGCGAACGCGCTGCGCCGGGCGGGCGCGCTGCCGCCGATGATGACGCATATGGCCGCCGCCGGCGAGCGATCGGGCGCGCTCCCGGATCTGCTTGACCGCGCCGCCGCGCAGCTTGAAGACGAATTTGATGCCGCTTCCACCGTCGCGCTAAGATTGCTCGAGCCGGCGATTATTTTCGCGATGGGCGGCGCGATCATGGTGATCGTGATTTCGATCCTGTTGCCGATCCTGCGGCTCAACGCCCTGGCGGCCGGGTGAGTTCAACCGAACGCCGGAGAGAATATGAAAGAACGCATCGAACTACGGATCAAGGATCGCAGCCGCGCGCAGCGCGGCGTGACCCTCATCGAGCTTCTCGTGGTGCTCGCCATTCTGACCTTCATTTCGGCGATCGTCGTGGTCAACGTCCTGCCCGAGCGCGACCGCGCCGCGGCGCGCAAGGCCAGAATCGACATCGGCGTAATCGAAAGCGCGCTCGAGCAGTACCGCCTCGACATGATGACCTATCCGAGCACGGAGGAGGGTCTGGACGCGCTGGTCGAGCCTCCGCCGAACGCGCCGCGCGCCGATCAATACCGGCCCGGCGGCTATATCAAGCGCGGCGCGGCGGTCGACCCCTGGGGCAACCCTTATCAGTACCGCTATCCTGGCGAGTACGGCGTGTACGATCTTTTCTCCTACGGCGCGGACGGCGAACCGGGCGGGGAGGGGATCAACGCGGATATCGGCAACTGGACGCCCGAACGCTGATGAGACGGAACGTTCAAAGCGGCCTGACGCTCATCGAGCTGCTGGTCGTGCTGGCGATTCTCGCGCTTACGGCGTCAGTCGTCGTTCTCAATGCGCCGCCGTCGCGTCAGACCGCGCGGGTCGAAGCCGAACGCTTCGCTGCGCGGCTCGATGCGGCGATGGCCTCGTCGCTTACGACAGGCGCGCCTTTGCGCCTTGCGACGACGCCGGCGGGCTATCGCTTTGAGCGCTATGCGGATGGGGGCTGGAACGCGCAGGAGGGCGAGGGTCCCATGGCGCCGCGCGCGCTGCCTCGCGAGGTCGCGCTGGCGTTCGAAACGCAGGACGCGGCGTTCGCCAACGCCGCGCCCGACGAAGCCGGAAAAGCGGAAGCGCCGCGCCGCCTGACGATCGACCCGGTCGGCGTCGGCGACGCTTTCGCCGCGGTATTCTCCGATGGCGAACAGATCTGGCGGGTCGAAATCGATCATGCCGGAACGATTACGGTGACGCGCGATGACCGTTCGTGACGCTGACAGCCAAAAAGGCTTCACCCTCATCGAAGCGCTCGTCGCGCTGGTCGCGCTCGGTCTCGTCGTCGGGGGCGCCCTGGCGTTGATTGCGCAGAACGCCCGTTTCATCGCCGCTGCGGAGGACCGGCTCGTCGCGCAGGCGCTTGCGGATAATCTGATGGTCGAGGCGCTCGCCGCCTCGGCGCCGCTGGAACGCGAGGTGACAAGCGGCGAGACCAGTTTCGCCGGCCGCGACCTGCGCTGGCGGCGCGTCGTGGTAGAGACCGGCGTCGACGACGTCGTGCGCATCGATATCGACGTGCGTCGCCGCAAAGTCGGACAGACGCTCGCCGCGGCGACATCGCTCAAACGGGAGCGATCCTGATGCGGCGCGCGCAAGGCGGATTCACGCTGGTCGAACTTCTGGTCGCGCTATTCATCTTCGCGCTGATCGCCGGCGCGGGCGTCGTCGCCCTGCGCCTTGGGGTCGATGCGCGCGAGCAACTCGACGCGGCCGATCGTCGCCTGCGCGAGATGGAGATCGCGCGCCTCATCGTGAAGGAAGACCTCGCCCAGACGGTCGCTCGCCCCGTTCGCGACGCGTTCGGAGAACGGCTTGGCCCGCCTTTCCTCGGCGGCGTCGAGACCCGCGTCCGTCCGCCGATTGAAGGCGAAAGACTGCTTCTCGCCTTCGTGCGCGGAGGCTGGATCAATCCGGAAAGCGCAGCCCCGCGTTCAAGCCTTCAATATGTCGAGTATCTGGTCAAGGACGACGCATTGATCCGCCGCGTGCGCCCTTATCTCGACGATGCGCGCGGCCAGCCGTCCTTCGAGCGCGTGCTGGTCTCCGGCGTATCGAATGTGGAGATCGCATTCCTCGCAGGGGAGGCCGGCGGCGCGCTCCAATGGGCGGAAGGATGGCCGGCGCCGGGCGGCGCCGGCGGCCTGCCGCGCGCGATGTCGCTTTCCTTCTCGACCGAACGGTTCACGGATTTTCGCCAGCTTTTCTGGGTCGGCGCAGTGGCGACGGGGGAGCGGTCATGAGCCGGCCGATCGTTCCGCATGCGCCGGCGGATCGCGGAAGCGGGCGCCCCTCGAGTTCCGCATTCCGGTCCGGCCAAAAAGGCGCCGCACTGATCGTCGTCCTGCTGCTTGCCGCGACGCTCTCCTTCGTGGCGCTGGCGATCAGCGAACGGACGGTTCTCGCCGCCCAGCGCGCCGTTCACGCGCGCGCGCGCGCCGAGGCGCTCTGGCGCGCCTTCGGCGCCGAGGCGCTCGCGGCGGCGGCGCTGGCGGCTGCGGCGCGCGAGACGCCTGAGCGCATGACGCTCGACGAGCCCTGGATCGAACGCCCGATCGAAGTCCCGATGGAAGGCGGAAGGGCGGTCATCTGGTTCGCCGATGCGGGGCGCTGTTTCAATCTCAATGGGCTCGTGCGCGCTGACGGCGATCAGCTCTACGTCGCGCGCGAGGGCGCCGGCGAAGAACTCGCCGCGCTGCTCGATGCGGCGGGGGCGGGGGCCGGGGAGGCGGCGCGGCTCGCCGTCCTCGTCCAGGACTGGATCGACGCCGACAGCCTTTCCGCGCCGCAGGGGGCGGAAGACGGCTATTATCTCGGTTTGCCGGTCCCGTATCGCACGGGCGGAACGCTCCTTGCGGACGAGACGGAAATGCGCGCTCTCGCCGACATGACGCCTGAGTTTTACGCGTTCGTCCGGCGTTATGCCTGCGCGCTGCCGACCCCCGAACCGTCGCCGCTTAACGTTAACATGTTGCGCGCGGAGGACGCGCCTTTGCTGGTCGGGCTTCTTAAAGGCGCGATCAGTCTCGCCGCGGCGCAGGACGTCGTCGCCGACCGGCCGCCGGGCGGTTATGGCGCGGTTGACGAGTTCTGGAGTCACAGGGCGTTCGAGGACGTCGATGCGACGCAGGATGTCCGCAACCGGGTCGCGATCACGTCGCGTTACATCGCGGCGCGGGCGGAGATAGAGTATGAAGGCGTCGCCAGGGAGGCTCGAATGCTGTTCGAAATTGGCGAGGGCGGCCGCGTAAGGCTGCTGCGCCGCCGGCTGGGGCCCGACGCATGACCGACCTGCTGCTCATGCTTCTGGGCGAGTCTCCGGACGCGCCGCTGCGTTGGGGGCGCGTGCGCGACGGCCGGCTCATTGAGGGCGGCCGGCTTGATGACGCGCGTGGGCTGGCGGCGCTGCAGGATCATGCGGCCGAGGCCTCGCTCGTGGCTGCTCTCCTGCCGGGCGAACAGGTCGCGACGCGCCGGCTCGCCGCGCCGCCGCGCGACGAGAGGAAGCTGCGCGCGGCCGCCGAATTTCTCATCGAGGACGAGCTTGGCGAGCCGATAGCGGATCTCCACGTCGCCGTCGGCGCCGACGCGCGCGGCGCGCTCGCCGTCGCCGTGCGCAGGCGGATCGTCGAGAACTGGCTTGAAGCCTTCGCGGGCGCGGGCATCGGTTGCGCGCTTCTGAGCGCGGATTATCTCGCCCTGCCTCCAGCAGACAACGCAGCCGTCGTCATTTTCGACGGCGCGCGCGTCGTTGCGGCGATGCCGGATGGCGGGTTCGCCGTCGAGACGGCTTTGTTCGAGCGCATCGCTGCGGGCGTTTTTTCCGATGAGGTCGAGCGAATATCCGTGCTCGGAGACGCCGTTCATCGCCGGCTTCTGCCCAGAACTGTCGCGCTCGAATGGCTTGGAGCGAGCGGCGACGCAGCTCTGATTCTCGCTTATGCGCAGGCGATCGCCGAATCGTCGCCGGTCAATCTACGGCAGGGCGCCTATCGCCGCCGCAGGGACTGGCGCGCAGCCTTTGCGCCCTGGCGGCGGGCGGCGGCGCTCGCGGCGGCGTTGGCCGCGCTCCTACTCGTCGCCGGCGTCGCGGACGGACTGCGCGCGCATCGCATCGCCGATCGCTGGAGCGAGGCGGCGAGCGCTGTCCATGCAACGGCATTTCCCGACGCCGTGGGCGAAAATCCGGCCGCCCATGCGCGGCGCGTGCTCGCCGCGGGGGGCGGGCCGTCTTTCCTCGCCCTGTCCGCCCGGTTCGCCGAAGCCGTCGAGGCGACAGGGACGGTTGAAATCGAACGCATAACCTTCGATGCGGCGCGGGGCGACTTCATCGTCAGCGTGCGGAGCCGCTCCGACGCGGACATCGAGGATCTGAAACAGCGGCTGGCGGCGCTCGGAGTGGAGACCCGCGACAGCGGCGGCTACCGGCGGGCCGGCGCGGACTGGGTGGGCGAGTTGGCGGCGAGGATGCGATGACCGCATGGTGGAACGGCCTGACGGCGCGCGAGCGCCTCCTCGTCGCGATCGGCGGCGCCCTGGCGGCGCTTCTGTCGCTCGTCCAGTTCGTCATCGTTCCGGTCGCAGGTTGGCGCGCGGCCGCCCATCGCGAGGCAGAGGCGGCGGAGACGGCTTACCGTCTCGTGGCGGAAGCCGCGGCGCTGGGCGGCGAGGCGCGCGCCGCGCCGGAGGAGGCCGTTCCCATCCGCAACGCCGTGGTTCAGGCCGCGCGGGACAACGGCGTGCCCCTGACCTTTCTCAATCCGCGGCCGGACGGCGATGTGGAGGCGCAGGCGAACGAGGCCGATCCGGAAAATCTTTATCGCATGCTCGCAACGCTCGAGGCCCGTTACGGGGTCGAGATCGTCCGCGCGGATATCGCACGCCTTTCGCCCGACTCTTCCATCGTGCGGGCGCGGATGACCTTTTCGCGATAGGAGCGTCGATTGGCCGTGCAGGATGGACAACGCAGCATGGACCGCGCGCCGCTGAAGCCGGCGCGCCCGCTTGTGTTTCTGGCCGCGGCGGCGTTCGCGATCAGCGTTCTTGCGAACCTGCCGGCCTCGCTCGTTCCGGTGCTGGCCGGATTCGACCGCTATGACGTCGCCTGGCGCAAGGCTGAAGGCTCGCTCTGGCGCGGCCGGATCGAGGGCGTCGTCTATCGCGGAGCGCCGCTGGGCGCGGTTTCGTTCCGCGTGCGACCATTATCGCTGTTGAGCGGCGGGCTCGCCGCCGAGCTTGATTTTCGCGGCGGCGCGCTCGAAGGCGCGACTCGCGCGAGCGTCGGTCTCGGCGGCCGGATCGCGTTCGAGGGCGCCGATCTGGTTTTCGATCTCGGCGCGGCGCGGCGTTATCTGTTTCTCGGCGCGCCGCTCGAAGGTTCGGCGCGGATCGCGCTCGACAAGCTCGTGCTGACGCGCCGCGGCTGTCTCGCAGCCAGAGGCGATCTGTCGACCGACGTGCTGGCGCGCCGCGCGCGGCGGATGGGCGGAGAAGGATTCGTGCTCGCCGGAACGGCGGTCTGCGAGAATCATGAGCTTGTCCTCGATCTTTCGGGCCGCGGCGCGGAGGGCGCGGCGAGCCTCGTCATGCGCGTCCGGCCCGATTACACTTACGCGCTCGAAGCCGCCGTCGAGCCGGCGCGCGCAGATCTTGGGCTGGCGCTGGAGACCTTCGGCTTCGCCCGCGAGGACGGCGTGCTGACATACGGATCGACCGGCGCCATTCTCACGGCCGGCACATAGGGGAAACCGCAATGCTGCGCCGTTATATGATCGCCGCCATGCTCCTCGCCTCGGGCTGCGCCAGCGCGCCTCCCTCGGGGCCGGTCTCGACTGCAGCGCCGTCCGCGGGCGGCGAGGGGATCGCGCTCGGCGCGCTCGCGAACGCCGGCCTCAATCCGGGCGAGTGCGGCATGATTCTGTGGACGCTCGATGAAAACCGCCCGGCGCCGATATTCCGCTACGTCGTCGGCAAGGCCGCGGAGATTTCCGCGAACGGCGCGTTGATTCGCCTTGCGCCGGTCGGAGCCGAAGGCGCGGCTGCGTTCGGCGTGCACGAAAGCCAGACCTTTGAAGCGCCGGATGGGACGACTGCGCATGTCGAGGCGCGTTTCGGCCTTGGATTCGACAGAGGCGTATATCTCGAGCGCGGCCTCGTCCGGGTGGACGCGCCGGACGGCTGGCGCGCCGTCGCGCCGGCGGCGGGAATCGCCGGCTGCAGAGCAAAGTAGCGCCAGGCTGCGCAGTCCGGGCTGATCCGGCGCGCCCGCCGGCGTTTGGCGTCATCCCAGAATGCCGTCGATGCGCCGCTGCGCGATCGGATGATACCGCGCGCGCGCCTCGGCGTAGACGCGCCGCGCGAAATCCTCTCGGCCGTTCTCCTTGAGCGCCGTATACAGAGGATAGATGAACTTGCCGCGCCCGACGCGGTTGAGAAAATCCTCGATCGCCGGCATGGCGGGTTCGTAGCCGCCGGGAATGGCCTTCATGTACCACGCGAAGGCGATCTCGGCATTGGCGCTGTCGGTAAGGCCGAAACGCGCGTCCAGCGCGGCGAATTGCTCCTGCGTCATCGCCTTCGGCAGCGTATTGATGAAATGCAGCCACTCATGCGCGGACCAGCTGGCGACCTCGAGCGCGTCCGCGCCGATCTCGCCGGAAAGCCAGCGCGCCTGTTGCGCGGCAACCTTTTCAAAAGCGTCAGAGACCGGCGTTTCGATGGTCTCAGGCAGGCCCGGCTCATACAGCCACGCGCGCAGCTCGGCTTCGCTCACGGCCTCAGGGTCGTCCGCAAGGAGATTTTCCCTGAGATACGTCTCGAAGTCCTCCGTCGTGATCGACTGGAAGGCGAAATGATCGAAATAGCCGCGAAGGAAGGCGTCGAACGCTTCGCGTCCGAATCGTTCTTCAAGAAACTTCAGAAAGAACGCGCCCTTGACGTAGGCGACCTGCGAAAAGGCGTCGTCGGGATGGGCGAGGTCGGCCGGCAGCTTCAGCTGCGTAAGCGCCGGCCGCTCGGCGTTCGCGACGGTCCGCTTCAAGGAATCGAGATCGAGCGCGCGCTCCATCGTCGCGCGTTCGGGACCGTATAGCGCCTCCATCAGCCGGTTCTCGACATAGGAGGTGAAGCCTTCGTTGAGCCAGGCGTCGCGCCAGGTGGCGTTGGTGACGAGATTGCCCGACCAGGAATGCGCGAGCTCATGCGCGACGACGTTGGTCAGACTCTTGTCGCCGGCGACGAGCGTCGGCGTGAGAAAGGAAAGCCGCGGGTTCTCCATGCCGCCGAAAGGAAAGCTCGGCGGCAGCACGAGCAGATCGTAGCGCCCCCAGCGATAGGGTCCGTAAAGCGCCTCGGCCGCCTCCATCATCCCGGGCGTGTCTTCAAACTCCGCGGCGGCGGCGGCGAGAATGTCATCCTCCGCATAGATCCCGATGCGATCGTCGATCGCCCTGAAGGAAAGATCGCCGACGGCGACGGCGAGCAGATAGGCCGGCACGGGCTGCGGCATGTCGAAGACATACGCGCCGTCGCGGGGCCCTTCGTCCTGCGCCGCGCTCATCAGCGCGACCAGATCGGGCGGCGTCGTCAACCGGGCCGAATAGGTCATGCGCACCGCAGGCGTGTCCTGCACCGGCGCCATGGAGCGCGCGTTGATGGTCTGGTTCTGACTGTACATGAAAGGGTGGACGCCGCCCGCCGTTTGCGCCGGCGAGAGCCATTGCAGGCCCGCCGCGCCGGGGCTGGTGCGATAGGCGACGCGCACGCGTTCGGCGTCCTCCGGCAGCTCGATTTCGAGCCGGGAGCCGAGCGCCGGGTCGTCCTCTCCCAGAATGAAGGAGACATGCCTCCATGTCCCGCCGATTTCGGCCTCGACCGATTCGATTGCGAGATCGTTCGTGTCGAGAACGAGCGTATCGGCTTCCGGATCGAGACGTTTCAGGACGAGCGTCGCGGTTCCCTTAAGCGTCTGCTCGTCGAACAGCACGGCGAGATCGAGGTCGAGATGCGTCGCGCGCACCGCGTCGTAATTGGCGTAGGTGAACGGGTCAGCCCGCTCCGCTTTCGCCGTCTGGGCGTTCTCGCGCGCCGGCGCGGATTCCTGATTCGTGCACGCCGCGAGGAAAAGGGCGAGCGCGCCAGCGACATAACGGAGCGTCATGAGAATCCCCTCGACTATCGACCAAGAACTCCGCCGGGACCCTAAAGCCTCCCCTTGCATGCAGCAAGCCGCTTCGCGACGGCGCGGCCTCGGTTGATGAAGGATGGCCGTTAAGACGGCCGGCTCTTGAAGCGCCGGAGCTTGGACTGCTACGTCATGGCGGCGCGCCTGCGCCTTCCGCCATGCATGGATGGGAAAATGAAATACAGAACGCTCGGCAAGTCCGGTCTGCGCGTTTCCGAAATCGGTCTTGGCTGCTGGCAGTTCGGCGGCGATTTCGGCCCCGTCGGCGAAGAGACGATCGAAGCGATTCTCGACGCGGCTGGCGCGGAAGGCGTTAATTTCTACGACACGGCGGACGTGTACGGCGCCGGCCGCAGCGAAAGTCTGCTGGGGCGACGTTACGCCCGCCGCGCGCAGGAAATGACCATTGCGACGAAGGTCGGGCGCGCGCCGACGATCTATCCCGACAATTACTCTTATGAGGTGGTGCGCGAGAGCATCCTCGCTTCGGCGCGCCGGCTCGATCCTGCGCCGCTTGAGCTTGTGCAGATTCATTGTGCGCCCGCTGAAGAACTGCGCCGCGGCGAAATTTTCGAAATCATGAACCGTCTTCAGGGCGAGGGCCTATTCAGGCGCTGGGGCGCGAGCGTCGAGACCATTGAAGAAGCGAAGATTTGTCTCGAACAGGATGACCTTGTCTCGCTGCAGATCATTTTCAATCTTTTCCGTCAGGACGCCGCATGGGAGCTGTTCCCGCAGGCCGAAGCGGCGAATGTCGGGATCATCGTACGCCTGCCGCTGGCGAGCGGGCTTTTGACAGGGAAGTTCCGGAAGGACTCGACCTTTTCTCCAGAAGACCATCGCAATTACAACCGTGACGGCGCGGCTTTCTCCGTAGGCGAAACATTCTCGGGAATCCTGCTTGAAACGGGCGTCGATCTCGTGGAAGCGCTGCGCGCCTTTGCGCCTGAAGGCTGGGGCATGGCTGACCTCGCCCTGCGCTGGATCCTCGATCACTCCGCCGTCAGCACGGTGATCGCCGGCTGTTCGAAACCGGAACAGGTTCGGTCCAATACGCGCGCCTGCGCGTTGCCGCCGCTGCCTGCCGAAACGCATAAGGCGTTGCGGACGTTTTACGAAACGCGCGTGCGACCGGCGATCCGCTGTCCGATTTAACCCAACTCATGATTCGCCTACGGCGAAAGCGTCCTTGAACCGCTCCCGCAGCGCCTGCTTTTGCACTTTGCCCATCGCATTGCGGGGCAGGGCGTCGATCCAGAAGAAGCGACGGGGACGTTTGAAACGCGCCAGTCGCTCCAGCGCGGCGGCCAGCGCCGCGTCGTCGGGGCGCGGCGCGCCGGTCTGCGGCGCCAGAACCGCGACGACGCCTTCGCCCATGTCAGGGTGCGGAACGCCGATCACGGCGGACTCGGCCACGCCCGGAATCGCATCGAGGATCTGCTCGATCTCCGCGGGATAAATGTTGTAGCCGCCGGCGATGACGAGGTCTTTCGCCCGGCCGACCAGCGACAGGCGCCCTTCCTCGTCGAGCGCGCCGATGTCGCCGGTGACGAACCATGGGCCGCGAAAGGCTTCTTTCGTTTTCTCCGGCTGACGCCAGTAGCCGGCGAAGACGTTCGGGCCTTTCACTTCGACATTGCCCGGCTCGCCCGGGGGCAGCATGACGCCCGTCTCGTCCGTGATGCGCACATAAACGTCCGGCAGCGCGAAGCCCACCGTTCCCGGAATGCGCGCCCCGTCAAGGGGATTCGAGGCGATCATGCCGGCTTCCGACATGCCGTAGCGTTCGAGAATCCGATGGCCCGTGCGCGCCTCGAACGCCTTGAAGGTTTCCGGCGAAAGCGGGGCCGAGCCGGAAACGAACAGGCGAACGCCGGCGCAGTCTTCCGCGCCGAAATCAGGATCGGCCAGCAGTCGCGCATAGAAAGTCGGCACGCCCATCATCACCGTCGCGCGTTTCAGATTCTCGCGCACGGCGGCGACGTCGAAGGCGGGCAGAAAAATGATCTCCGCGCCGTTCAGCATCGCCGTATGCAGCGCGACGAACAGGCCGTGTATGTGGAAGATCGGCAGGGCGTGCAGCAGCGCGTCGCCGGGCCGGAAGCCCCATATCTCGTGCAGGGCAAGCGCGTTCGAGGCGAGATTGCGCTGCGTCAACACCGTGCCCTTCGACCGTCCCGTCGTGCCAGAGGTGTAAAGGATAACAGCCGTATCGTCTTCCGCGCGAGGTTCTATATTCGTATACGGAATGTTATCCTCGGCGCAGTCGATGAGCGTTCCACGTCCGTCGGCGTCGAGCGTCATGATCGCTTTCGTTCCCGCCGCGCGCGCCGCGGGCCTGAACGCGTCTTCCCGCTCGGGCGCGCAGATGAAGACGGCGGGCTCGGCGTCCGTGAGAAAGAAGGCGACCTCTTCGTCCGTATACGCTGTGTTCAGCGGAACGTAGACGAGCCCCGTCCGCAGGGCGGCGAGATACAGCGCGACGTTCTGCGCGCTTTTCTCGACCTGAACGGCGACCCTGTCGCCCGGCCGCGCGCCGCAGGCGAGAAGCGCGCCGGCGATCCGCGCCGACAGGGCGTCGATCATGGCGTAGGTCCAGACCGGCCCGCCGGGGATGGTCAGGCAGGGCGCCTCCATTGGAAAGCGGGCGCGGAGGAGAGAAAAGAAGCCGCCGTCGGTCATGTCGGTCACAGGTCTCGTCCGAAAATCTGGCCTTTGATACGCCATAAAAGTGTATTACACTATAAGCCACTATTTAATCTCGCGATCCAGGAGTCCGCCGATGAAGCCGGTCGGCCAGATGACCCTGACCCTTACCAGCGAACTCGAAGCCTTCGTGCGCGAGGAGGTGCGCCGGGGGGCTTACGCTTCGAGCAGCGAGTATATCCGCGAGCTCGTCCGCGAGCGCTATCGCCGTCAACGCGACAGGGCCGCACGGCTCGAAGCGCTTGATGACGCGCTTGCGCGCGGCCTCGCCGACGCCGAGGCGGGCCGCGCGGCCCCGCTCGACGAGGCGTTCAGGCGGCTTCGCGCGGAACTCGGCCTGCCGAATGAAAGCGGCGAGTAGGTGAAGGTCGTCGTTACTGACGCTGCCTTCGACGATCTCCTTCGCATCGGGCAGGCGATCGCGCAAGACAATCCCGCGAGGGCTGCGACATTTGTTGAGGAGCTTCAAGCGTGCTGCGAAAGGCTCGGCCATGCGCCGCGCGCCTTTCCGCTTCTTCCGGGTCATGAAGAAAGGGGCGTTCGACGCCGTCCGTATAGGGATTATATGATCTTCTATCGGATCGAGGTCGACGCTGTCGAGATTCTCCATGTCATTCACGGCGCGCGGGATTACGAACGCATATTGTTTCCGGAATAGGGGCGCGAAGAAATCGCGCCCCAAGTCCGTTCTTGCGCTTACGCCCACGCCTCCTTGGCCATCAGCTTCCTGGTCTGCTCTTCCGAGCGGCGATGGGCCGGCCGGTCCTTGAGGCCGTTCCAGTAGGCCTCGAACTCGGGGCGCTTCGGCACGGTTCCGAACTGCATCCCCCAGCCGATATGCGAGCCGAGATAGACGTCCGCGGCGGTGAAGCGGTCGCCGGCGACATATTTCCGGCCCTTGAGGTGGTTCGCGAGAGTTTCGATCACCAGCTCATATGTTCCGTAGCCGAACATGCGCTGCCGGTCGGGATCGGGGTCCCAGCCGACGGCGTGGTTGGAAAAGGCGGCCTCCATCGGTCCGGCCGCGAAGAACAGCCAGCGGTAATACGCGCCGCGCTCCTGCGGGATCGGCGCCAGGCCGGCGTCGGGAAAGGCGTCGGCGAGATAGGCGCAGATGGCCGCGCATTCGGTCACCACCGCATCGCCATGCCTGATCGCCGGCACCTTGCCCATCGGGTTGATGGCGAGATAGTCGGGCGCCTTCATCGTGGTCCCGTATTCCAGGACCTCGATGCGGTAGGGCGCGCCGACCTCTTCGAGCATCCAGTGCACGATGCCGCCGCGCGACTGGGGATTGGTGTAGAAGACAAGCTCTTTCGTCATGGCTGTTTCCCTTTCCTTGAGGCGGGGCCGCTGTCCATACGCGACAGCATTGTCAAATTCCGTCAGCAGCGACTGGCGCCATTCCTTCAGCAGCGCCTGCCGGCGCCGGGGATAGCGATCCTTCTCCAGCATCGCCGTCTCGATGCGGTCGGCGCGGAAATGGCGGAAGTCGCGGCGCAGCTCGCACCAGGCGGCGAGCACGCGGGTCGATTCGAAAAAGCCCAGAAGGAACGGCCACACCACGCGCTCGGAGCGCGCGCCTTTCTCGTCGCGATAGACGATCAGAAGCCGGCGTTCGGTCCGGATGGCCTCGCGCAGCAGCGACAGCGCCACCTTTTGCGGGCGCTCCCAGCCCCGGCCGACGAGAAGCGAGGCGTCGTCGAGCCGCCGGCGCAGGTCGTCGGGCAGCACCGCGGCGATCTTCGCCATCGCCTCGCCGGCGGCCCGCGACAGGCTGTCGTCCGTGCGCCGCGCCACCCAGCGCGCGCCCAGCGCTAGGGCCTCGATCTCCTCCTCGGAGAACATCAGCGGCGGCAGCATGAAGCCGGGCTTGAGCACATAGCCGACGCCGGGCTCGCCCTCGATTTCCGCGCCCAGCGCCTGCAGCGCGCCGATGTCGCGGTAAAGCGTGCGCAGGCTGATCCCCATCTCCTGGGCGAGGGACGCGCCGCTCACCGGCCCGCGATGGCGGCGCAGGATCTGGAGAAGCTCGAACAGGCGCTCGGTGCGGGGCATGGGCGGCAGGATAGTAGGTCGTGATGACAGATTTTGACAGCGGGGGACGTCTCGCTTCGCGCCGGCGTTTCGCACGAAACCGAGGGGCGTCGAATCCGGCTGCTTCAGCGGGCGCGCGGCCTGCAGCCCGGTTTCGAACGAAACGCGTTCCGCCGTTTCGCACGATTTCGCCCCCGGGACGCGCGCGTCCGTCCCCGCGCCGGCGCGGGCGGGCGCCGGCTTGAGGCCCGGGCGCGGGGAACGGCGTCATGAGCGGCGTCTCGATCATGCGCCCAGTATGGGGCCGATCGGAAAGTCGGGGATAACTTTCCCCGTTTTTCAACCAAGCGATTGAATTTACTTAGGTTGAACCCCGCATAAAGGCGAAGAAATGCAGGAACGGGCAGGGCGGCGGCGAAAGGGCGCAACGGCGACATCCTTCGCGCGGCGCGCGATCCAACGCGCGATCCAATATGCGAACGACGCGCTCCAGCCCCGCCGTTCCGCCTTTCGCGCCGCGCCCGCCCTTGACCTGACGGCGGTCAGCCGGAAAGAAGGCGGGCCAGACGGCCAGCGAGACGGGTGAGGCGGTGCTCGACGAACAGGCGGCGAAAGCGGCGCGCGGCGACAATTTTCAGGCGGCCCTGTCCGAGGCGATCCAGGCGTCGGCCGACTGGCTCGTCCGGCGCCAGAAGCCTGAAGGCTATTGGGTCGGGCGGCTCGAATCCAATTCCTGCATGGAGGCGGAATGGCGCCTCGCCCTGTGGTTCATGGGGCTCGACGATCATCATCTTTGCCCCCGTCTCGCCGCGAGCCTGCGCGAGAGCCAGAGCGCGGACGGCTCGTGGCGGATCTATCACGGCGCGCCGGCGGGCGACATCAACACGACGGTGGAAGCTTATGCGGCCCTGCGCTGCCACGGCGACGATCCGCACGCGCCCCATATGGCGCGCGCGCGCGCGTGGATCCTGTCGAAGGGCGGGCTTCGCAACGTGCGCGTCTTCACGCGCTACTGGCTGGCGCTGATCGGCGAGTGGCCGTGGGACCGGACGCCGAACCTGCCGCCGGAAGTCATCTGGTTTCCCAACTGGTTCGTCTTCTCGATCTACAATTTCGCGCAATGGGCGCGCGCCACCCTGATGCCGATCGCAGTGCTTTCCGCGCGCCGGCCGACGCGGCCCCTGCCGGCCGAGCGCCGGCTCAACGAGCTTTTTCCCGAAGGGCGCGCGCGCTTCGACTACGAACTGCCGCCCAAGCCCGGCGCCGATTTCTGGGACCGGTTCTTCCGCGCGGCGGACAAGACCCTGCACGCCCTGCAAGGCTTCGGGCGCAAGACCGGCCTTTCCCTCGGCCGCGACGCGGCGATCAAGCGCGCGCTCGAATGGATCATCCGGCATCAGGACGCCGACGGCGTCTGGGGCGGCATCCAGCCGCCCTGGATCTATTCGCTGATGGCGCTGCATACGGAAGGCTATGCGCTCGACCACCCTGTTCTGGCGAAGGGCCTGGCCGCGCTCGACGATCCGCGCTGGCGCGTCGATGTCGGCGAGGCGACGTGGATACAGGCCTCGACGAGTCCGGTCTGGGACACCGAGCTGACCTTGCTCGCCCTCCACGACGCCGATGTCGTCAAGGCGCATGAGGCGGCGGTCGAACGCGCCGTGCAATGGCTGCTCGACCAGCAGGTGCGCCGGCCCGGCGACTGGCGGGTGAAAGTCCCCAATGTCGAGCCCGGCGGCTGGGCCTTCGAGTACAAGAACTACTTCTATCCCGATACGGACGACACGGCCGTGGCGCTGATCGCGCTCGCCCCCTTCCGCGACGATCCGAAATGGAAGGCGAAAGGCCTCGACGAGGCGATCCGCCTGGGCGTCGACTGGCTCATTGGGATGCAGAGCGAATGCGGCGGCTGGGGCGCGTTCGACAAGGACAATGACAAGAAGATCCTGACGAAGATTCCCTTCTGCGATTTCGGCGAGGCGCTCGACCCGCCTTCGGTGGACGTGACCGCCCATGTCATCGAGGCGTTCGGCAAGCTCGGCTACGACAAGACCCATCCGGCGATGAAGCGCGCCCTCGACTGGATGAAGAAAGAGCAGGAGCCGGACGGATCGTGGTTCGGCCGCTGGGGCGTCAATTATGTTTACGGCACGGGCGCGGCGCTGCCCGCGCTCGAGGCGATCGGCGAGGATATGAGCGCGCCCTATGTGCAGCGCGCCTGCGACTGGCTCGTCTCCATGCAACAGGCCGACGGCGGCTGGGGCGAGTCCTGCGCGTCCTATATGGACCCGGCCATGAAAGGGCGGGGGACGCCGACGGCCTCGCAAACCGCCTGGGCGCTCATGGGGCTCGTCGCCGCGAACCGCGCGCAAGACCGCGAGGCGATCCAGAAAGGGCTCGCCTTTCTCGTCGAGCGTCAAAAGAACGGGACCTGGGAGGAGCCTGAGTATACGGGCACGGGTTTTCCCGGCTACGGCGTCGGCCAGACCATCAAGCTCGGCGATCCTCTGCTTGCGGAGCGTCTGAAGCAGGGGCCGGAGCTCTCGCGCGCCTTCATGATCAACTACAATCTCTATCGCCATTACTTCCCGCTGATGGCGATGGGCCGGGCGCGACGCCTGCTGGGCGCGTAGAACGAAAAACGCGGCGCCCCTGGTTGCTCGCAGGGCGCCGCGAGGATCGGCGCGGGAATAATATGTCGGCTTACGTCGCGGTCTCGTCAAGCACGTGAACGCCGTGGGTGACCGCGCCGCCCGCGCGCAGCACGGCGGCGACGAACACGACTTCGGCGAGCTCGCCCTGCGTGGCGCCGGCCGCGATCGCGGCCTTCTTGTGGATCTCGATGCAGTAGGGGCACTGCGTGGTCAGCGCGACGGCGACGGCCATCAGCTCCTTGTATTTTTTCGGAATGGCGCCGTCGGCGAGCGCGCCTTGTCGAAAGCCATGAAGGCGCTCATCGCTTCGCCGGCGTGCTCGTTATACAGGCCGAGTTTCTGCATGTTTTTCATGTCGTACATGGCTGATTCATCCTTTTTTCAGAGGTTGCGGGAGGGTGACTGTCGCGCTGTTTGGCCAAGACGAAGCTTTATCTTCGTCTTCGTCAGCGCCTTGCTACTCTGTATACGAATAATAGAGGTTGCGAGACTGCCGTGGAACAGGCGTCAGGCGGAAAAGCCGTTATGGACGACTTCCAGCTTGTTGCCGAAAGGATCGCGCACATAGGCCATATAGGCGCCCGGATCGCCGGGAAAGCCTCGCCGCTCGC
The DNA here is from genome assembly GCF_900199215.1 of Amphiplicatus metriothermophilus. Classification (GTDB taxonomy): domain Bacteria; phylum Pseudomonadota; class Alphaproteobacteria; order Caulobacterales; family Parvularculaceae; genus Amphiplicatus; species Amphiplicatus metriothermophilus. The sequence goes on from NZ_FZQA01000002.1 coordinate 186,722, forward strand.
CCGGCGCGCCTTCACACATCCCGCCGAGCGAAAGGGCGACCCTGTGAAAGGCGTCCACGGCTTCGCGGCTTTCCGCCGCGAAAGAGACGTGCGCGCCGTTCCCCCAGGTCGCCGGCCGTTTGTCATAAGGCGACATCGCCAGAAACTGCGGCGCGTCGACGCCGTAGGCGACAAAAGCGTGGTTCGCGGCGAGCCGTCTGACGCCGATCGTTCCCAAGACCGGATCGTAAAAGCGGGCCGCTTCCTCAAGATCGCCGACGCCGACGCTCAAATGATCGATGATGTTCTTCACCTCGTCCTCTCCGGATTCGAAGCTGTATCCGTCAGCGCCGCCGATGCGACGCCTCGGTTTTCAATATGATCTGGACCGGCGTTTCGCCATGCGATCCGTAGAAAGATGAACGACGCGTTCTGATTTGCGTACTGACAGCGCATTTGCGCGCCAGTCAGCCCCGCTCTGTTCGCCGTCAGGCCGCTTCGGCGGCGACGGCCGTTTTCTGATAACGGCCAGGCCCGACGCCGAAATGTTTCTTGAACGCCCTTATGAAAGCGCCGACGGATTGATACCCCACGGCCGGCGCGATGCGCGCGAGATTCGCGTCGCGCCGCGTCAGCATTCGCGATGCGAGCTCCATGCGCCATTGCGTAAGATACTGGATCGGCGAACAGCCGATCCGTTCGCGCATGCGCTCGGAAAACACGGTGCGCGACATGCCCGCCTCGCTCGCCAGCGCCTCCACGGTCCAGTCGCGATCGGGGGCCTGATGGATCGCCGACAGGGCGCGCGCAAGCTGCGGGTCGCGCAGGCCGGCGAGAAGGCCGACATCCGTTTGCCGCGCATGATGGCGCATGGTCTGGATGAAGAGGATTTCGGAAAGGCGGTTGATGATCGCATCCGCCCCCGGCGCGCGCTCATGAACCTCATGGGTGATGAACTTCATCGCCTCGTCTATCCAGCCGTAATTCAGGGACTGGAAGCCTTTCACATGGATGTAGGGCGGCAGCGCGCCGAGCAGAAGCCGGCCTGCGTTCGGATCGAAAGCGAAGTGCCCGCACACGAGACAGGCGGGCGAGGCGCGGTCCGGTCCGCCGTAAACGAGCGCGCCGGCTCCCTTGAAGCCGGCGCGCTGGACGACTTCATCGACCAGCATGGCGGGCCTGTCCGGCTCGTCGCTGAGGCGATGCTCCCTGCCGTGCGGAATGACGATCAGGTCGCCCGCGGCGAGCCGAACCGCATCGCCCGCCCCGGCGACGCGAACCCAGCACTGGCCGCGCGTGACGAGATGGAATCGCGCCACGCTCGCATAATCCGGCACGCACACGCCCCAGGGCGGCGAAAACTCCGTCCGGAAATAAAGGCTGCCTTGCAGCTTCACGATGTTCAGAATGTCGCTGAGAACGTCCATGTCGGGTCCCGCGCAGGCGCGGCGCGCATTATGGACGGCTCATCCGCCATGGAAAGCCGTCACGGACGATCTGCGCATTTTTCCGGTCAGACGGCGGATTCAGCGCGTTCATAAGTTTTGAGACGGACGAACCCCGCAGCTTCCTGGTGCAGGTCGCGTTCAGGCGCGCGGCCCCGCGCCGGGCCGCTCGTCGCGGCGCGCTCACGGCGCATAACTTTTCCGTGAAGCGGCGGAGGTCGCGTTTAATTCTTTCGCCTCCCCGCTCGCAACGCCGTCGATCCAGGTTTCTCGCACGACGAGATCGTCGTCGAAAGCGACGAGGCTGGCGCGCCAGCCCGGCGCGATCCGGCCGAGTTCGCCGTCGAGGCCGAGAAACGCCGCCGGATGACGCGAGGCCATGCGCGTCGCCTCGGCGAGGCTCAGGCCCATCAGCGCGGCGGCGTTGCGCACGGCGCGCGCCATTTCGAGATCGGAGCCGGCGAGCGTGCCGTTCTCCGCCACGCACACTCCGTCCTCGACCGTAATGAGCCGGCCCTGCAGTCGGAAAGCCTTTTCCTTCATGCCGACCGTCGGCATGGCGTCGGTGACGAGCATCAGCCTGTCGAGCGGCTTGCACTTGAGCGCGACCTTCAGGACGGCGGGCGCCACGTGCCGGCCGTCGACGATGAGCCCGCACCAGCTGTTCGGGTCTTCGAGCGCCGCGCCGACGACGCCGGGCTCGCGGCTCGTCATCGGCGACATCGCGTTGAAGAGATGGGTGAAGCCGGTCACGCCCGCCGCGAGCGCGCCTTTCGTCACGTCATAGGTCGCGTCCGTATGGCCGGCCGAGACGATGACGCCCGCCGCGACAAGCCGGCGGATGAGCTCGGGCGGGGCGTTTTCCGGCGCGAGCGTGACGAGCGTTCTGCCGCGCTTCAGCGCGGTCAGAAGCGGCAGGTGCCCGGCTTCGAGCCGGCGGAACTTGGACGGATCGTGCACGCCCTTTTTGTCCGTGCTCAGAAAAGGGCCTTCGATGTGAATCCCGAGAACGCCGGGAACGCCTTCGGCGATGGCGGCGTCGACCGCCGCGACGGCCTCGGCGATGACGTCGAGCTCGTCGCTGATGAGCGTCGGCAGAAAGCCGGTCGTGCCGAAACGCCGGTGCGCCGCGCCGATCTCGCGAATGGTCTCGACATCCGGCGATTCGTTGAACAATCGTCCGTTCCCGCCGTTCACCTGAACGTCGATGAAGCCGGGTGCGAGGATCGCGCCGTCGAGATCGAAGCGCCGCCCGCCCGCGGGCGCTTCCTCGCGCGGGACGATCGCGGCGATGCGCGCGCCTTCGAGAACCAGCGCATGGCCTTCGATCATGCCCTGGTCGGCGAGGATGCGCGCGTTTGTCAGAACGGATTGCATCAGATCGTCTCGGTGACTTTGGCGAGATTGGGCGGGCGGTCCGGATCGAGGCCGCGCAGGGCCGCGAGCAGGTTCGCGGCTTTGTAAAAGCTCGCGATCTGGAGGATCGGCTGCAGGGCGGGCGGGGCGGCGATCTCCGGCAGGGCGCGCCCGCCCGGCGGCGGGGCGACGCCGGCGGCGAAAATCTGCGCGCCGAAGCGGGCGAGCTTGTCGAGGGTCGCGGCGTAGGCGGGCAGGGTCTCGTCGTCCTGCGCGAGAGCGAGGATCGGAAAGCCCTCGCGCACCAGCGCGGCCGGACCGTGCAGCGCCTCGGCGGCGCTGTAGGCCTCGGCGTGGAGCCGGCAGGTTTCTTTCAGCTTGAGCGCGGCCTCCTGCGCCGCGCCGAGGCCGAGCCCGCGGCCCAGCACGAAAGCGCTCGTCGCGGTCTCGAGCGTCTCGGCCAGCGGCGACCAGTCGAGCGCCCAGGCGCGCCCGAGCGCTTCGGGCAGGCGCGCGAGCGCGGCGAGCATCTCCGCGTCGCCGGTCCAGCGCGCGACCAGCATCGCGACCGCCGCCAGCGACGCGATGCAGGATTTCGTCGCCGCGACGCTGCGCTCCGGCCCGGCGCAAAGGGGAATGAGCTCGTCGGCGAGCCGGGCGAGGGGGGACTCCGCGTCGTTGACGAACGCGACGAGCAGCGCGCCCGATTCTTTCAGGTTTCGCGCCGCATGCAGAATATCCGGGCTCCGGCCGGACTGCGAGATCGCGAGGGCGAGCGCGCCCTGCGCGGGCGCCGGCGCGAGGTATACGGACGAGACCGATGGCGCGCAGGAGGCGCAGATCGCATAGGCGCGCGTCTCGATGAGATACTTCGCATAGGTCGCGGCGTGGTCGGAGCTGCCGCGCGCGCAGGTGACGACGAGACGCGGGCCGGCTTCGCGCAGCCGGACGCCCAGCCGCTCGAAGGCGCGCGCCTGGCTGTCGTAAAGGCGCGCGACGGCTTCGCCCGCTTCGGCGGCTTCGGCGTGCATGAGGGCGGCGGTCGGATCGCGACGCATGCGGCGCAAACTCCTCTCGGTTCAGGTGGAAAGGCTGAGCTCGGCGACGAAATCATAGGCGTCGCCGCGATAATAGGACTGCGTGATCTCGACCGTGCGCCCGTCGCGTGCGAAGCCGCGCCGCTCGATCAAGAGGCCGGCCGCGCCCGCCGGCGTGCCGAGCAGCTCGGCCTGCTCGGCGGTGAAGTTGACCGCGCGCAGCCTTTGCAGCGCGCGCGTCGGCCGGCAGCCGGTCTCTTCAAGCGCGGCGTAAAGCGAGGTCTTCACCGCGTTCGCCGAGCGCAGGCAGAAAGCCGGAATGGTCGAATATTCAAGCGCCATCGGCGTGTCGTCGGCGAAGCGAATGCGATGGAAGCGATAGACCGGCGAGCCGGGGCTCAGGCCCAGCATCAGCGATTCCTGCGGCGTGACGGTCCCTTGCGACCGGTTGAGCCATTCGCTGCGCACGGTTCGCCCGCGCGCGCGCATATCCTCCGTAAACGAAGAAAGCTTGGCGAAGCTCTTCTCCACGCGGCCAGCCACGAAGGTGCCGGCGCCGTGGCGGCGCGTGAGCACGCCCTCGTCGACAAGCCCGTCGATCGCCTTGCGCACCGTCACCCGCGACAGCGCAAAGCGCGCCGCGAGCTCGCGCTCGGCCGGCAGCGCGTCGTTGGGCTCCCAGACGTTCTCGTCGATCGCCCGGCGGATGGCGCGCTGCAGGCGCAGATAAAGCGGAGCCGCGCTGTCCGCCGAGAGGTATTCTCCGATTTTTTCGTATGAATTCATGCTTGCGCTCGACGGATCGGCGATGGGGACAGGCGACGGGCGGGGAATCCTAAGCCACACTTTTCCGCGGAAGGCAATACCACTTTCAAAAATATGTCATAAAGGTATCTAAGTGGTATTTGTTTGGCGCGACCTCTCTTGATTAACTCCCCCTATCGCGGCGCGGCTCGCGGCCGCCGGGTTCCGGCGCGCCGGCGCAATGGCCGCCGGAGGGGATGAAAGTCAGGGAGGACGACATGACTGGCATGAAATGGATGCTGACAGGCGCGGCGAGCCTTGCGGCGCTGGCGGCGGGCGCCCCGGCGTCGCCGGCCTTCGCGCAGGACGAGGCGGCGTCGGACGAAATCGTGGTGCGCGGCATCCGCCGTTCGCTGCAGGAATCGCTCGAGACGAAGCGCAACGCCGACACCCTGGTCGATGCGGTGACGGCGGAAGACATAGGCAAGTTTCCCGACAAGAACGTCGCCGAATCCTTGAGTCGCGTGCCGGGCGTCGTGATCAATCGCGAGTTCGGCGAAGGCGAGCGGGTCTCGCTGCGCGGCCTCGCGCCAAACCAGACCAAGACGCTGTTGAACGGTCATGCGGTGGCGACGGCGGACTGGTTCGTTCTCGATCAGCTGTCGGCGACGCGGAACTTCAACTACCTCGTCCTGCCGTCGGAGATCGTCGGCCAGCTTCAGGTCCATAAAAGTCCGCGTGCGGATATGGAGGAAGGCGGCATCGGCGGCGCGGTGAACGTCATCACCCGAAAGCCGCTCGATCTGCGCCCGTTCGAAGCGGCGCTGACGGCCGAAGCGGCCTATACGGCCCGCTCCGATTCCGTGGACCCGCAGATCTCCGGCATTCTGAGCTGGAAGAACGAGTCTGAAACGTTCGGAATCCTCGCCGCCGGCGTCTTCCAGCAGCGCGCGGTGCGCCGCGACGGCTTCGAGATTCTCGGCTACGATCCGGGTCTCGATCCGGCGGGACTCGATCGGCAGGTCCCGACGCTGATCGGCTCGGCGCTCTTCCAGCAGGAGCGCGAGCGCAAGGGCGGCAATGTCGAAATCCAGTTCCGGCCGAGCGACGCGCTGGAGGTCAACATCAGCGGCCTGTGGACGCGCTTCGGCGCCGACAACGTCAACGCCAACTATCTCGCCTGGGCGTCGAACGCCCTCGGCGCCGGCGCGGGGCTGACGGGCGAGACGGTGATCGAAGACACGATCGTCGCCGGGACGATCGCCAATCCCGGCCCGGGCGGGCGCGGCGCTGTCTACGACACGATTTCGCGCATCGCCCACGCCGAAACCCGGCTCCTGGCCGGCGACGTCGTCTACAGCCCGAACGAGGACTGGAGTCTGCATCTGAAGGTCGGCTACACGGACGCCGAAGGCGACACCGACAGCCAGCCCTTCGTCGAATTCGCCGCGCCGACGGGCGTCGTCTTCGATCTTACCGGCGCCGCGCCGCGGGTCAGTTTCCCGGACATCGATCCGACAGATCCGAACGACATGCTGTTCGATTTCGCATCGAACCATCAGATCACGAACGACGACAGCGAGTTCTTCGTCTACGCCGATGCGGAAAAGGCGGTCGACGCCGGCGCGTTTCGCACGCTGAAGTTCGGCGTCAAGTTCACCGATCATGAACGCCGGACTGACTTTCAGGCGACCACCTTCGGCGGCTTTTTCCTGCCGTTTCTGGCGACGGGCTGCAATGGCGGGCCGTGCGACGCGGCTTTCTTCAGCCCGGGCGGCACGCCGGACGATTTCCTGAAGAACATCGCCGTTTCGGGCTCGCTCACGGATTTCTTCCTGCCCGATCAGGATATCATCAACGACGCGATCCTCAGCTTCGGGCCGGCCTTCGACCGTATTCCGCTTTACTCGGAGATTTTCTCCGTCGAGGAGAAAACCTATGGCGGCTACGTCATGGGCGATCTCGAAGGCGACCGCTGGCGCGGCAATATCGGCGTGCGCGTCGTCGCCACGGATCAGACGTCGAGCGGCTTCATTCAGAACGCCACCGGCCCCGGCCAGGTGTCCAACGCCTTCGGCGTGTTTCTGCCGGTGACGGAGAAGCGGTCCTATACGGACATTCTGCCGAGCGCGAATTTCGTCTATGACGTGACGGACACGTTCCTTGTACGGATCGCGGCGGCGCGCACGCTCACGCGGCCGGACTTCACCGACATCGCGCCGCGGGTGACGCTCAATCCCGGCGCGCTCACGGGATCGGGCGGCAATCCGGACGTCAAGCCGTTCCGCGCGAACCAGTACGACGTGTCGCTCGAATGGTATCCGCGCGAGAACACGTTGCTGGCGCTCGCCTTCTACTACAAGGACATCCTCAATTTCGTGACCAGCACCATCACCGAGGAAGTGTTCCCCATCGAAACGCAGACGCCGAACCTGTCGCGCTGCACGCCGGCGGGCGGCTCCAACCCGGATCTGTTCAACTGCGAATTCGCCATCAACCGGCGGGCGAGCGGCGGCGGCGGCCGGGTGCAGGGCATCGAAGCGATCGCCCAGACGCCGCTGGGTCACGGCTTCGGGGTGCGCCTCAACTACAGCTTCTCCGACGCCGAGGCGGAGAACGGCGATCCCATTCCGGGCAATTCGCGGCACGCCTTCCAGGCGAGCGGCTATTTCGAGAACGAATGGCTCAGCGCGCAGCTTTCCTATAACTGGCGCGATGAGTTTTTCATCACCTTCGATCGGGCCTCGCCGCTCAATCAGAAGGCGCTCGCCTCGCTCGACGCGTCGATGAGCGTTCAGGTGACGGATTATGCGGCGCTGACGTTCAACGCCGTCAATCTCACCAATGAGAAGATCGAGCAGTTCGCCGGCGAGACGTTCCGGCCGCGCGCGATCTACGACAACGGGCGTTACTTCTTCGGCGGCGTGCGCCTGGCGTTCTAGGCGGCCGCGGCGCGGCGTTTCCTCCCCCGGCGGGGCTTCGGCGCCGGTTTCTCGGCGCGCGAAGCTCCGCTCGGGACCGCGGGCGGCGGCTTGACGGCGCGCCGGGCGCGCCCATGATGCGGTCGAGCTTGCCGCGGGCGGAAATCTGACGGAAGGTTGAGGCGAGAATGATCGAGGCCGGCCGGCTGGCGCCTTTGGGAGCGTTGCTGTTTCTTGTCGCCGCCGGTTGCGCGGACGCGCCCGGAGACGGCGCGGCGGCGAGCGACGAACCCGGGGCGGCGCGCGTCGCCGTTCCGGTGATCCCGCTGCCGAAATCGGTCGAAGCCGGACACGGACGATTCCGCCTTGCCCTTGACGGCGCCGTCCAGGCGGAAGGCGGCGCGGAGGCCGCGCGCGTCGCCCGCTATTTCGCCGACCTGATGGCGCGCACTAGCGATGCGCGCTTGCGGGTCGGGACGGGCGGCGCGCTTGCGACGGGCGCGCTTGTCTTTCGTCTCGACACGGACGGGCCGGCGCAGGAGGGCGCCTATCGCATCGACATGACGCCGGAGCGGACGACGGTCAGCGCCGCCTCGCCGGCGGGATTGTTCTACGGCGCCGTCACCTTCTGGCAGCTCGCCGCCGCCGCGCCGCGCGAGGCGGGCGCGCTCGTCCTCGACGCGGCGCGCATCGAGGACGCGCCGGGTTTCCCCTGGCGCGGCGTGATGCTCGATTCGGCGCGGCATTATCAGTCGCCGGATTTCATCAAGCGCTTCATCGACTGGATGGCGCTGCACAAGCTCAACGTCTTTCACTGGCACCTGACCGACGATCAGGGCTGGCGCATCGAGATCGGGAAATATCCTCAGCTCACGGAGATCGGCGCCTGGCGGGTTCCTGCGGGCGCGCAGGGCGTCGATCCCGAAACCGGCGCGCCGCGCCGCTACGGCGGCTACTACACGCAGGATGAAATCCGCGAGATCGTCGCCTATGCGCGCGCGCGCTTCGTCACGATCGTCCCGGAGATTGAAATGCCCGGGCACGCCTCGGCGGCGATCGCGGCCTATCCGCAATACGGCGCCGCGCCCGAAGGCGCGCTGCGCGCGACCCCGAGCGACTGGGGAATCTATCCTTACGCCTACAATATCGAGGAGGAGACGTTCGGCTTTCTCGAAGACGTCCTTTCCGAGACCATGGCGCTGTTTCCCGGCCCTTACATCCATGTCGGCGGCGACGAGGCGGACCCGGAGCAATGGGCGGCGGCGCCCGGCGTCGCGGCGCGCATGCGCGCGCTCGGCCTCGAAGGAGCGCATGCCCTTCAGGGCTATTTCACCCGGCGGATCGACTCGTTCTTGCAGGGCCAGGGCCGCCGCCTCGTCGGCTGGGACGAGATTCTCGAAGGCGGGACGTCGCGGAACGCCGTGGTCATGTCATGGCGCGGGATCGACGGCGCCGTGGAGGCGGCCCGGCAGGGACGCGACGCGGTGCTCGCTCCCGCGCCCGTTCTCTATTTCGACAACTGGCAAAGAGCGGATCCTGACGAGCCGCCGGGGCGGGGCCATGTGGTCTCCCTGCGCGACGTCTACATGTTCGATCCTTATCCGCACGCGCTCGACGACGCGATGCGCGCGCATGTCCAGGGCGTGCAGGCGAATATCTGGACGGAGCACATCCGCACCCATGAAAGGGTCGAACATATGGCCTTCCCGCGGCTGGCGGCGGTTGCGGAAAACGCCTGGGCGCCGACAGCCGCGAAAGACTGGCCGGGTTTCCTCGCGCGCCTGACCCGCCTGCTCGCGCTTTATGACCGGTTGGGCGTCGGCTATGCGAAAAGCGCCTTTACGCCGCGCATTACGGTCGAGCCCGGCGAGGACGGCGCCTTCCGGGTGCGGATCGACAACCAGGCGGATTACGGCGAGATCCGCTATGCGCTCGGGGGCGCCGAACCGGGCGCGGATTCGCCTCTGGCGAACGGAGAGATCGTTCTCAGCGGGCCGTCCATGCTCAAGGCAGCGACATTCGCGAACGGCGAGACGCTCGCCCGCGCGCAGATGAACGTCAGCGCCGATGCGCTGTTGCGCCGGCGCAGTCAGCAGCTTGCAACGTGTACGGAAAAGCTCGTCCTCAACCTCGAAGACGACGCGCCCCATGAAGGCCCGCGCGCGGTCTTTCTCATCGACGTCATGAATCCCTGCTGGCGGTTCGAAGGGGTCGATCTGACCGGCGTGACGGCGATCGAGGCGCGGGTGGGGCAGGTTCCCTTCAACTACCAGATCGGCGACGCGGTTCGCGAGATCGCATTCCGTCCCCCGCGCACGCCGGCGGGCGAGCTGGAAGCCCGCCTCGGCGGCTGCGAGGGCGAGCCGGTCGCGAGTCTGCCGCTCGAGGAGGCGGCGACGGAGCCGGCCGTTTCGGTCTTGCGCGCATCCTGGCCGACCGTATCAGGCGTGCATGACGTATGCTTTCAGTTTACGGCGGAGTCGGTCGATCCCCTTTGGGCGATCGATGAGATTCGCTTCATTCGGAGCGATGCAAAGGAATGAGCGAGAGAACGTTGACGGAAGCGCGCGCCGCCGACGACGGAGCGGCGAAGGGCCCGGTCGCGCTCGTCGCGCCATTGCCCGGGCTGGTGTCGCCGCTCGCCGAAACGCCCGATCCCGCTTTCGCGGGCGGGGCGCTCGGCGACGGGCTCGCCGTCGATCCGACGGGCGCGACCTTGCGCGCGCCCTGCGCCGGCGTGATCGTCGCCGTGGCGACGGCGCGCCACGCCGTCACCATCCGGGCGGAGAACGGGGCGGAAATTCTTCTTCATGTCGGCGTGGAGACGGTGGCGCTCGAAGGGGAAGGGTTCCGGACCCTGACGCGCGCCGGCGCGCGGGTGGACGCGGGCGCGCCGCTGATCGCTTTCGACATGGACTTCGTCGCGCGGCGGGCGAAGAGCCTCGTCACGCCCGTCCTCGTCGTCAACGGCGAGGCGTTCGCCGTCACGCGCCGCGCGGCGGCCGGCGAGATCGCGGAAGGCGACTTTCTGTTCGAGGTCGCGCCGCGCGCCGTCGCGCCGGCGACCGAATACAAGGCCGACGATGAGACGAAGGCGGAGGAAACGGCGCTCGTCGCCATGCCGCACGGGATTCACGCCCGGCCGGCGGCCGACATTGCGGCGGCGGCCAGGGCGTTCGCCAGCGACGTGCGGCTCGTCGTCGGCGCGCGCGAAGCCAACGCCCGGAGCGTGTCGTCGCTGATGAGCCTCGGCGCGAAAATGGGAGACGCCGCGCGCGTGCTGGCGCGCGGACGGGATGCGTTGGAGGCTGCGCGCGCCGTGGCGGCGCTGATCGGCCCTTCCGGGCGAAGCGCGCGCCGAAAAGGCGACGACGATCCGCAAACGGAAGAGAATAGCGTCGCCGGCCCGTTCGCCGGCGAAACCGTGCTGACGGGCGTTTGCGCCGCGCCTGGTTTCGCCGTGGGCGAGGCCGTATTGCTTGCGCCGGAGTCCCGCGAGGAGGATTACGAGAACAAAGGGCTTGAGGTCGAGCGCGCCGCGCTCGACGCCGCGCGCGAGGCTGCGCGGCGGCGCCTCGTCGAGGCCATGGACGGCGCCGGTCAGGCGCAGCGCGGCATCCTGCGCGCGCACGCCGACCTTCTCGACGATCCCGAACTGGCCGAGGCGGCCGCCGCGCGCGTTGCGGCGGGGGAAAGCGCGCTCGCAGCCTGGCGCGGCGTGATGCGCGAGCAGGCCGCGCGGATGCGCGCCATGGCGGACCCGCGCATGGCCGAACGCGCAGCCGATTTCCTCGACCTGGAGCGTCAGGTCGCGGACGTGCTGCTCGGCCGCGCGCCGCAGGCGTCGCCAATGGCCGAAGGCGCCGTCCTCATCGCCGAGGAGGTCTATCCCTCGCAGCTTCTGCGCGCGGACGGAGCGCGCCCCGCCGCCATTGCGACCGCCGCCGGCGGAGCGAGCAGCCACGCGGCGATTCTCGCGGCGAGTCTCGGCGCGCCGATGGTGGTCGCCGCCGGCCGCGATCTTCTGCGCGCGCCCGCCGGAGCGCCCGTCATCGTCGACGCCGATCGCGGCGAAATCGTCGTCAATCCGAATGCGGATCGCCTGGCGAGGGCGCGCGAGCGTCTAGCGCGCCGCCGCGCGCGCCGCGCGCAGGCGCTGGAAACAGCTCGCGCCGCGTGCCGCACCAGGGACGGCGCGCGCATCGAAGCGCTCGCCAATCTCGCCTCGCCGGCCGAGGCGCGCCTCGCCGTGGAGAATTTCGCCGAAGGTTGCGGCCTTCTGCGTACGGAGTTTCTGTTTCTCGACCGGCTTTCGCCGCCCGATGAAGACGAGCAGGCCGAACAGTATCAGGCCGTCGCCGATGCGCTCGGCGCGCGCCCGCTCGCGATCCGCACGCTTGATATCGGCGCGGACAAGCCTGCGCCCTATCTCGCGCTGGAAAGAGAGGAAAATCCCGCGCTCGGCCTGCGCGGTCTGCGCGTTGGGCTCGAACGGCGCGATCTTCTGGAGGCGCAGCTGCGCGCGATCTTGCGCGTAAAGGCGCGCGGGCCCCTTCAGATCATGCTGCCGATGGTGAGTTTTTCCGACGAGCTCGCCGCGGCGCGCGCCATGCTCGACGAGCTGCGGGCGGCGATGGGCCGCGAAGAGCCCGTCCCGCTCGGCGTGATGGTGGAGACGCCCGCCGCCGCGCTCATCGCAGGCCGGCTCGCCGAGGCGGCCGATTTCTTCTCCATCGGCACCAACGATCTTGCGCAATACGCGCTGGCGATCGACCGCGGCCACCCCGGACTGGCGGGCCGGCTCGACCCGCTGCATCCGGCGGTGCTGCGGCTCGTCGCGATGACGGCTGAGGCCGGCGCCGCGCGCGGGCGGAGCGTGAGCGTATGCGGCGGCGCGGCGTCCGATCTCGCCGCGGCGGCGGTTCTCGTCGGCCTCGGCGTCGGCCGCCTTTCCGCCGCGCCCGCGCGCGTTCCCGAGATCAAGGCGTTTATTCGTACTGTGACGATGGAGGAGTGCCGGGAGGCCGCCCGGCGCGCGCTCGCCGCGCGCGAGGCCGCCGAGGTTCGCGCGATCGCGCGCGAGATCTGGCCGCATCTGGACGAGGAACGATGATGAAGCAATCCTTCGCCGCCGGCGCGATGGCGGGGGCCCAGCGCCTCGGCCGCTCGCTGATGTTGCCCATCGCGGTGCTGCCTATCGCGGGCCTGCTGCTGCGCGTCGGCCAGCCGGACATGCTGGCGATCCCGTTCGTCGCGGCGGCGGGCGAGGCGATCTTCGCCAATCTCGGCCTTCTGTTCGCCCTCGGCGTCGCGGTCGGTTTCGCGCGGGAGAACCACGGCGCGGCCGGCCTCGCCGGCGCCGTCGGCTTTCTCGTGGCGACGCAGGGGGCGGGCGCGCTGATCGCCCCGCCCGCCGAGCTCGCCGCCGGATGGAGCGAGGCGACGCGCGCCTTCGAGCTCGCGGCCTACAAGGAGCAGGCGCTTTCCAAAATGAGCGTGCCGATCGGCATTCTCTCCGGCGTCGTCGCGGGCCTGCTCTATAATCGCTATGCGGATATTCGCCTGCCGGATTATCTCGCCTTTTTCGGCGGCCGGCGCTTCGTTCCCATAGCAAGCGGATTCGTCGGCCTGGGGCTCGCTTTCGTCTTCGGCTTCGGCTGGGCGCATCTGGAGCGGGCCATGGACGCCTTCAGCCTGTGGATCGTCGATCTCGGGGGGCTCGGTCTGTTCCTTTACGGCGCGATCAACCGGGTACTGATCGTCACCGGCCTGCACCATATTCTGAACAACGTCGCTTGGTTCATCGTCGGCGACTATGAGGGCGCGACGGGCGACCTCAGGCGCTTCTTCGCGGGCGACCCTGAGGCGGGCGCCTTCATGAGCGGGTTCTTCCCGGTGATGATGTTCGGCCTGCCGGCCGCGTGCCTCGCCATGTATCACGCTGCCCGCCCGGAGCGGCGCAAGGCCGTGGGCGGCATGCTTCTGTCGATGGCGCTGACCTCTTTTCTCACCGGCGTCACCGAGCCCATCGAGTTCGCATTCATGTTCCTCGCCCCGCTTCTTTACGCCGCCCACGCGCTGCTGACCGGCCTTTCGATGGCGCTGATGGACGCGCTCGGCGCGAAGCTCGGATTCGGCTTTTCGGCGGGACTGTTCGATTACATCCTGAATTACCGCGCCGCGACGCGGCCCTGGCTTCTTCTGCCGGTCGGAGCGGCCTATTTCGCCCTTTATTATGCCGTGTTCCGCGCCTGCATCGCCTGGTTCGACCTGAAGACGCCGGGGCGCGAGGCGGCGGACGAAGCCCCGCTCACGCGCGCGCCGCGCGCCGTCGAGGCCGGCGAGTCTGCGATGGGCGAGCGCGGGTCCGCTTTCGTCGTCGCGCTGGGCGGGGCGGACAATCTCCTTTCCGTAGACGCTTGCACGACGCGGCTGCGCCTGACGCTCGCCGATCAAGACGCGGTCGATCGCGCCGCGCTCGCGCGGCTGGGCGCGAAAGGCGTCGTCAGCCCCGGCGGTCCGGCCTTGCAGGTGGTGCTCGGTCCGGTCGCCGATCAGGTTGCGGCGGAGATGCGCGCCGCGCTGCCCGCGCGGACGGGCGAGCGGCCCAGGGCGTCGGCCAGGGCTGCGCCGTCCGTGGCCGCGCCCGAGATCGACGACGACATGCGCGGGCTGGCGAAGGCCGTGCTCGACGCGCTGGGCGGGGCGGGAAATGTGACGGACGCGGAAGAAGGGGCGGGCCGGCTGTGCGTGCGTCTGGCCGATGCGGGCCGCATAGACGAGGCGGCGCTCAGGCGCTGCGGCGCGCGCGCGCTCGCGCGGCCCTCGCCGGCGAGCGTCCAGCTCCTGCGCATGGCCGCGCCGGCGCGCCTCGCCGCGGCGATGAAAGAGGCGCTGGGACAGGCCGGCGCGGCGCGCAGGGCGTCGCCCTGACAGGGATCCGGCCTGGCGGCGGAGGAATCATGTTCCGTTCGAATGACGACGAACGCCGCCCGGACCGGGGCGCGCGCTAGCCGCGCGCCTTCAGCGCCGCCCTGTGGGCGCGTGCCTCCTCCACATAATGGGCCGCGCCGATGAGGGCCATCCTGTCCTCGCCCTCCTTCAGGTCGCGGAATTTCCGCGCCGGCATGCCGGCCCACATCTCGCCCGTCGGCACGACCTTTTTCGGGCTGAGAAAGGCGCCCGCCGCCAGCGCGGCGCCGGTTTTCACCACCGAGCCGTCGAGCATGGTCGCGCACATGCCGACGAAGCCGCCGTCCTCGATCGTGCAGCCGTGCAGCATGCATTTATGGCCGATGAGGACGTTCTCGCCGATGACGACGGGCAGGCCGCCCCAGCGCGGATCGTCGACATGGACGACCGTGCCGTCCTGCACGTTGGAGCCCTTGCCGACGACGATCTTGTTGGTGTCCCCGCGCAGCACGCAGCCGTACCAGACGGAGGCGTTCTCATGCACCTCGACGTCGCCGCACACGACGGCGCCCGGCGCGATGAAGGCGCTCTCATGAATTTTCGGCTGCTTGCCGCCGATGGGGAAGATGAGGGGTTTCATGGAGCGAAGTATGCGCGGGGCGGGGAAGCGGTCAATGGGAACGGGCAGATGTTTCCTGCCTGAAACATGTGGCGTTATTCGATCACGCTGTTCATGGTTTTGCATGTCTTTGGACGGCTGCTTCCATAGTGAAACTGGCCCTGTTTTGGGAAAAAGGTTATGCTTTTCAGAAATGACGACTGAGAATAAGCGGCCCTGAGAAGTGATCAACAGCGATTACGTCATCTACGTAGATGAGAGCGGCGATGCGAACATCGACAAAATCGACCCGCAATATCCGATTTTCGTTCTGACATTCTGCATCTTCCAGAAGGAGCCATACGCCTCTACCGTTTCGCCTTCGATTCAGCGATTGAAATTCAAGCACTTCAACCATGACAACGTGGTTCTGCACGAATACGACATCCGAAAGCCCCGAGGGCAGTTTGCGTTTTTGCGGGACGCCGTAAAGCGCGCTGAATTTCTGGCTGATCTTGCAAGGGTCATTTCGGATGCGCCGATGACCATCATCGCCGCCGTCATCAAGAAGGATGAACTGAAACAGCGATATGTCGATCCGGATCATCCCTATGAGACGGCCCTGAAATTTTGCCTTGAACGAACCTACCATTTTATGCGCGAGCGGGCGCAAGCCGATCGTCAGACCGTCATTCTCGCCGAGGGGAGGGGAAAGGCGGAAAACGACGCATTGGAGCTTGCCTTCCGACGGATTGTCGATGGCGAGAATTTTGCTAGCGTACGAATGAATTGCTTTAAGCTGATGTTCGCCCCAAAAGGCGTGAATCTTGGCGGTATGCAGCTTGCCGATCTGACTGCAAGGCCGATCGGCCTTAGCGTTTTACGACCCGATCAACGCAATCGTGCTTTCGAGATCATCGAGCCCAAGATTCGACGGGGACCGACGGGGCTCTCCGGGTTTGGACTGAAGGTTTTCCCATAAAACAAAAGGCCCCGACAAAGCCGGAGCCTCTTGCCGACCGGATATGTCCAGTCCCTAGCTGGCATGGAAAATAGGGCGAAATGTCCCTATTGTCAAGGATTCTGGTCGTTTTGAACGCTCGCGGCCTGTCGCCTTTCGCATGTCTTATCCCCTCGCCGCGTCCGGCTGATTGTCCGGGTGCGCCTTGACGAAGGCGGGATGCGCGGTGCAGCGCTCATAAATTGCATTGAGCCGCGGCGCGCCGGCGAGATCAACGCCGAAGCGCAGCGCGGCGTAGATCTGCGGAACGAGGCAGATGTCGGCGAGGGTGGGCTGATCGCCGACGCAATAATCGCCGGCGGTCTCGGCGACCATGGTCTCGACGGCCTCGATCGCGCCTTTCACGAAGCGGTCGAGCCAGGCTTTGACCCCCGCTTCGTCGAGGCCGGCCTCCTCGCGCAGGTATTTCTGTACGCGCAGGTTCTGAAGGGGCTGGGCCTCGCAGGCGATGGCGTAGGCGATCTGGCGCGCCCTGGCCCGCATGAGCGGATCGGCCGGCAGCAGCGGCGGGGCGGGATATGTCTCATCCAGATAGTCGATGACGGCGAGCGACTGGACGAGCGTCGCGCCGTCGTCCGTCATGAGCGCGGGCAGAAGGCCCTGCGGGCTGACCTTGAGATAATCGGGCGATTTCTGCTCGCCCTTGAGCAGGTTCACCGGCGCATAGTCATAGTCGAGTCCCTTGAGGGCGAGGGCGATGCGCACGCGATAGGTCGCGCCCGAGCGCCAGTAGCCGTAGAGCTTCATGCCTTATCTCCTTCCACGCCGGCGATTTTTTGCGTCCAACCTAGAGAACCCGGCGGCCGGGGAAACCGCGTCGCGCCGCGCTCGCCGGGAATTGATTCAAGATAGTAACATATGTTACCAATCATCGCGAATGGCGGGCCGCGACGGCCCCGGCCGCCCTGGCAACAGGCGAAGGAGGCTTCCCATGGCCGATCTTTTCGAAAACCCCATCGGCACCGACGGCTTCGAGTTCGTCGAGTTCACGGGGCCGGAGCCGGACAAGCTCGCGAGACTTTTCGAGACGCTCGGTTTCACGGCGGTCGGCCGGCATCGGTCGAAGGACGTCGTTCATTACCGGCAGGGCGACATCAACTTCATTCTCAATCGCGAGCCGAGCGGCCAGCCGGGCGCCTTCCGCAACCGGCACGGCGCCGGCGCCAACGCGATGGCCTTCCGCGTGAAGGACGCCGCCCATGCGTTCGAGGAAGCCGTGCGCCGGGGCGCCCGGCCGGTCGAGGCGAAAGCCGGTCCGATGGAGCTCAACATCCCCGCCATCGAAGGCATCGGCGGACTCTATGTCTATCTCGTCGACCGCTACGGCGCGAAGACCATCTACGACGTCGATTTCGAGCCCATCGAAGACGCGGAGCCGGCGAAGAACAGCGCGGGCCTTACCTATATCGATCATCTCACCCACAACCTCCATCGCGGCAACATGGCCAGGTGGGCGAAGTACTACGAGGACATCTTCAACTTCCGCGAGATCCGGTATTTCGACATCGAGGGCAAACTCACCGGCCTCGTCTCCAAGGCGATGACGAGCCCGTGCGGCAAGATCCGCATCCCGCTCAACGAAAGCCAGGACGACAAGTCCCAGATCGAGGAATTCCTCCAGCGCTATAACGGCGAAGGCATCCAGCATATCGCGCTGGGTACGGACGATATCTATGAGACGGTGGAAGAGCTGCGCCGGCGCGGGGTGCCGTTCCAGTCGACGCCTGACACATATTACGAAAAGGTCGGCGAGCGCGTGCCGGACCACGGCGAGGACCTGGCCCGGCTTAAAAAGAACCGCATCCTGATCGACGGGGCGCCGACAGAAGGGCAGGGGCTTCTTCTCCAGATCTTCACCCAGGACGCCATCGGCCCGATCTTCTTCGAGATCATCCAGCGCAAAGGCAATGAAGGCTTCGGCGAAGGCAACTTCAAGGCGCTGTTCGAATCGATCGAGGAAGATCAGATCCGCCGCGGCGTCTTGAAGGAAAGCGCGTAAGACGGCGTTCGCCCGTGATGTTCCGTGCGGATATTTTCTCCTGCCCGTCCGGACTTTCGCCGGACGGGCGGAAGAAGGAGGCGGGATGAGTACAGCGTCGCAAGTCGCGGAGGAAACCCCGCAGCTCGTCCTCGCCGCGTTTTTGCCCTATCGCATCGTGGCGCTCGGCCACGCCCTCAGCCGCCGGCTCGGGCGGGCCTACGCGGATGAAAATCTCGCCATTCCGGAGTGGCGCGTGCTCGCCGTGGTCAGCCAGGCCGCGGCGATGGCCGCGCGCGACGTGGCGGCGATGACGCCGATGGACAAGATGGCCGTCAGCCGCGCCGTCGCCTCACTGGAGGAAAAGGGGCTCGTGCTGCGCAAGCCCGATCCGAACGACCGCCGCGTGTCGATGCTGTATCTCTCGGCGAAGGGGCGCGCGCTGTTCGCCCGCGTCGCGCGGCTCGCGCTCGATTTCGAGGCGCGCCTGATGGAGGCCCTCGACGAGGACGAGGCGCGCACGTTCCGGGCCGCGCTCGACAAGCTCGACGCGCGCGCGCGTCAGCTTGCGGCGGACGGGGTTTCGGAGCCGGCCGACGCCTCCTAAACTGGCGCCGACGGTCTGATCGGCGTTCTGCGGAGCCAGAGGCGAGTCGGCATGCGGCGTTTCATCGAGGCGAGTCTCGCCGCGCTTTTCCTTTCCGCCTGCGTCTCCTTTCCTCCGCCGCCGCCGGCGCGCGAGACGCCGCGTTTCGAAGACGGGCGCTTCGTCAGCTTCGACGGCGCCGCATTCGGCCTGTCGGCGTGGCGCGCCGAGAACCCGCGGGCGGTCCTCATCGCCGTGCACGGCATGAACGACTACGCGAAAGCCTTCGAAGGCGCAGGCGAGTGGTGGGCGCGCGAAGCGGGCCTCGTCGTCTACGCCTATGACCAGCGCGGCTTCGGCCGCTCGCCCGGTTTCAGGCGCTGGCCGGGGGCTGCGACGATGCGCGCGGACCTGCGCGCCGCGATCGCGGCGGCGCGTGCCGCCCATCCCGGCCTGCCGCTTTACGTGCTCGGCCATTCCATGGGCGCGGCCGTCGTGATGACCGCGATGCGCGACGGCCCGCTCGACGCCGACGGGGTCGTGCTCGCCGCGCCGGGCGTGTGGGGCGGGGCGCAAATGCCCGTCGCCTATCGCATCTTTCTCAATCTCGCCGCGAGCGTCGCGCCGGGCAAGACCGTCACCGGCGAACGGGCCGGCCGGCGCGCGACGGACAATGTCGAGATCCTGCGCGCGATGTTCGCCGATCCGTTGGTCATCAAGGACACCCGCCTCGATGCGGTTCTCGGCGTCGTGCGCCTGATGGGCGCGGCCTGGGACGCTTCGGACGAGATCGGCGGGCGGATTCTGGTTCTCTACGGGCGCAAGGACGAGATCATCCCTGTACGGAAAATGCAGCACGCCGCCGCGCGCCTGTGCGGCCGGGTCGAGACGCGCGTCTATGCGGAGGGCTGGCATCTTCTCTTCCGCGATCTGCAGGCCGAGCGCGTCTGGCGCGACGTCGCGGCATGGACGGCTGAAACCGGCGCGGCGCAGCGCTGGCGGCCGACGGCGCGGGGAGCGGACGCCGCAAGCCCGGTGTCAGGGGCCGGGCCCGCGACGTCCGCCTGTGCAGGCGCCGACGGTGGCAGGTCAGTCGCCGTTGCCGTGCAGCGGCCGGACCGGACCGGCATGTGAGGGCGGCCGGCCGACCCGTCGTCTGGAGGGCGAGCGCCGCTGCACGTTGCTCGTTATACGCGCGCCGGCTTAACAAAAGGTTGTGATAAATAATTATAGCAATTTTTGGTTGTGTCTGTCATGGGCCTGGCGCGCCGCCGGATTCGGCGCGGATCCAGTCCAGAAAGGCGGCATTTGACGCGCCTGGATCGACTCTCAGGGCGGCGACGCAGGGAGTTTCATATGGGTGGAGCCGTAAAATGAGGTCGCGGGCTGAGGAAGCGGCGCCCTCATGCGTCTTTACGATGAAGGTGATTTCCTCCGCGGTTTCCACCGCGCCGCGCCAGCGATAGATTGAGGTCGAGCCGCCGAGGATGTTCACGCAGGCTGCGAACTTCTTTTCGACCAGCGCGGCGGCGATCTTCCGGGCGGTCTCAAAGTCGGGAGCGGTTGCGTAAAGAAATATTATGCTCGTCATCGTATATCATATCCTTCTATGAAGGTTCTGGTCGTCTTCCGTCAGCGCGACGGAGACGTCAACCGCGGAGACTGTCGATAGTATGTATGCGTTGGATTCAGACAAGGCGGTGGTCCTTTTCTCCGGCGGCCAGGATTCGGCGATCGCGCTCGCCTGGGCGCTGCAGCGGTTTGACTGGGTGGAAACCATCGGTTTCGACTACGGCCAGCGTCATGCGGTGGAGCTGGGCGCGCGCACCGCGCTGCGGCGCGAGCTGACGCGCGACTTTTCCGCTTTCGCCGCGCGGCTGGGGCCTGACACGCTGGTCGATCTGGGCGGCCTTGGACGGCTCAGCGAGACGGCGCTCACGCGCGACGCCGAAATCGCCGTCGCTGAGAACGGCCTGCCGACCACCTTCGTGCCGGGGCGCAATCTCGCCTTCCTGGTGTTCGCCGCGGCGCTCGCCTATCGGCGCGGCGCGGGCGCGCTGGTCGCCGGCATGTGCCAGGTCGATTATTCAGGCTATCCCGACTGCCGGGAAGAAGCCTTGCGCGCGCAGATTGAGGCGATCCGCCTCGGCATGGACGCCGCTTTCCGTCTCGAAACGCCGGTCATGCATCTGAGCAAGGCCGAAAGCTGGCGCCTGGCTGAAAAGATCGGGGGGCGCAGACTCGTCGATCTCATCAACGAGCATTCGCACAGCTGCTATCGGGGCGTTCGCGCGACGCGCCACGAGTGGGGCTATGGCTGCGGGGATTGTCCGGCCTGCGACTTGCGCGCCAAAGGGTGGGCGGCTTACGTCGCCGACGAGGGCGGCGAGACGGCGACCGGGAAGGCGAAGTGACGACCTATTCCGTCAAGGAACGCTATTACACCTTGCAGGGCGAAGGGGCGCAGGCGGGCCGCGCGGCGGTGTTTCTGCGCTTCGCCGGCTGCAATCTGTGGACGGGCCTCGAAAAGGATCGCGACAGCGCCGACTGCCGGTTTTGCGACACCGATTTCGTCGGAACCGACGGACCGGGCGGGGGCAGGTTCCGCTCTGCGGACGCGCTCGCGGACCATGTCGCGGCGGCCTGGCCGGCGGGCGCAGGCGGGCGCCCGCTCGTGGTGTGCACCGGCGGGGAGCCGCTTCTGCAGCTCGACGCGCCGCTTATTGACGCGCTGCATGCGCGCGGCTTCGAGGTGGCGGTCGAGACGAACGGCACGATAGCTGCGCCCGCCGGGCTCGACTGGATCTGCGTCAGCCCCAAGGCCGGCGCGCCGCTCGTTCAGACCGAAGGCGACGAGCTCAAACTCGTCTTTCCGCAGGACGGGGCCCCGCCTGCGGCGTTCGAGCGCCTGCGCTTCAAGCGTTTTTTCCTGCAGCCTATGGACGGGCCGGAGGTTTCGCGGCATACAGCCGCCGCCGTCGAATACTGCAAAGCCCATCCGCAGTGGCGTCTGAGCCTTCAGACCCACAAGCTGATCGGCATTCCTTGAAACGCCGAAGGACGCGCCGCCATGCGCATCGTCAAGTCGATAACCTTCGACGCCGCGCACTATCTGGCCGATTGTCCGGATGCGCGGCCCTATGCGCGCATGCACGGCCATTCCTTCACGCTCGAGGTGGCGATCGACGGGGAGCCTGACCCCGAGACCGGCTGGGTCGTCGATCTCGGCGATGTCGCCGAGGCGCTCGCCGAGCTGCGGGACAGCCTCGATCATCGGCTTCTGAACGAGGTCGAGGGGCTCGGCCGGCCGACGCTCGAGAACATCTGCCGTTACGCGGCCGAGCGTCTGCGCGCGCGGTTCCCGGGCCTTGCGCGCGTGCGCGTCGCGCGTCCCTCCTGCGGGGAGGCCTGCGAGTACGAACTGTGAGGCGGCCCGCGAGACAGGCGCAAGACGAGGCGATCCGGCGCCGAATCGTCTTTCCCGCCGTTTCGTTCGCGCCAGCCGCCTCGCGCGCATCGTCAAGAGACGGCGCGCGTCGACGCGACGCCGGGAAAACGGCGGCTATTCCTCCAAGGCCTCGCCTCTGATCAGCGCACGGAACGTCATCAGTTCCTCGCCCATGAGAATCATGTCGCCGTCCTGGTCCATCGCGTCGAAATCGAGAAGATATTCGCGGATGTAGTCCTCGCGGGCGATGGCCGGCGCCGCGCCGGCCATATAGGCGAACCTCTCGCGGGCCCGTTCCGCCGCCTGCCGCGCGGCCGCCTCAGGGTCGAGCTCTTCGACGAAAGCGCGGAACTGGCGCTGGCGGGCGGCCTCCTCGTCCGTCGCCGGCGCGGCGCGGGCGGCGTTTTCCCGCCAGGACAGAACGAGACCGACGAATTCCTCCGCCGTGAGGCGTCCGTCGCGGTCGCTGTCCGCCGCGGCGAAATCGAGCCGCGCTTCTTCATAGGCCTCCGAGCGGGTCAGCACCTCGCGGTCGAAGGCCGCGCGCAGATCCTCGATCGCCGACCCGCCGGCCTCGCTCGGCCGGACCGGATCGTCGCGCGTATAGGTGAGGGTGCGCTTCTCCTCGCCGACCACCTCGCCGTTGATGGTGCGGGTGAAGATGACCGTCTGCCGGAGCTGCTGGCGTTTGTTGAGCTGATCGGCCATCTCGTCCGGGTCGATCTCGGCCTCGGCGGACTGGTCTTCGGCCCGCCCTTCCTGCCCTTGCGCGGCTGATCCATCGGCGGGCTGCTCCGGCGCTTGCGCGCGCGCCGCGGCGAGGCTCGCGCCGACGACGGCGAACGCCGCGACGATCTTCAAAACCGCCATGATCGGCCTCTCCGATGATTGCGCCGCGGATGATAAGAGGTTCCGGCCCGCGCGCAAAATCGCGTCAGACCGGCGGAGCCGCCTCGACGGTCGGGCCGAAGATCTTCTCGAAGGCGGCGCGCAGGGCGGCGTCGGCCTCGTCCATCGAGACCGGCAGGCCGAGATCGACGAGGCTCGTCACCCCGTAGCGCGAATCGCGCACGCCGCAGGGCACGATGCCCCCGAAATGGGAAAGCTCGGGCTCGACGTTGAACGCGATCCCGTGAAAGCTCACCCAGCGCCGGATGCGCACGCCGATGGCGGCGATCTTGTCCTCGCGCGGGGGCCCGCCGGGCTGCGTGCGGTCGACCCAGACGCCGACCCGGTCCTTGCGAATCTCCCCGCGCACGTTGAACCGGTCGAGCGCGCCGACGATCCACGCCTCCAGCCCCGACACGAAGGCGCGCACGTCCCGGCCGCGCTCGGCGAGATCGAGCATCACATAGGCGACCCGCTGCCCGGGTCCGTGATAGGTGAGCTGGCCGCCGCGGGCGCTTTTGTAGACGGGAAACCGGTCCCGCATGAGCAGGTCTTCGAGGCGGGCGCTGGTCCCTGCGGTGTAGAGGGGCGGATGCTCCAGCAGCCAGACGAGCTCGCCGGCCGCGCCGGCCCGGATGGCGCCGGCGCGCGCCTCCATCGCGGCGACGGCCTGCGGATAGGCGATGCGGCCGGGACTGACGGCCCATTCCACGGGCCGGTCCCGCCGCAGACGGTCGAGAGGGACGGAGCTGCGAGTCACGGACTTTTCTTGCCTGCCGGCTGCGATCGCCTAGATAGGGCCTGAAGCGCGCGAAAGCGACGCTTTCGGCGCCGTCGGCGCGGCGTCGCCGACAGGGCTTCACAGGGCGCGAGCGTTTTGCTATCCCGCGCCCTCTCTTCAGGCGACGGGCCTTGCCCGCGCCTGAGCCGGCGCGGTTGTGGCGGAACTGGTAGACGCGCAGCGTTGAGGTCGCTGTGGAGCAATCCGTGGAGGTTCGAGTCCTCTCAACCGCACCATTCTCATTGCATCGCCATCTGCGTTTGCGGATCTGGGCCGGCGCCGATTTACGTTTCGTTCATTCTCTCTGCAGTCCCATGCGCGAGTCGGTCTAGAATGACGGCCGACCGGGAAGGTGTCTGACAGAGGGGGGGCCGATGTCGCCGGGCGCGCGACCGCAGCCGGATTTCCGGACGGTGTTCGAAGCCGGTCCGGGGCTCTATCTGCTGCTGTCGCCCGACTTCGATATCGTCGCGGTCACGGACGCCTACTGCCGCGCGCTCGGGCGCAGCCGCGACAGCCTCGTCGGGCGCAACGTCCTCGAAGCGTTCCCGCCGGACCCGTCGGATCCCGACCGCCGGGCGGTCGCGGATCTTGAAGCGTCCCTGCGCCAGACGCTTGCGCGCGGCCTGCCGGACCTCATGGAGATCGTCAAATACGACGCCCTCGGCGACGACGGCGGTCGGATCGAGCGTTACTGGAGTCCGCTCAACGTTCCGGTCGTCGACAAGGAAACCGGCGAGGTCATCTGGATCATTCATGAAGCCCAGGACGTCACCGAGCTCGTCAGGGCGCGCGACAGCAGCGCAAGCGCGGGTCGTCTCGCCGAGGAGCAGGCCGCCGTCATCAGGCACCTCAACGTCCGCAACGAGGCGCTCGCCCGCCAGATCGCCGAGAACGAGCGTCTGAGCAGGGAGCGCGAGCGCGCCTTCGACGCCTTTCTGAAAAGCGAGATGCGCTTCAAGACGCTCGCCGACAGCCTGCCGGGCGTCGTTCATCGCAGCGTGCGCGGCGCCGACGGCTCCCGGCGGAATGTCTTCATCAGCGCGGGCGTGGAGAAGCTTCTCGGCGTTCCCGCGCAGGAATTCATGGAGAACCGGGCGTTCCTCTCTGACTTTATGGACCGGAACGACCGCGATCTGCGCGAGGCGGCGCTGAAAAGAGCGGTGGAGCGCGGCGAGACGGCCGAATTCGAAGCGAGGATGATTCCGCGCCAGGGCGGCGTGCGCTGGTGGCGCGTGCATACGACGCCGACGCGCATGGCGAACGGCGATATCCAGTGGGACGGATTCGCCATCGACGTCACGGAACGCAAGGCCGCCGAGCATAATCTTCAGCAGGCGCTCAAAATGGAGGCCATCGGCCAGCTTACCGGCGGCCTCGCGCATGACTTCAACAATCTGCTTTCGGTCATTCTTTCGAACGCCGAGACGCTGAGCGAGACGCTTGCCGACGACGAAGAGCTGCATGCGCTCGCCGACATGACGCGGCGGGCGGCCGAGCGCGGCGCGGAGCTGACGAACGGGCTTCTCGCCTTTGCGCGCCGCCAGCCGCTCGAACCGCGCCCCGTCGACGTCAACCGGCTGGTCGTCGGCATGGACGGGCTGCTGCGCCGCTCGCTGGGCGGCGATATCGAGATCGAACTGGTCCGGGGCGCGGGGCTGTGGCCGGCGATGGTCGATCCGGCGCAGCTCGAAGCGGCACTGCTCAACCTCGCGCTCAACGCCCGCGACGCGATGCCGAAAGGCGGGCGGCTGACCATCGAGACGGGCAATGCGCATATCGACGACGATTACGCCGCGGCGCATGCGGAGGTTTCGCCGGGCCAGTATGTGATGGTCTGCGTGACCGACACGGGCGCGGGAATGGAGCCGGAGGTCGCCGAGCGCGCGTTCGAGCCGTTTTTTACGACGAAGGGGCCGGGCAAGGGCGCCGGGCTCGGCCTCGCCATGGTGTACGGCTTCGTCAAGCAGTCCCGCGGCCATGTGAAAATTTACTCTGAGCCGGGGCAGGGAACGGCGATCCGCATCTATCTGCCGCGCGCCGCGCCAGCGGAGGCGTCCGCCGAGGAGGACGACCGCCGCGCCGCGGACGGCGTCCCCGGCGGGACGGAGTCGATTCTCCTCGTGGAAGACGATCCGCTCGTGCGCGAGAACGCCGAGCGCATACTGAAGAATCTCGGCTATCGCGTGCTCTCGGCCGATCGCGGCGCGAGCGCGCTGGCGATTCTCGAGCGCGGCGATCCTGTGGACCTTCTGTTCACGGACGTAGTGATGCCGGGCGGGATCGCCGGCCCCGAACTCGCCGCGCGCGCAGCGGAGTTGCGGCCGGGGATCAGGGTTCTTTTTACGTCCGGCTACACCGAGAGCGCGGTGGTGCATCACGGACGGCTCGATCCCGGCGTCAATCTCATTCGCAAGCCATACGGCCGCAAGGCTCTTGCAAGGAAGCTCAGGCAGACGCTCGATGAGAAAGGGGGAGCGAATGACGGTTGAGACCCGTTTCGGCTTGACGGCGTCGATCGGCGCGTGTCAATCCGCGCGGCGCGAAAGCGATGCGCGCTTAAGGTCGTGGAGGAGACGACTGTCGCCAGACATGCGGAGGGCTGGATCATGACCACCGTCCTGCTCGTCGACGACGACGAACTGTTTTGCGCCTCGATCAAAGCGGGGCTGGAGCAGAAAGCCTATCGCGTGCTGGTCGCCAATGACGGCGAGTCGGCGCTGCGCGCGGTCGAGCGCGACGCGCCCGACGTGGTTGTGCTCGACCTTTTCATGCCCGGCATGGAGGGGATGGAGACCTTGCAGCGCATGCAGCGGCTGCGCCCGCAAATGCCGGTCTATGTCGTCACAGGCGGGGGCAGGAGCCGCCTCTTCGAGCTGCTCGACGTGGCCGAGGGTCTCGGGGCCGCCGGAACCCTGCGCAAGCCGTTCACGGCGAACGATCTCATCCGGTTAATCGAGAAGAAAGACTGACCGGGTTCGATATCGTCTCCCGTCGGGCGCTGGCGGGAGATTTGCAGGCGCTGAAGGGCGAATCCGCCGCAGGAGGCGACACGTGGCGCGATTATCCGCAATTGCGGCTGCGGCCGCGGCGGCTTTCGTTGCGAGTTCCGGTCTCGCGCCGGCGAAAACCGTCGTCGTCGGACCGGCGCCCTGTCCGGCGCCGCCCGATATCGAGCCCTATGTCCCGCCGGCGGACGTCGCGGCCGATTCGAACGCAGACTTGCGGTTGGACGACCGGGTTCTCGTTCTGAAAGACGCGGAGATCGGGCCGGAGCTTATCGGGCGGTTCATTCTCGACGCGCATACCGGCCTGCCCTACCGCGTCGAGCCGGGGGAGCAGGAACATGCTTGCGGGCGATAAACCGCCTGCCTGACGGGCGCTTGTCCTGTCCGTCCTGAAATCATCACGAATTCCTCACGCAGACGGCCGCGACGGCGGCGGGCGCGCAGGGCGAAATCGCTCGCGCTGTCCCGGTCCGTCGCGCCGGCGTGCGCCTCCCGTCGCCGAGGCGCGGCGGGTCGGGACAGCCCCGATCGCAAGGAGGCGGGCTCGGCTCGATGTCAGGCGGTTTCGCCTGACTTCGCTCGCGGGCGCGCCCGGGAGCGCAGATCCACCCCTGAGGCCGGACGGCGAGCCGTCCCGCCCGAAAACGAAGCGGAAAGGAGACGCCGATGTCTTTCAGCAAACCTGTCCTGGCGACGATCCTCGCGGCGGCGATCATCGCCGGCGCCGGCCATGCCGCGGCCGATGACGCGCAGCGCATTCGCAGCGTGCGCGTCGCCTATGACGATCTTGATCTCGACAGGGAGGCCGATGCGCGGGAGATGCTCGCCCGCCTCGAACGCGCGGCGCATGAGGCCTGCGGACGCTATCCCGAGCGGCACTCCAGCTACCGGATAATGCCGGAACGGACGAAGGCCGCGTTCCAGGAGTGCCGGCGGCGCGCGGTGGCGGCCGCCGTGCAAGAGCTGAACGCCGCAAGGCTTAACGAATTACATGCGCGATCGGCGGGATAATCGGCCAGCCGGTTCGTCCGCGCGCGCCCGGCTTTATCTTGTGAGCGCGCGCATTTCATCGGAAACTGATCGGGCCGCGCCTGAACGGTCGGGCGCGGATCCCGTCAGCTCCATAATGAGTCGCATGAACGAACAGGCCGCCGCCGCCAGGCCTCAGGAGATCGATCTCAGCCGCGAGGAGCCGTTCGCGCTGGGCGACATCCGCGTGCGTCCGACCGCTTTGGAGATTGAACGCCGCGGCCAGGCGACGTCGATCGAGCCGCGCGTGATGAAAGCGCTGATCGCGCTGCATCGCGCCGGAGGGGCGACCGTCACGCGCGATGCGCTGATCGATCAATGCTGGGGCGGGCGCATCGTTTCGGAAAGCGCGATCAATCGCTGCGTCTCGCAGCTGCGCAAGGCGCTGGCGAGCAACGGGGGCGATGCGGGCGTGATCGTGGAGACGATTCCCAAGGTCGGCTACCGGCTTCAGGTCTCGCCCGCGCGCGCGCCCCTCGCCGAGAAAGCGCCTGACGTCGCCGCGCAGGAAAAGCGGACGTCGCCCTTGCGATTGATCGCCGTTGCGAGCGCTCTCGGCGCGGCGCTCGTCGCGGGCGCGCTTTTCTTCCTGTCGCGTCCTGCGCCGTGGACCGCCGTGGCGTATCGACCGATCACGTCCACGCCGGAAATCGAGACCTATCCGGCCCTGTCGCCGGACGGATCGCAGATCGTTTATTCGTTTCAGAGCGACCCCGACGCGCCGCGCGACCTTTATTTGCAGGGCGTCGCAGCCGGCGCTCCCGCGCCCTTCACCTCGGGTCCGGCTGACGACTATGGCGCGGCCTGGTCGCCGCGCGGGGACAGGGTGGCCTTCCTGCGCCGGTCGCCCGGCGCGCCGTGCGCGCTCGCGATCGCCCCGATCCCGCGCGGGCCGGTGCGGATCGTCGCGCCCTGTCTCGCCGCCGACTACACGCGGGTTTCCTGGCTTGACGAGAGCACCCTGATCCTTTCCGACGCGCCCGGGCCCGGAGAGCTGCGCCGCATTCGCGCCGTCGATATCGAAACGGGCGCGGCGCGCGATTTGACGACGCCGCCGGCTGCTACGCTCGGCGATCATGATCCGCAGGCTTCTCCCGACGGGCGCTACGTCGTCTTCCGGCGAACGCTCATGACCGGGGCGGACGATCTGTTTCTTCTCGATATGCGCGCCGGAAAGGAGCGGGCGCTGACCCGCGACGGGTGGAAGGCGGCCGGCTATGTGTGGTCGGCCGACAGCCGCCATGTCTTTTTCTCTTCCAATCGCGGCGGCGGCTTCGGTCTTTGGACCGTCGAGGTTCGCCGCCCCGGACCGCCGCGGCGCGTAAGCCTGGGGCTGGGCGCGGTCACTTTCACGCGCATGTCCGCCGACCGTCATGACAGGCTCGCCGTCGAGGCGCCGCGCGGGCGCGTCAACATCGCGGCCGCGACGCCGGGGGGCGAAATCGTTCCTGTCACGGACGGCGCCGGCGACGATTGGGAGCCCGCCGCCGCGCCCGACGGTCTCGTCGCCTTCGTATCCACGCGCAGCGGCTCGCCTGAACTGTGGACCGCGGACGCGGACGGCCGGCTCGTCCGCGTCACAGAGCTTGGCGCGAGCTACATGACCGATCCTGTCTGGTCGCCGGACGGCGGCCTGATCGCCTTTTCGGCGGTGCGCGGGCGCCGCGCCGAGCTCTACGTCGTCGCGCGAGACGGTTCGCGGCTGCGCGTGCTCACCGACGACGGCGCGGCCAAGCATGACCCGGTCTTTTCCGCTTCGGGCGAGCAGGTCTTCTATGTCGAGCACGGACTTGCCGGCTGGCGGCTCATGCGGATCGAGCTGGCCGAAGGCGCCCGTCCCGAGCCGGTTCCCGGCGGCGAAGGCTGGCGATCGCTGCGCGCCGCGCCGGACGGCCGGCTGTTCGGGGTTCGGGAGGGCTCTTCGCAGATCGTCGCGCTGAACGGCCCGGCGCCGCATGTCGCGCTCGGCGAGGGCGATTTATGGGCGGCGGGCGAAGAGGGGATTTATATCGTCCGCGCCGGCGAAGGCTCCGGCGCCGCGCTGCTGCTTCATCCCTGGGAAGGCGCGCCGCGCAAGGCGGGCGATCTGCCGACCGGCGCCGGGCCGCCGAGCGCGGGCGCCGACGGGCGCGTGCTGTTCTCCCGGCCGCTCGATCAGGAGGTCGACATCGGCCTTTTGCGCCTCGGCCGCCGGCCATGATCCGCGCCGGCCTGTAGACATCGTCCGGCGGGCTTTCTATGAGCCAGAGCGAGAGCCCGCCCGCGTCGATGCGCGAAGGCGGCTTTTCGACAGCCCGCAGCCGCCGGCGTCCGACAGACGGAGACTTCATGCGCCTTTCCCGATACTTCCTTCCGCTGCTCAAGGAGACTCCTTCCGAAGCGCAGATCGTCTCGCATCAGCTGATGCTGCGCGCCGGCATGATCCGGCAGGAGGGGGCGGGAATCTACGCCTGGCTGCCGCTCGGATTCCGGGTGCTGAAGAAGATCGAGCGGATCGTGCGCGAGGAGCAGGACCGCGCCGGCGCGGTCGAAATGCTCATGCCGACCATCCAGCAGGCGGAGCTGTGGCGCGAGAGCGGACGTTATGACGCTTACGGCAAGGAGATGCTGCGCATCAAGGATCGGGGCGAGCGCGAAATGCTCTACGGTCCGACCAACGAGGAGATGATCACCGAGATCTTCCGGGCCGGTATTCGTTCGTACAAGGACCTGCCGAAGCTGCTCTATCATATCCAGTGGAAGTTCCGCGACGAGATTCGCCCCCGCTTCGGCGTCATGCGCGGGCGGGAATTCCTGATGAAGGACGCCTATTCGTTCGACTTCGACGAGGCGGGCGCGCGGCGCAGCTACAACCGCATGTTCGTCGCTTATCTGCGCACCTTCGCGCGCATGGGACTGACGTCCATTCCGATGCGCGCCGAGACGGGCCCCATCGGCGGCGATCTCAGCCATGAGTTCATCATCCTGGCCGACACGGGCGAAAGCGCGGTCTATTGCGACCGCCGCCTTTTGGAGCTGCCTGTTCCCGGCGCCGACACCGACTTCGAAGGCGATCTGCAGCCGATCATCGATCGCTACACGTCCTATTACGCCGCGACTGACGAGAAACACGACGCGGCGGCTTTCGAAAAACAGATCGCCGAGGCGGACCGCATCGCCGCGCGCGGCATCGAGGTGGGACACATCTTCTATTTCGGGACCAAATATTCCGAACCCATGCGCGCCCATGTGACGGGGCCGGACGGGAAGGAGCGGCCCGTGGAGATGGGCTCCTACGGCGTCGGGGTCTCGCGGCTCGCCGGCGCGATCATTGAGGCCCATCATGACGAGGCGGGCTGCAAATGGCCGGTCCCCGTCGCGCCCTTTCACGTGGGGCTGGTCAATCTCAAGGCCGGCGACGCCGGGACGGACGACGCCTGCGAACGGCTTTACGCCGCGCTTGAAAGGGAAGGCGTCGAAACGCTCTACGACGACACCGGCGCGCGGCCCGGCGAAAAATTTGCGCGCATGGACCTGATCGGCCTGCCTTACCAGCTCATCGTCGGTCCGCGCGGACTGGAGAACGGCGTCGTCGAAATCAAGCGCCGCGCCGACGGCGCGCGCGAAGAGCTGGCGCCCGAGGCGGCGGCGGAGAAACTGGTCGCCGACATTCGCGCCGCCCTGGCGGTCGCATAGCCGCGTCGCGCCGGCCTTACAAAGCGAAAAGCCAGGCGGCGAAAACGATCGCGGACACGGCCATGGCGCCGACGATCGCCCAGCTCGTTGCAAGCCTCATCTCCCTCTCCCCCGGACTCTCCAGCGTCGCGCTTGGCCGAAAAAGCCTGCCGGCCCGGCCTGGCCGGGAACGCAACGCGCTGGCGGCGAACGCGCCTGTCGCGGTCTCTCTTCCGGCGAGACCGAATTGACTTCCTCCGATCCCGCGCTTGCGCGGTCTGAATATGGATCCGCCCGGTCCAGAGATCATGTCCGGGAATTTTCCGACGCGCGCCGCGCCCTTCGGCGCAGAGGAAAATCGCGAGCGGTTTGGCGGCGCCGGAAATCGTGTTACCTGCTCATTCCCGATACCGCCGCGAGCCCAGGCCGATGACCGCCGCCTCCCAACCCCCCGCGCAGCCCGCCGCGACCCCGCCCTTCGCCTTTTTCGAATGGATGATCGCGCGCCGCTATCTGGGCGCGACGCGCAGCGGCAAGGGCGCTTCGCTCATCTCCATCATCGCCGTCGTCGGCATCGCGCTGGCGGTGGCCGTCCTCATCAGCGTGATGTCGATCATGCAGGGATTCCGGGCGAAGCTGCTCGACCAGCTTCTCGGCGTGAACGGCCATGTCTTCGTTCTCTCGCCCGAGCCGATCGAGGACTACGAGGCTCTCGCCGCGCGGCTGCTCGACGTTCCCGGCGTGGTCGAGGCGACGCCGCTCATCCAGGCCCCTGTCTACGCCACGGCGCGCGGCGAGACCGGCATCTTCGTGCGCGGCGTGCGGCCTGAGGACCTTCAGCGCATCCGCTATGTGACGGGTCCGGATCATGTGAAGGCGGGCTCGTTCGAGACCTTCGGCCAGGGACGCAACGGCGGCGACGAAATCGCCCTCGGCAGCCGGATCGCCTATTCGCTGGGCGTGGGGCCGGGCGATCCCGTGACGCTCGTTTCCGGGCGCGGCGCCGACACGCCTTTCGGCCCGACCCTGCGCAAGAAGACCTATCGCGTCGGGGCGATCTTCGAGGTCGGAAACTCCGAATACGATGGATTCATCGCCTATATGCCGCTCGCGCAGGCGCAGCTCTTCTTCAATTACGGCGACGCCGTCCAGCAGATCGAGCTCAAGGTCGAGGATCCGGACAGGGTGGCCGACTATCGGCGCGCGCTTGCGGGAGCGGCGCCCGGCTATGAGATCCGCGACTGGCGGCAACAGAACCGCAGCTACTTCAACGCGCTCCAGGTCGAGCGCTTCGCCATGCGGCTCATCCTCTTCCTCATTCTCATCGTGGCGGGCCTCAACATCGCCACCGGCCTCATCATGATGGTCAAGGACAAGACCGGCGACATCGCCATCCTGCGCACCATGGGCGCGACGCGCGGGGCGATCATGCGCATATTCTTCCTCTCCGGCTCGCTCATCGGCGTTCTCGGCGCGGCGTTCGGACTCCTCCTGGGGGCCATGTTCGTGTGGAACATCGACGCCATCGAGAACTTCCTTTCGATGCTGTTCAACACGGACCTTTTCCCGGCGGAGGTGTATTATTTCGACGGCGTGCCGGCGGAGATGCAGGCCGGCGAAGTGGCGTTCGTGGTGATCGGCGCGCTCCTCATGTCGTTTCTGACGACGCTGTACCCGTCCTGGCGGGCGGCGCGCCTCGATCCGGTGGAAGCCCTTCGTTACGAATAGGAGGCGGCGATGGCGTTGACCGAACAGAAGTTCAAGACATGGCTTTCCGCATACGGCCGGGCCTGGGAGGCGAGAGACGGGACGGCCTTCGCGAAGCTGTTCGCCGACAATGCGCTTTATTACTGGACGCCTTTCGCCGAACCGAAGAAGGGACCGGCGGAGATCGCCGCGGCGTTTCTCGCCGCCTCGAACGGCCAGCGCGAGATCGACTTCGGCGCCCGGGTTCTCTACGTGCAGGCGCAGCTCGGCGCGGCGCACTGGAGCTGCGCCTTCACCCGCGCGCGAACCGGCCGGCGCGTGCATCTCGACGGGGTTCTCGTGGTTCAGTTCGACGACGGCGGCAAGGCGCTGTCCTTGCGCGAATGGTGGCATACGGATGAGAGATGATCTGGAGACCGGCGGGGCGGGCGGACCGGTGCTGCGGCTCGAACGGATCGAGCGCCGCTATGGCGATCTCATCATTCTTCAGCCGTCGGATTTCGCGCTTAAGCGCAGCGAGACGGTCGCCCTGCTTGGCCCGTCCGGATCGGGCAAGTCGTCGCTCCTGCATATCGCCGGCCTGCTCGAGCCGCCAAGCGGCGGCGAAGTTTATATCGACGGGCGCGCCTGTTCGGGACTGTCGGACTCGCAGCGCACGCGCCTGCGCCGGGACGCGCTCGGCTTCGTCTATCAGTTTCATCATCTGCTTCCGGAGTTTTCCGCGCTCGACAATGTGGCGTTGCCGATGCTGATCGCCGGCCGGAAAAAGGCGGAGGCCGACCGCGAGGCGGCGCGCCTTCTGACGGCGCTCGGGCTCGGCGGACGTCTGCGTCATCAGCCCGGCCAGCTTTCCGGCGGCGAGCAGCAGCGCACGGCCATCGCGCGCGCGCTGGCGAACCGGCCGAAAATTCTGCTGGCGGACGAACCGACCGGCAATCTCGATCCGAAGACCTCCGACGTGGTTTTCGACGCGCTTCTCGAGGTCGCGCGCGCCGAAGGGCTCGCCGCCCTGATCGCCACGCACGATCAGCGCCTCGCCGCGCGCATGGACCGCGTGATCGAGATCCGCGACCAGCGGCTTCAGCCGCTGCGCCGGCCGGCGCAGGCGCCGCTCTGACGGCCGAAGGGTCTGCGAGTCCCTCAACAGCGCTTCGCTCTTTTCCCGCGCGGCCCTCGCGGCGTATCCTTTCAGGAAAACGACAACCGCTTCGAGGGAGGAAATCCATGACGCTCGCCGCCGAGGAGCGGATCGTCTGCCCGAACATGCTCGCCGATGTGGTTCGCCTTCAGGCGGCGCGATTTCCCGATCGCGCGGCGCTGCATTTCGAAGGCGAGACGCGAACCTTCGCCGAGCTGGACGCCGAGTCGAACCGCGCGGCGCAGGCCTTCGTCGCGCTCGGGCTGAAGCCGGGCGACCGCATCGGCTGGCTGGCGCGCAATCTCGGGATTTTCTGGCCCGCCTTCTTCGGCGCCATGAAGGCCGGGATGGTGATGACGCCGCTCAACTGGCGCCTCGCCCCGCCGGAGGTCGCCGCCATCTTGCAGGATTCGGGAGCGCGGCTGCTCGTCGGCGAGCGCGCCTTTCTGGCGGCGCTGGAAACCGTGGAAGGATATTCACCGCCGCGCGTCCTCGGACTGGAAGAGGAGGAAGGGGGATTTCAATCCGTCCTCGATGCGCAATCGCCTGACGAGCCGGACTATCGCGCGCGCGAGGAGGACGTGATCGTCCAGCTTTACACCAGCGGCACGACGGGGCTGCCCAAGGGCGTCCTCCTGACCAACAGGAATTACCATGCCGTGGGCGCAGCCGGCCTGGAGCGCGGCGTGTTCGTTCCGCAGACGGATGACGAGGCGATGCTGCACGCGCTGCCGCATTTTCACGTCGCAGGCGTCAATGTCGGCGTGCTCGCCATGGGGCGCGCCATGCCGGTCGTTCAGCATCGCCAGTTTGATCCTGCCGCCATCGTGCGCGAAGCGCAGGGCGGGCGGCCGCTCGATGCGTTCTTCGTGCCGGCGATGATTCTGATGATCCTCGAAGCGGCGAAGGCGGCGGGCGCGCGGCTGGACGCCTTTCGGACGGTCGGCTACGGCGCGGCGCCGATGCCGGAGCCGTTGCTCGACGCCGCGCTCAAGGCGTTTGCCAACGCGCGCTTCTGGCAGTTCTACGGGATGACGGAGACCTGCGGCGGGGCGAGCCTGCTCGATCCGGAAGATCATGCGCCGGGCCTGGCGCGGCGCGTATCGGCCGGCCGGCCGCTGCCGGGCTGCGAGATCAAGGTCGTCGATCCGGAAACGCGCCGGCCGGCGCCCGCCGGCGCCATGGGCGAAATCGTTCTGCGTGCGGATTTCGTCATGGCCGGCTACTGGAACAGGCCGGATGCGACGGCGGAGATGATGCGCGACGGCTGGTGCGCCACGGGCGATGCGGGACGCTTCGACGAAGACGGCTATCTCTACGTGCTCGACCGCATCAAGGACATGATCATCTCCGGCGGCGAGAACATTTACCCAGCGGAGATCGAGAACCTGTTATCGGCCCATCCGGCCGTGCTGGAGGCGGCGGTCATCGGTCAGCCGGACGAGAAGTGGGGCGAGACGGTCAAGGCGATCATCGTGCGCCGGCCTGGCGCTACATTGACTGAAGAGGATGTCATTGCATTCCTCAAGCCGAAGCTCGCCCGCTTCAAGCTGCCGAAGACCGTGACGTTCGCGGAGGCGCTGCCGCGCAATCCGTCCGGCAAGATACTGAAGACGGTCCTGCGCAGGATGTAAGGCGCGTCTGCTGCGGCGCGGACGCGTTTAAGCCTTGTCCTCGTCTTCGGAGGAGGAAAGGTTCGGCTTCAACCGCCGCGGCGCCGTCAGCATGGACTGGGCGAGGGCTTCTTCCTCCTCGCTGCGCAGACGACGGAACAACCTGTCGGCGCGCGCGCTTCGCGAACGCGGCGTCGGCCCCAAACGCAAGAACAGCTCGCCCGTGGTCAGCTCGATGCGGCTCACCTTCGCCCCCGCCTTACGAAATCGAGAGGAAAAAGGTGATTCGAATTGGTTAACGATTGGTTAACCAGCATTCTGCTGCGCGCCGAACAGGGCCTCGTGTCGAGCGCAGATCGTCGGCCACAGCCGTGCGGCGTCTGGCTCGTCAAGGCCGAACGTTTCGCGCAAAGTCTCGACGAGCTCGTCGGCGGTCTCCAGCACGCGCTTGCGCGCGCCCTCGGCTGTGAGCTCCTTCAGCACGCGCCCGCGCAGGGATATGTGGCGATCGGCGAGGCGCTTCTGCGCGACAAGATTCTGCACGAAAGGCGAGGCGGGATCACTTTGCAGCCAGGCGCATTTCGCCGCGAGCAGACTCTCGTCGGCCGGGGCCGGCGCGAAGTCGAAACTGAAGGGAGCTCCGTCCGCGTCTTCCGTATACCGCCAGAAGCCGCCGCCCGCCTGCGACAGGCGCAAGCGGAACGGCGGCTGGTCGCGCTCGAGCGGCTCAAGCGGAAGCGGTTCCAGCAGACTTCCGCCGAAGCCGACGTCAGCGAGCCAGGGCCGGCCGTCGAGGCGAACCAGCAGACACAGATGATTGCCGAGAGCCGCATCGCCCGCCTGATCGCGGCGCACGCCGCCGGCCAGGCGCGCGACCTCGAAGCCGAGTTCGCCGAGGGCCCAGCCGAAGATCCCGTTCATCTCGTAGCACCACCCGCCGCGCCGGCGCGCGACGATCTTCTCGAAGATGCGCTCAGAGTTGAGATCGACCGGCCTGCCCAGCTGCACGTCGAGATTTTCGAAGGGAACCGCGGCGAGATGCGCGCGCATGAGCCCGCGCAATGTTTCAAGATCGGGGCGAAGGGCGCCCGCATAGCCGATCCGGCGAAAGTAACGCTCCAGCGGCGTCATGGCCGGGCGGGTAGCACGGCCCGCCGCGGCTGTCATCGGGCGAAGGGTCGGCGGCGAGCTCGCAGGAGGGCTTTACCATGACATGGCATGGGAAAGAAGCCGGCGCTGGACGCTGCGCCGCTTGTCGAGAAAGTTCAGCCTAATTAATATGACAGTGTCATATTGGGAGCGGTTCATGCCGAGACGAGCAAGCCGTCCAATCACGGTTACGCTTGGCGAACTTCATGCGAGCGTCGAGGCGCGCGTGAAATCGGGCGCTTACGCCTCGGCGAGCGAAGTCATACGGGCGGCGCTGCGCGCGCTTGATCGAGAAGAAGCGACGATCGGCGACTGGTTGCGGCGCGAGATCGCCGAATCGCTGGCTGATCCGCGACCGAATGTCCCGGCGCGGGCGGTCTTCCAAAGCCTGAGAGACCATCGTTTTACGCAAAAGAAAAAGGCCAAACGTGCGAAAACGTAGGGTCGACTTTCGGCCCATGGCCGAAGTCGATCTTGTCCGGCTTTGCGATTTTGTCGAGAAAGAGGCGGGCGAAGCGGTTGCAATCGGGTTCTTCGAGAAGATCGAGGCCGCATGTCTGTCGCTGGAAACCCACGCCGAGCGCGGCCTACGCCGCGATGATCTATTGCCGGGATTGCGCACGCTTGCGATCGAGCGACGCGTACTGATCGCGTACCGCGTTCTTGTGTCGAAAGTCGTCATTGTCCGTATATTTTACGGCGGGCGCCACTTCGAGCGAGTGTTGCGCGGCAGGAAAGGAAAGGGGCGTTCTTAAACGTTCGACCGCCTCACACGACCTTCACGCCTTCACTTTCACATAGCTTCCCGGCGCGTCCTCGATGGGCTCGAGCGCGCCGTCGCCGGGAATGCGGGCCGGAACGC
Source organism: Amphiplicatus metriothermophilus (assembly GCF_900199215.1). Lineage (GTDB taxonomy): Bacteria > Pseudomonadota > Alphaproteobacteria > Caulobacterales > Parvularculaceae > Amphiplicatus > Amphiplicatus metriothermophilus. The sequence goes on from NZ_FZQA01000002.1 coordinate 224,576, forward strand.
GCCCGGGGCTTTTTTCGTTCAGCCATGCGATCCAGTAGGGCCACCAGGAGCCGGGACGCTTTTCCGCGCCCGCCTTCCATTCTTCCAGCGTCGCCGGCAGGGCGGGATTCACCGAGTGGTGATATTTGTTCCGGGACGGATGATTGATGACGCCCGCGATGTGGCCGGAGCCCGCGAGCATGTATGTCGCCGCGCCGTTCTTCGCGCCGCCGAACAGCCGAGCCGACCTGAACACCGACGGGGCCGGCGCGATATGGTCGGTCTCGCCCGCCTGCATGAAGATCGGAATGGAGACGGCGCCGAGGTCGAGACGCTCGCCGCCGACGACCATCTCGCCCTTGGCGAGGCGGTTATGCTGATAGAACTCGCGCAGGTAGAACAGATGAACGCCCTTGGGCATGCGCGTCGCGTCCGAGTTCCAGTAGAGCAGGTCGAACTTGGCCGGGTCCTTGCCCTTCATGTAGTTGTCGATGACGAAGGACCAGATGAGATCGTTCGAACGCAGCATGTTGAAAGTGGTCGCCATCGCGCGCCCTTCCAGCACGCCGCCGGCGGCGTCCATCTGTTTCTCGATCGCCTCAAGCTGCGCGTCGTCGACGAAGAGCATGAGATCGCCGGCTTCGGAGAAGTCCGTCTGCGCTGTGAAAAAGGTCGCGGTCTTGATGCGCTCGTCGCCGCGTTTCGCCATCAGCGCCAGCCCGGCGGCGAGCATCGTGCCGCCGATGCAATAGCCGATGGCGTCGACTTCTTCCTCGCCTGCGGCCAGCTTGACAGCGTCGAGCGCCTCCAGCATTCCCTGCCGGATGTAATCCTCGAACGTCTTGTCACGAAGCTCCGGACCCGGATTGACCCACGAGACCACGAACACCGTGCGGCCCTGCTCGACCATCCAGCGGATGAACGAGTTTTGCGGCTGAAGGTCGAGGATGTAGAACTTGTTGATCCATGGCGGAAAGATCACCAGCGGCCGGCGCGCGACTTCCTCCGTCATCGGCGCGTACTGGATGAGCTGCATGATCTCGTTCTGATAGATCACCTTGCCCGGCGTGGTGGCGATGTTCTCGCCGAGGCGGAAATAGTTAAGATCGGCCTGCCGGATCGCCAGCTCTCCATGGCCGCGGTCGAGGTCTTCGAGCAGGTTCTTCATGCCCTTGAGAAAGCTCTCTCCGCGCGTCTCGATCGCAGTTTCGATCACTTCCGGATTCAGCATCGGGAAGTTCGTCGGCGCGATCGCGTCGAGAAACTGCCGGGTGAAGAATTCCGCTTTCTTCTTCTCATGCTCGTCCATGCCTTCGAGCTGGCCGACCGTGGTCTCCAGCCAGCGCGCGAAGGTCAGATAGGACTGCATGACGAAATCGAGCATCGGGTTCTCCCGCCAGGCGGGATGGGAGAACCGCTTGTCGCCGGGCGGCGGCTCGATGGCGGGGCGGACCTCTTCGCCCGCCATGCGCCGCGACATCGTCGCCATGAGCTTTGCGTAATCGCCCCAAAGATTGAACTGGCGCTGCAAGAGCGTGCCCGGGTCCATCGCCAGCGCGTTCATCATCTCGCGGAAGGAGTCGCTGAGATTGAGCGGATCGACCGGCCGGTCGCCGCGAACGACCTGAAGGTTGGGATTGCGCACGAAGAACTCGCGCACGAGCTCCTGGCTCGCGCCGGTGACGTCCGCGAGATATTCCGAAAGGGCGTCGTAATCCTCGAACAGGCTGCGCGACCGAACTTCGGACGAAGCGGCCTTCGAAACGGTCTTGGCCTCTGGGGAGGGCGCCGGCCCGGCGTCCGCGGCCTTGCGGGGTCGGCTTTGCGCGCCTTTCTTCGAAATCGCCTTTTTCTTCTTTTTCGCCGTCTTCGCCGCGCCTTTCCGGGCCGACGGGCGTTCGGGCCGGACCTTCGCGCCGGCCTGTTTTTCGTCCGAACCGGCGCGCTTGTTCGTCTCCGCGCGGGATTCGGCGTCGGCGGGTTCTGGTTCGGCTTGCGTCATAAGGTCGGATGTGAGTTATCTCGCGGATGGAGTCGTTATAGTCGGCGATGGCGATGGGCGCAAAACGCAAGCTCGCGCGGTTTCTCATTCTCGGCGCGTCCGCGGCGGGCGCGCTCGCCTTGCCGGGCTGCGCCGGCTTCGAGCGGCTGCTGCCGCCCGGCTTCGTCAAATATGAGGATCTCGCCGGCGACGAGCCGCCCGATCCGCGCATTCAGGAGCGCATCGCCGAACGCCGCAAGGAAGAGGGGCGAGCTTTTCCCAATCTTTCGCAGGCGCCCCAGACGCGCCCGGAGCCGACGCCGGAGGCCGAGCGCGAGGCGCTGGCGGCCGAGCTGCGGGCCGCGCGCGACGCGCTCGCTGCAGCGGTGGCGCATGATCGGGAGCTCGCTGCGGAGGAGCGCAGCGAGAGGATCCTGCTGCCCGGCGGCGAAAACGGGCCGCTGCCGCTCGACGAGGCCGGCCGCGCCCTTCAGGATACGGTCGCCGGCGACGAGGCGATCGCCCGCCGCGAACGCGGCCTGCCGCCGAAGCCCCCGGCCCGGGAGGACGGCCAGTAAGAGAGCGTCTACATGCCGGACACGGAAGAGTTCTATCGCATCAAGCGCCTGCCGCCTTACGTCTTCGAGGAAGTGAACGCCTTGAAGGCGCGCCTGCGCGCCGAAGGCCGCGACGTCATCGACTTCGGCATGGGCAACCCCGACATGCCGACGCCGCCGCATATCGTCGAGAAACTGATCGAAACGGCGCGGAAGCCGCGCACCAACCGCTATTCCGCCTCCCGCGGCGTTCCGGGCCTCCGGCGCGCCATCGCGCGCTATTATGAGCGGCGCTTCGGGGTGACGCTCGATCCGGATACGGAGATCGTGGCCACCCTCGGCTCGAAGGAGGGCTTCGCCAATCTGGCCCAGGCGATCACCGCGCCGGGCGACGTCATCCTTGCGCCCGATCCGGCCTATCCGATCCACGCCTACGGCTTCATCATCGCCGGCGGCGTGATTCGCGCCGTGCCGGCGCCGAGCCCCGAGGCCTATCTGTCCGGCATGGCCAGGGCGATCGGACGCACCACCCCGCGCCCGACGGCGATGGTGCTCAACTACCCTTCCAACCCGACCGCCCATGTCGTCGAGCTCGACTTCTATCGGGAAGCCGTGGCGCTGGCGAAAAAGCACGACATCTGGATTCTCTCCGATCTCGCCTATTCGGAGATCTATTTCGAGAAGCCCGCGCCCTCTGTGCTGCAGGTCGAAGGAGCGAAGGACATCGCCGTCGAGGTCAACTCGCTGTCCAAGACGTATTCGATGGCCGGCTACCGGGTCGGCATGGCGGTGGGCAACCCGCGCCTCATCGCCGCGCTGGCGCGGGTCAAGTCCTATCTCGACTACGGCGCCTTCACGCCGATACAGGTCGCCGCCGTCGCCGCGCTCGACGGCCCGCAGGATTGCGTGGAGGAGATCCGCGCCATCTACAGGAGCCGGCGCGACGTGCTGGCGGAAAGCTTCGCCAACGCCGGCTGGACGATTCCGGTCCCGGCGGCGTCGATGTTCGCCTGGGCGCCGATCCCGGAGGAGTACCGCGCGCTCGGCTCGGTCGGCTTCGCCAAGAAGCTCATGGAGGAGGCCGACGTCGCCGTCGCGCCCGGCGTCGGCTTCGGCGAGCATGGCGAGGGCTATGTCCGCATCGGCCTCGTCGAGAACGAGCAGCGCATCCGCCAGGCCGCGCGCAACGTCAAGCGCATGTTCGCGCGGCGCAACGCGGCGTGACCATGCAAGGGAAAACAAGCCATGCCCAATGAAGCCTTTCTCGACCGCGTGCTGACCATGGAGGTCGGCCGCTGCACGGAGGCCGCGGCGATCGCCGCCTCGACCATGATCGGGCGGGGAGACAAGGAAGGCGCCGACCAGGCGGCGGTCACGGCCCTGCGGGAGGCGCTGGGCAAGCTCGAAATCGACGGCACGGTGGTGATCGGCGAGGGCGAGCGCGACGAGGCTCCGATGCTCTATATCGGCGAGAAGGTCGGCACGGGCCGCGGGCCCAAGGTGGACATCGCCCTCGACCCGCTCGAAGGCACCGACCTCACGGCCAAGGCGATGGCGAACGCGCTCGCCGTGGTCGCCATGGCGCAGGGCGGCACCCTTCTCAACGCGCCCGACGTCTATATGGACAAGATCGCGATCGGGCCCGGCTATCCGGAAGGGCTCGTCGATCTCGACGCCCCGCATGAGGACAACATTCTGGCGCTGGCGAAGGCCAAGGGCGTGCCGGCGGAGGAAATCACGCTATGCGTGCTCGACCGGCCGCGTCACGACGGGATCATCAAGGCGGCGCGCAAAGTCGGCGCGCGGGTGTTCCTGATCCCCGACGGCGACGTCGCCGGGGTCTTCCACACCACCGAACCCGAGACCGGCATCGACATGTATCTGGGCCGCGGCGGCGCGCCGGAGGGGGTGCTGGCGGCGGCGGCGTTGCGTTGCGTCGGCGGGCAGATGCAGGGCCGGCTGCATTTCCGCAATGACGACGAACGCGCCCGCGCCGAGCGGCTGGGCGTCCAAGACCTCGATCGGAAATACTCCCTGCGCGAGCTCGCCTCCGGCGACGTCATATTCGCCGCGACGGGCGTGACCAACGGCACGCTGCTCGACGGCGTGCGATGGGATCCGAAATACGTCCACACGCACACCATCGTCATGCGCTCGAAGACCGGCACCATTCGCTACATCCGCGCGCGGACAAGGCGGAAATGAAGCCATGTGCGGAAAAGCGGTAGGATCCGCCGGCGAACCGTGCGATAATGAATGTTTCGACGAGGGCGGGCGGCGGCGAGCGTGGTTGCGGCGGTAGAATCGGTCATCAGCGGCGTCGGCGCCTATCTGCCCGAGCGGATCGTGACCAATCACGATCTGGCTGAGATCGTGGACACCAGCGATGAATGGATCCGCACCCGCAGCGGCATCGAGGAGCGGCGCTTCGCCGCCGACGATGAGGCGACTTCCGATCTCGCCGCCAGGGCCGCATGGCATGCGCTCGATCAGGCCGGGCTGAAGCCGCGCGACATCGGTCTCGTCGTGGTCGCCACGGTGACGCCGGACCGCACCTTTCCGGCCACGGCGGTCTATGTACAGCGCAAGCTCGGCGTCCCCCGCGGGATCGCCTTCGACATATCGGCGGCCTGCGCCGGGTTTCTTTACGCGCTGACGACGGCTCACGGCTTCGTCTCTTCGGGACAGGTCCGCCACGCTCTCGTCATCGGCGCGGACAAGCTCTCGTGTTTTCTCGACTGGTCGGATCGCGCGACTTGCGTGCTGTTCGGCGACGGCGCCGGAGCGGTGGTGCTCAGCGGCGAGCCGCCGCGCACGGCCGCCCCGCCCCGCGGCGTGCTCGCAACCTATCTTTCTGCAGACGGACGGCTTGCGGATCATCTTTATGCGGACGGCGGGCCTTCCACGACCGGGACGGTGGGCAAGGTGCGCATGAACGGCAAGGAGGTTTTCCGCAACGCCGTCGAACTCATCTCCGACGCGGTCTTCAAGGTGACCGAGCAGGCGAACGTCGCGCGCGGCGAGATCGACTGGTTCGTGCCGCATCAGGCGAACATCCGCATCATCGAGGCCTGCGCCAAACGCCTCGAGCTTGAGCAGTCGCGGATCGTCGTCACCATCGGCAAGCACGCGAATACGTCCTCCGCCTCGATTCCGCTGGCGCTCGACGCGGCGGTCCGCGACGGGCGCGTCAGGCGCGACCAGCTTCTCGTGTTCGCCGCGCTCGGCGGCGGCCTCGCCTGGGGCAGCGCGCTCGCGCGGTACTAGGCGCCGCCCCTTCCGCGGCGGGCGCGAGATCATGTGGAAAGCCCGCCGCTGGCCGCCGGCGCGAATCGCGGGCAGGGTGAGAGCATGACCTCGCTTTCCCCTGCGCCGCAGGCCGCCTGCGAAGACGTTCTCCTGCCGCTGCCGGAGATGGGGCCGACCGCCTCGGGCCGCCGGTGGGTTCTGCGCGAGGCCGATCCGCGCGAAGCGCTCGCCATCGAGCAGAAGGCCGGCGTCGCGCCGTTCGTGGCGCGCGCGCTCGCCGCGCGGGGCGTGACGGGCGAGGCCGCGAACGCTTATCTCAATCCTTCCTTGCGCGAGTCGATGCCCGATCCTTTCGTGCTGCGCGACATGGACCGGGCGGCCGCGCGCCTCGCCGAGGCCGTGCTTTCAGGCGAGACCGTCGGCGTCTTCGGCGATTACGACGTGGACGGAACCACTGCCGCGGCGATCTTCCGGCGCTATTTCGACGCCGCGGGCGCGCCGCTGACCGTCTATCTGCCGGATCGCATCCTTGAAGGCTACGGGCCGTCGATCGAGGCGTTCCGCGATCTTGCGCGCGCCGGCGCGCGCCTCGTCGTCACGGTGGATTGCGGCGCGTCGGCCCATGCGATCATCGAACAGGCGGCGGGCGAAGGCCTCGACGTCCTCGTGATCGACCATCACCAGATGAGCGGGCCGCCGCCGGCGGGCGCCGTCGCGGTGGTCAACCCGAACCGCCCCGACGACGTGTCGGGCCTTGCGAATCTCTCCGCCGCCGGCGTCGCCTTCATGGCGGTCGCCGCCCTCAACCGGGCGCTGCGCGAGGCGGGCTGGTTCAAGGCGCGGCCGGAGCCCAACCTGCTCGCGCTTCTCGATCTCGCCGCGCTCGGCCTCGTCTGCGACGTCATGCCGATCACCGGCCTCGCCCGGGTCATGGTCGCGCAGGGGCTGAAGGTGCTGGGGCAGGGCGGCAATCCCGGCCTCAAGGCGCTTGCGGCGCGGGCCGGCGTGAAGGGCGCGCCCTCGGCCTATCACCTGGGCTTTCTGCTCGGGCCCCGGCTCAACGCCGCCGGGCGGATCGGCCATGCGCGGCTGGCGCTGGAGCTGCTGACCGGCGCAGACCCGGCGCGGCTTTCCGCGCTCGCCGAACGCCTGCATGTCATGAACGCCGAGCGCCAGGCGATCGAGACGGCGGTGCTCGAAGACGCGATCGCGCAGGTCGAACGGACCGGCGCGCATGAATCCAGCGTGATTGTCGCGGCGGGCGAAGGCTGGCATCCCGGCGTGATCGGCGTCGTCGCCGGCCGGCTGAAAGAGAAATACGACCGGCCCGCCATTGTGATCGGCCTTGAGGGCGAGATGGGCAAGGGGTCGGGCCGCTCGATCGCCGGCGTCGATCTTGGCGCGGCGGTGACGGCGGCGAAGGCCGAAGGACTTCTCGCCGCCGGGGGCGGGCACGCCATGGCGGCGGGGCTGACCGTCGCGCGCGCGGCGGTCGCTCCGTTCACGGCCTTTCTGAACGAGCGCCTTGGCGAGGACGTCGCCCGCGCGCGCGCGGACCGGCGCCTCGATATTGACGGCGTCGTCGCCGTCGGCGCCGTCTCCGGCGAGCTTGCGGCCATGATCGAACGGGCCGGCCCCTTCGGTCCGGGCAATCCCGAGCCTCTTGTGGCGCTGACCAATGTGCGCTCCGTAAGGGCGCGAACCGTCGGCTCCGGTCACGTCTCCTGCCTGCTGGCCAACGATTCGGGCGAGACCGCGCGGGCCGTCGCTTTCCGGGCGGAGGAAGCCGGACTCGCCGCGATCCTGACGGCCGGCGGGCGCGTGCATGTCGCCGGAAAGATCCGCCGGGACGACTGGCGCGGCGCCGACGCGGCGCAGTTCCACATCGTCGATGCGGCGCGCGCCGGCTGAGGCGGAAACGGCGCCGCAGGGGGCTTGCTTTCGGCGCGCATCCTCGCCTATACAGCGCCGGCGCCGCCGCAGCGGCGTCGGCGAGGGCCCTTCGTCTATCGGTTAGGACGCCAGGTTTTCAACCTGGAAAGAGGGGTTCGATTCCCCTAGGGCCTGCCAGATCCGGTTCAATCATTTCCGGCGATCTCCCGCGGCAGCGCGATGCAGTCGTGATAGGTCGCGCCGGGCGCCGCGGGCTCTGTCCGCAGGCGGAGAAAGCTGCGCGCGATTCCGCGGATCTCGTAATCCAGCGCCGCTAGGCGCCGGCGCAACTGATCGCCGCTCTCGCGGTTCGTCTCGAAGATGACGATCGGCTGCAGACGCGCCAGCGTCTGGCGCGCGCCTTCGATCACGGCCGCTTCCGCGCCCTCGACGTCGATTTTCATCAATCGCAGCGACGGCCAGTCTGCGGCGACGTCGTCGAGCCGCGCGGTCCTCACCGTCAAGGCGGGATAAGGCTCGCTTCCTGTCGCGAGCGTCGCCGCGCCGGCGTTGCCGGGCGGTCGCGCAAGGCGCGCCGTTCCGGCGGCGTCGCTCAGCGCAAGCTCTTGGACATCGACCTGCCTCGCCCCGCTGCGCGCGACGGCGGCGCGCAGCCGCGCGGCCGTATCGGGATGCGGCTCGAAAGCGACGACCCGCCCGTGCGGGCCAACCAGCTGCGCGAGCTTCAGGGCGGTGACGCCGATATTGGCGCCTATATCGGCGACCGTATCGCCGGAGCGGACGTAGCGCGCGAACAGCTTCGATATCTTGCGGTCGAGATCGCCGAAATACCAGGCCGCCCGGCCGACATAATCGTCGAGATCGGCGAGCACCGCCCCGCCGGCGACCCGCGCCCAGACGGTCGCGCGCGGCGCCCCGTCGAGCCGGCGCAGCAGGCGATGATTGGCGAGCGACGCGCAGCCGCTAAGGAACGGATAGGCTCGGGCGCAGACGGCGAGCAGCCGGGCTCCCGGCGGCGCCGGCGTCGTGCGTTCAGCGGCATCAATGGGAGCGCCCATCGGCGCCTCGCTTTCGCTTCCGAACCGGAGCAGAACGTCTCGCCGATTGATTTTGGCGATGATTTCGATTGTATTAAACCAAGGTTAACATCATCGCCGGGGTGGAGGGGCATATGAGGACTTTTTTTGGCGCGCTGATCGCCGCGGCGCTTGTCTTCTCGCCGCTTTGCCAGGCGGCCGCGGGCGGGGTCTCCAAGGGGCAGATCGCCGACCTTCTGTCCGATCAGGGCTATTCGGTTCGCGAAGACTTCCAGCCCAACGCGATCGCCGTCTTCGTCGGCGACCATGTCGTCGTGGTGGCGATCGACGGGCCTGACGGCGACATTTCCTACATCACCTATCCGCCGGGCGTGTCCATCCGGCAGGTCGGGCATGAATTTCTGAGCAGATTCAACAGCGAAGTGAAATTCGGCCGGGCCTATGTCGACCGCGACGGCGACATCGCCATCCAGATGGACCGGAATGCGGCCGGCGGCGTCTCCCTGGCGAATGTCGAGTCCGACTTCGACGTCTTTCTCCTGCTGATCTCGAAATTCCTTTCCGATCTCGAATCGCGCGCCGCCTCAGCTTAGGCCGGATCCTTCGCAAAGACGCGACGGGGGAAGAGGAGAATTTTGCGGCGCCGCAACCATTTGGAGAAAATGGGAGACGGACTAGCCAAAATCGTGCAATTCTGCTTTTCAGATCGTAGTGTTCGGACCGAGGCGGAGTATAGTGTTATCACCGACTCAGAGGTGCTTGCGGGGCGTATAACAGCATTCTCAGGGCGCAAGAGGGGTGGCCGCTGGTATGGCTGGATTATCGGACGAAGCGGGGAGCGGCCCGAGCGGCGGCGAGAAGGAAGAGGTTTTCAGGCTCAAGGGCGTCGTCAAATGGTTTGACCCTTCCAAAGGGTACGGCTTCATCGTCGCCGCAGGCGGCGAAGGCGACATTCTGATCCACTCGACTTGCCTGCGCGAAGCGGGACACGCCACGGCGCGCGAAGGCGCGACCATCGAATGCGACGTGGTGCGCCGTCCGAAGGGCCTTCAGGCGCTCAAGCTAATCCATATTGATGAAAGCACTGCGACAGCGCGCCAACCGCCGCCGACCCAAACGCCGGCCGGCGATTTCGTGCGCGCCGCCGTCAAATGGTTCAACAGGGGGCGGGGCTTCGGCTTTCTCACGCGCGGCGAAAACACCGACGACATCTTCATCCATATGGAGACGCTGCGCCGCTGCGGCATGGGCGAACTGGTTCCCGGCCAGCGGGTGCAGGTTTCCTTCGCCTCCAGCGTCAAGGGGCTTCTGGCGATCGAGGTCCGGCCCGATCCCGAAAACTGATCCGCCGCCATGGCGCTCCGAAAGGCGTCGCCCCGGTCTTTACATCCGACCCGGTTTCGCCGACATGAACGCCGGTTCCGGCCCTGGCGCGGGGCGTGGCGCAGCCTGGTAGCGCATCTGCTTTGGGAGCAGAGGGTCGCAGGTTCGAATCCTGCCGCCCCGACCAGCCGGCGGGAACGCTGATTTTGTCGGGCCGTTCGGGCCCTGAACCATGACGGAGCCGAGATGCTTGCGCGCATTTATCGACCGGCGAAGACCGCCATGCAGTCCGGCAAGGCGCAAACCCGGGAATGGCGCCTGGAGTTCGAGGCGGAGGCCGCGCGCCGGATCGACCCGCTGATGGGCTGGACCAGCGGCGCCGACACCCGCGCCGGACAGGTGCGCCTTTCCTTTGCGAGCCGGGAGGAAGCGGTCGCCTACGCCGAGCGCCATGCGATTCCTTATGTGATCGAAGAGCCGCATCCGCTGGCGCAGCGGCCCAAGGCCTATGCGGATAATTTCGCCCATCGCCGCCGCGCGCCCTGGACGCATTAGACCGTCCCGCGCAAAGGCAGGCGGCGGTTTTCGCAAAATCCGGCGCGCCTGCTAAAAGCGGCGAATCGGGGCCCCGTAGCTCAGCTGGATAGAGCACTCGCCTTCTAAGCGAATGGTCGCAGGTTCGAGTCCTGCCGGGGTCGCCAGAAACCGCCTCGCCATGTTGCGCTGCAAAAATTTTATTGACACGCGCGTATGAGCGTGATGAAGTTCGTCCGCTCAAGGACGAGCCATCCGGTCTCCAGCGTAGGGCGGCGGACGAACCGAAACCGTAGCGTTCGGCTTCATTGACGCCGGCGGGCGCGCCTCACGGCGAGGCGCACATCTCTCGACAATCCTGATCTTGAAACTCGCCGCGCGCGAGCAGCGCATGCGCGCGCCTGGCGCGCCCGGCGGAGGGAGGTTTCTCGTCGCATGAGCGATCAGGCAGCAAGCCGCGCAGGCTTTCAAATGCAAATGCGCCGCGACAGGGCAGGCCGCGCCGAACCGGCCCGCGCGCTCGTCATGTCGACGGCGGCCTTTACGGTCTGTTTCGCCGTCTGGACGATTTTCTCGATCATTGGCGTACAGATAAAAGACGAGCTGTCCTTGAGCGAGTCGCAGTTCGGCCTGCTGGTCGGGGCGCCGATTCTCACCGGCTCGTTGATCCGCCTCGCGCTCGGCGTTCTGGCCGACCGCCATGGCGGACGGCTGGTCTATACGCTCGCCATGCTGGCGGCGGCTGCGGCGACGTTTCTGCTCAGCTTCGCCGAGACCTACGCGCAGATGCTGATCGCCGCATTCGGCGTCGGGATCGCCGGCGGATCCTTCGCAGTCGGGGCGGCCTATGTGTCGCGCTTCTATCCGACCGAGAAACAGGGCGCCGCGCTGGGGATCTTCGGCGTCGGCAATGTGGGCGCGGCGGCGACGAAGTTCCTCGCGCCTTTCGTCATGGTCGCCCTCGGCTGGGAGGCGACGGCGCAGATCTGGGCGGCCTGTCTCGCGGTTGCGGGAGTCGTGTTCTACTTCGCGACCGAAGAGGACCCTGTGACGAAGGCGCGCGCGGGCGGATTCGCGCCGCGGCGGCCTCTCGCCGGCGAGCTCGCGCCCCTGCGCAACATGCAGGTCTGGCGATTCGCCCTTTATTACTTTTTCGTATTCGGCGGGTTCGTCGCGCTGGCGCTGTGGCTGCCGCGCTATCTCATCGGCGTCTACGGGTTCGACATCAAGCTCGCCGGGATGATCGGCGCGGTCTATTCGATCCCCGGCTCGATCTTCCGCGCCTGGGGCGGGGCGCTTTCGGACCGCGTGGGCGCGCGCAAGGTGATGTACTGGACCTTCGCGGCCTCGGCGGCGGCGACGCTCGTTCTGTCGATACCGCCTGCAGATTATACCGTATACGGAATGAATGGCGCCGTGACGCTCCATGTCGCCGTCGGGCCTGCGGCGTTCGTCGCGACGGCGTTCGTGCTCGGTTTCTTCATGAGCCTCGGCAAAGCCGCCGTCTACAAGCACGTGCCGGTCTATTACGCGGATAATGTCGGCGCGGTGGGCGGATTTGTCGGCATGATCGGCGGGCTCGGCGGTTTCTTTCTGCCGATCGCCTTCGGCTTGCTTCTGGAGACGACCGGGCTGTGGACGAGCGCGTTCATGCTGCTGTTCGTCCTCGCCGGGACGCTCCTCGCGTGGATGCATCTGGCGATCCGCAGCATGGAGCGGCGGCGCGCCGCGCAGGCGGCGTGAGCCGCGCGGCGGGCGCCTAAGAAAACGACCGTAGACTGACGGTCAAACCGCATGCGGCCGGGGTCGAACCGGAGAAAGAAGGCTGAACGAGGGAACAGATGAAGCAGAAACTGGTCGTCATCGGCAACGGCATGGCGCCGGGACGCGCGCTCGATAAGCTTTTCCAGATCGCTCCGGACGCCTACGACGTTACGATCTTCAACGCGGAGCCGCGCGTCAATTACGATCGCATCATGCTCTCGCCGGTGCTTTCGGGCGAAAAGAGCTTCGAGGAGATCATCATCCACGGCGACGCCTGGTATGAAAAGAACGGCGTCACGCTATGGAAGGGCCACAAGGTCGTCGCCATCGACCGCGAGGCGAAAACGGCGCGCTCCGAGCGCGGCGTCGTCGCTTCCTACGACAAGCTGATCGTCGCCACCGGCTCGCTGCCTGTCGTGATCCCCGTGCCGGGCGCCGATCTGGCCGGCGTGCTGACCTATCGCGATCTCGACGACGTCAACGCCATGCTGCTCGCCGCCCAGTCGGGCGGGCGCGCCGTCGTCATCGGCGGCGGCCTGCTCGGCCTCGAAGCCGCGGCCGGGCTGAAGGAACGCGGCATGGACGTGACGGTTCTTCATCTCATGCCGACGCTGATGGAGCGCCAGCTCGACGAAGCCGCCGGCCATCTTCTGCAAAAGGCGATCGAGGCGCGCGGCATCGCTGTGCGCACGAAGGCCAATACAGAGGCCATACTCGGAACCGATCCGGCGCTGGGCCCGCCGCGCGCGCGCGCGGTCCGGCTCGACGACGGAACCGAAATCGAGGCCGATCTCGTCGTCATGGCCGTCGGCATACGGCCGAACGTTCAGCTTGCGAAGGAAGCCGGCCTTGCGGTCAATCGCGGCGTCGTCGTCGACGCGGGAATGCGCACGAGCGATCCGGACATTTTCGCGCTCGGCGAATGCGCCGAGTTCGAGGGCCAGTGCTTCGGCCTTGTCGCGCCGCTCTATGAGATGGCGAACGTCGTCGCCGCCCGCCTGGCGGGCGACCCGGCGCCGCGGTTCAAGCCGAGCGCGCTGGCGACGCGCCTCAAGGTCACGGGCGTCGACCTTTTCTCAGCCGGCGATTTCGCCGAAAAGCCCGGAAGGGACGAAATCGTCCTGCGCGATGCGGCGCAGGGCGTCTACAAGCGGCTCGTCATCGAAAACGACCGCATCGTCGGCGTCGTGCTTTACGGCGACACGGCGGACGGCGCCTGGTTCTTCCAGCAGCTCAAGGACGGCGCCGACATTTCGGACCGGCGCGAGACGCTTGTCTTCGGCCCGGCTTACGCCGGCGGGCAGGCGCTGGACCCTATGGCGGCCGTTGCAGCCTTGCCGGATGATACGGAGATCTGCGGCTGCAACGGCGTGTGCAAGGGCGCGATTGAGACGGCGATCGCGCAGTTCGGTTTGACCAGCGCGGAAGAGGTGCGCGCGCGCACGAAGGCGTCGGCCTCCTGCGGAAGCTGCGCGGGGCTGGTCGAGAAGCTGGTCGCGCTTTCGCTGGGGGACGCCTACCAGGCGGACGCGCGCAAGCCGATATGTCCGTGCACGACATTCAGCCATGAGGAGGTCCGCCGCGTCATCGTCGGCCAGGCGCTCAAATCGATTCAGGCCGTCATGCAGGCGCTGGAATGGAAAACGTCCTGCGGTTGCGCGAAGTGTCGGCCGGCGCTCAACTATTATCTTTTGTGCGCCTGGCCGGAGGAGTATCGGGACGACGCGCAATCCCGGTTCATCAATGAGCGCGCGCACGCCAACATCCAGAAAGACGGCACGTTCTCCGTCGTGCCGCGGATGTGGGGCGGCGTAACGTCTCCGGCGGAGCTGCGCGCGATCGCGGACGTCGCCGAAAAGTACCGCATCCCCACGGTCAAGGTCACGGGCGGCCAGCGCATCGATCTGCTCGGCGTGAAGAAGGAAGATCTGCCGGCGGTCTGGCGCGACCTCAACAAGGCGGGGCTCGTTTCCGGTCACGCCTATGCGAAGGGGCTGCGCACGGTGAAGACCTGCGTCGGCGCTGACTGGTGCCGCTTCGGCACGCAGGATTCGACGGGGCTCGGCATAAGGCTCGAAAAATTCCTTTGGGGCTCCTGGACGCCGCACAAGGTCAAGCTCGCCGTTTCCGGCTGTCCGCGAAACTGCGCCGAGGCGACCTGCAAGGATATCGGCGTCGTCTGCGTCGACAGCGGCTACGAGATACATTTCGCCGGCGCGGCGGGAATGCATGTGAAGGCGACGGAGCTTCTCTGCCGCGTGCGGACGGAGGACGAGGTCGTCGAATATGTCGCCGCGCTGATGCAGATGTATCGCGAGCAGGCGGCCTATCTCGATCGCATCTACAAATGGGCCGAAAAAGTCGGCGTCGAGCATATCCGCTGCACGCTGACGGAGGACGAAGCGGCGCGTCGCGGCTATTTCGAGCGCTTCGTGCGCTCGCAGAAATCGGCGCAGATCGATCCGTGGGCGCGACGCGCGGCCGGAGAGGAACGGCGTGAATTCGTCCCGCTGGAACTGCCGCGGATGGAACGCAGCATGGAGATCGCCTGATGGGATTCAATGTCGAGCAGTGGGCGGACGTGTGCGCCGTCGAGGACATTCCGCTTCGCGGCGCGCGGGTGGTCAAGACGCCCGCAGGCTGCGTCGCGCTGTTCAGAACCTTCGACGGCGCCGTCTTCGCGCTCGACGACCGCTGCCCGCACAAGGGCGGCCCGCTGAGCCAGGGCATCGTGCACGCCCGCGCCGTGACATGCCCGCTGCATGGCTGGGTGATCTCGCTCGATACGGGCAGGGCGCAAGCGCCGGACAAGGGCGCGGTCAGAACCCGGCGCGCGCAGGTCGTCGACGGACGGGTGCGCCTGCTCGTTGCTGGCGCGGACGCGGCGGCGGAATGACCCTGTGGCGGACGGCGGCGTCATGATGCGCGTACGGACGACCTGCCCTTATTGCGGCGTCGGCTGCGGCGTCGCGGTCGAAGCGACGGGCGACGGCGTCGCCGTGAAGGGCGATCCGAACCACCCGGCGAATTTCGGGCGGCTCTGCTCGAAAGGAGCCGCTCTCGCCGAAACGCTCGGCCTTGAGGACAGGCTCCTCCATCCGCAGATCGAGGGCCGGCGCGCCAGTTGGGCTGCGGCGACCGAAACCATCGCGACGGCCTTCAGTCGAATCATCGAGCGTCACGGTCCCGACGCGGTCGCCTTCTACGTCTCCGGCCAGATGCTCATCGAAGACTATTACGTCGCCAACAAGCTGATGAAGGGGTTCATCGGATCGGCCAATATCGACACCAATTCGCGCCTGTGCATGGCCTCGTCGGTCGCCGGCCACAAGCGCGCTTTCGGCGCGGACGTCGCGCCCGGCTGTTATGAGGATCTCGAGCGCGCCGATCTCGTCGTGCTTGTCGGCTCCAATCTCGCCTGGTGCCATCCGGTTCTGTTCCAGCGCATCGAAGACGCGCGGCGGCGCCGGCCCGACATGCGGCTCGTGGTCGTCGATCCGCGCCGGACGGCGACCAGCGAGGCGGCGGACATTCATCTTCCCGTCGCGCCCGGCGGCGATACGGCGCTGTTTCGGGGGCTTCTGCGCGCGCTCGAACGGCATGGCGCGCGCGACGCGGCTTTCGTCGCGGCGCATACGAGCGGCGTCGAGGCGGCTCTCGAGGCTTCGGCGCCGTTCGACCTCGCTCGCACGGCGCGCGAGACGCGGATCGCGCCCGAGCTTCTCGCCCGGTTCTTCGATTTGTTCATTCATACGGAGAAAACCGTCACCGTCTATTCGCAGGGCGTCAATCAGGCGGCGGATGGAACGGATCGCGTCAACGCCATTATCAATTGCCATCTCCTCGCCGGCCGCATCGGCAAGCCCGGCTGCAGTCCGTTCTCGGTCACCGGTCAGCCCAATGCGATGGGCGGGCGCGAGGTCGGAGGGCTCGCCAACCAGCTCGCCTGTCATATGGAGCTTGACGATCCGGCGGCGCGCGCGCGGGTGCGCCGCTTCTGGCGCGCGCCGCGTATGGCGGACCGGCCCGGCCTCAAGGCGGTCGACCTGTTCGACGCGGTCCATGCAGACAGGGTGAAGGCCGTCTGGATCATCGCCACCAATCCGGTCGTCAGCATGCCGGACGCCGACCGCGTGCGCGAGGCGCTGAGGCGCTGCGAGCTGGTCGTCGTCTCCGATATCGTCGCGACGACGGATACGGCGGCCTGCGCCGACATCCTCCTGCCGTCGACGGGATGGGGCGAGAAGAGCGGCATGACGACGAACTCCGAACG
Organism: Amphiplicatus metriothermophilus; assembly: GCF_900199215.1. Taxonomy (GTDB): domain Bacteria; phylum Pseudomonadota; class Alphaproteobacteria; order Caulobacterales; family Parvularculaceae; genus Amphiplicatus; species Amphiplicatus metriothermophilus. The sequence continues at coordinate 241,166 of NZ_FZQA01000002.1, forward strand.
GCGCATGTCGCGCCAGCGCGCCTTCCTGCCGCCGCCCGGAGAAGCGCGCCACGACTGGCGGCAGATATGCGATGTCGCCGCGAAGATGGGCTGGGCCGAGGCGTTCGCCTACGCCGACTCCAGCGAGATCTTCCGGGAATATGCGCGGCTTTGCGCGCTGGAAAACGACGGCGCGCGCGCGCTTGATCTCGCCGGCCTGACCGCGCTCGATAAAGCCGGCTACGAGGCGTTTGAACCGACGCAATGGCCGACGCCGAAAGGAGCGCGTGGCGGAATGGCGCGGCTTTTCGCCGACGGCCGGTTCTTCACGCCGTCGGGACGGGCCAACTTCGTGGTCCCCGGCGGACGGGCCGTGGCAGCCGTCAAGCCTGATTATCCGTATACGCTGAACACCGGGCGGGCGCGCGATCAGTGGCACACGATGACGCGCACCGGCCGCTCGCCGACGCTCGCCCGGCATATCGGCGAACCTTTCGTCGAGATGGCGCCGGCGGACGCTGCGCGCGAGGGCCTGCGCGACGCCGAAATCGTGCGCGTAATCTCGCCGCTCGGCGAAATGCTCGTACGGCTATGCGTAACCGCGCGCCAGCGGCCGGGGGAGCTCTTCGCGCCGATGCACTGGAACGACGCATTCGCGGCGCGCGCGCGCGTGGGCGCGCTCGTCGCGCCGATCGTCGATCCCGTTTCCGGCCAGCCTGCGCTGAAGGCGTCGCGCGTTCGCATCGAGAACGCAGGCGCCGTCTGGCACGCTTTCGCCGTCATCAGGACCGAAGACTTCGTCCGCTGGCGCGCGCCCGATACGGCGGGCTACTGGGCGAAAGCAAGAACGCGGGGCGGATTGCGCGCCGAGCTGGCGGGGTTCGAGGGCGCGCTCGAGTCGATTCATGCGCTCGTCGCCGATGAGTTGTTCGCCGAGGCGATCAGGCCGGCGCACGCCCGCGCGCAAATCGCCGCTCACGCCAACGCGGGGGCAGGCGTCTATAGCCGCGCGCTCTTCATCGACGACGTCTTCGCCGGCGCGATTTATTTCGCGCGCGGACCCGTACCGGTCGCGCGGAGCTTCGTGTGCGAACAGCTCGGGCGCGCTCTTACGGCGCGCGCTCGTCAGGCGGCGTTGCTCGGCCGGCCGGGCGCGGATGCGCCGGATCGCGGGGCGATCGTGTGCTCCTGCATGAATGTCGGCGCGAAGGAGATCGCCGCCGCCGCCCGAGCCGGCTGCGCATCGATCGAGGCGATCGGCGCGGCGACCGGCGCCGGAACGAACTGCGGCTCCTGCCGCGCCGAGATCGCCCGCCTCCTGCCGGAGAGGGAGCATGTTCCGGCCTGAACGCCGCGGCCGCCGAGGCTTCGCAATCGCAACAACTTCTGTCGCCGACGCCAAGGCAGGCGAAAAGACGGAATTTTTTATATTTTTCAGCGGCTATGGCCACGCCGGACGTCCGTTCATGGCTCTTGATGTTGCGCCGCGACAATGAGATATTGTGCGTCGCAACAAAAATAACGGCAGGCCATGGAGCGCCAGACCGAAACGCCGCTGATCGTTCTTCTGATCGACAGCAAGCCGGAACGCGCGAAGATCGTGGAGGACGGTCTGAGAGGGGCGGCCGTCGTCAGGCAGGCGCCGGCGTTGCACGGCGCCGAACTTCTCGCCGTCGTCGAACGGCTGCAGCCGGACGCCATCATCATCGACTGCGACAGCCCCGATCGGGACACGATCGAGAATCTTCAGCTCGTCGCTCGCAAGAATCCCAAGCCGATCGTCATGTTCGTCGAGAACGGCGACGGCGCCCTCGCGAGGGAAGCGGTGCGGGCGGGCGTGAGCGCTTACATCGTGGACGGACTGTCCGAGCGGCGCGTCCTGCCCGTTCTTGAGATCGCCATCGAGCGGTTCAGAATGTTCGACGCTCTTTGGAAGGACCTTGAGCGATCCAAGCGCGATCTCGAAGCGCGCAAGGTCATCGAACGCGCCAAGGGGCTTCTCATGCAAAAGCGCGGCCTGTCCGAGAACGACGCCTATGCGGCGATGCGCACGATGGCGATGAATCAGGGCAAGACCATCAAGGACGTGGCGGACAATATCCTGGCGGTGGCCAGCCTGTTCGACGACTGACGGAAGCGCGATGAAGCCTGAAATCAGCAACCTGACGATCGGTTTCGTTCCGTTAACGGACGCCGCCCCGCTTGTCGTCGCGCAAGAGAAGGGATTTTTCGAGAAATACGGCCTTCATGTCTGCCTGAGCCGCGAGAATTCCTGGTCGCAAATTCGCGACAAGCTCGCCGCGGGCGCGATCGACGCCGCGCACATGCTCGCGCCCATGGCGCCGGCGAGCTGGCTTGCGAACGCTTACGCGGCGGAGAAATTCGTAACGGCCGTCGCGTTCAATCTCAACGGCAACGCGGTCACCGTGTCGGAAAAGCTCTACCAGGAGATGGTCGCAGCCGATCCCGACGCGATGTTCGAGCGGCCGACTTCTGCGCGCGCGTTGAAAGCGGTCATCGCGGAGCGGTTGAGAAAGGGACGCGAGACCGTCACCGTCGGCGCCGTCTTCCCGTTTTCAAGCCATAACTATGCGCTGCGCTACTGGCTCGGCGCAGAGGGCGTCAATCCCGACCGCGACGTGCGCATGGTCGTGGCGCCGCCGCCTTTCATGGTCGACCAGCTCGACCGCGGCAAGGTGGACATGTTCTGCGTCGGCGAGCCATGGAACACGCTGGCCGAGCATCGCGGCCTGGGGCGCGCCATCGTGCGCTCGGCGGATATCTGGCGGCATATGCCGGAGAAGGCGCTCGGCGTGCGCCAGCGCTGGGCGGAGGATAATCCGGATACGCACATTGCGCTGGTTTCGAGCCTGCTCGAAGCGCTCATCTGGCTCGACGAGCGCGCGAACCGCATGGAGGCGGCCTATCTGCTGGCGAGCGAGCGCTATGTCGGCCTGCCGGCGGCGCTTCTGGCGCCGGCGCTGGTTGGAAAGGGCGCGCTCAGAACGCGGCGCAGCATCGTCGAAGCTGAAGACTTCCTCATTTTTCATCATTATGCGGCCAATTATCCATGGCGCTCGCACGCGCTGTGGTTCCTGTCGCAGATGGCGCGCTGGGGCCAGATCGAAGCGCCGGCGAACTTCCTTGCGATCGCCGACGGCGCCTATCGGCCCGACATCTACCGGATCGCCGCCGCGCGGCTCGGCGTCGCCGCGCCGCTGTGCGACGCCAAGACGGAGGGCGCGCCGGACCGCGCCTGGGTGCTGACCGAGGCGACTGCGCCGATCGCCATGTCCGCGAGCGCGTTCATCGACGGCGGCGTGTTCGATCCCGCCGCGGTCGGCCCCTATATCGAAGGCTTCATCCGCCACAATCTGCGAATCGACCCGTCGCAGGTCTACGCCGGCGCCTGAAAATCGCGCGCGTCTTAAACTCAAGGATGCGGCGCGAGCAGCGTCTTCATCATCTCTTCGGCGAGAATGCGCGCCGCGGCTTCAGCTTCTGCGCGCGCAGCGCCGTCGCCGACCTCATAGGTGATGGCGGGCGCGCCGAAGCGAGAGAAAATATAATTCTTGAGCGTAGGCCGGCTGCTGTAAGCCCGCTCGGCGTGCTCGAATTCGTACTCGTCGAGCCGGGCGCGCGCGCCGGCCAGCCAGCGCTCGGCGAAACGGGGCGGGGCGGTCGTCTCATCCGCGCTCTGCGTGTAGAAAAGATTGCGCCGCGTCGAGTGGAAATCGAGCATCAGCGCAAGGCCGCCTTTTTCCTCTGCGCAGCGTTGATCGAGCAGAGCTTTGACTGCGGCGGTTTCTGGTTGAGTGAAAGGCCCCCAGTCACGGTTGAGATCGATGCCGCCCGCGTTGTGTCGCCAGTTGCCCAGCGCCACGCCGTCCGGGTTCAGATTGGGAACGGCGATGACGTCATAGCGCGCTCGAAAGGCGGCCGCCAGCGCGCTGTTGCCGAAGACGGTTTCGAGAAAGGCCATCATGGCGAAGGCCCCCGTAACCTCGGGCGGGTGCTGACGACCGACGAAGAGGGCGCATGGAGCCGGCTTTGTCTTTTCCGGCGCCCCGTCAAGCAAGGCGATGAGCGTGCGGCCTTGTCGGGATTCGCCGATTGCGATCGTCCTCGCGTGATCACGCCCGCGCGCAAGCGCATCGACCCAGGCGGCGTAATCTTCGTTGAGAAACAGCGGCTGCGCGGCGATGATCACTGGCGCGGCGGCGATCTTTATACGGAGCGCCGCCTTGCGTCCGCGCCGGTTTTCGCGCACGGCGTCGGCTGGCAGCGGCCGCCAGCCGGCGCCGTCGTCGATCCAGGGATGATAACGATGGGCCGCCTCGGCGTAGCGCAGGACGATTTCAATTTCGCCGGCGCGCTTCGGCGTCAGGCGGAACGCATACCAAGGGCTCGGATTGATGGGCGAGTTTTCCGGCTCGATGCGTACAACAAACTTTGATCGCCGAGGCTCGCACGCCGACAGGCGCGCGCCTTCAAAACCGCCGTCTAGAACGGCGAACCGGTTTTCGCAAGGCTCGGACCAGTCCGGCGCGGGCGCGACGGCGCCCGCGCCGAGCGCCGCCGCCAAAGCGACGGCGATGCGGCCGCATCTACGCAACAGCAGCATCAGAACTGTTTGCGCAGATCGAAGTACAGGTAGCGGCCGCGCGCGCTGTGATAACGCGCGTCATAACCATTTGTCGCATCCACCAGCGGCGGGTCCTCATTGGTGATGTTGTTCGCGCCCACGCGCAGGCGCGTATTCGCCAGAAGACCGTCGCCCGGATATTCATACTGAGCGTAGACGTTGAGCGTCGTCCAGTCATCGACCTCGAACGGATCGCCGTTTACGTCCAGGCCGGGGCTGGTGTCGATGTAAGAGCCGACATAACGCACGAGCGCGCCGCCGCCGACGCCGCTGTCGTGCCGCCAGGTCACCGTCGCCGAGCCCTGCCAGACCGGTTGACCGTCCTGCCTGAGAATGTCGCCGGCGTTCGCGACCGTGATCGAGTCGTCGATTAGTCCTTGTTCGATCGCGTCGAGAATGATGCGGTCGTTCTCGGACGGCTCGATGGAGAATTCGCGCATCTTGACCACGTTGACCTTGAAGTCGAAGTCCCCTGCGGGCGTGTCGTCGAGCGAATAGTAAAGCGCGAAGTCCGTGCCGGAGATGTTCCGCGGCAGGAGATTGAGGTACGTATCTTCAATATGAAGAATGTCGCCGACGGGATCGAGTCCTGTTCCGGCGAAGAAGGCGATCTGATCCTCTGTCGGGTCGGCGCGGACCACGGCCGGGTTGGACAGCCCCTGCACCCGCAGCGCGTAATCGAGATCGAGGTGATTGCCCCCTCCGAAGATGCCGACCACGTTCTCCTGCTCAATGTCCCAGCGGTCGACGGTGATGGTCAGTCCGTTGAGGAAGCGCGCTGCGCCTTCGAAGCCGCGCGGTTGGAACACGACGCCGTAGGTGAGATTGCGGTTGTCCTCCGGCTTCAGATCTGGATTGCCGGCGCGCTGCTCCTCGCGCGATTCGGTGAAACCCACGCAATCCTCGAAGGTCGCGAAGGTTCCGTTGCGCACGCCCGCTTCGCAAAAGATCGAATCTTCGCGCGTGTTCGACCGGGCGACGTTTTTCTCGTTGATGGTCAGCAGGTTCGGGGCGCGAAAACCCTTCGACCATGAAGCGCGGAACTTCAGAAAGTCGGCCGGCTCCCATGCGGCGGCCACGCGCGGCTTGAAGCCGCTGCCGCCGACGTCGGAATAGTGTTCGTAGCGCCCGGCGAGCTGCAGACCGAAATGGCGCACGAGCGGGATCGCCTGGGATTCCCCGATTACCGGCACGGATAATTCGCCGAAGAACGAGAACACCGAGCGCGAGCCGTCTGAGTCGGAGGTGGGGCTGGTGCCCATCACGTCGCTGCCGACGACTTCGCCCGTGACGGCGTCGGTGAAGGTGATGGTTCCGTCTAGACGCGGATCGCGATCTTCGACATAGGCCTCATAACGCGCCTCCGCGCCGAAAGCGGCGCCGAGCGGACCGCCTGGCAGATCGAAGACCCTGCCGTTCGACAGCTTGAAATCGGCGAGGCCGAGCTCCGTCGTGCTCAGACGCTGCACGTCGATCAGGAACGGCTCGATGGCGCTGCGCGGATTCGGCGTGGAGTCGAGCTCGCTCGGGTTGTTCGGGTCGGCGCCGTTGAACAGATTGTAGGCGTCCGGCGTTTCATTGAAGAGCGCCTGCTGAAACAGGGTCGAAGAAACGCGGTTGTCCGTTACGTCGTTGGTCTTGGCGCGGGAGTAGAGAATGGCGCTGTCCCAGCCCCAGTTCGTCTGGCTGATCTGGCCGCGCGCGCCGAGAAGCGCCCGCCAGGAGGTGTTGAGCACGTCGACGTGACGCGGGCCGATATCGACCAGCCGAAAGCGCGCCCCGTCCACGAATACCGGCAGTCCCTCGTCCGGCACGTTTTCAAGACCGGGCAGGCGATTGGGGTTGGGCGCGCCGTCGGAAAATGTGACCGGGCCGAAGGGATTCCAGTAATTGTTCGCCGGCACGACGATATCGCCGCTGGCGATCGGCGTGCTCGCTTCGATCACGGCCTCGGTCTTGGCGTAATAGTAGCCGAACTCGCCATACAGCTCGACGTCGTCGGACAGATCGTGATTGAGAAACGCGAAGATGTTGAAACGGTCGCGATCGGAAATAAGGCTGCGAACGGAGCCGACATTATATCTCAGGTCGCGGTCGAGCGAGCCGTCGTCGATGCAGATTCCCGGCGTGGCGAGATCGTCCGCCGTGGTTCCGCGACAGCCGGCAAGGCTGTCCGGCTGAATATGGAAAACGCCTGACGCCGAAGTCAGGGTTTCGCCGTTCTGACGCACGCGCGTGGAAGAAGTGGTGTTCAGCGTGAACTGTCCCCAGGGCGAGCGCGTGCTGCGATTGTCGAAAGACACGTCGCCCTCGAAGCTGGTTCCTTCCAGGAAGGGGCGAAGGTCCGAGCTTTCGGAGTAGGGCCTCTCCCGCGAAAACAGCCCGTCCCGGCGCGAGAAGGCGCCGGCAAGGGAGATGTTCGTCCGCCCGTCGTTGAAGGTTTTGCCGGCGTTGACGGTGAGCTGCTGCTCATCGAGTTCGACGCCCTGAGAAAAGCCGTGACGGAAAGAGAGGGTCAGGCCGTCGAAATCGTCTTTAAGCACTGTATTGAACACGCCGGCGACGGCGTCGGAGCCGTAGATCGCCGAGGCGCCGTCATTGAGCACTTCGACGCGTCTGATGCCTGCGGGCGGCAGCGCGTTGATATTCACCGTCACGGCCGGCACCAGATTTTCCGTCTGCGTGCCAGGATGATTGACGAGTCTGCGGCCGTTGAGCAGCACCAGCGTGTTGCCCGGTCCGATCGAGCGTAGATTGATGGAGGCGACGTCCCCGCGCGCGTTGTTCACCGTGCTGGTGTTGTCGTCGCGGAAGTCGATGGCGCCCTGCGCCGGCAGGGCGCGCAGGATGTCCTCCCCGTCGAGACCGCCGATGGCGTCGAGATCGCCCTGGCCGATGACGACGACGGGCAGGGTCTCGTTGATGCGCGCGCCCTGAATATTCGTGCCGGTGACGATGATCTCGTCACGCTCCTGTTGCGGCGTGGGCTCGTCCTGCGCGATCGCCGTCGTAGCGGACGCGACGAAAGAAGAAAGCGCCGTCGTCAGAAAAAAGCCTGACCGTTTCATGGATTTATCCCCTCCAGAGGCTTGTTGTTCGATGGCGCGGGGATGAATGGTGATCACCCCGCTCGCAGTCAGGCCGCCTTGCAGGCTGGTGCCCTCGAACATCGCCTCGAGAGCCCGCTCTAGGGTGAAACGCCCCTCGAGCGGATTGGTCGTCGCCGTCGCGACGTCTTCGGTCTGGAACAGTACGGATCGTCCGTAGGCGCGGGCGAGGGCCTTGACGGCGTCCTCGGCGTTTTGCGCCGGGATCGCCAGCGCGACGTTTTCCTGCGCTTCGGCGTTCGCGGTCGAACGCGCAGCGACGGGCGAAGCCGCTGCGGCGCATAAGACCGCGCACGCGATGACTAGTCGTATTGCGTCCAAACCTTTCCGCACGACGGTCGTCTTCGCATTGCGAGACGGCCATGCAAACCCGTTCGGACAGAAAGAAAAATCCGCCATTCGCGGCGACGCTTTTCGCAACGGCCGCGCCAAGTGTTGCCGAATTGCACCAAGAGCGAGAAGAGGCGGGGCGGACGCGGCGCGTCTCACGCCGTCACCTGCCGTCCGCCTTGCGCAGGATGATGCGGCCTTCGTCCGGCTGTTCGACCTCGATTCCCATTCGTTCAAGCGCTTCCAGCAGGGCGTCCAGGTCGCCGGTGCGGAAGATGCCGCCGAACTTCACGCTTCGAAGCTCGTCGTCGGCGAATTCGATCCGCACGCGATTATGCCGGGCGATTTCCGCCACGACCTCTTCGAGCGGCGTTTCCGAGAAGTCGAAGAGTCCTTCCGTCCACGACAGCCTGCGCTGCAATTCGCGCGGCGAGACGGCGAGCGGGGCGGCGGGAGCGGGCGCGCCTGCGTCGTCGGGCAGAGCGCTCGACAGCAGCGTCTGTCCGGCGCGCACGATGACGGCGGCGCGCGCGCGATCCGGTTTTTCAGCAGACGGCGTCGCGCGATCGGTCCCGAGCGCCTTCGCCGGCGCGGCGAAGACTTTGTAGAACGCCACCGCGCCCTCGATCACGGCGAGTTCAGCCGCACCCTCGCGCAGGCGGACCGCGAAAGCGGTGCCGACGGCTTCCGCCGCGGCGTCGCCCGAGAAGACGACAAAGGGACGGTCAGGGTCGGAGGCGACTTCGAAGAGCGCCTCGCCGTTGACGAGGCGGATGCGCCGCCGGGTCTCCTGATAATCGACTTCGACCCGGCTGTCGGTGTTGAGCTTGACGACGGAGCCGTCCTCGAGCGCCACGGTGCGATATTCGCCGACGCCGGTGGCGTAGATCGTCGGCTCCGGCGGGACGGGGCCGCGCAGCAGCAGCATCGCGACGAGTCCCGCCGCCACGGCGATCCACAGACCGAGCGCGGCCAGCGCCGCGCCGCCGCGCCGCCAGGCCGGCCGCCGCAGCCGGCTGCTCATCGCCGCGGCCGCGTCATGGACTTCGGCCATGTCCGTCAGGATCGAGAGCTGGCCGGAGAGCGCGGCGACGGCCCTGATCTCGCGCGTATGGGCCGGGCTTCTGTTGATCCATTCGCGCAGCGCCAACAGGTCGGCCGACGACAGATCGCCGGATTCGATCTGGGCGACCCAGGCGCAGGCCTCGGCCGTGATCTCGGAGTCGGCGGTCAGTTTCGGACGTTCGACCATCTATGCGGCTCGCTTGGGTTCGTCATCGCCGGCGCGCGGGAAGATCGAGCACGCTTTCCGCTTCCGCCGTCCCGGGTCCGCCGGCCAGCTCCGACAGCATCCGCTCCCGGCACCGCTTCAGCCCCAGCGCGACATGCTTTTCCACGGTGCTGACCGCGATGCCGAGCTTGCGGGCGATCTCCTTATGGGACGCGCCATAGACGTATTTCAGCACGAATACTTTCTGACATTGCGACGGCAAGGTCTCGACCGCCTTCCAGAACGTCTCCATCCGGCGGCGCCCATCGACGATCTCGTCCACGGCCGGCTCGTCCGATACGTACCTTTCAGCGCCCAAATCCTCCACTAGCTCGACGGCCATTTTCGAGCGGCGTTCGATTTCGGCGCGGGCGACGTTCTTGGCGATTCCGATCAGGAAGCGCCGGGGCTCGCGGATCTCGCGCGCCCGCGCCGCTTCGAGAGCGCGGGCGATGGTCTCCTGGCTGATGTCGTCGATGTCGAGACGGCTCAGGGCGTAGCGCCGCAGGACTGACGCGATGAGGCCCCTGTTGGCCATGAAGGCCGCCAGGAGCCGGGCTTCGGCTTGTTTCGCCCCTGATCTGTCGCGCGTCATTCGTCCGGCCCCTCCCTTTTCCAGACTAAAGCGGGATGCGGCCGGTTCGTCAAACGACGCGCGCGAGCACGGGCCGAAACGGGCGGGCGCCGTCCGGCCCGCGCGCTTATTTCTGGTCTTCGGCTGCGAGAGTCTTCCGAATGGCCGGGCGCTCGCTCACGCGCTTCACATAGGCCTGAAGATTCGGCTGCCGATCAAGGCCGATCCCCGTCGGAATCGCCCAGCGCGCGACCGTGAACAGATAGGCGTCCGCGACCGTAAAGTCCTCGCCCATGAGATAGCGCCGCCCGTCCGAGAGGATTCGATCCGCGTAGCCGAGCCGCAGCTCCGCCCTGCCCCGGGCGAACGCCTTCATGTCGTCGCTTGCGGCCTTATAGAACAGCGGCCCGAAGGACTTGTGAATTTCGGTGCTGATGAAGTTGAGATGCTCCTGCAGTCGCACCCGCTCGAACGTGCCGGCCTTGGGCGCAAGGCGCGAGTCCGGATTGCGGTCGGCGATATATTGCAGGATGGCCGGGCCTTCGGTCAGAACCTCGCCGTCGTCGAGCTCAAGCGTCGGGACGTAGCCTTTCGGGTTGATCCGTTTGAAATCGGCGCCGCTTTCGGTCTTGCCCGCGGCGAGATCGACCTTCTCAATCGAGAACGTCTCGTCCGCCTCGTTGAGCGCGATATGCGAGGCCATCGAGCAGGCGCCGGGCGCATAGTAGAGTTTCATGTGTTTTCTCCTTCGGTTGGGGGTGAATCAGCGGAGGTCGGCGACGAGCGCGGCCATGAGATCACGCGCGCTGCGATGCTTGAGCAGCGGCGCGCCCTGGCCCGCGTAGAGCGAAAGGAAATCGGCGCGGTTCTGCGCGAGGGCGGCGGCCTTCAGCTTCGAGACGAACCAGCCCTGCGCAGGATAAGACGGCAGCGCGCCGGCGCGCGCCGTCAACTCTTCGACAAGGCGGTTGGGCATGCCGCGCGCGAGTCGTCCGGTATAGGCGCGTGTAAGAACGGTTTCCTCAGCTTGCGGACTGAACAGCGCTTCACGATGCGCGTCGTTTGTTCCGGACTCCGCGCAGGCGAGGAACGCCGTGCCGAGCTGGGCCGCCCCGGCGCCGAGGGCGAGGACGGCCGCGATCCCGGCCGCGTCAACGATCCCGCCCGCCGCGATGACCGGACGGTTTGCGCGCGCGGCCGCGGCGCGCGTCAAGGCGAGCGTCCCCGTCAGGCTCTCCTCGGCCCGTTTCAGGAAGGAAGGCCGATGGCCGCCCGCTTCAAATCCCGTCGCGAGAATGAGATCGACGCCCGCGCCGTCGAGCGCTTCGGCCTCCGCAAGCGTCGTCGCCGCGCCGATGGTCGCGATGTCGCGCCGGCGGCATTCGGCGAGCACGGCCGGCGCAGGAACGCCGAACACGAAACTGAAGACCGGCGGGCGCGCTTCGAGGAGCGCGTCGACCTGATCCTCGAAACGCGGATGGTATCGCGACGGCGGCTCAGGCTTATCGAGGCCCAGCTCGCGATAGAGCGGCTCGAAAGCCCGCCAGGCGCGCTCGAAGGTTTCGTCGTCGAGAGCGGCCGTTTCCGTGTCCGGCTGAGCCGCCCACAGATTGATCGCAAAGGGTCGGGCGGTCGCCGCCCGCAGATCGGCCGCAAGCCTGACGATCTCGTCTCCTTCGAGAAGATGCGCGCCAAATGAGCCCAGCCCGCCGGCGTTCGAGACCGTCGCGGCCAGCGTTACGGTGGACAGCCCGCCGCCGAACGGGCCCTGGATAATGGGATGCTCGATCCCCAGCCGATTCTGAGCCTCGCTGCGTCGGGCCATGCCTGCGTCCCTTTCTGTCGCCTGGTCGGGGAGATAGCGGCTTTAGTTACAAAATGTAACCATCAGATTTTTTGTTATCGAAAGAATGTGATATCCAACCGGTAACAAAGAGACCGCGGCGATGGCTCTGAGGCGCAGAAAGAACAAGGCTCCGCCCCTCGACGGGGAATGTCCGCTCATGGCCTGCATGAAGCTGCTCGGCGGGGCGTGGACGCCGAACATCGTCTGGTATTTGAGCGCTGGGCCGCGCCGGTTCAGCGAGCTGCGGCACGACATTCCGGGCGTGTCGTCGAAGGTGCTGAGCGCGCGCCTGAAGGAGCTGGTCGAGAAAGGGGTCGTAAGCCGCGAAGTGCGACCGACCTCGCCGCCTTCGGTGGAGTACGCGCTGACCGAGATCGGCGCTCAGCTCGTGCCGGTGATCGACGCGATCGTCGCCGTGGGCAAGCGCCTGAAAGAGGAAAAAGCGCGCGCCTCGTCCCGATCCCGGCAGGCGCCGGACAGGCTCGTTCTGGCCGAAGATTAATTCGCGCCGGCCCTTTCCAAGCCCGCGCGGATCGGCGATTCTTTGTTCGCGCGCGAGAACGCGCGCGGCGGCGAGACGGGGAATGCAAATGAAGACACGGATCATCCTTGCAGGGATCGGCGCCCTGGCGCTGGGTCTGGCGGCCTGCGGCGAGCGCGCGCCGGAAGAAACGGTCCCGGCCGAAGAAGAAACCGCGCCGCCTGAGGACGACGGGACGGCCGGCGCGGACGCCATGCGGGCTATGGGCGAGGCGAGCCCGGCCGCGCTCGCCTGCGTGAAGGACCCGTCGCCCGAGTCGATCTGCACGATGGACATCAACGCTTGCGGGTTCAGCAGCGTCTGTCAGTGCGGCGAAGGCTATGTTTACGACGCCGCGCTCGGCAAATGCCTGCTCGACCTTGAAGGTTTTCAGGGCGAAGCCGTGCGCGTCGCCGTCGACGAAACGGACTGCGCGCAGGCCGCAGCCGGCGCGTGCACGCGCGACATCAACGCCTGCGGCCATCCAAGCAGGTGCGACTGCCCGGACGGCTTCGTCTGGAATGCGGTCGCCGGGCTGTGCCTGCGCGATATGAGCCGGCCGGCGGAGCAATAGAAGCGACGGGGCGGGGCTCGCCGCGGCGGCGGGCGTCGGATAAGGTCGCCGCGCCATGGCGAAAGCGACCCGACTGACGCGCCTCGTCGAGGAGATCCGCGCGTGCCGTCACTGTGCGGAGCATCTCCCGCACGAGCCGCGGCCGGTGCTGCAGGCCGCCGCGTCGGCGCGCGTCGGGATTTTCGGCCAGGCCCCGGGAACGCGCGTTCATGCAAGCGGCCGTCCGTTCACGGACCCGTCTGGCGTGCGGCTGCGCGACTGGCTGGGAATGAGCGAGGACGTGTTTTACGACGCGCGACGCGTCGCGATCGTCCCGATGGGTTTCTGCTTTCCCGGTCTCGACGCGAAGGGCGGCGACCTGCCGCCGCGGCGAGAGTGCGCCGCGCTCTGGCGGGCGCGGCTGATGGCGCTGCTGCCGAAGCTCGAAGTCTGCGTGCTGGTCGGCGCCTATGCGCAGAGATGGCATCTCGGCGCGCGCGCGAAGCCGAGCCTCACCGAAACGGTCGCGGCATGGCGCGACTACGCGCCGGAATACTTCCCGACGCCGCATCCGTCGTGGCGCAACAACGCCTGGCTCAAGCGCAATCGGTGGTTCGAGGCGGAGCTGCTGCCCGCGCTGCGCGCGCGGGTCGCTGCGGCGCTGCGGTAGCGCGCGTCAGGAAACGCCTTCGCGGCGGGCGATGAAGGCGAGCCGTTCGAACAGGTGCACGTCCTGCTCGTTTTTCAACAGCGCGCCGGCGAGCGGGGGGATCGACTTGCGCGGATCGCGCTCGCGCAGGACTTCCTCCGGCAGCTCTTCGGCGAGCAGCAGCTTCAGCCAGTCGAGAAGCTCCGAGGTGGATGGTTTTTTCTTGAGTCCCGGAACGTCGCGGATCTCGTAGAAAATCCTCAGCGCGTCCGACACGAGCCGTTTCTTTACGCCCGGAAAATGCGCCTCGACGATCTGCGTCATCGTCTCGGGATCGGGAAACTTGATGTAATGGAAAAAGCAGCGGCGCAGGAAGGCGTCCGGCAATTCCTTCTCGTTGTTCGAGGTGATGACGACGATCGGGCGCTGTCTCGCCTTCACCGTCTCGCCGGTCTCGTAGACGTAGAACTCCATGCGGTCGAGCTCCTGCAACAGGTCGTTGGGAAACTCGATGTCCGCCTTGTCGATCTCGTCGATCAGCAGAACGGGCCGCTCGGGAGAGACGAACGCCTCCCACAGCTTGCCGCGCTTGATGTAGTTGCGCACGTCGCGGGCGCGCTCCTCGCCGAGCTGGCCGTCGCGCAGCCGCGCCACCGCGTCATATTCGTAAAGCCCTTGATGGGCCTTCGTCGTCGATTTGATGTGCCATTCGATGAGCGGCGCGCCGACCGCCCCGGCGATCTCCTGCGCGAGCACCGTCTTGCCCGTGCCCGGTTCGCCCTTCACGAGCAGGGGACGCTCCAGCGTGATCGCGGCGTTGACCGCCACCTTGAGATCGTCCGTGGCGATGTAGGTTTTCGAGCCGGCGAATTTCACTGGATCTCCTCTGATCGCGCCGCCCCCCGCAGGGCCTTCCCGTTGCGGCGCACTATAGGAACCGTCCGAATGCGCGGCAACGACGCGGCGCAGCCCGGCGCGGCCGGGCTCCTCAGCCCTCAGCCGGCGAGGCCGATTTCCTTGAGGCGCTGCTTCAGGAAGGCGTCCGCCGTGATCGGCGGGTATTTCGCGCCGGCGCCGCGGCAGCTTTCGATGCATTCCAGCACCGCGCCCGAGTGCGGATGCATGAAGAACGGCATCGAATAGCGCGACGCGTTCAGGCCCTTCGGATTGACCACCCGGTGCGTCGTCGCCGGGATGACGTCGTTGGTCGCCCGCGCCAGCATGTCGCCGGCATCGACGATGAGATTGTCCGGGTCCGTATCGACGGGCAGCCAGTTTCCGTCGCGGTCGAGAAGCTCAAGCCCCGCGCCGTTCGCCGCCACGAGAATGGTGATGAGATTGATGTCTTCGTGCGGCGCGGCGCGCAGGGCGGCCGGATCGGCGTCCGGCGGCACCGGCGGATAGTGCAGGATGCGCAGGATGGAGTTGCCATCGGTCGCCATGCGCCGGAAGTAATCGTCGGGCACGCCGAGGGAGGGCGCGAGCGCTTCGAGCATCGCGAAGCCCGCTTCTTCGAGCGCGCCGTAAAGCGCAAGAAACGTCTCGCGAAAGCCGGCCGGCCGCTCCGGCCAGACGTTCGGCGGATAGATTTTTGCGAGCGGGGAGTCCGGCGCAAACTCCCGGCCCACATGCCAGAACTCCTTGAGGTCGGCGACCCGGGAATCCTTGGCGTGCTCGCGGCCGAAGGGCGTATAGCCGCGCTGGCCGTCCGGGCCGGTCATGTAGCGCAGCTTCTCCGCCTCGGGCAGGGCGAAGAACGCTTCCGCCAGGCCGTAAGCGCGCTGAAGCAGGTCCCGGCCGATCCCGTGATCCTTCAGAATGATGAAGCCGAAATACTGAAACCCCTCCATCAGGGCGTCGATGAAGGCCCGGCGCTCATCCGGCCCGCCTCGGGTGAACGTCCTGAGGCTGAGTTCGGGCACGCGCGTCAATTTTCGGGCCATGTCGATCATCCGTTTCGGCTGCGTTCTTCATAAAGGATTTACACCGATGCGCGGCCTATGCGCCACCGGCCGCCGGAGCGATTGACCGACCCGTGCGGGGCGTCCAATAAGACGCGATGGACGAGGCGGCCCGCATCGAGCACGAACACACGCCGGAAGCGATCGCCCGGAGGCTGAAGGAAGGGCCGAAAGCGCGCTATCTGCGCGACTGGGTCATCGGCGGAATCGACGGGGCGGTGACCACCTTCGCCATCGTCGCCGGCGTCGCCGGGGCGGAGCTTTCGACGCGGATCATTCTCATTCTCGGCGCAGCGAACCTGCTCGCCGACGGCTTCTCCATGGCGGCGGGCAATTACTCGGGCGTGAAAGCCGAGCGCGACGACTATCGCCGCCTGAAGGAGATGGAGCTGCGCCACATCGCCGTCGCACCGGAAGGCGAGCGCGAGGAGGTCCGTCAGATTTTCGCGGCGAAAGGCTTCGAAGGCGAAGATCTCGAACGCGCGGTCGCCGTCATCACGGCGAACCGCGAGCGCTGGGTTCGGCTGATGCTGGAAGAGGAGCACGGCGCGCCGCGCGTCGAACGCTCGCCTTTCGTCGCGGGCGCGGCGACCTTCGCGGCGTTCGTCCTGTGCGGCGCCGTGCCGCTGCTGCCGTTCCTGTTCGGGCTCGCCGACGCGCCGCTTCTGGCGGCGACGGTCATGACGGGCGCCGTCTTTTTCGGCATCGGCGCGCTGAAGAGCAAATGGTCCACCGCTTCCTGGCTGCGTTCGGGCATGGAGACGTTCCTGATCGGCATGCTCGCCGCCGGCGCGGCCTATGCGGTGGGCGCGTTTTTGAAGAACATCGCAGCCTGAGAAAGCTCGTCAATGAAACAGTCCGCCGCCCGCCATATCGTCGATGCGCTCATTCAGAACGGCGCGACGCATGTGTTCTGCGTGCCGGGAGAGAGCTATCTCGCCGTGCTCGACGCGCTGCATGACGCGCGCGATCGCATAAGGCTCATCGCCTGCCGGCATGAAGCGGCGGCGGCCAACATGGCCGAAGCCTATGGCAAGCTCACCGGCCGGCCCGGCGTCGTCATGGTCACGCGCGGGCCGGGCGCGACGCAGGGCTCGGTCGGTCTGCATACGGCCTATCAGGACTCGACTCCGATGATCATGTTCATCGGCCAGGTCGCGCGCGGCCAGCTGGACCGCGAGGCGTTTCAGGAGATCGACTACCGGCGGATGCTTTCCTCCGTGGTCAAATGGGCCGGCCAGATCGACGTCGCCGCCCGCGCGGGCGAGTATGTGAACCGCGCCTTCGCCACGGCCGCGAACGGACGGCCCGGTCCCGTCGCGCTCGCCCTGCCCGAAGATATGCTGGTCGAGGAGGTCGACGCCGAACCCCTGCCGCCGGCGCCGCGTGCGATGGCCGCGCCCGACGAGCGCGCGCTCGAGTTGTTGCGGGAGATGCTCGGCGGCGCCGAGCGGCCGCTGCTGCTCGTCGGGGGCGGAGGATGGACGAACGAGGCCGTGCGTGATCTTAAAACCTTCGTCGAGGCGACCGGCCTGCCGGTGGCGGCGTCCTTCCGCGCGAAGGACCTGTTCGACAACCTCCATCCGCAATATGCCGGCGACCTCGGCATCGCGCCCAATCCGAAGCTCGTCGAGCGCGTGGGGCGCAGCGATCTCATCATCGCCTTCGGACCGCGCCTCGGCGAGATGACCACCTCCGGCTATACGGCGCTGAAAGCGCCGCTCGCCGATCAAATGCTCGTGCATGTTCATCCCGGCGCGGAGGAGCTAGGACGCGTCTACACGCCCATGCTTGCGATCAACGCCGCGCCCGAGACGATGGCCCGCGCGCTCGCCGCGGAGGAATGGACGCAGGACGAGGGCTGGCTGCAGCAGGCCTACGACGCGCACGCCGACTTCGAAGCGTTCTCGAAGCCGATCGAAGTGAAGGCCGGGGTCAATCTGTCGGAGGTCTTCTCCTGGCTCGACAGGAATCTTCCCGACGACGCGATCATGTGCAACGGCGCGGGCAATTACGCGGCCTGGCTTCATCGCTTCTACCGGCACAAGGCGTGGAAGACCCAGCTTGCGCCCACTTCCGGGGCGATGGGCTACGGCTTTCCGGCGGCGCTGGCGGCCAAGGCGGTCTTCCCGCAGCGCGAGGTCGTGTGCGCCGCGGGCGACGGCTGCTTCATGATGGCCGCGAGCGAACTGGCGACCGCCATGCAGTACGACCTGCCGGTGATCGTTCTCGTGGCGAACAACGCCAGCTACGGCACGATCCGGATGCATCAGGAGCGCGACTATCCGGGCCGCGTGGCCGGCACCGATCTCGTCAATCCTGATTTCGCCGCCTTCGCGCGGTCCTTCGGCGCCCATGGCGCGACGGTGACGCGAACCGAAGACTTCCCCGCAGCCTTCGAGGACGCGCGCAAGAGCGGCCTGCCGGCGGTCATCGAGCTCAAGACCTCGGTCGAGGAAATCGCGCCGGGGCGCACGATCGCGGGGCTGCGAGCGCGCTCTTGAGGTGCATTTCGCCGCGCCCGCTGCTAGAACGCGCCCGGGTCAGCGGGACCGGCGGCCCGTCTCTCCAAGCTCCGCCATTCATGCCTGACATCGGGAAGACGACATGGATCACGGGAAGAACGAATTCGTCACCAACGAGACGCTCAAGGCGCGCCGGGACGCGGCGCTGCCGGCCGGCTTGCCCTCGAAATCGGGGATTTACGTCGCGCGCGCCGAAGGCGCCGAGCTGTGGGACGTGGAAGGCAAGCGCTATATCGATTTCATCGGCGGCATCGGCGTGCTCAATGTCGGCCATCGCCACCCGAAGGTCGTCGCCGCCGTCAAGAAGCAGGTCGACGCCTTTCTGCATACGAGCTTCGGCATCGCCCAGTACGAGGTGTATGTCGAACTCGCCGAGCGGCTGAACCGGCTTGCGCCGGGCCCGACGAAGAAGAAAACCGCGCTGTTCAACTCGGGCGCGGAGGCGGTCGAGAACGCGGTCAAGTTCGCCCGGCGCATCACCGGCCGGCCGGGGATCGTCGCCTTCGAAGGCGCGTTCCACGGACGCACGCTTCTGGCGACCACGCTCACCGGCAAGGCCAAGCCTTACAAGCTCGGCTTCGGACCGCTCGTTCCCGGCGTTTATCATGCGCCGTATCCGGACGCGTATCACGGCGTGTCGGTCGAGGATGCGCTCGAAGGGCTCGATCATATTCTGAAGACGCAGATTCCCGCCGATGAACTCGCCGCGATCATCGTCGAGCCGGTGCAGGGCGAGGGCGGATTCAACCCTGCGCCCAAGGCCTTTCTGGAGGCGCTGCGCCGCATCTGCGACGAGCACGGCGCGCTTCTGATCGCCGACGAGATCCAGTCGGGCATGGGGCGGACCGGCAAAATGTTCGCCTTCGAACATTCCGGCGTCGAGCCCGACATGATCTGCATCGCCAAGTCCATCGCGGCGGGCCTGCCTCTGTCGGCCCTTACGGGCAAGGCCGAGCTGATGGACAAGATCGCCGCCGGCGGCATGGGCTCGACCTATGGCGGCAATCCGGTCGCCTGCGCGGCGGCGCTCGCGGTGCTCGACGTCATCGAGGAGGAGGGGCTGCTCGCCCGCGCCGAGGCGATCGGCCGGCGGGTGGCGGAAAGCTGGCGGGCCCTCCAGAACGGCGCCGCAAGAGGCGTCTTCGGGGACGTGCGCCAGATCGGCGGCATGATCGCCGTCGAGTGCGTTAGCGACGGCGATCCGATGAAGCCCAACGGCGAAATGGCCGGAAAGATTCAGGCCGAAGCGCGCGATCGCGGCCTGATTCTGACCACAGCCGGCTCCCACGCCCAATGCCTGCGCTGCCTGACGCCGCTGGTCATTACCGACGAGCTGCTCGATGAAGGCCTGAGTATTTTCGCTGAAGCGACTGAAGCAGCTATAAAATCATCCGCCTAACTACCGAGCCGGATCAGCCCCAGATCTCCATGACGAGGCCGCGGGCGTCGCGCGCGCCGTCGGTCAGCCGCAGGGCGCGTCCGTCGAGGCGCGCTTCGGCCGTCAGGGCGAGGGCGCAGGCGTCGAGAATGTCGTCCGGCTGAACCGCAGCGCGGAAGCGAGCCTTCGCCTGCGCGAGCAGGGCGGGCGCAGCCGGAAAGCCGCCGCGTCGCAGCAGGGCCAGGCGCTCGCGCCGGCCTTCCCCGGTTTTCTTCGAATGACGGCAGGGCGCGCCGTCATTGAGCCGGGAGAACGCGACCTCCGGATGCCCTTCGCCCAGCCACGCCTGATCGGCCGGCGAGATGACCGCGTCGATCTCCCGGATTCGGGGAAGGATGTTCCAGGCCTGCTTCGACAGACCGCCGCCGGCTTCGGGGCCGGCGGCCTTTCCCCAGGCGTTCGCCTCCTCATACCGGGCGAAGTCGAGCATCGGCCGGCGCGGCGAGGGAAACACGCTGCCCGCCCGGCCCGCGCGGAGGCGCCGGCGCGCCATCGTCTCGCAGGCCCGCCGGCCCTTGTCTGAGAGACCGATGGGCATGTCGACGATCATCGCCGCGGCTTTCCCGGCCCATTCGTCATAGATCTCGGCGAAGGTTCGCCGAATCTCCGCGCGCGCCCGGCGCGCAGTCAGCTCCAGCAGCACGACGATCCAGCCGCCGCGACAGCCGTCCGCCCCTGCGACGACGCGCTCTTGGGACCCGTTCTTCAGGAGGGATGGCATGAGCGTTGCTGTCCGATCTTCCGAGAGGCGAGCGCGGCGGGCGGCCCTGACGACCTGCCCCTGTTAACGCAATTCCGATTGTCACAGCAGCATGCGGTCTGCATGCTGGCGCAAAACGAGGGGCGAGGTGGCTGCGAACCTGAAACCTGAGGAAGAAGAAAGCGCGGCGGGCGTATTCGTCCGTTCGGAGCTGTTCGCCAAGGCCTTCGGCGAGGGCATGGGCCTGGTGGAGCTGACGGCGAACTATCTCGACGGCGCAGGCCGGGACGCCTCGCGGCATCTGTCGCGCTCGGCCGCGCTCGCCTACGCCAGCGCGTCGATGCAGCTCACCACCCTGCTGATGCAGATCGCCTCATGGCTTCTGGTGCTGCGCGCGGTGCGCGAAGGGGAGATGACGCTCGCCGAGGCCCGGGACGAGAAATACCGCCTGCCGCAGCGAAGCCTGCCCCTGGGCGACATGCGCGAGCTGGGCCTGCCGGAAGAGCTCATGACGCTCGCCGAACAAAGCAGCCAGCTATATGCGCGGATCGCGCGGATCGATGCGGAGATATTCGGCGACGATCGCGCGCCGGCGCGCGTGCGCGACGCGGCCGCCCAGCAGCGCGCGCTGTTCGACGCCTTCGGTCAAAAGCTCTAGGCGGACGCCAGCGGCGCGCGTTCGACCCTCACGACTTTTTGGTCAGGCCGAACTTGCCGAATTTCTGGTTGAATTTCGACACGCGCCCGCGGTCGGCGACATGTTGCGGGCCGCCCGTCCACGCCGGATGGCTGTTCGGGTCGATGTCGAGATGCAGGCTCGCGCCCGGCTCGCCATAGGTCGAGCGCGTTTCGAAGGTCGTCCCGTCGGTCATGACGACCTTGATCGGGTGATAGTCGGGATGGATGTCCTTCTTCATGGCCGGACCTTATGCGGAATCTGCGGGGGGCGTTCGGAACGCGCGCCTATACGCGCTGCGCGGCTGAATGGCAAGTCCGCCCCGTCCCGAGGGTGGCGGCGATCGCCGCCGGTTGATATACCGCCGCGACGGCGCGCCGCAGCCGGACCTTCAAGGCGCGCCAGCGAGGCCGACAAGCGGCGCAGTATGAAACGTGTTCTGTCAGTGTTCGGCCTCGCCGCCGCGGTCGCCCTCGGCGCCTGGCTGGTTCATCGCGAGCGGAGTTTCGCCCCGGACGGGCTCGGCGCCGTTGAAGGCTTTCAGGCGTGCGCGCCGGTCTCGGGCGTGCCCGGTCCGGAAGATCTCCAGATCGACCCGGCGCGGCGGCGCATCTTCGTCTCGTCCTTCGACAGGAGCGCGCCGGAGCCCGGCGCGCGCGGCGCGATATATGTCTTTTCGCTGGACGATCCGCTGGCGGCGGACGCCTGGCGCGACCGCACCGGCGGCGTTCCCGAAATCTTCGAGCCTGTCGGGATCTATTTCTACGACGACGGCGAGACGCGCCGGCTGTTCGTCGCCAATGCGGCGGCCCGCGCCGTCGAGCTGTACGACGTGACGGCGGGCGGCGACCTTCGTCACCTCGAAACCTTCGTCGAGCGCCGCCTGACGAGCCCAAACGACGTCGCGGCGGTCGGGCCGCGCGCCTTCTATGTGACCAACGACGCCGCGCCGGGGCGGAACAGCGCGCTCGGCCGTCTCCATTATCTCCTGGGCGTCGCCTCGGGACTGATCCTGCATTTCGACGGGGTCGCATGGCGGGCGGGCGCCGAAGGTCTGCGTTTCGCGAACGGAATCGCGCTCAGCCCCGACGGCGGAAGGCTTTACGCGGCCGAGACTGCGGCCCGCGGCCTGCGCATCTATGATCGCGACGCGGCCACCGGCGCGCTCGCGCCCGTGATGTTCGCGCCGATGGGCGCGCCGGTGCGCAACATCAATATCGACGGAACCGGCGCGCTCTGGATCGCGGCGTCGAGACCGGCGCCGCGCGCGACCGACCGCGAACGGCGCGCCGGCGACGCGCGCTCTCTGGTGCTGCGTTATGACCACATGGCGGACCTGGCCGTATCGCCGAGACCGGTGTTCGTCGATGACGGGCGCGGGCTCGCCGCGCCCACCGCGGCGGCGCGGCTGGGCGACATCGTGGTCGTCGGCGGGGCGCTTGAACAAAAGTTCCTGATCTGCGACCTGCCTGCGTGACGCTTTCGCGTATGATCGACCATTCGTCCCGACAGAGGTGCGCTGACGTGCGTTATGTTTCCACGCGAGGAGAGGCCCCGGCCGTCGATTTCCGGGCGGCGCTGCTCGCCGCGCTCGCCCCTGACGGCGGGCTTTACCTGCCCGAGGCCTGGCCGCGCCATGGCGGCGATTTCATCGACCGGCTGAAAGGCGCCTCTTTCGCAGAGGCGGCGAGCCTGACGCTTTCGCCTTTCGTCGCGCCCTGGTTGTCGGGGGAGGAGACGCGCGCGATGGCCGCGAAAGCCTATGGGGGATTCGCCGACCCGGCGGTCGCCCCGTTGCGGCGGATCGGCGAAGAGGACTGGCTGCTCGAGCTCTTCCACGGGCCCACGCTCGCCTTCAAGGACGTCGCCATGCAGCTCCTCGGGCTGCTGTTCGAGCGGGCGCTGCGCGACGCCGGCGGGCGCGCGACCATCATCGGCGCGACGTCGGGCGACACGGGCGGGGCTGCGGTCGAGGCGTTCCGCGGGCGCGCCGGCGTCGAGGTCTTCATCCTGCATCCCGAGGGGCGCATCTCCGAAGTGCAGCGCCGTTTCATGACGACCGCCGACGATCCGAACATCTGCAATATAGCCGTAGACGGAACGTTCGACGACTGCCAGCGCGTGGTGAAGGAGATCTTCGCCGATTGCGACTTTTGCGCCCGCCATTCGGTGAGCGGGGTGAACTCCATCAACTGGGCGCGGCTGGCGATCCAGACCGTCTATTATTTCACGGCGATCGCGATGCTGCGCGCCGAGGGCGTCGAAGCGGCGCCGTCCTTCGTGGTGCCCACAGGCAATTTCGGCGACGTTTTCGCCGGCTACGCCGCCAAACGCATGGGCGCGCCTGTCGGGCGGCTGTGCGTCGCGGTCAACGAGAACGACATCATGCACCGCGCGCTGAGCCGGGGCCGGTACGCGCCGCGCGCCGTCACGCCGACCATATCCCCGTCGATGGACATTCAGATCGCCAGCAATTTCGAGCGGCTGCTGTTCGAAGCCTCAGGCCGCGACGCGGCGGCGATCCGCGATTTCATGCAAGCCTTCGCGAAAAAACGCGCGGGCGACATTCCCGCGGCGTGGCTCGATGAGATACGCGCCGATTTCATCTCGGAGCGGGCGAGCGAAGCTGAAACGTGCGAAGAGATCGCCCGGCTCCATAAGGCGTCCGGCGTTCTCGTCGATCCGCATACGGCCGTCGGCCTCGCCGCGATGCGCAAGGCGCGCGCGGACGGCCGGCTTTCCGGCCCGGTCGTCACGCTCGCTACGGCGCATCCGGCGAAGTTTCCCGACGCGGTCGAATCTGCGGCCGGCGCGCGCCCGCCGCTGCCCGCGCATGTCGGCGATCTGTTCGCGAAACCGGAACGCTGCGAACGCGCGCCCGCTTCCGCCGACGCCGTCAAGGCGATGATAGAGCAGGCCGGGGGCGGGCGATGACGCAGGTTTCCGTCCTTTCCAACGGCGTGCGGGTCGCGGTCGATCCCATGCCGGAGCTCGAATCGGCCGCGCTCGGCGTGTGGGCCGACGCCGGCGCGATGGACGAAGCGCCCGAGGAGAACGGCGTCGCGCATCTGCTCGAACACATGGCGTTCAAGGGCACGACGCGCCGCACGGCGCGGGCGATCGCCGAGGAGATCGAATCGGTCGGCGGCTATCTCAACGCGGCGACGAGCTATCAGCGTACGGGCTATTACGCGCGCGTCCTCAAGAACGACGTTCCGCTCGCGTTCGACATTCTCGCCGACATCCTGACCGACCCGCTTTTCGACGAGGGCGAGCTCGCCAAGGAGCGCGAGGTCGTTGCGCAGGAGATCGGCGAGGCGTGGGACTCGCCCGACGACGCCGTCATGGACATTCTGCAAGCGGAAGTTTACCGCGGCCAGCCTCTGGGCCGGCCCATCCTGGGTTCGCTCGAAACCGTGCGCAGTCATGATCGCGCGCGGCTCAGATCGTTCATGGACCGGCTCTACGGGCCGGAAAATCTCGTCGTCGCCGCGGCCGGCGCGGTCGATCCGGACCGGTTCCTCGCGCTCGTCGAGCGGCATTTCGCAGAACTCAAGGCGCCCGCGCCGCGCCCGGCGCGGGCCAAGCCGGCCTATACGGGCGGGGCGCGGCGCGACGCCCGCGATATCGAACAGATTCATCTCGCCGTCGCCTTTCCCGGCGTCTCAGTCCGACATGAGGATTATTTCGCGACGCGCGTTTTCGCCGAAGCGTTCGGCGGCGGGATGGCGTCGCGTCTGTTCCAGGTCATCCGCGAAGAGCGCGGGCTTGCTTATTCCGTATACGCCTACGCCGACTGTTACGACGACACGGGCGTCGTCGGGGCGTATGCCGGCGCCGATCCGGCGCAGGCCGAGACGATCCTCAAGCTCATGCGCGGCGAGCTTGAAAAGGCGGCGGAGTCCTTCAGCGAGGCGGAAGCGGCGCGGGCGCGCGCCATGCTCAAATCGACCCTGCTGATGGGGCTTGAAAGCCCCATGAACCGCATCGAAGCGGCGGCGGCGCATCTGTTCGCCTATGGCCGCATCGTTCCGCCGGACGAGCTGCGCGCGCGCATCGAGGCGACGACGGCGGCGGACATGCGCCGCTGCGCCGGCCGGGCCCTTGAGGCGGGGCCGCCTTCGCTCGCCGCCGTCGGCCCCGGCGATTTCGCCCGGCTCGCCGCCGCGATCGGCGCGCCGCTTTCCAGCAGTTGACGAACGCGCCTGGAGTCGCGCCAATAGGGCAGCGTCAACCCGGCGAGAGCGGCCGCGCCTGATGGTGCTTCTCGACATCGCCATGAAGCCGCCTGACGGCCCCATGCTCGTGCGCGATCCTGTCGCGCTGCGCGTCGCCGAGTATGCCGATTATTCAGGCTGGACCGATCTGCGCCGCGAGAGCCGGGCCCATCTGGCGCGCTGGGAGCCGGCCTGGACGGAGGCGGACCTGACTCCGGCGGCGTTTCGCGCCAGGGTTCGAAATCAATGGCGCGACATCCGCCGCGGGCGCGCGTTGCCGCTCCTGATATGCAGGCGCGAGGACGGAACGCTCGTGGGCGGAATCGATCTTTCCAAAATTCGCTATGGCGCGGCGCGAGCGGCCAGCGTCGGCTACTGGATCGGCGCGCCGTATCTGCGCCGCGGCTATGCGCGCGCGGCGCTCGAAGCCGTTCTCGATCATGCTTTTGAAACGATGCGCCTCAACCGCATCGAAGCCGCCTGCCAGCCCGAGAACGCCCCTTCGCGCGCGCTGCTGGAAAAATGCGGATTCCAGCGGGAGGGTTATGCGCGCGCTTATCTGAAGATCAACGAGGCGTGGCGAGACCATCTCCTGTACGCCGCGATCGCTGCGGATCGCGCGCGCCGGCGCGAACATTGCAGCGTCATGGAAATGCGTTAGGCGCGGGGCGAATCGATTCGGGACTTGCGCGATGGAGTCCGCCGCGAAACAATATAACAAAACCGGGCGCGGCGACGCGGGAGAGGCGGCGTCGCGCGACCGCCTGATGCGATTTTGCGTGAAAGCGCGCCGGCGCAGGCCGGGGCTGAAGGGAGCGGTGTCGCTGCAAGGGGTTTGGGGCGAGGATGATTGCTAACGTGCTTGTCGCCGTCAGCGGCGGTCCGACCGCCGGGTTCGCGGGCATGGCGGGTCTGGGAGAGGGCGCGATCGCCGGCGCTTTCGTGGTCGGCGCGGCGTTTCTGGCGGGCTACGCCGTGTTTCGACGCAGCGCCGCCGCCGCCTGCGCGCTCGCCATGGTGGTCTTCGCCGGCGCGCTGGAGTTCGCCTGGCTCGGCCTGTCGCCGGCCGCGCCGCCGGCGGCGATGGTGCTGCTGCAGGGGCTTTTCGCCGCTGCGGCGATTCTCTTCCTTTCCACGACCGTGCGCGCGGCGCGGGACAATGCGCTGCTCGGCGGATTGATGTTCGCCGGCGCGCTGGTTTTGGCGGGGCTCGGGATCATCAATCTGGTCGGGCGCGGCGATGCGAGCGGGCTCATGCGCTTCGGGCTCGCGGGCGTCGGCGTTTTCGCCGTCGCGCTCGCGGTGTCTCAGGCGCTGCGCGATCCGGGCGCGCGTCTCGTGCTGCCGGGGGCGATCGTCGCGCTGGGCGCGGCCGCGCTCGCAGCGTTCGGCCCCGGCGCGAACACGCTCGCCCCGCACGCCCTGTTCGCGTTCGGCGTGCTCGCCGCCAGCATCGTCGCGCTCACCGACGGCGCGCCGGGAGGGCGCGCGCGCAACGTAGTCGCGGAGACGGGTTTGCGGGCTTTCGAAGCGGCGGACTCGATAGACGACCGTCGGCAGGAAGCAGCCGCGACATCCGGCGAAGGCGAGGGGCGCAGCCAGCCCCGCGACGAAGAAGACCTGCTGTTGTCTCAAACCCGGCTGGCGCAGGTGCTGGACTACGCCGGCGTGGCGGTCTGGGACTGGATGCCCGGGCGGACGCATCACAGCCGCGCGCTTGAGGCCGTCCTGGGCGCGAAGAACGGCGACGCGGCGGCGAATCTCGGCGATCCCGAAGCGATAGTCGGCTTCCTTCATCCTGACGACGCCGCGCTCTATCGCCGTACGGTGCTCGCGCGCGAGGAAGGCGACGGCGCGTTCGACGCCGTGCTGCGTCTGAAGAACGGGCGGCGCGCGCGCTTCCGCGGCGCGCGGGCCGTCGAGCCGTCGGGCGAGATCGAACGTCTCGTCGTCTTTATCGAGCAGATCGAGGAGCCGCCTGCGACGGCTGCGGAAAAGCGTCCGGCGAAGGACGCCGATCCCCTGGCCGCTTCGTTTTCCGATGCGCTCGCCAAGGGCGAAATCCAGGCCGATTTCCAGCCGATCGTCGACCTTGAAAGCGGCCGCGTCGCGGGTTTCGAAACGCTGGCGCGCTGGCGCGGCGGCGAGGACGGCGCGGAGAAAGCCGCGCCCGAAGCGCTGGTGCGCGCCGCCAACGCCGCCGGACGCGGCGGCGCGCTCGCCCGCTTCGCCTTGCGGGAGGCGGCCGCTTATCTCGCCGAGCAAAAGCGCGCGCTCGGCCGCGACGATCTTTTCGTCGCCTTCAACGCCTCGCTCGCGCAGCTCGACGACGCCTTCGCCGAAGAGCTGCGGGCGGTCATGGCCGAGCACGGCCTCGCCCCGAAATCGCTCGTGCTCGAGCTGACCGAGACCGAGGCGATTTCGGACAAGGCGGCCGCCACGCGCCTGTTCAAGGCGCTGAAGGAAGCGGGCGCCGCGCTCGCCTTCGACGATTTCGGCGCGGGCTTTTCCTCGCTCAGCAATCTGCGCGCCTTCGCGTTCGATTATCTCAAGATCGACAAATCCTTCGTCGCCGGACTGGGCGCAGACGGCGGCGCCGACAAGATCGTGCGCGCCATGGCCGGCCTCGGCCGCGATCTCGGCATGACGGTGATCGCCGAAGGGGTGGAGACGAAGGAAGCGGCCGACGCAGCCCGCGCGGCCGGATGCGCGCTCGGGCAGGGCTTCGCCCTCGGCGAGCCGGCGCCGAAAGCTCGCGCCGAAAACGCCGCGCCTGATCCGAAACGACCCGCAGCGGAAACGGGCCGAAGCCCGGCCTGGGCCGGCGATCTGCGATGACTTCTCTCCGCGTTGAGTTAATTCAGCGGCGCGTCGTCCGCGCGCGGCGACCACCATTCGGGCGACAGCTTGGCGGCGGTCACGCCAAGGCGCTCGAGCGCGGCGCGCCATGACGAAGCGGGATCGGCGGCGAACACGATGGACTCTTCGGCGTCGCCATGGACCCAGACGTTCATCGCGATCTCGTCTTCAAGCTGCCCCGGCCCCCAGCCCGCATAGCCGATCGCCACGAGGAACCGAGACGGCGGCGTTCGCTCCCGCCGCCGTCCGGCGATGTCGACCAGAATGTCGCGGGTCGCGGTCAGGCCGATCCCGGGCGCGATCTCGAGCGTCGTCTCCGTCCGATAGTCGAGGGTGTGCAGCACCACGCCCCGGTCAGTCTGCACCGGGCCGCCGAAAAAGACGAGTTCGCCCGCCGCGCCTTCGCGCGGATCGATCTCGAGCTGCTCGAGAAGATCGCCCAGTTCGACATTGGCCAACGGCTTGTTGACGATCACGCCCATGGCGTGGTCGGCGTCATGCGCGCACATGACGACCACCGACTGCTCGAAGCGCGGATCGGTCATGTTCGGCATCGCGATGAGAAGCCGTCCGGCGAGAAAGTCTCGCTCCTCGTCGCGGCGCTTTTCAGAAGATGTCTTCTCCCCGGCCATGTCTGGAAGCTAGGCCGCTCCCCCGGCGAACACAAGCCGGCGGCGGCCGGCCGGCGGCGCATGGACGCGGGCGCGCGCGCGTCCTATGTACGGTATCGCCGCTTGCAACCTGAAGGAGTTTCCATGGCTATTTCCACCGGCGACAAGATACCCAATGTGACGGTGATGCTTGCGACGCCCGACGGTCCGCAGAAGGCCGAAACGGCCGAGGTGCTGGGCAAGGGCAAGGTGGCGCTGTTTTCCGTTCCGGGCGCATTCACGCCGACCTGTTCGGCCAAGCATCTGCCGGGATTCATCGAGAAAGCGGACGAGCTGAAGAAGAAGGGCGTCGAAAAGATCGTCTGCATGGCGGTCAACGACGCGTTCGTCATGAAGGCCTGGGCGGAGTCGCAAGGCGCGGCCGGCAAGATCGAGATGCTGTGCGACGGCAACGGCGAGTTCGCGCGCGCGCTCGGCCTGACCATGGACGGAACCGGCTTCGGCATGGGCGAGCGCTCGCAACGCTTTTCCGCCATCATCGACAACGGCGTCGTCACGGTGCTGAACGTCGAGGAGCCGGGCGCTTTCAAGGTGTCGAGCGCCGAGCATCTGCTTACGCAGCTCTAGACTGCGACGGTCTCCAGCCCGCGCCGGGCGAGCGCGTCGGCGCGCTCGTTCCCGGCGTTTCCGGCATGGCCGCGCAGCCAGCGCCATTCCACCTCGCGACCGGCGAGGAGTTCGTCGAGCGCCAGCCACAAATCCTGATTCTTTACGGGCTTCCTGTCGGCGGTTTTCCAGCCGTTGCGCTTCCAGCGGCTCATCCAGTCGGCGACGCCGTTCTTGAGATACTGGCTGTCCGTGTAGAGAACGACAGGCCCCGACGTCGCGCGCAGCGCTTCGATGGCGGCGGTCATCTCCATGCGGTTGTTGGTGGTCTCGGCCTCGCCGCCATAGAGTTCGCGCTCGCGGCCGTTCTCAAGGATCAGCGCGCCCCATCCGCCCGGTCCGGGATTTCCCGCGCAGGCGCCGTCGGTGTAGATTTCGATCATGACGCCAACCCTTCAGGGCCCTTCGGCGCGGCGGCCCGGTGAAGGATCAGAAGGTCCCGATATTCCAGGGGGTCTTTCACTTTCACGATCGCGCCTTCCACCTGATTGAGCCAGTCGTAAAGCCGGGTGAGCAGGAAACGCAGCGCCGCGCCGCGCAGCAAAATCGGCAGGGCGGCGCGTTCCGCCGAAGAAAGCGCGCGAATCTCCCGATAGCCTGCGATCATCGCCGCCGCGTTATCGGCGCTCCACCTGCGGTCCAGAAAACACCATGAGTTGAGGCATACCGCAAGGTCGTAGGCGTAAAACTCCGTGCACGCAAAATAGAAATCGATCACGCCGGACACCGCGCCGTCCCGGAAGAAGACGTTGTCCGGAAAAAGGTCGGCGTGCGCGGCGCCGGCGGGCAGGCTTTGCGGCCAGGCGCGGGCCAGCGCCGAAAGCTCCTCGGCGATGAGCGCGTCGAGACCGGGCGCGCAACGCCCGGACTGTCCCGCGCAGCGTTCAGCCAGCGCGCGCCATCCGTTCGGTCCCAGATCGTTCGCCCGATGCAGCGGAAAATCCGCGCCCGCCGTATGGAGCCGCGCCAGAAGCGCGCCCGCCTGACGGCATTGCGCGGGGCCGGGGCGCATGTTCGCCCGCCCTTCGAGAAAGGAGATGATCACCGCCGGCCTGCCGCAAACGTTCTGCAGGGCGGTTCCCTCGCGATCGGGAATCGGGTTCGGCGCCGGGACGCCCTTTCGGGCCAGATGGCTCATGAGCGCGAGGAAATAGGGCAGATCGGCCTTGCGGACGCGGCGCTCGAACAATGTCAGCACGAAACGCCCGCGCTCCGTATCGAGAACGTAATTCGTGTTCTCGACGCCTTCCGCGACGCCGCGCAGCGCGAGGAGTCCGCCGAGGTCGTAACGCCCGAGCAGCGCCTTCGCCTCGGCCTCGTCGACATGGGTGTAGACCGCCACCGGCGCTACCCCGCCGCCATCATGGCAGGTTTGAAGACGACGTCCTCGGCGGCGGCTTCGACGGTCTCGATCGTCAGGCGGAACCGGGCGGCCAGGCGTGCAAGAAACGTCTCGACGAGGACCTCCGGGGCGGAGGCCCCGGCCGTGAGCCCGATTGTCTGCGCGTCTTCGAGCGAGTCGAGGTCGAAAGTCTCCGGCGCGTCGAGGAGTATCGCGCGCGCCGCGCCTGCCGCCAGCGCCGTGTCGACGAGCCGGCGCGAATTCGAGGAGGCGGGCGATCCGATCACGACGACCAGATCGGCGCCGGGCGCGATGCGCTTCGCCGCCGCCTGGCGGTTCGACGTGGCGTAGCAGATGTCGGACCGGCGGGGACCTTCGATCGCGGGAAAACGCCTCTTCAGGATGCGGACGATCTCCGCCGCGTCGTCGACCGAAAGCGTCGTCTGGGTAACATAGGCGAGGGGGCCCGCAGGCGGCGAGACGGCTTCGGCGTCCGCGCACGTCTCGACGAGGGTCACCGCGCCTTCGGGAGCCTGCCCCATCGTGCCGACCACTTCGGGGTGGCCTGCATGGCCGACCAGCAGCACGTGCCGGCCCCGCGCCGCGTTTCGGCGGGTCTCGGCATGGACCTTCTGAACGAGCGGGCAGGTCGCGTCGATGACATGCATGTTTCGGGCGGCTGCGGCGTCATGGACGGCGCGCGGCGAGCCGTGCGCGGAGAGAACCACCGGCCTGTCCGCCGGCGCCGCGTCGAGATCCTCGATGAAGACCGCGCCCATCGCCTTGAGGCGATTGACCACATGGGTGTTGTGGACGATCTCGTGTCGGACATAGACCGGCGGTCCGTACGCCGCGAGCGCGTCCTCGACGGCGCGGATCGCCCGCTCCACCCCGGCGCAGAATCCGCGCGGCGCGGCGAGGCGCACGGCGAGACGGGCTCGCCCGCTCTTATCCGCGGAAGATGCGATCATACCGGCTCCCGCCAAAGGGTCCTTCCCCGGACCGCCATCGGGGTCCGCCGTTGCGCGGACCGCCCTGAAACGCTACGACGATGCCCGCCGAAGCAGGCGCGGATGCGGCGCCGCGGCGGCGCGCGCAGGAAATCTTTACGGCAGATATAGAGGTTCGGGTCGATGAACAAAGGCTTTGCGCTCGCGCTTTTCGCCGCATCCGCCGCGCTGGCGGCCGGCTGCGCCTCCGACCGGTCACGCGCCGCGCGCGAGCGCAATCCCGCGCCTTGCCCGAACGTCGTGGTGCTGGCCGACGCGGCCCGCGCCATAGAATTCGACGGCGAGCAGACCCTCGAAAACGTCGCCTATACGGCCGAGATTCTGGGCGTCGATCTCGCCTGCCGGTACTACGCCGACAAGCCGATCGACGCGAGCCTGACGGTGGATTTCGCCTTCGGGCGCGGCCCGAAAGGGGCAGAGCGCAAGCACGCCTTCACTTATTTCGTGGCGGTCACGCGCAAGGATCTCGAGGTGATCGAGAAGGCCGAATTTACGATCCCAGTCGAGTTCGACGACAACCGCCCGG
Source organism: Amphiplicatus metriothermophilus (assembly GCF_900199215.1). Lineage (GTDB taxonomy): Bacteria > Pseudomonadota > Alphaproteobacteria > Caulobacterales > Parvularculaceae > Amphiplicatus > Amphiplicatus metriothermophilus. Next base: position 273,170 of record NZ_FZQA01000002.1, read on the forward strand.
TGCGGCTGGCGGAGGAGAAGATCCGCAAGATCGTGATTCCCCGGGCGGGCGAGAACACTTCCGGCACGAATTTCGAGGTCGTCGTCGGCTTCGCGCTGACGCCCGAGCAGGCGATCTTCAACCGCTCCGGCAAGAGCCTGAAGTTCCCGAATCTGCAATGACGCTCACCCTGACCGACGAGCTGTCTGCGATCGTCGGGGCGGCGTTCGCGAAGGCCGGACTCGATCCGGCCCTGGGCCGCGTGCGCCCCTCCGACCGGCCGGATCTGGCGCCGTTTCAGTGCAACGGCCCGCTGGCGGCGGCCAAGGCGGCGAAGAAGAACCCCCGCGCCCTGGCCGAGACCGTCGCCGGCGGGCTCAAAGCTCATCCGGCGTTCGAAAGCGTCGCGGTCGCGGGGCCCGGCTTCATCAATCTCACGCTGCGCGACGCCTTTCTGGCCGAAAAGCTCGACGCTCTGGCGGGCGATTCAGGCTGCGGCGGCTGGCGCAAGGATGAAGCGGAGACGATCGTCATCGACTATGGCGGGCCGAACGTCGCCAAACCGCTCCATGTCGGCCATCTGCGCTCGGCGATCATCGGGGAGTCGCTGAAGCGGCTGTTCCGCTTCGCCGGGGATGCGGTCTACGCCGACGTGCATCTGGGCGACTGGGGCCTGCCGATGGGCCAGCTCATCGCCGAGCTCAGGCGGGAAAGGCCCGATCTGCCGTTTTTCGATCCTGCGTTTGACGGGCCGTATCCGGAAAAACCTGTCGTCGCTCTGGAAGATCTCGAACGGCTCTATCCGCAGGCCTCCGCCGCCTGCAAGGCCGACCCCGCCCGCGCGGAGGAGGCGCGCCAGGCCACCGCCGAACTGCAGGCCGGCCGCGCGGGCTATCGGGCGCTGTGGCGCCAGTTCGTGGAGGTCTCGCGCGCCGCGATCGAGCGGGAATACGCCGATCTCGGCGTTTCCTTCGACTGGTGGAAGGGCGAATCCGACGCCGATCCGTTCATCCCGGAACTGGCGCAGATGCTGCGCGCGCAGGGGCTGACCGAAATCAGCGACGGGGCGGAGATCATCCGCGTGGCGCGCGAGGGCGACGCCAGGGAGGTCCCCCCGCTCATCCTGTTCAAGTCGGACGGCAGCGTCCTTTACGGCACCACCGATCTGGCGACCATTCTGGAGCGCAAGCGGGCCGTCGATCCGGCGCGCATTCTCTATGTGGTCGATCAGCGCCAGGCGCTGCATTTCGAGCAGGTCTTTCGCGCCGCCGACCGGGCGGGGCTGTTCCCGCTCGACCGGCTCGAACATCTCGGCTTCGGCACGATGAACGGCAAGGACGGCCGGCCTTTCAAGACCCGCGAAGGGGGCGTCCTCAAGCTGCGCGATCTCATCGACATGGTCGACGCGCGCGCGCGCGAGCGGCTCGCCGAAGGCGGCCTGGCGGAGGGCTATCCGGAGGAAGAGGTCGCCGACATCGCCCGCAAGGTCGGCGTCGCGGCGCTCAAATTCGCCGACCTGTCGAGCCCGCGCACGACGGATTACGTCTTCGACCTCGACCGCTTCATGGCCTTCGAGGGCAGGACCGGCCCGTATCTTCTTTACGCCAGCGTGCGCATCCGCTCGGTGCTGCGCAAGGCCGCCGAGCGCGGGGCGGGCGCGCCAGGTCCCATTCGCATCGTCGCGCCGGAAGAGCGCGACCTTGCGCTCGCGCTTCTGGCGTTCGGCGACGCGACGCGCCTGGCCTTTGAGAAGCGGATGCCGCATTTCCTGTGCGAGCACGCCTTCGGCCTGGCGCAGGCGTTTTCGAAATTTTACGCCGCCTGCCGCATCGCCGACGAATCGGACGCCGCAACGCGCGCCTCGCGCCTGAGCCTTGCGGCCGCCGTCGGGCGCCAGCTCGACCGCGCGCTCGATCTGCTGGGCATAGCCGTCCCCGAGCGGATGTAACCCTTTTTCAACACCCTGCAGGAAAAGCGACGCGGCGGCGCTCGCCCGGAAGCGGCGTCCGGCGCGCCGTGCGAATTTACCATGTTGAGAATCCTGGGAAAGATTCCCACAGCCGCGCCCTTCCGTCCGGCGTTGCGACATTACGCCTTCGCAAATGCAAAAAGAACGGAAGGCTTTGTCACAGCGCTGTTATTTTTAATGTTTAGGCCAGCGCCGTCGCCGCGCGTGACGGCTCAGCGCGTCGGCGTTCAGCGTTTTCTCATCTACTTGGGGATATCCAAATGACATTATCCAGACTGCTCCACGCGAGCGTCGCATCGGTCGCGCTGACGACGGCGTTTGCGACCGTGGCTACGCCTGTTCTCGCTCAGCAGACCGACTCCGGCATTCGCGGCGTCGTGGTCGACGCAAATGGCGCGCCTGTACGCGGCGCCGAAGTGGTGATCGTCCACGAACCGTCCAACACGACGTCGCGCGCGACGACCAGCGGCTCCGGCGCCTTCTCCGGCCGGGGGCTGCGCGTAGGCGGTCCGTACTCGATCACCGTAACGGCGCCGGGCTATGAGGCCGAAACGCTGGGGGGCGTGTATCTCGAACCGGGGTCCGACCAGCGCCTCACGATCAATCTCGCGCGCCTCCAGGCGTCGGACGAAATTCTCGTCGTCGGCCGTCCCAGAGCCCGCGTCGATCTCAACAACGGCGCCGGCTCGGCCTTCGACTCGCGCTCCATCCAGAACCAGCCTTCGACGACGCGCGATCTCGTCGACACGCTTTTGCGCGATCCGCTGGTGAACAAGGGCGCCGGCACGGGCGTCATTTCCGTCGCGGGGGTCAATCCGCGCTATAACGCGCTCGCCATCGACGGCGTGCTGCAAGGCGACGATTTCGGCCTTTCGAGCTCCATCTACGCCACCAGCCGTTCGCCGATCTCGCTCGACGCGGTCGAAGCGGCGTCCGTCGTCGCTTCCGACTATTCGGTCGAATCGCAAGGCTTTCAGGGCGGCCTCATCAACGTCGTGACCAAGTCCGGCACGAACGACCTCACAGGCAGCGCCTATTACTATCGTTCGGGTACGGATTTCGTCGGCGAGCTTTCCGACGGCGTGCTCGTGCCGGCCAGCGATTTCAAGGAGCGCGAATACGGCTTCTCGGTAGGCGGCCCGATCATCCGCGACAGGCTCTTTTTCTTCCTGAGCTTCGAGGACTTCGAAACCTCGTCGCCTGCGAACTTCACCGGCGCCGACCAGCAGAACCAGATTCTGAACGCCGAGCAGCTTTTCTCGGCGCTTAACGACGTGATTCTCTCCGGCACGGGCTTCGACGCGGGCGGTCGCCCGACCTCGACGGCGATTCCGGAGACGTCCCGGCGCTGGCTCGGCAAGATCGACTGGAACATCAACGACGATCACCGGCTCGAGGCGAGCTATCAGCGCACCCGCGAGACCGATACGTCGATTTCGTCGCTCAGCTTCACGTCGGCCTGGTACGACACGCCGGTCGAGCTCGATTCCTATGCGGGCGCTCTCTACTCCGACTGGACGGACAAGCTGTCGACCACATTGCGCGTCGGCTACAAGGACTTCATGCGCGGACAGATCTGCCGGGCCGGCACGGATTTCGGCGAGATCCAGATGCGCCTCACCGGCGCCGAGCTGCTCGCCAATCCGGCCTTCGCCGGCGCGATCGATCCGAGCGCGTCGGAGCTGACGTTCATCGCCGGCTGCGACCGTTTCCGCCACGGCAACGAGTTCGACGACGAGCGCCTGCAGGTGTTCGCCTCAGCCGATTACGAGCTCGACGATCACCTGATTACGTTCGGCGGGGAGTTCGAACGTTATCAACTGCGCAACCTGTTCCTGTCGGACTCGAACGGCACGTTCATCTATGACGATCTGACCGAGCTGCTCAGCGGGAACGGCGTGACCGTCACCTACCGCAACGTCGTGACCAACAACAAGGACGATGCGGCGGCCGAATGGGGCCTCAATAAAATCTCGCTGTTCGTCCAGGACGACTGGCAAGTCACGTCGAACTTCGCCGTGAACGCCGGCGTCCGCTACGAGCGCTATCTGCAGGACGACACGCCGCCGGAACGGCAGGACTTCCTCGCCGCTTTCGGCCGGACGAACACGGACAATCTCGGCGGGATCGACATCATACAGCCGCGCATCGGCTTCAACTGGACGCCGCTCGACCGCACGACGGTGACGGGCGGTTTCGGCCTGTTCTCGGGCGGCAACCCGCAGGTATGGGTGTCGAACGCCTTCCAGCCGCAGATTTTCGCCGTCAGCGATACGTTGAACGGCGTCGATCCGGCGGTCGTGCCGCAATCGCTCATCGATCAGGTCGCGGCCTCCGACCCGACGACGCCGACCTTCATCGATACGATCTCGCCGGATTTCAAGATTCCCTCGCAATGGAAGGGGTCGGTGCGCGTCGCGCAGGAGTTCGATCTTAAATTCGGCGGAATCGATCTTGGCTCGGATTATGTGTTCGTGATCCAGTATCTGTACGCCAGGATCAAGGACGACTTCGTCTGGCGCAACATCGCTCAGACCGATCTCGGCCTGCCCGTCGGCGTCGCGCCTGACGGCCGGCCGATCTACTCGAACCTGCAGGCGCTCGGCGTCAACAACGCCATCGAGCTCGGCAATGCCGACGGGGGGCGGAGCCATATCCTGTCCGTCCAGCTCGCCAAGCAGTATGAGAACGGCTTCAACTTCGACGTTTCCTACGCCTTCCAGGATGTCGACAGCGTGACGCCGGGCACGTCTTCGCGGGCGGTCTCGAACTGGCGCTCGCTCGTCACGTTCGACCGCAATGATCCGGAAGTCGGAACCGCGCCGTTCGAGACCCGGCACGCTTTCAACATCAATCTCGGTTACGAGAAGGAGTTCTTCCGGGATCTGACGACGCGGTTCGATCTGTTCGGCGTCATCACCTCGGGCGATCCGTTCAGTTATACTTTCGACGTTTCCTCGTCGAACCCGCTGTTCGGACGCGCGGGCAACTTCGAATCGCCGTTCGACAACGATCTGCTCTACATTCCGACGATGTCGGGCGGCGCGTCGACCGACTCCCGGGTCGTCTTCGCTTCCGGCTTCGACGGCGCGGCGTTCGAGAACTTCATCGAACAGCACGGCGTCGGACAGGGAAGCATCTTCGACAAGAACAGCGTGCGCGGAAGCTGGAACCAGCTCTGGAACTTCCGCTTCCAGCAGGACCTGCCTTTCGTCGGCGATTTCGGCGTGCCGGCGCTTGAAGGCAACCGCATGAAGTTCGTCGTCGACATCTTCAACGTGCTCAACCTCGTCAACGACAAGTGGGGCGCGCGTTTCGATGCGCCTGGATTCGACACGCAAGGCGTCGTCATCGCCGACATCGTGAGCGCGGCCGATGTCGCGGCGAACGGGATCGACGGCGCGACGGCGTTGACGGGCAATGATCCGGCTACGGTCTGTCAGAGCGAAGGCGATTGCGTCTATCGCTTCAACACTTTCCGGAGCTTCCCGTCGAGCTTCCCGAGCCTGTCGGACTCCGTCTACCGCATCCGCGTGGGTCTGCGTTACGAGTTCTAGAACCGCGCCATGCGCAAAAGGAAAGGGCGGCCCCGCGGGGCCGCCCTTTTCGTTCGCCGGTTCGCAGAAGCCTTTTCAGACGCCGATGAGCCGATAAAAGCGCGCCTCCATCTGGGGATCGGCATGGAAGACGCCGGTGAGCGTCTGCGTGACGCAGGCGACGTCAGTCTTGCGCACGCCGCGGGTCGAGATGCACTGATGCTCGGCCTCGATGCGCACCGCGACGCCGCGCGGGGCGAGCGCGGTCTCGATCGCGGTCGCGATCTGGCTGGTCAGCGTCTCCTGGCTTTGCAGCCGGCGCGCATAGGCGTCGACGACCCGCGCGAGCTTGGAGATGCCGACCACCCGGTCGGACGGCAGATAGGCCACATGCGCGACGCCGATGATCGGCTGGATGTGATGCTCGCAATGGCTTTCGAGCCGGATGTTCTTCATCAGAACGATGTCGTTATAGCCGTCGACCTCCTCGAAGGTTCGCGAGAGAATCGCGACCGGATCTTCGGCGTAGCCGGAGAGAAACTCTTCATAGGCGTCGACGAAGCGGCGCGGCGTGTCGACGAGCCCTTCGCGCAAAGGATCCTCGCCGAAATAGGCGAGGAGGGTGCGCACGGCTTCCTCGGCCTCCTGCCGCCCCGGGCGGGGCCGCTCGTCCGGCGCCTTCAGGGCGGTGACCTTCTCGACTGACATTTACGCCTCCTTGATCGCGCGGACGAGATTGGCGAGCTCTATGGCGGCCAGGGCGGCCTCCGCGCCCTTGTTGCCGGCCTTGGTTCCGGCGCGCTCGATCGCCTGTTCGATTGTGTCGACCGTCAGCACGCCGAAGGTTACGGGCGTTCCCGTATCATGGGCGACGGCGGCGACGCCTCTCGCCGCCTCGCCGGCCACGTAATCGAAATGCGCCGTCGCGCCGCGAATGACGCAGCCGAGCGCGACGATCGCGGCGTAGCGGCCGGTCTCGGCGAGCCTGCGGGCGAGGAAGGGAAGCTCGAACGCGCCGGGCGCGATCGCGTGGTCGATATCTCCCTCGGCGACGCCGTGGCGCGCGAGCGCGTCCTTCGCGCCGGCGACGAGGCGCTCGACGATGAAATCGTTCCAGCGGGTCGAGGCGAGGGCGATCTTGAGTCCTGCGCCGTTCATGTGGCCTTCAAAAAGATGACTCATGCAAAACTCCGTATGCGTCTTAATACCGCTCGTCCGGACGAAAGCCGGGGCGTGGGTCCGGCTCGATTGCGTATCCCGGCCGCCGCCGGGACGAGCGGGGGAAAGGCCGCTCCTTTATTCCCTTCACCCTGCGGCCCTGAGCCCGCTCCGTCCGGTCTCGCGCGCGCGGCGATAGTCCTGAAGCGCCTTCACCGTGACGATCTTCAGCCCGTGCCGGGCGGCGAAGCGTTCGAGATCGGGCAGGCGGGCCATCGTGCCGTCGTCGTTCATGATCTCGCAGATCATCGCCGCCGGCGTGAGGCCGGCGAGGCGGGCGAGATCGACGCTCGCCTCGGTCTGGCCGCCGCGCTCAAGCACGCCGCCGTCGCGCGCGCGCAAGGGAAACACATGGCCCGGCGTGACGATGTCGCCGGGGCCGGCTTCGGGGTCGATCAGCGTGCGCATGGTATGCGCCCGGTCGAAGGCGGAGATGCCGGTGGTCACGCCGCGCGCGGCCTCCACCGACACGGTGAAAGCGGTGCCGAAGCGCGCGCCGTTCTTCTCCGCCGGGGCCATCATCGGCAGGCGGAACTTGTCGATCAGACGGCCGGCCATGGCGCAGCAGATGAGCCCGCGGCCTTCCTTCGCGCAGAAATTCACCGCTTCGGGCGTGATGAAATCGGCGGCGAGCGCGAGGTCGCCTTCGTTTTCTCGGTCTTCGTCATCGACGATGATGACGAACCGGCCTGTCTTGAAGGCGGCGATCGCCTCGGAAACGCTTGCGATCGGCATCAGCGCGCTCCTTCCGTGATGAAACCGTGTTCGGCGAGAAACTCGCGGGAGACGCCGCCGCCCGCGTCGCGGGCGATAAGGCGCTCGACATATTTCGCGAGGATGTCGACTTCGAGATTGACGCGCTCGCCGGGCTGCTTGCGCGGGAGGGCGAGCTTTTCCCGGCTGTAGGCCACGAGGGTGACGTCGAACCAGTCCGCGCCCGTATGAACCACGGTGAGCGACGCGCCGTCGACGGCGATATAGCCCTTCGGGACGATATAGCGCATGAGGGCGGGCGGGGCGCCCACCGTCATCCACAGCGCGTCCTCGTCGGGGCGAAACCCCTTGACGACGCCGGTTCCGTCCACATGCCCCTGCACGTAATGGCCGCCGAGACGGGTCGAGGGCAGGACGGCGCGTTCGAGATGCACGGGCGCGCCGGGGCGCAGGTCCGCAAGATTGGTCTTCGCGCGGGTCTCCGGCGCGAGGCCGAAGGAGAAGCTGTCGGCGTCGAAATCGGTCACGGTGAGGCACGCGCCGTTGACCGCGATGGAATCGCCGCGCTTCACGCCTTCAAGCGTCTCGCGCGCGCCGACCGCAAGCGCATAGCCGCTTCCCTGGCGGGAGACGTCGCGGACGGTCCCGATCTCCTCTACGAGGCCGGTGAACATGCGCGCTCCTGCGGTTTGCGGACGAGACCGCGGATCATCAGATCGGGCCCGAGCCGTTCGGTCTCGACCTCGGCGAGGCGGGTCGCGTCGGCGAGCCGGGCCGCGCCCGCGCCGGCGACAGGAGTCCTGCCGGCGCCGCCGATGATGACCGGCGCGACGAAGGCGCAGACTTCGTCTATCAGGCCGCCGTCGAAAAACGAGCCGAGAACCGCGCCGCCGCCCTCGACCAGCACGCTGCAAAGCCCCCGCTTTCTCAGCGTCCGGAGCAACTCGTCGATGTCGACGCGTCCCTTCCCGTCCGCCGGCAGGACGAGAACGTCGACGCCTAGCTCCTCATAGGCCGCGCGGCGGGCTTTCGGCGCGGCCGCCGTCGTCGCCAGAACCGCGCCGCGCCCGCCGCGATCATAGACGAGCGCGCCGGGCGGGGTGCGGCCTTTCGAGTCGACGACGACGCGCAGGGGCTGGACGGGCGCGACTTCCGGCAGGCGCACGGTGAGGGCGGGATCGTCCGCGATCACCGTATCGGCGCCGACGAGCACGGCGTCGACCGACCGGCGCAGGCCGTGCGCCCGTTCGCGCGCGAGCGGACCGGTGATCCATTTGCTTTCCCCGCCGGGGGTCGCGATCTTGCCGTCGAGGCTCGTCGCGAATTTGGCGATCACATAGGGGCGCGGGCTCTTGAGCGAATGCAGCCAGAAGCGCAGCAGCGCGCGCGCCTGCGTTTCGCAAACGCCGGCGCGCACGTCGACGCCTTCGGCCTTCAGACGCGCCGCGCCGCCGGCGGCGAGGGGATTCGGATCGGCGACGGCGTAGACGACGGCGTCCGCGCCGCTTTTCAAAATCGCATCGACGCAGGGCGGCGTGCGCCCGTGATGATTGCAGGGCTCGAGGGTGACATAGACGGTCGCGCCGCGCGCCTTCGCTCCGGCGGCCTTCAGCGCCATCGCCTCGGCGTGATCGGTTCCAGGACCGTCATGCCAGCCTTCGCCGACGATCGCGCCGTCCTTTGCGACGACGCAGCCGACAGGCGGATTGGGCGAGACCCGGCCTTCGCCCTTGCGGGCGAGCTCGAGGGCGCGAAGCATGAAACGCCGGTCGTCGGCCATAAAAAACGTCCCGAGTCTTGCGATCTTCGGGACGACAGCACGCCGGACAGCTTGCGCAACCCCGCCACGCGTCAGGCATGGCGTACGGCGCAGGCTCGCACGGCCTGCCGGACCTTCTCTCATCCGGACTGTCACCGTCGGCGCTGGGATCGCACCAGCTCCTGCTCTGCGAGGCCCCTGGCGCTCTCGCCCTGGGCTTCGCTCGGCTCGCGGGCTCGTCGGCCGGCTTTCGCCTGGCCGCATCACCGCCGGTGGGGACTTTCACCCCGCCCCGAAGATCCTTCTCGCGGATTGAACCGCGTTTGCTATATAGCCCGCGCCCGCGGCCCGTTCAATGGCGCGCGGCAGCCCGCTCTCCGGAGGTTCGATGCTCTCATTCCGCCGCCAGCCCGCCGAATGGTCGCCTCACGCCGCGGTATGGATCGGCTGGCCGAGCGCGGCCGATCTGTGGAAAGACGATCTCGACCCCGCCCGCCGCGAGGTGGAAGGCCTCGTCCGCGCCGTCGCCTTCCCCGCCGGCGCGGCGGGCCCGCGCGGCGAGCGCGTCGAGCTCGTCCTGCGCGGGGCGGAGGCCCGGGCGGCCGCCGAGGCGATGCGCGCCCGTCTGCCTGAGCCCGACATGGTCCGGCCGCGCGAGGCGCCCATCGGCGATATCTGGCTGCGCGACACCGGGCCCGTTTTCGTGAAGGACGAGGCCGGCCGGCTCGCCGCCAGCGCCTTCCGCTTCAACGGCTGGGGCGGGAAGTACGAACTCGCCGAGGACGATCGCATCGCCGACATCGTCGCGGCCATGGCGAACGTCCGCCTGCGCCGCTTCGAAGGGCTGGTCGCGGAAGGCGGCGCGATCGAGGTCGACGGGGAGGGAACCGTCATCACCACGCGCCAGTGCCTGCTCAATCCGAACCGCAACCCCGGCGCGCCTGAGGGCGAAATCGAGGCCGTCCTCAAGGCCGCCGTCGGCGCGGAAAAGACGATCTGGCTCGACGAAGGCCTCGCCGGCGATCACACCGACGGACATGTGGACAATATCGCCCGTTTCGTCGCGCCCGGAAAGGTCGTCTGCATGCGGCCGACCGGCTCTGACGATCCGAATGCGGACGTTCTGAACGCCATCCGCAAGACTCTCGCCGCCGCGACGGACGCGGCGGGCCGCCGGCTCGAGGTGATCGAGATTCCCTCTCCGGGCCGGGCGCTGATCGACGGCGCGCCGGTTCCCGCAAGCCACATGAACTTCTACATCGCCAACGAGTCGCTCGTGCTGCCGACCTATGGGCGGCTGACGGGCGAGGAAGCGGCGGCGGAAGAAGCGGCGGCTATACTGAGAAGCCTCGCCGTTCGCAAGGATGTCGTCACGGTCGATTCGTCGGCGCTGCTGACCGGCGGCGGCTCGTTCCACTGCATCACCCAGCAGCAGCCGGCGTGACGGCCGGTCGCTCGGTCGCGCCATCCGTCTTGCGCGCCGGTCAGTCGCCGCCCCACAGTTTTTCGATGCGCCAGTCGCGGCCGCAGGCGGCGCGGTAATACCGATAGCGGCGCGGATTCTTTTTGTAATAATCCTGATGATAATCCTCCGCGCGCCAGAATCGCGTCCGGTCGCGGATGGGCGTGACGACAGGCGCGCCAAGGATTTCCGCCGCCTCGTTCTTCGCCGCCTCGGCCGCGGCGCGCTCTTGCGCGTTCGCGACGAAGATCGCCGTCGTGTAGGAATGGCCGCGGTCGCAGAACTGTCCGCCGTCGTCCAGCGGATCGATATGGCGGAAGAAATAATCGACCAGCGCCCGGTAAGAGACGCTCCCGGGATCGTAGCGCACCTCCACCGCCTCCACATGGCCCTCATGATTGCGATAGGTCGGGTTCGGACGCTCCCCGCCCGCATAGCCGGAGACCGCTTCGATCACGCCGGGCAGCTTTTCGAAATCCGCCTCCACGCACCAGAAGCAGCCGCCGGCGAACACGGCCGCGCGGGTCGCATCTTCATCGGGCCTTTGCGCGCCCCCTGCGGGGGCGACGGCGGCGAGGAGAAGAGCGAGGAAGCCGAAAAGGGCGCGGTTCATGGAGCCTCCGTGCGTTTGCCCGGCCCAGCATACGCTTCTCCCGGCCGGCGCGCGCCTCACGAGGCCGTCAGCCGTCGCGCCGGGGGCGCTCGCGTGGATTTGTCAGGCGCGGCGGGGCGCGCTATCGAACGGGGTCGGCCCGCCCGCGGGCCGGTCTTTCCGCACATGACGGCGCAAGCAACGCTTCGGGATTGACGCATGAAAAACGCCGACCCCTTCGCCGCCGCCCGCGCGCGCGCCGCCCCGGCGATCGAGCGCCGGCCCAAGGAGATTCGCCAGCATGGCGAGGTCCGCATCGACGATTACGCCTGGCTGCGGGCGGAGAACTGGCGCGAGGTCCTGCGCGACCCGTCGGCGCTGCCCGCCGACATCCGCGCCGCGCTCGAGGCGGAGAACGCCTATTACGAGGCGGTCGTCGCCGATCTCGCGCCCTTGCGCAAGGCGCTGTTCGAGGAAATGCGCGCGCGCATCAAGGAGGACGACGAAAGCGTTCCGCTGCCGGACGGCCCGTGGCGTTACTGGACGGCCTACCGCAAAGGCGGGGAGTATCCCGTCTTCAAGCGCGCGCCGCGCGAGGGCGGACCGGAACAGATCCTGTTCGACGGCGATCGGGAGCGGGGCGACGGCGCCTTTTTCAATATCGGGCGCGTCGCGCACAGCCCGGACCATCGCCTTCTGGCCTACGCCGTCGACCGGGTCGGCTCGGAGAACTACGTCATCCGCGTGCGGCGCATCGAGACGAGCGAGGATCTGCCCGACAGGGTCGAACGCGCCGACGGCTCGTCGGGCGCGGTCTGGGCGGCGGACGGTTCAGGCTTCTTCTATGTGGAGCGCGACGATCACCAGCGCCCGAAGCGGGTGAGGTTTCACCGGCTGGGCGCCGACCCGGCCGCCGACCGCGTCGTCTATGAAGAACCCGACGACGGCTTTTTCCTGCACGTATCGAAGAGCCTCAGCGGCGCCTTCATTTTCATCGAGAGCGGCGATCATACTACGAGCGAGGCGCGGTTCCTGCCGGCGGACGCGTCAGAGGAGGCGCCGCGGCTCATCGCCGCGCGGGAGGCCGGCGTCGAATACGACGTCGAGCATCAGGGCGAGCGTTTCGTCATCCGCACCAATGCGGACGGCGCCGTCGATTTCAAGCTCGCGACGGCGCCCGTCGCGGCGCCGGGGCGCGAGAACTGGCGCGATCTCGTTCCCCATCGGCCCGGAACCTTAATCGTCAAGGCGGCGGTCTTTCGCGATTACATCGTCCGGCTGGAGCGGCGCGACGCGCTGCCCCATCTCGTCGTTTCGTCCGCGGACGGCGCCGAATACGAAATCAGGTTCAAGGAGGCCGCTTACAGCCTCGGGCTTCATCAGGGCTACGAATACGACACGCAGACCCTGCGCTTCGCCTATGAATCGCCGGCGACGCCGACCGAGACCTACGACTTCGACATGAAGACCCGCAGGCGCCGCCTTCTGAAAGTGCAGGAAGTGCCCTGCGGCCACGACAGGTCGCGCTACGTCGTCGAGCGCATTCACGCGCGCGCGCCGGACGGGGAGGCGGTCCCGATCACCATCCTGCGCCTGAAAAAGCAGAAGCGCGACGGCTCGGCCCCGGCGCTGCTCTACGGCTACGGCTCTTACGGCATCACCATCCCGGCCGATTTCTTCTCCAGCGTGCTGCCGCTCGTCGATCGCGGCATGATCTACGCCGTCGCCCATGTGCGCGGGGGAACGGCCTGCGGGCGGCGCTGGTATCTCGACGGCAAGCTCGACCGGAAGATGAACACCTTCACGGATTTCATCGCCTGCGCCGAAGCGCTGATGAAAAGGAAATACGCCGCGCGGGGGAAGGTCGTCATCTATGGCGGCAGCGCCGGCGGGCTGCTGGTCGGCGCCTGCGTCAACATGCGCCCCGATCTGTTCGGCGGCGTGATCGCGGCGGTGCCGTTCGTGGACGTGCTCAACACCGTCTCGGACCCGAGCCTGCCGCTGACGCCGCCCGAATGGAACGAATGGGGCAATCCCGTCGAGAGCGCCGAGCAATACGGCTGGATCCGCGCCTATTCGCCCTATGAGAATGTTCGCGAGACGGACTATCCGCCGATCATGGCGACAGGCGGTCTCGCCGACTTCCGCGTCACCTATTGGGAGCCGGCCAAGTGGATCGCGAAGCTGCGCCGCGTCGCGCGCGGCGGCCCGTTCGTTCTGCGCATGAACATGGAGGCCGGCCACGGCGGGGCGGCGGCGCGCTTCGAGCGTCTTGAGGAGCGCGCGCATCTTTACGCCTTCGCGCTCAAATGCGTCGGCCTCGACGCCAAATCCCGGCGCTGAGCGGACTTATCCCCCGGAAGGGGGAAACTTATCCCCGCTCTTCGGCGCGGCCGTATCATCGCCTTCTTCGGACTTCTCGAAGGAGGAATCGTCCGTGAGGAAATGCGGCGAAGGCTTTGGAGCAGGCGGGACGCGCTCAACCTTTTGGGGCGCGACCGTGCGATTCGCGAATAGGCGGATCGTTCGAAACGCGCCGCAAACGCCCGCCGCGGCTTGCGCAGTCCGATTCGCCGCCCCGCCGTTTCGCACGGTTCGCGCCGGCCCGCTCGCTTTTCGCGCGAGCCGGTCAGCTCGCCCGCTTCACCTCGATGCCGTGATCGCGGATCTTGCGATAGAGCGTCGAGCGGCCCATGCCGAGCCGGCGGGCCACTTCGGTCATCCGGCCGTCATAGGTCTCGATGGCGAGACGGATGAGGTCGCGTTCGATCTCTTCGAGGGTGCGCAGGTTTCCTTCCCGGTCGAAGACGCTCACCGGATTGTCGCCGGCCTCGCCGGTCGACCTGTAACGGGCGTCGGCTGCGCCGTCTTCGTCTTCGTCCTGATGATCGACGAAGGGCGGGCCCATGTCGACGCCGGCCGCCTCGAACTCGGCGGCGAGCTGCGGGAAGTCGGCCGCCGTGAGATACGGCCCGTCGGCGAGGACGACGGCGCGGAAGACGGCGTTTTCGAGCTGGCGGACGTTGCCCGGCCAGGAGTATTTCGTCAGCACGTCAAGCACCTCGTGCCGGACGCCGCGCACGTCGCGGCCTTCCTCCGCGTTATAGCGCTGGATGAAGTGGTCGATGAGGGCGGGGATGTCTTCGGGGCGCGCGCGCAGGGGCGGGGCGACGATCGGGAACACGTTGAGGCGATAATAAAGGTCTTCGCGGAAGGCGCCTTTCTTCACCTCCTCAGCGAGATCGCGATTGGTGGCGGAAATGATCCGTACGTCAACCTTGACGGGGCGTTTCGCGCCGATGGGGTCGACTTCGCCCTCCTGCAACACGCGCAGAAGCTTCACCTGCATGTCGAGCGGCAGCTCGCCCACCTCGTCGAGGAAGATCGTGCCGCCGTCGGCTTCCTGAAACTTGCCGACATGCCTCGCCGTCGCGCCGGTGAACGATCCCTTTTCATGGCCGAACAGGATGCTCTCGACGAGATTGGCCGGAATGGCGCCGCAATTGACGGTGATGAACGCGCGCCCCGCCCGATCGGAAGAGCCCTGAATGGCGCGCGCGATCATCTCCTTGCCGACGCCGGACTCGCCCGTGATGAGAATCGGGATGTTCGACGCCGCCGCGCGCTCGCCGAGCCGGACGACGTGCTTGAGCGCGGCGCTTTCGCCCACGAGATCCTTGAAGCCGAGCGCGCCTTCGCGCTGGCGCTTGAGACGCGAGACCTCGCCCTTGAGCGTGGTCATGTTGAGCGCGTTGTTGATCGAGACGATGACGCGCTCGGGGCTCGCCGGCTTCACGAAGAAGTCGGCCGCGCCGTTCTGCATCGCCTGCACCACCGTATCGACGCCGCCCTGGGCGGTGAGCACGATGACGGGAAGCTCCTCGCGCATGGATTTCACGCGCTTGAGCGTCTCCATGCCGCCGAGACCGGGCATCCGCAGGTCGAGCAGGATGAGGCTGACGTCCGCCCCTTGCGGGCTTTGCAGCAGCGAAAGCGCGTTCTCGCCGGAATCGGCCTGGAGGACCGGATAGCCGGCCTTTTCGCAGATTCCGCGCATGATGCGGCGCTGCGTCGGATCGTCGTCGACGATGAGTATGGTTTTCGCCATTGAGGAGGAGTCTCCGGTTCTTCGCGAATATTCCTCCGAACGATAGGGAGACGGAGTAAATTTGCGCTTAAACCGTTTCATTACGGGGCACGCTGAGGGTCATGGTTAAGGAATGATTGCCGAACGATCGCGCCGCCGACCGGGAGCCGGGCGTGCGCCGCGCGCTTTTCCAGGCGTCGGGCCTGCGCTATGAGGCGTGGAAGCGTTAGCAGATGCAGCAAGCCCGCCGCCAGGCAGCGACATCGCAAGAGCAGACCATGAGCAAATCTGACGAAGAGCATATCCGCCCGCTCGCCGGCCTCGGCGGGCGAAAGCCGCCGGCGCCGGCCTGGTTCGAGTGGGCGCTGGGACAGCCTTCGGAGGAGGGCGCGGTCTCGGTCCGCGGCGCGAAGATCGCCTGGTCGGCCTGGGGCGAGGTCGGCCGGCGCGGGCTCGTCTTCATTCACGGCGGCCGGGCGCACCGCGAATGGTGGCGGCCCTTCGCGCCGTTCTTCGCGAACCAGTACCGGGTCGTCGCCTTCGACCTCTCCGGCATGGGCGATTCGGACTGGCGCCCGCGCTATACGATGGACGGCGCGGTCGACGAGCTGTTCGCCGTCGTCGACGCCGCCCGGCTCGGGCAGGGCGGCCGGCCGGTCGTCGTCGGCCACAGCTTCGGCGGCTGGGTGACCCTCGCCGCGGTCGAGCGGCGGGGCGAGCGGCTGTCGGGCGCGGTCATCATCGACAGCCCGATCGCCGAGCCCGACCCGGACGAGGGCTACACAATCAACAGGCCGAAAGGAGAGGACGAGTCGCGCAAGCGGCCGGCGAAAGTCTACCGGACCATCGAAGAGCCCATCGAGCGCTTCCGCTTCCTGCCCAACCAGCCTTGCGACCAGCTCTATCTGGCGGACTATATAGCCCGGACGGGCCTCGTGCAGGCGCCGCATCCGGAAGGCGGAACCGGCTGGGCGTGGAAGTTCGACCCCAGCCACGGGCGGAACTTCGAGATTCACTTCGAGCGCGATCTTTTCCTCGCCGCGCGCTGTCCGCTCGCCTTCATCTATGGCGAGGAGTCGCTGTTCTCGCGCGGGCCGGGATTCGATCACCTGCGCGCGCAGACCCGCGGCCGCTCGCCCTTCATCACGATCCCTACCGCTCATCACCATCTGATGATGGAGCAGCCGATCGCCTTCATCGCGGCCCTGCGCGCGCTTCTCAACTGCTGGCCGGTCCGGGTGGGGGCGTGAGGGGGCGGATTTGCAACATGAGCTAATATGGATTAAATAGCTATTCCAGCCAAAATGGGCCAAGCCGAGCATGTCCAGAGTCGCCGCCGTCGACGCCAAGAATCGCTTTGGCGAGCTGCTCAACGCCGCGCTTCGCGAGCCCGTGACCGTCGAAAAACACGGCAAGCCGGTCGCCGTGGTGGTCTCGAAGGAAGAATATGACGAGCTGCTAAGCGCGAAGCTCGCCTTGTTGAAGATCGACATCGAACGCGGCCTCGCCGACATAGAGGCGGGTCGGACGCTCGAGGGCGAGGCGGTCATGAAGGCCGCTCGCGCGCGCCTCAGGTCGTGAGCCGCTATGTATTTTCGGCGCAGGCTCGGGCCGATCTCGACTCCGTTCTTTCCTACACGCTGGAGGGGTGGGGAGCGCGGCAGGCGAAAACCTATCTCGACGCGCTGGAAACGCGCCTACAGGCGCTCGCGAAGACGCCGTCGATGGGCAGGGCGCGTCCGGACCTGGCGGAGGGGGTTCTTTCCTTTCCCTCCGGCAGCCACGTAATCTATTACAAACAGATCCGCGGCGGCATTGCAGTCGTTCGAATCCTGCACGGACGCCGGGATCCGTCGCGACATATATGAGCATCGGCGAGACGTAGCCGGGACTTGCTCAAGCGGCTGAATTCAGCCAGTAAATCCTCATGGATCAGCAACAGGACAGGGCGGGCGACATGGAGGAAAACATCATCGAGCGCCACCAGGACGCCGAGGAGCATCTGCGAACCTACAAATCCATCATGAAGGCGACCGGCGAAATCGGCGCGCCGTTCGCCATGGCGCTGACCGTATTCTTCACCAATCTCGTGCTCGCCAACGGCTTCTGGCTGTCGCTTTTCGCCGGCGTGCTGACCTATCTTGCCGTCTTCTGGATCGTCCGCCTCTTCTTCTCCCACTAAGCGCCGCCGTCCCCGGGAGGACAGATGAAAATCGCCGTTCTGAAGGAAACGCGACCGGGGGAGACTCGCGTCGCCGCGTCGCCGGAAACGGTCAGGAAGTTCCTCGCTCTCGGCGCGGCCGTCGCGGTGGAGCGCGGCGCCGGCGAACGGGCGAGCTTTTCGGATGAGCAGTATCAGGAGGCAGGCGCCGAGATCGCCGGTTCCGCCGCCGAGGCCGCGAAGGGCGCCGATCTCGTCCTGAAGGTCCAGCGCCCGACCGAAGACGAGATCGCCATGCTGGAGCGGGGGGCCAGGCTCGTCGCGATCATGGCCCCGCACGGCGCGCCGGAGATCGTCAAGGCCTGCGCGGCGGCCGGCGTCGAAGCCTTCGCCATGGATCTCATGCCGCGGATAACCCGGGCGCAGTCCATGGACGTGCTGTCCTCCCAGTCGAATCTCGCCGGCTACAAGGCGGTGATCGACGCGGCGGCCTATTACGGGCGGGCCTTTCCGCTGATGATGACCGCCGCCGGCATGATCGCCCCCGCCAAGGTCTTCGTCATGGGCGCAGGCGTCGCCGGCCTGCAGGCGATCGCCACGGCGCGCCGTCTCGGCGCGGTCGTCTCGGCCACCGACGTGCGCTACGCCGCCAAGGAGCAGGTGGAGAGCCTCGGGGCGACTTTTATCACCGTCGATGAAGAGGCGATGAAAAGCGCTGAAACCGAGGCGGGTTACGCCAGAGAGATGTCGGAAGACTTCAAGCGCCGGCAGGCCGAGCTCGTGGCCGAACACATCAGGAAGCAGAATGTCGTCATCACGACGGCGCTGATCCCCGGCCGGCCCGCGCCGAAGCTCGTAACCGAGGCGATGGTCCGCTCCATGGCGCCGGGCTCGGTGATCGTCGATCTGGCGGTGGAGGCCGGCGGCAATGTCGAGCTTTCCCAACCGGGCGAGGCGGTCGACGTCGGCGGCGTCATCATTCTCGGTTTCACCAACGTGCCCGGACGCCTGCCGGCCGACGCGTCGAGCCTTTACGCGCGCAACGTCTACAATTTCGTCGCGGCGTTCTGGGACAAGGAAGAAAAACGCTTCGCCGTCGACTGGGAGGACGAGATCGTCAAGGGCGTTGCGCTCACCCGCGACGGCCGGACGATCCACCCGCAATTCGGCGGCGCCGAGAGCGCCGTGTCTGATGAGGGCGACGTCGCCGCTGGAGCGCCGGCCGAAAGCGGCGGAGGAGAAGCCGACGCAGGCGGCCGCTAGTTTCGACAGGAGGATCCCGCCCATGCAGGCGACCAAGGAAACCGTTGAAGAGGCCGCCCGCGCCGCGGAGGAAGCGGCCAAGGCGGCCGAGACGGCCGCCGCCAACGCGACCACGAACGCGGAAGCTGCGGCCGCCGCCGCCGAGCAGGCGCGCACGTTCGCCGATCAGCTCGCCGCGCTCGCGGCCTCCCTCAGCGGGCCGTCCGAGTTCGTCTATCTGCTGGCGATTTTCATCCTCGCGATCTTCGTCGGCTACTATGTCGTCTGGTCGGTGACGCCCGCGCTTCACACGCCGCTGATGTCGGTGACCAACGCGATTTCCTCTGTCGTGATCGTCGGCGCCCTGATCGCCGTCGGCGCCGACCTCGCCGATTCGGCCGCGGGCGGAACGTCGAAGCTCCTGGGCTTCATCGCCGTGGCGCTCGCCAGCGTGAACATCTTCGGCGGGTTTCTGGTCACCCAGCGGATGCTGGGCATGTATAGGAAGAAAGAGCGATAGGGGAAAGAATGGGCGAAAATCTTCCCGCGCTGCTCTATATCGCCGCCAGCATTCTGTTCATTCTGGCGCTGAGGGGCCTGTCCTCGCCGGAGACCTCGCGCGCCGGCAACCGCTTCGGCATGATCGGGATGGCGATCGCCATCGCGACCACCCTGTTCGTGCTGGAGAACAAGGGCCTCGGCGCCTGGGTCCTCGTCGCGCTCGCCATCGCCATCGGCGCCGTTCCCGGCGCCTATATCGCCCGGCGCGTGCCGATGACGGCGATGCCGCAGCTCGTGGCGGCCTTTCACAGCCTCGTCGGCATGGCGGCCGTGCTGATCGCCTGGGCCGCGTTCCTCGCCCCGCGCGCCTTCGGCGTCGGCGAGCCGGGACATATCCACCTGCAGTCCGCGCTGGAGATGTCGCTCGGCGCGGCGATCGGCGCGATCACCTTTTCCGGCTCGGTGATCGCCTTCCTGAAGCTCAACGGCAACATGTCCGGCAAGCCGATCATCCTGCCGGCGCGCCATGCGATCAATCTCGGCCTCGGGCTTCTCATCCTCATCTTCATCGGCATGATGATGACCGGCGAACAGTCGTGGACGACCTTCCTGTGGCTGACGATCGCCTCTTTCATTATCGGTTTCCTGCTCATCATTCCGATCGGCGGCGCCGACATGCCGGTCGTGATCTCGATGCTCAACTCCTATTCGGGCTGGGCGGCGGCCGGCATCGGCTTCACGCTGGAGAACATGGCGCTCATCGTCACCGGCGCGCTGGTGGGCTCGTCGGGCGCCATTCTGTCGTACATCATGTGCAAGGGGATGAACCGCTCGTTCATCTCGGTCATTCTCGGCGGCTTCGGCGGCGAAGACGCGAGCGCCGGCGCCGGCGCGGAAGAGACGCGGCCCGTCAAGCAGGGTTCGGCCGAGGACGCCGCCTTCATCATGAAGAACGCGCGCAAGGTCATCGTCGTGCCCGGCTACGGCATGGCTGTCGCCCAGGCCCAGCATGCGCTGAAAGAGATGGCCGATCTTCTCAAGGAGCACGGCGTCGAGGTCAAATACGCCATCCACCCGGTGGCCGGCCGGATGCCGGGACACATGAACGTTCTGCTCGCCGAAGCGCACGTGCCTTATGACGAAGTCTTCGAGCTCGAAGACATCAACGCGGAGTTCCGCACCGCCGACGTCGCCTTCGTCATCGGCGCCAACGACGTAACGAACCCTGCGGCGAAGACCGACAAGGCTTCGCCCATCTACGGCATGCCGGTGCTCGACGTCGAAAACGCCGGCACAGTGCTGTTTGTGAAGCGGTCGATGGCCTCCGGCTACGCCGGGGTGCAGAACGAGCTCTTCTTCCGCGACAACACGATGATGCTGTTCGGCGACGCCAAGAAGATGTGCGAGGAGATCGTCAAGGCGTTGTAGCGCGCCCGCGCCTGACGCAAGGGGTCTTCATCACGACCCGCGCGGACGTTACGGCGCTCCGGGAGAGCGAAAAGGGGATAAAGCCATGCTGAAATACATGCTTGCCGGCGTTGCTGCGGCGGCGCTCGTCGCGTGTTCGCAGGAGACGCCTGTAGAAGAGCCCGCCGCGCCCGTGGAAACCGAGACGACGGCGCCTTCCGAACCGGCGATGATGGCCGAGGAAAAGCTCGACGCCGTCCTCGCCGCGCAGCCGGACGACGTCAAGGCGCGCTATCAATGGCGCCATCCCAGGGAGACGCTTCAGTTCTTCGGCGTCGAGCCGGGCATGACGGTGGTCGAAGCCCTGCCCGGCGGCGGCTGGTATTCGAAGATTCTCATCCCGTATCTCGGCGCGGACGGCCATCTCATCGGCGCGTCCTATGCGATGGAGATGTGGCCGCTCTTCGGCGGCTTCGCCACGGAGGAATTCATCGAAGGCCAGCGCACCTGGCCCGTCGACTGGCCGGCCCAGATGCGCGAGGCCGTCGGCGAGGGCGCGAAAATCTCCGCCTTCCAGTTCGGCTCGATGCCGGCGGCGTTCGAGGGAAAGGCGGATGTCGTCCTTTTCATCCGCGCGCTGCATAATATGGCGCGCTTCGAGGACGAGGGCGGATTTCTGACCCAGGGCCTCGCCGACGCCTACGCCGTCCTCAAGCCGGGCGGGATCGTCGGCGTCGTCCAGCACCGCGCGCCGGAAGACAGCCCCGACGAATGGGCGAGCGGCGATGCTGGCTATCTCAAGCAATCCGCGCTGATCGCCAGGTTCGAGGAAGCCGGTTTCGAATTCGTCGGCGCAAGCGAGATCAACGCCAATCCGAACGATCAGCCGACGACGGACGATATCGTCTGGCGCCTGCCGCCGACCCTCGGAACGAGCCGGGAAGACCCCGAACTGCGCGCGCAGATGGAGGCGATCGGCGAGTCCGACCGCATGACGCTCAAGTTCCGCAAGCCGGAATAACCCTCATGAGCGCAGACCGGGCGCGCCCGCTTGATAAGCGGGCCGTCCCGGCTCCGGCGCGGCCTATTGCAGTCGCGCGCGCAGATAAGCGTTCAGAGCCTCGGCGAACTCGGGCCGCTCCAGGGCGAGGGCGATGTTCGCCTGCAGCCAGCCGAGTTTCGACCCGCAGTCGTGAATGACGCCCTTGCAGACGCAGGCATGGAACGGTTGCCGGCCGTTCAGCTTGTTCATCGCGTCGGTGAGCTGGATTTCCCCGCCGGCGCCTTTTTCCTGGCGTTCGAGCAGCGCGAAAATCTCCGGCTGCAGAATATACCGTCCGATGATGCGGAAGTTGGACGGCGCGGCTTCAGGCGCGGGCTTCTCCACCATGCCCGTCATTTCGATGAGGTCGCCGCGACGCGCCTTCGGCGCGATGACGCCGTATTTCGACGTTTCGGACCGGTCGACTTCCTCGACCGCGACGATGTTGCCCCCCGTCCGCGCATAGGCGTCGAGCATTTGCTTCAGAAAGCCCGGCCGGGAAGGGACGATCTCGTCGGGAAGGGACACCGCGAAAGGCTCGTCGCCGACGATCTCGCGCGCGCACCAGACCGCATGGCCGAGTCCCAGCGGCGCTTGCTGGCGCGTAGCGATGACCTCGCCGGCGGCGGGCAGGCCGGCCCTGAGTTCGTCAAGCAGCTCGGTCTTGCTCTTGGCCGCAAGCGTCGCCTCGAGCTCATAGGCGTGGTCGAAGTAATCCTCGATCGCGCCCTTGCCGCGCCCGGTGACGAGCACGATGGTCTCGAGGCCCGCCTCGCGCGCCTCCGCGACCACGTAGTCGATCAGCGGCCGGTCGACGACCGGGAGAAGCTCTTTGGGGATCGTTTTCGTCGCAGGCAGAACGCGGGTGCCGAGACCGGCGACGGGAATAACGACCTTGCGGACGGGTTTCATGGCGGCTCGAGGTTCTGGCGCGGGCGCGGCGCGGACTGTTCGGGCGGGGCCTATTCGGGCGAGGGAACCTTATTCACGGGGCTGGTTTCGATTTCAACCGCCTGTTCGATCGGATCGAGATAGCGGGCTTCCCTTTCGAGGCGCTCTTTCAGGACCGCGAGCCGGCGCTTCGCGTCTTCGGCGAGATCGAAATAGAACAGGTTGAAATGCTGGACGCGCCATTTGGCGCCGAACCAGCCGCTTCGGCGCAGGAAGTCCTGGCGCGGGCGGTCCACGACGAGCACCCCGTCGACGCATTGCGCGCCGATGGCCCGCGCGACGGGCGGCGGCGTTTCCCCCAGGCGCAGGCCGGTCGCGGACGCCGCGCCGACATGCTGCGCGGGGCCCACATGCTCGCGCGTCCGGCGCCCGGCGATGGGGTTGACGCATAAGAGCGGCTCGCCCTTGGTCGCGATCAGATCGCCCTCCGGCGTCCAGACCATCGACCGGTCCCGCGTGCGCCGCATCTCCTCATCGAAGGGTTTCTCGAAGTCTGTATAGGAAACCACGCAGCGCGCCTGGTCCGGCTCCGTGCAGGGCGGCGTCCGTGCAAGCTGCGCATCGAACAGCGACAACGGAACCGCCTGCCGCAGGACGTAGGCGGCGGCCAGCCGCCGGCGCAGCGCTTCGTCGCCCTGGAAATAGTCCTGCAGCAGGCCGAGCGCATGCAGACCGCCCTGTCCGTATCCGACGAGAATGATCGGCCGCTCGGCGCCGCTGGTCTTGAGGAACGCTTCGAAGGCCCGGCGGACGTCGCGATAGGCGAGCCGGCGCGCGGCGACCCCGTCATATTTGTGGGTGAAGAAAGCGAACAGCGTCGCCTGCCGGTAGCGGGGCGCGTAGATGCGACCGAGCCCGAAAAACGGGCCGACCTCGTTGGGCGCTGCGGCGCGCCGGGCCGCCGCGTCGGCTGAAGCGTCGTCTATCGGCGCGTTCCAGCTTTCAGACGAATAATATGTGGTCGAGTGGATATAGAAGATGTCGGCTTCGGCGGTCCCGCTCTCCCTGTCGGGCCAGACCAGCCATGCGCCCCGCGCGGCGTAATCGGGCGCCGGCGGAGGCGATGAGACCTGAAACGGCGTGCTGGGGTTGAGCAGCGAGCGCGTCAGCGCGTCCTGAAAGACGATCGCGGCGACGATGGCGAGCGCCGTAAACGCCCCTCCGGCGACCCAGAAAGCGGCGCGGCGGCTCATCTCGCCGACTCTTTGCGATTTGCGGCCAGAGTCATCGCTCTCCTGCCGTTTTGGCGCCGCAAGCGCCCGTTAACCTTGTCATGGCGGTAATAGCCGCAAGCTGCTAACCGAGCGACGCCGCCGGATGCTATATTCCATGAAATAGACGCCGCGGCCGGCGCTGTCACGCCGCCATGCCGGCTTAGAGAAGACCCATGACCGACGACAAAACGGACCGCCAGAGCACCGAAAAACCCGCAGGCGGCGGCATCGCCGGGGACGGACCGCTGATCCGCCCGCCCAAGCGCAGCCTGTGGGGCAATGTGTGGTCGAGCTTCCTCGCCGGCATCGTGGTGATCGCCCCGATCGGCATCACCGTGGCGCTGGTCTACTGGTTCGTGACGGGGCCGATGGCGAGGCTCGACACGTTCGTCAAGCGGGCGATCCCCGACAGCGGCGGAACGCTGGAGACGATCACGCGCGCCATCCCCGGCCTCGGGGTGCTGATCGCCATCGTCGCGATCATTCTTCTCGGCGCCTTTGCGAAAAACTTCGTCGGGCGCGCCTTCATCAGGACAGGAGAGAACCTGCTCGATTCCATCCCCGTCATCCGCAACCTCTACCGCTTCTTCAAGAACGTCTTCGAGACCGCCCTGCAGCAGTCGGAGCGTTCGTTCAAGGAGGTCGCGCTGATCGAATATCCCCGTCCGGGCCTGTGGGTGATGGCGTTCGTCGTCGGCGAGACCAAAGGCGAGATCCGCTACCGGCTGTCGGATGCGGCCGACAGCCTCGTCAGCGTCTTCGTGCCGACCGTCCCGAACCCCACCTCGGGCTTCCTGCTGTTCCTGCCGCGGTCCTCGATCCGGCCGCTGTCGATGTCGGTCGAGGACGCGGCCAAGGCGATTTTCTCGATCGGACTTGTGACGCCGGAGTTCGCCGATCCCGACGCGGCGGTGAAAAAGCTACAGGAAATGGTCGAAGAGGCTCAGCCCGAAAAAAAACCGCGCCGCGCCTTCTTCCGCGCCAAAACCAATAAATAGCAGGCTTCATCCGGCGCGCAGGAGCCGCACGGCGTCGTCGCGGCTGAAGAGGTAGAGCAGGACCCGCAATGCAGCGCCGCGCGCGCTCTTCAGGTCCGGGTCTTTCTCGACGACGAGCCGCGCGTCGTCGCGCGCCGCCGCCAGAAGCTCGCCATGCGCGGCGAGATCGGCGATACGGAATTGCGGAAAGCCCGACTGCGCCGCGCCGAGAAGATCGCCGGCTCCGCGCAGACGCAAATCCTCCTCCGCGATGCGGAAGCCGTCGTCCGTCTCGCGCAGGATTTTAAGCCGCGCCTTCGCCGTCTCGCCGAGCGGGCCCTGGTACAGCAGAAGACAGACCGCTCGCCGGTCGCCGCGCCCCACGCGACCGCGCAGCTGATGCAGCTGGGCGAGCCCGAAGCGCTCGGCGTGCTCGACGACCATGATCGTCGCATTGGGCGCGTTGACGCCGACCTCGATCACCGTCGTGGCCACCAGCACGGACAGCCGGCCCTCGTAAAACGCCTCCATGACGGCGTCCTTCTCCGCCGCGCTCATGCGCCCGTGCACGAGGCCGACCCGCTCGCCGAGGTGAGGTTTCAGCGCTTCATGGCGCTCTTCGGCGGCGACGAGGTCGAGCGCGTCGGATTCCTCGACGAGGGGACAGACCCAGTAAATCTGCTCCCCGGCGTCGGCTGCGCGGCGGACGGCGGCGACGACTTCTTGCAGCCGCTCGACCGGAATCGTCCGGGTGAGAACGGGTTTGCGCCCTGGCGGCTTTTCCCGGATCAGGCTCGCATCCATGTCGCCATAGGCGGTGAGGGCGAGCGTGCGCGGGATCGGCGTCGCCGTCATCACCAGCATGTCGGGGCGCGGGCCTTTCTGCGCCAGCGCCATGCGCTGGTGCACGCCGAAGCGATGCTGCTCGTCGACGACGACCAGGGCCAGATCGCGGAACGCGACGCTTTCCTGAAACAGCGCGTGCGTGCCGAAGAGGATCTGAATCTCGCCCGAAGCGAGCCGGGCGAGCTTCTCCTCGCGCGCCGCGCCCTTGTCGCGCCCCGTCAGCATGTCGACGGCGACGCCCGCCGCCGCGCAAACCGGCGCGCAGGACTCCAGATGCTGTCGGGCGAGAATCTCCGTCGGCGCCATCATGGCCGCCTGCGCGCCGGCCTCGACGGCGTTCAGCATGGCGAGCAGGGCGACCACGGTCTTGCCGCTGCCGACGTCGCCTTGCACGAGCCGCACCATGCGCTCGGGCGCGGCCATGTCGGCGAGGATCTCTTCGAGCGCGCGCCGCTGATCGCCGGTCAGCGCGAAGGGCAAAGCCTTCGCCGCCAGCGCCCGCAGGCGCCCGTCGCCGCGGACCGGCCGGCCTGCGGACTTTATCCGCGCGCGGCGAATAAGGGCGAGGGCGAGCTGGTTGGCCAGAAGCTCGTCATAAGCGAGGCGCTGGCGTTCGGGGCGCGTCGGCGCCAGCGCGTCCGGCGTCTCCGGGGCGTGAACGGCGCGCAGCGCCTCGCGCCAGCCCGGCCAGCCCCGCCGCGCGAGCCAGGCCGCGTCCTGCCATTCCGGCACGACCGGCGCGCGCGCGAGCGCGGCGCGGACCGCCTTGCGCATCAGCGTATTGGAAAGTCCCGCCGTCAGCGGATAGACCGGCTCGATCAACGGCATGTCGCCGGCTTTTTCCGGATCGACGATATGATCCGGATGCGTCATTTGCCGGACGCCGCCGTACTCCTCGATCCTGCCGCTGACGATGCGCCGCGTCCCTTCCGGCAGCGCCCGGCGCAGATAGTCTTCCTTGGGGTGAAAAAACACGAGGGTGAGGAAGCCGGTCTCGTCCGAACAGATCACCCGATAGGGCTGGCGGCGCGCGCGCGGCGGATCGTGGCGGTCGACCGTCACCTCCACGGTGGCGAGCTGGCCGAACGGCGCATCCGCAAGCTTCGGGCGCGCGCGGCGATCGATCAGGCCGGCGGGGAGGGTGAAGAGAACGTCCGCGACCCTCGGCCCCGCCGCTTTCGCGATCAGGGGCGCGATCTTCGGGCCGACGCCGGGCAGGGCGGTCACGTCGGCGAACAGCGGGTTGAGGATCTCAGGCCGCATGGCCGGTTTATCCGGCGTTTTGCGGCGTTGTCCAAGCCGCGCCGGGCGGCTATGACCGGGTCATGTCCATCGCCCCCGACGACGCTCGCCGCAAGCGCCTGCTTTATCGAGCCCAGCATCGCGGCTTCAAGGAGGCCGATCTCGTCATCGGCGGATTCGCGGCCGCGCATCTGGCGGACATGACCGCGGCCGAGCTCGACGAATTCGAGGCGCTGCTCGCCCTGCCGGATCACGATCTTTACGCCTGGGCGACGGGCGAGGCGCCCGCGCCGGCGCAAGCGCGCGGTCCGGTTTTCGAGAAGCTGCGCGCCTACGACGTCTCCGCCAGCCTCCGACAGCAGCCGAGCGGGCGAGGTTGAACTTCGCCGCGCCGACGGCTACCTGTGCGCGCCCGCGATCGCCGAACCGGCGTTCGCGCGTTTTGCGTTTCAGCAGGGCCTGTTCGCCTCATGACCGTGATCTCCGGAACCGCCCGCATCAGCGCCGAGGAAGCCTGGAGCGCAAAGGGCGCGCTCGACGTCTACGGCGCGCCGGAGGGCGCCGACGCCATGGCCGTCGCGGCGGCGGCGCGCGCGCGCGGCGGGCTCGTCGTCCATATCGCCCGCGACGGGGCTCGCGCGGCGGCGATGGCCGAAGCGCTCCGTTTCTTCGCGCCCGATATTCCGACTCTCGTCTTTCCGGCATGGGACTGCCTGCCCTACGACCGGGTCTCGCCGTCGGCCGCGGTCGCCTCGGCGCGCATGGCGACGCTGGCCTTGTTGGCGCGTCATCGCGGGCGGGGCCCGCTCATCGTCGCGACCTCGGTGAACGCCGCCGTCCAGCGTACGCCGCCGCGCGCCGTGGTGGCGGATGCGGCGCTTTCGATCGGCCAGGGCGAAGCGATCGGCATGGAACCGATCGCCGCCTATCTCGCCGCCAACGGTTACGAGCGCGCGGGGACGGTGCGCGAGCCGGGCGAGTTCGCCGTGCGCGGCGGCCTGATCGATCTGTTCCCGCCGGGCGCGGAGGAGCCGATCCGGCTCGACTTCTTCGGCGACCAGATCGACTCCATTCGCGCTTTCGATCCGGCCACGCAGCGCACCACGCGCCAGCTGCGCGCCATCGATCTCGCGCCGGCGACGGAAGTTCTGCTGACGGAAGAGTCGATTTCGCGTTTTCGCTCGGGCTATGTCGCCGAATTCGGGCCGGCGGGCGACGATCCCGTCTATGAAGCGGCGAGCGCCGGACGCAAGCACGCCGGCATGGAGCACTGGCTGCCGCTTTTCTATCCGAAGCTCGACACGTTGTTCGACTTCGCCGAGGGCGGGCTCGTTTTTCTGGAGCATCTGGCCGCCGAAGCGGCCGACGAGCGCTTCGCCGCCGTCGCCGATCATTACGCCGCGCGCGTCGAAGACGCCGACCTGCGCCGGCCGAAAAACAGCGCGTTCGCCGCGCCGGCCTATCGTCCGCTCAAGCCGGAAGCGCTTTATCTCTCTGCGGACGAATGGCGCGCGCGGCTCGCGGAAGGCGACCTGCGCCGGCTTTCGCCCTTCGCGCCGCCCGAAGGCCGGCGCGCTTTCGATTTCGGCGCGAAGGTCGGGCGCAGCTTCGCCGCCGAACGCGCTGCAGAAAAGGTCAACGTCTTCGACGCTGTGCGCGAGCACGCCGAAACGCTCCTCCGCGAGGGCAAGTGCGTCTTCATCGCCTGCTGGTCGGAGGGCTCGGCCGAGCGCATGGCCAGCGTGCTCGCCGATCACGGCCTCGGCGCGCTCGCCCGCTATGAAAGCTGGCCGGACGCGCAAAAAGAGAGCGCGC
The DNA here is from genome assembly GCF_900199215.1 of Amphiplicatus metriothermophilus. Classification (GTDB taxonomy): domain Bacteria; phylum Pseudomonadota; class Alphaproteobacteria; order Caulobacterales; family Parvularculaceae; genus Amphiplicatus; species Amphiplicatus metriothermophilus. Next base: position 301,884 of record NZ_FZQA01000002.1, read on the forward strand.
GGACCGTTTCGACGATCGTGCTGGGCCTGGAGACCGGCTTCGTCACGCCGGACGCCGCTTTCATCTCCGAACAGGACATTCTCGGCGACCGGCTCGTGCGCCGCACGCGGAAGAAACGGGCGGAGAATTTCCTCGCCGAGGCGTCGAGCCTTCTCGTCGGCGATCTCGTCGTCCACGTTGATCACGGCGTCGGACGCTATGCGGGGCTGAAGACCCTCGACGTTCAGGGCGCGCCGCACGATTGCCTTCAGATCGAATACGCCGGCGGAGACAGGCTGTTCCTGCCGGTCGAGAACATCGAGCTTCTGTCGCGTTTCGGCTCGGACGATCCGGCCGCGCCGCTCGACAAGCTCGGCGGCGCCGGCTGGCAGAGCCGCAAGGCGAAAATGCGCGCGCGCATCAAGATGCTCGCCGAGCAGCTCATCGCCATCGCCGCCAAACGCGAGATGAAATCGGCCGAAGCCATCGCGCCGCCCGACGGCGCCTATGACGAATTCTGCGCGCGCTTCCCCTTCACGGAGACGGAAGATCAGGAAAACGCCATCGCCGACGTCATCGAGGACCTCGCGCGCGGCCGGCCGATGGACCGGCTCATCTGCGGCGACGTCGGTTTCGGCAAGACCGAGGTGGCGCTCCGCGCGGCCTTCGTCGTCGCAATGAGCGGCCGGCAGGTCGCCGTCATCGCGCCTACCACGCTTCTCGCGCGTCAGCACTACAAAAACTTCTCCGAACGCTTCAAAGGCTTCCCTGTGCGGGTGGCGCAGCTTTCGCGTTTCGTCAGCGCGAGCGACGCGGCCGCGACGCGCGCCGGCCTTGCGGACGGAACGGTCGACATCGTGATCGGCACGCATGCGTTGCTCGCAAAGACCGTAAGGTTCCGAGACCTCGGCCTTCTCATCATCGACGAGGAGCAGCATTTCGGCGTCAAGCACAAGGAGCGGCTGAAAGAGTATCGCGCCGACACGCACGTGCTTACGCTCACCGCGACGCCCATACCGCGCACATTGCAGCTCGCGATGAGCGGCATCCGGGATCTTTCGCTGATCGCTACGCCGCCGGCGGATCGGCTCGCCGTGCGAACGACGGTGGGGCCTTTCGATCCCGTGGTCGCGCGCGAGACGCTTCTGCGCGAGCACTATCGCGGCGGGCAGAGCTTTTATATCGCGCCGCGCATCGCCGATCTCGAGAGCGTCGCGGAGTTCCTGCGCGAAAGCGTCCCGGAGGTGCGCTTCAAGGTCGCCCACGGACAAATGTCGTCAGGCGAGCTCGAGGACATCATGACCGCCTTCTATGAAGGCAAGTTCGAGGTGCTGGTCTCGACGACCATCATCGAGTCGGGCCTCGACATTCCGACGGCGAACACGCTGATCGTGCACCGCGCCGACCGGTTCGGTCTGGCGCAGCTTTATCAGCTTCGCGGGCGGGTGGGGCGCTCGAAGCTGCGCGCCTACGCCTATCTCACCACCTCGCCGCGCGGCGAGCTGACGCCGGGCGCAGAGCGGCGTCTCAAGGTGATGCAGTCGCTCGACACGCTGGGCGCGGGCTTCACGCTCGCCTCGCACGATCTCGACCTGCGAGGGGCCGGCAACCTCCTCGGCGAGGAGCAGTCGGGCCACGCCAAAGAGGTCGGCGTCGAGCTTTACCAGCATATGCTGGAAGAGGCCGTCGCGTCGCTGCGCGAGGGCGCCGGCGCGGCGGAGGAGACATGGTCGCCGCAGATCAATATCGGCGCGGCGGTGCTCATCCCCGATCATTACGTCGCCGATCTCGACGTGCGCATGGGCCTGTACCGGCGCCTCGGCGCGCTCACCGAGCAGACCGAGATCGAGGCCTTCGCGGCGGAGCTCATCGACCGTTTCGGACCGCTGCCCAAAGAGGTCGAGCAGCTTCTCCAGATCGTCGCGATCAAGGGCGTGTGCCTGCGCGCGGGCGTGGCGAAAGTCGACGCCGGGCCCAAGGGCGCGGTGATCACGTTCCGCAACGATACGTTTGCGAACCCGGCCGGCCTCGTCTCCTATATTTCGAGCGCGCCGCTCGACGTGAAGCTGCGCCCGGACCAGAAGCTCGTCTTCCGTCAGGAATGGCCCGACGAGCGCGCGCGCCTGAAGGGCTGTATGCGGATCCTCGACACGCTCCAGGAGATCGCCCGCGAAGCGGCGTGAGCCTTACGACTTCGCCGCGCGCGGACGCACATTGCTGAGCCGGCCGAGAACGCCGGCGAGCGCTTCTTCGAGCCGGGCGCCGGGCGCGCGCTCGGCGACGCCCGCGGCGGCGGCGATCGCAAAGACCTTTTCCCGTTCGCCGTCCCGGAACATCGTGTTAGCGATCACGCCTTCGACGCGCTTGGCGGCGACGGCGGCGTCCGCGCCGCCGGTCGCGGAGAGGACGGCGATGAAAGTATCGGGCGAGAGGCGCGCGACGAAATCCTCCGCGCGCGTGACGCGGTTGACGAGCCGCGCCGCTTCGGCGAGCGCGCGCGGGCCTGCATGCGGCGCGGCGGGGAAAAGACGCAGCGCGACGAGCGACAACGGCCTGCCGGTCTGGTCGGACCGGGCGAACAGCCGCTCCGCGTGCTGAGCGAAAAACGCCGGCGCGAACGCTCCTGACAGGCGGTCGCGCACGCCCTCGCCCGCGCAGGCGCTCAAAAACCGCCGCATGGCGGCGGCGAGCCGCGCGCGGCGTGCGGCGAGCACGATGCGTCCGCCAAGGTCTTCGCTCACATGCGCGCGCAAGACGACGTCTGCGACATTCGCCCCGCGCCAGGCGACTTCGACTGGTCCGCCGGGCGCGCCTGGCGGCGGAATCACGATGACGGGAATCTCGTGGAGTTTGCGGTGACGGCGCATCGCGCGGGCGAGACTGAGCAGCGGATCGCCGGCCCCTTTCGGGATCAGCACCGCGCAGTCGAACGCGCCTGTCTCAAGGCTGCGCATGGCCTGTCCTGCATTCATCGCGCCGGCCGTTTCGGCCGAGACGCGTTCGGCGGCGGACAGGGCCGCGAGCGCGGCGTCGCCCGGCGCGCCGGCGATCAGCGTGCGCGGCGGCGCGCCGGCAGTTTCGATCGGCGGAAAGGAGGACGCCCGCGCCAGCGCCGCCGCGCTCTTCAGTCGCTCCCCCGTCTCCTCGGCGAGATTGCGCAGGCGCAGTCTCTGCCGGCAGATCTCGACGGCGCCGCGCAGATCGCCGCCGGCGATGACGAGCTCGCCCGAGCGGCGCAGATGCGAGCGCTCGCTCGCCGAGAGCGAGGCCGGGGCGAGATGGACGAACCCGCATTCCGGCGCGGCCCGACGGATCGCGGCCGCGATTCGCTGCAGGGCTTTCGCTGACAGCCGGCGGCGACGGAGATCGAGCACGGCGAGGTCGGCCCCGCGCGCTTCTTCCAGCGCGACGAGACGATAGCCGGCCTTGTCGAACAGCGCGGCCGCGGCCTCGTCCGGCGCATCGTCGGACGACAGCCAGACGATGCGCGCGCGCGGCGTGTGGGCGTTTTGCAGTTCCATCCTGTCCCGTTCCGAAGCCGGCGCGGCGGATGCGAAGCGGTCGATTAGTTGCTGCCGGCGCCGTGCGCGTGATTATTCAATTTGCGGGCCGGTTTCGGGTTTTCGCTTTCGGGTTGCGGCGTCGTATCGTCTTTCGCCGAAGCCGCGACGACGGCCGTCTCGGCGAGGCAGACATCCGGCTCGCCCGCCAGGGGAAAGAGCCCCGCCGCGGCGCGTTCCTGATAGCAGGGCAGGGCGGCGAGAAACTCCTGCGGCTTGTTCATGGGCCCGGCCTCCCGGTAAAGCTGGGCGGTCGGAATCCCGACATAACGCCAGTGCCACGGCTCGTAGCTGTCCTCGCCGGGCAGATAGTCATTACCCGGAGGATAGGACAGAATGAATCCGAAGCGGAAAGCGTTCTCCTCGAAGCACTGATAGGCGGCGTCGCTGCGGCGCATGAGGCGGCCGTCGACGTCGATGTCGACGGCGAGGCCAAGCTGATGCTCCGACATGCCAGGCGGCGTGACGGTGCCTTTCCGGCCGATCCGACGGAAGAGGTCGCGCTGCGTCGCATAGGACCGGTAGCCGGATCGCAGGGTGATGCGCTCGCCCGATTCCGATCGACACAGCGAGATGACCTGGGCGAGCCGGGCCGGCATGTTCGCCTCGCGCGGATCCGCGCCCTCATCCGCGGCGCGCCGGATCATCATCTCTTCGAGTGCGGCGTTCTTGCTGAGCGGAACATAAAAGTCCGCAGCCGGAACGAGATCGCCCGGCGCGTAGTCGGACGGCAAGGTGAAATTCCGGGACACAGGCCGGTCGATGTCCGAGCGCCGGTCGCGCAGGCGATTGGCCGCATAGCGCTGCGCGCCGAAAGCGTCGCGGAAGAGGGCGCGCATGTGCTCATAGAGCGCCTGCGCTTCGGTGGCGCGGCCCTGACGCTCATACACGCCCGCAAGCAGCTTTATGTAAAGGCTGAGGTCCGGGCTGTTCGCGCCTTTGATCTTTTCCTGCGCGTGGAAAGCGTCGAGATAGAGCCTCTCGGCGTCGTCGAGCCGACCCATATCCGCATAGACGGGACCGAGAATGAGCGCCGTTCGCACGGCGGCCGGATCGTCCGCGCCGAGCGTTCGGCTGCGAATGTCGTAGGCGGCCGACAGAAGCCCGGCGGCGGCGTAAAGACCGTCAGCCCGCATGGCGTAAAAGGCGCCGAGTTCGGCGAGGCGATCGGCCGTCGACAGCCTGGCTTCGCGCGCGCCTGAAAACTTCTCTCCGCCGCCGGTCGGCTTCAGATTCTCGGCGAACAGATCGGCGGCTGCGGCGATGCGTCCGGCGAAGAAGGCTTCAAGCGAGTCCGAGTCGTCGCCGTCGCCGCGCGCGGCCTCGTCGCCCGCCCGGTCGAGAAAGTCGGCGTAGATCGCCACCGCCTCGCCGAGATCGCCGGCGAAGATATGGGTCCTGGCGAGCGCGTCCTCCATTTCGCCGCGACGGCGCGGATCGAGCGCGCGGGCCCATCCCGAGGCCAACGCCTCCTCGATCAGCACTGCGGCCCGGGCGTAATCCTGGGCGGCGATCTGCGTTTCGGCGACGCGGAATTTCAGGGGCGCGAGCTTTTCTTCATCGGCGCCGGCCTCGCGCCGCATGGCGAGCACGCGCTCGCCGTAGACGGCCGCCCTGCCGGGAGCCCGCGAGGCGTAAAGCGTCTCGAAGCGGCTTTGCGCGGCCTCGACGTCGACGCGGACAATGATGTTGAACCAAGCGGCGTAAGCCAGCGCCATCACAGAAAAGGCGCCGGCGAACATGATCTGCGGACGCAACCCCATCGCCCTTCGTCTTCCCCTCGACGACTTGCCCACCGCGCGGACGGTAACATCAACCGGCCGCGCAGGCGAGCCTCGCGCCGCAAAAGCGTCCGTTTCCGGCTGCGCGCGCCCCTTTTCTCTGCGGCCTACCGTTGAGGCGGGTTTTTCGCTAAGCTCGCCCCAGGGGAAGCTGTCGCGAGGGTTCGGCCATGCCATACGGGGTGAAGCGGGGCTACAAGGCTCCGGGGGAATACGGCGTCTCGGATTTGTTGGGGCTGTCGCTCGCCGGCGCGGCGGGCATCATCGCCGCCATCGTCACGGACTATCAGCAGAAGGGCGAGGCGTCGGCGCTATACACGATCAATCAATGGGTGGTCGCGGCCTCGCGGATTCTCGGTTTCGGCGACGTGCCGCTGTGGGCGGTCGTCGTCGGCCTTATCGCGCTGGGCGCCGGCTCCATCTTCTACTTCCAGCCGATCACGCGCCAGGGCGCGTTCGCGCAAGGGTTCGGGCTTCTGGCGGTGATGATGACGGCCGTGCCCGCCGACCTCGCCGGCGGCTTGCAGGCGATACAACACGAGGACGAGCTTCCCGGCCTCGAGCCGGTCGGCATCGAGCGCGAAGCGGCGTTTCGCAGCGGCGACGCGAGAGGCGGGATCGTGCCGGCCGCCTATCGGCCTGGGGAGGCGCGGCTCTATTTCGTCCAGGACAGACGCGCGGCCGAGCGATATGACGTCCATCTCGTGGTCCGCTTTCCGAACGGGCTGGCCGACGACATCAACGCGATGATACGGCGCGGAGCTCTTCGCGGCCGTCTGCATAACGAGGACACCGGCCAGACTTACAACCTGTTCCGGAGCGTCGGCGGCACTGTCCAGCGCGAAGGCGACGCGCTCGTCATCCATGCGGGCGTTCCGGCGCGCGCCCAGCAGGCCAGGCTGTGGGTGCGCATTGAGTGCGAGAACTACGCCATCGAGGTGCAGTCCGCCCAAGCGCGCCTCGGCGAACAGCTCGATTGGACCATTACGATGCAGCCGTCCTCGACGCCGCTGGCGATCCAGCGGCTCGGCAAGTCGTACTGGTTCTGAGGGAAAAGGCGAAGGCGCGCGGGCAGGGCGACGGATAATTCGACTGGCGGATGGGGTGGGATTCGAACCCACGAGACGCTTGCGCGCCTGGCGGTTTTCAAGACCGCTGCCTTCAACCACTCGGCCACCCATCCGGCGCGAGAGGCGGACAATAGGCCGCCGGCGCGAAAGCTCAAGGCGGAACCTTCAGGGCCGGGCCCGATCGGCGGCGCGCCTTGCGAACGGCGCCAAATTCCCGCATAGCGCAGACATGCTCCGCTTCGCCCCGATCCTTCGCGCCGCGTTTCTTTTCGCCGCCGCCGCGCTCGCCGGCTGCGCGACGCCGGGCCGACATCCGTCGCCCGGCGTCGAGCCCAATCCGCACTACAAGGTCGGCCAGTCTTACGAGGTGAACGGTCGACGCTATCACCCGCGCGAGCAGCCCGACTATGAAGCGGTCGGAATCGCCTCCTGGTACGGGCAGGAATTTCACGGCCGGCTCACCGCCAATGGCGAGCTTTTCGACAGAAACAGGATGACGGCGGCGCACCCGACCCTGCCGCTCCCCTCGCGCGTCGAAGTGGAAAATCTCGAAAACGGGCGCAAAATCCTCGTGCGGGTGAACGATCGCGGCCCGTTCAAGGGCGACCGGATCATCGACCTGTCCCAGGCGGCCGCCCGCGCGCTCGGCTTCGAGGAGAAGGGCCTCGCCCCGGTGCGCGTGCGCTATGTGGGGCGCGCCTCTCTGGCCGATGCGACGGTGTCGCTCGACGACGGACGCGGCGAGCGCCGACGCCTCGCCCGCGCGGGAGAGGCCGGGCGGCGGGCGCCGCCGGCGCCGGCGTCGGGTCCGCAGGAGGACGTCATCGCGCGGCTTATCGCAGAGGCGGGGACAGCGCCGCCGGCGCCGACCGTGGAGTACTGGATCGACGTGGCGCGCTTCGCCGATCTCAATGCGCTCGAAGCGGCCAGGCTCGCCCTGTCGGCGTGGGGGCCGGTGCGCGTTCTGTCGGAGGCCCGTCTGAACGGGGTTATGGCCTGGCGCGTGCAGGTCGGGCCTTACGCCGACGAGGCGGCGGCTGCGATGCGCCTGGCCGAACTGCGCGGCGCAGGCTACGCTTCGGCGAGCCTGGCGCGCGAGCGCGCCGCGATCATCAGAACGTGCGAAGCAAGGTCGGAGCCGGAATGCCTATGAGACGTGTCCTGACGATGTTCCAGGGAGCATGGGCCGCTGCCGTCGCCGCCTTGATCGTCCTTGCGCCGCCGGCCGCTGCGGCGGCGCCGATCACGACGACGGCCGAATATGCGATTATCATGGACCACGAGACCGGGGCGGTTCTGTACGAAAAGAACGCAGACGTTCCGACGGCGCCGGCCTCGATGAGTAAGCTGATGACCGTGGCGATCGTTTTCGAGCGGCTCAAGTCCGGCGAGCTCAGCCTGGACGACGAGTTCTACGTCAGCGAAAAGGCCTGGCGGATGGGCGGATCCAAGATGTGGGTCCGCGTCGACACCAAAATCCGGCTCGAGGATCTTCTGCGCGGCGTGATCGTGCAATCAGGCAACGACGCCTGCATCGTCATCGCCGAGAACATCGCCGGCTCGGAGGAAGCCTTCGCCGAGATCATGACCCGCAAGGCGCGCGAATGGGGCCTCAAAAACTCCACCTTCGCCAATGCGACCGGCTGGCCCGATCCGAACCACAAGATGAGCATGCGCGACATCGCGCTTCTGTCGCGCAAGATCATCCGCGACTATCCGGAATATTACGCCATGTTCGCCGAGCGCGAATTCACCTGGGAGAAGATCCGCCAGGCGAATCGCAATCCCCTGTTCGATATGGTCGAGGGCGCGGACGGTCTGAAAACGGGTCACACGGAGGAATCCGGCTACGGCCTCGCAGGGACGGCCGTGCGCGACGGGGTGCGGCGCATCGTTGTTTTCAACGGAACCGCGTCGGAAAAAGAGCGGGCGAGCGAGGCCCAGCGGCTGATGCGGATCGCCTTCAACGACTTCGTGACGAAAACGCTCTATCAGGCGGGCGACGTGGTCGGCGACGCGCTGGTGTTCAAGGGCGTCGAAAAGTCGGCGCCGCTCATCGTGCGCGAGCCGATCTCGATGATCCTGCACCGGTCCGCAAATAAGGTGCGCGCGAAGATCGTCTATGAGGGGCCTGTCGCCGCGCCCGTGGCGGAGAACCAGCAGATCGGCTATCTTCGGGTCGAAACCGAGGCGGGCGAGGCTCGCGAATATCCGCTCTTCGCCGGCAAGACGGTCAGGGAGCTCGGCGTTTTCGGCAAGATCGCGCTGGCGGCGAAGACCCTGATCGTCGGGCCTTCTCAGCCCGAGTCGGAGGCGGCGACACCCTGAATGGTCGGCGCGCGGCAATCGCAAAGAGGGCCCTTCATCACCTTCGAAGGCGGCGACGGAACCGGCAAGTCGACGCATATCGCCCGGCTCGCCGCGCATCTTCGCGCCGCCGGCCATGAGGTCGCCGTCACGCGCGAGCCCGGCGGCTCTCCCGGGGCCGAAGCGATCCGGGAGCTGCTGGTCAGCGGCGCGACAGAGCGGTGGTCGGCGCTCGCCGAAGCGCTGCTCGTCTTCGCTGCGAGAGCCGACCACCTTGAGAAGGTCATCAATCCCGCTCGCGCGCGCGGCGCGGTCGTGCTGTGCGACCGCTTCGTCGACTCGACCATGGCCTATCAGGGCGCAGCCGGCGGCCTGGGCGAGGAGAAAGTGCGCGCGCTGCGCGATCTCGTCGTCGGCGCGGACGGGCCAGATCTCACGATCGTTCTCGACGCGCCGGGAGCGAGAGGCCTTGAGCGCGCGCAGGCGCGCGGCGGCGACAACCGTTTCGAAGCGAAGGGAGAAGCCTATCAGGCCCGCGTGCAGGAGGCCTTCCGGCGCATCGCGGCGCGCGAGCCCGAACGCTGCGTCGTCGTCGATTCATCCGGGCCCGTCGACGACGTCGCTCACCGTATACGGACGATCGTGAAGGAGCGCCTGGGTCTTGGCTGAACGGACGCCGGATAGCGCCCCCGCCCTGACGCCGCCCTGGATGCGCGAGCGCATCGTCGGGCGGGACGCGCTCGAAGCGCGCCTGCGCGCCGCCATCGACCAGGGCGATCTCTCCCACGGCTGGCTGCTCGCCGGGCCGAAGGGGGCGGGCAAGGCGACGCTCGCCTATCGCATCGCCCGGGCGCTGCTCGACCCGGACGCGCTCGCGGCCGCGGACTCGCTTCAGGTTCCCGCCGACTCGAAGGTGTTCCGGCTCGTGGCGGGCAAGGCGCATCCCGATCTGTTCGTCGCGGAGCGGTTGTTCGATGAAAAGACAGGCCGTCATCAGACTGAAATCACGGTTGAAACGATTCGCAATCTTACTGCTTTCCTGAACAGAACGGCGTCTCAGGGCGGTTGGCGGGTGGCCGTCATCGACGCTGCGGACGAGATGAACCCGAACGCCGCCAACGCGCTTCTCAAAGCGCTCGAAGAGCCGCCGGCGAAAACCGCGTTGCTGCTTGTCAGCCACGCGCCGGGCGGGCTTCTGGCGACCATCCGCTCGCGTTGCCGGCGCATCGACCTGCGTCCAGTGGCGGACGAGACCGTCGCGGCCCTCGTCGAAAACGAGCTGTCTTTCTCCGCGGCTGAGGCGCGCCGCGTCGCCGCCGCCGCCCGCGGCCGGCCCGGCTATGCGCTGACGCTGGCGGCGGGCGAGGGGGCCGAAGCGGTCGCCGCGGCAGAAGGCTTCATCGCCGCCGCTGTCGAGGGCGGCGATCTCTCCGCCGTCGCTGGGGGGCTTACGGGCAAGGCGGGGGGCGAGCGCTGGCCGCTCTTTGTCGCGCTGCTGCTCGAAGCGTTGCGCGAAGCGGCCAGCCGGGCGGCGACCGGCGCGCCCCCCGCGGGCCTGCTTGCGCGCGCAGCCCCGCCGCGGCTTCTTGAAGCGCATGATCGCATCGGCGCGCTCGCGCGCCGCGGCGAGGCCGTCAATCTCGACCGCGTCCAGCTCGCGCTCGCCATGGGCCGCATTCTGCGCGACGCCTTGCAATCGCGCGCCGTCTGAGCCATGCCTCGCTTCATGCTCATCGACAGCCACGTCAATCTGCATTCGGAGAAATTCGCGGACGACCTCGACGCCGTGATCGCGCGCGCGAGGGAGGCGGGCGTGCGCGCGATGCTGACCATCTCGGACCGGCTGGAGTCGACCGAAGCGATCAAGACGATCGCCGACTGGCGGGCGGGAATATGGCGCTCCGTCGGCGTTCATCCGCATCACGCAAAGGACTTTCCGGATCTCGACGCCAAAACGCTGATCGAGCTGGCCGAAGACGAAAGGGTCGTCGGGATCGGCGAGTGCGGCCTCGACTTTCATTACGAATATTCCGATCGCGACGCGCAGGCGCAGGTTTTCCGCGCGCATATCGAGGCCGCGCGCGAGACCGGGCTGCCCCTCGTCATTCATGCGCGCGACGCCGACGACGCGGTGCGGACGATGCTGGAGGAGGAGCGTCGCAAGGGCGCGTTCGTCCCGCTTCTGCACTGTTATACGGGCGGGCCTGAGCTCGCGCGCGCAGCGCTCGACATGGGCGGCTATATTTCCTTCTCCGGCATCATCACCTTCAGAAACGCCGACGACATCCGCGCCGTCGCGAAGGATGCGCCGCTCGAGCGCGTCATCATCGAGACGGATTGCCCGTATCTCGCGCCGGTTCCCATGCGCGGGCGGCGCAACGAACCGGCGTTTCTCGTGCATGTGGCCGAAAAGCTGGCGGAAATCCGCGGGATCGGCTTCGATGACGCCGCGCAGACGACCACTGGGAACTTCTTCCGGCTGTTCGCGCGCGCGCGTCGCGAGGAGATCGTTCCGTGAGCGAATCGACAGGAGAGGGCGAGGGCGCGCTGAAAGTGACGATCCTCGGCTGCGGATCGTCGGGCGGCGTGCCGCGCGTCGGCGGGCCGGACGGCGCGGGCGATTGGGGCGCGTGCGACCCGAAAGAGCCGAAAAACCGGCGCACGCGCTGCTCGGTCCTCGTGCGGCGGCGCCATCCGGAGCGCGGCTTCGCTCATGACGCCGTCACCGCCGTGCTGGTCGACGCGTCGCCTGACATGCGCGAGCAGCTTCTGCGCGCGCGCTGCTCGCGGCTCGACGCCGTGCTGTTCACCCATGATCACGCCGATCAGTGCCACGGCATCGACGATCTCAGGGCGTTCGCCTTAGCGCAGCGCGCCCGCGTGCCGGTCTATATCGACGAGTCGACGGGAGGAAGCATCGCCGAACGCTTCCGCTATTGCTTCGAACAGGCGCCGGACAGTCTGTATCCGCCCATCCTCGCGCGCCGGCCGATGCCGGCCTGCGGCGCGCCGTTCCAAATCGACGGACCGTCTGGGCCGGTTCCCGTCGTCGCGTTCCTTCAGCATCACGGCGGGGTCGACTCGCTGGGATTCCGCATCGGCGACGTCGCCTATTCGAGCGACGTCGTCAGCCTGCCGGAGGAAAGCTTCGAGATCCTGAAAGGCGCGCGCATCTGGATCGTCGACGCGCTCCAATACAAGCCGCACAAGACTCATGCGCATCTCGCGCTGACGCTCGAATGGATCGCGCGGGTGAAGCCGGAGCGGGCGATCCTCACCAATCTGCACATTCATATGGACTACCGGACGCTGTCGGTCGAGCTGCCGCCCGGCGTCGAGCCGGCCTATGACGGGATGGAGCTTTACGGAAATCCTTGAGCGCCGGTCGCTGTTCTCGCGGCTCGCGAGCGACCAGGTTGAGGGCCGTTGACCGTTCGACGCCGCCGCCGCAATCCCAATAAATTTGCGACAATATAAATTGTGCGACAAATCACGGCGTGAGGCCGGACGGCGCTGCGGCGTCGGAAAAGCCTTTCTCCGCTCGCCGATCGATCCAGCGGCCGCGCTATCCCAAGGAAATTTTGTCGGCGACAGCGTTTCAGCCCAGCGCCGTCGCCGATAGCTGCGCGACGGCGGCGACCAGATGATAGAACGAGCTCGCCGGCGCCGGCTCTTCCTCGAACCGGCCGTCGGCCCCGAGCTTGTCGCGCCACAGTCCGGACGGCTCGACATCGAGATAGCGCCACAGCGCCGCCGCGGCGCGGCGCGCATCGGCGCGCAGCGCTTCGTGGGAATCGCCCTGCGCGCTTTCGGACAGGATCAGCGCTGCTTTGAGCCGCTCCGTCTGCGGCCACAGGCGCGCGCGCGGCTCAAGCATTTCAAGGCGGTCGTCGAGCGCGTCGACGGCGACGCCGCGCCGGGCGTCGACGCCGCGCATGCCGGCTGCGTAAAGCCGCCGCGCCGCGCACGCGGCCTCCCGGTCGCCGGTTCGCCGGGACCAGCGCTCCAGCAGCCAGGCCCACTCGAACTGGTGGCCCGGCTCGACGCGCCGGCCGGCCTCGCCCGGCGCCGGGCGCCACCCGGCATCGAAGAACTCGCGCAGAAAGCCGCCTTCGGCGTCGATGAAGCGGTCAAGGGCGAGCCGGACGATGTCGCCCGCAAGCCGGGTCCAGCGCTCGCCGCCGCCGGCTTCGATCCAGGCCAGACACGCCTCGAACAGATGCATGTGCGGGTTCGACTGGAAGGGCCGCGCGCCGGCCTCGCGGAAGCCGCCCTTTTCATGGCGCATGACCTTTTCGATCGCGGCGAGCAGCGCCAGGGCTTCGTCTTCGGCGGACGGCCGCCCCGCCCGCGCCGCGGCGAGCGCCAGCAGCGCGAAAGCCTGATCGTAAAGATAGGCGGTCTCCTCGATCGGCGTTCCATCCGGCGAAACCAGCGTGCGGAACAATCCGTCCGGACGCCGATAATAGGCAAAGAAACCTTCGAGGCCATGTTCGACGGCGGCTTTCCACGGTCCCGCCCAGCCGAGCGCGCCGGCGGCGGCGTAGGCGTAAACCTGCCGCGCCTGCACGCGCGCGCGGCGCGGCGCGCCGGTCGGTTTGGCGCGCAGGCTAAGGCTCTCGTGCCAGCCCCATCCGCCGTAATCGGCGCCCAGCGCCTGCCACAGCGGCAGCGCTTCGGCGAACAGCCACAGACGATAGCGTTCAGCCCAGGCGCGCAGATCGCGCGCGCTCTCCTGCTGCGCGGGTCCGGCGCCGTCGCCTGCCGCGTCCGCTTGCGGCTTCGCCTCGGCGCGCAGCCGCTCGACGATCTTCTTGACCGATTGTGCGGCGTTCGCATGGCAGACAAGCACCGCGTCGGGCTCGGCGACGATCGCGAGGTCGCGCACCCCGGCGGCTGCGACGAGCACGCCGGGCGCGGCGCGAACGAGGCAATCCCGCGCGTCGATCGTCACCGCCTCGCCCGCAACGGCGTTTCCATGCTCGTCATGGGGACAGGCGGCGTAGACCGCATCCCAGGCGCCGACGTCCGACCAGGCGAAATCGACGGCGAGCACCGAGGCGCGGTCGGTCTTCTCCATCAGCGCGTAGTCGATCGATATCTTGGGCGCTTCCGCAAAGACGGGGTCGAGCTTCAGGCCCGCCTGCGTCTCCTTCGCGCGCGCGACGGCCTTGCGCGCCGCAGCCGCGATCGCCGGCGCGCGCCGGTCGAGCTCCTTGAGAAAGGTCGAGGCGGAAGCGATGAAATTGCCGCTGTTCCAAAGATAACCCTCGGCGACATAGCGCTCGGCCGTGGGGAAGTCCGGTTTCTCCACGAAGGCGTCGACCGGCGTCGCCTCTGCGTGCGCTTCGCCGCGCGCGGGCCGGATATAACCGTAGGCGGACGAAGGTTTTGTCGGCTTCACGCCGAGGGCGACGATCCGTCCTCCCTGCGCGGCGCGGGACGCTTTCTCAACGGCGTCGCAGAATTTTTCCGTGTCGGGAATGTAATGATCCGAAGCCAGGAAAACGCCGATTCCCTCCGGATCGCGTTCGGCGATCCAGACGGCCGCGGCGGCCATGGCCGGCGCGGAGTCGCGCGGCTCCGGCTCGAGCAGCAGCGTCGCGTCCGCTCCTTCGATCTGCGCGCGCGCCCAATGGGCCTGGCGCGCGCCGGTCACCACGATGAGGCGCCGGAAACCGGCGACCTTCCGCGCACGGCGGACAGTCTGGACGAACAGCGTCTCCGGCCCGATCAGCGGCGCGAACTGCTTGGGCCGAGACGGCCTCGAAACCGGCCACAAGCGCGTGCCGGAGCCTCCGCACATGATGACAGGATAGACGTTCACGCCCTGTTTCCTCCCGCTGCCCGCTAGACCATGTCGCGGACCAGCGCGTCAATGTCCAGCCAGCTGAACATGGTGCAGCTGTCGGATACGCCGAACGGCATGAACATCCGCCGTCCGAAAGCCAGCGCGCCGCAGGTGTAGACGACGTTCGGCACGTAGCCCACGCGCGTATCGTCCGCCGGAGACAGGATCGGCTCGCGCGTGCGGGCGAGAACCCGGCGGGGGTTCTTCTTGTCCAGCAGCAGCGCGCCGATGGAATATTTACGCATGGGCCCGACGCCGTGCGTGAGCAGAAGCCAGCCTTCGTCGATCTCGACCGGCGCGCCGCAATTGCCGATCTGTACGAGCTCCCAGGGATAAACCGGCGCGGCGATCTTCTCTCCCGTCTCCCAATGGGCGACATCGTCGGACTCCAGATAATAAAGATTTTCGTTGTCCTGCCGGCCGATCATGGCGTAGCGCCCGCCGATGCGTCGGGGAAACAGCGCCATGCCCTTGTTGCGCGAGGCCGCGCCCGTCATCGGCGAGAGGATGAAGGTCTGGAAGTCGCGCGTCTGGAGAAGCTGGGACGCGATGGCCGATCCGGAATAAGCCGTATATGTTCCATAATATACGGGTCCATCCTCGTCGTCTTCGAAGCGCACGAGGCGCAGATCCTCGAGCCCGTTGCGTTGCGCGGGCGTGGCCGGGAAAAGAACCGTTCCCGAAAGCGCCGTCTCCGGCTCCCGGATCATGACGACCCGTTCGCCTTCGACCCGCGCCTCGGCGGCGACGGAGACGGGCGGGCGCTTTGCGAGGGTCATGTCGCCGTTGCGGCTGAGCAGGCCTTCGCGAAACTCGATCGATGAAATGTGTCCCTCGCCCACCGCCCGCAAGGACATGACGAACCGAAGCGCGCCTCTGGGCGCGTCGTTCTGGTCGGGATGCGGAACGACGCTGGGATTCATCAGCGCCGCGGCGGCGTAGGCGTATTCGTGGCTGAGATAGGCGCCGATGAGCTGGCGCTGGTCAGGTTTGAGATTGTCCTTGAGCCCGAGCTCGGCCGCGATCTGCTCATAGCGCCGCTCGAAGAAGCGGTGAGTCTCCCAGTGGCGATGGGCGAACTCCTCGTGCACGATGCGAAGCACCTCCAGACAGGTCGCCTCGTCCATGGCGCGCACGGCCTCGACGATCCGATGCGCCCGCGAGGTCTGCACGGGATTGAGATCGCGCGGCTCCACCGCCAGGTGAAACGGCCTGATGACGACGCGCTGAGGGTCAGCGCACAGGCGAAGCGGCATGTGCGTGAAGATCGCCATAGCCCCTCCTTCTTCGACCTGCCCGTTGCTCGGTCTGTCCGTCGCCCCCCTGCCCGCCGATCAGCCTGCAAGCTGCGCCGTTTCGGCGGCGCGGGCGGCGGCCTTTTCCAGACGCTTCATCGACTGGACCGCCTGCAGATAGGACAGCGCCGATTCCGCGCCCTGATTGAAGTTCGCATTATAGGGCGTCAGGCCGTCGAAGCAGAGACCGTCCTCGGGCTGGGCGAGAACGAGGCCGAGATCGTTCCCGCCGAAATACCAGTCATAGGCGCGCCGCGCCTCTTCGAGCCAGCGCTCCTCGCCCGACGCGGCGTAGGCGGCTGCGCAGGCGTCGATTGTGGCGGCGGCTTCGAGCGGCTGCTGGTCGAAGGGTTTCGGCGCGGTCCGATGCGCGCCGAAACTGTCCGTGCCGACCGGCCGGAACGCGCCGCCCCGGCCCGTCTGTTTCCTGCAGAGCCAGGCGAGCGCGTCCGCTCCGGTTTCGATCCACGCCCGCCGGCCCAGGGTCTCGCCGGCGACGATCAGCGCCTGCGGCAGACGGGCGTTGTCATAGGCGAGCACGTTCTCGAACCAGCGCCATTCCGGCCCGGCGTAAGCATCGAAACCGCGCTTCAGCCGGCCGGCGAGGTCGGCGGCGAGGCGGCGCGCGTCGGGGTGGAACGGTTTGGCGCGCAGGAGCGCGCACAGGCCGAGAAGCACGAAAGCCTGGGCCCGCGGCGAACGCAGGCGCTCCATATGCGGCATGGCCCGCGCGGCGAGATCGCGCGCCCAGCGGCGCAGCTGCGGGTCGCGCGCCTGGGCCGCCGCGACGGCGACGGCCTGAAAACTGCGCCCGACGCTGTCCTCCGAGCCCGCCTCCTCCAGCCAGCGCCGGTCGTAAGACATGAAGTTGCGAAAGGCGCCGCGCTCTTCGTTCCAGGCGTGGTTCACGAATGCGGCGTAGATCCAGGCCAGTCGCGCGGCCGTCGGATCGCCCCCTTCTTCGCCGGCGAGCGGGCATGTCAACATCAGCGCGCGGGCGTTGTCGTCCACGCAATAGCCGTGATTGCGGTCCGGCACGCCGAAAAGACCGTGCTGAAGGAGCCCGCAATCGTCCGTAAACCGCGCAAGCCCCTCCAGCGACGGCGTCGAGGCCAGCCGATCGCGGCGCGCCTGCCGCAGGCTGACGACCTTGCCGTCGCCGTTCGAATCCATCGCCGCGTCGCGGAAAATCTCCAGATAGCGCTCGGCGATCCGCGGCCAGATCATGGAGCGCCCGGCGGCGTAGGCTTTGGCGCGCATCCCCTCGCGCAGGGTCTCGTCGCACAGCAGCCTGACCGCCGCGTCAGCGAGCGCCCGCTCGTCGCGGAACGGCGCGAGCACGCCCCTGCCTTCCGCCAGGAGCTCGGCGGCGTGCCAATAGGGCGTCGAGATCACCGGCTTGCCGAGCGCGACGGCGTAGCTCAGCGTGCCGGAAGTGATCTGCGCTTCGTTGAGATAGGGGGTCACATAGACGTCCGCCGCGCGAAGATAGGAAAGCAGCGTGTCCGCGTCCGCATAGCGATTGACGAAAACGACGTTCTCCCCGACGCCAAGCGAATCTGCGAGCGCCTTCAGCTCGTTGCGATAGGCTTCGCCCTCGCGCGCGATCAGATGCGGATGCGTCGCGCCGAGCACCACATAGAAGGCGCGCGGGCGCGCCTCGAGAATCCGCGGCATCGCCCGGATCATGTATTCGAGGCCCTTGTTGGGAGACAAAAGGCCGAAGGTCAGCAGCACGTCGCGCCCCTCAAGCCCCAATTCGGCCTTGTAGGGCGCGGCGTCAGACAGCGGCAGATCCGGCGCGCCGTGGGGGGCGTAGGCGATCCTGGCCGGCGGAATATCGTAGACCCGGCGCAGGATTTGCTCGCCGCGGCGCGCCATCACGATAAGACGCGAAGCGCGCGCGGCGAGCCGTTCCAGCGCCCGGCGCTGATCTTCGTCCGGATTCGCCAGCACAGTGTGCAGCGTCACGACGACCGGCGCATCGAGCGCCTCGACGAAATCAAGCAGATATTCCCCGGCCGGTCCGCCGAAGAGGCCGTATTCATGCTGTATGCAGACGACGTCGGGATGCAGCTCATTCACCCGCTCGGCCGCGGCGCGATAGGATCGGCGATCCATCTGGGAGACCGTTTCGATCACCTCCGGCGAAAAATCGTACCGCCCGCCCGGATCGATCATGGCGACGACGCCGATGCGCGCTTCCGGCGCGGCCTTTTCGAGCGCGGCCCGGATATCGGCGGTGAAGGTCGCGATGCCGCAACGGCGCGGCGGATAGCTCCCGACAAGGACGATATTGCGGATTCCGGTCGCCGTCGCGCGACGCGCAGACGGTTTGTCCTGCGATGCGGCGTGGTTCATCGTCTTCGCTCTCTCCCAGGCTTTCTATGGTTCAGCTTCGCGCGCAGGGGACGACGTTTCCCGCGCGCCGATGGCGCGTGGAGATTGCGAAGCGCTTAACTGGGAATGGAGGCGAAGTGCTTGAGAAGACGCGCAGGCGCGCCGCGCGCGAATGAACGGTTTATGACTTGTCGAAGCGGTAGAACTCTCCTCGAGGGTTCCATGACTGCTTCCGTTTCGATTTTCGCGCGGCGTTACGCGCCGTTCAGTAAACGCTCCTTCGACTGCCTGTCCTGACTCAGATAGGATCGCGGCCGCGCGATGCAAGGGCCGGCCTGCGACCCGTTTTCCCCAACCGCGAGCGCTTGAACCGCGCCGCGCGCGCGCTAGATCAGGGACGGCCTGCCGCATGCGCCATGGCCGGCGCGGCGGCCGGCGTCCACCGGGGGCCGGTGAAACGGCTGAAAGAGGAAGACATGCGCGAAATGATCCCGCACGCGGCTGACCGCAAGGCCGACGCCCTTCCCTATCTTGCGCGCTTTGCGCGCGCCGCCGACGCCGGCCTGGGCGCGGCCGATTTCCTTGGCAAGAGCGGCCTCGTCGCGGCGATGACCGCGCTCGTCCCGTTCTACTGGAACCCGCCGCTCTGGGTCGCGCTGCTGACCTGGCCGCGGGGGGTTGAAGCCGATCGCCTTCGCCGGCGTCCGCAGCGCGTCGCCGGGAAAGGGGTCCCCTCTCGCCCCGCCGGCGACCCATCCGCCGCCAACGACAACCGCCGGACGAGGCCGGCGCGCCAGGCCGCGTAAAGCGGCGGCGATCCTCTTGAAACGGACGATGCCTTTCCTAGCTCATTATTGCGGGTTGCCGAGGCCGGAGCCCGCGGCCAACGCCTGATCTTCCGGCCCCTCCGGCCGCAGCGGTCAGGCGTCATGCCGCTCCGACGCGAGGGCATGGACAGGGCCGTTTGAGCGAACGCCGCCGCACGGGCGTTCTTCGTCGGCGGACGGTTCCCGACGGGCCGCACGCCGCCCTTCGCGCCAGGGTCCCGGCGCGACGCTCCCCGCACCAAGTGGTTCGCCTTTATGTCGGCGCGACGGAACGCGGTCCCCCGGCCGCGCCGTCGGCCCGAGACGGATGGAGGTGCATGACCATGTGGAGCCTGTACGACAGAGGACCCGACTGGGGCGGCTTCGGCTGGGATCCTTTCGCCGAATTCCGTCGTCTCCAGAACGAAGTGAACCGCCTGTTCGAGGACCTTTCCGGCTTCGACGCGCCGGGCGAGGTCGCGCGCGCGGGCGTTTATCCGCCGGTCAACCTTTACGTCAATGACGAAGGCCTGCTGCTGACCGCGGAGCTGCCCGGCTTCGACGACGACTCGATCGAGCTCACGGTGCGCGAGGACACGCTGACGCTGAGCGGCGAGATCGCGCCGGCCAATGACGACGGCCGGGTCGGCTGGCGTCGCCGCGAGCGCGGCCGCGGGCGCTTCACGCGCACGGTGGAGCTGCCGTTCCGAATCGACCCGGACGGGGTCGACGCGCGTTTCCACGACGGCGTGCTCGAAATCGAAATGCGCCGTCCCGAACAGGACAAGCCGCGCCGCATAGCGATCAACGCCTGACGGCGGCGTGACGGATGCGAAGGATGGAGGACGATTATGAGCATGGAACTCGTCAAATCCGACGCGGGCGCGAATGTGACGCCCTTCGAGGAACGGCGCCCGCGCGCGCTTTATCGTCCGGCGACCGATATCTTCGAGACGGACGATGCGGTCGTGCTGGAGCTTGAGCTGCCCGGCGTCGCGCGCGATTCGGTCGACGTGTCGCTGGAAAACCGCGTGCTGACGATTCGCGGTCAGACGCCCCGGCGCAAACGCGAAGGCTGGCAGCAGATCTACGCCGAATATGGCGAAGGCGACTATGAGCGCGTCTTCAGCCTGTCGGAGGAGATCGACCGCGACAAGATTCAGGCCTCGTTCAGAAACGGGGTTCTGAGACTCGAACTGCCCAAGGTGGACACGGCCAAGACCCGGCGCATCAACGTAAAGGCGGCCTGAGGCGAAAGCCTTCAGGCCGTCCGCGCCAGGACTTGCAGCTAAGGAGGTTGACCCATGCGTATTACGGATCTTGTGCCATGGAGACGTAAGAAATCCGGCGGCGCGCTCGAGAGCCCCGGCGGGCGAGCGCTCGCCATCCGCGACGGCGGCGACCGCGATCCGGTTTTGTCGCTGCATCGCGATCTGAATACGGCTTTCGATCGTTTCTTCGACCGGTTCGAACGCTCGTTCTTCGGCGGCGCCGGCGTCGGCTTCTTCAGCCAGCCCCGCGCGGACGTCGCGGAGTCGGACGACGCGTTCAGGATCAGCATCGACCTGCCGGGTCTCGACGAGAAGGACATCGACGTGACCCTCAGCGGCGACGCGCTGACGATCCGCGGAGAACGGCGCGAAGAGCGCGAGGAGAACGAGAAGGGATACTTCCTGCACGAGCGCTCCTACGGCTCGTTCTTCCGGTCGATCCCGCTGCCGCCCGGCGTCGATCCCGATCGGGCCAAGGCGGAGTTCAAGAAAGGCGTTCTTCGGATCACCTTGCCCAAATCCGAGGAAGCCAAACGGCATACGCGCCGGATCGAGGTCAAGGCCGCCTGAAGCCGTCAGGCGCCGGCGGCCTCCCCGGCCCGATGCCCTGGGGAAAGCCGATGCGCGCTGATCCGGCGATCGCCGTCCACGTGGCCGCGGCGGCGCTGCTGACGCATACGGCGGCCGCATAAGCGCGCCGCACGCCGCGCCGCGCAAGGCGCCTGTGCGGCGCCGCCTTCGCAGCTTCGTCGCCGGACTTCCGGCCGGCGACGAAAGACGAGGAAGACGGAGACGGACGCAGACAGCGGACAGGATGGGAGGGGCGATGTTCGACGCGCAGATTTTCACGCCATCCGTACAGGGACCGATTCATGTTCATGTTCCGCCCGCCGGCGGCGCGCTGCGCCGATTCAGGCCTCCGCCGCCGCCTGTCGGAAACGCCGCCGAAATCGAGCGCGCCGCGCGCGCCCTGCGCGATGCGGAGATTTATGACGGGGATTCCTTTCTCGCGCTGACCGGCGACAAGCGCTTCGTATGGAGCGCCAGCGGCGCGAGCTTCCTGATGTTCGGTGTCTGGGGGCGCGCCTGGATCGCCATGGGCGGACCGGTGGGTCGGGCGGACGAGTTCGACGAGGTCGCCGCCCGCTTCGCAGAGGCGGCGCGCGCCGCGCGCGCCTGGCCGGCCTATTACGCCGTCGGCGCGGACGCGGCCGCCCGGCTCGCCGCCCACGGATTCGTCGCCGAAAAGGTCGGCGAGCGCGCGGTCGTCGATCTGCGCGCCTTCACCATTTCAGGCAAGGACAAAAAGGACATTCGCAACGCCCTCAACAGGGCCGACAAGGCCGGCTGCGCCTTCGAGATGCGCCCGCCCGGTCCCCTGGGCGATATGGAGCCGGCGTTGCGACGGGTGTCGGACGCCTGGCTCGCCATGAAGGCCGGAAGCGAAAAGGCCTTCTCCCTCGGCCGCTTCGATCCGGATTATCTCTCGCGCTTTTCGCTCGCCGTCGCGCGCCGCCAGGGCGAGCCCGTCGCTTTTGCGAACATCTGGATCAAGGACGATCTCGTGACGATGGATCTCATGCGCTTCGCCGACGAAGGGCCCGGCGGCGGCATGGACTATCTGTTCACGAAGCTTCTTTTATGGGCGCAGGCCGAAGGATATGCGCGCGTGGATTTCGGCCTCGCTCCGCTCGCCGGCCTCGATCGGCAGGGACGGCCCTCGACGGTCGCGCGCCTCGGCGCCTTCATCTATTCGCGCGGCGGACGATTTTACAGCTTCGAGGGCCTGCGCGCCTACAAGGACAAGTTCAATCCCGTCTGGGAGCCCGCCTATATCGCTGCGCCCAATCGCTGGCGCGCGGGCGCGGCGGCCGTCGCGGTCGCCGCGCTGACCGGCGGCGGCGTGCGCAACCTTCTGCGCAACAGCCGCAAGGGGCTCGCCGCGCCAGGACGCCGGCGCCAGCCCTTCGCGCGCATCATCGGCAGGGCTTGAATTTTTTCCATCCGTTCCAAGATCAATATCGCGTTGAACGCTCGAAACGCGCGCACTGCGCGCGATTGGGAGGCGAAGACGGCCATGACCGCCAGCTATGCGACTGACGCGCGCCCGAACGATCAAGCGAGGCCGAACGCGCAGCGCGGCCGGCCGTTTCTGCCCGGCGCGGATTCGCCGGCCGAAAGCCTGCCCCTGGCGCTGATCCGGCAAAGGCCGGTCGAGCCCGGTCGCGGCGGGCGGCGCGCCATCGACGAATGGCTGCTCGAGTTCCAGCCCGGCGCGCCAAGAGAGCGCGAACCGCTGATGGGCTGGACCGGCGCAAAAGACCCCTACGGATCGATCACGTTGCGCTTTCCAAGTCTGCAAAGCGCGGTGGAATTCGCGGAATCCCGGGGCTGGCGCTATGAGGTCGTCGATCGCTTCGCGCGGCTGCAACGCCGGGACTATCGCGCGGAGCTGATGCGACGCAGCCGGCCGCAGGCCGCGCCGCGCGAAGGCGCGCACGGCGCGGCGGTCTGACGGCGCCGTTATTCCCGCGCGATTCGGCCGGGGCGGTAGTCCGCCGTCGCTTCTGCGAGCAGCGCGTCGAGCGTCATCGGCGGCGTTTTCCATTCCTCCGCCGCGAAGAGCGGCGCCTGATCGGCGTAATGAGGCGACGTTTCATCCTGGGTCGCCGAGCCGAACTGGTGGATGGTCTTCACCGACAATGCGCCTTCGGAAGACCAGTCCGCATAAAGAATATAGCTGTCCCCGCCCGCCGCCGCGAGCGTTCCTTCAAGCGGATCGCCCATGAGATAGACCGCGCGCAGGACGTCCGGCCCGCCGTTCAGGGGCAAATCGACGTCGCCGCGCCGCAGACGGTTGAGTTCGCCCCATTCGGGATCGATTCGTCCATAAGCCGATTGCAGCTCGGAGATCGTCGCGCGCAACGCGTCGATCATCGCCGCCTCGTCCGGCGTCTCCTTCGCTAGCAGATAGCCGAGCGCTCGCTCGCCCGTGCGGACGGCGAGCGCCGCGGCCCGGTCCGTGCGGCGGGTCGAGCCGGTCCAACCCTCCAGCAGCGCGCGCGCCTCCGCCAGCGCCGGGTCCTGTCTGACAGCTTCGGATTCGATCAACATGCCGACCAGGCGGCGCAGACGCGACTCTTCCGCGTAGAAATGATCCATCTTGTAGGCGACGAACTCCTCGCCCGTAATTTCGCCGTCCGTCCCGTAAAGCGCCTGGAGACGGATTCCGCGATTGGTCGTGCGCGCGTCGATTCCGTAATGCGGGGGATAGCGCGCGGGGTCGGGATTATCGCCGGCGCCAGAGGCCTCGAACGGATTGTTGTTGCCGTTCACGACATAGCCAGAGGCGGGGTTCACGACCGAGGGCGCCGAGCCGAAAGGAAGCGTTCCTTTCCATAGAAGGTCGGGCCGGTCGCCCGGCGCAGGGCGCGACCAGTCCCATTCGCTCGACCGAACGGGAATGGCCGCGTTGTGATAAAAGGCGATGTTCCCTTCCCGGTCGGCGTAGACGACGTTGAAGCTTGCGATCGCCTGCATCGCCATCGCCGCTCGCCATTCGTCGAACGAGGCCGCCTTGTTCATGCGCAGCCACTGCTCGGGCGCGCGAATATCGCCCATGCCTGCATAAGAAACCGCATAGACGCCGGACGGAGTCACGAAGGCCGGGCCGTGTACGGAGCGAAGAATCTCGCGCGTAACGGGAAGCGAGAACGGGCCGAAGATCTTCACCCGGAGCCGCGCCTTCGCGCGGTCGAAGTCCCGCCATTCGCCGTCGAAGCGATAGCGGCGCGGCCTTTTCGGATCGTCGACCTCGAGCCGGTAGACGTCGGCCAGATCGGGCTTGTTGACTGTGAACGCCCAGCCGAGCGCCGGCCCCGCCCCATGCAGGATGACAGGCGCGCCGGGAAAGACGCCGCCGATCATGTCCCAGCCTTCGTCGGATTTGACCCGCGCCTCGTACCAGGCGACCGGTCCGGCGTAGGGTTGATGGGAATTGACCATCAGGCGCGTATGGCCGTCAGCGGATCGCCCCGGCGCGACTGCGACGGCGTTGGAGCCGGTCTCCATGTTCGGGCCGAGATGCAGCAGCGCGTGACGCGCCCGCTCCAGCGCCGCATGGGTTTCCGGTTCGGCCTCGAACAGCGCCGTCAGCATCTCGTCCAGGCCGTAGAAGAACGGCGTGCGGACCGCGAAGCCGGCGGCGACGTCCTGCCCGGTCACGGGCGCGACGCCGCGCGCGCACCGGCCCTTTTCTTCCGCGCACCACAGATTGACGCCCGCCGCATAGGCTTCGAGCAGCGCCCGCGTCCGCGCCGACAGCGCCGCCTCGTATTGGCGGGCGACGTCCTCGCGTATGCGCAGCGCGGCGACGAGATAATCCGTAACCGCCCCTTTCCGCCCCAGGCGGCGCCCGAGGGTTCCGCGCGAGAAGGCGAGCGCGTCCTCGAAGGTCGCCCAGTCGTCCTCCGCATGGGCGTAGGCGAGCCCGAAGGCGACATCGACGTCCCGCGCGCCGTAGATATGCGGCGCGCCGAAGGCGTCGCGGATGATGCGCGCGTCATAGGCCTGCGCCGCGCGCTTCGCCTCGGCCGCGTCGAAGCGCGGCGCGGGCGTCCACAGCCAGACGCCCGCCGCGACGATGAGCGCGAGCGCGCCGAAGCCGACGACCCTCATGTCCCCTCCCGGTCCCGCAATGGCGTACAAAGAAAGACATAACGCGCGCCGGCGCGGAATGCAGCGCTGCGGCGCAGCGCGTCACCAGTCCGGCGTGGCGTAGAGAAGATGCTGCGTTTCGTCGGCGCTCGGCGCCGCCTCGGCGGCGGGCGCGAAGGCGAAGCGCTCGCCGTGGCAGGTGATGATCGTGCGGCTCGCCAGATCGACGGTCAGGGCGAAGCCGCTCAGCGCCTCATCGGCGAGCGGACCCGCCGTCTGCGCGTCGAGCGCGGCCGGCAGGAGCGCGCGCCCTTGCGCGGCCTCAAGGAAGGCCGGCGCGAATGAAACGCCGATGACGCAGCGCAGGCCCAGCTCCAGAAGGCTCTCGACGGCCGCCCCGGCGCGCGCGCCGGCGCCGAAATCGCGGCCGACGATCAGGATCGCCGCGCTCGAAAACGGCGCGCGATCGAACAGGCTGTCCGCGCGCGGCCGGCCCGTGGCGTCAAGGCGCAGACGGCCGAACGGTCTGCCGCGCCACGGCCCCGTCGCCGGCGCGATGAAATTCGCGTCGATGTCGTCCCTGAGCAGCGGGATGGCGGGGGAAGTAAGGGTCGTAAACGGCCACATTTTTTCGACTCGTCCGTCTCGCGGGCGGAACCTCGCCGGCCGTCCGCCCGAAAGGCGAGCCGGCGCGCGCGATGATCCGTTGGCCGACGACTCCCCCCAAGACGGGCCGGCCCGACGCCCAAGGCCCGGCGAGACGCGGACGCTCCCGCCCCTGCGGGCGCAAGGGCGAGCGCGCATCAAGCCCGATGCGCGCGTTCGCGCATGAGTGTCAACTGAAACCTGGTTAACGGATCGAGCAGACCGCCGGGCCGGCTGCTATTCGACCGGATCGAGCCAGCCCCATTTGTCTTCGGTCTCGCCGGTGAAGAGGCCGAAAAAGGCGGACTGGATCTTCTTGGTGACCGGGCGCGCGCCGGTTCCGACCGGAATCCGGTCGACGGAGCGCACGGGCGTGACTTCCGCCGCGGTGCCGGTGAAGAACAGCTCGTCCGCGGCGTAAAGCATCTCGCGCGGGATCGGCTGCTCCACGACCTCGTAGCCGAGCGCGCGCGCGAGCGTCATCACCGTGTCGCGGGTGATGCCGGCGAGAATCGACGAGGCCGCGGGCGGCGTGATGATCCGCTCCCGGAGGACGACGAAGAGGTTCTCGCCCGCCCCTTCGCTCACCGTGCCGTCATGGGAAAGGCCGATTCCTTCGGCGAAGCCGCGGTCCTTCGCTTCCATGCTGACGAGCCGGCTCGAGAGATAATTCCCCGCCGCCTTCACGCCCGCGGGAATGGTGCCGGGCGCGGGCCGGCGCCAGCTCGAAACGCACACGTCGATGCCGTTAGCGAGCCCCTCTTCGCCAAGATAGGCCCCCCAGGGAAAGGCGGCGATCACCACATCGGTCGGGCAGGCCTGCGAGGCCGGGCCCATCTCGCCATAGCCGAGATAGGCGATCGGGCGGATATAGGCGGACTTCAGGCCGTTCTCGCGCACCACTTCGCGGCAGGCGGCCATCAGGTCCTCGGCCGAATAGTCGATGTTGATCTTGTAGACCTTGGCCGAGAACAGAAGCCGCTCGATATGCTCGCGATTGCGGAATATGGCGACGCCCTTGCGTCTGGCGTCGTAGGCGCGCATCCCTTCGAACACGCCCGAGCCGTAATGCAGGCCGTGGGTCAGCACATGGGTCGTGGCTTCCGCCCAAGGGACGAGCTTTCCGTTCCGCCAGATGAGCTTCGCTTCCTGAATCGGCATTTTTTCCTCCGCAACGCGGGCTTCCGGACGGGGGCGGCGCGTTGCGCCCACGCCGGGGTCCGGGCTAGACCGGCTTCGCCCAGCCGCCGCGTCCAGTCAAGGTTGAGAATGTCGCCGCCCGAAGAACCCGCCCTTTCCGCTCCCGCCCGCCTCGCGGCGGCGCGGCGCGTGGTGGTGAAGATCGGCTCGGCGCTGCTGATCGGCGCGGACGGCGAGCCCGACGCGCGCCGCCTCGCCGGTCTCGCCGCCGACATCGCCGCGCTCAGGGCGCGCGGGGCCGAGGCGATCGTCGTCTCTTCCGGGGCGATCGCGCTCGGCCGGCGCCGGCTGGGGCTCGAAGGCCGCCTGAAGCTCGCCGAGAAGCAGGCCGCCGCCGCCGCAGGCCAGGCGCTTCTGATGCAGGCCTGGCAAGGCGCCCTCGCCCCCTCGGGCGCGGTCGCGGCCCAGCTTCTCCTCACGCTCGACGACACGGAGAACCGACGGCGCTATCTCAACGCCCGCGCCACGCTGGAGACCCTGCTCGGCCTCGGCGCGGTTCCGATCGTCAACGAGAACGACACCGTCGCCACCGCCGAGATCCGATATGGCGACAACGACCGATTGTCCGCCCACGCCGCGCAGATGGCCGGCGCGGATCTTCTCGTCATGCTTTCCGACGTCGATGGTCTTTACACGGCCGATCCGCGCCGCGACGCCGCCGCCCGTCACATTCCTCTCGTCGAGACGATCACGCCCGAGATCGAACGCATGGGCGCCGGCGCCAACGCCGAAGCCGGCGTCGGCTCAGGCGGCATGGCGACCAAGATCGCCGCGGCGAAGATCGCGCTCGCGGCCGGCTGCGCGGCCATCATCGCCCGCGGCGACGTCGAGCGCCCGCTCGAAGCGATCGCAAAGGGCGCGCGCGCGACCTTGTTCGTGCCCCGATCGACGCCGGAGCGGGCGCGTCTCGCCTGGATCGGCGGCCGGCTCAGGCCCGCCGGGACGATTACCGTCGACGCGGGCGCGGCGAAGGCGCTCCTCGGCGGCGCGAGCCTTCTGCCGGCGGGCGTCGTCGCGGTCGAGGGCGATTTCCGCCGCGGCGACGCGGTCGCCGTGCGCGCCGCGAACGGCGAGCCCCTCGGCCAGGGGCTTTGCGCCTATGACGCCGCCGAAGCGCGCCGCCTTGTCGGCAAGAAATCGCACGAAATCGAGGAAATTCTCGGCTATCGCGGCCCGAACGCCCTCATCCATCGCGACGACCTTGCGATCGCGCGCCGCAACCCGGATAAGTAACCCGCGCGCAAATCCGCGCCATTCAGGGGCGCGACGCGCGAAGGAGGAACAGCATGAGCCTCAACATCTACCTTAACTTCAACGGAACTTGCGCTGAAGCGTTCGACTTTTACCGGTCAGTCTTCGGCGGCGACTTCGGCGCGCGGCTGACATTCGCCGACGCGCCTCCGGATATGCCGGTCGATCCGAAACACAGGGACAAGATCATGCACGTTTCCCTGCCGGTCGGCGACAGCGAGCTCATGGGGTCGGACGTCGCGGAAGGCTTCGGACCGCCCGTCACCTTCGGCGACAATTTCGCCGTCAGCTACACGGCGGAAAGCCGCGCGCAGGCCGATGAAGTTTTCGCCGCTCTGAAGGACGGCGGCGCGGAAGCCATGGCCATGCAGGAGACGTTCTGGGGAAGCTATTTCGGCATGTGCAAGGATAAATTCGGCGTCAACTGGATGGTGAGCTTTCCCCTCACGGAAAAAGCCGGCTAGGAAACGCCGCCCCCCGCGCTGCATTGAGAGCGATCTTAAACGACGATGCTGGACAAGGTGAGAACGCAAAGCGTCAAGGACATGATGACGGCGATCGCGCGGCGCGCCCGCGCGGCGGCGCCCGTCATCGCGCGCGCTTCGACGGAAAAGAAAAACGCAGGGCTGCTCGCCGCCGCCGAGGCGATCGAGACTGCGCGCGCCGACATTCTCGCCGCCAACGCCGAGGACTGCGCCAACGCCGAACGCAACGGCGTCGCCGGCGCGATGCTGGACCGGCTGCGCCTCGACGAGCGCCGCCTCGCGGGAATCGTCGGCGCGCTCCGGGAAGTGGCCGCCCTGCCCGACCCCGTGGGCGAGACCGTCGCGGAATGGACGCGGCCGAACGGGCTCAAGATCTCGCGCGTGCGCGTTCCCATCGGCGTTATCGCGGTCATCTATGAAAGCCGCCCGAACGTGACCATCGACGCGGGCGCCCTGTGCCTCAAATCCGGCAATGCGGCGATCCTGCGCGGCGGATCGGAGTCTTTCGCCTCCTCGCGGGCGCTGCACGCCTGCTTCGCGCGCGGGCTGGAAGCGGCCGGCCTGCCGGCGGGCGCCGTTCAGCTCGTTCCGACGACGGATCGCGCCGCCGTCGGCTATATTCTCGCCGGGCTTGACGGCGCGGTCGATCTCATCATCCCGCGCGGCGGCAAGTCGCTCGTCGCGCGCGTGCAAGCTGAAGCGCGCGCGCCCGTGCTCGGCCATCTCGAAGGCGTCTGCCATGTCTATGTCGACCGCGACGCGGATATCGACAAGGCCGTGCGCGTGGTCGTCAACGCCAAGATGCGCCGGCCGGGCGTGTGCGGCGCGGCGGAGACCGTCCTGATCGACGGCGCCCGGCTCGAATCCCTGTGGCCGCCGATTGGAAAGGCCCTGCGCGAGGCAGGCTGCGCGATCCGCGCCGACGCGGCGATCCGCGCGCTCGATCCTGAAACGGAACCGGCGCGCGAGGAAGATTGGGGAACGGAATATCTGGGCGCGATCATCGCCGCAGGCGCGGTCGACGGCGTCGCTGGCGCGATCGATCATATCGCCCGCTACGGCACGGCGCACACCGACGCCGTCGTGACCGAGAATCCCGACACGGCGGCGCGCTTTCTCGCCGAGGTGGACAGCGCCATCGTCATGCACAACGCCTCGACCCAGTTCGCCGACGGGGGCGAGTTCGGTCTCGGCGCAGAGATCGGCATCGCGACCGGCCGGCTGCACGCGCGCGGGCCCGTCGGGCTCGCCGAGCTTACGACCTACAAGAATGTGGTGCGTGGCGACGGGCATGTGAGGGAATAGGTTGCAGGCGGCCGGTGGCGGGTCGCCGGCGAAAGCGGTTATACCATTCTTTCGTTCTCACAACCTGCAACCTGAAATCTTAATGTCACGCGCCATCAACGAACTCCTCGACATCATGGCCCGCCTGCGTTCGCCCGACGGCGGTTGCCCGTGGGATCTCGAACAGACCTTCCGCACCATCGCGCCCTACGCCATCGAGGAGGCCTATGAGGTCGCCGACGCCATCGAGCGCGACGACATGGCCGCGCTGAAGGAGGAGCTGGGCGATCTCCTCTTTCAGGTCGTCTTCCACGCGCGCATGGCCGAAGAGCGCGGCGCGTTCGACTTCGCCGACGTCGTCGCCGCCATTTGCGACAAGATGATCCGCCGGCACCCGCATGTCTTCGAGGCGCCGGACGGGCGCGACGCCGACGCGCAGACCGCCGCCTGGGAAGATCAGAAGGCGGAGGAACGCCGGGCCAAGGGCGCGGCGAGCCTGCTCGACGACGTGCCGGTCGCCCTGCCCGGCCTCGCCCGCGCAGTGAAGCTGCAAAAGCGCGCCGCGCGGGTCGGCTTCGACTGGACGAATGTCGAGGACGTCCTCGCCAAGCTCGAAGAAGAAGTGCGCGAGCTGCAAGCGGCCGCGTGCACGAAAAGCGCCGACGCCATAGAGGATGAGTTCGGCGATCTTCTGTTCGTCATCGCCAATGTGGCGCGCCATCTCAGGGTCGATCCGGAAGCCGCGCTCAGGCGCGCCAATGAAAAGTTCGCCCGTCGCTTCCGCCATATCGAGACGCGCCTCGCCGCCGCCGGGCGCGACCTCGCCGAGGCGAGCCTCGACGAGATGGAGGCGTTGTGGACGGAAGCGAAGCGAGGCGAGCGCGGAGAAAAGGAATAGCCGCGCCCCTCACCGTCCGCCATAGCCGCCGCGCGGGCGCAGGGTTTTGCGCAGCAGGAAGTAAACCGGCAGGAAGGCGAAAGCCGCGAAGGTCTTGAGCGCGTAGTCGGTCACCATCCAGTTGAACCACGCCGCGCCCGCCCCGGCGTGCGCGGCCGGAAAATAGATCGCGGTCTGCACGCCGTAACCCGCGAGCGCGGCGAAGAGCGGCGCCCGCCACCAGACCCCGCCGCCGCGCAGCACGTCATACATGCCGATCGCCACATACTGGCCGAGCATGGCGCTGGCGACGAAGGCCGCGACGAAGCGCACGCTCGGCATGTCATGGCTTTCAAGAAACGGCGCAAGATAGGAAAGCCCCGCGAGGGTCGCCACGGCCGACACGCCCCAGGCCGCCGTGACCGCGCGGGAGGCCTCGTCGCCCCCGAACCGGCGCGTGACGAGAATGACCAGCGGCAGCGCGCCCGTCATCGCCAGCCCGCCGATGCTCAGCCACAGGCTCGGCTTGAGCGCGGGCGTATCGACCAGCCGGTCGAAGCTGCGCACCGGCAGATCGACCGTCAGGAACGACCAGAGAAGAACAGGCGAGAGGATCGCGGCGAGCAGCGCCATGCGCCCCAGGGCGGCGGCGAAGGCGGCCGTCTCGCGCGCCAGCCGCTGGGCCGGCGTCTCCTTCACCGGCCGGCGCTTTTCGACGACTGTCGTCGCGGCTTCCATGGCGCTCCCCGGGCGTGGCGGAGCGTTACGCCCCTCAGGAAGCTTTGGCGATTTCGCGCTTGACTTTCAAGGCGTTCGGGGAGAGCGCGGCATCGTCGGCCTTAGCCAGAAAGGCGTCCAGCCCGCCGCGATGATCGACCGTGCGCAGGGCGGCGGCCGTGATGCGGAACTTGAACGACCGGCCGAGTTTGTCGCTGTGCAGCGTCACGTCGCACAGATTCGGCAGGAAGCGCCGCTTGGTCTTGTTGTTGGCGTGGGAGACGTTGTGCCCGTACATCGGGCCCACGCCCGTAAGTTCGCACCGGCGCGCCATGGCGTTCACCTTGTTCTGCGGGGCGCGCGCGGGCGCGCCGAAAACCGTTGGTAGCTCGGAGCGCAGCCCTATAGGCGAGCGGCCCCGGCCCGTCAAGGACAGGCGTCAAGGGATTATAAGGAGCGGGCGCGCCCCGTCTCCCCCATGGCCGGCCTCCGGCGCAGGAGGCGCGGCCTCGCCGACGATCTCGATCACGGCCCTGATCGAAACCTGATCGAAATTTGCCCTCGCCGGCGACGCTGCTTATCTGTGAGGAACAGCCTGGCGGATGCAGGACGTGTTCGATTCCTCCAATCACGGCGAGCGCAGGTCCGGTCCGCTGACGCGCGGCGCGCCCCCGACCGCAGTCCTGGGCCCGACCAACACCGGCAAGACCCACTACGCCATCGAGCGGATGCTGGCCTATCCCTCGGGGATGATCGGGCTGCCGCTGCGCCTGCTCGCCCGCGAGGTCTATGACCGCGTGGTCGCCCGGCGCGGCTCCCGCGAAGTGGCCTTGGTCACCGGCGAGGAGAAGATCGTCCCGCCTTCCCCGCGCTACTGGGTGTGCACCGTCGAAGCGATGCCGCTCGACCGGGCCGTGGATTTCGTGGCGATCGACGAGATTCAGCTCGCCGCCGACCGCGAGCGCGGACGGGTGTTCACCGCGCGCCTGCTGCACGCCCGCGGCGCGGCCGAGACCCTGCTCCTGGGTTCGCAGACCATGCGCCCGATCCTGCGCCGGCTTTATCCGGACATGCGCTTCGTCTCGCGCGAGCGCTTCTCGACCCTTTCCTATGCGGGCCCCAGGAAGGTCACGCGCCTGCCCCGGCGCAGCGCGGTGGTCGGCTTCTCCGCGGAGACCGTCTACGCCGCCGCCGAGCTCATCCGCCGCCAGCGCGGCGGCGCCGCCGTCATTCTGGGCGCGCTCTCGCCGCGCACCCGCAACGCCCAGGCCGAGCTCTATCAGTCCGGCGAGGTCGATTATCTGGTCGCCACCGACGCGATCGGCATGGGCCTCAACATGGATATAGACCATGTGGCCTTCGCCGCGACGCGCAAGTTCGACGGACGCGCCACGCGCGCCCTGCGCGCCGACGAGCTCGCCCAGATCGCCGGCCGCGCCGGCCGGCATCTGCGCGACGGGACTTTCGGGGTCGCCGGCCAGTGTCCGGCCTTCGACGAGGCGACCGTCGCCGCCATTGAGGAGCACGCTTTCGAACCGGTCGCCGCCCTGCAATGGCGCAGCGAGGCGCTCGATTTCTCCAGCATCGACGCGCTCGCCCGCTCGCTCGACCGGCCCCCGCCGCGGATCGAGTTCACGCGCGCCCCGCCCGGCGACGACGAGATCGCCTTTCACCGGCTGACCGCCCTTCCCGAAATCCGGGACGCGGCGCGCGGCGGGGCGGCGCTCGCGCTGTTGTGGCGCGTGTGCGAAACGCCCGACTTTCGCAAAATCTCGCCGGAAGCCCATGCGCGTCTCTTGCGCGAGATTTACCTTCAGCTTCTGCGCGAAGACGTCATTTCCGACGACTGGATCGCGCCGCGGATCGAACGGCTCGACCGCACGGACGGGGACATCGACGCCATCTCCGCGCGCATCGCCCATGTGCGCACCTGGACTTACCTTTCTCACCGCGCGGCGTGGCTGAAGAACGCCGCTTATTGGCAAGAGCGCGCGCGGACGATAGAAGACTCGCTTTCCGACGCGCTGCATGAAAAGCTCACGCAACGGTTCGTCGACCGCCGCACGTCGGCGCTTTTGAAACGACTGCATGACGACGCGCCGTTGCTCGCCGGCGTCACCGATGACGGAGAAGTTATCGTGGAAGGCCATTTCGTCGGCCGCCTGATGGGGTTCGAGTTCATCGTCGACCCGCGCGCGCGCGGGCTCGACGCCAAGCGGGTGAGCGCGGCCGCCGAACGCGCGCTCGCGCCCGTGCTGGCCGCGCGCGCCGCCGCGCTCGCCAACGCCGGGGCGGACGAGCTTTCCCTGCGCGAGGACGGGGTCGTCTGGTGGCGCTCGGCGCCCGTCGCGCGGCTCGAAAAGGGGCCGGCGCCGCTGCGTCCCAATCTCGTGCTGAAAGGCGCGCACGCCCTTTCGCCGCACCTGCGCGGGCGCATTCAGGACCGGCTGCAGGACTTTTTCGCCGCCAGGATCGAGGCGCTGCTCGGCGATTTGATCCGTCTGCAGCAGGCCGCTTCGTCTACGGAGGAAGGCGGGCTCGCCCCGCTCGCGCGCGGCGTCGCCTTCCGGCTCGTCGAGAATTTCGGCGCCATGTCGCGCGCGCAGTTCGGCGACGAGCTCAAGCAGCTCGATCAGGGCGAGCGCGCCAAGCTGCGCAAGCTCGGGGTTCGCTTCGGCGAGTACACGCTGTTCATGCCGAACCTTCTAAAGCCCGCGCCGGCGCATTTGCTGACTCTTCTTTGGTCGCTGTGGACGGACAGAAACCCGGCCGACTTCCCCCCGCCCAAGGCCGGCCTCGTTTCGCTGCCGGCGGAAAAGGATCTTCCGCACGCCTACTATTACGCTTCCGGCTATCGCCCGTCGGGCGCGCGCGCGGTGCGCATCGACATGCTGGAGCGGCTCGCCGGCGCCGTGCGCGCCGCCCGCCGCGACGAATATCGCGGCGGCTTCGAGCCGACGACGCAGATGATGTCTTTCGTCGGCTGCTCCGGCGAGGATTTCGAGAGCATTCTCGTCTCGCTCGGTTATCGCAAGCAGACGATGAAGGTCCGCCGGCCGGTCGCGCCCGTCGCCGCGCCTTCATCCGAGCCGACGGCCGCGCCCGCGCAGGCTGCGCCGCTGAGCGAGCCTTCCCGCGACCCTGCGGCCGCCTCTTCCCTTGCGCCCGAAAGCGGCGCCGGAGTGGGTGCTGCGCAGCCGACGCCGGGCGAGGCGTCCTCCGAGTTTTCGCAGGACGCCGATGCGCAGCCCGCGCCGCCGCCCCTGAGCGAAACGGCGCAGACGGATGAACCGGCCGCCGCTTCGCCCGAGCCGGCGTCTGGCGAGCCGCCCGCCGCTGCGCCGGAACCGGCGCCCGCTTCTGGGCCGATCGAAACGGAAGAGGTCGAGATCGCCGTGTGGCGCATGGCGCCGCGCCGCCCGCCGAACAAGAAAGGCCCCCGGCCTCATCGCCAGGACGACCGGCGCGCCGACGGGCGCAAGGACGGCCCAGGCGGCCAGCGCCAGCGCGCCGAGGGCAGGTTCGACGGCAAGAAACCGCGCAAGGGCGCCCCTTCCCGCAACGGTCCGCCGCGGCATGTTCCGGGCATGCCCGTCCACCGCCGGACGGCCGATCCGAACTCGCCCTTCGCCGTGCTCGCCGGCCTCAAGGAGGAGCTTGTCCGCCAAAACGCTCCCGCCGACGGGGGCAAGCCCGACAAGCCTCGGTGACGCATCTTCCCCTCGCCGCCAGGGTCGCGCCCGCGCCGCCGCCGGCGACGCAGAGAATCGACA
Organism: Amphiplicatus metriothermophilus; assembly: GCF_900199215.1. GTDB lineage: Bacteria > Pseudomonadota > Alphaproteobacteria > Caulobacterales > Parvularculaceae > Amphiplicatus > Amphiplicatus metriothermophilus. The sequence continues at coordinate 337,032 of NZ_FZQA01000002.1, forward strand.
AATGGCTGTGGTGCGCGCGGATTTTCCGTACGCGCACGCTTGCGACGAAAATCGTCGCTGAAGGAAGCATGCGCCTCACCCGCGGCGGCGACACCATGCGCGTCGACAAGCCGAGCTGCCTCGTGCGCCCGGGCGACCGCATCGCCTTTCTCGTCGGCGGCCGGCTCAGGGTGCTCGAAGTGCGCGCCTGCGGGCTCAGGCGCGGCCCGGCGCGCGAGGCCGCGTTGCTTTATGTCGACCGTTCGCCCCAGCCCGCATCGCCGCTGAATTCCGGTAAGGAGGCGCCATGTTCTCGAAGCTGAAATCGTTCTTCGCTCCTGCAAGGCCGCGCGCGAACGAGCCCGATTCGCGCCTGAGCGCGCTGCAACACGCCGTCGCCGCCCTGCTCGTCGAGGCCGCCCGCGCCGACGCGCGCTACGAGGCGGCTGAGAAAGCCCTCATCGACGAAGCCCTCGCCCGCCAGTTCGGCCTTTCGCCGGCCGAAGCGGCGGCCCTGCGCGCCGAGGCCGAAGCGGCGCAGTCCGAAGCTCTCGACATTCATCGTTACACCAAGATCGCCAAAACCATGAGCGCCGCCGACAGAATCCGCCTCGTCGAGCATCTATGGCGAATCATTCTCTCCGATCGCGAACGCGACCCCTATGAGGACGCGCTCATGCGCCGGCTGTGCGGCCTCATCTATGTGAGCGATCAGGAAAGCGGCGCCGCGCGCCGGCGCGTTGAGGCCGCGTTATCGCAAGGATAGAAAAATTAGCCGCCCCGGCGCTTGCGCCCGGCGGCCGACAGGCTATTTAAGCGTCAGATTTCCGCCGGGAGCAGAGGGCGTATGACCTACGTGGTGACCGAAGCCTGCATCAAATGCAAATACACCGACTGCGTGGAGGTGTGCCCCGTCGACTGCTTCTATGAAGGCGAGAACATGCTCGTCATTCATCCCGACGAGTGCATCGACTGCGGCGTTTGCGAGCCGGAATGCCCGGCCGAGGCGATCATCCCCGACACCGACGATCCGGACGGCAAATGGGTGGAGCTCAACGCCAAATACGCCGCCGAGTGGCCCAACATCACCCAGAAGATCGATCCCCTGCCCGACGCCGACGAATACGCCAAGGAAGAGGGCAAGCTGGAGAAGTACTTCAGCCCCAAGCCCGGCGCGGGATCGTAGGCGCAGCGGCGGCGAAGGAAGCGTCCAGCACGAACGCCGCCATCAGGCGCGCCCTTATCGATCCAGGCGCGAACCTCTTCGCGGCAGACTGCCGCTGCGTCTGCGCGCCGGCGACGCATCGCCGCCAGAACCGCCTTGGGATCGGGCGGCGCGCGCCTTGGTCAAGTCTTGGCCAAGGGCTGCCGAGCCTGAACGGGCCCGTTCGAGCGGGCGCCGCTCTCGCGCCGATGTGCTTGGCGCATCGTGAAATTTTATGCTATTATTACAAAGAGTTCGGCAGGAGGCGGTCGTAAGGGCCGGATCAGCCGCCGCTGGAAGGACGAAGAGCAACCCGCTGAAACAGCGACGTTTCTTTATTCCTACAAGCGCCCGTTCGAGGCTTCGCTCCCTGTAAGCGAAGCGTCGCGTGCGATTGCGCCTCCAGGTTGGGACAACGCCAGCGTGTCCCAACGGCCGTGCTTGATGCGCAGCTTGGCCGGCGAAGGACGATCCGGCGGCGGCCGCCGCTTTCGCCGCGCATAGAGGACGAGATCATGGCGACAAAGACCGCGGAAAAATCGGCGCAAACCGGCGCCAGAAAGAAACCGGCCAAACCCGCCGCGCGCCGCAGCGCCGCGGCCGTGAAGAAAACGGCCGGCGGCAAGACCGCCTCCAAAAAATCGACCAAATCGCCCGCCAGAAAGGCGCCCTCCAAGGCGGGCGCCAGGGCCGGCGCGGCGAAAGCCAGGGCTGCGGCGAAAAAACCCGTAGCCAAAAAGCCTGCAAGCAAGGCAAAGGCCGGGTCCGAAAAAACGGCCAGCAAACCCGCAGGCAGGTCCCCGTCCCCCAGTAACAGTAAGAAACCAGCGTCCGTGAAAAAAACAGCCGCCGTTAAAAAGCAGCCGGCGAAGAAGGCCGCCGCGCAAAAGCCAGCCGCCGCGAAAACCAAGCAGGCCAAGCCCGCGAAAGCCGAGAAGGCGACAAAGCCGGCGGCGAAGGCCGGGAAGCCGCTATCGGAGGAGGCGAAGGAGAAGAGCCCCGCCAAGGCGAAGACGGCCGCGCCGGCCAAACCTTCGAAGAAGGAAGCCGGCAAGGCGGCGGCGCCGAAACAGGCCCCAAAAAAAGCCGAGGCCAAAGGCGCGCCGGCGAAAAAGCCGCTGGTGGGCCAGAAGCCGCGCGCGCCGAAGCCTTCCGGCGGCGTCGATCCGTCTGCTTACGCCCTGTCCGCCAAGGCCGTCGCCGCGGTCAACGAAGCCATGCCGAACGCTTCGGAGGCCTCCGCCGAAGCCAAGCAGGACTTCAAGGTCAACGACCATGTGGTCTATCCCGCTCACGGGGTCGGCCGCATCGTTGCGATCGAAAAGCAGTCGATCGCCGGCGTCACCAACGAGCTCTTTCTCATCGATTTCGAGCAGGAGAAAATGAAGCTCCGCGTGCCGACCGCGAAGGCCAAGGCGGTCGGGATGCGCCGTCTTTCCGATCCCGCCACCATCAAGAAGGCGCTTGAAGTGCTGAAAGGCCGCGCGCGGATCAAACGCACCATGTGGAGCCGGCGCGCCCAGGAATATGAGGCGAAGATCAATTCCGGCGATATCATCGCCGTGGCCGAAGTGGTGCGCGACCTCTACCGCGCCTCCGACCAGCCCGAACAGAGCTATTCCGAGCGCCAGCTTTTCGAGGCCGCGCTCGACCGGCTCGCGCGCGAGGTCGCGGCGGTGAACAAGACCGATCTCGACGCCGCCATCGCCGAGCTCGACGCCGCGCTTCAGCAGAAGAAGGCGGCCTAGCCGGCCCGTCCTCCGCCCGTCGTCCCGGGCGCGGCGCGGCATGAAATGACGCGCCGCAGACCCGGGATGACACCCGGGATGACGGGGCTTCCGTTTCCCACCGCCTACTACCTATTGCCTGCCGCCTATCCCGAATTCTTCCACCTTTACGTGGAATTCCCCTCCTGTAAAAACAACAACTTAGCCAAAATGCGGGGATAGTTATCCCCGCCCTTCGGGCCGCCCCCATACTGGGCGGCATGAACGATTGCGCGTCACAAAAGCTCCAGCGCCCGCCGATGGGCGAGTTCGATGGACGGGCCGTTGACCTTCGCTACATGGCCGCGCGCGCGCACGCGTCGACCGGCGAGCCCGGAAAGATCGAGGCCCTCGCGCGCCCAGCGCCGGGCGAGGCGCGTCGGCGCGGTCACGGTGAAATCCGTGCGATAATCCTCGCCGAAATTAAGGAACACGCGCCCGCGCGCGGCGGCCGCCGAGCGCGCCTCGCCTTCGACGAGAGCGAAGCGGCCGATCGCGCCCGTCGCGTTCCCGGCCGGAAAGACGCGATAGGCGTCGAGCGCCCACAGTCCGGCTCGGGCCGCGCGCGCCTGCGCCTCGGCGGCGAAGAGCCGGTCGAGAAAGGCGTCGTCGCCGCTCTCGGGCCGCACCCGCGCCGCCCCCTCGGCGAGAAGCAGCTCCTGCACGGCGACGGGCCCGTTCTCGCGGGGCAGCCAGAGCCGCACGAAAGGCCGTCCCCAGCGGTCGGGTGCGCCGGCCTCCTCGATCGTGAAGGCGCCGCCGGCTGCGAGACGCGCGAGCGCCGCCGCCGCGGCGCCGGCGTAGGGCTCGGGCCCGTCCCCGAAGCCGCGCGGATCGGGCGCGAGAATGTCGGCGAGGCGAAGCTCCCTGCCCTGATGAACGAGCCGGTCGCCGCGCAGGACCCGGACCGGCGCTTCTGCCGCGGCGCGTCCGCCGAAGGCCGCCGCGCCGGCTGCGAGAAGGAAGGCTCGCCGCCGCATCGCGCGCCCTCAGCCTTCCGTCAGCACGCGGACCTTCGCGCGGGCCGAACGCCCCGCGCCGTCGACGACCACGATCTCGTAAAAGCCCGCCGCGCGCGGGCGCCAGAGCGCGCGCCCGCTGGTCGGCTCGGTCGCGGCGGGCTCGCCCGACACGTACCAGCGATAGCCCCCCGCCCCGCCGCGCGCGGCGAGGGAGAAGCCGCGCGCCTCGTCCGTCGCGGCGAAAAGCTCGGCGCCGTCGCGGGGGAACACGATCTCCGGCGCTCGCTCCCGGCGCGGCGCAGCAAGGCGCGCGAGCGCCGGGCTTTCGCTCTCCCCGATCTCGGGGACGGCGCGCGCCGCTGCGGGATCCGCGCGCCAGATCATGTCGAACAGCGCGGCCAGCAGCGGCGCGGCCGCCTTGCGGCCCGTCGCGCCGGGCCTTGGCGCGCCGTCGGCCCGTCCAACCCAGACGACGACCGTATAGCCGCCCGCATGGCCGGCCGCCCAAGCGTCGCGATAGCCGTAGGAGGTGCCGGTCTTCATGGCGATCTTCGGCGCCCGGACGGTCAGCGCCGCCGGGGCGCGCCCTTCAAGCGCCGGCGCGTCGGCGAGAACGGCGCTTACCCGCGCCGCGCTCTGCGCGGAGAACAGCCGATAGGCCGGCGCGGCGGGCGCTTCGGCCTCTTCCGCCTTCCAGGCGAGCGGTCGCGCGCGGCCTTCGTCGGCGAGCCCGGCGTAGAGCGCGGCGAGATCGCGCATGGTCACGCCCGCCCCGCCCAGCGCCAGCGCGAGGCCGAAATCGCCTTCGGCGCTCTCGGGCGCGGCGAGCGCCGCGCCGGCCGCGCGCAGGACGGCCGCGAGCCGGTTCGCGCCGAGCCGGTCGAGCAGCCGCACCGCCGGCAGGTTGAGGGAATGTTTCAGCGCTTCGCCCGCGCGCACTTCGCCGTGAAAGCGGCGGTCGAAATTCTCCGGCGCGTAGCCGTCGAAGCTCTGCGGCATGTCCTCGATGACCGTATGCGGACCGATGAGGCCGTCGTCGAAGGCGAGCGCGTAGATGAACGGCTTCAGGGTCGAGCCCGGCGAGCGCACGGCGGCGGTCAGGTCGATCCAGCCGCCCGGCGCGTCGAGGCCCGAAGAGCCGACCGCGGCGCGCACCGCGCGCGTCTCGGTCTCGACGATGAGCGCGGCCGCCGTCGCCCCGTCGTCGAGCCCTGCGGCCCAGGCGGCGACGAGCGCTTCGGCTTCGCGCTGGAGGACGAGATCGATCGTCGAGCGGACGACCGGCGCGCCCTCTTTCGCCAGCGCGGCGGCGGCGTGCCAGGCCGCGCGCGGAAAGGGCCGTCGCGTCTCGGGCAGACTTGCAAGGCGCGCTTCTTCCGCGCGCGCCGGCGAAAGAAGCCCTTGCGCGGCGAGCTTTTCCAGAATCGCCGCGCGCGCGGCTCTCGCCGAGTCGGGGCGGCGGTCGGGTCGGCGCGCTTCGGGCGCCTGGGGCAGCGCGATGAGAAGCGCCTGCTCGGCGTCGGTCAGATGCGCGGGCTCCTTGCCGAAATAAAGAAGACTCGCCGCGCGCACGCCTTCGATATTGCCGCCATAGGGCGCGAGGGTGAGATAAAGCTCCAGTATCTCGCGCTTCGTCAGCCGGCGCTCGATCTGAAGGGCGCGGATCACCTCGACGAGCTTCGCCCCGACGGTGCGCGGGCGCGGCTCCAAGAGGCGCGCCGTCTGCATGGTGATGGTCGAGGCGCCGGAGGCGATCCTCCCGGCGCGGAGCGCTTCGCCGCTCGCGCGCGCAAGCGCGATGGGGTCGACGCCCCAATGGGCGTGAAAGCGCTTGTCCTCGACGGCGATGAGCCGCTCGACGAAGCTCGGATCGACGGCGTCGAGATCGGCGCGGAAGCGCCAGCGTCCGTCCGCCGTCGTAAAGGCCTGCAGCCAGCGGCCCTCGCGGTCGAGCACGAGCGGGCTCAACGCCTCGCCCTTATGCAGCGGCGGCGGGAAGAGCAGATCGGCGGCGGCGACGGCGCCGAGGAGCGCCAGCGCGGCGGCGGCGATCCTCATCACCGGCGCGAAGTGCGATCGGAAAAGTCGACGCGCCGTCTTCATTCACTCCGCCGCTGCGATGGAGAGCCGCTCGACGGCGGTGCGCGCGCCGACGCCCGGCCGGTACATGTCCTCGATCGCCGCGCCCGGCGCGACGAAGGCGCCCGGCGTGACTGCGCGGGCCACATAGGCGAGCGTAAAGCGCTCGCGCCTGAGGTCGAGCGCCGCGACGAAGCGGTCGTCGCGCGCCTCGGCGACGCGGGCATGGTTGATCTCGCCGATCCATTTGTAGGGTCCGGAGCGGTCGCGCCCTGCTCCGTCCTCGGGCCGCAGTACGGTCTCGATCTCCAGCCCCGCCGGCAAAAGATCGGCGATCACGGCCGGATGCAGCCGGTCGGCCTCGGCCCGCCCCGTCAGCACCACGACGATCCGGTCGTTCTGCCTGAGGGCCGAAAGATCGACCGGCCGGCCGTCGCGCGTCGCGTAGCGCTTCGACAGCGCGAAGCCGCTCGCCCTCGGCGGCGGCGCCTCTTTCGGCGCGCCGGAGACCGTCACGGTGCGGAACACCGGCCCGTCGCCGTCGTTTCGGAACGAAACGCCTTGCGCGAGCTCTTCGGGGGCGAGCGCGAAGCTCGGCGCGGGGGGCAGGCCGTCGAGGCGCGTCCCGTCGCGCGACAGAACCACGGGCCCGGCCCGGCGCAGCAGCGCCTGGCTCGCCAGCAGCACGAAGGCTTTCTCCTGCGTGTGCAGGCGCTCGGGCTCCTTCATCATCTGCGCGAAGGTCTCCGACAGACGCTCGACGAGCCCGTCCCGTCCGGCTTCGGCGGCGAGGGCCAGCGCGCCCGCGACGTCGCGCAGCGGCGTCTGGTAATAGTCGCCCGTATTGTCGTAGCCGATGGCCTCGACCGCCTTGTCGAACGCGTTCGCCGAGCGCGCCCGGTCGCCCATCAGCGCCAGCGCCGCCGCGATATGGGCGCGCGCGAGCGGGCCCGGCGTCTTTTCGAGCAGCGCGTCGTGGAAATAGCGCAGGTCCGACAGGTCCGCCCGGCCGGCGCGCGCCAGCACGTACATGGCGTAGGCCGCCGCGCGCCGGCGCAGCAGCTCATCGGCGTCGTTCGAGCCCGGGCCCGTATTGGCGCGCATGTCATAGCGCACGGCCGTCCAGCGATCGACGCGCGCGACCTGCGCGAGCGCGTCATAGGCCCGCGTCAGCGCCTCCTCCGGCACGGCGTAGCCTTCGGCTTTCGCGCGCGCGAGGAAATCGACCGCATAGGCGCCGAGCCAGGGCGAGGCCGCCCCGTCGCCTTCGCGCCACAGGCCGAAGGCGCCGTCCGCGCTCTGGCGTTCGAGGAGCGTGTTGACCGCCTTCTGCACCCGCGGACGCGCGGCGCGGTCGGGCCCCCGCCCCGCCTCGCCGCCGAGCGCGTCGACGAAAAGCAGCGGCATGGCGACGCTCACGATCTGCTCCGTACACCCGTAAGGATAGCGATAGAGCGCGTCGAGCAGCGGGCCGGGCTCCACCCCGCGCAGGCGCGAGAAGGAGACCGTGACTTCCGCCGAGCCCGGAACGAAGGGCTCGATCAGCGCCGCCGAGGCGGAAAAGCGCTGGCCCGGCGCGAGCGCGGCCGTGCTGACATTCGTCACGGGGAAGTACGGCGTGCGCGCCTGAATGGGATAAGACCGCTCGACGGCGAATCCGTCCGGGCCCTGAACGCTCAGAGTCACGGCGCCCACGCCTTCCCGGTCGGCGGCGAAAGCGAAGCGGGCCGTCTGACGCGCGCCCGCCGCCAGATCGAAGCTCGCCGTCTCGTCGAGGACGACCGGCCCCTCGCCTTTCAGGCTGACGCGGTATTCACCGGCCGCGCCTTCCACGTTGTCGATGAGCAAGGTCGCCTCCGCCCGGTCGCCCGGCGCGAGGAAGCGCGGCAGGGCGAGCTCGGCCGGCACGGGGTCGCGCACGGTGAGCGGGCGCGCGGCCGCGCCCAGCTTGTCGGCGCTCCAGGCCACCGCCATCAGCCGCAATTCGCCGTTGAAGTCGGGGATCTCCACCGGAACCCGCGCCGTTCCGTCCGGCCCGAGCGCGACGAGCCCGGAGTAGAGCGCGACCGACTTCGTCGGCACGACGGTCAGCCCCTCGCCCCCGATCTGGTCGCCGCCGAAACGGGCCGGCGCGGCGAGATTGGCGTTGAGGATTCGTCCGTAGTCGTCGCGAATCTCCACGCCGAGGCGCTTCTTGCCGTAGTAATAGGCCGCCGGATCGGGCGATCCGAACTTGGTGAGCCGCAAAATGCCTTCGTCCACGGCCGTCAGGGTGAGCATCACCTGCTCGCCGCGCTGCGCCCCGGCGATCCGCACCGGCAGGTCGAGCTTCTGACGCGGACGGATCTTCTCCGGCGCGTCCAGCGTCACCGCGAGGGTGCGCGCGCCCATGTCGAAGGGCACATAGGCGACGCCCATCGCCCGGCGCGGCACGGGCCGGTCGACCGCGGCGCGCGGCGTGACCACCGTCGCCAGCACGTAGAATCCCGCGCCCCAGGCGGGATCGGTGTCGATGACGATCTCGCGCCCTTGCGGGCCGACCTTGAGTCGCTGGACGAGATGCACGCGGTCGGTGGCGACGACGACGATCGCCTCGCCCGCATAGGGCGGGCTGAGCGTGAGGCGCGCCCGCGCGCCCGGCTTCACCGGTTCGGCCGGGGCGTCGAGCGACGCCTGATCAGGCGTCTCGGCGCCCGCCGCATGGGAGCGCCAGCCCACATAGAAGCGGATGTCGGAGCGCGCGCCCGAGTCGGGATCGGTCGCGACCAGCCGGTAAGAGCCGGGATCGAGCCGCTGCACGATCCTGGCCGGCGCGTCCGCGCCGGCTTCCGCCCGACCCTCGCCGATCAGAACGTCCTTGAAGGACCGCCGCCAGCGCCACTGCCCGTCGTCGCGATACCAGTCGAACCAGTAGTCCTCCTCGACGAGGCGCCATTCGAGCGCGCCGGCGCGCGCCTTTCCGTCCCAGCCGACCAGAACGGCCTCGATCTCGACCGGCTCGTTCTGGCCCACGCCCGCGCCCTCGCCCGCGAGCCGGAGCCCGACATAGGCCTCGTCGGGGCGGACGGGAATCCGCGCGCTTTCGCGCACCACGCGCCCGCCGGGCTCGATCACGCCGACCACGAGATCGGCCCTGAGCGGCGCGCCGACCTTCCTCGGCGCGTCGGCGACGTCGAGCGCGAGGCTGGTCTCGCCCGCGGCGTCGAGCGCCGCGTTCGGCAGGCGGATGAACCGCTCGTCGAATCGTCCGTCCACGGGCCCGTAGCGATAGCCGGAAAAGTCCGGGAACGGATTGGGGTCGAGGCGCAGCCGCGCCTCGGCCTCGACCGCGAGGCCAGACGCCGGCGCGCCGTAAAGAAATCGGCCGCGCACCTTGACGGGGCGCGTCTCGCCCGGCCGGATCGGCGTCGTCTCGTCCATGTCGAGCGTCACTTCGAGCCGCTGCGGCGTGAAATCCTCGACCGAGAATTCGAGCGAGCCGACGATCCCCGCCCCGTCCGCCTCGGCGACGACGCGCCAGACGCCGCGCGGGGCGGCCGCCGGCACGTCGAAGGCGCGCGAAAAGCCGCCGATCTCGGTCTTCTCTATACGAATCTTCGCCGCCTCGGTGTTGTTGGGCCTGTAGACCGTCAGCGTCATCGGCCGGTCGGGAACGGCGCGGCCGGCCTCGTCGCGCAGAAGCCCCGTAATATGCGCCGTCTCGCCCGGCCGGTAGATTCCCCGGTCGGCGTAGAGATAGCCGTCGAGCTTCGGGGGCGGCGCCCGCCCGCCGACGTCGCGGTCGGACAGGTCGAGCGGCGCGCGTTGCAGGTCGAGCGCGGCGAAATCCTCCTGCGGGCCGTAGGCCATGATCATGCGCGGGACCAGCGGATAGTCGCCGCCGACGGCTGCGCCGTCGAAGCGCGCCCGGCCGCTGGCGTCGGTCGCCGCGCGCGCGAGCCGGTCGTTGTTCGCGGCGATGAGGTCGAGAGTCACGCCTGCGAGGGGCCGGGCCGTGGTCAGCGAGCGCGCGAAGACGTCGATCCCCTCCTCGCTCGAATAGGCGGTGAGCGCGATGTCGGTGAACATCACCCAGCGCCAGGCCTGCGCCGCGCGATACCGATCCGCGCCCGGCGAGACGTCCTTGGCGCGAATGAAATAGGCGCCGGGCTTGAGCTCTTTCAGCGCCGCGCCGAGGGGGAATACGGTCGTGACCGTTCGGTTGCGCTCGGCCTCGATGTCGAGCGCGCCCTCATAGACGACGACGCCGACATCCTCGCCGCTTTCGCCCTCATAGACGTGGGAATATTCGTCTTCGGGAACCGCCTCGCCCCTGACGATCTGCTTGCGCGCGAGCGAGCGGTCCGAGACGCGGCGGATGACGATCTCGACCTTCTCGACATTGACCGTTTCAAGGCCGAGCCCGTCGGCTTCGAGCCGCGGCAGCACCACCCCGTCGCCGGCGAAGCCGACATAGGCGGGCTTGTCGCCGAAGGCGACGGCGACCTCCGTCGCGCGTTCGAGCCGCGCGCCCGACGCGCTCGGCAGGCCGGCGCGCAAGGTCGCGCGGTAGTCCGTATCGAAGGCAAGGCCGGACAGGCACAGACTCTGGCCGTCGACCGAGACCGCCGGGCGCGCCCCCGGCGTCAGGCGCACATAGTCCGCGTAGTCGGTCTCGCCGCTGTCGTCGAGCTTCTCGGAGAACTGGAAGCAGGCGCGCGGCGTCTCCCGGCTCGTGTCCAGCGCGAGGCGCAGGAACTGGAATCCCTCGACGACTGCCGGTCCTGCCCGGCGCGCATCCGCCGCACGCGGCGCCTGGAAGCCGTAGCGGGACGGCGGGCCGGCGGCCTCGTCGCGCGCGGCCGGCGCGGTGAGGCCGAGCGGCGCCGACGGCGCCTCCCCCTCGCTGGGAATCACATAGCGGCCCGCCAGCAGACCGACCGCGAAGGCCGCCAGAAGCCCCGCGAAGACGAGCGCCGCCTTGCTGCGTTTCATGAAGCTCTCCTCCCGTTCGGCCGGATCGGTTTCGGCCAAGGCTCCCCCGCCTGCGCCAGGGCTTTCGCCGGCGAACCGGCCGCCGGCCCGCCGTTCCGATTTCAGCCGGCCCTTCTCCAGCAGACCGGCCGATTATGGCGCTTAATCGGCGACGGGAAAACGCGCGCGCGGCCTTTTCCGGAAAATTACGCGGCGCGCGCCCCGCCGGGGCGTCGGCGCGGTTATCCGGCCGGGCTTTCGCCGCCGCCTCTTTCGCGCGCGCAGCCTGCAGAGGCGCCTTGCGCCGCAGCGCGCGGGAGGTTTGAGAAATCCCGCGGGGCTGCTAAACCTCGCCGCCTGGAAGACCCCGTAGCTCAGCAGGATAGAGCATCAGATTCCTAATCTGAGGGCCGCAGGTTCGAATCCTGCCGGGGTCGCCAGTTCTGACTTTCGAACGCGATCACCGCGCGCCGGTCCCGCCCGTCAAGGCGCGGACCGTCTCGATGGGCATGAGCATGACCCGCTCTCCCAGCGGCGAACGCAGAAATCCGTGCGCCGCGTAAAAGCCGGCCGCGGACTCGTCGATCGCATGGGCGATCACCGCGCGAACGCCCGCGATTTCGGATGCGGCGAGACAGCGACGAAGCGCGTCGGCGAGCAGCGCCGAGCCGAGCCCTCGCCCGCGCCAGCCCGCGTCGACGGCGAGACGGCCGATCAGAAGGAGCGGAATTTGATCCGGACTGCCGCGACGCAGCTTCGCCGACGGAAGCGCCTTTCTTTGCGCGAGCGCCGTGGAGATCGCGTAATAGCCGACGACGCGCGCAGGCTCGCCCGCAGGGCAGGTCACATAGGTGCGCGCGGACAGGCCTTCGCTGGCGCGCGCCTTCTCGCGCAGCCAGTCGTCAAGGGACGGATGAACGCCGTTCGCGAACGCCGAAACGTCGTGGTCGGCGTTCAGCGGCTCGCACGGGCGCAGGAGCGGCGATGTCAGCTTTCCCACGGCGCACGTCGCGCGAGCCGCTCGCGGACTTCGTCTGAAGGCGGCGGCGGCGCGTCGAGCAGCGCGAGAAAGCGCGCATGCGCCTGTTCGTCGAGCAGAAACAGGCGCTGGTCGAGGATCGTCTCTTCGGCCTGACGGCGGGCGCTCTCCAGCATGAATTCGGAGAGCTTCTGCCCGCGCAGCGCGGCGGCGCGATTGAAAAGCGCCTTGCCCTCCGCTGAGACGCGAATCTGAATGACGCTGTCCTTGGCGGCGGGAGCGGGCATCGAATACTCCATTGCGGACGCCGTCTCGACTTATAAAAATGTATTGCTATTGTCAATACACCTGCTGGCGCTGGCGCGATCCTTGAAACGGCCGATAAAGGCCGCCGGGTCCGGGGACCATCACAGGCCGGGAGCCGTCACAGGCCGAAAGCCGTCACATCATGCGCGACGCCCTGCTTCTGCTGTTCATTCTCGCCTGCTCGGGGCTGGCGCTGCGCTATCCTTTCGCCGGCGTTCTCGCCTGGGCGTGGTTCGCGCTGATGGCGCCCCATCAGTTCGCCTACGGCGTTTACGGCCTGCCGCTTAACGAGATCATCGCCGTCGCGACTCTCGCCGGCGTCGCGATCGCGGGCGAATGGCGGCGCTTCCGTCTAGACCGGACGACGGTCCTGCTCGCCCTGTTCGCCGGGTGGCTGTGCGTCTCGCAGGTCTTTTCTCTCGACCCGGATCATTCCGCCGTCTATTTCGACCGTTTCGTCAAGACGCTGATCTTCGCGATCGTCTGCGCGCTCATGGCGCGCGACCGGCTGCGCTTCCATGCGCTGTTATGGATGCTCGTCGTCGCGATCGGCTATTTCGCCGCGAAGGGCGGGCTGTTCACGCTCGCCACGCTCGGCCGTTTCCGCGTGCAGGGCGTCGAGAACACGGTGCTGGAGGACAACAACCATCTCGGGCTCGCCATGACTGCGATCCTGCCGCTCATTCTCTATCTGCGCGGGGAGGCGAAACACGCCGCCGTCAGGGCGGGCCTGCTCGCGCTGTTCGCGTTGGCGCTCGTCGCCATTCTCGGCACGCATTCGCGCGGAGCGCTGATCGCGCTCGCCGTCTTCGCCGGCTTTTTCTGGCTGCGCGCGCGGCGGAAGTTTCTCATTCTCGCCGGGCTCGCCGCGGTGCTCGTTCCGGCGGTCGCCTTCATGCCGCCGGCCTGGAAAGAACGCATGCAGACGATCACGCAGGCCGCCGAGGATCCTTCCTTCATGGGCCGCGTCGACGCCTGGATCGTCAACATGAAGCTCGCCGAGGCCCATCCGCTGACCGGCGCGGGCCTGCGCAACTCCTATCAGAAGGAGATCGCCGCGACGGTCGATCCTGTGCGCGCCGAGACCGCCAAGGCCGCCCACAGCATTTACTTCGAAGTGCTGGGCGGCGCCGGGTTCGTCGGCCTTGCGCTTTATCTCGCGGCCGTCGCTTCGGCGCTCATGGCGGCGGGCGAGATCCGCCGGCGCGCGAACGCCCCGCCCTGGGCGAGCCGGTTCGCCTGGTTCGCGCAGATGTCGCTCGTCGTGTTCTGCGCGGGCGGCGCGGCGGTCTCGCTGGAGATGTGGGACGGCTATCTGATCGTCATGGCGCTGATCGCCGCGCTCTCCCGGCTCGTCGCCGAGCCGAAAGCAGCCCCGGCGCCAGCCGGCTGGCGGGCGCGCGCCCGCGGCGCGCCGTCGCGAAAGCCTCCGTCCTGATCTTTTCGGCTATTTCTGGCCGACGAAGGCCGCATTCGGAGTCGAGGCCGAACCGGCCTCCCGCCGGCGCGGCGCGGGCGCTTCATGGGCGCGAGAGGAAGCCTGCGGCGCGGGCGCGCCCGCCAGGTCCGGACAGCATGTTCCCGCCACTTCGATCTGCACGGTCGAATGCGCGATGCCGTAACGCTCTTCGAGATAGGATTTGATATGGGCGAGCGCTGCCGGGCCCTGCGCCGGGTCTTCGACGCAGGCGTGCAAGGTCAGCCGCGCGTGTTCCGGCGCGAGCTGCCAGATGCGGACATCATGCACGTCGACAATCTCCGGCGCCGACTCCTTGAGATCCGCCTGCAGGGCCGACACGTCGATATGCCGGGGCGCGCCTTCCAGCAGAATGAACCCGGCCTCGCGGATCAGCCGGTAGGCCGAATAGGCGATCAGCGCGGCCACCATGATCGACAGGATGGGATCGATCCGCATCCAGCCGGTCGTCGCGATGACCACGGCGGCGATCACGGCGGCGACCGAGCCCAGCATGTCGCTGACGACATGCAGCAACGCTCCGCGTACGTTGAGATCGCGCGTGTGACCGCGATTGAGGATGAAAAACGCCACGCCGTTCGCCGCTAGGCCCGTCAGCGCGACGGCAAGCATCGCGCCCCACTTCACATCGGGCGGCGCCTGCAGCCTGCCGACGGCCTCGATGACGATCCAGACCAGCAGGAACAGCAGAAACAGTCCGTTGGCGAAAGCCGCCAGCACCTGCGCGCGGCGATAGCCGAAATGCAGCCGCTCGTCGGCCGGGCGCCGCGCGAACCAGTGCGCGCTCGCCGCCAGGCCCAGCGCGACCGCGTCGGTCAGCATGTGCGCGGCGTCGGCGAGCAGCGCGAGCGAGCCGGCGAGCACGCCGCCGATCGTCTCCACGATCATGAACACGACGATGACGGCGAAGGCGGCGAGCAGGCGGTTCATGCCCTCGCCCGTTTTGTCATGCCGATGTTCGCAGTGCGTCACGCTTCAGCCCGTCGATCGATCGCCATCCCGAACTGACGCCGCTTTACGGTGCGACAGCTTCAGCGGCGCCTGACACTACGCTTGCGCGCGCGACAGGAGCAAGCATTAAGGGCTTTATTTCGCGCCTCTGTCTATCACAAGATGATAACGACGGGAGCGCAGATCCGTATTGGGGTAAACGCCGGAAACAACGGCGCACGATCGGACGCGAAGAAGGGTGACGTGATAACATCTTCGCTGTAAAGGTGGGCGGCGCTGCGCGCCTGTCCGGCGCCTCGAACGGCGACGCCGACCGGCGGGGACGGTTCGACAAGGGCGCAATGAGAGGGCGGAGCGAAGGGGACTCGCCGGCGTGTTCGGGGATGGTCAGATGCCGAGCGGGGTGATCGCCGCGCTTTTCGCCGGCCTTGTGAGCACGGCGGGCCTGTTCGCCATGCTCCTGCTCAAGGACTGGAGCCGGCGCAACAGCCCCTCCTTCTCTGCTTTCGCGGTCGGTTTTCTTCTCGTCACGGTGTTGATGCACCTGATCCCGGAAGCGCTCAGCTATTCGTTCGGCGCGTGGCGCTGGATGGCGCTGGGGTTCGCCGCGCTGTTCGCCTTCGGCCTCTCCTTGCGCCTTTTCACCCGCCGCCGGATCGAGAGCGCGAATCTCGCCTTCGGCTACGCCTCGATCATCGCGCTGGGGGCGCATTCGTTTCTCGACGGGGTTCTTTACGATCTCGCCTATCGCGGCGACCTGTTCACCGGCTGGATCGCCACCATGGGCCTCATGCTGCACGAGTTTCCGGAGGGAGCGATCGCCTTCTATCTCCTGCGCGAGGCAGGCATGGCCCGATTGCCGGCGGGGGTTCTGGCCTTCGTCGCCGCCGCGCTGACAACCGTCGCGGGCGCGTGCCTTTCGGCTTACTCGCCGTGGACGTCGGACCTTCCTTACGCGGCGTTTCTCGGCATGACGGCCGGCGGCCTGGTCTATGTGACCGCCTTCCATCTCGGTCCTCACTCCACCCGCGCGCCTCATCCGCTCGGCTACCGTCTGATGAGCCTCGGGGTGATCGTGGGGCTTTTGGCGATCATCTTCCGCCACGGGGCCCATTGAGCGCGCGTGATCGCCCTGCGCCGAGGCCCGGAGGAGACACCGACCGTTCGTCTGCGCCCCCGGCGAACCCCAGGCCCTTCCCTAGCAGGCGCGTCAAAATACTTTATTTTTTAAAGTCATTTGTGTATGTACGAAACTCGCCGCTATGGCCGCGCTCAGGGAGCCTCGCATGAACCTCGCGCCCATTCTCGTCGCGCCGATCCAGATCCAGATTCACCTCGTCAGCGCCGTCGCCGCGTTTCTCCTCGGCGCGGTCATCCTGCTCAACCGGAAAGGCACGCGTTTTCACAAGATGCTGGGATGGACCTACGTGTTGCTGATGACCGTAGTGGCGGTCTCGGCCGTCTTCATCCGGCGACCCGAAGGCGCGGGCTGGAGCGTGAACGGCTATACGCCGATCCATCTTTTCGTCGTGCTGACGGCGGTCTCATTGCCGCTCGCCCTGTTCCATATCCGACGCGGAAACGTGAAAGGCCACGCCGGCTCGATGATCGGGCTTTTCGTCGGCGGACTGGTCATCGCCGGCGCGCTGACCTTGCTCCCGGGGCGGATCATGCACGCGGTCGTTTTCGGCGGGTGAACCTCACCGCCCGTTGAACGCCGGCTTCCGCTTTTGCATCAGCGCCATGACGCCTTCGCGGCAGTCTTCGGTGGCGATGAGGGTCTTCTGCAGCATCGCTTCATAGGCCATCGCATTTCGAAGGCCCGACTGGGCCGCGGCGCGAAAGGCGCGCTTGGTCGCGGCGAGGGCGAGCGGGGCCCGCTCGGCGAGCGAGGCGGCCCATTCGAGCGATTCCGGAACGACGCGCTCGCCCGGAACGACCCGGTTGACGAGCCCAAGCTCAAGGCAGCGCGCGGCCGGTATCTTCTCCGCCTCCACGGCGAGCTGATAGGCCCGCGCATAGCCGACCTCCTGCGTCAGCAGCCAGGAGAGCCCGCCGTCGGGAACGAGGCCGATATTGGAGAAGGCGCTCATCAGATAGGCGTCCTCGCCCATGACTCTGAGATCGCAGGCGAGCGCAAGCGTCATGCCGATTCCCGCCGCCGGCCCGTTAATCGCCGCGATCACCGGCTTCTCGCAGGTCATGATGACGGAGAGGAACGCGCCATATTCCGTATTCAGAATGTCTTCGATCGTGCGCGGGCTCGACGCGTCTGTGACGTCCGCCCCGGCGCTGAAGCCCCGCCCCTCGCCGGTTATGACGACCGCGCGCAGCGTCGCGTCGGCTGAGGCGCGCGTCATGGCGTCGAGTAGATCGGCGCGCATCGCCGCGTCGAAAGCGTTGAGCGTCTGCGGACGATTGAGCGTGACGAGGGCCGTCGTCTCGCCGCGCTTTTCGTATTTCACCGTCATTGAGGCCTCCTTCTTCCGCGCCGGACTTCGTTTCTGCCAAACGCCGCGCGGACGCGCTACGCCTGCAAGCAGCGCCGGGCGCGCCAGTCGCGAGTCATTCGCTCACCTTTAGGTGGACGGCGCTCTTAGAGATTTCAAAGCGTTAGCCGAAAAACGGGGATAGTTATCCCCGCCTTTCGGCCAGAGCTTATCCTTCGGCTGCTGCGTCGCGGACTCCCCCGCGTCGCGGCGCAGGGTCCGGCGCGCACGCGCCGCGTCGCGTTCAGGGCGCAAGAGCGCCGGGCCTCTCGCTGTTTGACATCGTGGACCCTGCGCAGGCGTCGGCGCGAAGCTGTCGCCTGCGAACGACGCGCCGAACGGGCGCCGGGGCCGGACGCGCTCTGGCCTCGCGCCCGGATCGGCGTTACTCCACTTGCTGAAAGACGCAGTCGCCTCAACGCGGAGGAGTGAGTCATGATCGACAGCCGCTTTTTCCGGCAGGAATGCTACATCGACGGCGCCTGGATTGGCGCAGACGAGACGATCCCCGTCGACAACCCGGCGACCGGCGAGGTCATCGGGACCGTTCCGAAATTCGCCCGCAAGGAGACGGCGAAGGCGATCGATGCCGCGCACGCCGCCTTCGCGGACTGGCGCGGACGCCCCGCCGCCGAACGCGCCGCCTACTGCCTGAAGATCCACGACGCGCTGATGGCGAACCAGGAAGAGCTCGGCCGGCTCCTGACCATCGAGATGGGCAAGCCGCTCGCCGAAGCGAAGGGCGAGGTCGCCTATGCGGCCGCCTTCTTCAAATGGTTCGGCGAAGAGGCCCGGCGCGTCTATGGCGACGTCGTCCCCTCGCCCTGGGCCGACAAGCGCATCGTCGTGACCAAGGAGCCCGTGGGCGTCGTCGGCTCGATCACGCCGTGGAACTTCCCCACCGCGATGATCGCGCGCAAGGCCGCCGCCGCGCTCGCAGCCGGCTGCACGGTGGTCGCCAAGCCCGCCTCGCAGACGCCCTACTCCGCCCTCGCCTACGGGGTGATCGCCGAGGAGATCGGCCTGCCGAAGGGCGTTCTCAACATCCTGACCGGCTCGGCCGCCGCCATCGGCGACGAGCTGTGCGAGAACCCCAAGGTGCGAAAGATCACCTTCACCGGCTCCACGCCCGTGGGCAAGGAGCTCGCCTCCAAGGCGACGAAGCACATGAAGCGCGTATCCATGGAGCTCGGCGGCAACGCGCCCTTCATCGTCTTCGACGACGCCGATCTCGACCGCGCGGTCGCCGGGGCCGTGGCCTCGAAATACCGCAATTCCGGCCAGACCTGCGTGTGCTCGAACCGCATCTACGTGCAGGCCGGCGTCTATGACGTCTTCGCCGAGAAGCTCGCCGCGGCGGCGAAGGCGCTGAAAGTCGGCGACGGGCTCGAGCCCGGCGTGCAGCAGGGCCCGCTCATCGACGAGGCGGGCGTGCGCAAGGTCGAAGAGCATATCGAGGACGCTACGAAGAAAGGCGCGAAGGTCATTCTCGGCGGCAAGCGCCGCGAGGGCCTGTGGTTCGAGCCGACGGTGCTCACGGGCGTAACCGCCGACATGCTGGTCGCCCGCGAGGAGACCTTCGGCCCGCTCGCCCCGCTTTTTCGTTTCGAGACGGAGGAAGAGGCGATCCGCCTTGCAAACGACACCGAATACGGCCTTGCGGCCTACTTCTACACGCGCGATCTCGGCCGCGCCTTCCGCGTGATGGAGGCGCTCGAATACGGCATCGTCGGCGTCAACGAGGGCATCATCTCGACCGAGGTCGCGCCCTTCGGCGGGGTCAAGGATTCCGGCATGGGCCGGGAAGGCTCGAAATACGGTCTCGACGACTATCTCAACATCAAATACGGCCTGATCGGCGGGCTGTGATGCGCAATCGACAGCCTTCGCCCCGATGACGTCCGACGACCGCTCCTCGCCCGAAACCGCCGGCCGCGCGCATCATGACCACGCCGCGCATGCGGCGCATCGCGACGGCGGCCTTGCGGCGCATGACAAGCACGCCGGCCACAGCGTCGCCATGTTCCGGAACCTGTTCTGGATTTCTCTCGCGCTGACGGTTCCGGCGCTTGTCTGGGAGCCGATGCTGCAGGAATGGTTCGGTTACCGAGCGCCGGAATTTCCGGGCTCGTCTTATATTCCTGCGGTCTTCGCGACGCTTGTCTTCCTATATGGCGGGCGCGTCTTTTTGGCCGGCGCCTGGCGCGAGCTCGCCGACCGCGCGCCCGGCATGATGACCCTCATCGGGCTCGCCATCACGGTCGCCTTCGCCTACAGCGCCGCGGTGACGCTGGGCTTTCGCGGCCACCCGCTGTGGTGGGAGCTGGCCACGCTCGTCACGATCATGCTGCTCGGCCACTGGATCGAAATGCGCTCGATCTTTCAGGCCAAGGGCGCGCTCACGGAGCTCGCAAAGCTGCTGCCGGACGAGGCCGAGCGCATCGTGGAGGGCGACCGGACAGAGCGCGCGCCGATCGACAGGCTGAGGCCGGGCGATCTCGTGCTGATCCGGCCAGGCGCGTCGGTTCCCGCCGACGGCGTCGTGAAGAGCGGCGAAAGCGCCGTCAATGAAGCGCTAATCACCGGCGAATCGCGGCCTGTTCAGAAAACGCCCGGCGACAAGGTCATCGCCGGCTCAATCAACGGGCAGGGCTCGCTGCGGGTCGCGGTTACGGGCGTCGGGGAAGGAACGGCGCTCGCGGGGATCATGCGCCTTGTCGCCGAAGCGCAAAGCTCGCGCTCGCGCGCCCAGGCGCTGGCCGACCGCGCGGCGCAGCTTCTCACCTACGCGGCGGTCGCCGCCGGTCTCGTCACGGGCGCGGCATGGAGCGCGCTCGGCGCTGGCGTCGATTACGTCGTCACCCGCGTCGTCACGGTGCTGGTGATCGCCTGTCCCCATGCGCTGGGGCTCGCGATTCCGCTGGTCGTCGCGATCTCAACGACGCTCGCGGCGCGCAACGGGCTCCTGGTGCGCGACCGTCGCGGGCTCGAAGAGGCCCGCAATCTCGACATTGTCGTCTTCGATAAGACCGGCACGCTGACTCTGGGCGAGCATCGCGTCGTCGAGACCGTCGCAGCTGAAAGCATCAGGCCGGACGAAGCGCTGCGCCTCGCGGCCGCGGTGGAGCGCGATTCCGAGCACCCGATCGCCCAGGCGCTTTTGAGGTCGGCCGAAGCGTGCGGCCTTGACGTTCCGAAAGCAGAACGCTTCGAGTCCATGCCCGGCCGCGGCGTGCGCGCACAGATCGGCGCGCGCGCTCTGCTTGTAGGCGGGCCGGCCCTGCTGGAAAGGGAAGGCATCGACGCCGCGCCGATGCTGCGCGAAGCGGCGGAGCGGTTCGGCGCCGCCGGCAGCGCCGCCATCTGGCTCGCGGAAAAGGGCGTCGCCCTCGCCGTTTTCGCCGTCGCCGATGCGATCCGTCCGGAATCGCGCGACGCCGTCGCACGCCTGCAAGAGGCGGGCGTCGAGGTCGCCATGCTCACCGGCGACTCGCAGCCCGTCGCCGATCATGTCGCAAGGGAGCTAGGGATCGGCAAGGTCTTCGCGCAGGTGCTGCCCGAAGAAAAGGCCGAACGCATCAAAGCGCTGCAGGCCGAAGGAAGGCGCGTCGCCATGGTCGGCGACGGCGTGAACGACGCGCCGGCGCTGGCGACCGCCGACGTCGGCGTCGCCATCGGCGCGGGAACCGACGTCGCTGTCGAGGCAGGCGACGTGGTCCTCGTACGCAGCGATCCGCGCGATGTGGCGCGAATCATCGCGCTGAGCCGCGCCAGCTACGGCAAGATGCTGCAGAATCTGTGGTGGGCTGCGGGCTATAACATTTTCGCGATTCCGCTCGCCGCGGGCGCGCTGGCTTGGGCGGGCATCGTGCTTGCGCCGGCGTTCGGCGCCATACTGATGTCGGCGAGCACGGTGATCGTCGCCCTTAACGCGCAGCTCCTCCGGCGGCTGCGGCTATGATCGCCAGACGTCCCGCCATGACGGCCTTTGATCCTGCGCGCGGCGCCAAACGAGGGGACAATCCGATGTACGCCATTCGCATTTTGGGCGCGGCCACCGCCTTCTGCACGGTGCTGCTCGAAGTCTACTCCGGCGTTATCGACGGCCCGCTGTGGTGGGTGCTGCCGGGCGGGCTCGTCCTCGCGCTGCTGATTTCGCTGTCGCTTTACATGGAAATCGCGGCGAACGGCGCGGCGGGCCGCCCCACGCCGGGCTTCGTCAGCTCGGCGATCCAGTTCATCGTCATCCTCGCCATCGCCTTCGGCATGTCGTGGTTCTCCAACCATTTCGGGCGGGAGATCATTCCGCAGCTGCTCGAGCAGCGCGGCTGGACTCGTCCCGCCCCGTAGGCGAAATCGCCGGCGCTCGCCGGCTCGCGCTACCGGCCTGAGGGGGAATGTCGCGGACGGCTCTCACGAAGGCTGCAACCTCGCTCCGCCCGTATTTGAGGCGGACGCGCTCGTCCGACGCCGGCTGCCTCGCGAGGCTGACGCCGGGGCGGCGCTCCGTTGACGGACGGATCGGCCGCGGGACGAAACCGCCGCCGCAGTTCGGGCAGACGTCGAACAGAACGGTCTCCACGCAATCCGCGCAGAACGTGCATTCATAGCTGCAGATGCGCGCGTCGGGCGAGTCGGGCGGCAGATCCCGGTCGCAATATTCGCAATTCGGCCTCAGCGCGAGCATCGCGCCCTCCCGTTCCCCGCACGCCTCCTCATTCCGGGCGGATGCGCCGCCGAAAAGAACGAAAGGGCGTGCGGGCGTCGTTAATGCCCCTCCTTCCGGTCGACATGGCCGAGGTCGCGGCCCGGCGCGACGCGGTCGCGCACCCGGCGTTTGAGCTCGGCGATGTCAGGAAAGCCGCCGTCTTTCTTGCGCGACCAGATCGTCTCGCCGTCGAGCCGGATCTCGAACGCGCCGCCCTCGGAGTCCGGAACGAGCGTCACCGCGGCAAGCTCCTCGCCGAAGGTCGACAGGAGTTCCTGCGCCATCCAGCCGGCGCGCAGCAGCCAGTTGCACAGCCGGCAATAGACGATCTCGACGCGCGGTCCGCTCATGACGATTTCCCTCCCAAGACGCGGCGCCGGGCGCGTCAGATCTTGAACATCTTCTCGGCGGCCGCCCGCGTCGAGCCGCGCGCGCCGAGCGCCGCCTCGCAGCGCGCGATCTCCGCCTTGAGCGAGGCGATGCGTTCTTCGAGATCGTCGACGGAAAGCGTGCTGAGGTCCTGTTTCTTCAGGGACTTCAGCGTGAGGTCCGGGGTTTCCTGCGGCTCGTCGAAATCCATGGCGCGTCTCCCGGCGGCGCTTGTTTCAGGCGACGGATTTTGGGTTATCGCCGCCGCGGGTTCAAGCCGGCGCGCGCCTCGCAAAACCGTTCCCGTTCCGGCTACAAGAAGACGACGAAATCAGGGAGCCTGTCGCCATGAGCGCGCCCATTCCCGAGACCATGCGCTGCATCGAGATCGTAAAGCCCGGCGGGCCGGAGGTTCTGCGGCTCGCGACGCGCCCGACGCCGAAACCCGGCAAGGGCGAGGTCCTCGTGAAGGTTGCGATGGCGGGCGTGAACCGGCCGGACGTGCTCCAGCGGCTCGGCCATTACCCGCCGCCGGAGGGCGCGAGCGACCTGCCCGGCCTCGAAGTCAGCGGCGAGGTCGTCGCCGTCGGCCCGGATGTCCATGGCGAGCGCGTCGGCGACAAAGTCTGCGCGCTCCTGCCCGGCGGAGGCTACGCCGAATACGCGCTCGCGCATGAGGGTTCATGTCTGCCCGTCCCGCGCGGGCTTTCCATGGCCGAGGCGGCGGCTCTGCCCGAGACCTGTTTCACCGTCTGGGCCAACGTCTTCGAGGACGGGGGACTCAAGGGCGGCGAGACGCTGCTTGTCCATGGCGGGACGAGCGGGATCGGCGTCGCCGCCATCGCCATGGCCAAGGCCTTCGACGCGCAGGTGGTCGCCACCGCGTCGAGCGCGGAGAAGCTCGATGCCATCCGCCGACGCGGCGCCGATCACGCATTCAACTACCAGACCGACAAGTGGGAGGAGGAGATCGCCGCCCTCGGCGGGGTCGACGTCGTGCTCGACATGGCGGGCGGGGATTTCGTGGCCCGCAATCTCCAATGCCTCAAGCCCGGCGGCCGGCACGTCTCCATCGCCTTTCTACGCGGGGCGACGGCGGAGGTGAACATCTTCGCGATCATGCGCAAAAGGCTGCGCCTGACCGGCTCGACCCTGCGCGGGCGCGACAATGGCGAAAAGGCGCGCATCGCCTTCGCGCTGCGCAACCATGTCTGGCCGCTCATCGAAGCCGGGCGGATCACGCCCGCGCTCGACAGGATCTTTCCTCTCGCGGACGCCGCCAGAGCCCATGAGCGCATGGAGGCCGGCCGCCATATCGGCAAGATCGTGCTGGCGGTTTCGGAGGAATAGCTTTGCCTTTTGCCCCGAACGGCCTATATAGCGCCCAAAGTCGCGCTGATGCGCGCCGCTTTCCCCGGAAAACTCGGGCGTAAAGCGCGGCCCTCCGGAAAAGGAGGGCCGGAGGCGAACCCTTTTTCGGAGACGATTTCATGGCCGACAGACCCTTGATGCCGCTGGCGACCGCCGTCTGGCTGATCGACAACACCTCCCTCACCTTCGACCAGATCGCGGATTTCTGCGGCCTCCATCCCCTGCAGGTGAAAGGCATCGCCGACGGCGACGTGGCCGCGGGGGTGCGCGGCATCGACCCGATCACCAACCACCAGCTCGCTCGCGAGGAGATCGAAAAGGGCGAGGCCGACCCGACCTATCGGATGAAGCTGTCGCGCCCCAAGACCGTCGTGGCGGAAAAGCCGCGCAAGGGCCCGCGCTACACGCCGGTTTCGAAGCGCCAGAACCGGCCCGACGCCATCGCCTGGATGCTGCGCAACCACCCGGAAGTCGCCGACGCGCAGATAGCCAAGCTGCTCGGCACCACCAAGACGACGATCCAGGCTGTGCGCGACCGCACGCACTGGAATTCGCAGAACATCACGCCGCAGGATCCGGTCGGCCTCGGCCTGTGCACGCAGCTCGAACTCGACGCAGTGGTGCGCAAGGCCGCCGCGCGCAAGGCGAAGCTCGAACCGGCCGCGCCCGACGGACCGACTCTCGAGCCGGCGAGCGAGACGACGGCCGAGCCGGAAACGGCCGAGGCCGAAGAAGCCGAGGAGTCCCGCGAGGTCGATCTCGAAAAGGTGTTCGCCAGCCTCGGCGGCTCGAAGAAGCAAGAAGCGGACGAGGACGAATAAGCGCTTGCCGTTCGCCGCGATGCAGTGACAATATCCGCTCGCCGGTTGCGCCAGACGTGCCGGACGTTGTCGTTCTTGTACTGACGAAACCGGAGATCGAGAGAGGGGGCTTTATGAAATTCGTCGCATTATCCGCGCTGGTCGCCGGCGCGCTGGCTCTCGCCGCGTGCGAAACGACCTCCACCAGGCCGTACCAGCCTTCCGTCCAGAACGTTCTGGCGATGAAGGCCGCGCGCGACGCCGCTGAACAAAAACTGAAAATCAACACGGCGAGCGCTGCCGAAGGTGTGGAAACCAGCCTGACCTGCCGCGCGCTGGGCGCGCTTGAAGTCGCGCCCGGACAAACGCCGGTGGAGTATATTCACGGCGCGTTGCAAACTGAACTGTTCCAGGCCGAGCTCTACGATCAGATCGCCGGAACACCCGTCGATCTCAAGGTTACGCAGCTTGATTTCAATTCTTTCGGCACGGGCAAATGGACTGTCGCCATTACGCTTTCCTCGCCGAACTTGCCGGAAGGCTATTCCACGAGCGTCGATTACACGTTCAAGACAAGCTGGAGCGCGCTCAAGGCGTGCCAGAACGTCATCGACGCCTTCCAGCCGACCGTCAGCGCCCTCATCAGGAAGGCGGTTGAGGATCCGAATTTCCAACGGCTGTAACAACGACGCGCAGTCTGCGGCGGCGGCCCCTCGATCGCCCCGTCGCCGCAGACCTTCAGCTTAAGGATTAGCCCTGCGCTCTAAGGCCGGCTACTCCTCCTCGGTCTTCTTCGTCGGCGCGCCGGAGCGGATCATCCGTCCGCCGTCGATATAGATGCACTGGCCGGTGATATAAGATGCCGCGTCCGAGGCGAGGAAGAATACGGTTTCGGCGACTTCCTCAGGATCGCCGAGGCGCTTGAGCGGCACGGACCGGCGCGCGAGACGCCGGTCGCCGTCGTCGATGAAGTCGTTTTTGATCGCCCCGACGCCGACCGCATTGGCGCGGATTCCATAAGGCGACAGCGCGAGCGCGATCGCCTTGGTCATCTGGTGCAGCCCGCCCTGAGTCGCGGCGAAAACGACGTGATCGGCCGCAGCGACGACGGCTTCGACCGACATGAGATTCACGATCGCGCCGGGCCGCATCTCTTCGTCGCTCGCTTCAAGCTGCTTGACGAACTGGCGCGCGACGGCCTGATTGACCAGAAACGCATTTTTGAGATTGCGCGCGACGACGCGCTCGAAATCCTCCTCCGAAGTCTCAAGAAACGCCGCTGAAAATTCCTCGCCCGCCATATGCGCGAGCACGTCGATGCGCCCGTTCGCCTCGAGCGCTTCGGCGACGATATTGTGCACATGCAGGCGGTTCGCCGGATCGGCGAGAACGAAGGTCGCCGTCCCGTCCTTGCCGGCGATCTCCTCCGCCAACGCCTTGCCGCGTTCTTCGTCCGTATCCGCCAGAACGAGCCTGTCGCCATGCGCAGCGAAGCGGCGCGCGCAAGCCGCCCCCACGCCGCTCGCAGCTCCGGTAATGACGACAGAGCGGCCTGCCATAAACGGTTCCTGTCGTGTCAGAAAATTATAACCGCCCTGCGCGAAAATCGCCGCGCATCCAGCGTTCGCGCCCTTTTCTCAATCGCTTTCGACGCCGCGCGCCCCTCTCAGGACGCGCGGCGCAGTTGATCCTGCGTCAACTCGAATTCGAACCGTTCTGCGTGCGGATGCTCTCGATCTGGTCCTTGATTCGAAGTTTAAGGCGCTTCAGTTCGGTCACCCGGGCGTCGTCATGGCTGGGATGCTTGAGTTCGGCGGCGATCGCCGCTTCAAGCTCCTGATGCCGCTGAGTCAGCGTTTCCAGATGAGCCTTCAACGCCATAGGAAACCTCCTTCGATTGGGACGGTGAAAAGTAAAGCATGGTCGAGCCCCGCCTGTCGACAGGCCCTGTCGCTCAGGTGGGCCTTCGCGCCGGCTTTGCCAAGGGCCGTCTCATGATGTATCAAAAGTCTTACAACCTATTGAGAAAACAGTGAAAAATCCTGACAGACTCATCCTTGGCGTGAGCGGCGCTTCCGGCGCAATCTATGCGCGCCGGGCGCTGGAGGCGCTGGCTGCGGCGGGCGTCGAGACGCATCTCGTGGTCAGCAGGGCTGCTGAGATGACCATCGGCTACGAGCTCGGCGAAAAGCTGAAGGATTTCGCCGCGCGCGCCGATCGTCATTACGCCGCGAGCGACGTCGGCGCGCCGATCGCCTCCGGATCGTTCCGTACGCGGGGCATGCTGATCGCGCCTTGCTCGGTGCGCACCATGTCCGAGATCGCGGCAGGCGTGACGACGAGCCTGCTTACGCGCGCCGCCGACGTCGCCCTCAAGGAGCGCCGCCGGCTCGTGCTGATGATCCGCGAAACGCCGCTGCATCTGGGACATCTGCGGACCATGACGCAGCTTGCGGAAATGGGCGCGATCATCATGCCCCCCGTCCCCGCCTTTTACGCGGAGCCGCGAACGATCGACGATCTCGTCGATCAGTCGGTCGGCCGCGCGCTCGACCTGTTCGACATCGAGACGGATTTCGTGCGCCGATGGGGCGAGGATCTCGAAAAGGGCCGGCGCAAGTGAACGACGCGCGCGCGCAGGATTTCTGGGCGTGGTCGCTCGACCGTTACGCCCGGCCGGGCGTAGAGGAAACCCTTCTCGTGCTGCAGGACCGGCGCGGGCTCGACGTCTGCCTGCTGCTCTGGTGCGCCTGGCGGGCCGAGCGGGGCGACGTCGTCGATCGGCGAATCATGGCTCAGGCCGTCGCGCTTGCGGAGCCGTGGTCGCGGGAGGTGACGGGCCGCCTGCGCGCCGTGCGGCGCGCGCTCAAGACGGCTCGCCCCGAAGCGGTCGCCGCCGGCGCGCCGGCGCTGCGCGAGGCGGTCGGAAAACTGGAGCTCGAAGCCGAGCGGGCCGCCTGCGCCATGCTCGACGGCCTCGCGCCTGAGGCGCCGCCGACGGGCGCTTCGCCTGATGCGGCGGACGCCGGGACGCAGGCGCGACGCAATTTCGCCGCCTATCTCGCCGCCGCCGGGCGCGCAAGCGAGGCCGACGCGGAAATCCGGGCGCTGCTCGACGCCCTCGCCGCGCGCCTCTTCGCCTGTTCAGCCGGGCCTTGAGGGAGTAATCTTCAATCGATGAAGGATGACCTGCCGCCCGGTCCCGATGACGGCGCGCCCGACGCGAAAACGCTGAAAGGCCGGTTCCCGGCGCGCGAGAAATCGCTCGACGCCGCCAACGACGAAGCGTTGCTCATCAAGCTGCGCCTCTTGCAGGAGGAGCACGCCGATCTCGACGCGGCCATTTCCGCTCTCGAAGCGCAGCCCCATCACGACCGCCTCGCCGTTGCGCGGCTGAAGAAGAAGAAGCTCCTGCTCAAGGACCAGATACAGGCGGTCAAGGACCAGCTCACGCCCGACATCATCGCGTGAGGCCGGCGCCTTTTCCGCCGGCGCCGCCCTTTCAGCAGGCTCACGCCAGCAGCTTCTTTTCGTATTCGGGCTCGAGCCGCGCGATCGCCGCCCAGAACGGCGGCGGCGTCGCCCCTTCGAGCTTCGCTTTTAGAATGTCGAGATGAGAATGCCAGCCGCCGGAAATGCTGATGAGGTCCTGCGGCGTCCGGAGCTTCGAATGGGTCAGCGTCAGGCGCACCTTTCCGCTTTCCTCCGTCAGCCGGATTTCGACCTCGGTCCAGTCGCCGGACTCTTCGGGCCATTCGAAAACCAGAAGATGCGGCGGTTCGGCCTTGACGATGCGGCCGTCGAAACGGGTCTCCCCGGCGTGTTTTTCGTATTTCGGCGGCGGCTTGTCGTCCGCCGATGTAATGCGGCGGTGATCGAAATGAAATTCGGCGCGCCCGCCCGGCCGCAGATCGAACTCGCCGGCGCAGAACCATTCGGCCCGTTTGTCCGCCTCCGTCAGATAGGCCCACACCCGCTCCAGCGGCCCCGGCAGCAGCCGCTCGATGCGGAACGTCGTCTTGTCGAGATATTCGCCATAGTCGCTCATCTCTTTCGTCCTTTCCGTAGGCGTTGCTTCGCCGCGTCGTCCTCGACGAGGGCGCGCTCGAGCGCGTCGAGCCGTTTCGTCCAGAAGGCGCGCTTCTCCTCGATCCAGGCCGCGGCCTCGTCGAGCGGCGCCGGATTGAAGGACAGGAAATGCTCGCGGCCCGACCGGCGCCGGCGCACCAGCGAAGCCCGTTCAAGCAGGCGGATATGTTTCGACACGGCGTTGAGCGAGACGGCGAACGGCGCGGCCAGATCCGTCACGCGCGCCTCGCCCTCGCGCTGAAGCCGGTCGAGGATCGCGCGTCGCGTGGGATCGGCGAGCGCCAGCATGACATGATCCAGGGTCTGAGGCTGCATGCCTGCTCCTACATTAAACCTTTTAGTTGAATATATGGCTTTCCGCGCGCCGTCAACCCGCCCCCGCCGCGCCCGAGCGGCCGCGCCAATGCGCTTTCCGTCCGGCTCACGCAGGCGTGACGGCCTTTCCCGGGCGGCGGACTTGCGCAGCAGCGCAGCCGGTTCCTACCTCAGCGTCGCGCGAAACGCAGTCGCTTTCGCGCCGGCGCCGTCTTCCACGGTTTCAAATCCGTATACGTATCAATAAAGGAGAAGATCATATGGCGAGGCTGACGCAGGTCTCAGACGAAAAGGCCGCTCCGAAGGCTGCGGAGCTGTTCGGCGCGATCAAGGAAAGGCTCGGCGTCGTGCCGAACGTCTATCGCGTGCTCGCGAACGAGCCGGCCGCGCTCGCCGCCGCGCTCGCCTTCAACGAAGCGCTGGCAAAAGGCTCGTTCGACGCCAAAACCCGCGAGGCGATCGCGCTGGCGACCGCCGGCGCGAACGGCTGCGACTACTGCGCCTCCGCGCATACGGCGATCGCCAAGGGGCTGAAGGTGGATGACGGCGAAATCGAAAAGCGGCTTCAGGGCCGTTCGGACGATCCCAAGGTGCAGGCGATCCTCGCATTCGCGACGGCCGTGATCGACAAGCGCGGTTGGGCGACGGACGCCGATCTCAAGGCCGCGCGGGACGCCGGGCTTACGGATGGCGAGATCGTCGAGACCGTGGTCAACGTGGTCGCCAACATTCTCACTAATTACATCAATCATGTAGCCGAAACCGATATCGACTTTCCCGTCGTCAAGGCCAAAGCGGCATAAATCGTTCGGCCTGAATATCGAGGCGCAGCGGGGTCCGTCTTGCGCGCTCTTTTCGCTTGCGGCGATCCGCGCCGGGACGATAGGCTCGGCGCATGATCGCGCGCCTTCTGACCCCCTTTTTCGCGCTCGCCCTGCTTGCAGCCGCATGGTCGCCGACGACGCAAGCGGCGGATTTTCCGCCGGTCTTTCGCGCGCTCGAAGGCGAATGGCGCGCGGAAGGCGAGGCCTTCGGCGCAAGCGCGAAAAGCAGCATGATCTGGGCGCCGACGCTCGACGGGGAATTCTACCGCATCGTCTATCGCATTGAGATGGCGCGCGCCACTGGCATCGAGATTTTCGAAGGCGTCGGCTACTATCAGGCGCTCTCGGCGGAAAGCGCGCGGGGGTTCTGGGTCGACAACAGCGGCGATCTTCATCCGCTTACGGTCAAAATCGAACCGAGCGCCCTGACGAGCCACTGGGGAACGGCGGGCGGCAAGCAGGGACGGACCGTCTATCGGCTCACCGCCGGCGATTCGGTGGAAGTCACGGACTGGATTCTCGCCGAGGAGGGCTGGCGGCGATTCAACAGGGCGGTGTTTCGCCGCGCCGGCGCGGACTGATAGCCGACGGCGACGCCGTTAGCGCGCGCGGCGCGGAAAGGCTATGATGGCGCGCTGTTGTCCTGGCCCGCTGAAACCTTATGACCGACGCTGAAACGCTTGTTCTTCGACTGAACCCGCGGCTCGATCCTGAACCGTTCGCGCGCGCCTATGCGCGCGACAGGATCGTGCGCATTCCGGACATTCTAGACCCGGAAACGGCGGAAGGAGTCTACGAAGTGCTGACCCGCGCGACGCCCTGGCGGCTCGTCTACGCCGATGCGAACGGACGGGCGGTTCATATGTCGCAGGAGCAGATCCGCCGACTAGGCCGCGAAGAGACCGCCCGGCTCCAGGCCGAGCTGATGGAGCGCGCCCGACGCAATGTCGGCTACGCCTACAACTGCTATCCGATGATCGAGGCCTATCTCGGCGGCTGGGATCGCGGCCATCCGATTCATCTGCTGACGGAGTTTCTGAATTCGCCCGAGTTTCTGGAATTCGGCCGCAAGATCATCGGCGCGCCCCTGATCACCAAGGCCGACGCGCAGGCGACGTTCTATGCGCCCGGACATTACCTGACGCGCCATGTCGACGACGGCGAGCGGCGCGAGCGGCGCGCGGCCTACACGCTCAGCTTCACCAGGAACTGGCAGCCGGACTGGGGCGGGCTGCTTCTGCTGCTTGACCGCAATCTCGACATCGCGCGCGGCTTCCTGCCGCGCTTCAACGTGCTCACCCTGTTCGACGGGATGATGGTGCACACGGTCTCTTGCGTATCCCCCTTCGCCGGCGGCGGGCGCTATTCGGTCACCGGCTGGCTCAGGGACGACCCGACCCGCAAGGACATGATCGAGAAAGGCGCAGCCTACGACCGCCCGCCCCTCAAGCCCTATTATTTCGGGGAGCCTTGCCCGAACTGAGCCGTGGCGCTTCAAGCCGCCGGCAAGCCCATCATCGCGCGCGCCTCGGCCGGGGAAGCGACCTCGCGGCCAGCCGCTCGCGCGATCGCAGCGAGGGCTTCAATCATCGGTCCGTTGGAGGCGGCCTTCGCGCCGTTCGGCAAATAGAAGCTGTCCTCGAGCCCCGTGCGCAGGTCGCCGCCGAGCTCAGCCGCGCGGGCGTGCACAGCCCAGACTTCCTGCCGGCCGATCACGGTCGCCTGCCAGGGCGTCCCGGGCTTCTTGTATTTGATCAGAATGGGGAGCAAATCCGGATCGGCCGGCATGCCGCTCGCCACGCCCATGACGAAATTATAATCGGCGTGATCGGTCATGCCGTTCTCGATATAGAGGCCGACCGAACGCACGATGCCGAGATCGAAACATTCGAATTCCGGCAGGATCCCCTGCTCTTTCATCACATCGAGGAAGGCTTTCACCTTCTCCACCGGGTTGTCGAAGACCATGGGCGGCCAGGCCCAGGAGCCGTCCTTGCGCGTTTTGAGATAGTTGAGCGTGCCGGCGTTGCAGGCGGCCATCTCCGGCCGGCAGGCGCGCAGATAATCGAGCACATGGCCGTAATCCTGCCCGACCACGCCCGTCGTCATGTTGATGACGACGCCCGGGCAGGCTGAGCGGATCGCCGCGTTGATCTCGTTGCAGATCGCGGGATCCCAGGTCGGCAGATGACCCTTGCCGGGGCGCTGGTCGCGGTAGTGAACATGCATGACCGCGGCGCCGGCGTCATAGGCGCGCTTAGCCTCCGCCGCCATCTCCTCGGGGGTTACAGGCACGGGATGCTGCT
Source organism: Amphiplicatus metriothermophilus (assembly GCF_900199215.1). Classification (GTDB taxonomy): domain Bacteria; phylum Pseudomonadota; class Alphaproteobacteria; order Caulobacterales; family Parvularculaceae; genus Amphiplicatus; species Amphiplicatus metriothermophilus. The sequence continues at coordinate 368,959 of NZ_FZQA01000002.1, forward strand.
GCGGGTCGGTGAGCACGCCCGTCAGAGCGCAAGTGATGATCGCCTTGTCGGCCATGGCGGACTCCTGCAGCCGCTGTTTTCATGCGCTCAGGATTCCACCTTTTCGCCCGGCTCTCCAAGGATGAGATGCAGAAAGCGGCCCGCCAGGGGGCCGCTTGCCGTTGAATGACGCCGGCGATGCGTCGCGCGCCGCTATTCCTCGTCGCCTTCGTCCTCGGCGAACGCGGTCGGGCCGGAATCTTGGCCCTTGGCGGCCTCGTCGCGGTCGACGAACTCGATGACCGCAAGCGGGGCGTTATCGCCGTAGCGGAAGCCCGCCTTCATGATCCGGATGTAGCCGCCGTCGCGTTCGGCGTAACGAGGGCCGAGCGTCTCGAAGAGCTTTTTCGTCTGCGTCTCGTCGCGCAGGCGCGAGGCCGCCAGCCGGCGCAGATGCAGCGCGCGGGATTCGTCCTTGCCCGCCTTCTTCGCCAGGGTCACCAGCTTCTCGACGATGGGCCGCAGCTCTTTCGCCTTGGGCAGGGTCGTGGTGATCTGCTCGTGCTTGATGAGCGCGGCGGCCATATTGGCGAACATGGCCTGGCGATGTTCATGCGTGCGGTTCAGTTTGCGATGCGCGAACCCGTGTCGCATGGCTTCGTCTCCTCATGCCGGCGCCGGAGAAGGCCTACCGGATCTGATCCTCGTACTTCTTGGCGAGTTCTTCAATATTGTCCGGCGGCCAGTCGGGCACGTCCATGCCGAGATGGAGGCCGAGGCCGGCGAGCACTTCCTTGATCTCGTTGAGCGACTTACGGCCGAAGTTCGGGGTGCGGAGCATCTCCGCTTCCGTCTTCTGGATGAGGTCGCCGATATAGACGATATTGTCGTTCTTGAGGCAGTTGGCCGAACGTACGGAAAGCTCCAGCTCGTCGACCTTGCGCAGGAGCGCCGGGTTGAAGGGCAGCTCCTCGTGAGCGGCGCCGCCGACGTCCTTCTTCGGCTCGTCGAAATTGACGAAGATCTGGAGCTGGTCCTGCAGGATGCGCGCCGCATAGGCCGCCGCGTCCTCGGGCGTGACCGAACCGTCGGTCTCGATCTCGAGGATCAGGCGGTCATAATCGAGCACCTGGCCTTCGCGGGTGTTCTCCACGCGATAGGCGACGCGCCGGACCGGCGAGTAGAGGCTGTCGACAGGAATGAGGCCGATCGGCGCGTCCTCGGGCCGGTTGCGGTCGGCGGGCACGTAGCCTTTGCCCGACTGCACCGTCAGCTCCATGCGCAGCGAGGCGCCCTCGTCGAGATGGCAGATGATCTGGCTCTTGTCGAGAATCTCGACGGCCGACGTTTCCTCAATGTCGCCCGCCGTGACCGGCCCCGGCGTCGACTTCTTCAGCGTCAGGCGCTTGGGCGTATCCGAATGGCAGCGCAGCGCGAGCTGCTTGATGTTGAGGACGATGTCGGTCACGTCCTCGCGCACGCCCGGTATCGAGGAAAATTCGTGCACGACCCCTTCGATCTGGATGGAGGTCACAGCCGCGCCCTGCAGCGAGGAAAGCAGAATGCGGCGCAGCGCATTGCCGAGCGTCAGGCCGAATCCCCGCTCGAGCGGTTGCGCGATGATCGTCGCCCTGCGCTGCGGATCGTGACTGGGCGTCACTTCCAGCTTCGAAGGGCGGATCAGTTCTTGCCAGTTCTTCTCAATCACGGTTGCCATGGCTCCTTGCGGCGCCCGATGCGCCATTCTGTTCGGGCGTCGTCAGCGCCCGGAAAATACGCCGTTCCGTCCGCGCCCCGAGGGCGCTCCGTCAGACGCGCCGGCGCTTGCGCGGCCGGCAGCCATTGTGCGGGATCGGCGTCACGTCCCGAATGACCTGAACGATCAGTCCCGCCGACTGCAGCGCCCTGAGCGCGCTTTCGCGGCCCGAACCGGGGCCGCGCACTTCAACGTTCACCGTTTTGAGGCCGTGCTCCATGGCCTTGCGCGCTGCGTCCTCGGCGGCGAGCTGGGCCGCGTAAGGGGTGGACTTGCGCGAACCCTTGAAGCCCATCGACCCCGCGGACGACCAGGAGATCGCATTGCCCTGCTCGTCGGTGATCGTAATCATGGTGTTGTTGAATGAGGCGTTCACATGCGCCACGCCGGCGGTGATGTTCTTGCGCTCGCGGCGACGGACGCGCGTGGTCGATGCGGCAGGAGATTTCGCCATCTGAGGTGGTCCTTACTTCTTACCGGGCTGCTTCTTGCCCGCGATCGGCTTGGCCGGTCCCTTGCGGGTGCGGGCGTTGGTGTGGGTCCGCTGCCCGCGAACCGGCAGGCCGCGGCGGTGACGCAACCCGCGATAGCAGCCCATGTCCATCAGGCGCTTGATGTTCACCGCCACTTCCCGGCGCAGATCGCCTTCCACGACGTAATCGCGGTCGATTGTCTCGCGGATCTGCAGGATCTCGGCGTCGGAAAGCTGGTTCACGCGGCGTTCGGCCGGAATCCCGACCTTCTGGCAGATTTCCGCGGCCTTGGCCGGGCCGATGCCGTGAATGTAGCGCAGCGCGATCTCGACGCGCTTGTTGGTCGGAATATTGACGCCTGCGATGCGGGCCACGGGATGCTACCTCTTCTGTCTCAGCTTCCGCCCAGGGGCGGCGAAAGACGCCCCGAGGCCTTATTCCAAGCCATAAAACAAGGCCCGCCCCGGCGCGCTTCCTCGGAAGGAGCCGGGCGAGCGTTACGCCTGTCGGGCGGAGGCGCGTAGATATACTGGCGTTCCGCCGCCCGTCAACTCTTAACTCGCCGCCCTTCGGCCGAATTTTCCGCCTTTGCGGCGTCGATTTCGTCGAGGACGGCGTCGACCGCCGCCGCCACCTGTTCGACCGTTCCCATGCCGTCCACCCGGCGCAGCTTGCCCTGGTTTTCGTAATAGGGAATGAGAGGCGCTGTCTGCTCGCGATAGACCTGCTGGCGCTTTTGGAAGGTCTCCTCCGTGTCGTCGGCGCGCAGCGGCTGGCCGGCGGCCTCAGCCTCGCGAATGCGGCTGCGCAGGCGGTTGAGGAGCTCCTTCTCGTCGACGACGAGCTCGATCACCACGTCGAGGCTGCGGCCCTGCCCGGCCAGAACCCGGTCGATCATTTCCGCCTGGCCGACGGTGCGGACCGCGCCGTCGAGGATGAAACCCTTCGCGCAATCCGGCTCCTGGATGCGGGCGGTGATGATTGCTTCGATCACTTCGTCGGAGACAAGGTCGCCCCGATCCATGATCGCCTGGACCTTCTTGCCCAGCTCGGAACCCGAGGCGATCGCCGCGCGCAGCATATCGCCGGTGGAAAGCTGCGGAATGCCGCGCTTCTCGACGATGCGCTGGGCCTGGGTGCCTTTGCCGGCGCCCGGCGGGCCGAGAAGAATGAGAATCATCGCCGTCCCCCGCGCAGCTTCGCCTTTTTGATAAGCGACTCATACTGCTGCGCAAGAAGATGGCCCTGAATCTGACCGACCGTGTCGAGCGTGACGGAGACTACGATGAGCAGCGACGTGCCGCCGATATAGACAGGTATCGCCTGGCCGTAGCCCATCTTCAGGACCTCCGGCAGGATGCACACGAAGGTCAGGTACAGCGCGCCGATGACGGTCAGCCGGGTCAGCACGTAATCGAGATACTCCGCCGTGCGCGGCCCAGGCCGGTAGCCCTGGATGAAGCCACCATACTTTTTGAGATTGTCCGCTACGTCCTGAGTGTTGAACACGACGGAGGTGTAGATGAACGTGAAGAGAATGATGAGGGCGGCGTAGAGCGCGATGTAAAGCGGCCGGCCGGGCGAGAACATGAACTGCAACGTCTGCAGCCATTCGGGCGAATCTGCGCCGACCGCGCCCGCCGCCGTCGCCGGCAGGAGAAGCAACGAAGAAGCGAAGATCGGCGGAATGACGCCGGCGGAATTGAGCTTCAGCGGCAAGTGGGACTTCTCGCCCTGAGTCATGCGCTGGCCGACCTGGCGGCGCGGATACTGGACAAGAATGCGCCGCTGCGAGCGCTCCATGAACACCACGAAAGTCACAAGCGCCAGCGACAGCACGACGACCGCCACGATGACGCCGCCCGGCAGGCTCGCCCCGCCCGCTCCCGCCCCGCGCCCGAGCGCCAGCAGGCCGGCGATCGCGCGCGGCAGCTCCGCGACGATGCCCGCGAAAATGATGAGCGACACGCCGTTGCCTACCCCGCGCGCCGTGATCTGCTCGCCCAGCCAGAGCAGGAACATCACCCCGCCCACGAGCGTGACCACGGTCGTCAGCAGGAAGAACGGGCCGGGATCGGCCACCACGGGAACGCCGCCGCCGGCGTTCGACTGCAACGTGACGGCGATGAAATAGCCCTGCATCGCCGCCAGAAACACCGTAAGATAGCGCGTGTACTGATTGATCTGCCGTCGCCCCTGCTCGCCTTCCTTCTTGATCGCTTCGAGGGAGGGAATGACCGCGGCCATCAGCTGCATGATGATGGACGCGGAGATATAAGGCATGATGTTGAGCGCGAAGATCGCCATCCGCTCGACGGCGCCGCCGGCGAAGATGTTGAGCGTGCCGAGAAGACCGCCCGTCTGCGTCTGGAAGGCCTGGGCGTAAGCCTCGGGATTGATGCCGGGAATCGGCACATAGGTGCCGAGGCGGTAGATCACGAGCGCGCCGAGGGTGAAAAGCAGGCGCTTTTTCAGCTCCTCGGCCTTGGCGAAATTCGCAAAGCTCAGATTCGAAGCGAACTGTTCGGCGGCGGATGTCATCGGCGTATCGCTCGGCTCCCGATCTCAGTGCGCGGCGCGGCGCATTCTGCGGTTTCGCCGCCCCGAACGGCGCAGATGTGGCGGCGGCGCGCGGCCGGCGCAACCGCCTGCGCTGAATTAATCCTGCTCGGCGTCTGCGGCCTTTTTCGCCTTTCTGGATTTCGCCGGCTTGGCGGACGCGGCCTCCTCGGCCTTGCGCGCGGTTTCGACCACGGCGCCGCCGGCCTTTTCGACCGCCGCGCGCGCGCGCGCCGAAGCGTGGGCGACCTCGATCTCGACCTTGGCTTTCAGCTCGCCGACGCCGAGCAAGCGCACGCCGTCGAACGGGCGCCGGATGACGCCCGCCGCAACGAGCGCGGCCGCGTCGATCTTCTTGCCGGCGTCGAGCTTGCCGGCGTCGATCGCCTGTTGCAGGCGGCCGAGATTGAGCTCGACGAATTTCAGGCGGTTCGGCTTGTTGAAGCCGCGCTTGGGCAGGCGCATGTAGAGCGGCATCTGGCCGCCTTCGAACTGGCGGATACCCGTGACGCCGGAGCGGGATTTCTGGCCCTTGACGCCGCGCCCGGCGGTCTTGCCCTTGCCGGAGCCGATGCCGCGGCCCACGCGCACCCGCTCCTTGCGAGCGCCGGGATTGTCTCTGAGATCGTTGAGCTTCATCGCTGTCTTCCTTCGACTTGCGGCAAGGGCGCCTGGCCCGAGCCTCGCCTGTTTGGGCGAACGCGAACGGCGATCGGGAGCGAAACAAAGTCCTGCTCGCTCCTGGCCGCTCCCTATTCGGCGGCTTCAACCACCTCCACGAGGTGCGACACCTTCGCGATCATGCCGCGCACGGCGGGGGTGTCCTCGAGCTCGCGCTCGCGGCCGATCTTGTTGAGGCCGAGGCCAACCAGCGTCGCGCGCTGCTCTTTCGGCCGACGGATCGGGCTGCCGGTCTGGCGCACTTTCAGCGTCTTTTTCTTCTTCGCTGCCATGACGTTCAGCTCCTTCAGGCGGCGTCGGCGTCTGCGGCCTCGCCGGCGCGGCGGGCGACGATTTCCGAGACCTTCTTGCCGCGCTTGGCCGCGACGAGACGGGGACTCGTCTGGGCCTTCAGGGCGTCGATGGTCGCGCGCACCATGTTGTAAGGGTTCGACGAGCCGAGGGACTTCGCTACCACGTCCTGCACGCCGAGCGTCTCGAACACGGCGCGCATCGGACCGCCGGCGATGATGCCGGTGCCCGCCGGCGCCGAACGCAGGACCACCTTGCCGGCGCCCCAGCGCCCATGGGCGTCATGGTGCAGGGTGCGGCCTTCGCGCAACGGCACCCGGATGAGCGAGCGCTTGGCCTCCTGCGTCGCCTTGCGGATCGCCTCCGGCACTTCGCGGGCCTTGCCCTTGCCGTAGCCGACCCGGCCTTTCTGATCGCCGACGACCACGAGCGCGGCGAAGCCGAAATTCTTGCCGCCCTTGACCACCTTGGCGACGCGGTTGATGGCGACGAGCTTGTCGACAAATTCGTCGCGATCGTCCCGGTCGCGTCCGCGGCCGCGTCCGCGTCCTTCGCCGCCTTGATGTTCACGCGCCATGCGAATTCTCCTTCGGAACCCTTAGAAATTAAGGCCGGCTTCGCGCGCAGCCTCAGCCAACGTCTTAACGCGGCCATGATACACGTAACCGCCCCGGTCGAACACGACGTCCTTCACGCCCGCCTTGAGCGCGCGCTCCGCGACGGCCTTGCCCACGATCGCCGCGGCAGCCTTGTCAGAGCCCTTCGCGAGCGATTCCCGCAGATCCTTGTCGAGACTCGAGGCCGCGACGATCGTGCGTCCCGCCGCGTCGTCGATAATCTGCGCCGAGATGTTCTTCGACGAACGGAACACCGACAGGCGCGGACGGCCTTTCGACACGCGCCGGATCTTGCTCCGGGTGCGACGGGCCCGCTTGTTCGTCATTTCCTTCACTTCAGCCATTGCTGACCATCCTCGATGCTCAACGTCGCCGCGCCGGCGCGTTACTTCTTCTTGCCTTCCTTACGGAAGATGTACTCGCCCTCATACTTGACGCCCTTGCCCTTGTAGGGCTCCGGCGGTCGGTAGGCGCGGATTTTCGCCGCCGTCTCGCCGACGAGCTGTTTGTCGATGCCGGAGATGACGATCTCGGTCGGCTTCGGCGTTTCGATCTTCACGCCTTTCGGCACAGGAAAGTCGATCTCGTGCGAAAAGCCGAGCTGGAGATTGAGCGCCGACCCCTTCATCGCCGCGCGATAGCCGACGCCGACGAGCTCCAGCTTCTTGGTGAAGGCCTCGGTCACGCCCGCCATCATGTTGGCGATCATCGTGCGGTTCATGCCCCACTGCGCGCGCGCGGGCTTCGACAGATTCACCGGCTCGACGGAAATCTTGTCGTTTTCAAGCGCGACCCGGCACAGCTCGTTGACGACGAATTCGAGTTCGCCCTTGGGGCCTTTCGCCTTCACCGTCTGGCCGTCGACCGTGACCGTCACGCTCTTCGGCACGGGAACCGGCCTTTTACCGATGCGGGACATGGCTCCATCTCCTCGTAACGCTTAGTAGACCTGGCACAGCACTTCGCCGCCGACATTCGCGGCGCGCGCGGCCTGGTCCGACATGACGCCCTTCGGCGTCGACAGAATGGAGATGCCGAGGCCGTTGCGCACCGGCGCGAGCTCGCTCACCGAGGAGTAGACCCGCCGGCCGGGCTTCGACACGCGCTTGATGTTCGAGATCACCGGCTCGCCGTCGAAATATTTGAGCTCGACCTCGAAGGTCGGTTTTTCGCCTTCCTTTTCGACGCGCGCATAGCCGCGGATATAGCCTTCGGCCGCGAGAACGTCGAGCACCCAGCCGCGCAGCTTCGAGGCCGGCACCACGGTCTTGGAGTGCCGGCGCATCTGCGCGTTGCGGATGCGGGTGATCAGATCACCGATAGGGTCGTTGATCGCCATCGTCAGCGCTCTCCCTTACCAGCTCGACTTAACGAGGCCGGGAATCTTGCCGTCCGAGCCCAACTCGCGCAGAGCCACGCGCGACATCTTCAGCTTGCGATAGAAGGCGCGCGGACGGCCCGTCACCAGACAGCGGTTGCGGATGCGGGTCTTTGACGAATTGCGCGGCAGCTCGGCGAGTTTCATCGCCGCTTCGAAGCGCTCTTCGGCGGGCTTGGACTGGTCGCGAACGATCGCCTGAAGACGCGCGCGCCGGGCCTCGAACTTCTTGGCCATGCGCCGGCGCTTCAGGTCGCGTTCGATCATGCTCTTTTTAGCCATCAGGATCTCCGTTAAGCCGGTTTCCGCCTCATTGCGGACCTTGCCTATTTCTTCGTCTCCTTGCGGAACGGGAAGTTGAACTGAGCGAGCAGTTCGCGCGCCTCGTCGTCCGTTTTCGCGGTGGTGCACACGATGATGTCCATGCCGCGGATTTTCTCGACCTTGTCGTAGTTGATCTCGGGGAACACGATGTGCTCCTTGAGGCCGAGCGCGTAGTTGCCGCGCCCGTCGAAGCTTTTCGGGCTCAGCCCCCGGAAGTCGCGCACGCGCGGCAGGGCGATGGTGACGAGCCGGTCGAGGAACTCGTACATGCGGTCGGCGCGCAACGTGACCTTGCAGCCGACCGGCATGCCTTCGCGCACCTTGAAGGAGGCGATCGATTTCTTCGCCTTGGTGATGACCGGCTTCTGGCCGGCGATCAGCGCAAGGTCGTTCGCCGCGGCCTCAACCGCCTTGCGGTCGTTCACCGCGTCGCCGACGCCCATATTGATGACGACCTTCTCAAGCCTGGGCGTCTGCATCGGGTTCTTGTAGCTGAATTTTTCGTTCAGAGCGCCGCGGATCTTGCTCTCGTAAAGCGTCTTGAGCCGCGGTTTGTAGCTTTGCGCCTCAGCCATCGATCACCTCGCCCGACCGCTTGGCCACGCGGACCTTGCGGCCGTCTTCCTGAATCCTGAATCCGACGCGCGTCGGCTTGCCGCCGACGGACAAAGCCACATTCGACACGTGAATCGGCGCCTCGCGCGTGATGATCCCGCCCTGCTGCGTCGGCGTCTGGCGCTGATGCTTCTTGACGAGGTTCACGCCGCGCACGACCAAGCGCGATTCCTTCGGCATGACCTTGAGCACCTCGCCCTCGACGCCGCGATACTTGCCAGCGAGCACGACGACCTTGTCGCCCTTCTTGATCTTCGCCGCCATTACAGCACCTCCGGCGCGAGCGACACGATCTTCATGTGATTAGCCGCGCGCAGCTCGCGCGTGACCGGTCCGAAGATCCGCGTGCCGATCGGCTCCTTGTTGTTGTTGATAAGAACGGCCGCGTTGTTGTCGAAACGGATGACGGAGCCGTCCCGGCGCTTGATGTCCTTGGCGGTGCGCACGACCACGGCCTTCATGACCTGGCCTTTTTTCACGCGCCCGCGCGGGATCGCTTCCTTGACGGAGACGACGATGATGTCGCCCACGCGAGCGTATTTGCGCTTCGCGCCGCCGAGCACCTTGATGCACATGACGCGCTTCGCGCCGGAATTATCCGCCACATCCAAATTCGTCTGCATCTGGATCATTTCGACCCTCTTACCCCGGACTTTCTGCAGGCCCGGGCTTTCCTATCACACGCGCAACGCGCGCCGATTCACAGAGCGGCTTCGCCGCGACTTTTCAACCCTTCGCCCCGACGCCGATCACTTCCCAACGCTTCAGCTTCGATTTCGGCGCGCATTCGCGGATCTGCACCACCTCGCCGACTTTGTAAGCGCCTTCCTCCACATGCGCGTGATACTTCTTGGAGCGGCGCACGGTCTTTTTCAGCACCGGGTGGGTGAAGACGCGCATGACGTCCACGACGACCGTCTTGGGGTTCTTGTCGCTCACCACTGTGCCCTGAAGAATGCGTTTCGGCATGTTCGTTCGCCCTTGTCCTTTCCGGCCTATCGCGCGGCCTGAGTCGCGCGCGTCTTCTCGTTCAGGATGGTCTTGATGCGCGCGATGTCCTTCCGGACTTCCCGGATGCGCGACATCTTTTCGAGCTGGCCGGACGCGCGCTGGAAGCGCAGATTGAACTGCTCCTTCTTGAGCTGCATCAGCCTGTCCTTGAGCTGATCTTCAGTCATGTCGCGAATTTCGCCGGCTTTCATCGGACTTCTCCCTACTCGCCGATGCGCTTGACGATGCGCGTCTTGATCGGAAGTTTGGCCGCACCGAGGGTAAGCGCCTCGCGCGCGACGTTTTCAGGCACGCCGTCGATCTCGAACAGGATGCGCCCCGGCTTGACGCGCGCCACCCAGTATTCGGGCGAACCCTTGCCCTTGCCCATGCGCACCTCGGTCGGCTTCTTGGAGACCGGCACGTCCGGAAAGACGCGGATCCAAAGCCGACCCGCGCGCTTCATGGCGCGGGTGATGGCGCGGCGCGAAGCCTCGATCTGGCGCGCCGTCACGCGCTCCGGCTCGAGCGCCTTCAGGCCGAGCGAGCCGAAGTTGAGCTCGACGCCGCCCTTGGCGACGCCGCGAATGCGCCCTTTGAACTGTTTGCGGAACCTCGTCCGTTTCGGCTGCAACATCGCCTGTCTCCAACTCCGTCCTTATCGGCGCGCCCTGGCTTAAGCGCGCGCTTCGTCGCGCCGGCTCGGCCCGAGGCCGCCCGTCTGCGCGTCGAGAATGCGTTTCTCCTGGGCGAGCGGGTCGTGCTCCAGGATCTCGCCCTTGAAGATCCAGACCTTCACCCCGATCGTGCCGTAGGTGGTGCGCGCAGTCGCCACGCCATAATCGATATCGGCGCGGAGGGTATGCAGCGGCACGCGGCCCTCACGATACCATTCCATGCGCGCGATCTCCGCGCCGCCGAGTCGGCCCGACACGTTAACGCGAATGCCGAGCGCGCCCATGCGCATGGCGGTCTGCATCGCGCGCTTCATAGCGCGACGAAACGCCACCCGGCGCTCGAGCTGCTGGGCGATGTTTTCGGCGACCAGAGTCGCGTCGATCTCGGGCTTCCTGATCTCGACGATGTTGAGAACCGTCTCCGAGGTCGTGAGCTTCTGCAGCTCGCCGCGCAGCTTTTCGATGTCGGCGCCCTTCTTGCCGATAACCACGCCCGGCCGCGCGGTGTAGATCGTCACCCGACACTTCTTGTGCGGGCGCTCGATGACGATGCGCGAAACGCCGGCCTGCTTCAGGCGCTTGTTGAGGAATTTCCGGATCACAAGATCCTCATGCAGAAGATCTGCATAGGTTCCTTTATTCGCGTACCAGCGCGAATCCCAGGTCCGGTTGATTCCCAGCCGGAGGCCGATCGGATTGACTTTCTGGCCCATTAAGCGGCCTCCTCGACTTCTTTCACGACGATCGTGATTTCCGAAAACGGCTTCAGAATGCGTCCGACGCGCCCGCGCCCGCGCGGCGACCAGCGCTTCATGACGATGTTGCGTCCCACATAGGCCTGATCGACGACCAGCGAGTCGATGTCGAGATCGTGGTTGTTCTCGGCGTTGGCGACGGCGCTCATCAGCACCTTCTTGACTTCGCGCGCCGCGCGCTTGCGCGAGAAGGTGAGATCGGCCAGCGCCTTCTCCACCTTCTTGCCCCGGATGAGTTGGGCCACCAGGTTGAGCTTTTGCGGCGAGGTGCGGATGAGCCGGCCCTTGGCGAGAGCGGCGTTCTCCGCGACCCGTCTGGGATTTTTCTTCTGTCCCATGACTATTTCCTCTTGGCCTTCTTGTCGGCGCCGTGTCCGTAGAATGTGCGGGTCGGCGAGAACTCGCCGAGCTTGTGCCCGACCATGTCCTCGGTGACATGGACCGGAATGAACTTGTGTCCGTTGTAGACGTTGAACGTCAGACCGACGAATTGGGGCAGGATGGTCGACCGGCGCGACCAGGTCTTGACGCCGCCCTTATGGCCGCCCGAATGCGCCTCTTCCGCTTTCTTCAGCAGATAGCGGTCGACGAACGGGCCTTTCCAGACGGAACGTGGCATAGTTTTTCTCCAGCGCCCTACTTCTTCTTGCGCGCGTGACGCGACCGGATGATGTACTTGTCGGTCTGCTTGTTGTTGCGGGTCTTGCGGCCCTTTGTCGGCTTGCCCCAGGGCGTGACCGGATGACGTCCGCCCGAAGTGCGCCCTTCCCCGCCCCCATGCGGGTGATCGATCGGGTTCATGGCGACGCCGCGCACGGACGGACGGCGGCCCTTCAGGCGGCTGCGGCCGGCCTTGCCCAGGGTCTCGTTGAGATGATCCGGGTTCGACACGGCGCCGACCGTGGCCATGCATGCGCCATGCACGAGACGGACCTCGCCGGACTGCAGGCGAATTTGCGCCATTGCGCCGTCGCGGCCGACGAGCTGAGCGTAGGAACCCGCCGCGCGAGCGAGCTGGCCGCCCTTGCCGGGCTTGAGCTCGACATTATGCACGATCGTGCCGACCGGCATCGACTTGAGCGGCATGGCGTTGCCCGGCTTCACGTCGACGCGCTCGCCGGCGATGACCTTGTCGCCTGCTTTCAGCCGCTGCGGCGCCAGGATGTAGGCGCGCTCGCCGTCGAGATATTTGATCAGGGCGATGAAGGCGGTGCGGTTCGGGTCATATTCGAGACGCTCGACCTTCGCCTCGACATCGCGCTTGCGGCGCTTGAAGTCGACGATGCGATAAAGCTTCTTCGCCCCGCCGCCGCGTCGGCGCACGGTGATGCGCCCCATATTGTTGCGTCCGCCATGGGATTTCAGCCCCTCGGTCAGCGACTTGACGGGATCGCCCTTCCACAGATCGCTCCGGTCCACCAGCACGAGCTGCCGGCGGGCGGGCGACGTAGGATTGAATGTTCTCAGCGCCATTGGTCCGTATCCGTCCGGTTAGAGCCCCGTCGTCACGTCGATCGAGTGCCCTTCCTCAAGGGTGACGATCGCCTTCTTCACGGTCGAGCGCGCATACGGCCGGCCGCGAAACTGCTTGGTCTTGCCCTTTGCGCGCAGCGTGTTGACCGCCTTCACCTTGACCTTGAAAAGCGCCTCGACCGCTTCGGCGATCTCGGGCTTGGTCGCGTCGAGCGGCACGCGGAACACCACCTGATTGTTCTCCGTCGCGATCGTCGACTTCTCGGTGATGACCGGCGCGATCAGCGTGTCGTAATGCTTCTCGACGACGCCGGCCGCCTTCTTGCTTTTCGCCGTCTTGCTCATTTCAGGCGGGCCTCCAGCCCTTCGACCGCCGCTTTGGTCAGCACCAGCTTCTCGCGGCGGAGGATGTCGTACACATTGGCGCCCACGACCGGCAGAACGTCCACGTCCGGAATATTCCGGGCCGCCAGGCGGAACTTTTCATCGACCTCGGCGTCGACGATCAGCGCGTTCGACAGGCCGAGCTTGCCGAAAGCCTCGATGAGCGCCTTGGTCTTCGCCTCGTCGAGCAAGGCCTGATCGACGACAATCAGCTCCTTGGCGGCCTGCTTGGCCGAAAGGGCGTGCTTGAGCGCCAGACGGCGCACCTTTTTCGGCAGACCGATCGCGTGGCTGCGCGGGCGCGGCGGATGCGCCACGCCGCCGCCGCGGAATTGCGGCGCAGCCTTGTTGCCGTGCCGGGCGCCGCCGGTGCCCTTCTGGCGGTGCATCTTCTTCGAGGTCGCCTTGACCTCGTTGCGCGGCTTCGCCTTGTGCGTGCCCTGCTGGCGCTTGGCGAGCTGGTAGACCACCATGCGGTGCAGGATGTCGCGGCGCGGCTCGAGCCCGAAGACCGCGTCGTCAAGATCGATCGACCCGGCCTTCTTGTTGTCGAAGCTGAGAACGTCGACTTTCATTATTCGTCGCCCTTCTTGTCTTTTTCGGTCCCGACGTCGGCCGCGCCTTGAGCCGGCGCGTCCGTGACCGGCGCGCCTTCGGCGATCATCTCCGCTTCTGGCGAGGCCGGCTGGGGCGAGTCGACAGGCGCTTCCTTCTCGAGGAGCGCGGCAGGCTTCGGCGCGTTCTCCGGCAGCGGCGCCTTCACCGCGTCGCGGATCATCACCCAGCCGCCCTTGGGGCCGGGGACCGCGCCCTTGACCAGAATGAGCCCGCGCGCGCCGTCGACGCGAACCACCTCGATGTTCTGCGTCGTGCGCTGCGCCACGCCCATATGGCCGGCCATCTTCTTGCCTTTGAAGACCTTGCCGGGATCCTGGCGCTGGCCGGTCGAGCCATGCGAGCGGTGCGAAATCGACACGCCATGCGTAGCGCGCAGACCGCCGAAATTGTGCCGCTTCATGGCGCCGGCGAAGCCCTTGCCGATGGTCACGCCCGAAATATCGACTTTCTGTCCGGGCACGAAGTGCTCGGCCGAAAGCGCGGCGCCGACGTCGACGAGATTATCCTCCGACACGCGGAACTCGGCGATCTTGGCTTTCGGGGCCACGCTGATCTTCGCGAACTGGCCGCGCTCGGCCTTGTTCACGCGCTTGGCCTTCTTCTCGCCGGCGCCGAGCTGCAACGCGACATAGCCGTGCTTGTCCTTCGTGCGCTGGCCGACAACCTGGCAGTTGTCGACATGCAGCACCGTGACCGGCACGTGCGCGCCGTCCTCGCGGTAGATCCGCGTCATGCCGACTTTCTTCGCGATGAGACCGGTCCGCATTTCCATTCCTCCGGGCCCCTTTAAGCGCCGAGCCGGATTTCGACGTCGACGCCCGCCGACAGGTCGAGCTTCATCAGCGCGTCGACCGTCTGCGGCGTCGGATCAACGATGTCGAGCACGCGCTTGTGCGTGCGCATTTCGAACTGCTCGCGGCTCTTCTTGTCGATGTGCGGCGAGCGGTTGACGGTGAAACGCTCAATGCGCGTGGGCAGCGGGATCGGTCCGCGAACCTGCGCGCCGGTGCGCTTGGCCGTGTTGACGATTTCCTTCGTCGAAGCGTCGAGCACGCGATGGTCGAACGCCTTCAGCCTGATGCGGATGTTCTGTTGCATGGTCCTGACGCTTCGCTTGACGGTTCCGTTCCGAGAAGAAAAGCGCGGACCGGCGAAAACGACCGGCCCGCGCTGACTTGCAGCTATGGCCTACTCGATGATCTTCGAGACGATGCCGGCGCCGACCGTGCGGCCGCCCTCGCGGATGGCGAAGCGCAGCTTCTCCTCCATGGCGATAGGCACGATCAGCTCGACATTGAGCTCGACATTGTCGCCCGGCATGACCATTTCCGTGCCTTCCTTAAGCGTGACGATGCCGGTCACGTCGGTGGTGCGGAAATAGAACTGCGGACGGTAGTTCGAGAAGAACGGCGTGTGGCGCCCGCCCTCTTCCTTGGTGAGGATGTAGGCTTCAGCCATGAACTTCTTGTGCGGCGTCACCGAGCCCGGCTTGCAGAGCACCTGGCCGCGCTCGACCGCCGTACGCTCGATGCCGCGTAGAAGGACGCCGACATTGTCGCCCGCCTCGCCGCGATCGAGCAGCTTGCGGAACATTTCGACGCCCGTGCACGTCGTCTTCTGGGTGTCGCGGATGCCGACGATCTCGAGCTCGTCGCCGACCTGAACGACGCCGCGCTCGACGCGGCCCGTGACCACCGTTCCGCGGCCGGAGATCGAGAACACGTCCTCGATCGGCAGCAGGAAGGGCTGATCGATCGGACGCTCCGGCGTTGGAATGTACTCGTCGACGGCCTTCATCAGTTCACGAATGGAGTTTTCGCCGATTTCCGGATCGCGGCCTTCGAGCGCGGCTAGCGCAGAACCCTTGATGATCGGGATTTCATCGCCAGGGAACTCGTAGGACGACAGCAGCTCGCGCACCTCCATCTCGACGAGATCGAGAAGCTCCGGATCGTCGACCTGGTCGACCTTGTTGAGATAGACGACGATCGCCGGCACGCCGACCTGACGGGCGAGCAGGATGTGCTCGCGGGTCTGCGGCATCGGGCCGTCGGCGGCGTTGACCACGAGGATCGCGCCATCCATCTGCGCCGCGCCGGTGATCATGTTCTTCACGTAGTCGGCGTGGCCCGGGCAGTCCACATGGGCGTAGTGGCGGTTCTCGGTCTCATATTCGACATGGGCGGTCGAGATCGTGATGCCCCGCGCCTTTTCCTCCGGCGCGGCGTCGATCTGATCGTACGCCTTGAACTCGCCGAAATATTTTGTGATGGCGGCCGTCAGGGTCGTCTTGCCGTGATCGACGTGACCGATCGTGCCGACGTTCGCATGCGGCTTCGTGCGCTCAAACTTTGCTTTTGCCATTTTACGTCTCTCCGTCTCCTGACGACATTCCTGGTTTTCGTTCACCTGCCGCTTCCACGCTCCCGCGGAGGAAGGCTCCTTTCCTCAAGGCCCCTAACCGGCCAGCTTGGCGCGGACCTCGTCCGCCACCGCCTGCGGCACTTTCTCATAGTGGTCGAACTGCATGGTGTAGTTCGCCCGGCCCTGAGTCATGGACCGCAGGTTGTTCACGTAGCCGAACATGTTGGCGAGCGGCACCATGGCGTGGATCACGTTGGCGTTGCCGCGCATCTCCTGGCTCTGGATCTGGCCGCGGCGGGAGTTGAGGTCGCCGATGACGCCGCCGGTGTACTCCTCCGGCGTAACGACCTCGACCTTCATGATCGGCTCCAAGAGGGCGAGGCCGAGATGCGGCTTGGCCTCGCGCATCGCGGCGCGCGCCGCGATTTCGAAGGCGAGTACCGAGGAGTCGACGTCGTGATAAGCGCCGTCGATGAGCTCCACCTTGAAATCAAGGATCGGGAAGCCGACGAGCAGGCCCGCCTCGCGCACCGAGTCGATGCCCTTCTGCACGCCCGGGATGTATTCCTTAGGAATTGCGCCGCCGACGATTTTCGACTCGAATTCATAGCCCGTTCCCGGCTCGCCGGGAATGATGTTCATCTTCACGCGGGCGAACTGGCCGGAGCCGCCGGTCTGCTTCTTGTGGGTGTAATCGATGGTGTAGGGCTTGGTGATGGTCTCGCGATAGGCGACCTGCGGCGCGCCGATATTCGCTTCGACCTTGAACTCGCGCTTCATGCGGTCGACGATGATGTCGAGGTGAAGCTCGCCCATGCCCTTGATGATGGTCTGGCCGGACTCTTCGTCCGTGGACACGCGGAAGGACGGGTCTTCAGCCGCGAGGCGCTGCAGGGCGAGGCCCATTTTCTCCTGGTCGGCCTTTGTCTTGGGCTCGACGGCGAGCTCGATGACCGGCTCGGGGAACTCCATTCGCTCAAGGACGACCGGCTTGTTCGGATCGCACAGCGTGTCGCCCGTCGTCGTGTCCTTGAGGCCGACGATGGCGATGATGTCGCCGGCGTGCGCTTCCTTGATCTCTTCGCGGGAGTTGGCGTGCATCTGCAACATCCGGCCAATGCGCTCGCGCTTGCCCTTGACGGTGTTGAGCACGGACGAGCCGGACTCGACCTTGCCGGAATAAACCCGGCAGAAGGTCAGCGAGCCGACGAACGGATCGTTCATGATCTTGAAAGCGAGCATGGCCAGCGGCTCGTCGTCGGAGGACTTGCGCGTCACTTCCTCTTCCGAATCCGGCAGATGCCCTCTGATCGGCGGCACGTCGAGCGGGCTCGGCAGATAATCCACGACAGCGTCGAGCAGCGGCTGCACGCCCTTGTTCTTGAACGCCGAACCGCACAGCACCGGGTACCAGGCGAGCGTGCGCACCGCCTTGCGGATGAGCGCCTTGAGCGTATCGATGTCGGGCTCCCGACCTTCGAGATAGGCCGTCATCGCGTCGTCGTCGAGTTCGACGGCGGCCTCGATCAGGTTGTTACGGTACTCCTCGGCCTTATCTTTCAGATCGTCCGGGATCGGCTCTTCATGAAAGGTGGCGCCGAGGGTCTCCTCCTCCCAGATGATCGCCTTCATCTCCAGAAGGTCGACGACCCCGCGGAAATCGCTCTCAACGCCGATGGGCAGCTGAAGCGGCACCGCCTTCACGCCCAGACGCTGCTTGATGGTGTCGAGGCAGAAGTAAAAATCCGCGCCGATCTTGTCCATCTTGTTGGCGAAGATGATGCGCGGCACCTGATATTTGTCGCCCTGGCGCCAGACGGTTTCCGTCTGCGGCTCGACGCCCTGGTTGCCGTCGAGCACGCACACCGCCCCGTCGAGAACGCGCAAGGAACGCTCGACCTCGATAGTGAAATCGACGTGGCCGGGCGTGTCGATGATGTTGAGTCGCTTGCCCTTCCAGAAGCAGGTCGTGGCGGCCGAGGTGATGGTGATCCCCCGCTCCTGCTCCTGCTCCATCCAGTCCATGGTCGCCGCGCCGTCGTGGACCTCGCCGATCTTGTGGCTCTTGCCCGTATAATAGAGCACGCGCTCGGTCGTGGTCGTCTTTCCGGCGTCGATATGCGCCATGATGCCGAAATTTCGATAATCTTCGAGTTTGTGCGTGCGGGCCATGACAGCGATCCAGTTACTCTGCAGCGGGACTTACCAGCGGTAGTGCGAGAAGGCGCGGTTCGCCTCGGCCATCCGGTGCGTGTCCTCGCGTTTCTTGACAGCGGCGCCGCGGTTCTGGGCGGCGTCGATGATCTCGTTCGACAGGCGGTCGATCATGGTCGTCTCGTTGCGCGCGCGGGCGGCCGAAATGATCCAGCGCATGGCGAGCGCGAGCTTGCGCTCGGGGCGCACCTCGACCGGCACCTGATAGGTGGCGCCGCCGACCCGGCGCGAACGAACCTCGATCGACGGCGTCACGTTGTCGATCGCCTCCTTGAAGAGCTCGACCGGCGCACGGCGCAGCTTCTGCTCGATCTTGTCGAACGCGCCGTAAACGATCTTCTCGGCGGCGGACTTCTTGCCGTCCGCCATCACGTAATTCATGAATTTCGACACCGTCCGGTCCCCGAACTTCGGATCGGGGTGGACGACGCGCTTGTCAGCTCTGCGACGACGGGACATGACGCGATCCTATTTCGGCCGTTTGGCGCCGTAGAGAGACCGGCGCTGCTTGCGATCCTTGACGCCCTGCGTGTCGAGCACGCCGCGGATGATATGGTAGCGCACGCCCGGCAGGTCCTTCACGCGCCCGCCCCGGATCAGCACCACCGAGTGCTCCTGCAGGTTGTGCCCCTCGCCGGGGATATAGCCGATGACCTCATAGCCGTTGGTCAGGCGGATCTTGGCGACCTTCCGCAAGGCGGAATTCGGCTTTTTCGGCGTGGTCGTGTAAACGCGCGTGCACACGCCCCGCTTCTGCGGGCAAGCCTGCATCGCCGGGACCTTGTTGATCTTCCGGCGCGGCTTCCGCGGCTTGCGGATCAGCTGTTGGATCGTCGGCATTCGTTCTCCAAATCCTCGCCAATCAGGGGCCTGCCCCCGTCATCTGTCGCGCCGCCTCAGCGAAACCTGAAACGACGCAAACGAGCGGGGCTCCGGTCGGGGCGGAACGCCGCTCAGTAAACTGCACTACAATGTCTTCGGCAGGGCTGGCCGCGTTTCAGTCGCGCCC
The DNA here is from genome assembly GCF_900199215.1 of Amphiplicatus metriothermophilus. Lineage (GTDB taxonomy): Bacteria > Pseudomonadota > Alphaproteobacteria > Caulobacterales > Parvularculaceae > Amphiplicatus > Amphiplicatus metriothermophilus. The sequence goes on from NZ_FZQA01000002.1 coordinate 388,116, forward strand.
GAGGGACAATCCCCAGGCGCCGCTGACAGCCGGCCTTTCCAGCGGCGCGGAACCTATAGGCGCGAATCGCGCCGGTCAATACGCCGTCGCAAAATTTTCGCGCGTTTGCGTCGCTTTCCTTCGCCCTTTTCAAGCGCCCTTCTTGCGCCGCAGCTCCTCTCGCGTCCGGTTTGGTTTTTGAATAGCCTCGTGTAGCGGAACTTTTAGAGAGCGCCAGCCCCGGAAGAACCGATGACCGTTCCTGCCATGAACGACCAAGACCCCGACCGCACCCCCGGCGCGTCCGGCGAGCTTATGGTCATCCCAAGCGTCGGTTTCGCCCGGCGGGCCGGAAAGCTCTGGCTCGATACGAAATTCGTAGAGGGCATGCGCCTGAACGCTCGCCTGTGGGGCGGCCCGATCAGCGCGGCGATGCGCCCGGCCGAGGAAGGCGCCATCCCCTTCGGCGCGGCCTTCGAACCTGGCTCCCTGCCTTTCCGTCTGATCGAACTGCCGGAGCAAGGTCCGATCGAGACGACGCATCTGCGCGGCGCGGCCGTGATTCTCGCAGGCGGCGACATGCACGACCAGCTTCATTTGCCTGCTCTTTTGAATGGCGAAGGCAGGCCGGCGATCTGTTACATCGTCGAGCACGATCAGGCGAATCGTTACCGGATGATCTGGACCAACGGCGCGCCGCTCGTCAGGCGCATAAAGACGCTCGCCTGGACCTGGCTGACGGAACGCCGGCGACTGCGCGCTTTCGCGCGCGCCGACGGCGTGCAGGCCAACGGCGCGCCGGCCTTCGCCAGCTACAGCCGGCGTCAGTCGAATATGCTCCTGTTTTTCGATTCCCGCACCCGCGAGGATATGCTCGCCCGCCCGGAGGAAATGGCCGCCCGCTCCGCGCGGCTGCGCGCCGGCGAGCCATTGCGCCTCGTCTTCACAGGCCGGCTTGAGCGCATCAAGGGCGCGCAGGATCTTCCGGCCGTCGCACAAGCCCTTATGACTCTCGGCGTCGACTTCACTCTTGACGTGTTCGGGGCCGGCTCGCTGGAGGAGGAGATCAAGGAGGCGATAGAAAGGCTCGGCCTCGGCGGGCGCGTGATCCTGCACGGAATCGTCGATTTTGAAACTTCGCTGACGCCCTATCTGCGCGCCAGAGCCGATATGTTCGTTTGCTGCCATCCGCAGTCGGACCCGTCCTGCACTTATCTTGAGACCTATGGCTGCGGCGTTCCCATCATCGGATACGATAACGCCGCCTTTGAAGGCCTGCGGCGCGCCTCTGGCGCGGGATGGTCGACGCCGATGAACCGGCCCGACATGGCGGCCCGGGAAATCGCCCGGCTTGACCGCGAGCGGGAGGAAATCATCGCTCATGCCGAACGCGCCCTCGCCTTCGCCCGCGAGCACACATTTGAAAAGACCTTCGAACGCAGGATCGCGCAGCTCAGGAAACTCGCCAAAGGTCGTCGAGCCGAGCCTGTCGCGCCGACGCCATGATTCGTTTACGGAATCATGAGTTTCAAGCAAAAACCGCGCAAAGCCTTCCCCGACGCAGCGCAAGACAAGGACATCGATCACTTCAGTACGGCGGATAGGGAGCGGGACTAGCGCTCATGAGCGCCACTTTCAACAGGCATTACTTTGGGCACGCGATATCATCTGCAATCATGTCGATCGTCTTATCGAGAGCCGGGATATCGACTTCAACCCCGTCGTCTCGCGCTGCACCAATGACGAAACCGTATCTGCACGAAATCTGCGCCGCAAAATCGTTCCAGATATTGTTTACCATGGTCGGCATCTGGATCGCGACATAGCCGGCTGGGGCTCCCAGAAGATATAAGGCATGGGATTGTTGGCTGCCTTCTATGGATACGAATAATTTCGCATCCAGCATTGTGGCGGCGATTTCTTCGATAGGGTCGCGTGTAACGTCGAGAATATGGAACCCGCGCCGGATGAGAAAATCAATAACCTCTGGTTCATTTCTTATGATCCGCTTATGTATGCCGGAATCGCCGCGGGCGAGATACACGCCGTGTCCTGTATATTTCGGCGTCACCGCTCGACGGATGCGCCGTCTGAGCTCTTGATATCGAGCAATCTTGTGACTGTTCTGGCCAACATCTCGGATAACGAAGAGCGTCTCAATGTCAGCGGCGTCAGTAGGCGTCCAGTCCTGTCCGAAAGCGGAAGCGTAAAACGCGCGATGCGGCCAATCAGGCGCGCGGATAGCCAATGGTTCGCCAAAAGTTTCCGCAACTAATCGGGTCGTCGCATCGTCTCTCAGCCAATGGCCAAAATATTGCACCCCGCAATAAGACGATGAAAGCGCGCATACGGCCTTTGACGTAATCGCCGGCTTATCGTTGTCCTTTAAGTCAATCCGTGGAAAGTACATCGACCACCGGCCTTTATAGAAACCAGCGTCGCGCAGCCGGACATTTTCGAGTCGATAGGCCACTGTCGCCGCGTGCCGATGGACGCCGCCGCGGATGCGGCGCTCCTCCGTCTCCCGCGTCGTTTCAGGATGAAACGACTGTATCTTCTCAAGTTCAGATTCAAGATAGATTGCGGGCGGGGAGATAATTTCCTCCGCCTGATGCAGAACGATGCGATCCGTGGACACGGCTTCGAGCGGCTGGGCGCCTCCAAACAGCGCCCGCTGGGCTAGGTGCGCGGCATGGGTCAGTGAGTAGCTACGCAAAGCTCGTTCCCTTACACGAGGCCGAAGAGGCGATCAGGCTGCGTGTCCCCTCAACCTGCCGACCATGAACGGCGCGCGTCAGCACTCCAACTGTCGCAAGAACGGCAGCCGCAAAGGCCGCCGTTTCGCGTCTCTCTTCTACAGGGCCTATTCCGCCGCGGCCGATTCGCCGGCCTGGGCTTCCTCGCCGCCCGGCGGCAGGGCCGCCGCGGCGCGCTTCTCGCGTTCGGCGAGGAGCGCCTTGTCGCGCCGGTCGGCTTCGAGCTGATAGCGCGACAGGCTGCCGCCCGTGCCGGCCGGAATGAGGCGGCCGACGATGACGTTCTCCTTAAGCCCTTCGAGGGTGTCGACCTTGCCGTTGACGGCGGCGTCGGTGAGCACCCGGGTCGTCTCCTGGAAGGACGCCGCGGAGATGAAGGAGCGCGTCTGCAGACTGGCCTTGGTGATGCCGAGCAGAACGGGAGCGGCCCTGGCCGGCGTCTTGCCCTCCGCCTCGAGGCGCGCGTTGGTCTCCTCGAACTCCAGCTTGTCGACCTGCTCCTCCTTGAGGAACATCGAGTCGCCGGGGTCGGAGACCTCCACCTTCTGCAGCATCTGGCGAACGATCACCTCGATGTGCTTGTCGTTAATCGGCACGCCCTGCAGTCGGTAGACTTCCTGGATCTCATTGATGAGATATTTCGCCAGCGCCTCGATGCCGAGGATCTGGAGAATGTCGTGCGGCGCCGGGTTGCCGTCGATCAGAAACTCGCCCTTGGCGATGTAATCGCCCTCCTGCACGGAGATGTGCTTGCCTTTCGGAACGAGATACTCGATCGGCTCCAGGTTTTCGTCGGTCGGAATGATCCGGATGCGGCGCTTGTTCTTGTAATCGCGGCCGAATTCGATGCGCCCGTCGACCTCCGCGATGATGGCGTGGTCCTTCGGTCGGCGCGCTTCGAACAGCTCCGCCACCCGCGGGAGACCGCCGGTGATGTCGCGGGTCTTGGCGCCTTCGGTCGGAATGCGCGCGAGCGCGTCGCCCATGCGCACTTCGTCGCCGTCCTCGACCGAGAGGATGGCGCCCACGGGCAACTGGTAGCGCACCTCGCCGCCGGTCGTTTGCGACTTAAGCGGCTTGCCCTCGTCGTCGACGATGATGATGGCCGGCTTCATGTCCGCCGCGCGGGGATTGGCCCGCCAGTCGGTGACGACGCGGCTTGCGATGCCGGTCGCCTCGTCGGCGACCACCTGCATGGAAAAGCCTTCGGTGAGATCCTCGAATTTCACCTTGCCGCCGATCTCGGTCAGGATCGGAATGGTGTAGGGATCCCAGTCGGCGAGCCGCTGGCCGCGCACCACCTTCGCGCCTTCGTCGATCCGCAGCTTGGCGCCGTAGGAGACCTTGTAAGAGGCGTGCTCCCTGCCGTTCTCGTCGACGATCTTCACCAGGGTGTTGCGGCCCATGACGATGAGGTCGCCGGAAGAGTCCTTCACGACGTTGCGGTTCTCCAGCGCGATAACGCCGTCATGGCTCGCCTCGATGAACGAGGTGTCGCCGACCTGCGCCGTGCCGCCGATGTGGAACGTGCGCATGGTAAGCTGGGTGCCAGGCTCGCCGATCGACTGGGCGGCGATGACGCCGACCGCCTCGCCGATATTGACGTGGCTGCCGCGCGCGAGATCACGCCCGTAACACTTAGCGCATACGCCGGATTTCGAATCGCAGGTGAGGACAGACCGTACACGAACTTTCGTCACGCCTGCGCCTTCGATCTCCTCGGCCTGCGCTTCATCGATCTCATCGCCGGCGCGGGCGAGAATATCGCCCGTCTGCGGATGGGCGATGTCCTCCAGCGCGGTGCGCCCGAGGATGCGCTGCGACAACGGGACGACCGTCTCGCCGCCCTGCACCACCGCCTCGATGGCGATGCCGTTCTCGGTCCCGCAGTCCTCTTCACGGACGATGCAGTCCTGCGCCACGTCGACGAGACGGCGCGTCAGATAGCCTGAGTTCGCAGTCTTGAGCGCGGTGTCGGCGAGGCCCTTGCGCGCGCCGTGGGTCGAGTTGAAGTACTCGAGCACGGTCAGGCCTTCCTTGAAGTTGGAGATGATCGGCGTTTCGATGATCTCTCCTGACGGCTTCGCCATCAGGCCGCGCATGCCGGCGAGCTGCTTCATCTGGGCCGGAGAGCCCCGCGCGCCCGAATGCGACATCATGTAGATCGAGTTGATCTCCATCTCGCGGCCTGTTTCCGGATCGACGCGCTTCTTGGAAATCTCCTTCATCATCTCGTCGGCGATGCGGTCGGTGCACTTCGCCCAGGCGTCGACGACCTTGTTGTACTTCTCGCCGCGCGTGATGAATCCGTCCGCATACTGCTGTTCGTAATCGCGCACCAGCGCGCGCGTCTCCTCGACGAGCTTGTGCTTGGCGTCGGGGATGACCATGTCGTCCTTGCCGAAGGAGATGCCCGCCTTGCAGGCTTCCTTGAAGCCGAGATCCATGATCCGGTCGGCGAAGATGACCGTCGCCTTCTGGCCGCAATGGCGGTAGACGATGTCGATAAGGCCCTGAATCGTCTTCTTCGTGAGGAGCTGGTTGACGACCGCGAAAGGCACGTTCCCGTCCTTGGGCAGGAGCTGGGCGACTTTCATGCGGCCCGGCGTGGTCTCCACGATCTCGCGGATCGGCCGGCCGTCCTTGCCCACCGATTCCCAGCGCGCCTTTATCTTGGAATGTAGAGTCACGACGCCCGCTTCGAGCGCATGCTCGATCTCGGCCATGGAGGCGAAGACCATGCCCTCGCCCGGCTCGTTCTCCTTTTCGAGCGTGATGTAGTAGAGGCCGAGAACGATGTCCTGCGACGGCACGATGATCGGCTTGCCGTTCGCCGGCGACAGGATGTTGTTCGTCGACATCATGAGCACGCGCGCTTCGAGCTGGGCTTCCAGCGACAGCGGCACGTGAACGGCCATCTGATCGCCGTCGAAGTCGGCGTTGAAAGCGGTGCATACGAGCGGATGCAGCTGGATCGCCTTGCCTTCGATCAGCTTCGGCTCGAAAGCCTGAATGCCGAGGCGGTGCAGGGTGGGCGCGCGGTTCAGAAGAACCGGATGCTCGCGGATCACCTCGTCGAGAATGTCCCAGACCTCCGGGCGCTCTTTCTCGACGAGCTTCTTGGCCTGCTTGACGGTCGCCGCCAGTCCCTTGGCGTCGAGGCGCGAATAGATGAACGGCTTGAAGAGCTCGAGCGCCATTTTCTTCGGCAGGCCGCACTCATGCAGCTTCAGCTCCGGACCGACCACGATGACCGAGCGGCCAGAATAATCGACGCGCTTGCCGAGCAGATTCTGGCGGAAACGGCCCTGCTTGCCCTTAAGCATGTCGGAGAGCGACTTCAGGGGGCGCTTGTTCGTGCCGGTGATGACGCGCCCGCGCCGGCCATTGTCGAAGAGCGCGTCGACCGCCTCTTGCAGCATGCGCTTTTCGTTGCGCACGATGATGTCGGGCGCCCTGAGCTCGATGAGGCGTTTCAGGCGGTTGTTGCGGTTGATGACGCGCCGGTAAAGGTCGTTGAGATCCGACGTGGCGAAACGGCCGCCGTCGAGCGGGACGAGCGGGCGCAGCTCCGGCGGGATGACCGGGATGACGGTGAGGATCATCCATTCGGGGCGGTTGCCCGACTGGATGAAGGCGTCGATGAGCTTCAGCCGTTTGGCGAGCTTCTTGGGCTTGAGTTCGCTAGTCGATTCGGCGATCTCGACTCGCAGCCTCTCGGCCTCGGCCTCGAGATCGATTCCCATGAGAAGCTCGCGGATCGCTTCCGCGCCGATCCCGGCGGTGAAACTATCCTCGCCATATTCCTCCTGAGCCTGAAGATATTCTTCTTCGGTCAGGAGCTGGCGCTGATCGAGCGGCGTCAGGCCCGGTTCGATAACGATGTACTGCTCGAAATAGAGGACGCGCTCGACATCCTTCAGCGTCATGTCGAGCATCAGCGCGATGCGCGAGGGAAGCGACTTCAGGAACCAGATATGGGCGACCGGCGCAGCCAGCTCGATATGGCCCATGCGATCGCGACGCACCTTGGTGAGCGTGACCTCGACGCCGCATTTCTCGCAGGTGATGCCCTTGTACTTCATGCGCTTGTACTTGCCGCACAGACATTCGTAGTCCTTCACCGGACCGAAAATGCGGGCGCAGAAAAGGCCGTCACGCTCCGGCTTGAAGGTGCGGTAATTGATCGTCTCGGGCTTTTTGATCTCGCCGTATGACCAGGAGAGGATTTTCTCCGGCGACGCGATTGAAATCCGGATCTGATTGAACGTCTGCGGCGGCGCAGCCGGATTGAAGATGTTCATCATTTCCTGGGACATGGAGACCTCATCTTTCGTGCGAACAGGGTTCGCGGAAAATCAAACTCTTGGTTCGTCTCTCAGTGCGGCCCGCAAGGGGGCGAACCTGCTTGAAACAAAGCGGCGGCCTAGCCGTTCTGCAGCTCGACATTGAGGCCGAGCGAACGCATTTCCTTCACGAGCACGTTGAAGCTCTCGGGGATGCCAGCCTCGAAGGAGTCGTCTCCGCGCACGATCGCCTCGTAGACCTTGGTGCGGCCAGCGACATCGTCCGACTTCACGGTCAGCATCTCCTGCAGCGTGTAGGCGGCGCCGTAAGCCTCAAGCGCCCACACCTCCATCTCGCCGAAACGCTGGCCGCCGAACTGCGCCTTGCCGCCGAGCGGCTGCTGCGTGACGAGCGAGTACGGACCGATGGAGCGCGCGTGGATCTTGTCGTCCACGAGATGGTGCAGCTTCAGCAGATATTTGTAGCCGACGGTCACGGGGCGGGTGAACTTCTCGCCCGTGCGCCCGTCATAAAGATCGACCTGGCCGGTCTCATCCAGTCCCGCCTCTTTCAGCATCTCGACGATCTCGGCCTCGCGCGCGCCGTCGAAGACGGGCGTGGCGACCGGCACGCCGCGCGTCAGGTTCGACGCGAGCTCTTTCAGCTCCTCATTGGAGCGCGGCAGCACCTGATCCTCGCCGTAAATCTCCTTGATGCGGGCAACCAAGTCGTCGCGACTCGCCTCGCCGGCGCTCCACTTCTCAAGAATCTGACCGATATGATGGCCGAGGCCGCGGCAGGCCCAGCCCAGATGGGTCTCGAGGATCTGGCCGACGTTCATCCGCGAAGGCACGCCCAGCGGGTTGAGCACGATGTCGACCGGCGTACCGTCTTCCAGGAACGGCATATCCTCGATCGGCGAGATCTTGGAGATGACGCCCTTGTTGCCGTGCCGGCCGGCCATCTTGTCGCCGGGCTGGAGCTTGCGCTTCACAGCGACGAAGACCTTGACCATCTTCATCACGCCCGGCGGGAGCTCGTCGCCGCGCTTCAGCTTGTCGACCTTGTCCTGGAAGCGCGCCTCTAGCCGCGAGCGGCTTTCGTCATATTGCTTCTTGAGGGCTTCGACCTCGCCCATCGCAGCCTCGTCTGCGAGGCCGATCTTCCACCACTGGCCGCGCGTCAGTTCTTCAAGCGCGGCTTCCGTCACCTTGCCCTTTTCGAAGCCTTTGGGCCCCGACACGGCTTCCTTGCCAAGCAGAAGCGCCTTCAGGCGATCGAAAATGTTCCGCTCAAGGATCGCCAGCTCGTCGTCGCGGTCCTTGGCGAAGCGCTCAATCTCTTCGCGCTCGATCGCGATGGCTCGCTCGTCCTTGTCGACTCCATGGCGGTTGAAGACGCGCACTTCGACGACGGTGCCGGAAACGCCCGGCGGCAGCCGGAGCGAGGTGTCGCGCACGTCGGCCGCCTTCTCGCCGAAGATCGCGCGTAAAAGTTTCTCCTCCGGAGTCATCGGCGATTCGCCCTTGGGCGTGATCTTGCCGACGAGAATATCGCCGGGGTTGACCTCGGCGCCGATGGCGACGATGCCGGCTTCGTCGAGGTTGCGCAGCGCTTCTTCCGACACGTTTGGAATATCGCGCGTGATCTCCTCCGGTCCGAGCTTGGTGTCGCGCGCCATGACCTCGAACTCCTCGATATGGATCGAGGTGAATACGTCGTCGCGCACGATGCGTTCGGAGATGAGGATCGAGTCCTCGAAGTTGTAGCCGTTCCACGGCATGAAGGCCACGAGCACGTTCTTGCCCAGCGCCAGCTCGCCGAGCTCGGTGGACGGGCCGTCGGCAATGATGTCGCCCTCGCGCACGGTGTCGCCGATTTTCACCAGCGGACGCTGATTGATGCAGGTCGACTGGTTGGAGCGCTGGAATTTGCGCAGGTTATAGATGTCGACGCCCGGCTTGGTCGGGTCCTTCTCTTCCGTTGCGCGGATGACGATGCGCTGGGCGTCCACCTGCTCGACGACGCCCGGCCGGCGCGCGGTGACCGCCGCGCCGGAATCGCGCGCCACGATCGACTCCATGCCGGTGCCGACGAACGGCGCCTCGGTCTGAATGAGCGGCACCGCCTGGCGCTGCATGTTCGAGCCCATGAGCGCGCGGTTGGCGTCGTCGTTCTCAAGAAACGGAATGAGCGCGGCCGCGACCGAGACGAGCTGCTTCGGCGACACGTCGATATAGGCCACGTCTTCACGCGGCACGAGGGTCGCGTCCCCGCCGACGCGGCAGTTGACGAACTCGTTTTTGAGCCGGCCGTCCTCGTCCACCTCGGCGTTGGCCTGGGCGATGGCGTAGCGCTGCTCCTCCATCGCGGACAGATAGACGATCTCGTCGGTGATCTTGCCGTCGACGACGCGCCGGTACGGGCTTTCAATGAAGCCGTATTTGTTAATCTGCGCATGCGTGGCAAGCGAGTTGATAAGGCCGATATTCGGCCCTTCCGGCGTCTCGATCGGACAGATGCGTCCGTAGTGAGTCGGATGCACGTCGCGCACCTCGAAGCCCGCCCGCTCACGCGTGAGGCCGCCTGGCCCCAGCGCGGAGAGGCGCCGCTTGTGGGTGATCTCCGAGAGCGGATTCGTCTGGTCCATGAACTGGGAGAGCTGCGAAGATCCGAAGAACTCGCGCACCGCCGCCGCGACCGGCTTGGCGTTGATAAGGTCGTGCGGCATCAGCGTTTCGAGCTCGGCCGACGACATGCGCTCCTTGATTGCACGCTCCATGCGCAAAAGACCGATGCGGTACTGATTCTCCATCAGTTCGCCGACCGAACGCACCCGGCGATTGCCGAGGTTGTCGATGTCGTCGATCTCCCCGCGCCCGTCGCGCAGATCGACGAGCGTCTTGAGGACGGCGAGGATATCCTCCTTGCGCAGGGTGCGAACCGAATCGTCGGTCTCGAAGCCGAGGCGCATGTTCATCTTCACGCGGCCGACGGCGGACAGATCGTAACGTTCGGGATCGAAGAAGAGGCCGTAGAACAGCCCTTCGGCTGTCTCGAGCGTGGGTGGTTCGCCGGGACGCATCACGCGATAGATGTCGATGAGCGCCATCTCGCGGTTGCGGTTCTTGTCGGCCGCCAACGTGTTGCGCATGTAGCCGCCGATATTGATGTGATCAACATCGATGGTGTCGAAAGCGTCGACGCCGATCTCATCGAGAAGCTCGAGCGTCTTGGCGGATATCTCGTCGCCCGCCTCCGCGTAAATCTCGCCGGTCTCGAAATTCACCAGGTCGGAGGCGAAGTAGCGGCCGATCATCTCCTCATCGCTGAGAAGCAGCTTTTCGAGCCCTTCCTCGGCGAGTTTCTTGGCGGCGCGCGCAGACAGCTTCTTGCCGGCTTCGAACACGACCTGCCCCGTCTTGGCGTCGACGAGGTCGCGTTCGAGCTTCACGCCTTTGAGCCGATCAGGATTGTAAGGCGTGGTCCAGCCGCCCTCGACGCGCTCATGCGGCACGCGGCTGTAGAACTCGTCGAGGATCTCCTCCTGATCCATGCCGAGCGCGTAAAGCAGCGTCGTCGCCGGCAGTTTACGCCGCCGGTCGATGCGAACATTGACGATGTCCTTGGCGTCGAACTCGAAATCGAGCCACGAGCCGCGATAGGGAATGATTCGGGCCGCAAACAGAAGCTTGCCGGAGGAATGGGTCTTGCCGCGGTCGTGATCGAAGAACACGCCCGGCGAGCGGTGCATCTGGGAGACGATGACCCGTTCGGTGCCGTTGATGATGAAAGTGCCGTTGTCGGTCATGAGCGGGATGTCGCCCATGTACACTTCCTGCTCCTTCACGTCGCGGATCGACTTCGCGCCGGTGTCCTCGTCGACCTCGAACACCGCCAGGCGCAAGGTGACTTTCAGCGGCGCGGCGTAGGTCATGTCGCGCTGCTGGCATTCGTCGACGTCGTATTTCGGCTCTTCGAATTCGTAGGAGACGTATTCGAGCACCGCAGTCTCAGTGAAGTCCATGATCGGAAACACCGAGCGGAAAACGGCCTCGAGACCTTCGTTGCGGCGTTCGGCCGCCGGGATATGGCGCTGCAAAAACTGCTCGTAGCTGTCCTTCTGGACCTGGATCAGATTCGGCATCGGCGCCGCGTCGCCGATCTTGCCGAAGTTTTTGCGGATGCGTTTTTTCTCAACGAAGGATTGAGCCATGAGTTCCTCACAAGGGATCGTCGCAAATCCGCGCGCGCGGCGCGCCGGGCGCGCGCGTGCGCGGAAAACCCGCCCGGCCGCCTAGCCGCCAGCCGCGGGTTTTCAAACCTGATTTTTCGACTCGATTGACCGAAGCACGTCGCCGCAAAGCCTGGGCCGCCAGCCTAGCGCGCCGACGGCGAACGCCGTTAATAGGCGGGTCGGGCCGCTCTCGCAACCCCTCATGACAAAAAATGTACGTCCGATCCCGCCCGTCCAGCGGATCCCGGAACGGACCCATTTCCTTCATAGCCGACGCGCGCGGGCGGTTCCGCCCTACGCGCGCCGCAAGCTTCCGCCAATCGGCGGACGAAGGCAAGCTTATTTGAGCTCGACCTTGGCGCCGGCCGCCTCAAGCTTCTTCTTGATTTCCTCGGCTTCAGCCTTCGGCACGCCTTCCTTGACGGCCTTGCCGCCGGCCTCGACGAGGTCCTTGGCCTCCTTGAGGCCGAGGCTGGTGATCGCGCGCACTTCCTTGATCACGTTGATCTTGCTCGCGCCGGCGTCGACGAGGATGACGTCGAACTCGGTCTTCTCCTCGGCCGCTTCGGCCGCCGCGCCCGCGCCCGGCATGGCCGCCGCCACGACCGCGCCCGCAGCCGGCTCGATGCCGTACTTCTCCTTAAGGATGTTCTTCAGTTCAGCCGCCTGCAGCAGCGTCAAGCCGACAAGTTCTTCCGCCAGTTTGTTGAGATCAGTCATTTTTCGGTTCCCAGTTTCAAAGCGTGATTGCGAATCGGGGCCGCCAGGCGAAACGCCTTATGCGGCTTCGCGCTTCTCCAGAGTCTCCAGAACGCCGGCGATCTGCGCGCCGGGCGCCGTAACCGCGCCGACCAGATTGGCAGCCGGCGACATGATGGTCTGCACGATGGAGGCGAGCAGCTCCTCGCGCGAGGGCATGGCGGCGAGCGCCTTGACGCCTGCGTCGTCGAGGGTCTCCTCTCCCATCGCGCCGCCAAGGATGGCCAGTTTGGGATTCTTCTTGGCGTAGCTGTCGACGGCTTTCGCTGCCGCGACCGGATCTTCGGAGTAAGCGATGGCGGTCGGCCCTCTGAAAAGATCGGCGATCTTTTCGCTGGGCTTTCCGGAGATGGCGATCCTGGCGAGGCGATTCTTGACCACCTTCATGTTCGCGCCCGCCTTGCGAAGCTCGCCGCGCAGCTCGGACATTTCGGCGACCGAGAGGCCGCCATTGGCGACCACAACGACAGCGTTCTTGTCGAACACGCCGCCGATCCACTCGACCATCGCCGCCTTTTGGGCTCTGTCCATCGGACGTTTCCCTTCCACGGTCCTGCATGGGCGAGACCGGCCCATCCGGTCCCGCCAAGGGCGAAACGCCTGAAAGATGCGGGAGACCTAAAAAAGGCCCCGCGCCGATCAGGCACCGGAGCCTGTCCAGAAGGTCGATGGACGGCGCGTCGACCCTCCGTCGGAGGGAACCGGGCGACGATCCTTCTTCCCGTCTATGCGGGAGATTAAGCCGGCCGACGCCGGCGCCCGCAGTCTCGGACAGGCGGCCCGCCGTTTCCGGCGGACGCGCGGGCGTCATACAGCCGCCAGCGGGAATTGCAAGACCCTATTTGCACGCCGCTCCTTTCGCGGACCGGCCTCCCGGGAATAGCCCAGGGCTCGCGGAGCCGCCGCCTGCTCCCAGGCCGGCGAGCGAACGCCGGGCGAGCGCGGAAAGAACCGGCGGGCCGGCCCAACGCTCCAGTTGACCTGCAGCCAAGATGCGTTTTGCACCAGTATTAAGGCTTTAACGATGCTGCTTGCTTCAGACTTCGTGCTGTATATGCATGAAACGGGGAACGCAACTTGCATGAATGTCTACGCTTATTGGAGAGGGATGTTCGCGCCTTGAACCAACAGATCCCGTCTCTTGACGGCATCCGGGCTGTCTCGGTCCTTGTCGTTCTGCTGGCCCATGCAGGGCTTGGCCATGTCGTGCCGGGCGGCTTCGGCGTGACCACGTTTTTCTTCCTGAGCGGCTACCTCATCACCCGGCTTTTCATCGAGGAGCGCGCACGAGAAGACCGTATCGACATTAAAGGCTTTTATCTGCGCCGGGCGATCCGGCTGACCCCGCCGCTCATCATTACGCTGGCTGTCGTTTACGGGCTGCAATCCGTAGGGGCGGCGCCTGGCGGCGCGCATCCCTCTCCGCTGTTGTGTCAGGCGCTATACTGTTTCAATTACTACCAGCTCCACGGCTCGTTTCCCGGCGCGATCGTCCCCGGCACAGGTGCTATGGTCTCTCGCGGTAGAAGAGCATTTTTACCTCGCCTACCCCTTCGCGTTCCTGCTGATGACAACCCGCTGGCGCGCCGGCGCGCTGATCTTCATGGGCCTGCTTGCGCCCCTCGTTCTCAGACTTCTCAAATATCATCTTCTCGGCGTTTCGCCGCACGCGATATACATCGCGACCGATACGCGGATCGATTCCATTCTGTTCGGCTGCGCGCTGGCTTTGCTTGAGCGGTCTGCGGCGACGGCCCGCATTTTTCCGCAAGCGCCGTTCTTGCGGTGGACGATCCTCTGCTCGGCGCTAGCCATCCTGTGCTTCACCTTTCTCTACCGCGACCCGGCGTTCAGGGCGACTTTTCGCTATACGCTACAGGGACTCGCTTTGATGCCGCTCTTTCACTATGCCGTCCGTATGCCCCGCATGTTTCCTTTTTCCATCCTCAATACGCCCGCGATGCGCTGGATCGGCGTTCGTTCGTATACGATGTATTTGATACACTTCGTTGCAATTCAGATGCTGATAGATTACGGCGTTGCGAAGAATGATACCTTCACGCTTCTGGTCGTCGGAAGCATGGTTACAACGGTTTATGCGGCTGTCATGTATCGCTATGTCGAGAGCCCTCTCGCGCGGCTTCGCAAATCGCTTCATAAAAGGCGCGCGCCGCCAGCCCCATCCACAACATCGCACTACAGGAAAGAGCAATGCTTTGGCGCATGATTCTCCTTTCCGCTGCGCTCGTCGCGGCTGCAGAGCTGTTGTTGCGCTTCGGAGTCGGGCTCGGCGAACCGCCGCTTGCAGAGACTGATCCCGAGATCGAGTATCTCCTCGCGGCCGACAAAACCTATCGCCGGTTCGGCAATCACATCAGCATCAACGCGCACCGCATGCGCGCGCCGGAATTTCCGGCACGAAAACCAGCCGACGAATGGCGGATCATGCTGATCGGCGACAGCGTCGTCTATGGCGGCCATCACGTCTCGCAGGATGAGACCATCGCTGCGCGCCTTGCAGAAACTCTACGCCAAGAACACCCCGACTGCGCCATACTCGTCGGCGCGATCGCAGCGTCGAGTTGGGGACCCGTGAATGAGCTTGCGTTCATCCGACGCTACGGACTTTACGACGCCGACGACGCCGTAATCGTCGCTTCGAGCCACGATCTCTACGACGTTCCCACCTTTCGTAACGATCTCATCCCCTATCGCCTGCGCCCGCCTGTCGGCGCGCTCGGCGATGCCGCTGAAGCCGCGCTGCAACGCTTGCGAGCGCGGTTTTTCCCGCCGCGGATCGAAGTCGCCCCCACTGAGGTCAGAAAAGCTCAGTCCCTCGACGCGCTCGCGAACATGCTCGACGAAATCGCGGCACGCGGTGCGAAGGGGATCTTTTATTTCCACCCGACGACACGCGAGGTCGGCTCTCCCGATCGGGCGCGCCGGGCGATTGCGGCCTTCTTCGACGTCGCCGAGAAGAAAGGCGCCATGACGATCGATCCCATGCAGGCCTATCGCCGCGCCGGCGAGGCCGGCCGGCCGGTCAATGCAGACGGCATTCATCCAGACCCTGAGGGCGCGGCGCTCATTGCAGCCATCATCGCCAGCGCGCTTTCGCCGCCCGCCGGACTGCCCTGCGCCGCCTCCGAAGCGACAGATCTTTCAGCCGGTGGGAAATGAAAAAGCCCGGCGGGCCGCCGGGCTTTTCCCCATGATATGAAGCGTCGCTTCAGACCGACACCGAAGACGGCTCGATTCTGACGCCCGGCCCCATGGTCGAGGAAACCGAGATTTTCTTGATATATGTCCCCTTCGCGCCGGAGGGCTTGGCCTTGGCCACGGCGTCGATGAAGGCGCGCACATTCTCAGCGATCTGCTGCTCGGAGAAGCTCGCCTTGCCGACCCCGGCGTGGACGATGCCCGCCTTCTCGACGCGGAACTGCACCGAGCCGCCCTTGGCGTCCTTCACAGCCTGCGCGACATTCGGCGTGACCGTGCCGACCTTCGGGTTCGGCATAAGGTTGCGTGGCCCGAGAATTTTGCCGAGCCGGCCGACCAGCGGCATCATGTCCGGCGTCGCGATCACGCGATCGAAATCCATGAAGCCGCCCTGAATCTTCTCGACCAGATCTTCGGCCCCGACGATGTCGGCGCCGGCCTGGCGGGCTTCTTCCGCTTTCGGGTCGCGCGCGAACACGGCGACGCGCACCGTGCGGCCCGTGCCGTTCGGCAGCGCCACGACGCCGCGTACCATCTGATCCGCATGACGGGGATCGACGCCGAGATTGACGGCGACTTCGATAGTCTCATCGAATTTCGCCCTGGCGTTCTCCTTGATGATTTTCGCCGCTTCTTCGACCGTATACGTCCTGTTCCGGTCTACGTTCTCGCGGATGGCGCGCAGTCTTTTTCCGATCCTGGCCATGACTTACTCCACCACCTCGAGACCCATGGAGCGCGCCGAGCCCATGATGATTTTCGTCGCCGCGTCGAGGTCGGTCGCGTTGAGATCCTTGAGCTTGGCTTCGGCGATTTCGCGGCACTGCGCGACGGTCACCGTGCCGGACTTGGCCCGGCCGGGCGTCGAGCCGCCTTTTTGAATCTTCGCCGCCTTCATCAGATAGTAAGACGCCGGCGGCGTCTTCATCGCGAAGGTGAACGACTTGTCGGAGTAAATCGTGATGACGACGGGGACGGGCATCCCCTTTTCCATCTCTTGCGAGGCGGCGTTGAACGCCTTGCAGAACTCCATGATATTGAGACCGCGCTGGCCGAGCGCGGGACCGATGGGGGGCGACGGCGTCGCCGAGCCCGCCGGCACCTGAAGCTTCAGGTAGCCTGCGATTTTTTTCGCCATGACAGCCTTCCTGCGTCGCGCCGGCCCGCGCCGTTCTTACAGCGAAGCCCGGCTGGTTGAAGGGTCGCGGTGCGGCCCGGCGTGGACTTCCGCCGGCGGCCTCCCGCGAGGGAGCGTCGCCTTTAGCCGATGCCCGCCCGTTCTGCAAGCGTTGACGCCCGCCGCAGCAAGCTTGGCGGGACGAGTCGTATCTCGAGCTGACGGGGGCCGCCTGCGTCAGGCGTTTGCGCCGATCGAAAAAGGCGGATGAACCCTATAGGGGACTCGAGCCCATCCGCCGATACGCAACAAAATCTACTCTACGCAACGAAAACATACGCGCGCCGGCTATTTACGGCTTATGCCGCCGTCCGGAGTAGTTATGTTATAAATTTACATACCCGGCCGACCTATGCGCGTCAAGGGCGCGGCGCTCCCGTTTACGGAGAATGCGCGGACAGGACCTCGTCGCCGCCGGGGAGCGCGCGGTCAAGGCGGCCGGCCGCAAGAAACGCATGCGGCCGGCCGTCGACGATACGAGCCCGCGGCGGTCGGGGAGAGAGATATAGGGAGAAACCGCCTACAGACCCGCCGATTAACGCGATGACGCGATTTCGGCGAGCTTTGTCTCGCACGCGATTACGCGCACAGCGCGGCGAGGATACGGCGGAAGAGTGACTTAACTCGCCTTCTCAACTTGGCTGAATTCCAGTTCGACAGGCGTGGCGCGTCCGAAGATCGACACCGCGACCTTGAGCCGCGCCGTATCCTCGTCGACGTCTTCGACGACACCTGAAAATGACGCGAACGGACCATCGACCACGCGCACGTTCTCGCCGATCTCGAAGGTGATCGTGGAGCGGGGCCGCTCGGCGCTATCCTCGACGACGCCGCGAATGCGGTCCACCTCTTTTTGGCTGACCGGCATCGGCTTCTTGCCGGAGCCGAGAAAGCCCGTGACCTTCGGCGTTTCCTTCACGAGATGATAGGTGTCGTCGTTGAGCACCATTTTGACGAGCACATAGCCCGGGAAAAACCGGCGCTCGGTCGTGACCTTTCGCCCGCGTCGCACTTCCTGCACGTCTTCGGTCGGCACGAAGACCTCTTCGATGAGCGCTTCAAGGCCCTTTTCCTTGGCGGCCTGCCTGATCGCCTCCGCCACCTTCTTTTCGAAGTTGGAATAGGCGTGGACGATATACCATTTGGGTTCCATGGCCGGATTCCGTCGCGTGTGAATGTTGAAAGCTATCGGTCGAGCGGAACGCAGTCGATCGGCAGGATCGTGCACACCGCGAAACGCAGACCCTGATCCACCAGGAAAAAGAACAGCGCCATGATCGCCACCATGATGAGCACCATGACGGTCGAAATCAGCGTCTCGTTACGCGAGGTCCAAGTGACCTTCAGCATTTCGGCGCGGACCTGTTGAATGAATTCGAGCGGGCTCGTTTTCTTTTTCTTGCGCGAGACTTCCTCAGCCTTGCCTTCAATGGTCTCGGCGCCGCCCGCAGGCTTTTTCTGTCTGGCCATAACCGCCCTTTTCTCCGCTCCGGACAAAGGTCCCTCGCGCGCCGGACCGACGCTGCTTCGCCTTTAGTCTTTTTCGGATGATGGGCCGTACCTAAACCTTTTCGGCGCGGCGTCAAGAGACCGCAGGCGAAAGCGCGGCGGACATGCGCCGGCCTGGCAGGGGCAGAGGGACTCGAACCCCCGACCCTCGGTTTTGGAGACCGATGCTCTACCAGCTGAGCTATACCCCTAGGCCGGGCGTCTTCAATAAGACCGCCGCCGGCGAGGTTCAATAGACGCCGCGCCCTGTCAAGAACTTATCAACGCGGAACCTCGACGCCACCCACATGAATTTCGCCGCCGCCGGCGCGTGAAAGGCGCCCCTCGACCGCGCCGAAACGGGCTTCCGCCGAGCCGAAAAGCCGCAAGTCGGGGCGCACCGCCGTCCCTTCGAACTGCACCAAGCCCGACCCGTCGATCGTCGCCTTGAGCGTGTCCGCCCGCCCCGCCTGGATCATCACCGCCCCTGAGCCGGCGATGCGCGCGGTCAGCGGTCCGTCCAGACGCGCGCCCCGCACGGTCCCCGAGCCGGCGATCGACACGTCGAGCATCCCGCCTATCTCGCCGAAGACCACGTCGCCCGGGCCCGCTATGTCAATGTCGGCCATCGCCGCCTTGCCGGCGCGCAGGTCTGCATCGCCGGAAATATCGGCTTCGAGCGCGCCGGCGACGTCGCCGATCACCAGCCGGCTGCCCTCGACAAGGCTGATAACGGCCTCGCCGAGATTTCCCGTTTCGCCATAGACATAGCAGCCGTCGAGATCGAGCGCGCCGTCGAGCGCGTCCATCCGCAACCTGACCCGGGCGTCGACGAAGGCAGCATCCCCCTTGCGGGGCATTGTCACCTGGATGGTCGGATGGTCGGCGAAGAACGCCTCGTTCACGGGCGCGCCTGTCGAAGCGGTTCGTCCGCGGCGCGGATCGACGCGGCGCAGGATGCGCGCGTTGCAGCAGTCGCGCGTTTCCTCCTCACGCCATTTCTCGCCGACGACACGTACGGTCCCGTCCTCAAGCATGAGCTGCAGAGGAGCATGGGTCTTGCCCTGACGGATGACGACGTCGGTCTGCGACCCGTTATTCGTAACGATCTCCACCGTTCCGACCACGTTCTCGAAGCGGATGCTTTGCGCCTCGAAGCGCGCCGCAGCGGCGCTCGCCTGTATGACCGCCGCGGCGAGCATGGCGGCGAAAGCGGTCTTGCGAAGCATCGGCGGCCCTCCCCTAGCCCGCGCCGCCTCAGGCGCGGCTGGAATTGGTCTTTCAGGATATAGCAAAAACCGGACCGGTGCCCCTTTCAGGCGGAATCCTGGCGCGCGACGATGTTTCCGACGGCGCCGGCGGGCGAATTGTGCTTGGTTGCGCGCCAATGAGCGAGTTTTTCCACATGGGCGGGCATGCGGCCTTCGTCTGGCCGGCCTACGCCGTTTCGGCGCTGGGGCTCGGCGGGCTCGCCTTTTTCATCTGGCGGCGCGACAGCCGGGTTCGCGCCCGCCTGCGCGCGCTCGAAGAACGGCGCGCGGAAAACCCCCGCGGCGAGGCGTGATGCGCACGGCCGCCCGATTCGCCGTCGGCCTCCGGCTGGAGGACGTCGCCGTGGCGCGCGGCGGGCGAACCATTCTCGCCGACGTCTCGCTCACGCTTGCGCCGCGCGAGACGCTGTTAGTGAAAGGCCGCAACGGCGCCGGCAAGACGACGCTGCTGCGCGCGATCGCAGGGCTTTTGCCAGTCGAGCGCGGCCGCATCGCGCTGACCAACGCCGGAAGCGAAGCGCAAGACCGGCGCGGCCACGCCATATACGCCGGCCACGCCGATGCGCTGAAGCCAGCCCTGACCGTGCGAGAAAACCTCGCCTTCTGGGCGAAGCTCCACCGCGCCCCCATAGCGCGGATCGAGGAGGCGCTCGCCGCGCTTGATCTCGCATCCCTCGCTGACCAGCCCGCGGCACGGCTTTCGGCCGGACAGAAGCGGCGGGCGGGACTGACGCGCCTCGTCCTCTCCGGCAAGCCGCTCTGGCTGCTCGACGAGCCGGCCGCTGCTATCGACGCCGACTCCCTCGCTCGGCTGACCGGGCTTGTAAAGGCTCACTGCGACAAAGGCGGCGCGGCGATCATCGCCACCCACGACCGGATCTCGCTGCCAAGCGCGCGCGCCGTGATAGTGGGACCGGAGGCGACGGCGTGAGCGGGCTCGTCGCGATCGTGGCGCGCGATGTCGTGCTCGCCCTGCGCGCCGGCGGCGGGGCGGTGCAGGCCGCGCTCTTTTTCGCGCTCGCAGTTCTTGTCTTCGCGCTCGCGGTCGGGCCGGACCTCGACACGCTCGCCGAGCTCGCCGCGCCGGTCCTGTGGACCGCGGCGCTGCTTTCAACCCTGGTCTCGCTCGACAGAATCTTTCAGGCGGATTTCGAGGACGGCTCGCTCGACGTGATGATCGAGACCGCCGACCTTCTGGAGCTCGTCGTCCTGGCCAAGGCCGTCGCCCACTGGCTGACCTCCGCCCTGCCGCTCATTATCGCCGCGCCGGTCCTCGCGCTCCTGCTCAATCTCCCGCAGGAAGGCTACGGCCCGTTGCTGCTGTCGCTCGCCATCGGCACGCCGGCCTTGTCCTTGATCGGCGCGCTCGGCGCGGCGCTGACGCTGGGGATGCGCCGGGCGGGCGCTCTCGTGTCGATCCTTGTCGGTCCGCTTTACGCGCCGACGCTTATTTTCGGCGTCGGCGCGGCGAAAGCCGGCCTTGAGGGCGCGCCGAGCTATGGGCCTTCGCTCCTTCTGCTTGGCGCGGTCACGCTTTTCGCCGCGGCGCTCGCACCCCTTGCAGGCGCCGCCGCGATCCGCTTCAACATGCGCTGAACCATGGTCACGGAATACGCCAACCCCGAGAAGTTCTCGCGTCTCGCGCGGCCGTTCATTCCGGCGCTCGGCGCGATGTCGGTGCTGCTGTTCACGGCGGGGCTTTATTACGCTCTGTTCAATTCGCCTGCGGATTATCAGCAGGGGGAGACAGTGCGTATCATGTATGTCCACGTGCCGGCGGCATGGATGGCGTTGTTCTGCTATGCGGCGATGGCCGGCGCTTCGGCAGCGGGCTTCATCTGGAAACATCCGCTCGCGGATGTCGCAGCAAAGGCCACCGCGCCCATCGGCGCGGTGTTCACCGCCCTCGCCCTTGTCACCGGCTCGCTCTGGGGCAAGCCGATGTGGGGGACATGGTGGGCGTGGGACGCACGCCTCACCTCCGTGCTGATCCTGTTCTTTCTCTATCTCGGCTATATCGCGATCTGGGAGACGGTCGAGGAACGCGCGCGCGCCGCGCGGCTCGCCGCGATCGTCGCCATCGTGGGCGCTGTGAATCTGCCGGTCGTAAAATTCTCCGTTGACTGGTGGAACTCGCTGCATCAGCCCGCGAGCGTTTTCCGGGCGGGCGGGCCGACGATCCACGAGTCCATGCGCCCGCCGCTTTTTTTCATGGCGTTCGCTTACATGACGACCTACGGCGCGCTGCTGCTCGTCTCCATGCGCGCCGAACTCGCCGCGCGGCGGCTCGCGCGGCTCGAAACGCTGGCGACGGAAAAAATCTCCGGAGTGCGCCCCGAATGACCCGCAAGCAAAAACGCCTCGCCCTTCTCGCCGGCGTCTTCGCCGTCGCCGCCGGCGGAGTGGCGCTGGTGTTGACGGCGCTCGGCCAGTCGGTCGCCTATTTCTACACCCCCGCGGACCTCTCGCGTCTGGCCGCGCCGCCTTCCGGGCTCATCCGTCTCGGCGGACTCGTGGAGGCCGGCAGCGTCGAATATGCGGAGGGCGGTGCCGCCGTGCGTTTCGTCGTGATCGATGAGTTTGCGCGCACGCCGGTCTTTTACCGCGGCCCCCTGCCGGATCTTTTCCGCGAAGGCCAGGGCGTCGTCACGCAGGGCCGCCTCGTCGACGGCCGGCTCGAAGCCAGCGAAGTGCTCGCCAAGCACGACGAGACCTACATGCCCAAGGAGGTCGCCGACGCGCTGAAAGAGCAAGGACGCTGGAAGGAAGAAGGCGGCGCTTACAAACCTTAGGCAGGCCCCTTCATCCACGCGCGGATTTTCTCCGCCCCGAGCTTCGCCGCGGGCGGGCCGTCGACCGCCAGGCTCGCCAGAAGCCTCGGAAAGGCTTCGAGCTGCTCGGCGCGCGCCTCGCTCTCCCTGAGAAGCGGCGCGACGGCGCCGGCGAGATTGCGCGGCGTGCATGCGCCCTGAAGAAGCTCGGGCGCGACATAGTCGCCGGCTGTGACGTTCAGGATGGTGACGAAAGGCGTGATCATGACCCGCCGCGCCCAGAAGGCGGTGAGCGGATCGAGTTTGTACGCGACCGCCATCGGCGTGTGATTGATCGCAAGCTCGGTCGTCACCGTGCCGGATTTCGCGATCGCCGCAGTGGCAGCGGCGAAGGCGTCATAACGCTCCTCCGGCTCGACGAGCGTAACCGGAACAGGCCAGCGGGCGGCTTTCCTCCGCACGCGCTCGGCGACGGCCGGCGCGAGAGGGATGCAGAAGCGCAGATCAGGGGTGCGTTCTGCGAGCAGCTTCGCCGCCTCGGCAAAGACAGGCATGAGACGGTCGATCTCTGAGCGCCGGCTGCCGGGAACGAGGACGAGCAGCGGCGCATCGCCCATTTCATGTCGGCTCCGAAAGGCGCCGCCGTCCCCGCGCGCCGCCCAGGCGGCCTGAAAGTTCGGATTGCCGATGAAGGCGGCGCGCACGCCCGCCTCCTGAAAAATCCTGGGCTCGAAGGGCAACAGGCACAACACTCCGTCGAAATGTTTCCTGACGAAACCGACCCGGCCCGGTCGCGACGCCCAGACCTGCGGGGCGCCGAGCTTGAAGAGCTTCGTCGACGGCGCGCGTTTTTTCAGTCGGGTCGCGCAGAGCCGAGAGAAACCCCAGCCGTCGATGAAGATGATCGCGTCGACCCGTTCGCTTTCCGCCAGGCGCACGATTTCCGCCGCGCGCCGCAAGGCTTCAGGCCCGGCCCGAACCGAATCCGTAAGTCCCATGACCGACAGGGCGTCGATGGGAAACAGGCTCTTGAGCCCTTCGCGTTCCATCAGCGGGCCGCCGCATCCTTCGAACAGGGTCTCAGCGGAAAAGAGCGGCCTCAGCTCGCGCAAGAGCGCCGCGCCCAGCGCATCCGCCGACGGCTCTACCGCGACAAGCAAGATCCGCTCCGGCGACGCGGCCCAGTCGATCGGAACCACCTTGCCGCTCACGGCGCGTGCGTCTCCTCTGGATCGAACCCATAGAGAAACAGGCCGAGCCTGTCGGCTTCGGCGATCGTCTCGGCGGCGTCGATGACGAGCGCGCCATCGGCCTCGACCGCGATTCCTGCAAGGCCGGCGGCATGGGCGCGCCGCACCGTCTCAATGCCCACGGTCGGCATATCAATGCGCCGGTCCTGGCCCGGCTTGGGGCGCTTGACGAGAACGCCGCGCGCGCTTCGCGCCGCGCCCTGAGGGACCGGAGCCGATGCGCAGCGTGCGAGCATTGCATCAGTGCCTTCTGCAGCCTCGACCGCAAGCACGAGCCCCCCCGCGACGACAGCGCCCTGGCCGGCGTCGAACGGGCCGAGCGCCGCGATCAGGGCCGCCGCCTTGCGCATATCGGCGAGATCGTCCGCAGACGGCGCATAGGCGCCCATGACGCCCGCTGGCGCAGCGAGCTCGTCAAGCGCCTCTTGCGCGCCGACGACGCGAAATCCTTCGGCGGCGAGTTCAGCGACCAGCAGATCGAGCAGCGCGCCGTCGCCGCGAGCCGCCGCGGCGACAACTCTCGGCAGCAACGCCGCGCCTCGCCAGTCGAGCCTGAGACTTTTGAAGTTCGGCCGGCGGACGAGGCCGGCCAACACCACCCGTTCGCAGCCTTCCCGCCGCAGCGCCTCGATGATCCTGCCGGCTTCGCCGAGACCGCAATCCTCCCCGGGGAAAGCCGTCAGCGCCGCGTCGGCGCATCCTGCGAGGCGGATGACGCAAACTCCCTCGCCGCGACGCGTGCAGCCTTCTACAATGCGCAAAGGAAGCGCGCCGCCGCCCGCGATGACGCCGAGCTTGCCGCGGCCCGCCATCGCCGTCAGCGCGCCGCCGCCATAATGGGCCGGCGCGACTCCGTCTTGATGAAGGCGATGATCCGCATGATCTCTTCGCGATGGGCGTAGCGTCGCTCCGCCTCGGCGAGACGCTCCTGAAACGCGCCCTCGCCTGCGAACAGCAGGCGAAAGGCCGCCCGCATCTCGTGTATGACTTCGCGGGAGAGGCCGCGGCGCTTCAGGCCGATGATATTGAGCCCTTCCAGGCGGGCGTGATTGCCCACCGCCGAACCGTAGGGAATGACGTCGCCCGTCACCGCAGCGCAGCCGCCGATGAAGGCGAAGGCGCCGATGCGGCAATGCTGATGGATCGCGCAAAGCCCGCCGAGAAAGGCGCCGTCCTCCACGACGACATGCCCGCCCAAAGTGGCGTTGTTGGCGAAGATCACGTCATTTCCGACAATGCAATCATGCGCGATATGGGCGCCGGTCATGAAGTAGCCGCGATCGCCCACGCGCGTCAGGCTGCCGCCGACGGGCGCGCCGATGTTGATCGTCGTATGTTCGCGGATGACGTTGTCTGCGCCGATGACAAGGCGCGTGTCCTCGCCGCGATAGCCGAGATGCTGGGGCGGCCCGCCCAGAACGGCGAAGGGATGAACGATCGTCCGCGCCCCGATCTCCGTACGGCCTTCGACGACGACGTGCGAGAGGAGCCGGACGCCGGCTGCGACCTTCGTGCGCCCCCCGACGCGGCAATAAGGGCCGACCTGCGCTGTCGGGTCGATTTCGGCGCCGTCTTCGATGATGGCCGTCGGATGGATGCCCATATGCCTGCCGTCGCGGAACTGAATTAGGCGGAAGCCGAAGAGGCCAGCATCGCGGCGAAATCCGCCTCAGCGGCGCGCTGGCCGTCTACGGTTGCGACGCCTTCGAACTTCCATACGGGCGGCCGGCGATGGGCAGTGCGCACGTGAATAAGCAATTGATCGCCGGGCGTGACAGGCCGGCGGAACCGCGCCCTGTCCACCCCCATGAAGAGAACGATTTTGTTTTCGACGTCGAGCTGTTCGGTGTAGGCGGCGTAGGCGGCGGCGGCCTGGGCCATCGCCTCAATGATGAGCACGCCGGGCATCACCGGCTTTTGCGGAAAGTGGCCCTGAAAGAACGCCTCGTTATAGGTGACGTTCTTCACCCCTACGGCGCCCTCGCCCGGCCGTATGTCCGTCAGCCGGTCAATCATCAGCATGGGGTAGCGATGCGGCAGAAGCTGCATCAGCTCCTCCACCGAGAGCATAGTCTTTCCGGGTTCAAGCGCCATCGTCTTTCGCTTTCTGTCTTGTCTCTCCAGCGAGCTTCGAGAGAGTCGCCGTTTCCCGGAACCACGTTCGAAACGGGCGGGCCGGATAGCCGCCCCATTTCTCCCCGGCCCCGACGTCGCGCATGACGCCGGAGCCTGCGGCGATCTGGGCGTCATCGCCGACTCTGACATGGTCGGCAAGGCCGACTTTTCCGCCCAGCATCACGCGCGCGCCGATCACGCAGCTTCCAGAAATTCCGACCTGCGCGGCGATGACGGTAAAAGGTCCGATGCGGACGTTGTGGCCGATCTGGACGAGGTTGTCGATCTTGACGCCCTCGCCGATGACCGTATCGCCCAGCGCGCCGCGGTCGATGGTCGTATTCGCGCCGATCTCTACGTCGTCGCCGACGATCACTCGGCCGAGCTGCGGCATTCGGACGAGCCCGTCCGGCGAAGGAACGAAGCCGAATCCCGCCTGGCCGACCCGCGCACCCGGCAGCACGGCGACCCGTGCGCCCAATAGCGCGTGGGTGACGCAGGCCGCCGCTTCAATGCGGCTGTCTTCGCCGATTTCTACGCCGGGTCCGATCGCCGCATGCGGACCGAGAAAAGCGCCGGAGCCTATACGCGCGCCGGCGGCGACGACCGCCGTTTCGTGAATGTGCGCGCCGGGGGCTATTTCCGCTTCCGGATGGACGCCGGCCTTGAGATTGAAACGACGCTCACGGCAGAGGCGGGCGGCGAGGCGCGCGAAGCCGAGCCGCGGCGTCTTGGCAAGCCCGATCGCGCCTGACAAGCGAAGCGCCGACGCAAGCTCGGGCGGCGCCAGGCAAAGGCCGACGGGTTTGGCTCCCAGCTTTTCGGCCGCTTCGCGCGTTTCGACGAAGACGAGCGCTTCGGCGAGGCATTCTTCGTCGATGTCGGCGGCGCGCGTTACAAGGCCGCCTTCCGCAAACAATTCCGCGCCAGCGAGTCGAGCGGCTTCTTGAACCGACAACGGATCGGCGGCGATGTAAAAGCGCGGATCGGCCATAAACGCGGTTCCGGTTATCCGCCGCGGGCTCACCTTGGCGCCGCAACGATCTCGCTCGCCAGAACGCCCTGCTAACGGAACGCTCGCCGCCCCGTCGAAAGCCCGCCGGTTCTTTTTACTTCTTCTTCTTGTTCTGCGCCGCGGCCGCCTGCTGAGCCTGGCGTTGAAGTTCGGCAAGCGAGACCTTTTCGACCTTTACGCTCGTGAGCGCCTTGTCGAGCTCGGCGATGACCTCGGCCGTGATGTCAGTGTCGACCGCAGCATACATCACCGCCGAACGGTCGAGCAGCAGAGTCGCGCCGCGCTGTTCGACGATTTTCTGGAGAATCGGCGTCAGCTTCTCGTTGATCTTGTTGATGGCCTGTTGCTCGGCGATGGAAAGCTCGCGCACCTTCACTTCGCGCAACACCGGAAGATTATTCTGCTTGACCGCGAGTTGCTTGGCTTTTTCCAGCCAAACATCTTCCGCCATGAGATCCTTCTGCTTTTTGAGATCCTCGCTCTCCTTGACGATTTTCTCGACCTCGGCGTTGAGCTCCTGATTGGCCTCCTCCTGCAGCCTTTCAAGCTGCGGGCCGATGGATTGGCCAGCCTTTGACTGGGCGAGCACCTGAGCCTGATTGACGATCAGGATCACGGGCGCCCTGTTTTGCTGCGCTGCAGCAGGGGCGAGCCCGGTGCCGACGGCGAGCCCTGCAACCGCCAGCGCAACGGCGCCGACGATGCCGAATGCTGCTCTTTTCATGTCAAACACCTCACACCTTTCTAAAAGTTTGTCCCCGCGCTGAACCGGAACCCCTCCGTGCGGTCATATTCTTCCTTGCGGAGCACCTTGGCGATGTCAAATCGCACCGGCCCGAACGGCGAATCCCAGCTTACCGAAACGCCCGCCGAGGCGCGCAGGGAAAGATCGTCCTGCACCGGCTTTATGAAGATGCCGTCGCCGTCCGGATCGACCCAAAAGTCAAGATTCTCGTTGAGCGCCTTCGTGCGGTCGTCCACGAGTCCGACAGTGCCGAAATCGGTGAACAACGCCGCCCGAATTCCATATTCGTCAGGCAACGGCAACGGCAGCAGGATCTCGGCCGAACCGATCGCATAAACCTTGCCGCCGATCGACTGGCCGATGATTTCTCCATCACGGTTGAGCCCCGCACCGCGTTGAATGAAGCGGGGGCCCACGCCGGCGACCTCGAAGCCGCGGAAGGTGCTCGCGCCCTCGAAGAAACGGTCGGACAGGCGCACGTCGTCGCCGGCGAAGCCATCCACATAACCACCCCGCAGCTTCATTGCGCCGATGAAACCGCGCCAGAGTCGCTTGTAATAGGCGCCGGAAAACTCCGTACGGTGGTAATTCACATCCCCGCCGAGGCCGGCGACGGCCTGGGAGAACGAAAACCGCCAGCCGCGCGTCGGATCGATCGGATCGTCGCGCGTGTCGAAAGACAGCGAATACCCGACGAGCGATGTCAGAAACTCGCCTTCCGACTCGCAGGTCGGCGTGAGGCTGTTCTGCACCAGATCGCAGAAGTCCGTGCGGACGACGGTCACCGGATTGCCGAAGAGATCAGTCGTATCGATCACCTCGAACGACGAGCCCGGAACGACGAGGCTCGCCGGATCGGTTCCGTCCGGCAACGTCGCCGTGCCTGTCAAATCGATCGTCACGTCGTCATATGTCAGCAGATACTGCAGGCCGCCGCGGCCATACTCCGACACCTGGAAGCCGGCGTTGAGGCCGAAGCCGATCCGGTCGCGGACGAATCCCGACTCGCGAAAGTCCGTACGCTGATTGAAAACGGAGAAGCCTGCGGCGAGGTTACGATCGAGGAAGTAGGGCTGCGTAAAACGGAGGTCCACCTGCCGCGTTCGCGAGCTCGCCTGCACGCGGAAGCGCAGAAATTGTCCCCGCCCCATCAGGTTGCGTTCTTCGATGGAGAAATCGACGATGAAATTCTCGGTCGAGGAAATGCCGACCCCGACGCTGAACGAGCCGGTCGAGCGTTCTTCCACGGAAACGTCGAGCACGGTTCTGTCAGGGGCGGAGCCGGGCTTTTCCTCGATCTCAACCTCGCCGAAATAGCCGAGCGCGCGGATGCGGGTTTTCGAACGGTCGACGAGCACGCGGTTGAAGGCGTCGCCCTCGGCGATGCGGATTTCCCGACGGATCACCTTGTCAAGCGTGCGCGTGTTGCCCTTGATGTTGATGCGCTCGACATAGACGCGCGGGCCTTCGTTCACCTCGAAAGTGATGTCGATGGTCTTCGCCTCCCGATTGCGTTCGAGGCGCGGGCGCACGTCGACGAAGGCGTAGCCGGTCGCGCCGGTCGCAAAGGTGATCGATTCAACAGCTTTCTCGACCTTTTCCCCGTCATAAGTATCGCCGGGCTTGATGTTGATGAACCGCTCCAGGGCGCGCTCGTCGAGCTTGGCGAGCGTCGTTTTCACGCGCACGTCGCCGACGGTGTATTGCGGCCCTTCCTCGACCGTGAAGGTGATGAAGAAGTCCTCACGGTCCGGCGTCAGCTCGGCGATCGCCGAGACGACTTGGAAGTCCGCGTAGCCATGGCGGGCGTAATGCTGACGGAGCAGATCCCGGTCGTATTCCAGCCGGTCAGGGTCGTAGTTGGAATGGCTGGAGAAAATCTTCCACCAGCGGCTTTCAGATGTGAGTATTACGTCGCGGAGCTCGGCGTCGGTGAAGACGGTGTTGCCGACGAAGTTGATCTTGGCGACGCCCGTCTTGGGCCCCTCGTCGATCTCGTAGATCACGTCCACGCGGTTCTGCTCGAGGGGCGTCACCTTGGGCGTGACGACCGTAGCGAAGCGGCCGGTGCGCCGGTAGACCTCGATGATGCGCTGAACGTCGGCCTGAACCTTCGCGCGCGTGAAGACGCTGCGCGGCGTGAGGCGGATCTCTTCCGTCAGCTTGTCGTCCTTGACCCGCTTGTTGCCGTCGAGAATGACGCGGTTGACGATCGGGTTCTCCCTCACGTCGATCAGGAGCACGCCGTTCGGCTGCATCTCCATGGTGACGTCGGCGAACAGGCCGGTGTTGAAAAGCGTTTTCAGTCCGAGATCGAGAAGCTGAAGATCGGCGCGATCGCCCGGCTGGACGACGAGATAGGACGCGATCGTGTCCCCCTCGATCCGCTGGTTTCCGCGCACCGCGATCGACTGGATGATCGGCGCCTGCTCGCCTGGCGCGATGCCGAGGATCCGCCCGCCCGACTGGGCGTCAAGATTCGCGAGCGCTTCGCCCGGCGAGGACGTTTCAGCCTGCTGCGCGTTCGCCGCGTTTACGACCCCGCACGCGGCAGCGAAAAAGATCGCCGCCGCCAAGCGCAGTACGCCCCCCCCCGACTTCATATGACTCATGCCGCCGACCCGAATTCTTTATGAGAGAAGATTGGCGATGTCGTTCCACGTCACGAAAAGCATTAGCGACGCCAACAGGATGACGCCGGCCTTGAACCCTATCGCCTGCGCTCTCGCCCCCAAAGGCCTGCCAACCGCCGCCTCATAGGCGTAATACATGAGATGGCCTCCGTCGAGCACCGGCACCGGCAGAAGATTCAAAAAGCCGATCGACACCGAAATTACGCCAGCCAGATAGATGAAGCTCGCAAGGCTGACCTTCAGCATTGTCAGAAAGTCAGGCCTCTCCGCATAGCCAGACTCGTCGAAGCCGGTCATCAGAGACTGGCCGGCGTATTGCGCAATCTTGACGGGTCCGCCCAGCTGGCGCGTGTCTTCCTTGCCGAGAATGAGCCGGCCGAGAAACTTGACCGTCGCGCGCAGAATGTCGACCACGTCCGACGCGGCCTCGCCCAAAGCGCGAATCGGGCCGTAGCGGACGAACTGATAAGCTTTCGGATCGACGGCTACGCCGAGCTTGCCGGCCGAGACAGGATTGCCGTAGGCGTCGGTCATCTCCTCGCGGCGCGGCGTCGCCGTCAGGACGATCCTCTCCCCGTCGCGCTCAACCAGAAAACGAATCGGCTCGCCGGCGGAGAGCTTGGCCGTAATCGACAAATCCTGAAAGTCGCGGATCGGCCGGCCGTTCGCCTCCAGCACGAGATCGCCCGGCTGAAAGCCCGCCTCGGCCGCGGCGGAGTTTTCCTCCACCATGCCGATGCGGGGCTGCCAGACGCCTTCGCCGAACGCCACCAGAAGCGCCCAAAAGATCGCCACTGCAAGGATGAAGTTGGCGACCGGCCCCGCCGCGACAATCGCCGCGCGCGCCCAAACCGGCTTGAAGTGGAAGCAGACTTTTTTCTCCTCCGGCGTCAGACCGCGGCCCGCGGCTGCGGGCCGCGGAAACTGGGTCGTCGCGGGTCCGGATTGCGTCTTTGCTTCTTCGCCGTCGGCTGTGTTCAGATTCGGATCGCGTTGCGAGGCGGCGTTCGCATCGCCGAAAAACTTCACATATCCGCCGAGGGGGATCATGGCGATGCGCCATTCCGTGCCCTTGCGGTCCCGCCAGCGCGTCAGCGGTTTGCCGAAGCCGATGGAGAAGACGTCCACCCGCACGCCCAGCAGGCGCGCGACGATAAAATGCCCGTATTCGTGGAAGAAGACGATAATCGTAAGGAGAAGCAGAAAGGCGATTATCGAAATCGGCAAGATCAGAATCTGGTCAAAGGAGATTCCTGCGACTGTCATCCGTCTTGCCTCGCTCTCGCGTTACGCCGCAGCGCGCGCGGCGACGGCTTCCGCCGCCAGGCGCCTTGCTTCTTCATCGACGGCGACGGCTTCCTCGAGCGTCGAGAGCATAGCTGGTCCGTTACGCCGACCCACCCGGTCGAGAACCTGCTCGGTAATCGCCGCTATGTCCAGAAATTTTAACTGACCATTGAGAAAGGCGG
Source organism: Amphiplicatus metriothermophilus (assembly GCF_900199215.1). GTDB lineage: Bacteria > Pseudomonadota > Alphaproteobacteria > Caulobacterales > Parvularculaceae > Amphiplicatus > Amphiplicatus metriothermophilus. The sequence goes on from NZ_FZQA01000002.1 coordinate 419,287, forward strand.
CGACAGCGATCTCGTTTGCGGCGTTAAGCGCCGCCGGGAAAACGCCTCCGCGGCGGACCGCTTCTCGCGCAAGGCGCAGCGCGGGGAACCGTTCGGGGTCGGGCGCCTCGAAATCGAGCCGGGCGATATCCGCGAGGTCAAGGCGCGCGCTTGGGCTTTGCATCCGCTCCGGCCAGGCGAGCGTGTAGGCGATGGGCGTGCGCATATCCGGCGCGCCAAGCTGGGCGAGCACCGACCCGTCGACGTACTCCACCATCGAATGGATGACTGACTGGGGATGCACGATGATCTCGATATTCTCTGAAGAGATCGGGAAAATATGCGCCGCCTCAATGAGTTCCAGCCCTTTGTTCATCATCGTTGCAGAGTCGACGGAAATCTTTGCGCCCATCGACCAATTGGGATGAGCCACGGCCTGAGCCGGCGTGGCCGCGGCCATTTCAGCCTTCGACCAGCAGCGGAACGGCCCGCCAGACGCAGTCAGAATGAGGCGGGAGACCCGCTCGGGCCGTTCGAAGTCGAAGACCTGAAAGATCGCATTGTGCTCAGAGTCGACCGGAAGGAGTTCGCCGCCCGCCGCTGCGATCGCCGCTTTCAGGATATCGCCGGCGCAGACGAGGCACTCCTTGTTCGCAAGGGCGATGGTCGCGCCGCGCTTCGCCGCCCTGAGGGTCGGCCTGAGGCCGGCCGCCCCGACGATCGCCGCCATCACCCAGTCGGCGTCGCGGGCCGCCGCCTCCTCGATCGCTTCGGGGCCGGCGCCGATTTCGACCTCCAGCCCGTCCAGCGCGGCTTCAAGCTCCGCCTGTTTCGAGGGATCGGCGACCGCGACATATCGGGGTCGGAAACGGCGCGCCTGCTCAGCGAGCAACCCCACATTGCTGTTCGCCGTTAACGCCTCGACCTCATACGTCGCCTCGCCCTGCTCCCGGGCGAAGCGGATCAAATCGAGCGTATTCACGCCGATCGACCCGGTCGAGCCGAGAATCGTGACGCGGCGCGCGCGGCGCGCGCCTTCATCGCCAGCCATAACCCCTCACCCGTTTATCCTTCCGGCGATCATATGAAGGAAAAGCGCCAAGGTCATCGCCGTCGTCGCAAAAATCATCCCGTCTAGGCGGTCCAGAAAGCCGCCATGGCCCGGAATGAAGCCGCTCGTATCCTTGACGCCGAAGGCGCGCTTGAAGGCCGACTCGGCCATGTCGCCCAGGATCGAGGCGAGGCCCAAACAGCCGCCCGCCAGGACATAGAGCGCGAGCGGTCCCTCGCCGTAGATCCAGCGGGCGCAGGCGAGGCCCGCCAGCGCGCCTAAGATCACCCCGCCGACAGCACCCGCCCAGGTTTTCGCCGGGGACAGAACAGGATTCATTTTCGGCCCGCCGACAAGCCGGCCGCCGATATAACCGCCCGTATCGGCCGCCCACACGATCAGAAGCAGCATGATCGTCAGAGCGCGGCCGTTTTCGACCGCCTCGCGCAACCAAATCAGCGCCGCGCAGGGCGCAAGGATGTAGGCTGCGGCGAAGGCCGCCCAGAGGGGACGGCGTTCGCCGCGCGCCGCCAGGGCCCCGGCGGCGAGCGCGGCCATTCCACAAATCGCGAACGCGATCGGAAATCTCCCCGCCGCCGCCAACATCAAGGCGCCGGCGCCGGCTGCGGCCAGCGCGTAGAACGCCGGCGAAAACTCGCGCTTTTCGATCATCCGCGTCCATTCGAAGACCATCACGATTGCGGCGAAGGCGACGACAGCCGCGAAGACCGCCCCGCCAGCATAGGCCGCGGCCAGCGCCCCAGGCGCCAGAAACAGCGAGGAGGCGATGCGCTGGGCGAGCGATGTGCGCAACAGCGCCGGAATGCGGGGCTTCATGATGGCCTGCATGGGCTTTTCACGCTCGCCGTTCACGCCGCGCCGACGCCGCCAAAACGGCGCTCGCGCCCGTGAAATTCCTCCAGCGCGCGGACGAAATGCGCATGATCGAAGTCAGGCCATAATACGTCGAGAAAGACATATTCCGCATACGCCGCCTGCCACAGCAGAAAGTTGCTGATGCGCTTCTCGCCGCTCGTGCGAATGACGAGATCGGGTTCGGGCGCGTCCGCCGTGTCGAGCCGCGCGGCGAAAGCCGCTTCGGTCACCTCCTCCGGCTTGAGCGCGCCGGCGGCGGCCTCCTTCGCGATCGCGCGGGCCGCGCGCGTAATCTCGTCCCGGCCGCCATAGTTGAAAGCGATTTGCAGCAGGAAGCGCTCATTGCCCGCCGTTTCGCCCTCCGCCCGCGCGACCAACATGCGCAATTCCGGATCAAGGCTCGCCCGGTCGCCGATCACCCTGACGCGCACGCCTTCCTTTTTGAGCGTCGGGAGGTCCTGAAAGATGAACTGGCGCAGCAGGTTCATCAGGTCGCGGATCTCGCCGGCCGGCCGACGCCAGTTTTCAGTCGAAAAGCTGTAGAGCGTCAGGGCCGTGACGCCGAGGTCTCGCGCGGCCTCGACCGCGCGCCGGGCGGCTTCTACGCCAGCGCGATGGCCGTCCGCGCGCGGCAGACCACGCGCCGCCGCCCAGCGGCCGTTGCCGTCCATGATGATCGCGACGTGGAGCGCGACGCCGGCGGCCGCGCCAGCGGCCTTCGCGTCGTTGCGCTCCGGCGTCGGCGCAGGCATCTGGGGCGCAGGTTTGGCCGTCAACGCATACCTCCGCGGCGGTTCCGTCCGCCGGATACAGGACGCCGCGCCGCCTGAGCAAGCCGCAGCAGAAGGCGACGCCTCCTCAGACCTGCATGATCTCGGCGTCTTTCGCAGCCAGCGCGTCGTCTACCGTCTTGACGAACTCGTCGGTCAGCTTCTGGACCTGATCGGCGAGACGCTTCTGCTCGTCCTCGCTGATTTCCTTCGACTTCTTGATCGCGTCCATGCCCTCGCGGCGGACATTGCGGATCGCCACGCGGGCCTGCTCGGCGTATTTGTGCGCGACCTTGGTCAGCTCCACCCGTCGCTCCTGGGTGAGCGGCGGGATAGGGATGCGCACCAGCGTGCCGTCGACGACCGGATTGACGCCAAGGCCGGATTCGCGAATCGCCCGCTCGACGGCGCTGACGAGCGCCTTGTCCCAGACCTGGATGGAGATCGTGCGCGGCTCCGGCACGCTGATGGTGCCCACCTGGGTCATCGGCATGTGCGAACCGTAGGCCTCGACCGTGATCGGCTCGACGAGGCTCGCCGTGGCGCGACCCGTACGCAGGCCGGCGAACTCCGACTTCAGCGCCGCAACGGCGCCTTCCATGCGCTTGCGCAAATCCTTGAGGTCAACGCCCTTGGTGCTCATGTCGTCATCTCCTGGCGGTCATTAGACCCTGATTTTGCGGCGAAATACAGGCCGGCTCGCGGCTTTTGCAGCTCAGGGGTCGCAGATGATCGTATGCGGGCCCTCGCCGGTCAGCGCGCCCACGATGCCGCCCCGCTCGCCGATCGGGAAAACGACGATGGGAATCCTGTTCTCCCGGGTGAGCGTCACGGCCGTCTGGTCCATCACCTTCAGGTCGCGGACCATGACCTCGTGATAGCTGAGGCGGTCGAAACGCTCCGCATCCGGATTCTTTTTTGGATCGGCCGAATAGACGCCGTCGACCTGAGTGCCCTTGAGCAGCGCGTCGCAGCCCATCTCCGCCGCGCGCAGCGCCGCAGCCGTATCGGTTGTGAAGAACGGATTGCCCGTGCCGGCCGCAAAAATCACGATGCGGCCCTTCTCCATATGGCGGATGGCGCGCCGTCTGATATAAGGCTCGCAGATGGCGGTCATCTCGATCGCGGAAAGCACGCGGGTGTAAAGACCGATCGCCTCGAGCGCGTTCTGCACGGCGAGCGCGTTCATGACGGTGGCGAGCATGCCCATATAGTCGGCGCTCGCGCGCTCCATGCCGCTGGCGGCCTGGGACACGCCCCGGAAGATGTTGCCGCCGCCGATGACGAGACACAGCTCGACGCCGAGCCGCAGGCGGGCCTCCTTGACCTCCTCGGCGATCCTGCGCACCGTGGCGTGATCGATGCCGTACTGGGCCGGCCCCATCAGCGCCTCGCCCGAAATCTTCAAAAGCGCCCGTTTGAAGCGGGACTCGCTTGAAGACGCTGCAGCTGGGGCGGAGTCGCTCATCTCGATGCCTTTCGCTTGTCGCGCGAGCAAGGCGCGGGTCCTGGACCTTTGTCGCCTGTCGCTCTTCCAGGAAGGCTTGTCCTGAAAGGGCGCCGGCGGCGCGCGGCCCGCAAACCGCGCGCCGCCGGGATGTTATTCTTCTTCGTCAGCTTTCTCCACGCCTTCGCCCAGCTCCAGCCGCACGAAACCCGCCAGCTCGACAGGCGCGCCGACGTCCTTGACGGCGTTCTCGATCACCTTGGCGACCCTGGTTTCGCCGTCGACCACGAAAATCTGCTCCAGGAGGACTGATTCCTCGTAGAATTTGCGTAGACGGCCTTCGACCATCTTGGCGATGATCTCTTCCGGTTTGCCGGAGCCGCGCGCCTGTTCGGCAAGCACCGCGCGCTCGCGCTCGACTACGGCGGGATCAAGCTCTTCCACGCGTGCGGCGAGCGGACGGGCCGCCGCCACATGCATCGCAAGCTGACGGCCCAGCGCGGCGAGTTTGTCCTCGTCGCCCGAGGATTTAAGGCCGACGAGCACGCCGATGCGGCCGAGGCCCTCGTTCGCCTGCCCGTGGATATAAGACGCGATGACGCCCTCCTCGACCGCCAGACCGGCGGCGCGCCGCAGGGTCATGTTCTCGCCGATCTGGCCGACCATTTCGGCGATGTGCTCCTCGACCGTCTTGGCGCCGCCGGGATAAGACGCGGCGCGAACCGCCTCGACGGTTCCGTCGGTCGCAAGCGCGGCGCGCGCGACTTCGGAGACCATCTTCTGAAACACCTCGTTGCGGGCGACGAAGTCGGTTTCGGAATTGACCTCGACGACGACCCCCTTCGCGCCCGCGCCTGCCGCTTCGACGGCCACGGCCACGAGGCCTTCCGACGCAGTGCGGCCGGATTTCTTCGCCGCCTTGGCGAGGCCTTTCTTGCGCAGCCAGTCGACGGCCGCCTCCATGTCGCCGCCGGTTTCGGCGAGCGCGACCTTGCAGTCCATCATGCCCGCTCCGGTGCGCTCCCGGAGATCTTTCACCATCGCAGCGGTAACGCCAGCCATAGTTCTTCTTCCCTTTCCAGTCATTTGATCGCGGCGCCGTCGAGGCGGGCGACCGGGTCAAGCGGCTTCATTCGTATCCGGCCGGACGCAATCAAGAAGGCGGCCTCGGGCCGGCCGGCGCCTGTCAGGCCTTTCTCCCGTCGGGCGTCCTCTTCACCTGCGCCGGAAGCTTCTCCTTGGCGCTCATAGATGACGGTTTTAAGGACGCCCGGAATTCAGGCGCTAGGCTGTTCTGCGGAAGCCTCGGATCGGGCCTCGTCGGATCCTGGCTCCTGCGCCGCGTCTTCGCCCCGCTCCTCCAGCACCGCCGGTTCGTGCGGGGCTTCCGCCATGGCGCCGATGTCGACCCCGAGAGCGGCCTGGCTCGCCGAAATGCCGTCGATTACGGCGTCGGCGACGAGATTGCAGTAAAGCGCGATCGCCCGCGAGGCGTCGTCATTACCGGGGATGACGTAATCGACGCCGTCCGGGCTGCAATTGGTGTCGACCACAGCGACGACGGGAATGCCGAGCTTGTTGGCCTCCTTGACGGCGATCGCCTCTTTCTTGACGTCGATCACGAACAAAAGATCGGGCAGCCCGCCGAGCTCGCGGATGCCGCCGAGAGAGGCTTCGAGCTTGGCCTTCTCGCGCGCGAGCTGAAGCTGCTCCTTTTTGGTCAGGCCCATGGCGCCGGCTTCGAGGCGCTCTTCCATCTCCTTCAGACGTCGAATGGAAGCCGAGATCGTCTCCCAATTGGTCAGCGTGCCGCCGAGCCAGCGCACGTTCATGTAGTATTGCGCGCAGCGTTTGGCGGCCTCCGCGACCGGCGCCTGCGCCTGTCGCTTGGTGCCGACGAACAGCACACGCCCGCCGCCGGCGACCACCTCGCGGATCTTGACCAGCGCCTGATGCAGGTACGGCACCGTCTGCGAGAGATCGATAATGTGGATGCCGTTGCGCTCGCCGAAGATGAAAGGCTTCATCTTCGGATTCCAGCGATGGGTCTGATGGCCGAAATGGACGCCAGCTTCCAGAAGCTGGCGCATGGAAAATTCTGGCAGCGCCATGGTCGTCTCCTTCAGTTTGGCCGCCGCAGCGCCGTAAGCGAAACCCGCCCGAGCCTGTCCGCGTCAAGCCGCATCGAGGCCACTGAGGATGGCGCTGCGTGTGAGATGGCGCGCCCTATACGCGCTCCGGCGCCGCTTTTCAACAGGGAGCCGGATAGAAAAGAAGGGCCAGGAGCGACCCGGGATCAGGACGGCTCTGCGAGATCAGGGACGAGGGTCGAGATCTTGGATTGAGCCGGCTTAAATGATCGGCCGCCAAGAAAGCCTCAATGCCCATCCCTTACCTCCGACCCCTGCTAAACAAGCTCGACCTCGGCGACCCCGTCCACGGTCTTGAGCGCCCCGCGCATGGCCGGCGTGCATGCGGCGGGCGCATCAAGCGCGATTTCCACTTCGCGGGGACGCGCGCCGGAAAGCTGCAGGGCGAGCACGACCCGCCCGGCCTCCTGGCGCGAAGCCGGACGCGACGCGGCGAGCCGACGTCCAATGGTCTCGATCGCCTCGAGCGTTGTGACCGAGATCCGCAACATCGAGACGGCTTGGGCGGCCGCTTCGTCGAGGCGTCGCGCGCTCTCGCAGGTGAAGCGGATCTCGCCGTCCCGGTCCTCGGCCGTGACCGTCAGAAAAAGCAGGGCGCCGGTCTCGAACAGATCGCGCGCCGCGTTCAGGACTTCGGAAAACACCGTGATCTCGAACTCGCCAGCCGCGTCGGAAAGCTCGACCCAGGCGAAAGGCTTGCCTGCGCGCGAACGGCGCATCCGGACGCTGCGCACGACGCCGGCCATATTAAGCGCGACGCGGGACTCCGCGGCGCGCTCGCGCGCTTCCGCGGCGGTGACGACATTGAGCCGCCGCAGCTCGCGCGCGTAATCGTCGAGAGGATGGCCGCTGAAATAGAACCCCAGCGCCGCGCGCTCCTCGTTGAGACGCTCGAGCGGCGGCCATTCCTCGGCCGCCGGCAGGCGCGGTCGGGCGAGCGCCGGCGCGGCGGCGAGGTCGAAGAGCCCGGCCTGCGCGCTCGCGCGCTCCTCGGCCGCCTGGGCGGAATAGCGGATCAGAAGATCGACCGCGGCGAGCGCGCCAGCGCGCGAGGCCCCAAGCCCGTCGAGCGCGCCGGCCCGGGCGAGATTTTCGAGCGCCCGCTTGCCCACGGCCTTCAAATCTACGCGCTCGGCGAAATCGTGAAGGTCCCTGAACGGACCGCCGCGACGGCGTTCTTCGCTGATCGCGGCCATCGCGCCTTCGCCAACATTCTTGATCGCCGCGAGGGCGTAAACGATCGCGCCGTCGTCATCGACGAAAAAGTCCGCCTCGGAATGATTTACGTGCGGCGGGCGCACGCGCACGCCGGTCTCGCGCGCCTCCTTGAGGAAAAGCGCGAGCTTGTCGGTGTTCGCCCGGTCGAGCGACATCGAGGCGGCGAGGAAAGCCGCCGGATGGTTCGCCTTCAGATAGGCGGTCTGATAGGCGATATAGGCATAGGCCGCCGCGTGAGACTTGTTGAAGCCGTAGCCGGCGAATTTCTGCACGAGGTCGAAGATGGAGGAGGCCTTGGAGGCCTCGACTCCGCGCGCGCGCGCCCCCTCGACGAAGCGCTTGCGCTGAAGGTCCATCTCCTCCTTCTTCTTCTTGCCCATGGCCCGACGCAGAATGTCGGCCTCGCCCAGCGTGTAGCCGGAGAGGATCTGCGCGATCTGCATCACCTGTTCCTGATAGATGATGACGCCGTAGGTCTCCTTCAGGACAGGTTCGAGCGAGGGGTGCAGATAATCCGGATCCTGACGGCCCTGCTTGCGCTCGATATAGGTCGGGATGTTCTCCATCGGTCCCGGCCGGTAGAGCGAGACGAGCGCGATGATATCCTCGAGGCTGTCCGGCCGCATGGCGCGCAGGGTCGCGCGCATTCCGGCGCTTTCAAGCTGGAACACCCCGACCGTCGCGCCCTCGCCCAGCATGTCGAAGGTCGCCTTGTCGTCGAGGGGGACCGATTTCATGTCGAGGCGAGTCCCGGCGCGGCGGGCGAAGGCGACCGCGCGGTCGATGACAGTGAGGGTTTTAAGGCCCAGGAAGTCGAACTTCACAAGGCCCGCCGGCTCGACCCACTTCATGTTGAACTGGGTGGCGGGCATGTCCGAACGCGGATCGCGATAGAGCGGGGCGAGTTCGACGAGCGGCCGGTCGCCGATGACCACGCCGGCGGCGTGGGTCGAGGCGTGCCGGTAGAGCCCTTCGAGCTTCAGCGCTTTTTCCAGAAGCGCGGCCACCGTCTCATCGCGGTCGCGTTCCTCTCGCAGACGCGGCTCGCTCGCCAGCGCCTCGGCGAGGGTCACTGGGTTGGCGGGATTGTTGGGAACGAGCTTGCACAACCGGTCGACCTGGCCGAAGGGCATGCCGAGCACGCGGCCGACGTCGCGCAGGACCGCGCGCGCCTGCAGCTTGCCGAAGGTGATGATTTGCGCGACCCGGTCAGCGCCGTATTTCTGCTGAACGTAACGGATCACTTCGTCGCGCCGGTCCTGACAGAAGTCGACGTCGAAGTCGGGCATCGATACCCGTTCGGGATTGAGAAACCGCTCGAACAGCAGCCCGAAGCGCAAGGGGTCGAGATCGGTGATGGTGAGCGCCCAGGCGACGAGCGAGCCCGCGCCCGAACCCCGACCCGGGCCCACGGGAATGCCTTGCGCCTTCGCCCATTTGATGAAATCGGAAACGATTAGGAAGTATCCCGGAAAGCCCATCCGGTTGATGATGTCGAGCTCTTTCGCAAGGCGTTCGTCGTAGTCCGCGCGCGACGCGCTCAGAGGACCGGCGGCGAGCCGCTTCTCAAGCCCCTCTCGGGCCTGACGTTCGAGCTCGCGCGCTTCCTCCTCGGCGTCTCCCTCCACGAAGCGGGGCAAAATAGGCCCGCGCTGGCGCGGCCGGAAGGCGCAACGCCGGGCGATCTCTACGGTGTTTTCGACCGCTTCGGGCAGATCGGCGAAAAGCGCGGCCATCTCATCACCGGACTTGAAATAGTGGTCGGGCGTGACGCGCCGACGATCGTCCTGATGCACATAGGCAGCCTCGGCGATGCACAGCAGCGCATCATGGGCCTCGTAGTCGCCCGGCTCGGGAAAGAACGGCTCGTTCGCGGCGACGAGCGGGAGGCCCAACGCATAGGCGAGTTCGACGAGATCGGCCTCGACCGCGGACCAGTCGCGCCCTTCATGGCGCTGCAGCTCGACATAGAGCCGCGCGGGGAAGCGCGCGGCAAGACGTTCGAGCAGCGCCTTCGCCTCGCCCAGACGGTCCGCCCGCAGCAGCCGGTCCACGGGTCCGTCATAACCGCCGGTCAGACAGATGACGTCCTCGCTCAGCCCGTCGAGCCAGCCGAACTCCGCGCAGGGGCCGTCCTCCCGCGCAGAGCGCAGAAAGGCCTCGCTCGTCAGCCGCATAAGGTTGCGATACCCTGTCTCGCTCTGGGCGAGCAGGACGAGATGCGGCGGGCGCGCGCGCCTGACCTCGACCCCGGCGAGCGCATCCATGTGGAAGGCCTGCTGCAGGCCGGCGATCGGCTGAATCCCGGCCGCGCTCAGCGTCTCGGAGGCTTCGAGCGCGCCGAACAGGTTGTTGGTATCCGTCACCGCCGCGGCCGGCATGGCGTGGGCGAGACAAAGATCGCGCAGCCGCGCAAGGCGGATCGCCCCTTCCAAGAGCGAATAGGCCGAGTGCAGATGAAGATGAACGAAGGGCGTCACGCGATCCTCCCGGCCGGCGCTTCCCGTCGGCGTCTCACGCGCCGAACAGCGCGCCCCAGAACTGCGCCGCGGCGATGAGCACGAGGACTAGGCCGAGTCCGAACCCGTCCCGCAACGTCTCGTTTTCCACCGCTGGCTTGGCCGTCCTCACGCTCATGGAATCCTCCCGGCTGACGCGTTCCGTTTTTGTTCTGTATTCGCTTTTTGTTCTCGTGTAAAGCGTCCCTATCCGGTACGGCCCTCACCGCCTCACGCCGGCCGCGGCCCCCGTCCCGCGTCGCGCAGGATCTCGCGGGCGGCGTTGCGGCCGGGCAGGCCGGAGACACCGCCGCCGGGATGCGCGCCCGAGCCGCATAGATAAAGCCCCGCGAGCGGCCCGCGATAATCGCCATAGCCGAGGGCGGGCCGCGCGGCCCAGAGCTGATCGAGACTGAGGGCGCCGTGAAAGATGTCGCCGCCGACGAGGCCGAATCTCTCCTCGAGATCGGCGGGCGAGAGGATCGTCCGGGCGACGACGGATTTTTTGAAATTCGGCGCCCAGGCGTCGACCGCATCGATGACGGCGTCGGCGGCTTCCTCGCGGGCATCGGCCCAGCTTCGCCCGTCAGGCAGGTCCGGCGCGAAATGCTGGCAGAAGAGGCTCGCCACATGGGCGCCCTCGGGCGCGAGCGTGTCGTCGATCGTCGAGGGGATGAGCATCTCGACGATGGGCGCGCGCGACCAGCCATGGCGCTTCGCGTCCATGAAGGCGCGGTCCATGTAATCGAGGCTGGGGGCGATGATGATCCCTGCTTGGTGGTGCTCGCCTTCCCCCGGCAGACAGGAAAAGTCAGGCAGTTCGGACAAAGCGACGTTCATGCGGAAGGTTCCCGACGCGCAGCGCCAGTTCTCCATCCGCCGACGGAAATCCTCCGGCAGCGCGGCTGGCTCGATCATCCGCGTATAGAGGAGCTTCGGATTCACATTGGCGACGACCCGGGCGGCGGCGATCTCCGCTCCGCTTTCTAGAACGACGCCGCGCGCCGCGCCGTTTTCGACGCGAACCGATTTGACCGGCGCCTCGAGCGAGATTTCCACGCCCGCATCGAGACAGGCCCGGCGCATCGCCTCCGTGATCGCGCCCATGCCGCCGACTGCGTGACCCCAGGCGCCCTTCTCGCCCGTCGCCTCGCCGAAGACGTGATGAAGAAGCACATAGGCCGAGCCCGGTGCTTCTGGGCTCGCATAATTGCCCACGACCGCGTCGAAGCCGAAGATCGCCTTGACCGGATCGGACTCGAACCAGCCGTCGAGAAAGGCGCGCGCGCTCTTGGCGAAGAGGTCGAGAACGTCCTCCATCAGGTCGAGCGGGCCGGCCGCCACAGGCCAGAGCTGACGGGCGGCGGCGAGGCCCGCCGAAAGGCGCCTGCGCGGATTGGGCGGCGTCTCCATCGCAAGCCGGCGCAGGATATCGGCGACGGCCTCGAGCCTGTCGTAGTAGCGCGGCAGCGCCTCGGCGTCGCGGACGGAGAATTTCGTGACCTCGCCCTGCGTGCGCTCGAGCCCGCCGCCAACCTTGAGATAGCGCCCGTCCTCCGCAGGCAGAAAATTAGCGATGGGACGTTTGAGAATCCGCAGCCCGTAATCGGCGAGCCGCATGTCGGCGATGACGCCCGGATTGAGAAGGCTCACCGTGTAGCTCGCCGCCGAGTTGCGGAAACCAGGATGGAACTCCTCGGTGACCGCCGCGCCGCCGACCATGGTCCGGCGCTCGCACACCCGCACGCGCAGCCCCGCCCGGGCAAGGTAGAAAGCGCAGACGAGCCCGTTATGCCCGCCGCCGATGAGAACCGCGTCGTAAGCCCCTGAACTGTCGGATCTGGTCATGTCGGCCCTTCTTCACGTGCAGGAGAGCGGCCGGCTGAGACGGGGCCGTGCGAGCCGCCGCTTGCTTTCGGTCGCCGGACGGGGAAAATCGGCGAAAAAGAAAAGAACGCCGTCATGGGTCATCTCTTCATCCGAGTCGCGGTTCTCGCCGCATCTGCGGCGCTCGCCGGCTGCGTTTCTTCCGGCGCGCCGGCGTCCGCGCCATCCTATGCGACTGCGGGCGAGTCGTCCGCGCCAGCGAATGCGCTCATCGTCCGCGGCGACCGGCTGTTCGTGCCGGCTCGCTTCAACGGCCGGCAGGTAGAAGCCCTGCTCGACTCCGGCGCGGAGATGACGATTCTCGACCGCGCTTTCGCGGAAGAGCTCGGAGTCGTCGCGACCGGGTCGCACACCGCCCGAGGCACGGGCGGGGAGACCGAAGCGGCGTTCGCCAAAGGCGTCGACATCGAGGCGGCCGGCGTCGAACTCGTCGACAGAATCGTCGCCGTCATAGATCTTTCCGACATCGCCGAGCGACTTGTAAAGGCGTCTGTTCCTGCGATCATCGGGCGCGACCTTTTCGACGCGGCGCGTTTCGAGATCGACATCGAAGCAGGGCGCATCGAAAAAACAGACCGCGCGGCCGCGCCCAGCGGCGCGCGCCTGCCGATGGAAACGCACAAGGGATTGCAGACCATTCCCGTATCGGTCGAAGGAAACGCGCCGGCGCAGGCCGATTTCGATCTCGGCAATGGCGGAAACGTGCTCGTCGGCGCCGCCTATGCGGAACGCCTGGGCCTGACCGCGCCCGGGCGCATCGTTGACCGGCAAACGGGCGGCGGCCTCGGCGGGGAGATCGCCCGGGACATCGTAGTTCTTAAAACGCTGGAAATCGCCGGCGAAACGTTCACCGATGTTCCCGCCGCCATCGATCCGACGGAGAACGCCGCAGACGTCAATGTCGGCGTGAGGATCCTTCGGCGATTCAGAATGACGGTCGACTTCGCCGAAAACGCGCTGTGGGTCGAGCCGCGATAGGCCGCGCCTCCTAACTTTCCCTCTCAAGCGGCAGCTCGGTGGTCTGCTTGATCTCGCGCAGGGCGATGGAGGAGCGCACGCGCCCCACGCCCGGCAGCTCGAAGAGGAACTTCTGCAGGAAGCGGTCGTAATCGGCGATGTCTCGCGCAACGACGCGCAGGGTGAAGTCGGCGTCGCCGGTGGTGGCGTAGCATTCGAGCACTTCCGGCCGGCGTCGGATCTTCTCCTCGATCTCGTCCACATATTCCGGATACTGACGCTCGATCGAGACATGCACGAAAGCGCACACCGCCAAGCCCAGCTTCTCGCGGTCGAGAACGGCGCGATAGGCTTCAATGACGCCAGCCTCCTCGAGCGCTTTCAGGCGCCGCCAGCAGGTGGCCGGCGACACGCCCGTCTCCTCGGCGAGCTCCTGGGAGGAAAGTCGCCCGCGCTTCTGTAGCGCGGCGAGAATTTTTCGGTCCTGGGCGTCGAGAGACATGGTCATGGCCGGGCCGTCCTCGGAATAATCACATCATGCGCGGCGATCCCGCTGCGATATGTATAAACCACAATCGGCCATCTATATGAAATATATGTTTCGTAAAATCGCGATATTTTGCGTTGATCGAAAAGCGCTTTGCGCGCAAAAGGCGTATATTGCCTCACGAGAAACGTCGGAGGCGATGTCCCATGACGGAACAGCCCCTCGCCCTCCCCCGAGAACGAGAGCCGGCGCTGGACCCTTACGAGCTCGACGACCGTTATCAGCGCGAAACCGGCCGGGTGTTTCTCACCGGCAGTCAGGCGCTCGTGGCGATCATGCTGTTGCAGGCGCGCGCCGATCGCGCCCGGGGTCTGAACACCGCCGGCTTCGTCAGCGGCTATCGCGGCTCGCCCCTCGGGGGCGTCGACCAGGCGATGTGGCGCGCCAGGAAACATCTCGACGCGCATCACATCACCTTCCTGCCGGCGATTAACGAAGACCTCGCCGCGACCGCGATTCTCGGCACGCAGCAGGTCGAGATCGAGGAAGACCGCGCGGTCGATGGCGTCTTCTCCATGTGGTACGGCAAGGGGCCCGGCGTCGACCGCGCCGGCGACGCGCTGAAGCACGGCAACGCCTACGGATCGTCCCCGCACGGCGGCGTGCTCATCGTAGCCGGCGACGACCACGGCTGCGTGTCCTCCTCGATGTCGCATCAGTCGGACGTCGCCTTCATGGCGTGGTACATGCCGACCCTGCACCCGGCGAACATTCAGGAATATCTCGAATACGGACTGTACGGGTACGCCCTTTCGCGCTTTTCCGGCATGTGGGTCGGCTTCAAGGCCGTCTCGGAGATCGTCGAAAGCGGAGCGAGCGTCGAGCTTCCCGCCCTGCCCGACTTCAGGACGCCGGAGGATTTCACGCCGCCGCCCGATGGTCTTAACTTCCGCTGGCCAGACCTGCCGGGAATGCAGATCGAGCGGCGCATGCGTGCGAAAAAAGAAGCGGTGCGCGCTTTCGCCCGCGCCAATCCGATCGACCGGGCGATTTATGGCATCCCGAACGCGCGCTACGGCATCATCACAACCGGCAAGGCCCATCTAGATGTAATGGAGGCGCTCGCCCTGCTGGGCATCGATGAGCGGCGCGCGCGGGAAATCGGTCTCGACATTTACAAGATCGGCCTTGTTTGGCCTCTCGAAAATCGGGGCGCCGAGCGCTTCATGGCGGGCAAGGAAGAAGTGCTCGTCGTCGAGGAAAAGCGCGGCATCATCGAAAGCCAGCTCAAGGAGTATATTTACGACCGCGCCGTCGAGAAGCCGAAGCATATTCTCGGCAAGCATGACGAGACCGGCGCGCATCTGATTTCCTGGGTCGACGAGCTGTCTCCGTCTAGCCTCGCGCCGATCATCGCCGGGCGTCTTTCGAAAATCTTCCCCGATTATTCTTTCGCTGAAGCGCTCGCCGAGATCGAGGCCCGCCAGCGTCCGGTCGAAGCGCCCGGCGGCGCGAAGCGACTGCCCTATTTCTGCTCGGGTTGCCCGCACAACACCTCCACCCGCGTACCCGAGGGCTCGAAAGCGCTCGCCGGCATCGGCTGCCATTTTATGGCCTCGTGGATGGACCGCGAGACGACCTCGCTCATCCAGATGGGCGGGGAAGGCGTTAACTGGGCCGCGAAATCGCTCTATCTCAAGGACCGCCCGCATATCTTCCAGAATCTCGGCGACGGCACCTATTTCCATTCCGGCTCCATGGCGATCCGCCAGGCGGTCGCCGCCGGGGCGAACATCACCTACAAGATTCTTTACAACGACGCGGTGGCGATGACCGGCGGCCAGCCGATCGACGGCGTGCTGACGGTTCCCCAAATCGCCAACCAGCTCAAGCACGAAGGCGTCGGGAAGATCGTCATCGTCTCCGACCAGCCGGAGAAGATCGTCGCGGCCGGTGGCTACCCGCGCGAGGTCGAAGTGCGCCATCGCGACGATCTCGACGCCGTCCAGCGCGAATTGCGCGAGATCAAGGGCGTGACCGCGCTCATCTACGAGCAGACCTGCGCGGCGGAGAAGCGCCGCCGGCGCAAGCGCGGCGAATATCCCGACCCGCCGAAGCGCATTTTCATCAACGAGCTCGTCTGCGAAGGGTGCGGCGACTGCTCGAAGCAGTCGAACTGCCTGTCCATCGTCCCGGTCGAGACGGAATTCGGCCGTAAGCGGAAGATCGACCAGTATTCCTGCAACAAGGATTATTCCTGCGTCAAAGGCTTCTGCCCGAGTTTCGTATCGGTCGAAGGCGGCCGGCTGCGCGAGCCCGCCGCAGGCGGACTCGACGCGGCGATGCGCGCGCGGCTTGACGAACTGCCCGAACCCGCCGTTCCGGCCACGGGACGAACCTACGACCTTCTGGTCGGGGGCGTCGGCGGCACCGGGGTCGTCACCATCGGCCAGATCGTCACCATGGCGGCCCATCTCGAAGGCAAGGGCGCGAGCGTGCTCGACTTCATGGGCTTCGCCCAGAAGGGCGGCACGGTGCTGAGCTATGTAAGGCTCGGCGAAAATCCGGCCGCGCTCAACCAGGTGCGCATCGACGCCGGCGCGGCGAACGCCGTGATCGTCTGCGACCTCGTGGTCGGAACGGACCCGCGCGCGCTGGCCGTCATGCGCAAGGGGCGCACGAAAGCCGCGGCCAACACCGACATCATTCCGACTGCGGACTTCATCCGCGACCGCAATATCGACTTCGCCTCCCATCTGCGCCTGAAGACCATCCGCGAAGCCTGCGGCGAGGATCTGGTGAGCGCGATCGACGCGAGCGCGATCGCCGCGCGCCTGCTCGGCGATACGGTATTCGGCAACATGCTGCTTCTCGGCTTCGCCTGGCAGCTCGGCCTCGTTCCGACAAGCCGCGCCGCGCTTGTGCGCGCCATCGAGCTTAACGGCGTCGCCGTCCCAAGGAACAAGGACGCCTTCGCGCTCGGCCGCCTCGCCGCCGTCGAGCCGGACATCGTTCACAAGGCCGCCGGCCTCGCCGACGAACCGCCGCGCGAGCAGACGCTGGAGGAGATCATGGAGCGGCGCGCCGCGTTCCTCGCCGATTATCAGAACGCGGCCTACGCCCGCGCCTATCGGGACTTCGTCGCGGACATCGCCGCGCGCGCGCGCGCCGTCGAAGGGAGCGAGGCTTTCGCGCGCGCCGTCGCCCGTTATCTGTTCAAGCTCATGGCCTACAAGGACGAATACGAGGTCGCCCGGCTCTACACCGACGGCTGGTTCAAAAAGAAGCTCGCCGAAGAGTTCGAAGGCGACTACACGATCAAGTTTCACATGGCCCCCCCGATTTTCCACCGCGGACTCGACGATCAGGGCCGGCCGAAGAAATCGGTTTTCGGCCCTTGGATGTATCCTGCGCTGTCCTTGCTGCGCCGGTTGCGCTTCCTGCGCGGCACGCCCTTCGATCCCTTCGGTCACACCGAAGAGCGCAAGCTCGAGCGCCGGCTCATCGAGGAATATCGCCAGCGCATGGCGGAAATCGCCGACCGGCTGACGCCGCGAAATCTCGCCGTCGCCGTCGAGATCGCGCGTCTGCCCGACGGGATCCGCGGCTATGGCCCTGTCAAACTCGACTCCGTCCGCAAGGCGGAGGCCGAGCTTTCCGGCCTCATGAAACGGTTCGAGGATGCGAATCTCGCCGAAGTCGCGTAAGGAACCTTGCCCACAACGTCATAAGGACTTCAGTCATGTTCGCCGACGTCAAGCCGCTGCCGCCCGATCCGATCCTCGGCCTGTCGAAGCTGTTCGTCGACGACCCGCGCGAGCGGAAGATCGACCTCGGCGTGGGCGTCTTTCGCGCGGCCGACAACACGACCCCGGTTCTGAAGGCGGTGAAGATCGCCGAACAACGATTGCTGGAGCGGCAGGCGACGAAAGCCTATGCGCCGCCTGCGGGCGTGCCCGGTTTCGTCGAAGGCGCGGCGCGGCTCGTCTTCGGCGAAGACTCGCCTGTGCTGCGCGACGGACGCAGCGCCGGCGTTCAGACGCCGGGCGGGTGCGGCGCGCTTCGGGTCGGCGCGGAGATTCTGCGCCGGCTTGAGGCGGGAACGGTTTATGTCGGCGCGCCGACCTGGCCGAACCATGCGCCGCTGCTCACCGAAGCGGGCCTGAAGCTCGAAATGATTCCTTATTACGATGCGCAGGCGCGCGCCATCGAGTTCGACGGCTTCATAGCGGCGGTCGAAAAGCTCGGCCCCGGCGACGTCCTCCTTGTCCACGGCGCCTGTCACAATCCCACAGGCGCCGATCTCGACCGGGCGCAGATCGACGCGATCATCGAGACGGCGGACCGGCGGGGATTTCTGCCTTTCGTCGATCTCGCCTATCACGGCTTCGCGGCCGGGCTCGACGACGACGCCTACATCGTGCGCGAGATGGCGCGGCGCTTGCCGGAGCTGCTCGTCTCCTATTCCTGCTCGAAGAATTTCGGCCTTTATCGCGAGCGCACGGGCGCCTTGCTCATCGTCGGCGAGACCGGCGAGCGCGCCGGCGCGATTCAGTCCCATGCGCTCAATGTCGCGCGCGGGATGTATTCCATGCCGCCGGCCCATGGCGGATCCATCGTCGCGGAGATTCTTCAGAGCCCGGAGCTTGAGGCGAAGTGGCGCGATGAGCTCGCCCATATGCGCGACACGGTGAAGGCGAACCGGCGCCTGCTCGCCCGCACGGCCGCTGAGATGCAGCTCGGCGACGCCCTCGCCTATATCGAGGGCCAGAACGGCATGTTCTCGCTTCTTCCCCTGAGCGAGAAGCAGGTGCTCGCCATGCGCGAGAAGCACGGCGTCTACATGACCGGCAACGCCCGCATCAATCTGTGCGGCGTCAACGCCGGCAATGTCGCCCATCTTTGCGAGGCCTATCGCGACGTGACGCAGGGCTGACGTCCGGCTCGAACGCAGCCGCGAGAACAGGCTGCGAACGGCCGCAGCTCCCAAAGCCGCGCGCTCGGCGCGGCTGATTCCCGGCTTTATGAACGTTGCGCCGCCCCGCCCTGAGCTGGCGCCGCTCACGCCGACAATTCGAACCACCGCGCAAGCGCCATGAAATCAGCTTCGAGCCGCGCCTCGCGCGCGGCGGCTTCGGCGTCCGCGCCCCAGCGCTCGGCCTGAAAGCGCTCGTCGAGGCGCGCGGCGACGAAAATGTCCGCGGCCGGGAACGCCCGATGCGCGAGCGCCAGCCCCAGCACCGCCGAGCCGGCGATCTCGGTCGCCGGCCGAGCGGCGGCGAGTCGCCAGGGATCGAGACGCGCGACGGCGCGTTCGACGGCGGCCAGGGTTTCGGCCGACTGCGCGACGGCCACGACGCCTTCGGTGACGGCGAAGCGGGCGCCCAGCGCTTCCCGGGCCCAATCGAGATAGGGCGTCCAGACGCGCGCCTGGCGCTCGACGAGCGCGGCGGGCTCGCCGGCCCGATAGCAGAGAAGGTCCGTGCGCGCATAATCGACGATCGCCGCCCGCCATGGCGCGCCGTCCCCGGCCTCGAGATCGAGCGCGGCGATCGCAAGACGGGTCAGCGGCATGGAAGCCAGATCGACGGCCTCGCCCTGCGCGCGCCATTCTGCGGCGACGGCCTCGGCGACGGGGCGCGCCGGCGGCGCAAGCATTCGCCCGCCTGGCGCTTTTGCCGGCCTGCCGTCCAGCAGGACGGGAAAGCGCCCGCCCTCCTCCGTGATCTCGACCGCATGGTAAAAGCGCTTCAGGCGCGCGGACTTCGCCGGGGCGAGCTCGACCATCATGCGATCTCCGGCCAGCCGACTTCGGCGTTCTCGTCGAAGCCGAAGAAGCGCCACGTCTCCAACATGTGGCCCGAAAGCGGCGCTTTCAGCGTCATGCGCTTGCCTGTCGCCGGATGGGGAAAGCTCATCGCCCGACAGAACAGGTGCAGCCGGCCCGCCACGCCTTCAAGGCGCGCGGCCGGCCCGCCATATTTCCCGTCGCCGACGATGGGCGTTCCCATCGCCGCGCAATGGACGCGAAGCTGATGGGTGCGTCCGGTGCGCGGACGCAGCGCGAGGAAAGCCGCTTGGGGGCCGGCGTCGTCCATGGTCTGAAAATCCGTGACCGCCTTTTTCGCGTCCTCGCCCTCGGCAGGGACCACCCGCTCCTGGCCGCCCTCGCCGATTCGAACCATGCGCTTGGCGATCGGCAGATCGATCGTTCCCTCGCGCGGCCTGGGCTGGCCGGCGACCAGCGCCCAGTACGTTTTCTCGACCTCATGACGCTGAAAGGCGCCGCCGAGCCTGGCCGCCGCGGCGCGGGTTTTCGCCAGCAGCAGAAGGCCGCCGGTGTCCCGGTCGAGTCGGTGCACGAGACGCGGGCGCTCGCCCTTCTTTTCGAAAGCGGCGAGCATGGCGTCGATGTGACGACCGGTCTTCGCCCCGCCCTGAACCGCAAGACCGAAGGGCTTGCCCAGAGCCATCACGGCGTCGTCCTCGTAAACGATCAGGGAGCGAATGAACGCCGCGTCCTCGGCGCGGACGGGTAGCGCCGGCTTTTTCGCCGTCGTCTCCTGCGCCGCCGCGGCGAGCGGCGGGACGCGGATGGTCTCGCCCGCTTCGAGTCGGCGGCCGGCCTTGACCCGCCCGCCGTCGACGCGGATCTGGCCGGTGCGCAGGAGCTTTTCGAGCGCGCCGTGGCGCAGCGCCGGATAATGGGCGCGGAACCAGCGGTCCAGCCGCATTCCGGCCTCCTCCGCCGTCACCGTCGCCATGCTCACGCTGCTCTTGCTCATCACATTCTTTTCCTTGCGCATCGTTCTTCGCGGCCGCTTTTAACGCGCCAGCCGCCCTGCGCGCCAGAGCGCCGGTCCCCCGGCCATTCGCCGCACGGGCCCGCGGGGTGATCGCGGCGGCGGATCATGCTAGGCCGGCGCCCTGGAGGAACGGCAAAGCGGCGGGAGCCGGCATGAGCTGGCAGGTCTTTCTGTGGGTCGCGTTCGGCGGCGCGCTCGGCAGCGGCGCGCGCTATCTGTGCTCGGGACTCGTCGCGAGCCTTGCCGGACCGACCTTTCCGTGGGGCACCATCGCGGTCAACGTGCTGGGCTCTTTCCTTATCGGTTTTTTCAACACCTTGAGCGGGCCGGACGGGCGGCTTCTTATTGGAACGGAAGCGCGCCAGTTCGTCATGCTGGGCCTCCTCGGCGGCTATACGACCTTTTCCTCCTTCAGCCTGCAGACGCTCAATCTTATACGCGAGGGCGAATGGGGGCCGGCCGCGGGCAATGTGATTCTTTCCGTCGCGTTGTGTCTGGGCGCCGTCTGGCTCGGCCATGTCGCGGCCGCGGCGTTCAACCAGCTTAAGGGAGGCTAGAAGTGCAAATCCCGCGTGACGCGCTGTTGCTGCGCGTGTTCATCGGCGAGAGCGACCGGCATGACGGCAGTCCGCTTTACGAGGCGATCGTGCTGAAGGCCCGCGAGAGCCATCTCGCCGGCGCGACGGTGCTGCGCGCGCCCATGGGTTACGGGCGGTCGAGCCGTCTGCATACGACCAAAATCCTGCGCCTGTCCGAGGACCTGCCCATCGTCATAGAGATCGTCGACAGCAAGGAGAAGATCGAGGCGTTTCTGCCCGTGCTCGACGCCATGATGGGCAGCGGCCTCGTCACCCTGGAAAAAGTGCAGGTGCTGCGTTACGGCGACGGCGAGGCTACGGCGTCTCCTTCATAAAGGGCGCGAGCAGGAGCGGCAATAAGGGCCGGTCTTCAGCGCCTTCGACGCCGATTTTCATCTCTCTCGTCCGCCGTGTCGGGCTGCGGGTGCCGAACAGCGGGTCCCACAGGCTGAACACGCCGGCGTAGTTCGAATTGGTGTCGCGGCGGGTCGCGTGATGATGCACCCAGTGGATCGAGGGCGTCACGACGATCCGAGACAGGACGGATTCGAGCGCCGGCGGCAGCCTTACGTTCGAATGGTGGAAGATCGACGCCGCGAGCAGCGCCGTCTCGAAGACGACCACATGGGCGAAAGGAATCGCCAGAAGGACGACGGGCGCCATGCGCAGCGCGGCGGACAGGGCGACTTCTCCGACATGGAAGCGCACCGCCGTCGTCGTATCGAGATGCTCGTCGAGGTGATGCGGCATGTGCAATCGCCGCATCAACGGGATTTCGTGATAGGCGCGATGGACCCAGTAGGCCCACAGATCGAGGATCACGATATCGACGGCGAGCGCGGGAAGGCCGGACCAGTCTTCAGGCCGCGTCCATAAGGGATGGGCGCTTGCAAAGGCCGTCAGCGGCAGGACGATCAGCGGCGAGACGAGGATCATCATGAGCCACAGAACGCCGTTGACCGCCAGCCGACGGCGATTCCTCGGCGGCGGCGCCGCGGCGGCCATCCGTTCCAGAACGAAAAACAACGCGAACCATCCCGCGACGAACCAGATTTTGAAAGCGAGGACGGTTTCGATCATCCCGCGCCCGCCCCATCGTCGAAGCGCTTCCAGTCCGCGCGCTCGAAACAGGCCGGATGGCGGACCATGCCGATGCGCTCGTAGAAACCTTCCGCTTTCGGCGCGGACAATAGGAAGAAATGAGCGTAAGGCCCCGCCGCGCGGGCGCTTTCCTCGATCAGGCGTCGGCCGACGCCTTCGCCCTGCCGGCTCTCGTCGACCGCCAGGTCGGAGCAGTAACAGCAGAAGGCGAAATCGGTGAGGCAGCGGCTGACCCCGACGAGGCAGCCCTCGCAGTCGCGCACCGTCACGATCAGGTTCGCGTTGCGCAGCATCGTCTCGATGCGGGCGCGCTCCTTCGCCAGCCGCCGCTCGGCGAGAGTCGAGCGAATGAGCACATCGACGAACTCATCCGTGTCGAGATCGTTCTCGATGGCGTAGACTAGCGTTCCGCTCATTTCTTCTCCCGCCCGGCGCGCCGCGCCGTCCAATAATCGAGGCGCTTGCGGATTTCCTTTTCGAAGCCATAGGGCGTCGGCTTGTAATAAGCATGGCGCGCCATGCCGGGCGGGAAGTAATCAAGCCCAGCGAAGGCGCCTTCCGCATCATGATCGTATTCGTAACCTTCCGCATAGCCGAGCTGCTTCATCAGTTTGGTGGGCGCGTTCATCGCGTGAGGCGGCGGGGCGAGAGAGCCGGACTCTTTCGCTGCGCGGCTCGCCGCTGCGAAAGCGCGATAGACCGCGTTCGACTTCGGCGCCGTCGCGAGATGGACGACCGCCTGAGCAAGCGCAAGCTCGCCTTCGGGCGAGCCGAGGAAGTCATAGGCGTCCTTGGCGGCGAGGCAGATCTGAAGCGCCGTCGGGTCGGCCATGCCGATGTCTTCAGACGCCATGCGCACGAGCCGGCGCGCGATATAGAGCGGATCTTCGCCGCCGGCGAGCATCCGCGCCAGCCAGTAAAGCGCGGCGTCGACGTCCGATCCGCGCACGGATTTGTGCAGCGCGCTGATTAGGTTGTAATGTGCTTCCTGGCCCTTGTCGTAGAGCGGCGCGCGGCGCTGGACGATGCGCGCGAGTTCTTCCGGTCCTACGGGCTCGCGGCCTTCGGGCTCCAGAAACACGTCCTCGGCGAGGTTGAGCGCGAAGCGCCCGTCGCCGTCGGCCATGGCGACGAGCGTCGCACGCGCTTCGGGCGTGAGCGGCAGAGGGCGCCCTTCGGCCTTCTCCGCGCGCGCGAGGAGCGTCTCCAGCGCCGCCTCGTCGAGTCGCTTGAGCACCAGCACCTGCGCGCGCGACAGGAGCGCCGGATTGAGCTCGAAAGAGGGATTCTCCGTGGTCGCCCCGACAAGGGTGATGAGGCCGGATTCCACATTGGGAAGAAAGCCGTCCTGTTGGGCGCGGTTGAAGCGGTGAATCTCGTCGACGAAGAGAAGCGTTCCCATGCCCGCGCGCCGGCGCGCCTCGGCGCGATCGAATACCTTGCGCAGGTCTGCGACGCCGGAGAAGACCGCCGAAATCTGCTCGAATTCGAGCTTCGACTCGCGCGCGATGAGCCGCGCTATGGTCGTTTTCCCCGTGCCGGGCGGACCCCAGAGAATGATCGAGGACAGCCGTCCGGCCTTCAGCATCCGACGGATCGGCGCGCCCTCGGCGATGAGATGGTCCTGTCCGACCACCTCGTCGAGAGACTGCGGGCGCAGCCGGTCCGCGAGCGGGCGCGGCGCGTCCTTGTCAAGGCCGGCGGCGTGGAAAAGATCGCTCACCCGCTCATCGTCCTACCGTCCACGTCACGATGCGCCGGCCGGTGTCGACCTCGATGTCCCAGCGGCGCGCCGGACGGTTGATCTCGCGTTCCAGTTCGGCCGAGGTGCGCACTTTTCTGCCGTTCACGGACAGAATGCGATAACCGCGCCTCAGACCCCGCCGCGCCGCGAAGGAGCGCGGATTCACTTCCGCCACCACGACGCCGGCGCGGAACGGATCGAGCCCGACCTCTTCGTTGAAGCGCGGCGAGAGATTGTCCACCGTCACGCCGTCGAGCGGATGCGGCCCCGCCAGGGTTCGCGGATCGCGCGCCGGCTCGTCAGGGGGCAGCGCCAGCGCGACCCGGGCCGTGCGCTCCCTGCCGTCCCGCCGATAGACGACCGTCGCCGTCTCGCCGTCGCTGCGCACGCCGACGCGGTAGCGCAGGGTCGCCGCGTCATAGACCGGCTCGCCGTCGATCTCGGTGACCACGTCGCCGACCTTGAGGCCCGCCCGATCGGCCGGCCCGCCCGGCCAGATCTCGGTGATGATCGCGCCGGCCGGCCGGTCCAGCCCGATGGCGCGCGCGATGTCGGCGGTCACCGTGTCCGCAGCGGCGCCGAGCCAGGGGCGCACCAGCTCGCCTCCGGTCACGGCCGAGCGGATCACCTGCTGCACGAGCGCGGAGGGAATCGCGAAGCCGATGCCGTGCGAGCCCCCGGTGCGCGAATAGATCGCCGTATTGACGCCGACCAGACGGCCGTTGACGTCGACGAGCGCGCCGCCGGAATTGCCCGGATTGATCGCCGCGTCGGTCTGGATGAAGAACTGATAGTCGGTGATCGACACCCCGGTGCGCGCCAGCGCCGAGATGATGCCGCTCGTCACGGTCTGGCCGACGCCGAAAGGATTGCCGATCGCCAGCACGATGTCGCCGACCTCCACGGCGTCGGAATTGGCGAATTCGAGAAAGGGCAGCGGCTCGCCCGCCTCGATCTTCAGCACGGCGAGATCGGTTTTGGAATCGGCGAGCAGCACTTGCGCCTCGAACTCGCGCCGGTCGGCGAGCACGACCTTGATCTCGGTCATGTTCTCGATGACGTGGTTGTTGGTGACGATGACCCCGTCCGGACTGACGATCACGCCCGAGCCGAGGGAGGTCTGCTCGCGCGGGCCCATGCCGAAGAAGCGGTCGAAAAAGGGGTCGCCCGTCGAGCGATTGACCACGCGCCGCGTGTAGATGTTGACGACCGCCGGCGCGGCGCGCTCGACCACCGGCGCGAAAGAAAGATGCATCTCCGCCATCGACCGCGGCGCGACGCGCGGCGCGCTTTCGATGGTTTCCCCTTCAAGAGCGGGATCGGGCGCGTCCTGGGCCGCAGCGGCCACGGCGGCGGCGGTCTCGCCGGACTCGGCGCAGGCCGCGCTGGAAAACGCCAAAAGACCGATCACTCCCCAAAATAGAAGACGCATGGATCAGACCCCTGTTTCGCCTGTCGCGGCCAACGCCCGCGTCCTTATAGCAGAGGCGCTGAAGCGCGGCAGTCACCACAATATGGTGGCGGGATCGGGACGGGAAAGGGTGCGGAAACCCTTGCCGCCCGCGAGCCGCCTTCTCCACCCAACGGCGCGTTCAAGCGTTCGCAAGCCCGGCTGCAAGCGCCGCGAGGGAGCGCGCCGCCAGTCCGCGGCGCGCATGCGTGATCCGGTCGGGAAAGCCGTGACGCGCGGCATGTTCGCGCGGGATCTCGGTCCAGCCGCTTGCGGACTCACCGCGCCACCACGTCGCGCGAGGCTTTGGTCAGGCGTTCGCAGCCCCTTTCGGTCACGACGACCGTGTCGGACAGGAAGTAATCGCCCTTCGCGGTGCGCAGAAGCCACGACATCAGGTGGAAAACCATGCCGGCGCGAAGCTCCATCTTCGAGCCGGCGCGCAGGCCGAGCGGCACCCCGCCCCCGCTCCAGCTCGGCGGGAACCCGATGCCGACCGCATAGCCGCAGTGATGGCGGCGATAACCCTCCAGGCCCGAACGGTCGACCACGCCCTGCCAGGCGGCGTAGACGTCTTCGGCCGCGACGCCGGGACGGATCCTGTCGGCGGCGGCCTCGATCGCCTCTTCGCAGACGCGCTGCATCTCGTAGGCGCGCCTGGGCGCCGATCCGATGAAGACGAGCCGGCCCGCCGGAGCGTGATAGCGCTCCACGCAGCCGCTCATTTCCAGGAAGAGAATGTCCTTCCTCTCCAGGCGTTGATCCTCCCACGAACCATGTTCATGATCCAGCGTGTGGGCGGCGCGCACCAGCGGCACGAAGCCCGGATAGGTGCCGCCGCGATGAAACATGGTCTGGTATATCGCGGCCATGATGTCCGGCTGCGGCACGCCGGGGCCCGCCGCGGCGACGCCCGACAGGATCATCGAGTCGGTGATGACGGCGGCCTTGCGCGTATAGGCGAGCTCCGCCGGCGACTGGATGAGACGCACGTCGGTGACGAGATTCGAGGCCGCCTCGAAGCGCGCGTTCGGCAGCGCCTCGATGATCGCCTGGCCGATGCCGTAGGGAAACAGGGAGCTGCTCGCCTCGATGCCCAGTCGGGCCTTTTCAAGCCCGCTTTCCACGATGGCCTCGACGGTCGCCTTCGCGGGTCCTTCGTAGACCGCCGCCCCGCCCGGCCCTGCACGCGTCGGCACGCCAAGGCTGGTCGACCAGGGCCGCACGCCGCCGCCCGCCTCGTCGAGACGCGGCCCGTCCTCGCCGTTGGCCGAAGGCGGCAGCGGCGCGACCCCGTCGGAATATTTCACATGCCGCACGTCCGGCACCTTGTCGCGGATGATCGCCTGCTCCATGGCGCGGGTGATGAGCGACGGCTCGCCTTCGAGCGGCACGAGGAGAAGCTGATAGGCGAAATAGCCGAGATAGCTGAGGCCGGTAAGGTAGCAGATGTTCTCCGGGCTCGAGACCAGCATGCCGTCGAGGCCGCGTTCCGCGATCGCCTTGCGCACGCGCTCGAGCCGGGCGGCGTACTCCTCCTTCGGAAACGCCCGCAGTCGTCCTTTCATTTTTTTCTTCGCGTTCTTCGCCGCCGCTTCAGCCATTCATGCGTCCTTTCTTCGGTCGGCCGTGTAAAAGTGATAAGCAATTTCAGTGAAAGCGCAAGCGCGGCCTTGCAAAACGGAAAGGCCGGCTGATGCTTCCTTATACGGAATGTTGACACGCTCCTGGAAAGGATGCGATCCTGCTGTAATTGATGATATGAATATGTTCGCAGGCGAGCATTCGCTCTCATGCGATTCTTGCGATCGGCGCCGACTTTTCCGGTTCTGCATATAGTTTTTCCGTCATGCTCGGTCTGATCCGGGCGATAGTGAGCGCGACAGGTGCGGCGACGCGCCGATTTCGCCGACCGTCTGCGGGCCTGAAACCATGGAAAGGAGACTGGAGACTTATGACCGCCGCCGTCAATCTTCCCAAGTCCCACAAGGGCGCAGTTCCCGTGCGCCAGACGAAGCTTCTGATCGACGGCGCGTTTCACGACGCCGCGAGCGGGCGAACCTTCGCCACGATCGACCCGTCTACGGAGGAAGTGATCGCCGAGGTCGCCGAAGCCGGCCCGGAGGATGTCGACCGCGCCGTCAGGGCCGCGCGCGCCGCGCTCGAAGACGGCCCTTGGGCGCGGATGGACGCGCGCGAGCGCGGCCGGCTGCTCATGAAATGGGCCGATCTCATCGAAGCGAACATGGAGGAGCTCGCCCGCCTCGAAGTCCTCGACAACGGCAAACCGATCGCGGAAGCGCTCGGCTACGACATTCCGAGCGCGGCGGCGACCATCCGCTATTTCGCCGGCTGGGCCGACAAGATCGAGGGCCGGACGATCCCCGTTTCGGGTCCCTTTTTCACCTATACGAGGCGCGAGCCCGTGGGCGTATGCGGTCTCATCATTCCCTGGAATTTTCCGCTCGCCATGGCCGCATGGAAGCTCGGGCCCGCGCTCGCGGCCGGCTGCGCGGCGATCCTGAAGCCCGCCGAGCAGACGCCGCTCACCGCCCTGCGCGCGGGCGAGCTCGCCCTCGAAGCGGGCGTTCCTCCGGGCGTGCTCAACATTCTGCCCGGCTTCGGGGGCGGCGGCGCGGGCGAAGCGATCGTCAAGCATCCCGGCGTCGACAAAATCGCCTTCACCGGCGAATACCGAACAGCGCAAATCATCAAGCGCGAGACCGCTGATTCGATGAAGCGCCTCACGTTCGAACTCGGCGGAAAGAGCCCCAACATCGTCTTCGAGGACGCCGATCTCGACGCGGCGGTCGAGGGCGCCTTCGGCGCGATCTTTCTCAATCAGGGACAAAACTGCTGCGCGGGCAGCCGGGCCTTCGTACATGAGAAGATCTACGACCGCTTCGTCGAGAAGCTCGCCGAAAAAGCGGCGAAGCGGCGCATCGGCGACCCTCTGAATTCGGACACGGAGCATGGGCCGCAAATCGACCAGGCCCAGTTCGAGAAGATCATGCGCTATATCGACCTCGGCCGCGAGCAGGGCGCGCGCCTCGCCGCCGGCGGCGAGCGAGTCGGCGAGAAGGGCTTTTACGTCGCGCCTACGGTCTTCGCCGAGGTGCGCGACGAAATGGCGATCGCCACCGACGAGATCTTCGGTCCGGTCGTCGGCGTGCTGAAGTTCAAGGACGCCGACGAGGCGATCCGGCGCGCCAATGACTCCATGTTCGGCCTCGCCGGCGCGGTGTGGACGCGCGATCTCGACAAGGCGAATGCGGTGAGCGCGCGGCTCAGGGCCGGTACGGTGTGGGTCAATTGCTACAACATCGTCGATCCGGCCGCGCCTTTCGGCGGCTTCAAGATGTCCGGCGTCGGCCGCGAACTCGGCGAGGAGGCGCTCAACGCCTATACCGAAACCAAAACCGTCACCATACGGAATGGATAAGGACGTTGTAATCTCTCCTCATCGATCTCAGTCCTGCGCCGGCGCCAGGCGGGCCAGCACGGCGCGGATCGCCACCTGATCGCCGACCGAGGCGGACAAGGTCTCGACTACGCCGTCGCGCGGCGCGGCGAGGCGGTGCTCCATCTTCATCGCCTCGACGGCGATGAGCGTCTGGCCTTTCTTCACCGCGTCGCCGGGTTTCACCAAAACGCTGGCGACCACGCCCGCCATCGGCGCGCGCACCTCGTTCCCGCCGCCCGCCTGCGCGCCCGCCGGCGCATGGGTCATGTCGGCGAAGGTGCGCGCGGGCCCCGCGCCCTTGAGGTGCAGGCGCGCGCCTTCGCGCGCAAACCGCGCGCAACGAACGGCGCCGTCGACCCGGTAACGGATGCGTCCGTCTTCGATCGCCAGCGCTTCGACGGACGCTTGCCCGTCTCCCAGAAAGCCCGTGACGCGCGGGCCGTCGATGATCGCCCGCGCCTCGATAATTTCATCCCCATGCTGAAGTTTCAGCGGAAAAGCCGTCGGGCCGCGCGAATTCCACCCGGCAAGCGGATCATCAAGGCGCCAGTCCGCCAGCGTCGCGGCGGCGAGCGCGATATCGAGCGCGGAGACCGGCGCCGGCGCAGGCGCGAGCCGGTCGAGCGCGCGCTCGATATAGCCGACGTCGGCTTCGCCTTTCGCGAAAGCCTCGTCGCGCAGCAGGCCCGCGAGAAACGGCGCGTTCGTCGTCACGCCCAGAATGACGGCGTCGTCAAGCGCGGCCGCGAGCCGCAGGCGCGCTTCGTCTCGCGTGCGCCCATGCGCGACGAGTTTCGCGATCAGCGGGTCGTAATGCGGCGAGACGGCGTCGCCGGCTTCGACGCCTGCATCGACGCGCAAGAACGCATTCGAATCAGAAGAAGCCTCGCGGCGAGCGGTCGGCCCGCCATCACAGGACGGAAGATCGAAACATGCGAGCCGGCCCGTCTGCGGCAGGAATCCCTTCGCCGGATCCTCAGCGTAAAGACGGGCTTCAATCGCCCATCCGTCGAGACGGACGTCCTCCTGGCCGAATGGCAAGGGGCACCCTTCCGCAATGTCGAGCTGCAACGCGACGAGATCAAGCCCGGTCACAAGCTCCGTGACCGGATGCTCCACCTGAAGGCGCGTATTCATTTCCAGAAAATAGAAGGACTGCGTCGACGGCTCGAACAGAAACTCCACGGTGCCGGCGTTGCGGTAGCCGACGGCGCGGGCGGCCTCGACCGCGGCCGCGCCCATCGCCGCACGGGTTTCAGGACCGACGACTGGCGACGGCGCCTCCTCGATCACCTTCTGGCGTCGGCGCTGGAGCGAGCAGTCGCGCTCGCCGAGATGAACCGCATTTCCGTGCGCGTCGGCGAGAACCTGAATCTCCACATGGCGCGCGCCGACGACAAGCTTCTCCAGCAAGAGGCGCCCGTCGCCGAAGGCGCTTTCGGCTTCCTTGCGCGCGCCAGCAAGCGCGTCCTCAAGCTCCTCCGGTCCCTGAACGACGCGCATCCCCCGCCCGCCTCCGCCCGCGGCGGCCTTGACCATGACGGGATAGCCGATTTTGTCCGCCTCCGTCCGAAAACGCGCCGGCGACTGGTCCGCGCCGTCATAGCCGGGCGCGCAAGGCACGCCCGCCGCGCTCATGCGCCGGCGCGCTTCGGCCTTGTCGCCCATCGCGGCGATTGCCGAAGCCGGCGGGCCGACGAAAGCGATCCCGGCCTTTTCGCACGCTTCGGCGAAAGCGGCGCGCTCGGACAGGAAGCCGTAGCCGGGATGGATCGCGTCGGCGCCGACTTTCTTCGCCGCGGCGATGATCGCCTCGATGTCGAGATAGCTCTGCGCCGGCGCTGGCGGGCCGATGAAGATCGCCTCGTCGGCCCGTTTCACGTGAAGCGCGTCTTCGTCCGCGGCCGAATAGACGGCGACGGCGCGGATTCCCCGCGCCTTCGCCGTCCTGATGATGCGGCAGGCGATCTCGCCCCGATTGGCGATGAGAAGGGCGCGGATGGGCTTCAGCATGGCTTCGTCATCCCGGACGCGCCGCAGCACGCAGTGTTGCGGCGCCGATCCGCGATCTTGCGCCGCGCTCGTTTATCCCGCTGACTCGCTTGCTTTCCGGCCTGCGCCCGATCCCGGGTCTGTGTTGCGGCGCTTCCCGCCGCAACGCGCCCGGGATGACGTCCAAGCGATGTTTCACGTGAAACATTCCCGCTACGGACGAATCCCGGCGAATGCGATCCCTTCATTGGCGAGGAACGCCTCATCCTCTCACTCTCTGTTCGTCTTGCCGGGGAGAATCCCCATATATTTGCAGATGATGGAGAGCATCACCTCGTCGGCGCCGGCGCCGATGGAGGCGAGCCGCCCGTCGCGATATGAGCGGGAGATCGGCGTCTCCTCCATATAGCCCATGCCGCCCCAATATTGCAGGCAGGAGTCGTTGACCTCGCGCAGAAGCCGGCCGGCCTTGAGCTTCGCCATCGACGCCTTGAGCGTCACGTCCTCGCCCGCGACCATCTGCTCGACGCACTCCCAGGCGAGCGCGCGCAGCGCCTCGACCTCGGTCATCAGCTCGGCCATGCGGAAATGGACGACCTGATTGTCGAGGATCGACTTGCCGAACGCCTTGCGCTGGCGGGCGTAGTCGATGGTCGACTCGATCGTCTTCCTCATGCCGACGAGGCCGGAAAGCGCCCCCCACAGGCGCTCCTCCTGGAACTGGAGCATCTGATACATGAAGCCCGCACCCTCCTCGCCGATGCGGTAGCGCTGAGGCGCGCGCACGTCCTCGAAGAAGAACTGCGCCGTGTCGGAGCTTCTCATGCCGAGCTTCTTGAGCTTGCGGGCGATCTCGATCCCCGGGCGGAGTTTTCCCTTGTCGTCGCGCAAAGGCAGGCAGATGAGGGTCTTGTTCCGATGCGGCGCGTCGTCGGAGGTGTTGGCGAGCAGGCACATCCAGTCGGCCTGGGTCCCGTTCGTCGTCCACATCTTGCCGCCGTTGACGACGTAATCCTCGCCGTCCTTCCGCGCCGTCGTCTTGATGGAGGCGACGTCGGAGCCCGCGCCCGTCTCCGATACCCCGAGACAGGCGACGTAATCGCCGCTGATCGACGGGCGCAGGAAATCCTCTTTCGCCGCGTCGGAGCCGAAGCGCGCAAGCGCCGGCGTCGCCATGTCGGTCTGCACGCCGATCGCCATGGGAATGGCGCCGCAATTGATATGGCCGAGGGTTTCCGCGACGACCGCCCCGTAGGACCAGTCCAGCCCGAGCCCGCCATATTCGACCGGCTTGGTCACGCCGAGAAGTCCGAGCTCGCCCAGCCCCTTGAACACCTCATGGGCGGGAAAGATTTCCGCTTCTTCCCACTCATCGACATACGGATTGATCTCCGCGTCGATGAATCGCTTGAGCGTATCGCGAAGCTGCTCGTGTTCAGGGGTGAGGTTCATTGTTCAGCTTCCTTGGGTTGCATCGTCCCGGACGCGCCGCAGCATTGCATGCTGCTGCGCGCACGGGATGACGGCCGTCGAGGGGATTGCCAATCATCACATCCTCGCCACGCCGAAGGTGTTGGGCCGCAGGCGGCGCGCTTCGGCTTCCGCGACCGTGTCGAGGCAGAAAGCAAGAACCTTGCGCGAATCGCGCGGGTCGATGAGCCCGTCGTCCCACAGACGCGCGGTTGCGAACAAAGCCGTCGACTCGCGGTCGTAAGTCTCGACGATCTGCTTCGCCATGGCGTCGAGGAAAGCCTCGTTCGGCTCTTCGCCTTTCCGGCGCGCGCCTTCCTCGGCGACGATGCGCATGGTCTTGGCCGCCTGCTCGCCGCCCATCACGGCGATGCGGTTGTTGGGCCAGGCGAAGATGAAACGCGGATCGAAGGCCCGCCCGCACATCCCGTAATTGCCCGCTCCGAAGCTCGCGCCGATATGCAGCGTCAGCTTCGGCGCGGTCATGTTGGTCACCGCCTGGATCATCTTGCTGCCATGCTTGACGATGCCGCGCTGCTCGGCGTCGGTTCCGACGAGATAGCCCGTCGTGTTCTGAAGAAAGACGACCGGCGCGCCCGCCTGACACATGAGCTGGATGAACTGGGCGGCCTTGGCCGCGCCGTCGGCGTCGATGGGCCCGTTATTGCCGATGATCCCGACGCCGTGGCCGGCGATCTCCGCCTGGACGCAGACCGTCGCCGCGCCGTAGCCCGCCTTGAAATCGAGAAAGTCCGAGCCGTCGACGACGCGCGCGATCACTTCGCGCACGTCATAGGGAACGCGGTAGTCCGCGGGGACGACGCCGAGGATCTCCTCCGGGTCGTAGGCCGGCTCGCGGAACGTCCGCGCGCGGCCGGGCGCGTCGCGGCTCCACTGGAGCTTGGCGACGATCTCGCGCGCGATGCGGACGCCGTCCGCGTCGTTCTCGGCCATGTATTCGGCGGTGCCGGAGACGTGATAGTGCATCTCCGCCCCGCCGAGCTCTTCGTCGGTCGCGATCTCGCCGGTGGCGGCCTTCAGAAGCGGCGGGCCGGCGAGAAACACTTTCGTGCGGCCCCTCACCGCGACCACATAGTCCGACAGCCCCGTCTGATAGGCGCCGCCGGCCGTCGACGATCCGTGCACCACGGAAATGACTGGGCAGCCCGCAGCCGACAGCCGCGCGAGATTGGCGAAGGTGCGCCCGCCGGCGACGAACATCTCCGCCTGGCGGAAGAGATTCGCCCCCGCGCTTTCGATGAGCTGGATGAAGGGCAGCTTGTTCTCCAGCGCGATCGCCTGGGCGCGTAGCGCCTTCTCGACGCCCATGGGCGTGGCCGCCCCGCCCTTGATGCCGCTGTCGGAAGCCGAGACGAGGCAGCGCGCGCCCGCGACGAAGCCGATCCCGGCGACGCCGCCGCCGGAAACGTTCGCCTCTCCGTCGTCGTCATGCATCTTATGGCCGCAGAGGGTCGACAGCTCGAGAAACGGCGCGCCGCGGTCGAGGATGAGCGCGAGCCGTTCGCGCGGCAGAAGCTGTCCGCGCTTTTCGAATTTCGGCCGGGCGCGGTTCGACGCCTCGACGATCCGCCGCTCGAGCGCGCGGAATTCCTCGATGAGCTTCAGGTGCGCCGCGCGATTGGCCGCGAAGCTCTCCGCGCGCGGATCGATCTGGCTTTCAAAGACCGGCATGAGCCTCCTTTTCTCTGGCCTTCGGGCGCCGCGTTCGGCCCCATGGCAATGCGCGCCCCGCCCCAGGTCAAGCGCGAGGCGCAGTCCATCCTACCCCCGGCGCGAAAGGCGGGGATAACTATCCACGTTTTATCCCCGTTTTCGGGGATGGATCGAAAAAATAGCGGAAATTCAGATTGTTATCGTTCGCCTTGCACGGGGCGCGATCACGCCGAAGACCCCGCCGTCATCCCGGCCGGAGCGCAGCGGAGAGCCGGGATCCAGGATCGATCGCCCCGGCGGCGGCGCAAATTCCGGGCTTGATCCCGACCGCCCGGCGCAGCATGACGGCGCGTCCGTAGTCTGCGCAATCCGTCAAATATGCACCACCCGTCCAAACGCATCGAGCGCTGATTCGTGCATCATCTCCGAGAGCGTCGGGTGCGGAAAGACGGCGTGGAAGAGGTCTTCCTCGGTCGCCTCCAGCGTGCGGGCGACGCCGAAGCCCTGGATGAGCTCGGTCACCTCCGCGCCGATCATGTGAGCGCCGAGAAGCTCGCCGGTCTTGTCGTCGAACACCGTCTTGACGAGGCCTTCAGGCTCGCCCAGCGCGATCGCCTTGCCGTTGCCGACGAAGGGAAAGCGCCCGACGCGCACCTTGTAACCCTTCTCCTTCGCTTCGGCCTCAGTGAGGCCGACGGAGGCGACCTGCGGATTCGAATAGGTGCAGCCCGGCACTTTCGAGACGTCGAGCGGATGAACGGTGTTGAGCCCCGCGATCTTCTCGACGCAGATCACGCCCTCATGGCTCGCCTTGTGCGCCAGCCAGGGCGGGCCGACGAGATCGCCGATGGCGTACAGGCCCTTGACGCCCGTCTCCAGCCACTCGTTGACCACGACATGGCCCTTCTCGACCTTGACGCCGAGCTCTTCGAGGCCGAGGCCATCCGTGTTCCCCGTGATGCCGATGGCGACGATGACGCGGTCGGCTTCGACCTTTTCGGTCTTGCCGTCCTTCTTCTTCACCGCGGCGATCGCGCTTTGCTTGTTCTTCTCGAGCTTTTCGACCGTCGCGCCGGTGAGGATGGTCATGCCCTGCTTTTTGAACTGCTTTTCGGCGAATTTGGAGATTTCCTCGTCCTCCGCCGGCAGGATGCGGTCGAGCATCTCCACCACGGTCACTTCGGCGCCGAGGGAGCGGTAGAAGCTCGCGAACTCGATGCCGATGGCCCCGGAGCCGACCACCAGCAGCCGCTTGGGCATCGCGTCGGGAACCATCGCCTCCTTCGCGGTCCACACGAACTTGCCGTCGGGCTCGAGCCCGGCCTTAGGCAGGGTGCGCGCGCGCGCGCCGGTGGCGAGAATGACGTGTCTGGCGCGCACGGTTTCCTCGCCGCCGTTCTTCGTCTTGACCTTGACGAGGGGCGCGCCCGCGCCGTTCGTCGATTTGGCGAGGCGCGCGGCGCCGTCGATCACCTGGATCTTGTTCTTCTTCATGAGCCCGCCGACGCCCTTGGAGAGCTGGCCGGCGACCTTGCGCGAGCGCTCGACGACCGCCTCGAGGTCGAAGCCGACATTCTCCGCTTTCAGGCCGAACGCCTTGGCGTGCTGGAAATAGCCGTAGATCTCGGCGGTGCGCAGGAGCGCCTTCGTGGGAATGCACCCCCAGTTGAGGCAGACCCCGCCCAGATGCTCGCGCTCGACGATGACGGTCTTGAGGCCGAGCTGGCTCGCCCGGATCGCGGCCACATAACCGCCGGGCCCCGCCCCGATCACGCAAACGTCGCAAGCGATTTCCGCCATGGCTTCTGTCTCCTTCGTGATCGAAAAGCTGCGGCCGGGCGTTGGCCGCGCCGGAATTCGGCGCGACTATAGCGGGGCGGCCGCGGAATGAAAGACGGGAGGAGACCATGACGATCAAGGCGTTGCGCACCCCTGAGGCGCGTTTCGAGAATCTGCCGGGCTGGCCCTACCAGCCGCGCTATGTCGACGACCTGCCCGGCTATGAGGGTCTGAGAATGCATTATGTCGACGTCGCGCCGGAAGATGGGCCGAAGGACGGGCCGGTCTTTCTGTGCATCCACGGCGAGCCGACCTGGGCCTATCTCTTCCGCAAGATGATCCCGGTCTTCGTCGAGGCCGGCGGACGCGCCGTCGCCGTCGACATGTTCGGCTTCGGGCGCTCCGACAAGCCGGCGGACGACGAGACGTACACCTATCATTTTCACCGCAACGCGCTGCTCGCCTTCGTCGAACGGCTGGACCTCAAGGACGTATGCCTCGTCGTGCAGGACTGGGGCGGGGTGCTGGGCCTCACCCTGCCGATGGAGGCGCCGGCGCGCTATACGCGGCTCATCGTCATGAACACCGGCCTGCCCGCGGGCGAGGAGGCCCCGGAAGGCTTCGCCATGTGGCGGGCTTTCAATCGCTCGCAGCCCGATCTCGACGTTGCGGGCCTGATGAAGCGCGCGACGCCCATTCTTTCCGACGAGGAAGCCGCGGCCTACGCCGCGCCCTTCCCCGACCAGTCCTACAAGGGCGGCGTCCGGCGCTTTCCCGAGCTCGTCATGCTGAAGGAGAAAGGCGCGGCGGACCTGACGCCGCTGTCCAAGGAAGGCGTCGAGACGTCGCTCCGGGCGCGGAAGTTCTGGTTGGAGGAATGGGCCGGCGAGTCCTTCATGGCGATCGGGATGCAGGACCCGGTGCTCGGCCCGCCCGCCATGCACGCGCTCAGAAAGTTCATCCGCGGCTGCCCCGAGCCGATGGAGGTCGCCGAGGGCGGCCATTTCGTGCAGGAATGGGGCGCG
Source organism: Amphiplicatus metriothermophilus (assembly GCF_900199215.1). Classification (GTDB taxonomy): domain Bacteria; phylum Pseudomonadota; class Alphaproteobacteria; order Caulobacterales; family Parvularculaceae; genus Amphiplicatus; species Amphiplicatus metriothermophilus. The sequence goes on from NZ_FZQA01000002.1 coordinate 455,689, forward strand.
CCGATCGCCAGGGAGGCGCTGAAAAGGTTCGCCCTGGCGTGACGGATCGCAGCCCCGCCGCGTCCGCCGCGCGCGCAACGAGCTTAGCGGGCTCGCTCGAACGTCAACACGAGATCGTCCGGATGCGAATCAGCATCCGGCGCGTTCGTGCCGCGAAATCTCAGCTCCTCGCCAAGCCCTTGATAGATGAGCGCGGCCGGGACGCGCGGATTGGGCTCGATGAGGCGAAACTCCGCCCGCTCGCCGTCCGCCGACACGAGGTGATAGGCGAGCGGCGCGTCTTCCTCCCATACGGAATAATCCGCGTTGAAATGCTTGAAGCGCAGATAGATTCCGTCCTCCTCGGCGCTGATGATGACAAGCTCGGCGACGATGAACCGCTCGCCCTGCGTCCAGCGGAAGGCGGCGACCTTCGTGCCCGCCGCCGCCGGCGACCACCATTCCTCCGCGCCGGCGGCCTCGCCCGTTCCGCGCCACTGGCCTGTCATGAAATCAAGCGCGGCGAGATCGTCCGCCTGCGCCGCGCCGATCCAGCACGCCAGCGCCGCAAGCCCCGCCGCCATCCTTTTCAGCAATCCGCCCATCGCCGCTTCTCCTTGTTCGCCCCGTCTTTATTCCATTTTCCGCCGCATGGCCACGGCGATTTCGGGGAGCGCTTCGGCGCTCGGCAGATAGGCCGGCTCGACGCGGTGCTTCGTGCGCTGCTCATAGGCGTAGCCATAGGCCAGCACCTGCGCGTCGGCGTCTTTCGCGCCGATGAAGGAAACGCCGACCGGCGCGCCGCGCGCCGCTCCCATCGGCACGGAAAGATGCGGATAGCCGGCGATGGCCGCCAGATAACCCGCCCCCGCCCAGGCCGGCCACACGTCGCCGTTGACCGGATCGATGCGGCCGGGCAGCGGGCCGGACGGCGAGACCAGGACGTCGACGCCATGCTCGGCGAGCAGCCTGTCGATACCCTCCTCCCGGGTCGCGCGCTGAATGGCGGCGCGCGCCTCCAGATATTCCGGCTCCTCCAGTCCGCCGCGCGCCGCCGAAGATTCGAACAGCGACTGGTCGAACAGCGCCAGCTCGACGTCCGCATGTTCTTCGTTGAAAGCGATGAGCGCGTCGAGATCGCGGGTCGCGACGCCGGGCGCGGCTGCGGCGAGATAGTCGTTGATCGTCGCCTTGAATTCATATTCGAGAACGGCGCGCGCCTTGCCCCAGAAATCTTCCGTCGCCGGCTCAAAATTCTCGATCTCGACGAGCTCCGCCCCGGCGGCTTTCATGTCTTCAAGCGCGGCGTCGAAGAGCGCAATCACGTCCGCGTTTTGGCCCTGAGCGAAACGGGCGACGCCGATGCGCGCGCCCTGAAGCGCGTCCTCGTCGAGCGCCGCGACGTAATCGGTTCTCGCTTCGCCCGTCGCCATCGCGTTCAGCATCATCGCCGCGCCTGCGACGGTCTTGGCCATCGGTCCGGCCGTATCCTGCGAGAACGAGATCGGCACGATATATTCCTGCGAGACGAGGCCGACGGTCGGCTTGAAGCCCACGATCCCGTTGACCGTAGACGGACAGATGACCGAGCCGTTGGTCTCCGTGCCGACCGCGCCCGCAGCCAGAGACGCGGCCACAGCGACGGCAGAACCGGAGCTCGATCCGCAGGGATTGCGGTCGAGCATATGCGGATTCCTGACCTGCCCGCCCAGCGCCGACCAGCCGCTCATGGAGTCGTTGGAGCGAAAATTCGCCCACTGACTTAGGTTCGTCTTTCCAAGGATCACCGCGCCAGACGCGCGCAGGCCTGCGACGAGCGGGGAATCGCGGCCGGCGACATTGTCCTTGAGCGCCAGCGCGCCGGCGGTCGTCGGCACAGGATCGAGGGACTCGATATTGTCCTTGAGAAGGATCGGAACGCCGTCGAGCGGGCCGAGCGCGGCGCCAGCCGCCCGGCGCGCATCCGATGCGCGCGCGTCCTTGAGCGCGTTCGGATTGAGCGCCAGCACGCTTTGCAAGGCCGGCCCCGCCCAGTCCACGCGCTCGATGCGGGCAACATACGCTTCAACGAGCGCCTCCGACGTGGTCTCGCCCGCGGCCAGCGCGGCGGCGATTTCCGGCAGCGTTTTGGCGATGACTCCTTCCGGCGCGTAGTCGGCCGCCTGTTCCGCGCTTTCCGCAGGCGACGCCTCTTCTACTCTCGGCGAACAGGCGGCGATGGCGGCCGCCGGCAGCATGGCGATGATCCAGCGTTTCATGAGCAAGCCCTCCGTTCTTTTCCGCAATCTCGCCTTTTCGGCATCGTCCTGACTGGAGCGCCCCACGCGGCAGGCTCCGTCCCCTCAGCGCGGCAATATACACGGGCGCGACGCCCTGTCGCCCCCTGGGAAGACGAACAGGTCGAGGCGGAGCGAAACGAACCTTGATGCGCAAAACCGCGACCCGCAGCAGGCGGCGAGGCCGTTAGCTGCTAATTGCGCCTGACAGCCGCCGGGGCCGCCGCTTGCCGGAACCTGCAAGCCGGCCAGGCGTGATCAGGCGGGCGCTTTTACGGGACAATATGTCTTGAGATAGGCCTCGTGCGCCGGCAGGCTTTCGACCGTTCGCGCGACGTTGCCTTCCACATGGGCCAAAAAGCGCGCCAGCTCCTCTTCGGACATCACGTCTGCAACGGGATGATATGTCTTCGGCAGCAGCCCCTGTCCCAGCATCACCTGCGTCCAGGAGTTCTCGGCGAACAGCTCGTCATTCGCTTTGAAGGCGCGCCCGGTTTGGGAAAATAGCCGCATGCGATGTTTCAAGCCGTCGGGAATATCCATATTGCGGCAGTGACGCCAGAACTCCGTGTCCGTCCTGTTCGTCAGATGATAGTGCAGGATGATGAAGTCTCGAATATGCTCCAGCTCGTAGAAAGTCTGTTTATTGAACTCCGTCACGTCGGACGGCTCGACGTCGCCGTGCGGAAACATCTGCATCAGCCTTATCACCGAGCGCTGGATCAGATGGATGCTCGTCGATTCCAGAGGCTCGATAAAACCGCTGGACAACCCGATGGAGACGCAATTGCGATGCCAATGGGCGCGCCGCGCGCCGGCGCGAAAGCGGATGACGCGGGGCTCCGTCAAGATCTCGCCTTCAATGCTGGAAAGGAGACGCTCCCGCGCTTCATCCTCGCTCATGTAGCGGCTGCAGAAGACAATGCCGTTTCCGGTGCGGTGCTGCAGCGGGATCCGCCATTGCCAGCCAGCCTCATGCGCGATCGATCTGGTGTAAGGAACCGGCGGGCGCGTTGACTTCGTCTGCACGGCGATCGCCCGATCGCACGGCAGCCAATGGGTCCAGTCGTCATAGCCCACGCCGAGCGTCTCGCCGATCAAAAGAGCGCGGAAGCCGGAGCAATCCAGAAAGAGATCGCCTTCAAGGGCGGTTCCGCCCTCGAGGACCAGCGCCTGAAGATCGCCGTTCTCTTTGCGCCGAACGCCGCAAATGCGCCCCTCCTTTCGGACGACCCCGTGCTCCTCGGCGATATTGCGCAGAAAAGCGGCGTAGGCGGTCGAATCTAGATGAAAGGCGTAATTGAGCCCGAGATCGGGCAAATGTGCGAACCGCTCCCGCTCCGCCGCGACGAGCTCCAGGCAATAGTCGCCGAAATCCCTCGCGATCCCCATTTCCCGGCCGCGGCGCCAGAAGTGCGCGAAGCCGGCCGTCCAGTGATCCTTGCCCGTCACGCCGAAGGAATGAATGTAACGATGACCAAGGTCCGTCCAGTTTTCGAAAGCGATGCCGAGCTTGAACGTTCCGCCTACAGCGCTCATGAACTTCGCTTCGTCGATGCCCAGCAACCGGTTATAGGTCACCAGCGTCGGGATCGTCGCTTCTCCGACCCCGACCGTTGCGATCGCGTCAGACTCGACGAGCGTTACGTCGACGATCTTGCCGAGCGTTTTGCCGATCGCCGCAGCCGCCATCCACCCTGCGGTTCCGCCGCCGGCGATAATCACTTTCTTGCGCGGGCGAGATTGACTCATCTGGGCGTCGCCTGTTCAGCCGGTTCAGCAGGAATGCGCGAGCTTGCCGGGCGGCCTTGCGCGTAATCGGCGCGAACGGATCGGATTTCTCGCGCCGGCGTTGCGAACCGGATCGCCTCGCGCTTGCCGCATGCGAGCCTCGATATCATGTCTCAAGCCGCGCATTGCGCCGATCGATCAACGAACGGAACTGGGAGAGCGAAGCGACGGCCATATAGATTGGTTGCAGATTTCCTGCAGCCTGAAGCCGGCCCAGCGCCGATGCGTCAAGGCCATAGAGCGCCTCCTCTGCGATGGTGTAATAGCCTGAAAGACGGCCTGTCGTCCCGTCATTCAGGGTTATGTCAAGCGTGAACGGTTCTATGAGCGAGAACTCTTCGAGCATCGCCGAAAAACCGGCGATGGACTGCTCGCCGTCATGCGCTTCCGCAAGAATGCCGAGCATTTCTTTCAGATAGGGCGAGTGTCCGCCATGCTCCATAAAGATCCGTACGCCATCCGTCTCGCTTACGCGCGGATGGTCGAGATCGATATGGGCTTCCGCCCGCCTGCCCTCGCCCTCGCCCTCGACGGACGAAAACCCGATCAGAAAAGGTCGCATGCGCATGGCGAGCGGCACATAGGGCGCGTCCCATACATCGCCCTTGAGAAAGAGATTCTCGCCCTCTTCGAAGCCGAACAGCGCCAGCGGCCGAAAGCAGGCGAGATTCGGATCCTTCGTGAAAATGATCGGATAATGCGCCTGCACATTGCGGAGCTCGCGGGGAAATACCGGGCATGACATGACGGCGTCGCCGAAAGCCTCGCCGCGCTCCGTTCGGATGCGCAGATTCGCGTGATCGACATTATTCAGTTGCACATGCCTGGCCATGTTTTCGCCTGTCTCGTCTAAACGCGCATCAAGCCATTCGTTAATGCATGATCTATCAATTCGCGATTTGACGGCAATCCGCCGAGAAATTTCTCGCCTCGCGCAGCGATTTCGCTCAGATGGCGCGCGACGCGCCGCGGATCGTCCTTCCGCCGCCGCAGCGGCCTTCGCGCCGTCTCAAACCCCATGCCGTACAACACGAAGGCGTAGCTCGCGGCCGGGAATATCTCCAGCGCGTCGGTGAAGTCCTCGCGCGACGGCGGATCGAATCTCCATTGCTCCAGGAGGCCGGCGAGACGCGCCGGCCATGTCTCGCGCTCGGCGTGAGCGCGCCAGTAATCTTCCGCGCGGCGGCTCAGCGCGTAATGCAGCTTCAGAAAATCGACGATGCGCTCCCAACGATAGGCGAAGCGCGCATTGAACCTCTCCGCGGCGCGCTGCATCATTGTTCTGCGCGCGGGCAGCGTGTCGCTGATCATCCTCGCCGAGAGCTCGACCATGACGATCGCCGAGGCTTCAAGCGGTTCGACAAAACCCTGCGCCATGCCGACCGCTACGACGTTCCTGACCCATGGCGTCTCGCGGTATGCGGAAGAAAACCTGATCAGGCGCGCATCCTCCGCGTTGGCGCCGCTGGGCGGCGAGACGCGGCGAAGATAGGACGCGAGTTCCGCGCGCGCATCTTCCTCGCTTTCGCAGCCGGACGCGTATACGTATCCCACGCCTCGGCGTGATTGCAACGCGATGTCCCATATCCAGCCCGCGCCCATCGCGGTTCCGGTCGTTTGCGAGGCGATCGGCGCGTTTTCATCCATATAGGGAACATGAAGAGCCAGGGCGCGGTCATTAAAAAGAATGTGCGATACATCCTTCGCTTTCACGCCAAGGGCGTCGCCTATCAACAGCGCTCTCGATCCGGTGCAATCAATATAAAGATCGCTTTGGAGAGCGCCATGCCTCCGCGTATTCAGGGTTCTTACGAACCCCGCCTCGTCCGTTTCGACGCCGACCACGTCGTCCGGGACGACGCGCACGCCAAGTCGGCGCACGCAATGTTCGCGCAAGAGGTTCGCGAATGCGGGCGCATCGAGATGGTAGGCGTAATTGACGACCGCCGCATATTCAGGGGTCGTCTTTTGTTTCGGCGCTTTGCCCGCAAGACACAGCGCCGCCTGACAGCCGATCGCCTGGGCGAACGGCGCGCCCGCCGGCGCCGCGCGCCATAACGCCAACATATCGACCTCGTCCGGGCCGGGAGGCGGATCGAAGGGATGAAAGTACGAATCGCCAGACGAGCCGTCGCGCCAGCCGTCGAATCTGGTGCCCTGTTTGAAACTGGCGTTGCAGCGCCGGATGAATTCCGTCTCGCGGATTCCGATCCGCCGCAAGGTGTCGCGAATGCTGGGCCAGGTCCCCTCTCCCACGCCGATAATCGGGATATTCGGCGATTCGACGACCGTGACCTCAAGGCCCTCTTCAGAATGGGCGCAATGCTCCGCCGCGATGACGGCGGCGGTCAGCCAACCGGCCGCGCCGCCGCCGACGATCATGACGCTTTTTACGACCTCGTCCGTCACTTATCTGACTTCCGCGGTTTCCCGAGATCCGCAGCCTGAAGGGAAGATACCACGCTCGCGCTAATCCGCGAGCGTGGCGCCTTGATCCCGCCCGGCCGGGGTTCGAAGCGCGCCGGAGGAAAACGCGCTTCGAGAATCCGGCTAAAACGTGTAACGGACGCCGAAGTTGTATCTCGGTCCTGTCTGGGTCGCAAAGTTGATGTAAGCAGGCGACCGACCGACGACGCGCCCGGTCTCGTTCAAGACGTTGATGCCTTCTACAAAGACCGTGATTTTCTTGCTCACGTCATAGCTCGCGCTGAAATCGAGCTGTCCGAAGTCTTCGACAAAAAGAGGATTATTCGGCGTGCCGCTTACGCCAATCGTCGACGAAAGGAATTTGCCGCGCCAGTTATAAGCGATGCGCGCCTGCAGGCCGTTCTTGTCGTAGAAGCCGATCAGATTGTAGGAGTCGCTGAGGCCGGTGAGCGCGAACTGCGGATCTCCGCTGGAGGGCACCTGCAGCTTGTCGAACGTCACGTCCCCGTTGACGATCGTGTAATTCGCGATCAGACCGAACCCCGTCTCGCCGAATATATGCTGGATCGCAAACTCCCAGCCGTGGAGCTCTGCGGCTCTCTGGTTGATCGGCGTCGCGATGTCGAAAGTCAGCAGCGGATCCTCGCCGGGCACGCCGAAGATGTTTCCGGTGAAGTTCCCGTTGCTGTCGAGCCCGGTTATTTCAAACGTCGAAGGATCGGCGTTCTCGAATATCCACTGGCGAATGGCCGCAAGGTCCTGATCCGAACCAAGCGCGGCGACGGCCGCATTCCAACGAGCGCCGCCGACCGGCGTGTACACTTCAAAGGGCGTTTGCGTAACGACGCCGGAGCCGATGAAGTTCTTTACGTCTTTATAGAAAAAACCGACGGATAGGTATGACCCTTCCTTGTAATACCATTCAGCAGACAGATCTATATTGTTCGACAGAAACGGCTTCAGGTCCGTGTTTCCGTTCGTTCCATTGCCTCCATTGATGCGAAAGAGCTGACTAACGGTCAGCCCGCCGGCGATGTCGCCATAGCCGGGCCGTGTGAGCGTCTTGCTGTAGGAAGCCCGAAGCTTCACATCTTCGAGCGGATCTATCTGGAAATCCACCGCCGGCAGGAAATAGTCGTAGCCGCCGGTAAATTCCTGAACGACGACGTTGTTGGGGTCGGTAAGACCGATGAGAACGAACTCGTTCGCTGCGACCCACTGCGCGCCCGAAGGCGCGGTCACCTGGGACGGGGAGACGACGTTGGTCGTTTCATAGCGGACGCCGGCGATGATCTGCGCCGGCATGTCGCCGACGTGAAAGTCCGAGACGACATCAAGAAAACCAGCCCAGCTTTCCTCTTCGATGCGGCGATCGATCAGAAAATCGTCCGACCGGCAGACGCCGTCTCCGCCGCATGCGTTGAAGAACGGCGGCCCGTCGCTGTCGATGATCTCGATCATTCTGTCGAAGTCAAAGACAAGAAAATCCTGCTGAGTCAGCTTATATCCGCTGAATTGGTCGAAATTGCTCGCCAGATCGACGCGGCGGAATATGTCGTCCGGCAAATCGGCGGCCGTGCCGACGCCGCCCCATGTATCTCGCTGCGCGTTGGCGAAAGCCGAGCGAACCCGGTTCTTCGTGTAGGTCGCCCCGAAATCGACGCTGGACACGATCGAGCTGTCGAAATCATACGAACCTTTGAACTGAACCTGATCGATTTCGGTTCGTATGAAGCTATTGGAGAATACGGACCCCGTCGCAATCATGCGCGCAGGGTCAATATCCGTAAACGGATCCTGGAAGCCAAGCGTGAGAACTGGAATCTCATTCTCGAAATTGACGCCCTGGCTGCGCAGCTGGAAGTCTGCGGTTGAAACCACCGAGCTCGTTCCGAACGGGCTGTTCTGACCGCTCTCTGCGCTCGACATGTGAAAGTCGACATTGAAACTCAACCGCTCCGTCGCGTCCCACGCGACATTCGCGCCGAACGATTTATTCTCGCTCTTTGAGCCGTCGCGACCGCCCCCCATAGACAGATCGCTTCCGGCGTCGCCGAAATCTTCGTTGTAAAAGATCGGATCGGCGATCGGTCCGTCTGTCCAGGCGCTCGTCGTATTGCCGTGATTGAACCAGACCGACAGATCGGCCCTGCGCGCGTCGATCTCATTGCGCGTATAGAAGTAGTCGAACGTCGCAGTGAGATTGTCTGCCGGCCGGAATTGCAGCGCCAGCTGTCCGTTAATCCGCTCGCGGTCGAAGCTGGCGAGCTGGTAATTGATGTTTTGCGGAACCGAATAAATATCGTTCGGACCAGGCCTGTTCGTCACTTGCGTGTCGTTCGGCGGCTGGGGAAGCGTTCCCCAATCATTCTCCGAGCCCAGAAAAGCGCCGCGCCAGCCGCTGGTCGTGCCGACCTGGGCCTGACCGGATTCGCGATCCTGGTAGCTGCCGGCGATCAACACGCCGATTTTGCCCTCCGCAAAGGTGTTGGAGAAGATGCCGGAAATCTCCGGCGTCACGGTCTGTTCCGCCAGAGTCGTCACCGACTTGTCGAGAACGGCCTTCGCGCCAAGGGAGAACCGCAAGCCCGGCATGTCTAACGGCCGCGCGGTTAGGATGTTCAGCGTCGAGCCGATGCCGCCCGTCGGGATGGCGGCGCGGCCGGTTTTGTAGACGGTGACGCCCGCGATGCCTTCCGCGGCGATGTTGCCGAAATCGAAACTGCGAGAGGACGGCGCGCCGCCCGTCAGGAACGCCGAGGGCATCTGACGCCCGTTCAGGAGAACCAGGTTGAAATCGGGGCCGAAACCGCGAACCGTCACCTGGCTGCCCTCTCCCAGAGAGCGATTGATCGACACTCCGGTTATCCGCTGAAGGGATTCGGCCAGATTCGTATCCGGGAACTTGCCGATATCCTCCGCCGTGATGGCGTCGACGACGCCGCGGGATTCGCGTTTCACATCCATCGAAGCCTGCAGGCTCTGGCGGATCCCCGTAACGATGATCACGTCTTCGTTGGTGGCGCCGTCGTCGTCGAGCGCGTCCTGCGCGCATACGGGCTGCGCAAGCGCGAAGGCGGACGCGCCGCCCAGAAGCGAGGCCGACAGCCGCGCGCGCATCTTGTTTCGCTTGTTTCTCATGTTCACCCTCCCGGATTTATATGCTTAATCGCGTTACAGCTGATCTTTCTCCCACGGACCTTGAGGCTCGCCAGACCATTCCTGTTTCGAAAGACACGCCAGCCCTGTTTCGATATCGTCCGTACACTGCTCGACACGAACCCAGTCGACGAGCATCTCGGCCGGAAACGCCGCGTCGTCGAAGCCGCCTTGGTTCGATTTTTCGGGCAGATTTCCGCCCACAGCGAGATTCAGGATCAGGTAAAACGGCTGGTCGAACGGCGCGAAAGGTCTGCCTTTCGCCTTCAGCGAGGCCGTATGCCAATCATCGCTCTTAAGTCGCATGAATATTTTGCCGTCGACGAACCATTGAATGACGCCCTCGCCCCATTCGAGCGTAAAGACATGCCATTCGTTCGCCGGCCCCTCGACCTTGGTCTTGTCGGTTTTCAGGTGCAGATAGGTGTTTTCCGGCGCCAGGCCGCCGAAATGCAGCGCCCCCGACGAGCGCCGCTCGACGCCGCCGACGCATTCCGCGCACGGCGTCTCAAGATTGACGGCTTCCATGATGTCGATCTCGCCGGACAGCGGCCACGGCCCATAAAAATCATCGGCGGGCATCATCCAGAACGCCGGCCACGCCCCCTGCCCCGCCGGCAGCTTTATGCGCGCCGAAAATCGTCCATACCTCCAGGACGCCAGGCCGCGCGTCATGATCTTGCCGGAAGTATAGGCGCGGGTCGCCTCTCCTTGGCGAGCGTCTTTATGATGCGAAGGATAGAGCGGCCCTGTGTAGACTTCAGGCCTCGCCCTCAGCTTCAGGACGCCGCCTTCGACGCTGATGTTCTCCGGTCGGTCGGTATAGCATTGGCGCTCATTGTTGCCCCCGCCCCAGCACGAAACTTCGGCCCGCCATTTCGTGCGATCGAGCGTATCTCCGTCGAAATCATCAGACCAAACCGTTTCCCAGCGCGGCGGCTCTGATTTCGCGCCGCATGCGGCGAGACCGGCGCCTAGCAGCGCCGGCGCTAAAACCGCCAAAACCGGTCTGACGCAGAAAAGGAATGTACCGGTCAACGGCGCCCCTCCCGAAATTCCTTCTTCTTTGATGCGAAGATGAAACCGCCCCGGCGCCGCCTCAATTCTCATGCGGCGAGTGGGAAGGTTGGTGCGGCGGATGGGAAGGCGAATCGCCGCGAGGTGAGTATTGCGGCGCAATAAACGCGCCCTGAGAGCGCGCCTGCCGGCCGATCATCGCTCCGCGCGGCGATCAAACGCGATAATTTAAAGAAGTCGTCAGCGTCGCCGCCGAGGAGCCGCCGACGAAGAAGTCGAACGTCCCAGGTTCGACCACATATTCTCCACGCTGGTTATAGAATCCCAGTTCTTCTTTTGTCAGCGAGAATGTAATGCGCCTGCTTTCTCCCGGGCGGAGCTCGATCTTCCGGAAGCCTTTCAGCTCGCGAACCGGCCGGCTGACGCTCGCCGTGCGATCGCGCATGTAAAGCTGGACCGTTTCCTCGCCGGCGACTTGTCCATCATTCCTGACGCGTACCGATATTTCGATATTCTCGCCACGCTGGCGAACGCTAAGCCTGGAATAGCTGAACGTCGTATAGCTGAGGCCGTGACCGAACGGATAAAGAGGCGCGTTCGATTCATCAATGTAATGCGACCAGAAGACCTCTTCTCTCGGCCCTGGCCGGCCTGTGTTGAGATGGTTGTAATAGATGGGAATCTGGCCGCCTGCGCGCGGGAACGTCATCGGCAGCTTGCCGCTCGGGTTGTACGCGCCGGTCAGAACATTGGTGATCGCCGTTCCCGCTTCGTGACCCAGATGCCACGCCTGCACGATCGCCGGCACATTCTCCGCCGCCCAGGAGAGGACTAGAGGCCTGCCGCTCATCACCACAAGGATGACGTTCTGATTCGCCTCGCAGACCGCTTCGAGAAGATCCTGCTGCACGCCCGGGAATCCGAGATGCGCGCGGCTTCGTCCCTCGCCGGATTGCATCGCGTCCTCGCCCAGCACGATGACGACTTTGTCCGCCCGCCCGGCGGCCTCGACGGCGGCGTCGAAACCGCTGCGGTCAGACGTGTTGACCAAGACTTCGTCGGCGAAGTTCGCCTGCCCGACCTCAAGCGCGGCGCCTTCTTCATACTCGAAATCGACGCCCGCGGCTTCGAATGCTTCGCGCACCGAAACCGCCGAACCGAATTCGGCCTGCGCGCGCCAATTCCCGAGCGGCGTATCCTTGTCCGCGGCGAGCGCGCCGATGAGCGCAATGCTGTCATGCGCTCGAAGCGGCAGAATCTCGCCTTCGTTTTTAAGAAGCACGATCGAGCGTTCGGCGATCTTCAGCGCCAGCTCCCGGTGCGCGGGCTCTGACAACGCCTTCTTTTCACGCGCGGCGTCCAGATAACGGTACGGATCATCAAATAGTCCGAGCTCGAATTTCACGCGCAGAACGCGCCGCACGGCGTCGTCGATCATCTCCATCGGCGCGGCGCCGTCTGCGGCCAGACCCTCCAGATAGCGCTTGTAGATATCGCTCTCCATGTCCACGTCGGACCCGGCGAGAATGGCGAGACGCGCCGCCTCGCGCGCGTCGGGGGCGAAACCGTGTGCGATCATTTCGAGACCTGAACTCCAGTCGGAAACGATGAATCCGTCAAAGCCCCACGCGCCCTTGAGGATATCGCGCTGCAACCATCTGTCGCCGGTCGCCGGGACGCCGTTTAGCGTGTTGAAGGAATTCATGACGACGCGCGCATTCGCGCGCTCGATCGCTTTGCGGAACGGCGGCAGCACGACGTTAAAGAGCGTGACGGTTCCGATATCGGCCGCATTGTAGTCTTTTCCGGATTCTGCGAATCCATAGGCGGCGAAGTGCTTGAGCGTCGCCGCGATCGTGTCGGGGGCGGCCAGATCCTCTCCCTGAAAACCGCGCACGCGGACCACGGCGATTTCAGCGCCCAGAAAAGGATCTTCGCCCGCGCCCTCCATCACGCGCCCCCACCGCGGATCGCGCGAGATGTCGACCATCGGGGCGAAGGTCCAGTTGAGGCCTTGCGCCGAGGCCTCAATCGCCGCGATGCGCGCGCTTTTCTCAATGAGGGCGAGATCCCAGCTCGCCGCCTCCGCAAGCGGAATAGGAAAGGCGGTTTTGTGCCCGTGGATGACGTCGTAGCCAAACAGCATCGGGATGCCCAGGCGCGAGTCTTCCACCGCGATCTTCTGGATCTCGCGCACGTCTTCGACGCCGATCACGTTCAACATCGAGCCGATCAGGCCGGATTTGACGAACTCGACCTTGCGGCGCTGCGTTTCATCCTGCGGCGCCGGCCCGGTCACGTCGCCGGGATCAGAGTACAAGACGAGCTGCCCGACTTTCTCCGCGAGGGTCATCTGCGCAAGCAGCGTTTCGATGCGCGCGTCGATCGCGTCGGCCTCGGCTCCGCGCGCTGCGGCCGCGAGACACATGAGCGCCGCCCCGATCGCCAATCCAGGGCGTTTTGCAAGGGTTTTCACGTTCCCATCCTCCCAGACGCCGTCAGCGCGAATTTGGAAGGTTATCCCGAATCGTCCCGGTCGAGCGCAACGCGCCGCGCGGCGGATCGTCCGATTCCTGCGGCGGATAGGATTGCGCGGCGCGAAAGCGGCGATGCTCACAGGCCCGACGTCAGCGCCTGGACGACGTCGCGGTACGATCGGCTCGTGCGCACGCTCGCGTCGTCGCTCATATGGATGAGAGCCTCGCCCTTGGGCAACAACGTGATCTCCCGAATATGCGAGGCGGCGACGATCGCAGACCGGTGCACGCGCGCAAAATGCGCCGCGGGCAGTTCAGACTCGAGCGCCTTGATCGTGACTCGCACCGTGACTTCGCGCTCCCCTGCGAGATGGAGCAATGAATAATCGCCCGCCGCTTCCACCCAGATTATCTCGGCATGAGGGATGAAATAGAGCTTGCCCGCATCCTTGATCTTCAAAACGCTCGCGTCGTCAGCCGGCGCCGTTTGCGCGACCCTTATTGGCGCGCCCGATTCCCGCTCACGGATGAAGCGGCGCAGGCGACTCGCCTTTTCGACCGCCTTTTGCACGCGCAAGGGATCAAGCGGCTTGAGAATGTAGTCGATCGCATCAACGCCGAACGCCTCGACCGCATACTCCGGATGGGCGGTCGCGAAGATCACCAGCGGGCGCGGTTCGACCGTGATCCGCCCGCAAGCGTCGACGCCGGTCAGATCCGGCATTTCAATGTCGAGAACGACAAGGTCGACGCCGCCGTCGTTGATGGCGTCAAGGGCTTCGCGAACCGACTGGCACGCGGCGACGAGCTCGATCTCGCCCGTATCGCGCAGCAGAGACGCCATCAGTTCAAGGGCGGGCGGCTCGTCATCGCATATGACCGTCTTGAGCATCCGATCTCCTCGCGGGAGGCGTCGCCGGGACATTTCTCTTTCGTCCCGCCGCTTGACGGCCGCCGCAATTTGGCGCCCCGTACCGACTTTGGAGCCGCCACAATGAAGCAGACGCCTGACGCCACGTCCAGCGCCACGCCCTTCTCCAAATTGCCGGGTTATTGGACCTTCCAGCTCGGAGGCTGGCTGGGCTTCGCCGCATTCAGCTACGTCACCCTCACGATCTGGTATAATCCTGGCGAGTTGATTCCCGCCATTCACACCGTGCTTCAGGCCCTATTGGGCATTGCGGTCAGCCATCCGCTGCGTTGGGTCGCAAAAGCCGTATGGGACGCGAAGATCTGGCTGCGCATTCTCGTCAACGGCGTCGCGATTATCGCCGCTTCGCTTGCATGGACGGCGTTGCGACTCGGCGCGTTCACGTGGATGTCGGGCGAAATCATCAGCATGGACGACTGGGGCGGATGGATCTTCGGATCGTTCACTGTCATGGCCTCCTGGGCGTTTTGCTATCATGCCCTGAAATACTACCGGCAATGGATCGAACAACGCGAATTGGCGCTCGAGGCGCAAAAGTCGGCTTTGGAAGCGCAGGCGATCGCCCAGCAGGAGAGCATCCGGCGGCTTCATGCGGAAAACCTGGCGCGCGAATCGAAGCTGCGCAGCTTGAAATATCAGTTAAATCCGCATTTTTTCTTCAACGCGCTGAACTCCGTCGCTTCGCTCGTGCAGAAGGACAACAAGCAGGGCGCAACCGAAATGCTTGCGCGAATCGGTGCGTTCCTGCGCGCGTCGCTCGACGAAGACGACGCGCTGCAACACACGCTTCGCGACGAAATCGACATTCTCAACCAGTATCTCGGCATCGAAAAAGTGCGTTTCGGCGACCGCCTCAACGTCGAATTCAATGTCGATGAAGATGCGCAATCGGTGGAGATACCGAATCTCCTTTTGCAGCCATTATTCGAAAACAGCATCAAACACGCCGTCGGCCGAAGCCTTTCGCCGACCCTGATCCGGCTCGATGCGCGCCGGCGCGGCGAGCGTCTTGAGATAATCGTGACGGATAACGGACCGGGCAAGCCGACCGCATCCAACGGCGCGGCGGAACGCTCTCCGGGCATCGGACTGCATAACGTCAGACAGCGGCTTCAATCAGTATACGGCGACGATTTTGAGTTTTCGGTCAGTCAGGACCGAACGTCGGGATTCGAAGTGCTGATCCGTCTGCCTTGCGGCGCGCCGGGTCATCGCCCGTTCTCATAAGCCTTCGAGAAGACGGCCCGTTCGGACCGCCGCGGCGTCCGGGTGTTGTGAATTCAGTCGCCATGGTCCGGCGATCATCTCTGTCTGCGGCAGGCTGGTGACGATGACAATCCTCTCTCTGACCCGAGGGCGTGTCGGGCGCGCGCGACGACGAGGCCTTACGACCCCGACAACTTCTCCGCAGCGGGGCCGCCTCGATCGACGCGGGCGCGCCGCTGACGCATGGAGTCGGCGAGATCGGCCAGATCGATCAGACTCAACCTCACCCGCGCGATCGGCAGCAGGATGCCGTTCTCAAAAGCAAGATGCTGCTTGATCTGCTCGGCGAACCGGTTGAGCCGGGCGCGCATCGCCGCGTCGATAGAAGCGCCGGCGCGGATGGCGCGCAGGTCTTCGATGATCCGGTCTAGCTCGGCTTCCTCCCACTGATGTTCGCCCATGATCTTCGCGATCGCCTCGTCGATGCCGTCTTCAGGAAGACATCGCGCCTTGAGGAGCGGAAACAGGCTCAGCTCTTCATCTGCGATATGAAGCCTGTATTCGCTTTCGAGAAACCGGATGATCGCCTCGATTTCGGCGGAATCGCATTCGCCTTCCGCCGTCATGGAAAGCAGCGAGCTGACTGCGCGCTGGCGGTAATGTTCGGCGAAAATGAAATCGAGCGGTCGATCGAGAAGATGAAGCGGCGCAGGCTCGATTGTCATGAAGCCGCCCCAGCCCGGTTCCGCCGGCAAAGAGGCGCAGGGCGGCGCGCCGCCTGGCGAATTCCTGTCGTCGCCGATCATGTTCGCCTCCCTAATACTGGAACCGAAGCGACGTCCAGACGATGCTCCGGTCCGCCGGGCCGAAATCGCCGCCGTCGAAGACGGCGCCAGAAAGCTCCGCTGACCAATGTTTTGTAATCGCAATCATGAGCCCGGCGTCCAGTTCGCGCCCGAAATCGAGCTCGCCGCTCTCGGACTCAAAATCATGCGCGGTCACGAACAAGTTTGCCTTGTGAAGGAACGTCGGCGCAGGAAGCCTAAGCGAGAGCGTCGCGTAAACATCTTCGATCCCCTGCGCAGGCGTAACCAGAAAGGCGTCGGCCAGTCCCTGAAACTTGTGCAGCGTCGCAAGCGGGGTGGAAAATCCGATCGCGCCGTTTCCGCCGAGACTCTCATAACCGACGATTGCAGCTACAGATCGAAGAGCGAAGGTCGCCTCGCCGTGCAGGTAAGATTCGCGATAATTGAACGGATTGCGCGCATGGTCCCTTTGGGACGCATATTCTGCGACGAATGAAAAATGCGCGCCGGCGGTCTCGTCGATCTCAATTTTGTTGGCGTAGCGCCCGCCCCAGGTCGCAGAAGAATTGACCGGGCTGTTCTCCAGGTCGAGCAACAACCCATAGGCGGATACGACCCCAAGACGTCCGGCGTCGTAGCTCGCCGCGAACACATGACTGTCCCCCTCGAATTCGCCGAATGGATGGTCGTCGCCGAAGACGCGATGCACGCGCCGGATATGCAGATAGTCGAACGACAGCCCCTTGACCGGCGTGACGAAAAGGCGCGCGGCGTCAAACGTCTGCTGGTTCTGCCGAAAGTCGACTGCGCCCAGGAAACGCTGATTGAGAAGATTGAACCGCTGCCGCCCGAACCTTATCTCCGCGCCGTCGATCCCGCTGAAAACAACCTCGGCCCGATTTATCTCAGTCGCCGCCGGATCGGCGACGATGGGAAACTGCGTGCGTCCATTCACCATAGAGTTAAATCGATCATCGCCAAGAACCGCGACATTCTCGAACTCGACAAGCGCCCGGATTCCGGCGACCACCCCTGTCTCGTAGCCGAACCGCGTACGTATCGTGTTCGCAATCGCACGCCGATCGAAGCCGTCCGTATCGTTTGTTTCGAAACGATAACGCACGTCGATTATCGGTTTGCCGGAGAGTATCGCTGCGATGACGGGGCTGCGCTGTTCGTCCGGCGTCGACTCGGCGGCCACGGCGCCGGCGAAGAGACCTGCTGCGAATGCGGCCGTTTTAAGGGCGACTCGCAACGCTCGCGCCTGGCGAGAACGACGGTCCATGACTTTACTCCGCAGGCAAGCGGCGGGCCGCGCCGCCCTTTCTCGTGCGCACGATCTGATAGCCGCGGCGGCCGAGGTACCAGACCGGCGCGCTCAGGATGTGGACGAGTCGCGTGAAGGGAAAAACCAGAAAGATCGTCAGACCCAGAAACAGATGCGCTTTGAAAATGGGATGAGCGTCCGCCACGAGGTCGGCAGCCCCGCCCCTGAATGTGACGATGCGCTGAGCCCACTCCATAAACTTCACCATTTCATGCCCGTCGAGGTGCCGCAGGGACACGAATATCGTCGACATGCCGAGGATGAGCTGCACGTAGAGAAGCAGAAGAATGGCGATGTCGCCGAAACTTGAGGTCTTGCGGATGCGTGCGTCGAACAGACGGCGATGGATCAGCATCGTCGCGCCGATGAAACAGACCACGCCCGCCAATCCGCCCACGACGATCGCAAGGATCTGCTTCGCGCCGTGCGATATGCCGAGCGCGTCGAAAACCCATATCGGCGTCAGAAGACCGACGAAATGCCCCAGAAAGATAATAAGAATGCCGACATGGAACAGGACGCTGCCGATCATGAGCTGCCTGCGGCGCAAAAGCTGGCTCGATCCGGATCGCCAGGAATACTGTCCATGCTCGAATCGCAAAATGCTTCCCACCATGAACACGGAGAGACAGACGTAGGGATAAAAGCCGAAGAGAAATTCGTTGAGAAACTGCGTCATCTCGCGTCCTCCTGACGGCGGGAAGGCTGCATCATCGCTTCGCCGCGATGCATCCGTGCAAGGACTTCCCGCGTCGCCGGACATCCATCTTCCGATGACGGACCGAAGGTCACCGCCGCCTCCTCCCAGGCCTCGTCGAGCGCCGCCAGATCGCGCGGGTCGTCGTCCGGCGCGCGGCGAAGCTCTTCGAGATCTTTAGGGCGCGGCGCATTCTCGGCGATCTGTTCGAGCGCGATAAAAACCGTCGCATAAGGGCTTTTCCGCCGCATAAGACGTTCCTTCAGCGCAACGATCACCGCAATGGGCTCGGCCAGCAGCGCGCGCGCCTCCCCGATCGGCCGCGTCGACAGAAACTCGAGAAACAACGGAATATAATCGGGAAGCTCATTCGCAGCGATTTCAAGGCCGGCGCGCTCATAAAGGGCTCTGAGGTCCACCATCGCTTGGCCGCGATCGCGGGATTCCCCGTGCACATGCTCGAACAAATGCAGAGACAGCGAGCGCGTGCGGTCGAACAGGAACACATAGCGTTCCTGCAGCTCGTACAGGTCGAGCGACTCCAGCTCGTCGATCAACCGGTCAAGCCGATTTAACGCCCAGATGGGCGCCAGCCTTTCGTCATGAATTATAGCGCGAATATCCTCCGCCGCCTCTCTAATTTCCGCTGTCGGATAAGCGAGCAAAGCGCTCAGGGCCTTGAAGGTGTTGGTCATCGCAGCCTCCTACGCCGTTTCTTTCTGGCCGGTTTTGGCGAACAGGCCCGTCCACTGGATGGCGCGCTTGGGCTCGCCGCACCCCTCGCCGAAGCTGAAACCACATTCCCCGCGCAGGTTATATGCGTCCTCGGCGTATTCGCGGTGCGTCGTCGGAATGACGAAGCGGTCCTCATAATTGGCGATCGCCATCAGCCTGTACATTTCGTCGATCTCGCCCCCTGTCATGCCGACTTTCGCTGGAATGGACTCGTCAGGCGCGCCCTCATATGACTTGGAGCGCATATAGGCGCGCATGGCGATAAGCTTTTCGAGCGCCTGCGCGACGGGCTCCTCGTCGCCGGCCGTCAGCATGTTGGCGAGATATTTGAGCGGAATGCGCAGATCGCGCACTCTCGGCATGTCGCCCCTTTCGCCGAAAGCGCCAGCCTGCGCCATGGACTGGATCGGCGACAGGGGCGGCACATACCACACCATCGGCAGGGTGCGATATTCCGGGTGCAGCGGAAAGGCGATCTTCCATTCCATCGCCATCTTCCAGATGGGCGAGCGGCGGGCGGCGTCGATCCAGGCCTGCGGCACGCCGTCGGCGAGCGCCTGCGCGGCGATCTCCGGATCATTCGGATCGAGAAAGACATCGAGATGGCTTTGATAAAGGTCGGTTGGTTTTTCGACGCTGGCGGCCTCTTCGATCCTGTCCGCATCATAAAGGACGACGCCGATATAACGGATGCGCCCGACGCATGTCTCCGAGCACACCGTCGGCTGACCCGCTTCAAGACGCGGATAGCAGAGCGTACACTTCTCGGATTTGCCGGATCGCCAGTTATAATAAATCTTCTTATACGGACAGCCCGAAACGCACATGCGCCAGCCTCGGCACTTGTTCTGATCGATCAGAACGACGCCGTCCTCCTCGCGCTTGTAGATCGCGCCTGAGGGACACACTGCGACGCAGGCGGGATTAAGGCAATGCTCGCACAATCTCGGCAGATACATCATGAAAGTGTTCTCGAACTGGCCGTAGATTTCCTTCTCGACCTTTTCGAAATTGTAATCCTTTGAACGCTTGGAGAATTCTCCGCCGAGAATCTCCTCCCAGTTCGGTCCTTTGCTCACCTTCTCCATGCGCTCGCCGGTGACGAGAGAGCGCGGACGCGCGGTAGGCGCCGCCCTCATCTCCGGCGCCTTTTGCAGATGCTCGTAATCGAAGGTGAAAGGTTCGTAGTAGTCGTCGATTTCCGGAAGATCGGGATTGGCGAAGATCTTCGACAGAACGGCGAGCTTGCCCCCCATTTTCGGTTCAAGCTTGCCGCTCTTCTTCCGTACCCAACCGCCGTTCCAGCGCCCTTGATTCTCCCAATCATCCGGGTAACCAACGCCCGGTTTCGATTCGACATTGTTAAACCAGGCGTATTCAACGCCTTCGCGGCTCGTCCACACGTTTTTGCAGGTAACGGAGCAGGTGTGACAGCCGATGCATTTGTCGAGATTGAGCACCATGCTCAGTTGCGCGCGAATCTTCATTCCGCCGCCTCCATATGCGGTTTCGCCGGTTCGTCCATCCAGTCGACATTCTTCATTTTCCGGACAACAACAAATTCGTCCCGGTTCGAACCGACAGTGCCATAATAGTTAAATCCATAGGAAAGTTGCGCATATCCGCCGATCATATGCGTCGGCTTCAGCACAGCGCGCGTCACCGAATTGTGGATGCCGCCGCGCTGGCCGGTGATCTCCGATCCCGGCACGTTCACCACCTTCTCCTGCGCGTGATACATCAGCATCATCCCAGGCTTGACCCGTTGCGAGACGACGGCGCGCGCGGTCAGCGCGCCGTTCAGATTGTAGGCCTCGATCCAGTCATTATCCTCGATTCCGGCCTTTCTCGCATCGTCTTCATTAATCCACACGATGGGACCGCCGCGCGAAAGGGTGAGCATAAGAAGATTATCCGTGTAAGTAGAATGTATGCCCCATTTCTGATGCGGCGTGATGAAGTTGAGAACAATTTCCTTCTCGCCGTTCGAGCGTTCGGCCAGCATAGGCTTGATGGTTTTGGTATCGATAGGCGGTCGATAGACGCAAAAACCTTCGCCGAAGGCGCGCATCCACAGATGATCCTGATAAAGCTGCTGGCGCCCTGTCAGCGTGCGCCAGGGGATCAGTTCATGAACGTTAGTGTAGCCGGCGTTGTAGCAGACCTTCTCCGATTCGATTCCCGACCAAATGGGCGAAGAGATGATCTTGCGCGGCTGGGCGACGATGTCGCGGAAGCGGATCTTCTCGTCCTCTTTCGGGACGGCGAGATGCGCATGCGTGCGCCCCGTCGCCTTTCCAAGCGCCTCCCAGGCCTTCACTGCGACCTCGCCGTTCGTCTCCGGGGCGAGCATCAGCACGACTTCCGTCGCATCAATGTCGCTCTCGATACGCGGCAGCCCTTTGGTCGGCCCTTCCTCGGTCACCTCGCCGTTGAGGCACCTGAGCGCCTCGACTTCATGTTCCGTGTTCCAGCTGATGCCCTTGCCGCCGTTGCCGATCTGCGTCATCAGCGGCCCTAGCGCGGTGAAGCGTTTGTAGAGATTTGGATAGTCGCGCTCGACCACGGCAATCTGCGGCATGGTCCTGCCGGGTGCGGGCTCGATCTCGCCTCGCTTCCAGTCCCTCACGTCCGTCGCCTGCGCGATCTCGCCCGGCGTGTCGTGCAGAATGGGCGTGAGCACCACATCCTCCTCCACGCCCAGAACTTCCGGCGCAACGCGAGAGAACGCCTCCGCGATTCCTTTGAAAATCGCCCAGTCCGTACGGCTTTCCCATAACGGATCGACCGCCGCCGTAAGCGGATGAATGAAAGGATGCATGTCGGAAGTGTTGAGATCGTGCTTCTCATACCATGTCGCAGTCGGCAACACGATGTCCGAGTAGACGCATGTCGTCGACATGCGGAAGTCGAGCGTCACGAGAAGGTCGAGTTTTCCTTCCGGCGCTTCGTCGCGCCAAACAACCTCCTCGGGCTTCTGGCCGCCTGTTTCTCCCAGATCCTTGCCTTGCACGCCATGCGACGCGCCGACGAGATGCTTGAGAAAATATTCATGGCCCTTGCCGGATGCGCCTAGCAAATTCGAGCGCCACACAAAAAGATTGCGCGGCCAGTTTATAGGATTGTCGGGGTCGTCGCAGGATAGCCTCAACGCGCCTGACTTGAGTTCTCGAACAACATAGTCCTTAGCGTCGAGATCCGCTTTCCTTGCCTCGCGCGCGACTTCGAGAGGATTGCGTTCGAGCTGAGGGGCGGAAGGAAGCCAGCCCATGCGCTCGGCACGGGCGTTGAAGTCGATGAGCGCCCCGCTCCAGCGTCCCTGCGGCGCGAGCGGGGATAGAATTTCCTTTACGTCAAGCGTTTCATAACGCCACTGATCCGTATGCGCATAGAAGAACGAAGTCGAGTTCATCTGGCGCGGTGGCCTAGCCCAGTCGAGCGCGAAAGCGAGCGGCAGCCAGCCTGTCTGGGGCCGAAGCTTCTCCTGTCCGACGTAATGCGACCATCCGCCTCCAGACTGGCCGACGCAGCCGCACATCGCCAGCAGGTTGATAATGCCGCGATAATTCATGTCCATGTGGTACCAGTGATTAAGGCCGGCCCCGAGAATGACCATGGACTTGCCGTTCGTGACCTCTGCGTTTCGGGCGAACTCGCGCGCGACCATGATCGCCTGCTCGCGCGCAACGCCGGTGATCTTCTCCTGCCATGCAGGCGTATACGGAACGTTGTCGTCGTAGGATTTTGCGACGTTCGCCCCGCCGAGCCCGCGGTCGACTCCATAATTGGCGAGAAAAAGATCGAATACCGTGGCGACGAGCGTTTCGCCGTCTTTCAGCGCCATGCGCCGGGCCGGAACGCGTCGCTCCAGAATCTCCGGATGCTCCACATGCTCGAAATACTCGTGCGCGCGGCCGCCAAAATAGGGGAAGGCGACATCGACGGCCTCGTCGCGCGCGTCGATCAGCGAAAGGCGGGGGCGCAGGGGCGCGCCGTCGCCGGCCTTTTCTTCAAGATTCCATTTTCCTTGTTCGCCCCAACGGAAGCCGATGGAACCGCGCGGCGCAGCGACGCGCCCTGTCGCCTCATCAATGACGACGGTCTTCCACTCTGCGTTATTCGTCTCGCCGAGCGCGTCGTCGAAGTCCGATGCGCGCACGAATCGGCCCGGAACCAGCCGGCCGTCCTTCTTCTCAAGCCGCACCAGCATCGGCATGTCGGTGTATCGGCGCGCATAATCCTGAAAATAGGGAACCTGCCGATCGATATAAAACTCCTTGAGGACGACATGGCCCAGCGCCAGCGCAAGGGCGGAGTCCGTGCCCTGCTTCGGCGACAGCCAGATATCGGCGAACTTGGACGCTTCGGAATAATCCGGCGACACGACGACGCTCTTTGCCCCTTTGTAACGCACCTCCGTATAGAAATGAGCGTCCGGCGTGCGCGTCTGCGGCACGTTCGAGCCCCAGAGAATCAGAAAACCTGAATTGTACCAGTCGGCGCTCTCTGGAACGTCCGTCTGCTCGCCCCATGTCTGCGGCGAAGAAGGCGGCAGGTCGCAATACCAGTCATAGAAGCTCATGCAGACGCCGCCGAGCAGGGACAGATAACGCGATCCCGCCGCGTAGGAGATCATCGACATGGCCGGAATGGGCGAAAAGCCGATGACCCGGTCGGGACCGTATTTTTTCGCCGTATAAGCGTTCGCCGCCGCGATGATCTCGTTCGCCTCGTTCCAGTTTGCGCGCACGAAACCGCCGAGGCCGCGCTTTTTCACATAGGCGGCGCGCGTTTCGGGGTTTTCGACGATCGACGCCCACGCGGCGACGGGGGTCAGGGTCGCGCGCGCCGCGCGCCAGGCTTTCAGGAGTTGCGAACGGATAAGCGGAAATTTCAGCCGGTTGCCGGAATAGAGATACCAGCTGTAGCTCGCGCCGCGCGAACAGCCGCGCGGCTCATGATTGGGCAGATCGGGACGCGTGCGGGGGTAGTCCGTCTGCTGAGTCTCCCAGGTGACGATGCCGCCCTTGACGTAAATCTTCCACGAGCAGGAGCCGGTGCAGTTCACCCCGTGCGTCGAGCGCACGATCTTGTCGTGCTGCCAGCGCTTGCGATAGGCGTCCTCCCAAGAGCGGTCTTCCCTCGTGACGACGCCATGCCCGCCGGAAAACGAGCCTGCGCGATTCTTGAAGAAGGTCAGCCGGTTCAGGATGTGGCTCATGCGGTTCCTCCCTGGGGCGTCGAGAGCGCGACGCCAGTCGACCTTGCGCGGCTGCGTTCGATGTCATGCAGAAGGCCGCCTTTTCGCGCGTAGAAGAACCATGTCGCGGCGGCGCAAACGGCGTAAAATAGGAGAAAGCCCCACAATGCTGCGGCGGGCCCGCCGGTCATCGAGATCGACGTGCCGTAGGCCTTCGGGATGAAGAACGCGCCATAAGCGGCGATGGCGGCGGTGAAGCCGATGATCGCAGCGGATTCCTTCTCAGCCTGGCGCATCTGCTCCTGCGGCGAGAGATGCGGCATCAGGCGCGGCGTTTCCTCGCGCATGATGACCGGGATCATCTGGAAGGTCGACGCGTTGCCCACGCCGCTGGCGAAGAAGAGCAGCATGAACATGGCGAAGAAGCCCCAGAACGCGCCCGGTTGATGCTTGACGTCGAGGAAGTAAAGAACGCCCGCCGCGCCGAGCATCATAAGGACGAACACCCAGAAAGTGACTCGCGCGCCGCCCCAGCGATCGGCGACCCAGCCGGTCATGGAGCGCGACAACGCGCCGACAAGCGGGCCGAGAAACGCAAACTGCAGCGCGTTCCTTTCCGGAAATTCCAGATTGATCAGCAGCGGAAAGCCGGCCGAGTAGCCGATGAATGAACCGAAGGTTCCTGTATAAAGCAGGCACATGATCCAGTTGTGCCGACGGGTGAAGATGATCGACTGCTCGGCGAAGGACGCTTTCGCCGAGGCGATGTCGTTCATGCCGAGCCAGGCCGCCGCCGTCGCGACGAGCAGAAACGGAACCCAGATGAAACCTGCATTTTGCAGCCAAAGCCGCTCGCCCTCAGAGGTGATCTGCGGATCGCCGCCAATCGCGCCGAAAACGCCCGCGGTAATGGCCAAGGGCACGACGAACTGCATGGCGCTGACGCCCAGGTTGCCGAGACCGGCGTTGAGCGCGAGCGCGTTGCCCTTCTCGGCTTTCGGGAAGAAGAAGCTGATGTTCGCCATGGATGAAGAGAAATTGCCGCCGCCGAGGCCGCACAGAAGCGCCAGCACGACGAAGATTACATAAGGCGTATCCGGGTTTTGCACCGCGTAGCCGATGCCGAAAGCGGGGACGAGAAGGGAGGCCGTCGTCAAGGTCGTCCACAGCCGGCCGCCGAAAATCGGGACCATGAAGGAATAGAAAATCCTCAACGTCGCGCCGGACAGCCCCGGCAGCGCCGCCAGCCAGAACAGCTGATCGGTCGCGTAGTCGAAACCGATCGCCGGCAGCTTTGCGACGACGACGCTCCAGACCATCCACACCGCGAAAGCGAGGAACAGCGCGGGGATCGAGATCCAGAGATTGCGGTTGGCGATGCGCCTGCCCTTCTCGCGCCAGAACGTCTCGTCTTCGGGGCGCCAGTCTTCAAGTACGGGACCGATCGCCCTGCCGCGCTCGGGCGTATGGATCTCCTGCATCTCGGGGAATTGCGGCAGCGCCTCGAGCTCCGGCCCAAGCGCCTGACGCTCCATGCGCAGGACCGCCATATGCATCCATATGAGCGCCGTCGCCACGATGGCGAAGAGAAGCATGAAGCAGCTCGTCCAGATGCCGGTAAGATCGTTCATGACGCCGAACAGAATCGGCAGAACGAACCCGCCGAGGCCGCCGATCATGCCGACGAGGCCGCCGACCGCGCCCACATGCTCCGGATAATAGACCGGAATATGCTTGTAGACCGCCGCCTTTCCGAGCGACATGAAGAAGCCGAGCACGAAGATGAGCACGATGAAGGGAACGAGTCCCATCTCCGTCGAAAACGCGATCGGTCCCTCGATGCCGTGAATGATGTAATCCGTCTTCGGATAAGAGAGCATGAACAGCGCGACGATCGAGGCGCCGAACGTCCAGTACATTACTTTGCGAGGCCCGTGCGCGTCCGATAGATGACCGCCATAGATGCGGAAAAGGCTCGCCGGGATCGAATAGAACGCAGCGATCATGCCCGCTTGCTTGACGTCGAGTCCATAAACGCCCACGAGATAGCGCGGCAGCCACAGGGCGAGCGCTACGAAAGCGCCGAACACGAAGAAATAGTAGAGCGAAAACCGCCAGACCTGCAGATTGGCCAGCGGTTTGAACTGCTCGGCGAAACTTCTGGGCTTCGCGCCCGCCTCTCGTCGCGCCGCGCGTTCGGGATCGTCCTTCGCAAAAAGCCAGAAGGCGACGGCGATCACCGCAAGCGCTCCGGCCCAAACCTGGGCGACCGTCTCCCATCCGTACGCCACCATCACGAAGGGCGCGGCGAACTTCGTCACCGCCGCGCCGACATTACCCGCGCCGAATATGCCGAGCGCAGTTCCCTGCTTCTCGGTCGGAAACCACTTCGACACATAGGCGACGCCCACCGCGAATGATCCGCCCGCAAGACCAACCCCCAGCGCGGCGAGAAGAAACTGCGGATAGGTCTCGGCAAGCGTCAAAAGCGCGGTCGCGATGGCCGCCGACAACATCACCATCGTATAGACGATCCGCCCGCCATGCTGATCGGCCCAGATTCCGAGAATTAGCCGGGATAGAGAACCCGTCAGGATCGGCGTGCCGATGAGCAGGCCGAACTGCGTTTCGCTCAACCCCAGATCTTCTTTGATTTGCAAGCCGATGATCGAAAAGATGGTCCACACGGCGAAGCATGCCGTGAAAGCGAATGTGCTGAGCCACAGCGCACGCCGCTGCTCGCCTGTCGAAACATGCGCAAGGTTTTTCAAGGTCCGCCCCGACTTGCGATCGGCAGAAAGCGATCTCTGGATGCCTGACAACGACCTGATAGTCCGTACGGGACGCGCGCGCCGCAAGCCGGCGCGACGCGAAAATCGCAACGGAATCGAAGAAACAAGCCCGGCCGCGCGCGATTTCGCCCGGGCGATTGATGGACGTCGATTGAGGGCGTTATTTATGCGCGCGCCGAATTGACCTGGCGACCGATTTCGCTTGACAATAATCAAGTCCAGAGACGAAGAATCGAGACCCTATCCTGCGCCCCCAACTCGCCGGAGACCCGCATGCGCGACAACGACAAGCAGACGGTTCGCGGCCTCAGGCTGTTTTCAGGGATGGAAGAGGCCCATTTTGAGACGTTGCTCACTGGTTCGTATCTTCAGCGTTTCCCGGCTTCCGTTATTCTGTTTTCCGAAACCGACCCGACTGATTTTCTGCATGTGCTCATCGAAGGGCAGGTCGAGCTTTTCGCCTCTGCGAACAACCGCGAAGGAACGATGACCCTGATCCGGCCGGTGGCGACATTCGTGCTCGCCTCCGCGCTTCTCGACAGCCCTTATCACCTCTCCGCCCGAACGCTGGCTCCTTCCCGCATTTTGATGATTCCCTCCCGGAACGTCCGCGACGCGATGGAGCAGGACGCGAGTTTCTCCCAAATGGCGGTGCTCGAGCTCGCCGGCTGCTATCACGGTGTCGTGCGCGCCTATAAGAATCTCAAACTGCGCTCGGCGGTCGAGCGCCTCGCGAACTATCTGCTCGTCCAGAACGCCCGGCAGGGCGGCGAAGGCCGGTTCACCATACCGGTTGAAAAGCGCGTGCTCGCCTCGATGCTCGGCATGACGCCGGAAAACCTCTCGCGCGCCTTCGCCACGCTCAAACCTTATGGCGTGCGGGTCAGCGGGGCGGACGTCCGGCTCGACAATATCAAGGATCTCGAAACGCTAGCGAAACCCTCTCGTCTGATCGATCTGCGGTAACAAGGAGGCTCAAGTGGTGAAAAAGGCTTCGCTGCCCGCCGCCGCGGGGGACGTCGCGCAGAACTATCCGGAGCTTTGGAGCGCTTACGCCGCGCTCGGCGAAGCGGCGGCGAAGGCGGGCCCCCTTGACGCCCGCGCCTGTCGCCTCGTCAAGCTCGGCCTCGCGATCGGCGCAGGTTCGGAAGGCGCGGTGCACAGCCATGTCCGCCGGGCGCTTGACGAAGGCTTCAGCCCGGAAGAGCTTAAACAGGCCGCGCTCCTCGCGGTCACAACGCTCGGCTTTCCCCGCGCCGTCGCCGCTTTGAGCTGGGTCGAAGATGTCACGTCGCCCGTCCCGGCCGAGGCGCGATGAGATAACGTCCGTATACGATGGCGAAGAGCAGAAACGCCGCGCTCCACAGGCCGCTGGAGGCTCCAACCGCCAATGCATACTCGACGGGCAGGAACGGCGCCGCGACGCGCAGCGCAGCGCCGAGATTGACGAGCGCATAAATTAAGACCGTCCAGCCGTCGGCGACGAGCGGGCGGCCCGTATGGCCGCGCGTCGCGCGCGTCATCACCGCGAGAGTCATCACGCCGGCCGCTCCGGCGGCGAGCGCATGGAGCGCCGCCATCGGCGGAACGGCGCCCGGCGCCAGAGCGGACAGACCCAGCATCAGGAAGCTCGCCGGCAGCCAGAGATAGCCGACGTGAAGGATCGTCACGAGCGGCTCGGCGAAGGTCCGCAGGCCTCCCCACTGGGAAAGCCGGAGGAGATGGGCGACGCCCGCAACAACCAGGAGAATCCCCGTAAGCGGCCCGAACGGCGCGACCGTCCAGACCGCCATGGCCGCGCCAGCCAGCGCGAGCGCGACACTGTCGATCGCCCCGACGCCGGCCTTTATCGGCGCGCGCCCGGTTCTGGCGAGCCAGTTGCGCGTGAAGCTCGGCGTGATCCGCCCCCCGATCAGCGCAAGCAGCATCGCGACCCCGGCGAGGCCCCAGCGATAGCCGAGGCCCGTCTGCGCGCCCGACAACTGCTCCCCGTGCCAGATAATATCGCCGGCGGCGAACAGCGTCAGCAGCGCGCAGACCGGCAGATTGCGCCAGTTCCTGCCGGCGACGATCTCGCGCCATACGAAGAAGCTAACGCCGAGAAGAAAGGCGACGTCGATCGCGGCGGCGGCCCATAAGCCGAACGCGCCGGACATGGCGACGGCGATCCGGCCCGCAAGCCAGATCAGCAAGCTCCCGGCGAGCGGGGCGCCGACGACGGGCATTCGCCCCGTCCAGTTCGGCACGGCGGTCGTGAGAAACCCCGCAATGACGGCGGCGAGATAGCCGTAGACCATCTCGTGGCCGTGCCAGGCGAAAGGACCGTAGGCGCCGCCGACCTCGAACCGGCCGCCAAGCGCCGCCGCCGTGACGACAGGCAGAAGGCCGGCGAGGAGCGCGCCCGCGAGGAAGAACGGCCGAAAGCCGAAACTGAATAGCGCCGGCCCGGCGTATGCGCGGATTTTTTCAACGGATGGCATTACGCCCCTCTACCCTTGCCGGATGCAGACTGCATCGGGAAGCTGCGGCGCGCTGACGCCCGGGATATACTCGCCGAGCAGCCCCAGAGATCGCGCAATGGCGCAGCCGCCCGACACCATCCTGCGCGCCTCGCCGGAAGAAGCCGAAGCGATTCGCCGCGCCATACGATCTGCGCGTTGGGTCGACACGCCTTACGGCGCCTATCGCCCAGCCAGAGCCGCCGATGCGGAAGCGCTCCATGCCCTACTTTCCGATCCGCGCGTCAGCGGCCCGCTCTACACCATTCCCAAGCCCGTACATGCCGACTGGATTGCGCAATGGATCGACGCTCATGCCGCTGAAGCGGCGCGCGGCGAAGGCCTCTTGATGGTCGCACGCGACCGCGAAAGCGCGCTTTCCGGCTTCGTCGATCTTCATGTCTGGCCCGAGCGCGCTTCGGCCGAATTTGGCGGCGGCATTCGCGCCGATCTTCAGTCGGCCTCGCTGGGTTCGTGCGGGGCGGCCGCCCTCTTCTTCTGGCTTTTCGAGACGATTGGC
Source organism: Amphiplicatus metriothermophilus (assembly GCF_900199215.1). GTDB lineage: Bacteria > Pseudomonadota > Alphaproteobacteria > Caulobacterales > Parvularculaceae > Amphiplicatus > Amphiplicatus metriothermophilus. The sequence goes on from NZ_FZQA01000002.1 coordinate 485,527, forward strand.
ATACGGCTGATCGCCATGACGAACGCGCTCGACAATATCCGCACGTCGCGGCTGCTTGCGCATCTTGGCTTTACACGGGGCGCCGACAGGATTTGCATCACAGCCGAAGGCGCTCGCCGCCCGTCCATGTATTGGGAGCTGCGGCGTAAGGACTGGCGTGCAACTTTCGATCATAACCCGCCCTAGAAAAGAATGCCGTGCGCGCCAAGCACGGCGGCGCCTATCGTCACGAGACTGACGATCAGCAAACAAAAATGGAAACGCTGTATCAACATGAAAGTCGATTCCGGCGCTGCAGCGGCGCGGCGGCGGAACCACGCGTGAAGAAACAGAGGTTCGGCGACGAAAAGAACGAAAGCGAAGAGGGCCCACACGAGCGTCATCGCATGCATCCACCAATATCCGGGATCGAGAAACCGGCCCCAGGCGTCGTAGCGATGCGTGATGTAAAAACCGGTGAGCCCCGCCAGAGTCACCGACAGCTTCGCCTGAGAGGAGAACCGCCTCTCCACCGCCTCGAACAGGGCGACGCGGCGCTCCGGCTCGGCCAGACGCGCGATCGCAGGCAGAATCACCGCCGTCGCCATGAACACCCCGCCGATCCAGTGCACGACGGCGAGAACGTGAAGCCCGCGGGCGATCGCAATGTCTGTCATGGCGTTTCATCCGTGCACATTATTTTTCGGACGCTGTCGCGGCGCGGCGGAAACGCTCGCCCTTGCGCAGCATGACGCCGCTGAAGCCGGCCACGCCAAGCTCGAGGCTCTCGGCGATGCGCTGCGCGCGAACGATGAAATGCGCCGCTGCGGCGGGCGGGCAGACCTCCGCCGCAGTCGCTCGGAAGAGCGTCAGCCAGCGGTCGAAATGCGCCGCGTCGACCGGCAGAAGCATGTGCTTTTCCATCGGCCGGCCGTGATACCGGCCAGTCATCAGCGCCACCGACGACCAGAACGCGCACATGCGCTGAAGATGTCCATCCCAGTCGTCGATGCGCGCATCGAAAACGGGACCGAGCAGCGGATCGGCCCTGACCTTGTCGTAAAAACGCCGCACGAGCCGGCCGATCATCGCTTCGTCGATGCCGGTTTCATGCGCGATTCTGGCTGCGGCCTCGTCGCGTCTGGCGCCGATCATGTTCGAAGTTCACTCCTCTTTTCGTCCGTCTCGGTCTTCACAGGCGGCGTGTAGCGCATTATAGATGTATTGTAAATACATCTTATCTGCGAGCGAGACGACGATGCCTTTCCTTTTCAAAACATGGTCGGCGACGCCTGACGGGCGAGGCGCGCAGACGGAGATGCATCCGACAGTCGCGCCGCCCGCGCATGAACAGCGGCCGCTGGAATTCGCCCCCTTGCTGGACGGCCTGTTGTTGGAGGCGGCCCTTTGCGCCTGCGCCTGCTCGAGCGAAAAGACGAACGAATGAATGCGCGACCTTTATGGCTGTTGCTCGGTTTCGGATGCCTCGCCGCCGGCGCGGCGGGCGCCGTGCTGCCGCTTGTGCCGACGACCCCGTTTCTTCTTCTGGCGGCCTTCGCCTTCGCGCGATCCTCGCCGCGGCTTCACGACTGGCTGCTCGCCCACCCCCATTTCGGGCCGTTGATCGACAACTGGCGCCGGCATGGCGCGATCGGACGACGCGCGAAGATTCTTGCGGTCGCCGTCATGGCGTTCGCTTTCGCGTTCAGCATTGCGCTCGGCGCGGGCGCATGGCCCCTCGTCCTTCAGGCGCTTGTGCTGGGCGGGGCGGCCCTGTTCGTGCTCACCCGGCCAGATGCGCCCTGATCCGGCCGCGCCCGCGCCGTGCTTGCCAAAAGCTTACCTCAGGATACTCCTTTAGCCTTCACAAACGGACACAACCATGCGACTGACCCTGTTCACCGATTATGCGCTGCGGGTGCTGATGTATCTCGGCCTCAAGCGCGACGAACTCGCCACCATCCGGGAAGTCGCGGCGCATTACCGCATATCGGAAAATCATCTCATGAAGGTCGTTCACCAGCTCGGAAAGGACGGCTTCGTGACCACCGTGCGGGGCCGCCAGGGCGGGCTCGCCCTCGCCCGGGCGCCGAAAGACATCAATATCGGCGACGTGGTCAGACGCTATGAAGACGATCTGCGGCTGGTCGAGTGTTTCGACCGCAAGACCAACACCTGTCCCATCGCCGGCGCCTGCGCGTTGACGGGCGTTTTCCACGACGCCCTCGCCGCATTCCTCAAGGCGCTCGACCGCAAGACGCTCGCGGACGTCCTGAAACGCAGCCCGGCGATCGGCGCCCGTCTTGGCATTGCGCAGCAGGCATGATGCGTGTTTAGCCGCTTTCCGCCTGCGGCGGGATGCTCCGCCAACCCGCCGACGCATTTTCACAGCGGCGCCAGGCGAACGCCATGCTCAAAAAGCGCCGACAACGCGGCGCAGCCTCTCGCGCGCCTGGTCGGCGATTTTCTCAAGCGAAGGATTGCCGATGATCGCCATCGCAGCCGTCGGATCGATCGCCGCGATTTCGACGCCGTCATTTTGGAGCTCGCGCAGAACAATGTTGCACGGAAGCATGACGCCTACCCTTTCTTCCGCCTTCAGCGCTTGATGAGCAAGCTTAGGATTGCAGGCGCCGAGGATTACATATCGCGGAAACTCGACGTTGAGTTTTGCTTTCAGCGTCTGACTGACGTCGATTTCTGAAAGCACGCCGAATCCCTCAGCGGCGAGGGACTCGATCATTTTCGCTTTCGCTTCATCAAACGGCGCATCTACGATTTTTGCGATGTAATATTTCATGGCGGCCTCTTTCGTTTCTGCATGAACGGCGAATCGCGCTTACCCTTTCAGCTTGTGAACGCCCATCAGATTCAGAACTGCTTTTTCATATATCGGTTCAGGGTTTCCGCGGCGAACTTTTCGCAAAAAATATTTCTCAAATGCGCCCTTCGCCATGTGAACCCACTTTCCTTGCGCTGACCAATTGACATTACGCGGCGGGATCTGCGGCATGGCGACGAAAGCGACGCCGCCGTCCCCGAAATCGGCGAGGCAAACCGCGTTCCATGTCGCTTCGTTTTCAGGGGAGCGTCCTTCGATCAGCGCTGCGATATTCTTCGCCGTCGCTGCGACCATCGATTCGATCATGAAGCCGGTTTTCGGCACGCCGACCGGGACCGGCGTCTTTCCAACCGGGGGAATGGCCACGCACACCCCGACCGAAAAGACGTTTGTAAACGTTTCATTTTGCTGATGCTTGTCGACGAGCACGAATCCGCGGGGATTGACGAGGCCGTCGATATCGCGCACCGCCTCCACCCCCCGGAACGCCGGCAGAATCATCGCATAATGGAAATCCAATTCATGGCTTGCAACGATGCCGCCGTCGGAGCCGATCTCTTCAACGCTCATCCTGTCGCGCTCGACCTTGGCGATTCTGGCGTTGACGATCCATTTGATATGCCGGTCACGCAGCTCCGACTCCATGAGGCTTTTCGTGTCGCCTACGCCGTCAAGTCCGAGGTGGCCAATGTAAGGTTCGCTGGTGATGAAAGTCATGGGAACCCTATCGCGAATCTTACGACGTCTAAGCTCCGTATCAAGAATGAAAGCGAATTCATAGGCTGGACCAAAGCATGACGCGCCTTGAGATGCGCCGACGACGACCGGTCCCGGATTTTTAACGAACGCATCAAACGCTTCGCCGGCCCTGGCGGCATGTTCGGTCGTGCAAATCGATTGCGTAAATCCTTTCGGACCCAATCCCTCGATTTCGTCGAAGGCGAGTTCCGGCCCCGTCGCGATGACGAGATAATCGTAATCGAGCATCTCGCCGTCGCTTAAAACAATCCTATTCTCCGAGGGGTTCACCTTCGCCGCGGCCTTATGAATGAAATCGATTTCTTTCCGCTTCATGGGAGTCTCAAGCGGAATCTGAATGTCCTCCGGCTTGCGCCAGCCCACGGCGACCCATGGATTAGAGGGCGTGAACTGGAATGACGACCTGTCAGAGACAAGCATCACCCGATCCGACTTCCGCGCCTCCTTGCGCATTTCGTAAGCCATCATCACCCCGCCGAGGCCGCCGCCTAAGATTGCTATCGTCGCCATGGTCTTGTCCCTCTCCGAACCTGTCTAGAAGCTACGGCGCACCGCGAAAAATATATTTGTATTATCTGTAAGCTGACTAAATAAAACGTCTTTACGTGGACCATAGAATAAATTCCCGCCGGCCTCCACAAGCCAGTCATCGGTCAGCTTGTAGCTTGCGCGCAGACGCAAATGACCGTCGTCCTGATTTGGACTCCAGAAATTGAACGCGCTCAAGGTCAGGTTCTGATTCAACGCGAGCTTGGTCAGTCTCATGGTCAGGAGGTGGCGCGTCCACGGCTCGGAGGAAGCATCGACCGGCAGGGCGGACAGGAATGCATTATGATCCGACCTTACTTGCGCATAATACTGGAAGCCGACCGTGAACTCGCTCGCCGCCTCGCGCTCAAAACCCACAAGAAGTCGGAGGTCGCTGTTCGGGAGCAGAGGGTCGTCGCCATCCGAATCGTCGCGGGAAAAATAACGGCCGATCTCAGCGGTCAGAATGCCGCCCAGAAACGGACCGCGCAGACTCGCTCCCACAACGGCAAGGCGCGGAAAAACGAATTCGCCTTCCGGCGACAGGCCGTTCGGCGCCTTGAAATAGCCGATATAACCGTAAACGGCACTCTCGAACGCTCCGATATTACGAAAGATTCTTCCCGCGAATTCGTCGTCTCTGAACCATTCGTCAGGCGTTAAAGAGTCAAGGATGAAACCCTTTCCTACAACGCGGTCACCGAGCGGATTGAAATAGGAAAGCCTTGACCCGTCTATGAAGCGGTCTGCATCGAAACGCGGCGTATAGACAATATCGAGATTGGCGAGATCATGGAAAAAAGAAACGCGGATCGCGTCCGAAGGCGCCTTCAGATACTCGTCATCGCGTCCGATGAAGAAAGATCTGAAATCCTTTGGAAACAGATCATTGATGAAAATGAGATCGCCGACGCCCCAGGTGAGAATTTGACGACCTGCTTTCATGTCGACGAAATCGAGCGGACGCCAAACGATGTTCGCTTCACGAAGATCAAAAGCGCCCTCGCCGGCCTCAAGATCAGGCTCTCGCCGATCATCGACCTCGTCATATACGGCGTCTCCGACGAAGCGCAGAACCAGATCGCCCGGACGCCACTCGGACTCCAGGCGAAGCCGCGTCTCTGCAATCGTGAATGCTCCCTCGTTCGGGTCCTCCTGCAACCGCGGTCCGACGCGCGCTTCCACAAAACCTGCGATCTCGCCGAATATGGCCGGCCGCGAGCCCTCGTTTCGCCATGCCCGCGCTTCCTTTTCGGCCGGTTCGCCGCCAAGACCGGCCGGCAAGGCTGGCTCCTCGGCAGGTTGTTCCTTCTTCTTCTCTTCAGGCTCGGCGAGTCCAGTCGGCAGAGGCGGTTCTTGCGCTACGGACGGCGCGACGAGAGCGAGCGTCAGAGCAAGGTATAGAGCGCGCAGAAACATCGCTTATCGCAGATGCTCGCGCGGCGGCGTGCGCAAATACCGTTCTGAAAAAATATCCATCGGCAGTCCGATGTCGTAATCGACCGCGCGGTAGACCATTGTAGTCACGCCGCCGATATTACGGTCTTCCATGCGCGATTCGACGACAGTCGGATGACCCTCGACATCCTCGACACGCAACGCCGAATAAGTTCTGTAGACTTCGCCGTATTGATCATAGTATTCAGTCTTGACAGGTATAAATGTAGACTTGTGTATCCAATTTTTATACTTTGAAAACTCGACAGCATCCGGCTTCTTCGGAGCGCTTTCGATCACGTAGTAATTTTCGGTCTCCTCAACGAGAATGTGCGTATCTTCTTCGGGGCTCCGGCCCGAGACATCCTCGTAGAAGAAGTGAGATCCGACGAAGCTCGTTCGCTCGTCGCTCGCCGCAATGCGCTTCACGAGGTCAAGCGCAGGAAGATAAAGCCAGCGGTCGTCGTCTGAGCCGACGTGCTTCCACACCAGGAAAGCGGTGCGATTCACGTCCGCGGGTCTGGAGAAATAAACGTAAAAGCGCTGCTCGCCGTTATCGAGGTCATCGACGTCGGCCCGCAGGATCACGAATTCCCTCGTGCGTTTGCGCCCCTGCGCGTCCGCGATGGTCATCGAAACTGTGGCCTTGCCGTCTGCTCCCTGGTAATAAGCCGCCGCGCTTGCCTTATTGACGATCGCCTGGGCGGAAATATCGGTTTCGGCGGACGCAGGAACGACCGCAACTGCTAGCGCAAGCGCGCCGGCCAACCTAGTTCGCATGGCGGACATAAAACTCTCCTTTTCCAGACTTTTTTCGAAACAGGGTCTTTTCGAACAGCGTAATGATCGCCGGCAAAGCAAGCAGGCTCGTCGCGCCGGCTAGCAACAGGATCGCTGATATGAATATGCCGACAGTCTGATACGGCACGAGCGGCGCAAGCAGAAGCGGCAGAAAGCCTACGCCGATGACAATTACGTTGCGCATAATCGCCCGAGCGGGCTCCCCGAATGTCATAGACGCGGTTTCGCGCCATGTCCCCAGTCGCTCGAAGATTTGTCGACTGCGCGCATTAAAGTGAATCGCATAATCAACTGCGAGGCCGAGACTGAGCGCTGACAACACGGCCACAGGCATGTCATAGTCTTTTCCGATAAGGCCAATGACTCCGTATATCATGGCGATCGTCACTGTTAGCGGCGCCATTGACACAAGCCCCCACCAGAACGAACGGAACAAAAATGTCATCAGGATAAGGACGATGAGAAAACTGCCAAGAAAGGCTGTCAACATTCCCCATACCATCTTCTTCTGCCAAATGACGTTGATGTAAGTGAGGCCGAACCAGTCGTGTTTCAATGCAACCGGCGCAGGGTTCGCAGCCATATAGGCGTCGACTTCCTCGATGACCTGGTTCATATCGATATTGTCGCCGCTCTTGAGCTGCAGCCAAATGTTCGCCTTGCGGAAATCGGGCGTCACGAGCTTGAAAAGATCCTGCGGTCGATGGCTGTTCTGATATGTAATGAGCGTTTGCGCCACGGCGCTCGCGCTGTCGGGAATGCGGAAGGCCGACTTCTCTCCGAGGAGAAGCTCCCGATGCACTGTCTTGACGATATCAGGAAGCGCGTTCGTTTTTCCAACAACCCCTTTCTCTTCGAGATGCGCCTGAAGGCCTTCGATAAATCGAAGCATGTCCGGGCGCTTGAAGATGTCGGCCGTCTGACGCGCCTGATCCAGAGCGAGAAGCACGTCGTCCCATTCGTACCATTGCGCATCGTCGCCAGCCGCCTCCCGCGCTTCGAGAGCCTGTTCTTCCAGCGTGGCGAGGAAAAGCTCGGACGAGTCGGCTTGCTCGAAAGCTTCAGGGATGCGCGCCGCCGTCGCTGCGGCGGCATCGGTGTCAAGCGCTTCGATCAGCCGACGGGTCTCTGCCGCCAGCGCAGCGAGTGTTTCAGCGCCAGCGGCGGGCTCCAACGTCAAATAGGCCATGTAGGTTCCGGCGAAACGCTCGTTGAGCGTCCTGTCCGCAACGCGGATCTGATGATCCGGCGCAAACCATTTCACGGGATTGTCGTTTATGCGGATCTGCGAAACGCCGTATAAGGAGACGGCAAGAGCGACGATGAGCATAGATACGATCGCTTTTGGCCGCTCGACAGCAAAATCCCCCACGCCATGTAGAAATCTAGCGAGCAGTCCCCGAGCCTCCCGGCTTTCCGAAGCCGCCCCTTTGGCGCCGAATTTCTCCAGCGCTTTTTTCGGCATGAGCATCACATAAGCTGGAATGAGCGTGATGGTGAACAGCCACGCCAAGAATACTCCTATTGAAACGAACACGCCGAAGACCTGAACCGGCGGAATGGGCGTGAAGGCGAGCGAGGCGAAGCCGGCGCATGTCGTCAAGGTCGTGAACAACATCGGCCGCCACAATTCGCTCATCACATGGAATATCGTTTGCCGCCGATCCTTGTATTGCGGGTAGCGGTCATAGAAGTCCGACAGAATGTGTACTGCATCGAGCACGGCGATCGGCATCACAAAGATCGGAATCATCGAGCTCATGATATGAACGGTGTTGCCGGTCGCGACGAGAAGTCCCATGGCGCCGATCACGGAAATCATTGCAACCAGCATCGGCGATACGATCAGGCCCACATTGCGGAAGAAGAGCCACATGAGAATGAAGATGAGCAGCATCGCCGCCGGAGCGGAGATCGCCATCTGCCGGAACATCTCCACTCCGAACTGATCCTGCGCGATCGGAAGACCCGTAATGTAATACTCTGCGCCGGTTTCAAAATCGGCGATCTTCTCACGCAGGGCGCGCGCGACTCGGTAGCTTGCATCTTTCGAGGTAATGGGAATGTAAAGCGCGAGCGCTTTCCCGTCGCCGGAGACAAGGGTGTCCTTCAGTGTGGGGATGCGCTCGGCGCGCGCGCGCACGGCGCGTGCTTCTTCGTCCGTTTCAGGCGGGCGCGGCATCAGCCAGTCGAAACTTACTGAGCCGAGCCCCGCCTGCTCGATATTATCGACGGTCGATGGCGCGATTATGTCGACGCCGATAACGCCGACCGTCGCACCGTCATCTTCCCAGCGGATGGTCTTGGCGAATTCGGTAAGCGCGTAAACATCGCTTAACGTTCGCGCCGTGAAGACTCCATCTGCAGTCGTCTGGTCTACGACGCCGACGACAATGAGGTCATGCAGCGTGAACTCGTCCTTCATCGCGTTATGATAAACGCGCACCGGCTCGTCCTCGCCGAGCATATTCTCAGGATCGGTGTCGATCTTGAGCGGCTGAAGAAATGAGAAGGTTTCCGGCGCGAGCGTTGGCGCGGCGATGAGCGCAACCATCAACGCGGCGAAGACGCCGGCGAGCTGCATCATCAGTGCCGGGCGGTTCGTCGCCAGTTCCGTTAGGAAGGGCGTTCTCACAGCGGCGTGGCCTTTCCAGTATGCCTGGTCGACAGTCGGTTACTTAAAGGCGGGACCGGGTCTGAAGCCGAGCGCCTTGAAAATTCTGGCCGCCGGGCAAAACCCGGTAAACGCGGCCTGCAACATGTTAAGACCGGCGAAAGCCGTCAGAGCGAGCCAGTAAGGGTGCGCCCACAGTCCCAAAAACAGGCTCGTGAGGATGAGCGCGCCGGCGAAAGCGAAAACCATGCGGTCGATATTCATTGTCGCGCTCCTCTGTTTCCTTTCCGCTTTGCATTCTCTAAACCTCCTCGCGCAGGCCACGCCTTGCGCTGACTCAAACCACGGCGCGCGGCCGTCCGCTCGCTGCGGGCTTGAACTATTTATATATTCGAATGTATGAATGTTCAAGATGGCGCCCCTTGAGAAAATGACTCAAAACGCCGAGGCTGCTTCCGAGCTGCTCAAGGCGATCGCGAGCCCCTCGAGGCTCCTGCTGCTTTGCGCGCTCGCCGAGGGTGAGAAATCCGTTTCGGAGCTTACCGAAACCCTCGGCATGCGGCAGGCCACGGTCTCCCAGCACCTCGCCCGCTTGCGGCAGGAGGGCCTAGTGGCTACACGCCGAGACGCCCAGTCGGTCTATTACCGTATCGCGGATAGGACGGCCCACGAGATCATCGGCATTCTCTATCGACGTTTTTGCGAACCCTGATAGCGCACGCCGTCTGCGGCTGCGCCCGAAATAGGCGCTTTTGAACCGCGCCGGGTTTGGCGGAGGCTCCAATCTTTGAGAGGATGGAGCCATGGATACAGAAAGAAGGCTGCCGAGATATTCGGCTGAGATCCGCGACCGTGCGGTGCGCATGGTCCTTGATCATGAGAACGACTACGGGTCCCGCCGGGCGGCGATATCCTCGATCGCGGAGAAGATCGGCTGCACGTCGGAGACGCTGCGGCGTTGGGTGAAGACGTCGGAGCGCAACGGCGCCGCGGCGACGACTGGCGGGGATGCGAACGCGCGGCTCAAAGCGCTGGAGCGGGAGAACCGGGAGCTCCGGCAGGCCAATGAGATACTCCGCAAGGCCTCTGCTTATTTTGCCCAGGCGGAGCTCGACCGCCGGTTCAAGCCATGATCGCGTTTATCGACGAACATAAAGCATCATACGGGGTCGAGCCGATCTGCCGGCTGCTGGCGATCGCCCCGTCGACTTATTACGCGCATCAGGCGCGCCGCGCCGATCCTTTGAGGCAATCGGCGCGCGCGCCGGGACGCCGATCGCTGCGAGAAGATCCGCCGTGTCTTCGATGAGAACTTCTCCGTCTACGGCGCGCGCAAGGTCTGGCGGCAGTTGCAGCGCGAGGGCGTCGAGGTTGCGCGCTGCACGGTCGAGCGATTGATGCGCAGGATGGGCCTTTCCGGCGCCGTGCGCGGCAAGCCGGTCAGGACGACATTCAGCGACAAAGCGGCGCCGTGCCCGCTCGACAAGGTAGGCCGCCAGGTCTCGGCGGATCGGCCGAACCGGCTCTGGGTCGCCGATTTCACTTACGTCTCGACCTGGAGCGGCTTCGTCTACGCTGCCTTCGTCATCGACGTCTTTGCGCGACGGATCGTCGGCTGGCGCGTCTCGCGGTCGATGGAAGCGCAGTTCGGGCTCGATGCGCTGGAGCAGGCCGTCGCGCAAAGGCGCCCGACTAACGGCCTCATTCATCACAGCGATCGCGGCGTGCAATACGTTTCGATCAAGTACACGGAACGCCCTGTCGATGAGGGGATCGAGCCCTCCGTCGGCAGCGTCGGCGACTCTTACGACAATGCGCTCGCCGAGACGGTGATCGGCCTCTACAAGACCGAACTCATCCATCGGCGCAGGCCGTGGCGCAGCTTCGAGGCCGTCGAGTTCGCGACGCTCGGATGGGTCGACTGGTTCAACAAGCGAAGGCTCTTGGAGCCGATCGGAAACATCCCGCCCGCCGAAGCCGAAGACCGCTTTCACGCGCAGCTTGAAGGAACCCCGATGGCCGCGTAGGACTCACAATCAATCGCCTCCGCCAAACCCGGGGCGGTTCAGTGGTGCCCAGGGGCGGAATCGAACCACCGACACGCGGATTTTCAGTCCGCTGCTCTACCAACTGAGCTACCTGGGCCCCCTGCCCGTTTCGCGCGAAGCGCGTCAGGCATGGAGCGCGGCTTATAGCGAGGCGCGCGGGGCTTGTCCATAATCGGGGCGGGCGGCGGCGCGATCCGGGCATGCGAGCCGGCGCCGGCGCGTGTTATGGAGACTGCGACTCGAGGGTCAAAACTCAATTATCGCGCGGGCTGCGATGGAGGCGAAAATGACCGGCTGGCAGGAGGAAAGCGAAGCGCGTGGCGGGGCCTACGGTCGAGCTTTCCGACGAACCGGCCGATCATTTTCGCCCCGCCCGGCAGGGCGCTCCCGCTTTCGCGCCGAATGCGGCGCGAAAGCGGGGCGTCGCGGCCGCGGAATAATCGCATTTTGACCCTAGCGCGCCCGCGCATTCCTGAACCCATGCGATGACCGAAAGCCAGCGCATCCTCATCGCCGACGATCATCCGCTGTTCCGGCTGGCGCTGAGCGAGGCGGTGCGCGCGGCCGCGCCGGGCTGCGACATATTGCAGGCGAGCACGCTCGACGAGGCGGTCGCGATCATTGAATCGCGCGGCGGGGTCGAGCTCGTGCTGCTCGACCTTCTGATGCCCGGCGCGAACGGCTTTTCCGGCCTCATCTACTTGCGCGTTCAGCGCCCGGAGACGCCCGTGGCCATCGTCTCCGGCGTCGACGAGCCGCGCGTCGTGCGCAAGGCCCTCGCCTTCGGCGCTTCGGGCTACATCCCGAAATCGCTCGCCCCGGCGCGCATCAGCGAGGCGATCGCCGCCATTCTCGCCGGCGCGTGCTGGGCGCCGGACAACGCCGGCGCCGAGGGCGGCGAGGAGTCATCGGAGACCGATTTCGGCCGCCGGCTGGCGGGGCTGTCCGCTCAGCAGTTCAACGTGCTGCGCCTCATCGCCGAGGGCAAGCTCAACAAGGAAATCGCGCATGAGCTCAACCTCTCTATCTCCACGGTAAAGGCGCACACGACTGCGCTTCTCAAGAAGCTCGGCCTGCAGCGGCGCACCCAGATCCTCGCCGCGATGCAGACACTCGATCTTGCCGAGCATCGGCGCGGCGACGGTTTTTGACGATTTTTTTGATTCTCACTCGGCGGGCTCGCGCAACGCCCGCGAGGCGACCATGCCGGCGATGAGCGCGCGCAGCGCCGCCGGACGCGCCGGCTTGGCCAGAAAGCGACAGCCCGCCGCCTCCGCGCGCCGTTTCACCATGTCCGTGCTGTCCGCGGAAATGACGATGCAGGGCGCATCCTCGCCGAAGCGCGCGCGCAGCAGCGCCAGCGCGTCGAAACCGGTCTCCTCCCCGTCGAGATGATAGTCGATGAGAAGAATATCGGGCGGTCTGCCGAGCCGATCGGCCGCAACGATCCCCTCCGCGCCCGAACGCGCGGCCGCGACCTCGCAACCCCAGCCCGACAGAAGCTGGCGCATTCCTTCGAGGATGGCGGAGTCATTGTCGACGCACAGCGCGGCGAGGCCGGCGAGCGGGCCGGCTGCTGCGCCGGCCGGCCGGGGCGCGGCCTGCGCCTTCTCCCGCCCGCAGAGCGGGACAGTCACGGAAAACACCGAGCCCCTGCCCGGCGCGGAGCGCACTCCGACGGGATGATCGAGCAGCCGCGCGATGCGGTCGACGATGGCGAGGCCGATGCCCAGCCCCCGCTCGCCGCCCCCCGCCGCCGAGGGGATGCGGCGGAACTCCTGAAAGATCTCGTTGAGGTGCTCGGCCGCGATGCCCGGTCCGGTGTCCCACACCTCGATGCGAACGCGATCGCCGGCGCGGCGCACGCCGATCGCCACCCGCCCTCTCGCCGTGTAGCGAATCGCATTGGCGAGCAGGTTCTGCACGATGCGGCGCAGATAACGCGGATCGCTCCGTACCAGGAGCGATGTGTCATGGGCGCGCAGCGCGAGCCCCTTTTTCTGGGCCACCGGCGCGAATTCGGCCGCTAGATCGCGCAGCAGCCGACCGAGCGAGACTGTCTGAACCGCGGGCTCGAGCCCGCCCGCGTCGAGCCGCGACAGGTCGAGCACCTCGCTCAACAGGTCCTGCACGGCGTTGAGCGCGCTGTCGAGATTGGCGATCGTCGGGTCGAGCGCGCGGTCGCGGTTCTGCTGGGCCAGCGCGCCGGCGAACAGCCGCGCGGCGTTGAGCGGCTGCAGGACATCGTGGCTGACGGCGGCGAAGAACTTGGTCTTCGAGCGATTGGCGCGTTCGGCCTCGGCCTTGGCCTGGACGAGCGCCTCGTTGAGGCGGGTGAGCGCTTCAGTGCGCTCGGCGACGCGGCGCTCCAGCGTTTCGTTGAGGTCGCGCAGCGCGTTCTCCGCCGACACGAAATCCGTCACGTCCGTGTAGCTGGTCACGAATCCGCCGCCCGGCATGGGGTTGCCGCGAATCTCGATCACGGTCCCGTCGCGGCGGGCGCGCTGGAAGGAGTACGGCGTCGCGGCCCGCAGATGCCGCAGCCGTTTTTCAATCTCCCCATCCGGATCGGTCTCGCCGAACTCGCCGCGCGCGGCGTTATAGGCGAGCAGGTCGCGCACATGCCGGCCTTCGTAGAGAAAGTCTTCCGGATAGCTGAACAGCCTCTCATAGGCCGAGTTCCAGGCGACCAGGCGCAGATTCTTGTCTACCACCGAAATGCCGACGCTGAGATTGTCCAGCGAGGCCTGCAGAAGGTCGCGGTTGAAGCGGAAAACCCGCGCGGTCTCGTTGGCGATCGTGACGACGTCGCGCACATCCATCGCCCGACCGCCCGCCGCGGTCTGGAGCACCACTCGCGCCGAGGCCGCGCCGATCGCGCCGGCGAGCAGGCGCTCCGCGAACTGATAGGTTTCATGATCGGCGGGTGCGTCGGGCGCAGGCGTCTTCTCGGCGGCGCGAAAATAGCGCTCGAAGGCTTCCGCCGCGGCGGCATGACCGATGAATCGCCCGACGGCGGCGATCAGCCGGCCGTTGCTGACCGCAGGCGGCGACGGCGCGCCGGCGTAATCGCTCTCGAGGCTGACGAAAGCTCCGGCGATGCGGGCCAGCGCCGCGTCCTGACGCGCCGAGAGCGAGCCTGCGACATAGGCCGTCGCATTGAACAGGAGCGACCAGAACAGCCCGTGCGCGATGGGATCCCATCCCTCGAGGCCGAAGAGCGCCGTAGGCCTCAGCCACCCGATTCCCCACGGGCCGTCGACGACAAGGCGGGGATCGCCTGCGCCCGCCGCGACGAGCGTCGGCGCGAGCAGCGTATAGGCCCAGACGGCGGCGCCGAAAACGAGCCCAGCCGCCGCGCCGCGCGGATGCCCGCCCTTCCAGTAGAGCCCCCCGATGATCGCCGGCGCGAACTGCGCGGCGAGCGCCATCGACATGAGGCCGATGGATGCGAGCTGATCGGCCCCGCCGAGAAAACGGTAATAGCCGTAAGCGAGCGCGAGGAGAAAAACGATCGACAGGCGACGGATCGTCAGCACGCGCGCGGAAAGATCCGCCCCGCTGCCGGTCAGGGTCTTGCTGCGAATGGCGAAGGGCGTGACGAGGTCGTTGCCGACCATCACCCCGAGCGCGACGGTCGCGACGATCACCATGCTCGTCGCCGCCGACAGCCCGCCGAGATAGGCGAAGACGGCGAGACCGTATTCGCCGGCCGAGAGCGGCAGGACCAGCAGATGATAACCCGAAGCCGCAGCCTCCCCGCCCGCAAGCAGGGCCGCAGCCGCGATCGGCCAGACGAACGCGCCCATTGCAATGAGATAGAGCACGTACCATTTCTGCGCGGCGCGCAAGTCCTCCGTAGACGTGTTTTCAACTACAAGCACGTGAAAGAGCCGCGGAAGGCAGATGATGCTGGTCACGCCGAGCACGATGGAGGCGAGAAAGGCGTGCCGGCCCGTCGGGCTTGCGCTTTCGAATACGCCTTCTTCCACCGCCTTGCGGACGAGATCGCCGACGCCGTCATGCAGGCTGAACAGCGCGAACGCGCCGACCGCCGCGAAGGCGGCGAGCTTGAAGACCGCCTCGAAGGCGATGGCGAGCATCAGGCCGCGATTGTGCTCCGTCGACAGCGAGCGCCGCGCGCCGAAGAGAATCGAAAAGAGCGCCAGAACGCCCGCCACGATCAGCGCCGTATCAGGAAGGCCGGGGCTTCCTTCCGCCGCGCCCGACAGAAGATTGAGGCTTTCCGTCACCGCCTTGAGCTGCAGCGCGATATAAGGCGTCACGCAGATGACCGCGAGAAAGGTCGCGAGAAAGGCGAGCCGGCGCGACTTGCCGTACCGGGCGGAGATGAAGTCGGCGACCGAAACGATGTTCTGGCGTTTCGAGACGACGATCAGCTTGTGCAGGAAGCCCAGAAGAAAAATGAACAGAATGATCGTGCCCACATAAGTGGGCGGAAAAATCCAGCCCGTGGCGGCGGTCTGTTGCGTCGTGCCGTAGAGCGACCATGAAGTGCAGTAGACCGTCAGCGCGAGGCTGTAGACGATGGGCTGGCGCAGCGGCGCGCCCAGCCGATCCGCGCGCTTGTCCCCGTAATAGGCGATCAGGAACAACAGCCACAGATAGGCGACGGAAAGCCCGATCAGCATCCAGCTGCCGGTCAACGCCATAACGACTCTTTCGGCGCGGATGCGCCGGCCCTATCGGGGAACGGCGATCGCGCCCTCCTCTTTTTCTATCGCGTCGCCGTCGGGCTCCGCCCGAATGGCGCCGAGATGCTCTGCGCCGAGCGGCCCCGGCCCGCGCGAAGTCTGGCGCACGACCTGGCTGGGCGGCAGCTTCGCGCCGGCGCGCAGGTGATCGAGCATCAGATCGACGCTTTTCTCGAGATAATACTGCATCGGCGCGAAGCGCGCCGCCATCTCCGGCGCCGTCAGGAAGGCGTCGAAATGCTGGCCGCGCTCGATCTCGTAATAGCGCAGCGCCGCATTGCTGCGCGCGGCGGCGACATAGGCCCGCGAGGCGTGATCGACCGGGATGAGCGCGTCCGCGCGTCCGTGGAGGATGATGGTCGGGACGGCGCGCAGATCGGCCGTGTTGAGGACTTCGTTCACGCCCTCCCGCACCCGGCTTTCGGACTCCGTCCATAACCGGCGAAAGCACATCGCCGCATCGAAAGCCGCGGCCGGACCGTCCCTGTAGAGAATTTCAACCCCGGCGCCGGGGGGAACGCCGCCGCTCCGGGCGGCGAGCGCCTGCTTTTCCTCCTGCGTCGGCGCGCGCTGCGTCCCGTCAGCGTCGGCGAAAGCGTAATAGGCGCCGCACAGGGCGTCGCCGGCGCCGTAGCGGCCATAGGCGTTGGCGTAGGCGACCGTCACCGCCGGCCAGATCCTGACGGCCACGGAATAATGAAAGAGCGGGTCCGTGTCCGGCGCGAAGCCGTAGGCGCGCAGGGCCGCCAGCGCGCGCTCGGCTTGGCGCTCGACCGTCGCGCCCTCGACGAGGCCGGCCTCGGCCAGCTTCGCGCACCAGCCGGCGAAAGCAGGCGCCGCCGAAGCGGAGAACGTCGCGCCCGGCTCGTCCGCGAGCGACGGCGCAAGCGCCGCGCAGGGCGCGAGCAGATTGGCGAAAGAAGCGTAGTCGTAAAGCGGCCGGCCCGCGCCTTCGATCTCGGCGCCGTCGACGACGACCCGGCCCGGCGATGCGGGGGCGACACTCGGCTCGGAGACGACCACGCCGTCGAGAAGGCCCGTCTCGTCGGCCTCGGCCGCCATCAGCGCCGCGCGCCCGCCGTTGGAAATGCTGACGGCGAGGACGCGCGTATTCTCGCGCGTCATCTTCCTGTCGGCGAAATGGCGGTCGAGAACGGCGAGGCCGTATTCGGCGGCCGCCAGCGTCGCGCGCCCCCAGAAGCGCTCGACATTCTCGCCCGAATGGGCGTGCTTGACCGCGATCGCCCCGGATCCGAGCGCCGCGGCGGCTTCCCGCCTTTCCGACTCGTCGAGCGCATAGAGCATTTCGGCCGGGTCGTCCGTAAGCGCCAGATCGACGTCATAGCCCTCGCCGGTCTCAAGATGGACGTAGCCTGTTCCCGTCGTCTTGTCGGTCAGCGCGACGGCGCAGCCGCGCGCCAACCCGATCGCCCCGCCCGTGCCGATCGCGCCGTAAAGCCCGCGCGAGCCAGAAGACGGGGCGACGATGAGACACGGATCATCCGCATCGAAATCATCCGGAATCAGCACCGCGACCGCGAAAGAGGTCTTCATGCCGTCGACGCGCAGGAGCGCGCGATATTCCGTCCCGGCGACCTTGAGCCTGTCCTTCGCCGGCCCGTAAAGGCGGGTGAAGCCGCCCGCTTCGGTCACGTCGATGATGGCGCGGAAGTTGTAGTGGATCGCCTTCGAGCGCAGGGAAGCGTCCGCCGGCGGCGCGGCCGCGTTCAGTCCTTCAAGACCCAGCCCGCCGGTGAGTAGATCGTCCGCGACGCCGTCGAAATAGGCGGGCGGGCGCTCCAGCGCGACCGAGCCCAAGGATAGCGCCGGCGCGGTCGCCATCTCAGGCGCCTCGCCGGCGCAGGCCGCCATGAGCGACGCGCCCAATGCGCCGAACACCTCCCGCATCAGTCGATGGTTCCGCATGTCCCTTCATCCCTAGAAGATTATGAATATCGCAATCGCCATGACCAGCCCGATAAGGGGCGTGATCACCGTCAGCGCCCAGACCGCGCCATAGGCCGCCTTGTGCGTCTCGCCGCAGATCGCCCGGATCGTCGTCACCACATAACCGTTATGCGGCAGCGAATCGAGCGCGCCCGAAGAGATCGCGACGACGCGATGGAGCTCGTTCGGATTGACTCCGGCGTCGAGATAATGCGGCGCGATGAGCGGCAGCGCGATGGTCTGCCCGCCCGAAGCCGAGCCCGTGAGCCCGGCGATCACCGTCACCGCGATCGCCGCGCCGATCAGCGGATCGCCCGGCAGGCTCTGCACGAAGACAAGCGCCTCCTGAAACGCGGGCGAGAGCTTGGCGATGGCGCCGAAGCCGACGACGGCGCAGGTGTTGGTGATCGCCACGACCGCGCCCGTCGCGCCGGTCGAGAACGCCGCAGGAATCTGTGCGAATTGCTTCAGGCCGATCAGCGCCGCGACGAAGGCGCCGGCGCCAAGCGCGCCGATGAGCGCGTATTTGCCGAGCGAGGCTTCCGGCATCGCGAACCCCAGAAAGTCCGGCGCGTATTCCGGATACTGAAGCAGGAGAAAGACGCCGAGCACCGCGACGAGCGGCGCGAGACTCACCAGCGGATTGGGCAGATCGCGCACGTCGCGCGGCGGGCGGTCGTTCGCCCGCGGCTCGAAGCGCTCGCCCTTCGCCGTCGCGCGGCGGATCATTCGCGACAGCCAGACGAAGCCGAACGCCGCCATGAAGATCGCGACGACGAGGCTCGTCTCCCAGGCGGCGTAGGCGGTGGTTCCCAGATATTGCATGGGAATGAGATTTTGAATCTCCGGGGAGCCGGCCGAGGTCATGGTGAAGGTCACCGAGCCGAAAGCGAGCGCGCCGGGAATGAACCGCCGCGGCAGATCGGCCTCGCGAAACAGGCTCACCGCCATGGGGTATACGGAAAAAGCCACGATGAAGACGCTCACGCCGCCATAGGTCAGCACCGCGCAGGCCGCCACCACAGCCGCCGCCGCGCGCCGGATTCCGAACGTCTTGACCACCCAGCGCGCCACGCTGTCGGCGGCGCCGGATACGGCCATCACCTCGCCGAAGATCGCGCCGAGCAGGAACATGAAGAACCAGTCGGCGAAAAAGCCGGTGAAGCCGGCCATGTAGGACGTGACGAAATCCGGCGCGCCCTCGCCCGCCAGCGGCGGCATCCAGGCGACCCCGCTGGTGGCCGCCACGATCGCGGCGCATAAAGGCGCGGCGATGAGGATGTTGACCCCCCGGATGGTCAGAAAAATGAGAAGGGCGAGCCCCCCGACAAGACCGATCGCGCTAATCATCCCGTCCCTTTCGAAGGCCCCTTCTGACGCCAGGGCTCTTTTTCCGCCGCGACGGGCTCAATACTGGGCCGATCGCCTCTCGCCGCAACTAAGACCAAGGTCCTAGCATGGCTCGACGGCGAGCGGTGCTAGCGTGTTCGTGAAGAGGGGCGTTCCGCCGAGGGCGAGACCCCTTGCGCATGTGCAACTGGAGGGGAAACGACCATGTCATCTGCAAGATCCGTCATCCGCAGCCTGCTGCTGTCGGCGTCCTCGCTAAGCGCGGCGGCGATCGCGTTGCCGGCCGCGCCGGCGTTCGCGCAGAACGAAGACGCCGCAAGGGGCGATGAAATCATCGTCTCCGCCCGCCGGCGCGACGAATCGCTGAAGGACGTGCCGCTCGCCGTCACAGCCGTCAGCGGCGAGCAGCTCGAGCAGGTCGGAGCGCAGGACATCACCTATCTGACCCAGTCGATCCCCAACACGACCCTCAAGGTCTCGCGCGGCACCAACTCGACCCTGACCGCGTTCATCCGCGGCGTCGGCCAGCAGGATCCGGTCGCCGGCTTCGAGGCGGGCGTCGGCATCTATGTCGACGACGTCTATCTCAACAGGCCGCAAAGCGCCGTGCTCGACATTTACGACGTGGAGCGCGTCGAGGTGCTGCGCGGCCCGCAAGGCACGCTTTACGGGCGCAACACGATCGGCGGCGCGCTGAAATATGTGACGCGCCGGCTCGGCGACGAGCCTTTGTTCAAGCTGCGCGCGTCAGGCGGCACGTTCGGACAGTTCGACATCATCGGCACGGTCGAGCTGCCGATCACCCAGACCTTCGCCGTTGGCGGCTCGGTCGCCTATCTCTCCCGCAACGGCTATGGAGAAAATCTGACCACCGGCAAGGAGAACTACGACAAGGACATCCTCGCCTTCCGCGCCAGCGCCGAATATGAGAACGGCCCGGTCTCTATCCGCCTCAGCGGCGACTATCTCGACGACGATTCCAATCCAAAAGGCGGCCACCGGCTCATCCCCGGCCTTCTGACCGGCGCGCCGGTGCTCGACGACGTTTTCGATTCCCGCGGCGGCATCGAAGGCGAGAACGAAGCCGAAGCCTACGGCCTCGCGGCGCATGTCGAGATCGAGCTCAACGACCAGTGGACGCTCAAGAACATCGCCGCCTGGCGCAAGGACGACAATGTCCAGCAGATCGACTTCGACGCCCTGCCGGCGGCAGATGTCGATGTGCCCGTCATCTATGAGAACGAGCAGTTCACCGAGGAGCTTCAGCTTCTTTATGAGGGCGACGCGGTGAGCGGTGTCGCGGGCTTTTACTATATCGACGCCAACGCCTTCGACCATTTCGACGTCGTTCTCGACGTCGTCGGCACGGCGATCTTGCTGCCCGGCCTCAACGCCAACACCCAGGGCGATATCGACACCAAGTCATGGTCCTTCTTCGCGGATCTGACCTTCGACCTCGAACAGGCGATCGGTCTGCCCGGCGTCGAGCTTGCGGTGGGCGGGCGCTACACCAGCGACAAGCGCTCCGCGCGGGTGCTGCGCCGGACCTTCATCGGCGGCAACACCGAAGAATTCGGCGGCAGTCCGACCCTCATCGCCACCACGTCTGACTTCGACGGATCGGAGAAGTTCACCGACTTCAGCCCGCGCGTGTCGCTCGCATGGAGCCCGAACAACGATCACAACTTCTATGTGTCTTACTCGCAGGGCTTCAAGGGCGGCAGCTTCGACCCGCGCGGCCAGACCTCGCAGGTCTTCGCCAACAATCTCGACGTGGACGGCGACGGCGACGTCGATGACGACGACGTGTTCGAGTTCATGCTGTTCGAGCCCGAAACCGTCGATTCCTACGAGATCGGCTGGAAGGCGGCTCTGTGGGGCGGGCGCGCGACCTCGAACCTCGCCGTGTTCTACGCCGATTACACAGACGTTCAGATCCCCGGCTCGCAGGGCGGGACCGATCCGACGACGGGCGCGCCGACCTTCCTGGGCGTGACCACCAACGCCGGCGGCGCGGAGTTCTTTGGCGTCGAATGGGAGGGGACGGCCCTTCTCGGCCAGGACATCTTCGGCGCGGGCGACTCCTTCTCCGTCGCCTGGGGCGGGGGCTGGATCGACGCCGAATACACCGAGTTCGTCACCGGCACGCCGCCGACGGACATTTCCGACCTGCGCGTCATTCAGAACACGCCGGAATTTTCAGGCGCGCTGACCACGACCTACACGCATCCGCTCGGCCTGATGGGCCGCGGCGGCGAGATCGCTTTCATCACCCAGACGTCCTACAAGTCGCGCACGCATCAGTTCGAAGTGCCCAACGCCTTCCTCGATCAGGGCGGCTACGGCCTCGTGGATGCGAGCCTCGTGTGGACGTCCGACGACGGAAAGCTGCAGATCGGCGTGCACGGCAAGAACCTGCTCGACCGCGAATATCGCATCGCGGGCTATAACTTTCTGGCCCAGAACCTCGACGGGAGCTTCGTGACTCCCTTGACGCCGACGCTCGGTCTCGAAGGCGTTCAAACCGCCTTCTACGGGCCGCCGCGCACGGTGACCGGCACGATCCAGGTGCAGTTCTGATTTTCAAAAGAGCCTGTTTCTCCCTCAGGCTTCTTATCCGGCCCCTTCGGGGGCCGGATTTTTTGCGGCGGCCCGCGCGGCTTTTTCCTCCCGCGTCAGGCGGCGCAGGAAGAACAGGGCCGCGAGAATCCCCGCCATCGGGGCAAGGGAGAGATAAAACGCCGCCTCCCCGCCGAACGCCGCGAAGGTCCGCCCGGTGATGAAAGAGCCGGTTGTGCCGCCGAGCGCCGAGAAGACGACGATGAGCCCCGCCATGCCGGCGTGGCGCTCGCGCGGCAGCGCCGAGAGGATCACCGAATTGATCGCCGGATAGATGGGGGCCATGAACAGCCCCACCAGCGGCAGGATGAACGCCGCCAGCGGCGCCGTCATCCAGGTGAGCTCCGCCGCGGGCTGAAGATCGCGCGTCAGCGGCAGGGTCAGGAGGATCAGCGCGCCCATCGCGACGACGCAGATGTTGAGAAGCGGATACCAGTCGATCCGGCGCAGCACGAAGCCGGCGCTGAGGCGGCCCGCGGCGAGCGCCGCGGCGAAGATGCTCGTCGCCTGCACGCTCATGGAATGGGGCAGATGCAGCACCTCGTTGTTGAAGGTCGGAAGCCATGTGCCGATGCCCTGCTCGATGAGCACGTAAAGAAACGCCGAAATCACGAAGACGAGCACCGCCGGCTTCCACAACAGGGCGAGCATGGCGGCGAAATCGCCGAGAAGCCCGCCCGTCTCGCGCGAGACCGGCGCAGGGGGGAACTTCACGGCGACCAGCAAAACGACGTTCGCGACCGCGACCGCGGCGAGCAGCCAGTAAACGTCGAGCCAGCTTAGCGAGCCGGGGTCGGCAGGATCGATGAAAGCGGCGAATACCCAGTAACCGGCCAGGACCCCGACCATGAAGAACCCCTCGAGGAGATTGAGAAAGCTCGCATGTTCGTTGCTGTCGCGGGTGATGAGCCCGATGGTCGAATAGACGGAGACCTTCACCAGCGCGAAGGAGGCGCCGACCGTGAAGAACAGGAACTTCGTCATGGCGAAGCTCGGCATGAGCGGCATCAGCGCGCAGGCCGCGCCCACGGCCGCAAAACCGATGACCATCGCCCGCCGGTAGCCGAGCCTGGGCAGAAACGAGGCCACCAGAAAGGAGACCAGGGCGATCGGCAGGTCTTTAAAACCCTCGAGAACGCTTGCAGCCTCTTTCGACGCGCCGAAGGAGGCGATCGACTGCAGGATGACCGTCCCGACGCTGTTCAGCAGCACCGCGAACAGGAAATAGGCCGAAAAGAGCGCGATGCGCACCGCAAGGACATTCATGGCGCCGCCGTTCCTCCCTTGTCGTCTCGTTGCGGCGCCGTCGACGCGCCGGGCCGTTGATCGGCCGGCAGTATCGTCGAAGCCGAGGCGCATGGCAATCGATTGCGCAAACCCCCGAGCGCGTATAAGGTTTCCCCGCCGGCCCTCTCGCGGCGCGGCGCAGGACGGGCGCGGAAAGGAAGGGAAGGAAGGTCATGGCCGAATGGTGGCGGGGCGGGGTCGTTTATCAGATCTACCCGCGCAGCTTCTGCGATTCCAACGATGACGGCGTCGGCGATCTCAGGGGCGCGGCCTCAAGGCTCGACTATCTGAAGCGGCTCGGCGTGGACGGCGCGTGGCTGTCGCCCTTCTTCCGCTCGCCGATGAAGGACTTCGGCTACGACGTTTCCGATTACCGCGACGTCGATCCGATCTTCGGTTCGCTCGAAGATTTCGACGCCCTTCTCGACCGCGCCCATCGCCTCGGCCTGAAGATCGTCATCGACCAAGTCTATTCCCACACCTCCGACCAACATCCCTGGTTCAGGGAAAGCCGGTCCTCGCGCGACAATCCGAAGGCGGACTGGTATGTCTGGGCGGACGCAAAACCGGACGGGACGCCGCCCAACAACTGGATATCGCTGTTCGGCGGCCAGGCCTGGTCCTGGGACACGCGCCGGCGGCAATATTACATGCACAACTTTCTGGCCGAGCAACCGGATCTGAACTTTCACAATCCGCAAGTGCGCGAGGCGATCCTCGACGTCGCCCGCTTCTGGCTCGACCGCGGCGTCGACGGATTCCGCCTCGACGTCGCGAATTTCTACTATTGCGACCGTCAGCTTCGAGACAATCCGCCAAAACGGCCTGAAGGCGGTTTCGCCCGTCCCTATCAGCACCAGCGCCACCTTTACGACCGTTCGCAGCCCGAAAACGTCGCCTTCATGGAGACGTTCCGCAAGCTCGTCGATCAGTATCCGGACCGCATGACCGTCGCGGAGATCGGCAGCGACTCATACATCGCGCGCAGCATCGAATATACCGAGCCCGGCCGGCTGCACACCGCCTACAATTTCATGCTGCTGGAGAACGGGCCGCTGACGGCGAAGCTCGTGCGCGACGCCCTTGAAAGCTGGACGAGCGAGACGGCCTGGCCGAGCTGGTCGTTCTCCAATCACGACGTGGTGCGCGCGCGCACCCGCTGGGGCGGCGAGGAAGCGAGCGACGCCTTCGCGCAGATGCTGATGGGCCTCCTCCTGTGCTTGCGCGGCACGATTTTCCTCTATCAGGGCGACGAGCTCGGTCTTCCGCAGGCGGACGTTCCGTTCGATAGGCTGAAGGACCCCGAAGGCATCCGCTTCTGGCCGGACAGTCTCGGCCGCGACGGCTGCCGCACGCCCATCCCGTGGCGCGCGGGCGAGCCGAACGCCGGCTTCTCGACGGTCGAGCCGTGGCTTCCCGTCGATCCCCGTCACGAGGCGCTTGCTGCGGACCGGCAGGAAAAGGATCCCGAATCCACGTTAAACAGGACGCGGGGCTTCATCGCCTTCCGCCGGGCCCATCGGGCGCTGCGCCTCGGCGCGATCGACTTTCTCGACGCGCCGGAGCCCGCGCTCGCCTTCCGCCGCGCTTACGAAAAAGAAAGCCTCCTATGCGTCTTCAATCTCGGCGGCGAGGAAGCCGCGCTTGAGACGCCGCGCGGCGGACGCGCGCTCGATTACGGCCTGCCCGGCCGGCTTGACGGCCGGCGCGCCGTTCTGCCCCCTTACGGCGGCCTCGTCATCGCGGAGGAGGACTGACCAGCGTGCCCCAGCCTGACGACAGCGAGGACAAACCCGTCCGCGCCCGAACCATGGCCGAGATCGCCGCGCTGGCCGGCGTCGCCGAATCGACCGTCTCCCGCGCGCTCGCCGGCAGCGAACGCGTTTCCGAAGAGACTCGCGAGCGCATCCGAAAGCTGGTGCAGGAAAGCGGCTATCGCATCAACAGCCGCGCGCGCAGCCTGCGCACGCGCCGCTCGCGCACCATCGAGGTGGTGATCGGCATATCCGAAACGAACCGGCAGCATTTCTCCGACCCGTTCTTCAGCCAGATCGTCGCCGCCATCGCTGACGCCCTCGCCGAAAACGATTACGACCTTCTGTTGTCGCGGGCCCGCCCCTGGGACGATGTCGAAGGCGCCGACGCTATCGCCTCGAACCGCGCTGACGGCGTCATCATCATCGGCCAGGGGCGGGAGCCGGAAAAGCTTGCGGAATACGCGGCCAGCCGGCGCAACGTCGTCGTGTGGGGTGCGGACATTCCGGACAGGTCCTATCCCGTCGTGGGCAGCGACAATCTGCTCGGCGGACGTCTGGTGGCGCGCCGCCTGCTGGCGCAGGGCCGCCGGCGGCTGGTCTTTCTCGGCGACATCCGGCATGTCGAGATCGGCCTGCGCCATCGCGGCTGCATGGAGGAGATGACCTCCGCCGGCGCGGCGCCCGACCAGACCCTCACCCTTTCCATGCCCTTCGACAGCGAGTCGGCCTATGGCGCGACGCGCGAGCTGTTCCGCGGCGGGATTTGGCACGACGCCGTCTTCGCGGCGAGCGACGTGCTCGCCGTCGCGGCGATGCAGGCGCTTTCCGATCTCGGCGTCCGCGTGCCGGAGGACGTGTCTGTGATCGGCTATGACGACATCGCGCTCGCCGCTTACGTCTCGCCGGCGCTCACCACGATCCGCCAGGACACCGTCGCGGGCGGCCGGGCCCTCGTCGAGAATCTGCTGACCCTACTCGACGGCGGCGAGGCGCGCGACGCCATCCTGCCGACCGAGCTGATCGTGCGGCGCTCCTGCGGCGGAAGCTGACGCCGGACGCACAAATCTTGCGCATTCTTGCGCAAAAATCGTTGCAACGGCGCATCACCTTCCGGATTTGATCGTAGATTTTTCGCGATCCTTTTGAGCAATCGATTGCGCAATCCGGCGGCGCGTAGCATCCTTGGCGAAGGATTAACCGGCCGGCGGCGGCGCCTGCGTCACCGCTAAGAACATCACCCGCGCCGGCACAGGAGGAGGAAACCATGAAGACTCGCGTTCCCGCACGCATCCCCCATTCGTCCTTCCGCGGGGGTCTCGCCTGCGCGGCCAGCGCCGCAGCGCTGCTCGCCGCCGGCGCGCCCGCCTTCGCGCAGGACGCCGCATCGGAAAGCGCCCCGCGCGCGGCGACGGAGAGCTATGACGAGATCATCGTAGTCGGCACGCCCGGCGGCGCCGGCGTGCGCCGGCAGCAGGCGAGCTTCGCCATCACCACGATCCAGCCGGACGACATCACCAAGTTCTCGCCGAAGAGCACGGCGGACCTGCTTAAATCCATCCCCGGCGTCTGGGTCGAAAGCTCGGGCGGCGTGGCCGGCGCCAATATCGACGTGCGCGGCCTGCCGGGCGGAGGCGACGCGCCCTTCGTGCTGCTCGCCATCAACGGCTCGCCGCTTTACGGCACGGAGATGCTCTCTTTCTTCGAGCAGAGCTCCATCTTCCGCATCGACGAGACCATCGCCAGCGTCGAGGGCCTGCGCGGCGGCCCGAACTCCGTCTTCGGCAAGGGCGAGCCGGGCCTTACGGTCAACTTCAACCTCAAGGAAGGCGGCGAGGAGACCGAGGGCCGGGTGAAATACACCACCAGCGATTACGGCCTGCAGCGCTTCGACGCGGTGCTGAGCGGCAAGCTCGCCGACGACCTCTACTATATGGTCGGCGGCTATTTCCGCCGCTCCGACGGCATCCGCGACACCCAGTTCACCTCGGAGGAAGGCCAGCAGTTCACGGTCAACCTCACCAAGCTGTTCGACAACGGCAAGGTCAACCTGTTCGCGCGCTGGACGGACGATCACGGCCAGTGGGTGCTGCCCTTCGCGCTCAACACCGGCAACGATCTCGGCGAATTCGCCCAGCTCGGCAACGCCACCCGTTTCCGCGAGATTCAGATCAATCCCGCCGGCGACACCGAGGTTTTCGACTTCGCCGACGGGCGCGGCTGGGACGGCATCGTCACCGGCGGCAGCGTCGAGTTCGATCTCGGCGCCGGCTTCACCTTGCGCGACCGCTTCACCTTCATGACCGGCGACGCCGACACTTTCGGCTTCGTGCCGGCGGGCTCGGCGGTGACCGCAGGCGACGTCGGCGCCGTCATCGGCGGGCCGGTTAACACTGTCAGCGGGCGGACGCTCGATCCTTCGGAGTTCGTACAGACCTACGGCCACTGGGTCGTGATGAAGGACCTCGATGCGGTCATCAACGACCTCAGCATCAATAAGGTCGTCGCCAATCACGACATCACCGTCGGATTCTACCAGTCGAACTGGTCGTCGGACGACACCTGGTATCTCGGCAATCCGCTGCCGGTTCATAACGTCGCCAACGGCGAGCCTCTCGATCCCTCGATCACGCCGGCTGATATCGCGGCGGCGGGCGGGAACGCCGGCTTTTCCTTCGGCCTCGAATCGGCGGGCGACGCCCATGCGCGCGCGCTTTACATAGCGGACTCCTGGCAGGTCTTCGACCGTTTCCGCCTCGACGTCGGCGCCCGGCGCGAATGGCTGGAGCTCGACTACGTGCTCGACACCGGACCGGGCTTCGCGGACGGGACGACCGACCTGACGGAAGATCTCAATGGCAAGGAATGGGCCTACACTTTCGCGGGCAACTATGACGTAACCAACGACATCGGCGTCTTCGCCCGCTACACCAAGGGCTTCCTGTTCCCGCATTTTGACGAGATCCGGGAAGGCCGCAATCAGGTCGACAACGTCAAGCAGGTCGAGGCCGGACTGAAATACGCCGGCGACTGGCTGACCCTCTACGCCACCTTCTACAGAAACACCAACGACGCCTTCAGCTCCACAGTCGGCGGCGTGGTGCCGGCGGCGGCCTTCAAAACGCGCGCGATCGGCGTCGAGTTCGACGGCACGGTGCATTACGGACCGTTCTCGACGAGCTTCATCGCCACCATTCAGGATGCGGAGATCACGGAGTCCGACACCGCCTCCGACGTCGGCAACCGCGTGTTGCGCCAGCCGCGCTGGCAGGCGCGCATCTCGCCGGCCTACACGCTGGAGATGGCGGATTTCGACGCGACGCTCTACGGCGCCGTTTCGCTGGTCGGCGAGCGCTTCGGCGACAACGCCAACACGGTGGAGCTGCCCTCTTACGAGAAGGTCGATCTCGGCCTTCTGGTCAACCACAAGTCGGGCATCTTCGTGCAGATCCACGCCGATAACCTCAACGACTCGCACGGCATCACCGAGGGCGACCCGCGTAATCCGGCCGCGCCCAACGGCCGGCCGATCTTCGGGCGCTCCGTGCTGTTCAGCGTCGGCTACGACTTCTGAGGCCGGCGGCGCGCTCGCCCGCACCCCTCCCGCGGGCGAGCGCAAGCATTTTGCTCATGTTGCATCGAGGCCGCCGGACTCCGCCGCCGGCAGGCTCGTCGCATTGTCATGAAGCGGTCTGCAGCGCGCCGCTGGGCGAAGTTTGGACAGAAGAGCGAGCGCCATGCGCATCTATGCAGTTCATGCCGAAAAAGGACGAATGCGATCGACATTTACGCATCAATCTTTCCCCGTAAGGATCATTCACGCGACGCTCGCCGTCGTCGTCATGGCCGGCGCCATCGCCTGCGGGCCGACGGGGCAAGCGGGAGACGCAAATCTCGAGTCCGTCGCGGCGGACGACGTCCTCGCCTTTTCCATCGAAGAAGGGCGCATGCTGAACGAATTCTATCGCGCGGGACCTGTCGCGGCGCATCTCGCGCTGACATCGGGACGCGCGCCGCGCCTTGTCGTCGCCTTCCCGGCAGGCAATAGCGGCGCGGGCCTGTGGTTCGAGGAAAGCGACGCCGAGGCGACATGGCGCGTCGTCTCTCTTCTGCGCGGCGCGGCGCAGACGGACGATCACGGCCAAACGCTCTACGGCATAGAGGCGGAGGCGACGCTGACGGGACCGGCCCTGACCGTGAAGCGCGCGCTTGTCGGCAATGTGCGCAGCCTGCGCAATTACGCCGACAGGGGCGAGATCGCGCAGGGCGTGGAGGTCGCGCCGGAACTGAGCGCGCGGCGCGTTACATGGCGGCGCACGCGGCTCGACGACGCGCCGGGTTATCATCTCTCGGTCGAAGCGCTCGAAGGGACGATTAGGCGGACCGACGGCCGGATCCGGCTCATTCCATCCGGAGACGGACGGCTTCGCCTGCGCATCGTCGCCTTGACCGGCGAGACGCCGCTGACGCCGATCCCGACCGATCGGCTCCTGAAGACTGAGTCCTCCGACGCCCGTTCGTTACAGGTCCTCGCCTTTCTCAGCTACCGCGAGAAGCTGCTCGCCGGCTCCTGGCGATTCCTCACCTATTTCGGCCGCGACACCCTTCTGTCGCTGAAGATGCTCGCGCCGGCCGCAGCGCCCCAACTCATGGAGGCCGGCCTTTCCGCCGTTCTCGAACGATTGAACGCGCATGGCGAGGTCGCGCATGAGGAAGACGTCGCCGAATATGCGATCCTTCGCCGGCGCGCGGCGGGCGAGCCGCCTTCACCCGAGCCGATCTTCGATTACGCGATGATCGACGACGACTTCCTGCTCGCGCCCGTCGCGGCGGACTACCTGCTCCAGCGGCCGGCGCAAAGCGCCCGCGCTTTCCTCGAACGCCGCACGACCGGGGGCGAGTCCTACGGCGCGGCGCTCTTGCGTAATTTGACATTCGTCGTCGAGGCGGCGCGCCCCTTCGCCGCCGTCCCCGAGCGCGCCAATCTCATCCATCTGAAGCCCGGACGATACGCCGGCGACTGGCGCGACAGTAAGGAAGGCCTCGGCGGCGGCCGCGCGCCCTACGGCGTCAATGCGGTTCTCGTTCCCGCGGCGCTGGAAGCGGCGGCGCGGCTTCATGCGAGCGGACTGCTCGCCGCTTATCTGGACGAAGCGGCCGGAACCGCGCTCGCCGAAGCCGGCGCGATGGCGGCGGTCTGGTCCGATCATGCGGCGGGCTTTTTCCGCGTGCGCATCGATAACGCCGCAGCGCGCGAGCAGGTCGCCGCCTATGCGGCCGCCGTCAGCGCGCCGGAAGAGCCGGCGCTCGCCGCGCTCGGCGCGGATGACGTCGTCTTCAACGCGCTCGCCCTCGACGGCGACGGCGCGCCCATACCCGTTCTCCACTCCGACGAGAGCTTCCTCCTCGCTTTCCGCGAACCGTCGCCCGAAGCGCTGACGCGCGCGCTCGAAGCGATCATGCGGCCTTTTCCGGCGGGCCTGATGACTCCGGCGGGCCTTCTCGTCGCCAACGCGGCCTATGCGCCGGCGGCGATGCAGAGAGACTTTTCAAACGCCCATTATCACGGCGCGGTCGTGTGGTCGTGGCAGCAGGCGCTTCTGGCCGCCGGACTCGACCGCCAGCTCCGCCGCAAGGATTTGGACGAAGGCCTGCGCGCGAAGCTGGAGGCGGCGCGACGCGCGCTATGGGCCGCGATCAAGGCCGGCGAAACGGTCAAAACCTCCGAACTGTGGTCCTGGTCGGTTCGCGACGGGGCGTTCGTCATCGAGCCTTTCGGCCAGCGCGAAGGCGACGCGACTGAATCGAACGCCGCGCAGCTCTGGAGCGCGGTCTATCTCGGCGTGCGCCGGCCTGTTTCGGAATGACGCCGCGCGCGCCGCGTCGCGCGCTTCATCATTCTGTCATGGGAAGGCGCCACCGATGGCCGCGCCGTCTGCGGCCGCGCTTGTCCCGTCGTCCCGATTTCGGCGAAGATGCCGGCCGCAGCGATGTTTCAGAAAGGGCGCGCGCATGATTAAGGCTTTGTTTCGTTTTCGCTTCCGTCCCGCCCTTGCGGCCGTTCTCGCCGGTTCGACCGCGCTCGCCGCCTGCGCGCATATCGGAGGCGACGCGCCTGACGCCGCCGGCGCCCAGACAGGCGGCCGTGCGACGAACGTCATTCTCTTTGTCGGCGACGGCATGGGCGTGAGTACGGTCACGGCGATCCGCATCCTCGAAGGCCAGATGCGCGGCGAGCCGGGCGAGGAAAACATGCTGTCATGGGAGACTTTTCCCCATGTCGCCCTGTCGAAGACCTACAACGTCAACCAGCAGGTGCCGGACTCCGCCGGCACGGCGACGGCCATGCTTTCGGGCGTGAAGACCAAGGCGGGCTTCATCGGGGTCGGCCCGGCGCCGGCGCGCGGCGATTGCGCGGGCGCGCTGCGCGCCTTGCTGCCGACGCTGATGGAGCAGGCGGAAGCGGCCGGGCTCGCCGCCGGCGTGGTGACGACGACCCGCCTGACCCATGCGACGCCGGCCGCGGCCTTCGCTCATGTTCCCGAGCGCGACTGGGAATCCGACGCCGACATGCCGCAAGACGCCCTCGCCGCCGGCTGCAGGGACATCGCCCGCCAGCTCATCGAATTTCCGTATGGGGACGGAATAGATGTCGCGCTCGGCGGCGGGCGCGCCAATTTCATGCCCGAAAGCGCCGCCGATCCCGAATATCCGGACCGGACCGGCAAGCGCCGCGACGGCCGCGATCTCGTCGCCGCCTGGCTCGACCGGCCCGGCGCGCGCTATGTCTGGAACAAGGCGCAGTTCGACGCGCTTGATCCGGTCGAAGCAGGTCCGGTGCTCGGCCTGTTCGAGCCGAGCCACATGCAGTACGAGCTCGATCGCGCCGAAGACGCCGCCGGCGAGCCCTCCCTTGCTGAAATGACGGCCAAGGCGATCGAACTGCTCCGGCGCAAGCCGGGCGGCTTCGCGCTGCTCGTCGAGGGCGGGCGCATCGACCACGCCCACCATGCGGGCCGCGCCGCGCTCGCGCTTCATGACGGGGTCGCGATGGCGGAAGCGGTGAAGGTCGCCGACGCCATGACCGACGACGCCGACACGCTCATCATCGTCACCGCCGATCACAGCCATGTCCTCACCATCGCGGGCTACCCCACGCGCGGCAATCCGATTCTCGGCAAGGTCGTCGCCAACGACGCGCGCGGCGAGCCGCAGAATGAGCCCGCCCGCCTGCAGGACGGTCTGCCCTACACCACCCTTGGCTACCACAACGGGCCCGGCGCCGTCCGATCCCTTCCGCGCCCGGACATTTCCGACGTGGACACGCAGCACAAGGATTATCGCCAGCAGGCGCTGCTTCCCATCTACAGCGAGACCCATGCGGGCGAGGACGTGCCGGTCTACGCCAAGGGGCCGGGCGCCGAGCGCGTACGCGGCGTGATGGAGCAGAACGAGATCTACGACGCGCTCGCCGGCGCGCTTGGCCTTGGCGGCGAATAGCCTCGCCGCCTGTTTTCGGCTCGACGCCAGAATGCCATTTCGACGATGCGCCGCAACGTCGCGCCGCCGAAGCGCGCGCTTTCGCTCGCCGCGCGTCAGCCGGTGATCTCGTAGTCGGGATCGACGACGGCGAGCGCGGCTTCCTTCGGCTGAAAATCGCGGTCGAACAGCAAAGGGTGATTGGGGCGGCTTATGGGGAAATTGTTCAGCCAGCTGTCCGCGTCCGAAACGCCCCATACGGTGACCGACGTCACGCTCGGCCGCGCGACGGCGCCGTCGAGCACGGCGCGATAGATCTCCGCCTGCGCGCGCCGCACGTCCTGCGGCACGTCGGCGAAGTCGGCGCCGTAACCGGGAGCGCAGTTCGTCTGCGACGAGAAGCACTCGCCGGGATCGACATAGACGGAGACGTCAAGCTCCGTGATGTGATTCTCAAGCCCCGCGCCCAGCGAGTCGACGGCGTCGATCGCCGCCATCAGATCGGCCGGCGAAGAGCCGACGTTCAGATGCGCCTGATGGCCGACGCCGTCGATCGGCACGCCGCGATCGAGAAGATCGCGGACGATTTCAAGCAGTCGCTCGCGTTTTCCTGAAAGCTCCGTGTTATAATCATTGATAAAGAGGCTCGCGTCCGGGTCGGCCGCGCGCGCCGCGTTGAAGGCCCAGTCGATATAGTCCTTGCCGACGGCGGCGTGCCAGTTGGAATTGCGATAGGGCGCGGTCGGGTCGGCCGGATTATCCGTCGCCGCCTCGTTCACGACATCCCAGGCGTAAATACGGCCGCGATAGCGCGAGACAATGGCGTCGATGAAAGATTCGAGATTGAAGCGGATGACGTCGGGCGAGCCTTCGAGCATGTAGTCCGGCGTCGACTGATGCCATACCAATGCGTGGCCCCTGACGGCGATGCCGTTCGCCTCGGCGAAGTCCATAAGCCTGTCGGCGGCCGTGAAATCGTAGACGCCGGGGCTCTGGGTGATCTGGTCCGCCTTCATCTCGAATTCGGCCGTGATCGAACTGAATTGCGCGCGGATGATCGGCTCTTGCGGCGCGCCGATATTGGTATGCGCGCTCTGGATCGCCGCGCCGAACGGAAAGTTCGACGCATAGGCCTGTTTGAGGCTCTGCGGCAGAGTCACCCTCGGAGGGGGCGGCGGAGGCGGAGGCGGAGGCGGAGGGGGCGGCGGCGGACCGCCCGTCGGCGGCTGGACGCCGCCGGAAGAGCCTCCGCTCCCCCCGCAGGCCGCCAGCGGAAATGCGACCAGAAGCGACATCATTTTCAGGCGCTCGCGGGCGGTGATCCGGCGCATGGCGTTCCCCTACCCCTACCTTCTCCCCGGCTATTGATAACGCTAACATATTAAGACGAGAAAGAAAACCCGATCGTCTCCGCGTCGTCGGGATCACGTGCTCTTGATCGGACAGCCGACTCCTGGAGCAAGATGACCGCTTTCACCCCATCGTGGGAATAACGAATTCCGAGCCTTGGATGTCTTCGGGCCAGCGCTGGGTGACGGTCTTGATCTTCGTCCAGAAGCGCACGCCCTCCGGCCCGTGCTGGTTCGTGTCGCCGAAGGCCGAGCGCTTCCAGCCGCCGAAGGTGTGATAGGCGACCGGCACCGGGATCGGCACGTTGACCCCCACCATGCCGACATTCACCCGCCAGGCGAACTCGCGCGCCGCGTCGCCGTTGCGCGTGAAGATCGCCACGCCGTTCCCATACTGATGATCTGAAGGAAGGGCGAGCGCCTCCTCGAAATTCTTCGCGCGCACGACCTGCAGGACAGGGCCGAATATTTCGTCATTATACGACTTGTGGCCGGGCTTCGCATGGTCGAGCAGAGTCCCGCCCATGAAGAAGCCGTTTTCGTATCCCTGCAGCGCGAAGTTCCGCCCGTCGACGACGAGGCTTTGGCCTTCCTCGATCGCGAGGTCGATATATTTGCGCACCCGCTCGCGATGGGCCGCCGTCACCAGCGGGCCGAGATCGGAATCCTCCGAAAGCGACGGGCCGATGCGCAGGCTCTCCACCTTCGGCTTCAGCATCTCAACCAGCGTCTCGGCCGTCTTCTCGCCCACCGGAACCGCCACCGGCGTCGCCATGCAGCGCTCGCCCGCCGAGCCGTAAGCGGAGCCGACGAGCTGGTTGACCGCGTTCTCCATATCCGCGTCGGGCAGGATGACCATGTGGTTCTTCGCCCCGCCGAAGGCCTGGACCCGCTTTCCATGCCTGGCCCCGTTCGCGTAGATGTAATGGGCGATGTCCGACGAGCCGACGAAGGAGATCGCCTTCACCCGCGGGTCCTCGATCAGCGCGTCCACCGCCTCCTTGTCGCCGTTGACCACGTTGAGCAGGCCTTCCGGCGCGCCCGCCTCCAGCATCAGCTCGGCAAGCCGCAACGGCGCCGACGGGTCCTTCTCGGACGGCTTCAGCACGAAGGCGTTGCCGCAGGCGATCGCCACCCCGAACATCCACATCGGGATCATCGCCGGGAAATTGAACGGCGTGATCCCGGCGCACACCCCCAGCGGCTGGCGCATCGAATAGACGTCGATGCCGGGGCCGGCCCCTTCCGTGTAATCGCCCTTCTGCAGATGCGGGATCCCGCAGGCGAACTCGATCACCTCGAGCCCGCGCTGCACGTCCCCGCGCGCGTCCGGCAGGATCTTCCCATGTTCCAGCGAAATCAGCCGGGCGAGATTGTCCATGTCTTTCTCGACCAGCTCCTTGAAGCGGAACAGAAGCCGCGCCCGCCGCTGCGGATTGATCTCGCGCCAGCCCGCGAAGGTTCGCTCCGCCGCCGAAACCGCCGCCTCGACCTCCTTGCGGCTGGCGAGCGCCGCCCGCGCCTGAACCTCCCCCGTCGTCGGATTGAAAACATCCCCAAAACGGCCGGAGCCGCCTTCGACATGCGCGCCGTTGATGAAATGTCCGATTGACCGTGTCATGACGTTTCCTCGCCGTACAGGATTTGCAGGCGACCGTAGTCGCCTCGCGAGTTTCCGGCAAGTTGACGGGCGTTTCAGCCTGATCGTCTGAGATTCTGGCAAAAGATCGCGCGTCGCGCGCCTCGCCGAAGCGTTTCGTCCAACGCGCCGGCCTCGGCGCGCAGCGTCTAGTCGGCGAACCTGCCGCTCGCCGCGCCGGCGACATGGGTGATGGTGCGGCCGTTGTCGGCGAGCGGCGTCGTCACGCAGCGAAACAGAATGCGCCGGCCGTTGCAGAGCGTCAGCTCGTCCTCGCGGAAATGCGGCGCCTCGGCCGCCACGGCGGCGTGGATTTCCGCCGTCGCCTTGTCGAGCAGCGACAGCGCCCAGTCGGAATCGCCGGTGAGATAGACGTCCGACAGCTTGGCGAGCCGGGCGCCGAGATAGACGAAGTAGGGAAAGCCGGCGCTGCGCCGCAGATCCACGGCGAACACCCAGTCCCAATCCTCGCCCAGATCCATCGACCGCATCGCGCGCCAGCTTGGAAAGGCGCCGCGCGCGGCCCTGGTCCAGGCGTCGAGGAAACGGCGGGTGATCCGTCGGTCCGCGGGCGGGGTCACGGCGACGGCGTCGAAAAGAGAGGCGACTTCGCTGAGCATGTTTCCGAAATCAGGCTGCGCGAGAGGGTTGCAACGACGCCCATCCTACGCGCCGAACCTCACCCGCCGCTTTCCGCATGAACCGGAATTCATCTAAAAACGCCCGGCGCCGGTTAACCGGCGAATGAGATTCTGTACCCGTGACACCGCCTGCGAGCGCCCCTATAAGCAGCGCTTAATCCGACGCTCGCACGGTCGGCCGCGCCGAAGCGGCCAGGGCGCCATTTCGAGGGGTTCTCGCATGTCCGCCGTCTACATGATCGCAGCATTCATTCTCTTCCTGGCGGTTCTCAATCTCGTCGAAAAGGGCCGCATCGATTAGGCGCCTTCCATATAAGCCGCGGCTTCACGGTCGACGGACCGGTCAAGGCTGAGGGGGCTCATGGCGATACAAATCGCGTTCGTCGTGCTCGGGCTCGCCGTCCTGCTCATCGCGGGCGATCTCTTGGTGCGCGGGGCCGTCGGGCTCGCCAGCGCGCTCAAAATTCCGGCGCTGATCGTCAGTTTGACGGTGGTCGCCTTCGGCACCTCCGCGCCGGAGATGTTCGTCTCTGTCGAGGCCGTGCTATCGGGCAGCGCCGGCATCGCGCTCGGCAACATCGTCGGCTCGAATATCGCCAATATCCTGCTGGTGCTGGGCGTTCCGGCGCTGATCTATCCGATCTCGGCCCATGTGACCGGGCTGCGGCGGCACGGCGTGTTCATGCTGCTGGCGACAGCCGTCTTCTGCGCCTTCGCCTATCGGCAAGGCCAGCTGCAGCTGTCATCGGGGCTCATTCTGTTCGCCGGGATCATCCTTTACATCACCTATATGTGGATCCGGGCCGCGCGCGGCATGGCAGACGATCCGGTCATCGACGATCCGTCGGAATACGCCGAATCGGCGCGGCTCGGGCCCAAGATCCTGCTCTTCCTCGCAGCCGGCCTCATCGGCTTGCCGGCCGGAGCGCACCTGCTGGTGACCAACGCCGCCGAGCTCGCCGCCGTCCTCGGCGTGCGCGAAGCGGTGATCGGGCTTACGGTGGTCGCTTTCGGCACTTCCCTGCCTGAGCTGGCGACGGTGACGGCGGCGGCGTTTCACAAGAAATCCGACGTGGCGATGGGCGGCGTGGTCGGCTCCAACATATTCAACCTGCTCGCCGTGGGCGGCGTCGCGGGCATGGCGGGCGTGTCCAGATTCGACCCCGATTCCCTGGTCCTCGACATGCCGGTGATGATCGCAACGACGATCGCGATTTCGGTCTATATTTTCCTGCGGCGCGATATCGGCCGGGTTTCGGGCGCGCTGATGTTCCTGGCCTATGTCGCCTTCATCGCGGCGCTGGCGATCGACGCCGGATTGTGAGGATATGACGACATCCCCGGGCGGAAAGACGGAGCGCGGGGCGGCGCTGGTGACCGGCGCGGCCAAACGGCTCGGTCGCGCCATGGCGCTCGCTCTGGCCGAGGCGGGGTTCGACGTTGCGATTCACTACCGCCGTTCGGAAAAGGAAGCGCGCGCCGTCGCCGATCTTGTCGCCGCGACGGGCCGGCGCGCCGCGACGCTCTGCGCAGACCTTTCGAAAGAAGCCGAAACGGCCGGGCTGGTCGCCCGCGCCGGCGCGGCGCTGGGCCCCCTGCGGCTTCTCGTCAACTCCGCCTC
Source organism: Amphiplicatus metriothermophilus (assembly GCF_900199215.1). GTDB lineage: Bacteria > Pseudomonadota > Alphaproteobacteria > Caulobacterales > Parvularculaceae > Amphiplicatus > Amphiplicatus metriothermophilus. The sequence goes on from NZ_FZQA01000002.1 coordinate 522,936, forward strand.
GGTTTTCGAGCATGACGACATCGACACGATGACCCGCGCAAGCTGGGACGCGCATATCGAGACCAATCTGCGCGCGCCGCTGAAGCTTGCGCAGGATTTCGCCGCCCAGGCGCCGGCGGGCGGGGACAATCTCATCGTCAATCTCATCGACCAGCGGGTGCTGAAGCTTACCCCGCAGTTCCTGTCCTACACGACGGCGAAGGCGGCGCTTTTCGCCCTGACCAAGACTCTCGCCCAGGCGCTGGGGCCGCGCGGGATCAGGGTGAACGCCATCGGGCCCGGACCGACCCTGCGCAATCCCCGCCAGAGCGAGGCGGACTGGCGTCGCCAGAACGAGTCGACAATCCTCGGGCGCGGCGCGAGCCCCGAGGACGTCGTCGGCGCGCTCCTTTATCTCGTTGACGCCCCCGCCGTGACCGGTCAGATGATCGCGGTCGACGGCGGCCAGCATCTGGTCTGGCGCACGCCGGACGTTCTCGCAGGCGAGTAAGCCATGCCGCGATCCAAACCCGGCGACATCGCCCCCCTTCCCCGCCCCGCGAACGCGCCGCGGCGCAAGGTGTTCGTGCGCGGGCTGGCGCTTGACGCCTATATCGGCGCCTACGATCATGAACAGGGACGCGCCCAGCCGGTGCGCATCGACATCGAGCTGGAGGTGCTCGAACCGGCGAGCCCCGCCGCTGACAGGCTGGAAGACGTGGTCTGCTACAACAGGCTGACGCAAGGCGTGAAGGCGATCATCGCCGAGGGCCACATCAAGCTCGTCGAGACGCTCGCCGAGCGCATCGCCGAGATGGCCATCGCCCATCCCATGACCCTTTCGGCGCGCGTGCGGGTCGAGAAGCCCAGGGCCATCGCCGAAGCCGACGCCGCCGGGGTCGAAATTCTGCGAACGAAAAAAGCCGGCGAGAGCTATTCGTAGACGACCTGCGCGCCGCCGCTCGCAGTCTGCTCGTCCAGAACCGCCGCTTCGGAAAGCAGGCGGACGATTCCGCCAAGGCCGAGAAAGGTCAAAAGCGCGCCGGCCGCGACGGTCGCGAAAAAGACCGAGCCGGCGCCCCCGGGCTCCAGCACCGACCGCGACGGGCGCGCCGGATCGTAAGCGGCCGGAACCACGTCGCCCGGCCGCGCGTCGATCCCGGCCGCCCGCTGGAAGGACGCCGTGAAAAAGCGCGCGCGGCGGGATTCGTATTTCCGCCCCGCCACGGAATAGGCGTATCGCACGCCCTCCCCGTCGGGCGCGCTCAGCATGACCGCCTCGACCGTCGGCCAGGAAAGGCTCGCCCGCGCGAAGGCGAAATCGCGCACGCCGAAACCGGCCAGAAGGACGCCGCTTACGGCCAGAATAACGAAAAAGCCCGCCGCCAGAAGAAGCTCGGCCCTGTATTTGGCGTCGTCCGACATCTCGCCCGACCCTATCCGCCGCGCCGCCGGTCTATTGAATTCCGCGCCCGTTCCTCGGAAAACCCGCGGAGAAAGACGGCGGCGCTTCGCGACGCTAGGCCGCCGCGCGTGAACGGGAAGTTAACCGGCCTCGAATGACCGACTCAACGTCCGCAGCGAGCGAGGCGCCGGCGCTCAAGGGCGCGGCGCTCATCGCCGATCATGTCCGGCGCCTGCCGGCCAGGCCCGGCGTCTATCGCATGATCGGAGCGAAAGGCGACGTGCTTTATGTCGGCAAGGCCCGCAATCTGAAAGCGCGCGTGTCGAGCTACGCCAAGCCCGGCGGACACTCGAACCGCATCATGCGCATGATCGCCGAGACGCGGGCCATGGAGTTCGTCGTCACGGAGACCGAAACCGAAGCGCTGCTGCTCGAAGCCAATCTCATCAAGCAGCTCAAGCCGCGCTATAACGTCATCCTGCGCGACGACAAGTCGTTTCCCTATATTCTGATTACGGAAGATCACGCCGCTCCGCAGATCCTCAAGCACCGCGGCGCGAGGAAACGCAAGGGCAGCTATTACGGCCCCTTCGCGTCGGCGAGCGCAGTCAACCGCACGCTGAATACGCTTCAGAAAGCCTTCCTTCTCAGAAGCTGCAGCGACAGCGTTTATGAAAGCCGCACGCGGCCTTGCCTGCTGCATCAGATCAAGCGCTGCTCGGCGCCCTGCGTCGGGCTCATCTCGCCGGAGGCCTACGGCGCGCTCGTCGCCGACGCCAAGGCGTTCCTGTCGGGCAGAAACGCGCAAATCCAGCGCGCGTTATCGAAAGAGATGGAGCAAGCCGCCGCCGCGCTCGATTTTGAACGCGCCGCGAGCCTGCGCGACCGCATTCGCGCGCTCACCTATGTGCAGGGCGGCCAGGCGATCAACGCCAGCAGCATCGGCGAGGCCGACGTCTTCGCCGTCCACGGCGAAGGCGGACAGGCTTGCGTCCAGGTCTTCTTCTTCCGGGCCGGCCAGAACTGGGGCAATCACGCCTATTTCCCTAGGCACGCCCCGGAGGAGGAGCCGGCCGCCATTATCGACGCCTTCATCGCCCAGTTTTATGACGGACGCGAGCCGCCCGCCCTTATTCTTGTGAACACGCCCCCCGCCCAGGCCGATCTGCTTGCCGAAGCGCTCTCCCTGCGCGCGGGGCGCAAGGTGACGATCCACGCCCCGCAGCGCGGCGAGAAGCGCGATATCGTCGAAGCGGCCGCGCTCAACGCGCGCGAAGCGCTCGCCCGCCGGACGGCGGAAAGCGCCAGCCAGATGAAGAACCTGGAACGGCTGGCCGAAGTGCTCGGCCTGCCCGCGCCGCCGCGCCGGATCGAAGTCTATGACAATTCGCACATTCAGGGCGCGAACGCCGTTGGCGCGATGATCGTCGCCGGGCCTGAAGGCTTCGTCAAAAATCAGTACAGAAAGTTCAACATCAAGACGGCCGCGCTCGCGCCCGGCGACGATTACGCCATGATGCGCGAGGTGCTGACGCGCCGTCTCTCCCGGCTGCAGACGCAGGACGCGGAGGCGGAGACTCCCGACCTCATCGTGCTCGACGGCGGAAAGGGGCAGCTCTCGGCCGCGCTCGAGATCGCGCGCGATCTCGGAATCGATCCGGAGGCGGACGGTCCCGCCGTCATCGCGGTCGCCAAGGGCCGCGTCGGGGATGCGCAGGGCCGCCGGCGGGCCGACCGGACCGCCGCCGCGACCGGCGAGCAGATCTTCATGCCCGGCCGGGCGCCTTTCCTGCTGCCGCCGCGCGAGCCGGCCCTGTTCTTCCTTCAGCGGCTGCGCGACGAAGCGCACCGCTTCGCCATCGGCGCGCATCGAGCCAAACGCATGAAAGCGCTCGGCGCCAATCCGCTGGACGACATCCCCGGCGTCGGCGCGGCGCGCAAGCGCGCGCTCCTCCATCATTTCGGCTCGGCCAAGGCCGTCGCCGCGGCCAAGCCCGAAGACCTCATGGCCGTCGAAGGCGTCTCGGAAGCTCTCGCGCAGCGGATATACGACTTTTTCCACGGCGGATGAGGCGCGCATCGTTATCGCGGCGCATTGCCATGGCCGCCGATTATGTTACCGTTAACAGCATAACATGCCGGATCACCGCCGCCTGAGAGCGCCTCGCGCAACCGCAAGTCGACAAGAGGGAGGAGAACATGATTTCGCCGACGCTCCGCCGCTCCAGCGCCGCGCCGCGAGCCGCGCGATGGCTCGCCGCCGGCGCCGCTCTGGCCCTCGCCGCCGCCTGCGGCGAACGCCCGGCCGACACCGCGCCGTCGGAGCAATCCTCGCGCGCATCGGAGGCCCAGGCCGCGCTCGCACCTTGGCGGGACCCTTCCCTTTCTCCTGAAGAGCGCGCGGCGGACCTCGTCTCCCGCCTGACCCTGGAGGAGAAGGTCTGGCAGATGTACGACAAAGCGCCGGCGATCGAGCGGCTCGGCGTGCCCGAGTACAACTGGTGGAACGAGGCGCTGCATGGCGTCGCGCGCGCCGGCGAAGCCACCGTCTTCCCGCAAGCGATCGGCCTCGCCGCGACCTGGGACGAGGACTTGATGCTCCGTGTCGCGACGGTCATCTCCGACGAGGCGCGCGCCAAGCATCACTATTATCTTTCCGAGGACGTGCGCGCGATGTATGGCGGCCTCACCTTCTGGTCGCCCAACATCAACATCTTCCGCGATCCGCGCTGGGGCCGCGGGCAGGAGACCTATGGCGAGGACCCGTTCCTGACGGGCCGCATGGCGGTCAACTTCATCAACGGAATGCAGGGCGATCACGAGAAATATCTCAAGACCGTCGCCACGGTGAAGCATTACGCGGTCCATTCCGGGCCCGAGCCCACACGGCATTCCGACGATTATCATCCGAGCGAAGCCGACCTTCGGGAGACCTATTTGCCCGCCTTCAAGATGGCGTTCGACGAAACCGGCGTCGCTTCGGTCATGTGCGCCTACAACGCGGTGTGGGGCGCGCCGGCCTGCGGCAGCGAGCGGCTGATGGTCGATCTGTTGCGCGGGGAGCTCGGTTTCGACGGCTATGTCGTCTCCGACTGCGGCGCCATCGGCGATTTCTATTATCCCCACGCCCACGCCTATGTGGAGACCCGCGCGGAAGCGGCCGCGCTCGCGGTGAAGATGGGCACCGACCTCAACTGCGGCGACGGCGAGGGCAACAAGATGGACGCCCTGCCCGAGGCGGTCGAGAAGGGCCTTATCGCTGAAGCGGAGATCGACAGGGCCGTTGAGCGCCTTTTCGCCGCGCGCTTCCGCCTCGGCATGTTCGACGACCCGGCGGACGTTCCATGGGCGTCTATCCCCTACTCCGTCGTAGCGAGCCCCGAGCATCTCGCGTTGTCGGAAGAGGCTGCGCGCAAGTCGCTTGTTCTTCTGAAGAACAACGGCGTGCTGCCGCTGAAGGGCGGCGAGAAGGTCGCGGTCATCGGTCCGAATGCGGACAACAAGATGACGCTGATCGCCAATTATCACGGCGTGCCGACCGCGCCAGTGACGGCGCTCGAGGGAATCGTGGAGAAAATCGGCGCGCAGAACGTATCCTACGCGCCCGGCTCGCCCCTCGCCGGCGACGTCTACGCGCATTACGAGCCGGTAGGCCCGGACGTTCTGTTCCATGAAAACGAGAACGGCGCGCTCAGCCCTGGCCTCAAGGCCGCCTATTATGAAGACCCGCAGCGTTCGGGCGAACCCGTCCTGACGCGGATCGATCCCAATATCGACTTCTACTGGCATCGTTCGCCGACGACGAACGGCCTCAACGACGAATTCGGCGCGACTTGGCGCGGCTACATCGTTCCGAAGAAGGACGGCGCCTACCGTTTCAAGGTCTCGCGCTGGGCCGAGGCTAGCATCGACGGCCGTCCGGCGAACGGCGAGACCTTCGAGATGAAGGCGGGCGAACGCTACGCCCTTTCCGTGGATTTCGGCCTCGTCAGCGGCTGGACGCGCGACGCGCTCGAAAAGTTCGTTCATCTCGAATGGGTCGACGTCTCCCGCGACCTGCGCGCCGAAGCCATGGCGGCTGCCGCCGAAGCCGACGTCATTCTCTTCTTCGGGGGCATCGACGCCACGCTCGAAGGCGAGGAGATGAAGGTCGAGATCGACGGCTTTCTCGGCGGCGACCGCACGCATCTGAACCTGCCGAAACCGCAAGAAGACCTGCTCAAAGCGCTCAAAGCGACCGGCAAGCCCGTCGTGCTCGTCAATTTCTCGGGCAGCGCCATGGCGCTCAACTGGGCGGACGAGAATCTCGACGCGATCGTGCAGGCCTTTTATCCGGGAGAGAAAGCCGGAGCCGCGATCGTGGACCTTCTGTGGGGCGAATTCAGCCCGTCGGGGCGCCTGCCCGTGACGTTCTACCGGTCGCTCGACGGCCTGCCGGCCTTCGACGATTACTCGATGCGCAATCGCACCTACAAATATTATGAAGGCGAGCCGCTATATCCGTTCGGCTACGGACTGAGCTACACGACCTTCGCCTATTCCGATCTAGCGGCCCCCGAGAGCCACGACGCCGGCGAGCCGATGCCGGTCAGCGTCACGGTGACTAACACAGGCGCGCGCGCAGGCCGCGAGGTGGTTCAGGTCTATCTCCAGCGCGAGGACCGCCCGCACCCGTCCGCGCCGCGCGTCGAGCTGGTCGCTTTCGATGTGGCGGAACTCGAACCCGGCGAAAGCAGGACGGTCAGCTTCGTCCTCCCGCCCGAGCGTCTCGGCTTCTACGACGAGGACGGCGCGTTCGTGACGCCGAACGGCTCAGGCGCGATCGTCAGCATCGGCGGCGGCCAGCCCGGCATGACTCCTGAAGGACAGGCCGCGTCGCGGCGCGTCGTTTTCGCGGCTGACGCCTCGGACGGGCGATGAGCGATCGCAGGCGGCTTACGACGCATCGGTCAGCACCCTGATTTCGTCCTCCGCGAGGCCCGCCTCGCGGAGGATATCCGTCGTATGCGCGCCGCGCGCCGGGACTGGACCAGGCTCCGGCGCCGGCGCGCCGTCGAAACGCGGCGCCGGCGCGCCCTGCAGAACCCCGCCGACGATCCTATAGGCGTCCCGCGCGCGCATGTGCGGGTGCTCGGCGGCCTCGCCCGGCGAGAGCACCGGGGCGAAGCAGACGTCGGTTCCTTCAAGCAGCGCCGTCCACTCCCCGCGCGTGCGCGAGGCGAACAGATCGCGCAGCCGCGCCTTCAGCGCCGGCCACTTCGCCGCGTCATACTGGTTCGCGAAGTCGGGATCGCCGGAAAGCCCGAGCTTCTCAAGAAGCAGCGCATAGAACTTCGGCTCCAGCGGGCCGATGGAGATCCAGCCGCCGTCCTTGCACTGATAAACGTCGTAGAAATGCGCGCCGTCGACCATAGATCGCCCCCGCTCGTCGGGTAGGCCGCCGGCCGCGCGCAGCGACAGGAGCAGATTCATCATATGCGCCGCGCCATCGACGATGGCGGCGTCGACGACGCTTCCCTCGCCCGTCTCCCGCGCGCGCAAGAGCCCCGCGAGAATCCCTACGGCAAGATAGAGCGCGCCGCCGGCGACGTCGCCCGCGAGAGTCGGCGGCGGAACTGGCGCTTCGCCCGCCCGGCCGGCGTACCACGCCGCGCCGGCGAGGCTCGCATAGTTGAGGTCGTGCCCTGCGGCCGCGGCGAGCGGGCCGGTCTGGCCCCAGCCCGTGAGCCTGCCGTAGACGATCTTCGGGTTGACCGCGCGCACGTCGTCCGGACCCAGACCAAGCCGCTCCATGACGCCGGGCCGCAAACCTTCGATCAACGCCTCGGCGTTCGCGCAGATGCGCAGCGCCGCCTCGCGCGCCGCCGGCCGCTTGAGATCGAGCGCGATCGAGCGCTTGCCGCGGCGGAAGATCGCGCCCGGCCCGCCGACGGCGCCGTCGGGGCGTTCGATCACGATCACATCCGCGCCCAAATCCGCCAGCAGCATCCCGCAGAAAGGGCCGGGGCCCAGCCCTTCGAACTCGACGACGCGCAGGCCGCGTAAAATCCCCACGGCTTATTCTCCTCCATCATCTTGCAAACCATGAGGGGGCGCGTTTTCCCGCGCAAGCGCGCGGCGCAGGAGCAGCTGCCGTAGAGCGAAGGATAGACCCCGCGCGCGGCCTCATTCAGCCGCGTGGAGACGGGACTCGTCCGTGGGATCGAGCCGGCCGCCGTTGAAGACGAAGCCTTCGACGCCCGGCACGTAGAGCATGTTCGTCAGTCGCCCGGCGAACGGCGCAAAATCGCCGTCCTGCGTCTTGAGGCATACATGCGCGAGCGGAATGACCTCGCCGAGCTTCGAAAGCGTCTTCTCGCCCACCGCCCGGAACAGCGGCAGATCGTCCGGGTGCACGATATCCTTCGTGGTCTTGCCGAGCAGCGCCTGGGGCGGGCCGCCCAAAGCCTGCGCGACCGAAGGGCTGGCGTAGGTGACGCGCCCCTCCGGCGAAAAGATGATGGTCACGTCCTGCGAGGATTCGACAAGGGCGCGGAAGCGCTTTTCGGACTCGTGCGCCGCATCGACCTGCTTCTTCAGCGCGTCGAGCAGGCGGTCGTTGCGCGAGCGCAGCCGGATCGAACGAATGACCATCTGGTTCGTGGTCCAGGCGAGATAAATCGTCGCCGCCGCGAACAGGCACACGATGACCGCGATGGCCGGCCCGTAAGGCGGCTGACTGAAAGCATAGACGGCCGCGAAAGGCGTGAGCGCCGGCACGTTGAACAAGAGCACCGCGCGCATGAAAGCCCCAGCCGAGGCGATGGAAGCCGCCGCCATCGCCGCGATCATGAAAGGCAGAAAGGCGTTCCCGAGCAGGCCGTGCACGGCGAAGATCGGCGCCAGAGCGCCCCACAGAACGCCGTTCAGCGCCATGCCGCCCATGTAGAACTTCGCAAAGGCGGCGAGCCCGTGCGACTGCGCCGCGGAGGGACGCGAATACCGGAACCACAGCGCGAACAGGGCGAGGCCAAGACCGACGACGAGGCCGGCCCAGCTCATCAGCAGCAGATTGTCGATGCTCCGCCACGCCACGGCCGCGACGATCGCGGCATTGACGACGCTGACGCCGATGCCGACCGGCGCGCTGCGCATGAGCAGCGCCATCCGGTCCGCGCGAATCTTCACACGGTCGGCGACGGTCAGTCGGTGCTCGACGGCCCGGCGGCGCGGCGCATTGGATATCGCCGTCTGCAGACCTGCGATCATGCTCCCGCCTCGCTCCTGCCCTTCGTCCCCTGATGAAACCACAGGCCGCGCGCGAATGGAAATAGCCTAATCGCGCGTGGGGCGATCCGCGCAGCAGGCAGATTGTCCAGAAATTTCCAGAAAATACAAGCGGTTATATTATCCGGCGCCTTCGAGGCCCTCAGCCCGCACCCCGTAGCCCCATAACCTCAGGACCCCCGCGGTCGCCTGGGCCGTTTCGCCGACCGGCCGAGGCTGTTATTTTGCGCCGCACCAACCATCGTCACGCCCCTCCTCGCAGGAACGCAGACATGCACGATCCGGCCCTTTCCGACGCGCTCGCGCGCGTAAAACCATCCCCGACTCTCGCCGTCACCCAAAAGGCGCGCGAGCTCAAGGCGCAGGGCGTCGACGTCATCAGCCTCGGCGCGGGCGAGCCCGACTTCGACACCCCGGACCACGTCAAGGAAGCGGCCATCGAGGCGATCCGCCGCGGCGAGACGAAATACACCGCCGTCGACGGCATCCCCGAGCTCAAGCAGGCCATCGTCCGCAAGTTCAGGCGCGACAACGATCTCGAATTCAAGACGAGCCAGATCTCCGTCGCGCCCGGCGGCAAGGCGGTGATTTTCAACGCCCTGCTTGCGACTCTGAATCTTGGCGACGAGGTCGTCATCCCCGCGCCCTACTGGGTGTCCTATCCGGATATGGCGCTTCTGTGCGGCGCGAAGCCGGTGATCGTCGAGACCCGCGCCGAGGACGGCTTCCGCCTCAGCCCCGAGGCGCTCGAGGCGGCGATCACGCCACGCACGCGATGGCTCATTCTCAACTCGCCGTCGAACCCGACCGGGGCGGCGTATGACGCCCGCTCCCTCAAGGCCCTTGCGGATGCGCTCGCACGCCATCCTCAGGTGATGATTCTTTCCGACGACATGTACGAGCATATCGTCTATGACGGTTTCCGGTTCTCCACCATCGCCCAGGTCGCGCCCGAACTTTACGACCGCACCCTAACGGTCAACGGCGCGTCGAAAGCCTACGCCATGACTGGCTGGCGCATCGGCTACGCCGGGGGACCGGAAAAACTCGTGAAGGCGATGGCGAAGGTCATGTCCCAGTCGACCTCGAACCCCTGCTCGATCAGCCAGTGGGCGACCCTCGCCGCTCTTGACGGCCCGCATGACTTTCTCGCCGAGCGCAATCGCGCGTTCCGCGAACGGCGCGACATGGTGGTCTCGATGCTGAACGACGCGCCGGGCCTCTCCTGCGCGACGCCGGAAGGGGCGTTTTACGTCTATCCCTCCTGCGCCGGCGCGATCGGCAAGACCGCACCCTCCGGCCGGCGCATCAAGACCGATGAAGACTTCGCCGCCGCGCTGCTCGAAGCCGAAGCCGTCGCCGTCGTGTTCGGCGCGGCCTTCGGCCTGTCGCCCTTTTTCCGAATCTCCTACGCGGCGGCCAAAGATCTGCTCGAGGAAGCCTGCCGCCGCATCCAGCGATTTTGCGCAAGCCTCAAATGACCGCGCCGTCGGCGCAGTCTATCGACTGCGTCGATGCCGGACATCCGGTTTATCCATTTGATAAACGCCGATCCGGCGCCTATCTCTGTGTGGAACCGCTATAAGGAAAGGGAGAGACAGGAGCTGCCCATGAGCAATATCAACACCGGCCTCGCCGACAACGCCCGCCGCGCCGTCGCGGCGGCCCTGAACAACGTTCTCGCCGATACCTACGCGCTTTATCTCAAGACGCATTCCTATCACTGGAACGTTACGGGACCGCAGTTCCACACGCTGCATGTCCTGTTCGAAGAGCAGTATCGCGAGATGTGGGCGGCGCTCGACGAGATCGCCGAACGCGTACGCGCGCTCGGCGTTTACGCGCCGGCCAGCGGCAAGGCGTTCTCCGAACTGACCGTCATCGACAGCGCCGACAAGGAGCCGCCTGCGGCCGAGAAGATGGTGGAAAACCTGCTGAAGGACCACGAAACGCTTATCCGCCGCGCGCGCGAGGCGCTCGCCACGGCGGAAGAAGCCAGCGATCCGGCCAGCGAAGATCTGCTCACCCAGCGCATCCAGACGCATGAAAAGACCGCCTGGATGCTCCGTTCCCTGACGGCCTGACCCAAAGAAAAAGCCGGTCCGCCTTGACGGACCGGCCAGTCGTTCGAGCAAATCAGAGGGCTCATAGCGTTTGCTCGAAGGGGACGGGGAGAGAAGCAGCGACCCCGCTTCGCGCGATCGAGACGCGCAGGAAGGTCGCCTTTTCTCTGTACGAAAAATCTAATCCGTCCGCGCCTTCGTGCAAAGACCGCTCGCCGCGGCGCGCGCACGCTCCGTCGAAGAAATCGGAACGCACAAGCGCCGCGCAACAATATAGCGCGCACGCATTATTCTTTTAACGCCCCCACAGCGCGCAACCGACGGATCGTTTCGTCGGCCGCCCGGCTCGTTTCGTCGAGCGGCTCATAGCGCCAGCTTTCCAGAACCCCGGAAAACGGCCGCGCGACGCCGCGCTCGGCGAGCGCGCGATGGAATCGTTCGAACTTGTTCGCGCGCCGCGCCAGCGGCGCGCGGTCGAGCGGAAAGACATGAACCGGCTTCCCGGTCATCGCCGCCTCCGCCGCCATGTTCACGCTGTCTGCGGTGACGATCACATGATCGGCGAGGCCCAGCATGCCGAAATAGGGATTGTCGAGGCCGGCGACCGCCTCGCCCCTCCAGAAAAAGTGCGGCGCTTCCTTGAGCGCGGCAAGGATCGCGGCGCGCGTTTCGTCTTCGGTGCGACGCGACGCCGTAACCATAAGGCCCGCGCCGCCGTCCGCCAGCGCGCGCAGAGCGTCGGCGAAGCGCTGGCGCGCGTGTGCGGAAAAGCGATAGGCTCGGTTCGGCCCGCCGACGAGAACCGCGACGCGCGGCGCGGGCAGATGCGCGAGCGCCGGCGCGAGACGGCGCGCATCGTCTTTGAGGCGCGAGGGCGTCAGGCGGTTCGGCGAGCCGAGGATCGGAAAAACGTTCGGACCATGAAGGCCGTCATGCTCAGGCGGGACGACGAGATCGAACGAAACGAGCGGCGCGCGCGGCGCCTGCGTCTGCACGACGAACGTCCGTGGGCTGCGTTTCCTGACGGCGATGCTGAAAGGAACGCTGAGGCGGCCGCAGGCGATCCACAGATCGGGAAAAGGCGCGTCGAGCCGCGCGCTGTCGGACGACAGGCGCGCGAAGGGATCGCTCCACAGGGCGCGCGGCAGCGCGCGCCAGGGCGCGCCGACGGCGAGGCGCTTCGCTTCGATACGCAGCGCCGTCCGACGGCCGATCGCTTCGGCGAGGCCGAGCGCCTGATTCTCCATGCCGGCGCGGCCGTCGCTGACGACCCAGCAGGAGAGCGGTTCGGAGGAAGGCTTCGGCGTCATCAGGGCCGTGCTTAAACCGACCCGCCCCGCCCGCCTAGTCGAACGGCGCAAGGTGAGAGGGGGGCGATAATGGCGGTGGCGCCGCGTGTCCGACTCGAACGGACGACCTACCGCTTACAAGGCGGTTGCTCTACCAGCTGAGCTAACGCGGCCGCTTGATTTCGGATATCGGATCGCGCGAAGGATGGCCAGACCCCAAGGGGCGCCGCGCGAGGGCAATATCGAAAATGACGTCGAAAACCAAGCGGTCCCTGCTTGCATGGGCGGCCGGCGCGGCGGCGGTCGTCGGCCTCGCCGCCTGCGGCCGGGAGAAGCCGTCCGAGGCGCCGGCGCTGTCCGGGGCGGCCCTGGGCGAACGGGAGTATCGGTCCTGCGCGATTTGCCATGCGAGCGCCCCGCCGGGCACGCCCGCGGGCGACGCGCGCCTCGTCGGCCCGACGCTTTGGGGCGTCTACGGCCAGCCCGCGGCGCGCCTTGACGGCTACGCCTATTCGACAGCCATGCGCGAAGCGGACCTCATCTGGGACGCGGCGACGCTCGACGCCTTCATCGCGAACCCGCAGGCTGTCGTGCGCGGCACGCGCATGAGCTACGCCGGCGAGCCGAACCCGGAAAAGCGCGCGGCGATCATCGAATATCTCAAGACGCTGCAGTGAGGTTGCAGCTTGCAGGGGGCGTCCGGCCCCCGTTCACGCATTGAGATGTCCGACGACGCGGCGGCGATGGCGCCCGTCGCGATGTTCGAAAAGATAAATTCCCTGCCAGGTCCCAAGAGCGAGTCGGCGGTCAGCGACCGGAATTGACAGCGACACGGCCGTCAGCGCCGCCTTGATGTGCGCCGGCATGTCGTCCGGCCCCTCGGCCCTGTGCGCGATCCAGCGCATCGACGGGTCGTCAGAAGGCGGAACGAGGCGGCGGAAGAATTCGTCGAGATCGCGCCGGACATCCGGGTCAGCGTTCTCCTGAACGAGCAGCGAGCAGGAGGTGTGCTGCGCGAAAAGCGTCAGCAGCCCCTCGCCGACCCCCGCCTCGCGCACGAATCGGCGCGCATGCTCGGTGAACTCGTAAAGCCCGGGGCCGGCGGTCGCGATGGCGAAGGTTGTTTGCACGAAGCGAATGTAGGGCGGATGACGGAAAAGAGGAAGGAAGGAACGGAGCCCGCCGTCCCGGGCGCGTTGCAGCATTTTGATGACGCAATGCAGACCCGGGACCAAGTTCGTCAGAGTTCGGCGCAGGCGCGTTCTTTCCGATTCCCCTCTATCGATCGTATCCCGGGTTCTCCCGGTTCAGCTTCCGCAAAAGCCCCGGCCAGGCGAGATTGTCGCCGAGGCCCGGCGCGAAGGCCGGCGCGCCCTGCTGGAGAACCTTGGCCGCCATGGCGGGCGGCTCTTCGAGCGGCGTTTCCTGGTCGCACTGGGCGAGGATCTGCGCCCGGCAGGCCTGTTCGAGGAAATACATGCGCAGGAACGCCGTCGCGCAATTGGCGCCGACCGTCAGCGTGCCGTGGTTCTTGAGGATCATGAAGCTGCGGGACCCGAGATCCTTCACCAGCCGCTCGCGCTCGTCGAGGTCGGTCGCGATGCCTTCGTAGTCATGATAGGCGACGTCGTCATGCACGATCATGGCGAACTGGGTGTAGCGCTTCAGCCCTCCTTTCTGCGCCGAGACGGCGACGCCATAGGGCGTGTGCAGATGAAGCACGCAATGCGCGTCTTCCCGCGCCATATGGACGGCGCTGTGGATCGTGAAGCCTGCCGGGTTGGAGAAGTAGGGCGTCTCGGCGACGACGTTCCCGTCGACGTCGACCTTGACCAGCGCGGAGGCGGTCATCTCTTCGAAGAAGACGCCGTAAGGGTTGATGAGGAAGCGCGGCCTCCCGCGCTCGTCCGGGCAGCGCGCCGATATGTGCGTGAAGATCATGTCGTCCCAGCCGTAAAGCGCGACGAGGCGGTAGGTCGCGGCGAGCTCGCAACGCAGGCGCCATTCCTCGTCGCTCACCTTTCCCTTGAGCGAAGGCAGCGTCTGCGGATCGGGCACGTTAAAGCCCGGCTCGACCCCGATGGTCTCGGCCATCCCGGTGGGGGAATCGTCGGCGCGCATGGAGCTTGCGTGCATGGTCATGGGATTCCTCCCGATCGACTGCGACGCGGATTGTAGCGGAAATCGGGGAGCGCGCACGCGCCTGTTGCAGATGCGCCCGCGCGGCTTTCCAAACCCGCGCCAGGCCCGCTATCATTCTTCCGGGCGCGCCGGGAGCCGGAACGCGTCGCCGCGCGCGGGAGCGCGCCGTCAGGAGATCGGAGCGCTGGGCGAGCGCATGTCGCAGAAAAAACTGTCCTTTTTCGCCAGCGACCGGCCGGCCGCGATCGAGGCCGTCGCCGACCTGCGCCGCCGTTACGGCGAAACGCCGCCTGAACAAGCCGACGTGATCGTCGCCGTCGGCGGCGACGGCGCGATGCTGGACACGCTGCGCAAGACCATGGGCGACGGCAAGCCGGTCTACGGCGTCAATTGCGGCACGGTGGGCTTTCTGATGAACGCCTACGATCCCGACCAGCTGCTCGAGAAAATCGAGAAAGCCGAAAGCGCCGTCATCTATCCGCTCGTCATGAAGGCCCGGACCGTCGCCGGCGAAACGGAAGAAGCGCGCGCCATTAACGAGGTCTCCCTTTTCCGCCAGACCCGCCAGAGCGCGCGCGTACGCATCCTCGTCAACGGCAAGGTCCGCATGGAGTCCCTCACCTGCGACGGCGTGCTGCTGGCGACGCCTGCCGGCTCGACCGCCTATAATTTGTCCGCTCACGGCCCGATCTTGCCGATCGGCTCGCGCCTGCTGGCGCTGACGCCGATCAGCGCCTTCCGGCCGCGGCGCTGGCGGGGCGCCCTGATCCCGCATGACGCCCTGGTGCGCTTCGAAGCGCTCGAGCCTGAGGTCAGGCCGGTGTCAGCCGTCGCCGACAACCTCGAGGTGCGCAACGTCGCGGCGGTCGACGTGCGCGAGGACCGGTCGATCCCGATGACGCTCCTGTTCGACGAGGGGCATTCGCTCGAGGAGCGGATATTGCGCGAGCAGTTCAATTACTGACCGGCTGAGCCCGCATGGTTTACGCGGCGGCCTGAATCGTTTCACGTTCAGGCGCTGAGCATGGTCCAGCGCGCCGCGCCGGCCATTCAGCGAGAATTAACCCGCGCCGCCGAGGATGGCCGGCCTTGCGAGCGGGGCGGCGAGCGGCCAGCTCGGCGGAGGACGACGGATGGGCGCGCAGGCGGTTCGACTGTCGAATATCGACATCGATAATGCGCTTAAAAACAAGGACTTCGAGGTCCTTTTTCAGCCTATATTCGACCTTGGCAACGGGGCCCTCGCGCGCGTCGAATCCTTCGTACGCTGGCGTCATGCGACGCTCGGCGTGCTGCCGCCGGGGGCGTTCATCTCCTTTTTCGAATCGCAGGGGCGGATGGGCGAGCTCACCCGCTATGTGCTCGAGCAGGCGCTCCAATCCTATCAGGCCTGGCGCGGGGCGAACCCGCCGGGCTTTTCCATCAATCTGGCGCTGAGCGATCTTTCCGACGACGCCTTCGCGTCGCATTTCGACGTGCTGCTGCGCGACAGCGGCTTTCCGGCGGACCTCATCACGCTGGAATGCCCCATGCCGCCGGTCACCACGGAACCGGCCCAGGCGGCGGAGCAATTCCGTCGCCTCGCCCGAACCGGCGCGCGGCTCGCCATCGAGGTCCGCGGCCGGGCGAACGACTTTCTCCGCCAGATCGAGCCCTTGCCCTTCGACGAAATCAAGACCGGCGGAGCGGCGATCCTGCGCTTCGCGCGGACGGTGCGCGGCCCTGGCCTGAGCGCGATTTCGGAGCTGCTCGACATCGCGCAGAAATCGAACGCCGCGATCACCGCGGTCGGCGTCGAGGATCAGGCCTCGCTCGCGGCGCTGCGCAGCCTCGGCTTCGCCGCCGCCCAAGGCAACCACCTCGCCAAGGTCGGGCCGCTGTCGAACTTCCGCACGGAGCGGGTGAACGAGGTGCGCGCGCTGCTCGGTCTCGCTCCGCTCGACGAGGCCGAGCTCGACGCGCTGTTCCGAGTGAGCGCCCCGGACGTTTCCGCCGCCGCCCTCGACGCGAAGAAGGCCGGGCGTCCCGCTAAGAAATCGGCGGCCGCAACGGCGCCGGAGGGCGAAGCTGCGCGCGCCGAGGACGAGGAAAAAACGGCGGCGAACGAAACTGTCTCGCAACCGGTGAAACCGTCCCGCGCTGCGCGGACCCGCGCCCGGTCGGCGCCTGTGCGCGCAGCCGATCCGGAAGCGACGAAAGCCGCGGCGATCGCGCGCATCAAGCGCAAGGCGGCCGCCGCCGCGGCGAGCGCCGGCGAGGCCGACGGCCAGGAAGACGACGCGCCCGCTCCCGCCGCCGCCCGTTCGCTGCAGGAATGGCTCTCGCGCGAGTTCCATTCCGACGCGCTCGACGAACTCGACGACGGTTTCGACCTCGGCGAGCCGCCGACCGGAAGCGACGGCCAGCCGTCCGCGAGCCGGTCTAAAGCCGACGCCGAAGAAGCGCCGCTGGCGACACAGGCTGAGCCGGCCGACGCCCGCGGCGGGCGCGAACAGGAGGAAGAGGCAGGCCGCCGGCGCGAACCGTCAGCGTCCGACGCATCCGACACGACGTTCGCGCCCGCGCGCCCGCCTGAAGAAAGCGAAAGCGACGCGCAGCGGCCGGAGACGGCGAAGGCCGCGCAGGACGCGTCCGTCGCCGATGACCAGCCCGACGCGTCGGACGCGTTCGAACTCGAAGAGATCGAGCCCGTCCTGATCGATGCGCCGCCTCCGATGAAATCTGCGCCGCCCGATCCCGAGAGCGTCAGACGCGCCGCCCTCGCCATCGCCGGCGCGCGCGCCTATTTCCGGCCAGGCATCCGGGTCGGCGTTCTTGGCGCAGCGCCGGCGAGCGACCAACCCGCCCCGCCAGATAAATCCGAAACAGCTGAATTTGAAACGCCCGAGTCCGACGCGCCCGAACCGTTCGCCGCGGCGCATGGCGGCGCGCGCGAGGCGGAAGCATCCGCGCCGGCCGAGCCGGTCGCTCCTGCGCGCCCAGCCGCGCCGCGCCGCCGCCGACGCAAAAACTTCCTGACGCGGAAATACCGGTTGTGGCCGACCCATTTCTGGCCGAAGAGCTGGAAGCGCGCTTGGCGCCGGCGTCAGGCGCGGCGCGCGGCCGAATAACCTCTCGACATGCAGCCGTTGGATGCGCTTCTGACGGATACGCCGCTCAGGCGATCGCCGAAGTTCTCGAACCGGCCCCGTCGTCGCCCGCCGCCTCCGCCTTTGGCGCCGGCGCATCTGCTTGCGCGCGCAAGCGCGCCCAGCGCTCCTTGATCATCTTCGAGGTGAGCCGCGAGCCGTCGGGCGACCAGCCGGGCGGGCCGAAGAGATAACCCAGAACCTCGCGCGGCGAGCGGGCGCTCAGAACGTCGCGCGCCATCGCGATCCACTCATGAAACGAGATGACCAGCGGATTGAACGACCCAAGGTTCTTCACGATACCGTAGCGGGGCTTTTCCGCGTCGTCTTCCGGTACGAACGTGCCGAAAATCCGATCCCAGACGATCAGCGTGCCGCCGTAATTGGCGTCGATGTAGCGCGCGTTGGTCGCGTGATGCACGCGGTGATGGCTCGGCGTATTGAAGACCCATTCGAGCGGCCCGAGCCGCCCGATCTGCTCGGTGTGAATCCAGAACTGATATACCAGATTGAGCCCGCCGACGAAAACGACCATCGCCGGATGAAAGCCGAGAAAGACGAGCGGGGTCTTGAACAGGACCGCGCCGAGGATCTGACCGGTCCAGGTCTGCCGCAACGCCGTCGTCAGATTGTAGTGCTGGGAGGAGTGATGAACGACATGGCTCGCCCAGAACCAGCGCCGTTCATGACTGATCCGGTGCCACCAGTAATAGCGCAGATCGTCGAGCACGAAGCACAGAAGGATCGCCTGCCACGTGTTGGGAATGTCGAACAACCGGTATTCGTACGCCCACACAAACGCGGCGAAGACGAGCGCGCCGCCGCCGAACAACGGCGCGATCTGGCTGCCGAGCCCCATGACGAGGCTCGCCGCGGCGTCCCGGGTCTCGTAGTTGCCGCGCCCCGTCGCGCGCCACAGCGCCATCTCGATCAGGACGAGCAGTACGAAGGCCGGCACGGCCATCGTCACGACGTCAGGAAACTGCATGGTTTCCATTATAGGACGCCCCGCCGAGACGGGAAGCCCACGCCGCAGCCTCGGCCTCGCTCGGCGCCTTGAGCCGCAGCGTCCACCGCGAGGGATCGCGCAGGGTCGCGACCAGCGACTCGCCTTCGGCGCGAACCGGCGCGGCGCCCCGTTTCATCCGCCGCACGGCGATCCCGTCGCCGACGACGAAAAGCCAGGCGACCTCCTCGCCGTCCTCGGAAAGCGCCGCGGCGGCCCGCCCTTCCGTATCGAAGAGCCAAGCCGAGGGGAGAAAATCCGGCTCGTCGAAGGCGAGTTTGTCCGGGGCGGCGGCGGCATCGAGGCGCGCCGTTCGCCATGCGCCGAGCAGCCAGGAAACGGCGACCAGAACCCCCACGCCCGCTAGGGAGACGGCGAGATCGAGATAGAGATTCCCGGTCAAGGCCGCTCGCAACGCATCTAGCCGACGATCTCGCAGGCGGAGAAGAAGTAGGCGATCTCTTCTTTCGCCGTTTCCGGTCCGTCGGACCCGTGGACGCAGTTCTCGCCGATCGATTCGGCGAAGTCGGCGCGGATGGTGCCCGGCGCGGCTTCCTTCGGATTGGTCGCGCCCATGATCTCGCGATTGCGGGCGATGGCGTTCTCGCCCTCGAGCACCTGCACCACGACGGGGCCGGAGCTCATGAATTCGACGAGCTCGCCGAAGAAAGGGCGTTCACGGTGAACGGCGTAGAAGCCCTCGGCCTGCTCGCGGGTCAGCCGGATGCGCTTTTGCGCCACGACGCGCAGGCCGCCTTCCTCCAGCCTGGCGATGATCTTGCCCGTAATGCTCCGGCGCGTGGCGTCCGGTTTGATGATCGAAAGGGTGCGTTCGAGCGCCATGAGACAGTCCTTGTGAAGAAGGGAGAACGATTGATTCGGCGGGGCTACCTATCAACGCTTTCGCGCCCCGGCAAGCGCCGGGTGTTGCCTCGCCCTCGCCGCGAAGGCAAAAGCGGCCCAAACCGATCCGCGCCCATGCTGCATATCAACGACGTCACTTACCGCATCGAAGGCCGCCTGCTGCTCAACCAGGCGACGGCGGCGATTTCCGACGGCTGGAAGGTCGGCTTCGTCGGCCGCAACGGTGCGGGCAAGTCGACCCTCCTGCGCCTCATCCGCGGCGAGCTGCATCCTGAGTCGGGCGAAATTTCCCTGCGCAAGAACCGCCGGCTTGGCTGGGTCGAGCAGGAAGCGCCGGCCGGCTCGCAAAGCCTCATCGAGACGGTGCTCGCCGGCGACGGCGAACGCGAAGCGCTCATGGTCGAGGCCGAACGCTGCGACGATCCGATCCGGCTGGCCGAGATTCACACCCGCCTGGCCGATATCGAGGCGCATTCGGCCGAAGCCCGCGCCGCGGCCATTCTCGCCGGACTCGGATTCGACGCCGAAGCGCAAAAGCGCCCCTGCGCCGCGTTCTCGGGCGGCTGGCGCATGCGCGTCGCGCTCGCCGGGGCGCTGTTCGCCGCGCCGGATTTTCTCCTGCTCGACGAGCCGACCAACTATCTCGATCTCGAAGGCGCGATCTGGCTCGAGAACTATCTGAGGCGTTATCCGTACACGGCGCTGATCGTCAGCCACGACCGCGATTTTCTGAACCGCGCCGTGACGCATATTCTGGCGCTTGAAAACGGCAAGCTATCGGTCTCGCCGGGCGACTACGACAGCTATGAACGACGCCGCGCCGAGGCGCGCGCCGCGACGGAGGCCCAGCGGGCCCGGCAGGAGGCGCGCCGGCGCCACATGCAGGCCTTCATCGACCGTTTCCGCGCCAAGGCCTCGAAAGCCAAGCAGGCCCAGAGCCGCATCAAGGCGCTGGAAAAGATGCAACGGACCGAGCCGCCGCCCGAAACGCGCGTGCAGCCCTTCCGCTTCGCCGATCCGCGCCCGCCCATGGCGCCGCCGCTCGTCCGGCTCGTCGAAGCCGATCTCGGCTACGAGGAAGGCAGGCCGGTTCTCCGGAAGGTCAGCTTACGGATAGACCAGGACGACCGCATCGCGATCCTCGGCCCCAACGGCGAAGGCAAGTCGACCCTCGTCAAGGCGATCGCAGGCCGGCTGAAGCCGCTCGCCGGCCATGTCTACAAACACAAGAAGCTCGACATCGCCTATTTCGCCCAGCACCAGCTCGACGAGCTGAAGCCGAAGCAGACTCCTTACGATCATGTGCGCGCGCTGACGCCCGAGGGAACCGAGGCGGAGATCCGCGCGGCGACGGCGAGCCTCGGCTTCGGCCCGGAAAAGGCCGACGTCGCCGTCGAAAAGCTGTCGGGCGGGGAGAAGGCGCGCCTGCTGCTGGGGCTCATCACCTTCCGCGGGCCGCATCTCATCATTCTCGACGAGCCTACGAATCATCTCGACATCGACGCGCGCGCCGCGCTCGCCGAAGCGCTGGGCGATTATCAGGGCGCGGTCATTCTCATCACCCACGACGCCCATCTCGCCGGAACCGTCGCCGACCGTTTGTGGCTGGTTAAGGACGGGCGCGCCGCGCCCTATGACGGCGATCTTGAAGATTACCGCGCGCTGATCCTCGAAGCGGGCCGAACCCCGCCGCAGAACGCCGCCCGCCCCGCGACCGACCCGCGCGCGCTTTCGCGCCGGCAGGCTGCCGCGCGGCGCGAAGCGATCAGTCCACTGAAGAAACGCGCCGAAGCTTGCGAAGCGCGCGTGAGCGAACTCGCCGCGCTGCTCGAGCGGCTCGATGCGACGCTCGCCGATCCCGCGCTTTACCAGAACGACCTCGCCCGCGCGACGAAGCTCCAGAAGGAGCGCGCCGCCCTGACCGCGGCCATCGCAGAGGCGGAAGACGCTTGGCTCGCCGCCCTCGACGCCTATGAGGAGGCGCGCGCAGAGAATGAAACGGCGCGCGGCTGAGGCGCCTCAGCCCCCAGAAGGCGCCCGCGCCTCGCGTCGGCGGAAGAGAATCTCCACCACGTCCCGCACGAGCCGGACGACGCGCTTCTTGTCGAGATTCGGGTTGACGATGTTGCGCACGCCGAGCCCCTGCAACAGCGCGACGAACACTTCCAGCCGCATGTCGAGGTCCTCTTGATTGACCCCCTCGCCGAGGCAGGCGGTCACCCGGCTTTTCATCTCCCGATCCGTCGAGCGCAGAATCTCCGCGATCTTCGGATTGCGGGTCGCTTCAGAGGCCATTTCGAGAAACAGCGCCGACCAGAAAGGGTCAGTGGACGAGTCGACGCTTTCCTCAAGGCTTTCGACCATCTTGTCCACGACGCGGTCGCCGGCCTGCTCGAAACGCTCCAGCATGCACTGTTTCTGCTCGACATGGGCGCGGACCATCTCGGCGATGATCTGCTCCTTGCTGTCGAAATAATGATAGATGTGGCCTGGGCTCATCCGGGCTTCCTTAGCGATTTGCGCCATGCGCGCGCCGTGAAAGCCGCTGGCGATGAAGCAGCGCTCAGCCGCCTCGATAATCTGCCGGCGCTTGTCCTCCCCGCCCGCGGGCGTCGTCCCGCGCTCCGGCCCCGGTTCAAACATCCTCGCATCCTTTCTGCGGCTCGCCCCCTGCCGCCGTCATACGGCTGCTGACATCAATTGTCATTTGAACGTTGTAACCTGACAGCCGTCGTCGTTGCGTCGCAAAATTTTTTTCGATTCGTCGCGACGCGCCCTTGAAATCCTCAGTTAGAATGAACATTCAGTCTATTCAAGGGCCAGCTGCAGTCGCCAAAGCCGGCCCGCCGCAGCCGAACGCCCGCCCCGGGGAGAGTTATGTCATTGTTTTCACGTCGCTTCTACAAAGCAGCCGGGGCCGGGACCCTGGCGCTTCTCGCCGTCGCCTGCGCCGGAGAGGCGCAGGAGGGCATGTACGGTCAGGCCGGCCCGCCCGAGGTCGCCGTAGAATCCGTCAAGGCAAGGCCTGTGCGTCTGACATCGGTGCTGCCCGGCAGGACCGTCGCCTATCGGGTCGCCGAAGTGCGCCCGCAGGTCTCCGGCGTCATCACGGAACGGCTCTTCGAAGAAGGCGACGAGGTCGACGCCGGCCAGCCGCTTTACCGCATCGACAGCGCGCCTTATCAGGCCGCCTTTGAAAACGCCGCCGCTGCGCTCGCACGCGCCGAAGCTCTCGCCGTAGCCGCGGCGAACCGCGAGAAGCGCCTCGCCAGGCTCGTCGAGACCAACGCCGTCAGCCGGCAGGATTACGACGACGCCGTCGCCGCCGCCCGTCAGGCCCGCGCCGACGTCGCCGCCGCGCGCGCCGCCCGGGACAGCGCCAAGGTCGACCTCGACCGCACCGTCGTCGCCGCGCCGATCGCCGGACGCATCGGACGCGCGCTGGTGACCGACGGCGCGCTGGTCTCGGCCGGCCAAGCCCAGCCGCTCGCCGTCATCCACACGCTCGATCCGATCTATGTGGACATCGCACAGTCGAGCGCCGAGATCCTGCGCTGGAAGCGCCGGGCAACCGACAAGCGCGACGCCGGCGACGCCGAATCCTTCGGCGTCAAGCTGACCCTCGAAGACGGCTTTCCCTATCCGCTTGAGGGCCGTCTCGAACTCACGGAAGTAAGCGTCGAGCCGTCCACCGGCTCCGTCGCCATGCGCGCCGTCTTTCCGAACCCGGACGGTCTTCTTCTGCCCGGCATGTTCGTGCGCGCCGAAGTCGTTGAAGGCATGCTCGACGAGGCGATCCTCGCCCCGCAGCGCGCGATCACGCGCAACCCTCAGGGCCAGGGCGTGGCCTATGTGGTCGACGCTGAAAATCGCGCCGAGGCGCGCATTGTCGAGACCGAACGCGCCATCGGCGACCAGTGGGTCGTGACCGCCGGCCTGGAGCCCGGCGACCGCCTCGTGGTGGAAGGCTTCCAGCGTTTCCGGCCAGGCGATCCGGTCACGCCCGTGGAAGTCTCGCGCGTCGCCGCCGCCGGCAGCGAGTCCGGGGCGAACGCCCCAGGCGGCGGCCGCCCCTGAGGGCCTTCATTCTCGCGCCGACATAAAGCCGCCCGGCGCGCCGCGCGGCCGCTGACAAGGAAACTTCATCGTGGCGAATTTCTTCATCGAACGCCCGGTCTTCGCCTGGGTCATCGCGATCATCGCTATGCTCGCCGGGGCGCTCAGCCTGATGCGCTTGCCGGTCGAGCAGTATCCTGAAATCGCCCCGCCCCAAGTGACGATCACCGCCGTTTATCCGGGGGCCTCGGCGAAGGCCGTCGAGGACGCGGTCACGCAGGTGATCGAGCAGCAGATGAAAGGGATCGACAATCTGCGCTATATCGCGTCGAGCTCCAGCGCCGACGGCGTGATGTCGATGACGCTCACCTTCGAGTCCGGGACCGATCCCGATATCGCGCAGGTCCAGGTTCAGAACAAGCTGTCCCTCGCCGCGCCGCTCCTGCCCGAGGAGGTCCAGCGCCAGGGCGTAGTGGTCGAAAAGGCCCAGACCGGCTTTCTAATGGTCGTCGCGCTCGCGTCGGAAGACGGCTCGCTGTCTCGCTATGATCTCGCCGATTACATCGCCTCCAATCTTCAGGATCCCATCAGCCGGGTGAAGGGCGTCGGACGGGTGCAGCTTTTCGGCGCTCAATACGCCATGCGCGTCTGGCTCGATCCCTACGCGCTCGCCAATTACGGGCTGTCTGTGCAGGACGTCGTGCAGGCGATCCGCGCCCAGAACGCCCAGGTCGCGGGCGGCCAGATCGGCGGCGGGCCGAGCGTGCCCGGCCAGCAACTCAACGCCACGATAACCGTGCAGTCGCTGTTGCAGACGCCGGAAGAGTTCCGTGCGATCTCCCTGAGAACTCTTGAGGACGGCTCGCAAGTTTCGCTGGGCGACGTCGCGCGCGTCGAGATAGGCAGCGAGTCTTATTCGGACATCGGCGAGTTCAACAACAAGCCGGCGGCCGCCTTCGCTGTACAGCTCGCCACGGGCGCCAACGCGCTCGACACCTCGCGCGCGGTGCGCGCCAAGCTCGAAGAGCTGTCGGCCTTCTTCCCGCCCGGCATGACCACCGCCATCCCTTACGACACGACGCCTTTCGTCAAGGAGTCGATCAAGGAGGTGGTCAAGACCCTGGTCGAGGCGGCCCTGTTCGTGCTCGCCATCATGTTCCTGTTCCTCCAGAATATCCGTGCGACGGCGATCGTGATGATCACCGTGCCGATCGTTCTGCTGGGCACGCTGGCGATCCTGCTTTCCTTCGGTTTCTCCATCAACATGCTCACCATGCTCGCCATGGTGCTGGCGATCGGCCTTCTTGTCGATGACGCCATCGTCGTGATCGAGAATGTCGATCGGGTTATGGACGAGGAAGGCCTTCCGCCGCTCGAAGCGACGAAAAAGGCCATGAGCCAGATTACCGGCGCGCTGATGGGCATCGGAGCCTCGCTCTCGGCGGTGTTCGTGCCGATGGCGTTTTTCGGCGGCTCGGCGGGGGCCATTTACCGCCAGTTCTCCGTCACCATCGTTTCGGCGATGCTGTTGTCGGTGCTCACGGCCATCATCCTGACGCCGGCCCTGTGCGCGACCATCCTGAAGCCGCGCGATTTAGCCAAGGCGCCGCGGCCGGGTTCGCTCGCCTACCGGCTCGCCGCGCCGCTGCGG
Organism: Amphiplicatus metriothermophilus; assembly: GCF_900199215.1. Classification (GTDB taxonomy): domain Bacteria; phylum Pseudomonadota; class Alphaproteobacteria; order Caulobacterales; family Parvularculaceae; genus Amphiplicatus; species Amphiplicatus metriothermophilus. The sequence continues at coordinate 547,785 of NZ_FZQA01000002.1, forward strand.
GGCTTCAACGCGCTCTTCAACGCCAGCGCGCGCGGCCATCAGCGCGGCGTTAAGGCGGTCCTCGCCCGCGCGCCGCGATTTTTCGCCATCTTCCTGATGCTCAGCGCCGTGACAGCCTTCGCTTTCTCACGCATTGAACAGTCCTTCCTGCCGGACGAAGATCAGGGGATCTTTCTGGTGATGGCGCAGCTTCCGCCCGGCGCGACCTTCGAGCGCACCCTCGCCGTGCTCGACCAGGTCGAGACCTATCTGGACGAGCACGAACAGGAGGCGGTCGAGTCATATTTCACCATCGCCGGCTTCAGCTTCGCCGGAACCGGACAGAATGTCGGCATCGGATTCGTGCGCCTGAAGGACTGGGAGCATCGCCGCCGCCCCGACCTCAGCGTCGCCGCAGTGGTCGGCCGGGCCATGGGCGCCTTCTCCCAGATCCGCGACGCGCAGGTCTTCGCCTTCGCGCCGCCCGCCGTGCCCGGCCTCGGCCAGGCGGGCGGTTTCGACCTGTTCCTTCAAGACCGCGCCGGCCATGGTCACGACGCGTTGATGGCCGCCCGAAACCAGCTGCTCGGCATGGCCAACCAGAACCCGAAACTGTTCGGCGTGCGCCCCAACGGCCTCGACGACGTGCCGCAGCTTAAGGTAGACGTCGATCATCGCCGCGCGCAGGCGATGAGCGTGGCGCCTGAAACCATCAACGCCACGCTGAGCACCGCGCTGGGCGGACTTTACGTCAACGACTTTCTCGATCGCGGACGGATCAAGCGCGTCTATGTGGCGGCCGACGCGCCCTATCGCATGACGCCGGAAGACCTAGCCCTGTGGCGCATTCCCAACGCCGAAGGCGCGCTCGTTCCTTTCTCCTCCTTCGCGGACGTCTCCTGGGCCTACGGGTCGCCGAAGCTCGAGCGCTATAACGGCGCGCCGGCTGTGCAGATTCTCGGCTCGGCCGCGCCTGGCGTGAGCTCCGGCGCGGCGATGAAGGAGATCGAGGCGATCGCCGCGCAGCTTCCCGCCGGCTTCGGCGTCGAATGGACGGGCGTGTCCGCCGAGGAGCGCGAGACAGGAGCGCAGGCGCCGATGCTCTACGCGCTCTCCGTGCTCGTCGTTTTCCTCTGCCTCGCAGCGCTTTACGAAAGCTGGTCGGTCCCGATCGCGGTGATGATGGTCGTCCCGCTCGGCGTCATGGGCGCGGTCGTCTCGGCTCTCGGCAACGGACTCGCCAACGACATCTTTTTCCAGGTCGGCCTTCTGACGACCATCGGTCTGTCGGCCAAGAACGCGATCCTGATCGTCGAGTTCGCTCAAGCGCTCGAAGGGGCGGGCCGATCCGCCGTCGAGGCCGCCGTCGAAGCGGCGCGCGCGCGGATGCGCCCGATCCTCATGACCTCCTTCGCCTTCGGGCTGGGCGTGACGCCATTGGCGTTGAGCGGCGGGGCCGGCGCGGCCGGCCGTTCCGCCATCGGCGCGGCGGTGCTCGGCGGCCTCATCGCAGCGACGGCGCTCGGCCTTTTCTTTACGCCGCTCTTTTATGTCCTCGTCCGTCGCCTCTTCGGCGGAAAGCCTGCGCGCGCCGGGGAGCCTTTGACAGAAGCATCCGGAGCCTGACAGTCATGCCGTCTTCTTCCATATCCCGCGCTGCGGCGGCGTTTCTCGCCTCGGTCTCGCTAAGCGCCTGCGCCACCATGGCGCCGGAATATGAACGCCCGTCCGCGCCGGTCGCCGGCGCGCTTCCCTATGCGGACGAACGGACAGAGGAAACCGGCGAACTTCTCGCCTGGCGCGACGTTTTCTTCGATCCCACACTGACCGCGCTCATCGAAACGGCGCTTGAGAACAACCGCGACCTGCGCGTCGCGACGCTGAATGTGGAGAGAGCGCGCGCGCTTTACCGCGTGCAGCGCGCCGAAACCCTGCCGGAGATTACAGCAAGCGCCGACTATCTGCGCCAGCGCTTCGGAGAGAACGCCTCGATTGGCGTCGCCGGCGCAGGAGGCGCCGCCGGCGCGAACGAACCTTTCGTCGTCGAGCAGTTCAGCGCGACCGGCGCCGTCACGGCCTACGAACTCGATCTGTTCGGGCGCGTGCGCAGTCTCAACCGCCAGGCGCTCGAAACGTTCTTCGCGTCGGAAGAAAACCGCAAAGCCGCCGAAATCGCCCTCGTCGCCGAAGTCGCGAACGCCTATCTGGCGCTTGCGGCCGACCGAGAGCTTCTCGCCATCGCGCGCGAGACCGCCGAAAGTCAACGGGAATCCTACGAGCTCACGCGGCAGCTTCTTGATAACGGCCTTGGCGGCGACATAGACGTGCAGCGCGCGCGCACGGCGTTCGAACGCGCCAGGGCCGACGCCGCTGCTCTTGAAGCGCAGGTCGCGCGCGACGAGAACGCGCTGCGCCTGCTGGTCGGAACGGCGGCGCTTCCCGCGAGCGACAGCGCGCAGACCATCGACGGCGTCGACATGCTGTGCGAGATCCCTGTCGGCGTCGCATCGGACGTGCTGCTCGGCCGACCGGACATTCTCGCCGCCGAACGTCACCTGCGCGCCGCCAACGCCAATATCGGCGCGGCGCGCGCGGCGTTCTTCCCGCGCATTCTCCTGACTGCAAGCGCTGGAACTGCAAGCGCGGAGCTTTCCGATCTCTTCGGTGGCGGCGCGGGCGTGTGGAGCTTCGCGCCATCGATCAGTGTACCGATCTTTACTGGCGGGCGCAACCGCGCCCAGCTCGCAGGCGCGAAGATCGACCGCGATATCGCTCGAGCGGAATATGAAGGCGCCATCCAGACCGCTTTCCGCGAGACGGCCGACGCGCTCGCGACCCGGCGCACCATCGCGGCCCGACTCGAGGCGAGCGAAAACCTCGCCGACGCGGCCGCGCGGGCCTTTCGCCTCGCCGAAGCGCGCTTCGAGAACGGCGTCGATGATTATCTCTCGGTGCTCGACGCCCGGCGCGAGGATTACGCCGCGCGCCGGGCGCTGGTGGAAACGCGGCTCGCGGCGGCCGCCAACATCGTCGCGCTATATCGAGCGCTCGGCGGCGCCATCCCGGCGGGCGCGCAGAATTCGCGTCAGGCGTCGTCCGCGTCCGGCCAGGTATCGCCGACGCGATAACCTGTCGGCCACGGATCGTCCGGGTCGAGAAGGAGCTGGCGCGTTCCGCTGATCCAGGCCCGCCCTTCGATGACGGGAATGACGGCCGGCATGTCGCCGAGCTTTGCCGTTTCTGAGATTGTTCCCACGAAGCGCGAGCCGATGATCGAGCGGGCGACGAGCTTTTCGCCGGGCCTGACGAGACCGCGGGCGTGAAGGACGGCGAGGCGCGTCGAGACCGCAGTGCCCGTCGGCGAGCGGTCGATCTTGCCGGGCCGGATCGCCGTCGCGTGACGGGTGGCGAAACCCTCCCCTTCCCGCTCGACGGGACCAGCGAAAAGACAGAAGGACACATGACGCCAGTCGGGCAGCGCCGGATGCGCGAATCCGACCTGGGCGCTCGCCGCCTCGGCGATGGCGACGCCCAGACGGGCCAGTTCGCGCGCCTCGGAAGGAATCAGCGAAAAGCCGAGCGCGGCCGCGTCGACGACGGCGAAACTGTCGCCGCCGAAGGCGATGTCCGCCCTGATCTCGCCGAGCCCGTCGACTTTCACGCGCGCGTCGGACGCGTAGACGAAAGACGGAACGTTCCTGATGCTGACAGCCTTGACCTTGCCCGCCTCGCATCGGGCGCGCGCCTCGACAAGCCCGCCCGGCGCTTCAAGAACGAGAATCGTCTCCGGCTCGCGCATGGGCGCAAGGCCGGTCTCGAGCAGGACCGTTGTCACGCAGATTACGTTCGAGCCCGACATGGGCGGCGTATCGGCCGGCTCCATGATGATGAATCCGAAATCCGCGCGAGGGTCTTTCGGCGGAACCAATAGGTTCACATGCCGGAACACGCCGCCGCGCGGCTCGTTGAGGACGAAGCGGCGCAAAGTCTCATCGCGTGCGATCCAGCGCGACTGCGCCCATATTGTTTCGCCCGGAGGCGGCGCGACCCCTCCGACGATGACGTCGCCGACCTCGCCTTCGGCGTGGCACTCGACGATATGGATGAGCCTTCGCGTGCGCACGGCGCCGCTTTATCGTTCCCACGCCCCGTCGACAAGGCGCGGCAGGCTCAAGGGATTGTCCGCCTTCGTCGCCGCCGGCAGGAGCGCGTCGGGCAGGTTCTGATAACAGACAGGCCGCAGAAAACGCTCCATGGCGCGCGAGCCGACCGAGGTTACGCGCGGATCCGACGTCGCCGGGAACGGGCCGCCATGAATCATCGCATGGCATACCTCCACTCCCGTCGGCCAGCCGTTGGCCAGGATGCGCCCTGCCTTGCGCTCGAGAATGGGCAAGAGCCTTGCGGCGAGCGCCGCGTCGGCGTCCCCAAGATGCAGCGTCGCAGTAAGCTGGCCCTCCAGCGCCTCGAGCGCGTCGATGAGCTGGTCTTCGGCCTCGCAGCGCACGATCAGCGAAGCCGCGCCGAACACCTCCTCGCGCAGCGAATCATCGGCGATAAAATCCGCAGCCTGAACGCCGAACAGCGCCGGGCGGCACAAATTGACGCCGCGCCTCGCCGCGCCGCGATGGAGGGTTTTCACGGCGGGATGGCCCGTCAGGGCCGCGACTCCTTCCTCATAGGCCGCGCAGATCTCCGCGGTGAGCATCACCGCCGGCTCGACCCTCGAAAGCGCCGCCACGGCGGCCCGCTCGAAACGGTCGAGGTCCGATCCGTCGAGCGCGAAAAGAAGGCCGGGATTGGTGCAGAACTGCCCCGCGCCCATGGTCAGCGAACTGACGAAGCTCTCGCCCAGCGCCTCGGCGCGCGCAGCGAGCGCGCCCGGCAGGAGCGCCGCCGGATTGACGCTGCTCATCTCGGCGAAGACCGGAATCGGTTCGGGCCGCTTCGCCGCGACGTCCATCAGCGCGAGCCCGCCCCGGCGCGAACCGGTGAAGCCCACGGCCTTGATGCGCGGATCGGCGACAAGCGCGGCGCCGACTTCCGCGCCGCCGTTCAGCAGGGAAAATACCCCTTCCGGAAGGTCGAGACGGCGGGCCGCCTTCGCCACTGCGCGGCCGACAAGCTCGCCGGTCCCAGGATGGGCCGGATGGCCCTTGACGACCACCGGACAGCCCGCCGCGAGCGCCGAGGCCGTGTCGCCGCCAGCGGTCGAAAAGGCGAACGGAAAATTGCTCGCTCCGAAGACGGCGACAGGCCCGAGCGCGATCATGCGCTGGCGCAGATCGGGCCGCGGCAGGGGCTTTCGCTCGGGCAACCCTGGATCGATCCGCACGCCCGCGAAGGCGCCGTCACGCAGAACTTCCGCAAACAGACGAAGCTGGCCGACGGTCCGCCCGCGCTCGCCTTCGAGCCGTGCGTGCGGCAGGCCGGTCTCGGCGCCGGCGCGCTCGATCAGCGCCTCGCCCAGCGCCATGATCTCCTCGCTGATGGCTTCGAGAAAAGCCGCGCGGGACGCTGGCGCGCTCTCGCGATAATCATCGAAGGCTTCCCAAGCGAGCGCGCAGGTCGCCTCGACATCCTCATCCCGCGCGATGGAGAAAGCCGGCTCGATCGCCTCCCCAGTCGCGGGATCGCGCGCCCTGAACGTCGCCGGAGCGGCGATTCGTTTCGCCCCGATGATGAGCTCGCCGGTCAAAGTCATGATCCCTCGTCGAATGCTGGTGTTGAACGACGCCCGCCCGCGTCTCGGCGCAGGCGGACTTGCGGCTGCGCCAATATCGTATACGATATTCTGAAACCGACATTCAACCCGCCGCCGACAAACCTAAGGGGCCGATTTCATGTGGAACGATCGTCTTTCGCGCCGGAGGCTGCTCGCGAGCGGGGCGCAGGCCGCGATGCTGGCGGCCTGCGCGCCCCGCGCCAGGAAGGCAAAGCCCGCCGCCAGCGGCGTCCAGCCCTTCCCGCTCGAGGCGGTCCGCTTGAAACCCTCGCCCTTCCTTGCGGCGGTCGAGGCGAACCGGCGCTATCTGCTGAGCCTTGAACCGGACCGTCTGCTCCGTAACTTCCGGCTCTATGCGGGCCTCGAGCCGAAAGGCGAGGCTTATGGCGGCTGGGAGAGCGAGACCATCGCCGGGCACACGCTCGGCCATTATCTCTCCGCCCTGTCTCTCATGCACGCCCAGACGGGCGACGCAGCCTGCAAGGCGCGCGTTCATTATATCGTCGCGGAGCTTGCCCTGTGCCAGAGCGCGCACGGCGACGGTTATGTCGCGGGCTTTACGAGAAAGTCCGAGTCCGGAGAGATCGAGCCCGGCCGCCTTGTTTTCGAAGAGATCCGGCGCGGTGACATCCGGCCGTCGAAGTTCCACATCAACGGCTCCTGGGCGCCGCTTTACAACTGGCACAAGCTCTTCGCGGGCCTGCTCGACGCCCAGCGCTATTGCGGCGCGGGCGATGCCATCGCGGTCGCTTCAGGGCTCGCCGGCTATCTCGAAAGGATTTTCGCCCCGCTGCGCGACGAGCAGGTCCAGGAAGTCCTGAGCTGCGAGTTCGGCGGGATCCCCGAATCCCTCGCCGAGCTATACGCGCGCACCGGCGAGCGGCGCTGGCTGGCGCTGGCTGAAAAACTCTATCACCGCGCGGCGCTCGACCCACTCGCCGAGAAGCGCGACGCGCTTTCCCATCTGCACGCCAACACGCAGATTCCGAAGCTGATCGCCCTAGCGCGCCTCCGCCAGCTTACGGGCGAGCCGGCCTATGCGACCGCGTCGCATTTCTTCTGGGAGACGGTGACGGCGCACCGCTCCTACGTCATCGGCGGCAACAGCGACCGGGAGTATTTCCAGGAGCCGAACTCCATCTCGAAATACATCACGGAGCAGACTTGCGAGTCCTGCAACACCTACAACATGATGAAGCTGACCCGGCTGCTCTACAAAGACCATCCGCAAGCGGCCTATTTCGACTATTACGAACGATGCCACTTCAATCACATTCTCGCCCAGCAGCGGCCCGACGACGGCATGTTCGCCTATATGGTCCCCCTGATGGCGGGTTCGCACAGAAGTTTTTCGACGCCATACGATTCTTTCTGGTGCTGCGTCGGCACGGGACTGGAAAGTCACGCCAAGCATGGCGATTCGATCTACTGGCGCGACGGAGAGACGCTTTTCGTCAATCTGTTCATTCCCTCGACGCTGGAATGGGCCGAGCGCAGCGCGCGCTTCGCGCTCGATACGGACTATCCCTGGTCGGGCGACATCCGGCTTTCGGTCGAGGCGGCGGACGACGCGCCTTTCGCCATCGCCCTGCGCGTTCCGGCCTGGGCGACGGACGCGACGTTTGACGTCAACGGCGAACCCGTTCCGCTCGAAACGGACGCGCGCGGCTATGCGCGCCTCGAACGCGTCTGGGCCGCAGGCGATGCGCTGACGTTGTCGCTTCCCATGTCGCTCCGCATCGAGCCGACGCCCGACGATCCGGACACGATCGCGTTTTTGCGCGGCCCCCTCGTGCTCGCGGCGGATCTCGGCCCTATCGACAAGCCTTGGAATGAACCGGCGCCGGCCCTCGTCGCCAACGACGCCCTGGCCGCCGTCAAGTCCGAGAGCGCCGCCGCGGCAATCCTCCGCACCGACGGGGCCGGGCGACCCGAAGACCTGCGCTTCAGGCCGTTCTTCGAGCAGCGCGACCGGCGCACGGCGGTTTACTTCAAGCGCTATACGCCGGCGCAATGGGAGGAGGCGCAGGCGGCTTTCGCGGCGGAGCAGGCGCGCCTCGCCGCGCTCGAGGCGCGTTCGATCGACCGCATCCTGCTGGGCGACGAAGCCGGCGAGCGCGCGCATGATCTTGATGCGGATATTTCCTACGCCGTCGCCTATCGCGGCCGCAAGGGGCGCGACGCGCGCACAGGGGGCTTCTTCGCGTTCGACATGACCGTCGCCGACGGCCCGCTTATCTTGCAGGCGACCTATTGGGGCGGCGAGCGCGAGCGCGTCTTTCACATTCTCTTAGACGGAACGCGCATCGCCACGCAGACCCTCGAAGGCGAGCATCCCTGGCGGTTCATCGACGTCGACTACGCTATCCGGCCCGAGCTGACCGCCGGCAAGACCTCGATCCGCATCCGCTTCGAGCCCGAGCCGGGTCACAGCGCCGGGCCCGTCTTCGGTTGTCAGCTCCTGCGCGCCGACGCGTGAAGCAGAACGCGCTGCGAAGGCTCCGCGACACCCGGCCGCGCGGAGCCCGGTCCCGGGTCTGCATTGCATCATCAAGGATGCTGCAATGCAGACCCGGGATGGCCGCGTTACTGATCCGAGATGGCGGAGACGCGCCGGTATATCGTCCGTACCTTAACGGATCTGACGCCCCGAAGGCATCGCCGGGCGAGCGCTCATGGGCGCGCGTCGGACGCGTTTGCGCGCCGCGCCACCGCCCGGCGGCGCGGCGGTTTCATTTCCCTCGCCCAGCTCCGCGCGCAGGTCCTCCAGCGTGCGTTCGAGGTGCCGGCGCACCAGCGCGGCCACCTTGTCGGGCTTGCGGGCGAGCCAGCAATCGAGGATTTCGCGATGCTCCGCTTCGGCGCGCACATGCCGTCCGCGCGGTTCGAGGTGTTTGCGCACATAACGGTCGGCCATGACGTGCAGCCGCATCACGATGTCAGTCGTGATGCGCCGCCCGCCTGGCTGCACCAGCGCCATGTGAAAAGCGCGATTGAGCGCGCCCACGTTCGGCCGCCCGGCGGAGGCTTCCTCGTCGAGCAGCGCAAGCGCGCGCTTCGCGGCGTCCTGATCGGCCTCGTTCGCCCTGAGGCAGGCATAAGCCGCCGCCTCCGGCTCGAGCTGGAGGCGCAGGGCGTAGACCTCCTCGGCTTCCTCCGCCGACAGGGGCCGTACGAAAAAACCGCGATTGGGGTGGGAAACGACCAGCCCGTCCTGCTCCAGGCGCGCCAGCGCCTCGCGCAGCGGAATCTTACTCACGCGCAACTGCGCAGCTAGGGCATCCTGCCGGATGGGCACGTCAGGCGGAATTTCGCCGGACAGAATGAAGTCGCGCACCACCTCGACCAACCGATCAGAGAGCGTGCGCACCTCGAGATAGGCCGACAGGGCCGGCCGCTTATCCGTCGCATCCATCATCGTCACATCGCGCGCTCGTGGCATGTTCGCACGCAGCATATCCTGAGTTGCGCCGCCGACAAATCGCCACGTCAGGAGGCGAATCGTCGCCCGTCGTAGCCGCCCCGCGGCGAGGCGCTCATGTCACCTGAAAGCCGCGCCAGAGCGGATCGTCCCGGTCGACCCAGATCGTGTTATAGCCGGTGGCGACCGCCGATCCCTCGATCGAAGGAATGATCGCGTCGTGATCGCCGAGGCGGATCACGTCTTCAACTGCGCCGACGAACCGGCTGCCGATATAGCTCTCATGCACGAAGCGGTCGCCCTTTCCGAGCCGCCCCTTGGCGACGAGCTGGGCCATCCGAGCCGACGTGCCGGTGCCGCAGGGGCTGCGGTCGATAGCGCCCTCGCCATAGAAGACCGCGTTGCGCGCGTCCGCTTCGGCGGATTTCGGCTTGTCCGCCCACAGAACATGACTCACGCCGCGAATGGAGGGCTCGACCGGATGGACCGGTTCGATCGCTTCGCGCACGAGTCGGCGCACCACGCGGCTGAGTTCGATGATCCGGCCCGCGCCGAGCGCGTCGAGCCCCTTATAGGCCCCCTGCGGCTCAATGATGGCGTAATAGTTGCCGCCATAGGCGATGTCGACCTTGAGCGGCCCGAAGCCGGGCGCGTCGATCGTCACGCCTTCGGCCGCAAGATAACTCGGCACGTTTCTGATGCGCACGGAAGCAACGCGGCCGCCTGTCTGCCTGTAGGCGATGTCGACGATCCCGGCGGGGACCTCGACGCGCAGTTTGCCCGGCTCGCGCGGGGTGATGAGGCCGTGGTCGAGGCCGAAGGTGACGAGCCCGATCGCGCCGTGACCGCACATCGGCAGGCAGCCGCTGGTTTCGATGAACAGGATGCCGACGTCGCAATCTTCCCGCGTCGGCGGATAAAGAAAGCCGCCCGACATCATGTCATGCCCGCGCGGCTCGAAGCACAGGCTCGTCCTGATCCAATCGAAGCGCTCGAGGAAATCGAGCCGCCTCTGGGCCATGCTCGTCCCCTTTAGGAGCGGCGCGCCCCCGACGACAAGCCGAACGGGATTGCCGCCCGTATGGCCGTCGATGCAGAAAAAGATGTGACGCATAACGTGCCGGCCGGGGTGAGACGCTGTCAGGAAGCCAAGGCCCGGCGCCGGGCCTCGACCGGGCGGTTCGCGGCGGCGCGCTCCACTATCGCGACGACCTCCTCGCGGCGCACGCCCGCAAGCGGCAATCTCGGCATTCTCACCCGTTCGGAGCCCCTTCCCATGATCTGTTCAGCCAGCTTTATTGATTGCACCAGATCATGCTCCGCGTCGAGATGAAGCAACGGCATGAACCAGCGGTATATTTCCCTCGCGGTATCAAGATCGCCCTTGCGCACGGCCGCCGCCAGCGCGATCGATTCTTCTGGAAAGGCATTGGTGAGGCCCGAGATCCATCCCTTCGCGCCAAGCAGCATGGCTTCGAGCGCCACGTCGTCAAGCCCGGCCATGACGAGGTAGCGTTCCCCGAAAGCGTTGATGAGGTCAGTGATCCGTCTCGTGTCGGCCGCGCTTTCCTTGATCGCGATGATGTTGGGAATCTTCGCCAGCTTTTCGAGCGCGTCGAGCCCGATGCTCACGCGATAGGCCGGCGGGTTATTGTACAGCATGATCGGCAACGAGGTCGCTTCGGCGATCGCGCGAAAATGAGCGATAAGCTCCTCTGGTTGCGGAACGTAGACCATCGCCGGGAGGGCCATGAGGCCGTCGACGCCGATCTTCTCGGCGTCCCGGACGAAACGGACCGCCCGGTCCGTCGTCAGCTCTGACACGCCGGCGATGATCGGGCGACGCCCGGCCGCGGCGTCCTTCGCCGCGCGCAGAAGGTCACGCTTTTCTTCCGGCTCCAGCGAGTTGTTTTCCCCGACCGTGCCCAGTACGACGAGGCCGTCCACCCCGTCCTCGATCAGGGCGTTCTGAATCTTCTGCGTCGCCGCAAGATCGACGGAGTGGTCCTCGGCGAACTGGGTGGTCGCGGCCGGAAAGACGCCCGACCATTCAACCGACATCACGTTCATGGCTTGCTCCTCTGACATCCATTTTCGTATACCGTATCTGAAAGAAATGCAAACCCAAAGCACAGGAGACCTGCTTGGGGACTTACAAATCGGCGATCGTCGCCGGCGCCGGCGTGATCGGCCTTGCTTGCGCCTTCCGCCTGCAAGAGGCGGGTTATGCGACGACCTTATTCGACCCGGCTCCCGCCCGTCCGTCAGCGTCCTGGGGCAACGCCGGGCACCTGGCGGTCGAGCAGGTCGAGCCGCTCGCCTCGCGGCGCATGATCGCCAGCGCGCCCGGCCGGCTGTTCGCCTTAGGCGGCGCGCTCGATCTGCCTCCGTCCCAGATCGCCGCCTGGGGGCCATTCCTGGCGCGCTTTCTGCGCGCCTCGGCGCCCGCCCGATTCGCCGCGGGCAAAGCCGCCCTTGCAGCCTGGCTTGAAGCCGCCATCCCCGCCTGGCGCCGGCTTGCCGCTGACATCGGCGCGCCGGATCTGGTGCGCGAGGACGGCCATTACGTGGTCTGGGGATCGGCCCGCGCGGCGGCGCGCGGCGAGGCCGCCTGGAGGCGCGTCGGCGCGGCGACCGCCGCTTTCCGGCCGGCGAGCCCGGCCGAGCGTGCGCGCCTTGAAACGATGATCCGCGCCCCCCTCGCTGGCGCGATCCGATTTGAGCGATCGGGCCAGATCGCCGACCTTGTCGCACTGCGTCAGGCGCTCGAGAGCGCCTTCGAGAGAGCCGGCGGGCGGCGGCGCAAACAGGCCGTGGCGCGCCTCGACGTCAGAAACGACGCGGCCCGCGCCATCGACGAGACGGGAGGCGAGCATCAGGCCGATATTGTGCTCGTCGCGGCAGGAACCGGCGCGCGCGCGCTGCTCGAACCCCTCGGCGTCCGCGTTCCGGTCGTCGCCGAGCGCGGCTATCATATCGAAGCCTCGGCGGGAGGCTGGCCGGCCGGTTTTCCCCCCCTCGTGTTCGAGGACCGCGCCGTAATCGCGACCCGCTTCGCGCGGTCCCTGCGCCTTTGCAGCTTCGTCGAATTCGCGCGGCCCGACAGCCCGCCCGATCCGCGCAAATGGCGCCGCCTGCGCCGGCACGCCGCCGAACTCGGCCTGCCGCTCGAAGAGCCGACGCGCGAATGGATGGGCGCGCGCCCGACCCTGCCCGACTATCTGCCGGCCGTCGGCGCGAGCCCCGCCGCGTCCGGTCTTCTTTATGCATTCGGACATCAGCATCTCGGGCTCACCCTAGCCGCCGTCACGGGCGAAGCCGTCGCGGCGCTAGCGCAGGAGCGCGCGCCGGCGGTCGACCCGGCACCCTTCGATCTCGCCCGTTTCGGTCGCGGCAGTCTTTATAAGGAGCAATAACGATATGACGAAAGGCGTCGGCGGTTCGACCGTCTCGGCGGAGCTTGCGGCTCTCGGCCCCTGGCCTGACCCGGCCCCGCCGATAACGGCGGGAGAGCGAGGGGCGAGGCGCGAACGCGCCCGCGATCTCGCCGCACGCGAAGGAGCTCATGCTCTGATCGTCGGCGCGGGCGCGAGCTTGCGCTACTTCGCCGGCGTCGTCTGGGGCGCAAGCGAACGCCTCCTCGCCATGATCCTGCCGGCGAAGGGCGGCGCGCCGGTTTTCATCTGCCCCGCCTTCGAACGCGGCTCGCTCGAAGTCTCGCTCGACGGCGCGCTTGCAACGGAAGCGGACATTCAGTGCTGGGAGGAGCATGAAGACCCATACGCGCTGACGGTGAGCGTCCTGAACAAGCTAGGCGTCAGGCGCGCGGCGCTCGACCCGGATATGGCGTTCGGCATGGCCGCGCGGCTCGCCGGCGCAGCGCGCGAGATTGAAGCGGTTCCGGGCTCGGCGATCGTCGACGGTTGCCGGATGCGCAAGTCCCCCGCAGAGATCGCGCTGATGAGGCAGGCGAAGTCGATGACCCTTGAGGCGCATCGGCGCGCCGCGCGTATTCTGGCGCCCGGAATCACGACAGCCGATGTCCGCGATTTCATCAGCGAAGCCCACCGCCGGCTCGGCGCTGCGGGCTCGACCTTCTGTATCATCCTGTTCGGCGAGGCGACCAGCTATCCGCACGGCGTCCCGCGCGAGCAGACCCTGCGCGAGGGCGACGTCGTACTAATCGATACGGGCTGCAACGTCGAAGGATACCATTCCGACATCACGCGCACTTACGTCTTTGGCAATCCATGTACTGATGTTAGGCGCATATGGGAGGTTGAAAAAATGGCGCAGGGGGCCGCCTTCGAGGCCGCCCGACTCGGCGCGCCCTGCGAGAACGTCGATGCGGCCGCACGCCGCGTGCTGGCGCAAAACGGTTTCAGTCCGGACTATCGCCTGCCCGGACTTCCGCATCGCACCGGCCATGGCGTCGGCCTCAGCATCCATGAGGCGCCTTATCTCGTGCGCGGCGACGCGACGCCGCTCGAAGTCGGCATGTGCTTCAGCAACGAGCCGATGATCGTCGTTCCGGGCCGTTTCGGCGTGCGGCTGGAAGATCATTTCTACATGAGCGAAAATGGGCCCGTCTGGTTCACGCAGCCTTCGCCCTCGCTCGACGCGCCTTTCGGCTGATACGGGAAAGCGACCTGCAGAGCGAGAGGGAGGCGCGCCCTGCAGGTCCTGGCGGCATCTTGTTCGAGGCCCTGGAGAAAACGCCTCTCGTCGAAGGGCGGGGAAGCGCCCCGGACGCGCGTCGCCGCCCGCCCGGGGGATCCGATCAGAAGCGCGCCCGCGCGCCGACGAAGAAGCGCCGGCCGACGACGTCGTAGATAGACACGTCGGTATTGGCGTCCCCGCCGAAGCTGAAGCCCAGGAGCGGCGGCTGCTCGTCGAATACATTATCAAGGCCGGCGAAGAGCTGGAGATTTTCCGTAGCTTGATAGGTCGTCGCCAGGTCGACATATTTACGCAGCCCCGCCTCAGTCAGGAAGGAGTTGACGCCGGGGAACAGCTCCATCTTGCCGATGAGGCGGTTCTGCACGCGCACCGACAACGGGCCGCTGTTGTAGGACACGCTCATCGTCGCCTTGAAGTCGGGCGTGCCGAACACCGTCTGGCCGGTGCAGCCGCCGCCGAAGAATCCTGCGCAGTCGCGGGCCGGGGCGTTAACGACTTGGCTCGTATTCTCGAACATCCAGCCCGCGACGGCTGTGAACTGCACCGCCGGGGCGTCTCCGAAGAGCGACAGCGACTGCGGCAGATCAGCGCCATAATCGACCTGCACGTCGACGCCGCGCACCTTGCGAAAACCGATATTGTTGAGCGCTGTGCTGACGAAATCGATCTGACCGTTTGAGAAGCGATGGATCGCCTGACAGGGCTCGCTCGAATTATCGAGCAGGGCGAAGCACGCATCCACCGTCTGCTGCGCGCCGATAGACGCGACTGCGTTGTCTATCTCGATATTGAAATAGTCTACGGCCAGGTTGAGTCCGTCGATGAAGGGCGCCCGGATGACTGCGCCGACCGTGAACGTTTTCGAGCGCTCCTCCGTCAGGTTTGGATTGCCGCCGCTTTCTGCTTCGAAACCCACATTGATCTGCTGGAAGGTGTCGATGTCGGAAGCTGGAACGCCCTGCGCCACGCATAGATCCTTCTGCGCCTGGGTCGGCGAAAAATCGACGTCGCATAGATCGTCCCCGGCGGTGAATCCAAGGCTTGTCGGCGAAAACAGCTCGTTCAGAGACGGCGCGCGCAGGGCGCGATTGTAAGCCGACCGGAAACGCAGCCAGTCGACGGGAGCCCATTCGCCGCTGACCTTCCATGTCACCGCGCCGCCGAAGTTCGAATAGTCCGAATGCCGGACAGCGCCTTCCACGGCGAGGATGTCGAAGAAAGGCTGGTCGGCCAGGATCGGGATGCGAACCTCGCCGAAGAATTCGGTGACGCTGTACTCTCCGGCCGTGACGCCGCGTGAGATCGGTCCGTACTCACCCGCCAGATCGGTCGCGCCGGGCGTGAAGTCGTATTCGTCATGCCGATACTCGAAGCCGGCCGCGGCCGCGACAGCGCCCGCAGGCAGATCCAGCAGCTCGCCTGAGACCGAGCCGCCGAAAATATAGCGCTCGAAGATTTCCTTTGAGGTGCGCGTCGTGGCGATGAAGGCGCCGGCTTCAGGCGTGATCGAGTCGATGCCGAAGGGATTGACCGGCACGCAACCGAGTATCTGCACCCGGCAGACCGCGTTGCCTGAACCATCATCGACGGCGTCAAGACCGAGCCCGAGGCGCGTCAGCGAATACTGCCCGTCGATCGTTTCATCCGTGCGCGAACGCTGGAACTGCCCGAAAACGTCCCAACTCCAGTCGCGCTCGGCAAGCGCAAACGAGCCGCGCAGACCGCCGGTCATGCTGAATGCGGAGCGTTCGTAATCGTAATGGCGCGGCCCTGTTTCGACGCCGCGCCTGCCCGTGCCCACGACGATAGCGTCGCCGTCGCCATCAGGATCAAATAGTTGCGGGTTATCGATGAAAAACTGCCTGACAGGATCGGGCAGAACCGGATTGGTCGCGTAATCCGGCACCACGAGCCCGCCGCTCGGGTGGCCGGGCGTGCGCAAGGCGAAGGATTCCTCCGCCTGCTGGTAGGCGTTTCGCGTGTTCACATAATGAACTTCCGAATAGGCCTCCACGCTCGGCGTGATCTCATAAGAAGCAAGACCACCGATCTGCTCGCGCTCCATCGGGCGCAGAAGATAATTGAGCGTGGCAAAATTGTAGGCGTCTTCCGGCTGGCAGAACGGGACAACCACGCCGCCTTCGTCGAACCGCACGCCCGACAGGGTCGTGCACGAGCCCGAGGGCGTCAGATCGACGCCGTTGAGCGAAGCGAGCTGCCCGCTGCTGAGCGCGATCCGCGTGCCTGGAATGTTGCTGGAGCCGAACGGCACGAGCGCGCCGTCGACCTCGCCCAGAGAAATTTCCGAGAACTCCCGATCGGCCATGAAGACAGGGTCGCGCTTGGTGTAGGAAGCGTGAACGACCGCGTTGCCGCGTCCGCCGTCGAAATCCGCGCCCAGCGTCAGATCCGTCTTGTGGTGGGCGCCGTCGCCCTTGGTCGTCTGCCCGTATTGATAAGAGGCCTCGACGCCTGTGAAATTCTCCTTGAGGATGAAGTTCACCGCGCCGGCTATAGCATCCGAGCCGTAAACGGCCGACGCACCGCCGGTGATGATCTCGACCCGCTCCACGAGCGCGCTCGGCACGGTCGCCAGATCGACGTTGCCGTCGCCGTTGGCCGCGACGAAGCGTCGGCCGTTGACCAGAACAAGCGTACGCGTCGACCCTAGCGCGCGCAGGTTCGCCGTCAGGACGCCAGATCCGCCGGCGGCGTTGACGCTTGACGTGTTGCCAGCCGCGAGCTGCGGAAATTCGTACAGGATGCTCTCGATGGTCGCGTCGCCCGCATTCTGAATCTGCTCAGCGCCGACCACCGTCGTCGGGCTGGGCGCGGAAAGATCGCTGCGCTGAAGACGCGAGCCGGTAACCACAACCACGTCTTCCGATCGCCCTTCCTGCGCCGCGGCCGGCGGAGCGCCCGCCGCCGCTATCGCCGCTGCGCCCGTCAACACCGTCGTTAGTTTCAGCCGCATCTTGCGCCGCCTGGCGCTGTTTATCCTGGTCCCGTTCGTCATTGGTCCACCCTCCGCTTTCATCTGTCCTTCTTTTGCTTCCCTCACCCGCCAGACGCCGCTCTAGGAAGCTCGCTCATGAGCAGCGCCGTTTCGTGTAAAGACAAAATGTCGATGAACGACCACTCCTCGCTCCACGGCAGCCGCGACATCTGCAAAGCCGGTCCCTCGGGCATAACCGCGAACATGTCGGAGAAGTTCGAACCGATGCCGGTTTCGGAATCGAACAGACCAGGCTCGACCGAAAAGCACATGCCCGGATCGAGGATCGTTTCATCGCCGAGCGCGAGCCAGGGCGGCTGGTGGCCTTCCGTACCCTCGCCGTGCGCCGGCCGGTGATAAATGTATTCTGCACGCCCTGCTCAACCTGGAACCTGTGAATGGCGCAAGCGACGTCCTGGCAAGGCGTTCCGGCGCACGATAGATCCTTCTGCATAAGACAGGCGTCGCGATTGACGGTCCATATCTTTTTCATATGGTCCGTGTACGGTCTTATCATGCATGGGCGGTAAAGCTCGCCGCCACATCCGCCGATACGCACGACGCCGGCGATCTGCAGGGCCTGTCCGCGCTCGACCTTATTGTGGTGGAACTGATTAGGATGCGGATAGCTGGTCGCTTTTCCGGCGCGGCAGCCGACGCCGATGGTTATCCCGACCGCCATATGCGGCCCGCCGTCGCGCACGATGTCCGCCATGACGAGGTCGGTTCCGTATTTCTCCGCTGCCGAAGCGATGTCGTAATCGATAAGGTCCGTGCCATGCGTCAGAAGAAGATCGCGCGCGAAGGCGTGAATCCTGTCGAAATAGGCGTAGGCTCGCCGGGCGAGCGCAAGCTCCTCCGGCGTCTTGCGCATGCGCATGTTCATGCACGCCGCGCTCATATCGCTCATTGCCCGCCCGAGCGTCCTCACGATCTTTTTCTGCACGGACGGAACGAGCTCGGCGTCGGCGGCAAGCTTGCGCCGTGTATAGCCGCGCCGCTTCAACCCTTCCGCGGCCCATTCCCACAGATCGACCTTCGGGCCTTTGACCACTTCGCCAAGGTGGGGAAAACCGCTTTCGGCGTGATGCCAGTCGAAATACATCTCGCCGTCGGCGAACCACCATGACTCGATAAGGTCGCGATCGAGCGCGGGATAGAACCAGATCGGCCCTTCGCCCTCGCTCGGAATGAAGGCGTAGATCATCCGCTCGGTGGTGGTGTGCCACAGGCCAGTGAAATAAATGACGTTCCAACGGTCCGTCAGCAGCACGCCGGCGTAATCGGCCTTCAGTCGCTCCTGCAACAAGCGCGTGCGGCGCTTGCTCCAGTCGAGATCGAGTCGGTCATAGGCGGCAGGCTGAAGATCATCCTTGTCGGCGGGCAGGAAGAGCTTGCTCGATTCCGCGCCGAGCCCTTTGCCCGTGCGGGCGGCGTCCTGCGCCGCAGCCCGAAGGCCCGCGCCCCCGAAAAGCGCGCCGCTTGCGGCGGCCGCGCCGGCGGTCAGCAGTTGGCGTCGATCAACCATCGGCCTAGCCTTCTCGAGGTTCATAAACGTATACGAAATACGGTATGCTAATTGTCAGGGCTGTCAACCGGCCGCCACAAAGAAAGGCTGGGAAAGCGACTGGCCGTTGCAAATGAGTGACGGCCATGGGCCGGCTGACGAAACCGAAAGGGAGTGAGTTTGATGACAAAGAGCTTCAACGGGCGGCGGCGCGCCGCCGGCGCCCTCGCTTTGGCCTGTCTCGCCTTCGCAGGGATCACCGCCGCGCAGGAGCCCGCCGACATCGCGATCACAGACGTGACGGTCATCGACGGGACCAGCGCGCCGGCGCGCCAGCATATGACGGTCCTGGTCAAGGATGGCCGGATCGCCGCCATCGCTCCGGCCGGACGCGGCGGCGTGGATGCGGCGCGAGTCACTGACGGGCGGGAGAAATACCTTCTCCCTGGCTTCATCGATAGCAACGTCCATGCGACCGTCTGTGGCAACGCCAAGCGCTGCGAGACGGTCGTGAAGTATGGCGAACGCAACGAGGCGCTAGCAATCGAGTCGGCCCAACGCCATCTGAAATACGGCGTCACGACCATCCGCAACAGCTAAGGCGTGCTGTCGGCGCTCGTCGGTGTGCGAACGCATCGAGCGCGGCGATGCGATTGACGCGCAGATGTTCGTGGCCGACAACATCATCGGCTGGGGCGAGCCGTTTTCGACCACCTTCTCGCTCATGGCTGAAGAAGAGCTCACGCCTTTTCAAGAGCAGTGGAACGATCTGGTCGCGCAAGGCGTGGGCGAAGAGCTCGCCGATATGGGCACCGAGGCGTTGCGCGCCGCGATGGGCGCCTATCTCGACAATGGGCCTGACTTTATAAAGTACGGCGGCTCTGCGCATTTTCGCCAGCCCGTACTGATCGGCTTCTCTCCGGGCGCCCAGTGCGTGATCGTGGAGGAAGCCCATAAGCGCGGGAAAAAGTCGAAACCCACGCCACCAGCCAGGACCCTCTGCGGCTCGCCGTCGATGCCGGGATCGACTTCATTCAGCACCCGGAGATCCTGAGCGCTGACTATCCGGACGATCTTATCGCGCTGATCGTCGAGAGCGACGTGCTCTGCGGGATTCTCTCAAATATGCTCACGGGGCGGATCTGGCGGCGGCATCGCGATGCGCGCCGCGAAGCGCTTTGCAAATATGAAGGCGGATCGCCGCCTGCAATGATCGCCGAGCGCCGCCGGGGCGCCGAAGAACTGGACGAAGACCTCGAATTGCAGCGACGCAACGTCACGCCTCATCAAGGCCGGCTGCACGGTCTCCATCGCCACCGATTATTACCAAGGCGACGCCCCTGAGTTGCGCCGCGCGCCCAAGCCCTTGGAGCAGGAAGCCGGACTCGGTTCGCTGCTCGCCATCGAAGGGCTTGTCGAACTCGGCATGATGCCGATGCAGGCCGTCGTCGCAGCCATCCGCAACGGCGTTCTCGCGGTCGGGATGCTCGACGAGATGGGTACGATCGAGGAAGGAAAGACCGCGGACCTAATGCTGCTCGGCGCCGATCCCCTGCGCGACATCGCCAATGTCCGGAAGATCAAGCATGTAATCGCCCGCGGACGCCTCATCCACCGCGACAGTTTGCCGGAAAAGCCGATCTTCCACCTGCCGGCGGCCGAAAAAGGATTTTAGAGCGCCGCGGGCAAGATACTCAAATAACGCCGGCTTTTATAAAAACGCAAACACAAGCAGCGCAGCGATCGCGATGGGCGCGACGTAACGTATGAACAGTCGCCAGAGACGGAAGACGACGCCGTCGGGAAGCTCCAGCTCTTCGAGCGCCATGCGACGCGTCATCACCCAACCCGCGAAGATCGCGGTGGAAAAAGCGCCGATCGGCAACAATATATTCGAGGCGATGAAATCGGTCGCGTCGTAAATGGTCATGACCTCGAACAAAGCGATAAACCCGAGGGGATGGAAGTCATTCAGCAGGTTGAAGGACAGCACGGACCCGGAGCCGACCGCGAAAATGAGCGCGCCGAAGACAATCGCCGCGCGCCGGCGCGATACGCCCCGACGTTCTTCGGCCCAAGACAGCAACGGCTCGAAATTAGCCACTGTCGAGGTGAGCGCTGCCGCCGTCAGCAGAAGAAAGAACAACGCCGCAAAGACGCCCCCGAAGGGCATCGCGCCGAAGGCGAGCGGCAAGGTTTGAAAGACCAGACCCGTGCCTTCCGTCGGCTCCAGGCCGTTCGCGAAGACGACAGGAAAGATCGCGAGCCCCGCCACGAGCGCCACGAGCGTGTCGGCGGATACGATGATGATCGAGGACGTCGAGGGCTTGATCGTAGGCGGCAGATAAGCGCCATATGTCATCATTCCGCCCATCGCAACGCCTACGGAGAAAAACGCTTGGCCGATGGCCGCCAGAAAGGTCATCGCGGTCACATCTTCAAACTTCGGCGCGAATAAAAATGCCGCCGCCTGTCCGAACCCCTCTGTCGTCGCGCCGTAGATCGCCAGAAGGATCAGAATTACGAACAGCATTGGCATGAGCACCAGCGTCGCGCGCTCGATACCGCGCGTGACGCCCCGACTGGTGATAAAGGCCGTCAAGGCGAGCACCACGCCTTGCCAGAATGCGAGCCGCCACGGACTCGCGAGAAGTTCGTCGAACATTGCGCGCGACTGCGCGGTGGAAAGTCCTTGGAAGCCGCCGAGAATCGCGCGAACAAGATAGTCCATCGCCCAGCCGGCGACGACTGCGTAAAAGGTCAGGATCGTGAATGTGGCGATGAGCGCGATCAATCCGACGACGCCCCATGCTGCACTTGCGCCGGCCTCTGTCGCAACCTTGCGCATGCTTACGATCGGACTCATGCGTCCGCGCCGGCCGATCATCAGCTCGGCGGCGACCAGCGGCGCCCCGATGGCGAAGATGACCGTAAGATAGATGAGAACGAAGGCCCCGCCCCCGTTCTCGCCCGCAACATAGGGAAAGCGCCAGATATTGCCGAGGCCGACCGCGAAGCCGATTGCAGACAACAGGAAGGTCGTACGCGACGACCATGTTTCATGCGTAGACTGATGTTCGGACAAGGAACGGCCCTTCCAATGCCAATGACGATAAATTAACAGCCGCAGCGGTCAGCGGCGCGGCGACGTCTCGACGGGCATGGGCCCTGGCGGAACGCCGAGCTTCTCCTTCGCGGAGCGCACCATCTGACGCACGTCGCGCAACAGCACGCGTGCGTCATAAACGATCCCGTCCTTGATCGTATATGCGACGCCGCCTATGCGTTCGACCTCGCCGGTATCGTCATTAAGCCTGATCGTCCCCGTGCCGAGCAGGACGTGAAGATTCTCGAGCGGGTTCTCCTTGACGATAACGAAGTCGGCTTTTTTTCCGACCTGCACGGAGCCGACATCATTGCCGATGCCGAGCTGCTCGGCGCCGGCGAGCGTCGCGGCGTGGATGACTTCCAGAGACGAGAACCCCGCCTCTCGCAGAAGCTCCATCTCCTGAACGTAGCCGAAACCATAGAGGTTGTAGATATAGCCTGAATCAGAGCCGACGGTGACGCGACCGCCGCGATTCTTGTATTCGTTCACAAACTGCATCCACAGGCGGTAGTTCTCTTTCCAGTCGACCTCTTCTTCGAGCGTCCAGTAAAACCAGTACGATCCGTGTGCGTCGCGATTTGGCCGGTACCAGTCCCATAGCCCCGGCATGGTGTATTCATCGTGCCAGATCGCGCGACTCATACGCATGAAGTCGCGGCTCGTCAGATAAGCGGTAAAAGTGGGGGAAAGACCGAAATCGCGCTCGAGCAGAGTGGTCATCACTTCGTTCCACTTCTCGGAGCCAGGTCTCGCGGCCTGGCGCCATAGCCGGCCGGCCTCGGCGAAGCGATGCTGCTCGTCATGATAGATGTAATCATTCGGATAGCGCTGGATGCGCTTATCCTCGAACATCGCCTCTGGCAGGCCGTACCAGTGCTCCATGCCTTTAAGTCCACGCGCCGAGGTGTCGAGCACGTTCGCCTGGGTAACTGCAATCTGGGCATGATGCATAGTGGAGTTAAGGCCGATCCTGTTCGCTTCATCGAGCGCAGCCCAGAGAATGTTCGCAGGCGCGCCGATGAACTTGACGCCTGATGCGCCGAGCCGTTTCATCAGGCGGATCTGCTCGCGGGCCTCGGCCTCCGTCGTGGCGGGCGGAATCCCGAGCGAGCCGCTGTTGAACATCGGATAGACTTCCATGCGCGGGCCTGTGATCTCATTGCGGGCGCTGCGCCGGGCGGTTTCGATCATCCAGCGCGTATCTTTTGCGCCGACCGTGCGTCCGCTGGTGACGCCGTGCGCAAGCCAGAGCTTCAAAATATACTCGGGCGGGACGCCCTGCCCCTCTTCCTCCGTATGCAAATGGAGATGCGTGTCGACGAAACCCGGCAGGACGTACATCCCGGAGACGTCAATCTCGCGGGCGCCGTTAGCCGGCGGGCGCTTTTCCGGATCGATCGCGAGTTTCGGCGCGCCGACGACCTTGATCTCGACGATGCGGTCCCCCTCGACGACGATGTCGACTGGACCCTGCGTCGGCGCGCCCGTTCCGTCAATCAGATACCCCCCGCGCAGAATGAGCCGGTCGAACGGCCCCTCGCCTTCGGCGCGCGCTGCGACCGGCCGCGGCGCGGCGTCGGCCCGCGGCGCGAGGCCGGCGAGCGCGACCGCGACGCACGCCGCTGCGGCGAACGCTTTCACGCCGCCGAACAGGCGCGCCGTTCCGATTTTGGCGCGCTTGCACGCGCGCACGCTCTTTGTCGTCGCCATCGGATCAACCCTCCCGAACTCTCTTTCGAACGCTTACCGCGCTGGACAAGATCATTCTAGATCGAATACAGTATACTATGTCAACCAATCCTGACGGCACCGGAAGGAAGCGGGCCGTTCGCCGCTGACAAAAACCGCAAGGGAAGAGGGGCTTCATGACACGCCGACTTTCGCCGAGAACCGCCTTTCTGTCTCTGACCCTCGCCGGTCTGTGCGCCGCCGCGCCCGCCGCGAAGGCGCAAGCGCCGGATGCAGCCGCGCTTCAGGGGTGGGCCGAGGATCCGCCCGTGCTATCCGCTCTCGTCGCCTTCGCCCAAACTGAAAGCGATCTGCGCGCGTCGGTGGTTCGCTATGTCGAAGACAAGGCGGCGATCGGGCGGCGCTATCCCGTGCTTTACTCGTCGGCGCGCGCCGCGCGTCTGCGGGCGTTTCACGAAGGCTGGCGGGCGCGCCTCATCGAGGTTGATTTCAATTCGCTCAACCAGGAAGGCCGGATCGACTACATCCTGCTGCGTAACAGGATCGACTACGATCTCGCCATGCTCGATCTCGCCGAACAGCGCGCAAAGGAGATCGCGCCGCTCGTGCCGTTCGCCGATTCGATCCGCCGGCTTGAAGAGACGCGCCTCGACCGCCGGCGCGCCGATCCGCGCGAGTCAGCGAGCCTTCTTAACGATCTCGTCAGACAGGTCGAAGCGCTGACCGCCGCCCTCGTGCAGGAAGCAGCGCGCCGCAACGGCCTCGTCGTCCGGCGCGGGATCACGCCCGCCATCGCCCTGCGCGCGGCGGAGCATGTCGAGCATTTGCGCGAAACGCTCAAGAACTGGAACACGTTTTACGACGGCTACGACCCGGAATTCAGCTGGTGGGTGCGCAAGCCTTACGCCGCGCTCGATGCGGCTTTTTCCGCCTACGCTGCAGCGATCAAGGCGCACATGGTCGGCATAAAAGAGGGCAAAACGCCGCCTATCGTCGGCGACCCGGTTCTCGCCGAAGGACTCCAGGCGGACCTCGCCGTCGAAATGATTCCGTACACGCCTAAAGAACTCATCGCCATCGGCGAGAAGGAATTCGCATGGATTGAAACAGAAATGAAAAAGGTCGCCCGCGACATGGGATTCGGCGACGACTGGCAGGCCGCGCTTGAGCATGTCAAGAATCTCGCCCCGCCGCCAGGAGAGATTCCATGGACGCTCTACGACATCGCAGACTATTCAGAAACCTTCATCGAAAATCTCGACGTCATCAATATGCCGCCGCTCGCGCGCGAGGTCTGGCGCTTCGCCATGCAGACGCCGGAGCGTCAGCTCTACAATCCCTTCTTCAGCGGCGGCGAGGTTACGCGCCTGTCCTACCCAACGGACGGCATGGAGCATGACCAGAAGATGATGAGCATGAGGGGCAATACGCCGCACTTCAACTTCCCGACCGTGCAGCACGAGCTCGTTCCTGGTCATCATCTTCAGAGCTTCATGAACCGACGCTTCAATAGCCATCGCGCGGCGCTTAACTGGACGCCGTTCTGGACCGAGGGGTGGGCGCTATATTGGGAGCTCATTCTGTGGGACCGCGGATTTGCGCGCAACGATCCCGACAAAATCGGGATGCTGTTCTGGCGTATGCACCGAGCTGCGCGCATTATCTTTTCGCTGAATTACCAGCTCGGAAACTGGTCTCCCGAGCAGTGCGTCAATTTCCTCGTCGAGCGCGTTGGTCATGAGCGCGCCAATGCCGAGGCCGAGGTGCGTCGCACCGCCCGCGACGCGCCGCTTTATCAGATCGCCTATATGACTGGCGCGCTTCAGATCCGGGCCCTGCGCCGGGAACTCGTCGAATCCGGCCTGATGAGCGAAGAAGAGTTTCACAACGCCATCCTGATCGGCGGACCCATGCCCATAGAGCTCGTCCGCGCACGTCTGACCGGAAAAAAACTGACCCGGGATTATCAGAGCCAGTGGCGCTTTTACAACGAAGCGGGCCGTTGACACGTTTTCTCCGCCGCCTTGCGCGCCTGCGGATAAATGTCCGTAGGCGTTATTTAAAAGGGGCGCGCCCTTTCGGGGGCGTCCGGGGGAGACGAGACGGTCGAAAGGGCGCGCTTGCTTCCGCCCGGGGCCAGGCGGAAACTCTCATGTCAGAACGACAAACTGAACACCGCTCCGAAGCGATGACTCATGGCCGAATCCTCGAACTCTCCGTCATAGTTGAAAGACAGGACGTAACTGTCGCCGGTCGCGCCGAGCGCCAGCCCGAACAGAACAGCATCGCCATACCCTTTGAGGTCGGCGATCTCGAAAATTTCGTCGACGGCGACGAACCGCGCCTCAGCGTGGTAAAGTGTCTGCGACAAGATCGTGCGATAACCGGCGTAGGCGTGCTGGAAGAATCGAGTCTGCGACCTCCGCCCGCCCGGCGTGAAGCCGCCGTCGAGGACGCGCCGCGGCGCGAGGGCTTTCGGCGCGCGGCCGAACTGCGCCATCGCCGTCGCCGCGGCGCGGCCGGTGTCAGCCCCGCCGATTTCGAGCGCAAAGGGCGTGTCCGCGCCTGTTCCCGTCTCCACATGCCCATCGCGGCTCATGCGGAAGTAATCCGCACCCGCTGAAGGCGCAAGATAAAATGATCCGTGCTCGAATCTATAGGAAAGGCGCGCCGAACCGCCGTAGAAGAATCCTTTATCATCGCCTTCGTACACGTCAAGAATATCACCGAAGGAGATGATCCGCTTCGTATCCAGCCGCGCAAGACCTGCTGATCCCGCCAGATCAAACGCCAAAGCGCCGAGCCTTTTTAAGGCATAAAGACCGAGCTCATAAGCCGCGACGTTCACCTCGCCGGTGCGGTCGTCGAGAGTCTTGAACTTGCCGATGCGCGCCGCGCCGCTCGCGCCAAAAATGAAATCATTCCCCAGCAGACGGTCATACCCCCCTTTGAAGGAGAAACCGAAGCCGTCATAGCCGGTCTTTTCTTCGCTCGTCTTTTCACGCAGATAGCTTGTCTGTTCAGTGAGCCAGAAACCATGCCGGGCGGCGGGATCCCCGGCGCGCAGGGCATCGAAACGATGCGCCAACACGCCGTTGGCGAACGAGGTCTCGCCAGCGATGAAGCGCGTCGCCGCGTCGGCGTGGTCGGGCAGAAGCTGCCGGTAGGCCGCGATCAGCGCGTCCTCCTCCATATAGCCGACAAGGGCGCGCCCGACGGCTTCGTTCCCGTCAGCAAGGGCGAGAAACGGCGCAAACGCTGCGCTTTCGTTCGTGTTCAGGCCGAGTTCGGCGCTCGTTTTAGGGGTAAGCGCGACGGCCAGCGTCGTATCGCTCGTCTCAACGGCGCTTTTGAAGATCGCCGGCGTCGCGATCGACAGCGCGATATCGCCCTCGCCGACGAGCGTAAGCGAGTCGGCTTGGATCAGCGCAAGCGTGCGCGCCTCGTTGCGGAACCGTTCGATCTGCACGTTGATCTGAGTGTCTCGCGCTATGGTCGCCGTCCCGGAGGCGGTGATGAGGGCTTGCACGTCGCCGGAGCTGAAGCTCTCGACAGAGAAGCCGAGCGTTGATCCGCCCGTCACATTCAACGTGTTGATCATAACCGGCTCAGCGTCGAGCAAATCGAGTTCGGCGCTCTCCACGGTAATGACAGCCGAGCCGTCGGGATCGCGGATGGCGCCGCGAAAGACTGCGCCGTCGCTAAACATTAGCCGGTCGACTCCCGCGCCGAGATCGAGCGCACCGAAGAAGACCGAATCGGAGACCGTGAGCACGTCATCGCCAGCGCCGAAAAACACGTCGCCCTCCACACGGCCGGCGAAAATCTCGAAACGGTCCGCCCCGGCCCCGAACAGCACGTCGCCTATGATCGCGGGCGCTGGCGGATTATCGTCGTCATCAACCGGCGCGCGCCGCGACTGGGCGAGGCGCGCGCCCTGTCCCGCGCCGTGGCGGGAAAGGTCGATTGCGACCGTCGCGCCGAGACCTTCGTCCTCTTCGCCGTCGTCGACGAAGCGCGCGACGATGGAGCCTTGATTGAGGATCGATTCGACGCCTCCGGAGAAATCGGCGATCGCCGTCGCCTTCCCGCCATAGCCGCGCGAGGAGGCGCGGATGACTCCGGTGTTGACGATGCGCTCGACTTCGGCTGTCTCTTCGATTAAAATCGCACGCGCAATATTGTCCTCCTCGGTATTGATCGACGCCTCGATGGTCCCGCTGTTGAAAATGGCGGGAACAATCGAATGACGACCCACGGAAAGCGCGACGGCGTCGGCCTCGAAAGCCGAGGACGCGATCTGACCGGTGTTGCGCAGCCCGCCCTCGACGACGACCCGGCGCGCGCCGTCGTTCGATCCTTCCAGGCTCAAGGCGGTCGCGTCGAACCCGACATTCAGCCCGTTGGCGCGGATCGTTCCACGGTTGATTAGGCCTTCATCATAGGTGATCACGGCGACGATTTCGTTCGTATCGTCGTCATCATCCGTATCTGAAATGTCGCGGACGGACTCTACCGCCTTGCCGAGTACGATGTCGCCGGCCGTCGGGTTAAGATCGGCCGAGATGAGCACCGCCTCGCCTGACCCGAAGCTGCGTATGGTTCCGGTCGTGCGGTTCTCGTCGTGATCGTCGCCGGCCGCGCCGTTGTTGAGAAATCCCTTTCCCACGCTTGCGCCGATGGCGACGGCGGACCCGCCGTCAAGCAGATCTTCCGGGTCGATCCGTTCCTCTATGGGCGTGTCGTCCTCGTCAAGCGTATCCGGGTCGACATAGTTGGACAGCGTGGTGCTGGCGAAGCCGGTTGCCGTGACGGTTCCCTCGTTCACGAAAGCCCCGCCGATCGCGCCCAGCGACACGACGCCTCTGGCGTTCTCGCCCCTGCTCGTTACGGTTCCTGACTGCAGCACGTCGCCGCTCGCGCCGGCGTGCAGCTCGATTCCGACCGCATCGTCGCCGAGTACAGAGATAGAGCCGTCGCTCGCAAATGCGCCGTCAAGAAGTCCTTCGACTCGTACGCCCGCCGACTGGTTGCCCTCGATCTCGATGGAACCGCCCGCGCCGATCACGATATCGCCGGAAAAACCACCCGTTTCCACGCGCAGGCCCGTCTGGCCGACCGCGAGCGCATAAGGCCCATCCGCATCGTCGTCGTCATCTGTATCGGGGCGTTCGTAATCTTCGAGAATCTCGATGTCGCCGGTGACGACGATCTGTCCCGACACGCCGCCTTTGACCAGCACGCCCGTGACATGATCAGCATTTTCGATCAGAATGCGTCCGGCGTTTTCAAGCCGGTGGTCGCTGTCAATGGTAACCGCAACGACGCTGTCCGTGTTTTCCAGCTCGATGGCCCCGCCGCTGGTGATGACGACGTCGCCGGGCGATCCATTGTTGATCGTCGAGCTTCTCACCGGCGTCGTGATGGTTCCGTCGATCTGCGCCCGCGCCGGAGACAATAGCGCCGCCAAGGCGGCGCCGCACAGCAACAGGGTTTTCCGCTTCCCCACGAACCGCTCCCGCTTGAGTCTTTAATACGGCTGAAACAGGACACGGCGCGCGCCGGCCCGACATCGCGACTACGACGGGCGCAAAAGATTATTCCGTCTGCTGGAGATTTTTATTGCAGAGCCGGCCTGTTCGCGCCGGCGGCGAGATAGGCGTCTTCGGCGAGCAGCCCTGCGCCATAAACGAGGTCGAAGCCGGGCTCGCCGAGATCAATCGCCGCGGCCATGACCAGCGCGCGCATCTGCTCGGCCGCGCCGGCCCGGGGTTCGTCGAGGCGGCGCGCGAGCCAAGCTGATACCACAGGCGCGGCGTAGGATGTGCCGGCGAGACGCTCATCGGTTCCCTGCGCCTGCGGCGGCACTACGCCGACCCCGACGGCGGACACGTCCACCCCTTCGCCGCGGTTGGCCCGCTCGTAGATCCGACTTTCGCGGTCGACGGCGGTTACGCCGATCACGCCCGGATAGGCCGCCGGGTATTGCGGCGGCGCCTCGGGCCCCTGATTGCCGACCGCAGCGACCACGACATGCCCGCGTGCGAGCGCACGGGCCACGGCGCGCTCGAGCAGGCCGTTGGGCGGCCCGGCAAGGCTCATATTGACGACGGGAACGCCCTTCCCCGCCATCCAGTCAAGAGCGCGAACGACTGCCTCGACGTCAGCGAAGGCGGGCTCGCCGGAAAAGACGTCCGCGACCAACAGCCGGCCGGCGCCGTGCCGGCGCGCGAGGGCCGCCACCGCCGCGCCATGCGCGCGCGGGGTCGTCCGCTCGCCCCGGCCGAAATTCTGCTGCGCGAGGATCGCTCCGGCGAGCTCTTCGATGTCCGGATCCACGCCGGTGTCGATCACGCCGACGAGCCCGACGGCGCGCCCGTCGTCCGCAAGCCCTGCGGCAATAGGAAGGAGAGGGCGCGCAACCGCGGCGCCCTCCTGCAACTCGAACATTGCATTGGGATAATACGCGCCGTCCGGGTCGCCCCGGCGCAGACGCCGGAGGGCGCGGCGCACCGACTGGCCGCGCGGCGCGCGCAACACGTCGACCCGGATATCGAGCGACTCCAGACGCCAAGCGCGCACCGGCTCGAAACCCAGCGCACGCGCCCTCTCCAGCGACGCTGGGTTGAGATCGACGCCGACCACCTCCTCCCGGCGCACGGGAAAGTCGCGCGCGCCGAAGCTCATGCGCTCCACACTGGCGCCGAGCCGGCGCTCGGAAGCGGCCAGCGTCGCTGCGCGCGGGGCCGGCATGTCGCGCGGACCGTATTCCGGGCCCTGCATCTGAAAGCGCGACAGCCTGTCGATCCGGTCGGCGAAATCCCCGACAGGGCGCGGCTCGGTCTGGGCGCGCGCGCCCGCCAGCGCAAAACAGGCGAGGCACAACGCCGCCAACGCCCCTGCGCCAGGCCAAATCTTGCGTTCCGCTGGTTTCTTGCTCGCTCTCATGATCCGGGCCACCCCGTCTTGTGTCGCGCGCCAGCATAGCCCAAGAACAGACGGAATCGTCCCCGCCCCGTCATGAGAAATATTTTACGCGGCGATGGAATTTTTTCTTCCGCGCGTCGTAGTCGCATCGAAAGCGAATTCGCCGGCGGAAAGATTTTGGACGCGCAGCGAAAAGAGCTGGTCGACTGTATTCCGCGTCTCCGGCGGTTCGCCCTTGCGCTTGCCGGAGACCAGTCGGACGCCGATGACCTCGTGCAGGCCGCCGTAGAGCGGGCGCTGCGCCGTCTCGACGGCTTCAGGCAAGACGGAAGAATGGACAGCTGGCTGTTCAAGATCGCGCAGAATTTGTGGATCGACGGCCAGCGGGCGCGCCGGCGCCGGGGCCGGCACGTGGAGCTGGAGTTCGCCCATGATCTTGTCGGCGAGGACGGCCGCCGCGCCGCCGAACAACGCGCCGCCGTCGCCGACGCGCGCGCGGCCATCGCGCGCCTCCCGGAGGCGCAACGCCTGGTGGTCGCTTACGTGCTGGTGGACGGGCAATCCTATCGCGACGCGGCAGCCAATCTCGGCGTGCCCGTGGGCACGGTGATGAGTCGGCTCGCCCGCGCGCGCAAAACCTTGGAACAGGCCATCCTCGGAGAGGACGGGAGCGATGACCAAAATCAGCGATGAATTGCTCGCCGCCTATGCGGACGGCGAAGCGGGCATGGCGGATCGGGCGGCGGTCGAGCGCGCGCTGTCGCAGGACGCGCGCCTGCGCCGCGACCTTGAGCGCTACCGGCGCCTGCGCCAGGAGATCGACCGTAGCTTTGCGCCCGTCCTGTCTGCGCCGACGCCGACGCGCTTGCGAAAAGCGATCGAGGCCGCCGCCGAAAGGGCCGCCGCGCCGGCGGCGAGCCTCCGCAGGCGTCTCAAGCGCGACTGTTTCATCCCGGCGGCGCTCGCAGCTTCCTTCGCAGCAGGGCTTTTCCTCGGCGTCGCCCTGATGCGCGCGCCGGGAGACGACTCCCGCCTGCTTGCCGCGAGCCCTGCCCTGGCCGCGGCGCTCGATTCGCTCCACGACGCAGAAGCGATCGGCGCGGTGCGCATTCTTGCGAGCTATCGCAATAGCGAGCTTCGGGTGTGCCGGCGTTTTTCAGTTTCAGACGGGCGTCTGCCTGTCGAAGGGCTCGCCTGCTTCGCCGAGGATGGGGCTTGGCGCCTCGCAGCGCTCGAAGCAAGCGCGCCGGCGGACGCCTATCTGCCTGCCGGCGAGACAGGCGGGCTCGACCGCTTGACGGCCTTGATGCGCCCTCTTCCGCAGGACGAACTTGAAGCGTTCCTCGCCGCTCGCCGCGACCGGCCTTAGTCGCGGTTTGGGTTCCCGCCGACATCGAAATCGATAGAAAAGCGAATGCCCGCGCCGATGTCGGGACTCGCATCTGAAAGGCCGGTCACGCTGTAGGCAAGCACGCTCAGTCGCGAGTTGATCCGTGCGGAAACATAGGTAGTGACTTCGCTGATGTCGTCAGAACCGACCAGTACGGGTTCGCGCCAGTCATAAAGCGCGCCGACCGTAAACCGCCGTCCGACTGGCGCATAGGCTGCCGCCGACAGTCGCCAGCGATCCTGCAGTTCAAAGCGCGGCGTCTTGCCGACGAATGTACGCCCGCCCCCGATAACAAAACCGAATCGGCGCGTCTCATAAATGAAATCGGCCTGCATGGTTATGTCCGTGCGGCCCGTGCCTATCAGCTTGTCGACATCGCCGACGGGCAGTTTCGCCAGGACCATCGCGTCAAGATACAGGCGGTCGCGTTTAAGCTCGAGGGACCGTCCCACGCCTGCAGTGACGTCTCCAAAGCCCTTGGTGGTCGGATTAAGCCGGGGAAACAGAAAGCTGGGATCGTCTGGCAGCGAAACCAACGGTATGGCTGCAGCGTCGACGCCTTCCGGCAGGCGCAGCGCGAATACCGGCGTCGCCTGTGGATTGAACGGCGCTCCCGGCCCCGTCACCCGCACATACGGCACGGTCAGGCTGTAGGTCCAGCCGTTAACGCTGTACCGGGCCGAAATCGAAGCCATGGCGATTTCGGTTTCAGCAAAGGAGCCGTAAAGCCCTCGAGTATACTCGAAGCCGCTCGCGAGCCGCAAATTTTGCGCATCCGCAGCCGCAGGCCACATCCAGCAGGCGAATGCAAGCGCTCCGCTTGCCGCCGGCCTTTTGAGCCACCGTTTTTTCCCCACGACCGCGCGCAACAGTCAGCACCGCCTTCTTGTGCGCGTCCTTTTCGCCCCAGTCGCGCCGTCTCCCGCGCGGAATTGGACGCCGCCTTAGCTTCAGTCCTGCATAACCAAACGCCGGGGCCGCGACAAGGCGGCCCCGTGCAGTGCGAGTGCGATGCTTCCACCGTCGCTGGGGCTACGCTCAGAGCCTCACCCATTCAGTCAAAATTTGGCTAGGTCAACCGCGTTCAGCGCGCACCGTTTCGGCTTCAGCGAAAGTCCATTCGACGATATCGCTCAAAAGGGCCGAAATCGCCTGATCGAACGCAGAAGCGACCTGAGCCGCCCCTTCGTCGTCAACCGCCACCGCATGTTCAAACAGGCGGGCGGCATAGACTTCTCCGCGCCTGCTCATCAACTTCGCATAAACAGACACGGTCGCGATCGGCCGGCCGCTCGTATAATCGGCATGCATCGCGCGAATATCCGTACGCAAAATGAAATCGCTCGACGGGGAGCTCGCCAGATCGCCAACGGAAAGAATGCGCCCGCTGTTCTCGAAACTCCTGACGAGCGCAATAAGGAACAAGCGCGGCGCGCGATCGGCCCACTCGCCGCCGGCGTAATACTCGATTCTTCCAGGTGCACGCGCGAGCGCGATTTTCGTTGTGTCATAAGCACGCGTCGCCGCCGGATCGTCGACGCCCAAGCTCCAGGCGACCTGCGCCTCGCCGGCCGCGGCGAACCCCGCCGACGCCAGAACATAGCGCGGCGGCGGCGGCGCGGCTTCGGGCAGCACTGAAACGCATGCGACGAGCGTAAGCGCTGCGCCGGCGACGATACACCCTCGGATCATGGCTCAACCTCATATCGCGGGGCGGACTCTCCGAGAAGGTAGCCGCGCGGGTCGCGGTCGATCTCGCGGAGGACATGATCGAGAGAACGCATCAGCCTGCGCGCCTCGACCACGGCCGGACCGACTTGGGCGAGGCCTTCCTCCGTAAAGGCCGAAAGCGGCGCGCGATTCTCCTCAACCACGACGCGCAGCTCGTCGGCGAGCGTCCTTATGGACGCCATCGCCTCGCGCGTTTCTGCAAGCGTCGCGGGCGCGTCATTTCCAATTAGCTTTTCTATTTCGTCGGCCGCTCGGCGAAGCCTGTCGCTCGCTTCGGCCATGTCCTCCATCATCGCGGCGAAGTTGGCGATCGATTCGCCTATCTTGTCTTCCTGCTTGGCGAGAACCCCGGTGAAAACATCGATGTTTCCGATAATTCGACTGAAGGCTTCGATGTTATCCTCCGCTAGCAGAAGGTTTATGGCGGCGACGATGTCGCTGCTGCCTTCGATTATTGCGGCGAAACCGGAAGCGTCCGCCCTGATGCGAGGAATCCCGCGCTGGACATCCTTGAGAAGCGGCGCGTCTGGACTCCCGCCGACGAGCTGAATCACCGCGAGTCCCGTGAACCCAACCAATTCCAGTTCGGCCCGCGTATCCGTTTTCACAGGCGTATCGTTGTCCACTCTGATGCGCGCGACGACGATCGAAGGATCGTCCGGATCGATGTTGAGTTCGCGAACCTCGCCTTTTTGAATGCCGTTGAACCGCACCGCGGCGCCGACCGAAAGCCCAGAGACGCGATCCGTGAAAATGACATCGTACTCGTCGAACTCGCGCTGGGTCTGTCCGAGCCACAGAATGAATAGAAACGCGAGCGCCACCGCGCTCAGCACGAAAGCGCCGATCAAAACGTAATGCGCCCGAGTCTCCATCCGCTCACTGCGCCTCTTGTCTCGCCGCGTCCGCGCCGACGCCCTTAGAAGCCAGCGCCGCCCGGCCCCGCACGCCCCCGAAATACTCCTGGATCCACGGATGCGGATTGGCGCGCACCTCACATATCGACCCGCATGCGATCACCCGTTTCTCCGCCAGCACTGCGACGCGGTCGCAGGCTGCGTGAAGCGTATCGAGGTCATGCGTAACCATAAACACGGTTAACCCTAAGGATCTCTTTAGATTTACGATCAGCTCGTCGAACTTCGCAGCGCCGATCGGGTCGAGCCCCGCCGTCGGTTCGTCCAGAAACAGAAGCTCGGGATCGAGCGCCAGCGCCCGGGCGAGCGCGGCGCGCTTCTGCATCCCTCCCGACAACTCCGCCGGATATTTCGCGCCGGCGTCCGCCGGCAAGCCGGCCATGGAGATCTTCATCGCAGCGATGTCGACCGCGAGCGCCCGCGGCGGATGCAGATGCTCCATGATCGGCGCCATGACGTTCTGGGCGACCGTCAGGGACGAGAACAGCGCGCCGGCCTGAAACAATACGCCCCAACGTCGTTCGACGCCGAGTCTGGTCTCCTCATCAGCTTCAAGATAATCCACGCCAAAGACCCGGATCGAGCCGGCGCTCGGACGCTTCAGGCCGATGATGGCGCGCATCAGCACGGACTTTCCGGTTCCGGAGCCTCCCACGACCCCGAGTATTTCGCCCTGATGAACGTCCAGATCGAGATTCTCGTGGATGACCGTATCGCCGAACTGGGTCTTGAGCCCGCGAACCTCGATCACCTTTTCCGTATGGGAACCGTTCTCCGTCAAAAGTCGATCTCCAGAAAAAACATAGCGAAAAACGCGTCCAGCAGGATGACTAGAAACAACGCCTGGACGACAGACAGCGTGACGCGCTGGCCGAGAGATTCGGCGCTGCCCTTGACCTCCGTGCCCTGAAAACAACCGATGATGGCGATGGCGAAGGCGAAGAAAGGCGCCTTGATGATTCCGGCCCAGAAATTCGACATCACGATCGTCTCCTGCATGCGGGTGATGAAAAGAACGGGCGAGATTCCCAACGAACTCCACGCCACCAATCCGCCGCCGATAAGACCGAGCATAGCGGCCAGAAAAGCAAGCGCCGGCAGCATGATGACGAGCGCGAACAGGCGCGGCAGGACGAGCACCTCCATCGGATCGAGACCAAGAACCCGCAGGGCGTCGATCTCTTCGCGTATTTTCATCGTGCCGATCTGAGCGGTGAACGCGCTGCCGGACCGGCCGGCGATAAGGATCGCCGCCAGCAGCACGCCGAATTCGCGCAGAACCGAGATGCCGACGAGTTCGACGGTGAATATCTCCGCTCCGAACTGGCGCAGAATTTTTGCGCCCATGAACGCCACCACCGCGCCGATGAGAAACGACATAAGGCCGATGATAGGCACCGCGTTCAGGCCGGCCTCCTCCATGTGATAGACCACCGACGTCCAACGGATGCGGGAAGGATTAGCCATCACGCGCGCGGCGCTCGAGAGGGCGAAACCAACAAAGCTCAGAACTTCGAGCGAGGCGAAATAGGCTTCCACCGCGCCCTGGCCTAGCCGGTTGAGCATTGCGACGAAAGCGTTCCCGCGCGCCGGTTCGACCGGACAGGGAACGATATGTTCGCCAACCTGCTCAAGCAGCGCCGCATGGGGCGGGGCCGCGCCGATGATTCGCGAACGCTCGCCGCGAGTCTGACAGGCCCGAAGCACGCGCTGCAGGACCATTGCGCCCGCGGTATCCATCCGTTCGACCGCCGAGACGTCGATCAGAAGATCGCGTCCCATCGAATCGTCTTCGAAATCGCGCAACGCCCCATCGATCTGGCCAAGGTTGGGCGCGCGCCAATCGCCCTTGGCGACTAGCTTGAGCAGATCGCCCTCGATATCGATGTCGAACAGCGTCTGAACAGCCGACATGAGGCGCCCTCCCTAGCAGGCGTCGCGACGGCGGCGCCCGGATTGCATTGGTAAGCCTTAACCTAGGATACTAAAATCATCCTGAAGGCGCGTTGCGCCGAACGCGCTGCGACGACTCGGGTATAGGTTCGCCGAGGCGGCCGGCGTTGGGGCCGAGGGAGCGGGACGACGTGGCGATAAATATGTTTGCGGCGCGGTTTCGCTGGCTCACGGCCCTGCCGCTTTTGTTCGTGATTCTCGCGCTCGCCGTGATCGCCGTAGGGACTTTGTCCGGCGCGCATTCTCCGAAGGCCGCTACACGAGAGAAATTATTTGATTTTTATCAGAGGGTTATCCCATCTTCTTCAAGTACGCCACAGCCTTTTCACATTATAACGATAGACCGGGAGAGCCTAGATCGGATCGGTCCCTGGCCCTGGCCGAGAACCATCCTCGCCGATCTTGTCGATAAAGCCAGCGCCGCCGGCGCGCGCGGCGTTCTTCTGGTCGAGCCGGTCGACGCGCCGGATCCGCTTTCGCCGGAGACCATTGGCGATTTCTGGCTCGGCGGTACCCGCGACGAGGAACTCGCCCGCCAGCTCGCATTGCTGCCGAGCACGGATGCTGCGCTGGCCGCAGCCTTGACGCGAACCCGCGGGGCGGCGGCGATCGCTGAGAGCGCTAGCGCCGAGGCGTTGGGCGCGCAGCGCGCCGATATGCGGGGGGTCGAATGGCTCAGGCTGAAAGGAGGGGACGGCGATTATCTCGCCCTCCCCGGCGCGCGCCCGCGTTTTGAGATCAACGACGTTCTTGCAAGATCGACTCGCCTTGCAATTGCTGCGCTGGAGCCTGACGGCGACGGCGTGCTCCGGCGCGTCACGCTTCTCTGGTCGCGCGCCGGACGCCCTGCGCCGTCGCTGGCTCTCCAAGCCGCCCTGATCGCCAGCGACGCGGATACGGCGACGGTAATAGCCGATCCTTCCGCCGTGGCCCTGACGGGGAGACTCCCGCGCATGTTGGAGATTTCCGGCCGCACGCTTCCTCTAGGACCGGACGCCGCGCTGCGCCTTTATCCTTCGCGTCAGACGCACGCGCCCGAAACGCCGGCCTGGCGCCTGCTCGAACCCGCCGCTTCCAACGCGCAGCTTCGTGGCGCGGTGGTGCTCATCGGCCTGGACGTCGCGCAGGGCGCAGCCGTCAAAACCCCGCGCGGAACGCTGTCGCGTGCCCAGGCGCACGCGATGATCGCGCGTCAGATCGTCAGCGGCAAGGGCCTCACACGACCCCGTTGGGCGGGATATGTCGAAGCGGTCGCCGTGATGCTTCTCGGGGCGGCGGCGATCATGTGGTCGCAGCGCTTCGACTTCTGGAAGGCCGTAGGCGTGGCCGCCTTGTGCTCGCTAGTTCTCCTCGCCGCCTCGGTCGCGGCGTTCGTTTTCGCCGACATGCTGCTCAATCCGCTACCGCCCGCGCTCGCCCTGTTCCTCGGCGCATTCTCTGTGGCGGGAGGTCGCTCCCTTGGCGTCGTCTTGCGCGACGACACCGTACGCGGATCGTTTCACGACTCCTTGCCCGAACCGACCATGAAGAGGCTGCGGGAGGAAGGCGCTGCGGAAATCCTCGACGGAGACCATCGCCCGATAACCGTGCTCGCCTGCGAACTGAAACTGGCGGATGACGATATGGCCAAGCTCGCGGCGACGCCAGACGACGCCACCAAACTCATCGCCGCGGCCTGCGAGGATCTGCGCAAGACCATCATCGAGACGGGCGGCGCGGTCGAACAAGCTCAGGGCGGGAAACTGTTCGCCTATTTCAACGCCCCGCTGCAGAACGCCGACCATATTGAAGCGGCCTGCGCCAGCGCGTTGCGCCTCATCGAAAGCATGGACAAGGTCAACGCAGAGCTCGAAGCGTCATCGCGCAGCCGGGACGTGCAGGTGCACTTAGCTATCGGCATCGCCTCAGGCAATTGCTTTGTCGGCCCGATGGGACACGGTCGACGCAACCGTTATTCGGCGATCGGGCCTGCAGTCAATTCCGCCGCGTTTTTGCGCAGCCAAGCCGAGGTCTATGGCCCAGCCATCATCTGCGACGAGACAGTCTACCGCAAGTCGCACCATCATTTCGCGTTTCTGGAACTCGATCGTCTGAAAACGAATTTCTGGGAGAAGCCCATGAGCGTCTATGCGCTCGTCGGCAATCCGTTCATCAAGTCGAGCAAGAGCTACCGCACGCTCGAGGAAAACCATCGCAAGCTGCTCGCCGCCTATCGCGCGGGCGACTGGGCGACAGCGCGCGCCATGCACGCAAAAGTCAAGGAATCTCCAGGCTCGAACATCGCTCTGTTTGACATTTACGAAGAACGCATCCGAAAGATGGCCGAGGAAGGCGCGCCAGCCGACTGGGACGGCGCGCACCGGGCGCATGTCTGAAACTCAGTCGAACAGCTTTTCGCCGCGCCACATACGCGACAACAGCAACGCAAGCGACAGCCCTGCGCCCGCGATTCCCGCCATCGCGACATAAGCGGCGGACGCGCCGTAGCCGGCGAAGATATAGCCCGCGATTACCGTCGCCAAGCCGGTCAACGCGCCCACCCCTGTCGTCGAATGAAGCGTCATCGCCGTGTTTACGAGGCGTCTCGGTATCGCCCGGTCGACAAACTCTATCGTTCCTACATAGGTCGCGCCGAAGGTCAGCGCGTGCAGGGACTGCACGCAGAAAAGCAGCGGCAGAGCCGGCTCTGCAGCCGTCAGAAGCCAGCGGAAGACCGCGCCGCCGACGCCGAACGCGATAAGATGGTGACGCCGGCCACGATCGCAGGCTTGAATGTGGAGACCGCCAGAAGAGCAGCCCCCGACGCAAACAGAAAGGCGATGAGCCGCAAGACGCGTCGTTCATCGGCCTGCCCATCCGCCCAGAAAGCGACCGGCGGTCGGAGAGCGAGCCTCAACGCCAGCGCCGCTCCCGTAACAAGGCCGATTTCCTGCGGAGAGAAGCCGCGCAAGACCAGCCATCCTGACAGAAAGGGCAGCTGCACGCCCAACAGGATGAACTTGCCGCTATAAAACGCCGCGTAGGAGATTTGCGTCCGGCTGCGCATGCCTCGCCGATCAAAGCTGATATGGGGCCGACGCTCTGCGTCTATGCAGAAATCATAACTAAAGAAAACAGAGCGCCCCCACCGGCCGGCGCGCCTGATCTGGCGGCGCGGTCCCGCCATTCAACTGCGTAGGAGGAGCGTTAGAGGAGTGTTACGGCGGATAACACCTTAGAATGAGCCGCCGAATCCGTCAGGACGCAGATCGTGTCCTGCATAGGTCGATGTGCGATCTTGGGCGACAGCTTCGGCCAGCCTATCAGCTGCGACTCCAACCTCCGCGATCGCCGCGTTGAAGGCGCCTTTCACCGTATGAACGGTTTCCGCATCCACCGCGTCGTTTTCGCTCGACAGCATTTTGAGAGCGGCGACATATATGTCGCGAGCCTCGCGCAGCTCGCCGATCGCCGCCTCGACGACAGAAACGTCAGAAACTGTAGGGCGGATGGAGTCCGCCGCCGCCGCCGCCGCGAAAGCCAATCCGCGCGCCGCTTCGAGGTGCGCCTGCGCGTCAGAGATGACCTGGGCCAATCGCGCGTCCGTATTGTTAGCCAAACTGGAAAGATAAATTTCGACCGCTTGGCTTTGCGTCATGCGATCGCTGCTGACCACCCCGACGCTCAGAATCTCGACCAAAGACGCTCGCTCGGGTTTGGGCCATTTGACGCGCCCGACCGCGGCGGCGGCCTCCACAAGCGCAGTTCGTTCGACGGCGGCTTCACGTCGCGCGACCGCGCTTTCGCTGGAGATAACCGTTGCGCAACCTGAAGCTGAAATCAACACGGCCGCCGCCCCCAACGCCAAGCGGCCGTTACGCCACACGCCCCTCATCGGCGCCCCGCTCCTCTCTAGAACCTTCCGCGGCGCCCATCCGCGCAGAGGTCCTTGATTACCTGACCAACCCCCTGTTTAACGGATAGCACGCTCAGCCGCCCAGTGTCAGTAAGGAAATGATAGAACGCCTTAATTTGTATCCGCCAATTGAACCTTTCGAGACGGGTTTCCTGAAAGTCTCCGACCTTCATGAGATCTACTACGAGGTTTCCGGCGCGCCCGACGGCAAGCCCGTGGTCGTATGCCATGGCGGGCCGGGGGGCGGGTCGACGCCGTCGATGCGCCGATATTTCGACCCGAGGATCTACAGGATCGTGGTCTTCGACCAGCGCGGCTGCGGCCGCTCCACGCCGCGTGCGGAGCTGCGGGAGAACACGACCTGGCATCTGGTCGAGGATATGGAGAAACTGCGCGAGCGCCTGGGGATCCAGCGCTGGCAGGTGTTCGGCGGCTCCTGGGGCTCGACCCTGGCGCTGTCTTACGCCCAGACGCACCCCGAAAGAGTGACCGAACTGGTGCTGCGCGGGATCTTCACGCTGCGCCGGGACGAGTTACGCTGGTTCTATCAGGAAGGCGCGAACTGGCTTTATCCCGACGCGTGGGAAGACTTTCTGCGGCCGATCCCAGAAGATGAGCGAAGCGACCTCATCGCCGCCTATTACCGGCGCCTGACTGGAGATGACGAAGCGGCGAGACTGGCCGCCGCCAAAGCGTGGAGCGTATGGGAAGGCGGCACAGTATCCCTGTTTCCCTCCGCAGAGCGCATCGCCAGCTTCGGCGGCGACGACTTCGCCCTCGCCTTCGCGCGGATCGAGTGCCACTACTTTATCAATGGCGGCTTTTTCGAGCGTGATGACCAGATCATCGCGAATATCGGGAGCGTGCGCGACACCCCGGCCGTCATCGTGCAGGGCAGATACGACGTGGTAACGCCCATGAAAACTGCCTGGGAACTCCACAAGGCCTGGCCGGAGGCGGAATTCGTCCTCGTGCAGGACGCCGGCCACGCCGCCAGCGAGCCTGGCATAATCGACGCGCTTGTGCGCGCCACGAACAGGTTCGGCGCGCGCTGAACCGCCCTTGCTGTCGGCGGCTCAAAAAAGGCGGGGCCGCAATCCCGCCTTTTTGATGATCCGGGCATTTTGCGGCGGTCAACCGCCAAGCAGGGGCGCCACGACGACCGAGTAGATGATCACGGCGCCGATGCCGATCGGACAGATGTAGCGGATCAGAAAACGCCAGCGCCGGAACCAGCGCTCCGACTTGAAGCCCAGTTCTTCCCGCGCGGCGGAGGCTGACACGACCCAGCCGGCGAAAACGGCCGTGATAAACCCGGCGATCGGCAGAATATAATCAGTCAGTCTGCTGAGGAAATCCAGAAGCACGAGGCCGGAGAATTGCGGAACGCCGTCGAGGGGCCGCCAGGTATTGAAGAACCCCGCCTGATCTGCGCCGTCTGGGCCGACCGTCGGCACCTGCGACAGGGCGTTTGCCACGCCCACCGCAAAGGCTACGAGGCCTAGCAGAATAGCGATAATCGTACGCTGACGTCCCTTCTGCTGATCCTCGAACCAGCGCGTCGACGCCTCAAGCAGGGCGATGGAGGACGTGATGGCCGCAAACAGCGCGAGCACGAAGAAAATCAATCCGAAGAGGCCGCCTGCGGGCATCTGCTGGAAGGCAAGGGGCAAGGTCTGGAACATCAAAGTCGGCCCCTGCCCAGGATTGAGGCCCACCTGAAAAACGATGGGAAAAATCGCCAGCCCGGCCAGGATGCCGACGCCTGTGTCCGATAGGCCGATGAATCGCGACGAGCGCGGAATATCCTGATCCTTCTCCATATAAGCTCCGTAAGTCATCATCAGCGCTGAGCCGAGACCGATGGAGAAGAATGCCTGTCCCAGCGCGGCCGAGATTACTGAGCCGTCAGCAAGGCCTTGGAGCAGCCCCTGCTCCCCGCCCAGACGCACGCCTAGAAGAAAATCGAGTCCGCGCCCGCGATCGCCCGTCACCAGCGCGAAGCCGACCAGCACCAATAGCATGACGAAAAATGCCGGCATCAGCAGCGACGTAACCCTTTCAATGCCGCCTTTCACGCCGCGGGCGACGATGAACACCGTCATCGTCATAAACGCCGCGTGATAGAAGATCATTCGTCCCGGATCATTAAGCAGGTCGATCAGCTTAGAATTCACGGCCTCCTGGCTTTCGCCGGCGAATGCGCCTGCGGCGAGGCCGACCGCGCCCTTCGAAGCGAAGGTCTGGATCAGATCGCCGCCGATCATGACGATATAGGCGATCACCCAGCCGGCGATGACCGAATAGTAGGTCAGGATGATGAACGAGCCGATCATCCCCAACCAGGACTGCAAGGCCCACCACGACGATCGCCCCTCCGCCTTGGCTAGAACGACGACGCTGCCCACCGCCGAGCGCCGACCCCGGCGGCCGATGAACAGCTCGGCCGCCAGCACCGGCAGACCGATCAGTACGACGCACAGCACGTAGAGGATCACGAAAGCGCCGCCCCCGTTCTCCCCTGCGACATAGGGGAACCGCCACAGATTGCCGAGTCCGACCGAGGATCCGATCGCCGCCAGAATAAAGGCCGCCCGCGACGACCAACGCGCGTCGCCCGCATCGCTCTGAATCGCCAAATTCCCCTCCTAGACGGTTGCTTGGTTTAGGTTTTCGCCCTCATCGCGATTTTAGACAAATCTTTACGAATCTTAGCAAATCTTCTTGAAGGAGGATGGGGGCATCCGTGGGGACGGATGTTTAGCCTGTGCAGAGGGACGGCGCAATGAACACTGCAAATGTCGCGGCCCCCGCGGGCAGAGCGGGTTGCAAAGCCATAATCGATACAAGTCAGATAGACGGTCTGGTCGAAGCCGCAGGCCCGGAGGGCGCCGCAGAAATCCTGGCGGCATTCTGGCGCTCGACCGACGAGCTTCTGGCGCGTCTCGCCCGGCAGCTGAAAGAACAGGACGTCGAAGAAGCCTCCCGCACGGCTCATGCGCTAAAGGGCTCGGCGCTGAACGTCGGCGCCGCCAAGTTTTCCGATCTCGCTCGGGCCATTGAGGAGGGTTGTCGCGCCGGCGATCCGGACAAAGCGCTTGCCCTGCTGGATCAGACCGATGCGCTGCGCACCGAAACGAAAGCCGCTTTTGCGCGCCGACTCGACCGATGAATCCAGCGCACCGATTCCGGAGGGCTATAAGCTCCCCCTTCCGCTGAAAGCGTCCTGCTCCCGGCTGACATAAGCGCTCATCAACAGACCGAAGCCCGCCATGATGGTGAGCATCACCGTACCGCCATAAGAAACGAGGGGCAGCGGCACGCCGACGACCGGCGCGAGCCCCATCACCATCCCGGTATTGATGAGAACATACAGCGAGAAAGTAACGATGACGCCGAGCGATGCAAGACGCGCGAAATGCGTCTTGGCGCCGAGCGCGATGTTGATGCCGATCATGATGACCGCGTAATAAAGCAGCAAGAGCCCGATCGCCCCGACGAAACCGAATTCCTCTCCGAAGATGGTGAAGATGAAGTCCGTCTGCATCTCCGGCAAAAATTTGAGCTGGCTCTGTGTGCCCAACATGTAGCCTTTTCCATCGAGACCGCCTGAACCGAGCGCGATTTTGGATTGCAGCAGGTGATAGCCCTTGCCAAGCGGATCGCGGTCCGGATCAAGAAAGGTCAAAATACGTTCGACCTGATATTGCTTGAGAATCCCGAAGCGATAAGCTGCCACGCCAGCCACAAAAGCACCAATGACGCCGATAATGCCGATGCGCCAGCTGAGGCCTGCTAAGAACACGATCGCCGCTCCCGTCGCCCCGATGAGAATCGCCGTGCCGAGATCCGGCTGCATGAACACGAGGGCGACTGGCGCGCCGATCATCACAAGGGGCGGAACCAGATAGAGCGGCTGCGAGACCTGTTCTGCGCGCAATCCGTGATAGTAACGGGCCAATCCCAGCACTAGGGCGAGTTTCATCAGCTCGGAAGGCTGAAACTGGAATCCGCCCACCTCAATCCAGCGTTGCGCGCCCATGTTGACCACGCCGATGAAAGGCACGGCCGCCAGCGCCGCCAACGCGAAGAAATAGACCGGATAAGCGAGCGTCATCCAGTGCCGCATGGC
Source organism: Amphiplicatus metriothermophilus (assembly GCF_900199215.1). Lineage (GTDB taxonomy): Bacteria > Pseudomonadota > Alphaproteobacteria > Caulobacterales > Parvularculaceae > Amphiplicatus > Amphiplicatus metriothermophilus. The sequence continues at coordinate 591,835 of NZ_FZQA01000002.1, forward strand.
GACCATCGCCATCACGAGGAGCAGGCAGAGCGAAACAGCGAAGCGGATCAGATGCTTTAAGGCCCAAGGCTGCCATGAACCTTCCGCCGCCGAATAAAGCGTAACGACGCCGGCGCCGGCGACCATCGTCAGCAGAATGATAAGCGGCCAGTGCACTCGCGACAGACGCTCGCGCAAGCCCCGCTTCCCGCCAGGAAGAATAATCGTCGCCATCGACTATCCCTCCCTTGAGCGTTCAGGCGTCTGAGCAACCACGCGGGGATCGTAAGCCGGCCGCGCGGCCGGGTCTTTGGTCATGACCGCACGCATGATCTCTCGCGCCTTGGGGCCCGCCATGCGCGCCCCGCCGATGCCGTGCTCGACGACGACGGCGCAGGCGTAACGAGGATTATCGAAAGGAGCGTAACAGACGAATAGAGCGTGATCTCGCCGCTCCCACGGCAGGTCCTCTGGATCAGTGAGGCCGCGCGCGCGCTCCTCCGCCGTAATCTGGTAAACCTGACTCGTGCCTGTCTTGCCGGCCAGACGCCAGTCGGGATTATCAAGCCGCGAACGATACGCCGTTCCGCCCGGCTCGTTCGTCACTGCGTCCATGCCGACGCGCACGATGTCGAAATAGGCCGGATCTATGCCGAGGGGCGCGGCCGGCTGCGGCGGCGCGGCGATGTCGCCGAGCACCCGGACGATACGCGGGCGAACCTCCCTGCCCGTAGCAATGCGCGCCGTCATGACGGCGAGCTGCAAGGGCGTGGAGGTTACATAGCCCTGTCCGATAATGACCGAGAGCGTCTCTCCCTGGAACCATGGCTGGTTTTCCGGGCGGCCGGCGAAGAATCTGCGCTTCCACTCGCGGCTCGGCACCACGCCCTCGCGCTGGCCGGGAATGCCGAGCTCGAAGGTCTGCCCCAAACCGAGTTTCTTCGCGACATCGGCGATGATGTCGACGTCAATATCCTTGGCGATCGTATAGTAGAAGACATCGCAGGAATGCTTGATCGATCCTTTCATGTCGACCCAGCCATGGCCTTCCCGCTTCCAGCAATGGAAATAACGGTTGCCGTACCAAAGCCTGCCTGGGCAGTGCGCCCGAAAACCGGGCTTATAGCCGGCGATCTGCGCTGCAACGGCGCTGACCAACTTGAAGGTGGAGCCAGGAGGATAGACGCCTGACAAAGGCTTGTTCAGAAGAGGCTTGTACGGACTTTCGTTAAGCGCGCGCCATTCCTGCGGCGAGATTCCGATGTTGAACGCGTTCGGATCGAAAGCCGGCGTCGACGCGAGGACGAGGATATCGCCAGTCACGACATCCATCACCACGGCGGCAGCGCTTTCCCCCTCAAGCTCTTTCATTGCAGCGAGTTGCAGGTCGGCGTCGATAGTCAGCGCCAACGTTTCGCCCTGCACCGGCGGGATCGCCTGGTCTTTCAGTTCCTCGATCACGCGGCCATAGGCGTTGACCTTGACGTTCATTGAGCCCGCAGCGCCGCGCAATTCCTTGTCGTAAGTGCGCTCCAGACCCTCGCGCCCGACCTTGAAGCCTGGCTGGCGCAAAAGGATCCGCTCTTCTTCGCTTTTAGCCTGAGAAAGATCGCTTTCGGTTACGGCCCCGACATATCCGACTACGAACGCTGCGGCTTCGCCGTAAGGATAATCCCTAGTTTCCCCGACATCGGGCAGAATGCCCGGCAAATAAGGCAATTGGAAATTGATCTTAGAAAACTGATCCCAGCTCAGATTGTTTTCTATTTCAATTGGGATGAACGGCGCGCGTCGGCGGATCTGCCGCATGATACGCGTGCGTTTTTCTTCTGAAATATTGATGATCTCAGAAATGGCGTCAAGCGCGCCCTCGACGTCGCGGGTCTGTTCAGGCACAAATAGCACGCGAAAGTTCTTCCGATTGGACGCGAGCGGTTTGCCGAACCGGTCGACGATCTCGCCGCGCAGCGGCGTGATTATCCTGCGATTGAACTGATTGTCCTGCGCCAGTTCGACATAACGATCATGGTCGAGAATCTGAAGCTGGTATAGCCGCCCTCCCACGACGACGAGCCCGAGGCTGACTGCGCCGCCGAACAAGAAGGCGCGCCGATTTAAGATTTCCTGTCGTTCTGGATCGTGGACGTTGATGCGCACGGCCTCAACTCTCCACGAGAACGCGACGATGGAGATGCGAAAAGGCGCCGCTGAAAACCGGATAGACAAGCGCCGTCGTCGCCATCTGGAACGCCAGCCCCCTGATGGGGAGCAATACGCCTGATAACAAACTCATCGCCAGCCACAAAATGACCGAAGCGGCCGCCGCGGCGAACGCGAACCCTAGCCAGACTACACGCTGCTCGCGACCAAGAAAATAGGACCGCTGCGAGAGCACGATATACTGCGTGAAGAGATAAACGGCCGGCCACAGACCAAGCGGCCCGCCGGTCAAAAAGTCCTGCAGGAGACCAATGGCGAATATGCTGGGCGAGGGCAGAAAGTCCGGCGCGTATACTGACCAGAAAAAGACGACGACAAGCGGCAGGATCGGCGTCGGCACGCCCCCGTAGAAAAGGCGCAAGGGCAGCGCCAGCAACAACACGCCAAGCAGGCCGAGAAGCGTCGGCGTCGCCGCCTTCATCAGCCTGGCAAGTCCTTCGGCGCGTCTGTTCATCTCAGTCAGCGCCCGTCGGTCCGACGACAATCGCCCCCGACTCTACCGCGCCCCCCTCGACATCTTCCGCCATCGTTTCAAGCGCTGATGCCGGCTCGAAAGCAGGGAATTCATAGACGAGGATACGCACCATGCGCGTACGCGCATAATTCGCATAAAGATCAACGATCGCCTCGCCGTCGCGCTCGCCAGCGATCACGCCTACCGCTAAACCGCGCGGCATAGTCCCTCCGGAGCCAGAAGTCATCACGCGCTGGCCTGGCGTGAAGGGAATCGGATCGGAGTTCTCTGTGAACCGGATCGCCGGGCGCGCCTTCGTGCGTCCAACGAGAATGCCCTCGACGCCGGCCTCCTCAACATAAACCGGAACGCGGCTTTGAATATCCGTCAACAACAGAAGCCGCGAAGCGTGCGCGCCGACTTCGACGATACGCCCGACCAGGCCCATATCGTCCACCACCGCCTGCCCGCGCCTGACCCCGTCCGCTGCGCCGGCGTTGACCAGCATGGAGCGTGCGAAAGCGTCGTTGGACTCGCCGATGACGAAGCCGTCTATGGGCGTCGCCTCCGGCGGCGCATGATAGGTCTGCAGACGTTCGTAAACGGCGATCGTCTCGCGCAGATGGAGCGCCTCATTCATCCACTGACGCAGCTCGGCGTTCTCCTCGCGCAGCGCCTGGTTTTGCTCGAGCACGTTGAAATAGTCGCGGACGTCGCCGACGAGCCCCTGAATGTATGCGATAGGGCGGGCCAAAACCTCGAGCACAGGCGCAGCAGCGTCGATCACGCTTTCGCGCGCCTTGCGAAAGACAGACGCCTCGGCCGAATAAAGGCTCGACAACAGCAGGACCGCCGACACGAGCATCATCAGCAGCAAAACGAAGCGGGAGTTCGCCTTGCGCCCTAGTCCCTCGCGCCTGTTCTGGCCCAATACATCCATGCGCCGCCTGACAATTTCGGCCCTTAGCGCGGCTCAAGGCCGCTAGATGGCGGACGTAAGGACGCCGCGCATCAGCTTGCTGTTCTCCAGCGCCGCGCCGGTGCCGAGCGCGACGCAGGACAGGGGATCGTCCGCCACAGAAACGGGCAGGCCCGTCTCGTCGCGCAGCACCTGGTCGAGATTTCTGAGCAGCGCCCCGCCCCCTGTCAACATGATGCCGGTGTCGACGATGTCCGCAGCGAGCTCCGGGGGCGTCGCCTCGAGCGCCACCTTCACAGCCTCGATAATCTGGCTGACCGGCTCGGCGAGAGCTTCGGCGACTTGCGCCTCGCCGATCCGCACCTCCTTGGGCACGCCGTGCATCAAATCGCGGCCCTTGATCTGGATGGTCGCGCCCGACCCCTCGGTGGGAATCATGGCCGATCCGATCTCTTTCTTGATCCGCTCCGCCGACGCCTCCCCGATCAGGAGATTATACATGCGCCGGATATAGGCGATGATCGCCTCGTCCATTTTATCGCCGCCCACGCGCACCGACCGCGAATAGACGATGCCGCCCAGCGAGAGCACAGCGACCTCGGTGGTGCCGCCGCCGATATCGACGACCATGGAGCCCGTCGGCTGGGTCACCGGCAAGCCCGCGCCGATGGCGGCCGCCATCGGCTCTTCGATTAGCTCCACTTTGCGGGCGCCCGCCGACAGAGCCGATTCCTGAATGGCGCGACGCTCCACCGCTGTCGCGCCTGAAGGCACGCAGACAACGATCCGCGGGCTCGCGAAAGAGCGGCGGTTATGCACCTTGCGAATGAAGTGCTTGATCATCGCCTCAGCGACCTCGAAATCGGCGATGACGCCGTCGCGCATGGGCCGGATCGCCTCGATCTCGCCGGGGGTGCGTCCCAGCATTTCCTTCGCCTCATTGCCGACCGCGCGCACGATCTTGCGGCCTTGCCGGGTCTCGATGGCGACGACCGACGGCTCGTTGAGGACGATGCCGCGCCCTTTCACATAGACGAGGGTGTTCGCCGTGCCGAGGTCGATCGCCATGTCCGCGGACAGCATGCCGAACAGGGTGGAGAGCATGGATGAATCCTATCGTCGGAGTTTTTTCCCGACGTTTCACTTAACCTTAATGGGTTCCGAAATCGTCAACAAACGCCGTGACCTTTGCGCGTTCTCCGCAAAATGCGCCCTTTCCGCCTCGCTACACGGATTCTGGCCGCGAAAGCGAGCCTCTTCACTCGCCGTCCTTTCGGCGCATTCGAATATATGCCCGCCGCATGAGCAGCAAGAACGCCAGCCAGGCCGGAATAATGAGCGCCATCAGGGCAAGGTCGCGCGGCTCGCGGCTCTGAAAGAAGGCCACCACCGCATGCACGCCCTCCCGCAGGATTGACTGGTCGGGCGCCAGCGCCCCGATCGCGGCGACCAAGGCGATCTTCGGAATGATCCCGACGCCGGTCCCCGCCCAGTACTTCCAGAGGGGGATGTGCGCCGCCCCAGCCGCAGCGTTGACGACGATAAACGGGGCCGACGGCACGACCCTGATGATCCCGCTCGCCATAATCCCGTGCCTGCCCAGAAAATCGATCATCGATTGCGCGCGCTCGCCGCCAAGACGCCTGGCCCAGCTTCCGCCCAGCATATGGCCGAGAAAAAAGGTGAACGTGGCGCTCGCCATAGTGGCGATCCAGGCGTAAAGCGCGCCCGTCGCCGGCCCGAAAGTCAGTACGGTGGCCGTAAACAGCAGGATCTGAGGAAAACCTGTCAACGCCAGCAGCACGTAGACCGAGATGACCCCGACCAGCGCCCAAGGCGAATTCGCGGCGCGCGCGAGCAGGCCCGTCAGTTTCCCTTCCTGGTCGAGATGCAGCCATTGCTGGCCATAGGCGAACATCAGGATGACGAAGACAAGGAGCGCCGCGGAAACGCCGAGCGAGGTCATCGCCCGCGCGTCCATGGAGTTCAGAAAGCGCCCCAGATGGCGCAAAAACTCGAACATTCCGCGGCCCTGTCCGCCTTGCGGCGCCGAATTCAACAAAGGCGACGGCTCGCGCGGCGGACTCGCCCGCTCCTCGCCAAGCTGAGTTTGAGCCGTGTCTTCCGCCCCCCGCGGCCCCGCGTCTGCTTAACGCGCGGAACGGGGGAAAGCAATGGAGGCCGCTGCAACCGGCCTCAGCGGCCGAGGGTTTGACGGACGTGATCGATGGCTTCCCGCCAGTCTCTGGCGCGCGGCCATTCGGCCGCCTGATGGCGGAACCAGGTGAGCTGTCGCTTGGCGAAGCGGCGCGTGTTGCGTTTGGCGAGCACGACCGCTTCGTCGAGCGAGAGACGGCCGGCGCAATGGGCCATCAGCTCGGCCGCGCCGAGCGCTTTCATCACCGGCAGCTCGGGATCAAGCCCGCGCGCCAGAAGCCGACGCGCTTCTTCGATCGCCCCGCGGCGCACCATCTCGTCGAAGCGCTTCTCGCACGCGGCATAGAGGGCCTCGCGCTCCTGCTCGATCACGACCCGGGCCGCTGGAGGCGGAATAAGCGGGGCGCGCGGCGCCGCTTGAAAGGCCGTGAGCGGCCGGCCGGTCGCCTCGACCACCTCCCACGCGCGCAGAAGCCGCTGACGGTCGCCAGGAGCGATGCGCGCGGCGTCAGGATCGCGGCCGACGACCTCCTCCCGAAAGGCCGCGGATCCCAGCGCTTCCAGCCGCGCGCGCGCCTTGCGGCGAATGTCCCCGGGAACTTCGGGGATCGGCGAAAGCCCCTCCTCGAGCGCCCGGAAATACAGTCCCGTGCCGCCAACTACGACGGCGAAGCGGCCTCGCGCTGCAATTTGGGCGATCACGCGCGCGGCCTGGCGCGCCCAGCGCCCGGCCGAGCAGCGCTCCGCTCCGTCGATGAAGCCGTAGAGATGGTGCGGCGCGCGCGCGCGTTCGGCAGGCCCGGGCCTGGCGGAAAGAATGTCGAGATCGGCGTAGACCTGCAGGGCGTCGGCGTTGACGATCTCGCCGCCCAGCGCTTCGGCGAGCGCTAGCGCCGCAGCCGACTTGCCGCTGGCTGTCGGGCCTGCGATAAACACTGTCCGCACGTTCAGTTCATCCGGCATCGGAAAATATGGATACTGTCGTAACGCTGATTAGCAATCCGGCCGCGCCCCGTCTTGATGAGGCGATTGTCGACCGCGCGCGCAAGGCTATGCGCAACGCCGGTTTTGGAGAGATCGCGCAGCGCTGCCTCGCAGAAGGCGTCGCCTGCGACCTGCTGACCGCGGGGCGCCCCAGAAATTTCAAAAGCCTTGCAGACGATGTGCGCAACGCCCTCGCCGGCGCGCCTGTCGACGTCGTTGCGCAGCCGGCCGAAGCCCGCCGCAAGCGGCTTCTCGTGGCCGACATGGATTCCACCGTCATCGAACAGGAGTGCATCGACGAGCTTGCCGGCGTCGCCGGCAAGCGCGCGGAGATCGTCGCCATCACAGAGCGGGCGATGCGCGGCGAGGTCGATTTTGAAGGCGCGCTGACGGAACGCCTTTCCATGCTTGCGGGCCTTCCCGAACAGGCGCTTGAGCAGGTTTTCAGCGATCGGATCACCCTGACGCCCGGCGCCGGAATCCTTGTTCGCACCATGAAGAAATTCGGGGCCCATACGGCGCTCGTGTCCGGCGGCTTCACCTATTTTACAAGCCGCGTCGCAGCAGCGGCGGGATTCGATTTCAACGACGCCAATATACTCGAAATCGAGAACGGCCGGCTCACGGGCCGCGTGGCCGGCAAAATCCAAGGCGGCGCCGCGAAAAAAGCCGCGCTGATGCGTCATGCGGAAAATCTTGGGCTTTCGCTCTCCGAAACGCTCGCCGTCGGCGATGGCGCGAACGATCTTGCAATGCTCGCAACAGCCGGCCTTGGTGTGGCCTTTCGCGCCAAACCGGCCGTAGCGTCGGCGGCAGACGCGCGCATCGAACATGGCGACCTCACGGCGCTTCTGTACATTCAAGGCTATGAATGGAAAGACTTCGTTTGACGCGCCGCATCCGCCGACGCGCGCTTCGTTTCACATGCCCAACCCGCCAGGGGATCATGCCCGTTTTCTCATCACGGCTCGTCGCCGATGCAATGATTTTCCGCTCAACTGCATCAGCGTGCCTTTTTCCTAATCGACGAAGCGAACTGTTATTGGGGGCGCGATTCTTAGTCCGCAATCAGCGCGTCGACGATTGGACACTCGGGTGCTGAACCGGCCGCACAGCCCTTCGATATCGTTTTCAGCGTTTGCTCCAGCTTTTTCAAGTCCGCAATTTTCGCACTCACCGATCTCAGATGCGCCTGCGTCAGCGCATAAACCTCGCCGCAAGTATATTCGGCGGAGTCGATTATTGACAGAAGGCTGCGGATTTCCGCGATGGAAAAGCCAAGCTCGCGGGCCCGCAGGATGAATCGCAATCGGCGCTGGTCATCCTCCCTATAAAGGCGGTGCCCCGCCTGTGTCCGAGCCGGCGGCGGCATCAGGCCGACGTCTTCGTAATAGCGGATCGTTTCGAGATTGCAGCCTGACCGCCGGGCGAGCTCGCCGCGTTTTATAGAGCCTCGCGCCACTGTGAACGTCATAGCGGACTTCTCGCTTGATCCTGTAGTAACCACAGACCTTATGTAAGGACCCAAGCGATGTCGAGCCCTATCGGGAAACGCCGAATCCATGCTGGAAAAAGAGACTGAAATCGCAAAAGCGCGCGCCGGCGACTCGAAGCGCGGCGGCTGGTTTGCCTCATGCGGCTTGGCTGGCGCGCTGCTCGCCTCCGCCTGCTGCGTCGTTCCGCTGGTGCTGATCAGCCTCGGCGTCACCGGCGCATGGATCGGGAGCCTGACGGCGTTCGAACCCTATAAACCGATCTTCATCAGCGTGGCCGTCATCTTTCTCATCGCCGGCTTTTGGCGGGTCTATTTCCACAAGCCCGAACCTTGCAGTGAAGGAACGCTCTGCGCGCGCCCGCAATCGTCCTTGATCACCAAGGCCGCGCTGTGGGTCGGAACCGTTCTCGTTCTACTGGCGCTAACGATCAATTATTGGGCGCCGCTGTTTTACTGAAAGGAGCAGCTCATGAAGAAAGGACTTTTGGTTGGCGCAGCGCTCGCTGCTGCGGCGTTTGGCGGCCTCGCAATCGCCCGCGTCTCGCTATCTTCCAGCGGAGCCGTCGCCGCGACTGAGGCGCGCGAGGCGACGGCGCGATTCGCCATTGAGAATATGACATGCCCGACCTGCCCGATTTCAGTGCGCGCCGCGATGAACCGCGTCGACGGAGTGAAATCCGTTGAAGTCGATTTCGACACTAAGACCGCGACGGTAGTTTACGATCCAGCCAGGACGACCGCCGCCGAGATCGCCGCGGCATCAACAAAGGTCGGCTATCCCGCGACGCAGATTGAAGCATAAAGACGCTGCTGAAGACGCCGCCGGCCGGACGATCGTTGATGGAAATACGGCGCAGGGAAACCGCCTGCGTTGAAGGAGATGATATGTCAGACTCCACCTCGCCGAACGACGCAAAACGCTACGATCTGATTGTCGTCGGCGCCGGGTCGGCGGGATTTTCCGCCGCAATCACGGCGGCTGAAAACGGCGCGCGCGCAGCGCTGATCGGTCACGGAACTATCGGTGGAACCTGTGTCAATGTCGGCTGCGTGCCGTCGAAAACGATGATCCGCGCCGCAGAAGCCATCTATACGGCGCGCGCTGCTAAGCGGTTTGACGGTCTTGCGGGCGAGGCCTGCGTCGCCGATTGGGGCCGTCTCATCGCGGCCAAGGACGACCTCGTCAGGGAACTGCGCCAGAAGAAATATGTCGATCTTCTGAGCTCCTATGACGCGATCGCCTACATCGAAGGGAAAGCGAGGCTCGCCGACGGCGGCGTCTTTATCGACGACGCGTTGATCGCCGCTCCGAAGATCGTCTTGGCGACAGGCGCGCGACCCAAAGTTCCTCCCATACCGGGTCTCGAAAACATCCGCTTCTTGACCAGCACGACGCTGCTTGCGCTCGAGACCTTGCCGAAAAGCCTTATCGTGATCGGCGGGGGATTCATCGGCGCCGAACTCGCCCAGATGATGGCCCGCATGGGCGTTGCGGTGACGCTCGTCTGCCGCTCGCGACTCCTGCCGCAGACAGAACCGGAAGTCTCCGACGCGCTCGCGGAAGTCTTCCGCGCCGACGGCGTGAGGCTCCTTTGCGGCGTCGCCTACGACGCTTGCCGCAAGGATGATACGGGCGTCACGGTCTGCGTGAAGGAGAGCGGCGATCTCGTCGAGCTCAAGGCGGAGAAACTCCTCATTGCGACGGGGCGCGCGCCGAACACGGAGAGGCTCGGCCTTGAAGAGGCCGGCGTCACGCTCGACAAGCGCGGCGCCATCGTCGTCAACGATCATATGCGCACGTCGAAAGAGGGCGTCTACGCCGCCGGCGATGTGACGGACAAGGATCAGTTCGTCTACATGGCGGCGTACGGCGCCAAGCTCGCCGCAAAGAACGCTCTCAATGGCGACCGCCTCGCCTACGACAACCGAACGATGCCGTGGGTCGTTTTCACCGATCCGCAAGTCTCCGGCGTCGGGCTCAGCGAGGCCGCAGCGAAAGCTGCAGGTCACGACGTCAAGATCAGCGTGCTCCCGCTCGGCCAGGTCCCGCGCGCGCTCGCCGCGCGCGATACGCGCGGGCTGATCAAACTCGTCGCCGACGCTAAAACAGATCGCCTGCTGGGCGCGCAGATTCTCGCCCCCGAAGGCGCCGATTCAATCCAGACCGCCGCGCTCGCCCTTAAGTACAACATGACAGCGGCTGAGCTTGGCGAGACGATCTTCCCCTATCTTACCACCGTAGAAGGCCTGAAGCTCGCCGCGCAAGGCTTCGGCATGGATATAACGAAGCTCTCCTGCTGCGCAGGATGAGCGACCTATATCGCAAATGAACCAACCGGCTCCTCATGCAAAAGGGAGATTCGGAATCGAATGCAGAAAGTCGCCGACCATAGCTGTTATGGCCGCAGCAATTCGAAGAACAGCAGATCGCCGCGCTGAACATAGATCTGCACAGGGCCGCTATTGAGGTTGCGCAGCTTCTCCAGCTTGTCCACCGCGGCTTCAGGCCGGGTTATGCGCTCCCACCCGATTTCGAGGATCACGTCCCCCGGCTGGAGAACGATCGCCGCGGGACTATCGGGATCGACCGCCGTCACGACGACGCCTTCGATGTCGGGCGGCAGACCGAAGGCCGCCGTGACCTCGCGGCTAGGTTTCTGCAAAGTAAGCCCCGAACTCTTCATCGCGCCAAGCGGCAAGGCATCCAGACTGGAAGAGGCGGCCAACACCCGTTTTTCGCGCCGATCGAGCCGCACGTCCAAGATGATCCGACGGGAGCCGCGCATGAGCGTCACGCGCGCCGTTGAGCCGACCGGGGTTTGCGCCACAGCGCGCGTAAGGTCCCGGACGCTGCCCACCGGCTTGCGGTTGAACTCCAGGATGACGTCGTTTGGCGCAATGCCTGCCGCAGCGGCTGGACTGTTCGGACGGACGATCGTCACGACGGCGCCGCGGGGCCTGTCGAGGCCTAACTCGGCGGCGCGCTGTGACGTCATTTCTTCGATAGTCACGCCGAGCCAACCGCGGCGGGTTTCGCCATATTCGAGAAGCTGCTCGACCACGGTCGAAGCCAGACCCGCCGGTACGGCGAACCCGACGCCGACGGAGCCGCCTGTCTGGGAATATATCGCCGTGTTGACGCCGATCACCTTGCCCTCGAGATCAAAGAGCGGACCGCCCGAATTCCCCCGATTGATCGCCGCATCAGTCTGGATGAAGTCGTCGAAATTGCCAGCCTCGATATCGCGGTTGCGCGCGGAAATGATGCCTACCGTCACAGACCCGCCGAGCCCGAAGGGATTGCCGATGGCGAGAACCCAGTCGCCGACGCGCGCCTTGTCGGAATCGCCGAACGTCACATGCGGAAAACGTTGGCCGGGCGCATCGAGCTGCAGAACCGCAAGGTCGGTCTCGCGATCCACGCCTCTTATGGCGGCCTTGAACTCGCGTCCATCGTTGAGCGTGACTGTAATCTCATCGGCATTTTCAATAACATGATTGTTGGTCACGACGATGCCGACCGGATCGATGATGAAGCCCGACCCCAACGACACCGCTCGCCCGCCGAACTTGCGCGCGAGCGGCTCAAGCTCGCCCGTTGCAACCGCCCCTTGCACGCGCTGCGCCGTAGAGATGTTCACCACTGAAGGCGTCAACGCTTCTGCGAGATCAGCGAAACTCTCCGGCGCGCTGCGCGGCGCCGCCGGCGCTTCGCTGAAAAACATCGCCGCCCCAACCGCGATGAGAATAATCGCCACCCTGCCGCCGAACATCATTTTCAGCCTCGATCAGCGCCGCGGACTTCCTTACAGGCGCTTCAGGTTAACCTAACACGACGCCACGACAAGGGTCCCTTCGATAACCTGCGCGCGCGACGCGTCAGTCGCGGTCGGCCAGGATCCGGAACCTATCGGCGATTCCCACGTAAGTCATTGAAATAACGGAAGAATTCACTGTCCGGCGACAACACTAGCGTCGTCTCGCCATCCGCAAGAGCGGCTTCATAGGCGACGAGCGACCTATAGAAGTCGAAGAATTCCGGATCCTTGCCATAGGCGGCGGCGTAGACTGCGTTACGCTCGGCGTCGGCGGCGCCGCGGATACGCTCAGCCTCTTCTTCAGCTTGGGACAGAACCTCCGTCGCCTGTCTGTCGGCTTGGGCGCGGATCTGCTTCGCGGCTTCAGCGCCTTCGGAGCGGATCTGCTGTGCGAGTTGTTGGCGCTCGGTGATCATCCGCTGGAACACCGCCTGACTGTTCTGCGGCGGCAGATCGGCGCGGCGAATCTTCACGTCAATGATTTCGACCCCGAGCCCGCGCGCGCTTTCGCCGAACAGATCTCGGATCCGTCGCATCAGCACCGGACGCTGCGTGGTCACGATCTCATCGACGCTGACTTCAGCCAGCACGCGGCGCAAGCTGTCCTCCATCAGCGACAGCAGACGGCGCTCGCCGTCGGAGATCGTGCGCACGGCCTGGTAGAATTGCAAGGCGTCGACGACGCGATAGCGCGCGAAGGCGTCGACCCGCAATCGTTCTTGATTGCTCGCGATAATCTCGATCTCAGCATGATCGAGTTCGCGATTGCGTTTATCGATGAATTGCACGTTCTCGATAACAGGCGCTTTGAACTTGAGCCCCGCCATGGTGTAGACGTTCGTCGGCTCGCCGAACCTCAGCACGATCGCCGAGCGCGTTTCCGGCACGATGAACGCCGCATTCAAGATCAGGAACACAACGATGGCGGCGATGACGCCAACGACGACGATGGAAGCCTGCCGCATCATTGTCCGCCTCCCTGATTGCGTTGGGTCTGACCGCGCTGAAGCTCATTCAGCGGAAGATAGGGCACGACCCCGCCCGCCGCTTCTTCATCGATGATGACTTTGGTCTTGCCGCGCAGAATTTTCTCCACAGTCTCAAGATACATGCGCCGGCGGGTTACATCCGGCGCGCTTTGATATTCCGCAAGTATGGCTTCGAACCGCGCCGACTGTCCGCGCGCCTCCGCCGTGACCCGGGCCGCATAACCACGGGAGCCTTCAAGAATCCGCTGCGCCTCGCCGCGCGCTTCTGGAATCACCCTATTCGCGTAGGCGCGCGCCTCGTTGATGGAGTTCTCACGGTTCTGCTTGGCCGCCTCAACGTCGAGGAAGGCGGCGTTCACTTCTTCCGTTGGCGGATCGGTGTTGAGGATGTTGACGCTCCTTACTTCGATGCCGGAGCGGTATAGGTCAAAAGCTTCCTGCATCAGCGTACGGGTTTGCGCCTGGATTTCATCGCGGCCCGCCGTCTGGATGAACTCAAGCGGATGACGGCCGACGACTTCTCGAATCGCCGCCTCGCCAACGGTTCTGACAACTTTCTCGGGATCGTCGATGTTGAAGATGAACTGCGCTACGGGCGGCAGAACGCCGTCATCGGTGGACTGCAGATCTTCCTTGATTTTCCATTGAACCTGGATGTCCACATCGACGATGTTTTTATCGCCGGTGAGCATCAACCCTTCGAGCGAACCCGCCCGCCGAGCTGTCGCTTCATCAGGAATGATCGTCGGGCGCACCGTCGTCACTTTTTCGAGGCGCGCATTCTGCACAGGAAAGGGAACGTGCCAGTGCAGGCCGGGCCGCTTGACGGAATCATATTTGCCGAAAGTCGTGACGACGGCGAGCTCGTCGGTGTCGACCTGATAAAAGCCGCTGACCAGCCACAGCGCCAGAATTGCCCCTCCCGCATACAGAAGCGCGCTACGCGAAAGGACCGGCCCGCCTCCGCCGCCCTTGCCGCCGCGAGGAAAGGCGCGTTTCAGCCGCTGGCGCGAGGCCTGAAGCAGCTCTTCCAGATCGGGCGGCTCGCCGCGGCCGCGCCCGCCGCCGCCGCCGCCGCTTCCCTGATTGCGCGGGGGCTGCCCCCACGGTCCGCGGGCTGGCCCGCGATCGCCTGAGCCGCGGTTGCCGGAATTGTCTGACCAAGGCATGCGCTTCCTCCCAATCGCCGCACCCGGCCCAAATTGAGGCGGGAGCGGCGATGTGCGGCGCCGGGAAATCCTTTTAAAGGGTCGCCGGCCGGTTGCGTCGTATATATGTCAATGATTTGGGCAGGCGCAACGCACGCTCCAAGTTTTTCGCCGCAGGTTCAAATGGCTAACGACTCCCTCACGATGCGCGTCCGGGCCGCCCTAAGCGCTGTCGCCAATCCGCGGACAGGGCGCAGCATCGTTGCGGACGGTCTGACGCAGGGACTTACGGTCGGCGCTGACGGCGCCGTTCGATTCGCCATAGAAGCGCCCGACTCGGCAGCGGCCGAATCGCTTCTCGAAGAGGCCAAACGGGCCGTCGCAGCGGTCGAGGGCGTCACGCGCGTTTCGGCTGTCGCCACCGCCCATCGAGCCGCAGCGCAATCCTCTCCATCAAGCGGCGGACATGATGATCCGCTCAGCGTGCGCAAGCGCGCGCGGATCGACAAGGCAAGCGATTCCCTGCCGGGCGTACGTAATGTCATCGCCGTCGCCTCCGGCAAGGGCGGCGTCGGCAAATCCACGATCGCCGCCAATCTCGCCGTCGCTTTCGCCGAACGGGGGCTTGCGACCGGCCTTCTGGATGCGGACATCTACGGTCCGTCTCTGCCGACCTTGTTCGGTCTCAAAGCGAGGCCCGCCCTGCGCGACGGCAAGATCGTTCCGCTCGAAGCCTTCGGCGTGAAAGCCATGTCAATCGGCCTGCTCGTCGATCCGGATAAGGCGCTCGCCTGGCGCGGACCGATGGTGATGGGCGCGGTGCGTCAGCTTATGGGCGATGTGGACTGGGGCGCGCTCGACGTGCTCGTTATCGACACGCCGCCGGGCACCGGCGACGCGCATCTGACGCTTGCGCAATCGAAAAAACTAACGGGCGCCGTGATCGTCTCGACGCCCCAGGAGCTGGCGTTGGCGGATGTGCGCCGCGGGGTCGCGCTGTTCCGCACCGTCAATGTGCCGATTCTGGGCGTCATCGAGAACATGGCCTGGCTTGAAGGCCCGGACGGGACGCGCAGCTATCTTTTCGGCCGCGGCGGCGCCGAGCGTTCAGCGCGCGAGCTCGATGCGCCTTTTCTCGGCTTCGTGCCGATTTTTCCGGAACTGCGCGAGGCCAGCGACACAGGCGCGCCGCTTATCGCGCACGCCCCGGACTCGCCCGCGGCAGCCGCGATCCGCGATCTCGCGGACAAGCTGGCGACAACGCTCAATCCTTGATCGCGACAGCGGCGGGAGGCGCGTCGGCGACCGTGTGATCGTGCACGATGCGCCAAGCGCCGTCGATCCGACGCATCACCAGCGTGAAGGCGCCGGCGCCGTTCCCTTCAGCGCGTTCGAGCAGAAAGCGGCCGACCACGATCGCCACATCGTCCTCGATCATCTGCACGTCGAGATTTTCGAAGCTCAGATAGCCGAGAGAATCGCCCTGTCCGTAACGCTCGCGATAGCGTTTCAGGGCGGCTGCCCATCCCCTGGATACGCTCGATCCCGACACGAAACGCATATCCGGGCTGTTCCAGTAGACCTTCATAAAGGCCTCCAGATCGCCGTCATTCCATGCCGCCGCCTGGGCTTCCAGCGTGGCCCGGATGACCTCAGGCGCAGAACGAAGGCGCGCCGGCCGAGCCGGTTTATCCGCGACAGGAGGCGCGGCCGGCGAAATTATCGTCTCAGGCGATTGGTCTTCGCCCCCGGTCGTTTCCGGGATGACAGGCTCGTCCTCGGCAAACCGCGGCTCAATCGTATCGGGCGCGCGGCCGGGCGTAATGGGCGGCTCTTCCGGGCTTGCGCCGACAAGCTTGCCGGCCGAAACCTCGCGCGGCGCGGTCCGAACCTGTCCTTCAGCCGCCGCCGCTGGCGTCGGCGTCAGAGGGGTGGGCCCGCGCATGGCGTCTCCGCGCGCGGGGTCGGAAGGCTCCCCGCTGATCCGCGCGCCGTCCGCCAATTCGTCGGGAAGCGTTGCGTCGGCTGGAACCGCATCGGCGCCCGGCCCGTCGCCGCGAGGGGAGTCCAACGAAGGCGGCGGAGCAAGCGCTTCGGAGCCGAATGAGTCGAGAATTGGCGGCTCATCTTCCGACGGCTCCGAAGAGGGCTCGGAAGACGTCGCATTCGCTGGCGGCTCCCCCGCCGGGAGGCCTTCTGCGAACGCCGCCTCTTCCCTAACCCCGGCTTCGGCGGGCAAATCCGCCGGCGTCGCCTTTCCGCATGTGAAACCCGCCGCGACAAGCGACGCCGCAAGCGCGCGCGCGCGTTCGCCGCAGAAACCGGCGTCGTTGTCAGCGTGGTAAGGCACTGAAACATTCGTTCCGGCGTCGCGCACATAGCGCACGTCGCAGGCCGCGCCGACCTCCCCCGGCACGAGCACGGAAATCGTACGTTCATCTTCACCGCGCACGCATTTCTGCGTGGCCGTCTCGGCCTGCGCCGCGCCCGCCGCCGCAACGCCAAGGCCTGCGCAAAGCATGATCCGACGCATTGCTCCCCTCCTAATCGTCGCCTGCGACGCTCCGGCCGCCCTCCGTAAGGAAGAATAAGGGGTGTCGCGGTCCGGCGCGACCTCCAGACTCGCGTCGGTCGGCGAATTTTTCGTTGCTAGACAGGCGCTTGGAGGCGGTCGAGGATGAAAAAATCGCAAGCATGGTCGTTTTTCGCCCCGGCTTCGCAGCCGCCGGCGCAAACTTCCCGCCAGTCGTCCCGATTGAGGACAGGAAACGTCGCCTCACCCTCGACGTCCGTAGCGACGCGCGTAAGGTAAATGCGCCCGGCGAGCGGCAGCGCCTGGCGGTAGATCTGCGCCCCGCCGATGACGCAGATTTCGTCAGCGCCCACTTGTTCGGCGCGGGCTTTCGCCTCGAGCAGGGCCGCCTCCAGAGAGTCTGCGCAAATAACGCGTTCGGCCCGCCAGCCATGCTGGCGCGTCACAACGATATTGTCCCGTCCGGGGAGCGCCCTGCCGATGCTGTCGAAGGTCTTCCGCCCCATGACGATCGGCTTGCCCATGGTGACGCGCTTGAACCATTTGAGATCATCTGCGATGCGCCAGGGCAGGCGTCCGCCGGCGCCGATCACGCCGTTACGTGCCGCCGCCACTACGAGCGCGATCCGCGGATGTGAAACATCCCGACTCACACCGCCACCGGCGCCTTGATATGCGGCTGGGCTTCGTAGCCTTCGATGACGATGTCGTCATAGCGGAAGTCGAAAAGGTCCTGTACGGCCGGATTGAGCTTCAGCCGCGGCGGCGGCCACGGCTCGCGACGGAGCTGCTCTCGCGCCTGCACGAAATGATTGTGATAAAGATGCGCGTCGCCCAGCGTGTGAACGAAATCGCCCGGCTTCAAACCGGTCACATGCGCGATCATGTGGGTCAGCAGCGCATAGGAGGCGATGTTGAACGGCACGCCGAGAAAAATGTCGCCGGAGCGTTGATAGAGCTGGCAGGAAAGCCTGCCTTCCGCAACGAAGAACTGAAACAGGCAGTGGCAGGGCGGCAGAGCCATGGACTCCACGTCGGCCGGATTCCATGCGCTGACGACGAGCCGGCGCGAATAAGGATTGCGTTTTATTTCTGAAACAAGCCAGGCGATCTGATCGATCGAGCCACCGTCAGGGGCGGCCCAGGATCGCCACTGCTTGCCGTAAACCGGCCCCAGATCGCCCTTTTCATCGGCCCATTCGTTCCAGATGCTGACACCGTTCTCCTTAAGGTAGCGGATGTTCGTATCGCCCGAGAGAAACCAGAGCAGTTCGTGCACGATGGATTTGACATGCAGCTTCTTGGTCGTGAGCAACGGAAAGCCTTCCGTCAGGTCGAATCGCATCTGATAGCCGAAGATCGAGCGCGCGCCGACGCCGGTCCGATCCGGCCGATCGACGCCTTCTTCAAGCGCGCGGCGCAAAAGGTCGAGATATTGCTTCATGGGCGGGCGAATCTATTGCTGCGGGCGTATTGTAACAGCGGACGAAACCTGGTCACGGGCCTATCGGCGCGCGCGCGCAAGGATGGTAGGCTCTCATCTGCAGGGAGGGGCGGGCATGACATCGGCGAATAACGAGCGCAAGGGACCTGGTTTTGCCCTTTTCGGCCTTGCGACCGGCGCAGCGGCGGGCCTCGCCGGCTACGCGGTCGTCGAATTGTGGGCCGATCGGGCCGCGGACGAACGCGGCCCGCTGACGGTCTTCGCCTTTCTCGCCGCTTTCACGGCGGCGTTTCTGCTGCTCGCCGAACGCAAGCGGATCGCCTGGGCGGCCGCGCCCGCCTTGGCGATTGCGGGCGTACTGGCGATCCCGACCTGGTTCATGCTGGGCGCGGCCGCCCCGGAGGCGAATCTCAACGAATTTCCTGTGCGGTTCTGGTTTTTGATCGGCGCGCCGCTGGCCGCCTATGTAATGACGACGCTCGCCAAGGCGGCTCTCGAAGAGGGCGTCCCGCCCGGCTATTCGACGGTGTTTTTTCACGGCCTCACCCTGCCGCTGATCTATGCGGGCGCGTCGTTGTTCGCCGTCTTGGCGATCCTTCTGCTTTTCGCCTGGGCCGCGCTTCTGCGCGCCATGAACGTCGACTTTTTCCACAACATATTTCAGGAGGCGTGGTTTATCCTGCCTTTTTCAGGCGCAGTGGGCGGGGCGGCGATCGCCATGATGCGCGGCCTCGAATCGGTTCTGGGCGCGCTGCGATTCATTCTTCTTCTGTTCTGCCGGATCGCCATGCCGATCACGGCGGTTTTTTCGCTTACCTTCCTGCTCGTGCTCGCAACGAACGGCCCTGCGCCGATCTTCGAGAAGCCTTATCCCGCCGCAATCATGCTCGCCCTCGCCTTCGCCGGAATGCTGATCTTCAACGGCGTCTACCAGAACGGCGAAGGCGGTCCGCCGCCGCTCTGGCTGCGCGTTTCGTCCATCGCGGCGCTCATCGCTTTCCCGGTTTACGCCGGCCTTGCCGCCTATGCGCTGTGGCTGAGGATCGACGATTACGGCCTGACGCCGCCGCGGGTCATCGGGCTCGCCGCAAGCGGCCTCGCCGCGGCTTACAGCCTTGTCTGCCTCGCCGGCCTCATCACCGAAGCGCGCTGGCGGGGCGAGCGTTGGATGCCCCTGGTGGGCCAGTTCAACGTAGTCATGGCCGGCGCCTGGGCGCTCGTCCTCATCCTTCTCGCCACGCCCCTGCTGGATCCATGGGCGATGAGCGCGAAAAGCCAGGAGACGCTTTTGCGCCAAAGCAGGATTTCGCCAGAGGAGTTCGATTTCGGCTATTTGCGCTTCAAGCTTGGCGCGCACGGAACCCGCGTGCTCGAACGGCTCGCCGCGATAGAAGATCATCCCGAAGCCGCTCTCATCCGCAGGGGCGCGGAAAAGGCTCTAAGGGCCGAAAATCGCTGGGCTTATGAAAACGACGGCCGCGCCCCGACGCCCGCGCCGCGCGATCGGGCGGACCGGCCGGGCCCGCCGACGGACGTGGAAGACCTGCCGCTCAATCCGGCGGAGCCTGGAGAACGCGATGCGCGCCCCGAGAGCGAAGCGTCGCACCCCTGATCGGCCGCCCGCCGCCTATTCGCGCATCTGAACTTTACGGGTGGGACCATGATAGTCCGCCACCCCTTGCGCTAAGGCGTAACAGGCCAGCCGCACCGCCAGAGGAATCTTGACCTTTTCGCCGTCGCGCTCGCCCTTTTCGTAGTACTGGATCATGCGCCGCTTGAGGCCGAGGGCGTGCGCTGCATCCTTTTGGGACAGCTTTAGGGACTTTCGCCATTTCTTGAAGTCCGCCGGCTCCATGATCCCGCCCTGCATGACGCGCCCGGCGCGGCGCCAGCGCATTTAATGCACGGAAGTTGTTACAGTCGTTTGACAGAGGCCGACTTTTTCCGGGGCGCCCTTCAAAAACCGCCGTTCAGGCGTTACATAGGGAGCGCCGGTTTCGGCCGGCTATGGCGATAAAGGACTCGTGCAATAAGCGCATCGGACCCGGGGGCGGTACCCGGCGGCTCCACCAAAGCCTCTCCCCGTCTGCGGCCGGGGGATTTCGGCGGGGCCGAAATAGGATCGACGAGCGTGTAAAGACGAGATCTTCGCCCGGATGGCCTCCGTTATTGGGCCGCTCCAAATAGTTGCCAACGACAACTATCGGGAAGAGCTCGCTCTCGCTGCGTAATGCGGCTGAGCTGCTCGCTTTGAAGTCCTAGCCCCCTTCCAGGGCCAGGCGGGGTTCGGGAGCACCTGGCAACAGAAGCTCCCACTTTCATCTCGCGGCTGTTGGTTTGGGATCGCCTCTCCTCGCGGGCGAAAGGACAAGGCTATAAGCGTTTCCCCTCGGCGCAGACATTCTGTCCGGCGGGACATGACGAAGCGGTCATTTTTCGCAAGCCAGCCGCCTGACAAAACCGCAAATGCGGTCTAGGTATTTCTGCAGACAGCCGATACTAGGCGTTGGGGATCAGTCCGTGAGCGACGTCGAAATCGATTACGAATATCTGACCCAGAAGGCGCTCAAGGGCGTGTTGCGAGACGTTCTGGAGATGACGCGCGAATTGGGCGAGCCGCCGGGCGAGCATCATTTCTACATTGAGTTTCTCACCGACGCGCCCGGCGTCGAGATTCCGGACTTCCTGCGGGAGAGCTATCCCGAACGCATGACCATCGTGCTGCAACACCAGTTCGCCAATCTCGCCGTCTCCGAGGAGGCGTTCGAAGTCACGTTGTGGTTCAAGGGCCGCGAGGCGCGCCTGCGCGTGCCGTTCGAGGCGGTGGCGAGCTTCGCCGATCCGAGCGTGCAATTCGGGATGCGTTTCCTAGCCCCCGCCGAAGCGCGCGAGGCCGAGCAGCCTGAATCCGCAGCCCCTGCGCCTGACCCCGATGAGACGAAAAACGCTGCGGACGCCGGCGCCGAGGTGGTCAGCATCGACGCCTTCCGGAAGAAATAGCCGCGCGTGCAACTCCCCTCGCCTTGCCGGGCGCGAGCGCGCTGGGTACATGAGCCCGGCGAACGGTTCCCAATCTCAGCAAGGCGCCCATGACCAGGACACGCACTGAAACCGACAGCTTCGGCCCTATCGAGGTTCGCGCCGACCGCTACTGGGGCGCGCAGGCCGAGCGCTCGCGCAACAATTTCAAAATCGGCTGGGAGAAGCAGCCCGCGCCGATCGTGCGCGCGCTCGGCATCGTCAAGCGCGCCGCAGCCGAAACCAACATAGCGCTGGGCAAGCTTGACCCCAAGCTCGGCGAGGCGATCGTCAAGGCCGCGCAGGAGGTGATCGAAGGCAAGCTGGACGACCATTTCCCGCTGTCGGTGTGGCAAACGGGCTCCGGCACGCAATCGAACATGAACGCCAACGAGGTGATCGCCAACCGTGCGATAGAGCTGCTCGGCGGCGAGATCGGCTCGAAAAAGCCGATCCATCCTAATGACCACGTCAATATGAGCCAGTCGTCGAACGACACCTTTCCGACGGCGATGCATATTGCGTGCGCGGAGGAAATCCATCGCCGCCTACTGCCCGCCCTGCAGAAGCTGCGCAACGCGCTCAACGACAAGGCGCAGGCCTGGAAAGACATCATCAAGATCGGCCGCACGCACACGCAGGACGCAACGCCTCTCACCCTGGGCCAGGAGTTCTCCGGCTACGCCAAGCAGGTCGAGAACGGGATCGCGCGCGTCGAGCAGACCCTGCCGGGCCTGATGGAGCTCGCTCAGGGCGGCACCGCGGTCGGCACCGGCCTGAACGCGCCGAAAGGCTTCGCGGAGATGGTCGCCGACAAAATCGCCGCAATCACACAGCTTCCTTTCAGGACCGCGCCTAACAAGTTCGAGGCGCTCGCCGCCCACGACGCCATGGTGATGAGCCACGGCGCGATCGCTACGGTCGCAGCTTCTCTCTTCAAGATCGCCAACGACATCCGCTTTTTAGGATCGGGTCCTCGCGCCGGCCTTGGCGAGCTCGCCTTGCCCGAGAACGAGCCCGGCTCATCCATCATGCCGGGCAAAGTCAATCCGACCCAGTGCGAAGCTATGACCCAGGTTTGCGCTCACGTCATGGGCAATAACGCCGCCATCGTCTTCGCCGGCAGCCAGGGTCATTTCGAGCTCAACGTCTACAATCCGATGATGGCCTACAACTTTCTTCAGTCCGTGCGCCTCATCGCCGACGCCGCCGTGTCGTTCACAGACAATTGCGTCGTCGGCATCGAGCCGCGCCTCGACAATATAAAGGCCGGCGTCGAGCGCTCGCTAATGCTGGTGACCGCTCTCGCCCCCCATATCGGCTATGACAAAGCCGCAGAGATCGCCAAGGCCGCCCACAAGAACGGCACGACTCTCAAGGAAGAGGCCGTCCGTCTCGGCTACGTCGCGGCCGAGGACTATGATCGCATCGTGCGCCCCGAGAAGATGATCGCGCCGGAATAGAACTCCGCCGGGCTTGATCCGCTTCCATCCCCGATAGCCAAGCATGATCGACATGGACTAAATCTTGCTGAGGGACAAGAGAAAGCCGCCGGCAGGAGCCGGCGGCCCGACCTCCTTGGACCGGGTGATGGGGTTAACCATGTCAGAGACGAAATCGCCAAGTCAGACTCGGCTTCTGCTGGCGCAGTTCCTGTTCGCCAACAACATCGATGTCGAGACCCTTTACAAGGCGCTCGGCGCCGACCTCGCCGAATGCGACAACGAGGCCGTCTCTCACATGGCCGGCATCATCGACGGCATCACGCTCGCAACGGCGAAAATCCGCGAACACGGTCTCGAAGAGTGGGCGAAGCGCTGACGCCTCGGACCATGCGCTTGCCCGCCAGGCGGCGTTCTGTTGTTAAAGGCGGATGCGCAAACGCTCTTTCGCCATTAAAGGCCACCGGACAAGCGTCGCTCTGGAGCCCGAATTCTGGGAGGCGCTTGAAGCGCTCGCGCGCCGGGAGGGCCTGTCTCTTTCCGCCCTTATTGCGAGGATCGACCGGGAAAGACTCAAGCGCGATCCGCAGCCGGGCCTTGCGTCGGCGCTGCGGGTTTTCGCTCTCGACAGGCTCCGCGCGCAAGACGGTTAGGCGTTCGCCACGAGGCTGAGCGAGGGCCGGCCGAGCACAAGCTGAGTGTAAAGGCGCGTCGCTTCCTCCGCATAACCGCGCATGATCGGACGCACTTGCGCGAAGCGCTCGACCTCTGCGGCGCGCGCAAGCAGCGCCGCGAAACGCGGGCGCGCCGGCTCGCGCTGCGGGTCGGACCACTGCGCGAGCGCGCGCGCCGTGGCGAGCCGCGTCCAGAACGCGCGGGCCGATTTCAGCGTCTCGGCGACGCTCTGCTGAACCAGCCCCGCGCGCGCCAACACGTCGAGCGCATGGTCGGCGCCGCCCTCCTGAATCGCCGGTTGCGCCGCGGCATGGCGGTAGATCAGTGTGCTGATGATAAGCTCGACGTCATGCAGCCCGCCTTCGGTCTGCTCGATATCCCATTCCGAAGCGGCGCGGTCGCGGCGCAGCCTTTGGGCGCGCGCCCGGTCTAGGTCGCGGAAGAGCACGTCGGCCCGACGCGGATTCGAAACCGCCGTGCGCAACGCCGCCTTGGCGGTCTTGCGCGCCTTGTCCGCGCCCGCGATCACCCGCCCGCGCGACAGCAGGATCTGGTCGTATGCGACCGCTTCCGACTGCACGAAAGACTTGAACGCCGCCGCGTCAGGCGCGAGCGGCCCCGCCGCGCCGCCAGGGCGGTGCGATACGTCCGGGAGGACGGCGAAGAACCCTTCGCCAAGCGAGTCGACCGCCTCCAGGAACGCCCGCGCGAGTTTCTCTCGCTCTTCCGGATCGCCGCCGTCGGCGATGAAGCCGAACAGGGCCGGCGCGCCGGGAAGTCCGCGCGCCGGCCCGTCGAATACATGCAGAGCGAGATGTTCGCCGGTCTTGTCGTCTTTGCATGTCGTCTCAAAAACGCGCGCGAGCGCCTCCCAGCCCGTCGCCTCAAGCGCGGACGCGGCCGCGTCGAAGCTCATGTCGCCGCAGGCCGCATAAAGGGCGATGCGTGCGATGCTCTCACGCCGCCAGGCGGCGATCTCCTCGACCGGCGCACCGCTGGGCGGAGGAGCGAAGCGGGACAGCCACTCCGCGCCGTTCCGCGGCGTCTCCGCGCCACGCTCCTCGAAAAAGATCTCGACGCCTCTCTCCGTCTCTGTTAGCGGCGCGACCGCCGCATCGAAGCAGCCGAAGGCGGTCACAAGGCCGTCGCGGAGAGCGTCCTGCGCATTGAATCGAGCGAGCACCTGATCGGCCTTGTCGAAAGCCGCGCGAATGACCGTATCGAAAAGCCGCACCGCCCCATCTGGACGCTGCGTTTCGCCGAACGCGGTGAGCAGCCCCGGCGCCAGCGCGGCGAAGCGCCCGGCGCCGGCCTCAACGCCCGCAAGGGCCGTCCACTGATCGATTACGGAGGCAAGCCGCGCGCCGTCGCGGAACCCCAAATCCTCAAGTTTATCGGCGTCGCCGGGATTTTCCGACGCCGCACGATAGCGCTCGAATTCGCTCAAAGGCGCGGCCAACAACCGATCGAGCGTGTTGCGGGCGTCAGCCGCAAATCCGCCGACAACGGCGCGCAGGCCGGACGCGCCGTCATAGCCGCACAAGGCCGCCAGCGCTTCCTCTTCGTCCTCTCGCGCCGGCCCAAAGGCGGCGCAGCCCCGCATCATCTGCGCCCGAGAGACATAGAAATGCGCAAACTCATTGCCGGCGCGCAAACGATTGGCGACATCAGACGCAAGCGCCCCCGACTTGGCGGCGAGGTCGAAGACCTGATCGGCCGAGGCTGCGCGAAACACAGGACGCGCGGCGCCGAAAGACCAGCGGAAGAGATCGGCGATCGCGCGGAAAGCCGACCGGGGATCGTCGCTTTGCCGCCTGAGAAGCGCCCGCTTTTCCTCATCAAGGCCGTTCAACCCACGCCACGCTGTCTCTTCGACGCTTTCCAGAAAAACGCCGCCAGCGCGGCGATCCCCGGCGACGACGCGCGCCGTCGCAAGCCAGGCGCGCAGAGCTCCCTGCGGCGGCGCAGATAGCGTCGTGACGGCCCTTGACTGCGATTCGACCAAGCCTGCTCCGCTCACGCCCGAACCGAAGGGCGTCTTCAGCGTGAAGATCGGATAATCGCCGGGCTTGCCTTCGAACGCCTCGCGAAGCTCCGCGCCGACGCGCACGAAAGCGCGCTCCGCCATGCGCGCGGCCGGCCCTGTAAATCGTTTCTCGTCATAGATGACCGCAAGCTCCATCGGGCCATAAGGAGCCAGATCCTCATGAGCGAAGTCGCCGCCGGCGAGCGCAAAGACGCCGGCGCCGGGCGCGTCGGCCTCTGCGGCGAGCTCGCCGCGATTGACGGCGGCTCGCAGAAGCCAGGCGAGCGCGGTCTCGACTAGCCGTTCGGCGAAATCGGCGCGCGCGCCCGTCGCCTCGCGCGCCGTCCAGACGCCGGACAGCTCCGCCAGACCGATCGCAATGTCAGCCCGGCTCTTGAGCGGCGCGAGCGCGCCATAGAGCGCCTCCGCCCCGCCGACCCCGCCGCTGAGCGCGGAAAGGTCGCGGGCGGCCTCGGCGAGGACGCTCGACGGACCTTCGATGAGCGTGTCCGCGGCGGCTACGGGATGTTTGAGACAAAGGTCGGCGAGCCGGCGCGTCAGGCCGAACACCTTGAGCATGGTCAGAATGCGGTCCGGCCGGTCGAGCCGCGCGCCGGGGTCCTCGCCCAGGGCCTCGGCCAACGCCCGCCGCCAGCGGGCGGCGCCGGCGGCGGCGCGAGCGGGATCAAGCCGATCCGCGCCGGGCTCGGGACAGCGGGACGACTCGGGGCGGCTCTCGGCCGCGTGACGGGGTGGTGACGACAAGGCAACGCCCCCTTGTTTTCGCCCTGAAAAGGGTTTTGTGCCATGACGGGATGAAGCGGCTGTTAATGCGGCCCGAACAGTTCGACCTTTCCCGCCTCGAGCCGGGCCTGAGCGCAAGGGAACACATTCGTCATGGCGCGGAAGATCGCGCGCATTCTGGTATGGCTGCGCCGGCGGGGACGGCGCGCGCTGCCCATCGCGCCCCTGCGACTATGGGCGTTCGCAGTCGCCATCGGGGCGGCGGGCGCCTACGGCGTGATCGGCTTTCGCATGGCGATCGACGCCGTTTCGCTTCTCGCTTTCGGCGAGACGGAAGCGATGGTCGTCAGCGGCGCGGCCGCGCTCGATCCTCTGCGCGCTTGGGCGGCGCCTGTCGTCGGCGGATTTGTCGTGGCGGGGCTCCTCTTTCTCGCCGCGCGCTTCAAGTGGCTTCAAGAGGGCCGCTGCCAGGGCGTCGCGGAAGTTATCGAGGCGCGCGCCGTCGGAGGCGGTCGCATCTCACTCAGAGCGGGGCTCGCCTCGGCCGCCATCTCGGCGATCTCGCTGGGCGCAGGCGCGAGCGCCGGTCGCGAAGGCCCGGCGGTCCATCTCGGCGCGACCATCGCCTCGCTGCTCGACCGCTGGTTCGGATTCGCGGCGAAAGAGCGGCGCACGCTGCTCGGCTGCGGCGCGGCGGCTGCGGTGGCGGCGAGCTTCAACGCGCCGGTCGCGGGCGTTCTGTTTGCTCTTGAAGTGATTCTCGGCAACTACGCGTTGTCCGTATTCGGGCCGATCGCGGCGGCGAGCGTCACTGCCGCCATCGTCACGCGGATTCATCTGGGCGATTTTCCCGCCTTTGCGCCGCCCGACTACGGACCGGTCGCCGCTCTCGACATAGGGCTGTCGGCGTTGCTCGGCGTTCTGTGCGGCGTCATCGCCGCCGCGTTCCTGCTGAGCGTCGAGCGGACGAGCGCCGCCGCGCGCATGCTCGCGGACCGCTGGCGGCTGCCCTATTACATGCTGCCGCCGCTCGCCGGCGTCATCATCGGCGCGATCGGCGCGTTCTTCCCTGAAGTGTTCGGCGTCGGGTATGAGGCCGTGACGCGTGCGCTAGAAGGCGGCTACCCCATTCATCTGCTCGCGATATTGGCCGCGCTCAAGCTCGTCGCGACGGCCGTGACGCTGTCATGCCGGTTCGGCGGCGGGGTCTTCTCGCCCGGCCTCGTCATCGGCGTTTTCGCGGGCGCGGCTTATGGGGGACTTCTCGACCATTATGTTCCGGGCGTCGCGGCGAGCCCCGTCTATTACGCCATGATCGGCATGGGCGCGGTCTGCGGGGCGATCATGGGCGCGCCGATCTCGACGACGCTTATCGCCTTCGAGCTCACCGGCGATTACGGCATCACGATCGCGCTGATGGTGGCCGTGGCGCTTGCGACGCTCATCACGCAACAGCTCGCCGGCAATACGTTCTTCCACTGGCAGCTCGCGCGCAGGGGCTACGACCTGTCAGAGGGTCCGCAGGGCGTCATCCTGGAAACGATCAGGGTGCGAGACGTGATGGAGCCGATGCCGCCCAGCGCCCCGCTCAATCGCGACGCCGCCCGTCTTTATGCTGAGGAATCGCTGGGCGAGGCGCTGGCGCGGCTTGAGAAAAGCGAAGAGGCCGGTTTGCCCGTCGTCGATGAGGCTGACGAGGCGCGCGTCGTCGGCTACCTCACCAGAGTTCGCGCGCTTGCGGCGTACAATCGCGCCTTAGTCGAAAGCCATGTGGAGCATCACCGGTGATTCAGGCCTCGATCCGGCCAGTCGCCGTCGCCCAGAACAAACGCAACCGTTTGCTTAAACCGGAAGGCTTGCGCCCGCCTCGATAAAGGCGCGCAAGGCAGAGATAGCGCGTCCCTGCCGCCGCAGCCTCGGGAAGCTCGCCGAGGCGCTTGCGCGCTTCGGCCGCGAGTTCCGCGGCCCGCTCGGCGAGCGGGCCCGCCAGCGTCGGCGCGAGCACGCGCCCGCGCCGCGCCAGGCCGTACGCGACAGCCGCTTTCTCGAGCGCCAGTCCCGCTTCCGGGGTCAAGCCCTCCCAAGCGCGCGCCGCCGCTGCCGCCAGCGCGCCTTCGCACCTCGCCAGCCAGCCGGCCAAGTCTTCGACAGAACTGAAAGGATCATCGTAAAGCAGCCGCGCCTGCGCGTCGATCAGCTGGTGCAGGCGGGCCATCGCCGCCGCCTCGAACAGCCCGCACGCCGCCCCCGCCTCGATCGCCGGGTGCGCCCGTCGGAGCCCGCCCGCCGCCGCCGCATCGACCGCTTCGCGCCACCATTGCAGCCGGATCTCTCCGAGCGGCGCCTCGCGCACGAGCGTCGGGATGCGCCCGATCTCATGATAAAGCGCAAACAGCGTGATCAGGCGCGGGCGCGCAGCCGCGGACGCGAACTGCGCCGACAGCCAGCGGTCCTCGTCGCCAGCCCTGAGCGTCCGCTCGCAGTAGGCGAGCGCGTCGAAGGCCGCCGGCGCCTTATTGTCGACTTGGCCCGTTGACCCTTGCGTCATGCGGCTTACGTAAGGGGCGCGCATTCTCCAGGCAACGATAGAGAGAGGATCACACAATGGCTGTCACGCTTCCCGATTTGCCTTACGCCCGCGACGCGCTCGCGCCGCACATTTCAGAAAAGACCCTCGATTTCCATTACGGCAAGCATCATCAGGCCTATGTCGACAACCTGAACAAGCTGATATCAGGCTCCGCGCTCGACGATGCGAGCCTTGAAGAAATCATTCTGGAGACGGCCGGCAAGTCCGACAGCCAGGGCGTCTTCAACAACGCCGCGCAGGTATGGAACCATACGTTCTACTGGCGCTCGATGAAGCCGAACGGGGGCGGGACGCCGGAAGGCGACATCGCCAAGGCGCTCGAGAAGGATTTCGGCGGCTATGAAGGCTTCCGGGAAGCGTTCGCCAAGGCCGGCGCCACGCAGTTCGGCTCCGGTTGGGCGTGGCTCGTCGTCAAGGACGGCAGGCTCGAGGTTCGCAAGACGTCGAACGCGGAGCTTCCGCTGACGGAGAAAGGCGTCACGCCCCTCCTGACCATGGACGTGTGGGAGCACGCCTATTACCTCGACTATCAGAACCGTCGCCCCGCCTATATCGAAACCTTCCTCGACAAGCTCGTGAACTGGGAATTTGCGGAGGAGAATCTTAAGCTGGTTTGAGCTTTGGCCTTTCGATCATCGACTTTAATAGCCGTACATAAAAAGAGGCCTGACCAAGTCAGGCCTCTTTCTTTGGCTCAGCGTCTTCGCCCTCAGTTAAAACTGACGGCGAACGTTGAGCGTGTAAGTGCGGCCGAAGAAATCATAGCCGACGCCAAGCGGGAAGTTGCCAGCGGCTGACACCAGCACCTCTGCCGAATCGGCCTTCGGGGGATCTCTGTCGAAGACGTTGTTGATGCCCGCGGTGACGCTCCACACGTCGTTCCGCCAAGTGACGGCTGCATTGTGCACCCAGTAGGACTTCACGAAATCGACATCACGGCAAAGGACGTCCGAGGTGTCCCGCGCGCCGCTGAGATCGATAATCGGCCGACAGGTGTCGCGCGCGCCGAAGGTCGATGGGGCGTCGTTGACCTGCGGTCCTATATAGCGCGCCCGCCACAGAGCACGCCAGTTACGCCAGTCCGCAATGGCCGTGCCTTGGCCGCGCCATCTAGGATTGCCGACTTCGCGAATGTTGTCGTCAAGCGAATCGATGATTTCTTCTTCCTGTTCGAAAATAAACGTGCTGCGAACGTCAAGAGTGAAATCAACCGGGTCGTTGCCGATCGAGAAAGGCGTGGCCCCAAGCAGCGTGTTGAAATCGAAACCGCGCACCGTCACCCGGCCGATATTAATGAACCCGGCGTCAACGAGATCGACGAAACCAGTCGCCGGATCGCGGGTGATGCGGCCGCAGAATGCGCTGCTCAAGCCTGCGTTGTTCACGTAGCAGTCGTTAAACAAAAAGGCGACACTAGGCTCTTCGATCGTGTTCGTCACCTTGATGTCGAAGTGCGTCGCAGAGATTTGGAAGCGCAGGTCATCGCTCACGCCCAGAGTATCGAACGGCACATCGAGGACGACGCCGCCCGTAAACGAGCGCGACGTTTCCGCGTCTAGGTCGGTCGTACCGCCGGTCAACACTTCGATGCTCGACGCCCCTGTCAACCCTAAGCTGAACGGATCGACGCCGTCGAGAATGCAGTTGTCGATCGTGGTCTGGTTTCGGTTGTCGCCCGTGGGATCATAAACCCCGCCGTTGTTCGCCGCCGCTGGCACGATACATGGATCGTTGAAGGCGTTGACGAAACCAGTCGCCCCTCTGAAGAACTGCTCACGCAAGTTCGGCGCACGAAACGAAGTGCCGCGCGAGCCACGGAACGCCAGCCAGTCAAACGGCCGCCACAGGCCCTTAAACGACCAAGTCCAATTCGAGCCGTAAAAGGTTTCATTGGTCAGGCGACCGGAGAAGTTGAGCGATAGCTCTTCAAAGAACGGACGGTTTCTCAACAACGGAAGGTCAAGCTCGCCGTAGCCTTCCTTCAGCTCGCGGCGACCTGTGGCCCCCCTGTCGGAGAAGAAGCCAATGAAATTGCCATCTTCGGCGTTGTCGTCGGGGCGTGATTGAATTTCATCCTGACGATACTCAAAGCCGAGCACAAGCGCGGCCTGACCGCCGGGCAGCTGAGCAATATTGCCTGTGATGAAGCCGCTGATGATGCTCTGTTGGATCTCTGTCGAGAAAGTCCGAACGCCGAATAGGTACTCTTCCTCTTCAGGCGTCAGTCTATTCGATCCCTGGACGCTCTCCGACAGTAGGTCCACCGGCACGCAGTCCGGACCGCCCAAGAAACCGAACAAATCGAAGTCGCCGATGTTATTCGGAATCCCGTCCCCATCCGGATCGATGCCGCAAGCAAGGCTACCGTCCGGCAGGCGCGTGGTTGTCAGCAGAGAAAGCGCCAGCCGATCCTCAAGAATACCCCGACGTACGGAGTCGCCGAAGGACCGCTGGTAGCTGCCGCTCAGTTCATACGTCCAGTTATTGAAGTCGATGAATCCGCCGCCGCCTTGACCATCGAAAAATGGCAACTCGCCGCGAATCCCGCCTACCAGTCGAATTTGCGACTGGGTCACTTCGTTGTTGTTCCGATCCCCGTTTACCAGAACGATCGGAACTACCGGGACGCCGACGCCCAAACCGCCGCAAATTGATGGGTTGGCCGCCACAGCTTCATCACCGCAAGGGTTCAGCGGGTTCCAAGCCGGCAACGTGGGAAAAATCTGAGCGCCGCTGCTAAGGATCACCGAATCCCGCTGGAAATAGCCAACCTCAAAGAACGTCTCCATGTTGTTCAGCTCTTGGAGCTCGTAATTTCCAAAAGCCATGAAAGAGATGCGCTCAAGCTGGGAGATCAAGTCCTGATTCCGAACCAGATCCCGACTCGGATCAATGCCGTTATACAAGGGCGCTTTTACGTCGACGTCGCGCAACCCGTCCCCATTGAGATCAATGTCATCCGAATAATTGGGGATTCCCGTATTGCTCTGGCCTGGCGTAAAGAAGATATCGCCTTGACCGGAGAACAGGTTGCGGAATCGGCCGATAATCTGCGTCTTACAGGTGTTAATCGTCGTTCCCGGGAAAACGTCGACTTCCAAGCTCCGCCGCTGGCCGTTTTCGTCGATTTCAATGTGCTCATTGCACAGAAGTCCGCGATCGGCGACAGACATCTGATCGCGACGGAAAAACTCCGCGCCGACACCGATGAATCCACGATCGCCCGTAACGCCCCACGTCGCGGAAACCTGGGAGGTTTTACCGCCGCCCGTTTCCGGAACGCTGAAGGCCGTTTCCAGCTCAAATCCGTCGAAATCGTCACGCAAGATGATGTTGGCCACGCCTGCGACAGCATCCGAACCGTAGATCGAGGAGGCGCCGTCCAACAGCACTTCAACCCGACCGATCAGCGACGATGGAATAAGGTTGAGGTCGGGCGAAGTCGGCGCGCCTTCCACGCCGCCAGGGCCAAGCCGCCGGCCGTTGATGAGAACGAGGGTGCGCTCCGGATCGATGCCCCGCAGCGACAACGTCGAGGCGCCCGGTCCGTTGTCAAGCACGAAACCTGTAAAGGTGTTATCGATCTGGACGCCCGTCGCCACCGTTGATTCTTGCTGATTCTTGCAGCAGTCGAGCAGTATCGAAGATGCCGAGTTCCCTGGAGACTTGACCATCGATGACCTGAAGCGGTTGGGCCGACGAAAACTCTGTCCTTCTGACCCGAGAACCGGTAACGACGATCGTGTCTTCAGATCGCACGTCCTCGATAGTTTCATCTATTACCTCCGGCTCGGGCGGGGTCTGCTGCCCCAATGCAGAACCGTAAGCGGTCATGGCGAAAACCGAAACGCCTGCTGCAAGCGCCGTTCGCAATCCGCCAGTTACGAAAAGTGCACGCGATGAGCCCGTCATTTTGATTGCCCCTTCGAAATTGATGCCCGAAAGGACTTTGGAGAAGAATCACGCCCCTCCCGACGGCGTAGACCCGATGGAAAAACGCCGCCTGGAACTCTCGCCCATTTCGCGCATCGTTACGGATTCCAAGCTATTGGCGCTGCGTCGGAAGTGTCAATTTTGTAAGACGCCCCCCCTGCATGAAATCACTAAGATTGTTGCAGAATTGCATCAGGCGGCTTTAAATGGATTGATTATGGAAGCCGCGACCTTAGGACCTCGCACCAATAGGAGGAATTGAACTCAGTCGGCGAAAGCGTCATGCTTCGCCGCATTCGCGTGATGAAAATGGACTGCGAGGTTCTTTTGTGACAGCGCCAAAAAGATCCGAATATGTGCTTGCGACATCGATCAGCGCAGCTATTGTGCTCTGCAATATTGCCTATGGCCAGACTGCCGAATACGAAGATCTGACGATCGAGGAAGCGCTTCAGATATGCGCCGCATTCCCTGATGCGAGCGAGCGTTTAGCGTGTTTCGAAGCCCTCGCGGCATCCGCTCGAGACGAGACGTTGGGTTCATCGGCTTCGTCCGACTCTGGCTCGTCCGCTGCAGGAGCGGAGAAATCGCCCCTTTCCTTGAGGGATTCATCAGAGCGCGGGCGCCAAGACTCAGCTGAGTCGCTGGAAACAGAAGTCGACAACCCAGCGATAACTAAGTCAAAGCCCCGATTTACATTCACACGCTCAACCGAAGAAGAGCAGAAACGCAAGAATCGCCAACGATTTGAATTGACCGTATACAGAGCCTGGCGCAATCCTGTCGGCGACCTTCGTATCGCTTTCACAAATGGTGAAATCTGGGTGCAGACGGGACGGGGAACGCGCTACACGCCCGAACCAGGTGAAACAATCACCTTTAAACCTGGTCTTCTGGGAGGCTGGACCTTGAGTATGAATGGGGGCCGATTTGGCATTCGTGCACGACGCATTAACGAGCCCGACTGACGCGAGCAGGTTATAAATCTCATCGCGAAGCCTCCCGTCCCAAACGCCTATCTAGAATAGTAAAAGATTATGTTTGCTCGACAGTCGCACATTGTCGAGGCATGCACGACGAGTTCGTAAGCAGGAGCTCTCCGACGGAGGTTGCCGCCGCCCAGACGATTTTGGCTGTTAGCTGAAGAAGGCTCCGCGCGCTTGTGGCGCGAATTCTTTCATAAGAGCGCGAACTACCGCTCAAACCTTTGTCTAAGCGGGTGCGCGCCGCCGTCTTCGCTCACGGCGTCGCGGCCGCGGCGGCGGCCTTGCCCCATTCGCGGCGCACGCCCGTCAGCGTCAGGAACGGCGCCGCCACGAAGATCGAGGAATAGGTTCCGATCACGATCCCCCAGATCATGGCGAAAGTGAAGCCGCGAAGCACTTCGCCGCCCAACACGTACAACGATAAAAGCGCCAGCAGCGTCGTGCCCGAAGTCATGATCGTGCGCGACAGCGTGTCGTTGATCGAAAGATCGAGCAGCTCCGGCAGCGGTTTTTTCTTGTATTTGCGCAGGTTCTCGCGCACCCGGTCATAAACGACGACCGTGTCGTTCATGGAATAGCCGACGATGGTCAGGATCGCGGCGATGATCGACAGATTGAACTCGAGCCGGGTCGCCGCGAACATGCCTAGCGTGATGATGACGTCGTGGACGAGAGCGACGATCGCGCCGAGCGAAAACTGCCATTCGAAGCGGAACCAGATGTAGATCAGCATCATGCCGATCGCGAGCATCACCGCGATCGCGCCGCGCTGAATGAGCTCGCCGGAAACGGTCGGGCCCACGACTTCGATCTTGCGGAACTCGATGCCCTCGCCGAGCAGGCCGCGCAGCGCAGCCTGCACTTCTTCGGACGCGCGCTGCTGGGCGGCTTCGTTCTCCTCCGCGCCGCCTTCGGCCCGCTGCTGCTCCACGACGACGAGCACGCCTTCCTCGCTGCCGGCGAAATCCTGTATCGCCTGCACCTTGACGTTGCCGAGACCAAGATCGGAAACGGTCGATCTTACGCGGCCGATGTCGATCGGCTGATCGTCAACGACTTCGATGGTCACGCCGCCGCGGAAATCCACTCCGAAATTCAGCCCCAGCGTCATCACCGCGACGATCGAGGCCGCGACGAGCGCCGCTGAGAACGCCAGCGCGAGACGCCGCCACTTCGTGAACGGAATTTTCGTGTTGTCGGGAATGATCTTGAGGGGCATCGCGCCGCTCCTAGATGGTGATCGTGGCGGGACGCCGCGCAAGCAGATAACCGCCTGCGAACATGCGCGTCAGCACGAATGCGGTGAACACGGAGGTGACCACGCCGGTCGCCAGCGTCACGGCGAAGCCGCGCACCGGCCCCGCGCCCAGCTGGAACATGATGAGCGCGGCCAGGAACGTCGTCACATTGGCGTCGAGAATCGCGGACCAGGCTTTCCGATAACCCGTCTCGACGGCGTTGACCGGCCCTTTGCCCGCAACGAGCTCCTCGCGGATGCGTTCGAAGATCAATACGTTGGCGTCGACCGCCATGCCGACGGTCAGCACGATGCCGGCGATCCCGGGAAGGGTGAGCGTCGAGCCGAACAGCGACAGGGCCCCGGCGATGAGCACGACATTCGCCAACAGCGCCATATCGGCGTAAACCCCGAAACGGCCGTACGTCGCGACCATGTAAATAATTACGGCGAGGAAGCCGATGACAAGCGCCGTCGTGCCGGCGCGCACGGAATCCGCGCCGAGATCGGGCCCCACCGTGCGCTGCTCGAGCGTCGTCAGCGGCGCCGGCAGCGCGCCCGAACGGATCAGGGTGGCGATGCGCGCGGCCTCATCGGGGGAGAAATTGCCGGTGATGCGCCCCTGTCCGCCCGGAATCGGGGTCTGGATACGCGGCGCGGAAATGATTTCATTGTCGAGCACGATGGCGAACAGCTCGCCTACATGCTCCCGGGTGTAGTCCGCGAACCGGCGCGCGCCGCGGCTATCGAAGGAAAAGTTGATCTGAAAGCCCGCGCCGTCGGTGTTCAGGCCGGCCGAAGCGGTCTCGACCATGTCCCCCGTAACCTCCGGCTCTTCATAGAGCACCAGCGCGCCGGGTCCTTCGCTGGCCGCGAAGGGGACCAGGATTCGGCCCGGCGGCAGCAGGCCGGCTTCGGCGTCGGCGAGGCTCACCGTCGGATCGACCCGGTGAAAGCTGAGCTGCCCCGTGCGATTGACGATGCGCTTCAGTTCTTCTGGGTCGTTGTCGCCCGGCGCCTGAATGACGATCCGGTCCGCGCCCTGAGGCTGAATCGACACTTCCTTGTTGCCTGCAGGGTCGACCCGGCGTCGGACGACTTCGATTGAGTCCTGCAACGCCTCGGCGGCGTATTGACGGCGCGCCTCCGGCGTCAGCCGCACTTCGATGAGATCGCCCTGTACGGAAACCGTATAGGGCGGCGCAGTGAGGAATGCGACGCCCGTGCGGGTCACGTCGCGCACTCTGCGGGCGGCTTCGTCCGCCTGATCCGGCTCGCGCACCCGCAGTGAGATCGTCCCCATCTCCAGATCGACGCTTGGCAGGCTGACCAGGGCGACGCGTTCGCGACCGCCTGAGGGACGCATCGCCCGCTGGATTTCCTGACGCATGCCGGAGAGCCGGTCGGCGATGACTTTGTCCGTATCGACGCCGAGCAGGAGATAGGAGCCGCCCCGAAGGTCGAGACCGAGATTGATCGTGCCCTTCGGCAGGAACCCGGGCAGCCGGTCGAGCTGTTCTTTCGGAATCAGATTGGGCGCGGCGAAAATCGCGCCGAGCGCGACGACCGCGGCGACCAGCGCGACCTGCCATTTGGAGAACTGGAGCATGGGCGATGAACCGCCGGACCGCCTGGACGGCCCGGCCCCTTATCTTATTGATCGTTGGCGGGCTGGGGCTTCGAACGCACGTCAGCGAGCGTGTTTCTGACCACCTTCACGTTCACATTGTCGGCGATCTCGACCATGAGCTCGTCCCCTTCGAGCACCTTGGTCACCTTGCCGATGATCCCGCCCTGCGTGACCACGACGTCCCCGCGGCGCACGTTGGAGACCATCTCCATGTGCTTCTTTCGGGCCTGCATCTGCGGCCTGATGAGAAAGAAATAGAAGATCACGAAGATCAGGATGAACGGAATGAAGCCGATCAGCGGGTTCTGCGCGGCAGGTTCGGCGGCCTGCGCGAAGGCGGGCGAGATGAGCATGAAAAGGCGTCTCCTGTGTTGGGAGCTTCCCGGATG
Source organism: Amphiplicatus metriothermophilus (assembly GCF_900199215.1). GTDB lineage: Bacteria > Pseudomonadota > Alphaproteobacteria > Caulobacterales > Parvularculaceae > Amphiplicatus > Amphiplicatus metriothermophilus. Next base: position 628,645 of record NZ_FZQA01000002.1, read on the forward strand.
CGGCCGGCGGGGCCCCTCGCGCCATGCGCGCCCTCTCCGGCCGGGGCTCGCGGATATATAACGATCCGTCAGGGCGTTGCAATGAACGCCCGCCAGCTTTGCCGAAAGCGGGGAGCGCCGGCCTTGCGCCGGGGAAAGTCGCCTCAGGCGGCGGTCGTCGCCGGTCGGGCGAGCGCGCTTTCGATGGCGAGGAGCGCTTTTTTGCGGGCCGCGCCCCAGCGGTAATTGTGGACGACGCCGGTCGAGAGGATCACCCGGTGGCAGGGGATCAGAAGCGAGATCATGTTCGCGCCCACCGCGGCGCCGACCGCGCGCGAGGCCCTCGGCGCGTCGAGCGCGCGGGCGATGTCGCCATAGGTGGCCGTCTCGCCGAGCGGAATGCGGAGCAAGGCCTCCCACACCTTCAGCTGGAAATTGGTTCCCTGCACGTGGAGGCCGAGCGGCCGATCGAGCCGCAAGCCCCGCGCGAAAGCGAAGGCGCGCGCCGCAAGCGGGCCGACGAAGGCGGGATCCTCCACATAGACCGCCGCCGGCCAGTCCCCTTTCATCTCGGCGAGCGCGCGGGCGTAGCCCACGCCGGCGATGAAGCTGAGCCAGCAAACGCCCTTGTCGGTGGCGCCCATCAGCGCCTCTCCGAACGGACCAGGGACCCGCGCGTAACGGATCGTCTCGCCCGCCCCCTTGTTCCTGTAAGCGCCAGGGGTCATCGCCTCTGCGACGAGGAACAGATCATGCAGCCGCGAGGGGCCTGACAGTCCGGCGCAGTAGGACGCTTCGAGCACGCTCGCCCCCTCGCCCATCGCGCGCCTGGCCTCGCCCGCGGCGAGGTACTGCAGAAAGCGCTTCGGCGAGACGCCGGCGCCGGCCTTGAACACCCGCTGGAAATGGGCGGGGCTCATGCCGACCTGCGCCGCCGTCTCTTCAAGGCTCGGCGGGTTCTCAAAACGCTCCACCAGAAAGTCGATCGCCTTGCCGACCGGCGCATAGGCGTCGGCGCGGAACTTTCGAAGGGCTTCGAAGTCTTCTGCGGAGAGAACGGATGAGGAAGCTGCGCCGGCCATGTCGATCCCCGAACTGCTAATTCGCATCACGCATGACCCTTATGGAACGGGCGTCCGCCGCTCCACCCGGTTCTTGCGGGCCGCGCGGGCGGATTTTACGCGGTCTTAACCTTGCTGGGGCGTAAATGCGCCCGAGGAGGCCGATCATGAAAGATCTCGAATATATCGTCTCTCTTGGCTTTTCGGGCGGAGACGTCTGGCAGGCGGTGGCGCTGGCGTTTTTCCTCGCGATGATCGCGAGCAGGGACCCAGGCGCATGGAGGCTGGGGCTTCTGGCGCTCTTCATCGACCGCTTCGTATGGCCGATCGCGGCGCAGGCGGCGGCCGGAGCCGAGATCCACACGATCTATGCCTCCATCGGCGCCTTCTTCACGACGTTCCCGGAAAATCTCGGCGTCTATGCCGTGCGCTATCTCGGCCTGACGATCATGATCGCGCTCTTCCTCGAAACGCGCCGCCGACTGCACCAAGCCGGTCCCTCGCGAAAAGCGAAGCCGGCGGCGGCCTGACGGCGCCGGCCCGCGCCGCCTACAGCCTGCGAAAGGCCAGAACCGCGTTGAGGCCGCCGAAGGCGAAAGAGTTCGACACGGCGAGCTCGAGAGGCCGCCGGCGCGCTTCGTTCGGCGCGTAGTCGAGATCGCAGGCGGGGTCCGGCTCGTCGAGATTGATCGTAGGCGGAACGACGCCGCGCTTCAGGGCGAGAATAGACGCGACCGCCTCGACGCCCCCCGCGGCGCCGAGCAGATGGCCGTGCATGGACTTCGTCGAGGATACGATCAGCCGGTCCGCGTCCGCGCCGAAGACCGCGCGGATCGCTTTCGTCTCCGTCGGATCGTTCATCAGCGTGCCGGTGCCGTGCGCATTGACATAAACGGCCGAAGGGTCGTCGATGCGCGCGCGTTCAAGCGCGGCGCGCATGGCGCCCGCGGCGCCCTCCATCGCCGGATTTATCATGTCCTTGCCGTCTGCGTTCATGCCGAAGCCCGCGAGCTCGCAGTAAATCTCGGCGCCGCGCGCCCGCGCCCGCTCGTATTCTTCCAGTACGAGCACCCCCGCCCCCTCGCCGATCACGAGTCCTTTACGGTTTTTCGAGAACGGCCTGCATAACTCATCAGACATGATGTGCATCGCCCGCCATGCTTCCAGCGGTCCGTAGCATAAAAGCGCTTCGCTCGCCCCGGCGACGCCGATATCGGCCGTTCCCGCGCGGATCAGATCGGCGCACGCGCCGATCGCGTGCGCGCCCGACGCGCATGCGCTCGAGATCGCAAAAGCCGGTCCCGTCAGACCGTAACGAATGCTCAGCTGGCTCGCCGCGGCGTTCGGTATCGCGCGCAGCACCGTTAACGGGTGCGGCCGTCGGCCGTGGCGCAACATCGAGATATAGGTCGTATCGAGCGCGCTGATCCCGCCGATGCCCGTGCCGATGATCGTCGCGACGCGCCGGCCCGTCGCCTCGTCGATCTCAAGGCCCGCGTCGGCGAGCGCCTCGTCGGCGGCGGCGATCGCGAACTGGGTGAAACGATCCGTGCGCGTTACGTCCCGGCCGAGGCTCGCCGCACGCTCGGCGAAGCCGTCGACCGGAGCGACCGGAACCGTCAGGGAAAGGTCTTCCTCCGGCGCGAAGGTCCGCTGCACGATGCCGCAGACGCCGTTCTCAAGCCCGCGCCAGAAAGCCTCGACGCTCTCTCCGATGGGCGAGACGACTCCCAGCCCGGTGACGACGACGCGACGCGGCATGAACGGTCAACTCTTCTCGGCGAGCTTGCGGACGGCCTCGATCAGGTCGCCGACGGTCTTCATGTCGGCGAAAGGGTTTTCGTTGGCGTTGAAGGGAACCTCAACGCCGAGCTTTTCCTCCACCTCGTAGACGATTTCGACCACTGCGAAGGAATCGATGCCGAGGTCGGCGATCGGCGTGTCGAGAGTCGGCGCGCCGGCGAGGCCGACCGCGTGCTCTCCGATGATTTCAAGCAATGTCGTTTCGAAATCGGCCATGACGATCCCCTGCCGCCCTTTCACTGCGCGGTTTATCTCAGGCCCCGGCGCCTGTCCACGCGAACGCCGCCCTAATCGCGGAAGTTCTTGAATTGCAGCGGCTGCTCGACGCCAAGCCCCTTCACGAAAGCGATGACGGCCTGCAGATCGTCCTTTTTCTTGCCTGAGACGCGAAGCGCCTCGCCCTGAATGGCGACCTGCGTCTTGAACTTCTCGTCCTTGATCGCCTTGACGATCTTTTTGGCGAGCTCCTTGTTGATGCCCTGTTTCAGGCGAACGGTCTGGCGCACGGCTTGTCCGGCGGCCGGCTCGGGCTTCTGGTAGTCGAGCGAGCCGGGCTCGATCCCCCGTTTCTGCATGTGACCTTGAAGAATCTCGCGAAGCTGCTTGAGCTTGAGATCGTCGTCCGCGTGAATGGTCACGACGCCGTCGGCGAACTCGACCTTCGACTTCGATCCCTTGAAGTCGTACCGCGTCGCGATTTCGCGCATGACGTTCTGCACGGCGTTGTCGGCCTCGGCGAGATTAATCTCGGAAACGATGTCGAACGACGGCATGTCTTTTTCCTTGCTATCCGGCGGGCCGATACGCGGCGACGAACTCCGGCGGCATGCGCGCCGGCCGGCCGGTCTTCATGTCGATGGTGACGAATTTCGTCCGCCCGCGAAACAGCGCCGCGCCGTCCGACTCGCGGCGCATCTCGAAAGCCCGCGTCAGACGCACGCGACCGTCGCATTCTGCGATCCACGTGGCGACCGCCACGGTCTCGCCTGGCATGACAGGCGCGAGATAGTCGAACTCATGGCGCTGAACGACGCAGCCGACGCCCAGTCTTTCGTAATCGGCGAAGGAAAGCCCGAGCGCCTGCGAATGCGCCCAGGCGGCCTCCATCGCCCAGTCGATATAGCGGACATTGTTGACGTGACCGAAGGCGTCGGCGTCGCCCGCAGTCGCCAGCCGGCGCACGACGAAGGGCTCTGCGACGGGCCAAGCAGGGCGAGCCGCGTGTGACATGGCGCGCACCATAACCGGCCGCTGCGCCTTGGCAATCCGCGCCTGCACTCGGCTCTCTCCTGCCCCGCATGAAGAAAGCGTCGGACGGCCTGTAAGCCGGGTTCTGTCCCTCTCGCGAGGGGGCGGCCATTCCTCTGGGGCGCGCGCTTGCGCGCGGCCTCTAGCGACCAACCCGGACCGCTCGGGGCGGAGACGCCCCTGCCTTTCGGCGCGCGGTCCCTACGCGGTCTTGCTCCGGGCGGGGCTTGCCATGCGCGGCTCATTGCTGAGCCGCCGGTGCGCTCTTACCGCACCTTTTCACCCTTGCCCCGGCGAGCCGGGGCGGTTCGATCTCTGTGGCGCTTTCCCTCGGCCCGCCCCGAAGGGCGGACCGGCCGGGCGTTACCCGGCGCCCTGTCTCCGTGGAGCCCGGACTTTCCTCGAGCAGCGACCCCAAGGCCGCGGCCCGCGGCCGCCCGGCCGTCCGACGCAAGAGATGTGCGCGCGCGCAGGCGTCAGGTCAAGGCGGCCGCCCACAGAAGCGCGGCCTTGGTGAGGGGATTCATGCCCTGGCCCAGCGCGGCGCGACAAAAGCGCCGCTGGAAGGCGAGAATCGCGGCGGCCGGCGCCGGCGCGCCCGGCGCGGCGTCGGCGACCTCGTAGCCGATGGCGCGCAGCGCCGCGAGCGCGTCCGCATAAGGAACGTCCGCATTGGGCGGGCCGTCATAAGGACCGAGCGCGAGGCCCTCCTGCGCGAGCCGGGCCCACGGAAACCGCTCGCCGGGATCCTCCTTGCGCGCCGGCGCGACGTCGGAATGGGCGAGCACGCGCGCGGCCGCAATCTTCCGGCGGGCGCGAATATCCTTCAGAAGCGCGACGAGCGCGTCGATCTGCGCGGGCGGAAAATCCCGATAGCCCCATTCATGGCCGGGATTGACGAGTTCGATCCCGATCGAGCGGGCGTTGATCTCGCCCTCGCCTTTCCAGCTCGACAGGCCCGCATGCCAGGCGCGCTTTTCCTCCGCTACAAGGCGGAAAATCCGGCCGTCCTCCTCGATGAAGTAATGGGCGCTCACCTTCCCCGCCGGATCGCGCAGGCGCGCGATAGCCTCCTCGCCCGTCTTCATGCCGGTATAGTGCAGGACGATCATGTCGACCGGCCCTTCGAAACCGTTGACGTCGCGTTCGTCGAAATTCGGCGAAGGCTGATCGATGATCTTCATGCGCGCCCGGCTTCCTGCGCTTCTTCCTTCGGCTCCGTCGCGCCTGCCGCCGGTCCCGGCATGTCGGCGCTCGCCGCCGGCGGGGCGGACGCGGCGATGATGGGCGCCTTCTTCGCCGAGCGCAACAGCACCAGCCCGACGCCGGCGAGCGCGATGGTTCCGCCGACTGCGAAGCGCCAGGTGAGCGGCTCGCCGAGCAGCGCGATGCTGAACGCCACCGCGAGCAGCGTCGTCAGGAGCCCGCTGACCGCGGCTTGGCTCACCGGCAGGCGCTGCAGGAGCCAATAATACGCCGTGTGCGCGAAGATCGACGCGCCGAGAGCGGAGTAGGCCACCGCGCCGAACACCATCAGATGATCGCTCGCCGCCAGCGCCGCCCCCTGCCCGCGCTCGAGCGCCCATGTCGCCGCCCACAGGGCGGCCGAGCCCGTGGCGGCGAACCAGGCGAGCAGCTCGTGCGGGCGAAAGCCCGTCGCGCGCTTGACGAGGATCGCCCCGCACGCCTCGACGAAGGCGGCGAGCGCCACGAGCCCGACGCCGAAGCCGAGACGCGCCTCGCCCCGGCCCAGCGCGATGATGGCCACGCCGACGAACGCCAGCGCGACGCCGAGGGCGCGCCGCCAGCCGACCTTCTCGCCGAGAAAAACGACCGAAAGGATGGTGGCGAACGGCACGTAAAGCTCGATGGCGACGGCGCTGGCCGAGGCGGTGGCATGGCGCAGTCCTGTGAACAGCAGCGCGTAGTTCGCCGCGCCGAGGCACAGCCCGGCCGTCAGCACCCGGCCCATCTGGCCGGGCCGCCAGCGCAGGAACGGCGCCATGACCAGCGCGACGAGACTCATGCGCATCGCCGCGTAGAAGATCGAGGGCACGGCGCCCACCGCCGTCTTCACGACGACGAAATGCAGCCCCCAGACCGTGCAGATGGCGAGGAGGACGAAGAATTCGCGCAGGCTCACCGGCGATGACCGATTTCAACTGAGGAAAGGCGGCGGCGGAGATTTCCGTTTAGCCCCTGAGGAGACAGCCGGCCAGCGCAGGTTTTCCGCCGCGCTTACGCGCCGCCGGTCGTCCAGTAGGGCGGATCGCTTGCCGGGAAGCTTTCTTCGAGCGCCTCGTCGACCTTGGCCTCGGCGCGGGCCCGCGCCTGCGCCCGCCCGCGGCCGTAGCGCAGCCGGGCGAGCCAGCCCGCCGGCTTCGCCGGATCGAGGCCGAGTTCGCGCGCGCGTTTTTTCAGCTTCTCGAACTGCATGACGTTCTCGATGCGTCGGGCGAGGAACGCCTTCGTGTCGGCGTCGCCGGGCGATTCGTCCGCGAGCCAGCGCGCCAGCGTCGCCGACCACACGCCGGCGAGTATCGCACGCTTGGTGTAGAAGTTGAAATCCGTCGACCGGTCGTCAAGCCCGCGCCAGACGGCGTCGGCGGTCTTCCAGGCAAGGCGCGCGGCCAGCGGCGCGTAAACGGGCAGCGCCAGCGTCGCCGCGGCCCGGCGCGCGGCCTCCCTGTGCGGGCGCAGGAGATCGAGGCGCGTCTCGATCGCGAAGGCGACCTTGTCGCGGATGCGCCGGGCGGCGAAGTCGGGCCCGCTCATCCGGGCGGCCATTTCTTCGTCGGCCGTGAGGGACCAGTAGGCGAGCAGATCCGCGACGCCCTTGGGGAAAGCCGCGGCGAGCGCGGCCCGGTCCGCGCCGGCGTCGGCGGCGGCCCGGCGCAGCATCACGGGGCTCCAGCCCTCGAACGGCGCGCGGGCGAGCGCGGCGGCAAGCACGGCCCGGCGCGCGGGCTCGAAGCCGTCGGCGCCGTCGCGATCCGGAGCCGGTCGGGGGCGGGCGTCGTCCATGGCGCCATGCTAGCGCATGGCCGGCGAAGCGCCATGCGGCGCGAGCGCCCGGCCGGGCCCGCGGCGAGCGGCCGCCGGCGCGCCGCCCTGTGGACAGTCGAAGAGGCATTTGCTATAGGCCCGCGCGCGCCGCGGGGCGAAAAACGCCCCTGCGGCGAGGCTGTGCGGAAAGTCATGTCAGTCTCGCGCCGAACGCCCCGCCCGCGCAGGAGCGGGCGCCGCCGGGCGGGACGGTTCATTGCGAAGGAGGACTAGCCCTGGTTCAGATCGTTGTCCGCGACAACAACGTCGAGCAGGCGTTGCGCGCGCTGAAAAAGAAAATGCAGCGGGAAGGCACTTTCCGGGAGATGAAGCGCCGGAAGTTCTACGAGAAGCCTTCCGAGAAGAGAGCCCGCCAGAAGGCCGAAGCGATTCGGCGCGCGCGCAAGCTGATCCGCAAGCGGCTGCAGCGCGAAGGCGCTCTTTGACGTCTCTCCTTCGGGCGCGGGCCGCGCGCGCCCGTTTCCTCCATTGCAAACGCGGAACGAGCGGAACCCGGCGCCGCCGGCGGGCGCGGGTTTGCCTTCGCCGCGCTTCCGGTTAAGTTCCGCCGGCCGCCCGAGCCGGCGCCCGCGCGCCGGCGGCCATGCCGAGGGTCATGACATGCGCCTGATCGCCTTGCTGCTTACAAACGATGCAACTAAGCATGCGCAGCCCAAACAAAATCACTGAACCGCGCCGGGTTTGGCGGAGGCTCCAATCTTTGAGAGGATGGAGCCATGGATACAGAAAGAAGGCTGCCGAGATATTCGGCTGAGATCCGCGACCGTGCGGTGCGCATGGTCCTTGATCATGAGAACGACTACGGGTCCCGCCGGGCGGCGATATCCTCGATCGCGGAGAAGATCGGCTGCACGTCGGAGACGCTGCGGCGTTGGGTGAAGACGTCGGAGCGCAACGGCGCCGCGGCGACGACTGGCGGGGATGCGAACGCGCGGCTCAAAGCGCTGGAGCGGGAGAACCGGGAGCTCCGGCAGGCCAATGAGATACTCCGCAAGGCCTCTGCTTATTTTGCCCAGGCGGAGCTCGACCGCCGGTTCAAGCCATGATCGCGTTTATCGACGAACATAAAGCATCATACGGGGTCGAGCCGATCTGCCGGCTGCTGGCGATCGCCCCGTCGACTTATTACGCGCATCAGGCGCGCCGCGCCGATCCTTTGAGGCAATCGGCGCGCGCGCCGGGACGCCGATCGCTGCGAGAAGATCCGCCGTGTCTTCGATGAGAACTTCTCCGTCTACGGCGCGCGCAAGGTCTGGCGGCAGTTGCAGCGCGAGGGCGTCGAGGTTGCGCGCTGCACGGTCGAGCGATTGATGCGCAGGATGGGCCTTTCCGGCGCCGTGCGCGGCAAGCCGGTCAGGACGACATTCAGCGACAAAGCGGCGCCGTGCCCGCTCGACAAGGTAGGCCGCCAGGTCTCGGCGGATCGGCCGAACCGGCTCTGGGTCGCCGATTTCACTTACGTCTCGACCTGGAGCGGCTTCGTCTACGCTGCCTTCGTCATCGACGTCTTTGCGCGACGGATCGTCGGCTGGCGCGTCTCGCGGTCGATGGAAGCGCAGTTCGGGCTCGATGCGCTGGAGCAGGCCGTCGCGCAAAGGCGCCCGACTAACGGCCTCATTCATCACAGCGATCGCGGCGTGCAATACGTTTCGATCAAGTACACGGAACGCCCTGTCGATGAGGGGATCGAGCCCTCCGTCGGCAGCGTCGGCGACTCTTACGACAATGCGCTCGCCGAGACGGTGATCGGCCTCTACAAGACCGAACTCATCCATCGGCGCAGGCCGTGGCGCAGCTTCGAGGCCGTCGAGTTCGCGACGCTCGGATGGGTCGACTGGTTCAACAAGCGAAGGCTCTTGGAGCCGATCGGAAACATCCCGCCCGCCGAAGCCGAAGACCGCTTTCACGCGCAGCTTGAAGGAACCCCGATGGCCGCGTAGGACTCACAATCAATCGCCTCCGCCAAACCCGGGGCGGTTCAGTCCGCGACTACAATCATTGCCGCCCGCACTCGGCGCTCGGATATCTCACGCCCAACGCCTACGCCGCGGCGTTACGCCCGCAACGGGACGGCGCGCTTGAGCTCCTTGACGGCTCCGCGCGCCACCCCGTTGCTAAACCCGCTCATATGAGCAAAATGCAACCGCCGACTCTGGATCATGCTGGATGATCGTCGGCGGGCACAGCACAGTTGCCATACTTCTCCGGCACGTCGCGTGCGGCATTCCGCACCCCAGACGCCACAGAATGCCGTTGATAATGTTGCGATTGTCCTCAGGCGGACGGCCCCGGCCGCGCTCCACCGGCAACAGGACCTTCAAAACCCGCTATTCCGCTTCCGTCAGATCGCCGCGACTCTGATCCGCCTCCCTCGAGAGGCATCCTTGAATCAAACGCCGATTCCTGCGTCAATGACTTGTCCACGCAACCTAAGTCACGCGCCCATTTTTTTGCGACGCCGCGCGCCGAACAGCCCGACGCCCGCCAACGCAGTGCCAAAGAGCCATATCGCGCCAGGCACAGGGTTGACCAAAGTTTTCTCGTTATTGAGCGCGGCGAAAGCGACGAAATCCTCTGGATTCACGCCCCCTCGCCCAATTGTAACTGTCAGTGAACTGATCACTGCGTTGGCGGCTACGCCGAAAAGATCCAAATCTAGCGCATAGGCGAGGAGAGCGTACCCATTGGCCATCTCCCCCGTCAGCTGCGCGCCCTGATTCGCCAACGTCACGCCATTTATAGAAATATCGAACAACTCGTGACCGCTGCCGCCTACAGCGTAGAGGACGATATCATTTCCAGTCCCATTAAAAGCGACATTGTCAATAAAATGAGCCGTAAAACTACATGGCCCGGAATCCACAACACATTGTATGGCGGTCGACGTATCTCCACCAATCAGGCCCGCTTCAGGGGTAGGCGCCAAATGAGCCTGGAAGCTGCCGCTGTTGAGCGTCACGCCATCAATAAACGCGGATTCGTCATGATCTACGCCATTGATGGTGATCGTGGACGCGTGCGCGGCGCTCGCAGCAAAGGCGGTTGCCGCGCTCACCGCCAAAAGTACGCAACGAAAACATGTCATGACAAACTCCCACCCCATCTGAAGGCTCGCTGCGCGCCTCTTCACGCTCAACGTCCACACACCTCTTTAGCCTGTCGCTCCCGCGCCAACGCGAACCCGAGCTAATATACTATCTATAAATCGTTATTAGAGCCCGCGCAATGAATTTTTGACTTTAATATGGTTTTTTGGGTTTTACAACTAACCGGCGTGATGATGCCCGCTCGCTCCCGAGGCGCGAGAATTATCTTGGCGACAGCACGATTCACTTGTTTCTACGAATAGTAATCTCCGGTTAACGCTCTTGAAGTTTAACCTTGGGGCTGTCCTAGATGTCTGAGACATTTAGGATGGCGGGATGCGGCTAAGGCATTCAAAACTCACGCATAATCAGACCAATCGGCTCATCGAGCACTTTGTGGCCGGTACGCCGGCCCAAACGGCGTCTGCACTGATCGGGGTGAACAAGGATACGGCGGCGACCTTCTACCATCGGCTCCGGAGCGTCATCGCCGAGAAGCTGGCCGAGGAAG
>NZ_FZQA01000014.1 GCF_900199215.1 Amphiplicatus metriothermophilus
TCTTCTGGGCGATATCGTTTTCCCGACATTCTCTATCTCCTTGAATGCAGCCATTTGTTTCCTTGTTCGTGGCTGCGTTCAAAGGGGTCGGGTCATGATGAATGAGGCCGCTTGTCGGGCGCCTTTCCGAACGTACATGTAGAGGAATAGCGGGGTGTCGGCTGCCCAAGCGCGCGGCGCTCGACAGGCGCGGCTCGACGCCAGCGACAGCGATGCCGAAAAGGGGTTCGCATCGGCGACCTTCGCCGGCGCCGCGGCGGCCAGGCGCTTCTCGGCGGCGGTCTCCACGGCGTCGTCGTCGCCCCGTTCGGTTCTTTCCGCCGCGCGTCGAAGAAGATACGCTTGCGTCATGACCGAGGTCCTCTTCTATCACCTTGAGCGCGCGAATCTCGAAGCCGTGCTGCCCGGCCTGCTCGAAAAGACGCTCGAGCGCGGCTGGAAGGCGGCGGTGCGCGCCGGCTCGCGCGCGCGCGTCGAGGCGCTCGACGGACATCTGTGGACCTATCGCGACGATTCCTTCCTGCCGCACGCCGCCGGCGGCGATGCGCCCGAGCGCCAGCCGATCTGGCTGACGGACGGAGAAGACGCGCCCAACGGCGCGGACGTTCTGTTCCTGGTCGACGGCGCGCGGGCCGAGCCGGCGTCGCTGGCGCAATTCGTCCGCTGCGTGTCGATCTTCGACGGGCGCGACGAGGCCGCCGTCGCCGAGGCGCGCGCCTTCTGGAAGGCGGTGCGCGAAGCCGGCCATGACGCGACCTATTGGCGTCAATCCGAGCGGGGGCGCTGGGAGAAGCAGGCGTGACCGGCGCGCGCGGCCATGACGTCCCGCCCGGCGTCGATCCGGAAGCGGCGAAAAAAACCCTTCTCGCGCGCCGGGCCGAGCTCGTCGCTCTGTCCGAGGCCGCCGCCGACTCGCGCAAGGCCGTGGAGCTCGACCAGCAGTCGATCGGCCGCCTGTCGCGCCAGGACGCCCTGCAGCAGCAGGCCATGGCCAAGGCGCAGGACGCGCGCCGCGCCCATGAGATCCGCCGCATCGACGCCGCCCTCAAACGTCTGGCGGAAAATGATTATGGCTGGTGCGTGGAATGCGGCGCGGCCGTCGCGCCCCGCCGGCTCGAAATCGATCCCTGCGCGGAGTTGTGCGTCGCCTGCGCGCGGTGAGGTCGTCGGAGCGGCTCGCTCAGGGACGCCCAGCCCTCGTCCGGGCGCGCGGGCGGGCGAGGCCGTGCTTGCGCACGAGCCCGCGCATCTGGTCGTAGGTGAGGCCGAGATGCGTCGCGGCGAGCCGCTGGTTGCCGCCATGGGCGGCGAGAGCTTCCTCCGTCCACTTTCGTTCTGCTTCGTCGAGACGCTTTCTGAGATCATAAGGCCCCGGTCCTGGCGGCGCCGGCGGCTCTGACGCGGGCGGAGAGGCGGGACGCGGCGGGGCCGCGCGCGCGGCGGCGCTTGCGAGGTCCGGCGGCAGGGCCGCGCCTGCGAAGGGGTCGATGGCGGCCTCGCCGACCGGGCCCGCATTGCCGGCGGCGATCCAGCGATAAAAGGATCGCTCGGCGGCGTTCTTCAGCTCACGGACGTTGCCCGGCCAGTCATGGGCGATAAAGGCCGCCATCGCTTCGGCCGTGAAGCCTTCGTAGGCCGCGCCGATCTCGCTCGCGAGCGCACCGGCGAAGTGCGCGGCGAGAAGGGGAACGTCCTCCTTGCGGGCGCGCAGGGGCGGGGCGAGCACGACGTCGAAGGCGAGCCGGTCGAGCAGGTCGGGGCGGAACCTGCCCGCCTCGGCCTGCGCGCGCAGGTCGATGTTGGAGGCGGCGAGCACCCTTACGTTCGCGATGAGCGTCTCCTCGCCGCCAACCCGCTCGAACTCGCCATATTCGATGACGCGCAGCAGCTTTTCCTGCACCCGCAGGGAAGCCGAGGCGATTTCGTCGAGGAACAGGGTGCCCCCCTCGGCGCGTTCGAACCGGCCGAGATGGCGCGCGCGCGCGCCGGTGAAGGCGCCCGCCTCATGCCCGAACAGCTCGCTGTCGAGAAGCTCGTCCGACAGGGCCGCGCAGTTGACCTTGAGAAACGGCCCGTCCCAGCGCGGGGAGAGAAAGTGGATGCGCGCGGCCAGAAGCTCCTTGCCGGCGCCGCGCTCGCCCACGATGAGCAGCGGCCGGTCCAGCCCCGCCGCCGCCGAAGCGTGCGCCAGGGCGTCGAGAAAGGCCGGCGCCTGGCCGATCAGCTCCGGCGGTTCGGGCCGCAATTTCATAGGCGAAAAATACCTGAAATTTTTGGTATTGTATACCCATAAATAGGTGAAAAACACCTTTAAATGGCCGGCGATCCGCGCCGGCGTAGAAAATTATGCAGTAATAACAATGTGTTGCGAAATCAGCATCAAATTGGCACGCGCTTCGCATTAGAGGCGGTAACCAAACAGCCGAACGTCAACGAAAGGATTCGGAAATGAGCTACGCGCGCTACGAAGACCGCGACCTTTACTGGGACGAACGCCTGCGCCGCGCCTGCCGCGGCCGCGAAGGCTTCGCCTGGGGCGCGTTCTTCATTGGTTTCATCCTCGGCGGAATTATCTTTTAAGGAGGCCCTTCTCGGGAGCTTGCCATGGGCGTTTTTTCCAGACTGACCGACATCATCAACTCCAATCTCAATGCGATGCTCGACAAGGCGGAGGATCCGGAGAAGATCGTTCGCCTGATCATCCAGGAGATGGAGGACACCCTCGTCGAGGTGCGCTCGCGCGCCGCGCGGGCCATCGCCGACAAGAAAGAGATCGAACGCAAGCGCGCCGATTTCGTCGCGCGCGCCCGCGAGTGGGAGTCGAAGGCCGAGCTCGCCGTCGCCAAGGGCCGCGAGGACCTCGCCCGCGGCGCGGTCGCGGCCAAGCGCAAGGCCGAGGAGATGGTCGCCATGCTCGACCGGGAGCTGGAGGCGGTCGCCAAGAGCCTCGACAAGGCCAATGACGACCTCGAAAAGCTCCAGGCCAAGCTGAAGGAGGCGAAAGCCAAGCAGCGCTCGCTCGAAATCCGCCGCAACGCCGCGGCCGACAGCGTGCGGATCAACCGCCAAGTCTATGACGGGCGCATCGACGAGGCGATCGCGCGCTACGAACGCTACGAGCGGCGCATCGACGAGCTGGAGGCCGAGGCCGAAAGCTATGTGATGGGCCGGCCGAAGTCGCTCGAAGAGGAGTTCCGCGAGCTCGAGGCCGAGGACGACATCAACGCCGAGCTCGAGGCCATCAAGAAACGGGTCGCCGAACGTGCGGGCCGTCCGTAAGGACGCGGACAAAGGAAGGGGCGAGTCATGGAAGGGCCGTTCATCGTCGCCGTCGTCGCCATCGTCTTCGTGGCGCTGCCCGCGACCATTATGCACTACGTAACGGAGTGGCGGAAAACCAAGACGTTTTCCGCCGACGACGAGAGACTGATCGACGATCTGTGGAAGACGGCCCAGCGCCTGGAGCGCCGCGTCGACGCTCTGGAGACGATCCTCGACAAGGAAGCGCCGAGCTGGCGGGACGAGTACAGGGAGCGCCCCCATGTCTGACCAGCGCTATCGCCATCGCCATGGCCATCACTGGCGCGATCGTTCCGGCTACGCCTATCACGCCGGCGAGCCGGGGCCGGGCCCGAACCGGCACCGCCTTCGCCGGAATGCGCGGCGCGGCCAGATCGCCGGGGTGTGCGCCGGGCTCGCCGATTATTTCGGCTGGGACGTAAACTGGCTGCGCTTCGGATGGTTTTTCGCCGCGCTGTTCTTTTTCCCGATCCCGGTCATCGCCTATGTGGCGGCGGCGATCATGATCAAGCCGGACCGCGGCGAGCCGCCCCTTTACGACAGTCAGGAGGAGGAACGCTTCTGGCGCACCTTCACCGTCAGGCCGAAAGCGACCTTCTCCGAGCTCAAGCACCGGTTCCGCGCGCTTGAGACCCGCATCGAAGAGATGGAGTACGCGGTCACGTCGTCCGAATACGGTCTGAGAAAGCAGTTCCGCGATCTCGAACGCGGCGCCTGAGCCGCTTCGATCACCGACAGCAACGGCGCCGTTCGCGGCTTTCATGCGAGCCGACAGGAAAGCTGCGCGCCGGAGGGAGAGAGACATGTCCGCGCCGAGCATTCTTCTGAAAGTCGTCCTGTTTGCCGTTCTCGCCGGGCTTTGCCTGTGGCTGCTCGCCGGGGCAGGCCCGCAGCCCGGCGACGGCCTCGCCATGGACAAGGCGGCGCGCGCCGCACGCGGCGCCTGCTGGGTTTCGATCTTCTGACATGGGCCTTTCCGCCGACCGCCAGAGGAATCCGTCGTCAGGCGGTCCGGCTGCGGCGGGGACGGGGGGGCGTCCGTCCGCGGCCGGACCTTTCCCGACGGCGTCGCCAGAGAGCTCACGATGTCAAAGAGC
>NZ_FZQA01000003.1 GCF_900199215.1 Amphiplicatus metriothermophilus
GCGGGGGAGGCGGTCCCGGGTCTGCATTGCACCGCTGCGCGCTGCGCCGCATCCGGGACGACGACGGAGCGGGCCGGGAGCGGTCCCGGGTCTGCGGCGCGTCATTGCATGCCGCGCCGCGCCCGGGACGACGGGCGCGGATCGGCGCGGCGATGAGGCGAAGCGCTGCGCGCCTAGGCGGCGGCCTGCTCCTGTGAGAGGCGGGAGATCAGGAACTGCGCGTCGCGGCAATAGCCGGCCGCGGCGCGGTCGGCCTTCTTCACGGCCGAGTCGAGCTCTTCGAGCACGCGCGTGATCTCGTCGAATGTGGCGAACGCCTCGCGGGGCGGGTCGAGTTCGAGCCCCTTGGGAGAAATGTCCAGGCGGACGGCGGACACGGAGTAATTCGCCTTGCCGCCGAGCTTCACATCGAGATTGTGGGCGTTCCTGCCGATGAGGCGCGCGGCGCGCTCGTCGAGCTGTTCGATGATCCGGTTGATCGACAGCCTCAGCTCGTCATAGCGCTCGGCGAGCAGAGCGCGCCCGCCCGCGTCCTCGACGTTCTGCGCCGAGAGAGCGACCTCATAGGCCTGTTCGATGACCTCGCGGATGGCGTCGATCGAGTAAAGCGCGCATTCGATCGAGGCGAGCGCTTCGCGGATGGGCGCGTCGTCTTCATGCTGCGGCGCGTCGTCTTTCGGCGCGGTCTTGCGCAGCGCGCGGTTGAGGCCGCCGACGACGTCCATCTGGGGAATATCGTCCGGCTCCTGATCGTTTTTGCGGCCGAGAAGCCCGGAAAACGGCCCTCTGCGCTCGGATTTTTCCTTGGGCTTGCGATGGCCGTTCGAGCGGGTGAATGAAAACGCCACAGCCGCTGCTCCTGTCTTCCTGTCCGGATAGACGGTACGCCCCGGCTGTTTGAAGCGTCGTTAAATCATTCGGTAAATTTTACGCGCTGAATCCCGCCCGCGGCCGGCGCCGGCCCGTGCGGCCTTCGAGAAGCCACGCGCCCAGCAGCGCCGCCGCGATGAGCGCGAGCCAGAACCAGGGCGGGGCGAGGGGCGCGTCGCGGGTCGCGTCGATCCGGTAGGCGCCGCGCTCGACCAGTCCGGCCCAGCCGGCGCCGGCGTAGGCCGCGGCCCCGGCGTTCGCCTTGCGCAGGGCGGGCAGCGCGATCCCGTCGCCGCGCCGGATCCGGAAGACGCCGCCGCGCGAGGCCTCCGCCGCCGGGGCGAGCGGGCGCGAATCGGCGACGACGTCGTCGAATTCCGGCGGCGCGGCGAGCCCGACGGCGCCGACGGCGAAAAGCTCGCCGGCGCGCGCCCGGTAAAGTCCGTGTTCGGCGTTCGCGAGCCGGGCCTCGAAACGGCCCGGCGCGGTCTCGTCGAGGGCGATCTCGCGCGTCTCGCCGGAGGGGAGGACGAGGCTCACGGGACCCGGCTCGTCCGACATCGTCCGGCGCCGGATGACGAGGTCGTCGCCGGCGCCGGTCAGCGTAAGCCGCTCTTCCTCCAGTTCCGGCTCTTTCATCAGCCAGTGCGCGATGCGGCGAAGAAGCTCCGCATGCGGACCGCCGCCGTCGAAGCCGCGCGCCCACAGCCAGACGTGATCGGAGAGAAGCAGGCCGACCCGGCCTTCGCCCACGCGGTCGAGAATGAGCAGCGGCGCGCCGTCCGGTCCCGTCATCAGGGTGCGGCCCGATCGCTGCGCGGCCGGCATGATGCGCAGCCACCGGCCCCAGAACTCCTGCTCGGGAAGGCCCGCGGTGACCGGATGGCGCGCGCCGTCCTCGCTGATCCGCGGCCGGAACGGGCCTTCGCGCGCCGCGCCCTCGGGAAGCGCCGGCAGGATGAAGGAGAAATTGCGCCGCGCAGCGAGGCTCAGCGCGCCGGCGTATTCCGGCCCTGACGCCACAAGCACCGCCCCGCCGTTCTCCACATAGCGCGCGATGTTGTCGAAGTGGAAGGCGTTGAGCACGCCGCGATAGGTGTAGCGGTCGAAGATCAGAAGATCGAAGGCCGACAGCCGGTCGATGAACAGCTCGTCCTGCGGGAAGGGGATGAGCGCGAGCTCGCTTGCGAGCTCGCCGGGATTTCCCTTTTCGATCGGGCGCAGAATGGTGAAATGAACGAGATCCACGGCGGGGTCCGACTTCAGGAGATTGCGCCACACGCGCTCGCCGGCGTGCGGCTCGCCGGAGATCAGAAGCACGCGCAGCCGGTCGCGGATCGCCGTCACGTTCAGCACCGCGATGTTGTTGCGCGTCGTCAGCTCGCCGGGACGCTCTTCGGCTTCGAGCTCGAGAATGAGCGCGCCGGGATGCTCGAGCGGGGCTTCGAAGGAGACCTCCGCGCCGAGCGGAACCGCCTGGCGCGCGACCTCGCGCCCGTTGACGCGCAACGCGACGACGGCGCTCCCCGTCCCCGCCGCCGCCCCCTCGGGGCCGACGTCGTCGACCCGGAAGGCGATGCGCGCGCTCTCGCGCACCAGCCCGTAGCGGGGCGCGCTGAGGAGCGTGATCTTGCGGTCGAATTCGTCGTCGCGGCCGGTGAGCAGCACATGAGCCGGCGCGTCGAGGGCGAGATCGCCGGCGCGCGCCGCATCGCTCGCCTGCCCGTCCGTGATCGCGAAGACGGCCGCGAGGCGCCCGCGCGGCGTATCCGCCGCTGCGCCGGCCAGAGCCTCGACGAGGCGGGTCTCGTTCTCGCCGCCGACCTCGCGGCGGACGACCTCGATCCCGCCGAGGGCGGCGAGGCGCGCGGCGAGCGCGTCGGCGGCCGCACGCGCGATCCCGTCGCGCCCGTCGAGCCGCTGGCTGGCGCTCTGATCGACGAGAATGACGGCGACGTCGTCGAGCGGCGTGCGCTCGCTCGTGCGCAGCTGCGGATTGGCGAGCAGGAGCGCGAGGGCGCCGGCGGCGAGCAGGCGCAAGGGCCCGCCGCGCGCGCCGCGCCAGATGCTCAGTACGGAAACGACGAGCGCGAGCGAAACGAGGGCGCCGAGCGCCCATGTCGGAACGAGCGGCTCGAAGGCGAGGGCGCTCGCCGTCATGGCCGCCCCCTTCCGAGCCGTTCGAGCAGGATGGGCGCGTGCACCTGATCAGACTTGTAATTGCCGGTATAGGCCACCATCGCCATGTTGATCCCGGCGCGATAGGCGAGCTCGCGCGCGCGCTCGCCGCCGCGCGCCATCGGCCTCAGGGGCCGGCCGAAACGGTCGGTCGCCCAGGCGCCCGCCCAGTCGCGCCCGCCGATGATGACCGGGGTCACGCCGTCATTGGCTTCGCCCGCCGCGCTCGCCGGCGCCTGCACCCAGACGGGATTGTTCCACATCCGGCCGTACAGCCGGTCGAGCAGGTAGAACGAGCGCGTCAGCACGTGATCGTCCGGCAGCGCGGCGAGCGGCGGCAGGTCGAGCTGGGCGAGGATCGCGCGCAGCGCCGCGCGCTCGGGCGTCTCCAGCCCGGCCACCGCCCGCTCGTCGTCGCGCGTGTCGAAGATGATGAGCCCGCCGAAGCGCATGAAGTTCTCGATATTGGCGAGGCCCTGCTCGGAAGGCGGCCGGGCGCCGGCGGCGATCGGCCAGTACAGCAGCGGATAGACGGACAGATCGTCCGTCTCCGGATCGACGGCGACGGGCGGGGCGGGTTCGAGCGCCGTGCGCCGGTAGAGCTCGCGGCTGAGGGCGGCGAGGCCGAGCTCTGAGAGCCGGTCGATTTCCGGATCGCCCGTGCGCACATAGGCGAGCCGGGTCTGGAGCGCCGCCTCGACGGCCTTGGGGTCGAGCGCGGCGTCGAGCGGCTGGGCGCGCAGATCGCTCGCCGGCGCGCTCGCCGCGGCGAGAAGCGCGAGCGCGGCGAGGCGCAGCCGCCCGGCGAGCGCGAGCGCGACAAGCGCGTCGAGCAACAAAAGCGCGAGCGCCGCGGCGAAAAGCGGCGGGGCGAGGCGGGCCGGCGGCTCCTGCGCGTAGGCCGTCTCCGCCACGCCGGACAGCGCGAGCGGCTCAAGCGCGCCGTCCGGGCCGAGCGCGTTGACCGCGATCGGCGCCTCGGGCGCGCCGTAAAAGCCGGGCGGCCGGTCGGGCGCGGCTCCCGCGGCCGCCTCGGCGGCGGTGACGCCGGCGAGGTCCGGGTCGGGATCGCGGAACCGGCCGAAGCCGTCGAGCACCCGCAGGGGCGACAGGCGCGCGCCGGCGTCGGCCTCCTCCCGCGACGGTCCGAGCAGCGACAGAAATGTCAGCTTGCGAAGCATATCGACGAAGGTCGCCGAGAGCGGCAGGTCCGACCAGCCCGGCGTCGCCGGGACGTGGAAGAGCGCGATCGCGCCGTCGCCGCGGCGCGCGCCGGTGACGAGCGGCGTGCCGTCGGCGAGGAACGCCCAGGTGCGCGCGCTCGTCTCCCCGCCCGGCTCGGCGAGCACCTGGCGGCGCACGAACACGTCGTCCGGCGGCGGCATGTCCGCAAACGGACCATTCTTGGAGAATCCGGCGAGCGCCTGCGGCGTCTCCCAGGTGAGCGCGCCGCCGAAGGCGCGCCCGCCGCCGCGCAGAGGCGCGGGCAGCAGGGGCAGGTCTTCATCCTGCGCCGCGTCGGCGAGGCTCGGCCCGGCGAAGCGGATCAGCACCCCGCCGCGCTCGACCCAGGCGGCGAGCGCCTCCGCGTCGCTTGCCCGCAGCCGGCCGACGTCGTGCAGGACGATGACGGAGACGTCCGCGCGGATGAGGCCGTCCAGCGCGTC
The DNA here is from genome assembly GCF_900199215.1 of Amphiplicatus metriothermophilus. GTDB lineage: Bacteria > Pseudomonadota > Alphaproteobacteria > Caulobacterales > Parvularculaceae > Amphiplicatus > Amphiplicatus metriothermophilus. Next base: position 4,716 of record NZ_FZQA01000003.1, read on the forward strand.
GGTCAGAAATCCCGCATACGGCTCGAGCGCCTTGCGCACATAGCGCGTCCCCGACAGCAGCGGGTCTTGCTGCGCGTCCTCGCCCGCGACGAACCCGACGAGCGCGCGCCGGTCGCGCGCGTCGGCGAGCTGAATCGCGCCGGCCGAGCGCGCTCCCTCTATGGCGACCGCGGCGACCTCGTTGCGCAGCGCCAGCGGCAGGTCGACGGCGACGCGCGCCGTGCGTTCTCCGGCGGGAAGAACCGCCGGCGCGCGGGCGAGCTCGCGGCCGTCGCGGGCGGCGGCGACGAGCGCGCCCCGCCATTCCGGCCCGCCGCGCAGACGCTCCACGCGCCAGCGCGCCGGCGCGCCGGCCTGTCTATCGGGGCGCAGGACGACAAGCGGCGTTTCGCGGTCCGCATAGACCGTCAGCGCGCCGCGCGCGGCCAGCGCCTCGGCGAGCGCGTCATCACCCTCGCCCGCGAGCCCGTCGCTCAGCCAGCGGATTTCCGCCGCGCCGCCGGCCCGGGCGAGCGCCGGGTCGAGCCGGCTCAGGCGCGCGGCCGCCCCCGCGCGGTCAGCGGCGAAGGGCTTCGGGGCGAGGGCGGCGAAAAGCTCGCGCGCAGCCTCGCCGGTCATCGGGCCCTGCGGCGGATCGCCCGCCGGATCGGCCGTCGTGAGAAGAAAGACGGGCCTGCCGGCCTGCGCGGCTTCCTCCGCGCCGGCGGCCAGCGCGTCGAGCCGCAGCCGCCAGCCGCCCGCGGCCGCCCAGGTGTCGTCGACTGCGAAAACGAGCGGTCCCGTCGTCTGCGCCGGCGTCGGCGCGTTGAGCACGGGCCCGGCCAGTCCGACGATGACGAGCCCCGCGATGACGAGGCGCAGCAGCAGCACCCACCAGGGCGTGCGGTCGGGCGTCTCCTCCTTCGTCGTCAGCCTGCGGAGGATGATGAAGGCCGGAAAGCGCACGCGCTTCGGCGCGGGCGGCGTCGCGCGCAGGACGAGCCACAGCGCCGGCAGGCCGGCGAGCGCGAGCAGGATCCACGGAGCGGAAAAGGACAGGGCGCCCAGCGACAGCATGACTCAACGCCTCGTCATTTGAGCGTTCCCGGATCGCCCAGCGCCATGAAAAGCGCAAGCAGGGCGGTTTGCGCCGGCCGGTCGGTGCGGTGCGCGACGAAGGCCCATCCGTAGCGCCGACAGACGTCCTCCAGCGCGCGGCGATGAGCGGCGAAATGGGCCCGGTAGTCGCCGGCGAGCGCGCCGGTCTCGCCGAAAAGCAGCCGGTCCCGGCTTTCAAGATCCTCGAACTCGGTGCGCCCGACGAACGGAAAATCCTCCTCGGCCGGATCGACGATCTGCGCGAGCGCGCCGCCGGCGCCCTGCGCCGCATAGCCGGCGACGGCGCGCGCCGTTTCGTCGGGCTCGGCGAAGAAATCGCTGAACAGAACGATGCGCGCGCCGGCGGCGATTTTAACCGGCGGCGGACGCGCGCCGGCATCGGCGAAGCTCTCGGCGGCCAGCGCTTCGAGAAACAGCGCCGGCGCGGCGCGGCCGTGAAACGGGCGCTCGCGCGCGCCCATCAGGCCGACGCGCTCGCCCGCCTGCGCGAGCAGGATCGCAAGCGCGGTCGCCAGCACGTCGGCGCGCCGGCGCTTGGTCGGCAGGTTCGGATCGGAGGCGTAATCGAGCGAGCGGGTCGGATCGCGCCAGAGCCAGGCGGCCGCGGCGGCCTCCCATTCGTTCTGGCGGACGTAAAGCCGGTCGGCCGCGCGCGCCGACTGGCGCCAGTCGATGGCGCTTACGGGATCGCCGAACGCGTAGGCGCGGTGCTGCCAGAAGGTCTCGCCGGGCCCGGCGCGCCGGCGCCCGTGCAGGCCCGACGCGACCGCCTGCGCGACGCGCTCGGCCTCGATCATCAGCGCCGGGAAGGCCGCAGCGGCGTCTTCCGCCGCGCGGCGGATCTGTCCGGCGCTGGCTGAGGCGGAGCGATGGGTCATCCGGTTCGCAAGGCTCGCACGCAATGAACGGCGGCGCGGCGGCGCAGGTCAGAACGCCTTCGCAAGCAGCTCGTCGATGAAATCATCCGTACTCAACCCTTCCGAGCGCGCGGAGAAATTGAGCGCCATGCGGTGGCGCAGCACCGGTTTGGCGAGGCGGCGCACGTCGTCGAGCGACGGCGCGAAGCGCCCGTCGATGAGCGCGAGCGCGCGGGCTGACAGCGACAGCGCCTGGCTTGCGCGCGGGCCAGGCCCCCAGGCGACGAGCGTCCTGATCCGTTCTTCGGCGTCCCCGGTCGGCCGCGCGCGGCGCACGAGCGAGAGAATCGCGTCGACGATCTGCTCGCCGATGGGCATCTCGCGCACGAGCCGCTGCGCGCGCTTCAAGTCGCCCGGCGTGAGCGCGGGCTCGACCGCCGCCGTCCTCGCGCCGGTGGTGGCCGCGAGCATCCGGCGCTCGGCGTCCTCGTCCGGGTAGCCGACATTGATCTGCAGAAGGAAGCGGTCGAGCTGGGCTTCGGGCAACGGGTAGGTCCCTTCCTGCTCGATGGGGTTCTGCGTCGCCAGCACGTGAAAGGGCGAGGGCAGGTCGTGCCGGGCGCCGGCGACGGTGACGTGCAGCTCCTGCATCGCCTGGAGAAGCGCCGACTGGGTGCGCGGGCTCGCCCGGTTGATCTCGTCGGCCATCAGAAGCTGGCAGAAGATCGGGCCGGGAATGAAGCGGAATGCGCGCTTGCCGTCGGCGCTTTCCTCGAGCACCTCCGAGCCGAGCACGTCGCCCGGCATCAGATCCGGCGTGAACTGCACGCGTTTGGCCGACAGGCCCATCAGCTCGGCGACGGAGGTCACGAGCAGGGTCTTGGCGAGGCCCGGCGCGCCGACGAGAAGGCCGTGCCCGCCGGCCGCGAGAACGGCGAGGGTCAGCTCGATCACTTCCTCCTGGCCGAAAATGACCTTCTGAAGGCCGCTGCGGGCGTCGGCGAACCGGCTCGAAATCTCCTCGAACGCGCCGACGGGATCGAGATCGCTCATGTCTTCCTTCGGTCCCTTCTCTGTTGCGGGCCCTCGCGCGAAAAGGGGCGCCGCGACGCCTGCGTCCGCCCCGCTCCCGCCCGCCATAGCACGCCCCGGGGCGGAATTCACATCCGCCGGGCGAGCGAAAAAGGCGGCCCGTCGCAGCGCGCCGCGACATCTCTTGGCCCCTTGCCCCCCGCGCGCCATTGTCCTTACGATGCCTCCGACGGCGGGCTGCAGCATTATTGCGGCGTTAATGCGGGGGCGTTAACGAATCATCGGGGCTTTCGCCGATCCGGTCGCGGCCTTGGGCCGCAGGCAGAAAAGGGGTTGTTCGTGCCTAGCGAAAATCAGGGTTTTTCCGTCTGGGGCTTCATCAAGGGCTTCGGCAAGCTGCTGATCGGTTTCCTGCTGTTGCTGCAGGGGATCATCGGCCTCGTGGTGATGCTGCTGATCGTCGGCGTCATCGTCAGCGTCAGCGACAACCTGGCCGGCGGCAAGGCCGCGCGCGTCGACGTCCCGAAAGGCGCCGCGCTGCTGCTCAATCCGCAGGGCGTGCTGGTCGAGCAGGCCGAGGAAGTCGATCCGTTCGAGAAGGCGCTCGAGGAAGCCTACGGCGTCGACGAGCCGGACCAGGTCGAGGCGCGCGACATCATCCGCGCGATCCGCAAGGCCAAGACCGACGAGCGCGTCGCCGGGCTCGTGCTCGATCTCGGCGGCCTTTACGCGCCCGCTTCAAGCGCCTCCAAGCTGCACGACATCGCCGCGGCGATCGAAGACTTCAAGACTTCTGAAAAGCCCGTCATCGCGGTCGGCGACTATTACAGCCAGGAGCAGTATCTCATCGCCTCGCGGGCCGACGAGATCCTCATGCACGGCTTCGGCAACGTCGTGCTTTACGGCTACGGCTCTTACGAAGCCTACATCAAGTCGCTGCTCGAAAAGCTGAAAGTCACAAGCCACATCTTCCGTGTCGGGACGTTCAAGTCGGCGGTGGAGCCCTTCATGCGCGACGACATGTCGCCGGAAGCCAAGGAGGCCAATCTCGCCTATCTGAGCGTGCTGTGGCGCGAATATGCGGCCTCCGTCGAAAAGGCGCGCGCCCTGCCGCAGGGCTCGGTGCAACGCTATGCGGACGAAATGCCGCCGCTGCTCGAGCAGGCGAACGGCGACTTCGCGAAGCTCGCCCAACGATACGGCCTCGTCGACGATCTCAAGTCGCGGCCGCAGCAGCTCGCCTATCTCAAGGAAAAATTCGGCGCCGACAAGGACGGCAAGTCCTTCAAGCACGTCGCCTTGTCGCGGTATCTCAAGGCGGTGGGCGAGGCCGAGCCGGACGGCGAGGCGCCTAACATCGCGCTCGTCACGGCGGCCGGCGTCATCGTCGACGGCGAGGCGCCGGCGGGGGTGGCGGCCGGCGGCGACACCATCGCCAAGCTTCTGAAAAAGGCGCATGACGACGAAAACGTGAAGGCGGTGGTGTTCCGCGTGGACAGCCCCGGCGGCTCGGCCTTCGCCTCGGAGATCATCCGCGAGCGGCTGCTCGAGCTCAAGGAGGCGGGCAAGCCCGTCGTGGTCTCCATGGGCTCGCTGGCCGCTTCGGGCGGGTACTGGATCTCCTCGCCCGCCGACGAGATCTGGGCCGCGCCGACGACCATCACCGGCTCGATCGGGATCTTCGGCCTCCTGACGACCTTCGAGAACACCGCCGCCGAAATCGGCGTCTATGTGGACGGCGTCGGCACGTCGCGGCTGTCTCCGCTCATCGCCACCGGCGTCGGCCCGCTGCCGGAGGTCGCCGCCGAGCTCATCCAGCAGTCCGTCGAGGAAGGCTATGAGCGCTTCCTGCGCGTCGTCAGCGAGGGCCGCGGCCTCGAGCGCGACTATATCGATTCCATCGGCCAGGGCCGGGTGTGGATCGGCGAGACCGCCCAGGGCCTGAAGCTGGTGGACAAGCTCGGCGATCTCGACGCCGCGGTCGCCGCCGCCGCCGAGCGCGCCGGCCTTGAAGAATACGACGTGGTCGAAATGGTCGAAAAGCTCACGCCCTTCCAGCGTATCTTCGGCGGCGCCGCGGCCCGGGCGATGAAGCTCGCCGGCCTCGACTTCGCCGAGGCCCGCGCCCATCAGTCCGCGCTCAGAAAGCTGTTCGCGCAGATCAAGGGCGAGATCGAGCTGCTCGACAGCTTCAACGATCCGTCCGGGCTTTACGCCCGCTGTCTGAGCTGCGAGCTGCGCTGACGCGCCGCCGCGCGCGGCGCGGGGTCGGTCTTTCATCTTGGGGCCGCGATCTGGCGAAATCCGATCGCGGCCCTTACGTTTTCGGGCAGGACCGTCCGCAACCGAGGGACCGCCCCGAGGACCGCCCCGAGGACCGCCGATGAGCGATTTCATGAGCTACGCCGCCGCCCTCGAAGGCCGCGCTTGCGCGGGCGACCTGCCGCCGGTGGAGCGCTGGGATCCGCCCTATTGCGGCGAACTCGATCTCGTCATCAGGCGAGACGGGACCTGGGTTCACGAAGGAACGCCGATCGGGCGGGCCCGGCTGGTGCGGCTGTTCTCGACGATCCTGAAGCGCGAAGGCGGGCGCTATTTTCTGGTCACGCCGGTCGAAAAGCTCGCAATCGCGGTGGAGGACGCGCCCTTTCTGGCCGTGCTCATGCGCGCTGAAGGAGAGGGGAACGCGCGCCGTCTCGTCTTCACCACCAATGTCGGGGAGGAGATCGCCGCGGGCCCCGGTCACGAGATCGTTTTCCGTCCCAGCCCGGCGACCGGCGAGATCGCGCCCTATCTTCGCGTGCGGGACGATCTTTGGGCGCTTGTCGCGCGGGCGGTCTATTATGACCTCGTCGCGCTGAGCGAGACGCGCGATACGCCGGACGGGCCCGTCATGGGCGTCGCGAGCGGCGGCGCGTTCTTTCCCTTCGAGCCCGCCGGGGCCGATGTCGACGCAAGCAACGAGCGCGCGTGATGAGCAGCGACGACATTTCGCGAAGACAGACCCCGGCGGCGGCCGGCGCGCCCGCCGATTGGCGCGCGCGCATCGCGGCCAATCTCCGGCGCGCTTCGGCGCAGCGCGTGCGCGCGCTGTTCGAAGAGATCAATCCCCACCTCGTCGGCGACAAGGCGTTCGAAGAGCGCTGGACCCGCGAGCGCCGGGACGCGGCGGTGCTCGTCCCGATTCTCGACCGGCCCGAAGGGGCGCGCGTGCTGCTGACCGTGCGCTCGCCCGACATGCCTTCGCACGCCGGTCAGATCAGCTTTCCAGGCGGGCGCGTCCATCCCGAAGATTCGGGGCCCGTCGCCGCGGCCCTGCGCGAGGCCGAGGAGGAGGTCAACATCAAGCCGCACGAGGTCGAGGTGATCGGCGCGCTCGGCGTGCATTACGGCGGACTCGGCTTCGCCGTCACGCCGGTTGTCGGAATCGTCGATCCGTCTGCGGACATAAAACCGTGTCCGCGCGAGGTGGCGGAAGTCTTCGAGGTCCCGCTCGATTTCTTCGCCGACCTGTCCAATCACGCGCTGGAGGAGCGGCGCCATCAGGGCGTCAGCTATCGGATGTTCGCCGCGCCTTACGAGCGCTATCACATCTGGGGACTGACGGCGGGCATCCTGCGCACGCTCGCCGAAACCCTGCGGGACGAGGATCCGGCCGCGCCATGAGCGCAGAGGAAACGCTCCGTGCCCTGAGCGCGCAGGAGGCGCCGCATTTCGGCTGGGCGTCGTCGCCGCGGGTGCGCAAGGTCGTCGCTGCGCTTGAGGCCGCGCGGCCCGGCTCGGCGCGGTTCGTGGGCGGCTGCGTGCGCGACAGCATCATGGGGCTTGCGCCGAAGGACGTCGACGTCGCCACGACCCTGAAGCCGGACGAGGTCATCGCGGCGCTCGAAAAGGCGCGCCTGCGCTACGCCCCGACAGGGCTCGCGCACGGCACGGTGACGGCGATCTGCGAGCGCAAGCCGGTCGAGATCACGACGCTGCGCGCGGACGTCTCGACCGACGGGCGGCGCGCGACCGTGGCCTTCACCGAAGACTGGGGGGTCGACGCGCGCCGGCGCGACTTCCGCCTCAACGCGATTTATCTGACCACGGACGGACGGCTTTTCGATCCGGTCGGAGGCTTGGCGGACGCGAAGGCGGGCAAGGTGCGCTTCATCGGCGATCCCCATGCGCGCATCCGCGAGGACTATCTGCGCATCCTGCGGTTTTTCAGGTTCACGGCGCGCTTCGCCGAGGCGTTCGACGCGGAAGGGCTTGCGGCCTGCGAGGCCGAGCGGGCGGGGCTTGCGATCCTGTCGCGGGAGCGGGCGGGCGACGAGATGTCGAAGATTCTCGCCCTGCCGCGGGCCGCCTTCGCGGTCGAGGCGATGGCGAAGGCGGGCGTGCTGGCGGCGGTCTGGCCGGCGCCGGCCGACCTCGTCGCGCTCGCGGCGCTCAAGCGCCTTGCGCCGGACGCGCCGGCGCCGCTTGCGCTCGCCGCGTTGTGGGGCGAGGGCGGGGACGGGATCGACGCGGCCCTGCGGCTGTCCAACGCGGACGCGCGCCGGCGCAAGACCGCGCTCGCGGCGGCGCGCGCGATCACGCTCGACATGAGCGAACGGAACGCGCGCGCCTGTCTTCACCGGTTCGGCGAAGCGGCGTTTCGCGCCGGCGCGCTGCTCGTCGCGGCGCGCGCCGGCGGCGGGGAGGAAGCCCGCCGGAGGCTCGACGCGTTTCTCGCGCTCAGGCCGCCGCCGGCCTTTCCCTTCACCGGAAAGGACGTCGTCAGGCGCGGCGTTCCGCCCGGCCCTGATGTCGCGAAAGTCCTGCGCGAAACCGAAGAGGCGTGGATCGCGGAAGATTTTCCGCCCAGGGAGCGTCTGGAGCGCATTCTCGCCGACAAGGCTGCGCAGGCGCGGGCCGGCTGATGGCTTATCGTCCGTCCTCGTCGCCCCGCCAGACCGTCGGCGCGGTCTCGGCGCGCGCCAGCGCTTCGTAAAGCGGGGCGGCGAGCCGCGCCGCGGTCGCGTCGGCCTGCGCGGCCAGGCCGGCCGCATGATCGCGCGCGTCGCGGTCGCAATAGGGAAAGGCCCGCTCGGCCTGCCGGAAGCCGCTGTTGAACGCGCGGATCATGTCCTCGCGCAGCGCCGGCGCGGGCTCTTCGAGCTCCAGCATCCGGCGCATCCGCTCGCGCCAGATCTCGGCTTCGGCGCGCGGCTCGCACAGACGGCGGATGTGATGCAGCTCGCCGAAGGCCTGCGACAGGAAGACGAGATCGCGGGCCCGCTCGCGATAGTCGATGGTCTGCGCCTGCGCCGCGGCGGCGAGGCAGACGAGGCCGGCGAGACTGGCGAGGGCTATCCGCATGACGGGGCGCATCGCGAAAAATTATAGCGTTTTTGAGGCCTTCCGGCGAATGGCGATGGCCCGCGCCACGGCCTCGCGCGTCTTGTCCCAGGAAAGCCGCTTCAGGGCCTCCGCGACGGGGACGAACTGCGCCTCGGCCGCGTCGTCGCCGGGAACCGGCTCGCCGGCCCGCCACTCGGCGACGAAATCGACGAGCAGCATGTGCCGGCGCGCGGCCTCCTCGCCGCCTTCGCGCGGCAGGGCCTCGAAGACGTCGATCAGATCGAGAATGCGGATCTCGACGCCGGTCTCCTCGCGGACCTCGCGGCGCACGGCCTCGTGCAGCGTTTCTCCATAGTCGAGAGCGCCGCCGGGGATCGACCAGGCGCCCGCTAAGGGCGGCTTCGCGCGGCGGATCAGCAGCACCTTTTCGCCGCGGAAGACGACCGCGCCGACGCCGACCAGAACGGCGGGATGTTCGCTCATGGCTTCTCCTAAGCGGACGAAAGTCAAACGCAAAGGCCGCAGGCTTTGACGCGCGTCCCGCAACAGGGATAATGCGCCGGAGTCCGACCCCGGAAACGCAGGCGGCGGCGAGGCTGTAATGAATTTGCTCGAATCGTCAAACCGCGACGGCGAGGCGATCCTCGAATACCGCGACGCGGAGTTCGCGGTCCTCAAGCCCGGCGCCTTCGTGCGCTGCGCCGTGACGGGGGCGAAGATTCCGCTGAACGCGCTCAAATACTGGAACGTCGACAGGCAGGAGGCCTATGTCGACGCCGCCGCCGCGCTCAAGGGCTTCGGTCTGGAGAAAAGCGAATGACCTTTCTCGGATGGATCGCCGCCGGACTTGCGGCCGCCGGAGCGGCGCCGCCGGCGGCGCCCGGTCTTCCCATCGCGCCGCCCGCCCCGCGCGCGCCGGCCGCTGCCCCGATCCTCGCCCCGCCCCGTCACGCCGGCGCGCAAGACGCCCTCGCCCTGCAGGCCCGCTACGCCGAGGCGATGCAGCGCGTCGCCGAGCGCCAGCGGGTGTTTCCCAAATCCTCCGACGCGGCGGTCCTGTCGGGCCGCGCCGCCCAGGGCGGGCTCGTCTTCGGGCGGACCGTTCCGGGCGCGACGGCGCGCCTCGACGGCGAGACCGTGATGGTGGACGAGGACGGCCGGTTCCTGCTCGGTTTCGGCCGCGACAGCGCGCCGACCGCGCTCCTCGTCGTGACGCTGCCGGACGGCGCGGTCGAGCGGATCGCGATCGAGGTCGAGGACCGCGATTTCCCCGTCCAGCGCATCGACGGCCTCGACCAGTCGAAAGTGTCGGGCTTCACCGAAGCGCAGCTTGAAAAGATCGCCGCCGACAAGGCGAAGAAGGATGCGGCGCGCCTGGAGACGCACGCGCGCGCCGACTGGGCGGACGGCTTCGCCTGGCCGGTCGAGGGGCCGATCAGCGGCGTTTTCGGCTCCCAGCGGATTCTCAACGGCGAGCCCAAACGGCCCCATTCCGGGCTCGACATCGCCGCGCCCGAAGGAACGCCGGTGCGCGCGCCGGCCGCCGGGATCGTCCGTCTCGCCGAGTCCGGCATGTATTTCGAAGGCGGCCTCGTCTTTCTCGACCATGGCCACTGGCTCGAAAGCGCCTTCATGCACCTGTCCCGGATCGACGTCGCGCCCGGCCAGCGGGTCGAGAAGGGCGACGTGATCGGGGCCGTCGGCGCGACCGGCCGGGCGACGGGCCCGCATCTGCACTGGAGCCTGAAATGGACCGACCGGCTGGTCGATCCTCAGCTCGTGCTGCCGCCGCCGGCGGACAAGGCCGCCGCCGCGGCCGAATGACGCCGAAGCGCGGCTGACGGCCTTGCCGCGCATTCAGCAATTGACAATCATTCTTATGTAAAGCATGTAGCGGGAAGCCGCCGCCCGACGGGACCGCCTGCATGTATGTGTGCATCTGCAACGCGCTGAACGACAGGGAGCTCGCCGACGCCGCCCGCGCCGAGGCGCGCTCCGTCGCCGACGTCTTCCGGCGCTGCGGCCGGCGTCCCCAATGCGGCAAGTGCCTGCCCGACATCGCCGAGATGATCGAAGAAGCGCGCCGGCTCGAATCCGGTTCCGTCATCGCCGCCGAATAGACGCGCCGGCCGCGGGCATCGCTTTCCGTCCCGATGCGCATCCGAGCGCGATTGCCAGCGACGTTCGAGCCGCGCGGTTCATGCTTCGCATTCGCTTCGAAAAAGCGCGCAAGTGATTTTCGCTCGCAAAGATAAGGCTTTAGGCCGCGCGCGGATGATGTAGTCTTGCGTCGAGCGACAGCAATGCGGAGCAAGACGTGAAAGGCGACCCGAAGGTCATTGAATATCTCAACAAAGCGCTGAAGCTGGAGCTGACGACTGTCAACCAGTACTTCCTGCATGCGCGGATGTTTCGGAACTGGGGCTTCAAGCGTCTCGCCAAGAAAGAGTACGACGAATCGATCGACGAAATGAAGCATGCGGACGAGCTGATCGAACGCATCCTCTTTCTCGAAGGTCTTCCCAATGTCCAGGATCTCGACAAGGTCTATATCGGCGAGTCGGTGAAGGAGTGTCTCGAATGCGACTTGCGCGCCGAGCAGCGCGCGCATCCGCTCTATGTGGAGGCGATCGCCTATTTCGAGAAGATCCAGGACTATGTCAGCCGGGAGCTCATGGCGCGCATTCTGGAGTCGGAGGAAGAACACATCGACTTCCTGGAGACGCAGCTAGAGCTGATCGGCAAGCTGGGCGAGCAGCTCTACATGCAGGCGCAGATGTCGGACGACGATTGAGCCGGGAGGCGAGCATGGCGCGGGCGGCGGGGATGTTCGCCGCGGCGATGCTGGCCGCGGCCTGCGCGAGCGAAGGCGCGAAGGGCGGGGGCGACGCCGGCCCCGCGCCGGGCGAAAGCGGGGGCCTTTGCGGCGGAGTCGCGGGCCTCGCCTGCGTCGATCCGGCCGATTACTGCGCGACGCCGGCCGGCGAATGCGTCGATGTCGCGGACGCCGCCGGAATCTGCCGGAAGCGTCCTCAAATCTGCACGATGGAATATCGGCCGGTCTGCGGCTGCGACGGGCGGACCTATCCGAGCGCCTGCTCGGCGGCGTCGAAAGGCGTCAGCGTCGCGCATGAAGGCGAATGCGCCGGATAAATCGCTCGGCGCCTTAAGCGGGCGCGCCGTCATCTTTCGGCCAGCGCCGGTGCAGCCACAGCCATTGCTCGGGCCGGGCGCGGATGCGCGCCTCCAGCGCCTCGTTGATAAGGATGGTCAGCGAACGGACGTCTTCGGCGAGATCGCCGGTCGGCGCATGGGCGATCGGGTCGTAAACCGTCAGCCTGAAACGCGCCCCGGCGAGCCGTTCGATGCCCATGGGAATGACGGGCGCGCCGAATTTCAGCGCCAGCCGCGCCGGCGCGGGCGTCGTCATCGCCGGCCGGCCCATGAAGGGAACGGCGATTCCGTCGTTGAGCTTCTGATCGACCAGCATCGCCAATGATCGTCCCGCGCGCAGCGCTTCGACCAGGGCGCGCGCGCCGCGCTTGCCTTTCGGAATCTGATGGCGCGACATGACGCGCGCGCGGGTCTCGATGATGAGCGCGTCGACCAGCGGATTGTTGGCGGCGCGATAGACGACCGCGTAATCGACGCCGGCCGCTTTCAGCGCCACTGACATGACCTCCCAGTTGGCGAAATGTCCCGAGACGAAAATCGCGGGGCCGGCCCCCGCGGCGACTGCGCGCAGCCGCTCCGCGCCGACGATCTCCACCCGGCTGTCGGGCGCGAAGGGATCGAACCTGTCGAGATGGGCGAACTCCGCCGCGGTGCGGCCGAGATTCTCCCACACGCCCGCGACGGCGCGGCGCACGGCGTTCTCGCTCCAGTCGGGAAACGCCCGGCGCAGGTTCTCTTCGCCGCGCGCCGAGATGCGGCGCAGCTTCGGCCCGACGAAGCGCGTGAAGCCGCCGGCGAGGGCGGAGGCGCGATCGACCCCGATCAGCCCGAACAGGAAGAACAGGAATCGGGTCGCGGCGTATTCGATGCGATGGCCGATCGTCGCCGGCCGGTTCGACCGCGGCGCCGGCAGGGGCGTTTCTTCGGCGACATCGAGCGAAGACCGGGTCATGCTTTCTCCGTATCCGGCGCATGAAAGGCCGCAAGAGCTTTTTTCGCCAGGCGCTCAAGGCCCGCCGGATCGTCGATCCGCATCGCGACCGGCAGGACGGCGACGTCCTCCCGCCAGGCCGGGGGCAGACGGACGAAATCCTTTTCCGTCGTGACGAGCGCGGCGCCGAGCCGCTTCGCTTCGCGCCGCAGCGCGCCGATCTCGGCTTCGGTGAAAGGATGATGGTCCGGAAACGGCCGGCGCGCGGCGAGCTCGAAGCCCTGCGTTTCGAGGAGGGCGAAGAACCGCTCCGGCCGGCCGACGCCGCAGAACGCCAGCGCGCGTCGCGGCGCGGGGCGCTCGCGCGGCTCCAGCCGGACGCGGAAGCGCGGCTTGCCTTCGCCGTCCGAAATCGACGGGCCGGCCCCGTCCGGCTCGACGCCGGCGATGACGATCGCGTCGGCGCGCGCCGCCGCCCGGGCGAGCGGCTCGCGCAAGGGACCGGCCGGGAAAATCCGGCCGTTTCCCGCGGGGTCGGCCGCATCGACGATAAGGAAGGAGAGCGTCTTTTCGAGGGACGGATTTTGAAAGCCGTCGTCCATGACGAGCGCGCTCGCGCCGGCGAGGAACGCTGCGGCGGCTCCCCTGGGGCGCGCGCGAGCGATCCAGACAGGCGCGGCGCGCGCCAGCAGCAGCGCCTCGTCGCCGACGGCGCGCGCATCGTGTACGGAGGGATCCACCTGCAGCGGCCCGGCCCGCCCGCCGCCATAGCCGCGCGTCAGGAAATGCGGCCGCTCGCCGAGCCGCTTCAGGGTTTCCGCAAGCAGCAGCGCGAAAGGCGTCTTGCCGACGCCGCCGAGGGTCGCCGCGCCGACGCAGAAGACGGGAAGCGGAGGCTTTGCGGGCCGCGCGCGCGCCGCGCGCAGACGCTGGCCGGCGTCGTACAGCGCGGCCGCTGGCGCAAGAAGGCCGGCCGCAGCGCGCGCCGCGAGGGTGCGCTCGCGCCAGAACCACGGCTCCCGCATCATGCCGCGAGCTTCGCCGCGCGCTCGAACCGGTCGAGGATGAGGCCGCTGATTTCGGCCAGAATCCTCTCCGCGCTCGCTTCGGACGCGCGCCGCGCGGCGTCGGCCATCGCATGGCGCGTTTTCTCGTCGCAGAGCAGACGGCGCACCGCCGTCGCCAGCTCCCGGTCGTTGCGCACGAGCGCGGCCGCGCCCGCCGCGCGCATGTCGCCATAGGTCTCGACGAAGTTGAAAATGTGCGGCCCGTGCAGGACGGCGCCGCCGAGCCGCGCCGGTTCGAGCGGGTTGTGCCCGCCTTTCGGGGTCAGGCTGCCGCCGACGAAGGCGATCTCGCTGAGCCGGTAGAACAGGCCGAGCTCGCCGAGCGTGTCGGCGACGTAAACGTCCGTATCCCGCTCGATGGGCTGGTTTTTCGACCGCCGGCTCGCCCGCAGGCCGTTTTCGGCGCCCAGCGCGGCGATTTCCGCGCCGCGCTCGGGATGGCGCGGCGCGAGCAGGGTCAACAGGTCAGGGAAGGACTCCCTCAACAATCCGTGCGCGTTGTAAATCGCCGATTCCTCGCCCGGATGGGTGCTGGCGGCGAGCCAGACCGCGCGCGCGCCGATCATGGCGCGCAGCGCCGCGAGATCCGCCTCCGCGCCCGGCAAGGGAGGCGCGGCGTGCTTGAGATTGCCGAGCGTCGGCGTATCGCGGCCCGACAGCAGGCTGAGCCGCTCCGCGTTCTGACGATCCTGCGCGATCATCAGGTCGAAGGCGGCGAGCAGGTATCGGATGGTCTGCGGCTTGCGTCGCCACTGCTCGAAAGACTTCGGCGACACCCGCCCGTTGACGAGCGCCATGAAGCCGACCCGCTCGCGCGCGGCGAGGATGAGGTTCGGCCAGAACTCGGATTCGACGAAGAGCGCGGCCTGCGGCCGCCAGTGGTCGAGAAACGCCTCGACATAGCGCGGATGGTCGAGCGGGGCGTACTGATGAAAGGCGCCCGGCGGCAGCCGCTCGGCCATCAGCCGCGCCGAGGTCACGGTGCCCGTCGTGACCAGAAAGCCGAGGTCCGGGCGAAGCGATTGAAGACGGCTCACGAGAGGAAGCACGGAAAGCGATTCGCCGACGCTCGCGCCGTGAATCCAGACGAGCGCGCCGTCCGGCCGAGGGCGTCCGGCAAGGCCGCGCCGCTCGCTCAGGCGCGCGGCGTCCTCCTTGCCGGCCGCGAGGCGCCGGCTGAGCGCGAAGGCGGCGAGCGGGCCGGCGAGCCGGCTCGCCGCCTGATAGAGGCGGAGGCCGAAGGGCTTGGGCGGGGCGTCTTGCATCAGGGCCATGCCTGCCATCCTAACCGATCCGATCCGCGCCGCGAGCCCGGCCCGCCGCGGCGTCGGCGAGCCGCGTCGCCTCCTTGAGCGCCTCCTCCAGCGCGCGCCGGCGCGTCTCGATCGCCTCGGGCGAGCCGTCCGTCGGCGGGTCGATCGGCGCGCCGGCGACGAAATAGCCGCGCGAGAACGGCGCGGGCAGGAAAAAACGGTCCCACGTATTGAGAAACCGCCCGCGGCTCGTCGACCATGCGCCCGGCAGGATCGGCGCGCCGGCGTAATGGGCGAGGCGAATGACGCCGGCCTGGACCTGTTCGGCCGGCCCGCGCGGCCCGTCCGGCGTGACCCCGACGACGGCGCCGTCCTTCAGCGCGGCGATCATCTGCGCGAGGGCGGCTGCGCCGCCCTTGTTCTTGTCGGGCTTTTTGGGGTTGGCGGTCGAGCCGCAGATGAACTCGACCCCGAAGGGCCGCGCCGCCTCGGCCATGATCTGCGCGTCGCGGTGGCGGGAGATCAGCATGAACACCCGCTTGGGCGTCTGGCGCCGGACGACGGGCGTCATCAGCAGCCGGTTGTGCCAGAAGGCCAGGATGAAGCCCTCGCGGCGGGCGTTGAGCGCCTCGACATGCTCGCGGCCCAGGAACTCCCAACGCGACGCGCGATGAACGAGCCGGATATAGCCGGCCGCGAGCGCCGCGCCGAGGCGCGCCGCGAAGCGCGAGCGGAGAATCGCCCTGGACAGTCGGCGCAGCGGCATCGGGCTTTCAATCGGCGGTTCTTCGGGCGAAATCAGGCGGTTGCAGCAATCCGTAACGTTTGGCGTCAACGGCGGCCAATGATAGATCGGCGGGACCAAGGGCGTCGCCCGCGCGCCCCAGCGTGAGAGGGTTTTTCAAACTTGCCGCGCCCGCATCCCCTAGCCGAACCGGTTCCGACCGTAAAGCTCGCCGCCCGCCTGTGGCGCGATTATCTCGGCCGGTACTGGCCGATGCTGGCGTTCTCGCTTCTCGCGATGGCGGTCTACGCCGCTTCGGCGAGCGTCATTCCGCTGGGCGTGGAATGGATCAATTCCGCCTTCATGGGCGGCTCCGGGCGGTTCTCGGCGCGCGCCGAGGACGTCATCCTGCTCGGGCCGATGCTCATTCTGGCGCTCGGGGCGATCAACGCCGGCGCGCAATATCTGCAGGCGCGGTTCAGCCTGTCGGCGGCGCTGTCGGCGCTGCGCGATCTGCAGCGCGCCATGTTCGCCCGCTTCGTCGGGCTCGACTTCGCGCAGATGCGCGCCGAAGCCTCGGGCCAGATCATTTCGCGCTTCTCCAACGACGCCCTCGTCCTGCGCGAGACCTTGACGCGCGCCGCGACGGCCGTGCGCGACGCGCTCACCTTGGTCGGCCTGTGCGCGATGATGATCTATTACGACTGGCTGCTTTTTCTGATCGTGGCCGTCGCCTATCCCGCGCTCGGCTGGCCGGTGGCGCGCATCGGGAAATATCTTCGCCGTCAGTCGGGCGAAGCCCAGACCCAGGCCGGCGAGATCGCCGCGCTCGTCGGCGAGGCGGTTGCCGGCGCGCGCACGGTGAAGACCTATCAGCTCGAAGACTATGAGCGCGCGCGCGCCGATGCGGCGTTCGAAACGAGGCTGCGTCTGCTCAAGGGGCTCGCCTTCGCGCGCGCCGCCAACGAGCCGTTCATCTTTCTCGTGGGCTCCGTCGCGCTGGCGGTCGTCGTCGCCGCCGTCGCCTGGCGGATTTCCGAGGGCGCGCTCGACGGGCCGCAATTCGTCTCCTTCATCATCGCGCTGCTGCTTGTGTCCCAGCCGGCGCGCGGGCTCGGCACGCTCAGCGCGGTCGTGCAGGAAGGCGTCGCCGCTTTCGAGCGGATGCTCCATCTGATCGACGCCGAACCGTCCGTGGTCGATCGTCCCGGCGCGCGCCCGCTCGCCGTCGCCGCGGGCGCGATCTCCTTCCGCGACGTGCGCTTTTCTTACCGGGCCGGGGCGCCGGCGCTCGACGGCTTTTCGCTGGAGGTTCCGCCCGGCGCGACCGTGGCGCTCGTCGGCGAGTCGGGCGCGGGCAAGTCGACGGTCTTCAATCTGCTGCCGCGGCTTTACGACGTCGAGGCCGGCGAGATCCTGATCGACGGACAGAACATCGCTGAAACGACGCTCGCCTCGCTGCGCGCGGCGATCGCCGTCGTCAGCCAGGACGCGCATCTGTTCGACGACACGATCCGCGCCAATATCGCGATCGGCCGGCCCGGCGCGCGCGAGGAGGAGATCGTCGCCGCCGCGCAGGCCGCCGCGGCCGACGAATTCATCCGCGCCCTGCCGGACGGTTACGACGCGCGCGTCGGCGAGCACGGCGCGAAGCTTTCCGGCGGCCAGCGCCAGCGCGTCGCGCTCGCCCGGGCGTTTCTCAAGAACGCGCCGATCCTTCTGCTCGACGAGCCGACATCGGCGCTCGACGCCGAATCCGAGGCGAAGATTCAGGCCGCGCTCGCCCGCCTGACGAAGGGACGTACGACATTGGTCATCGCGCACCGGCTCGCGACCATCCGCGCGGCGGACCTGATCGCGGTGATGGAGAAGGGCAGGGTCGTCGAGCGCGGGACCCACGACGCGCTGATGGCCCGCGGCGGCGTCTATGCGCGGCTGGCGGCGCTGCAGCTCGCCGCGCCGGCGGAGGCGTAAGGCCTATTCCCGCCGCAGCACGCGCTCGGTGAGCAGGTTCCCCCACCAGGAGCCCATGAAGGCCGCCTTGACCCGCGCGGGGTCGTAGACGCCGTCCACCCATTCGAAAAAATCGTCTACGGACGAAAGGCTTTTGCCCGCGCGCCGGGCGTAGTCGATATAGTCCTCGAAGGCGCGGTCGATGACGCCGGTCTTGCCGTGGCGGATATGGCCGTAACGCCAGGAAAGCTGCCTCATGGCGGCGTCGAGCGGGACGCCTTCATGCAGGAACAGGAAAAGCGTCGCCATCAGCCCGACCCTGTCCGCGCCCGATTTGCAGTGCATGAGGGCGGGGTACTCGATCTCGTCGAACAGGCGGCGCGCGCCGTGAAGAATTTCCCTCGACGGCGCTTCGCGGGAAAACACGCGAAAGGTGACGAGCCTGAGACCGAGCCGCCGGCAGGCGTCTTCTTCGAGAAAATAAAACCCGCTCGGCTTGTCGCCGCGCAGATTGACGACGGTCTTCACGCCCCGCTCGCGCCAGCGGCGAAGCTGCCCCGGCGAAGGCTGATAGCTGCGCCACATTCGGCCCGGCGCGATCTCGTGGACGTTGCGGTAGAACAGCCGAAGCGCGCCGTGATCGGCGAACATCAGCTCGCGCCACGCCCGCCGGCGGCCGGCGGGCGTGGCGAACTCTTCGCGGGTGACGGGATCGGCCATCCGCGCGGATCAGAACCTGCCGTCCCCGTCGGGATCGAGCAGGCGGTGCAGATGCACGATAAAATAGCGCATATGCGCGTTGTCGACGGTGGCCTGCGCCTTGGCGCGCCAGGCTTTCTCCGCCTCCGCATAGTTCGGGAAAATGCCGACGATGTCGAGCGTGTCGAGGTCGCGGAAACGGACCTCTTCGAGATTTTCAAGCTCGCCGCCGAAGACGAGATGCAACAGCTGCTTTTCCATCGGAACGCTCCGCTAGAGATGACTCGCTAGTTTCCGGCGATGGTCATTTCGCCGACGAGGACGCTCGGGGCGTTGATCGCGCCGATGAACTCCAGATCGTCGGCGGCGACGATCGCGGCGAACATGGACGGAAGATCGCCTGCGATGGTTATCTCGCTCGCCGGATAGGCGATCTCGCCGTTTTCGAACCAGAAGCCTGAGCAGCCGACGGAATAGTCGCCGGTATTGGCGTTGATCTGCGGACTGAACTTGTCCGTGACGATGAAGCCCGCGCCGGCGTCCGTCATCAGATCGCGCAGGCTGCGCGCGCCGGGCTCGAGATAGAGATTGGTCGCGCCCGCGCCCGGCGGGCCGTTGGGTCCGCGAACGGCGCGCCCGTTGGTCTCAAGGCCAAGCTGGCGCGCCTGCGCGCTGTTCATCAGCCAGTCGGTCAGCACGCCGTCGTCGATGATCTTGAGCCGCTCGCCGGCGACGCCTTCCCCGTCGAAGGGGCGCGAGGCGTGGCCGCGCCGGATGAGCGGGTCGTCGATCACGTTGACGCCGGCGGGAAAGATGCGCGCGCCCTTCTTGTCCTTGAGGAAGCTGACCCCCCGCGCGATCGCGCCGCCGTTGATCGCGCCGGCGAGGTGCGCCAGCAGCGAGCCCGACAGGCGCTTGTCGAAGATCACCGGCGCCGTCCGGCTTTTCAGCTTGCGCGGGGACAGGCGCGCGACGGCGCGCTCGCCGGCCCGACGGCCGACGTCTTCCGGCGCGCGCATGTCGATCAGATGCGTTTTCGAATCGTAGTCGTAATCGCGCTCCATGCCGGCGGCGTCCTGGGCGATGACGCTGACCGACACGGAATGATGCGCCCCGCCCGAGGCGCCGAAGAAGCCCTCGCTGGTGGCGAACCATTTGCGCCCTTCGCCATAGCCGGCGCCGGCGCCGCTGGAATTGACGACGCCTTTCACCGCCAGCGCGGCTTCCTCGCAGGCCGCGGCGCGCGCCTTGAGGGTTTCCGTATCGGGCTCGGCGAAGTCGCCGAGATCGAGGTCGGGAAAGGGGGGCCGGGCGAGCCGCTCCTTCGGCGCGAGTCCGCAATACGGGTCTTCCGGCGCCGCCTTCGCCATCGCCGCGCAGCGCGCGACGAGCTCTTTAAGGCCGGCGCGGGAGAAGTCCGTCGTCGAAACGCTCGCCTGGCGCCGGCCGATGAGGATGCGCAGGCCGAGATCGCGTCCTTCCGAGCGCTCGACGTCCTCCAGCTTGCCGAGCCGCCAGGAAACGCCCGAAGAGACGACGGAATGGATGAGCGCGTCGGCCGCGTCGGCGCCCGCGCGCCGCGCGTCGTCGATGAGGCTTTCGAGGATGGCTTGCGCTTCTGCGTCGTTCATGGGCGCGGGAATAGAGGCTCCCCGCCCGGGGCGCAACCGGCGGGACGGTTCATGGCGAGCCGGCGACTTCCGCCTTCGCCGCCTCGCCCCATTCGCGCATGGCCGGCAGGTCGAAGATCGCGCGGGCGTAATCGGCCGCAAGCGGCGGCAGCTCGACGGGTCCGTAAGTCATGAAGCGCGAGACCACCGGCGCGT
Organism: Amphiplicatus metriothermophilus; assembly: GCF_900199215.1. Taxonomy (GTDB): domain Bacteria; phylum Pseudomonadota; class Alphaproteobacteria; order Caulobacterales; family Parvularculaceae; genus Amphiplicatus; species Amphiplicatus metriothermophilus. Next base: position 24,658 of record NZ_FZQA01000003.1, read on the forward strand.
ACATGGCGTCGGCGATGGAGAAGGCCCCGAACAGGAACGGCCCGGCGTCTGCGTGCTTTTCGCGGCATTCGGTCCAGATCGCGGCGATGCGGTCGATGTCCCGGCGAACCGGCGGCGGGCAGAGATGGCGCATGTCGCGGCGGGCGAAGTTCATCGGCCAGAACCGCCTGAGCTCGGCGAAGCCCGAATGCATCTCCGCCGAAACCGCGCGGGCCAGCGCCCGCGCGGCGCGGTCCGCCGGCCAAAGCGCCTTTTCCGGAAACAGCTCGTTCGCGTATTCCGCGATGGCGAGGGAGTCCCAGATGCGAACGTCGCCGTGCGCGAGACAGGGCGCGAGCCCCGACGGGGAGACCCGGCGCAGGGCGTCGCGCGTGTCCGGCCGGTCGAGGCGCATCACCTGTTCGCGGAACGCCGCGCCGGCCTGTTTCAGCACGAGCCAGGCCCGCAGCGACCAGGACGACAGGTTCCTGTCGCCGATATAGAGCGTCATCTCCGTCATGGCCGTCTTCTCCTCAGGCCGATTGAAAGAAAGCGGCGATCCACTGGGCGATCCGCATGCGGTCGGTCTCGCGCTGAAGGCTCGCCAGCGCCTCGTCGGCGAGGGCGGCGGGAATCCGCTCGCGCCGGGCGCGGATGAGATCCGCGGCGAACGCGTGGTCGAACTCCGGATGCATCTGGAACGAAACGGCCGGCGCGCCCGGATATTCCAGCGCGCCGTTGGGGCAGAAGTCCGAGCCCGCCAGGCGAACCGCGCCCGGCGGGAGCTGCGTCACCTGGTCCTGATGGGAGACGGCGCAGGCGATGCGCCGCGCGAAAGGCCGCATCCAGTCCCGCGGCGCGAAGACGTCGTAGCTATGCGCGCCGACGCCCCAGCCCTTGTCGGACTTCTCAACGCGTCCGCCGAACGCCTGCGCCATCAGCTGATGACCGAAGCAGACGCCGACCTGCGGCTTGCCCGCGCGCGCCGCGTCGCGGACGAGCGCTTCGAGCGGCGCGATCCAGGCGTGTGGTTCATAGACGCCGGCGGGCGAGCCGGTGAGAAGAAGGCCGTCGAAGGCGGCGAGGGGCGGCGGCGGCGCGCCCTCGAATACGGAAAAAACCGGAAACGAAGCGCCGGGCAGGAACGGCGCGAGAAGCCGCTCCAGCATTTGCGGATAGCCGCCGTGGCGGCGTTTGAGCGCGGGCGGCGGCGCGCCGGTCTCGACGATGGCGATGCGCATGACGGCGGCTTTCGGGCGAGCGCGGACGAAGGCGGGCGTTTTGCCGCAGCCGCGCGACATGCGTCAAGGCGAGGCCAGGCCAGGCGCGACGCCTGGCGGGCTCTCCTATTCGGCGGGGGGCGTTTGCGGGCAGGTCTTGTCGATGGTGGCGCGGATGACCGGCGGAAACCGGTCGCGGTTGCGGCGCAGGGAGCGGTCGATATTCGGCCATCTGCGCCGAATGGCGCGCACCAGCCGTTGCACCGGCGGCATGTAGGGCGCGAGCAGCGCCAGACCGATAGTGAGAAGGATGAGGCCGATGGGAACGGGCGTGGGCGTCAGAATGGCGCCGGTGACTACGAAGACGCTTCCAACCAACTGATGCACTATCGGCAGCATGCCGAACGCCGCTCCCAAGAACATGCGCGCTTTAAGGCGCTAAACGCAATCCGCGCAGCCAAGCCCCCGATCGCGTCAGAAATAGGGCTTGCATGCGCCATCGTAAAGGCGGAGTCGGTAATCCGCGCTTAAAATTCCCTTCACAAATGATTAAGCCGCATGGCGGCGGGACGCAAGCGAACGCGGGGGGATAATCTCGCGCCGCGCCGCCCGATGAGGGAAAATTCCATGGCTTACAAATCCTTGCGCGAGTTTCTGGAGAAGCTGGAGGCCGCCGGCGAGCTTGCGCGCGTGACCGAGCCGGTCTCGACCGTCCTTGAGATGACCGAAATTCAGACCCGGCTTCTGGCCGAGGGCGGCCCGGCCGTGCTGTTCGAGAAGCCGGTGAAGGCCGACGGTTCGATCTCGTCGATCCCGGTGCTGGTCAATCTCTTCGGAACGGTCCGGCGCGTCGCCATGGGCGTGACCCTGGGCGGGGAGGATCGCGCCGACGCGGCTGCGCTGCGGGCGGCGGGCGAGACGCTCGCCTTTCTGCGCCAGCCCGAGCCGCCGGGCGGGCTGAAGGAGGCGATGGGGCTTTTGCCCCTCGCCAAGACGGTGCTCGCCATGAAGCCGTCGGCGCGGGACTGGGGCGCGCCCTGTCAGGAGGTCGTGCTCGAAGGCGCCGCGGTCGATCTCGATCTGCTGCCGATCCAGACCTGTTGGCCGGGCGAGCCGGCGCCGCTCATCACCTGGCCGCTCGTGGTCACGAAGGGGCCGGGCGCGGGGCGCGAAGACGACTTCAATCTCGGCATCTACCGTATGCAGAAGATCGGCCGAAACCGGACGATCATGCGCTGGCTCGCCCATCGCGGCGGCGCGCAGCAGCACGCCCGATGGAAGCAGGAAAGACGCGAGCCGCTGCCCGCCGCGGCGGTGATCGGCGCCGATCCCGGGATCATTCTCGCAGCCGTCACGCCCGTGCCGGACACGTTGTCGGAATATCATTTCGCGGGGCTCCTGCGCGGGCGCAAGGCGGAGCTCGTCGATTGCAGAACCGTGCCGCTGAAGGTTCCGGCCGAGGCCGAGATCGTGCTCGAAGGCCATGTTTCGCTCGACGAGTACGCCGACGAAGGTCCCTATGGCGACCATACGGGCTACTACAACGCCGTCGAGAAGTTTCCGGTGTTCACCGTCTCGGCGATCACCATGCGGAAGAATCCGATCTATCTCTCCACCTTCACGGGCCGCCCGCCGGACGAGCCGAGCGTGCTCGGCGAAGCGCTGAACGAGGTGTTCATTCCGCTCCTGCGCCAGCAGTTTCCCGAGATCGTCGATTTCTGGCTGCCGCCCGAGGGGTGCAGCTACCGCATCGCCGTCATCTCGATGAAGAAGGCTTATCCGGGCCACGCAAAGCGGGTGATGATGGGCGCGTGGTCCTATTTGCGCCAGTTCATGTACGCCAAGTGGATCATCGTCGTGGACGACGACATCGACGCGCGCGACTGGAGGGACGTGATGTGGGCGATCGCGACGCGGATGGATCCGGCGCGCGACATCACGGTGATCGAGAACACGCCGATCGACTATCTCGATTTCGCCTCGCCGGAGTCCGGGCTCGGCTCGAAGATCGGCCTCGACGCCACCAACAAATGGCCGCCCGAGACGAAGCGGGAATGGGGCGAGAAAATCCGGATGAGCGAGGAGGTGATCCGCCGCGTCGACGCGCTGTGGCCCGCGCTCGGCCTGCCCGGCTCCGGCCGGTCGATCTGGAAATGACGCCGCGGCTCAGGCCGTCAAACGCTCCGGCGCGTCCTCGCCTTTCGCGAAGCGGATGGCGAAGCCGGCGGCGGTGTGGCGACAGACCCGCCCCTGCAGGGCCCCGATCTTCACCTCTTCGCCGAGCGCGGGGCGGATGTCCGATTTGATCCCCGCGCCCTCCGCCGAAAGGTCGAGGACCTCGCAGGCGAAGGTCTCGCTCGTCGCCGTCAGAAAGGCGGTCGCCGGCAGATTGAGCTTCACCCGGTCGCCGGCGCGCCGCTCGAGCAGGCGCAGATAGGGCGCGCCGGTCTTGGCCGCCAGAATGCGCTTGGCCAGATGGGCGCGCTGGATGTCGCTCAAGGTCAGCGCCATCGCGAAGCCGCCTTCGAAGACCCGCACCACCTTGCCGGCGAGCCGCCCGAGCCCATCGGGATAGGCGAGGGCTTCCTCGCCGACCGCGGCCGTTTTGTCGGTCGCGATCGCAAGGCCGCCCTCGGAAATGTTGACGAGCCGGCCCGTCGCTTCAGGCCCGTCGGCGATCGTGAAGCGCACGGCGCAGTCGATAACCGTCCGTTCGTGCTTGCGCCGTTCCTTTCCGTGTTTCATGTCAGACTCCGCGCTGGCCGGTCCCTTGGACGGCGAAATAATTGCTCCGTATACGTCATGCTCCGGCGAGCAGGGCGAGGCGGACGAGGTCCGCCGGCCGCGCCGCGCCGGTCTTGTCGAAGGCGGTTCTCATATGCGCGCGCGCCGCCGCGACCGACAGGCCCGCCGCGCCGGCGGCCTGGCCGATATCCATGCCGAGCGCGAGGCCATGCACGACGCGCGCTTCCGGCTCGCCGATATTGAGCGCCGCGCCGATGCTCGCCGGCGACGGCCCGCCCTTGCGCTCGGGATCGGCGATCAGGAGCTTCAGTCCCTCGCCGGCGCCCGCCGCGCAAAGCGAAACGGGCGCGCGTCCGGGCCCGCGCGAGAGCCTGAAGGCGCGCGGCGCGCCGCGTCCCCTGCTGACGACGGCCAGGCGCAGAAAGGCGCGAAAGGCCGGCGCCTGGGCCGGGTCGGCCGCGATCAGCGTCTCGTCCGTATCCAGCGCGAAAGTCGCGCCGTCCTGCATGAGATCGGCCGCTTCGTCGTTGGCGTAGATCACGCGCAGGGCCGAATCGAGCAGCATCACCGGCGTGCGGGTGTGTCCGCTCGCAGCAAGATCGCCGCCCGCCGCGCGCTGCAGATCGCGCAAGGCGAGGGCGGCGAGGGCTTCCGCGAGCGCGCCGCGCAGATCGTCCGCGTCCGCCGGCTGCGGCGTCAGACGGAAGACGGCGCCGCCGACCGCCGCAAGCAAGGCGTCGAGCTCGACCGGACCGGACAAAACAAGACACAGCGTCTGCGGCGAAGCGGCGTGAATCTCGGCGACGAGGGCGAGCGCCTCGGCGGTCTCTCCGCCGAGAATCGCGACGTCCGCCGGCGCGGTCCGCTGCGCGGCGGCGAGGGCGCCGGGCGCGTCGAAATAGCGGGCGGCGACGGCTTCGTTTTCATCGATGACTCGATGCAGCTTTTCGAGCGTGCACGGATCATCCTCGAAACAATAAACCCGGCGAGGGTTTCCAGACATCGACCGCTCCGCTTCCGCGATTGCGGCGAGCCTAGGGGCGGGCCGTTTAATTAAGCGCTAATTTGAATGAACCAATCTTAAAGCCGGCGCCCGGCGCGCGCATCAAAGCGTCTCGCCAAGGAGGCCGCGCGCCATTATGCGCCATTAGGCGAAAAATGGTGGGCGCGGCTGGGTTCGAACCAGCGACCCCTACGGTGTGAACGTAGTGCTCTCCCGCTGAGCTACGCGCCCTTGATCGTTCAAGGTCTCCGGCGGGCGCGGCGCCGCGCCGGAAGCAGGCAGTCATAAAGGCGCGGCGGCCGGCGTCAAGCCGGGCCGCCGGACAAACGCGCTTTCGCCAATCGAGCCTGGCCGGCGCCGCCGGCGCGGCGCACGCGCGCGGCCGGCAGCGCGATGAGCGCGGTCGTCCCGCCCTTCGGCGGGGACTCGATGCGCAAGCGTCCGCCATGGGCGGCGGCGACCGCCCGGGCGAGCGGCAGGCCGAGGCCGAGTCCTTCCTCGGCGCGGCGCGGGCTGAGGTCGGCCGGCGCGAGCGGCTTGGCGAGCGCGGCGAGCCGCTCGGGCGCGACGCCGGGCCCTTCGTCCTTCACCACGAAGACGAGGCCGCCCTGGCGGGGCGAAGCGGCGCCGACCACCACGCGCGCGCCGCGGGGGGAGAACTTGATCGCATTGTCGACAAGCTTGGCGAGGGCCCGCGCCAGCAGCGCGCGATCGGCGAAGAGCGTCAGGTCCGGCGCTTCGAGCGCGACCGACAGGCGCGCCTGGGCGAGCGAGGCCTGGCCGGCGACTTCGGCGCAGGCCGTCTCGACGATCTCGCGCGCCGTGCAGTCCGCTTCCGCGATCGCGATCGGGCCCGAGCGCGCGTCCGAAACCAGAAGAATGTCGGACACGGCGTCGAGCAGGCGCTTGCCGCTGTCGATGATGTACTCCGCATATTCACGATGCAGATGATCGCGCTCGGCGTCGAACTGCTCGCGCAGGATCTGGCCGAAGCCGATGATGGCGTTGAGCGGCGTTCTGAGCTCGTGGCTCATCACCGAGAGCAGGCTGTCCTTGAAGCGCGCGCCGGCCTCGGCCTGATCGCGCGCCTCGCGCAGCGCGCGCTGGTCGCGGCTCGCCTTCAGCACGAACATGACCGACTGGTTGAACAGCGTCCAGTTGATGGGCTTGGCGAGAAAGGAGGTGGCTCCCGCCGCGAAGGCCGCCTCGACGGCGCTCGCATGGTCGCTGCCGGTGACCACGATGACCGGGATCTCGGCCAGATGCGGCGCGGCCCGGATGCGGCGGGTAAGCTCGAACCCGTCCATCGCCGGCATGTCGAGATCGGAGATGACGAGCTCCGCGCCGTTCCCTTCAACAAGCGCGAGCGCGGTCTCGCCGTCCTCGGCCGTCATGACGTCGTGGCCGGCCTCGACGAGCCGCGCCGCAGCGAGCTCCAGCATGATCGGATCGTCGTCGGCGAACAGGATGCGCGCCGGCGCGATAGCGGTCTGACTGCTCCCGGTCACGGCGGCCAGAGTCTCCCAAGGGCCTGCGCCGACCGTTTCAAAATATTCTTAAGGACTGCTTTCCATGCGGCCGAGGCAAGCAATTCGCAATTAATTAACGGCATGGTCGAAAGGAATTTTTACAAGGGGCGCCATCGGTTTGCGCGTAAAACGGCACAATCCGACCCTGCGCGGCCGGCTGGCGACGCTTGTCGTCGCCGCCGTCTTCGGCGCCGTCGCCATATTCACGGCGTTCACGGTATGGCGCGAAATCGCGCGCTACGGCGCGGACAGGACGGCGGAGCTGGCGACGACGGCGAGCATGCTGGCCGCGCTCGCGGCCGAGCCGCTCGCGGCCGGCGACCGACAGACGGCGAGCGCCGCGATAAAGGGCGCGCTGGACAATCCGACGATCGATTTCGTCCGCGTGGAGACGGCGCAAGGCGAGGTCTTCGCCGAATTCGGCCTCGCGCCGCCGGACGGCGCGCTCGTTCGCGGGCCCGATCTGCGGCCGGCTTTCGCCAGGGCGCTGGCGATGCTGCGCGAAGGGTCGACCGTGGTCGCCGCGCCGGTGCGCCGCGACGGCGAGACGATCGGGCGGGTGTGGGTTTACGCCGATGCGTCGGCGCTCGCCCGGCGCATCGGCGCGCTGCTGTGGGACGCCCTCGCGGCCGCCGTCTATGCGGCGAGCATCGGCCTGCTGATCGCGTTGCGCCTGCAACGGGCGGCGATGCGTCCGATCGTGTCGCTCGCGCGCGTCATGGGCGCGATCCGCGAGACCGGCGATTTCAGCCGGCGCGCGGTCCGGCGGACCGATGACGAAATCGGGGCGCTCGTCGATTCCTTCAACGCCATGCTGGACGAGATCGAGGCCCGCGACGCGCAGCTCCTCGCCCATCAGCGCAATCTGAAGAAGATGGTGCGAAGACGCACCCGCCAGCTCGAACGCGCGAAGGAGGCGGCCGAAGCGGCCAATATGGCGAAGTCGGAGTTCCTGGCCGCCATGAGCCATGAAATCCGCACCCCGATGAACGGCATGCTGGTCATGGCGGAGCTGTTGAGCCGGGCGGATCTCGCGCCGCGCCAGAAGCGCTACGCCGACGTGATCGTCAAGTCCGGCCGCAGCCTGCTTGCGATCATCAACGACATTCTCGACCTGTCGAAGATCGAAGCCGGCCGGCTCGAGCTCGAACGCATTTCGGTCAGGCCGGTCGACGTCATCAACGACGTGGTCGGCCTGTTCTGGGAGCGCGCCTCGGCCAAGGGCGTCGATCTGGCCGCCTATGTCGGCCCCGACGTGCCGGAAACCGTGCGCGGCGATCCGGTGCGCCTCAACCAGATCCTGTCGAATCTCATCAACAACGCGCTGAAGTTCACCGAAAAGGGCGCCGTCGTCGTCTCGGCCAGGCGCGTGCCCGCGCCGGACGGCGCATGCCGGATCGAATTCTCCGTATCCGACACCGGCGTCGGCATCTCGAATGATAAGCTCGCCGATATTTTCGAGGCGTTCTCGCAGGCCGACCAGACGACGACGCGCAAGTTCGGCGGCACGGGTCTGGGGCTCGCCATCTGCCGCCGGCTCGTCGAGGCGATGGACGGAGAGATCGGCGTGTCCAGCGTGGAAGGCAAAGGCTCGCGTTTTCATTTCGTCATCCCGACCGAAGCGGTCGACGCGCCGCGACCGATGCGCGAAGCGCCGCGCGACATGCGCGCCGTGATCGCCGTTTCGGGGCCGGCGACTGCGCGCACCCTCGCGCGCTATCTCGAGGAAGCGGGAATCGCCGCGCAGATCCTCGACGAAGAGACGTCCATCGCCGCGCATATGGCGTATGCGGATGTCATCTTCGCCTCGCCCCGTTTTCTCGACGCTCTTCATGAGAGCGCGCCAGGCGGCCCGGAGCAGTGGGTGCCCGCGCGGGTATGCGTCAGCGAGCTGGGCGAAGCGGACGCCGACAGGCTGCTCGAGTCGGGGGTGGCGGAGGATCTGCTCATCAAGCCGCTGTCGCGCCATGAGGTGACGGATCAGATCGAGCGCGTCCTCGACGGTCGTCTGCGCGGACGCGAGGCCGCGCGCCGCGCCGCGCCGGCGCGGGTCGATCTGCCCTCTTTCGACGGCGCGCAGGTTCTCGTGGCCGACGACAGCGCGGTCAACCGCGAAGTGGTGCGCGAGGCGCTGGCGCGGCTCGGCGTCGAGGCGACGCTCGTCGAAGACGGCCGCGCGGCGGTCGAGGCCGCGGCGGCGGCGGATTTCGACCTTATCCTGATGGACTGCTCGATGCCCGGCATGGACGGCTTCGAGGCGACCCGCGCCATCCGCCGGCGCGAAGCCGAAGCGGGCGCCGCGCCGGTCCCGATCATCGCGCTCACCGCGCATGTGGCCGGCGCGGAGCGCGAATGGCGGCCGGCCGGCATGAACGACTATATCGCCAAACCGTTCAACATCGAGCGGCTGGCCGCCGCGCTGGGCGCCTTTTTGCGGCCGGCCGACACGGACGGCGTCGTTCTGCAAACGGATGAAGAGCTCGAAGGCGCGCCGCCGGCGGGCGGCGCGGACGAGGCCGAGGCGTTCGACCCCGTCGCGCTCGAAGAGCTCGCGCGGATGCAGGCCGCCTCCGGCGATCTCGTCGCGCGCGCCGTCGCCTTGTTCGAAACCCACGCGCCGCCGGCCTTCGCGCGGCTCGCCCGCGCAGTCAGGAGTGCCGACCGCGCGGAGATCAAGAAGGCCGCGCATGCGCTCAAGTCCATGTGTCTCAATGTCGGCGCGCAGAAGCTCGCGACGCTCTGCCGCGAGATCGAGGCCGCCGCTCATGAGGGCGGCGACGGGGAGACTTTCGCCGCCCTTCTCGCCGCGGCGCGCAAGGCTTTCTCGGAGGCGCGCCGCGCCGCGCCGCGGGTCAAGGCGCGCTATTCGAAACACGCGGCGTGATCAGGAAAACGATCTTTATCAGGATTATCGCCTAATGGATGCGGATGGAAACCCGCGCGCAGCCGATGATCTTTGGATCATGGTCGAGCATGATGGTTTTGTGCGCGGGGTCGCTCGATTGCGGCTCCAGGCGCGGCGGGCTCTCCCGCCAGCGGCGCAGGATCGGAAAATTGAACGGCGCGGCCAGGCAAAAAGCGCCGTCCGTAGGCCGACGATCCATGTAGTCGATGACGACGAGCGTGTCCTTGGGGAAGGCGAGATCGACCGCCTCGTCGGAGATGAACAGCGCGAAAGCCTTGTGAATGGCGGTGGTGACGGGGATGTAGTCTTCGGCCATCGAATGCGGGTCGGGGCTCGTGTCGTCGATGAAGCGCGCTGCGTCGCGGAAGCTGATGACCGGCGTGTGATGGATCGGCCGGCGCAAATAGGCCGCAGCCGGGTGCGTGTCGCGTTCATGGGTTGAGCGCGCGCCGCCGGCGAGCCAGTCGAGCGGCACGGCGAGCGCTTCGGCCAGGCGCGCCAGCATCAGCCGCCGCGGGTCGTGCACGCCGCTCTCCCAGTTGGCGACCGCCGGCTGCGTCACGCCGATGCGCTCGGCGAGGGCGGCCTGGTTGAGGCCCGAGGCCTTGCGCGCGAGCCGGATGCGCTCGCCGATGGTGGCGGGGGAGTCGAACGTCAGGAAATCACGCATGGCGCAGCTCCACTCTCATAAGTAAAACTTATATTACTGGAGACGATTCTGTCAAATTTTTTGCGATGCAGCATAGAAGCTATTGATATGCCAACGTTTGGAGTAAACTAGCCGGTGCATTTCTCGCTGATACCCTCTTGATAAAATCAGCATAGCTTATATTCTGCCCGGGTAAACGGCTGTATGCATCAGAGGTAATCGATGTCTGATTACTGCACTCGGGACGGCGCCGCGCGGCTCGCGGCCCAGATCAAGGAGTTCTGGCGCAAGCGCGGGTTCGAGGTGGATATCGAGACGCGCGACGAGGGCTTCGTGGCGGCCATGCGCTCGGCGCGCACGGATGTGCGCAGCGACATGGTCAACGGCATGCCCAGACGGCCGCTTCCGCAAGCGAGCTGAGGGGTTCAGGCGAGAACGGTCCGCACCAGCGCCGGCAGCGCCCGGTAATCGTCGAAGAGCGCCCGGGCCTCGCCGGCGCGCGCGAGCGGGCCGTAGCCGAACGACGCCGCCAGACAGGGCAGGCCGGCGGCGGCCGCCGCGGCGATGTCCGTGTCGCTGTCCCCGACGAAGACGCCCCGGCGCGCGCCCGTCGCTTCAAGGCACAGGCGTACCGGCGCCGCGTCCGGTTTGGGCGCGCCCGCCGTGTCGCCGCCGACGATCGCGTCGAACAGGCCGGTCAGGCCGAGCGCGTCGATCAGCCGGCGGGCCGGCGCCTCGCGCTTGTTGGTGCAGATGGCGGTCTTCGCGCCCGCCGCCCGCAGCGCCTCGACCGTCTCCGCCGCATGAGGGAAGGGGCGCGAGCGGTCGGCGATATGGGCGAGATAGTAGTCGAGAAAGGCGGCGAGATGCGCCTCCATCGCCGCCGGGTCGGGCGCCGGCGCGCCCGCCCGCTCAAAGCCGCCCGCCAGCATGGCCCGCGCCCCATGGCCGACGAGATGGCGCACGTCCCCGGCCGGAACCGGCTTCAGCCCGGCGCGCGCCAGCGCGTGATTCATGGCGGCGGCGAGATCGTCTGCGGTGTCTATGAGCGTGCCGTCGAGGTCGAAAATCGCCGTCACGCCGTCGAGATCGCTGCGCATTTACATCTCCGCCCGGGAAAGCCACAAAAGCCGGCGCGGCCGCCGCGCGCGGCCAGCGAATCGCGCAAAGGCTCCCGATTAAAGGCATCCGTCGATTCTGGCGAGCCGCGCGAAGCAACAAAGAGTCGTCGCAGGGCGACAGGCGAGGAACGATGAGCGAACAGGCGATCGCCGCGGTGATTCTGGCGGCGGGGCGAGGCGAGCGGATGCGCTCGGCCAAACCCAAGGTGCTGCATGAAGTCGCAGGCCGGTCGATGCTCGCCCATGCGATGGCGTCCGCCGGCGCGCTCTGCCCGCAGCGTCTCGTCGTCGTGATCGGAGACCAGGCGCCCGAGGTGGGGGAGGCTGCGCGGGCCTTGCGGCCCGACGCGGCGATCGCGGTCCAGGCGCCGCCGCGCGGCACCGGCGACGCGGTCGCCAGGGCGCTTCCCGCGCTCGAAGGCTTCGACGGCGTCGTGCTCATTCTCTACGCCGACACGCCGCTCGCGCGCCCCGAGACGCTGTCCCGCCTCGTCGCGCGCGCTCAAGGAGAGGCCGGCGCGGTCCTCGGCTTCCGCACGGACAGTCCCGGCGCCTATGGCCGGCTCGTGCGCGACGGCGACGGCGCGCTCGCCGCGATCATCGAAGCGAAGGACGCCTCGGCGGAAGAGCGCGCGATCACCCTGTGCAACGCCGGCCTGATGGCCGTCGACGCGGCGTTTCTGCGCGAAGCGCTGCCGCGGCTCACGAACGACAACGCCAAGGGGGAGTATTATCTCACCGACGTCGTGGCGACGGCGCGCGCTTCGGGGCGGCGCTTCGCCGTCGTCGAGGGCGAGCAGAGCGAAGCGCTCGGCGTCAACGCCCGCGCCGAGCTCGCCGCCGTCGAGGCGATCTTCCAGGCGCGCCTGCGCGAAGCGGCGATGGCGGCGGGCGCGACGCTCATCGATCCGCAGACGGTGTATTTCTCCTGGGACACGAAGGTCGGACGCGACGTCGTGATCGAGCCGGGCGTCTTTTTCGGCCCCGGCGTGGAGATCGCCGACGGCGCGACGGTGCGGGCCTTTTCTCACATCGAGGGCGCGCGCATCGCGCCGGGCGCCGTCGTCGGGCCCTTCGCGCGCCTGCGTCCGGGCGCCGAGATCGGCGCCGGCGCGCGCGTCGGCAATTTCGTCGAGGTCAAGAAGGCGCAGATCGGCGAGGGCGCCAAGGTCAATCATCTGGCCTATGTGGGCGACGCCGAAGTCGGGGCGCGCGCCAATATCGGCGCGGGAGCCATCACCTGCAATTACGACGGGTTCCGCAAGCACCGCACCGAGATCGGCGAGGGCGCCTTCATCGGCTCGAATTCGGCGCTGGTCGCGCCGGTCTCGATCGGGCGCGGCGCCTATGTCGGCTCCGGATCTGTCATTACACGGAACGTCGAGGAGGATGCGCTCGCCGTCGCCCGCGGCCGGCAGGCGGAGATCAAAGGCTGGGCCGCGCGCTTCCGCCGCGCCAACAGCCGGGAGGAGAAGGAGTGAGCGCGCGAACGACCTCAGAAAAGCGGGTCGCCGCATGAGCGCAGACGCCATGAAGCGCCGCGCCGCCGCCGAGGCGATGACGCTCGTCGCGGACGGCATGACCCTCGGTCTCGGCACCGGCTCGACGGCGGCGCATTTCATCGATCTGCTGGGCGAGGCGGTCCGCAACGGACTCTCGGTCAAAGGCGTTCCGACCTCGGAGGATACCAGCCGGCGCGCCGAAGCCGCGGGGGTCGAACTGATCGAACCGGATGAGACGACCGTGATCGACCTTGCGGTGGACGGCGCCGACGAGGTCGACGCGCGCGGCGATCTCATCAAGGGCGGCGGCGGGGCGCTCCTGCGCGAGAAGATCGTCGCCGCGGTCGCGAAGCGATTCGTCGTCATCGCGGACGCTTCGAAAAAGGTCGCGGAGCTCGGCGCCTTTCCCCTGCCGGTGGAGATCGACCGCTTCGCCTACGGGCTCACGGCGCGGCGTATCCGCGAAGCGCTCGTCGCGCAGGGCCTGCCCGGCGATATCGCGCTGCGCCATCGCCCGGACGGCGCGGCCTTCGTCACGGACGGCGGCAATCTCGTCGTCGATTGCCGCGCGCGGCGCATTCACGAACCGGCGCTGCTCGACGGCGCGCTGAAAAGCATTCCGGGCGTGGTCGAGACCGGGCTCTTCCTGCGCATGGCCGAGCGGGTCATTTTCGGAACGGCGGACGGCGTCGAAGTCCTGAGGCCGCCTGCGCGCTGAGTCGTCCGGCGCGGCTTCGCGTCCCTAAATGGAGAGCGCCATGGCTGAGACGAAATATGAGGAGCTCAAGCGCGCCATCAGCGCCTATGGCGAGGCGGCGTTCCAGAACCTTCTGCGCTGCAAGGCGCTGGGCGAGGCGGTGATCGACGGCTTCCACGCCTGGCTCGGCTGCGAGCGGCGCTGCGTGGCGGGCGTGCCGCCCGAAGGCCCTTTCGATCCGCGCCGGGATTACGGCGACGAGGCCTTCAGCTTTTCGAAACGTCCCGTCGTCATTCTCGAGCCCGTGCGTTTCGGCGTGTCGCTGATTGTCGGCAATGCGGAGGATTCGGGCGCTTTGTGGCTGCGCGCGGCCGTCGTCGCCGAGGTCGTCGGCGACAGTTTCGACGTCTTCGTGGCGAGCCAGCCGCGCATCCGGACGCCGCTCGCCTTCGACGGCGCGCTCGATCCGATCTTCGAGGCGATCCACCGCGAGTTTCTCGACACCTTCCGGATCGAGGTGATGGAGTTCAACGACGCGCGGTTCCGCGACGGCATCGGTTTCCTGCCGATGTGAAGGCGATCAGTCGGCGAGCGGCTTGCCGAAGACCTTCGATGCGGGCCGGTAGTCCAGGTTCTCGAAAAACCGATGCGCCGCCGCGTTTCGCAGGCCGCTTTCGAGCCACATCCACCGCGCGCCGCGCCGCCGGGCGCGGGCTTCGGCTTCGGCGACGAGGCTGCGCCCGAGGCCGGAACCGCGCGCCTCGGGCGCGACGGCGATGTCCTCGATCACGCCGAAAGGCCCCGCGCCCTCGTCGCGCAGGGCGAGCAGCGCGAAGCCTGCAAGAGCCCCGTTCGCGTCTCGCGCGAGGAGAACATCCGTGTCAGGATCGTCTATGGCGGCGGCGAACTCGGCGGCGAGCCGCGCTTCGAGATCGTCGGCCCAGCGCGCGCCGTCCGGACTGCGTCCGCCTTGAACCTCGCCGTGGGAAATGTAATCCGGCTGCTTCTTCAAAAGCGCGGCGGCGAAACGCGCCGCCGCCTCGGCTTCGGCGCGCGCGGACAGGACCGTAATGTCGTGGCGGTCAGGCATGGCGGCTCCCGCGCCCCGGACGTTTTTCGTCAAGCCAGTCGCGGATGATTCGACATTTCAGGACTTTCGCCACATGGGCGAAAAATGCGCGCCGTCTGGGCCCGTCATCGGCTTTCTCATCGAAGGTTGCGACCGGGTCGTCGAAAATCGCGCGCAGCTCCGGCGTGTAATGCAGACGCAGATCCGGCCACAACTCCCTGAAATGCCAGCTCGTCAGCACTTCGTAATACCACGCGACCCAGCTTCCGAAGACGGACTTTTCCATGACGCCATTCTTGCGAAAGCGGACGGAGACCTCGAACAGGTTCAGCTGCTGAAGGTAAAAATTCTCTGCTATCAGATCGCATTCCGGCGAGCGGGCGAGGGCGGGGCAGGATGCGGCGTGATAGGGCGCCAGAATCGCCGCCTTGTCGGCTTCGAAACGGAAAATCTCGTTGGAGCTCAGCTCAAGTTTCATATAAGTGTCGCGGACCGCCGCAACGTGCACGGCGTGCTGTCGCACGGTGAACACGATGAGCGTTATGATGAGGCCCGCGATCGCGGCGATCGATTCCACCTGTTGTTCCATCTGTCCCCCCTCAAGCGTCGGGCGGATGCTAGCATGAGGCGGGACGCATCCGAAAGGACGAGCATGAGCGCATACGACTACGACCTCTTCACCATCGGCGCGGGCTCGGGCGGCGTGCGCGCCTCGCGCATGGCGGCGATGGCCGGCGCGCGGGTCGGGATCGCGGAGGAATATCGGGTCGGCGGGACCTGCGTCATTCGCGGCTGCGTGCCCAAGAAGCTCCTCGTCTATGCGGCCGAGTTCGGCCACGCCTTCCACGAGGCGAAGGGCTATGGCTGGACGGCGCAGAACGTGTCCTTCGACTGGACGAAGCTGATCGAGAACAAGGATGAAGAAATCGACCGCCTCAACGGAATTTACATCCGTAACCTGAAAAACGCCGGCGTCGATATTTTCGAGACCCGCGCGGTCGTGAAAGGCCCGCATACGGTTCATCTGGTCAAGGAGGGCCGCGATGTCACGGCGGAGAGAATTCTCATCGCCGCGGGCGGCGCGCCCTGGGTGGACGAGTCCGTCCCCGGCCATGAGCTCGCAATCACCTCCAATGAGGCGTTTCATCTGGAGCGCCTGCCGAAGCATGTGATCATCGCCGGCGGCGGCTATATCGCGGTGGAGTTCGCCTGCATCTTCCGCGGGCTCGGGGCGGAAGTCTGCCTCGTCTATCGCGGCGAGGACATCCTGCGCTATTTCGACCGCGACATCTCCGTCCAGGTCCATGAAGAGCTGAAGCGCCTCGGCGTGCGCGTCGTCACTCAGGCGGTGTTCGAGAAGATCGAGAAGCTCTCAGGCGACGAAAAGCGCGCGTATCTGTCGAACGGCCATCACATCGACGCCGATCTTATTTTCTGGGCGGTGGGCCGCCGGCCGAACACCGCCGGCCTCGGGCTCGAAGAAGCGGGCGTCGCGCTCGGCCGGAACGGCGCGGTGAAGGTCGACGAATGGTCGCGCTCTTCCGTTCCGAGCATCTTCGCCATCGGCGACGTCACCGACCGGGTGAACCTCACTCCCGTCGCGATCCGCGAGGGCGCGGCCTTCGCCGAGACCGAGTTCATGGGCCGCCCGACGAAGATGGATTACGACTTCATTCCGAAGGCGGTGTTCTCGACTCCGCCGGTCGGCTCCGTCGGCTATCCCGAGCATGAAGCGCGCAAGCGTTTCGCTTCCGTCGATATATACAAAACCGATTTCCGGCCGATGAAGAACACGCTGTCGGGCGCCGAGCATCGCACGCTGATGAAGTTGGTCGTCGACGGCGAGAGCGACCGCGTCGTCGGCGTTCACATCGTCGGCGAAGGCGCGCCGGAGATGATCCAGTGCCTGGCGATCGCGGTGAAGGCCGGCGTGACCAAGCGTCAGTTCGACGAGACCTGCGCGCTGCATCCGACCTCAGCAGAGGAGCTGGTCCTGATGCGTGAGAAGTTCGTCCCCGAGATGAAAATAGCGCCGTAGACGCAGCCCTCTCCGCGAGGCGTTATCCGTCCGTAAACGACTTACGCGCGCGGCCGCGAGCCGCGCGGAAGGGGATTATCCCCGCAAGAGCTCGTTGACGCTGGTTTTCGCGCGGGTTTTTTCGTCGACCCGCTTGACGATGACGGCGCAGTAAAGGCTGGGCCCGCCCTTGTCGGAGGGGAGCGTTCCAGGCACGACGACCGAATAGGGCGGAATTTCCCCGTAAAGAACGTCGCCCGTCGCCCGGTCGACGATCTTCGTCGAGGCGCCGAGATAGACGCCCATCGACAGCACCGCGCCCTCGCGCACGATCACGCCTTCGGCCACTTCCGAGCGCGCGCCGATGAAGACGTGATCCTCGATGATCACCGGATTCGCCTGCAGGGGCTCCAGGACGCCGCCGATGCCGACGCCGCCGGATATGTGGCAGTTCGCGCCCACCTGCGCGCAGGAGCCGACCGTCGCCCAGGTGTCGATCATCGCCCCCTCGCCGACATGGGCGCCGATATTGACGTAGCACGGCATCAGCACCGCGCTCGGCGCGATATAGGCCCCGCGCCGCACGGTCGCCGGCGGCACGGCGCGGAATCCGGCCTTGCGAAAGTTTTCCTCCGTCCACGAAGCGAATTTCGTCGGAACCTTGTCCCACCACGGGCCCGGCGCGCCGTCGACGAGACGGTTGTCGTTGAGCCGGAACGACAGAAGGACGGCCTTCTTCAGCCACTGATTGACGCGCCAGTCGCGCCGGTTCGCGCCGCCGGTCTCGACCGGTTCGGCCACGCGCGCCGCGCCGCTGTCGAGCAGGCCGAGCGCGGCTTCGACGGCGTCGCGGACTTCGCCCTTGGCGTCGAAGCCTATATCGGCGCGTTTTTCCCAGGCGGAGTCGATGATGCGGGCAAGGTCGGTCGTGTCGGTCATCGAAGGGCTTCTTTTCTGCTGGAATTCGCGGCGATTCGGGCGAGGAATCCCGCAAGGTCGTCCGTAACATGATGGACATGGGGATGCGAGTCGCCCGGCCGGGCGGGGCGCTTGTCCGCCGGCTCGTCGGCGACCCAGTCGGCCGAGGAGCACACGAGCACGGTCGTTATGCCGAGCGCCGACGGCGTTTCGAGATTATGCGCCAGGTCCTCGAACATCGCCGCGCGGGACGGCTCGACGGCGAAGGCGGCGATGAACCGCTCATAGGTCTCGCGACGGGGCTTGGGCGCGTAGCCGGCGGCCTTGATGTCGAAAATCCCGTCGAAGGCGCCGGCGAGGCCGAGTTTCTCCGTCACGCGCTCGGCGTGCCGCGCCGATCCGTTGGTGAAGATGTATTTGCGCCCCGGCAGGGCGGCGATTCCGGCGGCGAGTTCGGGATGCGGCGCGACCGGCGCGAGGTCGATGTCATGCACGAAATCGAGAAAATCGTCCGGCTCGACGGCGTGTTCGCGCATCAGCCCAGCCATGGTCGCGCCGTAGCGGACGTAATAGCGTTTCTGCAGCCGGCGCGCCTCCTCGGCCGGCAGTCCCAGCCGCGCGCGGATGAATTCCGCCATGCGCGCGTCGATCTGCCGGAACAGATGACAGTCGGCCGGGTATAGAGTGTTGTCGAGGTCGAACACCCAGCGGTCGATATGGGCGAGGTCGGACATGAGAAACTGAAAACCAGAGGCCGGAAACGTCGAATCCGGACATCTGGTCGCCGGATTCGGGGTTCTTTCCTTCTCACTGCGCCGGCGGGGCGACGAACATGTCCTCGACGAAATCGAAAGTGGCCGAAGGGGCGGCGCCGATCTCGAAGCGGCGGAAGACGGCTTCGTCATATTCCTGATCGGCGCATGCCGCTTCGCTCGATATGGCGAATTTGACGGCGTTGACGCAGAACGTCCTGTCGCCGCCGGCGAGGCGACGCTCTGCGCGGCCTTCCTCGATCACGCCGTAGACGTAGAAATGATCGTGCGCGAGCGCGCCCTTGATGACCTTCGCGCAGTCGCCGGGCTCGATCTTCCACCAGCCTTTGGAGACGTAGACGCCGTCCTTTTCCGGCTCGGCGATGGCGGACCAGACCGGCGCGCTGGCCTTGTTGCAATAAAAGAAGCCGAGCTTCGCCTCGCGCGCGTTGGCGTCCTCGATGAGCGCGTCGATCACCGCGTCGTCGATGACCGCGCCTTCGCTGAGTCCCTTTTCGGCGCGATAGGCCGCGAGCGCGCGCTGGGTGTCGCGCCCGAGCGCGCCGTCGATCGCCCCCACTTCCTTGCCGAGGTCCCTGAGAAGGCGCTGAACGCCCGCGACCTCGGCGCTGTAGACGGTGTAATTCGACGCTTCGGCGAAGTCTGTCTGCCAGGTTCCGCCCGCCTCCGGCGTCACCTCGACGTCGAAGAAGCTGCGCTGGCGCGTCGGGTCGTCGCGGCAGACTTCCTGATTGCGCAGGTTGAAGAAGCCGGCGTTCTCCACGCAAAGCGGCGTTTCGCCCGACCACGACCGCAGGGGGCCGCGATGGCCCGGAATCGCCTCGGCGTAGACGAAATACCGGCCCGGATTGGCGGGCTCGGTCAGCACCACCTTGCACTGGCCCGGCCGCAGACGCCACCAGCCGCGGGTGGCGAGCCGATCGCCGTCCACATAGCCGATCGCCGCCGACAGCGCGTAGCTCGTCTTGTTGCACAGACTGTACTTGGCCTGCGCCGGCGCGGCGGCCATGGCGAGCGAGGCGGCGAAAGCGGCGAGAAGAAAACGCATTGCGATGGGTCCGCCATTACGCGAAAAGGAGCGCCGGCGCGCAGCCGCCGAAAGCGCGCGCTAATTCAGCCGAATCCGGCGGCCGGATCAAGCGTGAGGGCGAACGCGGAAACGATGCGTGACACGAGGACCGCCGCCGACGCGCCGGCGCCGCGCGACGGCGGGCGCGTCAAGGTGCTGTTTCCGCTGCCGCTCTACAAAGCCTACGACTATCTCGCCGAAACCTCGGCGGGGCTCGCGCCGGGCGTCTGGGTGCGCGCGCGCTTCGGGCCCAACCGCCTCGTCGGCGTCGTCTGGCCCGCCCGCGAGGACGAGGAGCCTGCGGTCGAGCCGGCGAAGCTGAAGCCGATCGAGGCTGCACTCGACGCCCCGCCGCTCGCGCCGGCGGTCATGGATTTCGTCGACTGGGTCGCGGCCTACACCATGTTTCCGCGCGGGTCCGTGCTGCGTCTGGTCATGCGGTCCGGCGACGCGCTCGCGCCGCCCGAGGGGCTGGTCGGCTATCGCCCCGCGGGCGCGCGCCCCGCGCGAATGACGCCGCAGCGCGAAGCGGTTCTGGCCGCGGCGGAAGGAGGCGTTCTGTCCGCGCGCGCGCTCGCCGCGAAGGCCGGGGCGAGCGAGAGCGTCGTGCGCGCTTTGGCCGCGGCCGGCGCGCTCGCGCCGGAGCCGATCGATCCGGACCCGCCCTTTCCCGCCCCCGATCCGGACCGGCCGGGCAAGGCTCTCTCGCCGGAGCAGCAGGCGGCCGCGCGCCGGCTCATCGACCTCATCGCGCGCGAGAAGCCGCGCCCCGTGCTTCTCGACGGGGTGACCGGCGCGGGCAAGACCGAGGTCTATCTCGAAGCGGTCGCGGCGGCCCTGCGCGCCGCCCCGGACGCGCAGGCCCTCGTCATGCTGCCCGAGATCGCGCTCACCCTGCCTTTTCTCAAACGGATCGCGGAACGCTTCGGCGCCGAGCCGGCGGCCTGGCATTCCGACCTCGGCGCCGCCCAGCGCCGGCGCGTGTGGCGACGCGTTCTCGACGGGAGCGCGCGGCTCGTGGTCGGCGCGCGCTCGGCGCTTTTTCTTCCGTACAGGAACCTTCGCCTGATCGTCGTGGACGAGGAGCACGAGGCCGCCTACAAGCAGGAGGACGGCGTCATCTATCAGGCGCGCGACATGGCGGTGGCGCGCGGCGCGCTGGGACGGTTTCCGGTCGTTCTCGCTTCGGCGACGCCTTCGCTCGAAACGGTCGTCAATGTCGATCAGGGCCGTTACGAAATGGCGCGGCTCGAAGCGCGCTACGGCGGGGCGCGCCTGCCTGACATCGCCCTTGTCGACATGCGCCGCGAGCCGCCGGAGCCGGGGCGCTGGCTCTCCCCCCCGCTCGCGCAGGGCGTCGACGAGGCGCTTGCGGCCGGCGGACAGGCGCTGCTCTTCCTCAACCGGCGCGGCTATGCGCCGCTCACCATCTGCCGGCGCTGCGGGTCCCGGATGAAGGCGCCGGATTCCGACACCTGGCTCGTCGAGCATCGCTTCGAGAACAGGCTGGTCTGCCATCACACGGGCTTTTCGATGCCGAAGCCGGAAGCCTGCCCGGTCTGCAACGCCGTCGGCGCGCTCGTCGCCTGCGGGCCCGGCGTGGAGCGCGTGGCGGAGGAGGCCGCCGAGCGCTGGCCCCAGGCGCGCCGCGCCGTGCTTTCCTCGGACGCGGCGGGCCCGGCGCAGATCCGCGCGATCCTCGACGCCATGCGCGACGGCGAGATCGACATTCTGATCGCCACGCAGCTCGTCGCCAAAGGCCATCATTTCCCGAATCTCGTTTTCGTCGGGGTCGTCGACGCGGACATGGGCCTTGCGGGCGGGGATCTGCGCGCGGCGGAGCGGACCTATCAGCTTCTCTCCCAGGTGGCGGGCCGGGCCGGGCGCGCCGAAAGGCCCGGCCGGGCGCTGTTGCAGAGCTTCTCGCCGGACGCGCCGGTGCTGCAGGCGCTGGCGAGCGGGGATCGCGACCTGTTTCTCGCCGCCGAGGCCGAAAGCCGTCGCCTGACGGGCTCGCCGCCTTACGGCCGGTTCGCCGCGATTTTGCTCCGTTCACGGAATGAGGCGCTGCTGAAGGAGGCCGCCGAGCGCCATCGCGCCGCCGTCCCGCGCGCGGACGGGGCCGAGGTCTGGGGCCCGGCGCCGGCGCCGATCTACCGGCTGCGGGGCGAGACGCGGATGCGCTTTCTCGTGAAGACCCGCCGCGACATCGACATCCAGGCTTACGTCCGTACATGGCTGAAGCGCGCGCGCCTTCCCGGCGCCGTGCGGCGCGTCGTCGATATCGATCCGTACACGTTCCTGTGACGGGCTCAGGCGGCGCGCGGGGCGAGCGCGATGATCGCCGCGCCGAGAAGACACACGCCGGCGCCCGCGAGATCCCAGCGGTCAGGCGCCTGCCTCTCCACGGCCCAGAGCCAGAACAGCGACGCGGCGATGTAGACCCCGTCATAGGCCGCATAGGCGCGCCCCGCGAAGGCGGGCTCGGCGCGGGCGAGGACGGCGGCGAAGGCTGCAAGGCTCAAAAGCCCCGGCAGGACCCATAGCGGCGAGCGGTCGAGCCGAAGCCAGGCCCAGAAAGCGAAACAGCCGGCGATCTCGAACAGCGCGGCGAAGAGATAGGCCAGGAAGGTTTTCATGCGCTCGTTCTTACAGGGGTTCGTCGGCGCATGCGACCCGGCGGGCGATTGCCGGCGCGCGCGGGCGTTGTAAGCTGACGGGATGGAATCGGGCCTGCTCCGCCAGTCGTTGCGCCGGGGACGGATGCTGGCGAGCCGCCTGCTCGACCTTCTCCTGCCGCCGCAATGTCCGATCACCGGCGAGCGGGTGGCCGCGCCGGGCCTTTTGAGCGCGAAGGGATGGGCGCGGCTCAAATTCATCGACGATCCGGTCTGCGCGCGCTGCGGGATTCCGTTCGCCCATGACTACGGGCCGGGCGCGCTGTGCGCGGCCTGCATCGCCGCCCCGCCGGCCTTCGATTCGGCTCGCGCGGCGGTGGTCTATGACGACGCCAGCCACAGGCTCGTCGTCGGTTTCAAGCATTCGGACCGGACCGAGCTTGCGCCCCTGTTCGCGCGCTGGCTCGCCCGCGCCGGCGCGCCCCTGATCCGTACGGGAACGATCCTCGTCCCGACGCCGCTGCACCCGCGCCGGCTGCTGGCGCGGCGCTACAATCAGGCGGGACTGCTCGCGGCGGGCCTCGCCCGGGCGACGGGGGCGGCCTATGCGCCGGAAATGCTGCGCCGCATACGCGCCACGCCGCCGCAGAAGACCCTGTCCGCGGAGGGGCGCCGGCGCAACGTGCAGGGCGCCTTCGTCGCGCCGGAGGCGCATCGGGCGGCGCTCGCCGGCGCGCACGTCGTCGTGATCGACGACGTGCTGACCACCGGAGCGACCCTGTCGGCCTGCGCCCGCGCCCTGAAGCGGGCGGGCGCGGCGCGCGTCGACGCGCTCGTGCTGGCCAGGGTTGTCAGGGCGGGAAAAGACGCCATATAGCCACGCTGTTCGCTGGAAAGGCCTTTCATGAAGCCGGTCACCGTCTACACCAAGCCGCTGTGCCCCTATTGCGTGCGCGCGCTGGCGCTTCTGAAGAAGAAGGGGGCGCCCGTGACCGAGATTTCGGCGGCTTTCGACCGGGAAAAGCGGGCGGAAATGCTTCAGCGCGCGAAAGGGCGCGCGACCTACCCGCAGATTTTCATCGGCGATACGCATATCGGCGGCTGCGACGAGCTGTTCGCGCTCGATCGCGCGGGCGAGCTCGACGCGCTGCTCGAGGCGGCGTGACGGCGATGGCGGCGCGCGAACCCTTTCTGGCGGCCTGCGTCCAGATGCGCGCCGGCCTGTCGCGCCGGCGCAATGTCGAGGACGCCTGCGCGCTCATCGCCGAGGCCGCGGGTCGCGGCGCGCGCCTCATCGCCACCCCGGAGATGACCAACGTTCTCGACCGCGACCCGGACCGGATGTTCGCCGATCTGCCGGAAGAGAAGGACCTCGAAGAAATCGAAACCTTCGCCGAGGCCGCCCGCCGGCATGGCGCGTGGCTCCTGATCGGCTCGATGGCCGTGCGGATCGGCGCGCGGCGCGCGGCCAATCGCGGCTTTCTCTATGCGCCGGACGGGTCGATCGCCGCGCGCTACGACAAGATCCACATGTTCGACGTTCAGCTGTCGGACGGCGAGACCTGGCGCGAGTCGAACGTCTATGCGCCGGGCGAGGAGGCGGTGGTCGTCGAAACGCCGCTCGCCGTTTTCGGCCTGACGATCTGCTATGACGTGCGCTTCGCGCGCCTTTACCGCACGCTCGCCCAGGCCGGCGCGCAGGTTCTGTGCGTTCCGGCGGCTTTCACCCGGCAGACAGGCGAGGCGCACTGGCATGCGCTTTTGCGCGCGCGCGCCATCGAGAACGGGGCGTTCGTCGTCGCGCCCGCCCAGGGCGGAAAGCACGAAGACGGACGGGCGACCTTCGGCCATTCGCTCATCGTCGACCCCTGGGGGAAGATTCTCGCAGAGGCCGAAGGCGACGCGCCCGGCGTGATTCTGGGCGAGATCGACCCGCAGAAATCGCGCGAGGCGCGAGAAAGAATTCCGAATCTCGGCCTTGAACGGGCCATGAAACTGCGCACGATCAGGCATGGCGAGCCGATTTGACCATCTACTGGCCGGCCTGGCCGGCGATATCGAAATTTATCCGCATCAGTTCGATCTGATCACGGATCGCGTTCTGCTTACGCGGATTCCGGCGAGCGCGCAGTCGGCCGCGGGCTTCCTCGACCAGCGCGCGCTTGCGCCGGATACGGAAGGCGCATGGTTCCCGTGGCGGGCGTTCGCGTCCGCCGCGGCGTCGATCTCCGACGGTCCGCTCGGATACATCTTCCATCTCGGCCATTGCGGTTCGACCCTTATTTCACGGCTGGTCGAAGCGGCTTCAGGCCGGCGCGCCCTGCGCGAACCCTTGCCGTTGCGGGTTTTCGCGTTCGAGGCGGCCGACTCGGCGGACGGCGCCGCGCTGTTGTCAGAGAACGAGCTTGACGGCAGGCTGGCCGACTTTGAGAAGGTCTGGTCGCGCGGCGGCGCGATTGTGAAGGCGACCAGCATCTGCAACGACCTGCTCGACCGTCGCCGCGACGATGCGCCCGCTGTCTTCATTTACATTGCGCCCTCCGTCTATCTCGCCGCCCTGTTGAGCGGCGCCAATTCGCAGACGGATCTTCGCGGGTTCGCGCAAATGCGTCACCGCCGGCTGAAGCGCCGCCATGCGGGTCTGGCGCCCCTTTCGACGCTGCGGCCGGGGGAGCTGGCGGCGATGTGCTGGCTCGCCGAGACGGCCGCGGCCGTTTCCGCCAGGAGGATGAGCCGCGTCGTCGATTTCGACGAATTTCTCAAGGAGCCTGCGCGGTCCCTGGCGGAGATCTGCAGAGCGCTGGATCTGTCCGTGGACGATGCGGCCGCGCAGGCGGCCGCAACAGGTCCGGCGATGAGCCGCTACGCCAAGGCGCAAGAACATCCCTATGACGCGACCCTGCGCGCCCGACTGCTGAATGACGCGCGGACGCGCTTCAGGAAGGAAATCGACGCGGGCCTGCGGTGGCTGGATCGAGAGGCGAAGGCGTTCCCAGAAGGCGAAGCGGCGATGCGGCGTTTCGCCGCCGGTTAGGTCGACCACATGCGATGGAGACTATGGCGTACGTGCTCGAGGCGCACGCGATTTTCCCAATCCATGTTCAGCCCTTCGAGCGCGGCGACTTCATTGAGCGTGTATAGAAGTTCGCGCCGGCGCTCGTCGACGATCTGGCTTTCGATGAAAGTGATCGCGACGAAACGCTCCCCGCTCGTCACCGGCTCCACCTCGTGAATGGTCGTGGACGGATAGACGATCGCCGAGCCGGACGGCCCCTTGATGCTGATGGGCTTGCTGCCGAGATGGATGACGAGCGCGCCGCCCTCATACTCGCCCGGATCGTTCAGGAAGATGGTGGCGGACACGTCCGAGCGCAGAGGTTCGGGCCGCATCGGCAGGAAGGCTGCGTCAGGGTGGCGGCCGTAGCGCATGCCGGGCTGATAACGGCACAACAGCGGGGGGCCTATCCGTCGCGGAAACGTGAAGTTTCTGAAGGTCTCGCTGCGCCAGAGCGCCTGGACAAGAATCTGGGAGGAATCGCGAAAGGCGGGGTCGTTATGGTCGACCTGAAGATTGTTCTTCGTCTGGTTGTGCGGGTTGCTGATCCTCCCGTCGAGGAAAGTCGCTCCCGCCGCGATTTTCTTGACGCGGGCGATCTCTTCCGGAGAAAGAACGTCTGGGATTTCGAGAAACATGGCTTTTGCGCGCTCCAACGAGGCGGTTTTTGAGGCATGAACGGCGCGCTTATGCAAGCCGGCATAACCGCGCAAGGCCGCGCCGGCTCCGCTGCAGCGCAAGGAGCGATCCTAGCGGCTTGAAATATCGCGGCAAACCATCAACATAGCGGCCATGATCAAATATCAGCTGCGGTGCGACGCAGAGCATGAGTTCGAAGGCTGGTTCCGGTCGAGCGCCGATTACGACGCGCAGGCCGAGCGCAGCCTGCTGGAATGCCCCGCTTGCGGTTCGAGCGCCGTCAGCAAGGCGATCATGGCGCCCGCCGTCGTTTCGGGCGGCGAGAAAGGCGCGGCCGAGGCCCGCCGCCGCGTCGCCGACGCGGTCAGGCGCGCGCGCGACTATGTCGAAAGGAATTTCGATTACGTCGGCGAGAAGTTCCCCGAAGAAGCCCGCAAGATCCACTATGGCGAGGCGGAGGAGCGCCGCATCTACGGCGAGGCCAGCGGAAAGGAAGTCCGCGCGCTGATCGAGGAGGGCGTGCCCGTCGCGCCGCTGCCCGCCGGGATCGCGCCGACTGCGGCCGCGCGCATGGATCGGGCCGGCGCGCCCGTCCCGCAGCGCAAGGCCGGCAAGAAGCCGCTCAACTGACGGCGTCCGCTTTTCCATTGGACCGCTGACGGTCGCCCGGCGCAGCCGGGTTGCGCGCGCCCGCGACGCAGCGCTACCTCTAGGCGATGACCTCTCCGCCGCTCGCGCGCCTGAAGGAACTGGCGTTCTTTCGCGATCTCGACGACGACACGACGGCCGAAATCGCCCGCCGCGGCCTGTGGTTTTCGCTCGCCGGCGGCTGGGAGCTGTTCCGCCAGGAGGCGCGCTCGCGGACGCTTTTCATCGTGCTTTCAGGGCGCCTGATCGTGGTGCGCGCCGGGGAGGCGGGCGAGGAGGTCGTCGGCTATGTGCGCGCCGGAGAGCCCGTGGGCGAGATGTCGCTGCTCGCCGACGAGCCGCATTCGGCCTCGGTCTACGCCCTGCGGGATACGGAGATCCTGGCGCTGGCGCGCGCCGATTTCGACGCGCTGCTCGACGCGCGCGCCGACTTCGCGCGCGCCCTCGCGCGCTCGGTTCTCCTCCGCGCGCGCCGTCCGCAATCGAGCTTCCGGCGGGCCGCGCCGCGGGTGTTCGCCTTCGTCGCCTCCTCGCCGTCGATCGACGTCGAGGCGCGCGCCCGCGCCGTCGCGCGCGCGCTCGAACGCTACGCCCTCAAGGCTTGCTGGCTCGGCGAGGAGCGGGCGGACGAGGCCTATCGCGGCTTCGAGGCGATGGAGTCGGGACACGACGTCGTCATCCTCGCCGCGCGCATCGCCGACACGTCCTGGTACAAGTTCGTTCTTCGGCATGCGGATCGGTTTCTGGTGCTCGCCCGCCGCGACGCCCGGCCCGCGCGCCCGTTTCCGCTAAGCCCGGACGAATCCTCGCCCGCGCGCAAGTTCCGCCTCGTCGATCTCGTGATGATCCATGAAGGCCTCGTCGCGTCGAGCCCCAGCGAATGGGCCGAGGCGATCGAGGCCAATCGCATCTTCCACTGGAGGGGGCCGGACACCGTTCACCGGCTCGCGCGCATCATCGGGGGAAAGTCCGTAGGCCTCGTTCTGTCCGGCGGCGGCGCGCGCGCCTACGCGCATATCGGCGCGGTCAAGGCGCTGCGCGAGCGCGGGGTGCCCATCGACTTCGTCAGCGGCGCGTCCATGGGCGCGATCATCGCGGCCTGCGTCGCGATGGGCTGGGGCGAGGAGGAGACGGACGCGCGCATCCGCGACGCTTTCGTCAGGTCGAATCCGCTGGGCGATCACGTGCTTCCCGTAGTGGCGCTCACCCGCGGCGCGCGGGTCGATGAGCGCCTTGAGAAGCATTTCGGCGACGCGATGATCGAGGATCTCGAAATCCCGTTCTTCTGCATCTCGTCCGATTTGACGAAAGGCGAAGCGCATGTGCATCGGCGGGGTCTTTTGCGCGCGGCGCTGCGCGCCTCGGTGGCGCTGCCGGGCATCCTGCCGCCGGTGGTGACGGACGGCGCGCTGCTGGTCGACGGGGCGGTGGTCAACAATTTTCCCGCCGACATGATGGCCGCGGCCCATCGCGGGATCACCATCGGGATCGACGTCGCGCAGGAAGCGACGATCCGCGTGGAGGACTTTCGCGACCCGCCGGGCTTTCTCGCCTGGGTGTGGCGCAACGGCTTTTCGAATCCGCCGCCGATCGTCAGTCTGCTGATGCGCGCGGCGAGCGCCCGCCAGGAGCGCGCCCGCGCTCTCCAGCCCGCCGACATCACCGTCGCGCCCGACGTGCCCGGCGTCGAGCTCAGGGACTGGAAGAAATACGACGTCGCCGTCGCCGACGGCTATCGCGCCGCCGCGCAGAAGCTGGAAGCCTGCTGGGCCCATCTCGCCCCCATCGTCGATGCGGCGAAGGAGGCTTGACGACTGCGAGGTCGATTCTGCTCAGCCAGCCGGCGCGATGCGCTTCGAAGCTGACTTGGCCTCGATCGGCGCAACGCTTGCTTGGCTCAAATGCGTTCGCTTCTCTTCACGGCCGTCACCATGTAGTTCACGTCCGTATCTTCGGTGACGCGCCACAGGTCGAGCAGCGGCTGATAGGAAACGCCCGCGGTCGCCGTGACGGTCATGCCGGCTTCGGCGAGCGGCGCCTTGACCTCCTCCGGCTTCAGAAACTTCCGCGGATCGTGCGTGCCGCGCGGCAGCCAGCGCAGGATGTATTCCGCGCCGATCTTGGCCAGCGCGAAAGCCTTCAGGGTGCGGTTGATCGTGGCGACGATCATGAGGCCGCCCGGCTTCACGAGCGCGGCCGAGTCCTTCAGGAACGCCGCCGGATCGGCGACATGCTCGACGACCTCGAGATTGAGCACGATGTCGAAAGGCGGCTCGCCGGCTTCGAGGAGGGCCTCAAGCGTCGCCGCGCGATAGTCGATGTCGAGCCCGGCCTCGGCCGCGTGCAGCTTCGCGACCTCGATATTGGCCGGCGCGGCGTCGATTCCGACGACTGTCGCGCCGAGCCGGCTCATGGGCTCGCAGACGAGCCCGCCGCCGCAGCCCACGTCGAGCAGCCGCAGCCCTTCAAGCGGACGCCGCGCGCGCCGGTCCCGCCGGAAATGGGCGCAGGCCGCGTCGCGGATATAGCCGAGCCGAATGGGGTTGAACTTGTGCAGCGGCCTGAACTTGCCGAACGGGTCCCACCATTCGGCGGCCATTTTCGAGAATTTCTCGATCTCGGCCGGATCGACGCTTGATCGCTGCGGGGTGGTTTCGGCGTCGGCTGGCATGATCTGCTCCTCTCGGCGCGGTCCGGGGCGCGGGTCGATAGTTTTCTTCACGCCTCGCTCAGGAAAATTCTCTTGCGCAGGCGCGCGGTCGATGCATTTAACGCGCGGGGCTCCCCTTTTCTGCGGAATTCTCTACAGAGATCGCCGCATTATACGTCCGAACGGCGGCGCGCGATCCGCGGCGAAGGCGCGCGTCCGGCCCGAAAGCAGGTTCTTCGCCCGGAATTCCGACGCAAGCCATGGCCCGCATCGTGATGAAATTCGGCGGCACCTCGGTCGCGGATCTCGAGCGGATCCGCAACGTGGCGCGCTTCGTGCGCCGCGAGGCGGAGGCGGGCAACGCCGTCATCGTGGTGGTCTCGGCCATGGCGGGCGAGACCAACAGGCTCGTCGCGCTGTGCAAGGAGGCGGGCGAGCCCGCGCCGGGGCTCGGCGCGCACGGGGTCGAATATGACGCGGTGGTCTCCTCCGGCGAGCAGGTGACCTCCGGCCTGCTCGCGCTGGTCCTGCAGAATCAGGGCCTGCGCGCCCGTTCCTGGCAGGGCTGGCAGATCCCGCTCGAAACCGATCTCGCGCACGGCAAGGCGCGCATCGCCGACATCGATCCCGAGGCGATCGGCGCGGCGATCGACGGCGGCGAAATCGCGGTGGTCGCGGGCTTTCAGGGCGTCGCCCCGGACGGGCGCATCGCGACGCTCGGGCGCGGCGGGTCGGACACCACGGCCGTGGCGCTCGCAGCGGCGGTCGGCGCGGCGCGCTGCGACATCTACACCGACGTCGACGGGGTCTACACCACCGACCCGCGCATCCATAAGCTCGCCCGGCGCATCGACCGCATCTCCTACGAGGAGATGCTGGAGATGGCCTCGGTCGGCGCGAAGGTCCTTCAGACCCGTTCGGTCGAACTCGCGATGGCCTATCATGTGCGCGTGCGCGTGCTGTCGAGCTTCGACCCGCCGGAGGCGCCCGGGCCCGGCACCATCATCTGCGACGAGGAAGACATCGTGGAAAAGAAAATCGTCAGCGGCATCACGCCCTCCCATGACGAGGCGAAGATCAGCCTGCTCGCCGTGCCCGACGAACCGGGCCGGGCCGCGGCGATCTTCACCCTGCTTGCGGACGCCAACATCAATGTCGACATGATCGTGCAGAGCCCGTCGCGCGCGCCGGGCCACGCCAACATCTCCTTCACGATTCCAGAGGCCGATCTCGACCGCGCCGTCGCGCTCCTCAGGGACGCGAAGGAGGCTCTCGGCTATTCTGCGCTGCAGAGCGACCGCAGCGTGGTCAAGATCTCGGTGATCGGCGTCGGGATGAAAAGCCACGCCGGCGTCGCCTCGGTGATGTTCAAGACCCTCGCTGACCGCGGCATCAACATCCAGAACATCTCGACCTCCGAGATCAAGATCAGCGTGCTGATCGATTCGCAATACGCCGAGCTCGCCGTGCGCGCGCTGCACCAGGCTTACGGCCTCGACCGCACGCCCGGCGCGCCCTGACGCGCGATGAAAGGGCGCGCCCTGCGCGCCGTTTCGAAGGCGGTCCGAAGGGCGCGGCGCGCGGCCGTCTCGCGCCAGGCGCGAACGCGCCGCCGCAATGACGCGGCGGCGGGGAAAACGAGACGCTTTCCCCGCGCGCTGCGTCGTTTATATGAGAGAGCCATGAGCCTCGAATACACACGGCCGCCCTATGGCGGGCATGGCGAGCGCGGCATCACCGTGCTGCTGCGCCGCATGCACGACGCCGTGGCGGAAGAAGCGACCGCGCAGGAGCGCCTCGACAAGCTCACGCGCATCATCGCCAGCCACATCGTCGCCGACGTGTGCTCGATCTATCTGCGCCGGCCCGACGACAGGCTCGAACTCTATTCGACGGAAGGACTCAACCGCGCGGCCGTTCACCAGACCGTGCTCGGCTGGGGCGAGGGCCTCGTCGGCCTGGTCGCCGCGACCCAGCGCCCGCTGGTGACGGCCGAAGCCCCGCTGCATCCGGCCTTCGCCTACCGGCCGGAGACCGGCGAGGACCCGCTTCACTCCTTCCTGGGCGTGCCGCTCATCCGTTCGGGCAAGGTGCTCGGCGTGCTCGTTCTGCAGAACAAGGCGAGCCGGCGCTACACCGACGACGAGGTGGAGGCCGCCCAGGCGCTGGCGATCCTGCTCGCGGAAGTGGCCGCCTCGGGCGAGCTCCTCGGCAAGGAGGAGACCGCCGCCGTCGGCGAGATGCTCCACCAGCCCGACCGGCTGCAGGGCGTCGGCGTGGCGCCGGGCGTGGCCATGGGCAAGGCGGCGTTCCACGAGCCGCCGCCGGCCCAGCACAAGGTCTTCGCGACCGACGTGGCGCGCGAGGCCCAGCGTCTCGAAGACGGGCTCGCCGCGCTCAGGGCCTCGGTGGACGGAATGCTGGCCGACGAATCGCTCGCCGGCGTCTCGCGCGAGGTGTTGGAAACCTACCGACTGTTCGCCTACGACCGCGGCTGGAAGGAGCGCCTGCGCGCCGCCGTCTTCTCCGGCCTGACCGCCGAGGCCGCGGTCGAGCAGGTCAAGGCGGAGAACCGCGCGCGGCTCAGCCAGGCGCGTGATCCCTATCTGCGCGAGCGCCTGCACGATCTCGATGATCTCGCCCACCGGCTGCTGCGGCATCTTTCGGGCGGCGGCGCGAACGGCCGCCGGCCCATTCCCGACCAGGCGATCGTCATCGCCCGCGCCATGGGCCCGGCCGATCTGCTCGAATACGACCGCGCGAAGCTCAAGGGCCTCGTGCTCGCCGAGGCGTCGGAGACCTCGCATGTGGCGATCGTCGCGCGGGCGCTCGAAATTCCGCTGGTGGCCGGCGTCGACGACGCGCTCGAGCGCGCCTTCGAGGGCGACGACGTCGTCATCGACGGCGAGACGGGCGAGGTGCATATCCGTCCGGGCCCGGACGTCGTGCAGAGCCTGCGCGAGAAGCAGGAGCTCCAGTCCGAGCGTCAGGCGGCGTTCGCCCAGGAGCGCGCGCTGCCCGGCGAGACCCGCGACGGCGTGCGGATCGAGATTTTCATGAACGCCGGCCTCGCGCTCGACATGCCGCATCTCGACGCGACCGGCGCGGCCGGAGTCGGGCTCTTCCGCACCGAGCTTCAGTTTCTCATCGGCTCGCAGCTTCCCAAGGTCGAGGCGCAGGAACGTCTGTACCGGGACGTTCTCGAACGCGCCGGCGGCAAGCCTGTCGTTTTCCGCACCGCCGATCTCGGCGGCGACAAGGCGGCCGCCTATATGAAGCGCCGCGTCGAGGGCAATCCGGCGATGGGCTGGCGCGGCCTCAGGATGGCGGTCGACCGGCCGGGTATCCTGCGCCCGCAGCTGCGCGCGCTGCTGGCGGCGGCGGCCGGGCGGGAGCTTTTCGTGATGTTCCCGATGGTCACCCTGCCTGCCGAGATCGACGCCGCGCGCGCGCTGCTCGATCGCGAGATCGCGCGCCGGGAAAGGCGCGGCAAGCCCTTGCCCGCCTCGATCCGGATCGGCGCCATGATCGAGACGCCGGCCGCGGCCTGGCGGCTGGAGGAGATCGCCGAAAAGGTCGATTTTCTCTCCGTCGGCGGCAACGATCTGGCGCAGTTCTATTTCGCCGCCGACCGCGATTCCGACATGGTGCAAGAGCGCTTCGATCCGCTCGAGCCGGGTTTTCTCACCTTTCTGCGGATGGTGATCGACAAGGCGTATCGCGCCGGCAAGCCGCTGTCCTATTGCGGCGAGCAGGCGGCCGACCCGCTGATGGCGGCGGCGCTGATCGGCCTCGGCGTCAGGCGTTTTTCGATCCCGGCCACGTCCGTCGGCCCTTTCCGGCGGCTGGTGCGCGCGATCGAGGCGGGCGCCGTGGCGGGCTGGCTGAAGGACCGTCTGGAAGGCGGCGCGCCGGACGGCGTCTCGCTGCGGGACGGGCTCGCCGCGCTTCTGGCCGATCAGGGCGTGCAGATTCAGCGCGCGCGCTAACCAAGAATTGGCGCCCTTGATGCTAAAGTGAATCGCGGGCCTCGCGGTTCCTTGCGAAAACGCGGCTGGCCGGTGTCAATTCGCGCCCGGTTGCGATAGCCTTTTCCGACCGGGCGGGCGTAAGGGCGTTGACGTGGTGTCGAACAACGGTTCCGCTGAAATCGTTAATATGGAGGCCGCGCGCGCGCGCCGCCGCGCCAGCGAGCTTCGCGCCGAGGACTTCGAATCGATCGGCGCCTATCTCAGGGCCGCGCGCGAGGCCTGCGGCCTTTCGCTCGAAGAGCTCTCGGCGCGCACGCATATCAAGACCGCCTTCCTCGACGCGATCGAGGAGATGGCCGTGCGCCGGCTGCCCTCGCGGCCTTTCGCCATCGGCTTCGTGAAGGTTTACGCCGAAACGCTGGAGCTCGATCCCGGCCCCGTCGTCGCCCGCTTCAAGGAAGAGGCGGGCTACGCCGGGCCCATCGATCCCGCGGCGGAGGCGATAGAGCGGCCCCGCCGCGCCGAGGTCGCGCCCGAGCGGCCGCAGATGTCGCTGATCGCGGTCTTTCTGGTGATTCTCTTCATCCTGTGGTGCGCCTGGCAGATCACGCGCCCCCGCCCGGCGACGACGCCGTTCAACATGCAGGGGGCTGCGAGCGAAGCCGTCCGGCCGGCGGACGCCGCCGACGATCCGATCGTTCCGGCCGCCCCGGCCGCCTTCGAGGCGCGGCTGGTCGAGCGAGTCGAGCCGGTCTATCCCCGACGCTGCGAGGCGGCCGCGGCGGACGTGGAATCGGTGGAGGTCGCCTTCAACGTGACCGCCCGCGGCGCGGTCACGGGCGCGCGCGTGGCCAGATCGAGCAACAGCTGCTTCAACGCGGCGGCCCTGAACGCCGCCCGCCGTTGGCGCTTCGAGCCGCGCAACGTGGACGGCGCGCCGCGTCCGGCCTACGATCTGCGCTACGTCTTCCGCTTCGAGCGGCCTCTCTAGCGCGGGCGCGTCGCGCAGCCGCTTTCCGCAGCGGGGCTTGACATCTCGGCGGGCGCCGTAATCTTGGCGCGCAGCCGGTAAAAGGCCGAATTCCATGTCCGTACGCCCCTGGCGCGATATCGAGCGCCGCAAATGCCGCCAGATCATGGTCGGGACCGTGCCCGTCGGCGGGGACGCGCCCATCGCCGTGCAATCGATGACGAACACCGTCACCTCCGACGTGCAGGCCACCATCCGGCAGGTCAACGAACTCGCCGAGGCGGGCGCCGACATCGTGCGCGTGTCCTGCCCCGACCCGGAGTCGACTGCGGCGCTGAAGGAAATCGTGAAGCATTCGCCGGTTCCGATCGTCGCCGACATCCACTTCCACTACAAGCGCGGGATCGAAGCGGCCGAGGCCGGCGCGGCGTGCCTGCGGATCAATCCCGGCAATATCGGCTCGGAAGCGCGCGTGCGCGAGGTCATCAAGGCCGCGAAGGATCACGGCTGCTCCATGCGCATCGGCGTCAACGGCGGCTCGCTGGAGAAGGACCTGCTCGAAAAATACGGCGAGCCCTGCCCCGAAGCGATGGTCGAGAGCGCGCTCGATCACGCGCGCATTCTTCAGGACAATGACTTTCACGAATTCAAGATTTCGGTGAAGGCGTCCGACGTGTTCCTCACCGTCGCGGCCTATCACGCCCTCGCCGAGGCGATCGACTGCCCGCTGCATCTGGGCGTGACCGAGGCGGGGGGCCTGAGGACCGGCGCGGTGAAATCCGCCATCGGGCTCGGCAGCCTCCTGTGGGCCGGCATCGGCGACACCATCCGCGTGTCGCTGTCGGCCGATCCGGTCGAGGAGGTGAAGGTCGGCTACGACATCCTGAAGTCGCTGGGGCTCAGGCATCGCGGGGTCAACGTCATTTCCTGCCCGTCCTGCGCGCGGCAAGGGTTCAACGTCATCGAGACGGTCGAAAAACTTGAAAAGCGCCTTGCGCATGTGACGACGCCCATGACTCTGTCGGTGATCGGCTGCGTGGTGAACGGGCCGGGCGAGGCGCGCGAGACCGATATCGGCTTCACCGGCGGCGGCGCCGGCAAGGAGCACGGCATGGTCTACATAAACGGCAGCCCGGATCACCGGCTCGACAACGACAGGCTCGTCGATCATCTCGTCGAGCTCGTCGAGAAGCGCGCCGCCGAGATCAAGGCGGAAGAGGAGAGGGCGGCGGTCGCGGCGGAGTAGCGAGCTTGAGGCCGCAGGCGCGCGCCGGAGTCGCCGCCCTGGCGCGCGTGCGCGTATCAGGGCCGGAGAAAGCGCGGCGACCGCGAGGCGAACGACCGCCTACTGAAAGATCAGCCTAGATGATACCCCAGGAAAAGCTCGACGCGCTCGTCCGCAAATTCGAGAGCATCGAAGCGAAAATGTCGACGGCGACAAAGCCGGAAGAAATCGTGCGTCTCTCGAAGGAGCACGGCGAGCTGAAGCCCGTCGTGGAGAAAGCCCGCGCGCTCACCGACGCGCGCCGGCAGATCGAGGAGCTCAAGGAGCTCGCCGAAAGCGACGATGCGGAGATGGCCAGGCTCGCCTATGACGAGCTGGTCGAGGTCAAGGAGCGCGCGCCGAAGCTCGAATATGATTTGCAGCTCATGCTGCTGCCGAAGGACAAGGCCGACGATTCGAGCGTCATCCTCGAAGTGCGCGCCGGCACGGGCGGAGACGAGGCGGCGCTGTTCGCCGGCGACCTTTTCCGCATGTATCAGCGCTATGCGCAGCTTCAGGGCTGGCGCGTCGAGGTTCTTTCCGCCTCCGAAGCGGAGATGGGCGGGTACAAGGAGATCCAGGCGAGCATTTCCGGCGACGGCGTCTACGCCAAGATGAAGTTCGAATCGGGCGTGCATCGCGTGCAGCGCGTGCCGGAGACGGAGACGCAGGGGCGCATCCACACCTCCGCCGCGACCGTCGCGGTTCTACCCGAGCCGGAGGAAGTAGATGTCGAGATCAAGGAGTCCGACCTGCGCATCGACGTCTTCCGCGCCTCCGGCCCCGGCGGTCAGTCGGTGAACACCACGGACTCCGCAGTGCGCGTCACCCATTTGCCGACCGGGATCGTCGTCAGCCAGCAGGACGAGAAGTCCCAGCACAAGAACCGCGCGAAGGCGATGAAAATCCTCCGCGCCCGGCTCTATGAGATGGAACGCGCGCGCGCCGAGGCCGAGCGCGCCGCCGCGCGCAAGGGCATGGTCGGCTCCGGCGACCGATCGGAGCGCATCCGCACCTACAACTTTCCGCAAAGCCGGGTGACCGACCACCGGATCAACCTGACCGTGCACAATCTCGACGAGATCCTGCGCGGCGACGGTCTCGGCCAGATCATCGACGAGCTGATCGCCCAGGACCGCGCCGACCGGCTCGCCGCGATGCAGGCGGAGGGATAAGGAGGATTCAGGGCTTAGGCTTTAGGAATTAGCGTAAGGGCGTCAAATCCTGATGCGGATGAATTGCGCGTCACAACGATCAAGAAAACCCTAGCCCTTAAACCTAACGCCTAAAACCTAAGCCCTGCCCCCTGACGCCTGAAACCTGATGACGCCGACGCTCGACCAATATACCCGCGCCGCCGCGGCGCGTCTCGGCGGTTCAGACACGCCGCAGCTCGACGCGCGCGTCATCGTCAAGCATGCGTTCGGGCTTGACGACGCGGGCCTCATTCTCGAAGCGGGACGCGAATTGACGGCGGAGGAAGTCGCAAGACTCGACGCGCTCGTCGCCCGCCGCGCCGCCGGCGAGCCGGTCGCCTATATCGTCGGCGAGAAGGAGTTCTGGGGGCTGAGCTTCCGCGTCGCGTCCGGCGTTCTCGTTCCGCGCCCGGATTCAGAGACGCTGATCGAGGCCGCCGCGCGGCGCCGTCCGCCGGAGGCGGCCTTGCGCATTCTCGATCTTGGGACGGGGACGGGGTGTCTCGTCTGCGCGCTGCTTCGCGCTTTCCCCAACGCGACCGGGATCGCCCTCGATCGCAGCGAAACCGCCGCGCGGCTCGCGCGCGCGAACGCCCGGAGGCTCGGGCTCGCCGCCCGGCTGACGGCGGTCTGCGGCGACTGGGGCGCGCCGATCGCGGGCCGCTTCGACCTCGTCGTCTCGAATCCGCCCTACATTCCCGAAGGCGACAGGGAAAAGCTGGCGGCGGGCGTGCGCGATCATGAAGACCCCGCCGCGCTGTTCGCCGGCCCCGACGGGCTCGACGCCTACCGCCGGATTCTGGGCGCCGCGCCCGACCTGCTCGCGGACGGCGGGTTAATGATTCTTGAACTGGGCGAAAGGCAGGATGGTCCCGTGGCCGCTCTGGCGCGGGGGGCGCTCCCGCAGGGGCGGATCGCGATCGAGGCCGACCTCGCCGGCCGCCCGCGCGCGCTTGTCATCGATCTGGCGTGATTTTCCGCGGACAAAAAAGTGTTTGAAATGCCATCCGGCCCCGTTATGATGCCCTCAAGACGAGCGAACGCGCCGATGGCGTCTTGCAGTTCCGACGCCGTTTCGCTTCGATGTCTTACTCCACGTAGGTCTGACTCGCCGGGCGCAGCGAAAGCTGCGGGGCGTGAAGCCCAAGCGCCGCAGGCGGACCGAACGGAATGTCGCCGAGGACGGGAAGTCTGCGGAAGACAGGGTTGCGCCGCGTCGCGGAGAACGCGCGGCGCAGGCGCGGAGCGGCGCTCCGCCCGCAGGGGATAACGCGCACTTTGAATGACGACAGATAGGAAAGTTCCATGAAGCGTGGCCGCAACCAACGCCGCCGGCAGGGCATGAATATTAACCGGGCCTTCGATTCGAACGGACCCGACGTTCGAATCCGCGGCACGGCGAATCAGATCTACGACAAATATCTCGCGCTGGCGCGCGACGCCTCGTCGGCCGGCGATCGCGTCAAGGCGGAAAACTATCTTCAGCACGCCGAGCATTATTTCCGGGTGCTGCGCGCCATGCAGCCCTCCGCGCCGACGCCGGCCGACCAGCCCGAGGACGACGGCGAGCAGCCGACGATCGGCGAGCCGCAGGAGCGCCAGCGCCCCGCCCCGCATCGTCAGAACGAGCCGGCCGCCGCAAATGCCGAGAAGAGCGCCGGATCGGGATCGGGGAATGGCGAGGCGCCCTCGGAGGGCTCGCGCGAGACTGCGGCCGAAGACGGGGAGGCCGCCGCCCGCCAGAACGGCGAAAGCGAAACGCGCCGCCGCCGCCGCCGGCCGCGCCGTCAGGGCGCCGCCGGCGCGGAGGAATCAGAGGCCGGCGAGCGCGAGGAAGAGGCCGCCCCGGCCGCGGCTTCCTGACGCCGGCGGCGAGGGCGGGCTGAGGGCGACCCCGGCCGATGGACTCCATCCCACGGGTCGGAATAAACGCGGGGGGCTTTTCGTCGTCCCGGAGCGAAGAGCTCTCGAATGAAAGGTCGCCTATGTCGGCGTCGTCGCGGCTTCTGCCTGGCGTTCCGCTCGTCGAGTCGCCCTTGTTCTCGTCGGCCCTCGACGAGATGAACCTGACCGAAAGCGAACGCGACATCGCCGTGCAGCTGAATGCGCGCGGCTACGCCGTATTCGACTTCCCTGATGACGAGCTCGATGCGCGCATCGAGCGCATCAAGGCGGCCCTGTCCGCGCATTTTCAGATCGACTTCGCGGACCCGCGAGCCGTCCGCGAGATCAAGGGCGGCCTGCGCATCCAGGACGCGTGGAAGCAGAACGAGGACGTGCGGGCGATCGCCTGCAACAGCCGCGTCATCGCGCTTTTGAGCAAGCTCTATGGCCGGCGGGCGTTTCCTTTCCAGACGCTGAACTTCCCCGTCGGCACGCAGCAGCACATGCACAGCGACTCCGTGCACTTCTCGAGCATCCCGGAACGCTTCATGTGCGGCGTATGGCTCGCCATGGAGGATGTGAGCCCCGACGCCGGCCCGCTCGTCTATTATCCGGGCTCGCATAAATGGCCGATCCTGACCAATGACGCGCTGAACCTGCGCCGGCTGCCCGAGCCGAGCCAGTCTGCGCAGAAGCCCTACGAGCCCGTCTGGCGCGCCATGACGGAGGAAGCCGGCCTCGCGCCCGAGCGCTTTTGCGCGCGCAAGGGCCAGGCGCTGATCTGGGCGGCCAATCTGCTGCATGGCGGCGACCGTCGAAACGATCTTGCGCTCACCCGCTGGTCCCAAGTGACGCATTATTATTTCCACGGCTGCGCCTATTACACGCCGGCCTATTCCAATCCCGCCATCGGCCGCCTCTGGCTGCGCGAGATCGAGGACGCGGCGACCGGCGCGCGCGTCGAGAACGTCTATATCGACGCGCCGATCCGCAGCCAGCTCCGTCATGCGGAGCCGACGCCTTCGCCGGGAGCAAGGCCTCTGTGGCGCCGACTGCTCGCGATGGGCGGCCGGCTCGCGCGCAAGGCCCGCGCCGCGCAGCCGCCGCCGCGGCGAAACTGATCGCCCGCCGCTTCGGCCCGCCGGCGGACGGGTTGTCGAACGCGGCTTCGTACCTATCTGTTAGAGCGAGGGCGCGTCGCCGAACCTCGGGGCGCGCCATGTTTTGACGCTCCGAAGAGGTCGAAGGGATGCAATTCGAGAACTATACGGACCGCGCCCGCGGTTTCATCCAGTCTGCGCAATCGATCGCGTTGCGCGAAAAGCACCAGCAATTCACCCCCGAACACGTCCTGAAGGCGTTGCTCGACGACGCCGAGGGGCTGGCGGCCAATCTCATCCGCAACGCCGGCGGCCGGCCCGATCAGGCGCTCGCCGCGACCGAGGCCGCGCTCGCGAAGCTGCCGAAAGTGGAAGGCGGAAGCGGCCAGCTCTATCTGGCGCCGGCGACGGCGCGCGTCTTCGCCGCGGCCGAGGAGCTCGCGAAGAAGGCGGGCGATTCCTACGTCACGGCCGAGCGCCTGCTCGCCGCGCTCGCCATGGAGCCGGATGCCGGCGCGAGCAAAATCCTCAAGGACGCCGGCGCGACGCCGGTCAAGCTCAATCAGGCGATCAACGATCTGAGAAAAGGCCGCACGGCCGACACCGCCTCGGCCGAGGAGGGCTATGACGCGCTGAAGCGCTACGCCCGCGACCTCACCGAAGCGGCGCGCGAAGGCAAGCTCGATCCCGTCATCGGGCGCGACGAGGAGATCCGCCGCGCCATGCAGGTGCTCTCGCGCCGCACCAAGAACAATCCCGTGCTGATCGGCGAGCCCGGCGTCGGCAAGACCGCCATCGTCGAGGGCCTGGCGCTGCGGATCGTCAACGGCGACGTGCCGGAAAGCATCCGCAACAAGCGGCTGCTCGCCCTCGACATGGGCGCGCTCATCGCCGGGGCGAAATATCGCGGCGAATTCGAGGAGCGCCTGAAGGCGGTGCTGTCGGAGGTCACCGGCTCGAACGGCGAAATCATTCTCTTCATCGACGAGATGCACACCCTCGTCGGCGCCGGCAAGGCGGAAGGGGCGATGGACGCCTCGAACCTTCTGAAGCCGGCGCTCGCGCGCGGCGAGCTGCACTGCATCGGCGCGACGACCCTCGACGAATACCGCAAGCATGTCGAGAAGGACGCCGCTCTCGCTCGCCGCTTCCAGGCGGTGTTCGTCGACGAGCCGACGGTGGAAGACACGATCTCGATCCTCCGCGGGCTGAAGGAGAAATATGAGCTCCATCACGGCGTGCGCATCTCCGACAGCGCGATCGTCGCCGCCGCGACCCTGTCTCATCGCTACATCGCCGACCGGTTTCTGCCCGACAAGGCGATCGATCTTGTGGACGAGGCGGCCTCGCGCCTCAGGATGGAGGTCGATTCCAAGCCTGAGGAGCTCGACGAGCTCGATCGACGCATCATCCAGCTCAAGATCGAGCGCGAGGCGCTGAAGAAGGAGAGCGACGCGGCCTCCCGCGACCGTCTCGAAAAGCTCGAGCAGGAATTGTCCGCGCTCGAAGAGCGCTCCAATGAGCTGACCGCGCGCTGGCGGGCGGAAAAGGAAAGCCTCGCCTCGGCCACGAAGCTCAAGGAAGAGCTCGATCACGCCCGCCAGGCGCTCGTCGACGCCGAGCGCCGGGGCGATCTCGCCCGCGCCTCCGAGCTCAAATACGGAACCATTCCCGAGCTCGAAAAGCGCCTCGCGGCCATCGAGAACCAGACCGGCCGCGACACCCTCGTTCATGAAGTGGTGGATGCGGAGCATGTCGCCGCGGTCGTCTCGCGCTGGACGGGCATTCCCGTCGACAAAATGCTCGAAGGCGAGCGCGAAAAGCTGCTCCGTATGGAGGAGAAGCTCGCCGAGCGCGTGGTCGGACAAACCGAGGCGGTGGAGGCGGTCTCGGCCGCCGTGCGCCGCGCGCGCGCGGGCCTCAAGGACCCGAACCGTCCGATCGGCTCGTTCCTGTTCCTGGGGCCGACCGGCGTCGGCAAGACGGAACTCACCAAGACGCTCGCCGAGTTCCTGTTCGACGACGAGGCGGCGGTGGCGCGCATCGACATGTCGGAGTTCATGGAGAAGCATTCGGTCGCGCGGCTCATCGGCGCCCCGCCCGGCTATGTCGGGTATGAAGAAGGCGGCGTGTTGACCGAAACCGTGCGCCGCCGGCCCTATCAGGTCGTGCTCTTCGATGAGGTCGAAAAGGCGCACCCGGACGTGTTCAACGTGCTCCTGCAGGTGCTTGACGACGGGCGCCTGACGGACGGGCAGGGCCATGTGGTCGATTTCAAGAACACGATCATCGTGCTCACCTCCAATCTGGGCGCGGAGCATCTGGCTTCCCTGAAAGACGGCGAAGACGTGGAGGCGGTGCGCGATCTCGTCATGGACGCGGTGCGCGCGCGCTTCCGGCCGGAGTTTCTGAACCGGCTCGACGAGATCATCCTGTTCCGCCGGCTCACGCGCGCGGACATGGGCGCGATCGTCGACATTCAGATCGGCCGTCTCGGCCGTCTCCTCGCCGACCGGAAGATCGAGCTTTCGCTCGACGAGGCCGCGCGCGGCTGGCTCGCCGAAGCGGGCTACGATCCGGTCTACGGCGCGCGGCCCCTGAAGCGCGTCATCCAGAAGGCGCTGCAGGACCCGATCGCTGAAATGATCCTCGCCGGCGAGGTTCGCGAAGGCGACCGGCTCGATGTTTCGGCGAACGGCGAGGGGCTTACGATCAACGGCCGGCCGGCGTCGAAACGTCCTGATGCGATCTTTCGCGGCGCCCGCGGGGGCGCGTCGACCCCGCCGCCCGGCGCCTTGTTGAATTAGAACGGCGCAGGAGGATCGTCCCGATGGCGGAAAAAGGCTGGTCGCCCGACAGGGAGGAGGCGCTGAAGGCGCTGATCCGCCAGACCATAGAAGCGGCTGGCGCGGACGATCCCGCCGTCCTGCCCCATCGCGTGAAAGAGCGCCTCAAGGGCCAGGCGACCGGCGACTTCGACGTCGAAGCCTATGTGCGCGCGGTGCTGAAAGAACAGAAGCGCAAGGGCGGCGCGTGAAGCGCGCCGTTTGAGAAGCGTCGGCGGGTCGACTGCGGTTCAAATCGAATTTCCTTTCCGCTCATTCCGGCTTTGGCCGGAATGAGCGGAAAAAGACGGATCGAGTCAGCGCGGGCATCGACGTCAGAGCGCCGATTTTCCCTCGGCGTCGTCGCGGGCGAGCAGGCCGGAAGGCGGCTCGGGCGGCAGGCGCATGGCGTCGATCCGGTCACGGACGGCTTTGAAAGCCTCGAGCGCGGCGCCCTTGAGCGTCTCTCCCGTCGCGATCTTGAGCGTCTGGGGATTCACCGCCTTGCCGTTTTGATGCACTTCATAGTGCAGATGCGGACCGGTCGAGCGCCCTGTGGAGCCGACATAGCCGATGATTTCGCCCTGTCTGACCCGCGCGCCGGCGCGCACGCCGCGCCTGATGGCGTGAAGATGCGCATAAGCCGTCTGGTAGCCGTTGGCGTGCCGTATGCGGATGTAATTGCCGAAGCCGCCATAGGGGCCGGCCCGCTCGACCACGCCGTCGCCGGCGGCCTTGATCGGGGTGCCGCGGGGCGCGGCGAAATCCACGCCCTTATGCGCCTTGGCGTAGCCGAGGATCGGGTGGCGGCGCGTGCCGAAGCCTGAAGAAAGGCGCGCCCCGTCTACCGGCGTCTTCATCAGAAGGCGCCTGGCGCTCTGTCCGGCGCGGTCGAAATAGCCGCCTTTTCCGCCGTCGTAGTCGGCGAAGTAGTAATAGCCTTTTTCTTTCGTCCGCCCGCGCCAGTTGAGGCGCCCGTAGAGAATGTCTCCGATCCCGGCCAGTTCTCCGCGTTCGTCGTAGCGCGCCTCGAAGATCGCTTCGAACTCGTCGCCGCCGAAGATCTCGCGCTGGAAGTCGACGTCATAGGCGAACATGTCGGCGAGCCCCGCGATGATCTCGTCCGGCGCGCCGACGGCTTTCGCAGACAGATAGAGGCTCCCCTCGATGCGGCCATGCACGGCGACGAGCCGCGTCGTCAGGTTTACGAAGTTCTTCTCGGCGTCGAAGCCGCCTTCGGCGTTGCGCGCGAGAACGATCCTGTTCTCGGGATCGGGCCGATATTCGAGCCCCAGAAGGTGCGTTTCGCCGGGACCTTCCGTCGCGATTTGGAAGATGGTCCGGTTGGGCTCGGCGACGCGCAGGGCGAATTCCTGGCCGGGGCGCAGCATTCGAAGGTTCTGGTGCTTGCCGAAAGCGTAAGCGGCGGCGTTGCGGTCCTCGGCGCGCACGCCCGCGCGCTTCAGCGCGTCCACGAACGCCTCGCCCTTCTTCAGCGCGACGACGACCATGCGCGGGCCGTCGGTCGCGTCCCCGGCATAGGCGGCCGCGAGCGGCGGCGGCGGCGTGCGGCGCGGCGACAGATCGTCGGCGAAAAAGAAGGGCGGCGGCGCGTCCTCGGCGCTGGCGAGGAAAGCTCCGCCCAGCGTGATCGGCCGCTGTGCGGGCGCGGCGTCCGCGGCGTCCGCTGCCGGCTTCAGGGCGGGCGTAGGCGCATCGGCTTCGCCGTCGGTGGCTTCGCCCGCGCGCGCGGGATTGAGACGCGGCGCGC
The DNA here is from genome assembly GCF_900199215.1 of Amphiplicatus metriothermophilus. Taxonomy (GTDB): domain Bacteria; phylum Pseudomonadota; class Alphaproteobacteria; order Caulobacterales; family Parvularculaceae; genus Amphiplicatus; species Amphiplicatus metriothermophilus. The sequence continues at coordinate 68,445 of NZ_FZQA01000003.1, forward strand.
GCCCGCGCGTCTCGACGACGGCGTCAGGTTCGGGCGCGGCGGGCGCCAGCGCGACCGCGAGCGGCTGCGCGGTGGGCTGGGGCGCCGGCTCAGGCGCAGGCTTAGGGGACTGTGCGGCGGGCGCCGCGATCGCCGGTTGCGGAGCGGCTTCCGGGGCCTCGAAAGCGATGAAGGCGATAAACGCCGCCCCGGCGAGCATCACCAGCATGGCGACGCCCACCGCCAGATAGGCGCGCGCGCCGTCGCGGATCGGGGGCGGCGGCGCCGGCTCCCGCCAATCCTCGTAAAGGTCGCCGCAGTCGCGGGTTTCAGTCATGCCGCTCGGGCCCTTCGCGCCTTCTTTCCGCCCCGCCGGCTTCTTTCGCACGCCTCGCTTTTGCATTCAAATGGCGTCATGGTTAACCGCCTCGGGCCGATGTGATTCAAACCGTCGCGCCTTAAGGAACGGCGAAGCGGTCCGTCCGGTTTTGACGGATGCGGGCAAGGAATGAGGGGCCTCTGGCGCGTCATTGCGGGACTCCTGGTCTTCCTGCCGCTGCTGGCGGGAGGGGTCTATGTCTTTCGCGCGCCCCTCGTCGGGCGGGCGCTCGAGACGGGGCTCGCCGCCGCCGGTTTCGAAAATCCCGTCGTCCGGGTCGAGCAAGTCTCGTTCCGGCGCCTTGAGATCGCGCGCCTCGCCGCAGGCCGCGACCAGGCCTCGCCGGCGCTCGATCTGCGCGGCGTCTCGGTCGAATACGCGCCGCGCCGCCTGATCGCCGAGCGCCGCGCGGACCGCATCGCCGTCGCAGAGGGGCGCGTCGCGGCGCGTCTGTCGCCCGACGGCGCGTTCAGCATCGCCGGCATGACGCGGGCGGCGGAGCGCGGCGGGGGCGAGGCGGACGCGGCGCTTCCCTTCGGGGCGCTGTCTTTGGGCGCGCTGAGGCTCGTTCTCGATACGCCTGCGGGCGCGGGCGAGGCGCGGCTTTCGGGCGCTTTCTCGCCGGAAGAGGGCGGCGCTTTCGCGCTTTCCGGGCGCGCCGCGGCGCTCGGTTTCGGCGAGGCGATGCTGACGGGCGCCGTCGTGGAGGGCGAGCTCGCGCTGGCGCGGGACGGCGCCGTTTGCCTCGCGGCGCGCCTCGCGGGCGACGTCGCCGCGCCGCAGCTTGCGCTGCGCGACGCCGCGCTCGCGCTCGACGGACAGGGACGGTCCTGGCGCGACATTCTGGCGGGCGACGCCGGCGGGTTGGTCTTCGCTGGCCGGATCGTCGTTCAGTCAGCGGATGTTCCTGTTGCGGAAAGTCCGCTGCTCGCCGGCCTTTTTGCGGATGAAGAAAGGCCGGAAGAAATGCTGAGTCTCGCCGGCGCGCTGGACATCGTCTACGGTCCGGACGGTTTTTCGCTCGCGGCGGCTCCAGGCGCGCCGCCGGCGCTTGAAGGCGCGGGCGGGCGCCGGCTCGCCGTGGAAGCGCGCGGCGGCGAACCGCTGTTCGAGCGCAGGGGCGCGAGCCGACGCGCCGCGCTCAAACTGTCTCTGACCCGCGCGCCGTTCGACGGCGCGCTCGACGCGACGGCCGTCCGCGCCGGCGACGGACCGTGGCGGTTCGATCTATCCGCGCGGTTGCCGGCGCAGACCGTGGCGGGCGCCGCGCTCGATTCGCTGACCGTCTCGGCGGCAGGCGAGGGCTCTGCGCAAGGCGTCGCGGCGACGCTCGATGTCGCCGCCGCGGTCAAGGCCGCCGCCTATGGCGACTGGCGCGTCGAGGACGCGGCGCTGCGCGGGGCGCTGCGCGCGGCTTACGATCCTCAAGCGGCGGCCTTCGTTCTTTCCGGCGCGGACGACGAGTGCGTGCTGCTCGACCGGGCGCGCATAGGCTTCGCAGAGGGCCGCGCGCGGCTGAGCGAGGCGAGGCTGTGTCCCGGCGAGGGACTGCTTCTGGAGGCGATCTGGCGCAAGGGCGTCGAAGCGACGCTGGCGGGCCGGTTGGAAGCGCGCGCGGCGAGCTGGCGACTCGGGCAAACGCGGATCGAAGGCGCCCCGCCCGCCGTCGCCTTTCGCGCCCATTACGATCCTTTGGCGCGCGCGGCGACCGCAGCCGGATCGTTCGCAGGCGGACGGATGACGCTTAACGGCGCGATTCTCGCCGCCGACGCTCTAGGACGGTTCGAGGCCGCGGCGAACGAAGAAGGCCTGCGGGCGACGGCTTCGCTCGAGCGCGCGCGAATCGCCCAGACGGGCGCGGCGCCGATGATCGCCCCCGTTCTCGCCGCCGGCTCGGCGCGGCTCGAAAACGAGCGGCTTTCCTTCGATTTCGCCGCGTCGACGCCCGCTGGCCGCCGGCTCGGCGCGGGCGAGGGCGCCCATGATCTGCGGGCGGGACGGGGCGCGGCGCGCTTCGCGACAGGCCGGCTCGACTTCACGCCGGCGGGTCTTCAGCCGGCGGCGCTCGCGCCGGTCCTCAAAGGGATCGTCGGGACGACGACGGGCGCGCTTGCCGGCGACATCGACTTCGCCTGGGGGCCGGCGCCGGAAGACGCGCGGTCCGCCGCCGCGTTCGAACTTTTCGATCTCACCTTCCGCGGGCCGGGCGTTGCGGTCTCGCAGACGGCGGGCCTTACGGGAAAGATCGCGCTTTCCTCGCTCATCCCGCTCGCCACGGCCGAACCGCAGACCGTCAGCATAAGGCGGATCGACATCGGCGCGCTGCCGCTCGAAGACGGCGTCGTTCGCTTCGCGCTGCCCGGCGACGAGACCCTTCGCGTGATCGAAGCGGAGTTTCCCTGGTTCGGCGGTCGCGTCGGCGCCTATGACGCCGCGGCCTCGCTTTCAGGGGGCGCGGCCTTCATTCCTCTGCAGGCGAACGAAATCGACCTGAAGCTGGTCCTGGAATTCGCAGACGTCGACGGACTGTCCGGCGAAGGGCGCCTCAACGGCGTGCTGCCCATAAGGTTCGAGGGCGGGCGCGCGCGCATCGAGGGCGGCGAGTTCGTTTCCGCCGGCCCCGGCGCAGTGCGTTACGCAGGTCCGGCGGCCGAGAGCGCGTCCGCCGCCGGAGAGCAGGCGAACGTCGCGTTCTCGATCCTGCGCGATCTGCGCTACGAGTCGCTCAGGGTGCTGGTCGACGGGCCCCTCGACGGCAGGCTGAATTTCCGCATGACCTTCGAAGGCAGCGGCGCCGTGCCGGTCAACGAACAGTTCGTCCGCGCGCCGGTGATCTATCGCATCAATCTCGACGCGGCGCTTCTCGACCTTCTCAATCAGGCTGTCCTGTCCAGCGACGTCAGGCGCCAGATCGAGCTGGGCCGCCAGAGCGGGCAGGAGGCGCGCGACAGGCGCGAATGAGGCGCCGGCGCGTCCGAATCGCGCCCGCCCGCCGCAATCGCGCCTATCTTTCGCCCGGCGGCGCGATTATCCTTCGCCCTGGTTGCGTGCGCGAGACCGTCGAACGACCGCTGGAAGGTGGAGAACATGCAGACAGGACAGCGCATCACGGGCGCGGCGTTGGCGGCGTTTCTGGCCGCCGCCGCGGCCGGCTGCACGACCGTCAGACTCGAAGGCGGCGACAAGCCGATCGAGGTCAATCTCAACGTCAAGATCGATCAGGAGGTGCGGGTCAAGCTCGACCGCGAAATCGAAGACCTGATCGCCGAAAACCCGGACATTTTCTAAAGAGGGGATGGAGATGAAACCGATCGCTCGAACCCTGCTGAGCCTCGCCGCCGCCGCGTTCGCCGGACTCGCCCCGATCGCGCCCGTCGCGGCCGCCAGCCCGATTATCGAACAGGCGAAAGCCGACTGCGTCATCGGCGAGCAGGCCGACGGCTATCTCGGCGTCGTCGCCGGCGCCGCGGCGAGCGACGAGCTGCGCCGCGAGGTGCGCGCGATCAATCAGCAGCGCCGGGCCGCCTATGAACGCCTCGCCGAGCGCAACGGCGTGACGGTCGAGGTGACCGCCAAGCTCGCCGCCCGGCAGCTCATCGACCGCGCGCCTTCCGGCCATTGCGTGCGCGACGACAGCGGGGCGTGGATCCGCAAATAGAAGCCTTGAAAAGGCGTCGATCCTTCGCCGCAGTCGCGAATCGGCCATAAGGAGCCTTTGCATCATGCGAAGGCGTCCTTCATGTCAGAGTCTCATTCAGCGCCCGATCCCGTCGCGCTTTCCTCGTTGATCGCGTCGCGAGTCTGCCACGACCTCATCAATCCCGTAGGCGCCATCGGCTCGGGGCTCGACGTGCTCGACGACGACGCCATGGACCAGGCGATGCGCGAGGCGGCGCTCGATCTCGTCCGCTCGGGCGGGCAGAAGGCGGTCTCGATCCTGAAATTCGCCCGGCTCGCCTATGGCGTCGCGGGCGGCTACGGCGCCGAGATCGCGCTCGAAGAGGCCGAAGCGCTCCTGCGCGACATTTTCCGCTGGTCGAAGGCGACCCTCGACTGGCGCCTGAAGCCGGGGCTCGTCGCCAAGGAGAAGGCGAAAACGCTTCTTATACTGACGAACGCCGCGACCGACTGCGCGCCGCGGGGGGGAACGGTGACGGTCTCGGGCGGCGGCGACGTCTTCCTCATCGAAGCCGTCGGGCCGCGCCTCATTCTGCATGACGAGTTTTGCGCCGCGCTCGCGGGCGATGCGCGCGAGCTCAAGCCGAAATTCGCGCCCGCCTATCTCGCGGGGCTGATGGCGCGCGCAAGCGGGGGCGGGATCGTCGCGGAATTGACGGACGAGAAGGCGACGATCGAGGCGCGCTTCGGACGCGAGACGCGCGCATACGGCGCGCCTGAGGGCTCGTTAACCGCCGGCTAACGCCCCCGCGGCGAGAATGCGGCGGGGGACGCAGGGCCGCGCGGGCGACTTCGGCGCGGGCAACGGGTGCATGGCGATGAAGACCTGTCTGATCGTGGAAGATTCCGCGCTGATCCGCGAGATCGCGGCGCGCATCGTGCGCGAGCTGGGTTTCGAGCCGCGCGAGGCGTCGAGCGCGGACGACGCCGTCGCATTGTGCGCGCAGTCGAAGCCGGACGTCGTGCTGCTCGACTGGGATCTGCCGGGACTGGGCGCGCTCGACTTCCTGCGCGGGGTCGGCGGCCTCGAAGCCGAGGCGCGCCCGACGATCGTCCTGTGCGCCACGGAGCACGATCCGCAGCAGTTCGCGCTCGCGCACGCGGCGGGCGTGGCGGGGCATCTGATGAAGCCGTTCGACGCGCGGCTGATCGCGGAAAAATTCGTCGAGCTGGGCCTTATTCCCGCAGGCGCGGCGCAAACCGTCGCCGCGGGCAAGGCTTCCTGATGAACGGCTAAATCGCGATAACGCCTTTTTTCGCGAGCGCGGCGATTTCCGCCGCGCTCAAGCCAAGCGCGCTTTCAAGGACGTCGCGGGTATGCGCGCCGAGCGCGGGGGGCGCGCCGTCGAAGCGCGCCGGCGTGGCGGAATATTTCACCGGGTGCGGAACATAGCGCAGGTCAGGCGCTTCGGCGCGCGCCGCCTCTTGCGGCGCAGGCGCGGCCATGGCGCGCGCGCGCGTCTGGGGGTCGGCGAAAACCGCGTCGATGGCGTTGATCGGCCCCGCCGGCACGCCTGCGGCTTCCAGCAGTTCGAACCACGCCTTGCTCGTCCGCTCGCGGATCGCCGGCGCGATCTCCGCGATCAGCGCGGCGCGGTTCTCGACCCGGCGCCGGTTCGTCTCGAAGCGCGCATCGGCGGCGAGCTCGGGCCGTCCGATCAGCCGCGCGAAGGCGGCGAACTGGCCGTCATTGCCGACGGCGATCACGATATGCCCGTCCGCGGTCTCGAACACCTGATAGGGGGCGATATTGGGATGGGCGTTGCCGAGCCGGCCCGGCGCGACGCCGGAGACGAGATAGTTCGCGGCCTGATTGGCGAGCATGGCGATCTGGCAGTCGTAAAGCGCGACGTCGAGATGCTGGCCTTCGCCCGTCCGCTCGGCGTGGCGCAGCGCGGCGAGCGCCCCTGCGGCCGCATACATGCCGGCGAAGAGGTCTGCGACCGCGACGCCGACCTTCATCGGCTCGGCCCCCGGCGCGCCGTCGGGCTGACCGGTGATCGACATGAGCCCGCCCATCGCCTGGATCATGTAGTCGTAGCCCGCGCGCGCCGCATAAGGTCCGGTCTGGCCGAAGCCGGTGACGGAGCAGTAGACGAGCCGGCGATTGACGTTTCGCAGGCTCTCATAGTCGAGGCCGTATTTCCTGAGGCCCCCGACCTTGAAATTCTCGATGAGAACGTCCGCTTGCGCCGCGAGCCGGCGGACGAGCGCGGCGCCTTCCGGGGCGGCGATGTCGATCGCGACGGAACGCTTGTTGCGGTTGGCGGAGAGAAAATAGGCCGCGTCCGTCGCCTCGCCGTCCGCGTCATGCAGGAAGGGCGGGCCCCAGCCGCGAGTGTCGTCGCCCCGGCCGGGACGCTCGATCTTGACGACCTCGGCGCCGAGGTCGGCGAAGATCTGGCTCGCCCAGGGGCCGGCGAGCACGCGGGAAAGATCGAGCACCCGCACGCCGGCGAGCGCGGCGGGCGGGCGGGCCGTTTCGGCCTGCGGCGCGGAGGAGGAGGACTCGCTCATGATCCGGCAGGATAGACACCATCGCCGCCCCCCGGCGCAAGGGCGCGCGCGGATCGCCGCGTCAGGCGCCGCATCCATTTGACCGGCGCGCGCGGAATCCCGATAGTCGGCCGCAACCAGAACACAAGCTACGGCGGAGGAAGTTCATGCTCGGTCTGATGATGGACCGTCCCCTGTTGACGACGGAGATCCTGAAGCACGCCCTGCGCAATTTCCATCGCACGGAGATCGTGACCCGCACCGTCGAGGGGCCGATCCACCGCTACGCGATCGCGGATTCCCATCGGCGCATCTGTCAGCTTGCGAACGCCTTGAGGGAGGCGGGCGTGAAGCCCGGCGACCGGATCGGGGTCATCGGCTGGAACACCTACCGCCAGTTCGAGATGTATTACGCCGTGGGCGGGATCGGGGCGGTCCTTCACACGGTCAATCCGCGCCTGGGGCCGGACAACGCCGCCTTCGTCATCAACCATGCGGAGGATTCCTGGCTCTTTTACGATCTCACCTTCGCGCCGCTCGTCGCCGCGCTGCGCCCGAAGCTGAAGACCGTGAAGGAATACGTCATCCTCTCCGACGAGGCCCGCACGGCCGAGGTCGGCGACGGCGCGCGCGCCTATGAGTCGCTGATCGACGGCCAGGCCGAGGAATGCGAGTGGCCGGAGTTCGACGAGAACACCGCGGTCGCCATGTGCTACACCTCCGGCACGACAGGCGATCCCAAAGGCGTCGTCTATTCGCATCGCGCGATCGTGCTGCAGAGCTTCGCCGCGTGCCTGCCCACCGCGCTTGGCTGCAATGAGGGCGATGCGATCCTGCCGGTCGTGCCGATGTTCCACGTGAACGCCTGGAACACGCCCTATTCGGCCCTGATGGTCGGCGCCAAGCAGGTCTTTCCGGGTCCGCGCCTCGACGGGGAGGGGCTGTTCGAGATGCTCGAAAGCGAGAAGGTCAACTACTCGCTCGGCGTGCCGACGGTCTGGCTCGGACTTCTTCAGTATATGGAGAAAACCGGCAAGCGCCTGCCGCATCTGAAGAAGGGCCTGAGCGGCGGCTCGGCCCTGCCGGAGGCGCTCATTCGCGGCTTCGAAAAGCTCGGCGTCGAGCTGCAGCAGGGCTGGGGCATGACGGAAATGAGCCCCATCGGCACGGTCAACACGCTGCCGCCGGACATCCGCGCGCTGCCCCAGGACGAACGCATTCCCTACCAGCTCAAGGCCGGCCGTGCGCTGCCCTTCGTCGACATGCGCATCGTCTCCGACGAGGGGCGCATCCTGCCCCATGACGGCGAGACCGACGGGCGGCTGCAGGTGCGCGGGCCCTGGATCATCGATTCCTACTTCAAGGCCGACCGGCCGACGCTCACCGAGGACGGCTGGTTCGACACCGGCGACGTCGCGACCATCGACCCGGACGGCTATCTTCAGATCACCGACCGCGCCAAGGACGTCATCAAGACCGGCGGCGAGTGGGTCTCTTCCATCGACATCGAGAACGCGGCGCTTCTCCATCCCGGCGTCGCCAACGCTGCGGTCATCGGCGTCTATCATCCGAAATGGCAGGAGCGCCCGCTGCTGATCGTGGCGAAGAAGGAGGGCGCCGATCCGAGCGCGGAGGAAATCATGGAGTTCCTGAAAGGCAGACTCGACAAGATCGCCTGGCCCGACGCGATCGAGTTCGTGGACGCGCTGCCGCTCGGCGCCACCGGCAAGGTGCTGAAGACGGAATTGCGCAAGCAATTCAAGGACTACGTTCTGCCGGCCTGAGGCGAAGCGCCGCATCGGCCGCCCGCCCGCTTCGGCCGCGCGCCTTGACCGCGCGCGCCCGCTTTGCGACCATGCGCGCCGTAACGCAATCTCTTTCCGCGCGCGCGGCCTTGCGCGCCGGCGGGAAGAGTCCGGACCTCCGCATTCGACGCGTCCGGCGGAAAATCATCAGGACAAGGAGCATTGTCATGGACGCAGCGAAGAAGGGCGACGCCGTCGTCGTCGACTACACCGTGAAAACCGGCGACGGCCGCGTCGTCGGGGGCACGCAGCAGGAAGGCCCGCAGATCCTCACCCTGGGCGAGGGGCGCATCTTCGCCGAGATCGAGGAAGGCCTCGTCGGCATGAGCGCGGGCGAGGAGAAGTCGGTCACGGTTCCGGCCGATCACGCCTTCGGCCCGCGTCATGAGGAGCTCGTCATCGAAATCCCCCGTGCGCGCCTGCCCGACGACGTCGCGCCGCAGACGGGGATGCAGCTTTCGGCGAACGGCCAGGACGGCCGGCAGATCACGCTCACCATCATCGACGTGAAGGAAGACAGCGTGGTCGCCGACGGCAACCACCCGCTCGCCGGCGAGGATCTGCATTTCGATCTCAGGCTCGTCGAGGTGAAGGCGGCCTGACCGGGGCGCTAGGCGGCGGGCGCGCCCGCCTGGAGAAAGATCCGTTCAGATCTTCTGATTGTAAGGCCCGACTTCCGGGTGCTGACGGATGACCTCGTCGAGTTCGGCGAACATGGCCTTCATGTTCGCCTCCGAGGTCGGGCTTTCGACGACGACGACGAGCTCCGGCTTGTTGGACGAGGCGCGGATCAGTCCCCAGGTGCCGTCCTCGGCGGTCACGCGCACGCCGTTCACCGTGACCACGTCGCGGATTTTCTTGCCGATGACGGCCCCGCCCTGCTTGGCGCGGTCGAGGAAGGTCTGAACGATCCTTTCGACCACGGCGTATTTCTTCTCGTCGTCACAGTGCGGGGACATGGTCGGCGACTGCCAGGTCTTGGGCAGGGATTTGCGCAGGTCCGACAGCTTCTTGTCCGGATTGCGGTCGAGCATCCGCAGGATCGCGATCGCCGCGACGAGTCCGTCGTCGTAACCGCGTCCGATCGGCTTGTTGAAGAAGAAGTGCCCGGACTTCTCGAAGCCGGCGAGCGCGCCCGTCTCGTGGCTCTTGCGCTTGATGTAGGAGTGGCCCGTCTTCCAGTATTCGGTCTCGGCCCCGTTTTCCCGGAGCACCGGATCGGTCACGAACAGGCCAGTCGATTTCACGTCCACGACGAAGCGGGCGTTCGGGTGCTGCGCGGACAGGTCGCGCGCGAGAAGCACGCCGATCTTGTCGGCGAAAATCTCCTCGCCTTCGTCGTCCACGACGCCGCAGCGGTCGCCGTCGCCGTCGAAGCCCAGGGCGAGGTCGGCGCCGTGCTCCTTCACCGCTTCCTGCATGGCGTGGAGCATCTTCAGGTCTTCCGGATTCGGATTGTATTTCGGAAAGGAGTGGTCGAGCTCGGCGTCCATCGGAACGACCTCGACGCCGAGGCGCGAAAGCGCCTCAGGCGCGTAGGCGCCGGCGGTGCCGTTGCCGCAGGCCGCGATCACCTTGAGCTTGCGCGTGATCTTCACGCCGTCCGTCAGGTCGGCGATGTATTTCTCGCGCATCCCCTCGACGTAGCGATAGCCGCCGCCGGCCGCCGTCTCGCCCGCGCCGGACAGCACGATGTCCTTGAGCCGCGCCATCTCGTCGGGTCCGAAGGTGAGCGGGCGCTCGACGCCCATCTTCACGCCCGTCCAGCCGTTTTCGTTATGGCTCGCGGTCACCATGGCCACGCAGGGAACGTCGAGCGCGAACTGGGCGAAATAGGCGACCGGCGAGAGCGCGAGCCCGATGTCGCGAACCTCGATTCCGGCGCTCATCAGGCCGACGCTCAGCGCCTGCTTGATCGACATCGAATAGCTGCGGAAGTCGTGGCCGACGACGATCTTCGGCTCCTTGCCCATCTCGCGAATGAGGGTCCCGAGCCCCAGGCCGAGGGCCTGCACCCCGAGCAGGTTGATCTCCGGCCCGAACAGCCAGCGCGCGTCGTACTCGCGAAAGCCGGTGGGCTTGACCAGCGGGACGGTCTCGTACGCAAGCGTATTGGGCTTCAGATCGGCGCGGGGTTGGGGGAGCATGGTCGGCCTCTCTCCTGATCGGTGTTCGCGGAAACGCGCGACGCCGCGCGGGATCGCCGCTGTTATAGCCGAGCGGGCCCCAAGGGCCAGAGGGGAAAGGCCGCGACGGCGCCGTCCGCCGGCGCGCTCGCGTGACAAAACGCGCCGAAGCCTTCCATAGTCCGCCTTTTTGATCGGCCGTCCGGCGGAGAATCGACGCGAAATCGCCGGACGCGGGCAGGAAAGGGGCGGGGATGGAACATCTGGCGGCGATCGGCGATCTCGGCCTGCGCGCGCAAAGCGCGATCGGGCTCGTCGCCTTCATCTTCACGGCGTGGCTGTTCTCGACGGCGCGCGCGCGCTTTCCCTTCTTTCTGGCCGCGACGACGGTCGCGGCGCAGATCGCCATCGCGCTGCTGCTGCTCTACCTGCCGCCGGCGCGCGAGGCGCTGGCCTCGCTGCAGGTCGTCGTGCGCGCGCTGCAGGCCGCGACCGAAGCCGGCACGTCCTTCGTCTTCGGTCATCTCGGCGGGGCCGAGCCGCCTTTCGAAGTGACCGATCCGTCGGCCATGTTCAACTTCGCGTTCGGCGCCCTGCCGCTGGTCATCTTCTTCTCCGGCCTGTCGGCGCTGCTGTGGCACTGGGGGATCTTGAAACTCTTCGTGCGGGCCCTGGCGCTGCTTCTGCAGCGGGTGTTCCAGGTGGGCGGCGCGGTGGCGCTGTCCTCGGCGGCGAACACCTTTCTCGGCCAGACCGAGTCGCCGCTTCTCATCCGGCCCTATCTGTCGAAAGTGTCGCGCCCGGAGCTGTTCATCATCATCACCGGCGGATTCGCGACCGTCGCCGGCTCGGTGATGGCGGTCTACGCGACGATCCTCGCCGAGGTCGATCCGTCCGTGCTCGGCCATATCATCGTCGCCTCGATCATCTCCGTGCCGGCCGCGATCCTGATGGCGCAGGTGATGATGCCGGAGGAGAAGGGCGTGCAGCCGACCTCGGCCGCGGCGGCGGACGATTTCGGCTATGCGAGCTCGATGGACGCCTTCATGCGCGGGGTGACCGACGGGCTCGGGCTCTATCTCAACATCATCGCCTCGCTCATCGCTTTCACCGCCTTCGCCGCGCTCATCAACATCATGCTGGGCGCCGCGCCGGACGTCGCCGGCGCGCCGCTGTCGCTCGAGCGCATACTCGGCTGGATCTTCATGCCCTTCATGTGGCTCGCCGGCGTTCCGTGGTCGGAAGCGTTTCAGGCGGGCTCGCTGATGGGCGTCAAGACCGCCGTCAACGAGCTCGTCGCCTATGTGGAGCTCGCCAGGCTGCCGGCCGGGACCTTCAGCGAGCGCAGCTTCCTCGTCGTCGTCTATTCGCTGTGCGGCTTCGCCAATTTCGCGAGCCTCGGCATCGTCATCGGCGGGCTCACGGCGCTCGCGCCCGACCGCCGGCAGGACGTGATCGCGCTCGCCCCGCGCGCGCTCGTCGCCGGCACGCTTTCGACCCTGATGACCGGCGCGGTGATCGGCCTCGTCTGGACGGGGTGAGGCGTCGTCCCGGATGCGCTGCGGGGCGGCCGGGACGACGGACCGCTTCAGCCTACCAGATCTGCACCCGTTCCTCCGGGGGCAGATAAAGCGAGTCGCCGGGCTGGACGTCGAACGCCTCGTACCAGGCGTCCATGTTCCGCACCACGCCGTTGACGCGATAGCGCGCCGGCGAATGCGGGTCCGACGCGATCTGGTTCTTGAGCTGCTCCTCGCGCACGACGCGCTTCCAGACCTGCGCCCAGGCCATGAAGAAGCGCTGATCGCCGGTGAAGCCGTCGATCACCGGCGCCTCCTTTCCGCCGAGCGACAGCTTGTAGGCGTGGTAGGCCATGGAAAGTCCGCCGAGATCGCCGATATTCTCGCCCATGGTCAGCTCGGGATTGACCTTGAAGCCGGGGATCGGTTCGTACTCGGCGTATTGCGCGCCGAGCCTGTCGGCGAGCTTCTGGAAGTTCGCCGCGTCTTCGGGCGTCCACCAGTCGCGCAAGACGCCGTCGCCGTCCGACTTGCGGCCCTGATCGTCGAAGCCGTGGCCGATTTCATGGCCGATGACGGCGCCGATGCCGCCATAGTTCACCGCCGGGTCGGCATGGGGATCGAAGAACGGCGCCTGCAGGATCGCCGCCGGGAAGACGATCTCGTTGCGGTTCGGCGAATAATAGGCGTTCACCGTCTGCGGCGTCATGAACCACTCGGTCCGGTCGACCGGCCCGCCGAGCCGCGAGATGGCGTAATTCCAGGCGAACGCGCTCGCGCGCTTGTTGTTGCCGTAGGCGTCGCCCGGCGCGATCGCGAGATCGGAATAATCCCGCCACTTCTCGGGATAGCCGATCTTGGGCGTGAACTTCTCGAGCTTCCTGTGCGCTTCGGCCTTCGTCGCATCGCTCATCCAGGGCAGCGTGTCGAGGCGTTCGTCGAGCGCCCGGCGCAGATTGGCGACGAGCTCCTCCATCTGCGCTTTCGAGTCCGGCGGGAAGTATTTCTCGACATAGATCCTGCCTACGGCCTCGCCCATGGCGTCGTTGACGGCGGCGACGGCGCGTTTCCAGCGCTCGCGCTGCTTGGGCGTGCCGCGCAGCGCCGTGCCGTAGAAGGCGAAGTTCGCCTCGTCGAGAGCGGAAGGCAGCACCGCCGCGTTGGCGTTCAGCACATGAAACTTCAGATAGGCGCGCCAGGTCTCCACCGGCGTCTCGGCGAAGATCTTCGCAAGATTGGCGATCGCGTCGTCCTCGCGCACCACGACTTCGTCCTGGCCGCCGAGTCCGGCGGCCTCGAACATCGCGTCCCATGGCGCGTCCGGGGCGAAGGCTTTCAGCTCCGCGCGGGTCTTGAGGTTGTAGGTGAGGTCGCGGTTGCGCCGCTTGGCGGGCTCCCAGTGAACCTCGGCCATGCGATGCTCGAGCGCGTAGATCGCCTCGGCCTTCTCAGCGGCGTTCTCGATCCCGGCGAGGGTCAGCGCCTGCTCTATATAATCCCTGTACTGAGCGCGCTTGTCGGCGAATTTCTCGTCGAGATAATAGTCGCGGTTGGGCATGCCCAGCCCGGATTGGGTGAGATAGACGATATAGCGGTCAGTCTGTTTCGAATCGACGTCGACGAAGGCCGCGAAGGGCGAGCGCGCCACGAGATCAGGCCGCGAGAAGGCGCGCGCGACGTCTTCATGCGTCGCGAGCCCGTCGATATAGGCGAAGTCCGCCGCGACCGGCTCGAAGCCCTTGGCGTCGATGGCCGCGACGTCGAGAAAGGCGGCGTAAAGATCGCCGATCTTCTGTTCGGGCGAGCCGGCCGGCGCGTTCGCCGCGGCGGCGTCTTCGATGATTTTCTTCACACGCTCTTCCGAGCGCTCGAACAGCACCGTGAACGAGCCGTAGCTCGAAAATTCGTCCGGGATCTGAAACGTATCGAGCCAGCCCGCATTGACGTGACGATAGAAGTCGTCGCCCGGCTCGACGCTCTCGTCGATATACTGCGTCTCGATTCCCCACGCGCCGAGCTCCGGTTTGGCTGCGGCGGTTTCGGCGTCGGCCCTGGCCGGATCGTCCGGGGCGGGGCCGGTCTTGTCCTGCCCGCAGGCGGCGAGCGCCAGGGCGGCGACGCCGCAGAGCAACAGTCTTGTCACGGTGAACCCTCCTTGGTTTCGCCCTTCCGGGGGGCGTTTGTCCCCGCCTCGCCCTAGCCGGCCCGGCCGGCGCGCGCAAACTTCGCTGCGGCGAAGCGCCGGCTGCGCGCGACGAAGCGAAAGTCGCGGAAAAGCCCGCCGCCGGCTTGTGGCGCCGCAGCGAATAGGCCATGGTTCGCCGGTCCGAGGGGAGCGGACGGCGCCGCGAACAGCCGACAGGGACGCGCCATGGATCTCAAATCCGTCATCCGGACCATTCCGGACTATCCCAAGCCGGGGATCATGTTCCGGGACATCACCACGCTGCTCGCTGACGCGCGCGGATTCCGCCGCGCCGTGGACGAGCTCGTCCAGCCGCTCGCCGGCGCCAAGATCGACAAGGTCGCCGGCATCGAGGCGCGCGGCTTCATTCTCGGCGGCGCCATCGCCCATCAGCTCTGCGTCGGCTTCGCGCCGGTGCGCAAGAAGGGCAAGCTGCCCTACAGGACCATCAGCGAATCCTACGCGCTCGAATACGGCGTCGACGAGGTCGAGATTCACGTCGACGCGATAAAGGAGGGCGACAAGGTGCTGCTCGTCGACGATCTCATCGCCACCGGCGGCACGGCGGGCGCGGCGATCAGGCTGATCGAGCGGGCGGGCGGAACGGTCGTCCTTTGCTCCTTCGTCGTCGACCTGCCCGATCTCGGCGGCTCGGCGAAGCTCAGGGCGATGGGCAAGGAGGTCGTGGCCCTCGTTCAGTTTGAAGGCGAATAACATCAGGCATTTGCAGAAACGATGGCACGTGCAAAGACAGTTATTGGTGTCCAAGCCTCGATCTTGCGATGGGCGCGTGAGACTGCGAATCTCTCTATCGGAGACGTCGCTAAGCGGCTGAAAAAGCCAGAGGCTGTCATCGAGGCTTGGGAGGCAGGCGAGAAGTCGCCCACTTATCCCCAATTAGAGCGCCTCGCCTATGATCTGTACAAGCGGCCCTTGGCGCTCTTCTTCTTGCCCGCCCCGCCAGATGAACCACGCGCACAAACTGAATTTCGCTCACTTCCGACAGATGATCTCTTGTCGCTCGACCGCGACACGATTTTCCTTATTCGTCGAGCTCGCGCCTTCCGATTTGCATTGGAGGAGCTTTACGCAAAACATTCGCCTGTTGAACGTCCGATCTGGAAGGAGATTGTTCTCTCGGAAGCGAGTCCTCTGGAGTCGCAAGCACAGGCAATTCGCTCTTCGTTAGGCGTCTCTCTGGAAGAGCAGAGGGATTGGCCCTCGCCAGATCATGCTCTCAAAGAATGGCGGCGTGCGATTGAAGCGCGAGGCGTTTTCGTATTCAAGCATGCGTTTAAGCAACGAGATATTTCCGGCTTCTGCTTAGTCGATGATGAGTTCCCGTTGATAATGGTCAACAATAGCACGACCAAGACGCGGCAAATATTCAGTCTACTGCACGAACTCGCCCACGTTCTGTTTCATAGAAGCGGAATCAGCGTTTTTGATGATATCCGGATCGAATCACTGCCGGCCCAGGATCGAGCAATCGAGAAGTTCTGTAATGCAATTGCCGCGGAAATCCTCGTCCCGCTGCAGGATTTCCGGGTTGCGACCGCGCGATGGGCGCCACAAGCGGCTTCCGATGAGCAATATGAAGAGCTGGCGAAGCGCTATCACGTCAGCCGTGCTGTGATCCTTCGGCGCTTTTTAGATGAAGGGCGGGTCACGCGCCAATTCTATCGACGCAAGGCCGAAGAATGGGATTCGCAGCGAAGTCAAAGTGCAGGAGAAGGTGGCAACTATTACGCCACCCAAGGAGCGTATCTCAGCGAGACCTTCGTTCGGGAGGTCTTTTCGAGATACGCTAAGCGTCTGCTCAGTCGGGACGAGGCGGCCGAGCTTATCGGAGTTGCGCCCAAAAACCTCTCTAAGCTCGAAGATCAAATTCTCAAGGGAGCGCAGGCGGCGTGACCTACGTCTTCGATTCCTCAAGCTTCTTTGAATTGAATTCGATTTATCCGAGTGTGTTTCCGGGATTTTGGAGGAAGTTTGATGATGCGGCGCGGACGGGGCTGATAACATCAACTCGCGAAGTGCGCGCTGAAGTTAAGCGCGGAGCTGATGACTTTGTCCTAAGATGGTCTCGAACCAACAAGGAGATATTCACCACTCCTGATGGTGAGGAGACTGCGTTTGTCGCCGAGATTCTCGCAATTCCGCATTTTCAACAGATCATCAACCGAAAGGCGCAACAAAGGGGAACGCCCGTCGCTGATCCATTCGTCATCGCCTGCGCGAAGGTCAAAAATGGAATAGTCGTTACGCAGGAACGGCTAAAACCGAACGCGGCCAAAATTCCAAATGTGTGCCAGCACTTCAATATCCCTTGCACGAATCTCGAAGGATTTCTCACTTCCCAGAAGTGGAGCTTTTGAGTGACCGTCTTCATCCTCGGGCTGATCATCTTCTTCGCGCCGCATCTGTTCACGGCCCTCGCGCGCGGCGCGCGGGCGCGGCTGATCGAGCGGCTGGGCGAGGGGCCCTACAAGGGGCTCTATTCGCTCGTCAGCGCGGCCGGCCTGGGGCTGATCGTCTGGGGCTGGCGCTCGGCCGATACGACGGCGTTCTATGTAGCGCCTTATTGGCTCGCGCATGTCGTCTATCTTCTGATGCTGATCGCGCTGGTCCTGATCGCGGCGGCCTATCTGCCCAAGGGGCGCATCGCGGCGGCCGCGAAGCACCCGATGCTGGCGGCGGTGAAGATCTGGGCTTTCGCCCATCTTCTGGTCAACGGCGATCTGCGCTCGCTCATCCTGTTCGGCGCGTTCCTCGCCTACGCCGTTCTCGATCGCATCGCGGTCAAGCGCCGCGGCGCGCCCGTTCCCGCCGCCGGGCCCTGGCGCAACGACGCGCTCGCGCTTCTCGCCGGCGCCGGCGCGTGGGCCGCGATCTATTTCTGGCTGCACCGCTACATCGCCGGCGTTGCGCTGGCGTAGTTAGGGCGACCTGAGGCGGGACAGGGCGCCCCCGCCTGCATCGGCGGCTTTGTGTGCGGCGCAAAAGGAGGCTATTCTCCCGGCGTTCCGATCCGAAAGGCCCGCCCGCATGTCCGCTCAGACGCCGCCCCGAAAGCCCGCCTCGCACGACGTTCGGCGCGTCACGGCCGCCGACATCGCCGCGCGCAAGGGCGGCGAGCCCGTCGTGTGCCTGACGGCCTATGACGCGCCGACGGCGGCCATCCTCGACCGGCATTGCGATCTGCTGCTGGTCGGCGACTCCGTGGGCATGGTGGTGCACGGGCTGCCGTCCACGGTCGGCGTCACGCTCGACATGATGATCCTGCACGGGCGCGCCGTGATGCGCGGCGCGCGCCGGGCGATGGTCGTCGTCGACATGCCTTTCGGCACTTATGAGGAATCCCCCGAAACCGCCTTCCGCAACGCCGCGCGCGTGCTCGCCGAAACCGGCGCGCAGGCCGTGAAGCTCGAAAGCGGGCGGCGCGCCGGCGAGACCATCCGCTTCCTCGTCGAGCGCGGCGTGCCGGTGATGGGCCATGTGGGCCTGAGGCCGCAGGCGGTGAACGTGACCGGCGGCTTCAAGGCCAAGGGCCGCACCGCCGGCGAACGCGCGGAGATCCTCGCCGAGGCGCGTGCGGCCGATGCGGCCGGCGCTTTCGCCATCGTGGTCGAAGGCGTCGCCGAAGAGCTCGCCCGCGAGATCACCGAAACCGTGGCCGCGCCGACCATCGGCATCGGCGCCTCGCCCGCCTGCGACGGCCAGATTCTCGTCACGCCCGACATGCTCGGCCTGTTCGACTGGACGCCGAAATTCGTCAAGCGCTATGGGAGCCTCAAGCCCGCGATCGACGAGGCCGTCGCCCAATACGCCCGCGAGGTGCGCGCGCGGACCTTTCCCGAGCCTGCGCAGGTCTACCGCTTCGGCTCGGGCGCGCCGGCGGGCGCCGAAGCCGCCAAGCCGCGCAAATAGCCGGGCGCCTGCCCCCGCAGCCGGCCGCGCGCGTTGCGCCGCCTTTCAAAGGCCGGTAGAACCGGCGCCCGAAGACGCGAACGAACGGAATAAGGGGCGCCGCGAGTGGCGAATGACGAAACCCTGTTGCGCGAGGTCGACCGCGAGCTCGCCGAGGAGCGCCAGCACGCCGCGCTGCAACGCCAGGCGCCCGCGCTGATCGCCGGGGCGGCGGCGATCGTCCTCGCGGTCGGCGGCTGGCAGTTCTGGCAGGCGCGCCAGCGCGCGGTCGCCGAACAGGCCGCGATGGAGTTCCGCACCGCGATCGAAGCGCTGGCCGCGGAGCCGCGCGAAGCCGCCGAAGCGCTTGCGGATTTCGCGGAGCAGGCGCCGGCGGGCTACGCCGTGCTGGCGCGGATGCGCCGGGCGAGCCTGCTCGCCGCGACCGGCGAGGCCGAAGCGGCCCGCGAGGCCTATCGCGCGGTCTATGAAGATTCGGCCGCGCCCGAGCGGCTGCGCCAGCTTGCGCGTCTGCGCGCGGCCGCGCTCGCTTTCGCCGACGGGCGCGCGGCGGTGATGGAGGCGCTCGGCGCGCTGCCGGCCGACGCGTCGCCTTTCGGCTATCACGCGCAGGAGTTCGCCGCCGTCGCCGCGCTCGACGCCGGCGACTACGACGGCGCCGAGACGATGTTCCGTCGCCTGATGGATGACCCGCAGGCGCCGGCGCCGATTCGCGATCGGGCGAGGGAATACGCCGCGCTCGCCGCGGCCGGAAAGGCCGGCGTCAACATCAAGGGCCAGGCGCGGGTCGAAGACCTGTTGCGCGCGCTGGGAGAGGACGCGGGCGAGGCGGGGGGCGCGGCGGAGAATGAGGCGCAAGGCGGCGCCGACGCGGCGCCGGCCGGTGAAGACCTCTCCTCCGACGAACCGGCCGCGGACGACGACGCCGAAACGCAAACGACCCCCGCCGATCCTCCGTCTGCCGACGAACCGCAGCCCAATCCGTAGCGCAGCAAGAGCAGCTCATGTTCCTCGATCGTTTCGCCTTGCGTTTCGTCGCCGGCCTTTGCGTCGCGCTTCTTCTCGCCGCCTGCGGCGGCAACCCCGTCACGCGCGCCGTTTCCGGCGTTTTCGGCGGCGGCGACGACGAGGAGGAGAACGCGCCGGAGAAAGACGAGCGCATCTCCATTCTGGCGCTTGAGCAGACGCTGGAGCCCGATCCGCGCCTCGCCGGCGTCATCGTGGAGACGCCGCCGTCCTACCGCAACATCTCCTGGCCGCAACCGGGCGGCGAGGCCGACCACACGCTGCATCATCTGAGCGGCGCGCTCGCGCTCGAAGTCGTCTGGCGCGCCGACATCGGCGCGGCCGGCGAACGCGCGCGGCTGACCGCGCCGCCGGTCGCCGCCGACGGCCGCCTGTTCGTGATCGACGCCGCCGCGCGGGTCTCGGCGCTCGACCTTGAAACCGGCGAACGGCTATGGCGCGCCGAACTCACGCCCAGCATCAAGGAGCGGTTCCGCATCCGCGAGATCTTCGTTCGTCCGGATCCGGAGGAAATCGGATTCGGCGGCGGCGTCGCCTATGACGGCGGGCGGCTGTTCGTCACCTCCGGCTTCGGCTTCGTCGCGGCGCTCGACGCGGCGACGGGCGAAGAAATCTGGCGGGTCGAAACCGCCGCGCCGGCGCGCACGCCGCCGACGGCCTATCGCGGCGCGGTCTATGTCGTGACCAACACCAACGAGCTTCTCGCCTTCGATCAGGAGACGGGCGAGCGACGCTGGAGCTATCAGTCCTTCGAGGAGGCTGCGCGCTTCCTGTCCTCGGCGAGCCCGGCCGCGGCGGGCGATCTCGTGGTCGCGCCGTTCTCTTCCGGCGAAGTCGCGGCGTTTCTGGCCGATTCCGGCCGGCCGGTGTGGAACGAGACCCTGTCGCGCAACACCGTGCTGACGGCGCTGTCTCGGCTCAACGACATCGCCGGCAGTCCGGTGATCGACCGGGGGCTCGTCTTCGCGGCGAGCCATGGCGGCCGGCTCAGCGCCATCGACATCCGCACCGGCCGGCCCGTTTGGGAGCTGCCGGTGGCGAGCCTCCAGATGCCCTGGGTCGCCGGCGACTATCTTTATCTCGTCTCGGTCGACGCCGAACTGATCTGCGTGCAGCGCGAGACCGGCGCCATCGTCTGGATCTCGCAGCTTCGCCGCTATGAGAAGGAGAAGAAACGCAAGGGACGCATCGCCTGGGCCGGACCGGTGCTCGTCGGCGATCACCTCGTGCTCGTCTCCTCGCGCGGCGACATCGTGAAGGCTTCCCCCCTCGACGGCGCCGTCGTCGAGCGGGAGCGGGTCGGGGACGGCTTCATGATCTCGCCGATCGTCGTCGACGAAAAGATCTTTGTGCTGAACGAAAAGGGAAAGCTGGTCGCCCTGCGCTGACGCGGAAAGGGGCCGGCGCGCAACGCCCATGGCGCTTTCGAAGGTCGCGATCGTGGGCCGGCCCAATGTGGGCAAGTCCACGCTTTTCAACCGTCTGGTCGGCCGCCGTCTCGCGCTCGTGGACGACGAGCCGGGCGTGACGCGCGACCGGCGCGAGGGCGAGGCGCGCCTCGGCGATCTCAGATTCGTCGCGGTCGATACGCCGGGCCTCGAGGAGGCGCCGGAAAAGGCGCTCGAAGGGCGCATGCGCCGGCAGACCGAAAAGGCGATCGCGGAATCGGCCGTCTGCCTTTTCGTGATCGACGCGCGCGCGGGGCTCACGCCGCTCGACGAAACCTTCGCCGATCTCATCCGCCGGCAGGGCAAGCCCGCGATCGTGCTCGCCAACAAGGCCGAAGGGACGGCGGGCGAGGCCGGCGCCGTCGAGGCCTGGTCGCTGGGCATGGGCGAACCCATCGCCTTTTCCGCCGAACACGGGCGCGGGATGGACGAGCTTTACGCGGCGCTCGAACCGCTGCTCGCCGCCGCGGAGGGGGACGATGAGACGCTTGCGGACGAAGAAGAGGGCTGGGACGACCCGCTCAAGCCCCTGCGCATCGCCGTCGTCGGCCGGCCGAACGCCGGCAAGTCGACCCTCGTCAACCGCGTCCTCGGCGAGGAGCGCGTGCTCGCCGGGCCGGAAGCCGGGATCACCCGCGACGCCGTCTCGGTCGAATGGACCTGGCGCGGACCGGACCGCGACTGGCCGGTGAAGCTCTACGACACGGCGGGCCTGCGCCGGAAGGCGAAGGTCGTCTCGAAGCTGGAAAAACTCTCCGTGGCCGACGCGCTTCGCGCGATCCGCTTCGCCGAGGTCGTCGCGCTTCTCCTCGACGCCGGCCAGCCTTTCGAGAAGCAGGACCTCCAGATCGCCGACCTCGTCCTGCGCGAGGGGCGCGCGCTCGTCATTGCGGTCAACAAGTGGGACCTCGTCGAGGACAAGGACGCGCGCGCCCGCGACATTCGCGCCGAGGCCGAACGCCTCCTGCCGCAGGCGCCGGGCGTTCCGATCGTCTTTCTCTCCGCGCTCACCGGGCGCAATATCGATCGGCTGATGCCGGCGGTCGTCAAGGTCTATGTGGACTGGAACGCGCGGGTGAAGACGCCCGATCTCAACGAATGGCTGCGCGCGGCGACCGAGCGGCATCCCCCGCCCGCCGTTTCCGGTCGGCGCATCCGCATCAAATACATCGCGCAGGTGAAGACCCGGCCGCCGACTTTCGTCGCCCACTGCACCCGCGCCGACGAGCTGCCGGCGAGCTACCGGCGCTATCTCGTCAACGGCATCCGGGAAGCGTTCGACATTCCCGCCGTTCCGATCCGGCTCATGCTGAAGAAGCCGGAGAATCCGTATAGCGATTAGCGTCTACCCGCTTATTTTCCCCGCGGCCCGCCATTCCCGAAACACGAACCGCTCGGCGAGGCCGTCGTAATCCGGCGAGACGGCGCGATAGAGCAAGGGCGCGAGTTCGGCCGGGTCGGGCAGCGCGTCGGGGTTCTCGCCCGGCATCGCCTGGGCGCGCATCTTCGTGCGCATAGCGCCCGGGTCGATGACGGCGACGCGCACGCCCGCGATCTTCGCTTCGAGCGCGTATGTCTTCGCCAGCATTTCGAGCGCGGCCTTCGAGACCGCATAGGCGCCCCAGAAGGCGCGCGCGTCTTCTCCGCCGACCCGCGAGGAGAGGAAAACCGCCCGGCCCGCGCCGGACGCGCGCAGCAGCGGGTCGAGACTGCGGATGAGCCGCCAGTTCGCGGTGACGTTGACCTCGAGCGTCTTCAGCCAGACTTTCTCCGCGATGTCGGTCAGGGGCGCGAGCTCGCCGAGGATCGCGGCGTTGGCGATGAAGATGTCGAGCTTGCCGAAACGCCGGGCGAGGGCCGGGCCGAGGCCGTCCATCGCCTCCGCGTCCGTGACGTCGGCGGGGATGAGCGAGGCGCGCCCGCCGGCGGCGCGGATCTCGTCGTCGAGCTCCTCGAGCCCGCCGACGGTGCGCGCCAGCGCCAGCACATGCGCGCCGGCCCCGGCCAGCGCGAGCGCCATGGCCCGCCCGATCCCGCGCGAGGCGCCGGTGACGAGGGCGGTTTTGCCGGAAAGGTCCGGCGGGGTCGCGTCCGCAGCCATGCCGGCTTGCTACGCCGCGGCGCGCGCGCGCGCAAGGCGCGGCCCGTCAACGCTCGGGAAGGGGAATGAACTCGCGCTCGTCCGGCGGCAGGGCGAACGGCGCGTTCCGGAATCCGGCCTCGGCCGAGCGCGCCCAGTCGCGCTTGGCCTGTTCGATGCGATCCTGCGAGGAAGAGACGAGGTTCCACCAGATATGGCGGAGCCCCAGGGGCGCGCCGCCGAGCAGCATGAAGCGCGCGGGCCCGCCGCCGTCGGCGACGCGGATGTCCGGCGCGGCGCCGTCGCGGAAGACGAGCATACGGCCGGCCTCGATGCGGGTTCCGTTGACGTCGAGCGCGCCCGAGACGAGATGGAGCGCGCGTTCGGCGTGATCCTCGGGCAGGGCGAGCGCCGCGCCGGATTCGGCTTGGCCGGCGAGATAAAACATCTCGGAAAAGGTCTTCACCGGCGAGGTCTCGCCATAGGCGCGCCCGGCGATGAGACGCAGGCGGATGTTCTTCCCCTCGACGACCGGAAGCGACGCCTTCGGATGATGATGGAACGCGGGTTCGGCCTCTTCGTGCGCTTCGGGCAGGGCGACCCAGCTCTGGATCCCGTGCAGGCGGCGGCCTTTCGCGCGAAGGCCCGCATCCGTGCGTTCCGAATGCACGATGCCGCGCCCGGCGGTCATCCAGTTGACGTCGCCGGGCCGAATGATCTGGTCGAAGCCGAGACTGTCGCGGTGTCGGATCTCCCCCTCGAAGAGATAGGTGACGGTGGCGAGCCCGATATGCGGGTGCGGGCGCACGTCGATCCCGGCGCCGGCCGGAAAATCCGCAGGCCCCATTTCATCGAAGAAGATGAACGGTCCGACCATGCGGCGCTTCGCGAAGGGCAGCACGCGCCCGACCGTGAAGCCGCCGAGATCGCGCGTGCGCGGCCGGATGACGATTTCGACGTCGGGACAGCTCTCGCCTTCCGCGAGATTGTCTGTTTGCAGCGTACTGGTCGTTTCGACGGACAAGGCCCGCTCCCGCAGCGGCTTCCGGGCTGGCCGGGCCTGGAGCCTAGCGCAGCGGCGATCGCGGCGAAAGCGTCACGCCTCCGTCAGCAGCCGCCGGGCGAGCGCGCGGATGTCGCGCTCGGCGGTCTTCAGCGCCGGATCGTCGTGGGGCCCAAGGCCGATGAACAGCTTCACGCCTTCTTCCAGGCTGAATAGCTGCAGCACGATCTGGCGGATGCGCCGGTCGGTGAGCGAGGGATTGGCCGCCTTGGCCATGTAATAGATGAACCGTCCGATAGGCCGGTACAGATTGCGCACGGTCTCGCGCGCCGTCTCGTCGCTGCCCGCATAGCCCCACATCTGATAAAAGAACCGGTGCGACTGACGGGCGTTGACGACATAGAACGTGACGACGTTGAGGAGAATCTCCAGCGGCGAGTCGGCGTCGGCCTCGAACTGACGGATATGCTCCTCGACATATTCGGCCAGCGCCTCGCGCAGCATCGCTTCGAGAAGATCGCGCTTGGCGGGGAAGTAATAGGTGACGTTGCCGAGCGCGACGCCGGCTTCCTCCGCGACCTTGCGCAGCGAGAGCTTGGCGTGGCCGTCGCGGGTGAACACCTCCCGCGCCGCGGCGAGAATGGTCGCGATGGTCTGGGCGCCCTTGGACGAGCGCCCCTCGGCCAGCGCGACGCTCGGCCGGCTGGCGCGCAGCTCTTCGAGATAGGCGAGAATGGTGTTGAGGCCGCGCTCTTTTTGTCGCTCGGCGAAATCTTTCATGGGCGTCTCCCCCTGCGGCGCCATGTTGCCGATATTTGATGAAAAACCCGCTTGACCTAATTTAGGACACCTGTCTAAAACGCAACTGACTCTCTCGTACGCCTGACCTAAGCGGCTTCGGCCGCATAAATCAAGCGGACGATTCCCTCAGGCCGAAACGGGAGCGAAGGTTCCCCGCGGGCGGCCAGTCTCCCCCAGGTTGCACCGCCGGGGCGGGCTGCGACGGTTCGCCGTCGCAGCCCATCCTTTTTTAATTCGTTTCGAGATGAAAACTATTCCGCGGCCTGACGGGCGGGTCCGAGCCACGCTTCGAGGTCGGCGAGGGCGCGGCGCGTGAGCGCGCGCCTTTTCGCGCGGCCCTTCTCCTTGCCTTTGAGTCGGCGGCCCGATTCGTCCGTATCCGGCGCGTCGATGTCGGGGAACAGGCCGAAGTTGACGTTCATCGGCTGAAAGGCGCCGCGCGCGCCGGCGCCGTCCGACAGATGCCCGCCGGTGATGTGGCCGAGAAGCGCGCCGAGCGCGGTCGTCGCCGGGGGCGGGAGCGCCGTGCGGCCGAGCGCGTCGCCGGCCGCGAATCGCCCGGCGAGCAGGCCGATCGCGGCGCTCTCAAGGTAGCCCTCGACGCCGGCGATCTGTCCGGCGAACCGCAGCGCCGGGCGCGCCTTCAGCCGCAGGCTCCGGTCGAGCAGCTTCGGCGAATTGAGGAAAGTGTTGCGGTGGATGCCGCCGAGCCGCGCGAACTCCGCCTTTTCAAGGCCGGGAATGAGCCGGAAAATCTCGGTCTGCGCGCCGTATTTCAGCTTCGTCTGGAAGCCGACCATGTTGTAGAGCGTGCCCAGCGCGTTGTCCTGGCGCAGCTGCACGACGGCGTAAGGCCGCCGCCCGGTTCGCGGATCGGTCAGCCCCACCGGCTTCATCGGCCCGAAGCGCAGCGTGTCGCGTCCGCGCTCGGCCATCACCTCGATCGGCAGGCAGCCTTCGAAATAGGGCGTGGATTTCTCCCACTCCCTGAAGTCGGTCTTCTCGCCGGCGAGAAGCGCGTCGACGAAGGCGTCATACTGCGCTTCGTCGAGCGGGCAGTTGACGTAATCGGCGCCGTCGCCGCCCGATTCTTGCGCATGGGGGCCCTTCTTGTCGTAGCGCGACTGCATCCAGGCGACGTCGAAATTGATGCTGTCGCGATAGACGATGGGCGCGATGGCGTCGAAGAAGGCTAGCGACTCCTCGCCGGTCAGCGCCGCGATCGCCTCGGCCAGAGCCGGCGAGGTCAGGGGGCCCGTGGCGACGACGACGTTTTCCCAGTCTTCGGGCGGCGGGCCCGCGACCTCCTCGCGGACGATTTCGATGCGCGGATGGGCCTCGAGCGCGGCGGTGACGGCGGCGGAGAATCCGTCGCGGTCGACGGCGAGCGCGCCGCCCGCCGGCACCTGGTTGGCGTCGGCGCAACGCATGACGAGCGAGCCCGACCGGCGCATCTCCTCATGCAGGAGCCCGACGGCGTTGGTCTCGGCGTCGTCGGAGCGGAAGGAGTTGGAGCAGACGAGCTCGGCGCAGCCGCCGGTCTTGTGCGCCTCGGTCATGCGCGCGGGGCGCATCTCGTGGAGGACGACGCGCGCGCCGGCCTCGGCCGCCTGCCAGGCGGCTTCCGAGCCGGCGAGGCCGGCGCCGATCACATGCACGAAGGGTTCTTTCGGTTTGCTCATGGCGTTTCTTTAGGCCCTGCAGACCCCGGCGTTAAGGGGCGCGCCCTCTGCCGCCGGCGCGGGACGTTACAAATTCACTTTGCCGCCGTCGCGGGCTTGCGGTTAGGATCGTCCCGGGGACAGCCGGCGCGGCGGACGGGACCGCCAGGGCCGGCGCGGGGTCGGAGGGGCGTATTCCATGAAGCTGCCGGTGTTTTCCGTCGTCGGCGAGGCGCTCAATTTCGGCGCGCGCCGCATGGAGACGATCATGCGGGTCGCCTGGCTGCCGGTGGTCCTGCTGCTCGTGCTCAACATGACGACGGTGTTCGCCGCGCTGTCGATCGCCGCGGGCCGGCTCGTCACCTTCGCGGACGTGCGCTCCTTCGCGCAGGCCGAGGCGCTGTTCGGCAGGGCGCTGGCGCTCGGCTGGCTCGGCAAGCCCGGCGAGATGGCCACGCTGATCGCAGCGAGCGCGGCGGCGGAGCTCGTGCTCGTCGCCGCCTTCATGGCGCCGCTCATCCGGCTCGCCGGGCTCGGCGAGCGGCCGCGCCCCGGGCTCGTGCGGCTGGAGTTCGGGCCGGCGCAGCTGCGCTATATCGTCGCGAGCCTTCTGAGCCTTCTCGTCGCGGCGGTCTTCGTCTTCGCGCCGGCGGGGATCACGGTCTATTTCGTGCTGCGCTATGTCGGCGAGGCGCTGGCCGAGACCTACGCCACGTTTCCGAACCCTGAAAGTCTGCATACGATAGAAATCGTCACCCGCCGCAGCCTGCTCGAAGAGCAGGGAAGAGCCTGGCTTTACGACGTCGGCGCGCCGCTGGCGGCCGTCGCGCCCTTCGCCCTCGTTCTGTGGATCGTCCTGACGCGGCATTTCACGCCGAAAAACCGCGCGAGGCCGCCCGAGCGGCCGAATCTCGTCTTGCGCGCGCTCGCGACGCTCTTTTGGGGCGGCGCGCTGGTCGGCCTCGTCTGGCTGGCGCTGCTTGCGAATCTGGGGTTGCCGGTCGGCGCGCAGGCGAGCCCGCTTCTCGCCGCCGCGGCGATCGTTCTCGTGCTCGGCTATTACGTCAGCCTGCGGCTGTTCGCCTGGCCGGGCGTCGCGGTCTGCCGGGGCTCGCTGGCGCCGGGCGGGCTGTTCAAGGTCACCCGCGGGTGGAACATCGCCCGGCTGTTCGCCGCGCTTATCATGGTCTCGGCGGTCATCTTCGCCGTGCAGTGGCTCATCAACATGATCGCCTTTCCGGCGCTGCGCGCGACGATCAATTACCTTTTCGCGGCCACGGAAACCTATACGCGGCTCGTCGACGGCGGCGAGACGGGCGAATGGGTGCGTCCGGTCTTCGCGTGGGTCTGGAACGGGCTCAAGATCCTCTACAACGTTTTCTGGACGTTCTTCTCCTACGGTGTTTCGGCGGGCCTGTTCGGACGCTTGTACCGCGAGAGCGAACGCGCTTGGATGACCGGCGCCGATGCGGCCGATGCGGCCGGATCGCGTTATGTCTGGACGCGCGCCGCGGTCGGCGACGGGCCGCGCGCCTGAAAAGCGGAGGGAACGCCAATGGCCGAGCGGCTGCCCGTCGGGGAGACGATCAACGAAGCCTTTCAGTTCGGCCTGCATCGCTGGGGCGCGCTCATCCGGTTCGCCTGGGCCCCTGTCGCCCTTTCGGTCCTGCTGTTTGGTTTTTACGCCGTCGCCGTCATCGACCTGGAAGCCATGCGGGCTGCTTCTGGGCCGCCGCAGAGCATCGGGGAAATGCTGAAGGTCCCCGTTCCGCTCGCCGTCGCCGGCGGGCTGGCCGTTTACGCGGCGAGCTTTCTTCTGTTCTCCGGCGCGATCGCCTCGCTGTTCCGCCTCGTCGCGCTCGGCGAAGAGCGCAAGGGGTTGTTCCATTTGCGCCTTGACGGTCCGGCCTGGCGCGTCTTCTGGGCCTATTTCATCCTCGGCGCGCTCGGATTGGCGATCTCGATCGTCGCGCTTCTGATCGGCGCGGCCATAACCGGCGCGGCCCCGTTCGGCTGGATCAAGGCCGCCGCCGACCTGATCGCCTTCGGCATGACTCAAGGCGAAGGCGCGACGCCGCCGGCCGATCTGACGAACGCCCTCGTCGCGAGCATGAGGCCGCTTTTCTACGCCTTCCTCATCGGGATCGTCCCGACCATCTATCTCAACGTGAAGCTCGCGCCGTTCCCGGCCGCTTCCGCGGCGGAAAACCGGCTGGTTCTGTTCGGCTCCTTCGCCATGACGGGCGGCGCGGCCTGGTCGATCTTCTTCGTCTACGCGCTGTTCTTCGTCGCGATCATCCTTCTGTCGCTGATTTTCGGCCTCGTCGCCAACATCATCGAGCTTCTGGCCAAGTTCGCGATGGGCCAGGGCGGGGCGCTGGCGATTATCGGGTCGATCGTCATGCTCGCCTATTTCGTCGCGTCGATCATCTTTCAGGCCTTCGTCGCCAGCGTGCAGTATTCGATCCCGGCGATCGTCTATCGCCGGCTGAAGACGGGCGAATGAACCGCTCCCGACCGCGCCAGATGAAAAAGATCCGTATGCGTATTCTCTTCGGCGTCTTCGCCGCCGCTTTCGCGTTTTCCGCCGCCGCCGCAGGCGAGCCGCAGCCCGAGGGGGGCGCGCAGACGCCGCCCGACGGCGCCGGGCCGACCATGCTGTCGGAGGCGTTCTCGCCGCGGGGACTTGCGCGCGCCCGCATGGCGGCGTTCCAGGACCTGCTCGACGAGGCCGCGGCGACGGACGATTTCGTCGGCCTGGCCGTGGCGGTCGTGCGCGGCGGCGAGGTCGATTTCATCCGGACCTGGGGCGCGCGCGAGGCGGGCGGCGCCGCGCCGGTCACGCCCGACACGGTCTTCCGCGTGGGCTCGCTGTCGAAAGGCTTCGCCGCCGCGCTCGCCGCCCAGGCGATGGCGGAGGGGCGCCTTGCGCCCGACGCCGCGCTCGCCGACTACGCGCCGGCCTTTCGCCTGAAGGGCGGAGCCGAGCGCGCCGTCAACGTCGCGCATGTGCTGAGCCACCGCGTCGGCCTGCCGCCCAACGCCTATGACAACCTGCTCGAAGCCGGCCTCGCGCCGCAGGACATCCTGCCGCGCTTTCGCCGGGTCGATCCGGTGTGCGGCGTCGGGACGTGCTACGCCTATCAGAACATCGCCTTCAATCTGATTGCGGACGTTCTGTCCGCGGTCTATGGCGCGCCCTACGAGGCGCTGGCCCGCGAGCGCCTTTTTGCGCCGCTCGGCATGACGCGCGCCTCGCTGGGCCGCGCCGCGCTCGAAGCCGCCGGCGACTGGGCGCGCCCGCATGTGCGCGACCCGATCGAGGACGACATGCAGGGCGAGGGGCGCGGCGGCGCGGCCGCGCGCGCCTTCGGCCCGTGGCGGACCGTCGAGATTTCGGACGCCTATTACCGCACGCCGGCGGCGGGCGGCGTCAACGCCAGCATCACGGACATGGCGCGGTGGCTGATCGCGCAGATGGGCGGCGCGCCGCATGTGCTGCCGGCCGAGGCGCTCGCCATCATGCAGGCCCCGCGCGTCGAGACGAAGGCGGAGCTGCGGCGCTGGGGCTTTCTCGCCGACCGCCTGGAGGCGGCTCATTACGGCTTCGGCTGGCGGATTTATCAGTATGCGGGCGAGACCGTGGTCGCCCATAGCGGCAGCGTCGAAGGCTACGGCGCGCAGATCGCCTTCCTGCCCGACCGCGACGTGGGACTCGTCGTTCTCGCCAACACCCGCGCGCGGCGCGTCTGGCGCATCCTGCCGGCGTTCCTCGACATCGAGTTCGGCCTCGACGAGCGCGACTGGCTGCTGCTCGAGGAAGAAGACGCATTCAACGCGCCGGCGCGGTGATGCGGCCGGGAGGCGGCGCCTCGCCCCTCATTCGTGATACGGGCCTTCGGGCTCGTCATGGGCGAGCCGTCGGTCGAGATAGGCCTCGCTCGCCGCGATCAGCTCGTCCATCTTCGATTCGAAGAAGTGATCCGCTCCCGGAACGACTTCGAATTCGATCTTGCGCCCCTTCTGCGTGCGGGTGCGCTCGACCATGACTCGGGTCTCCTCCGGCGGGCAGACCTTGTCGAGCTCGCCGTGAATGACGACGCCGGACGACGGGCAGGGCGCCAGGAACGAAAAATCGTACAGATTCGCCGGCGCCGAGACGGAGATGAAGCCCGCGATCTCCGGCCGGCGCATCAGAAGCTGCATGCCGATCCACGCGCCGAAGGAAAAGCCGGCCACCCAGGCGAAGGGCGCGTTGGGATTGAGCTGCTGGAGATAGTCGAGCGCGGTCGCCGCGTCGGCGAGTTCGCCCTGGCCCTGGTCGTATTCGCCCTGGCTGCGCCCCACGCCGCGGAAGTTGAAGCGCAGCGCCGAGAAGCCCTTGCGCGCGAACAGATTGTAAAGCTCGTAGCAGACGCGGTTGTTCATCGTGCCGCCGAACAGCGGATGCGGGTGGAGGATGAGGGCGACCGGCGGGTGCTCGCCCTTGCCCTTCTGATAGCGTCCTTCGATCCGGCCTTCGGGTCCTGCGAAAATGACTTCCGGCATGACTGTCCCGTTCCCGTCCTTCCTGTTTCCGTTCATGGGGGGCGTCAAATCCGATCCATTCAGGCGCCCGGAACGGCTGCAAAGCCCTCAATCCCGCAAAAATGAATGGAATGACGCCGCTTTATAGTTGACGATTTTGGTCGGATTTCTTATCTCGCTTAGTGCAAGGCCCCGGCGAAGGGGCGGCCTATAACACGTTTTTCGCGCCGCGGCAGCCTTTCCGGCCGCCGCGGGCGCGGCATGGGAGCGCGGCATGAAGCTCACTACCAGAGGCCGTTATGCGGTGACCGCCCTGGCGGACCTCGCCGCTCACGGGGCCGGCGCGCCGGTGGCCCTCGCCGAGATCGCGCTCAGGCAGGGCATCTCGGTCGCCTATCTCGAGCAGATTTTCGCCAAGCTGCGCCGCGCCGGCCTCGTCGAGAGCGCGCGCGGCCAGGCCGGCGGCTACCGCCTCGCGCGCGCGCCGGGCGAGATCCGCATCGCGGAAATCATTCACGCCGCCGACGAAGAGATCAAAACCACCGCCTGCGCGCCCGGCGCGAGCCAGGGCTGCCAGGGCGGCTCGGCGCGCTGCCTCACGCACGATCTGTGGGACGAGCTCGGCCGCCAGATCGACATCTTTCTGAATGCGGTCACGCTCGAAGACGTGATCGAGCGCCGCGTGCTCGGCATGGCGGCGGTGAACGCGCCGGCGCGGGCGCCGGTGCTGGAGCGCGTACAATGACGGGGATCCGCCGGCATTATCTCGACTACAACGCGACGACGCCCGTGCGGCCGGAGGTCGTCGAGGCGGTCGCGGACGCCATGCGCGTCGTCGGCAACTCTTCCTCCGTGCACGAAGAA
Organism: Amphiplicatus metriothermophilus; assembly: GCF_900199215.1. Classification (GTDB taxonomy): domain Bacteria; phylum Pseudomonadota; class Alphaproteobacteria; order Caulobacterales; family Parvularculaceae; genus Amphiplicatus; species Amphiplicatus metriothermophilus. The sequence continues at coordinate 99,953 of NZ_FZQA01000003.1, forward strand.
GGCCGGCGCGCGCTCGGCCTCGTCGAGGAGGCGCGCGAGAAGCTGCGCCGGCTCGTCAACGCGCCGCAGAACGGGGCGATCTTCACCAGCGGCGGCACCGAGGCGATCCATTACGCGCTGCACGGCGCGGCGCGCGCGGGCTGCGTGAAGCGCGTGTTCGTCTCCGCCATCGAGCACGCGGCCGTTTCCGCCAATGCGGCGAGCGCGGACGTTCCCGTCGAAACGATCCCGGCGCGGCCGTCGGGCGTGGTCGATCTCGACTGGCTGGAAGACAGGCTCGCCGGCTACGACGCCGCGCGCGAGGGCGGCTTCCTCGTCTGCGTGATGCTCGCCAACAACGAGACCGGCGTCGTCCAGCCCGTCGAGGAAGCCGCGCGCATCGCCCATGAGCGCGGCGGGCTTGTGTTCGTCGACGCGGCGCAGGCGGTCGGCAAGATTCCGGTCAACTTTGTGATGTCCGGCGCGGACATGATGGCGATGACCGGCCACAAGTTCGGCGGGCCGGTCGGCGTCGGCGCGCTGATCGTCCAGCCCAATCTGCCGCTCGAACCGGTGATGCGCGGCGGCGGGCACGAGCTCAACCGGCGCGCCGGCACCCATAACGTTCCGGCGATCGTCGGGCTCGGCGTCGCCTGCGATCTCGCCGCGGATTCGCTGGCGAAGGCGCCGGCGATCGCGGCCCTGCGCGACCGCATGCAGGAAGCGGCCGAAGCCGCGGGCGCGCGCGCATGGGGGCGGGACGCGCCGCGCCTTCCCGGCACGCTCAGTCTGTCCGCGCCCGGATTTCCGTCCGAGACGCAGCTAATGACGATGGATCTCGCCGGCGTCGCGATCTCCTCCGGCTCGGCCTGCTCGTCCGGCAAGGCGAAACCGAGCCATGTGCTCGCCGCGATGGGCGCGAGCGAGGCCGAAGCGCGCTCCAGCATCCGCGTGTCCATCGGCTGGGCGACGACGGAAGAAGACGCCGAGGCCTTCATCCGCGAATGGCCGGCGGCGTACCAGAGAGTGAAAGCGAGGGCGGCATGAGCCAGGTCAAGGAAACCATCAGCCGCGAGACGGTCGAGACCGCGAAGGCCCTCGAGACCTACAAATACGGCTTCACGACGAACATCGAGTCGGAGAAGGCGCCGAAGGGCCTGACCGAAGAAACGATCCGCTTCATCTCGGCCAAAAAGGAAGAGCCCGAGTGGATGCTCGACTGGCGGCTCGAAGCCTTCCGGCGCTGGCTGAAGATGGAAGAGCCGCGCTGGGCGATGGTGAAATATCCGCCCATAGACTATCAGGACCACTACTATTACGCCGCGCCCAAGACCGGCGCGCGCTACAAGTCCATCGACGACGTGCCGAAGGAGATTCTCGAGGACTTCGAGAAGCTCGGCATCCCCCTCAAGGAGGCCGAGGTGCTGCTCGGCGTCGAGGGCGCGCCGAAGGTGGCGGTCGACGCGGTGTTCGACTCGGTTTCGGTGGCGACGACGTTCCGCGAGGAGCTCGCCAGGGCCGGCGTCGTCTTCATGTCGATCTCGGAGGCGATCCGCGAGCACCCCGAGCTTGTGCGCAAATATCTCGGCACGGTGGTGCCGGTCTCGGACAATTTCTTCGCCACGCTCAACTCCGCTGTGTTCTCCGACGGCACCTTCGTCTACGTGCCGGAGGGCGTGAAATGCCCGATGGAGCTGTCGACCTATTTCCGCATCAACGAGGCGAACACCGGCCAGTTCGAGCGCACGCTGATCATCGCCGCGCCGGGCAGCTATGTAAGCTATCTCGAAGGCTGCACCGCGCCGATGCGCGACGAGAACCAGCTTCATGCCGCGGTCGTCGAGCTCGTCGCCGAGGACGACGCCGAGATCAAATACTCGACGGTGCAGAACTGGTATCCCGGCGACAAGGACGGCAAGGGCGGCATCTACAATTTCGTCACCAAGCGCGGCGACTGCCGGGGGCGGAACTCGAAGATTTCGTGGACGCAGGTCGAGACCGGCTCGGCGATCACGTGGAAATATCCCTCCTGCATCCTGAAAGGCGACAATTCGGTCGGCGAGTTCTACTCCATCGCCATCACCAATAATCATCAGCAGGCGGACACCGGCACCAAGATGATCCATCTGGGCAAGAACACCCGCTCGCGGATCATCGCCAAGGGCATCTCGGCCGGCAAGTCGAACTCGACCTATCGCGGGCTCGTCAGCATACACCGCAATGCGGCGGGCGCGCGCAACTTCACCCAGTGCGACTCGCTGCTCATCGGCGATCAGTGCGGCGCGCACACGATTCCCTATATCGAGTCGAAGAACCCGGGCGCGATTCTGGAGCACGAGGCGACGACCTCGCGCCTGTCCGAAGACCAGCTCTTCTATTGCCGGCAGCGCGGACTCTCCGAGGAGGAGGCCGTGGCGCTGCTCGTCAACGGCTTTTGCCGCGAGGTGCTGCAGGAGCTGCCGATGGAGTTCGCCGTCGAGGCGCAGAAGCTCGTATCGGTGAGCCTCGAAGGGAGCGTGGGGTAACGCCATGAACGCGAAAGACTGGGAAGAGTTCAAGAAGCTCTACGCCGACTATGCGGCGGCGCGCGAGGAATATGTCGCCGCGCAGAAGAATCTTCAGGGCGCGTTCTCGGAGCTGGCGCGCGCCTACGACCCGAAGGCGCTCGCATCCAACTGGTACGTCGCCGAGCAGGAAGCCCATGAGCGCTTCAACGAGGCGCGCGCCGCCTTGCACCACTTTCTGAAAGCGAAGCTGAAAAAAGACTGATCCATGCTAAAAATCGACAATCTTCATGTCGCCGTCGGCGGCGCGGAAATCCTCCGCGGGGCGACTCTGGAAGTCCCCGCCGGCGAGGTGCACGCGGTGATGGGACCGAACGGGTCCGGCAAGTCGACGCTCTCCTTCGCGCTCGCCGGCCGCGAGGGCTACGAGGTCACGCAGGGGACCGCGCTGTTCGACGGGGAGGATCTGCTCGCCCTCGATCCGAACGAGCGCGCCGCGCGCGGACTGTTCCTGTCCTTCCAGCATCCGCTGGAGATTCCCGGCGTCGCGACCATGAACTTCATCCGCACCGCGCTCAACGCCCAGCGCAAGGCGCGCGGGGAGGAAGAGGTCTCCGCGGCCGATTTCCTGCGACGCATCCGCGAGAAGGCGCGCCTCGTCGGCCTTTCGGACGACAAGCTCAAGCGCCCGTTCAATGTCGGCTTCTCCGGCGGCGAGAAGAAGCGCATGGAGATGCTGCAGATGGCGCTGTTCGAGCCGCGCTTCGCGATCATGGACGAGACCGACTCCGGCCTCGACATCGACGCGCTCAAGATGGTGGGCGACGTCGTGAACGCCTTGCGCGACGGCCGGCGCGGCTTTCTCGTCATCACCCATTACCAGCGGCTGCTCGAGCATATCCGACCCGACCGGGTGCATGTGCTCGCGGCCGGCCGCATCGTCAAATCCGGCGGCGCCGACCTCGCCCATGAGCTCGAACGCGCCGGGTACGAACAGTTCATAGAGGCGGCCTAGGCGATGAGCGCGAGCCTTCTCATCAACCCGACGGCGATGGAGGCGGGCCTCATGGCCGCCGCGAAAGCGCGCGCGGCGGGCCCCGGACAGGCCGCCGCGCTCAAGGCCTTCGCGCGCACGGGCCTGCCGCACCGGCGCATGGAAGGCTGGAAGTGGACCGACCTCAGACAGGCGCTGCGGGCCGAGCTTCCGCCTGCGGACGGCGAAGCGGCGGTCATCGCGCCTTCGTCCTTCTCTGGCGTCGACGCCTTCGAGATCACGATCATGAACGGCGCGGCCGAATGGCCGGACGACGCGCCGGAGGGGCTTTCGGTCAGGCTCGTCGAGGGCGGCGGGCCGGCGCCGGCGGTCGCGCGCGATCATCCGACGGGCAATCTCGCCGTCGCCATGTGCGACAGGATCGTGGAGCTCCGTATCGGGAAGACCGTCGCCCGCCCGATTCATCTGCGCCGCATCGCCGGCGGCGGGGCGAGCCACAGCCGCGTCGCCGTCATCGTCGAGGAAGGGGCGGGCGCGACGCTGATCGAAAGCTATGACGGGGCGGGGCGCTATTTCGCGAACAGTCTGACCGAGATCGACCTCGGTCGCGGCGCGCGCCTGACCCGCGACATATTGCAGGACGGCTCCGACGACGGCGTCGAGGCGGCGCTGTGCGCCGGCGCGCTCGCCGAAGGCGCCGCGTTCCATCAGCTGGCGCTTCTGCTCGGCGGCAAGACCGTGCGCATGGAGACCCGCCTGGCGCTCGAAGGGGCGCAGGCCGAGGTCGATTTCAGGGGCGCGTCCATTCTCTCCGGCGCGCGCCACGCCGATCTCACCACCCATGTGGCGCATCATGCGCCGGGCTCGACGACGCGCCAGCTTCACAAATCCGTGCTGCGCGAGCGCGCCCGCGGCGTTTTTCAGGGCAAGTTCCTGGTCGCGCGCGGCGCGCAAAAGACGGACGCGCAGATGCAGGCGCGCGCGCTTCTTCTGTCGGAGGCCGCCGAGGTCGACCACAAGCCGGAGCTTGAGATTTACGCCGACGACGTGCAGTGCGCCCACGGCGCGGCGGCCGGCGCGCTCGACGCGGACGCGCTTTTCTACATGCGCCAGCGCGGGCTCGACGAGAAGACCGCGCGCGCGCTGCTGGTCGAGGCGTTCCTCGGCGAGATTTTCGACCGTCCCGAACGGGTCAACATCGCCGAAATCCTCCGTCGCCGGATGCGGTGCTGGCTGGAGAGCGCGCCATGAGCCTCGACGTGGAAGCCCTGCGCGCGGAATTTGCGATCCTCGCGCGCGAGGCCTACGGCAAGCCGCTCGTCTATCTCGACAACGCGGCTTCGGCCCAGAAGCCGCGCGCGGTGATCGAAACGATGACGCGCGCGATGGAGACGTCCTACGCCAACGTCCATCGCGGGCTGCATCTGCTCTCGAACGAGGCGACGGGCGCCTTCGAGGAGGCGCGCGCGAAGGTCGCGCGGTTCCTCAACGCCGCCTCGCCGGACGAGATCGTCTTCACCTCCGGCGGCACCGACGCGATGAATCTCGTCGCCTATGCGCTTGGGGCGGGCGAGATCGGCGCCGGCGACGAGATCATCCTGTCGCTGATGGAGCATCACTCCAACATCGTGCCGTGGCATCTGTTGCGCGAGCGCAAGGGCGCGGTTCTCAAATGGCTCGACGTGTCCGACGACGGCGAGATCGACCTCGCCGCCTACGAGGCGCTGTTCACCGAGCGCACCAAACTTGTCGCGATCACCCATATGTCGAACGTGCTCGGCGCGCCGACGCCGGCGAAAGCCCTGACCGACATCGCGCATGCGCATGGGGCGAAGATTCTCTTTGACGGCTGTCAGGCGGCCGTGCACGGACGGGTCGACGTGCGCGCGATCGGCTGCGATTTCTACGCGATCACCGGCCACAAGCTCTACGGGCCGACGGGAATCGGCGCGCTTTACGGGCGCAAGGACGTTCTCGAGGCCCTGCCGCCCTTCCGCGGCGGCGGCGAGATGATCGACGCCGTGACGACCGAGGCCGTGACCTATAACGACCCGCCGCACCGCTTCGAGGCGGGAACGCCCCCAATTCTCGAAGCGATCGGGCTCGGCGCGGCCGTCGACTGGATCGAGGCGACGGGCCTCGACGCCATCGTCGCGCATGAGAACGCCCTGCGCGACCATGCGCTCGAAGAGCTTCGCGCGCTGAACTTCGTCACCCTGTACGGCCAGGCGCCCGACAAGGCGCCGATCATCTGCTTCAACGTGAACGGCGCGCATCCGCACGACGTGTCGACCATTCTCGACCGCTCCGGCGTGGCGATCCGCGCCGGCCATCACTGCGCGCAGCCGCTTATGAAGCGGCTCGGCGCGACCGCCACGGCGCGGGCCTCCTTCGCCGCCTATAACACCCATGACGAGATCGGGGCCTTGATCGAGGCGCTGCGCAAGACCCATATGATGCTGGGATAGGCTTATGGACGACGCTCGCGAATATATCGACCTCAAGACCGCGCCGGACGCGGCGCCGCCGGTGGAAGGCGCGCCGTCGATTCCGGCCGCGGAGCTCGAGCGCATCACCGCCGACGTCGTGCGCGCGCTCAAGACCGTGTACGATCCGGAGATTCCGGTCGACATCTACGAGCTCGGCCTGATCTACCGCGTCGATCTGTCGGACGAGCGCGTCTTGACCATCGACATGACGCTCACCGCGCCGGGCTGTCCGGTGGCGGGCGAGATGCCGGGCTGGGTCGAAGGCGCGGTGCGCGGGATCGACGGCGTCGAGGACGTGAAGGTCAACATGGTGTTCGATCCGCTCTGGACGCCGGAGCGCATGTCGGACGAAGCGAAACTCGAACTGGGCTATCTTTAGAGGACCGCAATGGCGAGAGCGAGACCGAAAGCCGTCACCCTCACCGACGCCGCCGCGGCGCGGATGCGCGAGATCATGGACGGCGCCGACGGGAAATATGTCGGCGTACGGATCGGCGTGAAGAAAGGCGGCTGCGCCGGCATGGAATATGTCATGGATTACGCAAGCGAGGCCGGCCCGCTCGACGAGGTGGTCGAGGACAACGGAATCAGGATTCTCATCGACCCCAAGGCGATCCTGTTCCTGCTCGGCACGGAGATCGACTATGTGACCGACAAGCTCTCGCAGCGCTTCGTGTTCAACAACCCCAACCAGACCGACGCCTGCGGCTGCGGCGAAAGCGTGACGCTGACGCCGGCGCAGATGGACGCGTGATCCTGCTCCATCGTCGTCCCGGGCGCATTGCAGCGCGCAGCGGTGCGATGCAGACCCGGGACCGCTCCCCGCAAGCGCCGGCGCCCGCCGCACGCGGTCCCGGATCGGCGGCGCAGCATTTCATGCCGCGCCGCATCCGGGACGACGGAGAAGGGCGCGCGGGATGACGAGCGTCCGTTTCCCGCCGCCTGCCGCCTATCGCCTGCCGTCATTGCCGAATTCTTCCGCCTTTATGTGGAAGTCGCCCATAGAAAAAACAAAGGCTTAGCTAAAAAGCGGGGATAGTTATCCCCGCCTGCCGGCCTGGCCCGATACTGGGCCCATGACTGCGATCGCCTCTGTCCTGTCGTTTCTCTTCGCGCGCTCTTCGGGCGCGTCCGCGCGCTCGGCTTATTGGAGCGAAACCGTGCGATCCGCGGAAAGCCGGATCGTTCGAAACCGGGCCGAAGCCCATGCGGGACCAGACTCAGCGCGATTCGCCGCCGCGCCGTTTCGTGCGATTCGCCGCCGGCCGCTCGCCGTGCAGGCGAATCGGGCCGGGCGCGCCTACGCCGCGTCCGCCGCGCCGCCGCCGCGGAACGGGTTGCGCGCCGGCCCGAAGGCTTTGAGCCGCGCCATCGCCGCGGCGAAGCTCGGGGCCTCGCTCTGGTCCGTTTCTTCCGGTTCCAGCGCGGGCAGGCCGCGCGCGATCACCGTCTCGCCGGCCGGGCCCAGCACGACAAGATGCTCGCGCCCGTCGCAGCGGATGATGGCGAGGCGCCGGCGGGCGTCTAGCGCGAGCGTCTCGACCAGCGCGAGCCGCCGCTTCCGGCCGAGCGCGGCGGCGCCCTGCGCCAGACCGAGGCGCCTGGCGGCGAGGGCGCAGACCGCGATGAGCCCGATCACGAGCAGCAGGGCGAAGAAAATGCGGGAGAGCGAGAGAAGGTCCATAAGCGGGCGCGCTCGCGGCTCGGGTTTTGGGACGGATAAAATATGAAGCCCGTCCTTAACGTCCGGTTAAGCATGACGGCGCGGCGGCGCCTCAAGCGCCTCGGGCGCTTCGAGATCGTCGAGCGCGGCGAAGGCCCCGCCCAGCTCGCGCCGGAAGAAGTCGAAGAACCGCCGGCAGGTCTCAAGCATCGCCGCGACCGCCGCGCCGTCGCGCCCATAGGCGTTCGCGCCCGGCGTGAGCGAGGTCGAGTGCAGGCTGAAGACGAGAAGCGGGCTCTCGCGGACGAGCGCGCGGGCGAGCGCGGCGAGCTCCGCGAAGGAAAGCCCCTCGCAGGTGAGCCGCGCCGGCGCCGCGAGCGCGCGCGGCCAGATCGGCGGCTTTCCGTCAAGGCCCGGCGGCGCGCGCCGGCGGGAGACGACGCGGCGCGTTCCGCGCGCGAACCAGCCCCCGCTCGCGGGGACGACGAGCACGGCGCCTTCTTTCGTCTCCATGCGGAAGGGCGCGTTGCTCATGGCGGAGAAGTCCGGCCCGCCGCGCGCGCTGAAATCGAAGCCGGGGCTGGGGCTGAAATCGAAGGCGATTCCGCATGCGGCGAGCGTTTCGTAAGCGCGCGCGTCGACGCCGTAGCGCCCGGCGCGGTGGGCGCGCGGGCGCGCCCCGAACGCGGCCTCGAACGCGTCGCCGAGCGCGGCGAGCTTCGCGCGCTGGACGTCCGGCGGCAGGTTGCATTGCCAGGAATGACGCTCTGCGTCGAATCCCTGAAAGGGCGGCGTCGTCCATTGATGCAGATGCGCGCCAAGATCGGCCGCGCCGCGCTCTTTCAGCATACGGAAATAGTCGGCCGTCGCCGGGTCGGCGAGCATCGGCCAGGCGAGCAGATAGACCGGGCGCGCGCCGAAGTCCTCGGCGATCCGCTGGAACCGGTCGATGTCGGCGGTTGGGCAAAGCCGCCAGCCTTCGCGGTCGAAGCGCGACCAGTCGAAGGCTTCTTCCGCGTCCACCGTGACGAGCAGGCGCGGCGCGTCCTTCCCGCCCGTTCCGGCGAAGGCCGGAACCCGCTTGCGTGCAGGCGCCGGATCGCGGCTTTCGCCGGCATGAGCGCAGCGGTCTGCCCGCGCGCGCTGCGCGATGATCCGTTCAAAGAGGGCTTCGATCCCCGCCGCCGTGTCGTCCCAGGAATGGCGCTCGGCGTAAGCGCGGGTGGCGTCCCGGCTTGGCGGGTCGTCGAGAAGGCTGCGCACGGCCTGCGCGACGGCCTCGGCGGTCCGCGCGGCGGCGAGGCGGCCGGCTTCGGGCGCGCGCACGACCTCCGGCGTTCCCCCGGCGGCGGTCGCGACCGCGGGCGCGCCGCAGGCCATCGCCTCGAGCAGCACGTTCGGCCAGCCCTCGCGGGACGAGGCGAGCACGAGCGCGTCCGCCGCGCTGTAAAGCGCGGGCAGGTCCTCATGCGGAACGGCGCCGAGAAAGCGCGCGCGCCCGTCGACGCCGAGCCGCCGGGCGCGCCGTTCGAGCCGCGCGCGCTCGGGCCCTTCGCCGGCGATCAGCAGCGTCGCGTCGGGCAGGGCCGCCAGCGCCGCGATGACGCGATCGTGCCCCTTGCGCTTGATCAGATGGCCGACGCTGAGCAGGACGGGTCCCTTAAGACCGAGGCGGCTGCGAACCGCCGCGCGATTCTGCGGGCGGAAGCGGTCGGGATCGACGCCGTTGCGCAGCACGCTGATCTTCTCCGCCGGCGCGCCGAGCCGAACGAGCTCGTCCTTCAGCGCCTGCGCGACCGCGATCACGGCGTCGGCCTCGCCGATCGCGTCGAGGATCATGCGCCGCGGGCGGGGAAAGCGCGGCAGCAGCGTCGCATCGCTGCCCCGCGCGGTAAGGACGACCGGCTTGCCGAGCCGCCTCGCGACGCGAACCGCCGCGACGCCGTCCGGATAGAGATAATGCGCGTCGATGAGGTCGAAGTCCCAGCCTTCGGCGATCAACGCGCGCGCGGCTTTCGCGAAACAGCGCTCCAGCGCCGCCGGGGCGAAGCCCATGGCGAGCCTGGGCGGGATGGCGTAACGCGGATGGCGGATCTCAAGGCCGCGGCGGGTCTCGCGCGCCGGCGCGCGCGCGAAGGCGCCGTAACGGCCGGCCCATTCTCCCCTGAACGGAAACCACGGAACCGGCGCGACGACCTTCGCCTGCGCGCCCGAGCGGGCGAGAAAGGCCGCGAGCCGGTTCTCCACGAACACGCCGTGGGCCGGCATGGCCGCGTTGGGATAAAGCGTCGTCAGGGTGAGAATCCGCATGAGGCTCCGCCCGGCAGGCCCCGGCCGCCCTGCAAAAAGCGCCGCGCCGGCGGCGCGCCGCCTGAAAGGGCTTTGACCCTAAATCCGCGCCGGCCGATTAATAAAGCGTTAGGCATGTTCCCTGCTGCGCGTTCGGGGGGCCCGTCCCGCTTCGGGACAGGGCGCGGCGCGGCGGGGGAGCGCGCCCGGGGGATGGGCGCGGCGGATTGGGACGCGGCGGATTGGGACGTGGCGGAGTGGGGTTTTCTCGGATGGGCGGGCGCGTGCGCGGCGACGGCGATCGCGGCGGGCCTCGTCTTTCTCGCCGCGGGGCTTTTCCGCGCTCTCCGGCGCGCGCCGGCGGCGAAGCCGGGCTTCGCCCTCGAACGCCTCGCCGAAGCGCCGCCGCCCCGCGCGTCCCCCGCGCGCCGGGCCTCGATCCGGTCCGCGTCCGACGCGGCGGACGCGCTTCTTGCGAAAGCCGAACGGGCGACGGCCAGCCGCGCCAAGCGCGCGCTCGACGTCGCCGCCGCGCTCGCGCTGCTGGTTCTGTTCGCCCCGCTCATCGCGCTCGCGGCCGTTCTCATCAGGCTCGACAGCCCGGGGCCCGTGCTCTACCGCCAGCGCCGCGTGGGCCTTCACGGGCGCGTCTTTCAGATGCTGAAGCTGCGCACCATGACGGCGGACGCGGAGAAGGAGGGCCCCTGCTGGGCGGCGCAGAACGACGGGCGCGTCACCCGCGTCGGGCGTATCCTGCGCAAGACGCGCTTCGATGAAATTCCGCAGGCGATCAATGTGCTTCGCGGCGAGATGAGCATGGTCGGGCCGCGCCCCGAACGGCCCGAATTCGTGCGCCTTCTGGAAAGGGAGATTCCGGATTATCGCCTGCGCCACGCGGTGCGGCCGGGCCTGACCGGCTGGGCGCAGGTTAAGTACGTATACGGCGCATCCGTCGAGGACGCGCGCGTCAAGCTGCGCTTCGATCTCGATTATATCCGGCGGTTCGCCGTCCGGTTCGACGTCGTCATCCTGCTGATGACGGTGCGCGTGGCGCTGTTCGGATTGGGGAGCCGCTAGGGATGAAGGCGCGGGCGAAATGCTCTCTTGCGATCGCGCTGGCGGCGCTTTCGGCCTGCGCGAAGGAAGCGGGCGAGGCGCGCGCGCCCGATCCGGCGGAGCGGGGGCTCGCTCTTCTCGAAGCCGGCGATTACGTCCGCGCGGCGGAAAGCCTGCGCGCGGCCTATCGCGCCGCGCCCTCGCAGGAGCTGCGCCTGGCGCTGGCGCGCGCGCTCATCGCCGCGGGCGATCCCGGCGCGGCGCTGCGCGCGCTCGCCGAGGACGCGCCGGAGTCGTCCGCGGACGACATGTTGCGCGCGGCGGCGCTGTTCCATCTCGGCCGTTACGACGAAGCGCGGGCGGCGGCCGGCGCCGCGGCGGCGGGCCCTTACGCGGGCCGCGCGGCGCTGATCGCGGCGCGCGTCGCGCATCTTGAAGGCGCGCGGGCAGAGGCCCGCGCGGCGCTCGCCCGCGCCCTGCGTCTCGGCGGGGAGGCGCGCGGCGAAGCCTGGCTCTTCCGCGCGCGTCTCGCCCTCGAAGACGGCGCGCTCGCGGCGGCGCGGGCCGCCGCCCGGCGCGCGAGCGAGGCGGGAGCAGGCGCGCGCGCGGTCGAGGCCGTCGAGATCGAGGCGCTCATCCGCGAAGGCGATTTCGGCGCGGCCCGCGCCGCCTTGCGCGCGCGCGAGAAGCGCCCTGGCGTCAGCGATCCGTATACGGACTATCTGCACGCCATGCTCGCCGCGGCGCAGGACGATGCGCGCGAAGCCGTCCGGCGGGCGGGCGCGGCCGAGCCCTTCCTGACGGGCGAGCCGCGCGGGCGGGTCTTTCTGGCGCTGATCCGCGCCTGGGCGGGCGGGCGCGCGCAGGCCGAAGCGCTTTTCGCGTCGGCGGCGGCGCGCGCGCCCGGCGATCCCCTCGCCGGCGAGGCCGAAGCGCGCTTTTTCATCGAGGCCGGACGGCCGGACGCCGCCGAGCGCGCCGCCAGACGCCTCGCCGCGGCGCGACCCCCCGAAGCGCGCGCGACGGCCCGCCTTCTTCTGGTGGAGATCGCGGCGCGCCGCGGCGCGCTCGACGCGGCTTTCGCGCGCGCGCTCGAAGGCGGGCAGGCTGGCGCGCCCGGGCCGGGGCCGGCGGCGATGCTGCTCGGGCCATACGCCGCGCCGGCGCGCGCGCAGAGCGAGCGGCGCGCGCGCAGCCTCGCCTGGCTGGCCGCCGGCGACGCGCTCGCCCGCGAATCGGAGGCCGAGGAGATCGCCGGCGCGCTCGCCGCGCTTGCGCCCTATGCGGACGATCCGCTCACGGACGCGCTGGCGGGCGCGCTGCTTTTGCGCGCCGGCGATGAAGCGGGCGCCCGCGTTCGGCTCGAAGCCGCCGCGGCCGCGCCCGGCTTCTGGGCGCCGCTTGCGCGTCTCGTCGCGCTTGCGCCGGGCGAGGCCGGTCCGCGTCTAGACGCCTTCATCGCGGCGAATCCGGATCACGCGCCGGCGCGCCTTGAGCGCGCGCGGCTGTTGCAGGCGCAAGGGCGCGCCGGCGCGGCGCGCGACGCGCTGGCGCCGGCGGCGGACGGGCTCGCCCATGACGCGGCCGGCGCGCGGCTTTACGCGGCGCTTCTCGACGAGACCGGCGACGAAGACGGCCTTCAGGCGTTTGCGGACGCGCTGCGCCGGCGCGATCCCGCCGGCGCAGGGACCATCGCCGCGCTCGCCGCCGCCGGGCGTCATGAGGCGGCGGCCGGCGCCGCGCGCCGGGCGCTCGCCGCCGGCGCGGGCGATGCGACGACCATCGCGGCCTATGCGCGCGCCATGCGCGAGATCGGCCGCGGCGCCGAAGCGGCGGCTTTTCTCCGCGCGCTCGCCGCCGGGCGGCCCGCGCTCGCCGAGGAGGCGAGCCGCTGGGCGGCTTTCGCGCGGAGCGGCGGGGCCGACGCGGAAGGAGACGGATCATGAGGACGCCCGCCGGCTGCGGCGCGATTCCCCATGCCCGCCCGCTGCGAGGGGAGAAAACGCGGGCCGCTGGCCGTCCGCCGGCGCGCGATCCCCGGTTCCCGGTTTCCGAATCCCGATATCCGAACGCGCGTGGCAAAAGACTTGCTGAGTCAGTAGACTGGCGCGGCCGACCCCCGCGCCGCCGGCAAGGCGCCGCGGACATGGAACTCGCTGCTCACGCTGAAGGGGGAATTCCCATGCTTTATCGCCGTTTCGCCGCCCTGTGCGCTGGCGTCGTCGCCGTTCTGGCGCTTGCAGGATGCGCGTCCTCCGGCCTGTTGAGCGCCGGCAAGCTTCAGACCGCGCCCGCGACCGCCGCCGAAGCCCACGCCGCCGCGCCCGACTATCTCATCGGGCCGCTCGACCAGCTCGAAGTCTTCGTCTGGCGCGCGCCCGAGCTTTCGGCCAACGTGACCGTCCGGCCCGACGGGCGCATTTCGACGCCTCTCGTCAACGACATGGTCGCCGCCGGCAAGACGCCGTCCCAGCTCGCCAAGGACCTCGAAGGGGTCCTGCGCGAATATGTGCGCGAGCCGCAGGTGACGGTGATCGTGTCGAATTTTTCGAGCACCTTCGACCAGCAGGTGCGCGTGCTCGGCGAGGCGCAGCGCCCGCTCGCCCTGCCGTTCCAGGCCGGCATGACGGTGCTCGACGTGATGGTCGCCGTGGGCGGCCTCACCGAATTCGCGGCCGGCAACCGCGCGGTGCTGATCCGCGGGACCGGCGAAAACCGCCAGTCCTACCGGCTCAAGCTCGACGATCTTCTGCGCAAGGGCGACATCTCGGCCAACGTGCCGGTGCTGCCCGGGGACGTGATCCTGATCCCCGAAAGCGTGTTCTGAAGGGGCGCCGGCCCGGCAGGGCCGGCGACGCGAAGGTGTAAGCGTGTTCGATTTCGCCGATCTGCCCCGTCCGGTCATCCGCTACGCCGTCGGCCTGTGGCGGCGGCGCTGGTTGGCGGCCGGCGCCGTCTGGGCGGCGGCGCTCGCCGGCTGGTTCGCGGTCTGGCTGCTGCCGGACCGGTACGAATCCCGCGCCCAGGTCTATGTGCAGACCGAATCGATCCTCGAACCGGTGATGAGCGGCGTCACCGCGCGGCCCGACTATGAAAGCCGGGTCCGGGTGATGCGCCAGCAGCTTCTGTCGCGCCCGAACGTGGAGGAGATCATCTATCGCTCGGGTCTCGACGCGACCATCAGGGCGCGCTCCGAACTCGGACGGCGCGCGGCGATGGAAAAGCTCATCGACGCCGTCGCCGAAGACATCCGGATCGAAAGCCCGCAGGAGATGTATTTCGAAATCTCCTATCGGTTTCCGGACAGGGACGTCGCTCGCAATGTCGTCGACGCGGTGGTCAATCTGCTGATCGAGCAGGATCTCGGCGCCAGCCTTCAGGAAAAGGAGGAGGCGCGCCGGCTCCTCGACGCGGAGATCGCGCGCTTCGACGCGCGCCTGACGGAAAAGGAGCGCGCGGCGGCGGAGTTTCGCCGCCGGCACGCCGACGAGCTTGTCGCGGCCGAAGGCGATCTGCGCCGGCGCGAGCAGCTTGAGCTCGCGCTCGCCCGCGTGACCGACGATCTCGCCCGCGAGCGCCAGCGGGTTCTGTCCCTGCGGAACGTGCTCGCGCGCACGCCGCGCACCACCTCCGAGCAGGAGCTCGACGCGCTGAAGGTGCGACTCGCCGAGCTTCGCAGTCAGTACCGGGAGGAATATCCCGACATCCAGAACGTGAAGGCGCGCATCGCCGAGATCGAGTCGGCGGCGGGCGCCTTGCCGAGCAATCCGGAACACCGCCGCCTCGCCGGCGAGCTTGCGACCGCTGAAGGCCAGGTCGAGGCGCTCGCCGCGCGCGAGGCCGCGCTCAAGGGCGAGCTCGAAGCGCTCGCCTTCACCCTCGGTCAGGCGCCGGGCGTCGAGGCGGAGCTGCAGCGCCTCATCCGCGATTACGAACAGACGCGCAAAAGCTATGAAGACCTCGTCGAGCGCCGCGACCGGCTGATGCTGACGACGAGCCTCGGCGCAGGCGGGCAGGGGGTCGAGTACCGCATCTTCGAGCGCCCGACGTCGGCGCTGCGCCCGGCCTCGCCGCCCCGGCTCGCGCTCATTCTCGGCGCGCTCGTCCTGGCGATCGCGGCGGGCCTCGGCGTCGCGATGCTGGCCGTGCGGCTCGACCGGTCCTTCACGCAAGGGTCCGATCTCGAAGCGGCGTTCGGCCTGCCGGTGCTGGGCGCGATCAGCGAGGCGCCGTCGGCGGCGGGCGCGCGCGCGCGCCGGCTCGATCTCCTGCGGCTCGCCGGCGCCGGCGCCGGGCTCGTCCTCGCCGCGGCGGCTTATGTCTATCTCGACGTTCTGCGCCTGCCGGCCGACGCGGCGGGACCCGCGCAGCTCGCCGAAAAGGGAGGGCTGCGCTGATGGGCGTCGTCGAAAAAGCCGGCGGCCTGTTCGCCGCCGAATTGGCCGCCGGACGGCCGGCGTCGGTTCCGCGAGAGGACGCGGACTCGGGCGGCGGCGCGCGGCCCGAAGCCTTCGATCTCGATTTCGAGGCGCTCGCGCGCCAGGGCTTTTATACGCCGGAAGACCGGTCGAGCCGGCTTTCGCTGGAATTGCGCGCGGTCAAGCGCCGGCTGCTACGGCGGCTCGGGCGCGCCGGCGCGGGACGCGCGCGGGGGCCTGCGCGGCGCGGCGGCGGGCGGCGGCGCAATCTCGTGCTGGTCGCTTCGACCCGCGCCGGGGAAGGCAAGACCTTCTGCGCGGCCAATCTCGCGCTCAGCCTCGCCTTCGAGGAAGCCGTTCCGGTGCTGCTCGTCGACGGCGACGCGCCCCGGCCGAAGCTGCGCGGCCTGTTCGGACTCGCCCCGACGCTCGGCCTCGCCGATCTGTTGCGCGCCCCGACGCTGGAGCCCGATCTCGTCTGCCTCAAGGCCCGCCAGGCGCCGCTGGCCCTGATGCCGGAAGGCGAGGACGCGCAGGAGATCGCCGCGCTGCTCGAAACCCCCGCCGGCGAGCAGACGTTCGCCCGGCTCTCGGCCGCCTATGCGGCGGGGATCGTCGTCATCGACGCGCCGCCGGTTCTCGCCGCCGCCGAAACGCTCGCGCTCGCGCGCCTCGTCGACGAGGTCGTCTTCGTCGTGGAGGCCGACGCGACCGGCGCGCCGGCCGCCGGGGCGGCCCTCGACGAGCTGCTCGACGTCAATCCGAATGTGAGCCTGTTGCTGAATCGGTGTCTGATCGCCGGCGCGGCGTCCTATTACGAGGCCTATGGCGATTATGGCGAGGCCGGCCAGGCGGCGGGCGCGAAAGAAGGCGAGGGGAGCGAACGATGACCAGACGGCGTGAATTCCGGGGCGTTTCGGCGGGACCGGCCTCGAAGATCCCCGCCGGCGCCTCCTCTGAAAGGGGCGCAGGGAGCAGGCCGCCCGCGCAGGCGCATACGCCCCCCGTCGAGAGAGCGGCGCGGGGCGGGATCGGCGCGACGCGAAGGCCGGCCCGGACCCGGCCCGGCTGGCGCGCGGGTCTTCTGGCCGGCTGCGCGGCGCTCGCCGCGTCGAGCGCGATCGCGCAGGTCTCGGGGCCGTCCGCGCCGCTTCGTCTGCGTACGGATTACTTCGGCTACGGCGCCAGCGTCAGCCCGCGCGTGAGCTACACCGACAACATTCAGCTCGCGCCCGACGGACTCGAGGAAGGCTCCTTCATCGGCTCGACCCTGTTCAGCGGCGCGGCGATCTGGTCTTCGCCGCGCTTCACCGGCATCGTCAACGGCGATCTCGACTTCTCCTATATCGGCGAGGGGAGCGATTTCGTCGTCAACCAGGACATCGCCGCGACGACGACGACGACCGTCGTCGACAACCTTCTTTACGTGGACGTCTCGGGGCAGACCTCGCGCCAGCTTCTCGGCGAGAACGCGCGCTTTTCGTCCAACGTCAACGCCGCGCGCCGCCAGCGCGCGAACGTGCACAGCTTCGCCGCCAGCCCCTATCTCTATCGTCAGTTTCCGAACGCGTCTGCGGCGGAGCTGCGCTATCGCTTCAGCCAGGTCTATATCGACGACGATAGCGCCGGCGCCAATCCGTTCGCAGGCGGACTTCTCAACGATTCCAGCGCGCATGAGGCGGTCGCTTCCTTCGAGAGCGGCCGGATGTTCGACCGGCTGCGTTTCACCGCGACGGCCTACGCCAACCGCACCGTCGAGGACGGCTCGGCCTTCGCGCCCGATTTCGAATATGAGCAGGGCTCGGCTTCGCTCGCGGCGCAGTACTTCCTGAGCGACCGCTTCGCCCTCAGCGGCGCGGTCGGCTATGACGAGATCGACACCGAGACCGTTCCCGGCCTGTTCGACGACGGCGACCTTTCGGGCGTGTTCTGGCGCGCCGGATTCTACGCCCAGCCGGGCCGCAAGCTGACCGCGCGCATCGAGTACGGGCGGCGCTATGACGACGATTTCGTCGACGCGACCGTCGCCTATCAGCTTTCCCGCCGCTTTCAGTTCACGGCGGGCGCGAACCGGTCGTTCCAGACGCGCGCCCAGGCGGTCAGCGGGGAGCAGCGCGCGCTGCAGCGCCAGACGCTGGAATTCGCCGATCGTCTGCGCGAAGGCCAGGCGCTCTCGCCCGAAGGGGTCATCCAGGCCGCCAATCGCTTCGCGCGCGGCGGCGTGAACGCCCAGACCTTCGGTTTCAGCACGACGGACAGCGCCTATGCGCGCCTCGCCGGCGCCTATGACCGGCTGCAGCTGAGCCTCAGCGGGAACTATCAGGACAGCGATTTCGGCTTCCGTCAGAACACCGTATACGGCGCGACCTTCGACGTCCGCCGGCAGGTCTCGCGCCGGCTGACCGCCTATGCGCGGGCGTTCTATCGGCATGCGGACACCGATTTCGACCCGGCGGTCTGTCAGGCCAATCCCTTCCTGTTCGGCTTCGACGTCGACGATCCGCTGTTCGATCCGGTCGCGGCCTGCGAGGCTTTCGCCCTCAACAACGGGCGCACTGAAACGGCGGGCGGCGACGTCGGGCTTTCCTGGCGCGTCTACAAGAACGTGTCGGCTTTCGCCGAATATGGGCGCACGAACCGTTTCGCAGACTCTGCGCTGCTCGAATACGCCGAGAACACGGTCACCGCGGGGCTAACGATAGATTTCTAACCCGCGTCAGGTTCGGTTCGATATGTATGAGGAGCGTTTCAGACTTTCCGGCTCGCCTTTCCGGCTGAATCCCGACCCGAAGTTCTTCTTCGGCTCGCGCAGCCACAACAAGGCGATGGCCTATCTGCATTACGGCCTCAGGCAGGGCGAAGGCTTCATCGTCATCACCGGCGAGATCGGCGCGGGCAAGTCGATGCTGATCGGCCATCTGCTCGACCAGCTCGACCGCTCCAATGTCGTCGCCGCGCATCTGCTGATTTCGACGCTCGAACCCGACGCGCTGATGGCGCATATTCTGTCCGCCTACCGGATCGAGCCGGCGGGGTCCGGCCGCAGCGCCGAGATCGAAGCCTTTGAGGATTTCCTGTTCGACCAGATGAATCGCGGCCGCCGCGTGCTGCTGATCGTCGACGAGGCGCAGAACCTGCCGCCGAAGACCATCGAAGAGCTCAGAATGCTCTCGAACATGGATTACGAAGGCACGCCGCTTTTCCAGGTGTTTCTGGTGGGCCAGCCGGAGTTCCGCGGACTGCTCGCCAGGCCGGAGATGGAGCAGTTCCGCCAGCGCGTGATCGCGAGCTATCATCTCGAACCGCTCGCGGCGCCGGAGACGAAAGCCTATATCCTGCACCGGCTCTCGGTCGTGGGGTGGGCGGACGATCCGGCGATCGGCGAGGACGCCTTCGCCGCGATCCATGCGGCGACGGACGGCGTGCCGCGCAAGATCAACACGCTTTGCAACCGCCTGTTCCTGCACTGCGCGCTCGAAGACGTTCACGCGATCGACGCGGCGCTCGTCGAGCGCGTGCGCGCCGAAATGTCGGCGGAGGCGTTCTCCGCCGAGGAGACCCGCGCGGAAGAAGCGGCGGAGCGAAAAGAAGAGAGCCGCCCCGTCGAAGCGCAGGCCCAGACGCAGACTCAGGCGCAGGGCGCCGCCGGCGGGCGCGGCGTCGTCGTGCAGCTGCCGGCCGCGCGCAAGCTCGACGCGCCGCGCGCGGACGACTCCCGGCGCGCCGGGGCCGCGCCGGCGAAAAGGGCGGACGAGGCGTCTTCCGACGTCGCATCCGCCGAGAGCATGACGAGCGTGCTCGACCGCCTGCGGGCGCGCCAGGCGCGCGAGAGCGGCGCGCCGCGGCCGGCGACGCTCGAGGATGTGGCCGAGGCGATCGCAGCGGCGGGGCTCGGGACGGCCGCGCCGGCCGAAGACGACGAGCCGGCGTCCGAGCCGCCGCCCGCGCCCGGCGCGAAGGGCTGGCGCGAGGGCTTCGCCGCCGCGCTGGGCGCCGCGCGCGAGGAGCTGAAATCGGCCCATGGCGAGGCCGCGCGCCTGCGCCGCGAGCTGGGCGAGATGGCGCGCCGGCGCGCGGCGCGCCGGGCCGAACTGGCCGAAAGGCTTGAACGCGCTTCGGCCTTGCTTGCTTGCCTGCGGGGCAAGGACTCCGATGCAAAATAGTCTTTACACGGATCACAATCCTGGCGCGCCGGCGCGTTTCGCCCTTTCGGTCGACGTGGAGGATTACTTTCAGGTCTGGGCGTTCTCTTCCGTCATCGATCGCGCCCGCTGGGAGGATTTTCCGCTGCGGGTCGAAGCCTCGACGCGTCGCGCGCTCGATCTCATCGAAGAGAGCCGGGCGCGCGCCACTTTCTTCGTGCTCGGATGGATCGCCGAACGCGCGCCCGGCCTCGTGCGCGAAATCGCCGCGCGCGGGCATGAGATCGCAAGTCACGGCTGGGATCACAGGAAAGTCTTCGATCAGTCGCCGGCGCAGTTTCGCGAGGACGTTGCAAAGACGAAGCGTCTTCTTGAAGACCTCGCCGGCGTCGCGGTCGCCGGCTATCGCGCGCCCGGCTTCTCCATCGACGCGCGCGCGCCCTGGGCCTATGAGGCGCTGGCCGCCGCCGGCTATCTCTATTCGTCGAGCGCGCATCCCGTCGCGCACGATCATTACGGCGATCCGCGCGGGCCCCGCGAGCCGTTCCGTCCCCTGACGGGGCGCGCCCTCGTCGAGGCGCCGGTCGCGACGGCGGAGATTTTCGGTCGGCGCGTCAGCTGCGCCGGGGGCGGATGGTTCCGCGCCATGCCCTACGCGGCCTCAAGGGCGCTTCTGCGGCGCGCGGCGGCGAGCGCGGGCGGACCGGTCGTCTTCTATTTCCACCCCTGGGAGATCGATCCCGACCAGCCGCGCATCGCCGGCGCATCCCTGAAAGCGCGCCTGCGGCATTATCTTAATCTTGACCGCATGGAAGGTCGTCTCAGGCGGCTGCTCGCCGATTTCCAATGGGTACGGATCGACGACGCGCTCGGCCTCGCGCCGTCGCGCGCCGCCGCATGAGCGCGCCCGCGCCGCTCGCTGTCGTCGCGGCCGGCGAAGCCGACGCCGTTCGCTGGGATGCTTTCGTCGAGCGCTGTCCGCAGGCGACGTTTTTTCACCGCTATGGCTGGGGGCGCGCCGCCCGCGCCGCCTACGGTTATGAGACGTGCGACCTGATGGCGCTGCGGGGCGGGCGCGTCGTCGGCGTTCTTCCGCTTACGGATGTGAGAAGTCTGTTATTCGGCCGCGCGCTCGTCTCGACGGCTTTTGCGACCGGGGGCGGGCCGGTCGCCGAAGACGAAGAGGCGCATCTGGCCCTCGCCGAGGCTGCGATCGCGGCAGGCCGCGCGCGCCGCGCGCGCTATGTGGAGCTCAGAAGCCGGCCCGTCGCGCTCGACGGCTGGAAGGTAAAAAGCGACGTCTACGCTGCTTTCGAAGGGACGATCCCGGCCGACGAAGAAGCGCATCTGAAGGCGATTCCGCGCCGCCGGCGCGCCGAGCTCAGAAAGGCGCTCGCCCTGGCGGCGGCGGGCCGCCTGCGCGCGCGTTTCGACGGCGACGCCGAGGCCTTTTACCGGCTTTACGCGCGCAGCCTGCGCGATCACGGAACCCCGGTCTTTCCGCGCCGCTTTCTGGACGCGCTGCTGGCGCAGTTCAGCGACGCGGCGGAAATCATGACGGTCGAGGCCGACGGACGGCCGACGCTGAGCCTGTTGACCTTCTATTTCCGCGAGCGCGCCATCGCCTATTATGTCGGCGCGACGCGCGCGGCGCGGGCCTTGCGCGCTTTCGATTACGCATACTGGACGCAGATGCGCCGGGCCGCGGCGCGCGGCGCGCGCGTGTTCGATTTCGGACGCAGCCGCGTCGGCTCCGGCTCCTTCGCCTACAAGACCCATTGGGGCTTCGCGCCGCAGCCGCTCGATTATCAGTACGCGTTGCTCGCCGCGCGCCGGACGCCGAACGTCAGTCCCGCCAACCCGAAATTCGCCGTTGCGTCTGCCCTGTGGCGGCGCCTGCCGCTGGCGTTCGCCAACGCCGCCGGACCGGCGCTCGCCCGCCGCCTCGCGTGACGACTGGCCCCATGACCGACCGCCCGGAAGTGCTGTTCCTCGCCCATCGCGTCCCCTATCCGCCGGACAAGGGCGACAAGATCCGCTCCTGGCGGCTGCTCGAACATCTGACGAAGCGCTTCCGCGTGCATCTGGCGGCTTTCGCCGACGATCGGCGCGACCTGCGCCATCAGGCTTTTCTCGAAAGCGCGTGCGCGAGCGCGGTTCTCGTCCCGCTCGATCCGCGGGTCGCGCGGCTGTGCGCGGGCGCGGCGGTCCTGCGCGGGCGGGCCTTCACCTTCGCCTGGTTCGAGGACGGACGAATGCGCCGCCATGTCGGCGCGCTGCGCGCGCGCCCGCTCGCGGCGGAGATCGTCTTTTCCTCCGCGATGGCCGGCTATGTCGGCGAACCGGTTCCGGGCCGGCCGCTGCTCGTCGATCTGTGCGACGCCGACTCCGAGAAATGGCGCCAGTACGCCGCCGGGACGGACGGCCTCATGCGCGCCGTCTATGCGCGCGAAGCCGAACGGCTGGCCGCCGCCGAAACGGCGATCGTCAACCGGGCGGACGCGGCCTTCGCGGCGAGCCCGGCGGAGGCCGCGATCATCAATGCGCGCGCCGGCCTCACGCGCGCCTGCGACTGGTTCGGAAACGGCGTGGATACGGACTATTTCTCCCCCCGCGCCGACAGGCCCGCGCCGGCGCAGGCCGCTGACGTCGTCTTTGTCGGGATGATGAATTACCGGCCGAATGTCGAAGCGGCCGAATGGTTCGTCCGCGAAGTCTGGCCGCGCGTGCGCGCGCGCGCGCCGCAAGCGCGTTTCGCGGTCGTCGGCGCGCGCCCCGCTGGCCGGGCGCGGCGACTCGCCGGACGACGGCGCGGCGTCGTCGTGACCGGCGCGGTCGACGACGTGCGCCCCTTCGTGCAGCACGCTCGCGTCATCGTCGCGCCCTTGCGCCTCGCGCGCGGCGTGCAGAACAAGGCGCTCGAAGCGATGGCGATGGCCCGCCCGCTCGTCGCGACGCCGGAGGTCGCCGCCGGCCTCGCGGTCCGCGCCGGGGAGGAGATCGTCGTCGCGGAGGGGGCCGACGCTTTCGCCGACGCCGTGCTCAGGCTGCTGAACGATCCCAAGCGCGGCGACGCCATCGGCGCGTCGGCGCGGGCGCGCATGAAGGCTGACTACGCCTGGCCTGCGCAGCTTAGCCGCTTCGACGCGGCGCTCGCGCGGCTCGGCCTTGCCGACGGATGACGAGCGCCGCGCTCTCAGCCGTTCCGCAACTTTTCGTCCTGATACTGAATGCCCCAGCCGATGATCTGCCGCCACAGGGCTTCGGCCATCTCCGGCGGCAGGCCGCGGGTCTCGGCGCGCGCGCGCACTTTCTCGATCACCTCTCGGTTGCGCCAGGGCACGTTCGCTTCCTCGCCCTGGCCGCGCTTGAGCGCCCACATGCGGTCCACATAGGTCCAGCGCTCGGCGAGCAGATCGACGAGAGCGCTGTCGACGCGGTCGATCTCGGCGCGCGCTTCGTTCATGGACCGGCAGTCCTGCGGCTTCTTCATGTCGGAACCTTCATGGGATGTCGCCAGTGACGAAGAAGGAATGCTGCCCGCGCGGACGGGCGGGCGTCAAGCGAGGGATCGCCTGGCGGCGATCGCGTCCGCCTCAAAGGCCGCTCTGGCGGGCGGCGAGGTCGAGCATGATCTCCTCCGAGCCGCCGCCGATCGCCATCACCCGAACCTCGCGATAGATGCGCTCGACCCGGCAGCCCCGGATGAACCCCGCGCCGCCGAGAATCTGCATCGCCTCGCGCGCGCAGAACTCCATCGTCCGGCTCGCCTGCGTCTTGAGAAGCGCGAGCGCGGCGACGGGCGTCACGCCGTTCTTCACCCGCCAGGCGCAGTGATCAAGAAAGGCCTGCGCGGCGAGAACGCTGCGCAGCATTTCGGCCAGCTTGTGACGAATGACCTGATGCTT
Organism: Amphiplicatus metriothermophilus; assembly: GCF_900199215.1. Lineage (GTDB taxonomy): Bacteria > Pseudomonadota > Alphaproteobacteria > Caulobacterales > Parvularculaceae > Amphiplicatus > Amphiplicatus metriothermophilus. Next base: position 123,395 of record NZ_FZQA01000003.1, read on the forward strand.
GGCGAGCGGCTTGCCAAAAGTCTCGCGCGCGAGCGCCCAGTCGGCGGCGTCCGCGAGACAGACGCGCGCGAAGGCGATCGCCTGCGCGGCCATGGACAGCCGCTCCATGTTGAAATTGGCGACGATGCCGGCGAAGCCCTGATTCTCCGCGCCGATCAGGTTTTCGGCGGGAACCTCGACGTCGTCGAAGCGGATCGAGGCGGTGTCCGACATCCACCAGCCCATCTTCGGCAGGGGCGCGCGGGAGACGCCCTTGCGATCCGCTTCGATCAGCAGAAAGGACAGGCCGCCCGCGCCGTCTCCGCCGGTGCGGACGGCGACCGTCAGATAGTCGGCGCGCATGCCGGTGGTGATGTAGGTCTTTTCTCCGTTTACGATGTAAACGTCGCCCCGGCGGACCGCGCGCGTCTTCAGCCGCGCGACGTCCGAACCGCCGGACGGTTCGGTCACGCACAGCGCGATAAGCTTCTCGCCTGCGAGGACCGGCGGCGCGATGCGGCGCTTGAGCGCCTCCGGCCCGAGCGCGAGAATCGGCGGCAGGCCGATGCCGTGCGTCATCAGCCCGGCGATGAGGCCGCCCGCGCCGGCGCGGGCGAGTTCTTCCGACGCGATCAGGCTGTGGAAGACGTCCACGCCGTCGCTGGTCCCGCCATAGTCCTCCGGATAGCCGAGGCCGATGAGGCCGATTTCCGCGGCCTTGCGGTGCAGCGCGCGGGGAAATTCTCCGCGCTCGTCCCATTCGTTGACATATGGCGCGATCTCGCGATCGACGAAAGCGCGCACGGTCCGCCGCCACGCTTCGTGGCTTTCGCCCGTATGCGGCGAAGGAAGGCGGGTCGAGTCGAAGTCGAGAGGACGGACCATAAAAGGACTATGCGGCGCTCCTCGCATCGCAGCAAGCCGCGCGCGCACTGGCGCGCGGCGCGTGACATGGCCGGCGATGCGGCGTAGTCTCTCCCCGAACGGACGGAGGCGCGCATGCGATTTGGCTTCAAATCGGCGGCGGCGGCCTGTTGCGTATCGATTTCGGCGGTTCTGGCGGCCGGGGCGCAGGAAGGCGACGCCGGCGCGGCATGCGCGGACAAGCCCAATCTCACCGGGTTGGCGCCGGCGCTGTCGAATGTGTTCGCCATGACCGGGCTCGATCAGAACTCCGTCGCGGACGACGTGCTCATGGTCGATTTCATCGTCGTCATGAAGAACGACGGGGGGGTCGCGGCCGAGGGCTCGCGGCTTTCCTATACGGCGCAGGTGCGCTCGCTCGCCGGCGCGGTCGTCGAGACCGTGGACGGCGTGACCGATACTTACTGGATCGCGCCCGGCGAGACGCAGGAAAATATCGTCAACATCGTCGTGAGCGAGCTCGCGCCGCTTCTCCAGCCGTCGGGCGAGGTCAAGGGCGCGATCCGGTTTCGCGCCGTCGCCGACGTCGACAACGACGTCGCCGAATGCGTCGAAACGGATAATTCAGGCGAGGCCACCGTCGAGCTGTCCGCTCAGGTAATCGACCCGCCGCAGGCGTCATGAAGCTCTATCACTGCAATCAGGCGCGTTCGATGCGCGTCGTGTGGGCGCTTGAAGAGATGAGGCTCGATTACGAGCTCGTTTCGATGCAGTTTCCGCCGCGGATCTTCCACAAGGATTACAAGGCCGTCAATCCGCTCGGCACCGTGCCGGCGCTCGTCGACGGCGAGCTCGTGCTCACCGAGAGCGCCGGGATCTGCCAGTATCTGGGCGAGAAATACGGGCCGACGCCGCTCGCCGTCGCGCCGGAAGAGAAGGATTACGGCCTTTACGTCAACTGGCTGCACCGTTCGGACGCCACGCTGACTTTCCCGCTGACTCTCGTTCTGCGCTACTCGGCGCTGGAGCCCGAACAGCGCCGCCAGCCGCAGGTGGTCGAGGACTATCGCGCCTGGTTTCTGGGGCGCTGGCGCAGCGTCGAGGCGGGGCTTGAGGGGCGGGATTATCTTTGCGCGGATCGGTTCACGATGGCCGACATCTGCGTCGGCTATGCATTGCATCTGGCGCTCTCGCTCGGAGTCGAGGAGGCCATGACGCCCCGCGTTGCGGCGTGGCGGGCGCGCCTTGTCGCGCGCCCGGCCTATCGCCGCGCGGTCGAACTCTAGAGATCCGGCAGGACTTCTTCGTCGACTTCCTCGATCGGCGCGGCGAGCTCCAGCGCGACTTGCACGCGGCCGGCGCCCGGCGCGATCGCGAAACGTTGCGGCACGAAGCCGGCCTTGGCGACGGTCACTTCGCGCAGGCCGTCGAGGCCGATGGTGCAGGGCGTCTCGCACTCGCCATAGCCTTCGACGACGACGAGCGCGCCGGGGGGCTCGCTGACGATCTCGACGACGCCCGGCGTCGTCGCGCAGGCGCCGGCCGACAGAGCCGCCGCCGGAAGAACGATTCTTCTCCATCCGCGCAACGTCATGGCGCCCCTCCGGTCGTCTTCATGTCTTCGCCGCGGCCATGGCGGAAAAGCCGCGTTCCAGGTCGGCGATGAGGTCGTCGGCGTCTTCGAGGCCCGCATGGATGCGGATGACCGGGCATTCCTCCGTCCACGGTTCGGCCGTGCGATAACGTTCAGGATGGACGTGCACGCACAGGCTTTCGAACCCGCCCCAGGAAAAGCCCATGCCGAACAGCTTCAGCGCATTGAAAAACGCCTTGAGCGCAGGAAGGCCGACAGGCTTGAGCACGACGCCGAACAGGCCCGACGCGCCCGTGAAGTCGCGCTTCCAGATCGCGTGCCCTGGACAGGACTTGAGCGCGGGGTGCAGCACGCGCTCGACCTCGGGGCGCCGGGAGAGCCATTTCGCCAGCTTGAGGCCCGTCTCCTGATGGCGGGCGAGGCGCGCGGCGAGCGTGCGCGCCCCGCGCAGCGCGAGCCAGGCGTCGTCGGCCGACACGTTCGCGCCGAGCTGCAGGAGCGCGTGGAACACCGCCCTGGCGGTCTCTTCGTCGGCGCTGGCGATCGAGCCGATCAGGCAATCTGCGTGGCCGACGAGATATTTGGTGCCGGCCTGCACGCTCACCGCCGCGCCGAGCGCGATCGGCTTGCAGTAAACGCCTGCCGACCAGGTGTTGTCGACGACCAGGCGCGCGCCGGTCTTGCGTGCGACCAGCGCCAGCGCGGGCAAATCCTGCACTTCGAAGGTGAGAGAGCCCGGCGACTCCGCCAGAATGACTTTCGTCCGTTCCGTGACGAGATCGGCGAGGTCCTCGCCGATGAGCGGCGGATAATAGATCGGCTCGACGCCGAAGCGCTTCAGAAAACGATCGCAGAACTTCCGCGTGGGATCGTAGACCGCGTCCGAGACGAGCACCTGGTCGCCGGCCTGGCAAAAGGCTAGAACCGAAGCGACGATCGCCTGAAGGCCGGACGGGGCGAGGCGCGTCTCGTAGCCGCCTTCGAGCAGGTTCACCGTCTCTTCGAGCGCGCGGTGATTGGCCGTGCCGAGTCGGCCGTAGGTGATGTTCTTCGCCCCTTCCAGAAAATCGTCATAGCTCGGAAAAAGATAGGTGGACGCCCGCTCCACGGGGTGATTGACCGGGTGCGCGGGGCGGCGATGCGGCCTGCCGGCGACGATCAGCTTGGTTTCTTCCTTCATGCCGCGGGCCCTGGTTGACCTTAGTCTTCGATGAGCTCGACCAGACCCTTGCGCTGGTCGACGGGAACGAAGCCGAGCTTCTGGTATAGGGGCAGCGCGGCCGGATGGTCGAGGGTGCAGGTCTCGAGCCGCAGCCGCTCCGGCCCCAGCGCCCAGGCGAGGTCGATGACGTTGGCGAGAAAATAGCGGCCCAGCCCCCGGCCGTGAAATTCCGGCGCGAGCCCGAAAAATTTCAGCTCCGCCGTCTTTCTCTCGCGCAGGTCGACCTCGGCCATGCCCGCCGGCGCGCCGTTCACGTAAAGCACGTAGATGTAGACGTCCGGATCGTGAATGATCTTCGCGAGCGCCTCGTCGGAGAGATGCCGGCGGCTCACCCAGTTATAAGGCTTGCCGATCGCGTTATAGAGATAGCGGTAGAAATGCGTCGGCGGCTTTTCCGCCCGCAGGAGCGCGACCTTGCAGAGCGGGCGCGGCGGGGTCGGCAGGACCGGCCGCTCCTTCTGTTCGAGATAGGTAATGACCACCTCGACGGTTCGCGTCACCCGCGCCGCTCCTTTGGCTCGCTTGCGCCGACCACCGGAAACAGGGCGGGATCGTTGTCCGCCGCGCCCCATTCCGCCCAGGACCCGTCATATAGCCCATGCGCCTCGCGGCCAAGGCGGGCGAGCGCAAGGCTCAGGATCGCCGCGGTCACGCCCGAGCCGCAGCTTGTAATGACGGGTCTGCCGGGGATCGCGCCGCGCGCCTCGAACAGGGCGGCGAGCGCCTCGGGCGGCTTGATGGTTCCGTCGGAATTGACGATCTCGCCGGCGGGCAGGTTTTTCGCGCCGGGCATATGGCCAAACCTGAGGCCCGCGCGCGGCTCGGGGTCGCGACCTTCGAAGCGGCCGGCGGGACGGGCGTCGAGCACCAGCGTCGCGCCGTCGGCGAGCGCGGCGCGCACCGCCGCGGCGTCACGCACGAGTTCGGGCCGCAGGCGCGCGCGGAACGCGCCGCTGCGCGGTCGCGTCGGCGCGTCGGTCAGCACGCGCCCTTCCGCGATCCACTTCGGCAGGCCGCCGTTCAGCACCGCGACCGCGTCATGACCCATCGCGCGAAAGGTCCACCACACGCGCGCGGCCGAGAAGAGGCCTGCATCGTCATAAACGACCACGCGATCGTCGGAGCTGATCCCGAGCGTCTCCATGGCGCGCGCGAAGTCCGCCGGCGCGGGCAGCATGTGCGGCAAAGGCGTCGCGCGGTCGGCGATCGCGTCGATGTCGAAAAACGCCGCGCCCGGAATATGCCGCTTTTCATAGTCCTCGCGCGCATGGCCCTGGCCGGGCAGCCGCCAGGAGCCGTCCACGACTGCAAGGTCCGGCTCGCCGAGATGTCTGGCGAGCCAGTTCGTCTCCACGATCGGCGTCGGCAAGTCCATTGGGCCTTTTTAGTCCATCCAGGGCGGGACGGGCAGATCCTTCGAGCGCAGGAAATCGGGATTATAGAGCTTCGAAGCGTAGCGGTTGCCGTAATCGCACAGCACCGTCACGATCGTGCGGCCGGGTCCCATATCCTTGGCGAGTCGGATCGCCCCGGCGATGTTGATCCCGGAGGAGCCGCCCAAGCACAGCCCTTCCTCCTCGACGAGGCGGAAGAGGATCGGCAGCGCTTCGCGGTCCTCCACGCGATAGGCGTCGTCGAAATTCACGCCCTCGATATTGGCGGTCACGCGGCCCTGGCCGATGCCTTCTGTGATCGACGAGCCTTCCGACTCCAGCACGCCGCTTTTCACCCAGCTGTATAGCTTGGCTCCCATCGGATCGGTCAGCACGCAGCGCACGTCCTTGTTGCGCTCCTTGAGGGCCAGCGTGACCCCGGCGAGCGTGCCGCCCGTGCCTACGGCGCAGGTGAAGCCGTCGATCCGGCCCAGCGTCTGTTCCCAGATCTCGACGCCGGTCGTGCGATAATGAAAGTCGCGGTTCGCCGGATTGTCGAACTGGTTCGCCCACAGAGCGCCGTTCGGTTCGGTCTTCGCGAGCTCTTCGGCGAGGCGGCGCGAGTAATGAACATAGTTGTTGGGATCGGCGTAGGGGACCGCGTCGACCTCGATAAGCTCGGCGCCGAGGAGGCGGATCGCGTCCTTCTTCTCCTGGCTCTGGGTGCGCGGCACGACGATCTTCACCTTGTAGCCCAGAACGGCGCCGACGAGCGCGAGCCCGATGCCGGTGTTGCCGGCGGTGCCCTCGACGATCACGCCGCCGGGCCTGAGCGCGCCGCGGCGCTCGGCGTCGCGAATGATGCCGAGCGCGGCGCGGTCCTTCACCGACTGGCCGGGATTGAGAAACTCGGCTTTGCCGAGAATGACGCAGCCCGTCTCCTCCGACGCCCGTCTGAGCTTGATGAGCGGCGTATTTCCGATCGCTTCGAGCGCAGTTTCGTAAAATCGCATGAGCCTCTCCGGCGCAAGGTTACATCAGGTCCGCCCGCTCTGAGATAAAGCGCGCGATCGGGCGATCCGCAAGGCGCGCGGCGCCGTATATGATCCCGGGAGAGACCCGTGAGCGCGAAAATCGTCCTGACCGCCGCAGCTTTTCTATTGCTTTCGCCAGCCTGGCTAATCGAGGCGGCGGCGGGGGAGCTCGACGCGGCGTTTGAAATCCTGCGCAAGGGCGAGCCCATCGGCTATCACGCGGTCGACGTAGAGCGCACCGAGGGCGGATATGTCGCGAATACGCGGATCGAGATGAAGGTCCGCTTCGGACCGATCCCGGTGTTCCGCTACAGCCATGCGGCGCGCGAGATCTGGAAGGGCGGCGCGCTGCATGCGCTCGAAAGCCGAACGAACAATAACGGCGAGCGCCTTGAGGTGAGGGCGTGGCGCGAAGGGGGGGCGCTGATGGTCGAAGGCCCGGCCTATCGCGGACCGGTTCCGGAAACGGCCGCGCCGTCGACCTACTGGCGCCGGTCGGTGGTCGAAGCGGACATCTTGCTCAGCACCCAGACAGGCGAACTCATCGACATCGCGGTCGAAGCGCTGGAGCCGGCGCCGGCGCCCCATGACGCGCCGGCCCAGCGGTTCAGGCTTGTGGGAACGGTGTCGCTCGACCTGTGGTACGACGGTCCGCGCTGGGTCGGCTCGCAATTCGTCGTCGACGGCGAGGAGCTGACCTATCGGCTCGTCGAGTCGGAAGCCGCGCGCCGGCGGATCTACGCCGAACTGGAATGACGCGCCCGGCGCCTGCGGCTATGGCCGCGTCAGGACGATCTGATGGACGTTGGTGGTCGCGGCCCGGAACCCGGCTTCGCAATAGCTGAGATAAAAGCGCCACAGCTTCTTGAAACGCCTGTCGAAGCCCAGCGGGCGAATGTCGTCCCAGGCGGACAGGAAACGCCGGCGCCACTCGGCGAGGGTGCGCGCGTAATCCTCGCCGAAGGAGACGGCCTCGCGCCAGACGAGGCCCGCCCGCGCGGCCTGCTCCGTCAGCGCCGAAACGCTCGGCAGCATTCCGCCCGGAAAAACGTAACGCTGAATGAAGTCGGTCGAGCGCTGATAGGTGTCGAAAAACCGGTCGGCGATCGTGATGATCTGCAGGCCGGCGACGCCGCCGGGACTGAGCGCGCCGAACAGCTTCGAGAAATACTGCGGCCAGTATTCCTTGCCGACCGCCTCGAACATCTCGATCGAGGCGATCCGGTCATAGGCGCCCTCTTCGTCGCGATAGTCCTGCAGGCGAAATTTCACCTTTTCCGCCAGGCCAGCCCGAAAGACGCGCTCGCAGGCGTAGTCATATTGCTCTTTCGAGATGGTGAGTCCCGTGACTTGCGCGCCGACTTCCGTGGCCGCGAACTCGGCGAAGCCGCCCCAGCCGGAGCCGATCTCCAGCACCTTGCAGCCGGGCTGCAACTGCATGGCTTTGGCGAGCGTGCGGTATTTGTTCGTCTGCGCGAGCGAGAGCTCCGCCTGCGGATAGGGATAGCGCGCGGACGAATATGTCATCGTCCGATCCAGCCACTTCTCATAGAAGGCGTTGCCCAGATCGTAATGAGCGGCGATGTTGCGCCGCGCGCCGGCGCGCGTGTTGCGATTGAAGGCGTGGCGAACGCCGTTGATCCAGGCGACCAGCGGCGAGCCGAGAAACGCCTCGCGCACATGGTCGGCGTTGCGCGCGAAGACGTAAAGGCAGTCGGCGAGATCGGGCGTGTCCCATTCGTCGTCGGCGAAGCTTTCGAAGAAGCCGATGTCGCCGCCCAGCAGCGAGCGACGCGCGAAGGCGTAATCCTTCACCACGATCACGCCGACGGAATCCGTCTCCGCCTCGCCCGAAAAGCGCAGCGCGCGCCCGTCCGGCAGGACGAAGACGACGGCGCCGTATTTGATCCGCGACACGAGATTGCAGGCGAGACGAAAGAACAGCGGCGCGCCGGCAAGCAGCGCCTCGCGGTTTTCGGGCGTGACCATCACCGCGTCGGGAATCACCTTCGAAGCGTTAGTCATGGCGTTGAATATTATGCGTTAACCGAAGGCTTGGCCAGCGCGTCCCGCCGCGTCCTTTCGTAGGCCGCGAGCGCGCGCTTGCGCGCCGCGGCGTGATCGAGGATCGGTTCGGGATAGGATTTTCCGAGAACGACGCCGGCCTTGTCGAGAACGTCCGGCGGCGCGCGCCATGGCGCGTGAATGTGCTCTGGCGGCATTTTCGCGAGTTCAGGAACGAAGCGGCGGACATAATCGCCCTGCGGGTCGAATTTCTCGCCCTGCGCGACCGGATTGAAGATGCGGAAATAGGGCGCCGCATCGGCGCCGCAGCCGGCGACCCACTGCCAGCTCGCCGAATTGTTGGCGGGATCGGCGTCGATGAGCGTGTCCCAGAACCAGGCCGCGCCCCTGCGCCAGTCGATGAGAAGATCCTTGACGAGAAAGCTCGCGGCGATCATCCGCACGCGGTTGTGCATCCAGCCCGTTCGCCAGAGTTCGCGCATGCCGGCGTCGACGATGGGATAGCCCGTGCGGCCTCGTCGCCACGCCTTGAAGCCGGCGGGATCGTCCCGCCACGGAAAGCCGACGAATTCCTTCCGCAGCGGCGCCTCGGACAGGGCAGGATTGTGGAACAGGAGATGGCAGGAGAATTCCCGCCAGGCGAGCTCGGAGAGGAACTTCTCCGCCGAAGCCGCTTTGACGTCGCCCGCCGCAGCGCGCGCCTCGATCGCGCGCCAGACTTGCAGCGGACCGATCTCGCCGAAAGCGAGATGATGCGACAGGCGCGAGGTCGCGTCCCGGTCCGGCCGGTCCCGTTCCGCCGCATATCGGCCGGCCGGGCCGTCGAGAAACCGCGCGAGCGCGGCCTGGGCGCCGGCTTCGCCGGGCCGCCATATGTCGGCGAATCTCGCCGCCCAGTCGGGATCGCGGGGAAGCAGCCTCCAATCGTCGAGATCGTCCGAGTGCGGCGGATCGGCCGGCGGCCTCAACGCTTTCGGCGCCGGCAAGGGCTCGGCGCGCGCCGGTCCCGCGGCGCGCAACGCTTTCCAGAAGGGCGTGTAGACCCGAAACGGCCCGCCGTTTTTCGTCTTGATCTCCCACGGTTCGCGCAGAAGCCCGGCGTTGAACGTGCGGACCTCAAGGCCGGCGCGAACGAGATCGGTCTTGAGGGTTTTGTCCGCCTCGACATGGGCCGGGGCGTAGCGCCGGTTCCAGAACACCGCCGCGGCCTCCGTCTCGGCCGCGAGCGCCCTGACGATCGCCGGTCCGCGGCCGCGGCGCAGGGTCAGGCGCGCGCCGGCGCGCCGCAAGGCCGCCGACAGCGCGTCCAGGGAATAATGCAGCCGCCATTTCGCCGCGGCGCCGGGCGCGAAGGCTTCGGCTTCGTCGAACACGTATAGCGGGATCACCGGCGCGCCGGTTCGCGCGGCGGCGTGAAGCGCCGGGTTGTCGGCGAGCCGGAGGTCGCGGCGCAGCCAGACGATGACAGGACGCTCGTTCATGCTCTTCCTACGCGCGGGAGAGTAGACCGGATCGTGTTCCGCCGCTAAAGTCCCGCCGGGGTTTGCGAGGGGTCGTTCATGGGTTCTGAAGAGTTTGCGGCGTTGATCGGGCTGTCGAGCTGGACGCCCGGACAAATTCTTTTCGCGCAGGCCGTTTTGCTGGTCGGTACGGCGCTTCTGTTTTCCGCAAGCCTGTTCGCCGGGGCCGGCGCCGTCAGGCAGGCGAAACACGCGCGCGCGGCGGTCGAGGCCGATCTGCGCGCCGTGCAAGAGCTCGCCGAAGAAGCGCGACACCTGACCGCCCAGATGGAATCGACGGCTGCGCGCTATGCGGCCGAAGCGGCCGAGCATGCCGAACGGGCCCGCGCGGCGGCCTCCCCGGAGTCCGGCGATTCCGAGGCCGGGCCGCATGAAGAGACGGCCGGGCCCTTCGCCGCTGAAGAAGACCAGCACGTTCGAGCTGCGGGCGAGGATGAACCAGACGGCGGGCGCGCGCTCGAAGCCGCGAAACAAGCGGCGACGACTCCTTCAGCCCTGCTCGGCGGACTGTTGCGCCGGAAGCGCTAGCACGCTGAAGACGCATTACGCCTAGGCGAAAGTCGCCCGCCGGCGCGGTTTTCATCTGATGTCGAAAGAGAACTCCCGCATCACATGGAAGCCGGTCGTCCACTGATGGCGGTCGCCTTCGAGCGCGATGATCGGCGTGTCGGCGACGTCGTCGAAAATGTAGCGATAGCTGACGTAAGGGTTGATCGACCAGTGCTTGCCGATATTGATATAGCCGTTGACGCTGCCGCCGATGTCGCGAAAGCCGGCTTTGGCGTCATATTCCGGCAGGCCTGACGCCGCTGACTGCTCCGGCGTCACCGTGAAATAGGCGTCGGCGTAGCGATTGCCGATCCACGCCGTCTGCGCGGTCACGGAAGTCGACACGTCGCCGAAGCGGAACAGAAGCGCCGTGAGAGTCGCGTCGACGATGGTGCCGCGATGACCGGTCTTGAGGCCGTGACGGACTTTGAAACGGAATGAATAGCGGTTCTGGAAAGTCGCCGCGGCGAAGCCCCCGAATTCGAAGGTCATGCCGACATCGCCGAGTCCGGCGAGAGCCGGGTTGTCCTCCTCCTCGCGGTCGCCGACGATGCGCAGGGTAGGGCCGGCGCGGAAGTTCGAAAAACCGAACAGCGCGATGTCAGCCCCATCGTCGTCGAGAAAGACGAAGTTGCGGAATTTCACAAAGGCGGCCGGGTCGGGGACGACTTCATAGTCGTCTGAGCCGAAATAATCCGGCTTGAGCTCGGGACCGACGCCGATGCTGAGATTCGTCGTCTCCGGCGTCAGAAAGGTCAGGATGCCGACGAAGCCGCGCAGCGGCCTCCAGCGCTGATCCTCGTCAGAGCGGGCATCGTCCGTCGGCTCTTCGTCGTCTTTTTCGTATTCCTTGGGGCGCTCGTATTTCTTGCCGAAAAAAGGATCGAGCCGCGGCTCGTCGATATGCTGCTGGGCGAGGGCCGGCGCCGACAGGCAAGAGGCCAGAAGCGCGCCCGCCGCCAGCCCCGCTGAACTCAACCGCATAAACGCCCCCGCATTCGTCTCTCCCGTTTTTCGCGCCGACGCTCCACGCTCGCGACGGACGCGATGGCGCGGAGCCCGCTGAGCCTCGCGACGAAACATGGTAATCTTTCGGCCGTCAACCGGCCGGTTTCGGGCCGCCCGCCAGCCGGCGCGAATCGGGCGGTCCGAAGCGGATTATAGCCGCCGCGGGCGAGGCCGGGGGAAGTGAAAATGACATAAGGCCCACAAAGCGGCCTGCGACGGCGGCGGGGCGGTTAGCTTGCCTGGCGGCCCATTTCCCTGCGCATTTTCTCGCGCAGGAAGTCGATCGGCTTGAGGCCGGTCTTCGCCTCGAAATGCCAGTAGGTCCAGCCATTGCAGGCCGGCGCCTTCTCGACGAGGGCTCCCATCTTGTGGATCGAGCCCTGCACCTCGCCGTCGGGGCCGCGGACCGCGATGGAGCCGTCGGCGCGCACCCGCGCCTCGTGCTTCTTCTGCGGCGCGTAGAGCTTGGCGCCGGGGCGCAGCAGCCCGCGCTCGACGACCGCGCCGAAGGGCACGCGCGGCGCGGCCCGCTTCGACGGGGCGACGGCGAGGTCTTCGACCGGGGCGGGCTCGACGCGGGCGATGCGCGCGCGCGCTGCGGCGATGTAATCCGGGTCGCGCTCGATCCCGATGAAGCGCCGGCCGAGCAGCTTGGCGACCGCGCCGGTCGTGCCCGATCCGAAGAACGGATCAAGCGCCACGTCGCCCGGATTGGTGGTAGCGATCAGCACCCGGTAGAGCAGCGCCTCGGGCTTCTGGGTGGGGTGCGCCTTGCGCCCGGCCGCGCCTTTCAGCCGCTCATTGCCCGTGCAGATCGGCAACGACCAGTCCGAGCGCATCTGGAGATCGTCGTTCGCCGTCTTGAGCGCGGCGTAATTGAACGTATAGCGCGCTTCTTTCGAGCGCGCGGCCCAGACCAGCGTCTCGTGGGCGTTGGTGAAGCGCGCGCCGCGGAAATTCGGCATCGGGTTCGTCTTGTTCCAGATGATGTCGTTGAGGATCCAGAAGCCGAGATCCTGAACGGCCGTCCCGACGCGGAAGATGTTGTGATAGGAGCCGATGACCCACAGCGCGCCGTCAGGCTTCAGGACGCGGCGCGCCTCGGCGAGCCATTCGCGCGTGAAGGCGTCATAGGCGGCGAAGGAATCGAAGCGGTCCCATGCGTCGTCGACGCCGTCGACGCGCGAATTGTCCGGCCGGGTGAGGTCGCCGCCGAGCTGAAGATTGTAGGGCGGGTCGGCGAAGACGAGATCGACGCAGGCGTCGGGCAGCGCGCGCATGGCGGCGATGCAGTCCCCTTCGAGAATTTCGTCGAGAGGGAGGGGCGTTTTCGCCGCCGCGCGCGGCGCGCGCGTCTTCAGCGCCGCGCTTTTCGTCTTCTTCTTTTTCTTCTTTTTGGTGGTCATCGCCCGCCTCTCTCCCGCTCGCGAAGGGAGGCGCAGTCTGAGTCCTCGGGATTCCAACGTCAACCCGAAAATTCAGGATTATCAAGCGGAGTCAAGGCGTTAACGGACGAGTCTCAGGCGAGATCGAGAGAGGAGTCCGCACACAACATATTGTGGATCGGGGCGAAGGAGCGCCGGTGATATGGGGTCACGCCGAAGCGGGCGATGGCTTCGAGATGGGCCGTCACGCCGTAGCCCTTGTTCCGCTCCCAGGCGTATTGGGGATAGACGCGCGCAAGCTCGCGCATCATGCGGTCGCGGGTCGTCTTGGCGATGATCGAGGCGGCGGCGATCGACAGCGATCGCGCGTCGCCTTTCACGACCGTATAGGCGGGGCAGGCGAGCTTCGGCTTGAGATTGCCGTCGACGATGCAGGCCGCCGGCGCGACGGGCAGGCTCGCCGCCGCCCGCGTCATGGCGAGCAGCGTCGCCTGGGCGATGTTGAGCGCGTCGATCTCCTCCACGCTGGCGACGCCCACCCCGATGCGCGCGGTTTTCCACAGGGCGGCGGCAAGATCTTCGCGGCGTTTTTCTGTGAGCATCTTGGAATCGCGCAGCCCCGCCGGCGTGCATTGGCGGTCGAGCATGACCGCCGCGGCGACCACAGGACCGGCGAGCGGCCCGCGGCCTGCTTCGTCGATTCCGGCGACGAGTCCGCCGATGGAGTCTTCGATGGAGAAGTCGGGCTGCATGGGCGCCGGCGACTGACTGCGCCGCCAGAACACGCCGACTCGCCAGGCGGCGACAAGAGGCGCGGACAGGTCGCAGGCGGCAGGTTGCAGATCGTCGAAATTCGAAGCCGGGCCGTTCATTACGCCCTGCCGCCTGCAGCCGGCCGCGTTTGAGGCCTCACAGCAAACTCAACTGCCCGCTCGCCTCGTCCGGCACGCGGAAGCGGGAGAGATCGAGCGGCGTTCGCTCGCGATCAAGGCCGAAACGGGCGCGTGCGGCGCGGAAACGCTGGCCGATAAGCTGGGCGTAGGGCGTTTTGATCTCGCCGCCGCGCGACCAGTAGGGATCGTAGTCGCGCCCGCCGTTCATCGCGCGGATATGGTCCATGATGCGTTTGGCGCGGTTCGGCGCATAGGCTGCGAGCCATTCCTGGAACAGCGGCGAGACCTCGAGCGGCAGGCGCAAGATGGTGTAGGCCGCGAAAGTCGCGCCGAGCCCGGCGGCCTGCTCCAGGATCGCCTCCATCTCGCTGTCGTTGAGGCCTGGAATCATCGGCCCGGTCATGATCCCGGTTACGACGCCGGCCTCGGCGAGGCGGCGGATCGCCTCGAAGCGCTTGGGCGGGCTCGACGCGCGCGGCTCCATCGAGCGGGCGAGGGCGCGGTCCTGCGTCGTGATCGACACCATCGCGCGCGTAAGGTTGCGCTCGGCGAGCGAGGCGAGAAGGTCGAGATCGCGCGCAATGAGCGCCGATTTCGTCAGCACCGTGACGGGATGGTTGAACCGGCTGAACACCGACAAAATCCCCCGCATGATGACGAATTTGCGCTCGATCGGCTGATAGGGGTCGGTGTTCGTGCCCATCGCGACGACCCGCGGTTTGTATTTCGGGTCGCAGAGCTCCTTCTCCAGCAGCTTGGGCGCGGAAGGCTTGGCGAACAGCCGGCTTTCGAAGTCGAGCCCCGGCGACAGGCCCATATAGGCGTGGGTCGGCCGCGCGAAGCAGTAGATGCAGCCGTGCTCGCAGCCGCGATAGGGATTAATCGAGCGGTCGAACCCCACATAGGGCGACTTGTTGTAGGTGATTATTCGGCGCGGGGTTTCGATCGTCACCTCGGTGCGCAGGGGCGGCAGGTCCTCCTCGCGCGACCAGCCGTCGTCCGCCGCTTCATAGGCGAGCGGCTCGTAACGGCCCGAGACGTTGGACTGCGCGCCGCGCCCCTTTCTCCCCCATTGGGGCGGCGATCCCTCCGGGGCGGGGCTTTGGAGGCGCGGAGGGCGGGGGCTGTGGGGCGCGGCGCGAGCCATGAAGAAAGCTTACGTCGCGATCATGAACAAAACAAGAACATTTTTTCCGCAAGCGCAAAATGTCAAGCAAGCTTGACATGCTCGGCGTCGCGACGTAGCTGTAAAGCAACCTTGACAGCAATCGCGACGGAAATCTTTATGTCCTCACGCATCAGGAAAGCCAGCCGCCGGCACGCAGCCGAAATGCTTATCGCCGTGATCGCCTATGCGGGCGTGCTGAGCGCGTGCCTCATCGCGGCGCGCGGCATGGCGCCGGGACCGGTCTTGACGCTTCTCGCCGTCGCGCCGGTGCTGCCCATGGCCTACGCCTGCTTCGCCTTCTTTCGCTTCTACCGGAGCATGGACGAAATGCAGCGACGCGTGAGCGCCGATGCGGCGGCGCTGACGCTGATGGTCGGCGTCCTCGCGGCGATTACGCTCGGTTTCCTGAAACGGTTCGGCGTCGCGGACTTCGAAGACGACATGATGTGGTTCGGCCCGTTCCTAATCGTCGTGTGGCGTATGATGCGGTTCTTGCTCGGCGGGCGCGGCTGCTGACATGGAAAACCGCCTCAAGGAGCTGCGCGCCGAACGCGGCTGGTCGCAGGCCGATCTCGCCGAACGGCTCGACGTCTCGCGCCAGACCGTGAACGCGCTCGAGCGCGGCAAATACGATCCCAGCCTGCCGCTCGCCTTCCGCATCGCGCGGGTGTTCGGCCGGCCCATCGAAGCGATTTTCACGCCGGGACAGGAGGATGAAACATGAAACGGATTGTCTTTGCGGTCTTGTTAGGCGTGGCGATGTTCGCCGCGATGCAGGCCGCCCTCGGCGATACGGCGGTCGCGATCGGCCTCGGCGCGGGCGCAGCCGCCGCGGCGTTGGCGGCGGGCCGCGCGCGGTGCTGAAGGCTTTCGGCCTTCAGCGTTTAGGCTGTCCTCTTCGCGCAATCGTGGTCGCGGCCGCGCAGGCGCAGGCTTCCACAAGCCGGCGTCGAAGGCTACCAACGGCGACATAGTAAACCGAAGCCGCCGCCCGTGACCGCTGCGACGAGTTACCCGAAAATCTCGGTCATTATCCCGACGCTTGACGCCGCCCGGGAGCTGCCGGCGACCCTGACGGCGCTCGTTCCGGCCGCCATCGACGGACTCGTGAAGGAGGTGATCATCGCCGATGGCGGCTCGCAGGACGAAACGATGCGGATCGCCCAAGAAGCCGGCGCGCGCGTCGTCGCGGGGCCGCGCGGGCGCGGCGCGCAGCTCGCTCAGGGCGCGGCGGCCGCGCGCGGCGCGTGGCTTTTGTTCCTGCACGCCGACACCGTCCTTGAAACAACGTGGGCGGAGGAAGCGCGCGCCTTTCTGGGCGCGCCGGAGCGCGCGGGCGTCTTCACGCTCGCCTTCGACGCGAAGGGCTTCGCGCCGCGCGTCGTCGCGGCCGGCGCGATGGCCCGCACGCGCCTTCTCGCCGCGCCTTACGGCGATCAGGGGCTGCTGATCGCGCGCGCGCTCTACGAGGAGATCGGCGGCTTTCGCCCCCTGCCGCTGTTCGAGGACCTGGATATCATCGAACGCCTCATAAAGACAAAAGGCCGCCGTGCGCTCCATGTGTTTCGGGCGAAGGCGGTCACCTCAGCCGCGCGCTACGAGCGGGACGGCTATATGCGTCGGGTGCTGAAGAACGCCTGGTGCCTCGCGCTTTACCGCTTCGGCGCGAGCCCGGCGCGCATTGCGGAGATTTACGCCCGATGAAGCCGGAAACCCTCATCGTCTTCGTCAAGGCGCCGCAGGCGGGCCGGGTCAAGACGCGCCTAGCGCGGGGAATCGGCGCAGGCCGCGCCGCGATGATCTACCGACATTTGACGCGCGTCGCCTTCGCCGCCGCGGAGAAAGGCCGCTGGCGGACGATTCTCGCCGTAGAACCGGCTCGCGCCATTCGCGAATGGCTGGGGTTCTGGCCGCGCCGCTTCGAGACCACGGCCCAAGGACGCGGCGATCTCGGCGCGCGCATGAAGGCGGCGATCGAGAGCGTGCAGCGCGGGCCGGTCGCGATCATCGGGACGGATTCGCCGGGCTTGCGCGCGCGCCATATCCGCGCAGCGTTCAGAGCGCTTGGCCGTCATGACGCAGTGTTCGGTCCGGCGCGGGACGGCGGCTACTGGCTGCTCGGCCTCGCCCGGCGTCGACGCGCGCCGCGCCTTTTCGAGGATGTGCGCTGGTCGGGACCGCACGCGCTCGCGGACACCATGAAAAGCCTGCCGGAAGATTTTTCCGTCGCGCTGCTCGAAGAACTCGCGGATGTCGACGAGGCGCGCGACCTCGCCGTCATGGGGCCGTTGTCCAGGGCGCGCCCTTGAGCAAGGATCGGGGCGGGGGATTGACGCGGCCGCAGGCCCGCCGCACCTTCCGCGCCGAAACGGGGAGGGGAATCGGCCATGCCGCCGCGCGCCGTCGTCAAATGGCTTTTGATTCTCGCAATCGCCGCCGCGCTCCTCGGGGCGGCCGTGTTTTTCGCCGTCGCGCCCCGAGAGGTCGACGCCGCGCTCAACCAGATCGTTCCGCACCCGCCCTATGAGACAAGCGCCGAAGCGCGCGCGCTGCACAGGACCCTTCGCGTCGCCGACCTGCACGCCGACACGTTGTTATGGATGCGCGATCCGCTACGCCGCCAGAAAAGAGGGCATACGGATATTCCTCGCCTGAAGGAAGGCGGCGTGCGGCTGCAGGTTTTCTCCGCCGTCACCAAGTCTCCGTCAGGGCAGAATTACGAGTCGAACGACGCCGACTCCGATACGATCACCGGACTCGTCGTCGCCCAGCGCTGGCCCGTTAAGACATGGTCGAGTCTCGCCGAGCGCGCGCTCCATCAGGCGCGCCGTCTCGCCGGTCTCGAGCGGCGTTCGCGCGGCGCGGTGCGGGTGGTCCGCACGCGCGGCGATCTCGAAGCCGCGCTCGCCGAGGGCGCCCTCGCCGGCTTGCTGGCGACTGAAGGCGCCCATCCCCTCGAAGGCGACCTCGCCAATCTCGACCGGCTTCATGCGGCCGGCTATCGGGTGCTCGGCCTCCACCATTTCTTCGACAACGAACTTGGCGGCTCGCTGCACGGGCTGAGCGGGGCGGGGCTCGTCGATTTCGGCCGCGCGGTCGTGCGCGCCGCCGAGAAAAAGGGAATGATCCTCGACCTCGCCCATTCTTCCGAACGGGCCGCCTGGGATGCGCTGGCGATCAGCGAGCGGCCGGTCATCGTCTCGCATACGGGCCTCAAGGGCCATTGCGATTCGCCGCGCAATGTCTCCGACGCCCTGCTGCAGGCGGTCGCCGAACGGGGCGGGCTCGTCGGGGTCGGCTTCTGGGACGGAGCGGTCTGCGAAGCCTCGCTGGAGTCGATCGTCGCAGCGATCGTCTATGCGGTGAACCTTCTCGGTCCGGCGCATGTGGCGCTCGGCTCCGACTTCGACGGCGCGACGACGACGCCTTTCGACGCGGCTGAGCTCGCCGCGCTGACGGGCGCGCTGCTCGACGCAGGCCTCGATTCGGAGGTCGTGCGCGCCGTAATGGGCGAGAACGCGATTCGGTTCTTTCTGGAAAATCTGCCAGCGGAATGACCGGCCGATGCGTCGTCAGGCCTTCACCAGCCCGTGCTTGACGGCGTAAAGCGCCGCCTGGGTGCGGTCGTCGACGCCCAGCTTGGCGAGCACCGTCGAGACATGGCCCTTCACCGTGCCTTCGGTGAGACCCAGATCATAGGCGATGACCTTGTTGCTCTTGCCGCGGGCGATCTCGATGAGAATCTCCCGTTCGCGCGCGGTGAGGCTTTCATGGGCGAGGCGCGCGCCGGTGGCCCGGCGCAGGAGCTGGCGCTGCACTTCGGGGTGGAATGCAGGCGCGCCCGCGTGGGCGTTCTTCAGCGCCCGGACGAGATCGGCCTTGGACACGTCCTTCAGAAGGTAGCCGACGACGCCCGCGTCGAGCGCCTC
The DNA here is from genome assembly GCF_900199215.1 of Amphiplicatus metriothermophilus. GTDB lineage: Bacteria > Pseudomonadota > Alphaproteobacteria > Caulobacterales > Parvularculaceae > Amphiplicatus > Amphiplicatus metriothermophilus. The sequence continues at coordinate 141,938 of NZ_FZQA01000003.1, forward strand.
CTGCAGGCGCAGGTCGTCGGCGAGCGAGCTCGTGAGCAGCACGATCTTCGGCGCGTCGGGCTGGGCCGCGATGGTCTTCGCCGCGCAAATGCCGTCGCGGCCGGGCAGGGCGACGTCGAGCAGGATCACGTCGGGTTTTTTCGCCGCAGCAAGGTCGATCGCCGTCTCGGCGTCGCCGGCCTCGGCGACGATGGCGATGTCGGGCTCGTCGCCGAGCAGCATGCGCAGTCCTTCGCGGACGATCGCATGGTCGTCGACGATCATGATTCTGAGGGGCTGGTCGGGCATCGGATTCTCCCTTGCGGGTCTGCTTACTGCAAGGGAAAGCGAACCTCAACGCGCAGGCCGCCGAGACGACTATCCCGCGCGGCGAAGCGCCCGCCGGCTTCAACGGCCCGCGCCTGCATGCCGGCGAGGCCGATGCGGGTCGAAGAGGAGCTGTCGGGCGCGCCGCCCGGGTCGATTCCCCGCCCGTTGTCGTCCACGGCGAAGACCGATTCGCCCTTCTCCTCGATGAGCGCGATCTCGATGCGGTCGGCTCCGCCATGGCGGGCGGCGTTGGCGATCGCCTCCTGGGCGACGCGCAGGCAGGTCTCGGCCTGGGCCGGCTTCAGCCGATCGGCGCCGTCGAGGGCGAGGGCGATGTCGACGCCGGCAGGGGCGGCGATGCGACGATGGCGGGCGAGCGCGGCGGCGAGCCCTTCGCGCCGGGCGACCGCGGCGAGGGAGGCGGCCTCCTCGCCCTCGGGGTCTTTCAGCTCGAGGAGGAGGGCTTTCATCTCCGCGCGGGCGAGCTGGGCGATATCAAGAAGCCGGGCGACGCGCGCCTCGCCCTCTTCGGGGCTCTTTCGAAAGCCGGCGCCGATGGACTGGGCGATCAACGTCATGCTGAAGATCAGTTGGCTGACGGAATCGTGCAGTTCGCGCGCAAGCCGGCGCCGCTCAGCGAGCGCGGCGAGGTGCTGGTCCTTCTTGACCAGACGGCGGTGGTCGAGCCGGTTCTTGATGACGGATGCGAGCAGCGCGCCCGTCGTGCGATAGGGCCGGATCTCCTGCTCCGTCCACTCATGCGGCTCGACATGGGTGAGGACGATCACGCCGATTCGTTCGCCCTGAACGATCAGCGGGAAGGCCGCCAGCGCCGCGCCGCCCGCCTGCGCGAGAATGCGTCGCACGCCGTCCGGGACGTCCGGGTCCGAATGCGCGTCGGCGGTGCGGATGAGGCTGAATTCCCGGAGGGAGACGTTCACGCCGATCTCGCCGGCCGTGTACCGGGCAGGCTCGAAAGAGACGCCGTAACTCGGGCTCCAGCGGCCGATGATGGAGAGGCATTCCTCGCCGTTATCGTCAGTCTCGATCAGGCCGATGTCGCAGCGGAAGCGGTCGCAGGCGGCGACATACGCGAGGTAGGCGCCGACGACGCTTTTTAGGTCGATGGCCGTGCTGACGCGTCGGCTGGTCTCGTAGAGCAGGCTGATCTCGTCGAGCTGGCGCTGCAGCTCGGCGAAAAGGCTGGCCCGTTCGAGCGCGAGCCCGATCTGGGAGGCGAGCGCGGCGAGCGCCTGACGGTCTTCGGCGGTCGTCGTCTCCGGATCGAGCACGGCGAGCCGGTCGTATTCGCCCACCTCGGCGCGCAGCGGGAACAAAAGCGCGCCCTCCGGCGCGGCCTCGCTTTTCTTCAGCACGCGGCAGCGCAAATCGAGCGCGGTCAAAACGGTCGTCTCGGCGATGGCGACGATGCGGGCGGGGTTGCGCTCGAGCGCCGATTCCGCGATGACGTTGGCCGCTCTGAGCCGCAGCGCGCGGCGCTTTTCGCGTTCGTAGGAGCGCGCGTTGTTGATGGCGATGGCGGCGTGGCGGGCGAAGAGTTCGAGGGTCTCGAGATCTTCGCGGCCGAACCGGCGCGGCGGGCCGGAGCCTATGCCGAAGGTTCCGATCACCTTGCCGCGCCATTTGATCGGCATGCCGACCACGACGTCGTCGTCGAGACCTTTCAGAATGGGCGCGGCGACGTCGCCATAGCGGCCCAGCATCACCGGCGAGGCCGTCGCATAGACGGCGCCCGCCAGCCCCTGGCCGCGCCGCGCGACGGAGCCGAGCTCCTCCGGCGGCATGTTGTAGGCGGCTTCGATGCGGACGAGATCGCGCTCCTCGTCGACGAGACCGATAGAGCCGCGCTGGGCGCCGAGAAGCTCGCACGCTTTCTGGACGATGATCGTCAGGAGCGGGCGGAGCTCGAGCTCCCCGCTGATGACCTCGATCATCTCCCGCAAATGATCCTGCGCCCTCATGGGGTCGCATACATCGCCCGGAAGCGCCCGCCGCGCAACGGTCTAATGGCCGCGCTCGCCCCCGACTAAAGTCAGTCCCTTGGCCGCTCTCAGAAAGCCGCGCGAACCCGAAGCGCGAAGCGTCGTCCGACGGGGTCGTAATACTCGCTGATCGCGCCGCCGCCTTCTTCCAGGGCGGCCACCGGCGGCGCACGGTCGGTCATGTTATGGACGGAGAATCCCAGCACGGCGGCCCCGATCGCGGCTTCGGCCGCCAGGTCGATGGTCGTGATCGCAGGAATGAACGCTGCGGGGTGGTCCGCCTCCAGGGTTCTGACGCGTCCGCGGCGATTGGCGAGGAGCATGAGGTTGACGCGGGAGACGGCGACGCCTGCGGCGATCAGCGAACGGTGGCGCGGATAGCGCAAGGAGCCGGTCAGATCGTCTTCCGGCGCGCCCGGATTTCGGGAGACGACTTTCTCCGTATATGTATGAAGGCCGCTCACCCAGAGCCTGTCGACCGGGCCGAGGCCGCGCGGCTCATAGGCGTAGCGCGCCTCGAAGTCGAACCCGCGCCACGAGAAGCTTCCCTCATTGCGCAGCTCCGTTGCGATGAAATCGATTTGACCTGTTGCGGAATCGCGGCGGATGAGGGGCTCCCCGGTCAGCGCCGAAGTCCCGCATGACGGCGCCGAAAAGCCAGGGCTCTCGAAGCACTCTTCGAGCGGGTAAGTCGGGGCGGCGATGCGGTTCTCGATACGGTAGTCCAGCCATACGGCGCGCAGTCCGATCCGCCCGGGTAGACCGAGAACGTCCGCGCCGCGATAATCGACGCCGGCGCTCAAAGTCCGCGTTCTCTCCGGATCGAGATCAGGAGAGCCGAGAGTCATGCGCTCGGCGAGAAAGTCGGTTTGCCGGAAATCAGTCGGCGCGGACAGCGATGCTCCCGCAGCGCAGTTTTCGGCCGCGGCTTGAGAGGGCTCCGCCGACGCGCAGGGGTCCAGAAAGAATTCGTGCGTGCGCTGTCCGTTGACGAACTGCTCCACGACGCTCGGCGGACGTTCGCCGATATGATGCTCGGCGAACAGCGCGAGCCCCGGCGCGGGGCGCCAGTCGAGCGCGCTTTCGAAGTTCTGCGCGACGCCGAATGTCGAAGATCCTGCGACGCGCCAAGCCAGATTGAGATCGACCGAGCCGAGAGCCGACGCATCCGGAAGGATCGGCGCAAAGAGCGTCGCATAGGCTTCGCCGATGTCGACGGCGCCTTCATACTCATTATTGATGAACGCAGCCATGGCGGTCACCCCTTTGGGGGCGAGGTCGCGCTCGCCGATTTTCGAGCGGCGCCATCCGACGCCGCCGTCGAGATCGAGCGGAAAGCCGAACAAATCAATTTCCGGGCCGTCATACTTAGCGGCGATTTCATGTTCCTGCAGGAACACCTGTCGCCTCAGGACCGGCGCGCGGATGAAATCCGCAGCTTCGGGGGAAAGGCCGCCGAGCGTGAACAGATCGACGGGGACGCAACCTCGCGCCGCGGCGCAGGCGGCCGGATCGAGCGCGGTCAGAAGCCGGTCGCGGTCGATGCGGTTTTGATCCGAGGCGCGTCCCGAGGTTCTGCCGTAACGGTAGAAGAAGCGCAGGGTCCCTTCGGCGCCGGCGGCGGTCTCGAGGCCGAAGACGATGTCGTTGTAACGCCGTTTCACGTCGCCGCGCCTCGGCCCCAGCTCCGTGTAGCGCCGCTCGACGACGAGCCCTTGAATATCGGGGCCAAAGACGTCGAATGCGAAATTCCGGACTGAGTCCGGAACGGCCGGATGCGCGATGTCGACTGGCGCGCCGTCGGCGAGCATGGGATCGACGCCCTGAAAGGCCGTGGTCGGCGCGGGCGCGAGCTGAACGTCCGTACGCGCATGGCCGATATGGGCTTCAAGAAAGAGGCGGCTATTGGCGGAAAGGTCGTAGCCGATGTCGATCAGACCGAGAAGGCGTTCGTTGGGGAGGAGCGTATTCTGGAACGCAGCCCAGTTGAAAAGCTGGTCGAGCCGGCCTTCGAAAGGCTCGATCCCCCCGTCGCCGGTCAGCGCAAGCGGACCGACGGCCAGAACCGCGGGAAGGAAGCTCCCGTCCGCCGCGATGGCGCCGGCGAGGCGGCCCTCGGGCGTGAACGCGCTGCCGCCGAAACCCGGCAAAAATTCCGCGCCGTCCCCGAACCCCATTTCGCCGTCTATGGCGAAGCCGTAAGGCTGCGCGGTCACCGCCCTGTCGGCGCCAACGAGGCCGTCTTCGCGCGCGTAGGCAAGCCCCAGCGTTAATTCGCCGGCGTCGTCGAAAAACCGCGCGCCGCCCAGCGCGTGCAGCGATAATTCTTCGGCGTCGCCGCGTTGCGACAGGCCGTAACGGGCGCCCGCTTCGACGCCGGAAACGGGCTTGCGGGTGACGAAGTTGAGCGCGCCTGCGACGGCCTCCGGGCCGAGGCGCGCCCCGTGCGAACGGCCGACGATCTCGATGCGTTCAAGAAACGGCTCGGCGAGAGAGGACAGATCGACGCCAAACATCGAGGCGTTGCCGAAAACGGGCGCCCGGCGCCGCCCGTTGACCAGAACGAGCGTGCGTTGAGGTCCCATGCCTCGCAGGTCGGCGAGTTCGAGGCCCGCCGCCGCGCCGTAAAGCGCCGTATTCGCCCGAGTCACCGAGGCGAGCGACTGCGGGAGATCATAGATGACTTCCGAAGGCCGGCTGAGATTGAGAAGCTCGAGATAGGACCTGTCGAGCGTATAGAGATGGCGCGCGCCGGACGACGCCGCAATTCCGCTTGCGGCCGCCGTGACCACGATCGTATCCGGCGGCGTGGTTGTGAAAAGGTTCGCCGCGGGTATCGCGGCGGGCGCCGGAGCGGCGGACGCCGCCGTGATGGCGTAGGTTTTTGCGCCCACCTTGTGCAGGGAGAGATTGGCCGAGCGCAGACTCTCCGTAAGCGCCATTTCCGGCGGCAGGGAAGCATCGGCGGGCGACATTCGCAGCCCGCTCAGCAGCCGGCTGTCGAAAATGAACGAGACGTCGAACCGCCTGGCGAAATCGTCGAGTATCTGCTCGACGGGCAGAGCGCGCGCCGTCGCCTCCGCCGCGTTCGCCTGCCGGTCCTGTTCGCCGTCTTCCGCCCCGGCGGCGCCGAAGACCGCGGCGAAACAGACGATGAGCGTGAGCGACGGCCTCATGCGGGGCGATCCTCATCGGGAAGCAGGTTCGAGCACAATGCTTCCGTTTTCCGCGTGCGGTTCAAGGTCGAATGCGACGACTAGGGCGTTTATTGCGGTCTGTTGATCGCGAATGTCGAATTCGCCCGTCACCGGACGATCGGCGAGAGACGGGTCGCCGAGCGTGAGAGGCCGCTCGAAATAGCGGTTGAGTTCGGCGATCGCCTCGCCCAAGGGCGCGTTTCGAAAACGCGCCTTTCCTTCGCGCCAGGCCAGCGCGAGATTGGGATCAAAGGCTTCGACGGCGCTGCTGCGCCCGCTCCCGTCCATGGCGACGCGCTGACCTGCGAGCACCATGACGGCGCCGTTCGCCGGCGGCGCGACGGATACTGCGCCGGAAACGACGAAAACGTCCGTCTGCGCATCGTCTGATCTTACGGCGAAAACCGTCCCGGTCACTGAGACTTCGCCGTGACGCGTCGCGACGAGGAACGGCTTTTCCGGGTCGCGACGAACGTCGAACAGGGCTTCGCCTTCGACAAGATTTATCCGGCGCGCGCGCTTCGAATAGGCGACTTCGATTCTGCTCGCCGTGTTGAGCGTGACGAGGCTCTCGTCGGCGAGGGAGACGCGCAGCGTCTCGCCGCGGGCCGTGGCGTATCGCGCGACGGCGTCGCGGCCGCCGATGACGAAAGCGGCGATCAGGCCCGCCGCGGCGACGGCGGCGAGCGAGGCTGCAAGCGCGCCGGCCGTCCATGAGCGCCGGCGCGACTCGCGCGCTGCCTGTTCAGCGTGCAATTCTTCTTCAAAGGACGCGGCGAGCAGCGAGGCCGCATGCGCGTCGAGGCTTGCGGCCGCAGCCGCGCAGGCCTCGAAGGCGGCGCGGTTCTCAGGATCCGCGAGCCACGCTTCGAAGCCGGCCGTCTCCTCCGGCGACATTTCCCCGGACAGCCGCCGCGCCGTCCAGCGGGCCGCCTCCTCGTCGCGGTTCTGGTTTTCTCTCATTCTCATGCCCTCTGACCGGTTCTTGTCATTTTCGCCGACGCTTTAAGCGGCGGGCCGGAAAATCCACGACCGTCGCCTTCCCCGCGTTTTCGGATCCCTTCTCGACGGCGGCGCGCAACGCCTTGAGCGCCGTTATGATGTACTTTTCGACGCTGCTGACCGAGACCGAGAGTTCGTCGGCGATCTCGCCGTAAGTCCTCTCCTCGAAACGGCTCATCACGAAGGCGCGGCGAACTTTCCGCGGGAGCGCGTCGATGGCGGCCAGAGAAAGGCGCGCATCGCTGCGCGCCAGGGCGGTCTGCTCCGGGCTCGGAGCGTCGCTGGCCAGATCGTCGAAGGTTCCGTCCGGGCCTGTTTCGCCAGCCTGCGGTCCGCGCAGGCGCGCCCGCCGTCGGGCGACGAATTCATTGGCGGCGAGATTGGCGGCGGTCTTGAACAGAAGCGCGCGCGGATTGTCGATCGGCGCTTCCTGCGCATAGCGCCAGGCGCGTAGATAGGCTTCCTGCGCGATGTCGCGCGCGACCTCCGCATCGCCCAGCTTCGCCGCAAGCCAGCCGACGATAAGGGAATCATGCGCGCGAATGGCGCGTTCCAGATTTTTCAACCGGCGGGCGAGCGCAGGATCGCCTGTATTTTTCGTCATCACGGACCGCACTTCGCCGCGCTAAGCGCGCGGGGCTGACTTCCGCCCTCTGAGACCGGCGCCGCCGCCCGAGCCGCGCCGAAGCGCGAAATTATTGAGGGGCCGGCGTCCGCGATTGTCTTAGTGGGCGGGATGTCACGCTGATCCTGTGATGTCCCACTCCGAGCTAAACTGCCGGAATGCGTCCCCAGCGCATTCCGGCCCCTCTCGGAGTTTAGACCGGCCCGCGACGGCCCCGCAAGATCGTCCGGTTAGACGATCGTTGCCCCAGCGCCACACTCCGCCATTCGTTCCGCGCCTTCGATGAGGGCGCAGGGAAGCTCGTTGTCTTTGGGGGCAAGCGGCGGACGTGAGCTTGGGAGGGCGTCATCGCGCGTTCCTGCGCCGCTGTTGCACCACTCAGACCAAGGACAAGGGCGAAAACATGTCATCAGTCAAAAGACCCGGCCTTTCACGCAGGGGATTGTTCGCAAACGCATCGGCCGTCGCCTTGCTGGCGGCCGGCGCCGTAGCGACGGGCGCCGCCGCCCAGGACGGCGCGGCGACGGGCGAGGGCGACGTCGTCATCGTCACCGGCACGCGGATCCAGGATCCGAATCTCGTCGCGGCGAGTCCGATCAACACGGTCGGGCAAGCGGAGATCTCGCGGCAGTTCACCCCGAATCTGGAGCGGGTGTTTCGCGATCTGCCGATCACCATTCCCGGCGACGGCGAAAACGTGAACAACGGAACCGAAGGCGCGGCGACCGTCGATCTGCGCGGTCTCGGGCCGGAGCGTTCGCTCGTTCTCATGGACGGCAAGCGCCTGGTACCCTTCAGCGAGAGCGGCACCGCCGACATCAACCAGATTCCGCTCAACATGATCGAGCGCGTCGACATCATCACCGGCGGCGCCTCGGCGGTTTACGGCTCCGACGCCATGTCGGGGGCGATCAACTTCATCACGCGCAAGAATTTCGAGGGCGTGGAATTCGGCGCGATGTATTCGCTGACCGAGCAGGGCGACGGCGACACCTACGACATCAGCGCGCTGTTCGGCTCCAACCTTGGAGACGGGCGCGGCAACGTCACGGCCAGCGTCAACTACACCATGCGCAGCGGCGTGTTGCTGGGCGACCGCGACTTCGGGCTCGTCGGCGTCGACACCGCCACAGGCTCCGGCCGCGACGGGCAGATCGTTCCGGCGCCGGCGGAATGCGACGCGCCTGGTTCGGTCGCCGTGGGCGGTTCGACTACGGCGATTCCGGGCGCGCTGGACCTGCCCGGCGGCACGCTGCAGTTCCGCAACGACGGCACGCTCGGGCCGCGCTGCTCCGTCTTCAACTTCAATCCGTTCAACTACTATCAGACGCCGCAGGAACGCTTCGGCCTGACGGCGATCGGCCATTATGAGCTGACGGATAATATCGAGGCCTATTTCCGCGGCACTTTCAACACGATCAACGTCCGCCAGCAGGTCGCGCCCTCCGGCGTGTTCGGCAATCGCTTCGACATTCCGCTGCAGAATCCGTTCCTGTCGGCCCAAGCCCGTCAGGCGATCATCGACAACGTGAACAGCGTGCTGCCGCCGGCGCTGGGCGGCACGAACGCCGGAAGCACGGCGACGTTCGAAACCACGGGCGTGCTCGATCTGAACAACAACGGCGTTTTCGATCTGGATGACGCAATCAACGTTCCGGTGCGCCGGCGCACGCTTGAGCTGGGAACGCGCTCGGAGGATTACGACACCAGTTCGTTCCAGTTCGTCGTCGGCCTGCGCGGCCAGCTTCCCGCCCTCCTCGAAGGCTGGGACTACGACCTGTCTTTCCAGTACGGCGAAAACGAGCGCACGCGCTTCCGCGCCGGCTACACCAACGTCGCCAATATCGCGACCGCGCTCAACACCGTCAGCGCGGACGAGTGCAGGACCCCGGACGGCGTCGTGACGCAGGGCTGCGTGCCGATCAACATCTTCGGCGGCTTCGGCTCGATCACGCCTGAAGCGGCGCAGTTCAACCAAGCGGTGGCGTTCCTGACGCAGGGCGCCACGCAGGCGGTCGTGCACGGCTCCGTCAGCGGCCCGGTCGACAATTTCGTTTCTCCATGGGCGCAGACGCCGCTCAATCTCGCCTTCGGCATGGAGTATCGGAAGGAGACCGGTTTCGTCGAGCCGGACGAATGCCTCAAGCTGCCGCCGGTAAGCTGCCAGGGCGGCGCGGGCGGCAACGTTCTGCCGATCAAGTCTGAATATCGGGCATTCGACGGGTTCGTCGAGGCGATCATGCCGGTCATTCAGAATCGTCCGATGTTCGAGGCGTTCACGATCGAAGCCGGTTATCGCTATTCCGATTTCGATCCGACAGAGGATACGTCCTCCTGGAAAGCGGGCGTCAACTGGCAGGTCACGCCGAGCTTCCGCGTGCGCTATATGGAGCAGCAGGCCGTTCGCACGCCGAACATCGAGGAAATCGGCTCGCCGATCGTTACCGGCCTCGACAACGCGACGTTCGATCCCTGTTCGTCCGGCAACCCGAATCCGATCACGCCGGAGCTGATCGCACGCTGCGAAGCGACCGGCGTTCCGGCTGGCCAAACCGGGCTCATCAACGACATCGTGGCCGGTCAGGTGAACCTCTTCACCGGCACGGACCCGAACAATCTGCCGGGCGCTGAGACGGCGCGCACGCGCACGGCCGGGATCGTCTGGCGGCCGGACATGTCGATCATCGGCGGAGCCGTGACGGCGACGACCCTCTCGGTCGATTATTATCGCATCCGCATCGAGGATTACATCGATACGCTGAGCGGGGATGAGCTGTTCACCCTCTGCTATACGCTCGGGGATGAAGCGACCTGCAACGGCATCGTGCGCGATAACGCCGGTCTGATCACGTCGGCGGGCACGGGTCTGCCGGCTTTCTTCCAGAACCTGGATGTCTTCCAGGCTTCAGGCGTCGAGATCGGCCTTAATACTGGTTACGACTTCGGCGACTGGGGGCAGCTCGATCTGACCTTCAACGCCAACCGTTATCTGTCGAACGAGTTTCAGTCGACGGACTTCTCCGCGCTTGTCGATTGCAACGGCGGCTACTCGACCTCGTGCGACCCCGTGCCGAAATTCCGGTCGGTTACGCGCCTCACCTGGTTCAACGGTCCGTATGACGTCTCCGTGCTGTGGCGGCGCATCGGGTCGATGGACTTCGTCGGCACGGAAGAACAAAAGGCCGACGTGTTCGACGCGTTCGAGCATATCGACGCTTTCAATTACTTCGACCTGTCTTTCGGGTGGAGCATCACCGAGTCGCTGCGGCTCGGCGGCGCGGTCAAGAACGTGACCAATCAGGACCCGCCGATCATCGGCAACGACACCGGCTCCACATCGTTCAACTCGGGCAACACCTTCCCGAGCCTCTATGACGTGAACGGCCGGGTCTATTCCCTGAGCATCAAAGCCTCGTTCTGATATCCGGGAACGAGACGGTTGCCGGCGGCGGCCTTCGGGCCGCCGCTTTTTCAAGCAAAACGCATAAAGCGCGGCAGGACCGGCGTCTATTTGAGGCGCTCCACAAGCACGGATCGCTTCAACGCGCGGATCTCCAGCCGATAGCCGCTCAGAACGCCTTTCGAGACGGACACGGAATAGGCTTTTTTGCGCGACAGCCGCAGCGCATTCGAATCCGCCTGCTTCTGCCGCCAGATCTGGCCGTTGTCGAGGAAGAAGACGATGTCGCCGTTGCGGTTGACGGCGAAGTCCTCGAGCCGCGCTTCGATGGTCTCTTTCTCCGCGTCCTGCCCGCCGCCGGGTTCTCTGTTGCGGGCGAGGACCTGCTCCGCGCCGAGGACGGTCGGCGCGTCATCGGGTGCTGCCGCCGCCTCGAGGCCGAGCGCCTGGGCGAGCGCGGCTTCGAGGCAAGCGATGCGCGCCTGATCGGACGCCGCGGCCGTCCGGCAATGCTCGATGGGATTGTCGGTCTGCGCGGCCGCGCCTGCCGCCGCCGCGAGCAGCGACGCGCCTGCGGCCGCCGGAAGTCCGGCGAGACGGCGACGGCGAAAACGGCGAATGTCGCTCATGGCGCGCTCCTTCCCATTTCGCGCGCAGCATACGTCATCAGATCGCGCTGCGCTAGCGCGCCCGCCGCATACGGATCATCCGGCGCGTCTGAGCGCGGCGGCGTAGGCCGCGATCAGGACGACCCAGCCCGCTATGATCGCCGTCGGCGCGCCGGCCGGGCCGACCGCGGGCAGCGCAAGAAGCAAAAGGAGGATGGTCAGGCTCGCCGACGCCGCTTGCGCGGCGAGCGCATAGCCGGCCCGTCCCAGCGCCATCACGCCCGATTCCAGCACCACCGACGCAATCCGAAGCAGCTGGGCGAGCGCCATCAGTCCGACGAGAAGGCCTGCCGGCGCGAAGGTCGGTCCGCCCACCAGCCGCGCCAGCGGCTCGCCGAAGAAGCAATAGGCGAGCGCGATGGGCGCGGCGATCGCCGCCGCGGTGAGGACCGAGCGCTGCGCCACTTTGCGCATGGCGCGCGCGCCCTGCGCGGCGGCGATCTTCGACAGCTCGGGAAAGGTCGCGTGATTGAGCATGTTGGTCGGATGCGCGATCAGGTTCGAAAGATTGATCGCGATCTGAAGAAAGCCGGAGGCCGCGCTGCCGAGAATGCCGCCGGTCAGCGCCAGCGGCAGATGGCTGCGCGCAAGCTCGATCGTGCTGACGATGTTGGTCTTCACCATGAAGGGCAGCCATGCCCTGTCGGCGCGCTCGCCGGGCGCCCGATGCGCAGCGGGAAGAAGCCCGCGTCGGGCGAGCTCCCGCCAGCCGAACAGCCAGAAGCTCGCCCCGTCCAGCAACACGCCCGCGATCCACACGGCGAGGAAGCCTTCGAGCCCGCCGCCGGCGATCCACAGCGCGACCGCGCCGACGAAGCGCACGCCCGGCATCAAGATCTGCTGCCAGCCGAGCAGGCGGAACCGGTCGAACAGCCGCAGCACGCCCGTCGGCGTCGCCGAGATCAGAAACGGCGTGACGAAACAGTAGACGTACACATAAGGCATCACCGCGTCCGGCCAGTCGAAAAACGCCGCAGCCGGACGGGCGAGCGCCAGCGCGAGAAGGATCGCCGCCCCCGCGCTCAAAAGGTCCAACTTGACGGCGAAGCGCACCAGCGTGCGGAAACGGTCCGGCTCGTCGCCGGCGATCATCGGCGCGCCGAAACGGATGACCGCCTGCCAGGACTGGAAGCGCGCCACCCCGGCGATGATCATGGCGTAGGCGTGGGCGAGCACCAGATAGCCCATGTCGGTCGGGCCCAGCGTGCGCGCGGCGATGGCGAGATAGGCGAGGCTCAGAACCCCGCCGGCGGCCTTGCCGCTGACGAGCGCCCCGGCGTTTTTGAAGATGCGGCGCGCGGACTGGCGCGCGCTCGGTCCCTTCGCCGGGGCGGGCGTCGAAGCAGGGTCTTCGGCGGCGGTCTGGTCCATCGGAGAAGACGGGTTGATAAAGCGGATCACGTATACGTTCGCGTCCGTGAATAGACGCAATCGCGCGCGGCCTCTATAAGCATGACGGATTGCGACGCATCTTTTCTCCAAGGGGGGTCTTGGAGGGGGCGTCGTTCGCGCGTCAATCGAACCCTGCCCTTTGGGCTGCGGCGCGGCCGGGCGCGATCTTGAGGGAGCCGAATCCGGGGCGCCGGCGGGGAACTCCCGCAGGTCCGGCGCCGGAGCGACGAGGGTTGAGACGATGAAAGCGATCATTCTGAGCGCCGGGCAGGGTTCGCGCCTGCTGCCGCTGACCAACGACCGGCCGAAATGCCTCTTGCCGGTCGGCGCGCGCGCGACGGCCCTGCAATGGCAGATCGAGGCGCTTGATCACGTCGGGGCGGTCAGCGAGATCGTCGTCGTCACCGGCTTCAAGTCCGACATGGTCGACGCGGCCATCGCCGGCATGACGTCCGTGTCGACGCCGGTGCGCACCGTTTTCAATCCTTTTTTCAAGCTCGCGGACAATCTCGCCTCATGCTGGATGGCGCGCGCGCATATGGACGGCGACTTTTTGATCGTCAACGGCGATTCCCTGTTCGAATTCGCGGTGCTCGCCCGCGTGATGGAGAATGACGAAGCGCCGATCAGCCTGACCATCAACCGCAAGACCGCCTATGACAGCGACGACATGAAAGTCTCGCTCAAAAACGGGCGTGTCGCGGCGGTGGGAAAGTCGCTGTTGCCGAGCGAAACCGACGCGGAATCGATCGGCCTCGTGGCCTTCCGCGGCGAGGGCGGGACGCTGTTCCGCCGCGCCGTGGAGGAAAGCATGCGCGACGGCTCGGGCCTCGGCGCGTGGTATCTTCAGGTGATTGACCGGCTGGCGCGGGCCGGCCATGTGGGCGCGACGGACATCGGCTCTCTCGGCTGGTGCGAGATCGATTTTCCCGATGATCTCGAAGCCGCGCGCCGGCTCGTGGCGGGCTGGGAGCGGCTGCGCGTCGTCGCGTGAGGCTCATTCGCGCGCGCGGCGAGCGAAAATCCTCCGTACAAGGTCCAGGTCGGCAGGCTTGTCGACGTCGATGGCGGCTTCGGCGACGCTCAAGGGAACGAGCGCGGCCCTCACTCCCGTGCGTGCTTCGATCATGGCGAGCGCGCGTTCTTTCGTCAGCAGTCCGGCGAGATAGAGAAGGCCGGCGCCAGGTCCGATGATGCGCGCCATGCGGGCGGGGTTCTTACGCTCGGCCTCGATGCGCCGCCAGAAGGCGACGAGCGGGCGGGCCCGCGCCCCTCTGAACCAGAAAAGATTGGCGCCGGAAAAAGAGAAATTCCTTAGACGTACGAATGTACGCGGCGCGCCGGGATAGGCAGCCTCCATCGTCTCGCGCGTCACGCAGGCCGCCGCCGCGTCGACGCTATCCCGGCGGGCGCCGGCGAGGAATTCTTCGATCATCGCCGGCGTCAGCAGCGGGTGATCGCTCGCGGCCAGCAGCAGCTCCGCGTCGGGCGCGCTCGCATCGAGCGCGGCCAGCGCGCTGGCGGCCGGGGAGTCTTCCGCCGGCAGATGGCGGATGCGCGCGGCGAGGCCGGCGTCGAGTCGCGCGGCGAGCTGCGCGCGCACGTCGTCGGGCGCGGCGAGAAGGATTTCCTCAAGGCCTGGCGTAGCGGCGAGGCTTTCGAGCACCCGCACGATCATCGGCTTGCCGGCGATGTCGATGAACGCCTTATGCGCGCCCCCGGCGGCCTCAGCGAGCGGATCGTCGCCGCGACGCCGCCCGGCGAGGACAAGCGCGTTGAGGGGCCTGGCGCGCCCTTTCATGCAGCGCGCTCCCTTCTGTGAAGCGCGATCAGCGCGAGCGGGCCCGCCAAGGCGAGCGCCCCCCATGCGCCCAGCCAGGCCGACAGGCTGCCGGCGGCGGCGAAACTCGACAGCAACCGGTCGAGGACCAGAAACGCGGCGGCTGCGGCGAAGAGCGCCGCGGATTCGCGCATGAGATCGTTGCGTCTATTATGCGTATAAAGAATATTCGCGGCGAGGAGCAACATGATCGCCGAGAAAGCGCCTTCGGCCAGGCGATGCTGCGCGAGCGTGCGATAGATCGACTCGTCTATGACGCTGTTCGTGGCGTCAAGCGCTTGCGCCCACAGTTTCGGCGTGGCGAGTTGGGCGGGGGGCGCCTTGGCGAGCAGGAAGCGTTCGAAAGCGGGCAGATCATCGATAAGAAGCGCGTCCGTCGAGCGCTCCTCTAGCGGCGCGTCGCGCGGCACGAGGAAATGACGGGCGGTCTCGAGCCGCCATGCCGTTCCGCGCCGGTTCCCGTCTGCGGCGCGCGCCTTTTGCGCCCACACGACCTCGCGGATGGCCCCTGTTTCGTCCAGGCGCAGGATGAGCGGATCGGAAAGAGCCTTCTCTGCCGCGTCGACCGCGCGCGCGCGGATCACCACGTCGTCGCGCATGATCCAGGCGTCGTCTCCAAAAGAGGGGCCGAAGGCGCGGGTTTCTTCTACGGCGTCGTTGCGCATCGCGAGCGCGCGCTCGGCCGCCGGCGCGGCGAATCCGTTGAGCGCGAGATGAACCGCCGCGAGAGCGAGCGCGAAGAGCGCAAAGGGCCGCGCCAGCCCGGCGATGCTGAGGCCCGCGGCCCGCAGGACAACGAATTCGCTGCGCCGCGCGATCGCCAGGAACGCCGCCCCCGCGCCGATGAAAACGGCGAAGGGAAACAGAAAGGCCGCGACCGTCGGGGCGCGCAGGGCAGCATAGCTCAGGATGGCGTCGAGCCCGCCGCCGCCAGCGACCGCCGCCTCGGCGTTCTTCATCAGATCGAAAATCGAAAACAGCGCGACGCCCGCGGCGAGCGTCAGAAACACGCTTCGGCCGAGATGCGCGAGCAGATGGCGTTCGATGGTCCGCATGGGGTCAGGCGCTCCGCATGGGAAGCGGCTTGAATGCCGCTCTGACGTCTGCAGTCGATAAGCGCGGCCGCACGCTCTGATTGAAGCAAACCCGGTAAATGACAAGGGCGAGGGTGAGGAACGCGAACGGCGCGGCGAGCAAGATCGCGGGCGGTCCGAAATGCTTCGTCTCCAGCAGATTTTCGGTCGCCTCCAACGAGAAATGGAAGGCGAGGAGGATCGCCGTGGCCACGATGACGCGCGCCTGAGGGCTGCGACGCGGCGGGGCGAGCGCGGCGGCGAGCGCGACGAAGGGCAGCGCGAAAAGACCGACCGCGCGGGCGAGACGGCCGAAGGCTTCAGTCTCGGCGTCATGGGGCGCGATTCCGGCGAATGCGCGCGGCTTGCGCAAAAGCTCCGTAAGCGTCAGTTCGCGTACGTCTGCGCCGCGCGGGCGGAATGCTTCCTCGTCGCGCAACACAGGATAGGCGAAGTCGGTGAAGTTCACGATGTCCGGCCCGCCCGATGCGCGCCAGTCGGCGATGATGCGCCCGTTCCGGAAGGCGGCGACCGGCGGGCGCCCGGGGGAGCCTTCGCGCACGGCGCCGCTTTCCGCCTCGAGAATGAGCTGGCGGCCGCGGCGCTCGATGACGGCGATCGGGCGCTCCATGACAAGCCCGGTCTTCGACCACGACGGAACGATGAAGCTCGCGTCGCCATAGCGCCACAGCGCCGGGCGGGTCTCGGCGATGGCGACGATGGAGGCGTTTTCAAGTTCCGCGACGAGCGAGCGGAACTGATAGCGGGCATGGGGATTCAGGAACCCGCTCGTCAGCACCATGACGATCGCGACCGGCGCGGCTGCGGCCGCGGCGAGTCCGGCGATCGCGTTGGGCGACACGCCCCATGACATCAGGGCGGCCAGTTCGCTGTTTTCTCTCAGCGCCAGAAGCGTGAGCAGCAGCCCAATGAAAAACGCCGCCGGCGCGGCCAGCGTCAGATAATGCGGGGTCAGGGCGAGAAGCATCTGACCGAGAATGAGCGGATCGCTGCGATAGCTTGAGAAAAGCTCGATCAGCCTCAACAGCCGCTCGAGCAGCAAAAGACCGGTGATGACGGCGAGCGCGCCGAAGAACCGCCCTGCGAAGAGCGTCAGGAGATAGAGCCGCGCGGTCCTAGACATCCGCCCCGCCGCCGGGGACTCGGGCGCGATGCGGCCACAAGGCGCGCAGCTGCGCGATCACGGCTCGGCGCTGCTCCTCATTCGGCGCGGCGGCCTTGTCGAGCGCCGGCGGACCGGGCCAGCCTGCGTCCGCGACTTTGAACCCTGCGAAAGCGCGCTCGCCTACGTAGCGCGGCAGGACATGGAAATGCGGCTCGGGATCGACCATCATCAGCATGAGATAGTTGATCTTTTCATAGGCGCAGAACGCCTTCAGCGCCGTCTCGATTCCTGCGACGGCCTCGGACAATTCTTCGAAGGCTTCGCGCGGCAGATCCGAAAAGGCGGAAACCCGCGCCTTCGCGGCGAGCACCAGCGCGCCGAGGGTCGGCTGCTTCGGGCGCAGCAACACCGCCCACCAGCGATATTCCGCTATGAGCCCGTCCGGATGGCCGAACTTCTCCATCGTCGGCGTTACGGCGGGCAAGGGAGCGGCGGCGGGCATCCGGCTTCGACCTTTCGTGGCGGCGGCCTTTCGGCTCACCCGGCGCTGACGCGGCGGTTCCGCCCCGGCGCGGCCGGAGCGGGACGAGCGAAGCTATGACGCTCGACGGCGCGCAGCGAGCGGGTCTCGGGATCAATTTCCCTCACGCTTGCGTGGATCGACCAGCCGCCGTCCGCCGATCTTTCGATGTCGATGAGATTGTAACGGCCGGGCCGGAACCTGCCATCCCCGTCCGGGTGGGAGGCCGCGCCCCCGCCCAGCACGGGCGCGCGGCCCTGCGGCGTTTCGACCGTCCCCACATAAGCGATATGGGCGTGGCCGTGCAGGACGAGATCTACCCCCGCTCGCGCGATCGCCGCGCGCAGGGCCGCCGCGTCGGCGAGCGCCTTGCGCGCGGAGACGACGCCAGGCGTGAGCGGGTGGTGCAGCATCAGGATGCGCAGACGCCCTGCGCGGCCTTCCGCGGCGAGCGCGGCTTCGATCCGCTCGATCTGGCCGCGCCCGAGCGCGCCGGTCGCCAGCCCCGGCGCCGTCGGCGGAGAGGAATTGGCGACGATCAACACGATCTCGCCGCCGGCGCCGAGCGGCGCGATATAGGGAAAATCGCCTGCGTCCTGCGGCGGGCGCAGGGTCGGATCGTCGGTCCGCCGGCCGATCATATGCGGCCCAAGCCGGCCCAGCGTCTCCTCCCAGGCCGCCTTCACATAGGCGTCGTGATTACCGGGCGCGAAATATGTCGGCAGGCCGCCGAAGGTCCGGTCGAGCCAGGCGCGCGCGCGGGCGAACTCGTCCGGCAGGGCGAGATTGACGATGTCGCCCGAGATCAGCGCCGCCTCGCAGCCCTGCGCGCGCAAATCCGCCGCGACCGCGTCCGACGCCCACAGGTTGTGGCGGCGCGCGCGCTTCCTGATCCAGGAGAGATAACCGAGGGCGCGCTTGCTCAGAAGATCGGCGAGGGCGGGCCTTTCGGCGATCGGCAGATGAATATCGGTCAGGTGTCCTAGTCGCACGCGCGGCTCCTTAGCACGGCGTCCTGCGGGCGCCGCGGGCGCTGAAAGCGGTTACGACAAACCTCAACCAAACGTGTCCGGGCGTAAGGATTGCGCTTTTCCACATGACGCTTATATGACAAATTCAGTACGTTTTTGCGTAACATTCTGGGCTTGGGCGACTGATGCGGCCGGAGGATTCGTTGAGCCGAATGGGGGCGTGCGCCGTCGGCGACGCCGAGGCTCGGCTTTTTTCGTTATCCGGCCGCGAGCGCCTTGAAAAGACGTTCCGCCGAATCGGGCTTTCCGTGCTGGCTTCGCCGGGCGAGGCGGAGCGCTGCGAAGCTGTTCTCGTCGCGCATGCGGGCTATGTCTTCGACGAGCGGGTGCTCGCCGATCTGGCGCGCAACCGCGACGCCGCGCTCATTGCCGAGGACGACGCCGGGCGCGAGACCGTGGTCGCCGCCGTCTGTCCCGCCGCCGAGGCCGGCCGTTGGATCGAGCGGATCGAAGAGGCCGCGCCCGTCGACTCTCTCGAAGGACAAGGCCGCCTTTACACCGCCGCGGAAGTGAGCGGGGCTTTCAATCGCCGGCTGCGCAAGCGCGAAAATCCGGTCGTGCTCAAAGCCTCGACTGCGCGCAGGGAAGCGCTGGAGCGGCGCCTGTTCAAGGGTTCCTATAAAGGCGCCACCGACATCGTGACGAAATTCGTCTGGCCGGAGCCGGCCTTTCACGTCACGCGTCTGGCGGCGGCGCTTAAGCTCCATCCGAATCTGGTCACGACGCTCAGCCTCGTTCTGGTTTTCGCGACCATGTATCTGTTCGCCCAAGGGGCCTTTCTGGCCGGCCTCGCGGCGGGCTGGGCGATGTGCTTTCTCGACACGGTCGACGGCAAGCTCGCGCGCGTCACGCTCAGCTCCTCGAAATGGGGCAATGTCTACGATCACGGCATCGACCTCATCCACCCGCCTTTCTGGTATGCGGCCTGGGCGTGGGGGCTCGTCGCGCACGGGACGGGCGGCGCCGAGGCGGCGCTTTCGGCCGACGCGGTCTGGCTGAGCCTGTGGGTCATTCTCGCCGGCTATGTCCTCGGCCGGTTGCTCGAAGGCTATTTCCTGCGCCGCTTCAAGATCGAGATGCACATCTGGCGGCCGGTCGATTACTGGTTCCGCCACATCACCGCGCGGCGCAATCCGAACCTCCTGATACTCACGGTCGCGACGCTCGCCGGCGCGCCGGGTGCGGGCTTCGTTCTCGTCGCCGTGTGGACGGTGCTTTCCATTCTTTTCCATCTCGTCCGCGTCGTCGCGGCGGAGACGCAGGCGTCCAGCGGCGCGCTGCAATCCTGGCTGGCGGAGTAGAATTCGGTGTCTTCGGTCGGTCTCATCATCAACGAGCGCAGCAACCGCAGCGCGTCCGTCATCGACGATCTTCTATATGTAGCGCGGCGGTTTTCATCGGTGCGCACCGAAGTGCTCGACGGCATCAAGGGGCTAGACAGGGCGCTCGTCGGCATGGATCGCAAGAATGTGGATACGCTGGTGCTCGCCGGGGGCGACGGCACCATGCAGGCGACCTTCACCGACGCCATCAACAACCGCCGCTTCTCGAAGACGCCTCATTTCGTGGCGCTGCCCTGCGGCATGACCAACGTCATCGCCAATGATTGCGGACTGCGCGGCGATCCGGCGCCGTCGCTGGAGAACTTTCTGTGGCGGCGCCAGAAGGGCAGCGTGAAGCCGCTGCGCCGCCCGCTTCTGAGCGTGACCATGGGCGAGCGCGCGCCGATCTACGGCTTCTTTTTCGGCGCCGGCGCCTTTCATGGCGCGGTCAATTACAGCCGAAACCAGATCCAGTCTAAAGGCATGCGCCGTTCGCTTGCGCTCACGCTGAGCGTGCTCGCCTATATCGCCAAGGTCGCGCTGGAAAAAGCGGCGTCTGCGGAGGATATAGAACTCGAATTCATCGAAGGGGGCGCGCCCGGCGCGCCGGAGGAAACCTCGCTCGCGCTGTTCATGGCTACGACGCTGACCAAGCTCGGTTCGGGCATTTACCCGTTCTGGGGCAAGGGGCCGGGCGCCATGGCCGCCACGAGCATCGACGCGCCGGCGCGCCGGCTTTTCCGCGCCGCGCCCGCCGTTCTGCGCGCCAAAAGCCGGCCATGGTTCGAAGACTACGGTTATCGCAGCTGGCGTTCGGACCAGATGGTGACGCGCTTCAGCGGGCCTTTCGTCTTCGATGGAGAATTTTTCAACGCCGGCGAGCGCGAGAACGTTGAGTTCGGAACCTCCCACATGGCCGACTTCCTCAATTAGGGGATCGGGCATTCGCAAAGACCGTCAGCCGGGCGAGGTCGGCGCGGCGCGCGCGCGCGATCGCCTTCAGCGCGCGCTTCCCCGGGAAGCGCAGGAGCAGGCCGGAAACGCCGCGCGGCGCGCCTATATCGAGGCCGTTCTCTCCCAGCCCTGCGCGCCGGCCGTGGAAGCGCTGGCGGATATTCTCGCTGCGCGCTTTCCCGGCGCGGGCGTCCTGCTCTACGGATCGGGAAACAGCGTGCTGAGCGGCGCGGCGGCGGAAAGCGTGCTGTTCGATTTCTACGTCATCGCGCCGTCCTATGAAGCCGCTTACGGATCGCCGCTGTTGTCCCTGCTCAACCGGCTTATCCCTCCCAACGTCTTTTATCTCGACGAGGAAACGACGCAGGGGCGTCTGCGCGCCAAATACGCGGTGCTGTCGATCGATCATTTCGAGCGCCTCGTCAGCAAACGGACGTTCCATTCCTACTTCTGGGCGCGCTTCGCGCAGCCCTGCCGGATCGCGCGCGCGCCGGAACCGATGCGCGCCCGCCTCGTGGGCTGCATCGAGACGGCGATCGACGTTTTTATTGCGCGCGCCCGCCCGCTCGCGCCGCCGGACGCGGACGCGAAAGACGTCTGGCGCGCGGGTCTTGCGCGCTCCTACCGGGCGGAGCTGCGCGCCGAGAAGCCTGGCCGCGCCGGAGAGCTCGTGGCGGTCTATGGCGACTGGCCGCGGCGCGTGACGCCGCCTTTCGACGACGCTCCGATAAGCGAGACGGCGCGCCGGCGCGCGCGGCTTCTGTGGCGGATTCGATCCGTGCAGGGAGGGGCGCTGTCCGTGCTGCGCCTCTTCAAGGGCATGCTCACCTTTCGCGGCGGCCTCGACTACATCGCCTGGAAGATCAGCCGGCACGCCGGCTTCGCGCTTCCCGTGCGCGCATGGGAGCGGCGCGTCCCGCTCGTCGGCGCGTTCTTCGTCGCTTCGCGCTACTGGCGCATGCGCGCCCGGACGCGCGCGTCAAGCGGGACGGCTGCCGAATGATCGCAATCTCCGCCTAAAAAGCGCGGGCGAGCCGCGATTTCACGCCGCCGCGGCGGGCGATCTCGCGCCAGCATTTCTCGAAGCGCGCATTGGCGCCGGCGGCTGCGGCGAACCGTTCGCCCGCGGCCATGGCGGCGGCTTCATCGCCGGCGGCGACCGCGTCGGCGAGCGCGTTGTAACGCTCGACGAGAACGTCGATGCGGCGCGAGTCGCGATCGCCGAAGCGGCCGCATTCCGGCGTGCGCATGGCGATGCGCCGGCGCCAGTCTTCGTCGGCTTCGGCGAAGGCGTCGATTTTGACCATGGCCGCGATCTCTTCATATGAGGAAGCCGCCCAAGCCGGCGCGGCGGCGACGGCGGTTGCGGCGGCGATGACGATGGCTGCGTTTCTCATGAATGACTCCCGTTTTATGTTGCGCGGCGCCCGCTCCGCATCCGGATGGCGCACAGGGCTCCGTGCACGGAGCAGGCATATATGTTTCTATGTCGCGCGCTGCGCCGTTCAATCGCGGATCGGCGAGGCGGCGCGCAGACGCGGCGAGGCGTGTCGCGAAAATTTCATGTGCGCAAAGACGCCGTTCAGATTCGACCAAGCGCGGCGAAACGCGACGAAGCGTTTGCGGACAGCGGACGCAAGGAGAGTCATACGATAATGGCCAGGCGCAGGCTTCGCAGATGTCCGGATCGGCGTCGCGCCGCCGTCAAAAGAAAAGCGCCCCGCGAAGGGGCGCTTTCGGTGCGAAGCAAGGACGCGTAAACAAGCCTCAAGCGGCCTTTTCTTCCGGATCGCGCAGCACATAGCCGCGACCCCAGACGGTTTCGATATAATGCTGGCCCTTGGTGGCGGCGGCGAGCTTCTTCCTCAGCTTGCAGATGAAGACGTCGATGATCTTCAGCTCCGGCTCGTCCATTCCCCCGTAAAGATGGTTGAGGAACATCTCCTTGGTGAGGGTGGTGCCCTTGCGCAGCGAGAGCAGCTCCAGCATCTGGTATTCCTTGCCGGTCAGATGCACGCGCTGGCCGTTCACCTCGACCGTCTTGGCGTCGAGATTCACCGTAAGGTCGCCTGTCGTGATGATCGACTGGGCGTGGCCCTTCGAGCGGCGCACGATGGCGTGGATGCGCGCCACGAGCTCGTCCTTGTGGAAGGGCTTGGTCATGTAGTCGTCGGCGCCGAAGCCGAGCCCGCGCACTTTCGTCTCGATGTCGCCCTGGCCGGTGAGAATGAGGATCGGCGTGTTGACTTTGGCCACGCGCAGCGACTTCAGGACGTCGAAGCCGGTCATGTCGGGCAGGTTGAGGTCGAGAAGGATAATGTCGTAGTCGTATACCTTGCCCAGATCGACGCCTTCCTCGCCGAGATCGGTCGTGTAGACGTTGAAGCCGTCGGACTTGAGCATCAGCTCGATGCTCTGCGCCGTCGCGCCGTCGTCCTCGATGAGCAGCACCCGCATTCGCCCGTCTCCTGTTCGCTGCGCGGGTCCCCTGAGCCGCGCTTATCCCTTATGCCTAACGTGATGCTAAGGTTGATTTGCTTTCATAAAGGTTAACGCCCGGCGCGCGCCCGCCCGCTCTGGCGCGCCCGTATTAAGCGGGCCGCAATCTTCGTTACATCGCAGGCGCTCGGAAAACGGGGCCGGGCGCGCGCGCCGTTAATCATGACGGACGACCGATCCGGTTAAGGCGATTCATCGCAGGGCGCGAGCGCCTTCGCGGCGCCGTTAACCTGGACGGCGCAGGACGCATCGTCCCTGTCCTGAGAATTCGGGGCGGTTTCGGCGGCGGATCGTTCATCCCGGCGGCGCGCGGGCGGCCGGCATTCGCGCCGGGCGTTGAACGCTTCTTAAAGAAATCCGCGAAAATATGAGTGGGTCGGGGGAGCGCTGCCGGACGATCGCCGTCCGAGTCGGAAAGGATTTTGGGGATGAACGGTCCGGGGCGCGAAGAAAGGACGCTGGCCAGACTCGTCCGCGTCGCCAGGGCGCGGCTCGCCGAGCGAGGCGCCCATCTTGAGAGCATCAAAGCGGCGAAGGCGGCGGCCGAAGCCGGCCTGGCGCGGCTCGCCGCCGCCGACCCGGAGGCGGCGCTGTTCGATCCGCTGCTCGGCGGGGCGGCGGAAAAGCGCCGCGCGCTGGAAGCCACCCGCGACCAGCTCGCCGCCGAGATCACGCGCGCCCGGAAGGAACTCGACGACGCGCAAGACGAACTCGCCAAGCTGGAACGGCTCATCGAGGCGAACCGCCGCCTCTTCGCCCGTCGCCGCGAGACGGCCCGCTGGGGCGGTTTCGGAGATCTGCGCCGCCGTCGCGGCTGAAACGACGGCCGAAACCGTCGCCGCCTGCGTCGCCGAAGCGCGGCGGGCGGTTAATCCTTTCTTCACGCTTACGCCTTGACTCTAAAGGGAATCGGATCACGCAAGGCCGTTTCTCATCCGGAACTGTCCAGATTTCCACAGGAATCCTATTTGACGACCCGTAATTTCCCGTATAATCCCGGAAAGTGTCGGCAAAGCCGGAACGGCTGAGCGCGTCTGCGGCGGGCGCGACCGGCCCGGAAACGCCGGCGAGAGGGCGGCCGCGCCGACAGGCGGCGCGATCTTCGGGCGGAGACAGGGCGGGATGTTGCGGTCGGCGGAGACCCTTTTTCTGGGCTCCCACATCAACAAGGTGGATGCGAAGGGGCGCATCGCCGCGCCGGCGGATTTCCGCCGCGCCCTGAAGCTCGACGCCTTCAACGGCTTCTACTGCGTGCCCTCGCTGCTCGGCCCCTATCTCGACTGCGGCGGGGCGAATTTCATCGAGAACCTCCAGGCGATGATCGCCGCGCTCGACCCGTACGACCCCGACCGGGCCGCCCTCCAGGAAACGCTGATCGGCCAGGCCCGTCCGATCCCGTTCGACGGCGACGGCCGGTTCATTCTGCCCCAGCCCCTGCGCGAGCATGCCCGCATCGGCGAGCGCGCCCTTCTTATGGGCTGCGGCGAGACCTTCCAGATCCGCGACGCGCAAGGCGCCGAAGAGCGTCTTGCCGCCGCGACCGAGCGCGCGCGCAGGGCGCTCGGCAAGCTGCGCAATCCGCCGCCCCTGCAGATCGGAGGCGGCGCGCGATGACGAACGTCGATACTTCAGGCGCGCGCGCGTCGCATGCGCCCGTGATGGTCGAGGAGATGCTCGCCGCCCTCGCGCCCGTCGATCACGGCGTCTATGTGGACGCGACCTTCGGCGGCGGCGGGTATGCGCGCGCGATCCTCGCTGCGGCAGACTGCCGGGTCTACGGCTTCGACCGCGATCCGGTCGCCATCGAGCGCGGCCGCGAATGGGCGGGCGCCTATGCGGGGCGGCTCGCCCTCATCAACCGGCCCTTCGCGGAGATGGAAGCCGGTCTCGCCGAAGCGGGCGTCGACGCGCTCGACGGGGCGGTGTTCGATCTCGGCGTTTCCTCCATGCAGCTCGACGAGCCGGCGCGCGGCTTTTCCTTCCGCCATGACGGACCGTTGTCCATGCGCATGGACGGGGGCAGGCCGGACGCGGCCGACGTAGTCAACCAGGCGAGCGAAAAGGCCCTCGCCGCGATCTTCAAGGGCTATGGCGAGGAGCGCCACGCCCGCCGCATCGCGAAGGCCGTGGTCCGCGAGCGCGATAAGGCGCCGATCGAAACCACCGGCCGCCTGGCCGAGATCGTCGCCGCGGCCGTTCCGGCGCGGGGCGCGGCGCGAATCCATCCGGCCACGCGCGTCTTTCAGGCGCTCCGGATCTTCGTCAATGACGAACTGGGCCAGCTCGCCGAAGGCCTGGCGGCCTGCGAGCGCCTTCTGCGTCCGGCCGGCCGGCTCGTCGTCGTCACCTTCCATTCGCTCGAAGACCGCATGGTCAAGCATTTCCTCGCCGCGCGCGCCCGCGCGCCCGGCGGCTCGCGGCATGCGCCGCCGGCGGCGGACGAAGCGCCCGCCTTCCGGCTCCTCTTCGCGAAAGCGCGCCGCCCGAGCGAAGCCGAGGTTGCGGACAATCCCCGGGCGCGCTCGGCGAAGCTGCGCGCGGCCGTGCGCGCCGACGCGCCGGCGCGCGGCGCGCCGGCGGAGACTTTCGCGCGGGGGATTCCGTCCCTTTCCGATGTCTTGTCCGATGCGTTGAAAAAACGGAGCTAGTCGATGGTTCGTGTAACGATGATCCTCCTGTGCCTTCTTCTCGCCGCCGCCGCGGCCGGACGTTACAAGGCGGAAACGTCCGTACGCGAAACGCGGCGGATGCTCGAAGAGATCGAAAAGGCGAAGGCGCGCGAGCTGAGCGAGATTCAGCTCCTGCGCGCCGAGATCGCCTTTCTCGAAAATCCCGAGCGGCTGAAGGAGGTCGCCGAGAAAGTCACCGACCTTGAGCCGCTCAGCGCCGCCCAGGTCATGACGGCGGAGGAGTTCCGGGTCGCTTTCGGCGGCGGCGAAGAAGCCCCCGCGCCGCAAATGCCGGAGGGGGACGTGATCCTGCACGCGCTCGCCATGGCCGATCTCGGCCTGGCCGGCGGCCGGCAGATGGAGTGAGCGGCGCGCGATGGCGTTGTTCGGCAAGCGGCGGAAAACGAAGGCGCGGCTCTATGTGATCGACGAGACGCCGGCGCCGGGCGCTGGCGCGCCGGCGACCGCGGTCGTCGTCGCCACCAGCGCGCGCGCGCGCGCCGCGGCCCGGGCGCGCAACCGGATCGGCATGTGCGCGGTCGCTTTCCTCGCCGCCTTCGTCGGGCTCGGCGCGCGGCTCGCCATGGTCGCCGGGGGCGGCGCGCCGTCGCCGGGCGCGGCGCCGACGGCGCAGGCGGGGGCCGAGAGCAGGCCTGAAATTCTCGACCGCAACGGCGTGCTGCTTGCCGCGAACGTGCCGACCGTCGCGCTCGAAATCGCCGGCCGCGAGGTCTGGGACCCCGAAGAGACCGCCGCCGCTATCGCCGGCGTCTTTCCCGAGATCGATGCGGCAAGTCTGGCGGGGAAGCTGCGCGAGGGCCGCTATGTCGAGGTGCTGAACGATCTGACGCCCGCCCAGCGCGCGCAGGTTTTCGCGCTCGGCCTGCCGGGCGTGCGCTTCAGCGCGCGCGCGCGCCGGTTCTATCCGCAGGAGGACCTCGCCGCCCATGTGGTCGGCCATCTGACGCCGGGTCGGGGCGGGGCGATGGGGCTGGAGCGCGCGCTCGATCGCCGGGCCGACGCGGGCCCGCTCGTCGCCTCGATCGACATTCGCGTTCAGCAGGCGCTCGAGGACGAGCTCGCCCGCGCCATGGAGGCTTTCTCGGCGAAAGCCGCCTGGGGGGCGGTGATGGACGTGGCGACCGGCGAGGTGCTGGCGCTCGCCAGCCTTCCCGACTTCGACCCCAACGCGCCGGGCGCCGCGCCGGCCGATTGGCGCCGCAATCGCGCCACCTACGATCGCTACGAGCTCGGCTCGGCGTTCAAGCCGCTGACTGCCGCGGCCGCGCTCGAAGCCGGCGCGGCGAGCGAGGATTCGACCTATGATGCGCGCGGAACCTATCGCATCGCCGACTGGACGATCAGGGACTTTCGCGGCGAGAATCGAATTTTGACCTTTTCGGAAGTGATCCAGCACTCCTCGAACATCGGCATGGCGCGCATGGCCGAGGACCTCGGGCCCGCGCGCCAGCGCGCGGCGCTCAAGGCGCTCGGACTGCTCGATCCGCTGCCCATCGAGCTGGCGGAGAACCGCGCGCCCGAACCGCCCGCCCGCTGGGGGCCGGTGGAAAGCGCGACGGTCGCCTATGGCCACGGCATCAGCGTCACGCCTCTGCATCTGCTGGCCGCCTTCGCCGCGGTGGTGAACGGCGGAGAATACCGCGCGCCGACTTTTCTGAAACAGGCGGGCGCGCGGCCCGGGGCGCGCGTCTTCTCAGAAGAGACGAGCGCGATCATGCGCCGGACCCTGCGCCGCGTCGTCACCGGGGGCAGCGCGCGCAAGGCCGAGGCGCCGGGCTATTATCCCATCGGCAAAACGGCGACGGCGGAGAAGCCGCGCCGGGGCGGCTATGACCGTTCGGCGCGGATCGCGAGCTTCGTCGGCGCTTTTCCGGGCCACGCGCCGCGCTACGCCGTGCTCGTCTCCTTGGACGAGCCGCAGCCGACGCCCGAAACCTACGGCTTCGCGACCGCCGGTTGGAACGCCGCGCCGGCTTTCGCGCGTTTCGTCGCCCGCGCCGCCCCGGCGCTCGGCATCGCGCCGGTGAATGAGGCGACGGCGCTGGCGGGCTTCTATGAGGGCGGGCGATCCGTCGCCCTCGATCCGGCGGACAGGCTCGCCGCGCTGGAGAACGCGCCATGAAGCTCTCCGCGCTTCTCGGCCGGCCCTGCGCGCCCGATCCCGAGATCGCCGGGCTCGCCCTCGACAGCCGCGCGGTCAGGCCGGGCTATCTCTTCGCCGCGCTCGAGGGCGCGAAGGACGACGGCGCGCGTTATGTTCCGCAGGCGGAAGAAAACGGCGCCGTCGCAGTGCTCGCCGGCCGCCGGATCGAGACCAAGGCGGCGCTCGTCGTCGATCCCGACCCGCGCCGGCTGCTGGCGCAGATGGCGGCGCGTTTTTATCCGCGCCAGCCCGGGATCGTCGCCGGCGTGACCGGCACCAACGGCAAGACCTCGACGGCGCGCTTTTCCGCCCAGCTTTGGACGATGCTCGGCGGGAAGGGCGCGAGTCTGGGCACGCTGGGCGCCTTTGCGCCGGGTTACGAGAAGAAGCTCGCCCATACGACGCCCGATGCGGCGACCTTGCACGAGACGCTCGACGAGATGGCCGGCCTCGGCGTCACGCACCTGACGATGGAGGCGTCGAGCCATGCGCTCGTCCAGCGCCGCGCCGACGGGGTGAGATTCGCGATCGCCGCCTTCACCAACATAACCCAGGACCATCTCGACTATCATCCCGATTTCGAATCCTACCTCGCGGCGAAAGCCCGTCTGTTCACGGAGCTTCTGCCGCAGGACGGAGTCGCCGTCGTCAACGCCGACGGCGAAGGCGCGCCGCTGATCCTCGAGCGCGCCCGCACGGCCGGCCGGCGCGTCATGACGACCGGCGCGCTCGGCAAGGACCTGCGCATCACCCGCGCGCGCCCGCATCCGGCTGGGCTGTCGATCGACGTCGTCTGCGGCGAGAAAACCTTCGCCCTCGACCTGCCGCTGATCGGCGCCTTTCAGGCGGAAAACGCGCTGCTTGCGGCCGGAATCGTCATCGCGTCGGGCTTTGCGGCCGATGCGGTTTTGCCTTTGCTGCCCAGGCTCGACGGCGTGCCGGGGCGGATGCAGCGCGTCGGGGGAGTCGCTGGCGCGGCGATCTATATCGACTACGCCCACACGCCCGACGCCATCGCGACTGCGCTCGCCGCGATCCGGCCGCATGTCAAAGGCCGGCTCGTCGCGATCATCGGCGCGGGGGGGGATCGCGACCGAGCCAAGCGTCCGCATATGGGCCGGGCCGCCGCGCTCGGCGCTGACGTAGTGATTGTCGCGGATGATAATCCGCGTTCGGAAGATCCGGCGGAAATCCGTCGCCAGATCCTCGCGGGCGCGCCGAAAGCGATCGAGATAGGCGATCGTCGCGAGGCCATCGCGCGCGCCGTGGCCATGCTGGAATCGGGGGACGTCCTGCTCATCGCCGGCAAGGGCCATGAAACGGGGCAGATCGTGGGAGACGTCGTGCATCCGTTCGACGACGGCGCGGTCGCGCGGGCGGAAGCGGCGAAACGGGTAAGGGAGGGATCATGACGGCCGCCTTGTGGACCGCCTACGAAGCCGCCGCCGCGACGGGCGGCGCGCTGTGCGCGCGCGGCGGCGATCCCGACCGCTGGATCGCCGAGGAATGGGCCGCGCGCGGGCTTTCGATCGACAGCCGGACCCTGAAGCCCGGCGACATGTTCGTCGCGCTGAAGGACGCGCGCGACGGGCATGATTTCGTCGCGGCGGCGTTCGAGAAGGGCGCCGCGGCGGCGCTCGTGGCGCGCGCGCCCGAGGACGCGCCTGACGGCAAGCCTCTGCTCGTGGTGCGCGACACGCTCGAAGGGCTGCGCGATCTTGCGCGCGCCGCGCGCCTTCGCAATTTCGGCAAGCGCGTCGCGGTCACGGGCTCGGCCGGCAAGACGAGCGCGAAAGAGATGCTGCGCGTCGCGCTCGGCGCCGCGGGCCGCGCCCATGCGGCGGAAAAGAGCTTCAACAACCACTGGGGCGTGCCGCTCACGCTCGCGCAGCTTCCCATGAACGCCGATTACGGGGTGTTCGAGATCGGCATGAACCACGCCGGCGAGATCACGCCGCTCACGAGACTCGTGCGCCCCCACGCGGCGATCGTGACGACGGTGGGCCCCGCGCATCTGGAGTTTTTCGGCAGCGTCGAGAAGATCGCCGAGGCGAAGGCGGAGATTTTCCTGGGCCTCGCGCCCGGCGGCGTCGCGATCATCCCCGCCGACAATGAGCATTGCGCGCTGCTGCGCCGCCGGGCCGAGAAGGCCGGCGCGGCGCGCATCGTAAGCTTCGGCGCGCGCGACGGCGCCGATCTGCGCCTGCTCGACTACGCGGAAGAAAGCGACGGCGCGCGAATCGAGGCGCAGGTTTTCGGCGAGGACGTCGCGTTCAGGCTCGGCGCGCCGGGCCGACATCAGGCGATGAACGCGCTGGCGGTTCTCGCCGCCGTGCGCGCGGTCGGCGCGCCGCTCGTCCCGGCGATGGAGGCCCTCGCCCGGTTCGCGCCGTCTGAGGGCAGGGGCGCGCGCCGCGAGATCGCGCTTTCCGGCGGGCGCCGGATCACCCTCATCGACGAGAGCTACAACGCCAATCCCGCCTCCATGGCCGCGGCGCTGGCGCTGCTCGGCGCGGCGAAACCGCGCGGGCGCGGCCGGCGCATTGCGGTTCTCGGCGAGATGCTGGAACTGGGACCGGACGCGCCGAAGCTGCACGCGCAGCTCGCCGACGCGCTCGCCGCGGCGAAGGTCGACCGGCTTTACGCCGCCGGCGCGCTCATGCGCCATCTGTGGGAGGCCGCGCCGGCGGCCATGCGCGGGCGCTGGAGCGAAAAGGCCGACGACGTTCTGGCCGCGCTCAGGGCCGATCTCGCCGACGGCGACGTCGTCATGGTCAAAGGCTCGAACGCCTCTAAGATAAGCCTCGTCGCGCGCGCGCTCGAAAGCGAGGAAGCCCGGCCGAAAGCGGCGAACGAATAACAAGAAGGACTGCGCATACTCGATGCTTTACCACCTGCTCACGCCGCTTGCGGATGAATTCGCGCTTTTCAACGTCTTCCGTTATCTGACGTTCCGAACGGGCGGCGCGGTGATGACGGCGCTTGTCATCGCCTTCGTGGTCGGCCCGCCGCTCATTCACTGGATGCGCCGCAGCCAGGGCAAGGGTCAGCCGATCCGCCAGGACGGCCCGGAAAGCCACCTCCTGTCTAAGGCCGGCACGCCGACCATGGGCGGGGTGCTCATCCTTCTGTCGATGACCATCGCCACGCTTTTATGGGCGCGGCTCGACAACGCCTATGTGTGGATCGTCATGGGCGTGACGCTTTCATTCGGCCTTCTGGGCTTCATCGACGACTATCTCAAGGTCGCCAAGCAGACCGCCAGCGGCGTCGTCGGCAGCCTCAAGCTCGTGGTGCAGTTCGCGGTGGCGCTGCTCGCCGGCTATCTCTGCGTGAAGACGCTGGGCGCGGCGCCCGACGCGCCGCCCGGCATCGAGACCTCCATCGCCGTGCCCTTCGTGCCGCTGCAGTTTCTGAGCCAGCTTTTCGGGCCCGGCGCGGTGGGCGTGCCGGTCGGCTGGCTGATCGTGCCTTTCGCGGCTTTCGTCATCGTCGGCGCGTCGAACACGGTCAATCTCACCGACGGGCTCGACGGTCTCGCGACCGTGCCGGTGATGATCGCGGCCGGCGCCTACGCGCTCATCGCCTATCTCGTCGGCAATGCGATCTATGCGAACTATCTGGGCGTGCCTTACGTGCCGGGCGTCGGCGAGCTCGCCATCGTCTGCGGCGCGATCATCGGCGCGGGTCTGGGCTTTCTGTGGTTCAACGCCCCGCCGGCGGCGATCTTCATGGGCGACACCGGCTCGCTCGCCCTCGGGGGAGCGCTCGGCGCCATCGCCGTGGCGGCCAAGCACGAGATCGTGCTCGCCATCGTCGGCGGGCTTTTCGTACTCGAAGGGCTTTCGGTGATGATTCAGATCGCGTCGTTCAAGCTCACCGGCAAGCGCGTCTTCCGGATGGCGCCGATCCACCATCATTTCGAACAATTGGGCTGGAAGGAATCGACCATCGTCATCCGGTTCTGGATCGTGGCGGTTATTCTCGCCCTCATCGGGCTCGCGTCGCTGAAACTGCGGTAGGACCTGAAGCCGGACGGAAAAAGGAGCGCGAAACGCGGCTATGATCCCCATTCCGGGCGTGAAGAAAAAGAAGATCGGCGTGTTCGGCCTCGGCGTCAGCGGACTTGCCGCCTGCGAGGCGCTGGCCGCCTCCGGCGCGCAGGTCTTCGCCTGGGACGAGAATCGCGCCGCGCGCGAAAAAACAGCGAATACGGAGTATCGCGCCGAACATCCGAAGGAATGGCCGTGGGGCGAGCTCGACGCGCTCGTTCTCAGCCCCGGCGTGCCGCTCACCCATCCCAGGCCGCATCCCATCGCGCGCAAGGCGCGCGCGGAGAAGGTCGAGCTCATCGGCGATGTCGAGTTGTTCGCGTGCGCCCTCGCGGCGAGCGAGACGAGCCCGCGCCCGCGCGTCGTCGCCGTCACCGGCTCCAACGGCAAGTCGACGACGACGGCGCTGATCGGCCACATATTGCGCGAAGCGGGCTTCGACGTCTCCGTCGGCGGCAATATCGGCAAGCCAGCGCTGGCGCTGGAGCCGCCTTCGCCGGGGCGCGTCTATGTGCTTGAGCTTTCTTCTTTCCAGCTCGATCTCACGCGCAGCCTGCGCGCCGACGTCGCGGCGATGCTCAACATCGCGCCGGACCATATCGACCGGCATGGCGACCTTGCGGGCTACCTGGCGGCGAAGCGGCGCATCTTTCTCAATCAGCAGGCGGAAGACACGGCGATCGTCGGCGTCGACGACGCCTGGGCTCAAGGGATTTGCGCGGCGCTTTGCCGCGAGGGCGGACGGCGGGTGATCCCCGTCTCCGCCGAAGGCGCGCTCGGGCGCGGCGTTTTCGCGCTGAAGGGCAAGCTGTTCTGCAATCTCGACGGCAAGACCGGCGAGGCGGGCGATATCGCGCACGTCGCCGCGCTCAAGGGCGCGCATAACTGGCAGAACGCAGCGGCTGCGCTCGCCGCGGCGACGGCGCTGGGCGTCGCGCCAGCGGTGGCGGTCAGGGCGATGGAGCGCTTCGAGGGACTCCCGCATCGGCTCGAAGTCGTCGGGCGCATCGGGCGGGTTCTGTACGTGAACGACTCCAAGGCGACGAACGCGGACGCCGCCGCGCGCGCGCTCAAGACCTATCGCGACATCTTCTGGATCGCCGGCGGCCGACCGAAAGAGGGCGGGGTCGCTTCGTTGCGCCCGCTGATGGACCGGGTGCGCGGCGCCTATCTCATCGGCGAGGCGGCGCCGCTGTTCGAAGAGCAGCTCGCCGGCGCGGTCCCCTGCGCGCAGTGCGGCGACCTTCCGGCCGCCCTCGCGCGCGCGAGCCGCGACGCGGCGCAGAGCGGGCTCGACGCGCCGGTGGTGCTGCTCGCGCCGGCCTGCGCCTCCTACGATCAGTATGCGAATTTCGAAAAGCGCGGCGAGGAGTTCCGCCGGCTCGTGCTGGCTGCCGCGCGCGCGGCCGGGGAGGCGGCATGAGGGCGCTCTCGTCTTCAAACCATTCGCCGGCCGCGCTGTGGTGGCGCTCGGTCGATCAGGTCGGGCTTCTCCTCGTCGGCCTCATCGCCAGCATCGGCGTGGCGCTTCTGTTCGCCGCAGGACCAGCCGCCGCCGCGCGGCTCGGCATTGCGTCGAGCTTTCACTTTCCGCTGCGCCAGCTCGTCTTTCTCGTTCCGGCCTTCGCCCTGATGATCGGCGTGTCGATGCTGACGCCGCTTCAGGCGCGCCGGCTCGGCGTCGTTCTATTTCTCGCCGCGGCGGCGCTGATGCTCGCCGCGCTCCTCTTCGCGCCGGAGATCAACGGCGCGAAGCGTTGGATCGCGCTCGGGAGCTTCAGCCTTCAGCCTTCAGAGCTCGCCAAGCCCGGCTTCGTCGTCGCCGCCTCCTGGATGCTCGCCGAAGGCGCACGCAATCCGCGCTTCCCTGGCGCGGCGATCACGGCGGGGCTTTACGCGCTGTTGATGGCGCTTCTCATTCTGCAACCCGACTACGGCCAGGCCGCGCTCGTCACGGCGCTATGGCTGGTCATGCTCTTCGTCGTTTTCGGCTGGAGCTGGTGGATGATCGCCGTCGGCCTCGCCGGGGCGGGCTCGATCGCCGGGGGTTATTTTTTCTCCCCGCATATCGCGCGGCGCATCGAGGCGTTCCTCGACCCGGCTGCGGGCGAGACCTATCAGGTCGACAAGGCGCTCCAGGCGATCGCCCATGGCGGCTGGTTCGGACGCGGTTCGCAGGGCGCGAGCGTGAAGTATCAGCTTCCCGACGCTCATACCGATTTCATCTACGCCGTGGCGGGAGAGGAATACGGATTCATTCTGTGCGCGGGCATTCTCGCGCTGTTCGGCGCGCTGGTCGTGCGCTTCTACGCGCGCGCGGCGAGCCTGAGCAGCCTGTTCGCCCAATCCGCCGTATGCGGACTCGCGGCGATGATCGGCTTGCAGAGCTTCATCAACATCGCAGTCAATCTGCGGGCGCTGCCGGCGAAGGGCATGACGCTGCCGTTCATCTCCTATGGCGGCTCGTCCCTGCTGGCGACGGGGCTCGCTTTCGGGCTCATCTTCGCGCTCTCGCGCCGGCACGGTCCCGCCGCGCGCCGCAAGGAGATCATGCCGTGAGAGACGCGTCCTTGATCGCGCTCGCCGCCGGCGGCACAGGCGGGCACATGTTCCCGGCCGAGGCTCTCGCGCAGGAGCTGAAGCGGCGCGGGCGCCGCGTGCTGCTCGTCACGGACGCGCGAGGCCTGCGCTACGCCGCGCAGTTTCCCGCCGACGAGCGCATCGAAATCTCGGCGGCGAGCCCCAGCGTCGGCGGGCCCGTGGCCAAGGCGATGGCCGCTTTCTCGCTCGCGGGCGGGCTCGTCACGGCTCTCAGGGAATTTCGCCGGCGCGGCGTCGCGGCGGCGGCGGGCTTCGGCGGCTATCCGTCGCTGCCGGCGATGCAGGCCGCCGCATTGTTGAAGATTCCATACTGCGTGCACGAACAGAACGCGGTCCTCGGCCGCGCGAACCGGCTGATGGCCGGCGGGGCGGCTTTCACGGCGCACGCTTTTGCGCAGCTCGACCGCGCGCCAGCGAAAGCGCGGCGCATCGAGGTCGGCAATCCGGTGCGAGACGCCGTCGCCGCGTTCAAGGACGCGCCCTACGAGCCCCCGCATGACGGACCGGTCCGTCTGCTGATCTTCGGCGGCAGTCAGGGCGCGCGCCTGTTCTCCGAGGCGCCGCCGCGCGCTGTCGCAGCCCTGCCGGACGGCTTGCGCCGGCGGCTCGCCGTCGTCCATCAGGCGCGCGAGGCCGAAACGGGCGCCGTGCGCGCCGCTTACGAGGCCGCGGGCGTCTCCGCCGAGGTCGCTCCCTTTTTCGGCGATTTGCCGGCGCGCATGGCGAAGGCGCATCTCGTCGTCGCGCGCGCGGGCGCCTCGACGGTGACGGAGCTGTCGACGATCGGCCGGCCGTCGATTCTCGTTCCGCTCGCCATCGCGATGGACGACCATCAGACGGGCAACGCCCGCGCGCTCGCCGACGCCGGCGCGGCGCTCGTCATCCCAGAAAAGACGTTTACGGAGTATTCCCTGAAAGACGCGCTCGCTTCGCTTCTCGCCGATCCGGCGCGGCTCGCCGCGATGGCGCAGGCCGCGCGCGGCCGGGTCCGCTCGGACGCCGCCGCCGCGCTCGCCGATCTCGTCGAGGCGCTTCTCGCGGGAAAAAGCCTGAAGGACGCCGCATGACCCATCCGCGCAAGATCAAGATCCGTCTGCCTTTCGAGGTCGGGGTCGTGCATTTCGTCGGCGTCGGCGGCGTCGGCATGTCGGGCGTGGCCGAGCTCATGCGCAATCTCGGTTATGAGGTGCGCGGCTCCGACATCGCCGAGAACGCCTATGTGCGCCGCCTGCGCGAGAAGGGCGTGCCGGTCGTCATCGGCCATGACCCGAAAAACGTCGAAGGCGCCGACGCGGTGGTCGTCTCGACGGCGATCCGCGCCGACAACCCCGAAGTGCGCGCCGCGCGCGCGCGCCACATTCCCGTAGTGCGCCGCGCCGACATGCTCGCCGAGCTCATGCGCCTCAAATGGACGGTGAGCGTCGCCGGCGCGCACGGCAAGACGACGACGACCAGCATGATCGCTGCGCTGCTCGACGAGGCGGGGCTCGATCCCACGGTGGTCAACGGCGGCGTCATCAACGCCTACGGGGCCAACGCGCGGCTCGGCGAGGGCGACTGGATGGTGGTCGAGGCCGACGAATCCGATGGCGCGTTCCTCCGCCTGCCGACGACCGTAGCGGTGGTCACGAATATCGATCCGGAACATCTCGACTATTGGGGCGGATTCGAGGCGCTGCGCGCGGCGTTCGATCAGTTCGTCGAGAACACGCCGTTTTACGGCTTCGGCGTCGTCTGCCTCGACCATCCGGAGGTCCAGGCGCTCGTCGGTCGCGTCACCGACCGGCGGCTCGTCACCTACGGCGTCAATCCGCAGGCGGACGTGCGCGCCGACAACGTCGCGTTCGAAGGCGGCGGGGCGCGCTTCGACATCGTCTTCCGCGAGCGCGGCAAGGAGATCACGCGAATCGCCGGCGCGCGCCTGCCGATGCCGGGCGAGCATAACGTCCTCAACGCGCTCGCCGCGGCGACGGTTGCGCGCAAGCTCGGCGCGGGCGAGGACGCGATCCGCGCCGGCTTCGAGAAGTTCGCCGGCGTGAAGCGGCGCTTCACGAAAGCGGGCGAATGGAAGGGCGTGACGATCATCGACGATTACGGCCATCATCCGGTCGAGATCGCCGCCGCGCTCAAGGCCGCCCGCCAGGTCGCGCGTGGCAAGGTCATCGCCGTCGTCCAGCCCCATCGCTACACGCGCGTGCGCGATCTGTTCGACGAATTCTGCGCCTGCCTCAACGACGCCGATACGGCTTTCGTCGCCGACATCTATCCGGCCGGCGAGGCGCCCATCGAGGGGATCGACCGCGACGCGCTGGTGGCCGGCGCGAATGCGCACGGCCATCGCGACGCGCGCGCGCTCGAAAGCTTCGACGCGTTGCCCGCTGCGATCGCCGCAACCGCCGCGCCGGGCGACTATGTCGTCTTCCTCGGCGCCGGCGACATCACGAAGCATGCGAATGAACTGGCGGCGGTTCTGACGAGGGCGCGGGGATGAGAGGCTTTTCGCATGAAGCCGAAGGGGGCGCGCATGGCTAGAAAGATCGCCCCCGCCGATCTGCCGGAAGTGCGCGGGCGTTACGTCGCGAACGCCGACATGTCGGCGATCACCTGGTTCCGCGTCGGCGGGCCCGCCGACGTGCTTTATACGCCAGCGGACGAAGAAGATCTTGCGACGTTCCTGAAGAACACGCCCCCCGAAATTCCGGTTTATCCCGTCGGCGTCGGCTCCAATCTTCTGGTGCGCGACGGCGGCGTGCGCGGCGTCGTCGTCCGTCTCGGCGCGCCGTTCGCCAGGATCGCGGTCGAGGGCGTCCGCCTGCGCGCGGGCGCGGCCGCGCTCGACGCGCAGGTCGCGCGCGCCGCCGCGAAGGCGGGCGTCGCCGGGCTCGAATTCTATCGCGGCGTGCCCGGAACGATCGGCGGCGCGCTCGCCATGAACGCCGGCTGCTACGGGTCGGAGACGAAGGACGTGCTCGTCGAGGCCGTCGCCTACGACCGGGCGGGGCGCCGGCGCGTCTTCTCGAATGCGCAGATGGGCTTTTCCTACCGCGCCAACGGGCTCGGCGAGGGCTTCATCTTCGTCGGAGCGCTCTTCGAAGGGCGCGCCGGCGAGCCCGCCGCCATCGAGGCGCGCATGAACGAGATCATGAAGCAACGCGAGGCCTCGCAACCGATCCGTGAACGGACGGGCGGGTCGACCTTCGCCAATCCGGATTCGGCCGAGTCGGGCGGACTCAGCGCCTGGCGGCTCATCGACAAGGTCGGCGGGCGCGGACGCGCCGTGGGCGACGCGCAGGTCTCCGAGCGGCATTGCAATTTCATGATCAACCGCGGCAAGGCGACGGCGGCGGACCTCGAGACGCTGATCGAGAGTCTGCGCGAAGACGTGCTCAGGCAAACGGGCGTCAACCTGCGCTGGGAGATCAGGCGGATCGGCGAGAGGGCTTAGATGTCAGGTTTTAGGTGCTAGGGGGTGAAGGCGAGGGACCGTATGGGTTCTCAGAAAATAACTTCATATCGAGATTTGATTGTTTGGAAACGGGCGATGGAGCCTGTTGAAGAGGTCTACAAGCTCACTGATGCGTTTCCAAAGAAGGAGGAATACAGACTGACATCACAGACCATCCGGGCCGCCATCTCGGCGCCAGCGAATATCGCAGAAGGATTCATGCGTAACACGCGGAAAGATTATGCCGACTTTATCGGAATCGCGCGCGGATCGGCGGCTGAGCTCGATACATTGTTGATGCTTGCCGGCCGAATGAGATACGCCTCCGCCGAATCGATCGGCCAAGTCCTGGGAGGGGCTGAGGAGATAAGCAGGATGCTGAACAGTTTGCGCCAAAAGCTCTCCTCCTCCCCTAAAACCGAAAACCTAAAACCTAAAACCTCATGAAAAAATTCCGCCGCATCGCAGTTCTCAAGGGCGGCTGGTCGCCGGAGCGGGAGGTCTCGCTCAATTCCGGCGCGGCCTGCGCCAAAGCGTTGCGCGCCGCCGGCTACGACGTCGTCGAGATCGACGCGAAATATGAAGAGCGGCGCGATCTCGCCCGGCGGCTGAAAGACGTCGCGCCCGATGCGGTCTTCAATGCGCTGCACGGCCAGTGGGGCGAGGACGGTTGCGTGCAGGGGCTCCTCGAGGTGATGGGGATTCCCTACACCCATTCGGGCGTGCTCGCTTCCGCGCTCGCCATGGACAAGCAGCGCACGAAATTCGTGCTCGCCGACGCGGGCGTGCCCTCGCCGGAAGGGCGGATCGTCAGCCGCGCGGAGGCTGCGGGCGGCCACGTCATGGCGCCGCCTTACGTCATCAAACCGAACGCGCAGGGCTCCTCGGTCGGCGTCTACATCATCCGCGCGGGCGACAACCGTCCGCCGACGGCGCTCGCGAGCGACGAGTGGTCGCTCGGCGAAGACGTGCTCGTCGAGAAGTTCATTCCGGGCCGGGAGCTCACGGTCGCCGTCATGGGCGATCGCGCGTTGTGCGTGACCGAAATCACGACGAGCCTGGCCTTTTACGATTACGAGGCGAAATACGTGCCCGGCGGCTCGCGCCACATCCTGCCGGCCGATCTGCCGCCCGCCGTCGCCGAGCGCTGCCTCGACCTCGCCCTGAAGGCTCATCAGGCGCTCGGCTGCCGCGGGGTCAGCCGCTCCGATTTCCGTTACGACGAGACGGCGACGGGCGAACAGCTCTATTTCCTCGAGATCAACACCCAGCCGGGCATGACCGGCACTTCGCTCGTGCCCGAGCAGGCGGCCCATTGCGGGATTTCTTTCGAGGCCTTGTGCGCGTGGATTATCGAAGACGCATCTGTTGAGCGATGAACAAACCGAAGCGCAAAGCGAAGACCAAAAAGCAGCCCGCCCGTCGGCGGACGGCGAAGGCGAAGCCGCCCTCGCTCTGGTCGCGGCTCGCGGGCGCCTCGCGCAACTATCTGCTCGCCGGGGCGGCCGGGGCGTGCGTGATTCTTGTCGGGGCGGGGATCATGCTGTGGTCGGGGGGCTATGTGGGCCTTCTGGGCGAGCGCATCGACCGCGCCCTGCGCGAGAGCGCGACGGCGGCCGGCTTCGAGATCCGGCGCGTCACGCTGAAAGGCCGCCGGGAGACGGCGAATGACGAACTTGAGGCCGCGCTCGGCCCCGCGCTCGGCAAATCGATCCTGCATTTCGACATCGAGGCCGCGCGCGCGCGGATCGAGGAGCTCGGCTGGGTGCGCGCCGCGGCGGTCAGCCGGCTTCTTCCTGACACGGTGCATGTCTCGATCCGCGAGCGCGCGCCGGCCGCCGTCTGGCAGCTTTCGGGCCGGCTCTATCTCATTGACGATCGCGGCGTGGTCATCCGGCCTGTCAGCGGCGGCGCCTATCCGCATCTGCCGTTCATCGTCGGCGCCGGCGCGCCCGAGGCCGCGGCGGGCGTCCTTCAGGCGCTCGCCGGCCATGAGGCGCTGCGCGCGCAGACCCTCGCGCTCGTGCGGGTGAGCGAGCGGCGCTGGGATGTGAAGCTCAGGAACGAGACGGTGGTGATGCTGCCCGAGGAGAACTTCGCGCGCGCGCTTGATGAGGTCGCCGCGCTTCACGCCGCCAACGGTCTGCTTGACCAGCCGCTCGAATATGTCGACCTTCGCGACCCGGAGCGGCTGGTCGTCCGCCGCCGGGGGGAGGAGTGAATGAAGCGCCCGAACCTCAGGTTTCAGGGTTTGGGCTTCAGCGTTGCGCGCGGCGCTTTCGCGCCTGAAGCTTGAACTCTGAACCCAAGCCCTGGAAGGCGTTCCGTGTCCAGACGAAAGCGTCGCCAGTCTTCCCATGAGCTGATCGGCGCCGTCGACGTCGGCGCGTCGAAAGCCGTGTGTCTGATCGCGCGGCTTGTGGAGGCCGCCGACGGCGCGCCGGCGCCGGAGATCATCGGCGTCGGCCT
Organism: Amphiplicatus metriothermophilus; assembly: GCF_900199215.1. Lineage (GTDB taxonomy): Bacteria > Pseudomonadota > Alphaproteobacteria > Caulobacterales > Parvularculaceae > Amphiplicatus > Amphiplicatus metriothermophilus. The sequence continues at coordinate 182,299 of NZ_FZQA01000003.1, forward strand.
GCAGGGGATGCGCGCCGGCGAGCGGGCCGCAGGCAGGCTCGCGGCGGCGGAGACGGCGCTGCGCGGCGCGCTTGCCGCGGCCGAGCGCATGGCCGGCGAACGGCTGCGCGCCGCGGTCGCCGCCGCGCCGGGCCGGCGCCTGTCCTGCCGGCGGATCGGCGTCGATCTCGACATCGAGGGCGGGCGCGTCACCCGCGAGGACATGCGCGACTGTCTCGCCGAAGGCGCGAAAGCCGCCGCCGCAGAAGGCGCGCGCGCCATTCACGCGCTGCCGGCGCGTTATTCCGTAGACGGCGAAGACGCGGGGCCGGACCCCAGCGGCGTCGCCGGCGCGGTGCTGACGACGGAGGTCGTCGGCGTCGGCGCGCGCGAACCCGATCTCGTCAATCTCGAAGCGCTGCTCGGCCGCTGCGGCCTGGAGACGGAAGGCTTCGTCGCCGCGCCCTATGCGGCCGCCGAGGCGGTGCTGACCGACGACGAGAAAGATCTCGGCGTGATCCTGATCGACATCGGCGCGGGGGCGACCGACTACGCCGTGTTCGAGCGGGGCGCACTCGTCGACTGCGGCGGGATCGCGCTCGGGGGCGGGCACATCACCCGCGACATCGCGCAGATCTTCGGCGCGCCCCTGCGCGAGGCCGAGCGCATGAAGACCCTCTACGGTTCGGCGCTCGCCGGCGTCGGCGACGAGCACCGGCTGATCGACTTTCCCCAGATCGGCGAGGAAGGCGTGAAACTGCGCGTCGCGCGCGCCGAGCTGACGGCGGTGATCCAGCCGCGGCTTGAGGAGATTTTCGAGCTCGCGTTGGCGCGCCTGCCGGCCGCGATCCGCGCCGGGCGGGGGCCGCGCCGGGCCGCGCTCACCGGCGGGGGCGCGCTGCTGGTCGGCGCGCGCGAGACGGCCGAGCGCGTGCTGGGGCTGAGGACCCGTCTCGGCCGGCCGTTCGCCCTGGACGGCGCGCCGGAAGCCGCGACGGGGCCGCAATTCTCCGTATGCGCCGGGGCGATCCGGCTGGCCGCGCGCAAGGGCGCCGGCCTCGACGACCTCGCCGGGGATGGCCAGTTCGAGACCGTCGGCGCGGGCGGGCTCTTCGGCGGCGTCGCCGACTGGCTGCGGCGGAATTTTTGAGGGAGGGGGAACGGCGAGTAGCGAACCGTCATTTGCCGTTCGTCCCGGTTTCCTGCCGCCGTTAATCGCCCGTTAACCATTTGGTAAGCCTTCTGAACGAATCTTTAACGCAGCGTTCACCATAATGGGGCGGATTTCGGAGTCGTCGATGCCACTCAATCTCAGCGTGCCTGAACTCACTGAACTGAAGCCGCGCATCACCGTCATCGGCGTCGGGGGCGCCGGCGGGAATGCCGTCAACAACATGATCGAGAGCGCGCTGGAGGGCGTGGAGTTCGTGGTGGCGAACACCGACGCGCAGGCGCTCGGCCTGTCGAAGGCGCAAAAGCGCATCCAGCTCGGCGTGAAGACGACGCAGGGGCTCGGCGCGGGCTCGCTGCCCGACATCGGGCGCGCTGCGGCCGAGGAGTCCCTCGACGAAATCCTCGAGCATGTCGGCGCGGCGCACATGCTGTTCATCACCGCCGGCATGGGCGGCGGCACGGGCACGGGCGCGGCGCCAGTGATCGCGCGCGCGGCGAAGGAGCGCGACATTCTCACCGTCGGCGTGGTGACCAAGCCTTTCCATTTCGAGGGCGCCCGGCGCATGCGCATCGCCATGTCGGGCATCGAGGCGCTGCAGGAGCATGTGGACACGCTCCTCATCATTCCGAACCAGAACCTTTTCTCCATCGCCAACGAGCGCACCACCTTCCAGGAGGCCTTCGCCATGGCCGATCAGGTGCTGCATTCGGGCGTGCGGGGCATCACCGACCTCATGGTCATGCCGGGCCTCATCAATCTCGACTTCAACGACGTGCGCACGGTGATGAGCGAGATGGGCAAGGCGATGATGGGCACCGGCGAGGCCGAAGGCGACAAGCGCGCCATCCTAGCCGCCGAGGCCGCGATCTCGAACCCGCTGCTCGACGAGGTGTCGATGAAGGGCGCGAGGGGCGTGCTCATCAATATCACCGGTTCGATGGACATGACGCTGTTCGAGGTGGACGAGGCGGCGAACCGCATCCGCGCCGAGGTCGATCCCGACGCCAACATCATCGTCGGCTCGACCTTCAACCAGGATCTTCAGGGCCGGGTGCGCGTGTCGGTCGTGGCCACCGGCATCGACGTCGAGCCGAAGGAGGCCGGCAAGCCGCAACAGACGACGACCGTCTCCGTCTCGAAGCCCTGGCGCGAGGCGCCGCTCGCCGCGCCCCCTCTCGCCGCGCCGACGCCGGCCGCTTCGCCGCTGCCGACGCCGCAGACCGCGCCGCTCGTCAATCCCGCCTCGGCCAATCCGGTCGGCGACGTGCATGAGCGCATCCGTCGCATGCTGACCGAAGGCTCCGTGGACGGACTGGGCGGCGAGCGATCGCCCGCGCCTTCGGCGACGCGCCCGTCCTCCGTTCCTCCGGCCGGCGCCCGCGCGCCCGAAGCGCCCCGCGAGCGCCCGCTGCGCGCCGCCGAGGAGGCGAGGGCGCCCCGCAATCCCTTCCGCGAAGCCCAGGCGATCGGAAAGACCTCGATCGAGGCCGCGCTCGACATCTTCAAGAGCATGCGCCCGGCCGCGCCGGCCGAAAAGCGCCCGCCGGCCCAGCGCTCCGAGGCGCGCCGTCCCGAAACGCGGGCCCCCGAAGGCGCGCCGACGCCGCGCGCGCCCGAAGCCTCGCGCCCGTCCCAGCCCTCACGCGGAGATCTGTTCGACGACGGCGCCGACGCCGAGCTCGAAATTCCGTCCTTTCTGCGCAAGAAGAAGACGGGCTGAGGGCGGCGCGAACGGCTTCCGCAGCCGGCTCTCCGAAGTTTAATGCGCCGCCCGCAAGGCGGCGCATTTTCATGTCGTAAGGCGCGCGCGGCCGGCCTCGCGCAACATCGCGAAACAATGCTTTATTTGGCCGGGAATAAAAGGTTCGCCAGTTTCGTAAAAGGTTCAGCGTCAGGGGGTAAGAGAGCGACCTGATGGACGGTCTCCGACAGACCACGATCGCGCGCGAAGGCGCGCTTGAAGGCGTGGCGCTTCATACCGGCGCGCCCGTCCGCATGTTCCTGCGGCCCGCGCCGGCCGGGGCGGGGATCGTCTTCCGGCGCGCCGATCTCGTCGCGGAGGGCGAGATTCCTGAAAGCGCCGCGCGCGTGCCGGCGCGCGCCGATCTCGTGGCGGATGCGCGGCTCGGCGTCACGTTGCGCAACGCCGCCGGCGTTTCGGCGCGTACGGTCGAGCATCTGATGGCCGCGCTGGCGCTCTGCGAAGTCGATAACGTCCTTGCCGATCTCGAAGGACCGGAGCTTCCCATTCTCGACGGCAGCGCCGCCCCGTTCATCGACCTTATCGGGCGCTGCGGCCTGACGACGCTGCCGGCGCCGCGCCGCTTCATCGAGGCGACCCGAACCCTGCGCGAGACGGACGCAGAGCGCTTCGTCGAGATCTCGCCGGCCCGAGGCAGGCGCATCGAGGTCTCCATCGACTTCGCAGATCCGGCGATCGGGCGTCAATCGGCGAGCCTCTCGCTCGACGATGCGGAAACGGCGCGCCGCCGCCTCGGTCCGGCGCGGACTTTCTGCGCGCTGCGCGAGGTGGACGTGATGCGCGCGGCGGGTCTGGCCCGCGGCGGCTCGCTCGACAACGCGGTCGTGGTCGACGGCGCGCGCGTGCTGAACGCCGAGGGGCTGCGCGACCCGGCGGAGTTCGTGCTGCACAAGGCGCTCGACCTCGTCGGCGACCTCGCTCTCGCCGGCGCGCCGGTGCGCGGCCGGATCGTCGCGCACAAGCCGGGCCACGACCTCAACACCCGCCTCGCCCGGCGCATTCTCGAGCAGTTCGCGCCTGACCGGCCGAGCGCCGCGCCGGCGCGTCTGACGGCCTGACCGGACGGCGACGCTTCGTTTGACCGCCGCCGCGCCGCCCCCTAAAAGACGAGGACAGGGGCGGGGGTAGAGGCGAGAGGCGTTTTGCCCATGACGCGTTTCCATCGGTCGGCGGTTCTCGTCGGCGCAGTGTTCGCCGCGGCGTTGCTCGCGGCCTGCTCGTCTTCGGGCGGCAAGAAGAAGTTCGCCTATGTGGAGCGCCCGGTGGAGGTGCTCTACCAGCAGGCGACTGATCGGCTCGAACGCAAGCGCTATGAGGAGGCGGTCGCGCTGTTCGAGGAGGTCGAACGCCAGCACCCCTATTCCTCCTGGGCGCGGCGCGCCATGCTGATGCGCGCTTTCGCCTATTATCAGAACAACGATTACGAGGAAGCGCTCGGCGCGCTCGATCAGTTCATCACGCTCCATCCCGGCAACAAGGACGCGCCCTACGCCTATTATCTGAAGGCCATGTGCTATTACGAGCGCATCACCGATGTCGGGCGCGATCAGGAACACACCAACAACGCGGTCGCCGCGCTCAATGACGTCATCCGACGCTATCCGAACACGGAATATGCGCGCGACGCGCGCCTCAAGCTTGATCTCACCTATGATCACCTTGCCGGCAAGGAGATGTATGTCGGCCGCTTCTATCTGAAGCAGAACAAGCACATCGCCGCCATCAATCGCTTCAGGACCGTCATCGAGAACTATCAGACGACCAGTCACGTGCCCGAAGCGCTGCATCGCCTGGTCGAGGCCTATCTGGAGCTCGGGATCGTCGACGAGGCGATGTCGGCCGCCGCCGTGCTTGGCCATAACTATCCGGGCACGAAGTGGTACGAAGATTCCTATCGGCTGTTCGCCCGTCACGGACTGATCGATGGAAGCGGCCGGCTCGCCATGCGCCGCCTGCCACGCGACGATTCGAAAAAGCGCAAGGGCAGGGACGAAAACGCGCCGGCCCTCACTGACGCCGGTCCGGCCGCCGAGCCGTCGCCGGTGGCGGAGGCGCTTCCCGTCGATCCGCTCGAAAGGCCGGAAGGCGGCGTGTAGGGCGCGCAAGCGTCGGTTCCGCTTCCGTTACGGCGCGTTTCGCTTGCTTTCGCGAGGCGATCGGGATAAAGGGCGCGCCGCTTCGAAACGGGCCCCGCTCAGCAATGCGCGGGTGGCGTCGTCCGCGGGAAAAAAGGATTCGATGGCGAGCTCCGACAAGGTGACGTCCGTCGGCGAGCCGAACACCGTCGTCGCGGAGAAGAGCGACAGAACGCTCTCGCCCGCGCGCAGCGTCAGCGGCGTGAAGACGCCGTTGAATTCCTCCGCTTCGGCGCGCTCGGGCGCAGGAAAGCCTGAAAGCTCTGCATACAGTGTTTCTAGGTCGCGGTCGCCCGTCGCCTCGATCTGCCGCCTCAGTCGGGCCAGGACATGGACGCGCCACTGCGAGAGGTTGAGGATATGCGGAGCAAGTCCGTTGGGATGCAGCGACAGTCTGAGCACGTTGGCCGGCGGATCGAGCAGGGACGGGTCGGCCGCGCCCTGGGCGAGGGCGAGCGCCGCGTCGTTCGCTGCGAGCATGTTCCAGCCGCGATCGACTGCAAGCGCTGGATAGGGCATGTGCCCGTCGAGCAGCAGGCGAACAGCCTCGACGGCTGGGCGCAGCGAGGGATCGTCGAGCGGGCGCGCGCGGTATAACGGCGCGTAGCCGGCCGCGGCCAGCATGGCGTTGCGCTCGCGCAAGGGGATGTCGAGGCTCGCGCAGAGCAGGACCACCATCTCGCGGCTGGGCAGGGCGCGCCCCGTCTCGACGAAGCTCAAATGCTTCTGCGAGATCCCGGCCTCGAGGGCGAGATCGAGCTGGGTCTTGCGCCGGCGCGCGCGCCACGCTTTCAGCCTGGCGCCGAACAGGTCGCGCGGCGTTGCGTTCGGATCGGACATGGATGTCTCCCTGAGGCGTCTGCGCAGCCGGCGCAGCATAAGGGCGACCGGCGGACGCTCAATTACCTGCGAGGAAATCGACTTCATTCCCATAAGCGGCGATCGTTCGGCGCAGCGACGCTGCAACGGAGACGATCATGACGCAACGCACCCTGCTGAAATACGCCCTGCTGGCCGATGCGGCCGCGAGCGGCGCGACCGGTCTGTTCATGGCCGGCGGCGCCGGCCTTCTCGCGCCGCTGCTCGGGCTGCCGAAGCCGCTCCTGCTTTACGCCGGCCTGTTTCTCATTCCTTACGCCGTAATCGTCGCGCTGGTCGGCGTCGCCTCGCCGGTCAGGACCGGGGCGGTGTGCGGGATCGTGCTGGCCAATCTCGTCTGGACAGCCGCGAGCTTCGGGCTTTTCGCGCTGCCTCAGATTGCGCCGACCCTGCTGGGCTACGCCTTCGTCGCCGCGCAGGCGCTCGCGGTGCTGGCTTTCGCTCTCGTCCAGCGGGCGGGCCTGGCGCGCCTGCGCGCGCAGGGCGCGTGACAAGTCGGCGCCGCGAAAGGGTTCCTTCCGGGGGCCGGGCGAATCCTGCTAGAGACAATCTGCGGCCGGCGCGCCTGCGCGCGTCGGCCCTTTTCCGCTTCCGCGCGCCATCGGCATTCATGCTCACCGCCCTCGCCATCCAGAATTTCGTCCTCATCGATCAGCTCTCGCTGTCGGTCGGCGAAGGCCTGACGGCGCTGACCGGCGAGACGGGGGCGGGCAAGTCCATTCTGCTCGATGCGCTCGGACTGGCCGCCGGCGGGCGGGCCGAGCGCGCCGCCATCCGCGCCGGAGCCGAGCAGGGCGCCGTGACGGCGGCGTTCGAGGTCGGCGCCGATCACCCGGTCTGGACGATCCTGGAGGAGAACGCCCTGCCGGCGGGCGAGGATCAGATCATCCTGCGCCGGGTGCAGGCTCGCGACGGGCGCAGCCGCGCCTTCGTCAACGATCAGCCGGTCTCGGTCGCGCTGCTGCGTCGGGTCGGGGAAAGCCTCGTCGAGATTCACGGCCAGCATGACGGGCGCGGATTCCTGAGCGCGGCGACCCATCGCGCGCTGCTCGACGAATATGGCGGGCTCGAGGCCGACCGCGCGGCGCTGGCGCGGTTGTGGCGCGACTGGCGCGCGGCGGCGGACGAGCTCGACGCGCGCCGGCGCGGGCGCGAGCGGGCGCTCGCCGAGGCCGACTATCTGCGCCATGTCGCGCGCGAGCTTGAGGAGCTCGATCCGCAGGCGGACGAAGAGGCCGCGTTGGCGTCCCGCCGGGCCGAGCTGATGGCGGCTGAAAAGATCGCCGGCGATCTCGCCGAGACCGTACAGCTCGTCTCCGAGGACGGGCTCGAGGGCCGGCTCGGCGCGGCCGCCCGCCGGCTCGCACGGGCCGCCGGCAAGCTCGAAGGCGACGACAATCCCGTCAGCGTCGCCGTCGAACGCATCGAGACGGCGCTGTCGGCGCTCATGGATGCGCGCGCTGCGGCGGAGGATGCGGCCGACCGGCTCGGCCATGATCCGGAAGAGCTCGACCGCGTCGAGACGCGGCTTTTCGCCCTGCGCGCCGCGGCCCGAAAACACGGGGTCGCGCCCGACGGCCTGCCCGCCTTCCGCGAGAAGGTCGCCGCCGCCCTCGCCGATCTCGATGCGGGCGAGGCGGGCTTCGAAGCGCTCGAAAAGCGCGCCCGCGCGGCCGAGCGCGCCTATTTCGACGCCGCGAAGGCGCTCTCCGCCGCGCGCCGCGCGGCCGCGCAGCGCCTCGATGCGGCGGTCGCGAAGGAGCTCGCCCCCCTGAAGCTCGGTCGCGCGACCTTTGCGACCAGAATTGAAACGGATGCGGACCGTCCTGGTGCAGATGGAATCGATCAGGTCGAGTTCATGATCGCCGCCAATCCGGGCGCGCCGGCGGGCCCCCTGAAGACCATCGCCTCGGGCGGGGAGCTGTCGCGCTTCGTGCTCGCGATGAAGGCCGCGCTCGCTGCGAAGGAAAACCGCACCGTCATCATCTTCGACGAGGTCGACGCCGGCGTCGGCGGCGCGGTCGCCGACGCGGTGGGCGAGCGCCTCGCCCGGCTCGCGGCCGGCGCGCAGGTGCTCGTCGTCACCCACAGTCCGCAGGTCGCCGCGCGCGCGCGCCATCACTTCCGCATCGAGAAAATTCAGGGCAAGGATGAAACCCGCACGCTGGTCGAGCCGGTCGAAGGCGCGGCGCGGGTGGAGGAGATCGCGCGGATGCTGTCCGGCGCGCGGGTGACGGACGCGGCGCGCGCCGCCGCCCGACAGCTTCTCGCCGGCGCGCAAGCGGGCGCGGAAGGGCCGGCGGCGACGAAAAAATCCCCGAAAAAGAGGATAGCCTCCTGAGGAAAATCAATGGCTTACGCGAAAAACGGGGATAGTTATCCCCGTCTTTCCGCGCCCCCTTAAAATGCGCGCGCGGGACGCCGCCTTGAAGGAACGCCAATATGCGATTGCAGGAGAACGCATTCGGGAATCCTCTTCGCTCCTCCCTTGCAGGGGGCGGCGATGTGCGCCGCGCCGGGCGGCAAGGGGTCGGGCGATGAGCGCGAAGCGGAAAACCGTCCGGCGCGTCGAGGAAGTCCCGGTCAAGGATCTGACGCCGGAGGAAGCCGCGGGCGAGCTCGAACGGCTCGCGCGGCTGGTCGCAGAGGCGGACGCGGCCTACTACCAGCAAGACGCGCCGATCATGTCGGACGCCGCGTATGACGCGCTGCGCCGGCGCAACGCGCTGATCGAGCGCCGCTTTCCGAAGCTCAAACGCCCTGACAGCCCTTCGGACCGGGTCGGGGCGCCGCCCGCGACGCGCTTTGAGAAGGTGCGCCATGCGCGCGCCATGCTTTCGCTCGACAATGCTTTCGACGAGGCGGACGTCGCCGATTTCGTCGGACGGGTGCGCCGCTTTCTCGGCCTCGGCGAGGCGGCGCCGCTCGCCTTCACCGCCGAGCCGAAGATCGACGGCGCCTCGATGAGCCTGCGCTACGAAAAAGGCGCGCTCGTTCTCGCCGGCACCCGCGGCGACGGGCGCGAAGGCGAGAACGTGACGGCGAACGTTCTCTCCATCGCCGACATTCCGAAGACAATCGCCGACGCCCCCGACATTCTCGAAGCGCGCGGCGAGATTTACATGTCCCATGCGGATTTCGCCGCGCTCAACGCGCGCCTCGAAGCGGCGGGCGAGGAGACGTTCGCCAACCCCCGCAACGCCGCAGCGGGTTCGCTCCGTCAGCTCGACCCGGCGATAACGGCCTCGCGGCCCTTGCGCTTTTTCGCCTATGGCTGGGGCGAGCTGTCGGCGCCGCTGGCCGACACCCAGTGGAAGGCTCTCAAGCGGCTCGAAGCGATGGGCTTTCCGGTCAATCCGCTGCTGGCGCGCTGCGAGAGCCTCGACGCGATGCTCGCGCATTATCGAAAGGTCGAAGCGCGCCGGGCCGAGCTCGGCTATGATATCGACGGCGTCGTCTACAAGGTCGACCGGCTCGACTATCAGGAGCGGCTGGGATTCGTCTCGCGCGCGCCGCGCTGGGCGATCGCGCACAAATTCCCGGCCGAGCGCGCCGCGACCGTGCTCGAAGCGATCGACATCCAGGTCGGGCGCACCGGAACGCTCACGCCCGTGGCGCGGCTGAAGCCCGTCACCGTCGGCGGCGTCGTGGTCGCCAACGCGACCTTGCACAATGAAGACGAAATCGCGCGCAAGGACGTGCGCGTCGGCGATACGGTGGTGATCCAGCGCGCCGGCGACGTCATTCCGCAAATCCTCGCGGTCGTGAAGGAAAAGCGGCCCAAGGGGGCGAAAAAGTTCGTCTTCCCCGACAGGTGCCCGGCCTGCGGCAGCCATGCGGTGCGCGAGGAAGGCGAGGCGGCGCGGCGCTGCACGGGCGGGCTCGTCTGTCCGGCCCAGGCGGTCGAGCGGCTCAAGCATTTCGTTTCGCGGGCGGCGTTCGACATCGAAGGCCTCGGCGAGAAGCAGATACGGAGCTTTTTCGAGCAGGGAATCATCAGGGAGCCCGCCGACATCTTCACGCTCAAGGCGCGCCAGAAAGCCGGCGAGATCGAGCTTTACCGCTACGAGCAGGACGAGGACGGCGCGCGCAAACGCGACAGGGAAGGCCGCGAAAAGCCGCCGACCAACAAAAAGTCGGTTGACAATCTCTTCGCCGCAATCGACGCGCGGCGGAAAATTTCCCTGCCGCGGTTTATTTACGCTCTGGGGATTCGCCATATCGGGGAATCGAACGCGCGGCTTTTCGCGATGGCGTACGGATCGTTCGAAAATCTGCGCAAAGCCGCGCTGGAAGCCGCCGATCCCGACTCGCCCGCCTACGCCGAGATGCTGTCGATCGAGGGGGTCGGCGCGCTGGTGGCGCAGAGCGTCATCGATTTCTTCGCCGAGCCGCACAATCGCGAGGCCGTGGACCGCCTGCTGAAGGAGGTCGAGCCGGAGGAAATGGCGCGGCCCGCCGAGGGCGCGAGCCCGGTCGCCGGCAAGACCGTCGTCTTCACCGGCGCGCTCGAACGTTTCACCCGCGAGGAGGCTAAGGCGCGCGCGCTCGCCCTCGGCGCGAAGGTCGCAGGCTCGGTGTCGGCGAAGACCGATTACGTGGTCGCGGGACCGGGCGCGGGCTCGAAGCTGAAAAAAGCCGAAGAGCTGGGCGTGAAGATCCTCAGCGAAGACGACTGGCTCGCGCTGATCGGAGGGTAGAGCGCGTGGTGCGTAGAGAGCAGGAAGTGAAGTGAAAGCAGAATCTGTAACGCCGACTTAGTGGGGATATCGCATTGGCCGCCGCTCTACGCGCTACGCACTACGCGCCATGCGCTACGTACTAGATCGCCCGCGTCTTTCGCGTCAGCCAGTCGGCGACGTCCTTCGGCAGGCGCGGGGCCAGCGTCTGGCGCACCCGCGCATGATATCTGTTGAGCCAGTGCCGTTCGTATTCGGACAGAAGCGAGGGGACGACGAGATCGAGCTCGATCGGCGCGAGGGTGAGCGTTTCGAAGCCCATCATCGCCCGCTCGCCGCCTTCGACCGGCTCGGGCGGCGTGACGACGACGAGATTTTCGATCCGTATGCCGAAGGCGCCGGCCTTGTAGTAGCCGGGCTCGTTGGAGACGATCATGCCGGGCTTCAAGGGCTGGCTGTTCGCGGTCTTGGCGATGCGCTGCGGGCCCTCATGCACGCCGAGAAAGCTCCCCACCCCGTGGCCGGTGCCGTGGTCGTAGTCGAGCCCCGCCTCCCACAGCGGCCGGCGGGCGAACGCGTCGAGCTGATGGCCCGTCGTTCCTTCCGGAAAGCGGGCGGTCGCGAGCGCGATATGGCCCTTGAGCACGCGGGTGAAGCGGTCGCGCATCTCCGCGGTCGGCTTTCCGACGGCGACGGTGCGGGTGATGTCGGTCGTTCCGTCCCGGTACTGAGCGCCGGAGTCGATGAGGAACAGCTCGCCCGGCTGGAGCCTGCGGTTGGTGCGGGTGTTGACGCGGTAATGCACGATCGCGCCGTTGGGCCCGGCGCCCGAGATCGTGTCGAAGCTGATGTCGACGAGCTCGCCGGTCTCGCGGCGCAGCGCTTCGAGCTTCTTCGCGGCGGTTATTTCATCGACGCTTCCGTCCTGGGCCTCGCTTGCGAGCCAATAGAGGAAGCGCGTCACGGCCGCTCCGTCGCGCTCATGGGCGGCGCGCGCGCCGGCGAGCTCGGCGTCGTTCTTGCACGCGCGCGGCAGCGCGCAGGGGTCGGGAATTTCGATTACGCGCGCGCCGGACTCTTTCAGCAGACGGACGAATTGCGCCGGCGCGAGCGCGGGGTCGACCGCGACCTTCGCGCCCTTGCCGCCGAGGGCGCGAATCGCCTCGGCCGCGGCTTCTTCGGGGCGGATGTCGACGCCGTCGCCGAGATGGCCCGCAAGCGCGTTGTCGACCTTTTCCGGCGCGACGAAGAGGCTCGCCGCGCCGTCTGCGGAAAGTATCGCGCGCCCCAGCGGCAGGGGGGTGCGCGAAACGTCGCCGCCGCGGATGTTGAACAGCCACGCAATCGAGGGCGGCGCCGTGACGAGCAGCGCGTCGGCGCCGGCCGCCTTCACGGCGGCGGCGATCTCGCGGCGCTTTTCGGTCGACGATTTGCCGGCGAATTCCAAGGGGTGAGGCCGGATTTTCGCGGACGGGCGCGGCGGCTGGTCCGCCCAGGCCGCGTCGACGGGATTGTCCTCGACCGGAACGATCTCGAAGCCCGCGCGCTTCGCCGCCGCTTCAAGGCGGGCGAGGCCGGCCGTCGTATGCAGCATCGGGTCGTAGCCGATGCGCCAGCCCTTGCGCGCGTTCTTCGCGAGCCATTCCTCCGGGGAGGCGTCGGGAATGCTTTCATACTCGAAAAAAGCGTCGTCGACCTCGCCGCGCGCCTGAAGCGTATAGCGGCCGTCGACGAAGATCGCGGCGCGATCCATCAGCACGATGGCCGCCCCGGCAGAGCCCGAAAAGCCCGAAACCCACATCAGCCGCTCGGCGTAGGCGGGGATGTATTCGTTCTGGTATTCGTCGTCATGCGGAACGATGAAGCCGTCGAGCCCGCGCTTCTTCATCTCGGCGCGCAGAAGCGGCAGATGCTTCGCGGCGTAGGAACGGTCGGAGACGGGATCGAAGGACTGGAACATGATTCGCCTGGCGCAGGTTGCAGGTCGCAGATTGCGAAGATCAGCGCATCATATGCCCCTGCGGCCTGTCCGCTGCAACCTGCAACCTCAAACCCGCGCGAACAGCAGCGCCGGCCACACCGGATGGTCGAGCCGGTTGAGCCGGCGGAAGCCGGCGGCCTCGTAGGCCTGCGTCACGGCCTCTTCCTGCGCCGCCGTCAGCCCGGCGAGCATCGCGCGCCCGGCCGGTTTCACGTGAGCGGCCATCGCGGGGGCGAATTCGACAAGCGGGCCGGCGAGGATGTTGGCGAAGACGAAGTCGAAAGGCGCCGCTCGGGCGATCTCAGGGTGGTCGAAGCCGTCGGCCCGTACGACCGTCACCAGCTCCGCGACGCTGTTGAGCGCGGCGTTCTCGCGGGCGATCGCGACCGAGGTCTCGTCGATGTCGCTCGCGATCGCCGGACGGCCCCAGAGTTTCGCCGCGGCGATGGCGAGCACGGCCGAGCCCGTTCCCAGATCGAGCACGCGCTCGGGCGGCAGGCCGGCGAGCCGGTCGAGCAGGGTCAGGCATCCGGACGTGGTCGGATGATGGCCAGTGCCGAACGCCTGATTGGCGTCGATGCGGATGGGGATGAGACCCGGCTCGTTCGGCAATTTGTCCGCATCGTGAACGCCGTAAACGACGAAGCGCCCGCAGCGCACGATCCCGAGGCCCGAAAGCGAATGAGCGACCCAGTCGATGTCGGGCACGCTTTCGATCTGCGGCGCGCCCGCGCCGTCGATCCCGGCGAGAAGGGCGCCGAGCGCGTCGCCGTCCGGCGGCTCCTCGAAATAGGCGTCGAGCCGCCAGTCGGTCTCGTCGTCTTCGGCCGCGGGCTCCGCCTTGGTCAGGCTCACGGCGCGCGCCGGCGGCCAGAGAACCTCCGTCAGCGCCGTTTCAATCGCCTCAAGCCGCGCGCGCGGGCCGGTCCAGATGAGCTTGCAGGCGGTCATGGATGCTTTCGGCGTCGAGGGAATGAGGATCGAAGATCGAAGAATGTCATGTCCTCCCGGAAGGCGCTGAAGCGCCGATTCGAAATCCGGAATAATCGCTCCGTCCGGCTCCCGGCTGTTCGCTGCGCTTCGGCCGGGATGACAGACGTCGTCTGGGCCGCGCGAGCCGTCACGCGCCCTCCAGGAAGGCGTCGATGACCTTTTTCGGGCCGGTATGGTCGAAATCGACGACGAGCTTCTGTCCGTCCGCGGCGGTCACCTTTCCGTAGCCGAACTTCTGATGGAACACCCGCTGGCCCACGGAGAATCTGGACTTTCCCGGCGCGCTGACGGAGACCGTCGCGGCGCGCCCTTCGATGAGGGGCGGGCGGGCGGCGCGCGCCTTGGCGGCGCGGGCCCGCCGCCAGCCGGGATTGTCGTAATAGGCGTCCTCGTCGATCCTCGCCCCGTCGAAGGCGGACCGCCTCGCGAAATTGCGCGCCGCGGCGCCGTAAAGTCCCGGCTCGGAGACGACGTCGACCGCGTCCTCGGGCAGCTCGTCGATGAAGCGCGAGGGGATGGCGTTCTGCCAGCGGCCGAAGATCTGGCGGTTGGCGGCGAAGGAGATGCGGCAGCTTTCCTTCGCCCGGGTCACGCCCACATAGGCGAGGCGGCGCTCCTCCTCGAGGGCGGCCTCGCCCTTTTCGTCGAGCGCGCGCTGGGAGGGAAAGATCCCTTCCTCCCAGCCGGGGAGAAACACCACGGGAAACTCAAGACCCTTGGCCGCGTGCAGGGTCATCAGCCAGACCTGTCCGTCAACGGAGGATTCATTGAGCTCCGAGACCAGCGCCACATGGTCGAGATAGCCTTCGAGCGCGTCGAACTCCGAGGCCGCCTGCACCAGCTCCTTGAGGTTGTCGAGCTTGGAGTCCGCCTGCGCCGATTTCGACGTCTTCCACATGTCGATATAGCCGGACTCCTCGAGGACGAGCTCGGCGATGTCGGCCGGCGGCATGTCGCGCGCGTCGCGCGCCCAGCGGTCGAGGTCGTCGAGAAAGCGCGCGAGCGCCTTGCGCGCCGCGGCGGTCAGGTCGTCCGTCTCCAGCGCGAGCCGGCCGGCCGCGGCGAGGGAAACGCCCGCGTCGCGCGCGATTCTGTGCAGGGTCTGCAAAGCCTTCTCGCCGAGGCCGCGGCGCGGCTTGTTGACGACACGCTCGAAGGAAAGATCGTCGTCGGCGCTGCGGATGAGCCGCAGATAGGCGAGGGCGTCGCGCGTCTCCTCGCGTTCGTAAAAGCGCGGGCCGCCGACGACCTTGTAGGGAACGCCGATCGCGTTGAAGCGCTCTTCGAAGGCGCGCATCTGGAAGGAGGCGCGCACCAGCACCGCCATGTCGGAAAGCGGGCGGCCCTTCATCTGCTCGGCCTCGATGTCGTCGGCGACGACGCGCGCTTCCTCCTCGCCGTCCCACACCCCGCGCAGGCGCACCGGCTCGCCGTCCTCGCGCTCGGTCCACAGCGTCTTGCCAAGGCGCGCCCTGTTGGCGGAAATGAGTCCCGACGCCGCGGCGAGGATCGCCGGCGTCGAGCGGTAATTGCGTTCGAGCCGGATCACCGTCGCGCCGGGAAAATCTTTCTCGAAACGGAGGATGTTCTCGACCTCCGCTCCGCGCCAGCCGTAGATCGACTGATCGTCGTCGCCGACGCAGCAGATGTTGCGATGCTTCTGCGCGAGAAGGCGCAGCCACAGATACTGCGCGACGTTCGTGTCCTGATATTCGTCGACCAGCATGTAGCGGAAGCGGTTCTGATAGTCGGCGAGAACGTCCGGGCGGTTCTGGAAGATCGTCAGGTTATGAACCAGAAGATCGCCGAAGTCGGCCGCGTTGAGCGTCTTCAGCCGCGCCTGATAGGCCGCATAAAGGGCGATCGCGCGCCCGTCGGCGAAATGATGCGCCTCGCTGGCGGGAACCTTGTCGGGGGTGAGGCCGCGGTTCTTCCAGCCGTCGATCATGGCCGCCAGGCCCCGCCCGGTCCAGCGCTTCTCGTCGAGGCCGGCCGCCTCGATCGCCTGCTTGGCGAGACGCGCCTGGTCGTCGGCGTCGATGATGGCGAAGCTCGGCCTGAGGCCGACGAGCTCGGCGTGCCGGCGCAGGATCTGCGCGCCAATGGAATGGAACGTGCCGAGCCACTGCATTCCTTCGACGCCGCCGCGCCCCTGGCCGATGAGCGCGCCGACGCGCTCCTTCATCTCGCGCGCGGCCTTGTTGGTGAAGGTGACCGCGAGGATCTGCCAGGGCCGCGCCTTGCCGGCGAAGAGAAGGTGGGCGAGCCGCGTCGTCAGCGCGCGCGTCTTGCCGGTGCCGGCGCCGGCCAGGACGAGCACCGGGCCTTCGGTCGCGAGCACGGCGGCGCGCTGTTCGTCGTTGAGGCATTGGAGATAGGGCGCGTCGGCGAACGCCGCCGGCGCTTCGGAAAGGCCGGGCGGGCGCAGGCCGGCCTGCGCCAGTTCGGAAAGGGACGGTTTGGGGGCGGGGCGCGGACTCATGGGCCCACCCTAGCCGAGGCGGAACGATTCTGGAACATGCGCCGCCGCGACGCATCGCGCGCGCCCGCGCCCGCGCGCTCAGCCGAGGCTCACCGCCGTGCCGGAGGCCGAGACCATCATCATCGACCCCTTCTCGCCGATCACCTCGTAGTCGATGTCGACGCCGACCACCGCGTCGGCGCCGAGCCGGCGCGCCTCCTCGGCGAGCTCGTCGAGCGCGATCCGCCGCGCCTCGCGCAGGGATTTCTCGTAAGAGCCCGAGCGTCCGCCGACGATGTCGCGAATGCCGGCGAACAGGTCGCGGAACACATGCGCGCCGAGGATCGCCTCGCCGACGACGACGCCCTTGTAGTCGCGAATGGTTCTGCCCTGGATGTCGTGAGTCGTGGTCAGGATCATCATTGTCTCCGAAGGCTGAAGGATTTGCATCGAATTGACGTCGAATGCGCGGACGACATGTGGGACGCGCGCCGCGCCTGCGCAACCGCGATCGGCCGGGCCGGTCGGTTCGCGCGCCGAAGGGTTGATCTTCGCGCGCGCTTCGCCGAACCTCTCGGCGGGTCCGTTTCAGCCCTGGAGGGAGAAAGACATGGCCGGGAAATTCGAAATCTACAACGACAAAGCCGGGGAGTTCCGTTTCCGGTTGAAAGCCGCGAACGGCCAGACCATCCTGGCGAGCGAAGGCTACAAGGCGAAATCGGGCGCGGAGAACGGCATCGAATCGGTGAAGAAGAACGCCGCCGATCCGGCGTGCTTCGAGAAGAAAACCTCGTCGAGCGGCAAACCCTATTTCGTGGTGAAGGCCGGCAATCGCGAAGTGATCGGCGCGTCCGAGATGTACGAGTCCGACGCCGCCTGCGAGAACGGAATCAAGTCCGTCATGACCAATGCGCCGGGCGCGTCGGTGGAGGATCAGACGGCGTAGGGGCGCGCGCCTGCGCGGCTTTGTTACGGAAGACCGGGAAAGCTTTCCACGAACCTGATTGTCAGGTCGGGGAAGCTGTCGACGTACTGGATTTTGAAATCCGGAAAGCTGTCGACGAAACGCCATTCGCCGCAGTCGTCGGGAAAGCTCTCGACCGCTTTCACTTTGAGATCGGGAAAGCTCTCGACGATCTGCACCTTGAGGTCGGGGAAGCTGTCGACGACCTGCACGTCGCCGCGGAGGGGCAAGCCCTTCAGCGTGCAGTCCGGACCGATTTTTTCAGCGTGCGCGGCGCCCGCCCACAGGGCGAGGGCCGTCGCGGCGATGGCGAAGCGCATCATGCTGGCGTCTCCCCTGCGCCCATGATCGCGCGCCGTCGCGTTCTGCGCAAGGCGGTTCGGTCAGTACGCCGCCATTTCGACATTGAAGCCGCGCGCGCGCAAGGCAGCGATCACGCGCTCGAGATGCGGCCGGTCGAAAGTCTCGACCGAAATGTCGATATAGGTCTGTTTCGCCGGCAGGTCGGAGAAAATCTTGTGATAGGCGACGTCGATGACGTTGGCCTGCTCATGGGCGATGATCTCGGACACGCGCGTCAATTGTCCGGGCACGTCGAGCAGCTCGATTCTGAGCCGTGCGATGCGCCCCTGGCGCACGAGGTCGCGCATCAGGATGGAGGAAAGCAGCCGCGTGTCGATATTGCCGCCGCAGATCACGGTCGCGACCTTCCTGCCGCGGAAGCGGTCGGGATGCTCGAGCACGGCCGCAAGCCCCGCCGCGCCGGCGCCTTCGGCGAGCACTTTCTGCACGTTGAGATAAAGGCTGAGCGCGCGCTCGAGAGCGCGTTCGTTGACGAGCACGATGTCGTCGACGAGCGCCTTGATGAGCGCGCGGGTGATCGCGCCCGGTTCGCGCACGGCGATGCCTTCGGCGAGCGTGACGCCGCCCACGGGACGCTGCTCGCCTTTGACGGCGTTGTACATGGACGGATAAAGCTCGGCCTGCGCGCCGACGATCTGGCACCTCGCGCCGAGCCTGCGCGCCGCGGCGGCCATGCCGGCGAGCAGCCCGCCGCCGCCGATGGGCGCGACGATGACGTCGATGTCGGGAAGGTCGGCCAGCATCTCCGCCGCGACGGCGCCCTGGCCGGCGATCACGTACGGATCGTCGAAGGGATGGACGTAGACGCGTCCCTCGCGCGCGCAGATCTCCTGCGCATAGGCGTTGGCTTCGTCGAAACCGTCCCCATGCAGAACGACATGGGCGCCGAGCCGCTCGGTCTGCTCGACCTTCACGTAGGGCGTCGTCTCCGGCATGACGATCCTGGCGTCGACGCCGAGAAGCGCGGCGTGCCGCGCGAGGCCCTGCGCGTGATTGCCGGCCGAGGCTGCGACGACGCCGCGCGCGCGCGCCGCCGCATCCAGGCTCAGAAGCTTGGCGAGCGCCCCGCGCTCCTTGAAGGATCCCGTATGCTGAAGGTTCTCATATTTGATCCACAGCTCGCAGCCCGCCAGCGCCGAGAGCTTGTCCGAGCGCAGAAAAGGGGTCTTCAGCACCCCCTCCCAGGCGGGATGGGCGCGGCGCAGAATCGCGTCGAAAGCCCCGTCGTCGAGGCCGGGGATGAGCGATTTCTCGCGATTTAGTTGCGTCGCCATGGTCATTTCAGCGACTAAAGCGGAATTGCGAGCACGTTTCCACCAGAAAATCGCCGCCGCGCCCGATCGCCGCGGCGGCGAAACCCGACGCGGCGCCGCCGGGGGCTTGCGGCGCGGGCGCGGCGCCTGTATTAGCATGCTAACACGATAGAACGACCGAGCCGATGAGCGAACGAAGAAAACAGGCGCCCGCAGGCGGGGCGGCGGCCCGCGACGCGCGCGAAGAGGACGATCTTTTCGAGACCTTCGCCGCGCTGCGCGATGCGGACGAGGCCGGGCGCTTTCTGCGCGACATCGCCACGCCCGGCGAGATCGCGGCGTTCGCCGAGCGCTGGCGCATCGCGCGGCTGCTCGACGAAGGGGCGCTGTCCTATCGCGAGATCGCCGCCGCGACCGGCGCGTCGACGACGACCGTCGCGCGCGTCGCGCGGTTCCTCAAAGAGGAGCCCCACCGGGGCTACCGGCTGATGATCGACCGTATGCGGAAATCGGAGCGGAGAAAGGCGTCCCGGACATGAGCGAGGAAAGACTGCGCATCGCCATCCAGAAATCCGGCAGGCTCGCGGAGGAAAGCGTCGAGCTTTTGAAAAACTGCGGGCTCACCATCTCGCGCGGGCGCGACACGCTTTATGGCCGCGTGCAGGAAATGCCGATCGACGTGCTTCTGGTGCGCGACGACGACATTCCCGCTTTCGTCGCCGACGGCGCCTGCGACATCGGAGTCGTCGGGGAGAACGTCGCCGAGGAGGACCGCCTCGCCGGCGCGCGCGAGACGCCGGCGGAGCTGGTCGCGCGGCTCGGCTTCTCGCGCTGCCGGCTGATGCTCGCCGCGCCGAAGGAGTGGGCCTGGAACGGGCCTGCCTCGCTCGAGGGCAAGCGCATCGCCACTTCCTATCCGGGCCTCACGCGGCGGTTCCTCGCTGCGGCGAAGGTGAAGGCGACGCCGGTGATGATGAAGGGCTCGGTCGAGGTGGCGCCGCGCCTCAAGATCGCCGACGCGGTCTGCGACATCGTTTCGACCGGCGCGACGCTCGACGCCAACGGGCTGCGGCCCGTCGCCACGGTGTTCGAGTCGGAAGCGGTGCTCATCCGAAATCCCGCGTCGTTCGGTCCGGCCAAGCAGACGATCTTCGAGGCCTTCATGAAGCGGGTCGAGGGAGTCATGGCCTCGCGCGAGGCGAAATACGTCATGATGAACGCGCCGCGCAGCGCCGTTCCCGCCATCACCGAGGTGCTGCCGGGCGCGGAGGCGCCGACCGTGCTCGAACTCGCCGGCGGGGGCGATCGCGTCGCCATTCACGCGGTGTGCCGCGAAAGCGTCTTCTGGACGACGCTTGAGAAGCTCAAGCGCCTCGGCGCGAGCGCCATCCTCGTCCTGCCCATCGAAAAGATGATGGCTTGAAAAGGCGCCGGCCGGTTAACGCATCCTTTGCGGGTCATGGTTTAGGCCGCAGGAACGGGTTTGGCCGCCGCGGCGAAGCGGCCTAGCGTGGCGGCCCGCAATCGCACGGGAGGCGCTCATGACCGTCCTCCGCAGGATCGTCGCCGCCGGCTTTTTCGGCGCGCTCGCTTTCGCCGTCGGTCTGATGGCGACCTTCGGTCCGGCCCAGCAGATTCTCGCCGATCCCGAGCTGCAGAGCGCGAAGTTCATCGCCGCCTTCGCCGGCGATCCGCCGCCGCGCATGAACGCCTCGCCCTTCGTGCTGCCGCTCGGCGTGCTCGTGGCGGGGCTCGCCCATGCGACCGCGTTCCAGCTCGTCTATCGCGGCCTGCCGCGCAACTGGTTCGCCGCCGGCCTCGTCTACGGGCTCGCCGCCTGGCTCATCGGCGCGCTGTGGTTCGAGTTCTATCTGCCCTGGAACGTGATGCTGGAGCCGTGGCCGCTGGCGGCGCTGGAGCTCGCCTGCTGGCTCGGCGTGTCGCTGCTCACCGGCCTCGCCATCGCCTGCGTCTTCCGCAAGGTGCTGCGCGCGCCGCCGCAGCCCCTCATCATGTGATCATGTGATCGGACGCTGGTGCCGCAGGGGAGGATTGAACTCCCGACCTCACCCTTACCAAGGGTGCGCTCTACCACTGAGCTACTGCGGCGCGCGCCGCCCTATAGCGCGCGGCGGCGGGGATGAAAAGCGCCGTATGGCCGCGCGCCTTGCTTGACGGGGCGGCCGGCCCGCGTATGGTCCGCGCCCATGTCGCAGGATGAGGGCGCGAAGAACGGCCCCGAAGGGGCGGACGCGCGCCGGAAAAGCGCCGCAAATCCGCCGTCGGCGACGCCGAAGAAGCCCGCGCGCGAAGCGCGCGAGGCGCGCCTTGCGGCCGCGCTGCGCGCCAATCTGCGCCGGCGCAAAGAGGCCGCGCGCAAAGAGAAAGACTGAAGGAACGCGCTCGATGGACAGTCTGGCGATCATCGGCGGCCGGCCGCTTTTCGGTGAGATCGCGATCAGCGGCGCCAAGAATTCGGCGCTCAAGGTTATGGCGGCCGCGCTTTTGAGCGATGAGCCGCTGGTCATGGCCAACGCGCCGCGGCTCGCCGACGTGGACATGATGCTGCGCCTGCTCGAACAGCACGGCGTCGAGCATGCGTTCGAGAATTCGACGTTGAGACTGCGTGCCCGCGCGATCCGCTCGACGCTCGCGCCGTACGACCTTGTGCGCAAGATGCGCGCCTCGTTCAACGTGCTGGGCCCGCTTGTCGCGCGCGAGGGCGAGGCGAAAGTGTCGCTGCCGGGCGGCTGCGCTATCGGCGCGCGCCCGGTCGATCTGCATCTCAAAGCGCTCGCCGCGATGGGCGCCGCCATCGACCTCGACGAGGGCTATGTCATCGCCGCGGCGCCGGACGGGCTTCATGGCGCGCGCATCGACTTTCCCTTCGTTTCCGTCGGGGCGACCGAGCACGCCATGCTTGCTGCGACGCTCGCTAAAGGCGAGACCGTGCTCGGCAACGCCGCCCGCGAGCCGGAGATCGCCGATCTCGCGCAATGTCTTGTGGCAATGGGCGCGAAGATCGAAGGGGCGGGGACCTCCACCATCCGCATCGAGGGCGTGGAGCGTCTCAGCGGCGCGCGCCACGAAGTGCTGCCGGACCGTATTGAAACGGGCGCCTACGCCATGGCGGCGGGCGTCGCCGGCGGCGAGCTGTTTTTGCGCAATGCGCGCCTTGAGCTTCTCGGCGCGGCGGTGGGAACGCTGGAGGAAGCCGGCCTGTCCCTGACGGCGGAGGAAGGCGGCGTCAGGGTCCGCCGCACGGGCGATCGCTGCCGCGCGGTTGACGTGGTCACGCAGCCCTTTCCCGGCTTTCCGACCGACCTTCAGGCGCAGTTCATGGCCCTGATGGCGACCGCCGACGGCGTGTCCGCCATCAAGGAGACGATCTTCGAGAACCGCTTCATGCACGCCCCGGAGCTGATGCGCATGGGCGCGCATATCTCTATCGACGGGCAGACCGCGACGGTGCGCGGCGTGAAGCGCCTCAAGGGCGCGCCGGTGATGGCCACGGACCTGCGCGCCTCGATGAGCCTGGTGCTGGCCGCGCTCGGCGCGGAAGGCCAGACCATCGTCAATCGCGTCTACCACCTTGACCGCGGCTTCGAGCGCTTGGAAGAAAAGCTTCAGGCCTGCGGCGCGCTCATCGAGCGCATCAAGGAGCAGAGGCCGGCATGAGCGACATGCGCGAATACAAGCCGCTTCGGCTGCTGGCGGCGGACGAAGAGGATCTGAAGGTCTTC
The DNA here is from genome assembly GCF_900199215.1 of Amphiplicatus metriothermophilus. Taxonomy (GTDB): domain Bacteria; phylum Pseudomonadota; class Alphaproteobacteria; order Caulobacterales; family Parvularculaceae; genus Amphiplicatus; species Amphiplicatus metriothermophilus. The sequence goes on from NZ_FZQA01000003.1 coordinate 204,665, forward strand.
TCCGCCTGTCTGCAGGACGCGGTGGGCAAGATCGGCGATTTCGCCTGGCTGCCGAAGGAGCGGCGCTTCGCCTTCGTGATGAACCGTTTCGTCTGGGAATGCTGCGTCGACCGGGAGACCGGCCAATACGCGCGCGTGCGCGCGGGCGCGCATTTCGACGACGTGATGTCGGTGAAACGGCATAATTTGCGCGCCGACCTCAAGGATGCGGTGGTGGAGCTTCTCGCCATCCGTTACGAGCCGGGCGAGGACGGGATGGGGACGATCATCCTCGATTTCGCGGGCGGCGGCGCGATCCGGCTGGAGGTCGAATCCGTCAACGGCCATCTGATGGACATGTCCGAGCCCTGGCGCACGCGCACGAAACCCGCCCACGACGTTTGATTGATCGCGCCGAGGCGCGGCTGCAAGGCGAGCATCGCTCATGGTCCGTAGACTGAGCACGGCCGATGACGGTTTCGAGGCGACCTTCGCTGCGCTCGTTGAAGCCCCGCGCGCGGCAGCCGAGAATATCGCGGCGGCCGTCTCGGAGATCGTCGCGGCGGTGCGGACCGGCGGCATGACGGCGCTCGTCGATTACACGAAGCGTTTCGACCGGTTCGATCTGACAGCGGAGAATATCTGCGTCGGCGAGGAGGAGATCGCGCAGGCGGAAAGCCGCTGCGACTCCGAGACGCTCGCCGCGCTCGATTTCGCCGCGGCGCGCATCCGCGCCTATCACGAAAAGCAGAAGCCGGAAGGCCTTCGCTATACGGACGAAGCGGGCGTGACGCTGGGCTGGCGCTGGACGCCGGTGGATGCCGCGGGGCTTTACGCCCCGGGCGGGCGCGCGGCCTATCCGTCGAGCGTGCTGATGAACGCGATCCCGGCCAAAGTCGCCGGCGTCGGCCGGCTCTGTCTGTGCGTTCCGGCGCCGGACGGGTCGATGAATCCGCTCGTCCTCGCCGCGGCGCGGCGGGCCGGGGTCGACGAGATATATCGGATCGGCGGGGCCCAGGCGATCGCCGCCATGGCATGGGGAGCGGGGCCGATCGGGCCCGTGGACGTCATCGTCGGACCCGGCAACGCCTATGTGGCCGAAGCGAAGCGACAGGTCTTCGGGCGCGTCGGCATCGATTCGATCGCGGGGCCTTCGGAGATTCTCGTCGTCGCCGACGGCGCGAACGTTCCTGACTGGATCGCGGCCGATCTCCTGAGCCAGTCCGAGCACGATCCTTCCTCGCAAAGCATTCTGATGACGGACGACGCAGGCTTCGCCGATCAGGTCGCGGCGGCCGTCGAAGTCCAGCTAGCCGCCTCGCCGCGTCGGGAGATCGCCGCGGCCGCCTGGCGCGATAACGGCGCGATCATTCTCGTGCGGTCTTTCGACGAGGCGCCGGCGCTGGTCGACCGGCTCGCGCCGGAGCATCTCGAGTTGGCCGTAGCCGATCCCGAGGCGCTGCTTGAGAAGATCCGTCACGCCGGCGCGATCTTTCTCGGCCGGCATGCGCCGGAAGCAGTGGGCGATTATGTCGCCGGCCCCGATCACGTGCTGCCGACAGCCCGTGCGGCGCGCTACGCCTCAGGGCTCTCTGTTCTCGACTTCATGAAGCGCTCGTCGATCATCGGCTGCGATCCCGAAGGGCTCGCCGCCATAGGCCCGGCGGCGGCGCGGCTCGCAGACGCCGAAGGCTTGCCGAGTCACGCCCAGTCGATCCGCCTGCGTCTCAAATAGTCGACCGGCGCGCCGTCAGAATCCGTAAGTCAGGTTGACCCGAAAGGTCGTATCAGCGTTCACGCGGCCGGCCGGCGGGTTCGTTTCATAGCGATAGAGGAATGACAAGCCTGTCGAGAGCGTGTCGGTAAGCGAACTCGTCAGCGCCGTTTTCGAGACGAGGGTGCTGGTCTGCTCGGTCCAGGTGGCGTTGAGATCCTGTTCGAACAGAAATCCGTCGCGGATCAGCCAGTCCGTTTCGCTCGCCGCATAGACGGCCGCGTGCTGGTCGATCGTCCTGTCGTCGTCAATCGGGGCGTATTGATAGCCGGGGCCGCCTTCGAGCTTCCAGGAGAAGCCTTCATCCTTGAAGAGAAAATGGCCGACGCCGAGACCGCCGAACAGCTTGTAATCGAATCCTGAAAACTCGTCCTCATCGTAGGAGAAGCGCGCAAAGCCGTATGTGCGGTCGCCGAGGAGATAGTCAAGCTTGTAGGACAGGCCCCAGCGCTGCTGGTTCTTCTTTCCATTCGACCTTCCGTAATCGAAGTATGTCCGGATATTGTGCGTGAAATAGCTGAACTCGCGGACTGCTTCGAAGTGGATTCCGCCTGCGGCGTTTTCCGAATTGCCGGAGGAGATGACGCCGGAAGCCGTCGCCTTGCCTTCCCAGGGACCGAGCTTCAGCCATTCCGGCGCCTTGCCGGGCTTGAGCTCAACGGATTTCGCTCTGCTGTCGACGGCGTCGGGGGCCTTTTTCTCCTCCTCCGGCGGGGCGACCACTACGACGACGTCCTCGGCCGCGCCGAGCCTGCCTTCGGCGATGGCGGTTGCGAGCGCGTCCGCATAGGCGTGGATGGCTTCGGCGTCCTCCGGGAAGACCTGCGCGGCGGCGGCGGCGACCACGGCGACCTGATCGGCCTCGCCGGTCGCAGCGGCCGCGTCGAGCATGGCGCGGGCGACGTCGGGCATGGCCGCCGCGGCCGGCGCGACGGCGAGAACGAAAAGCAGGGCGGCGGCGAAAGCCTGTCGAATCACGGACCGGGCTCCGGGATGGCTGTGGCGAAGAAGGGAATAATGGGCGGAAATGATGAAATACAGCTTATCTCGCGTCGTCTGGCGGCGCCAAGATGACGCGCGCGGCGAGGGCGGCTAGAAAGGCGCTTCGGCGGCGGACGGTCACAGGAACAGACGGTGAGCGGCGAAGGCGACAGCGCGGACGACATGCGAATCGTCAGGATTTCCCTCGACGAGCGCAGTCTCGCGCGCGCGCCCGCCGACATCGAGCATGAGCGCAAGGTGGCGATCTACGACCTCATCGAAGAGAACCGCTTCGCGCCCGCCGGCGCCGAGCGCGGGCCGTTCGAGCTGCATCTGTCGATCGTCGAGCGCCGGCTCGTCTTCGACGTGCGCCGCGACGGCGGCGAGGCCGTCGGCCAGGTGCATCTGTCGCTCACGCCCTTTCGCAAGATCATCAAGGACTACTTCATGCTCTGCGAGAGCTATTACGACGCGATCCGCAACGCCGCGCCGGCCCAGATCGAGACCGTCGACATGGCGCGCCGGGCCATGCACGACGAAGGCTCGCAAATTCTCATCGAGCGCCTGAAAGACAAGATCGCCATCGACCGCAACACCGCGCGCCGGCTGTTCACCCTGATCTGCAGCTTCCATTTGCGATGAAATCCATGGTCAAGACCGTCCTCTTCGCCTGCAACATGAACGCCGTGCGCTCGCCCATGGCGGCGGCTCTCTTGCGCGCGCAGGCGGGACCCGATCTCAGGGTCGATTCCGCCGGGGTGTATGAGGGCGGCCTCGATCCCTTCGTGGAGATCGTTCTCGCCGAGATTGGAGTTTCGCTCGCCGGCCATGAGCCGAAATCGATGCGCGGCCTCGATGTCGAGGCTTTCGATCTCGCCATCGCCTTGACGCCGGAAGCCGCCGCGGAGGCGCGCCGGGCCCTGCCGCGCGAGAAGATCGAATACTGGCCCATCGATAATCCGTCGGAGGCCCGCGGCGGGCGAGAAGAGATCCTCGCCGCCTATCGCGAGGTTCGCGACGAGCTGCGCCGCCGGCTCGCCGAGCGCTTCCCGCAGTTCCATCAAAAACCTTGATTTTGGCGCGCCGCGCGCTCATTTTCCGCCCGCTGGTCCGCCCGCGCCCGGCCGGGGGCCTGGGGCGGCGTCGGAACTGAGGAGCGAATGGCGAAGGAAGAACTGCTCGAATTCGAAGGCACCGTCGAGGAGCTGCTCCCCAACGCGAATTTCCGCGTGCGGCTCGAAAACGGCCACGAAATCATCGCCCACACCGCCGGCAAGATGCGCAAGAATCGCATCCGCGTGCTCGCCGGCGACCGGGTTCTGGTCGAAATGTCGCCCTATGACCTCAGCAAAGGGCGCGTCACCTATCGTTTCAAATAGCCCCGGCGCGGCGATCGTGCGCGCACCGCTCATCCTCGCCAGCGCCAGCCCGCGCCGGCGGGCCCTGCTCGAACAGATCGGCGTCAGGCCGGCGCGCATCATCGCGCCGGAAATCGACGAAACCGTGCCGGCCGGCGAGCTCCCGCGCGACCACGCCGGCAGACTTGCGCGCGAGAAGGCCGTCGCCGTAGCCGGCGAAAATCCGGACGCATATGTTCTCGCCGCCGATACGGTTGTAGCCTGCGGACGGCGCATCCTGCCCAAGGCCGAGGACCCGGAGACCGCCCGGCGCTGCCTTGAGCTGATCTCAGGGCGAGCGCACCGCGTCTATACGGGAGTCGCGCTCGCAGGACCGGACGAGCGGATGCGCGTGCGGATCGTCGAAACGCGCGTCCGCGTGAAACGTCTGTCAGCGGAGGAGATCGCCGCCTGTCTCGCGAGCGGCGAATGGCGGGGAAAGGCCGGCGGCTACGCCATCCAGGGGCTCTTCGCCGCGCATGTGATCGCTTTAATCGGTTCTTATACGAACGTCGTCGGCTTGCCGCTTTACGAAACGGCGAACCTGCTGAAAGGCGCCGGATGGCGGCTGTGAAAAGGCGCATCCTGATCGAATGCGGCGCGGGGGAGACTCGCGCCGCGCTGGTTTTCGACGATGAGCCGGTTCGTTTCTGGTTCGGGCCGGCGCGCGGCGACGAGGCCTTGCCGCGCCCGGCGCAGACCGGAGACATCATTCTCGGACGGGTGCGGACGATCTCGAAGCCGCTTCGGGCGGCGTTCGTCGACATCGGCGAAGCGCAGGAGGGGTTCTTGCCTCTTGGCGCCGCCGAGGAGGCGGTCGAGGGCGCGCCTGTCATCGTGCGCGTGAAGCGCCCGGCCGTCGGCGCCAAAGGCGCGGCGCTCTCCGCCGACTGGGCGCGCGATCTCGGCCGCGGGGCGGCGAAAGCTCTTGAGGAAAAGTCCGCAGACGCGAGCGCGCCCGCCCGGCTGGGCGCCTTGCGCGACGCTTCCATGCAGGCGTTCATGCAGATCCGGCCCCCCGGCTTCGAGGGGCAGGTCTTCGTCAACGATGTCGCGGCGGCGCAGATTCTGCACGCGCAGGGCGTCGAAATCCTGGCGGACGACGACCGGCTTTTCGAGCGTTGCGGCGTCGATGAGACGATCGATGCGGCGCTTGAACGGACCGCGGCGTTGCCGGGGGGCGCGCATCTCGTCATTGACGAGACGGAAGGGCTGACCGTCGTCGATGTCGACGCCGGGGCGGCGGCCGACTCCGCGACCGGTCACCTCAATGACAAGGTGAACATGGCGGCGGCGAAAGCGCTATTTGGGGAGCTTTCCCGGCGCGGGATCGGCGGGCGGATCGTCGTTGATTTTCTTCCTCCCTCCGGGCCAGCCGCGCGCAAGGCGCTGCTCGGCGCGCTCGAACGGGCGCGAGAAGGTCTCTTTTCGGCGCGATTCGGGCGACTGTCCGCAGACGGCCTGTTCGACATGACCGCGCCGCGCGCGGCGCTGTCGCTGCTCGAACTGGCGACGGAGCCTGTCGGCGCCGGCCTCGCGCGCACCGGCCGGCGCTTTACGCTCGATTGGGCGGGCAAGACGGCGATTCGCGCCCTTGAGCGCGCGCTCGCAGTTCGGCCGCAGGCGCGCCCGCGTCTGCTTGTCGGCGCGGCCCTTGAAGACTACCTCTGCGAAGCGCGCCCGCAATGGCGGGAGAGGCTGGCGGCGCGGCATGGCGCGCGCTTCGAGATTCGCGCCGACGACCGCCTTGAGGAGAGATCGTTTGAACTCGTCGAATGAAGATCGCCCGCCGCCCGGCTTGCGCTGCCCGATCTGCGCGAAGGCGGCGACGGTCGACTATGCGCCGTTCTGCTCCAAACGCTGCGCCGATATCGATCTCCACCGATGGTTCGCCGGCGCTTATGCGATTCCCGCTAATGAGGATGAAAGCGCCTCTCCGGACGACGACGACGAAGAGTCTTGAGCTTCTGGCGCGAGCATGAATGTGATATCATTCACGCTCGGAACGGAGCGCTCGTGAAAGTCGACGCACATAAAGGCGAAGTCCGATTGGGAGGCGAGGCCCGATTAGCCGCTGTGCTGGCGCTGGCGGTGGTCTTCGCTGCGGCGCTTTACGCCGTCGCGGGGCATCGCGCCATCGCCTTCGCCGACGCAGAGCATGAAGAAGCGTCCTGCGTCGAGTGTCTTATCGTACGCGGCAAGCATCAATCCGTTCTTCCTGCGATCACGCCGGATGTCGCGCCGCCGGCGCTCCCTGCGCCGCTTATGCCGGCGCCGCGCCTTGATCCGCGCATAACGGATGCTCCGGCGCGTCCCGTCAGCCGCAGCCCTCCGCTACTCCGCTGATCCCGGATTCAGCGTAATCGCGCGAAAACGCGTGAGAAGGAGGGTGCTTCATGCCTAGGAACGGCGCGCGCCGTCAGGCGGTCGCGCAGGCGGCGTTCAAGCGCAATGAACGCATCGTGCTGGATATCCTGCAGGCCGTCGGAAGGCCGATGAAGGCTTATGAAATTCTGGAACAAGCGTACACGGAAGGGGTGACCGCGCCGATGACGATCTATCGCGCGCTCGCCGCGCTGATCGAGGCGGGCCATGCCGCCAAGATCGCGGGGATCAACGCTTTCGTGGCGCGGGTCGCAGGCGAACGGAAAGGCCCGGCGGCTTATTTCATCTGTCGGCGATGCGGCGAGGCGTTGGAGCGGCCGCTGGGCGATGCGATGCTGAACGCGCTTTTCGGCGAAGCCGCCGACAGGCTCGATACAGTGATCGTGGAGGCGTATGGCGCCTGCGGCAGATGCGCCCCGGCCGCGAAATCGCGCGCCTGAGCGATTTCGCGGCGCAAAATAGGAAGAGCCCGCCTTGACGGCGGGCTCTTGCGCATCTCGAAATGGCGATCAAAGTACAGGGCCGGGCTTCACAAGCGCGGCGAAGGCTTCTTTCTCTTCCCCGTCGAGCGCGCCGTTCTGGTCGGCGTCCGCCTGCGCGAAATCTGCAAGGCGCGCCTCGATAAGCTCTTCGATGGCGAGCACGCCGTCGCCCTTGCTAAGGCCGACGAATTGCTGCTCGGCGGTCTCCACCGTGTCGCCTTCGGCGATGACGGTCGCTTCGGCGGCAGGGGCGGCTTCCGCGGTGTCGTTCAGCGCTTGCGCGGCGGCATGAGCGGCTTCGGCGAAGGCGAGGAATTCCGCCTTTTCGACTTTCTTGTCGCCATTGGCATCGGCTTTGGCGAACTCGGCCTTGGCGTAGGCCTTCGCATCATCCGGGGTCGTCACCATTTCTGCCTTGATGGCGGTCTCGGCGGCCGCCTGCTTGTCGACTTTCTGCTTTTCGCCGGCCTGCGCCGCCGCGGCGGCGAACATCGCCAGCGCCGAAGCGCCGAAGAGAATAGCACGGTTCATGGGAAACATCTCCTTTTTCACCCCTTGGCGCCGCATCCGCGCGGCGCCAGCTTGCGCGACTCTTCTATAAAGATCGGCGTGCGGATTGTAGTTAACCATTCGTCATGACGCGCGCGTAAGGCTTGTCGCGCGCCACATGACAAATGCGTAAGAAGCGATTCCGCCAATTCAGCGGGCAGACGGGCCGCCGTCGAACATGGCGCGGATGTCGACAGAGGAGCGCGCGCCGACAAGGTCGAAATTTTCTTCAAGCCATGCCTCGGCGATGCGGCGTCCGCGCTCTTTCAACTCCGTAAGGAAAGCCCATTCGACATTGAACTTGCTGGCGACCGAAAGATCGCTCACGGATCTGTCGCAGCGCACCGAATGAATGCGGATATCGCGCAGGCGATCGCGATACTCATCCTTGATCCAGCCGTCGTCGAGCAGCCTGTGCACGAAGTTGATCGCCCGAAGCTCGCGCAGTAGCGAGGAGTTGAAGCTGATTTCGTTGATCCGGTTGAGAATTTCCGGCGCGGTCATGGGCGGGCCCTCCCGCTCCAGCGGATTGACGTGCACGATGATGATGTCGCTGGTCCCGGCCTCATAAAAAAACGGGAACAGCGCCGGATTGCCCATATAGCCGCCGTCCCAGTAATGCTCGCCGTCGATTTCAACCGCCTTGAATAGGAACGGCAGGCAGGCCGAAGCGAGCACGACATCAAGCGAGATCTCTTCCGTGCGAAAAATGCGGATTTTGCCTGTTCGCACGTTGGTCGCGGCGAGAAAAAGCTTTGCGCGCCGGCATTCGCGCAAGGATTCGAAGTCGATCGTTTCCGCCAGAACGTCCTTGAGCGGATTGAACCCGAACGGATTGAACTGATAGGGCGAAAATATCCGGGTGAAGATGTCGAACAGCCGGTAAGAGAGGGAATTGTCGAGATTGTAGGCGCCCGTCGCCGTTTCCCACGGCGTCCGGCGCACGGGACTGAAGACGCGGCCCTTGTCGCTGATCGCGCGCCACAGGGCGCCCAGCGTCTCGCGCGCGCCGTCGCGGCCGCCGCGGTGATAACCGTAAGCGAGCGCGACGGCGTTCACCGCGCCGGCGCTGGAGCCGGAGATCGAGTCGATTTCAAGTCGCCCGTCCTCAAGGAGCCGGTCGAGGACGCCCCACGCGATGGCTCCGTGCGCGCCGCCGCCCTGAAGCGCAAGGTTGACAGGCTTGGCCGGGTCTTCCGCCATCGGCTATTTTGCGACCCAGCCGCCGTCGATCTGATAGGCCGCGCCGGTGATCGAGCCCGCCTGACGGGAGGCGAGAAAGACGGCGAGCGCGCCCACTTCCTCTACCGTCACGAATTTTTTGGTCGGCTGCGCTTCGAGGATGACCTTCTGGACGACTTCCTCCTCGCTCATGCCGCGGGCTTTCGCCGTGTCCGGAATTTGCGCCTCGACGAGGGGAGTCTTCACATAGCCGGGGCAAATGGCGTTGCAGGTGACGCCGAACTCGGCGCCTTCGAGCGCGACCGTCTTGGTGAGGCCCACGATTCCATGCTTGGCCGCCACATAGGCGGACTTGAAGGGCGAGGCGACGAGGCCGTGCGCCGAGGCGACATTGACGATGCGGCCGAAGCCGCGCTCTTTCATGCCCTTGAAAACGGCCTTCGTCGTGTGGAACGCGGCGGTCAGATTGATCGCGATGATCGCGTCCCATTTCTCTTCGGGAAAATCCTCGATCGGCGAGACATGCTGAATCCCGGCGTTGTTGACGAGCACGTCGACGGGGCCGAGCACGTCCTCGGCCTCTTCGATCAGGGCGCGGATCTCCGCCGGTTTGGTCATGTCGGCGCCGTTATACATGACCTTGACGCCGTATTTGTCGGCGAGGCCGGCGCGGGTCTCTTCGATCCGGTCCCTGTCGCCGAAACCGTTGAGACAGACGTTCATGCCTTCCGCGGCGAAGGCCGTCGCGACGCCGAGACCGATTCCGCTCGTCGATCCCGTGATGACGGCGTTGAAGCGTTTGGACATGGGGCGACCTTTCTCGACTGCTGCTTCTTCGCGGGCGCAGCATAGGCCTCCGCAGCCCGGCGTGCAAACGCCCGCAGGGCTGTGGCGAGCCGCCGCGCTTGGGAGTACCATTCGGTCTCTCCAAGGAGGACGCCGCCATGCGACTTTTCGCGATTATCGCGGCGGGCGCGGGGTTCGTTCTTGCGCCTTGCGGGGCGACGGCGCAGATGGCCGTCACCACTTTCGGGCAAACAGACGCCGCCGCCTGCTATCAGAACGCCAACAACGACTTGTCTCGCGACGCCGGTCCTTGCGACGCGGCGCTGCGCGGCGATCTCACTCGCGAGGACCGCAAGAAGACGCTGGTCAATCGCGGCATCATTCACAATCGCAACGGCGCGTTGCAGGCGGCGCTCGACGATTTCAACGCCGCGCTCAAGATCGACGACAGCCTGGCCGAGGCCTATCTCAATCGCGGGAACGCCTTTTACCTGGCCGGGGACAACGACAGCGCTATCGCCGATTACGAAAAGGCGCTCGCGCTCGAGGTGAACCGGCCCTGGGCGGCCTGGTACAATATCGGTCTTGCTTATGAGGCGAAAAAGGACAAGGCGAAAGCCCGCGAAGCGTATGAAAAGGCGTTGTCGCTTAACCCGGACTTCTCGATGGCGCAGGCGAAGCTCGCGACGCTCGAAGACTGAGAACGCCGTCGGCGCGGTCTTGCCCCGGCGCGCCTTGCGCGGGTAAGCACGTTCTGCGCAACCTTCCGCGCGCAGTCAGGCCGTCGCCCGCATGAGCGAAACCTTCGTCTCCCACCTCGAATGTTCGTTGACCGGCAAGCGCTACGAGGCGGGCCGCGTCCACGGGCTGTCCGAGACCGGGCGGCCCCTGCTCGTCCGCTACGATCTGTCGGCGCTCGCCCGCGCCGTCTCGAAGGAGGCGCTGGCGCGCCGTCCGGAGGGATTCTGGCGTTATGCGGAATTCCTGCCGGTCGGGAAGCCGGAGAACCGCATCACGCTCGGCGAGGTGACGACTCCGCTCATCCGTACGCCGCGTATAAAGGCGAAGCTCGGCGGCGGCGAGATTCTGGTGAAGGACGAAGGCCGCCTGCCGACGGGCTCCTTCAAGGCGAGGGGGCTCGCGCTCGCCGTCAGCATGGCGAAAGAGCTGGGGCTTTCCCATCTCGCCATGCCGACCAACGGCAACGCCGGCGCTGCGCTCGCCGCCTACGCCTCGCGCGCGGGCCTCAAATCCACCGTATTCTGTCCGGACGACACGCCGCGCGCCAATGTCGAGGAAATCGCGCTGCAGGGCGGCGATGTTTATCTCGTCAACGGCCTTATCAACGATTGCGGCAGGATCGTCGCCGAAGGAAAAGACAAGACGGGCTGGTTCGACGTCTCGACCCTGAAGGAGCCTTATCGCATCGAAGGCAAGAAGACGATGGGGCTGGAGCTGGCTGAGCAGCTCGGCTGGGAGCTGCCCGACGTCGTCTTCTATCCGACCGGCGGGGGCACCGGGCTCATCGGCATGTGGAAATCCTTCGCCGAGCTCGAGGCGATCGGCTGGATCGGCGCCAGGCGCCCCCGCATGGTCGCCGTGCAGGCCTCGGGCTGCGCCCCGATCGTGCGCGCCTGGGAGAAGGGGGAGGAGCACGCGCCCTTATGGGAGAATGCGCACACGATCGCGTCAGGCATCCGCGTGCCGGTCGCGGTCGGCGACTTTCTCATTATCCGCGCCGTGCGCGAGTCCGGCGGCTTCGCCATCGCCGTCGACGACTTCGACATTCTCGACGCCCAGAAGGAAATGGCTCGCGAGGAGGGGCTGCTTCTGTGCCCGGAGGGCGCGGCTACATACGCCGCTTACAGACAGTCTCTCGCAGACGGACGAGTCTCGCGCGAGGACCGCGTCGTGCTGTTCAACTGCGCCACGGGGCTCAAATATCCAATGCCGCAGGCGGGCCGCCGGGTCGACCGCGCCAAGCCGGTCGACTATGCGCAGTTTCTATGACAATCCTGCTCGGCCGAGAGCGGGCGAAGACGGAATAAAAGGCGCGATGAAGGACGACGTCAGCATCCGGAAGGAGCTCAGGCCAGGCGATCTCGGCCGAATTCTGCTCCTGCACGGACAGTGGTATGAGGAAGAAAGCGGTCATTTCGGCCTGCCGTTCGAGGCCTATGTGGCCAAGACCCTCGCCGAGTTCGTGCTGGAGAACGGCGCAAAGGGAACCGTCTTTCTCGCCGAGCGGGGCGATGAGCCCGTCGGCTGTGCGGCCTTGGTCGATCGCGGCGAAGCGGGCCAGCTTCGCTGGGTGCTGGTCGCGCCGCCTGCGCGCGGCGCCGCCCTCGGCCGGCGGCTTGTCGAAGCGGCGCTCGAGCAGGCGCGCGCCGACGGCAAGAAGCGCGTTTTCCTTGAGACCACGACCGGCCTCGACGCCTCGATGGCGATCTACAGGAGCCTCGGTTTTAAAATCGTCCGCGAAGAGACCGTTCCGCTCTGGTCCGGCCCGCAGACGATGATCGTCATGGAGAAGATGCTCGGCTGAGAAGTCTCACCCGAAGCATTCCTTCAGGAATGTCTGGAACGAAGTCCACGCCCGGTCGGCGGCGGTCTTGTTGTAGACCGTGCCGAAATCGGGATCGTTCGCCTCCGGATTGGTGAAGGCGTGCATGGTCCCGCCATAGGCGTGAATCTGCCAGTCGGCGCCGGCTTCGGTGAGCTCCTTGCCGAGCGCCACGACGTCCTCGGGAGGAACCATCGGGTCGTCCCAGCCGTGGAAAGCGATCACCTTGGCTTTGATCTTCTTGCCTTGCGTGTCGCCCGGCGGATTGAAGAGGCCGTGAAAGCTCGCCGCGCCGCGAATCTCCGCTCCCGTGCGCGCAAGATCAAGGGCGCACAATCCGCCGAAACAGAAGCCCATGATCGCGATCTTCTTCGAGTCGACTTCGGGTTGATCCTTCACCACGTCGACGATGCGCTGAAGGCGCGACTGCAACATGCCGCGGTCTTCGAGGAAGGGCGACATGAGCTTCTGATTTTCTTCCTTGCTCGCGCCCACGATCCCCTTGCCGTACAGATCGAGCGCGAAGCCGGCGTAACCGAGTCCGGCGATCCTTTTTGCAAACTCGACTTCGTTCTCGGTGCGTCCCGCCCAGGCGTGCGCGATCAGCACCGCCGGCAGCGCGCCGGTCTGCACGTCGTCCCAGGCGAGCACGCCTTCGAAGGTCTTGCCCAGATGTTCGTATTCGATCGCGCGCGTGGTGACCGTCATGCTTCGCCTCCTTAATCCGTTGCCGGCCTGAGTCTTATTGGCTCGCCGGCGGGCGGGCAAGGCGCGGAGGGTTCACTCGCCATGCGCGCCGACCCGGCTGATTTTAAGCGTGTTGGTCTTGCCCGGCCGCCCGAACGGATAGCCGGCGAGGATGACGATGCGTTCGCCGTCGCGCGCGCCGTTCTCGCGCGCCAATCGGTCGGCCTTCTCAAGCATCTCGTTGAAGTCGGAGATGTCCTCGGTGATGACCGGCGCAAGCCCCCAGTGGAGCGCAAGCCGGCGGCCTACATCTGCGTTCGGCGTTGCGGCGATGACCGTGCAGCGCGGCCGGTCCCGCGACAGGCGCTTCGCCGTCGAGCCGGTCTTGGTGTAGGCGACCGCGAAGCGGCATTCGAGCACTTCCGCGATTCGCCGGGCCGATAGGGTGATCGCGTCGGCGGTCGTATATTCCGCGTCCGGATCGAGAGCGATCTTGAAGCCGGCGGATTCCTCGTCGGCTTCTGTGGCGACGATGATGCGGTCCATAATGGCCACGGCCGTCGGGGGATGGCGGCCGACGGCCGTCTCGGCCGAGAGCATGACCGCGTCCGCGCCCTGATAAACGGCGGTCGAAACGTCCGAGGCCTCCGCGCGGGTCGGCGAGATCGACTCCACCATCGATTCCAGCATGTGCGTGGCGACGATCACCGGCTTGCCGGCGGCCCGGCAGGCGCGGACGATCCGCCGCTGAATTCCCGGCACCTGTTCGGGCGGCAGCTCCACCCCCAGATCGCCGCGCGCGACCATGATCGCGTCGGACAGGGCGAGGATCTCGTCGAGATGCTCAACCGCCGTGGGCTTTTCAATTTTCGCGATGATCCCGGCGCGATCGCCGATCAGGTCGCGCGCCTCGGCTATATCATCCGGGCGCTGAACAAAGGACAGCGCCACGTAATCGACGGCCATGTCGAGGGCGTGGGCGAGGTCGGCGCGGTCCTTGTCGGTCAGCGCCGAGATCGGCAGGGCCCGGCCCGGCAGGTTGACCCCCTTGCGGTTGGTGAGCCGGCCCGGGGCGTCGGCCTGGGCGATCACGGCCTCGCCCTCGCGGGACTTCACGGTGAGCTGCAGCTTGCCGTCGTCGAGCTTCAAGATATCGCCCGGCCCCAGCACGTCGAGCACCTCCGGATGGGGAATAGGGATGACGTCTTCCTCGTCCGTCTCCTTGAGCAGCATCAGGCGATACTTCGCGCCGAATTTCAGGTCGACGCCGCCGCCCTTGAGGACGCCCGTGCGGATCTTCGGTCCCTGAAGATCTGCGAAGACGGCGATGGGCGCGCCGGATTCCGCTTCCGCCTCGCGGATCGCGCGCATGACGCCGGCGGTTTTGGCGTGATCGCCGTGGCTGAAGTTGAGGCGGAAGACGTCGACGCCGGCCTGATGCAGCAGCCGCAGCATGGAGGGCGACGAGCTGGCCGGGCCGACGGTCGCGACGATCTTGCAATAGCGGTTGCGCATGGGCTTCCTTCGGATCGCTGTCGATCCGGCAGCTTTACCGCGCTTCTGCGAAAGAGTGAAACAGCGGGCAGGGCAAGGCGGGTCACGCTCCGGCGCACAGGCGCGCGCGGGCGGCCTGATACTCCGCGGCGAGTCGGTCGACGAGCGCGCCCGCGCCGGTCACCGCCTTCACCGCGCCGATCCCCTGGCCGGAGCCCCAGATGTCCTTCCAGGCTTTTTTCGCTGCGTTTCCGCCGGATCCGAAATTCATTTTCGAGGGATCGCTCTCCGGCAGATTGTCGGGATCGAGGCCGGCCGCGACGATGGAGGATCTCAGATAGTTCCCGTGCACGCCGGTGAAGAGGTTCGTGTAGACGATGTCCTCCGCCGCGCCCTCGACGATGGCTTGCTTGTAGGCGTCGACGGCGTTCGCTTCGTGGGTGGCGATGAAGGCCGAACCGATATAGGCGAAATCCGCCCCCATCGCTTCGGCCGCCAGCACGCCGCCGCCCGTCGCGATGGCGCCGGAAAGGGCGATGGGGCCGTCGAACCACGCGCGAATCTCCTGAACGAGCGCGAAGGGCGATATCACGCCGGCATGACCGCCGGCGCCCGCCGCGACCGGAATGAGACCGTCGGCCCCCTTGGCGATCGCCTTCTTCGCAAAGGCGTTGTTGATGACGTCGTGCAGCACGATCCCGCCGTAGGAATGGACCGCCTCATAGACCTCCTCGCGCGCGCCGAGCGAGCAGATGACGATCGGAACCTCATGCTTCACGCAGACCTCGAGGTCTTGAATCAGGCGGTCGTTGGAGCGATGGACGATCTGGTTCACGGCGAAGGGCGCCGCCGGCCGATCCGGATTGGCGTCGTCATGGCGGGCGAGCGCCTCCTTGATTTCGATGATCCAGTCGGCGAGCTTTTCCTGCGGGCGCGCATTGAGCGCCGGAAAGGAGCCGACGATCCCCGAAACGCACTGCGCGATCACCAGTTGCGGATTCGACACGATGAACATCGGCGCGGCGATCACGGGAATGCGCAGCCGCTTCTTGATTTTTGCGATGACTTGCGAGGGGGTAGTCATGGGGCGGGGGGCTCCTTCGTCGCGCCCGGGAGGCTATGGGCGCGACGGCCGGGGCGCAACGCCGCGATGCAGCGGTCATGCTGCGCGGCCGCCATAGCGGGAGGAGTTTGGAGGCGCTTGCATGCGGGCGATGATGCTGGAGCAAGTCGGCAAGCCGCTTGCGTTGCGTATGGCGGCGCGTCCCTCGCCGGGCGCGGGCGAAATTCTCGTCAAGGTCGCCGCCTGCGCCGTGTGCCGCACCGATCTTCATATCGTGGACGGCGATCTGCCGACGCGGCGGCTGCCGCTCGTCCCGGGCCATGAAATCGTCGGCCGCGTCGTCGCGGCCGGCGCGGGGGTCGAAGGATTCGCGCCGGGCGACCGCGTCGGGATTCCCTGGCTCGCCGGGACCTGCGGGGCGTGCCGCTATTGCCGGTCGGGGCGGGAGAATCTGTGCGAGAGCGCCCGCTTCACCGGCTATACGGTCGATGGCGGCTATGCGGACTTCGCCGTCGCCGACGCGCGCTTCTGCTTTCCGGTCCCTGAGGCGTATGCGGATGAAGAAGCGGCGCCGCTGATGTGCGCCGGCCTTATCGGCTTTCGCGCTTACCGCAAGGCGCGCGGCGCGCGCCGGCTCGGTCTTTACGGATTCGGCGCGGCGGCGCATCTGATCGCGCAGGTCGCGATCCATGAAGGCTGCGAGGTCTACGCCTTCGCCAAACCCGGCGACGAGAAGGGCCAGTCCTTCGCGCGCTCGCTCGGCGCCGTTTGGGCGGGCGGCTCCGACGAGCCGCCGCCCGATCCGCTGGATGCGGCGATCATCTTCGCGCCCGTCGGCGCGCTGGTTCCGGCCGCGCTCGCCGCCGTCGAGCCTGGGGGGACGGTCGTGTGCGCCGGCATCCATATGAGCGACGTCCCGTCATTTCCCTACGCGCTGTTATGGCGGGAGCGGACCATCACGTCGGTCGCCAATCTCACGCGCGAAGACGGGATCGAGTTCCTCAAGATCGCTCCGCAGGTTCCTGTGAAAACCGCCGTCCATCCTTACCCGCTCGAACGGGCCAATGATGCGCTCGACGATTTGAGGCGCGGCCGTTTCGAGGGCGCGGCCGTCCTGACCATGCGGTGAGCCCTGCAACCCACCGGGCGGACCGATTTGCAATCTTCGACCGATATTCGCAATCTGCCCGCGGGCGGAAGAAGGAGAAACGGCATGGCGGAAGCCGTCGCGCAGGCAAATGCGAACAAGGGCGTGCTCGGGTGGATCGAACGGACCGGGAACAAACTGCCGGATCCGGTCTTTATATTTTTCTACCTCATCGGCGCGCTGATCGTCGTCAGCCTCGTCGCGGCGGCGAGCGGCTATTCGGCGCTGCATCCGACTGAGAAAATGGCGGAGGGGGCGCCCGTGCTGCTTCAGGCGACGAGCCTGCTTTCGGCGGAGAATATCCGGCGGCTGTGGGTCGAGATGCCCCAGACCTTCACCCATTTCCATCCGCTCGGCTACGTGCTGGTGGTGATGCTGGGGGCGGGCGTGGCCGAGCGCACCGGCCTGTTCGCCGCGGCGATGCGCGGCGCGGTGCGCAACGCGCCGAAATTCCTCCTAACGCCGATGGTCGCGCTCGTGGCGATGATCGGCAATCTCGCGGCCGACGCGGCTTACGTGGTGTTGATTCCGCTGGCCGCGGTGCTTTACGCCGCTGCAGGGCGTCATCCCATCGCCGGCATCGGCGCGTCTTTCGCCGGCGTTTCGGGCGGCTTCTCGGCGAACCTTTTTCCCGGTCAGCTGGATGCGCTTCTGTTCGGCATCACCGAGGCGGCGGCGGAGGCGCTGGCGCCGGAATGGGACGCCAATCTCGTCGGCAACTGGTATTTCATCGCCGGCATGACGCTCATCTATCTGCCGGTGATCTGGTTCGTCACCGACAGGATCATCGAGCCGCGGCTCGGCGTGTTCAAGCCGGAGACCGAAGCGGCGAAAACCGCGACGGACGGCGACAAGCCGCTGACGGCCGGGCAGAAGAAGGGTCTCGTCTGGGCCGGGCTCGCCGGCGCGGCGGTAATGCTCGCCTGGGCGTTCTTCGCAATCGGCCCCGGCACGCCGCTGATCGACGAGACGGCCGAAGGCCCGGCGCGCATGTCGCCCTTCTTCCGCTCGCTGGTCGCCGGCTTTTTCGTCCTGTTTCTCGCGGCGGGCTGGGCCTACGGCGCGGCGGCCGGCACGGTGAAGACCCATCGCGACATCGTCCGCATGATGACGGAGTCGATGGCCGATCTCGCCTATTACCTGGTGCTCGCTTTCGCCGCGGCGCACTTCGTGGCGATGTTCAACTGGTCCAATCTCGGACTGATCTTCGCCATTCACGGCGCGGCGGCGATCGAGGCCTCGAACCTGCCGTTGCCGCTTTTGCTCGGCTTCATCGTGCTGATGACGGGGCTGGTCAATCTGTTCGTCGGCTCGGCCTCGGCGAAATGGGCGCTGCTCGCGCCGGTGATGGTGCCCATGATGATGATCCTCGGCGTCAGTCCGGAGGCGACCACCGCGGCCTATCGCGTCGGCGACAGCGCCACCAACATCATCACGCCCCTCATGGTGTATTTCCCGCTGATCCTCACCTTCTGTCAGCGCTGGCGGAAGGATTTCGGGCTCGGCAGCCTGATGGCGATGATGATTCCCTATTCGATCTGGCTCCTGCTGACCGGCCTCGTCATGACCATCGTCTGGGTGGCCTTGGGCGCGCCGCTGGGTCCGGCCGCGCCGGTGGACTATGCGCTGCCGGGCTAGGGACGGGGCTGAGGCCGCGCCGCCGCGCTCGCCAGGCGAGGCGGAATCGTCCTTGAGTGCGCGCAGGGCGGATCAGGAGCGCGCCCAGCATGTGATCGGATGACAGCCTCGCAGGAGAAACCGACGCCGGCCCGCTTGCGCGTGCGCGCGGCGGCGCCCGAGGATCTCGACGCCATCGACGCGATCGAGGCGGCCAGCTTCGCGGCCGACCGCTTTGCGCGCCGCAATCTCGCGCGGCTCCTGCGCCGGCCGACGGCGGCCTTTCTGTTGGCCGAGGAAAAAAACGGCGCGCCGGTCGGATACGCCTTGCTTCTGTTCCGAAAGGGCGCCAAAGCGGCGCGGCTCTACTCGCTGGCCGTCGCGCCGGCCGCGCGCGGACGGGGCGCGGCCCGCCGGCTCGTGGACGCGGCCGCCGCCCTGGCGCTAAAAAGAGGTTGCGGCGTCTTGCGCCTTGAGGTTCGCGAGTCGAACCGCGCCGCGCGCGCGATGTATGAGAGCGCAGGGTTTCGCGCGCGCGGGCGAAAGCCTAACTATTACGTAGACGGAGAAACTGCTTTTTTTATGGAACTGCGCCTCGATGAGCGCATGCGAGCGACGCGATGAGCGACTGGCTTATTCTGGTCGAGAACCAGGCCGACCTCGCGCAGTATGAAACGCCCCACAAGGTGATGCGGGCGCGCGATTATCTTAACAATCCGAGCCTGTTCGCAGGGCGGCGCCCCAATATCATCAATCTGGCGCGCAGCTACGCCTATCAGAGCGAGGGCTATTACGCTTCGCTGCTGGCCGAGGCGCGCCGGCACAGGGTGGCGCCGACGGTTCAGTCCATGGTCGAGCTCAGCCGCAAGTCGCTGTACGCCCACGCGCTGCCTGAACTCGATGCGGCGCTTCAGAAAGACATCGAAGCGGGCGCGCGGTCCGTGGAGCGCCTGCTTGTCTGCTTCACCCGGTCGAACGCGTCGGGTTACGACCGCTTCGCCAAGCTCCTTTTCGACTGGTTCCGCACGCCTGTCGTCGAGGTCGCGATTTCGAACGGCGCGCGCGCGACCATTCAGGCCCTGCGCATCGCGCCCCCGCACAAGCTCAAGGGCGAGGAGCGACGGTTTTTCCTCGACGCCCTCGAAAGCCACACGAGCCGACGCTGGACCGCGCCCAGGACGCGGGCGGCGGCCAAGTGGTCGCTCGCCGTGCTTATCGATCCGAAGGAGGCCATGCCTCCCTCAGAGGCCGCCTCGCTCAAGAAATTCGCCGCTGTAGCCGAACGGATGGGCGTGGAGGTCGAACCGCTCTATCCCAACGACCTCGCCTCGCTCGCCGAGTTCGACGCCCTGTTCATCCGCGCGACGACGGCGATCGACAATTTCACCTACCGCTTCGCCAGACGCGCCGAGCAGGAAGGCATGCCGGTCATCGACGACACCGGCTCGATGATCCGTTGCACCAACAAGGTCTATCTGAAGGAGCTCCTGGAGAACGATCGCATTCCCGCGCCGCGTACGGAGATTCTCGACGAGAAGGCCGTGCTGAAGGAAACGCTCGAACGCCTCGGCGCGCCTCTGGTTCTAAAGGCGCCGGACGGCTCGTTCAGCCGTTCCGTGCACAAGGTCGCGAGCCTCGCCGAGTTCGAGGAAAAAGCGAAGCTGCTCTTCAAGGACACGGCGCTTATCCTCGCGCAGGAATTCATGCCGACCGACTTCGACTGGCGCGTCGGCGTGCTCGGCGGCGAGCCGCTCTACGCCTGCCAGTACCGTATGGCGCGCGGCCACTGGCAAATCATGAAGCACGGACCGGACGGAGCGATCAGCTCCGGCGGCACGAAAACCGTGGCGGTCGAAGCAGCCCCGCCCTTGGTGATCGAAACCGCCGTCAAGGCCGCGCGTCTTATCGGCGACGGGCTTTACGGCATCGATCTCAAGGAGAACGAGCGCGGCGTCTTCGTCATCGAGATCAACGACAACCCCAATCTCGACAGCGATTACGAGGGCGCCGTGCTGAAAGACGAGCTGTGGCGGCGGATTATCGACTGGTTCGCCGCGCGCCTGGAAAGGCGCATGGGCGTCTCGACGAAGGCGGCTGCGGGGGAGATGAAGGCGGCGAGCAGATAGGGGAAGACGGCGCTATTCGACGCGCGCGATATCGTCAGCCTGCGTGGATCCGGTTTTTTCTTGTCGCGTTATGGCGGGAGGATATGATCGCCGCAGCCTCATCGCAGTTTCGGGGGGGGGGGAAGCGCATGACATACCAAAGCGAAAGCGCGGCCGCGGGCCGGCATATTTTTCCTGATCTCGCACGCGCCTTCGCGCTGTTCGGCATCGCTCTCGTCAATGTCGGCGTTTTCGCCTATCCGATGATGAGCGGTTATCACGCCGGCGGTTTGCGTACAGGCTTCGACCACGCCGCATGGTTCCTCGTTTGCGCCCTCTTTCTGTTCAAGTCCTACAGCATCTTTTCGTTCATGTTCGGCGTCGGCTTCGCCTACCAGATCGACGCCGCCGAACGGCGCGGCGTCGGTTTTCCAGGGCGCTACGCGCGGCGCATACTGGGGCTGCTGTTTTTCGGCGCGCTCAATATCTCGCTGCTTTTCTTTGGCGACATTCTGGTCATATACGCCGTGCTCGGAACGATCCTGTTTTTCTTCCGCAAGGCGGGCGTGAAAGCCCTCGTCCGCTGGGCGGTCGCGCTGTATGTGGTTCAGATCATCTTTTCAATATTTTTCACGGGCTCCTTCTGGCTCTGGGGCATTTACGCGCCAGAAGAGATGGCGAAGGAAATGGCGACCCTCGCCGAAACCGACGCCCGCGCTGCGGCCGTGTTCAGCGCCGGCGGCTTCATGGATGCGGCGGCCTTTCGGGTCGAAGTCTGGTTAGAGAACATCGCCTTCATGTTCATGATGCAGGGGTTCGGCGCTTTTTCTTTCTTTCTGTTCGGCCTGGCGGCGGTGCGCAGCGGCCTTATCGCCCGGCCGGAAGCGGCCTTCTGGTCCCGCGCCCGGCGTGTCTATTTGCCCGTCGGCGTGGCGCTCGGTCTGGTCGGCGCCGGCCTCATCGTCCGCGCCGAGACCTTCATGGACCCGATGGCGATGGCCGGCATGACAGTGACCACTCTTGCGAGCCCCTTCGCGAGCGCCGGCTATCTCGGCCTCATCGCGAAATGGGCGGCCGGGCGCGAGGGGCCGGCGAGAACCTTCTTCGCCCGCGGCGGCACGGCGACGCTGACGGCCTATCTTCTGCAGGGCCTGTTGTTCTCCCTCATTTTCAGCGCCTACGGCCTTGGGCTGTATGCGAGGCCTGGGGCGGCCGCCTGCACCGTGATCGCGGTCGCGGTCGCGCTGTTCTCGCTCGCCTTTTCGAGCCTGTGGCGGACGCGCTTCGCGCGCGGACCGCTGGAGATCGTCCTGCGCGGCTGGACCTATCTCGGCGCGAGATGACCTTGTGGGGCGCCGTGGGTCTCAAGCCGGCTTTTTTCGCTTCTTCTTCCCGCGCGCGATTTCAGTGGCGAGCGCGTCGAGTTTCGGCTCCCAGAAATGACGGAAGCGGTCGAGCCAGGCGTCGATATCGCGCAGCGGCGCTGTTTCGACGCCGTAGAGGCGGCGCGCGCCCTCCCGTCGGACGCGCGCGAAACCATAGTCTCGCAACACTTTCAGATGCTGCGAGACAGCCGCTTGGCTGATCGCGAATTCGCGCTGGATGATCTCGGCGATCGCGCCGGCGGCGCGTTCGTCGTCCGCCAAAAGTTCGAGGATCCGCCGTCTGACGGGATCGCCGAGAACATCGAATGCGTGCATCAGGAAGTTCCGCCGGTTTCTCCTGTGTAGAATGCCGCCGTGCGCCGCGCTGCGGCAAGCGCCCTCTCCGCGTCCTCTCCGCTGACGATGGCCGCTTCGCCCCATCTCTTGCAGCCGTCGGCGATGAACGCCTTTCCGTCAGGCGATGCGGCGAAAGATTCTTCGTCCGGTTTCGGCGCCGTCGGATCGGCGAGATGGAGGGCGAGACCGAGCAACGCCAGCTCCCAACCGACGCCTGCCGCGCCAGGACCGTACTCTTGCCAATGGGGCGATAAGTGCGCCGTATGGGTCAGCCTGAGCCGCGCGCGTTCGGGGCCTTCCGCTGACAGACGAAGATCGACCCAGCTCACATCGCCGCCATATTCCCAGGTCAGCGCCAGAAGCTTTGGCGGGGCGCAGGCGGTGATTTCGCCGCCGGCGTTGCCTTCGATCTGGTAGCGGCCGCCGAGCCGGAAATCGCCACGGACCGGCGCGAACCAGCGCGGCAGCCGCTCGGGATTGGTCGTGGCGTCCCAGAGATCCTCGACGGTCGTATCGTAGCTGCGAGCCAGCGTGACCGCGCGCGCGGGCTTGCCGTCCCGCTCCAGCGCGACCACCGAGCGCTCCACCGCCCCAAGATGACGTTCGACGTCAAATTTCATGCCGCCCTCCATTTTAGTGGAGACTTATATAAGCATATACTTAAATAATGCGTCAATGGGGGTATTTCTGCTTCACATCACGTCATGCCCTTCACACTCTCCCAGCCGCGAGACCGATCTCGGAGCGCACGCAAAGCGGGTATCCTAGGGGGCGAGATCGGAGGCGCGCCCAGCCTTCGTGATGCGCGTCGAACAAGGCGCATAATCAACTGAACGCCGGTCAACGCTGTCAGGCGACGTGGGCTCCCGCGCCGCCGAAGGGGACGACCTTGTTGTCGGCGTCGTGCCCGATGTCGGCGCGGCCCAGATAGGCGATCCCGGCGCGCGCGCACCAATGACGGCAGATTTCTTCTTCCGTCCTGCCGAAATCGACGTCGTTTTCCGGAATGTCGCTGCAGCGGCCGAGCATGATCCCGGCGGCGCGGCGCACATGCGCGCTCGACGTAACGTGAAACAGCGCCCGGTCGATGCGGTACATGTATTCCGAGACTTCCTCGAGCATGAGGACATGGCCGCAGAAGTCCGGCTCATGGGCGGTTCCCAGAATGCTCGACAATACGGCGATGTTGAAGGCGAGAACCTTCTTCCCGTCGCGCGCGGCAGGCTCGAGCGTTTCGGCATCGTTCTCGACGAGGAACTTGAGCGCGCGTGCGAGCGCGGCTTCCCCGCCCGGGCGATTGACGTCGGACGGCATCGGTCCGTGGACCGGTCGGCCGATTCCCTCCCGGTAAAGCCGGGCGAGCACGACGCCGAGATCGCTGTAGCCGAGATAAACCTTCTTGCGCGCGGAGCCGTTGAGCGCGCCATACAGCGCCGCGTCCAGCCGACAGGAGCCGTAGCCGCCGCGTCCGAACCAGACTGCGTCGAAGGCGGGATCGTTGGCGGCTTCCAGAAACGCCGCGCTGCGCGCCGCATCCGAACCGGCGAAATGCCCATCCGAGAGAAAGCATTGCGGGTGGAAATGGATCTCCGGCGCCGCCGCGCCATAGAGCCGCGCAGCGAGCGCGCGCGTTTTCTCCGCCGTCTCCGGCGCGACCCGGGAAGCGGGCGCCACGACTGCGATTTTCATACGGGCGGCCACTTTCGCCGTCTCCTCGCCGCGATTACCGGATATTTCCGGATTCGCGATATAGCAGCGCCTGAATGAACAAAGCTCAAAATTACTTCCTGTGCGGGATCGGCGGCAGCGGGATGCTGCCGCTGGCGCTCATCCTCAAGGCCGCCGGCCATCATGTCGAGGGCTCCGACCGGGCGCTCGATCAGGGCCGGACTGCGCCGAAATTCGACTATCTGCGCGCGCAGGGCGTGCGGCTCCATCCGCAGGACGGCGGCGGCCTCGTCAACTCCGGCCAAATCCTGGTGACGTCGGCGGCGGTGGAGGAGACCGTGCCCGACGTGGTCGCCGCGCGCCGGCTCGGCGCAAGGCGCATGACCCGCGCCGCGCTTCTGGCCGAGCTGTTCAACGACGCGCCGCGCCCTGTCGGCGTCGCGGGCACCAGCGGCAAGTCCACCACGACCGCGATGATCGCCTGGATCCTGCATGAGACAGGACGCGATCCCACAGTGATGAACGGCGCGGTGATGAAGAACTTCGCCGCGCCCGACGCGCCCTTCGCCAGCGCGCGCATAGGGCTCAGCGGAATCTTCGTCAGCGAGGTCGATGAAAGCGACGGCTCGATCGCCCTGTTCCGCCCGCGCGTGGCGGTTCTCAACAACATCGCGCTCGATCATAAGACGATGGACGAGCTGCGCCGGCTTTTCGGGGATTTCGTCGCCAAGGCCGAAACGGCAGTGCTTAATCTCGACAATGCGGAAACGGCGCGTCTCGCCGCCGCGCGCGAGGGAGCGACGATAACCTATAGCCTGAACGGGGAGCGCGCGCAGCTTTTCGCCTCGGACATCCGGCTTGCGCCTTATGGCGCGGTTTTCACGGCCCATGATCACGAAAGCGGCGGCGAAGCCCGCGTGACGCTCAAAATGCCGGGCCGGCACAATGTCTCGAACGCGCTCGCCGCCGTCGGCGCGAGCCTCGCTTGCGGCGTTTCGTTCGAAGAGGCGGCGCGCGCCCTTGATTCCTTCGCCGGCGTGAAGCGCAGGCTGGAAGTCGTCGGCGAGAAAAACGGCGTCACCGTAATCGACGATTTCGCGCACAATCCGGACAAGATCGCTGCGAGCCTCGCCGCGCTGCATGAGTTTCCGGGCCGGCTTGTCGTGATGTTCCAGCCGCATGGCTACGGCCCGTTGAAGAAGATGAAAGAAGAGTTCATCCGATGCTGGGCGGACAATCTTCGCCCGGAAGATGTGCTGGTCATGCCGGAGCCGGCCTATTTCGGCGGTACGGTCGATCGCTCGGTGACGAGCCGCGACATCGCCCTGGGCGTGGCGGCGGCGGGCCGCCGCGCGTTGGCGCTGCCCGATCGGGACGCCTGCAAGGCGCTGATTTTGCGCGATGCGCGCGAGGACGACCGAATCGTGATCATGGGCGCTCGCGACGATACGTTAACGCTGTTCGCCGCTGAGCTTCTTGACGAATTCGCGTGAGCGCCGCCCCCGCGGTTAGGGCGTTTCCTCAAAAGCGATCCGTTGCGTTACGCCTTCGGCAGCCCTTCCGGGGGAAGCTCGGCCTGCGCTTCGCCGCGCATTCGCGGCGGCGAGGCGCGGGGGAGAGCATGGCGTGACGATCTTTTATGACATTTACGCCGTTGGGCTGCTGACGATGTCGATCGGCCTGTTTCTGGCGCGCTACGGGCGCAGCGATCCGCCGATCTCTCCTTATCTCACCATCATCTGCGCCTGCGCCGTCGCGCGCTGGGTCGGCGCGCAAGAAATGCATCTGGCCGCGCTCGTTCTGCTGACCGCAGCCGGCTTTCTCTATGTGGCTTGTCTGGCGAAGCCCGATCGCGCGCAATGGCGCGAAGAAGCGCGGGCGTTCAGGCGGCTGCGCCCGCCCGCCCGGCCCGTTCGCGGCGCGCAGGCTCCTGAGGCGCAGTAAAGCGGCGCGGCCTTGTAATGTTCAGCGCCGATAGCGCAGCCAGTCGTCGATCCGCGCAAAGACGACGTACAGCACGGCCAGGACGATGAGTATCATCAGCGCGAGCTGAATTTGCGCTTCCTCGATCGGCGGCTTGCGCGGCGTCGGCGGTTCGGCGGGAACCTCCGTCGTCTCTGTCGGGGCGCCTTCGCCGGCTTCGGCCGTTTCGCCGGGTTGAGCCGGCGCGGGCGCCTCGACGCCGGCTTCCTTGCTCTCGAGCTCCTGGGCCGTGTTGCGCCCCAGCGTGGAGGCGGCGACCCCGGCCCCGCCGGCCACCGTCGCGCCCTGAACCGACCGGCTCTCGGCGAGATTGGGCCGACGCGGGGCGTCCTCGATCGGCGTCACCCGGGAGTTTTCGGCGACTTCCTCCTCGCCCTTGACGATGGGCGGATTGACCGGTTCGAGAAACAGCGCGCGCTCGGCCGCGCGCCGGCGCGTCAGTCCCGCCACCTCGCGCAGCACGCCGCCCACGGTCGCCTTGTTCCACCAGGTAAGCGCTTCAGCCGCGCCGATGCGGTCGCCCTTGTTGAGGCGCCTCAGCGCCGTCGACTTGCGGAAAGCTTCGATCCCGACATTATAGACGAAGGAAACGAGCGCATCGAATTCGTTCTGATTGAGGGGGACCTTGACCAGCCGCTCCACGGCCTCCTCGCGCGGCTTCAGATCCCTCTTGAGCAGCGCCTCGGCTTCGGCCTCGGTGATTTTCATGCCCGGTTTCACATCCGGACCGGTATGCCCATAGCCGATCGTCCAGATCCCGGCGATGTCCTGATAGGCCTCGAGTTCCAGCCCCTCGAAGCGCTTGATCAGCGCGACCCCGTTCGGCGACGTTTTCATAACCCGACCATCCCCGCTTGAAGTCGGACTGTATCGTTAAAAGCGGAGCGGGGGTAGGGTCGGGTCGGCGCCGGGCGGCTTTTCCGAACAGGGTTCCGTGCTAGGCTGGCGCCAGCGACAGCTCTTGGGGTATGAGGGGAAAATGAACAACATACTGAAAAAATTGATAATTTTCGCCAGCCTTGCGGCCGCGGCCGGTCTCGCGCGCGCCCAGACCGCCAATGAGCCGCTCGCCGCGCCCATTCTCAATTCCGTGAGCGCGAGCGATGTGGCCGCCATGATGCAGGAGATGGGCGTGGCCTCCGAACTCATCCGCATCGAGGGGCTGGAAGGGCCGGTGCTGGTGGCGCAGACTCCGGGCGGCGGGGTGTTCGCCTTCAATTTCAACGGTTGCGAGAATCCGGCCGAAGCCGTCGGCTGCAAGAGCGTCGTCGTCTCCACAGGGCTCGCGGCGGCGGGCGCGACCTATGAGGATCTGAATGATTTCAACGGCAAGGCGACGGTGACGACGGCGGTGGGCGTCACGGGCCGGAACATCGTCGTGCTGTCGCGCAACATCATCGTGGCGGGCGGCCACTCGCGCAGACTCTTTCAGGGTACGGTGTATCTGTTTCTGAACGACATTGTGAAATACGTCTCGGCCCGCGCAGGCGTAGCCAGCGTGGCTTTCAGACCGGAGCGGGCGGCTGCAGGAGCGAAGATCGACTCCGCCGGCGCAGCGCCGGCGCAGCCAGGCTTCGCGCGGGACGATGCTTACGCTGCCGAGGTCTCCCTGGCGATCCGCAACACGGGCGCGGCGGATTTTTCGCTCGAAGACCCGTTCGCCCGATGACCTGCGCGCGGGCCGTCCGTTCCCCGGCGGCCTGCCGCGCAAGCGATCTCGCAATTGCAACATCGCCGCGGCCGCAGCGCATCCGCCGCCAAGAGAGGGGCGCGCGCAATTTCGCGCGCCCGCGGGACGCGCAAACCCTTCATCAACTAGTTGAAACGTATTGAAATTTGATGACAGGCGCTGGGAGGGGGGCCGTCAAAGTTCGCTTGAGCGGACGCAGCCGCATGGCTATACAGGCCGCGCTTCCGCCCCAGGCGAAGCGGAGCGGCGTCGTCTGACGGCGCGAGGTTGATGGGAGTGACAGAGCATGTCCGCGACCGATCTTGAAGAATATCGTCCGAGTGAAGACGAACCCTTCATGAACGACCGCCAGAAAGAGTACTTCAGACGCAAGCTGCTCGAGTGGAAACAGGAAATTTTACGTGAGAGCAAAGGGACGCTGGAGCATCTTCAGGAAGACAATCAGCACCTTCCCGATCTGACGGATCGCGCCTCCAGCGAGACCGACAAGGCGCTGGAGCTCAGAACGAGGGACCGCCAACGCAAGCTGATCGCCAAGATCGACGAGGCGCTGCGCCGGATCGAAACCGGCGAATACGGATATTGCGAGGAGACCGGCGAGCCCATCGGCATCCGCCGTCTCGAAGCGCGCCCGATTGCGACGCTTTCGCTCGAAGCTCAGGAGCGCCATGAGCGTCAGGAGAAGGTGCACCGCGACGAATAGGATCGCCTCTCTGCGAGACTTCGGTCGACTCTCGGGGACGGCGCGTCAGGCGGGCTTTTCGGCCATGATCTGCGCGTAATTGCCGTCCGGATCCTGAAAGCCTGCCATCCACAGCGCGCCCGCTTCGGTCTTGTGGATGAGGCGGGGCGGCGAGAAAAAGTTGAGGCCGCGAGCTTGCAGCGTTTCGTAGGCCGCTTCGATATCGTCGACGCGGTAATATAAAAACGAATTGGCGCGATATTTCGGGTCGGATGGAACGCCGAGGTAAAGGCGCACGCCGCCGCAATCGAAGAAGGCCATAGGCTGGCTCGGCGGGCGGAAGAGAAACCTCAGGCCCAGAATGTCGCGATAAAAAGAAATGGCGCGATCGATATCCGACACGCTGACGTGGATTTGGCCGATGCCGGTGATGGCTGGTTGCATGGGCGCGCCTTTCCGGTTAGATGCGGAGCGGGATTAATATTTAACAAGGTTAAATATATTGTCAATTCCGCCGCTTCCCGGGGCGTTGGAGAAGATCGCCGTTTATGAGACGGCCAACGCTCTCCATTCGCTGGCGATCCATCTTCTGCGGCGCGCGCGCGCCGCTGATCGCGAGTCGGGCTTAAGTCCCGAACGTTTGTCCGTACTTTCCGTTTTGACATTCGCCGGGCCGCGTACGGTCAGCGCGCTCGCCGAACTCGAGGGCGTATCGGCGCCTGCGATTTCGCGCATCGTCAGCGGGCTTGAAAAAGAAGGACTGGTCAAACGCGAACGTTCGACGCAAGACGCGCGGCAGGTTCGCGTCGCCATTACGAATAAGGGGAAAAGCCTCGTGGAGGCGGCGCGTCGCCGGCGCATAGAGCGCATCGCCGAAGAGTTGATCCGATTGCGGCCGGGCGAACTCGGGAAGTTGCGCGAGGCGGCGCGCGTTCTGGCTCGTCTCGAAGGGGAGGAGAAAGGCGCCCCTCGGCGCCTGCGTCAGCGCAAGAGAAACGCCGGCACGTGATCGCCGAGGCCGACGACGGCCTCTTTCGCCTGGCCGCTCCTGCGCGCGGCGCCGTTTCGGCGGGCTTCGTCGCGACGGCGCGGCTCTGCGGCGCGCGCCTCTTGCTCCGACTCCTGGCGGATGGGCTCAGGACGCGCGCGCTCGCTCCGGCGGTTCTGGGCCCGGCCGCTTTTTTCGCCGCGATCCGGGCGGTCGCGACGACGACGCCCTACGCCGCGGGCGAGGCGGCCTTCGCGCTCGCGCGGCTCGACGTCGACCTCGATATCCAACGCTTCTATCGCGTCGACCCGAATGGTCTTTAGGATGGCGTCGTAATACTTCGCGTCCGCCGGGGTTACGATCATGAACGTCGCGCCCTGACGGCCGGCGCGGCCTGTGCGGCCGATGCGGTGGACATAGTCCTCGGCGTGGATCGGCACGTCGAAATTGAACACGTGGCTCACGTCTGGAATGTCGAGGCCGCGCGCGGCGACGTCCGAGGCCACCAGAAACTTCAGCTCGCCCGACCGGAACTTGTCGAGCGTCTCGGTGCGGAAGGCCTGAGCAAGGTCGCCGTGGATGGGGCGGGCGTTGTATCCATGCTTCTGCAGCGACTTGGCGACGACGTCGACGGTCGCCTTGCGGTTGCAGAAGATGATGCCGTTCTTCACATCCTCGCGGTCGAGAAGCTTGCGCAGGGCGGCGCGTTTGACGTTGTCCGCTTTGGTCTCCAGACGGACGATCCGCTGGGCGATGGTCGATGCGGCGGTCGCCGGCTTCGCGACTTCAATGCGGGCCGGCCTGTGCAGGAACATGTCGGTGATGCGCTGGATCTCGGGCGGCATGGTGGCCGAGAAGAAAAGCGTCTGCCGGGTGATGGGCGTGAGCTTGAAGATGCGCTCGATGTCCGGAATGAAGCCCATGTCGAGCATCCGGTCCGCCTCGTCGACCACCATCACCTCGATGCCGGTGAGCAGCAACCGTCCGCGTTCGAAGTGATCGAGCAGCCGGCCGGGCGTGGCGATGAGAACGTCGACGCCGCGGGTGAGCTTGGCGTCCTGATCGGCGAACGATACGCCCCCGATCAGCAGCGCCATGGAGAGTTTGTGATGCTTGCCGTATTTTTCGAAATTGTCGGCGACCTGCGCGGCGAGCTCGCGGGTCGGGGCGAGCACCAGCGAGCGCGGCATGCGCGCCCGCGCGCGCCCCTTCGACAGGCGCTGGATCATCGGCAATGTGAAGGAGGCGGTTTTTCCCGTGCCGGTCTGGGCGATGCCGAGCACGTCGCGCCCGGCGAGGGCTTCGGGGATCGCCGCTTTCTGGATGGGGGTGGGGGTTTCGTAGCCTGCTTCGGCGATCGCTTTGAGCAGGGTGGGCTCTAGGCCAAGGTCTTCAAACGACATGCTTTCTTTCGTTTCTGTGCGACGGCCGCGATGCGCGGTCGGAGACGTTCGGCGGTCTGGGTTTCTCAACGCCCCGCCGTTCCGCCAGAGACGAGCGATGCGTCGTTCGGTTTCCGCTGCGGCGCGTCCAGGCTGCGTCGACTTATCGTAGGGTGGGCGAACGGCCCGCCGGTAGCGCGCGCTGCGCTGCAGCATCCATGGCGGAGGTAGGGATTATCGCCCGCGGAGTCAATGCGCGGCGCAGGCTTCGCCGGGCGAGACGGCTTTTGAGACAAGGTGTTGCCGTTCTGCCGCAGGTCGACGGTTTTTTATCGGTCGCCGGCGTCCTGATATTGAGAATGACTTGCAGAGGGCGGGCCCGCCTGATAGGTCGCGGCGTGATAGTGAAAATCGCTCGCAAATAGCCCGGCGCGATCGCCGCGCCGGGCGTCTGACAACAGGACAGGACGCCATGAAGCACGCATATCTCAGCGCGGCCGTTTCGGCCGCGGCGCTGATCGCGGCCGGCGCGCCCGCCGGCGCTTCCGCTCAGGAAGATTCGGACGGGGCGACGCCTTTCGCCTATTTCGAGGATACGATCACCGTCATCGGCAAACGCTCGAATTACGGGCTCGACGCGGTCGCGAGCGCGACCAAGACGGATACGCCGCTCGTCGACATTCCCCAGTCCCTGACGGTCATCAGCCGCGATCTGATCGACGATCAGGATATGCGCTCGCTCGCCGATGTCGTGCGGTACACGCCGGGCGTGACGATGGGCCAGGGCGAAGGCCATCGCGACGCGCCGACCCTGCGCGGCAATTCGACGACCGCGGACTTTTACGTCGACGGCGTGCGCGACGACGTTCAGTATTTCCGCGAGCTCTATAATCTTGAGCGCGTCGAAGTCATCAAAGGCCCGAACGCCTTGATCTTCGGGCGCGGGGGCGGCGGCGGCGTCATCAATCGCGTCACGAAGAAAGCCGAGTTCGAGCCGGTCCGTTCGGTTACCCTGTCAGGCGGCCAGTTCGGCTCCGGACGCGTCGCCGGCGATATCGGCGCCGGCGTGAGCGATACGCTCGCCCTGCGGCTCAACGCCTTTTATGAGAACTCTGACAGCTATCGCGATTTTGTGGGACTCGAACGTTTCGGAATCAATCCGACCGGAACCGTCGCCCTCGGCGAGAACTCGGCCCTGCGCCTGTCTTACGAGTATTTCAGCGACGAGCGCACGGTCGACCGCGGGGTTCCTTCGCAAAACGGCCGGCCGTTCGCTGGCGACCGCAAGGCCTTTTTCGGCAATCCCGATCTCAGCTTCGCCGAAGCTGACGTTCACCGCGCGACGGCGGCGATCGAACACGAATTCGCGCCGAACGTGACGCTGCGCAACAATGCGGTTTTCGCCTATTACGACAAATTCTATCAGAATGTGCACGCGCGCAGCCCCGTCGACGCGAACGGCGACGTGCAGCTCCAGGCCTATTTCAGCTCCACGGAACGGAAAAACTTCTTCAATCAGACGGATCTCGTCTGGAAGACCGAAACGGCCGGAATCGGCCATACGCTGCTTCTCGGAGCCGAGTTCGGCGTTCAGGATACGGATAACTTTCGTACCGAGAACAACAACAACGCCGGCGTCGTCAACATCGCGGATCCGACGACATTCGACCCGGCGACTTTCGAGCCGGCCAGGAACGACAATAATGTCGATCTCACGGTCGCGTCCGTCTATCTGCAGGACCAGATCGCGTTGACTGATCGTATCCTGCTCATCGGCGGGGTGCGTTTCGACCACTTCGATCTGGAGTTCGACGACAACCGACCGGACCGGGATGACTTCAGCCGCACCGACGACGTCGTCTCGCCGCGCGGGGGAATCATCTACAAGCCGCTCGATAACGCCTCTGTTTATTTCAGCTATTCGAAATCATTCCTGCCGCAGTCGGGCGACCAGTTCGGCTCCTTGAGCGCCACGACGGCGGCGCTGAAGCCGGAGGAGTTCGAGAATCTCGAGATCGGGGTCAAATGGGACATCACCCCTGAGCTTGCTTTCACGGCGGCCGTCTACAGGCTCGACCGAGAGAACACCCGCGCCATCGATCCGGACACCAATCAGACAGTGCTGACCGGCGCGCAGCGCAGCAAGGGCGTCGAGATCGGGCTTGCAGGCGCGCTCACCGAACGCTGGGAAGTGATGGCCGGCTATGCGTGGCAGGATGCGGAGATCCGGCGCGATACGGCGGCCGCGCCCGCCGGCCGCGAGGCTCCTCTCGTCCCGGAGCACGCTTTCTCCCTGTGGAACAAATATCAGTTCACGCCGCGTTTCGCAGTCGGTTTGGGCGTGGTTCATCAATCAGACATGTTCGCCTCGATCAGCAACGCCGTGACGCTGCCCGGGTTCACGCGGCTTGACGCGGCGCTCTTCTACAGCCTGAATGATCGCCTTTCGCTGCAGGTGAATGTCGAGAACATCACCGACAAGCTCTATTTCCCGACAGCCCATAACGACAACAACATCACGCCGGGGGCGCCGGTCTCGGCGCGGGCTACGCTCAAGGCGCGCTTCTGAAACAGCGCGCCTTTCAGGTCCGGGAAGGGCGGCCCGACGGGCCGCTCTTTTTTCGTCGGAAGCGTTCTGCGTCGGCGCCGCGCCGGCATTGCGCGCCCGTCCTGCGCGCGCTGCGTTTGGGGTTTCGCGCGGTTTTGCGATTCGCGTCCCCCGCGCGCAAAGGCCGCCTTTCGCCGCCGGGTCCGGCCGGTATACTCCTGTCGCGGGAAAAAGACGCCCCTCGGCCTTGATGAAAGCATGATCCCTGAAATCGGCCATTTCGCGCTCGCCCTGGCGTTCGCCGCCGCCCTGGCGCAGGGCCCGGCGCTCTATGCGGCCGCGCGCGCCGATGACGAACGCCTCGCCGCTTTCGGGCGGCGCTGCGCCTATCTCGCCTTGGGCGCGGTCGGGCTCGCTTTCGCGAGCCTTGCGGCGGCTTACGTCGCCTCGGACTTTTCGGTCCTCAATGTCTACGAGAACTCCCATTCGCAAAAGCCGCTGATCTACAAATTCACCGGCACCTGGGGAAATCATGAAGGCTCGATGCTGCTGTGGGCGCTCATCCTGGCGCTCTATGGCGGCGCGCTTGCGCGGCAGGCGCGCGCGATTCCGGCGGATCTCCACCGGTTGGCGCTGGGAACGCAGGGGCTGATCGCGGCGGCGTTCCTCGCCTTCATGCTGTTCACGTCCAATCCGTTCGAGCGGCTGCTCCCCGCGCCGCCGGACGGCGCCGATCTCAACCCGCTCTTGCAGGACATCGGCCTGGCGCTGCATCCGCCTTTTCTCTATCTCGGCTATGTCGGTTTTTCGGTTCCGTTCTCTTTCGCCGTGGCGGCGCTCATTCGCGGGCGCGCCGACAGCGTGTGGGCGCGGCTCGTGCGGCCCTGGGCGCTTGCGGCCTGGAGCTTCCTGACCGTCGGCATCGCACTGGGCTCCTGGTGGGCCTATTACGAGCTCGGCTGGGGCGGCTGGTGGGCGTGGGACCCGGTGGAGAACGCCTCCTTCATGCCCTGGCTCGCCGGGACGGCGCTCATCCACTCGATCCGGGTGGTTGAGCGGCGCGACGCGCTCAAGGGCTGGGCCACGCTCCTGGCCATCGCCGCCTTCTCGCTCAGCCTCATCGGCACGTTTCTGGTGCGTTCGGGCGTGCTGACCTCGATTCACGCTTTCGCGGTGGATCCGGAGCGCGGCGTATTCATTCTGGCGATTCTGTTCGCGGCCGTTGGCGGATCGCTCACGGTTTACGCCCT
Source organism: Amphiplicatus metriothermophilus (assembly GCF_900199215.1). Lineage (GTDB taxonomy): Bacteria > Pseudomonadota > Alphaproteobacteria > Caulobacterales > Parvularculaceae > Amphiplicatus > Amphiplicatus metriothermophilus. Next base: position 238,768 of record NZ_FZQA01000003.1, read on the forward strand.
GCGCGCGGGCTCGCTGGCGCCGACGGGCGCATTCGCTCCGGCGAGCCGGGAGACCGCGCTCATCGCCAACAACGTGCTCCTCGCGGCGGCCTGCGCGACCGTCTTTATCGGGACGTTCTATCCGCTGTTCGTCGACGTGGCGACGGGCGAGCGGATTTCCGTCGGTCCGCCCTATTTCAACATGGTTTTCACGCCGATCGCCGCCCTCGCCATGGCGCTCGCCGCCGCCGGCGCACTGATGGCGTGGAAGCGGGCCGATCTTCGCGCCTTGGCGCGCCGGCTCGCTCCGGCGGGCGCGGCCGCGCTTGTCGCCGCGCTCATCGTCGCGGTCGTCGCCGAGCGCGAGAAGGCCGCCGGCGCCGGCTGGGTCGCGCTATGCGTCTGGCTGGCTGGCGGGGCGCTCGCCGATCTCGCCGGGCGCGTGAAGCTCTTCGGCGCCGCGCCAGGTGCGGCCGCGCGCCGGCTGGCCGGCCTGCCGCGCGCTGCCGTCGGCGCCGCGCTCGCCCATTTCGGCCTGGCGGTCTTCGCGCTCGGCGCGGCGGGCGTCGGCCTGTGGCGAACGGAGGAAGTCCGGCTGATGAAAGAGGGCGACGCCGCACACGTCGCCGGCTATGCAGTCATGCTTGCTTCGGTGGAGAATACGACAGGTCCGAATTATCTCGCCGAGCGCGCCCGGTTCGAAGCCCGCAAGGGCGCGCGCGAGACGACGCTGATATCGGAGCGGCGGTATTATCCGGTGCGCGGCATGCAGACGACCGAAGCCGGCATCCGTTCGCAGGGCGGGGGCGATCTTTACGTCTCGCTCGGCGAGAATGCGACGGGCGAGGGCTGGGCGGTGCGGCTTTATTTCAACCCCTTCGTCGGCTGCCTGTGGTGGGGCGCAGGGCTCGCCGCGCTCGGCGGCGCGCTGGCGCTGAGCGACCGCGGGCGCGCGCCCGCCCGGGCGGCCCGGGGAGCGGCGGCGTCGCCTCGCGCCGCCGCCGCGGAGGCGCCGGCATGAGGCGGTTCGCGCTTTTTGCGCCGCTCCTCGCCTTCGCGCTGATCGGGGCGGTCTTCGCCATCGGCCTCACCCGCGATCCGGCGCGCATTCCCTCCGCGCTCATCGACAGGCCGCTGCCGGATTTCGCGCTGCCGCCGATAGAAGGGCGTACGGAAGGTTTGTCATCGGAAGATTTGAAAGGCGAAGTCTCGCTGCTTAATGTCTTCGGCTCCTGGTGCGCGAGCTGCCTCATCGAGCATCCGACCCTCATGGAGATCGCGCGATCGGGCGATGTTGCCGTATACGGATTGAACTGGAAAGACAGGCCAGGCGACGGCGCGGCGTGGCTCGCGCGTCACGGCGATCCTTACGCCAGGATCGGTGATGATCCGCGCGGGCATGTCGTTGTCGCGCTGGGCGTGACCGGCGCGCCGGAGACCTTCGTGATCGATAAGGAAGGGCGGGTGCGCTACAAGCATGTCGGGCCGATCACGCCGGAAGTCTGGCGGCGCACGCTTGCCCCGCTGATCGAGGAGCTGAAGCGGACATGATCCGGATACGCCCCATTCTTGCGGCGGCCGCGCTTGTCCTGGCCGCGCCCGCCGCCGGCGTCGAGCCGGACGAGATCCTCGATGACCCGGCGCTCGAATCGCGCGCGCGCGCCCTGGAAGAAACTTTGCGCTGCGTGGTCTGCCAGAGCCAGAGCCTTGCGGAATCGAACGCGCCGCTCGCCAAGGACATGCGCCTCATTCTGCGCGAGCGCCTCGTCGCGGGCGATACGGATGAAGAGGTCGTCGCCTATCTGGTCGACCGTTACGGCGAATACGTGCTGCTCAAACCGCGGGTGAAGCCGGCCACGCTCGCGCTGTGGGCCGCGCCTTTTCTGGCGCTTCTCGCCGGCGCGGCGGCGGCGTTTTTATACGTGCGCCGTCGCAAGCCCGCGCCGCCCGCGCCGCTCAAGCCGGAAGAGGAAGAGGCCGTGCGCGCGCTTCTTGAGGGGCGCGAGTGATGCTCTGGATCGTCATCGCCCTGACAACCGCGGCGGCGTGCGCCTTTCTCGCCTGGCCGCTCCTGCGGCGCGCGCCGGGGGACGAAGGCGCGCCCGACGAGCGCGACTATCTCGTCGCGCAGCTTCGCGAGATCGAGCGCGATCGCGCGGCGGGCGCCCTCGGCGCAGCCGAAGCCGAAGCCGCCGCGCTCGAAGCGCGCCGCCGGCTGCTGGCGGTCTCCCGCGCGCAAGACAGGGCGCAGAAGGCGGCGTCGGAGCGCGCGCGAAGAGAAGCGCCGGTTCGTCCGATGCTGGCTCTCGCCGCGGCGATCCCGCTGGCGGGGGCGGCGTTTTATCTGGCGCTCGGCGAGCCGGCGCGCGGGCCGGCCGCATTCAAGCCCCCCGCGCCGTCGTCCGCCGCGCAGGCGCGGCTTGACGCGATGAGCGCCGAAGAGCGCGCCGCGATGATCGAGAGCATGGTCGCCGGGCTCGCCGCGCGCCTCGCCGAGCAGCCGGACGATCTCGAAGGCTGGATCATGCTCGGCCGGTCCTATGCGGTGCTGGGCGATGCGGCGAAAAGCGCCGAGGCCTACGAGCGCGCAGCGGCCCTCGATCCGGACGACGCGATGCTGAGGGTCGCGCAGGGGCGCGCGCTGCTCGCGCTGGGCGCAGAGGAAGGGCGTGAGTTCGATCCGGCCGCCCGCGAGGCTTTCGAGGCGGCGCTGCGGATCGATCCCGATCAGCCCTTCGCGCTTTACTTTCTCGGCCTCGCCGCGCGCGCGGCGGGCGACGTCGATACGGCGCGCGCCCATTGGGAGAAGCTGCTCGCGCAAATGCCGCCGGACTCGGAAGAAGCCGCCAGCCTGCGCGCCCTTATCGAGGCCCTTTGAGACGCGCCGCGCGGCGGCGGCGCTTCCTTACGCCGCCCGCCATTTGATCGAGCAGCCCATGCTGGGCGTCTGCGCGCGCGGGCCCTGGCCCGTCTCGGCGATCATGGTCATCGCCTCGACGAGTTCGGGCCGGGCGTCGGGAACGAGCGTCGTTTTCGATTCGTCGAGGCGGCCGCGATACTGCAGCTCGTCCTTCGCGTTGAAGCCGAAGAAATCGGGCGTGCAGATCGCGTCATAGGCCCGCGCGACCTCCTGCGTGCGGTCGATCACATAGGGGAACGTAAAGCGGTGCTCTTCGGCGAAGCGTTTCATGTTCTCGAAAGAGTCTTCCGGATAGTTCTCCGTATCGTTGGGCATGATCGCGATCGCGCCGATCCCGATCTTCTGCAGATCAGCCACCTGCTCGACGAGGCGGTCGATAATGGCGCGCACATAGGGACAATGGTTGCAGATGAACATGACCAGCGTTCCTTTGGGCCCGCGCGCGTCCTCGAAGGTCCATGTCCGTCCTTCCACGCCTTCGAGCGCGAAGTCGCGCGCTTTCCAGCCGAAATCGCAGATCGGCGTTTGCTTGAGCGCCATGGGATCCTCCTGTCTTGCGGATCGACGCGGCCGCGCGCCTGCGACTCCTATAACAGATGCTTCGCCGCCCTTTCGAGATCGTCCGGCGTGTTGACGTTGAGGAAAAAGCCTTCCTCCGGCCAGACGACCGCGCGCGCGCCGCAGGTCGCGGCGAGCGCTTTAAGCGAGAGCGACGGCGCATCCTTCGCCGCCGGCCATGCTTGTGCGAGCGCGGCGCAGGTCCAGTATGCGAAGACAGGATGCGAGCCTTGCGGGTCTGCGGCGATCGCCGGGCCGCCGGCTTCGGCCAGCCGGGCGACGAGATCGGGCGGCGCGAACGGTCCGTCCACCGGCGCCGTGAAAAAACCCCGAGCCTCGGCCGCATTGGCCTCAACCCAGCGCCATAAGGAGAAGATCCCGGCGACCGGCCCGCGAGGCCCCTCTGCGCTGTCGGGGACGCAGGGCAGGCCGGTTCCATAGTCATGCGGGCCGGAAATGACGAGCCGGTCCGCCTGCGGACCGAGCCGCGCCAGCGCATGGTCGACCAGCCGCGCGCCGGCGAGGCGCGCCAGCGCCTTGTCGCGCCCTCCCATGCGCGACGACGCGCCGCCGGCGAGGAGCGCGACGACGCGCGCGGGGGCTTGTCGCGCGGGCCGGTTCGCGGAAGGGTCGTTCATCGCTTCGTTCGCCATCCCGTTCCCGCCGGATCTTCGCTCATGCCGTCGCTCGCCGCCGCCTTCTTCGTCACGGCCCTTCTTTACGCCTCCGTGGGATTCGGCGGCGGGTCCACCTATAACGCGCTGCTCGTCATGGCGGGGGCGGACTATCGCATCCTTCCGGCCGCGGCGCTCTGCTGCAACATCATCGTGGTCGCAGGCGGGGTCTGGCGGTTTCATCGCGAAGGCCTCTCACCCTGGCGCCGGCTTGCGCCGTGGCTGGCGGCGTCGGTTCCGGCGGCCTGGATCGGCGGGCGCGTTCCGGTCTCGGAGACCGTGTTCGTCGGCCTTCTGGGCGGGGCGCTCGCCTTCGCCGGCGCAAGGCTCCTTCTAGGCGGGGCGCCTCGCGATGCGCCCGCGCCGGGCCGCCCGACGCCGCCATGGATCGCCTTCGCCGGCGGCGGGGGCATCGGGCTTCTGTCGGGCCTCGTCGGCGTCGGCGGCGGGATTTTCCTCGCGCCGATCCTGTATTTCGTCCGCTGGGGCCCGCCGCGCCTCATCGCCGCAGCCGCCTCGGCATTCATCCTCGTCAATTCGCTCGCCGGGCTCGCCGGCCAGCTTGCAAAGCTCGGCGATCTGGCGCTTCTGGGCGAGTTCGCCGCCTATTGGCCGCTTTTCCCGGCCGTGCTGGCGGGCGGTCAGATCGGCTCGTTTCTCGGCGCGCGCGGGCTCAGCGAAGGACTGCTGCGACGTTTGACGGCGGCGCTCATCCTTTATGCGGCCGCGCGTTTGCTGCTACGCTGGGGCCGATTGGCGTTCGGCTGAGGGCTGCGCGTGACGACTCTTTCATCTATCGACGCCGCGCGCGAAGCCGGCGCGCCGGCGCGGCCGCTGGTCGACCCGTTCGGTCGGACGATCGCGTATCTGCGGGTCTCGGTGACGGACCGCTGCAATCTGCGCTGCGCCTACTGCATGCCGGAGCGGATGCGGTTTCTTCCGAAGACTGATCTTCTGACGCTCGAAGAGATGGCGCGCATCGTGCGCGCCTTCATCCGCCGCGGCGTGCGCAAGGTGCGCCTGACCGGCGGCGAGCCGCTGGCGCGCCGGGGCGTCGAGGCGCTGATCGCCGATCTCGGCGAGGAAGTCCGGCGCGGCGCGCTCGATGAGCTGACATTGACCACCAACGGCGCGCTGCTCGCGCGCCATGCGGCGGGTCTCGCGGCGGCCGGCGTGCGCCGGATCAACGTTTCGCTCGACACGCTCGACCGCGCGCGCTTCGCGCGGATCGCCCGGCGCGACGCGCTCGCCGACGTGCTCGACGGGATCGAGGCTGCGCGCGCGGCGGGCCTTGCGGTCAAGATCAACACGGTCGCGCTCAAAGACGACAACGCCGACGAAATTCCCGACATCATCGTCTGGGCGCACGGGCGGGGGATGGACGTCTCGCTTATCGAGGTCATGCCCCTCGGCGAGGTGGACGAGGACCGCTTCGATCAATATCTGCCGCTCTGCGAAGTGCGCGCCGCGCTCGAAAAGCGCTGGACCCTGACGGACGTCGCATATCGCACCGGCGGACCGTCGCGCTATGCGCGCGTGGAGCAGACGGGCGGGCGCGTCGGCTTCATCACGCCATTGACGAAGAACTTCTGCGAGGGGTGCAACCGCGTGCGCCTGACCTGCACAGGCAGACTTTACATGTGTCTGGGGCGCGACGACGACGCCGACTTTCGCGCGCTTCTGCGCGCCGGCGCCGACGATGCGACGCTTGACGCCGCGCTCGACGCCGCGATCGCGCGAAAGCCCTGGGGACACGACTTCCGCATCGACCGGCCTGGCGCGGCGCCGGCGGTGGCGCGCGCCATGTCGATGACCGGAGGCTGACGGTGGCGATCCGGGTTCTGTTCTTCGGCCGCCTGCATGAAGTCGTCGGCGCGCGCGAACGCGAGATCGAGCCGCCCGACTGGGTGGACACGCCCGCCGCGCTGATCGACTGGCTGGCCGCCGGCGACGCGCGCATCGGCGCGGCGCTCTCGGCGCCCTCGGTGCGCGTCGCCGTCGATCAGGCGATCGTCGAACGCGACAGCCCGCTCGCCGGCGCGCGCGAGGTCGCTTTCATGCCGCCTTTCAGCGGAGGCTGAGCGGTGGACGCCGAAAAAGTCAGCATACGAATTTCATGGACGCCCTTCGACCCTGAGGCGGAAGCCGCGCATTTCCGCCGTCGCTGCGCGCGCGCGGGCGCGATCGCGACGTTCCTCGGGCAGGTCCGCGGCGAGAACGGCGCGGTGGCGAGCCTCGCGCTCGAACATTATCCAGGCCTGACGGAGGCCGAAATAGGGCGCATCGCCGAACAGGCGTGCGCGCGCTGGCCGCTGGAGGCGGTCGCGATCGCGCATCGCGTCGGCGTCATGGCGCCGGGCGAGCCGATCGTCTTCGTCGCCGCGGCCGCCGCCCATCGCCGGCCGGCCTTCGAAGCGGTCGACTTCCTGATGGATTATCTCAAATCCGAAGCGCCCTTCTGGAAAAAGGAGACCGGCGCGGACGGAAGCGCGCGCTGGATCGAGCCGCGCGCCGAAGACAGCCGCGACAAGGCGCGCTGGGCGCCTGACGCGTCATCGCAAGGAGCGCAACGTGCATGGCGTAAATGAATCCCTCGCCTTCGTGCCGGTCAGGATCGCGATTCTCACCGTATCGGACACGCGCACGCTTGAGACCGACACGTCGGGCGAGACGCTGAAGAACCGGCTCGAAGCCGCGGGACACGTGCTCGCCGACCGCAAGCTGCTGCGCGACGACGCGGACGCAATCCGCGCGCAGGTCCGCGCATGGATCGACGATCCGTCCGTAGACGTCGTCATCACGACGGGAGGCACCGGGCTCACCGGCCGCGACGTCACGGTGGAGGCGGTCAGGCCGCTCTTCGAGAAAGAGATCGAAGGCTTCTCCGTCATCTTCCATCAGGCAAGCTATCGCACGGTGGGGCTGTCGACCTTGCAGTCGCGGGCCTGCGCGGGGCTAGCGCGCGGCACGTTCATTTTCCTGCTGCCGGGCTCGACCGGCGCGGTGAAGGACGCCTGGGATGAGATCATCCGTTATGAGCTCGACGCGCGCTACCGGCCCTGCAACCTTGTCGAGCTGATGCCGCGGCTCATGGAGAAATAGGATGGGCAAGGAAGATTCGCCGCTCACCCATTTCGACGCCGCCGGCCGCCCGCGCATGGTCGACGTGACGCAAAAGGCCGAGACGGCGCGCGAAGCCGTCGCGTCCGGTTTCGTGCGCATGAGCGCCGAAGCGCTGGAGATCGTCCGCACGCGCCGCGGAAAGAAAGGCGACGCGGCCGCGACGGCCGAACTCGCGGGGGTGATGGGCGCAAAACGCGCGGCCGATCTCATCCCGCTGTGCCATCCGCTGCCGCTCTCCAGCGTCGCCGTGGAGGCCGCGCCCGACGAGGCCGCCGGCGGCGTGCGCGTGACGGCGCGGGTGAAGACGACGGCGCGCACCGGCGTCGAGATGGAAGCGCTCGCCGCCGTGTCGGTCGCGTGTCTGACGCTCTATGACATGCTGAAAGCGGCGGACCGGTCGATGTCCATCGAAACGGTGGCGCTCGTCGAGAAGACCGGCGGCGCGTCGGGCGATTACCGGCGGGACGGGGATTCATGATCTCCGTCGCCGAAGCCGTCGAGACGATCCGCCGCGCGCTTTCTCCGCTCGGCGCTGAGGAGGTCGCCGTCGAAGAGGCCGCGGGCCGCACGCTCGCCGCGCCTGTCGTCGCCGCGCTCAGCCAGCCGCCCTTCGCCGCCTCGGCCATGGACGGCTATGCGGTCCGTTTCGCCGAGGCGCAGGCGGAAGGCGCGCGGCTTTCGCTCGCCGGCGTCTCCTCCGCAGGCGAACGGTTCGCCGGGCCGCTGCCGGCGGGCGGCGCGGTGCGCATATTCACCGGCGCGCCCGTTCCCGAAGGCGCCGACCACGTGCTCGTTCAGGAAGAGGCGCGCGCCGAAGGCGGCGAGATCGTCGTCGCCAAGGCGCAGGCGAAGCCGGGCAACATTCGCGCGGCCGGAATCGACTTCCGCGAAGGCGAGCGCCTGCTCGAAAGGGGGACGCGGCTGACGGGCCCCGCGCTCGCGCTGGCGGCGGCCGCCGGCGCGGCGCGCCTTCCCGTCGTTCGCCGCCCGCGCGTCGCGCTCATCGCCAATGGCGACGAGCTGGTCCTCCCGGGAAAAGATCTGGAGCCGGATCAGATCGTCTGCTCGATCCCATACGGGCTCGGCCCCATGATCGAAGGCTGGGGCGCAGACGCGACGTTCCTCGGGATCGCGCCCGACGAAAGGAGCGCCATTCGGCGGCTGGTCGCGCAGGCGACGGACTGCGACCTCATCGTTCCCATCGGCGGCGCGTCCGTGGGCGAGCGCGACTTCATGCGCGCGGTCTTCGCCGATCTCGGTTTCCGGCCGCTTTTCGAGAAGGTCGCGGTCAAGCCGGGCAAGCCGACCTGGTTCGCGCCGGGGAAAAGCGCGGCCGCGCTGGGGCTGCCGGGCAATCCGGCCTCGGCGCTGGTCATGGCGATTTTGCTGCTCAAGCCGGCCGTCGCGCGCCTTCTCGGCCAGGCGGGAGAGGCGCGCCTCATCCGCGCCCGGACGGAAACGCCGCTGCCGGCGACCGGACCGCGCGAGACGTATCTGCGCGCGCGCCTGATCGAAGGCGAGGACGGCGCGCGCCGCGTCGCAGCCTTCGGGAATCAGGACAGCTCGCTGTTGTCAGTCTTCGCGCGCGCCGACGTTCTCATCCGCCGGCCGGCCGGGGCGCCGCCCGCGTCCGCCGGCGCGCCGGTCGCGTGCGTGGCGATCTGATCGGGCAGGGCAGGGGAAGCCGCCGCCAGCGCCGTCAGACGACGGGTTGCGGTCCTTGGCCGCCGAACCGCTTTCTGTAATCGTTCGGGCACGTTCCCGTATGGCGCTTGAACAGAGCGCGAAAGAAAATGAGATCGGCGTAACCGACTTCCTGGGCCACCTCCTGAATCGTCAGACGGCCGTTTTCGAGAAGGCGCTTGGCCATCGCGATCCGGAGCGACTGAAGATAGCCCATTGGCGTTTCGCCGGTGGCCTGCTTGAAGCGTCGGATGAAGTTGCGCGCGCTCATGCCAAGCTCCGCCGCGAGCGTCTCTATCCGTACGACTTGCGAATAGTTTTTCTGCAGCCACCCCTGCGCCCGGTGAATGCGCTCGTCGTCATGCGGCGGCCGCATGGAGAAATGGGTGAATGCGTTCTGCCATGTGCGCGGCATTTCGATCAGCAACGCTTTCGCGCATCGCGTCGCGGTTTCACGCCCGCAAAATTTCTCGACGAGATAAAGGGCGAGGTCGGCCGCGGAGTTGATTCCCCCGCCGCAATAGAAGCGGCCGGCGTCGGTCACCAGATATTCCGGCCGCCAATCGACGCGGGGAAAGCGTCGGGCATATTGCTCCACCAGGCCCCAATGAGCCGTCGCAGGCTTTCCGTCGAGAAGGCCCGCTTCGGCGACCAGCGCGACGCCGGAGCATACGGCGGCGATCTGCGCGCCGTCTTCAGCCCAGCGTTTGAGCCAGCCGACCGTTTCGACGTTTCGGTCGATGACCGCATCAATGTCGTAGCCGTTCTGCGCGAGCGCCTCGAGCTCAAGGCCGCCGGCCGGCACGAAAACGAGATGCGGCGATGCGATGTCCCTGAAAGAGCGCTCCGGCCGCAGGCTGATCAGGCGATCGGTCCTCACGGGCTCGCCGTCGAGCGACGCCGTCGTCACGCGGAACCGCGGTCGCGGCGGCTCGCCGCTGACGAGATTCCAGAACACGCCGGCGTTGCAGAATATCTCTGTGGGCAACGTCGCCGTCGAGGCGCAGCCGCCGTTCAGAAAAAGGACGGCCACATTCATCATGACGGCGCCCCTTTGGCGTTTTTCACTATCTACTATGTCATATTCGCCATCTGCCCGACAAGCGGCCCGTCCGCCATGTTGGCGCCGTCCAACAGATCGGAAGGGAGACGGACATGTTGAGGAAATACGTGATCGAACGAGATATCCCGGGCGTGGGCGATTTGGGTCCGACGCAGCTGGGCGAGGCTGCCAGCAAGTCGAATGCGGCGCTGGGCAAGCTCAGGGGAATTCAATGGCAGCACTCTTACGTGACGCGGGACAAGACATTCTGCATCTATCTTGCGGAGAGCGAGGAGGCGATCCGCGAACACTCTCTGCTGTCGGGCTTTCCCGTCGCCCGGATCACCGAAGTCTCCGGCGTCATCGACCCGAGCACCGAGCGGAAATGCGAACTGGTTTCGGCGTGAGCCGATAACGTTTCAGCCGAATCAGCCAGGCGCGTTCGTCGGCGTTAAAGGCGAAGGCCGGAACCCTTTCACCGCCGGGCGGATCGCCATGTCTTGCGCCGGATTCCTTCCGGCGTGCTGATTGACCGGATCAAATGAGATCGGTCTTTCCTGGTCATCGCGGAAGACCTGCCCGCCGCCTTGAGGCGATCGCTGCGGCGCGTGGGGTCGAACGCGATGATCTTCAGGCTTTTGCGGGTCGCGCTCGGGACGGCCATGACTGCTTGCGGGACTGGCCGCCGATGGCGGAGAGGAAGGGATTCGAACCCTCGAAGCGGCTTTTGACCGCTTACTCCCTTAGCAGGGGAGCGCCTTCGACCACTCGGCCACCTCTCCGCGGCGGAAAATGTCGGCATTTCGCCGGCATGGCAAGGCTGGCCGGCCGGCTCGGGGAAAAAATCCGCAAGCCCCGCGCAACGCCGGGCCTTTCAGGAAAAGCCGTTCGCAAGGGCCGATCGCCGGCGGGCGGCGATCGGGACAGCCTGGCGCTGCGGAAGAACCCGTCCCGCGCGCCTGAAAAAAAATCGCCGGTGCGCGCCGATTTTTTTTCGATCCGCGCCGTCCGGGCGCCATCGTATACGAAATTCTGGCGCGGGAGAACGGAACCAACCTATTGATTTCATGAAGACTTTTCGCCCGCTGCGAGAGCGACTCCGCACTGGCGCGGATAGTTATCCCCGCCTTTCGCGCCGGCCTTAAACTGCCTGTCGTCCCGCGCATGGGACGAGACTGAAGCAGGACGCGATAAAGGACATGCAGGCTTTTTCGACCCGGAACGCGGCGCCGCGCCGCCGGCGATCAGGCCGCTTCGAGCAGGCCGCGGAAAAAGGCCGCGCCGTCGACGCCGCCGAGCAGCGGCGAGATTGCGCGCTCCGGGTGCGGCATCATGCCGAGAACGTTGCCGGCCTCGTTGAGAACGCCGGCGATGTCGCGCGCCGAGCCGTTGGGATTGTCCACATAGCGGAAGGCGACGCGGCCCTCGCCTTCGAGGCGGTTCAGCGTCTCCGCGTCGGCGAAGTAATTGCCGTCGTGATGGGCGACGGGGAAGTTCACATACTGGCCCTGGGCGAAGCCGCTGGTGAACAGGGACTGGCTGTTCTCGACGCGCAGCGCGACGGTCCGGCACACGAAATCGAGGCCGGCGTTGCGCAGCAGCGCGCCGGGCAGAAGGCCCGCCTCGCACAGGATCTGGAATCCGTTGCAGATGCCGAGCACGGGCGTTCCGTCGCGCGCCTTCTCCACGACCGCGCGCATGATCGGCGAGCGCGCCGCCATCGCCCCGGCGCGCAGATAGTCGCCATAGGAGAATCCGCCCGGCAGCACGATGAAGTCCGTGTCGGGAAGCTCGCTGTCGCCGTGCCAGACCATGCGGGGCTTCTTGCCGGTCGCCATTTCGAGCGCCGCGGCCGCGTCCCGGTCGCAATTGGAGGCGGGAAAGACGATGACCGAAGGCTTCATGGCTCAGGCCGTGATCTCGATGGCGTAGTTCTCCATCACCGGATTGGCGAGGAGCTTTTTGCACATCTCTTCGGCCTTGGCGCGCGCGGCGGCCTCGTCGGTCTCGTCGAGGGTGAGCACGATCTCCTTGCCCTGACGCACGTCGCTGACGGTGTCGAAGCCGAGGCCCCTGAGCGCGCCTTCGATCGCCTTGCCTTGCGGGTCGAGCACGCCGGGTTTGAGGGTGATGTGGATTTTCGCTTTCATGAAGGCCTCGCGCGGCTGCGCCGATCCCATAAAGCGACCCCGCGATTCCCGCAACAGCCGAAACGGGCGGGGGAGAGAGAAGGGCGCGCGAGGCGTCGCGCCGCGCAGCCTGCTCCTGCAAATTCGGGTTCCGGTTTCGCCGCGCGCGCCCTATATCCCCGCCGCCGATTCGCAGGAGCCTTCCGCGCCGATGAGTCCGATCATTTCCGTTCGCGCCGCCGCGCCCGGCGATCTCAAGGCCATCGTGGCCATGTGCGACGCGCTGAACGCCCATTCTGGCCTGCCGACCGGACGGCTCGATCCGCGCCGCTTCCGGGGCGCGCTGTTCGGGCGCAGGGCTTTCGTCTTCGCGGATATCGCCGAGGCGATGGAGGCGGGCGACCCGCGTCCCTCGCCGGCGGGCTATGCGCTTTCGCACGACAGCTTTACGACCGACCACGGCGAGCGGGGCATGTATCTCATCGACATCTATGTGGAGCCGGCCTGGCGGCGGGCCGGGGTCGGCCGCCGGCTGATGGCCGCGGTCGCGGCGCGCGCGCGCCGACGCGGCGCGACGCATCTGTGGTGGGCCTCGATGCCGCGGAATTATCAGGCGCGCCGGTTTTACGCCGCCCTGGGCGCGAGCGACGAGCCTCTGCACAGCCACGCCGTCTTCGGCCGGGCGTTCGAACGGCTGGCCGCGGCCGGCGCGCGCCGTCAGAAGCCGTAGGACAGGAAAAAGCGCATGTCGGCGTCGGGCGCGCGCGCGGACAGGCCGAACAGGGCGCCGGCCTCGTATTTCAGCCCCCGCGCGATCTTTCCCTTCGCCACGAAGCCGAGCTGATGGCGCTGGTCGTCGAAACCGCCGAGATCGGCGGTGGCGTTGTAATCGTTGAACATCTGCGCGCCGAAGCGGAACCCGTCGCCGAAGCCGCGCGTCGCCTCGAAACGGGTCTCGAGCGTCAGCCCGTCGCGGGCGCGATCGCCATATTCCCGGCCGGCGTAGAGATTGCCGCGCAGCTCCCACGGGCCCTCGCCGGGCTCGACCTTCGCCAGCCAGCCGACGCGCACGCGTCCCGGCCCGTCGCCGTCGTCGGGAATGACCACGTCGAAATTGAAGGCGCTGTCCCAGCCCGCTTCCTCGTCCTCCAGAAACTGCCAGCGCGCGTCGAGCGTCGCCGAGCGGAAGTCGAGGTCGCCGTCGCCGCGCTTTCTTTGGCTGACGATGACGCGCGCCCGCCAGCTGTCGTTGAACGAATGCTGATAATGCAGCCGATGGGCGAAGGCGGCCTCGCGCCCGTCATGGGCCGGCGCGAAGGCGGCGCGGTACTCGACCGCCCGGTCGCCGGCCTTCACGTCGGCGTTCGACACGCCCGACGTGTTTTGGGCGCGCGCCGAAGGGGCGGCGACGCCGGCCGCCGCGACGGCGAGCGCGATTCCGATAAGGGACGTTCTGACCGACAAGGCCGACCCCGCAAGGCGCATTTTTTGCGCCTCATAACGGGGGCGGGATCCGATTGCAAGCATTCGCGCCTGGCGCCGCGGCGCGGCGCCTCGCCGCGCAGGCGCGAAAGGCAGGCCTTACTTCTCGTTGTCGGTGACCAGCACAGGCCCGCGCGCGCCCTGGCCTTCGACGTCGCGCAGCACGCCGAGCCGGCGCGCCACCTCGCGATAGGCCTCGGTGACGCCGCCGAGATCCTTGCGGAAGCGGTCCTTGTCCATGATGTCGCCGGACTCCATGTCCCACAGCCGGCAGGAATCGGGGCTGATCTCGTCCGCGACGACGAGGCGCACCATGTCGCCCTCATATTGCCGGCCGAACTCGACCTTGAAGTCGACGAGGCGGATGCCGACGCCGGCGAACAGCCCGGCGAGGAAGTCGTTGATGCGCAGGGCGAGCGCCATCATGTCGTCGATCTCCTGCGGGCTCGCCCAGTTGAAGGCGGTGATGTGCTCTTCCGCGACCATGGGATCGCCGAGCGCGTCGTTCTTGTAATAGAACTCGATCACCGAGCGCGGCAGGGCGGAGCCTTCCTCCAGCCCCAGACGCTTGGCGATGGAGCCCGCCGCGACGTTGCGCACCACCACTTCGAGCGGAATGATCTCCACATGGCGGATGAGCTGCTCGCGCATGTTCAGCCGCCTGATGAAGTGGGTCGGCACGCCGATGCGCTCCAGGCCGAGCATGATGAACTCGGAGATGCGGTTGTTGAGCACGCCCTTGCCTTCCAGCACGGCGCGCTTCTGGTTGTTGAAGGCGGTGGCGTCGTCCTTGAAATACTGGATGAGGGTGCCGGGCTCCGGCCCCTCGAACAGGATCTTCGCCTTGCCTTCGTAGATTTGCTTGCGGCGGGCCATGGGGGTCGTCCTCGCTCAGAATTCGTCAATACGCCGCCGGTCCGGGCGGCCGCGGCGCGCTTCGGGGCGCGGCGGGCCTCGCCCGTCGCCTCCATCGCTAGCATACGCCCCGGCGGGGGAGAAGGCGGCGTCTATAGGCCGGAAGGCCGGCCAAGGGAACCCCCGCGGGCCCCGCCCGCGCCGGTTGCGGCGCCTTGCGCCTGCAAGCCCGTGACGGCCCCGGAAATCCCGGCTAAAGACCTTGGCGGGGGGCCGCCGCCCGCCCGATACGCCCATCCGTTCCGTTCATTTTCGAGAGGCGCAGATGACGAGTTTTGACGACCGGAAAGAGAGTTTCGAGAAGAAATTCGCTCATGACGCTACGCTGCGGTTCAAGGCCGAGGCGCGGCGCAACAAGCTTCTCGGGCAATGGGCGGCGAAGCTTCTCGGACTCGAAGGCGACAAGGCCGCCGAATATGTGGCCTCCGTCATCAAGGCCGACCTGCAGGAGGCCGGCGACGAGGACGTCTTCCGCAAGCTCCGCGCCGATTTCGACGCCGCCGGCGTCGAACAGTCCGACCACCAGATTCGCCGGCACATGGAGGAATTCATGCGCGAGGCGATGAAGCAGGTCCATGAGGAGGGGTGAGGCCTTAGGCATGAACGCTTCGCGCTGAACCGATTGAAATATGCGGGAGAGCAATGCCGCCCGTACTGAAGCAAGGGCCTTGCCGCCTCTTCTTCTATTCAAACGAGGGAAGCCCCCGCGAGCCTGTTCATGCGCATGTGCGAAGCGGCGGAAATGAAGCGAAGATTTGGCTCCATCCGGCTGTTTGCGCAGCCGAAAGCTTTGGGTTCAATTCGAAAGAGCTGAAAGATATGATCTCTTTGGTTGAAGCTAACCGCACGCGGATCGAGCAGGCATGGCATGACCATTTCGGCCGCTAAGGCGCGCTTTGACGACAGTACGATGTGGGTGGAGCTCAATGACGGGCGCGCCATCGGCGCGCCTTTGGCCTGGTTTCCTCGCCTGCTGCATGCAAAACCCCGCGAACGCGAGGCAATCGAGATCACGGCCCTCGGTTTGCGCTGGGATGCGCTTGACGAGGATATTTCCATCGCCGGCCTTTTGGCCGGGCGCGCAGACCAGACAGTCCGTCAGCCGAATGTCGCCTGAGACGCAAGCCCGGGCATGGGCTCCTTTGTTTGGGGAAAACGACTGCGCCTCGCGCTGTCGTCGCGGCGCGCGGCGGCCTAGCATCGCCCCGCACGCGACATCGAGGAGGCGACATGGCTGAGGGCGGCGCGGGACGGCTTGCGGGCAAGAAGGCGTTCATCACGGGCGGGGCGCAGGGGCTCGGCGCGTGCTTCGCGCGCATGTTCGTGGCGCATGGGGCCAGGGTCTTCGTCACCGACGTCAACGGCGAAGGGGCGGCGCGCGTCGCCGTCGAGATCGACAAGGCGCATCCGGGCGCGGCCTTCTCGGCCGTCCATGACGTGACGAAGAAGGCGCACTGGGAAGCGGCGCTCGCCGAAGCCGACAGGGCGATGGGCGGGATAAACGTGCTCGTCAACAACGCCGGCGTCGGCGGCTGGGGCAATATCGAGGACGAGACCTGGGAGGGATGGCGGCGCACTTTCGAGATCGACGTCGATTCGATCTTCATCGGCACGCAGCTCGCCATGCCTTACCTGAAGAAGTCCCAGCCGGCCTCCATCATCAATATTTCATCCGTAGCCGGAATGATAGCGCACGGGAACATGCTCGCCTACAACGCCGCCAAGGCGGCGGTGTGGATGATGTCGAAGTCGATAGCGCTGCATTGCGCGTCGGCGGGCTACGACATCCGGTGCAATTCCGTGCACCCTGTTTTCACGCGCACGCCGATCGTCGATCCGTTGATCGCGCTCGGCGGCGGCGGCGAGGAGGGCGAAAGGCGGCTCGCGCGCCAGATTCCGCTGCGCCGGCTCGGCGAGCCGGAGGATGTCGGCCATGTCGTCGTCTATCTCGCCTCGGACGAAAGCCGCTTCGTCACCGGCTCGGAGTTCAAGGTCGACGGCGGAATCACCGCGCAGTAGTGCGTCAGATATCCAGCTCCTCGCGCACGAAGGCGGCGTTTTCCTGAATGAACTGGAAGCGCGCTTCGGGTCTGCGGCCCATCAGGCGCTCGACGAGATCGGCGGCCGTTTCGGCGCGGTCTTCGGGGATGACGACGCGCGCGAGCGCGCGCGTTTCCGGATTCATCGTCGTCTCCTTGAGCTGGGCCGGCATCATCTCGCCGAGCCCCTTGAAGCGCGAGACCTCGACCTTCTGGTTCGGCTTGAACGCGGTCTTGACGAGCCGGTCGCGCTCCTCCTCGTTCATGGCGTAGACGGACTTTCCGCCCGCCGTCAGGCGATAGAGCGGCGGCTGGGCGAGATACAGCCGGCCGGCGTTGATGAGCTCGGGCATCTCCTGATGAAAGAAGGTGATGAGCAGCGCCGCGATATGCGCCCCGTCCACGTCTGCGTCGGTCATGATGATGACCTTTTCGTAGCGCAGGTCCTGGAGGTCGAATTTCGGCCCCAAGCCGACGCCGAGCGCCTGGACGATGTCCTGAATCTCCTGGTTCTGGGCGATCTTGTCGCGGCCGGCCGAAGCGACGTTGAGAATCTTGCCGCGCAGGGGCAGGATCGCCTGGGTCGCGCGGTTGCGCGCCTGCTTGGCCGAGCCGCCGGCGGAATCGCCTTCGACGAGGAAAATCTCCGTGCCCTTCCTTTCCTTCTGCGTGCAGTCGGCGAGCTTGCCGGGCAGGCGCAGCTTGCGCGTGGCGGCGGCGCGGGAGACCTCCTTCTCGCGCCGGCGGCGCTGGCGTTCATCGGCCCGGTCTATCACCCATTGCAGAAGCTGGTCGGCCTGCTTCGGGTGGCTGGCGAGCCAGTGGTCGAAGGCCGGCCGCACGGCGTTCTCGACGAGGCGCGCGGCCTCGGCCGTAGCGAGCTTGTCCTTGGTCTGGCCCTGGAACTCCGGGTTTCGGATGAACACGGAAAGCAGCGCGCCCGCCGTGCCCATCGCGTCTTCGGGCGTGATCGCGGCGGCCTTCTTGTTGTTCGTCATGTCGGCGTAGGCCTTGAGGCCCTTCGAGAGCGCGGCGCGCAGGCCGTTCTCGTGCGTGCCGCCTTCCGCAGTCGGAATGGTGTTGCAGTAGGAGTTGACGAACCCGTCCGCGTCGCCGAAACCGGCCGCGCCCCATACGACCGCCCACTCGACGGAGCCGTGGCCGCCGTCTTCCTTTCGGTCGACCTTGCCGGCGAACATCTCGTCGACGACGAGCGGACGGCCCGCGGCGAGGCTCGCAAGATAATCGGTGAGCCCCTGCTCGAAACGAAATACCGCCTCGGCGGGCGTGTCGTCCTTGATGAGAGAAGGCGCGCATTTCCAGCGGATCTCGACGCCGCCGAAGAGATAGGCTTTCGAGCGCGCCATGCGGTGAAGCCGGGCCGGCCTGAAGCGCGCCTTGTCGCCGAAAATCTCCGGATCCGGATGGAACATCACCATGGTGCCGCGGCGGTTGGGGGCGTCGCCGCCCTTCTCCAGCCTCGTGCGCGGCTTGCCGCGGCTGTAGGCCTGGCGCCACATGGTCCGGTTGCGGCAAACTTCGACGATGAGGTCGTCGGAGAGCGCGTTCACCACGGACACGCCGACCCCGTGCAGGCCGCCCGACGTCTGATAGGCCTTGCCCTCGAACTTCCCGCCCGCGTGAAGCGTCGTCATGATGACTTCGAGGGCGGATTTGTTCTTGAACTTCGGATGAGGGTCGACGGGAATGCCGCGGCCGTTGTCGGTCACCGACACATAGCCGTTCTCATGCAGCTCCACCTCGATGCGCGTGGCGTGGCCGGCGACCGCTTCGTCCATGGCGTTGTCGAGGACTTCGGCGAAAAGGTGGTGCAGCGCCTTTTCGTCTGTCCCGCCGATATACATGCCGGGGCGTTTGCGCACGGGCTCGAGGCCCTCGAGGACCTCGATGTCCTTCGCGGTGTACTCGCCGCCGAACAGATCAGCCGTCGCTTTCGCTTTCGCCGTACGCGCCATCACCCAGCCGTTTCTTCGCAGATGTCGATCATCGCCGATGGCGGCGAGAAGCTCAGTCGAGCCGCCCGCCGCCGCGGCCTTCGCCGGCGGAAAAGCGCGCCGCGCCCTGAACCGTCTCGCCCGATTCGAGGGTCCGTAGCCCATGCCGGAATTCGTTCGCAAGGGCCTCGCTTTCCCCAAGCCCCCACTGCTCCAGCGCCGAGGCGCGATCGTTTCTGAGGCATGTCTGGGGCAGGGCGGCGAGGTCACGGGCGAGCGCTGTCGCGGCGGAAAGCGCCTCGCCCGGCTCGCAGAGGCGGTTGACGAGGCCCCAGCCGAAAGCCTCCTCCGCGCCGACGCCGCGGCCCGTGAGGATCATGTCCATCGCCCGCGAGGCGCCGATCAGCCGCGGCAGGCGCACCGTGCCGCCGTCGATGAGGGGCACGCCGAAGCGCCGGCAGTAAACGCCGAAGGTCGCGTTGCGCGCCGCGACGCGCAGGTCGCACCAGAGCGCGAGTTCGAGCCCGCCGGCGACCGCGAAGCCTTCGACTGCGGCGATCACGGGCTTCGACAGCTTCATCCGTGTAGGACCCATCGGCCCGTCGCCGTCCGGCGCGGCGCGGTTGCCCCTGCCTTCGGCGACGGCCTTCAGGTCGGCGCCCGCGCAAAAGGTCCCGCCCGCGCCGGTCAGCACGGCGACGGCGAGGGTCTTGTCCGTCTCGAAGGTTCGGAAGGCCGCCGCCAACGCCTCCGCCGTCGCGCGGTCGACGGCGTTGCGCCGGTCCGCGCGATCGATTGCGACGATGAAGACGAGGCCCTCGCGGGCGATGTTTACGCTCATGAATATTTCATGCGCCGGCGCGCCGGAGCCATCAAGGGCGCCCGGCGCCTGACGATCGCGGGAGCAGATTCCGCCAAAAACGGCGGAAAATTCGCCTTGACGCGCTCCAGTCTTGTCCGTAATGCTGCGGTTGCTCATCGAGACCGGCTGAGGGACAGGCCCTGTGACGCCGGGGCAACCACCCAAGGGGAACGCCGCTCCCCGCGGGAAAGGTGCCAACTCCTGCGGTGGCGGAAAGGCTTCGGCCGGCCCGCCAGCCGAGAGATGAGGAGGCGACAAGCCCTGCGGGGCGCGCGCCGCCGAAGTCCGGTGTTCCGCGAAAACTCGATGGGTTGTGGACCTTGAGAGGAAAGGAAGACCGGTCATGTCCCAACCCATAGCGTCAACCGACCGCGCCGTGCGCGCCGCCGCGCGCACGGCCGACAGGTCCGACCCGCGCACCATCGCCGCCGGGGCGGGCGTGCGCGCCGATGCGGCCTTTCGCGCCGTCATGCCGCCGCTCTATCTGTCGGCGACCTATGCTTATGACGAAGTCGGCGTAAAGCCGCCTTGCGACTATTCGCGCACCAACAATCCGACGCGGGCGATCTTCGCCAAGGCGGTCGCCGAGCTCGAAGGCGGCGCGGGCGCCGTCGTGGTGTCGTCGGGCATGGCGGCGGTCGATCTCGTGCTGCATCTTCTGATCGCCGACGATCTGGTGGTGGCGCCGCATGACTGTTACGGCGGCACGCGCCGGCTTTTGAACGCGCGCGCAAGACGCGGCGACATTTACGTCGAATATGTAGACTTCACTGACGAGGCCGCCTTCGACGCTGCGCTGGAGAAGGGGCCGAAGCTGGTGCTGATAGAAACGCCATCGAACCCGCTTCTGCGCATCACGGATCTTGCGGCCGCCATCCGCAAGGCCCATGCGGCGGGCGCGCTGACGGCGGTGGACAACACTTTCCTCTCGCCGGTTCTGCAACGCCCGATCGAGCGCGGCGCCGATTTCGTTATTCATTCAACTACGAAGTATCTAAACGGACATTCGGACGTCGTCGGCGGCGCGGTGGTGGCGAAAGATGCGGCGAAGGTGGAGGAACTCGCTTGGTGGGCGAACTGTATCGGCTCGACGGCGAGTCCGTTCGACTCATGGCTGTCCCTTCGAGGACTGAGGACGCTGCCCCTGCGCCTCGCCGCCCAGGAGGAGAACGCCCGCCGCGCCGCCGAGGCGCTCGACGATCACCCCGCCGTGGCGAAGGTCTATTATCCGGGGCTAGCCTCCCATCCCGGCCATGCGATAGCCGCGCGCCAGCAGGACGGCTTCGGCGCGATCCTGTCCTTTGAGCTGAAAGGCGGGTTCGCGGCCTCAAAGCGCTTTCTCGAGTCGCTTTCGATCTTTTCGATCGCGGCCTCGGTCGGCGGGGTGGAAAGCCTCGCCTGTCACCCGTGGTCGGTCACGCATGCCGGCATTCCGGAGGAGGAGCGCCGCGAAGCCGGCATTACCGAAGGGCTCATACGGCTTTCGCTCGGGGTCGAGGCGGCGCGCGATATTCTCGCCGATCTGGCACTCGGACTCGAAGCGGCCGAAGCGGAAGCCGCCGCGGCGTAAACCGCGTCCGGCGCATCGAGGCGGCTGGCGAGACCTTGCGTCTACGGACGAAGAGCCGTTGCGGCCGGCGCGATTACCGCAGCCAGCCTCTGGCCTTGGCCCGCATTGAAAACCAGAACAGGAAGGCGCCAATAATGACGATCACGGCGGGAAAGATCGCCGCGCTCGCCCCGAGCGTTGCGATGACTTTCATGCCGAACAGAACGTAGCCCATCTGCGCGACGACGGCGACGAGCGAGACGCCGAACAGCGGAGTCGCCCAGCGTTTCTTGAGCGCCAGAAAGACGGCGCCGGCGAAGGCGGAGAAAACCGCGACGGCGTAGAGGCCGACGATCCAGGAAGGGCGCGTTTCATAGATCTCCCGCTGCGTCTCAGGCATTTTGGCGAGCGTCTCCTCGCTCATCGTGACATCCATGAAGTATGAGGCGACGCCGATCAGGGTCCAGACGATCGCCGCAGCAGCGACGACCCAGAACCAGACGGGCGGTTTTATCGACATGTCGGACATGCTTCTCTCCTAGGCTCGGTTTGGCGAAGGATAGCGTCTTTCGGTCCGCTCGTTTATATTTCGAACGGGTTCGCGCGTCATGCGCGCCTTTCAAGCGGCCAGTTTTCGGCGCGCATGACTTGGGGGTCAGCGGAGTCATGAGGCCGAACATCGCGAGCATCAGCCGGCCGGGGAAGGTCGGCTTGCCGCGCTCGCACCAGGACTTGAGATTCTCGGCGATGAAAGAGCCGCCCTGCGCCATGGACTTCTCCATCTTTCCGCTGGCCGGAACATTCTCCGTGATGAGAGAGAATTCGACGCCCTCCGGCGTTTCCTTCAGCGTATAGGTCACCTTGCACGGCCCTTCGTCCATGTTCGTGAAGCGGAAGGACTGCACGAAGCGGTAGGGCGGCTCGAATTCGAGGATCTCGCCGACGACGGACACGAACTTTCCGTCCCGGGTGATCATCCGATAGGGCGTCCCGGCTCTCATGCCGCTTGGCGTTTCGCATTTTGCGTTGAAGAAGAAGGGGCGGGGAGAGGTCGTGTCGACCAGTTCGGACCAGACTTTCTCGATCGGCGCCTTGATGAGCGTTCTGTAGACGGCGCGCTCGGCGTATTTCTTCTCTGTCATTGTCTTTTGTCCTTTTCCGCTTTTTTCTGCTCGCGCGCGCGGGCTTCGGCCCGGCGTTTGATGTCGGCGACCTGTCCGCTCCAGTAGGCGCTGTATTGGTCCGTCCAGCGGTCATAGACGAGCTGGATCGGCATGGGATTGAAATAGAGGCGGCGCGCGCGCCCGTCTTTCTGCGAAACGACGAGGCCGGCCTCCTCGAGTACGGCGAGATGCTTCATCACGGCGATGCGCGAGACGTCGAAAGCGCCCGCCAGCGCGCCGACAGTCAGCCCCGGCCGGTCCTTGAGGATGTCGAGCATGCGCCGGCGGCTCTCATGGGCGAGCGCCTGAAAAACGAGATCCCAGGAGGCGTCTTCCGAAGGCGGGCGCGAATTCATAAGTAACATCATGGTTACTTTTGTGCGCGCAAGTCAAGCAGGCCCGTCCGGAAGAGAAGAGCAGGGAACGGCGCACAAGGAAAAGGCCGGGGTATCGCCCCCGGCCTTCCGGCTCAATCGTATCTCGCGCGGATCAGCTCGAATAATACATCGCGAACTCGACCGGGTGCGGCGCGGTTTCGAAGCGCTTCACCTCGGCGTTCTTGAGCTCGATATAGGCGTCGATCTGGTCGTCGTTAAAGACGTTGCCTTTCTTGAGGAACGCCCGGTCGCGGTCGAGCGCGTCGAGCGCGTCGCGCAAGCTGTGGCAGACTGTCGGAACGTCCTTGAGCTCCGCCGGCGGCAGATCGTAGAGATCCTTGTCCATCGGATCGCCCGGATGGATCTTGTTTTCGATCCCGTCAAGGCCGGCCATCAGAAGCGCGGTGAAGGTGAGATAAGGGTTCCCGGCCGCGTCGGGGAAGCGCGTTTCGATGCGCTTGCCTTTCGGCGAGGCCACCCACGGAATGCGCACCGAGGCCGAGCGGTTGCGCGCCGAATAAGCAAGCAGCACCGGCGCCTCATAGCCCGGCACGAGGCGCTTGTAGCTGTTGGTCGTCGAGTTCGCGAAGGCGTTGATCGCACGGGCGTGGCGGATGATCCCGCCGATGTAGTAAAGGCAGGTCTCGGAAAGATCCGCATAGCGATCGCCGGCGAAGGTCGGCTTGCCGTCCTTCCAGATCGACTGGTGGACGTGCATGCCGGAACCGTTGTCGCCGAAGACGGGCTTGGGCATGAAGGTCGCGGTCTTGCCGTAGCTCGCGGCGACCTGTTGAACGACGTATTTGTAGATCTGCATGGAGTCGGCCATGCGCGTGAGCGTGGCGAACTTCATGCCGAGCTCGTGCTGGGAGGGCGCGACCTCGTGGTGATGCTTCTCCGGCGTCACGCCCATCTCCGCCAGCATGGCGAGCATTTCCGAGCGCATGTCCTGTGCGGAATCGACTGGAGGCACCGGGAAGTAGCCGCCTTTCGGCGCCGGCCGGTGGGCGAGGTTGCCGGTGGGATAACCGGTCGCGGAGTTGTACGGACCTTCGACGGAGTCGATCAGATAGCCGGTGTTGTTCTGCTCGGTGGACCAGCGTACGTCGTCGAAAACGAAAAATTCCGCTTCCGGGCCGAAATAGGCGGTGTCCCCGATTCCCGTCGAAGCCAAATAGGCTTCGGCCGCTTTCGCGGTGCTGCGCGGGTCGCGGCTGTAGGCTTGGCCGGTCGAGGGTTCGAGCACGTCGCATATCAGCGTCAGCGTCGGCTGCGCGAAAAAAGGATCCTCGATAAGCGTCGACGCGTCCGGCATCAAAATCATGTCGGACTCGTTGATGGCCTTCCAGCCAGCGATGGAAGAGCCGTCGAACATCGTGCCTTCCGTCAGGAAGTCTTCGTCGACGAGCGCGCTGTCGAAGGTGACGTGCTGCCATTTCCCGCGCGGGTCGGTGAAGCGCAGGTCCACATATTTGATTTCTTTGTCCTTGATGCGTTTAAGGACGGCGTCGACGGACATGGGCGAGGCTCCTTTTCGTTCTTCCTGCCGGTTCGTTTCGGCCGCTGGATGCAAACGCCCGCGGCCCATGCTGCGAAGCTCGCAGCACGGGCGCAGAGGATGCGCCCTTCCGTTAAGAGAAATCAAGAAATTTTTTGCGCCGCAGCATCGTCTGCGACAATTTCGTTGCGTCCAAGCTACAGATTTAGCGGAAATCGCTCACGAGTAGAAGAAAATTGCTAGATTGCGTCGCGTCCTGTCTCGCCAGTGCGAATGCGGACGGCGTCCTCGATGGCGCTCACGAAGATCTTGCCGTCGCCGATTCGCCCCGAATGGGCCGCCTTCGCGATGGCTTCGACGGCCGCCTCGGCCTGGGCGTCGTCAACCACGAGCTCGATCTTCACCTTGGGCAGGAAATCGACCACGTATTCCGCGCCCCGATAGAGCTCGGTGTGTCCCTTCTGGCGGCCGAACCCGCGCGCGTCGAGCACGGTCATGCCCTGCAGGCCGATCTCGTGAAGCGCCTCCTTTACGTCGTCGAGCTTGAAGGGTTTGATGATGGCTTCGATCTTCTTCATGGCGCGGTCTCTCGGATGAGGGCGCGACAGCATCATCGCGTCGGGCGAAAGGTGTCAACCGTGACGGGACCGGTTCTTCTCACAGCGGCGGAAATGGGCCGCGCCGACGCGCTCGCCGTCAAGTCGGGCGTCGCCTCCGCCTCGCTGATGGAGCGCGCCGGGGAAGGCGTCGCGGCCGCCGTCATGCGCGGCTGGAGCAAGCGTCCCACGGTCGTACTGTGTGGACCCGGCAACAATGGCGGCGACGGCTTCGTGGCGGCGCGAAAGCTGGCGGAGGCTGGCTGGCCCGTTCGCGTCGGTCTGCTCGGCGAGCGGGAAAATCTCAAAGGCGACGCCGGACTCATGGCCGGGCTTTACGGCGGCGAGATCGCGCCGCTGACGCCGGCCCTGCTCGAGGGCGCGGGCCTTATCGTCGACGCGCTCTTCGGGACCGGCCTGTCGCGTCCGCTCGACGGCGCGGCGCGAGCGATGGTCGAGGCCGTCAACGCCCATCCGGCGCAGGTCCTGGCCGTGGATCTTCCTTCCGGCATCGACGCCGACACGGGCGACGTGGCGGGGGGCGATGCCGGCGCCGCGATCCGGGCGGCGCGCACCGTCACCTTCTTTGTGAAAAAACCTGGCCACGTGCTGTTTCCCGGGCGCGCGCTATGCGGGGCGGTCGAGGTCGTCGATATCGGGATTCCCTTTTCGACGCTTGAGGAAATCCGCCCCCGGACTTTCGAGAACCAGCCCGCCATATGGGCGCGCGAATTCCTGCGGCCGGGATTTTCAGCACACAAATATTCGCGCGGTCATGCGGCGGTCGTCTCGGGCGGCCGGCTGAAGACGGGCGCGGCGCGGCTCGCCGCGCGCGCGGCTCTGCGCGCGGGCGCCGGCCTCGTCACGGTGCTGACGCCGCCGGAGGCGGCGGCGGAGAACGCGGCCCATCTGACCGCGGTCATGCTGCGCGAAGCCGCCGACGCGGCGGGCGTGGCGGCCGTTCTGGAAGACCGGCGCTTTACGGCGGCGCTCATCGGGCCGGGCGCCGGGGTCGAGCCTGAAACGGCGCGCAAGACCCTCGCGATATTGCGCGCCGGGGCCGCCGCCGTGCTCGACGCGGATGCGCTGACCTGTTTTGCGGACAGGCCGGAAGCGCTGTTCGAGGCGCTGCGAGAGGGCGACATCCTCACGCCCCATGCCGGCGAGTTCGCGCGCTTGTTTCCCGACATCGACATCGCGGCGCTCGGAAAGCTCGAAGCCGCGCGGCGCGCGGCGGCCCGAGCCGGCGCGACGGTGATCCTGAAAGGCGCCGACACGGTCGTCGCCGCGCCGGACGGGCGGGCCGCGATCAATGTGAACGCCCCGCCCGATCTCGCCACGGCGGGGTCGGGCGACGTGCTGGCCGGCATGGCGCTCGGCCTGCGGGCGCAGGGAACGCCGGGGTTCGAGACGGCGGCCGCGGCCGTATGGCTGCACGGCGCCTGCGGACAGGCGGCGGGGCCGGGCCTCATCGCCGAGGACCTGCCGGAGGCGCTGCCGCAGGTGCTGCGCGCGTTGCTGACGCCTCCGGAAGCGGCGAAAGACGAGGGCGGATCGTGAGCGGGCCTGTGGCGCGGCGCGCGATTCCAGCCGATGCGGCCGGGATCAATGCGGTCTACAATCCCTATATCCGCGACACGGCGGCCACCTTCGAACTCGTCGAACATGACGAAGCGCAGCGGCGGCGCTGGATCGAGGAGCGCTGCGCCGACCCCCGCCATCCCGTCTTCGTGGCCGAGGACGAGAGCGGCCTATGCGGTTTCGCCAACGCCGGGCCTTTCGATCCGCGCGGGGCCTATGCGACCTCGGTGAAGGTCTCGGTCTTCGTCGGCTTCGGGCGCCAGGGGCGCGGCGCGGGGCGCGCTCTTTACGAAGCGCTGTTCGAGGCGCTCGCCGCGACGGACGTCCACCGCGCCTATGCGCTCATCGTCCCGCCCAACCCTGCCTCCGTGGCGCTCCATGAGCGGTTCGGCTTCGTCCATGTCGCCACCTTGAGCGAGGTCGGGCGCAAGTTCGGCCGGTACTGGGACGTCATGTGGTTCGAAAAGCGGTTCTGAGGCGCTGGACGGGCCGGTTTTCTCTGTTATAGAAGCCCGCTCCGAAACCGCCGTCCCGCCGCAAAGGGGAGGGCGCCAGGATCCCTGCGGATGTGGCGGAACTGGTAGACGCGCTGGATTTAGGTTCCAGTGGGGCGACCCGTGGGGGTTCGAGTCCCTCCATCCGCACCAGCCTTGTCGCATGGGCCCGACGGGCGCGCGGTCGGAAAGGCATGAACGTTGAGGCCGAATAGCCAGGACTGGATTGAACATGGAAGTCATTGAGAAGAGCGCCGAAGGGCTAGACCGCCGCTTCACGGTTAAGGTGTCGGCGGCCGAGCTTGACGAACGGCTGGTCAAGCGCCTCGAGTCGCTCAAGGGCCGGGTTCACCTCAAGGGCTTCCGCAAGGGCAAGGCCCCGATCTCCTTCTTGAAGAAGCTCTACGGAAAGGGCGTAATGGGCGAGATCGTCCAGGAAATCGTCAACGAAACCGCCCAAAAAGCCTTCGCCGATCGCGACCTTCAGCCGGCCAGCGAGCCCCATCCGCATTTTCACGGCGACCTCGACGCCGTGATCGAAGGCAAGGCTGATCTCGAATACGAGGTTCACGCCGAAATCCTGCCGACGTTCGAGCCGATGGACGTCTCCACGCTCAAACTCAAGCGTCCGGTCGCCGAGGTCGCCGAAGGCGACGTCGAGGAGGCGCTCAAGGATCTCGCCGAACGTCAGCGCAACTATGCGCCGCGGGGCGAGGGCGAAGCGGCGCAGGAGGGCGATCTTCTCGTCATCGACTACGCCGGGCGCGTCGGCGGCGAGCCGTTCGACGGCGGCCAAGGCGAGGAGCAGGAAATCGTGCTCGGCTCCGGCCGGTTCATCCCGGGCTTCGAGGAGCAGCTCGCGGGCGCCAGGGCAGGCGAGGAAAAGACGGTCAAAGTAACGTTCCCGGAAGATTACGGCTCCGAGACGCTGGCGGGCAAGGAAGCCGAGTTCAACGTCAAGGTCCGCGAGGTGAAGGCGCCGGAAGAGGTCAAGATCGACGACGATTTGGCCAAGAACTTCGGGCTCGACAATCTCGACGAGCTGAAAGCCCGCCTGCGCGAGCGCATCGAAGCGGAGTACAAGGATCTTTCCCGCGCGCATATGAAGCGCGCGCTGCTCGACAAGCTCGACGCCGCGCACGACTTCGATCTGCCGGCCGGCATGGTCAACGCCGAGTTCGAGCAGATCTGGCGCCAGGTCGAAAACGCCGAGCGCGACGAGGAAGACAAGGACAAGAGCGAGGAAGAGCTGAAGGCGGAATATCGCAAGATCGCCGAACGGCGCGTGCGCCTCGGGCTCGTGCTTGCGGAAATCGGCAAGCGCGCCGGCGTGCAGGTGCCGTCCGATCAGCTCCAGCGCGCGGTGCAGGAGCAGGCCCTGCGCGAGGCGCGCTTCATGCAGATGGCGGGCCGGGACGTCACGCCCCAGCAGATTTTGCAATTCTATCAGCAGAATCCGCAGGCGATCGCGCAGATCCGCGCGCCCCTCTTCGAAGAGCGCGTGGTCGACTATATTTTCGAGCGCGCCGCCGTCGAGGACAAAAAGGTCTCGAAGGAAGAGCTCATGAAGGATCCCGAGGGGGACCTCGACTGAGCCTTCAGGACCCAGCCCCGATGCAGGCGACCAGGTTCAATCGAAAGTTCGTCTTCATCGCCGGGCTGCATCGCAGCGGAACCACATTGCTCGCCGATCTTCTGGGCGCGCATCCGGACATCAGCGCTTTCAGGAACACCGGCGCCTATATGGACGAGGGCCAGCATCTCCAGTCCGTCTATCCGGTCGGTCACGTCTGGGGCGGCGACGCGGTGGGCCGCTTCGGTTTCGACCCGTTCGCCCATCTCACCGAGAAATCGCCGCTGGCGAGGCCCGAAAAGGCCGACGCCTTGTTCGCCCAATGGGCGCGTTACTGGGATCTTTCGAAGCCGGTTCTTCTTGAGAAATCTCCGCCCAACATCATCCGCACCCGCTATCTTCAGGCCTGCTTTCCCGAGAGCTATTTCGTCGTCATCACCCGCCATCCCGTGGCGAACGCCGTCGCCACGAAAAAATGGTGCGGGCGCAATCCGCTAATCGGCATCATGGCGAACTGGGCGGTTTGCCACGTCCGCTTCCTGCGGGACCAGGCGCGTCTGAAAAACGCCATGGTGATAAAATACGAGGATCTCGTCGCGGAGCCGGCCCGCATCCTGCGCGCGGTGACGGACTTCATCGGCCTGGCCCCGCTTGCGCCTGCGGATCACGACCTTCGCAGGGATGTGAACGAGAAATATTTCGCTCGCTGGCGGGAGGCGAGCGCGGGCCCCCTCGGGCGCGCCGCGGCCGCGGCCGGTCGGCTTTTTCTGGAAGGATCGTTCCGGCGCTTCGGTTACAGCTTCGACGAGGCGCGCGGCTGATCGCCGCGGAAAGAAGCGACCAGGGCGAAAAGGCGATCCGCTTCCGGCAAGGTCTTGAGCCCGAACGGGAAACCGGAATAACCGTCGCTTAAGCGCCGCCGCGTAGCCTTGACGGCGAATCGGGGGCGGCGCGAGAAGCTGGCCTTCGCGGGCGACGGCGCCCATATCATGGCTGAGCCGACTGTCGGCGTCGGTTTCTGAGGCGAAACGGGCAGGAAAAACTGAATGAAAGACCCCTACGACATCTACATGAACACCCTGGTGCCGATGGTCGTCGAGCAGACGAGCCGCGGCGAACGGGCCTTCGACATCTACTCCCGGCTGCTGAAAGAGCGCATCATCTTCCTGTCCGGTCCGGTGCATGACGCGGTTTCGACGCTTGTCGTCGCCCAGCTCCTGTTCCTGGAAGCGGAAAACCCCAAGAAGGAAATCGCCTTTTATATCAACAGTCCGGGCGGTTCGGTGTCGGCCGGCCTCGCCATGTACGACACCATGCGCTACATCCGCCCGGCAGTCTCGACCATGTGCGTCGGCATGGCCGCCTCCATGGGCTCGCTGCTGCTGGCGGCCGGGGAGAAGGGCCTGCGCTTCTCGCTGCCGAACTCGCGGATCATGGTCCACCAGCCCTCGGGCGGGTTCCAGGGCCAGGCTTCCGACATCGAACGCCACGCCCAGGACATCATCAAGCTCAAACGCAGGCTTAACGAGATCTATGTGGAGCACACTGGCCAACCCTATGAAGTCATTGAAAGGACCCTCGATCGGGACCATTTCATGGCCCCCGAGGAGGCCGTGGAGTTCGGCCTGATCGACCAGGTGCTCACGCGCCGGCCCGTCCCCTCCGAGGACGAGCGCTAGGGCGATGGGCGCAATCCGGCGGAAATGGCGGCTTGATCGCCTCGCCGGGATTATGGTCGAATGCGTCTGCAGGGGCTCCGTCGCGGGGGTGGCGCCCTTCGTGCAGGTTTCCGGCCGGGGCCGGCGCCGCTCCGGCGCGGCGAGACGGCCCAAGCGCCGCGGACACGGGGCGAACGATTGCAAGGCCGCCCAGGCGCGGCGCCGAAAGGGAGTTTAGTCAGCGTGAGCAAAGTCGGCGGCAAAAGCGGCGGTGACGGGAAAAACACCCTTTACTGTTCGTTCTGCGGAAAAAGCCAGCACGAAGTGCGCAAGCTTATCGCGGGCCCGACGGTCTTCATCTGCGATGAGTGCGTCGAGCTGTGCATGGATATCATCCGCGAGGAGTCGAAATCCTCGCTCGTGAAGGCGGGCGACGGCGTTCCGACGCCCCAGCAGATACACAAGGTTCTTGACGACTATGTGATCGGCCAGAGCTACGCCAAGCGCGTGCTCTCGGTGGCGGTGCACAACCATTATAAACGCCTCAATCACGCGTCGAAAAACAACGATGTCGAGCTGGCGAAGTCGAACATCCTGCTGATCGGCCCGACGGGCTCGGGCAAGACGCTGCTCGCCCAGACGCTCGCCCGCATTCTCGACGTGCCGTTCACCATGGCGGACGCGACGACGCTGACCGAAGCCGGCTATGTCGGCGAGGATGTCGAGAACATCATTCTCAAGCTCCTCCAGGCGGCCGATTACAATGTCGAGCGCGCCCAGCGCGGCATCGTCTATATCGACGAGGTCGACAAGATCAGCCGCAAATCCGACAATCCGTCGATCACCCGGGACGTCTCCGGCGAGGGCGTGCAGCAGGCGCTCCTCAAGATCATGGAAGGAACCGTCGCTTCGGTGCCGCCCCAGGGCGGTCGCAAGCATCCGCAGCAGGAATTCCTGCAGGTCGATACGACGAACATCCTGTTCATCGTCGGCGGCGCGTTCGCCGGCCTTGAGAAGGTCATCTCGGCCCGGCGCGCCGGGACCTCGATCGGCTTCGGCGCCAACGTCAACGCGCCGGACGACCGCCGCGTCGGCGAGGTCCTCCGGGAGGTGGAGCCGGAGGATTTGTTGAAATTCGGGCTCATTCCAGAATTCGTGGGGCGCTTGCCGGTGATCGCCACGCTGGAGGATCTCGACGAGGACGCGCTGGTCCAGATCCTGACCACCCCCAAGAACGCGCTGATCAAGCAGTATCAGCGGCTGTTCGAGATGGAGGACGTGAAGCTCACCTTCGCCGACGACGCGCGTGTGGCCATCGCGCGCAAGGCCATCGCCCGAAAGACGGGCGCGCGCGGCCTTCGCTCGATCATGGAGGGCATCCTGCTCGATTCGATGTTCGAGCTGCCCACGCTTGAGGGCGTCGTCGAGGTGGTGGTCAATCGCGAGGTCGTCGAGGGCAACGCCAAGCCGCTCTACATCTATGAAGAGCGCCGGGGCAAAGAGGCGATGGAAGCCGACGCCAGCGCCTGACCGCGCAGCTTACGCCGAGCGGCCGGCTCGCCCGGCGCGCCGGCTTGAATCCTGAAATCCGGGCGCCACATTACTATCGGTCGCCGCCTCTCGAGGCGGCGGTTTGGTCCCCGCTCCTTTACGGGCGATAAGCGCTTTGGATGTATTCTGGGGCGGAATCGCCGCCGAATGGCGTAGAGGACCGATCCGACAGCGTCTAGGAGAACCGAATGACCGAGATCGTGACGTATCCCGTCCTGCCGCTCCGGGACATCGTTGTGTTTCCGAGCATGGTGGTGCCGCTTTTCGTGGGGCGGGAAAAGTCCGTGCGCGCACTCGAAGACGTGATGGAGCACCACAAGAAAATCCTGCTCGTCGCGCAGAAAGACGCCGGAGAGAACGATCCCGGACCGGAAGATATTTACGATATCGGGGTGGCGGCCTCGGTCCATCAGCTTCTGAAGCTGCCGGACGGCACGGTGAAAGTGCTGGTCGAGGGCGAGCAGCGCGCCCGTATTCTGCGCTATACGCGTACGGAGGATTTTTTCGAAGCCGAGGCGGAGCTGCCGGACGAGCCGACGCCCGCTTCTCGCGAAGGCGAGGCGCTGGCGCGCTCGGTGATTTCGCAGTTCGAAGCCTATGTGAAGCTCAACAAGCGCGTGCCGCCGGAAGTGATCGTCTCGGTCAACCAGATAGACGACGCCTCGCAGCTCGCCGATACGGTGGCGGCGCATCTCAACATTAAGCTCGCAGAGAAACAGGAGCTTCTGGCTACGCTTGACGTCGCGGAGCGCCTGGAGAAGGTCTACGCCTTCATGGAAGGCGAAATGAGCGTGCTGCAGGTCGAGAAAAAGATCCGCAACCGCGTCAAGCGCCAGATGGAGAAGACGCAGCGCGAGTATTATCTCAACGAGCAGATGAAGGCGATTCAGAAAGAACTCGGCGAAAGCGACGACGGTCGCGACGAGCTTGCCGAGCTTGAGGATCGCATCAAGAAGACCAAACTGTCGAAGGAAGCCAGGACCAAGGCCGAGGCGGAGCTCAAGAAGCTGCGTATGATGTCGCCGATGTCGGCGGAATCGACAGTCGTGCGCAACTATCTAGACTGGCTGCTTTCCATTCCGTGGAACAACAAATCAAAGATCAAGACCGATCTCAAGAAGGCTGAAGAAGTTCTCGATGCGGACCATTATGGCCTCGAGAAGGTCAAGGAGCGCATCGTCGAATATCTCGCGGTGCAGAAGCGGGCGAACAAGCTGAGGGGCCCGATTCTGTGCCTCGTCGGCCCGCCTGGGGTAGGCAAAACCTCGCTCGGCAGGTCCATCGCCAATGCGACGGGGCGCGAGTTCGTGCGCGTCTCGCTTGGCGGCGTGCGCGACGAGGCCGAGATCCGCGGACACCGGCGAACCTACATCGGTTCGATGCCGGGCAAGATCATCCAGTCGATGAAAAAGGCGAAGAAGTCCAACCCGCTCTTCCTGCTCGACGAGATCGACAAGATGGGGCAAGATTTCCGCGGCGATCCGTCTTCGGCGCTTCTGGAAGTGCTCGATCCGGAACAGAACTCGACCTTCATCGACCATTATCTTGAAGTCGAGTATGATCTGTCCGACGTGATGTTCATCACGACGGCGAACAGCCTCAACATGCCGCAGCCCCTGCTCGACCGGATGGAGATCATCCGGATTCCGGGCTACACGGAGGATGAGAAGCGCGAAATCGCCAAACGACACCTCATTCCGAAGCTGCGCGCAGACCACGCGCTGTCGGAGGAGGAATGGTCGATCGCCGACGACGGCCTCAACACGTTGATCCGGCGCTACACGCGAGAGGCGGGCGTGCGCAATCTTGAACGCGAGCTCGCCCGGCTGGCGCGTAAGGCCGTGCGGACGATCGAAACCGGCGACGCGAAGAGCGTAGCCATCACACCTGAGAACATCGCCGATTATCTCGGGGTGCCGAAATACCGTTACGGCGAGATAGAGGGCGAAGATCGTATCGGCGTCGTCACCGGCCTCGCCTGGACGTCGGTCGGCGGCGACATCATGACGATCGAAGCGGTCAAGATGCCCGGCAAGGGCCGCATGACTCCGACCGGCAACCTTAAGGAAGTTATGAAAGAATCGGTGTCGGCGGCGTCTTCTTATGTTCGCAGCCGCGCGACTCTGTTCGGAATCGAGCCGCCCGTTTTCGAGAAGACCGACATCCACATTCACGTGCCTGAAGGCGCCACGCCCAAGGACGGGCCGTCGGCCGGCGTGGCCATGGCGACCGCTATCGTCTCGGTGCTGACGGGCGTCGAGGTGCACAAGGATGTGGCGATGACCGGCGAAATCTCCCTGCGGGGCCGGGTGCTCGCCATCGGCGGCCTAAAGGAGAAACTGCTCGCCGCGCTGCGCGCCGGGATCAAGACGGTGCTGATCCCTGAGGAAAATGAAAAAGATCTGGCCGAGATTCCTGACAACGTGAAAGCAGGCCTCAAGATCATCCCGGTGAAGACCGTGGACGAGGTCCTGGCGCATGCGCTGGTGCGCCCGCTCACGCCGATTGAATGGCAGGAGCCTGCCGCGTCTGTTCCTGCGGGCGATTCGGACGGCGAGGCGGTGGTCACTCACTAAGACAGTCGGGGATGGCGGCGGACCTCGCTTCTTTCTTTTTGGCGCGGCCGGGCGGGCAAGGCCGCGCACCCGCATGACAGGGCGAGCGGTTGCCGTTAAGGGTGCGTAAACGCTGGCGCGACAAAAGGGCTGAAAGCCTCGCCTCATGCTGCGGCTTTTGCGGACCACGACCTTTCGCTTCACGATCGTCTATGTGATCGTGTTCACCGCTGCGGTCGCGGCGCTCGGGGCGTATCTCTACAACGAAACATTCGGGGTCGCGGCCAAGCAGACGGACTCTGTCATCGATCAGGAAATCGAAGTGCTGGCGGAGCTTTTCGCCGCGGAAGGCGCCGGCGCTTTGCGCCGGGTCATCCGGGAACGGGCGGCCTGGCGCGACGACGGGCTATATATGCTGATCGCGGCTCCCTCCGGCGCGATTCTGTCCGGCAACCTGACCGCTCTGCCGCCGGAAGCTCTGACGGCGGAGGAAGATTTCTTCAACTTCGTTTACGAGCGTCCTCTCGTCGACGCCGCAGGGCGGGAGATCGGAGTCGACCGGCGGGAGGCGCGCGGAAAAATACGGCGGTTCCGCTCCTCTCCTGATGCGGAGAATTTCTTTCTTGTTTTCGTGGCGCGCGACATCGCCGGGCGCGAAGACCTTCGCCAGCGTCTGCAGGGCGTGATCGTGCGCGCGGCCTTGGCGATTCTCGCTATTGGCATGGTCATGGGTCTGGTTTTTTCGCGCTCGTTGTTGCGCCGGGTCGACGCGGTCAATCGCACGGCCAAGGCGATCCGCGGCGGCGATCTGTCGAAACGCATCGCGCTCACGGGATCGGGCGACGAGCTCGAGAATCTCGCCATCAATCTGAACGCCATGCTCGACCAGATCGAACGGCTGATGACGGGAATGCGCGAAGTCTCCGATAATATCGCTCACGATCTGCGCTCCCCGCTCACCCGCATCCGCAATCGGCTGACGGAAGCGCTGAAAGCCGGCGACGCCGCGAAGAACGCCGCGCTGCGCGCGACTCTCGAAGACGCCGAGCGTATGATCGCGACCTTCAATGCGTTGCTGTCGATCGCGCGCATCGAGTCCGGCGAAGGCGCGGGGCATATGGATCCGGTCGATCTCGCCGCGATCGCGCAGGAGGTGGCCGAGCTATATGAACCGGCCGCGCAGGAAGCCGGCTTTTCGCTCAGCGTGCATACGAGTCCGTGTCCTCCCGTGCGGGGCTCGCGCGCGCTCATCTCTCAGGCTATCGCCAATCTCCTCGACAACGCTCTTAAATACGCTGTAGACGGAACGAAAATCGCGCTTCGCGTCGGCAAGAGCAAGGCGGGCGGGGTTCTCCTGTCCGTCTCAGACGACGGTCCTGGCGTGCCGGAAGGAGAACGGCCGCATATTCTCAAACGCTTCGTGCGGCTTGAGACGAGCCGCTCCACGCCGGGAAGCGGTCTGGGATTGAGCCTTGTGGCCGCCGTCGCCCGCGCGCACGGAGCGAGGCTTAATATCAGCGATGCAGGCGGGCAGGAGGATCGGCCCGGCCTTAGCGTCACGCTCGCTTTTCCGGCTTTCGATCGGGCGTGAAGGAGACTTTGCCTCGCCGTCGTGGTCATGGTGATATGGCCCTATGAGCGCCTTTTCTTCTGACTCTCTGGCGAGCCGGATTCAGGATATTCCGCGCGTCTACGACGAGGCGGCGGCGGGACGGCTGCAAGAGGCGCTGGGGGGGATCTGGGGGCGCTTGCCGCCGTCGGCCCAGGCGCTCGCACGCGCCGTGGGCGGCGCTTCACCGTATCTCAGCCGGCTCATGGCGCGCGACGCCGGAGGCGTCCTCGCTCTGTTCGAGCGCTCCCTTGAGGCGACGCTAGACAGTGTACTCGAGGCGGCCGACCGCGCCGGCGATGCGGACGATCTTGCCTACGTCATGCGCGCGCTGCGCAAGGCCAAAGACGAGGCTGCGCTCGCGATTGGCCTTGCCGAGATCGCCGGCGTCTGGACGAGCCTTGAGGCCGGCGCGGCGCTGGCCGACTTTGCGGACGCCGCCGCGGGAGCCGCGTTGCGGGCGGCGTTGCGGGGGCTTGGGAGCAAAGGGCTTCGCAACGCGGACCGTCCGCGCTGCGAGGAAGAATCCGGCATCTCCGTCATCGCGATGGGCAAGCATGGCGCGCGCGAGCTCAACTACTCCAGCGACATCGACCTCATCGTTCTGTTCGATCCGGAAGCCCCGGCTTTGGGCGATCCGTTGAGCGCTCGCGAGATCGCAATCGCTGCGGCGCGCACGCTCGTTCGTCTCCTCAACGAACAGACGGCTGATGGATATGTTTTCCGCACCGATTTGCGGCTGCGGCCCGATCCGGGCGTATCTGCGGCGGCGGTGTCGACGCGCGCCGCCGAAGCTTATTATGAAGCGCACGGACAAAACTGGGAGCGCGCGGCTTTTATCAAGGCTCGCGCAGCCGCTGGCGACCGCGCCGTGGGCGAAACGTTTCTAAAGGCGTTGCGCCCATTCGTGTGGCGCAAGTATCTTGATTTCGCGGCGATAGAAGACATCCATTCCATCAAACGCCAGATTCACGCGGCGAAGGGCGGCGAGGCGCTTGAATTTTACGGGCATGACATCAAGACAGGGCGTGGGGGCATCCGCGAGATCGAATTTCTCGCCCAGACGCAGCAACTCATTCTCGGCGGCAAGAATCCAGATTTGCGCGCGTCGGCGACCATCGACGCCCTTGCTGCGCTTAACCGAGCCGGTCAGGTCTCGGATGAAGCGTTGGAAAAGCTGACGGCCGCCTATCGCTATCTTAGAAAAGTCGAACATCGCCTTCAGATGATTAACGATGAGCAGACGCATCGGATCCCGCGCGACCCGGGCGGCGTTGAAAGGCTTGCAGCTTTTCTAGGCGAAGAAAGCGCGGCTGAATTTGAAACGCGTCTTACAGAAACCTTGAGAAACGCTCATGACCTTTTTGCGGAATTATTCGAACGCGAGGAAAGACTGTCCGGCGAAGGCGGCAGCCTGATTTTCACCGGCGTTGAAAATCATCCGGCGACGTTGGAGACGCTGGAGAAGCTCGGCTTCGAGCGCGCGGTCGACGTCAGCGACACGATCCGCCGCTGGCATACGGGGGCTTATCGCGCGACCCGGTCCGCGCGCGCGCGCGAGCTGTTGACAAAGCTCGTGCCGGGTTTGCTGGAATCGCTGGGAAAGGCCGGCGATCCGGACGCCGCCTTCGTGGCATTCGATCAGTTCCTCTCGCGCTTGCCTGCGGGAGTGCAGGTGTTCGCGCTGTTCGCGAACAATCCGCATGTCTTCGACATACTTGTGCGCATTATGACGATTTCTCCGTATCTGGGACGCGAGCTGTCGAAACGGCTGCATCTGATTGAGGCGGTGTTGGAAAGCGGCTGGCCCGGACAGCTGCCGGATCCGGAAAGCTTCCTGCCGGAGCTACAGAACCGGCTTGTAAAGGCCGAGACATACGAGGCGCGTCTCAACGAGGCGCGGCGCTGGGCCTCTGAGCAGAACTTCGAAATCGCCGCGCAGCTCATCCTTGATCTAATCTCTCCTGAAGAAGCCGCGCGCCTGTTCACCGCGGCGGCCGACGCGGCGATTCAGGGCCTCCTACCTGTCGCGCGCGAGGAAATCGAGCGCAGCCACGGCCGCATCGAAGGCGGTCTCGCCGTGTTGGGGCTCGGCCGGCTCGGCGCCGGCGCGATGACGGCGAGCTCCGACATTGATCTCGTCTTCATCTACGAGGCGACGGAGGGCGCCGTCTCGACCGGTCCCAAACAGCTCGAAGCGGCGGATTATTTCATCAGGCTGGTGCGTCGCTTTTTGACCGCCCTGTCGGCGAACACCGAAGAAGGGGCGCTCTATGACGTTGACATGCAGCTTCGACCGTCAGGCGGGAAGGGGCCCTGGGCGGTCACCTTGGCGTCGTTCGAACGCTATTATGAGGCCGACGCTTGGACATGGGAGGAGTCCGCGCTTCTGAAGGCGCGGATCGTCGCGGGCGATGCGGCGGTCTGCGCGCGCGTGAGGGGCGCGATCGACGCCGTGATCGCCCGCCCGCGCGATTCGGCGAAGGTGGCCCGCGACATCGACGACATGCGCGAGCGGCTGCTTTCGGCGAAGCCGGCGACCGGCCCCTGGGACCTGAAACAGGCGTTGGGCGGTCTCGCCGAGCTCGATTTCATCCTGGCGTTTCACGCTCTCACGGCGGGGGCCGAGGTCGGAGCGCCCCCTCCCGGCATACGCGCGATGGCCGGCTTTTTGCGTGATCGCGGCGTGATCGACACCGCGACGGCGGATGTCATATTAACCGCGTCCGAACGATTTGAGGCTGTAATGCAGGTGGGCCGGGCGGCGACGGGGAGCGGTTTCGCGCCGGAGAACGCGGGCGAGGCCATGAAAACGCGAATGGCGGCGGCCTGCGGCGTTTCCACTATTGAGCAGGCCGAGAAGAGCCTCGCCGCGCTTCAGACCGCCGTCAGAAGCCTTTATGAAAGGACGATCCTTGCGGCGGCCGGCGCGCCGGACCTGCCGACTGGCTGGAAAAGTTAAAGGTCATGAAACAGCGCCGTCAGTTCGATCTGGTGATCGTCGGCGCCGACGCGCCGGGGCTGGCGGCGGCGGCCTGCGCGGCGCGGCGGCGAGCGGACATTGAGCTGCGCGTGGCGGTCGTGCGGACCGGCGACGAACCTTCGCACGGCGCTTCTGCGCCGGGCGTGCCGGATTTCGTCTGGCGGCAGCTGGACCTTCACCGGACCGCCCTGCAAGCCCGCCCTGTCGAGGCGCTGGTGTCGGTTTTCGAGGACGGGCGCATGCTTGCCACGAGCCGAAACGGGCAGCGGATGAAGCAGATCCTGGACGAGGCCTGTGGCGGCATACATAATTTGTACACTGATTTTTCTGCGGAGATGCGGCGGTTATGGAATCGTGCGGATGAAATCATGCATGGCGAAGCGGCCAGGCCGTTCGGCGGCGCATTGCTCGCCGCTCTGGCGAGCGAGGACTCTACAGCGCTCGCCTTGTCGATGACTCAGGACTGCGAAGCGCTGCTCGACGATTACTTCTCTGACGAAGCGTTCAAGACTCATCTGACGAGCGTCGCTCTTATGCCTTTCGGTCTAGGCGGCGACGAGCCCGGCTCTGCGCTCGCCCTGGCCGCCGCCAATGCGCCCGCGGCATGGCGGCTCCGCGCTGGCGATCGCGAGCCTTCGCTTGTGAAAGTGCTTGAGGACGTTTGCAAAGCCGCGAGCGTGGCGATCATAGACGGCGCCGTGCGCGACATCGAAGCGCCCGACGACAAGACCCGCCATGTCATCTTGAGCGACGGCGAGGCGCTACGCACGCCGATCGTCATGGCCTCTCGCGCCATGTCGGAGATCGCGGCGCGCCTCGGCGCCGCTTCCGCCGCGTCGACGCCTATGGGGAGACGGGAAGGCGCCTGCGCAGAAGCGCGCGTGAAACTTGCTCGTCCCGCCGATCCGCCGGGCGGCAGCACCGCCGCGATCTTCTATGCCGCGGGATCAATCGATGCGTTGCAGGCGGCGCGCGACGCGGCCCTCGTCGGGCGATTGCCCGACGATCCGCCCATCTATTTTGAGTTCGTGCGGGATGAGATCCATGTGCGCGCCCCATACTGCCCGGCTGTGTTCTATACGGACGACCAGCCGCGCGATTGGAGCGAACAGGATCGCCAGGCGCTCGGCCGCCAGCTCGCGCGTCGGCTCAGCAAGCTTCTTAACGGCGCCGCCCATGATGTGCGCCGCGTCGACGTGAAGGTGTTTGTCCGTTCGCCCGCGAAAAGCGCGCGCGGGCCGGGAGTTCTGATCGTTCCCCCGGCATGTCACGATGAGATCGGCGCGGCGGCGCGTCTTGCGATGGATCTTGTGCATGGCGCATGAAGCGACGGATTTATTGACGGAGCCAAAAGAAGCGCTGGCGCCGTCCGCTTCGTCAGAGCCGGTAGATCAACCGCGCCCTTCGCCGCGCGGACGAATCGAAGGCGGCGTCGACGCGCTGGTCCTCGGCGCGACTTTCGACGGCCTTGCTGCGGCCGCTCTGCTGGGCAAGGCCGGACTCAAGACGATTCTTCTTGGCGGCGAGGAGGCGGAGCCTTCAATACGGGAGTTCGCGCCTGGCTATCGTTGCGTCGACGGCGAGCATCTTGTAGGCGCGCTAGATCCTGAGCTTGTCTCGGCGCTCGATCTTTACCGGCATGGGCTTGCATATGCCGCCCGTCGGCTCGATACGGTCTATTTTTTTTCGGACGGAGCGGCGCTTCTCACAGATGGCGACATCTATCGTCTGCGAGAGTCGGTCGCCGCCATGAGCGAAGCGGACGCGGCGGCCTTCGCCGCTTTCGCCGAGCGCGCCCTCGATGCGGCGCAAATCCTGCGCGGCGTTTTCGAGGGGGGCGATATGAGCGATCTTCCGGCCGCGCTCGCCGACGGAATGCGCAGGGCGCTGCATGACAGCCTCGAGGAGGTTCTAGACGATACCTTTACGGACGAACGGCTCAAGGCG
The DNA here is from genome assembly GCF_900199215.1 of Amphiplicatus metriothermophilus. Lineage (GTDB taxonomy): Bacteria > Pseudomonadota > Alphaproteobacteria > Caulobacterales > Parvularculaceae > Amphiplicatus > Amphiplicatus metriothermophilus. The sequence continues at coordinate 279,263 of NZ_FZQA01000003.1, forward strand.
ATGCTCGCCGCCGAAGGCTCGTTCAGAAGCGCCGCCCGGCCCGGCGATCCGTTTACATTCGTGTCGCTTGTTCGCCGTTGGGCGGGGGAAGCGGCAGGATTGCAGGGCGCGTTCGCTTATCCGGAAGGGGGCGCTCTCGGCGTTCACAAAGCGGCGCGGCGCGCCGCTGAGGCGGGCCGGGTGGACTTTCGGCTGGCGGCCGCCGTCAAGAGCGTGCTCGTCGAATGGGACGGCGTCGCCGGCGTCGAAACGGAAGACGGCGGGCAGATTCGCGCGCCGATCGTCGTCTGCGCGCTCGACGCCCGCCGCGCCTTTTCCGGGCTCATCGGCGCCAATGCCCTCGACATCGAGTTTCAGGCCGGATTGATCGCCCCTGCGCCGCAGATCGCCTCCGTGCGCGTGAATTTCGCGCTCGCCGGCGGCCTTCCGGAAGGGCGCGCCAAGCCCCATCTGGCGCGCCGTCTCTTTTATGCGCCGAGCCGGCTGGAGCTGCGCCGCGCCTATAACGCCGCACGGGAAGGCTGGCGCGAGGGCGAGCCGGCGGCGCCGCTCATCATGGAGGTCGTTTTCCCAAGCGCGCTCGAAGCTGGTCTCGCGCCCGCGAACGGGCCGGAGCAGGGGCATGTCGCCTCCGCCTTGCTCCATCCTGCGCCCTATCGTCTGGAAGCTGACGAATCCTTCGCCCGGGCGGTCGAACGCGCCGCGCGCGCGACATTCGAAAAAATCGCCCCAGGGGTTTCCGCGCGCATTCGCGCGGTTGATATTCGCCTTCCGCCTGAGCCTGCCGCGCCGCCCGTTCTGGCGGCATGGGCGCGCGCCCGCCATGTCGCCGCCGCTTCGGGCGTGCGCGGGCTGTTCTTTTGCGGTCCTGAAGCCCAAGTGGGGCCCGGAATTCAGGGCGCCGCCGCACGACGCGCCGCGCAGGCGGCGATCCGGTATCACAGGGGCAGGGGATAATGATCTTTCCGGCGGACAATCCCTGCACGGAAGACCCGAGCCCGACGGCCCTCTTCTCCGCTGTCGCTTCCGCCGCGCGGGCCAACAGCTGGACATCGGTCAACGGCCTGGCGACCCCGCGCGCCTATTCGAATGTCGCGGAGGAATATGAGGCGGCTCACGCCAGCGCTGTCATGGCGGACTTCGGGCCGATCATTCGGTACACGGTGCGCGGATCGGATGCGGCCGCGCTGCTTTCGCGCGTGACGAGCGCGCCTGCGTCAGGTCTGATCCCGGGAGAAAGCGCGCGCGGGCTTATGCTCGACGCGGGCGGATTCGTGGTTGATATCGTCGAGGCGACGCGACTTGCAGAGGAGCTTTTTCTGCTTTCGACATCTCTGCGTCATGCCCGCAGGATGCAGCTCGCCGCCCGCGGCTTCGAAGCGACGGTCGAGGAGATCACCCAACGAGTCGCGGCGCTTGCGATCCTGGGGCCGGAGGCGCGCGACGCGGCCGCCGCAGCCGGCCTTGACGCAGCAAGCGAGACTCTTGCACGGCAAAAGCGCGTGCGCGGCGTCGAAACCTGCGCGCGCCCCGTCCATTTCGGCGCGCTCCCGGGCGTAGAAGTCATCTTCCCTTATGAAGAAGCGCTTGTCTTGTGGGAGCGGTTGCGGCGCGCCCGCGCGCCGACGCCGATCGGCCTTGACGCGCTGGAGATCATCCGGATCGAGGGCGGCACGCCGCGTCCGGGGCTGGATTTCATCAACGCCGACGCCGTGTCGCATGGTGATGACAAACGTTCGCCGGATGAGATCGGCCTTGTTCATCTCGCCCCGCTGGACCGGGCCTGGTTCAATGGACGGCGGGCGCTTGCTCAAGCGCCGCGGCGCCGCCGGATGCTGGCTGTCGTGATCCTTGATGCGGATGAAACCTCGCCCGGCGCCCCCGTTCATGGACGGAAAGGTCCGGTCGGGCGAATCACGTCCTGGGCATGGTCGCCGCGTTTGAGGCGCGCAGCGGCTTTCGCGGAGCTTTCTGCGGAGGCTTTCGCCCGGACCGAAGATCTTGTCGTTATCGGGCGGGGCGGGGGGGCGCCTGTCGCGGCGCGCCTGTTCGAGACGCCGGAAAGTCGTCTTGCCCAGGCTTTCCGGGCCTCCCAGCGTCAGGCGACGGAATCGGCCGGCTGATGCGTTCAAGAAGCGCTGGGAGCATGAACCGAAAGGAAAAGGATCATGAAACGAATGACAGCGCTTCTTCTTTTCACAGGGTTGAGCGTCGCGGCCGGCGTGGCGGCCGCCGCTTCCGCCGGTCCGGACGGCCGCTGGGAGAAGCTGGACAGAGACGGCGACGGCGCGGTCAGCTTCAGTGAAATGATGGAACGTCACCGCGCCATGTTCGAGGCCGCCGACGCGAACGGCGACGGCGCGGTCTCAAGAGAGGAAATGAAGGCCTTTCACGAGAAGAAGCGCGCCGAGATGAAGGCGCGTCGGTTCCCCGACCGCGACGGAGACGGCGTTGTCAGCAAGGCCGAATTCCGCGCTTCGGCGGACGAGCGCTTCGATAGGCTGGACGCCGATGGCGACGGCGTGCTGACGGAAGAGGAAATGAAAGCCGGCCGTCATGGCTGGAAGCGCCGTCATCATTGATAGAATCAGCGGAACGGCTTGCGGGAATATACCGCGCGCCCGGAAAGGAACGCTTCGGCGGTCGTGTCTGTCGGCGAGGAAAGCGACGAAGAGCTTGCGAGCCGGGTCGGCGGCGGCGATCGGCTGGCCGCCGGCGCGCTTGTCGCGCGCCACGCCGATCGCATATTCGCGACCTGTTATCGGATGCTTGGCGAGCGCGCAGCCGCCGAGGACGCCGCGCAGGAAACCTTCATGCGGCTTTGGAAGCACGCGAGCCGGTGGCGGCCTCGCGGCGCCAAACTCGAAACATGGCTCTATCGGATCGCGATGAATGTCTGTCTCGATATGTTGCGACGGCGCAAGCGTATGATGTCCAACGCGGAAACCGTCGCGTTCGAGCGCGCAGACGAAACGCCGAGCGCGCTTGAACGCATCGAAGCGAATCAAACCCGCGCAGCCGTGGCGGCGGCGCTGGCGGCGCTGCCCGAACGGCAGCGTGCGGCCATTGTGCTTTGTCATTATCAGGAGCTTTCGAATATCGATGCGGCGGCGGCGCTTGATGTAAGCGTCGAGGCGGTCGAATCGCTGCTGTCTCGCGCGCGGCGGTCATTGCGCGAAAAGCTTCTGTCGCAACGAGACGAACTGCTGGAAGGAGCGCGGCATGGCGCGGCGAATCTCTGAAACCGCAGAGCAGCGCCTTGCGGCGCGCGCGAAGGCATGCGTGGCTGCTTTCGGCGCCGATCCCGCGCGATGGCCGGCTGAGGATCAAAGCCTTTACGTGCGGTTCGAGAACGATCCGGCCTTCGCTGCGGCGTTAAGGAGCGCCGCAAGACTCGATGATGCGCTTGACAGCTACGCCGCGCCGGAAATCAGCGAGGCTGCGAAAGCGCGTCTGCTGGCGCGGGCGCCGACGGGCTCGACTCCATCGTTGCGCGAACGGGCTTCTGCGGAGCGGTTGATCAAGGTCTTGCGCCGGCGCTTGATCCCTGCGAGCGCGCTGGCTGCGACCTGCGCGATCGGCTTCGCCGTCGGCGCTCTCGATGCGCAGCGCGCAGGAGCCGCGGACGAAGAGGCCCTCGTTTACGCCGAAGCCGCCATCGACGCGGCGTTTCAGGAAGAGGACGCTCTATGGGCGACGGGCGACCAATGAGAACGCTGACGATCATTTTATTCGCATCGCTCGCCGCCAACGTCTTTCTCGGCGGCTTCGTGGCGGGCCGGCTCGTCGGCGATGCGGCGCCTTCCGCCACGCGCGTCGAACATCACGGCTGGGCCGACAGAGGTGATCATCGCCGCCTCGCAGGCGCGTTGTCGGAAGAAGGGCGCGAGGTCTTTCGCCAAGCCTTCAACGCGCATCGCGAAGAAATCAAATCCAGCCACCGGGAAGCGCGCCGGCTGCGGCGCGCCTATGCCGAAACGCTCGTCGCCGACCCATGGGACCGCGCCCGCGCCGAGGCCGCGCTGGCGGCGCTGCAGGAGGCGGAAGCCGACTACGCGCGGACGATGGGGCGCATGCTTCTCGACGCCATGGAGAAGCTTTCGCTCAAGGACCGTCAGGCGATGATCGATAAAATGGCGAAGAAGCGCCACATGAAACGCCTCATGAGGGAGCGTGCAGAAGACGGGGCGCCTCCCCGGCCGCCGCAATATGATTAACCATTCGTTGTCCTGACTACGGGCGGATCGCGGCGCCGGGCCAGCATTCAGGTAGGCTCGGCTTAAGGAATTGATCATATCCTTACGCCTGCAACAGGGGGAGCCGATCACGTGCAGGCGCAAGGAGCCGAAGCCGTCGGGCAGGCTGCCGATTCGAAGATTCCTTCCGTCGCCTCGACACTGTCGAGATTGCAGGCCGTGGCGACGGCGCGCGCTCGCGGCGCGGTTTTGCGGCTTGTCATCGCGGCGGTGGGCGCGGCGGTGCTTTCGCTCGCGGCCGGCGTCGTCCTAGCGGGGGCATGGTTTTCATGCATCGTCCTCAGCCAGCTTCTGGATTCGCGTGCGTGGGCCGCTTTCAGGCGGCCGGAACGTACGGCGCCGCCGACCCGGCTGGAGCTTTTTCTGCTTTACGCCTCATGCGTTCAGGCGACGCTCATTTATTCCCTGTTCCCGGCTCTGATGTGGTTTCTGTGGGGCGAAGCCGGGAAGCTCTTCGCCATAATTTGGCTAAGCGGCGCCTTGTTGCACGTGGCGATGCACATGCATCACGAACCGCGAGTCTTTTTCGCGGCGATCGCGCCCCATACGGCGTATTTCCTTGGCCTGCCTTTGCACGCGCTAATCGTCGACGCCCCACCCGGACGAGTGGGCGGCGCCGTGGTGCTCATGGCGGCCGCGCTGTATTTGGCGCACCTGTTCACAGCCTTCCGCCAGTATGGGGAGAGCAGCCGCCAAATGCTGGCGGCGCAGGAGAACGCTCGCGAAAAACAGATCGCCGCAGAAGAAGCAAGCCGCGCCAAGTCGACGTTTCTGGCCACTATGAGCCATGAAATCCGTACGCCAATGAACGGCGTGCTTGGAATGGCGGAGGCGCTGGAAGCGACCGAGCTTACTTCTGGTCAGGCGGAAAAACTTCGGATCATTCGCGAGTCCGGCGATCTTCTTCTTACGATTCTCAATGACATTCTGGATTTCTCGAAGATCGAGGCGAACAAGATTGAAATTGAGACGGCGCCGTTCCGACTGACCGATGTCGCGCGCAAGGTAGAGAACCTTCACAGTCTCAAGGCGCGGGAAAAAGGGCTTGATTTCAGCGTGATCTGCGAGATCGACGGCGAGACGCCGAGGCTCGGCGATCAGCATCGAATCGTGCAGATCCTTCACAACCTCGTCGTCAATGCGATCAAATTCACGCAGATTGGGGGCGTGGCGGTGCGGATCGCCGCCGCGCCGGGAACGCCTGATCGCTGCGTTATCGAGGTGGCGGATTCCGGCATCGGCATGACGCCCGAACAGGCCGCAAGGATTTTCGAGCCGTTCTCCCAGGCGGACACAGCGACTTCGCGTCAGTTCGGCGGCACCGGGCTAGGTCTTTCGATCGTGAACGGGCTCGTGCGGTCGATGGGCGGGACGATCAGCGTGGAGACGGCGCCGGGTGCAGGATCGACCTTCATCGTCGAGCTGCCATTGCCGCGCGCGCCGGCAGATGCGCTGCCTGAAAATGGCCGCTCCAACGACTATTCCGACGCGGCTGCGCCATGCGAACGGTCGCTGCGCATACTGGCCGCAGAGGATAACGCCGTGAACCGCGCCGTGCTTCAGGCTCTACTTGCGCCGGCAGGGCACAGGATCGAGTTTGCGACGGATGGTTTTGAGGCGATTGAGGCGATCAGAGGGGAGTCTTTTGACCTCGTGTTGATGGATATTTCGATGCCGGGCATGGACGGCGAAGAAGCCATGCGGCGTATCAGGGAGGCGGAAACCGAACGCGGCGCCGCGCGGCCGACGCCGATCATCGCCGTTTCTGCGCACGCTATGCGCCAACAGATCGAGCATTACCGTACGATCGGCTTCGACGGCTACGTGACGAAACCGGTAACGTCAGACCGACTTCTCAGCGAGATCAACCGAGTCATTTCCGTCCACGCGGGCGGTAGGCGAGATTCCTCCGCAGCCGCATGAACCTCTCAACGCGCGCGTAGTTTCAGCGTTATTCTGCCGCCTCGGAGGCGACATGCATCGTTTCGGAAGCGGCGGGCGCCGTGAGAATGTGCGCTTCGTTTCGGATGAATTGCGGCAGGCGTACTCGCGCGTCTTTGCGCCGCGGGAATGTCGCACAGGCGACCGTGCCTTTGCCGGGCTGAGAGGCGATGGCGAGGATGCCGCCCTGCATCTCCATTAATGACTTCGACAGGGCGAGCCCGAGACCGGCCCCGCTCCGGCTCCGGGAGAAATGATCGTCCGCGAATTCGAACGGCGCGCCGAGTCGGCGGAGCCGGCGGCTGTCGATGCCTGCGCCGGAATCTGCGACGATCACCGTTACGCCATCAAGATCGGCTTCGGCAGTGACCGCAATTTCGCCGCCGGCCGGCGTGAATTTGACGGCGTTCGACAACAGATTAAGGGTGACCTGCTTGACTGCACGCGCATCCGCCCACACGGCGGGCGCATGGCGCACATGGGCGGTGAGTCTCACGCCTGCGTCTGCTGCGCGCTTGGCGATAAGGCGGACGCTTTCCTGCAGCACGCGCTCCAGATCGACGCGCCGCGGCTGGAGCTCGACGCGGCCGGCCTCTATCTTCGACATGTCGAGAATGTCGTCGATCAGCTCGAGCAGATGGCGGCCGCTGGCGAGTATGTCGGCGACATATTCCTTATATTTCTTGTCGCCGAGAGGTCCGTACAGCTCCGAGTGCATGATCTCGGAAAAGCCGTTGATGGCGTTTAGCGGCGTTCGCAGCTCATGGCTCATATGCGCCAGAAACTCGCTTTTCGAGCGATTGGCTTCTTCGGCGCGATGCTTTTCGAGCTCGTATTTGCGCATTGTCTCCGTGAGCTCGCGGCGGGAGCGTTCAAGATCGGCGACGAGATTCTTGAGATCCCGCTCCCGCTTTTTCTGCGCGCGGGCGCGGCGCTTGACGTCAGTGATGTTGGAGGCGATGCAGACAAGGCCGCCTTCGGCCGTGCGCCGACGGGAAACATGCAGCCAGTGGTCGCCGGGCAGGGCGACTTCGACGCTCTGCTGGTCCAGCGCCGCCTCGGGCGCGAAATATTGCTGGACGATGTCGCCGCGCGCCCGCGCCCGCGCGGCGACTTCGCGGCTGGGAAGGCCGGGTTCAAGCGCGCGGTCGGGAAAGCGGAAGATTGTGGAAAAACGGCGATTCCATACCACGAGGCGGCCCTGCGCATCCCACAGCACGAAGGCTTCGGGAATGCTTTCGATGGCGTCCCGCAACCGCGATTCCGCCAGCGCCACGGCCGGCGTGACGGTCCTGGCTCCGGAAAGGTCGAAGGCGACGCCTGACCTTTTAAACCGTGTCGCGTCGGGGGCGGTTCTCAGGTAGAGGCGCGACCAGCCGCCGCCGGGGTCGCGCAGGCGAATCTGGCCTTCATTGAGACCCGCTGGCTCGCCTGTGAGGATCGCGAGCGCCGCGCGCAGGTCCTCCGGGTGCGCGAGCGCCGAAATCTCGCGCAAGGTGAAAACCCGGTCCCGTCCGCCAAGGCCGAGCGGCTCGAGAAGCGACCGCGCCATGGTGACCGTGCGGCTTTTGCCGTCATAGCGCCAGGGACTGCATCGGCCGCCGGCGAGGGCGGCGGAAAACTCGCGCAGCGTCCTGACCGCGCCGGCCGCGTCGGCCGCCGCCCGGCTCTGGCGCAAAAAAGCGGCCATCAGCGACGCCGTCACTAGCGTGATGGCCGCCAGAATGAGGCCATAACCGATCCATACGGGCGTGCGTTGATAGATGTCCTTCGCCGGCGCGGCGACGAGAACGGCCTCGCCATTGTCGAGCGGGCGCCAGGCCGCAACAGCCTTGCCCGACGGCAGATCGAGGACTTCTTCTCCCCGTCGGTCGAGCGAAAGAGCGCGCGCGGTCCCGGGATCGAGCCGCACTTTCTGATTGGCGCCGTAGACGGCGAGCACATCTCCCGTCGCGGACAGGTGAAAAGCCGTCGCCAGCCCGCCCGGGTGGCATTGCGCCAACGCCTGTCGGGCTGAGGCGCCGGTCATGATGGCGATATTGAGGAGGCTTGCGCATTCAGCCTCCGCTTTCTCGACGCGCAAGGCGGTCTCGATTCGGCGTGATGCAACTTCTTCCCGCAGCTGAAGAACGATGAGAACGGCGAGCGCGGCGATAAAGGCGGCGGTGAGCAACATGAGCCGGCGGGGCGATAACGCCTCCACGCGAGCCCGCAGTTCGTCGCCGTCGTGCTGCCCTGTATCGCCTCGCATCGGAATAGATAGAAAACCGCAAGTCCAGGCCGCCTTGATGGCCAACCGTTTACCTTTTGGAAACTATTCCCATTCGTGCGCGAAAGTCACGGACAATCGAGCTGCTGAAGCCTCAGGAAAGCTCATGCGAGCAGCCGGGCGGCCATTTCGTAAAGATTGGGGGAGATCCCTTTCGCATTGGCGAGACGGCGCAGCTCGCGCTCGGCCTGCGCGCGGCGGTGCGGTTCGAGCCGCCGCCAGTTGTCGAGCGCGGCGATCAGACGCGCCGCGAGCTGGGGGTTAAGGGCGTCGATCGAGAGAATCTCGTCGACGAAAAAGCGATAGCCGGCGCCGTCAAGACGGTGGAACCCTGCGAGATTTTCGCGCGCGAAAACGCCGAGGAGACTGCGCGCTTTGTTCGGGTTGCGCCGGTCGAACGCCTCATGCCCGGTGAGCCGACGGACATGATCGAGAGAAGAGTCGCCTTGCGCTCCGTCCGGCTCGGGCCTCATGGCGTTCCACGCCAGCCACTTATTGACCACGAGCGCATCGGCCTTCCAGCGCGCATAGAAGCGATCGAGCGCCTCACGCCGCTCCGGCCCGGAGCTTGTCGCGAGAGTCGCGGTCGCAGCGGCTTCGTCCGTCATGTTGTTGGCCGATTTCGCCTGCTCCAGCGCGAGAGATGTTTCGCCGGCCGCGACAAGCAAGGCCAACGCGGCGTTCTTCAGCGCGCGCTCGCCGGCCTGTTCCGCCGTAGGCTGGAATGGGCGATTCGGCCGCAAGCGCTCATACAGGGCGAGGAGCCGGTCTTTGAGCGCCGCGCCGACAGCTTCGCGCACATAGGTTCGCCCTCGCACGATCGCCGTAGGTTCGATGATCTCGACATTTCGGGCGAGGTCAGCCTCGCTTGGGCAGCGTAGAAGCTCGGCCGCGAGCGCAGGATCGCGATCGGCTTCGCCCATGGCGGCGAACAGCGCCTCTTCGAAGCGACTGAGCGCGGCTTCCCTGCTCTCCATCTCCTTTGCGCCGGCGAAGGCGAGGCAAAGGTCGCGCCAGAGCGCCTCCGTCGCGGCCCAGCGGTTGAATAGATCATCGTCGCGGGCGGCGAGGAAAAGTCGGTCGTCAAGAGACAGGCTGCGCTCAAGCCTGACCGGCGCGGAAAAACCGGTCAGAAGCGAGGCGATCGGCCGTTCATCAAACTTGCCGAGATCGAAATGCCCGGTTTCTTCTTTGAACTCCAGAACGCCTTCGGCGAGCCGCCGGCCGGACTCTGCGCCATAAAGCGCGTAGGCGATGGGGATATGTCGCGGCGGCTTTTCGGATTGTCCGGGCGTCGGGTCGGTCTTTTGGGCCAGTTCCAGCGCGTAAGCGCCGCTGGGGGCGATATGCTCCCTTACGCTCACTCGCGGCGTTCCGGCGTCGGAATACCAGCGGCGGAATTGCCGGAGATCGATGCCGCCGCCGTCCTCCATCGCCCTGACGAAATCTTCGACCGTGGCGGCCTCGCCGTCATGACGCTCGAAGTAAAGATCGCAAGCGCTGCGGAATTTCTCGTGTCTCAGAAGGGTCTTCACCATCCGGACGATCTCGGCGCCTTTCTCATAGACGGTGGCCGTATAGAAATTGTCGATGGTGATGTAAGTCTCCGGGCGCGGCGGATGGGCGAGGGGGCCGGCGTCCTCCGGAAACTGCTGGCTCCACAGCCGGCGGACGTCCTTGATGCGCTGAACGGCGCGGGACCGCATGTCCGCGGAGAATTCCTGGTCGCGAAAGACCGTGAAGCCTTCCTTCAGGCAAAGCTGGAACCAGTCGCGACAGGTCACGCGGTTGCCGGACCAGTTATGAAAATATTCGTGGGCGACGATGGACTCGATGGCCTCGTAATCGGTGTCGGTCGCGGTTTCGGGGCTGGCCAGCACATAGGCTGAATTGAAGATGTTGAGCCCCTTGTTCTCCATCGCGCCGAAGTTGAAGTGATCGACGGCGACGATCATGAAGATGTCGAGATCGTATTCCCGCCCGAACGTTTCCTCGTCCCAGCGCATGGCGCGTTTGAGACAATCGAGGGTGTAAGCGCACTTATCGGCGTTTTGCGGCTGGACGAAGATCTTGAGCGCAACCTTGCGGCCCGAGCGGGTGATGAAGGAATCCTCTACCGCGGCGAGGTCGCCGCCGACCAGCGCGAACAGATAGGACGGCTTGGGATGGGGGTCCTCCCACCGGACGAAATGACGGCCTTCCGGCAGCATCCCTGACTCGACCGAATTGCCGTTGGAAAGAAGAACCGGGTAACGCGCCTGATCCGCTTCGATCCGCACGGCGTATTTCGCCAGCACGTCCGGCCGGTCGAGGAAATAGGTGATGCGCCGAAAGCCTTCCGCCTCGCACTGGGTGCAGAACATGTCGTTGGATATGTAGAGGCCCGACAAGGCGGTATTGGCCGCGGGGGCGCAGGCCGTGCGGATCGCCAGCGCGAAGCTCTCCGGCGGGTCGAACAGAGTCAGGGACTTCTCGTCGAGCGCGTACCGGTCTTTTGGCAGCGGCGCGCCGTCGAGGGCGACGGACAGAAGCTCGATCTTCTCGCCGTCAAGGACAAGCGGCGCCCCGGCGGGCGTTCCAGGAGCCTTCTGAACGGAGAGTCGAGAGGCGACGATCGTTCGCTGCGGATCGAGGCAGAAATCAAGCTCGATCCGGTTGATCAGATAGGCCGGCGGCCGATAATCGGCGAGGCGAACCGGTCGGGGCGCAGGAGCGTCGGGCGGGGCGTCGTCGCGCATTGTCTCGATCCTGAAAGCCGAAACGGGCGGGGGAGAGTGGCCGCTCCGACGACCTCTGTCAAAGCCGGGGCCGGAGGAAACCAGGCCGCGGCGTCTAAAGCCGCTTGGAATCAGGAAGGCCGCCTTATAAATAGCGCCGATGAAGCATTTTCTGAACACCGCCGACTGGAGCCGCGCCGAACTTCAGGCGATGCTCGACGACGCCAGGGCGATGAAGAAATCACCCTATGGCGATGCGCTGAAAAATAAAACCGTCGCCCTTCTGTTCCTGAACAACAGTCTGAGGACGCGTACGTCCTTCGACGTCGGCGCGCGCCAGCTCGGCGGCCATGCCGTAGTGCTCTCTCCATCGGGGGGCATGTGGCCTCTCGAGTTCGAGGACGGCGTCGTCATGGACGGCGAGGCCGAGGAGCACGTCAAGGAGGCCGCCAAGGTACTGTCGCGCTATTGCGACCTCATCGGCATCCGCGCCTTCCCGAAGTTCCAGAACTGGGAGGAGGACCGAAAGGACCGCATCCTAACCGCCTTTGCGAAATACGCCGACGTGCCTGTCATAAACATGGAGACGATCACCCATCCCTGTCAGGAGATGGCGCTCGTCATGGCGTTGCAGGAGCGTTGCGAGAAGGATGGGCGCGGCCCGCTTGACGGCAAGAAGTTCCTGCTCACCTGGACCTATCATCCCAAGCCCCTGAACACCGCGGTCGCGAATTCCGCCCTCATGATCGCGGCGAAATTCGGCATGGCGGTGACGGTGCTGTGCCCGACCGAGGATTATATTCTCGACGAGCGATACATGGCTCAGGCGCTGCGCGACGCGAATGCGAACCGTCAGGCGGTGACCATCACCCATGATATCACCCAAGGCTATGACGGCGCCGATTTCGTCTACGCGAAAAGTTGGGGCGCGCTGCCCTATTTCGGAAATTGGGGCCCGGAAAAGCGCATCCGCGACCGCTTCAGGCATTTCATCGTCGATGAAGAGAAAATGGCGCGAACGAACAATGCGTTGGTGTCGCATTGCCTGCCCATGCGCCGGAACGTGAAGATGACGGACGCCGTTTTCGACGGACCGAATTGCATCGCCTATGAGGAGGCCGAAAACCGGCTGCATGTGCAAAAGGCGATCATGAAGGCGCTGGCGACGTGAGCGTCCCGAAGACAGCCCAACCCATGAGCCGCTCCACCCGCCAGACCATCGTCCAGCTCCTGTCCAACATGCAGGACGGCAAGGAGATCCGCTCTTATCTGCAGCGGTTCTCCGCGGTCGATCAGTCGCGTTTCGCCGTCATCAAGATCGGCGGCGCCATCCTGCAGCAAGAGATTGAGGAGACCGCCTCCGCGCTCGCCTTTTTGCATACGGTCGGCCTCACGCCGATCGTCCTGCACGGCGCCGGGCCGCAGCTCGACGCGGCGCTGCAGGCCCGAGGCGTGGACACGCCCAAGATCGACGGCCTTCGCGTGACCAGCGCGGAAGCGCTTGACGTCGCCCGCGATGTCTTCATTGGCGAGAACATCAAACTGGTCGAAGCCATCCGCGCGCAAGGGGTGGACGCTCATTCGCTGACGACGGGCGTCATAGAGGCCGATTGCCTCGACAAGGAAAAGTATGGTTTCGTCGGCGAGCCGACGAATGTACGGCTCGGCCTGATCCGCTCGGTCGTCAGATCGGGCGCGATTCCGATCCTCGCCTGCCTCGGCATCGCGCCTGGCGGTCAACTCCTCAACATCAACGGCGATTCAGCGACGCGCGCGCTGGTGGGCGCGCTCCAGCCGATGAAGGTCGTGTTTCTGTCCGGAGTCGGCGGTTTGCTCGACAAGCACGGCAAGCCCATGCATTCGATCAACTTGGCGTCGGACTATGACCGGCTGATGCAGGCGGAGTGGGTGCAGGGGGGCATGCGCCTGAAACTTCAAGAGATCAAGCGGCTTCTTGAGACGCTCCCGCTGTCGTCGTCCGTTTCGATCACGACGCCTTCGGGCCTCATCCGCGAGCTGTTCACACATGGCGGCTCCGGCACGCTTGTGCGTCTGGGCGAGCGTATCAATACGATCACCGATCAGGGGGATCTGGACAGAGCGCGAACGATCGCGCTGATCGAAGGCGCCTTTGGCCGAAAGCTGAAGTCTGACTGGTGGAAAGGTCTCGACTTTCATGAAGCGCATATGGCCGAAAGCTATCGCGCCGGCGCGATTTTGACCAAGGTTGATGATTTCATCTATCTCGACAAATTCGCGGTGCTGGAGGACGCGCGCGGAGAGGGGCTGGCGCGCACCGTCTGGCGTCAGTTCGCAAAGACCAATCCCCGTTTCTTCTGGCGCTCGCGCACCGAGAACGGCTTCAACGCGTTTTACGCCGAATCCGCCCAAGGTTCGGTGAAGCGGGGCCAGTGGACCATCTTCTGGATCGGCGAGGCGGATCTCAATCGCGTCGCCGACGTCGTCGATCGCATCGCCGCCCTGCCGCCGTCATTCGAGGACTAGAGCCGTGAGCGAGCCTTATCTCATCGGCCTAGTCGGCGCCCGGGGGCATACGGGCGCGGAGCTCTTGCGGCTTATCGGCGGCCATCCCGAGCTCATGCTCGCCTTCGCGGTAAGCCGGGAATGGGCCGGGCGGCGGGTCAACGAGATCGCGCCCGAAATTCTGGACGATTGCCTCTTCGAGGCGTTGACGCCGGAAGAGGTCGGCGATCGCCGCGCCGACGCCGTCATTCTGGCGCTCCCTGACGGGGCTGGGGCCGATTACGTTGCCGCCATTCAAAAACGCGCGCCGGAAAAGATCATTATCGATCTGTCAGCGGATTATCGCTTCGACGACGCCTGGGCTTATGGCCTGCCGGAGCTTTTCCGCCATCGCATCGCCGGCAAACGGCGAATCGCCAATCCCGGATGCTATGCGACGGCCATGCAGCTCGCGGTCGCGCCCCTGCTCGATCATCTCGACGGCCCGCCATCGCTTTTCGGCGTTTCCGGCTATTCAGGCGCGGGAACGACGCCGAGCCCGCGCAACGATGCCGAACGGCTCAAAGACAATCTCATGCCCTACGCTCTCGCCGGCCACAAGCACGAGCGTGAAGCATCGCGTCATCTCGGGCGCACCGTACGGTTCACGCCGCATGTCCATCCGGCTTTTCGAGGGCTGCTCGTCACGGCCCATCTGCCGCTCGCCGCGCCCATGAAGGCGGAGGAAGTGAGGGCGGTTTTCATCAAGGCGTACAAGGACGAACCGCTTGTCAGCATCATAGACGGGCCGCCCGAACTGAAGGACGGGACAGGACGCGCCGGGGTCGTGATCGGCGGGTTCGCCGTGAGCGCAGACGGCGATCACGCCGTCGTCGTGGCGGCGGAGGACAATCTGCTCAAAGGCGCGTCGGTGCAGGCGATTCAGAATCTCAATCTGGCGCTTGGCCTCGATGAGTTCGTCGGCCTTCCGGTTTAGACAGCGCGCCCAGTCCTGCATGCGCTGATTAGTCCGTAGGCGGGCCAGGTTTGCGGCGCTTGCGCACAAGCGGATCAAGCGGTTCTAATGAAGCGAATTGGGCGCGGAACATGGCGGTCGAAGGCGGCGATTTTCTCTTTCAGGCGGCGACCTATCTCGGCGCGGCGGCGATCGCCGTGCCGCTGTTCAACCGTTTCAAGCTCGGTTCGATTCTCGGCTATCTGGCCGCCGGCATGGTCGTGGGGCCGGGCGGGCTAAATCTCCTGCACCAGGAAGAAGGGGTCTTTCACGTCGCGGAGCTCGGCGTCGTCCTGTTCCTGTTCGTGATCGGTCTTGAGCTTTCGCTGTCGCGGCTGTGGGCTTTGCGAGACAATATCTTCGGCCTTGGCGCCGCGCAGATGACCGTCACCGGCGCCGTCATCGCCGGGCTTTTTGTCGCGGCGCAAGTGATGCCCGCGCCGGCGGCGATCATCGCGGGACTGTCGCTCGCCTTTTCGTCGACGGCTTTCGCGCTTCAACTCATGAAGGAGCGCGGCGAGCTCAATTCGAGCTACGGGGCCCGCGCCTTTCCGGTGCTGCTTTTTCAGGACCTCGCCGTCATTCCACTGCTCGCGGCGATTCCTTTTCTAGCGGGCGCCGGGTCGGACGCCCCGGCCGCCGCCGGCTGGAACGATTCGGCGAAGGCGGCAGGCGTGATCGTCGCGCTGGTGCTGATCGGGAAATACGCGCTCAATCCGATCCTGCGTCTGGTGGCGAGCTCAGGCTCGCGCGAGGCTTTCGCCGCCACGGCGCTGTTCATCGTCGCGGCGACGGCGCTCGCCGTCGGCTGGGCGGGCCTCTCGATGGCGCTCGGCGCGTTTCTCGCAGGCGCGCTTCTCGCGGATTCAGCGTATCGCCATCAGATCGAAGTCGACATTGAGCCGTTCCGCGGTCTGCTTCTCGGCCTGTTCTTTATCTCGATCGGCATGCGGCTGGATCTGACGCTGATTCTGGATGCATGGGGCGTCGTGCTCGGCGGGGCGCTCGGGCTCGTGCTCATCAAGATGGCGATCCTCTACGCGCTGGCGAGGCTGTTCGGCGCACGGCGACAAGACGCGTTTATGACCGGCGCGGTGCTGTCCCAGGGAGGAGAGTTCGCCTTCGTCACGCTCGCTCTCGGGACGGAAGCCGCCCTGTTCAGCAATGTCGAGGCGACGCTCATGTCGGCGATCGTGACCGTCTCCATGGTTGCGACGCCGTTCCTGCTTCTGCTCGTTCGCGGACTCTCTAAAAAGAAGGAAAGCCGCGGCGAGCCGCTTGATGAAGCGCAGCAAAGATCCGGACACATTCTTGTCGTCGGGTTCGGGCGCATGGGTCAGATCATCTCCCAGGTGCTCGGCAATTCCGGCTTCGACGTGATCGCCATCGACCGCAATCCTTCGCATATTCACAACGCCCAGCGTTACGGCTTCAAGGTTTACTATGGCGACGGGGCGCGGCTCGACACGCTGATCACCGCCGGCGCGCTCGACGCGAAGGCGGTCATTCTGTGCATGGACGATCCCGCCTCGGTCAATCATGCGGTCGCGGCTTTGCGCGAAAGGGCGCCGGCTTTGCCCATCTTCGCCGTCGCCCATGACCGGATGCACGAGATCGCCCTCAGACCGCTCGGCCCTGACTTCATCGTTCGCGAAACGCTGGAATCGAGTCTGCTGCTCGCCCGTAACGTGCTTGAACGCCTCGGTTTCGATGAGCGCCTGATTGACGACGTGGTGCAGGAGTTTCGCAAGCGCGATCGCGAAAGGCTGCTCGCGCAGATGGATTACGGTCCGGAAGCCGGCAAGGACGTCATGCACCAGCGGTTCGAGGCGATCGACAGAAAATGAGGGACGCGCGAACACTCAGCCCGGCTGGGCGGAGTCCTCGATCGCGTGCATTTCCGCGTCGCTCAGGCCGAAATGATGGCCGATCTCATGCACGAGCACATGGGTTATCAGTTCGCCGAGCGTGATCTGTCCGTTCTCGATCCATTCCTCAAGCAGCGGGCGGCGATAAAGATGCACGTGATCAGGCGTCGCTGCGGGATCGGATACGGACTTTTCGAGAAGATCGACGCCTTCATAAAGTCCGGTGAGTTCGAATGGATCGTCGATGCCCATCTCGTTTAGGACTTCCTCTTCAGCGAAGTCCGCGACATGCAGCACGACATTGCCGCACAAACGGCGAAAGGCTTCCGGCAGCGCATCGAAAGCGGCGCGTGCGAGGGCGTCGAACTCCTCGAGCGAAGGCGCGCGCCGGGCGCGCCAGTCGGCGGCGCTCATGGCGACGCCTCAGCGCCTGACGACGCCCCGGCTTCGTCGCTGGATCCGATCGCTGCGACGATGGCCGCGACGGTGGGCGCGACGACGCTCAGGGGAGGCATCCCCCGCGTCATGCCCGTCCGGACGATGACAGTCCGTTTGTCCGGGATGATGAAGACATACTGTCCTTCATGGCCGGAGAAGAAGTAGAGGCTTTCCGGCGCCCCGGAAATATAACGCCGGCGCATTTCGCCGTCCCTGTTGAGCCAGAAATGCGCGCCGTAAGCGCCGTCTGACGCCGGCGTCGG
The DNA here is from genome assembly GCF_900199215.1 of Amphiplicatus metriothermophilus. GTDB lineage: Bacteria > Pseudomonadota > Alphaproteobacteria > Caulobacterales > Parvularculaceae > Amphiplicatus > Amphiplicatus metriothermophilus. The sequence goes on from NZ_FZQA01000003.1 coordinate 296,493, forward strand.
CGCGCTGACGTAATCCGGCCAGCCTTCCGGCAGCAGCCGGCGCCCTTCCCAGACTCCGTCATTGAGATAAAGCTGGCCGAGCCGCCCCCAGTCGCGCGCCGTCGCATAAACGTAAGACGAACCGATCGGCGCGCCGGCGCTGTCAGTTTCCATGACGACGCTCGCCGCGCCGATCGGCCGGAAAACGGCCTCGCGCGCGAAGGCCTGATAATCGACGCCCTTTTCCGCCAGAACGCGGCGCAATGTGCGCGCGATGAGATTGGTCGTTCCGCTCGAATAGGACCAATGATCTCCAGGCGGATGAACGAGCGGTCGGCGCGCCGCCGCTGCGCCGGCGTCAGCCTCGCGGAACAGCATCCGGTTCACGTCCGAGCGAGGATCGGCGTAGTTCTCATCGAAGGCGAGCCCGCTTTGCATCCGCAGAAGGTCGTTCCAGGTGATCGCCGCCCGAGCCGGGTCGTCGCGCCATTCCTCGACCGGCGCGGGGTCCGTAATGTCGATATGGCGGCGCAAAACGGCGGCGCCGACGATCGTCGCCGTGACGCTCTTGGCCATCGACCAGCTCAGGAAGGGCGTCGCCGCGTCGAATCCGTCCGCGTAACGCTCTGCGACCAACGCGCCGTCGACGACAACGAGCAAGGCGCGATGCGCGGCGCGGGCGTCGGCCATCGCCGCGTCGAGAGCGTTTTCGATCGCCGCATAATCCACACGGGGCAGGGCGCTGACGGAATCCGCCCGCGCTTCAGGCCAAGGCGCGCCGGGGCGCATCGGTTCGAGCGGGGGAAGCGGGGCAAGGGGGCCGCGCGCGATCGCGCAACCATATCCATCGCGGTAAATCGCCCGAGAGCGGCCCAGGCCGTAGAGCGCGGCGCTGACGGCTTTCGCCTCCTTGTCCGCGCGGGCGCGCACGTGGTCTAAAACGGGATTAATTCCGGAGAACTCGCCAGCTCGCACGACCGCTTCCGGCCGGCCGGCGAGAAAGATCTCCGAACACAGGGTTTTCGCCACGTAGCCGGCCGGAACCTGGGCCACGCCGTTCAGATAATAATGAAGGAATGCGCCCGCCGCTGTCGCGAGAACGACGCCGCCGGCGAGCCAAAATCCGCGGCGGCTCATGCGGTTATTCCAGCGGGCGGAAAACCAGGGTGAGCACGACGCCGATCAGGCCGACCACCGCCCATAGCGGGAGGTCCATGATCGTGGCGATGGCTTGGGATGCTCCTTTCGGTGCGGCTTCGGCCAAGGCGAGCCCGTCGATTCCGAAAAGCGAGATGATTTCCGCCGTAGTGCGAACCACCGGCGAGCCGTTCTCGAGGGAAGAGACCGCGTCCGCCCCCAACAGCGCCACCGCGATCGCCACCAGCAACCATGCCAGAAACCTGAACGCCGCCATGTTCGTCACCCCTCGCGAACCGCATCCCCGACCGGCAGACTATCCCGATGCGAAACAGGCTGCAAATCCCCCGCCCGCCGGACGCACGCAGCGCATCTCGCCCGTCGCAGTTCGCGGAACGGGAGGGCCGGGAGGGGGCTGCTTGCGCGCCCGGCGCGCCTTTGATAGTCCGCCTCGTCAAGGACAGGTGGCCGAGTGGTTGAAGGCGCACGCCTGGAACGCGTGTAGGCGGGTAACCGTCTCGAGGGTTCGAATCCCTCCCTGTCCGCCATATGCCGCCGTCCGCCGACGTCACCCGCTTTCAACCGCCGTCGCTACGCTCGGCGCCCGAACTGCGGTTTGTGGGACAAATTCGTCATTGAAGCTGACCCGCTCAAATGGCGGCTCCCGGCAGAAACAGACGCTCTCGGAAAGCGTGCCGAAGCGATGAATGAGCATGCAAGGTATGGTGCCGACCAGCTTAAGCTGTCGGCGGCGGCAGTCCAAAAAGGAAGCAGTTGTGGAAACGCCCCAGCTCGCCTGACCGAGCGGCGGATGCGCAATTTCACGAGTTTACCTGCGTGCCATACCGATCAACGCGGTGGACGGGATTGGGAGCTGCGGTTGATCGCCAGCCATCCGACGCAACTCGGAGACGATCAGGCCCTTCTGGGCGGCATCCAAACCCGTCCAGTCAGGGGAAGGGCCGAACAGCGCATCGATATCCTCAAGCATTGCCATGTCGAGGTCAAAGTCGCGGGTCACATGTTCGATCTGCGGATCACGATACCCTGCTTTGACCAGCTCGCTGGCAAGGCCCTCGGCCGTGCTGAGGATCGCCATTGCCTCAGGCATGGGCGCGAGATCACGATCTGGAAACAGTCGTCGAATCAACTGGCCGAGCAGCATGAAGGCACCGGCACCACGATCCTGCCAGACGGCGACGACGCCGTATCCGGCGGGCCGCGTGACCCGTGCCATTTCCGCCAGCCCCTTGCGCCAGTCCGGGAACATGAACACGCCGAAAAACGAAAAAACCGCGTCGAAGGCTTCGTCGGGCAAGTCGAGCGCCTGGCCGTCCATCACTCGCGCCTCGATGTTTGACACCGCCTTGGCCGCGATGCGCGCGACCATACCGGGCGAGAAGTCGGTCGCGAGAACCTGCGCCCCCGCCCGCGCCGCAGCAAAAGCGAGCGCGCCTGTTCCGGCTGCAACGTCAAGCACCCGGGAAGCATGCGTCAGCGGTACGTGGGCCAGCGCGGCATCGACATAGCGTGACGTGTAGGGGTGAGCCGTCTTTTCGTACCGCTCGGCAGCGCCGTCCCAGTGGTCGGTGTTGTTGAACTCACCCATTCGCTATGTTCCACGATTCACGCAACTTAATAGGTATCGTGAAAATGCAGGCTTGCCAAGTCGATGACGGCGACGAAGGTGGCGCCATGCGGAATGACCGTCGCCTCTCCCGGATGCTGCACGTGCTGATTCACATGGCGCGGCACGACGGCCCGATGACCTCGGAGGCAATCGCTCGGATGCTGGGAACCAACCCCGTCCTGATCCGCCGCACGATGGCGGGCCTTCGGGATGCGGGCTACGTCAGTTCGGAAAAGGGGCATGGTGGCGGCTGGGCCATCACGGCCGACCTGAATGCGGTGACGCTGCTGGACGTGCATCGTGCCGTTGGCGGTCCCCGCCTTTTCGCGATTGGAATCGAGCATCCGGAGCCCGGCTGCCAAGTCGCCATCGTCGTCAACGAAGCCTTGGGCGACGCGCTACAGGAAGCAGAGCGGCTGCTGGTAACGCGTTTGGGATCGATCAGCCTGGCGGCACTTGTCCAGTCCTTCGATGATCGCTGCGACAGCGTCAGCAGCTAGGCCGACTAGGTTTTTCCAGTTTGGGAAGCTTGCACGGCATGGCGGGCCAACACCCGTCTTCCTGAACCTCCCGGGGGCCGCCTTCTTATAAAGAGGGCATGGCGAACTGCGGAATGTGCTGGATTGGACGGCTGCCGGCGAATTGCTTCATCATGCGCTGACGACTGCTTCTGTTAGACTTGGACGTTCGCACCGGCAGACGCAAATGTCGTAACCTGGTCCTCATTTGCTATTCGCTATCGTAGTGCTACTGCGTGGACATAGTGCTCATCTTCATCGGGCGTGGCCCGCCAAACACCGATTGCGCGAGGTCTTGTGACGTTGCCGCCCACCGCCGCTACTTCCGGGTCGCGCCGGACCCGGCCGCTCAAGCCTTCGCGGTCGTCTTAAAGGCGGCCGATCGTTGGAGGAGCCGACGGTCGCTCCACCCTTCGCAACCGTGGAGAGCGACGCCGCTCAACGCAGCGGTTGACTCGAGCGCTCTTTCGATCAATACTTAAGTGAATGCTACAGCATCAAGCCGAGCCGCTCGATCGCGCGTTCCAGGCCCTGTCCGATCCAGGACGGCGCGCCATGGTCGAGCGTCTGAGCGTAGGTCCCGCCTCGGTCAGCGAACTGGCCAAGCCCCTGCCGATGACTCTGTCGGCGGTGATCCAGCACCTCAAGGTTCTGGAGGAGGCGCGGCTGGTGAGGAGCGAGAAAGTCGGTCGCGTGCGCACCTGCACGCTGGAGATCGGGACCATGATCCAGGTCGAACGCTGGATCGCCGAGCGCAAGCGCTTCTGGGAACGGCGATACGACCAACTCGAGGCCTACCTAGCCCAAACCGCGTCCGAGGAGAAAGGCCGATGACCGTCACCAACGCCACATTCACGATCGAGCGGATGCTGAACGCCTCGCCGGCGCGGGTCTTTGCGGCCTACGCCACTCTGGAGGCCAAGAGCGCCTGGTTCAAGGCGCCGTCGGACATCGAAACCCTGAACCGCGACTTCGACTTCCGCGTCGGCGGCAAGGAACGGTTCCACGCCCGCTGGCCCAGCGGCATGATCACCGACTTCCAAGCCGTCTACCACGACATCGTGGAGAACGAGCGCATCATCCTCGTCTACGACATGTTCCTCAACGGCGATAAGCTGTCGGTCTCCCTGGTGACGCTCGAATTCAGGGCTGAAGGTGACCGGACCCGGCTGATCCACACCGAACAGGGCTGCTATCTGACGGGCGGAGACGAGGCGGTGAAGGGCCGCGAGCACGGCACGACCTGGCATATCGATAATCTGGTCGCCGTCATCGAAGGTCGAGAGGGCCGAAATATGACGTTTTATGGGAGCGGACCGCTCACCCTCGAGCAATCGTAGTGCTACAGCGTAGGCATAGTGCTCATCTTTGGCGTGCATGGCCAGCTAGCCGAGTTAGGGTTCGGCCCGGAGACATAGGTAACGGTTTGCACCTAAGACATGGGTGATAACCTCGGGCCGCTCATCGGGTCGTATGCTCCGGGCGTTTTCGCTTCATTCGCGTCGCAGCGTTCGCATGGCGACGCACATTTCTCCGGGGGCTAAATGGGGCAGGCCGCGCCGAAATCGCCCCAAAGTGCTTGTCATGACCGCCGCCATCAGGTATCTTTCAATCATGACACCGGTATCAATATATGACACCGGTGTCATCACCAACAGCGCGGACGCGAACGCCGTGCGGAAAGATGGGAGGGAAAAATGGCGACTTTCTCCGGCAAGATGAGAATTCTGGCGGGCGTTTCCGCGTTGGCCCTCGCGGCCGGCGCAGGCGCAGCCCAAGCGCAGCAGGAAGGCGATAACGCTCAGTCCAGCGACGAAATCGTCGTTACGGGATTCAGGAGCAGTCTTGGCGCCGCATTAAATACGAAGCGCAATGAGACGGGCATTGTCGACGCAATTGTCGCTGAAGACATCGCGGATTTTCCGGACCTCAACCTAGCTGAATCGCTACAGCGCATCCCGGGCGTATCAATCAGCCGCCAAGCCGGCGAGGGCCGCCAGATCACGGTACGTGGCCTTTCCGGCATTTTCACACGCGTGCGCATCAACGGCATGGAATCGCTGACGACTACGGGCGCGTCGGATGCGGGCGGCGGGTCTAATCGGTCACGGACTTTCGATTTTAACACGTTCGCGTCCGAGCTGTTCAACGAGCTTGTCGTGCGCAAGTCGCAGTCGGCCTCGGTGGAGGAGGGCTCGCTCGGCGCCAATGTGGAGCTGAAAACGGCGCAGCCTTTCGATTACGGGCCGGGCTGGACGGGAACGGTAGCCGGTTCCGCGCTCTATAATGATCTTTCGGATGATGTCGGCCCGCGCGTCGCCGGCCTTCTTTCCTACACGAATCCGTCGGAAACCTTCGGCGCGCTGGTGTCGGTCGCCTATACGAGCCGCGACATCCGAGAGGAGGGCTTTTCGACCGTCCGTTTCGACGCATTCGACGTGTTCCGGTCCGTGGGAGGAACGTCCTGCCTTGACGGCGCCGGCGACCCGATCGAACCATTGCCGGGCGATTGCGCGACAGTGCGCAATGCCTGGTATCCGCGCATTCCGCGTTACGGCCGTCTCGATTACGATCAGGAGCGGCTTGGGATAACCGGCTCCATGCAGTTCAGGCCGACGGAAAGAACCACGCTGTCTCTTGACGGACTTTTTTCCGACTTCGACGGCGTGCGCGACGAGCATTTCCTCGAAGTCTTCATCCGCAGCAACAACGGCGCCATCGACATTACGGACTTCTCCGTGAACAGCGACGGCGTGCTGGAGCAATTCACCGCCGACCTGCAGCCCGCCTCCAACGGCCTCGTGCCGGCGCGCATCGAGCACCGGCGGGATTTTCTGTCAACGGAGTTCTACCAGTTTACCGGCAATCTCGAGCACGAATTCAATGATCGGTTCCGAGGCAATATTTTCGGCGGGGTTTCGCGATCCGATTTCGACGTGCCGGTGCAGGCGACGATCTTCTACGATGCGGCCGATCCGGTGACCGGTTATACGTTCGACGGATCGGACAACATCAATGCGCCGTTTATCGATTTTGGTTCGCTCGACGTCAACAATCCGGGCGACTTCCTGTTCACGCAGTTCCGCAACCGGCCGCAGGGCGTCGATAATGATTTCAATACGATTCAATCCAACCTGTCCTATGATCTCAATGACGCGATCACAGCCAGCGCCGGCGTAAGCTGGAAAGAGTTCGCATTCGAAACGCGCGAGGCGCGCGCCGAGGGCGATGTCGCGGACTTGTCGGGCTTTTCCGCGCCCATCCCGGTGACTGCCGATCTCGTCGATCCGGTCACCGGATTCGGCGACGGACTTGGCGCGCCTTCAGGCATCGATACCTCCTGGGCGTCGCCGGACTGGGACGCGGCCGTCGCGTTGATCGACCTGCTTAACATCCCGGCCGTTCAGCGCATTCAGGACACGCGCGGCGTGACCGAAAAGGACCTCGGCGGGTATGTGCAGTTCGATTTCAATTTCGACGCCGGCGGCCTGCCGGTGCGGGGAGATTTCGGCGTGCGCTATGTGCGGACGAAAACCGCGTCGACCGGCTTCATCGGCGAAGACGAAGTCACGATCACGCGCAAATATGACGACTGGCTGCCGGCGTTTAACGTCGTTCTCGAGCCGGCTGAGGACTTCCTCGTCCGCGCGGGCTTCGCGCGCGTCATCGCGCGCCCGGCGCTCGGCAACCTGACGCCGGGCGGCACGATTGACACTTTCAACGGCCCGCCATTCACGATCAATATGGGCAATCCGGACCTCGACCCCTTCCGCGCCACCAATATCGATTTCGCGATGGAATGGTATTTTGCCGAGGAGTCGCTGCTCGCGCTGGGCGTGTTCTTCAAGGACATCGATTCCTTTTTCACCTAGTCGCAGACGGTGGAAACGACATTCAGCCAGTCGGGACTGCCCCCCTCCGTTGCGTCTCCGACCAGCCCCCTGGCTATCCTGTTGGGCATGGGCGAGGATCCGGCGGTCGATATCAATCAGGTCACAAATGGCGGCTCGGGCAAGGTGAAAGGTCTGGAATTCATTTACCAGCAGCCCTTCACGTTCCTGCCGGGGTTTTTGGGTAATACCGGTTTCACCGGCAATTACACCTATGTCGATTCCGAAGACATCATCGGTTTTTCCGACAATGCCTTTAACGCCACCTTCTATTATGAAGACGAGCGCTTCGGCGCGCGCCTCACGGGCGCCTATCGCAGCGATTTCCAGACGAGGCTGCCGATTACAAGCGGCGAAAAAACGGGCCGTGAAGAGCGCGGCGTTGCATCCACGTTCAATCTCGATTTCGCGGCACAATATCAGGTGACGGACAATATCGAGCTGACGTTCGACGTGATCAACATCACCGATGAATTCGAAAATCAGACGTTCGACCGTCTGAAGCTTCCGGACGTCTATCACCATACGGGACGTAACTTCATTCTCGGAGCGCGTTACAACTTTTAGTCCCTGAGAGTTTCCGGATACGTTGACTCTCTCCGGACTGGACCGGAACCCGAGGCGGACCTCCTCCCCCGCCTCGGGTTATTATTTGCGGCGGGAGCATGAGGGATACGCAGCGGCGATTTTCACGCCGACGCGCGCTGAGCGTCATTACGGCGGCAGGCGTTGCCGGCGCTGCCTGCGCCTCGTCGCCTTTAGGTCAAGGCGCCTCCTCCGGACCGCGAGCGGGCTCATCGCGCCGCTGGGGCCGGGGATATGATGGACAGCGCATCGCCGACAGGGGCGACGGAACATTTTTAAACCCGATCTTCGCCGGCGATCATCCGGACCCGTCCATCATCAAGGACGGCGACGTTTATTATCTGACCTTTTCGAGCTTTGACGCCTATCCTGGGTTGATGATCTGGCGCTCGTTCGATCTGGTGAACTGGGCGCCGGTCGGGCCGGCGCTGACGAGGCCCGTCGGCTCGGTCTGGGCCCCCGATCTCGTAAAGCATGACGGGCGCTATTACATCTATATTCCGGCGCGCACGCGCGATTATAAATCGATCTATGTCATCTGGTCCGACCGCATCGAGGGGCCGTGGAGCGAGCCCGTCGATCTGAATCTGCCTGATCACATCGATCCCGGCCATATCGTGGGCGAGGACGGGAAACGTTATCTCTTCCTGTCGAACGGCGACATGGTTCCGCTGACGGACGACGGCCTCGCAACGGCCGGGCCGGTCAAACATGTCTACGATCCCTGGCGGTATCCGGAAGAGTGGGATGTGGAATGTTTCTGCCCGGAAGGGCCGAAAATGCTGCGCCGTGGCGAGTGGTTCTACATGCTCACCGCCGTGGGCGGCACGGCCGGCCCGCCGACGGGGCACATGGTGATCGCCGCGCGCTCGAAGTCCGTACACGGCCCGTGGGAGCACGCGCCGAACAATCCGCAGGTGCGCACCCGTTCGCGCGAAGAAATGTGGTGGTCGCGCGGGCATGCGACCTTGATCGAAGGCCCTGCGGGCGACTGGTGGTTGATCTATCACGGCTATGAAAAAGACTACTGGACGCTCGGCCGGCAATGTCTTCTGGAACCCGTGCGCTGGCGCGAGGACGGCTGGTTCGAAGCGCTCGGGGGAGATCTTTCCGCGCCTCTGGCGAAGCCCGCTGGCGGGCGCGCAGTCCGGCATGGCCTGCCGCTGTCGGATGATTTCAGCGGCGACCGGCTCGGCCCGCAATGGGCGTTCTATGATCCGTCAGCGGATGAGTATGATCGCGTCCGCATCGCCGACAACACGCTGCATCTGCGCGCGAAGGGGACTGACCCTTCCGACAGTTCGCCCTTGTGCTTCGTGTGCGGCGACCGCGCCTATTCGGCGGAGGTCGAGGTCGAGCGCGACGCGGAGGCTCGCGGCGGCCTTCTGTTGTTCTACAATCGCCGACTCTACTGCGGGCTCGGATTCGATGAGGCCGGCCTCGTCATGCATCGTTACGGCATGGAACGGCGCCGTTCCGAGGGTTCCCGGCCGTTCCCGCGCCGCCTTTTCATCCGTATCGAGAACGACAGGCATATCGTCACGATTTATACCAGCGTCGATGGCGCGCGATGGGAGAAGTTCGACGTCCAGATGGATACGTCAGGCTATCACCACAACGTCGCTTATGATTTTCTGAGCCTGCGGCCAGGGCTTTATGCGGCGGGGCGGGGGAGCGTGCGCTTCAGGGGCGTGAAGTATCGCGCGTTAGGCTGACGCCGCTGGCGTGATCCGTCTGCGAGCCGGTTTCCTCGGCCGGAGTCTGTCCGATTTTCAAATCGTGACGTTTTTCGGCGACGCCCGCCTTTGGCGCTCATCCGGCGCGGCGGCTTCTATGCGAAGCGTAAGATCATCAAGTCCGGCGAAGCGCAGGACGGCGGTTTGGCCGACGGCGATCCGATGAACGCCGGTCACTGCGCCTGTCGACACCGCAGCGCCCTTTTTGAGCGGAAGGCCGCGACGCGCGGCGTTCTCCAGCATGAAGCGCAGGGATTCGAGCGGGCCGCCTGGTATGGCGGCCGCGGCGTTTTCGCCGACGCTCTCTCTGTCGATGAAGACTTCGCATCGCCAGTCGGCGAGATTGAACGCGCGCCAGTCAGGAATCTCCGGCCCCAGAAGCAGCCCGTTATTGTTGCCGAAGTCGGAGATCGTCACGAGAGGGCCGAGGTCGTTAATGCCGGCGAAAGGGCTGCTGGCGATTTCCGCGCCCGCGCGCACCGAGTCGACCAGCGCGCGCGCTTCGTCGATCGTCCATGACGTTTTCCCGGCCGGCGCATCGGCGGCGAGAATGAGAACGAACTCTCCTTCGACGGCGGCGAATCCGCCTTCGAAGGCCTGCGCGGCCGTCGGTTGCGCCGTCGCGGGCCACAGACGCTGTTTGAAGATCGGCCCGGCCAGCCGATCGCAGCCCAGCGCCGAGGCGAATGGCTCGGGCACGCGCCCGACCTTCCATCCGGCGATTTCATCAGGCCAAAGACGAATCGCCCTATCCTGTATGGCGTAAGCCTCGTCGAGCGTCCCGGGCTGATCGCCCGGATAGGCGGATAGAGGCGCGGCCTCAAGGCGCGCCCCGACGAAGGCTCCGGCGATCCGCTGCGCCTTCGTGTCGGTTGCTTCTTTTTGTTTTTCCTGCATTTTTTGTTCGCCCGGCCGGCCGCTAGCTTTTCGGGTGGACAGTATAGGAAACCGGTGTCATTTTCAAATGGAATCAGCCCGGCGAATGAACCGGGACGCCGCATAAGCAGGAACGGGAGGAATCGACGAAATGGGCGCGCGCATCCCTTCTCGGATTCTGACGCTTGCAGGGCTCGTATTGGCCTGCGCGGCCGCGTTATGGGGCTGCGACGGCCAGCGGCAGGGCTCGGCGCCGACCAAAGAGGAAGCGCGGCTGGCCTTTCCTGGGGCAGCGGGATGGGCGGCGGCGACTCCTGGCGGACGAGGGGGCGAGATCATTCGGGTGACGACCCTCGCGGCGGACGGGCCCGGCTCCTTGCGGGAAGCGCTCGAGCGGAAAGGGCCGCGCATCATCGTCTTCGAAGTCGGCGGCGTAATCGACCTCGGCAAGCAGACGCTGGTCGTTTCCGAGCCTTTCGCGACCATCGCCGGCCAGACGGCGCCGTCGCCGGGCATCACGCTCATTCGCGGCGGCCTTTCCATCCGCACGCATGACGTCATCGTGCGCCATATCCGCATCAGGCCGGGCGACGGCGGCGAACCCCCGCGCAGCGGCTGGGATACGGACGGAATCACAACGGTCGGCGCCTATAACGTGATCGTCGATCATTGCACGCTGACCTGGGCGACGGACGAGAATCTTTCCGCCTCGGGCCCGCGCTTCACCGGCGAATCGCCTGAAGAGTGGCGCCGCGGCGCGTCGCACCGCATCACCTTCAGCAATAACATCATCGCCGAAGGGCTCGCGCACGCCACTCATGCGAAGGGCGAGCATTCGAAAGGCTCGCTGATACACGACAATACGAGCGAGATCCTGATTTACGGCAATCTGTACGCGCACAATTATGAACGCAATCCGTTGTTTAAAGGCGGCGTGCGCGGAGCTATCGTGAACAATCTTATCTACAATCCCGGCCCCCGCGCCATTCATTACAATCTGCAGGCGCTGGAATGGGGCGACGTCCCGTTTGAGAACGGACGCATCACGGCGATAGGAAACGTCGTTCGGGCGGGACCGTCTACGCCGAACGGGCTTGCGGTTTTCATGATCGGCGGAGACGGCGATCTCGAGCTATACGAACGCGACACCATCGCGATGGACGCGTTCGGCGCGTCCATGCCGCTTGTGGGCCGTTACACGGCCGGGCCTGCGCAAATTCTTCGCCGCGACGCGCCGCTTGATCTTCCGGACGGGCTTGAGCCGATGCCGGCCCATGCGGTCGAGCGCCACGTTCTGGCGAACGCAGGGGCGCGCCCCTGGGACCGCGACGCCCATGACGTCCGCCTGCTCGCCGACGTTGCGGAAGGGCGGGGTCGAATCATCGACAGCCAGGAGGAGGTCGGCGGTTATCCGGCGCCGGTCGAGACCCGCAAGCCATTCGACCCGGCGCAATGGAATCTTGATACGATGGAGCCCCTCACCCCTGAGGCGTTTGACTCCGCCGCGCGGGCAAGGGGCACGTGATTTTGCCGATTGTTCGGCCGGCCGCATCGAGCGATACAGAACCGACGGACAAGACGGAGGAGAAACGTGGCCAAGCGCGGAAGCAGGCCCGCCGGCGGCCGCGGCGGCGGCGCGCCGGAACAGGAGCCGCCGCCCCGCGACCGGTCGAAAGTGACGATCAACGACATCGCGCGGCTGGCCAACGTTTCGAAGAAGACCGTATCGCGGGTCATCAATGAGTCGCCGCTGGTGCGGTCTGAAACGCGCGAGCGCGTCCTGACGATCATCAAGCAGCATGGCTACACGCCTGATCCGCAGGCGCGCGCGCTCGCCCTCAGGCGCTCGTTCCTGATCGGCATGATCTACGACAATCCAAGCCCCCAATATGTCGTGAACATGCAGCGCGGGATTCTGGATGAGCTTGAAGACACCAGTTTTCAGCTCGTCCTGCGTCCCTGCGACCGCGCCGATCCGCGGTTTCATGAAAAGATCGAAGCGTTCGTCGTTCAGCAGAAGCCGTTCGGCGTGATCCTGCCGCCGTCGGTGTCCGAGGACGAAAAACTCGCCGAAATGCTGCGCGCGCTTAATTGCGATTACGTCCGCATCGCATCGGTGGTTCTTGACGAGCCGGCGCGGATGGTTCGCACGCATGACTTCGAGGGCGCGGCCGCCGCCGCCCGGCATATCGCGGCGCTCGGCCATTCTCGGATCGCGCATATTCACGGGCCGAAGACCTTCCGTTCGGCGCATGAAAGGCTCGCGGGATTTCGGCAAGGACTCGCAGAAAGCGCGATCGAGCTGGACAAAGCGTTGACAGTGGAAGGGGGATACACGTTCGAATCCGGCGTTGAATGCGCGGCGCGTCTGTTCCGGCGCAAGCAGCGGCCGACGGCGATTTTCGCCGGCAACGACGAAATGGCCGTCGGCGTGTACAAGGCTGCGCGGGATTTCGGCCTCAAGGCGCCCGAAGACGTATCCATCGTGGGTTTCGACGACACGCCCATGGCTTCGCGGGTCTGGCCGCCGATGACCACGGTGCGTCTGCCAATTCGCGATATGGGTCGGGCGGCGGCCAGACTGCTCCTGCGGCAGGCGGCCGGCGTCGAGCCAGAAGAGCTGATCGCGTTCAAGCCTGAGCTGATCATACGCGAGTCCGCGGCGCCTCCGAAAAACGGCTGAACTTCGGTCGCGCAACACAGCGCAGCCGCGCGCCGCCCGAGCGAGGGCCAGCGCCCCGTAGCCGGAGAACCCCTCTTGACTGTGGTGCGGGATTGAAGGCCAAATCACGGCCATATCGGGTTCAGGGGGAGTCAAAGGGCGGGGCGGTGACAGAGAAATCTCGCATCAGCAGCGGCATTTCTTCGCTTTTACTCTCCTTCTCAATACTGTTGCTCGCGGCTTGCAGCGACGGCGGAAGCTCCGGGGGCTCGACGCTGCCTCCGCCTCCGCCGCCTCCTCCGCCGCCGGGCGGGACCGGCCCGACCTGGACGGAAGGGGTTTTCGAACCGGCCAGCAGATTCAAGGACCGCTGCGAGGTCGTGCGCACGGGCGTCGACATCGAAGGCAATCCCTTTCCGGACATGCCGGGCTCGATGCTCGAGGAGATGTTCTGGCTGCGCTCCTGGACGCATGAGACCTATCTGTGGAACGACGAAGTGATCGATCGCAATCCGGCGGACTTCGGCGATCGCCTGGAATACTTCGCCCTGCTGCGAACTTTCGCGACGACTCTCTCCGGAAGGGACAAGGACGAGTTTCATTTCACCATCCCTACCGATGAATTCTTGAGGCAACGAAATTCCACGCCGCGCGCAGAATATGGCGCGGAATTAGCCATATTTTCGGCAACGCCGCCAAGAGATGTGCGCGTTCTGTATACGGAGCCTGGCTCGCCGGCTGCGGAAGTCGTCGGCGGCCAGATAAATCTTCCGCGAGGAACGCGCATTCTTGAGGTGGACGGCGTCGATCTCGTCAACGCCAACACGCAGGCTGAAATCGATATCCTGAACAACGGTCTTTTTCCGGCGACGGCGGGCGAACAGCATACCTTCGTCGTTCGGGACGCCGGCGCCGCATCGACGCGAACCGTGACCTTGATCTCGGAGAACATCGCGCCCAAGCCGGTCAATCTGACGAGCGTCGTCGACACGCCGGGCGGAAAGGTAGGCTATATGCTGCTGACGACGTTCAGCCCTTTCGCGTCAGAGAAGGACATCGCCGATGCGATCGCCGCCATGAGGGCGGACGGCGTTCAGGATCTCGTTCTCGACCTCAGATACAATAGCGGGGGATTGCTCGCCGTCGCCTCGCAGCTCGGTTATATGATCGCCGGGGAGGCGCGCACGAGCGGCAGAGTTTTTGAAAGGCTGCGCTTCAACGACGACGCCGGCGACCTCAATCCGGTGACCGGCCAGTTCAATGAACCTGTGCCTTTCTTTGACGAGGGGCTCGGATTCTCCCTGCCTGCCGGCCAGCCGCTGCAAAGTCTCGATCTGCCGCGCGTTTTCATTCTGTCGACCGAGATTACGTGCAGCGCCAGCGAGGCGGTGCTTAACGCGCTGCGCGGGATCGACCTTGAAGTGGTGCTGATCGGCGGCGCGACCTGCGGGAAGCCGTTCGGGTTCTTCCCGCAGGACAATTGCGGCGTCACCTACTTCACGATCCAGTTCCAGGGCGTGAACGACAAAGGATTCGGCGATTACGCCGACGGGTTTTCGCCGGAAAACTCCAGCGCCGCTTTTGCGGTGAAGGTTCCCGGCTGCGAGATTTCCGATGATCTTGGCAGCGCGCTCGGCGATGAAAACGAGCCGATGTTCGCCGCGGCGCTCGCCTATCGCGAAACCGGCGCCTGCCCGACCTCGGCCATGGCGTTTTCCGCCAGTAGTTCGAGCGTCAAGGAGAGCGGGGCGTCGCCCATGCTGCCGGGCAGGAGCGTATTTGAGACGAACCGCGACATGCGGATGCCGAATTGAGGTGCGAAACGGAGCCAGGAATGGTTTCATATCGCGGCATGTTCATTCCGATCGCGCTTATCGCGCTGATGGCGAGCGCCTGCCAATCGAACGGCGAAGGCGAGGGGGAGCCCGCCGCGCTCGCTGCAGCGGACGCCGAGACGATGGCACGGGCGAAGGCCGCGCTCGCTGAGGCGATGGGGGTCGCGAAGGTCGAGTTGGGTCCCGGAGATCCGACGAAAATGTCGACCCTTGCCGTTCTGCCGCCGCGCCCGACCGCGCATGAGGACAGAAGCCTGGCGCGGCCGACGGTGTTCGACATTGTTTTGAAAGACGGACGGTGCTTCGCGGTCAGGCGCGAGACCGGCGAGGCTTACGAGCTGAAAGACGTGTCCTGCCGCGCGCTGCGGGAATGACCGGGGCGATGCTTGCAGGAGGCGTTCCGTGATGGTATGACACCGGTTACCTAACCTGATGCGGCGTCCTGCCGTCGGGCGTCTCATAAGGCGCATCAGGCGGCGGGCGGGAGGAAGCGATGTTCGACAGGATTTATCAGGCTACGCATCCCGACATGATGGAAGGGGTCTCCAACGAAAAGCTCCGCGAGCGCTACGCGGTCACGGGGCTTTTCGGCAAGGATCGCATTTCGCTCAATTATTCGCATAATGAACGTTTCGTCATCGGCGGCGCGGCGCCGGTCGCGCAGGCGCTGAAGCTGCCGGACCAGACCGAACCGCCTTCGGCTAAGGACGCGCCGTTTCTGCAGCGTCGCGAGATGGGAGCGGTCAATGTCGGCGCCGGCGCGGGGCGTATAACCGTCGACGGCGAGGCCTACGAAATGCAGCCGAAGGACGGCCTGTATATTCCGATGGGCTCGGAAAAGGTTGTGTTCGAATCGACGGACCCGGCGAGTCCGGCGAAGTTCTATCTCGTCTCGACTCCCGCGCACCGCCGTTATGAAACCGTAAAAATCTCCATCGACAAGGCCGTGCCTCTGGAGCGCGGCTCGCTGGAAGAGTCGAACGAGCGCACGATCTATCAGTTCATCGTTCCCGATACCTGCAAGTCTTGCCAGCTCCTTTTGGGACTAACGATTCTCAATCCGGGCAGCGTGTGGAACACCATGCCGCCGCACCTGCACGACCGGCGTTCGGAGGTGTATTTCTACTTCGATCTCGGCGAGGACGATCGCGTGTTCCACTTCATGGGCGAGCCGGAAGAGATGCGTCATATCGTCATGCGCAATGACGAGGCGGTGATCTCGCCGCCCTGGTCGATCCATATGGGATGCGGCGTCAAGAACTACGCGTTCATCTGGGCGATGGGCGGGGAGAATCTCGACTACACCGACATGAACGTCCTCGACATCTGCCAGCTCAGATAACCATGCCGTCCGCATTCGACCTTTCGGGAAAGATCGCGCTGGTCACTGGCGCCAATACCGGCATCGGTCAGGGTCTCGCTGTCGGTCTCGCCGAAGCCGGCGCCGACATCGCCGCGGTGGGGCGCAGCGACCCGGCAGAGACCCGTAAGATAGTGGAGAAGGCGGGCTGCCGTTTCGCCTTCGTCGAGGCCGACCTGCGCGACAGCGCCCGGGCGGAAGAGATCGTAGCGGCGGCGAAGAAGGCGCTCGGCCCCGTCGATATTCTGGTCAACAACGCCGGCGTGATCCGCCGCAATGACGCGCTCGACTTCACGCAGGAAGACTGGGACGAGGTTCTCGACGTCAATCTCAAGACGGTGTTTTTTCTCTCCCAGGCGGCCGCGAAACGCATGGTCGCCGCCGGGCGGCCGGGCAAGATCATCAATATCGCTTCCATGCTGTCCTTTCAGGGCGGGATTCGCGTCGCCTCCTACACGGCGAGCAAAAGCGGCGTGGCGGGCCTGACGAAGCTGCTCGCCAATGAATGGGCGAGCCGGGGAATCAACGTCAACGCCATCGCTCCGGGCTACATCGCGACCAACAACACGGCGGCGCTGCGCGCGGACGAAAAGCGCAACGCGGAAATCCTCGGCCGCATCCCGGCGGGACGCTGGGGCGAGCCGGGGGATCTCGCCGGGGCGGCGGTGTTCCTTGCTTCGCCGGCTTCCGATTACGTGCACGGAACGATCCTCGCCGTCGACGGCGGCTGGCTGGCGCGCTAGGATCGGGACGTCCGAAAGCAGGGAAGACGGATGGCCCGAAATCGCGCGATCGTTTGTTTCGGCGAGCTTTTGCTGCGGCTCAACGCGCCGGGGCGCGAGCGACTGCTCCAATCCCAGCGGCTTGACGTTCATGTCGGAGGAGCCGAAGCAAATGTCGCGGTTTCCCTCGCGCAGTTCGGGCATGAGGCTCGCTTTGCGAGCGTCGTCGCCGACAACGCCCTTGGCGAGGCGGCTCTTGGGGAGCTCCGGCGCTACGGCGTCGACGTTTCGCCGGTCGCGCGCGCATCCGGTCGGATGGGACTTTATTTCATGGCCTCAGGCGCGACGCGGCGGCCTTCGGAAATTATTTACGACCGGGCGGGCTCGGTTTTCGCCGAAGCCGGAGAAGAGACGCTCGACTGGCCGGCGATCCTCGACGGTGCGGGCTGGCTGCATGTTTCCGGCGTGACGCCTGCGGTCGGCCCGAAGCCGGCCGCCGCCGCGCTCAAGGCCGTTCGCACTGCGAAGGAATGCGGGGTGAAGGTTTCCTTCGACGGCAATTATCGCGCCCAGCTCTGGGCGGCCTGGGGCGGGGACGGGCCGGCGATCCTGCGGCGGATTCTCGCTTGCGCCGATCTCGCCTTCATCAACGAACGCGACGTGGGCCTGGTTCTCGGGCGCGATTTTCCTCGCGACGAGGCGGGCCGGCGCGCCGCTTTCGCCGCCGCGTTCGAGGCTTTTCCGGGACTTGAGCTTATCGCGGCGACGCGCCGGCGCCAGCACAGCGTCGACCATCACGCATTGACGGCGGTTCTCGCGACGCGGGACGGGGGCGAGCGGCGCTCGCGCGAATGGGACCTTTCCGGCGTCGTCGACCGCATCGGCGCGGGCGACGCGTTCGCAGCCGGGACGCTGCGCGGCCTGATCGCCGGGCACGATCATCGGCATACGGTCGAGTTCGCCGCCGCCGCAGCGGCGCTGAAGCACTCCATGCCTGGCGACTTTAACATCGCCACGGTCGCTGACGTAGAGCGGGCGCTCGCCGAAGACGACCTCGACGTGCGCCGGTGAGGCGGCGAGTCAAAAGGACCCTCCATGACCGATAAGGCTCGACGACACGCTCCTTCGCGCCTGCCGCGCCGCAAGGTGCTCGCCGCCGGCGCCGTCGCGCCGCTGATCGCGGCCGCCGCGGGGCGCGCAAAGCCGGCGGCGGCGCCGCTCGCCATGACTGTTCACGGTCCGGTGCGGGGTTATCGCGACGGGGCGATCAACGTCTTCAAGGGGGTGCGCTATGGCGCGGACACCCGCCCGCGCCGGTTCGAGCGTCCGGCGCGGCCGCAAGGCTGGCAGGAGCCGGTCGAGGCGGTCGATTACGGCCCGGCCTGCCCGCAGCGCGGCGCGCGCGAAGCGATCAGCGAGGATTGTCTCTTCCTCAATGTCTGGACGCCAGGCCTCGCCGACGGCGGAAAACGCCCTGTTATGGTCTATTTCCATGGCGGAGCCTATAATTCCGGGTCCGGATCAAGCCCGCTGTATGACGGGCGTCGGCTTGCTGAAAAAGGCGACGTCGTCGTCATAACGGTCAATCATCGTCTGAACGCCTTCGGCTATCTCTACCTGCCGCTCGTCGCGGGCGGCGCCCTGCCGGATTCCGGCAATGCGGGCATGTGGGATCTCGTGCTCGCGCTCGAATGGGTTCGCGACAATGCGGCGACGTTCGGGGGCGATCCGGGCCGCGTCATGGTCTTCGGCCAGTCCGGCGGCGGCGCGAAGATCGCGACTCTGATGGCCGCCCCGGCGGCGATGGGGTTCTTTCACGCCGCTGCGACCATGAGCGGCCAGCAGGTGACCGCCTCAGGACCTCTCAACGCCAGCGAGCGGGCGCGCGCGTTTCTCGACGCGCTGTCAGTCTCGCCTGGCGACGTCGCGGCGCTGAAATCCCTGCCGGCGGAGCGTCTTGTCGAAGCGCTGGCGACGCCGGACCCGATCGGGCCGGATCGCGGCGGGGTCTATTTCGGGCCGGTGCTGGACGAGCGCTTTCTTTCCCGCCATCCCTTCTGGCCCGACGCGCCGGCGCAGTCGGCCGAAATTCCGATGATCCTCGGCAATACGAAGGACGAAACGCGCAATCTCATTGGCGCGCGCGAGCCCGACGCCTTCGATCTGCGATGGGAGGATTTGCCGGCGCGGCTCGCCGCCCATATGCGCGTCGACATCCATCCCGGCCATGTGGTCGAGACCTATCGCCGTCTTTATCCGGACCATTCGCCTTCGGACGTGTTCTTCGCGGCGACGACCGCGGCGCGCTCCTGGCGCGGGCAGGTCGAGGAGTCGGACGCTCGCGCGCGGCAGGGCGCGCCGACCTGGGTCTATCAGATGGATCTCGCCTCGCCCCTCGACGGCGGCAAATGGGGCGCGCCGCATACCATCGACATCGCCCACGCCTTTGACAATACGGACAAGCCCGGCTCGCTCACGGGAACGGGCGCCGCCGCGCGCCGCGTCGCCGACGAGCTGAGTCGCGCCTTCATCGCGCTCGCGCGTCATGGCGATCCCAACCATTCCGGCCTGCCGCGCTGGGACCGCCATACCCTGCCTGAACGCCAGACCATGGTGTTCGACGAGACGACGCGCCTTATGAACGACCCGCGCAAGGGCGAGCGCGCGCTTTTCGCCAAGGTTCCTTTCACCCAATGGGGGACGTGACAAGCAAGACGGGCGGCGCCTCCTGACTTGCTCATGCATGGGCGCCTCCGCGCAGGCGATTTTCCATGGCTCCGCTTTTCAAATGTAATGACACCGGTTACCATGCCAGCGACAAGGACAGCCTGGATCGGCAGGCCGGGAGGAAACCCAAGCGACATGGCCGAAGCGCGCCGCGATCGAAGCGCCATCCCCATCGCATGCGCGGGGGCCGTCAACGGACCTGCGCCGACGCAAGGCGATAAGCGGCCGAAGCCGGCTGTCCTGGTCGGTGCGGTGGATAGGCGCGCCTTCCTCGCCGGCGCGGCGGCTTTGGCGGCCGGTTGCGGGCGCGACCAGCCGCGACCCCTCTTCTCATCCGACACCCATCCAGACGGCTATCCGACCGTCGAGGCGGTGAAAGAGATGGCGCGGCTGCTGCGGGCGCGCACCGGCGGGCGGCTCGACGTGAAGATTTTCGCCGGCGGACAGCTCGGCTCGGAGCGCGACACGCTGGAGATCGCCACCTTCGGCGGGCTCGACATGAACCGCGTCAACCTCGCGCCTTTGAATTCCATCGAGCCGCTGACCACGATTCCGTCGCTCCCTTTCCTGTTCCGCTCGACGGCGCATATGCGCCGCGCCCTCGACGGCGCGCCTGGCGAGGCGATCCTCGCCGCGCTTGAGCCGCACGGGCTCATCGGACTGTGCTTTTACGATTCCGGCGAACGCTCTTTCTACAACACGAAACGGCCGATCCATACGCCGCAGGACATGCGCGGCATGAAGATCCGGGTGCAGAATTCAGACCTTTATGTCGCGATGGTCAGGGCGCTGGGCGCCGACGCCACGCCCATGTCGCTGGGGGAGGTCTATCAGTCGCTGGTGCAGGGCGTGATCGACGGGGCGGAGAACAACTGGCCTTCCTACGAATCCGGCCGCCATTACGAGGCGGCGCCGTATTACAGCCTCACCCGACACGTCATGGCGCCGGAGATTCTCGTCATGTCGAAGGCGCGTTGGGAAAAGCTCTCGGCGCCGGACCGGGAGGCGGTGCGCGGCGCGGCTAGGGAATCCGTGCCCTTCATGCGCGCGCTGTGGGACAGGCGCGTCGAGGAATCGCGCGCGCGGCTCTTGGCGGAGGGCGTGAAGGCCAACGAAGTCGACGATCTTGCGCCCTTCGTGGAACGGATGCGGCCTGTCTGGTCGCGTTTCGTCGTCACCGACGCGCAAAAACGTCTTGTGCGGATGATCGAGGAGATGGCGGACGATGCTTGAGAAGCTTGCCAAGATCACTCGCGCCGCGAGCGAGATCATGATGAAGTTCGCCGCCGCGGGCCTTGTGTTGATGACCGTCATCGTCGGCTGGCAGGTTTTCGGCCGCTATGTGCTGAACTCCAGCCCGTCCTGGTCGGAACAGGCCTCGCTCACATTGATGATCTGGTACGTCTCCTTCGCCGCTGCGGCCGGCGTGCGCGAGGGCTTCCACATTCGCATCGTCGCCGTGGAGAACGCCGCGCCCGCGCGCGCGCGTCGCTATATGCGCATCGCATCCAATCTCGTGGTCGCCGGTTGCGGCGCGGCGATGCTCGTCTGGGGCGGCGATCTCGTCGCGCGCACCTGGAGCCATGTGATCCCCTCGCTCGGCCTGCCGCGCGGGCTCGCCTATCTGGGCTTGCCCATCGCCGGGGCGCTGATCGTCCTGTTCGCCGTCGAGCGCGCGCTGGAGGAAGCGCGCGGACTGAAGTCCGAGGACGAGGAGGACCCGCGGTGGAGCTGACCGTCCTCATCCTCACGCTGGCGATCCTTCTGGCGCTTGGCGTTCCCGTCGCCTTCGCGCTCCTGGGCGCCTCGATCGCGACCTTCGTCGCGCTCGACATCCCGCTCATCGTAGTCTTCCAGCGCGTCGCGGCGGGCATGAGCGTGTTCACGCTGATGGCGATTCCTTTCTTCATTTTCGCGGGCGACCTCATGTACCGCTCCGGCGTGGCGGAGCGGCTGGTGCGCGCGGCGGAAGCCGCTCTGGGCCGCGCGCGCGGCGGGCTCGGTCTCGTCACCGTCGGCGCTTCGACCATGTTCGGCGCGGTTTCCGGTTCGGCCATCGCCAGCGCCTCGGCGATGGGCTCGGCGCTCATGCCGCTGATGAAGGAAAAGGGCTATGACGGCGATTACGCGGTCAATGTGACCGTGTCCTCGGCGATCGTCGGCCTGCTTATTCCGCCCTCGCACAATATGATCATTTATGCGGCCGCCAGCGGGACGGGGGTGTCGATCGGCGATCTGTTCCTCGCCGGGATCGTTCCGGGCGCGCTCACGGCGGGGCTTTTGATGATCGCAGCCTGGGCGGTGGCGGCGCGCCGCGGCTATCCGCGCGGGGCCTTTCCAGGCTGGCGGGCGTTTCTGCTGGCCTGCGCGGCGGCTCTGCCCGGCCTCATGGCGGCGGTCATCATCATGGGCGGCATTCTGAGCGGAGCGTTCACGGCGACCGAATCCTCCGCCGTCGCAGTGATCTACACCATTCTCGTCGGCGCTTTCGTCTATCGCAGCCTGGGCTGGCGACGGTTCGTCGAGTCTGCGGTCCAGTCGGCGAAAATCACGGCGATGGTGCTGCTGATCATCGGCGCGGCGACGGCGTTCGGCTATGCGCTGGCGATCCTTGAGACGCCCTCGCAGCTGGCGGGTCTCATTACGGCGGTCAGCGACAATCCGATCGTTATTCTGCTCATCATCAATCTGATGCTGCTCGCGCTCGGCACGTTCATGGACATGTCGCCGCTCATCGTCATCACGACGCCCATCCTGCTGCCCATCGTGCAGAAGCTCGGCATGGATCCCGTGCAGTTCGGGGTGGTGATGATGCTCAATCTGGGGATCGGCCTCATCACGCCGCCAGTGGGGTCTGTATTGTTCGTAGGCGCGGCGGTCGGCAAGACGCCGGTCGAACAGGCGGTGAAGACCATCTGGCCGTTTTACGGGGCGATGATCTTCGCGCTCGTTCTCGTCACCTATGTTCCCGCCCTTTCCATGCGGCTTCCGGAGCTGTTCAAATGACCAGAACGATTTGCGTGCTGCTTGCATCTGCCGGACTGATCGCCTGCGGAGCGCCGACGGAACCGGCGCCCGCCCAGGCGCGGCCCATGATCGTCGTCGACGAGAACGACGTGAAGGTCGACGAGCCGCCGCCCCACGGACGCATCGGCATGAGCACGGCTTATCGCATCAGCGACGCCGCGCCGGCGCGCGCCATGGAGTTCCGCAAGCGCGTGTTGCATCCGGGCGCGGCGATCGGAGAGCACGTGATCTCTCATGACGAAGTCTATTACGTACTTTCCGGCTCGGGCGAGGTCGTCTCCGACGGCGAGACCGCCATGTTGGAGCCAGGCATGGCGGCCTATCTTTATGAAGGCGCCAATGTGGGCATTCGCCAGATCGGGGAAGAGCCGCTCGCCCTCATCATCTCGTATCCGCTTGCCGAGCGGACGCCATGACGTTCGACTCGGCCGGCGGTCCGGATTCATGTTTTGGTAAGGAAGGTCGCGAGAATTTTAACAAAAACGTAGCGACCTGGCTTCTAGCTGGAGGCGAAGCCGGGACGCCGAACGATGAACGCCGCAGCCATCGACTTCGCCCATCTCGACCGTTACGCCTGCGGCGACGCGGCGCTGCGGGACGAAATCCTCGCGCTTTTCGTCGAGCAGGCGAGGCTGGCGATGAGTCGTCTCGATGCGGGCATGGGCGATGAAGCCTGGTCCGACGCGCTCCATCGCCTGAAAGGTTCGGCGCGCGGGGTCGGCGCCTGGCGGGTCGGCGCGCTTTGCGAACGGGGAGAGGCGCTGACGGGATGTGGCGGCGCGACCACGGCCGCGCGCCGCGCGCTTCTCAAATCTCTGGCTGCGGAAGTCGAAGCTGCGCTCGCAGAAGCGCGCAGCGTGACTGCCGTCGGCTGACGTTCAGTTCTCGTTACTCAGCGAAGACTTCCCCCAGAAACGCCGCCTCCCGGCGGTAATAGAAGAGCTTGTTGGCGAGCTTGCGCCAGCCATGGCCTTCGTCCGGGATCAGAATATAGGGCGCCTTGATCCCGTTGCGGCGGAGCGCGCGCACCATCACCTCGGTTTCGGCCTTGTCGATGCGCGGATCGCGCGCGCCATGGGAGTAAAGAACGGGAACGCGAATCCTGTCCGCATTGCGCACCGGCGAGATCTCCTCATAAAAGGCGCGCCACCTGGGATCGGCGATGTCGCCATACTCTACGCGGTCCGACGCCTTGAGGGCCGGCGAGGCGACCTCGAGCGCCGTCACCCAGTCGCCGACGCCGAAAAGGCAGACGCCGGCGTCGAAAGCGTCCGGATAGGCGCCGAGCACGGCGTTGACCATGTAGCCGCCGTAGGAGCCGCCCTTTACGGCTGCGCGGCGCGCGTCGACGCGCCCGTCCTCGTCGAGCCAGGCCAGCAAGTCGACGAGGTCGCGCACGCTGTCGAGACGCTTCTCGCGGTTGTCGAGGTTGAGATATGTCCGTCCGAACCCGGTCGAGCCGCGCACGTTCGGCTCAAAGACGGCGACGCCGCGCGCGACATGATATTGCGTCACGGGATCGAAGCCGGCTTTCGACTGGCCGGTCGGTCCGCCATGAACGTCGAACAGCACTGGCGGTTTCTCATCCGCGCCGTGATTTTTGGGCAAATAGAGCAGGCCCTGAAGCATCACGCCGTCGCGGGCGGGCGCCCGCACGCTGACGGGTTTGACGAAATCCTCCGCCTTCAGGCCGGCGAGGGTCGAACTGAACACGCGCGCGGCTTCGCGCGCTCCGATGTTCCATATGTAAACGTCGCCTGGCGTGTCATGGGCGGAGACCTTGACGAGCAGCCGCGGCGTCTCGCGCGCGCAGGAAAGGCCGAGCACGCCTTCGGGCAGCGGCGGGACCGGGATGTCGCGCCCCCGCCGCAGATCGCGCGCTTTCAGCGCGTCGAACCCTTCGCGGTTGACGCGCCATACGAGATAGCGGTCGCCGCACAGAACCGGGCTTTCGATGTCGGCGTCGTCTTCCTCCGCGATCAGCGTGAAGGCTTCCTCGGCGAAATCGTAATAGCCGAGGGCCAGAAACTCCCGCCCGTAATTGGTCGAGAAATAAACCCGCGCGCCGTCAGGGGCGGGCGCGAAAGCCTCGCCGCCGCCGAAGCCGCTCGTGAAATTCGCGGGGCTTTCCGGCCGGAACAGGGGCGTCAGAGCGCCGGTTTGCGCGTCCAACGTATAAAGGTTGTTTCCATCTTCGCCCACCGCCTCCGAGACCATCAGCTTCGCGCCGCCGGGAATCCAGGCTTCCGCAGCGAAGTGATATCGTCCCTCGAAGATCATTTGGCTTTCGCCGCTCGCCAGATCGGCGACATAGATGTCGTAGTCGTCGCCGTTGCGCTCCGTCGAGGCGTAGGCGAAGCGCGCGCCGTCCGGAGAAAAGGCGCCGAACTGGCGAAAGCCGCCTTCCGCCGCGGGCAAGACCAGGCGCTCTGATTTTCCGTCTACGGATATGAGATAGTAGGCTTCCTGCTCGTCGCCGTCATTGTCCGCGCCGTAAAGGAGCGCCCGGCCGTCGGGCGTCCACTCGAAAAAGGTGACGCCGTTGCCGAAAGTGATCTGCTCCGGCGTTCCGCCTGCGGCCGGCATGATCCAGATCTGGCGCAGGCCGGTCGTATCGAGCAGGAGCGCGATGCGCTCGCCGTCCGGCGAAATCTTCGCCGACAACGCGCCGCGCGAGAGAAGAAAGCGCGCGATATCCGGCGGCTGTTCGCCGGCGAGGCCGACCTTCAGCGGTTTCGGTTCAGGCGAGACATGCTCGATCTCGCTCGCCGCCGCGCCCGCCCAGACGAGCATTGCGCTCGCCGCAATCATCCCCAGCGTTTTCATCATCGAGGTCCCCTGCTTCGCGCCTATCTTTTCAGCTCGGACATCGCCCTGTCGATTCCCTCAAGCGTGAGGGGAAACATCCGGTCGCCCAGAAGTTCGCGCATCAGGCCGATCGACGGCGTGTAATCCCAGTGCTGTCGCGGCGTCGGATTGAGCCAGACGACGCGTTCATAGACGCTGAGCAGCCGCCGCATCCAGACCGCCCCCGCTTCCTCGTTGAAATATTCGACCGAGCCGCCGGGAACGGTGATCTCATAAGGGCTCATGGAGGCGTCGCCGACGAAAATGACCTTATAGTCGTGCGGGTATTTGTGAAGGATATCCCAGGTCGGAATTTTCTCGGTCCAGCGCCGCCGGTTGTCCTTCCACACGAAGTCGTAAAGACAGTTGTGGAAGTAGAAATACTCCATGTGCTTGAATTCCGAGCGCGCCGCCGAGAACAGCTCCTCGCAGACTCGGATGAACGGATCCATCGAGCCGCCGACGTCGAAGAACAGGAGCACTTTGACCAGGTTGCGCCGCTCGGGCCGCATTTTGATGTCCAGATAGCCGGCGCGCGCGGTGGCGTCGATGGTACCGTCGAGATCGAACTCGTCCGCGGCGCCGCGCCGCGCGAAACGGCGCAGGCGGCGCAGCGCCAGCTTGATGTTGCGCACGCCGAGCTCGACCTGATCGTCGAGATTTTTGTATTCGCGTTTCTCCCAGACCTTGACCGCGCGGCCCTGCCTTCGGCCTTGGTTTCCGATGCGCACGCCTTCCGGATTGTAGCCGCCGGAGCCGAAGGGCGAGGTTCCTCCCGTGCCGATCCATTTCGAGCCGCCCTGATGGCGCTCCTTCTGTTCTTCGAGACGCTTCTTCAGCGTCTCCATCAGCTTGTCCCAGCCGCCAAGGGCCTCGATCTGGCGCTTTTCTTCTTCCGTGAAGTAGCGCTCCGTCAGCAGACGAAGCCATTCTTCGGGAATTTCCGCCGTCACGCCCTCGGCGACGGTCTCGATCCCCTTGAAGACATGGCCGAACACGCGGTCGAACTTGTCGAGATGGCGCTCGTCCTTCACCAGCGCGGCGCGGGAGAGATAGTAGAAATCCTCCACGCGCCGGTTCGCGAGATCCGCCTCCACGGCTTCGATCAGCGTCAGATATTCGCGCAGGCTCACCGGCACGCCGGCCGATTTCAGCTCTTGGAAGAAGCGGGTGAACATGGGCGCGATGTAGCACGGGCCTTGCGCGTTCGACAGGGCGACGGGCAGCGGACGCTTGCGCGCCCCCGTTGGATGTTCTATTTTTGTTCCATGTCTTCCGCGGCGGAAATGTCGCTCGTTCACGGTCCGCCCGGCTATCGTCCGAATGTCGGGCTTCGATACCTGTTCATCGACTTCAACGCCTATTTCGCGGCGGTGGAGCAGCACGACCATCCCGGGCTGTTCGGCAGGCCGGTGGTCGTCGCGCCGCTCGCCTCGGAGAGCAGCGGCGCGATTGCGGTGAGCTATGAAGCGCGCGCCTTCGGGATCAGGCGAGGAACCCCGATCCGCGAAGCGCGCCGGCTGTGCCCGGGATTGGCGGTCATGCCCGCGCGCCACGACCGCTATGTGGCTGTGCATAAGCAATTGATGGACGAGATCGGGCGCCATCTGCCGCTGGTCAAAGTCTATTCGATCGATGAGGCCGCGTTCCGGCTTTCCCGCTCGGAGGAGCATCCCCGGGCGGCGCTTGTCGTCGCGCGGGCGATCAAGCGCGGGATCGCGGAAAATGTCGGGCCCGCCCTTCGCGCGTCCATCGGGCTCGCGCCGAGCCGGCTTCTCGCCAAGCTCGCCGCCGAGCGGAATAAGCCCGACGGGCTCACCGTTCTTGAAATAGCGGACCTGCCGCGCCGCCTCGCCGGCATGCCGCTCGAAGAGATTCCGGGCGTCGGCCCCGGCGTCGCGGCGCGGCTGGCGCGCGCCGGGGTGCATGACTTTCCCGCCCTGTGGCGCCTGCAGCCCAAACAGGCGCGCGCGATCTGGGGTTCGGTGCAGGGAGAGCGTTTCTGGTACGCGCTGCACGGCTACGAAGTCGACGAGCCTGAAACGAAGAAGTCGATGATCGGCCACAGCCGCGTGCTCTCGCGCGAGCACGAACGCCCGTGCGAAGCGCGCGTCGTCGGCCGCGCGCTGCTGCTCAAGGCGGCGAGTCGGCTGCGTCATTACGGGCTTCACGCGCGCGCGCTCACGCTGGCCGTGCGGCTGCGCCCCGTCGGCCGCTGGGAGGGCGCGCGGCGTTTTCCGCCCACGCAGGATTCCTTCAGCTTTCTGAGAGTTTTTGACGCGTTGTGGGCGGCGTTTCTCGACGAAGCCCGATGCGGCCGGGGCGCGCCCGCGCCGCGTTGCGGCGGGGTGACCGTCTATCTGCATGATCTCGCCGCGGAAGGCGCAGCCGAACTCGCCCAGCTCGATTTATTCGCGCCGTCCGATCCGGCCGCTGATCGGCGCGCGCGGTTGTGGGCGACGATCGACCGGATCAACGCCGATCTCGAACATAAGTTCGAGCGGCTTGGCGGCGGATCGAAAACCGGCGAAAAACGCCGGCGTTATGTCACGCTCGCGCGCCAGCAGGGGCTCGATCTCGACTATCTCGGCGCGAAGATCGCTTTCTCTCGCGTGCCGGAGGAGGCGGAGTTTCTGTACTGAGCGTTCGGCTCACTCGCCGAAGGCGCGCAGAAGGTTGTTGCGCAGATTGACGAGCCGGTCGCGCAAGCTGTCAGGAACCGGACAGGCGCCGAGTTCGGCGAGCGCAGTCTCGAGCTCGAACAGCAGGGCGCGATGCTCCGCCGCGCGCACGCGGCTCTTGATCCAGCCGATCGCGGCGAGCCGGCGCCCGCCCGTCACGGGCTCGACCCGGTGCACGAAGGTCGAAGGATAGAGCGCGATCGCGCCGGCCGGCGGCTTGATCGTATCCTCCGCGCCGGCGCTGTCGATGACGAGCGCGCCGCCCTCGTATTCCTCCGGCGCGCTCAGAAAGAGCGTGAAGGAAACGTCCGTGCGCGCCCCGTCGATATAGGCCGCGTCCACATGCGGACCGTAGCCCATGCCTTCGTCATAGCGGCTGACGATGAGGCGCGCGAGCCGGTCGGGCTGCGCCGCGGCGCGCACGATTCGACTGTTCAGAATCGCCCGCTCAAGAAGCGACAGCGCGCCCTTCGCCGCCGGCGCTTCGGCGCGAAGCTGAAGATTGCGCTTGGCCGCGCGCGCGCGTCCTTTGGCGGTCGCCGCGCCGTCCGTCCATAGGGTCTCGTCGGCCAGCGTTTCGCGTATGGCCGACAGGGTCGGGGCGTCGAGAATGTCGGCGATCTGGAGGATCATGGGCGCGTCATAGATCTGTCCGGGACACATCTGTAATTGCGAGGCGATTGCAAAAGCAAGCGGCCTCATTATGATGGCCGCCCTTCCAGGAACGCCAGCGAAAGGATGCGCCCATGGCTCGCCGTCTGAAACTGCTAACCGGCCTGTCGACGATCGCGCTGGGCGCGGCCGCTCTCGGCGGCTGCGGCGGCGGCGAAGGCGAGGGGGAAGCCGGCGCCCCAAGCGCGGCGGAATCAGGCCCGAGCGATCACGGCGCCCATCTCGCAGGCGAGGGCGAAGGCGGCGAAGGAGAAGGAGAGGGCGAAGGCGCGGCGGCGGCCGACCCCGCGACCGACCCGGTCGCCTATCTTCACCAGCTTTTCCTGATCCGCGGACATCTTCAGGCCGGCGCGGCGCTTTACGCCGCCGGCGAGCAGGCGATGGCCGCGACTCATATGAAGCATCCGGAGGACGAGCTTTACGCCGGTCTCGCCCCAGCCTTCGAAGCGCGCGGCGTCGACGGCTTCGCCGGCGAGCTTCAGGCTTTGGCGGCGAGCGTCGCGAATGGCGCGCCCGCCGGCGAGGTCGAGGCCGATCTCGCCGCCGTCAAGCGCGCCATCGACGCCGCGGCGGAGGCTGCGCAGGCGAGCCCGGCGGAAACCCTGCTCGCCGCGGCTGCGCTTCTGCGCACGGCGGGCGAGGAGTTCGACATCGGCGTGAAGGACGGGGCCATCGTCAATCTGCACGAATATCAGGACGCCTACGGCTTCATGACGGCGGCGGTGGAAAGACTTGCCGCCCTCGACGGCGGCGGCGGCGCGGTCGATGAGGCGATCGCGCAGGCGCGCGAGCAGGCCGCCCTTGCGCTCGCGGTCGCGTCGACGGTCATGCCGCAGGAGCCGGTCGAAGCCCGGTCTTCGACCATCTACGGCGCGGCGGCGCGGATCGAGATCATCGCGCGCGGGCTGATGTAAGCCGCTATCGCCCGCGGCGGCGCGTGCTGCGCTCCTCGCGCAGGTCCGCCGGATCGGGGCCGGGGGCATGGCCGCGCGGAAGAAGATCGCCTGGGTTCCACGGCCCGTAGCTGAAGCTGCGGGCGCCGGGGCCCGGCTGATAGCCGGTGAACGGCACGCTTTCGGGCGAAGGCCGTTTCGGCCGGCCGAGCAGCGTTTTCGCCGGATCGTACCAGCGCACGCCGGGGGTGCGGCGGAGCTGGTCGGGGAACAGCGCCATCAGCTCCATGATGTCGTCGGGCATGTTGACGGAGACGTTGAGACCGATCTCGCGCGCCTCGCCCGCTTCGATCGGATAGTCATGCGTCCAGCGCCCGCTCGACAGGAGCTTGGCGATATTGGCCGCGGCGTTGGGCGAGACGGTTCCTTCCAGCAGCTCCTGCGCGGCGCGTTCGAGCTGATCGATCGCCTTCTCGCCGAGATCGGCGAGGACGAGCGTGTAATCCTCCGTCGAGTCCGGCGACTTGGTCCGCGCCACGCGCAGGATCGAAGCGGCCGGCAGGCCGGCGATCTGCGGGTCGATGGGGCCGAGCACGGCGTGGGGGTTGAGCACGATCTCATCGGCCGCGAGCGCGATGAGCGTGCCGCCGGACATGGCGTAATGGGGTACGAAGACGGTTTTGCGCCCCTTATGGGCCTTGATCGCGCGGGCGATCTGCAAGGCCGGCAAAACCAGTCCGCCCGGCGTGTGCAGCACGATCTCCAGAGGCTGGCCGGAGGGCGTGCGCCGGATCGCCTCCAGCACCTCCTCCGCGTCGTTGAGGTCGATATAGCGAAGGTTGGGAATGCCCAGAAAACCCATCGGCTCCATGCGGTGGACGATGGTGATGATCCGCGACTTCCGCTTTTTCTGGAGCCGGGCGAAGCAGCGTTCGATCTCGGCGTTGCGGCGCTGGCGCATGAGCGCCGGCAGCACGAACAACAGCAGAATCAGCAGCAGGAACGGCAACTGGCCGGCGAGCTCTTCCATGCCCCACGCCCCTCTTTACTCAACGGGTTGCAAGCGTCGCGCCTGACGGCCGCTCCAATGCTCACGCCGTTGTTTTCCCGACGAAACCCCCTCTTTTCGGCGCGCGGACGGGCGCGCGCCGATCCCGGCCGGGATTGTGACGCAAGCAGAGCCGGCAGGCCAGCCCCCTCCCGAAAAGGCTCCAGGCGCGCCAGGCGCGTTGCGTCGCGACGCGACGCGCCCTAAGTGCGGGGGAGAGGAAGGACCTGCCCATGGCCGTCATCGCTTATCTCTTCAACGCGCTGATTCAGCTCTACATCATCGTCATCATCGTCACGGTGATCTTAAGCTGGCTTCTCGCCTTCAACGTCGTCAACCGGCACAACCGCTTCGTGGACGCGGTATGGCGGACCTGTCTGGCGCTGACCGAGCCGGCGTTGCGGCCGATCCGGAACTTTCTGCCGAGCCTCGGCGGCATCGATCTTTCGCCGATCATTCTGCTGATCGCGGTGAACGCCCTCCAGATCGGCGTGAACCGCTATGTTTTCGCCCCCCTCTTGGCGCGCGGGCTGTGAGCCGGGAGGCCGGTTCGCGGTTTTATCAGGCCGTGGAAGGCGGATTTCTCTTGCAGGCGCGCGTCATTCCGGGAGCGGCGAAGAACGAAACGGCAGGGCTCCGGCGCGGTCCCGACGGGACGGCGCGACTCGTCGTCCGCGTGGCGTCGCCGCCAGACAAGGGACGCGCAAACAGGGCCGTCGTCGAAACGCTCGCCCGCGCGCTTGGCTTGCCCAAGTCCGCGGTGTCGATTAGGGCAGGCGAAAAAGACAGGCTGAAGACGATCGCGATCGCGGACGACTCGGCGGCGGTCGCCGAACAGCTCGCCTCTCTGGCTGGCGTCGCATCGACGGATGAAAAGGAATGAGCGCCCGAATCATCGACGGCAAGGCGATCGCCTCAGCGCTTCGCGAACGGATCGGAGAAGAAGCGCGCGCCTTCGCGAAGGCGCACGGCGCGCCGCCATGCCTCGCCGTCGTCCTCGTCGGCGACGATCCGGCGAGCCAGGTCTATGTGCGCAACAAGGGTCGGGCGACGCGCGAGTCCGGCATGATCTCCATCGAGAAACGCCTGCCGGCGAGCGCAAGCGAGGCGGAGGTGGCCGCCGTCGTGCGCGCGCTCAATGAAGATCCGTCCATAGACGGAATCCTCGTCCAGATGCCGCTGCCGGTCCATATCGACGCGCACAGCGTCATCAACGAGATCGATCCGGCGAAAGACGTCGACGGCCTCACTGAGACGAACGCCGGCCGCCTTCTCCTGGGCGTGCAGGGCCTGCGTCCGTGCACGCCGGAAGGCTGCGTGATCCTGGCCAAAAGCGTGCGCGATCGATTGGAGGGATTGCGCGCCGTCGTCGTCGGGCGCTCCATTCTCGTCGGCAAGCCGTTGTCTCTTTTATTGCTGGCTGAGAACTGCACGGTCGTCATGGCGCATTCGAAAACGCGCGATCTGCCCGAGATTTGCCGTTCTGCGGACATTCTGTGCGCGGCGGTCGGCCGGCCGCGCCTGATTGAGGGCGATTGGGTGAAGAAGGGCGCGGTCGTCCTCGATATCGGCATCAATCGCGTCGAGGAAGACGGCGCCGCGCGGCTGGTCGGCGACGTCGATTTTGAAGCGGCCAAGGAAAGAGCGGAGGCGATCACGCCCGTACCCGGCGGCGTCGGGCCGATGACCATCGCCTGCCTTCTGCGCAACACGCTCATCGCCGCAGCGCGCCGACGCGGCGTTCGGGGGCCGGCGATCTGATGGGCGCGCGCGGACAACCCTTTCCGGCCGGCTCGCCGCGCGTTGCGGTGATCCTGCCCTGCTATAACGAGGAAGCGGCGATCGCGGGCGTCGTCGCAGATTTTCGCGCGGCCCTGCCCGAGGCTGCGGTTTACGTCTTCGACAACGCCTCCACCGACGCCACGGCGGCGGCGGCGCGGGACGCCGGCGCGATCGTGCGCGCGGAGCCGATGAAAGGCAAGGGCAACGCCGTGCGTCGCGCCTTCGCCGATGTCGACGCCGACATTTACGTCATGGCGGACGGCGACGGCACTTATGAGGCGGCCGCAGCGCCGGCCATGATCGCGGCCATGCGCCGGGAGAGCCTCGACATGGTCGTGGGCGTGCGCGTCCCCGACGACGAGGTCCAGGGCGCCTACCGGCCCGGCCACGTGCTGGGCAACCGGGTTTTCAGCTTCGTCTTCAGGCGGCTTTTCCGGTTGGAGCTTTCCGATCTCCTGAGCGGTTATCGCGTGCTGTCGCGCCGGTTCGTGAAGTCTTTTCCGTCCGTATCAAAAGGTTTTGAGATCGAGCTCGAAATGTCCGCGCACGCCGCCTTGCTGCGCATCCCGGTGAAAGAAGTTTCCACGCGCTACGGCGCCCGCCCGGACGGGAGCAAGAGCAAGCTCAACACCTGGCTCGACGGGGCGCGGATTCTGCGCCGTATGCTAACGTTTCTGCGACTGCATCGCCCGCTTCTCATCTTCGGCGGCGCATCCCTCGGCGCAGCGATCGCATCGTTCGTGCTCGCCGTTCCCGTCCTGATAGAATATCTGCAGACCGGCCTGGTGCCGCGCTTTCCGACGCTCATGGTCGCGACCGGCGTGATGCTGACGGCGGTGATGCTGTTCATCGTCGGGGTGATTCTCGACGCGCAGGCGCGATATTTCTCGGAAATGAAGCGCCTTCAGTATCTGCAGATTCCGGGGCCTGCGCCTGCTTTTGTGGAAACGGACGAGGCGCTCGAGACGGCCCGTTCTTGAAGGCGCGCGCGCGATCGCCATATCACCAGATGGTTTGAAGCCAGCTCAGGAGGGCGCATGAGAACGCGCCGGTCGCTTCGCGCCGTCATGCTCGCAGCGACGGCGCTCGCCGCCGTCGGCGGCGCGTCGGCGCACGCCGCGGTCGCGGCGCCGGCTCCGACAGAGGCCGTCGCGCCGAACGCGCCGGCCGTTCACGACGAGCGAGAAACCGCTAGTCCCGTCAGCGCGACAGATGTCGGCCTCGCCGCCGGTCTGACTGCGGCGCTCGCTGCGATCGTCCGGTTTCTCGGCGCACGCCGTCTTGCGCAGGCGCTCAGACGGGCGGGCGCGGCGACCGCCAGAACGGCCGCCGCCGCGGCGAAAGCGCCGGTTCGGCTCGCGAAAGGGGCGGCGCGGGCCATCGGCGCGCCGGTCCGCTACGCGCTGATCGTCATCGGCCTGGGCGTTTTCGCCCTTGCAGGGATCGCCGCGCTCGACATCGAGTGGGCGGCGGGGCTCGCCCTTGGTCTGGCGATAGGCCTTGCCGTGTGGCTTGCGGCGGTCCGGACGCGCAAGGCCTTCGCGCCGCGGCGAATGAAGGTTAATGAAAATCAATGAGTTTGGCGGGCCCGAGCTCCTTTCGGGACCGCTTGCGGCGCGATGTCGGCTTCAGGTCCCTTAAAGGCTCGTGATTTCGCGGCTGGCCCGGGGTTTGCTTCGAAGGAAGCGGACTTCGTTCCTGTCCCACTTACGCGCGAAAGCGCCGCCAGCCCCGCTCCGGCGGGGCGCTTTTTTGCGCGAACCGGCCGGGGATGTGCGCTCTCCAGTTGCGCAATGTCGGCGCATCACGATAGGTCTCGACAATGAGCCGCGTGCGCGTCGCCCCGTCCATTCTGTCCGCTGATTTCGCCCGCCTCGGAGAAGAGGTGGCGGCGGTCGCCGCAGCCGGCGCGGACTTCATCCATGTCGACGTCATGGACGGTCATTTCGTGCCGAACCTCACCATCGGCCCGATGGCGGTGAAGGCGATCCGCGGCGCGACAAAGCTGCCGTTCGACGTCCATCTGATGATCGCCCCGGTCGATCCCTTCATCGACGATTTCATCGCCGCCGGCGCGGATATCCTCACCGTTCACCCGGAAGCCGGACCGCATCTTCACCGCACGCTGCAACGGATCAAAAAAGCCGGCGCGAAGGCGGGCGTTTCGCTCAATCCGGCCACGCCCGCGCAATTCGCCGTCGAAGTGCTGGACGAGGTCGATCTCGTTCTCGTCATGAGCGTCAATCCCGGTTTCGGCGGCCAGAAGTTCATCGCCTCCCAGCTCAGGAAGATCGAGACCTTGCGCAGGGCGATCGACGACTCGGGGCGCGACATCATGCTCGAGGTCGACGGCGGCGTGAACGCCCAGACCGCGCGCGCGTGCGTCGCGGCGGGCGCCGACGTGCTGGTCGCCGGTTCGGCCGTCTTCTCGGGGGGGCCGCAGTCCTATGCGGCCAATATCGCGGCCTTGCGGGGAGGCGCTTGAGCAATGCCGGCGACGCGACGGGGAAATCAGGCGCGGGCCGGCAGACACGACCTCGTCGCGCGCGTGCAGCGCGTATGGGGCGAGAGTCCTTTCTATCAGGCGCGCCTGCGCGGTCCTGCGCCGGACCGGCTGTATCATCAGCCCAGCGATCCGCGCACGCCGGATCGCGCGCTCGCCGAATCCCTGTTCCGGGGCCGGCTCGCCATCGGCGCGGAGAGCGTCGATTGCGAGGGGGAGGTCGAACGCATCTGGGATCTCGTCGTGGCGACGGGGCCGTTGCATTCCTTTCTCCACGATTTCTCCTGGCTGCGGCACGCCGAAGCCATGGGCGAGGCCGGCGCGCGGCCGGCGCGTCGGCTTATCCGCGCCTGGCTCGATCGGTGCGAGCGTTGGTCGCCGGACGCCTGGGCGCCCTATCTGACCGGCGAGCGCCTGACGCAGCTCTGTTGCCACGCTGCGCTGGCCCTGCGCGGCGAGGATGCGCTGTGGCGCAGCAGGCTGCTTTCGTCGATGGCGCGACAGACCCGACATCTGGCGCGCGTTTGTCACCGCGCCGAGACCGGTTACGAACGTCTGATGACGGCGGCCGGCCTTGCGCTGGCGGGGCTGTGCCTGCCGGGCTGCGAAGAGCAGGCGGAGCGCGGACTCGAGCTGTTGCGCCGCGAGCTGCGCCTGCAGGTCCGTCCCGACGGCGGCCATATTAGCCGCAATCCCTCGCAGCAGCTCGCCATCGTCATCCGCCTTCAGATGATCCTGAAAGCGTTGGAGGCGCGGCGCATGCCCGTTCCGGGCTTCCTGCGCCACACTGTCGGGCGAATGGCGGCGAACGCGCTGTTCTTTCGCTGCGGCGACGGGTCGCTCGCGGTTTTCAACGGCGGGTATGAGGACGATCCGAAATCCGTGCTGGCTGTGCGTCAGGCGCTCGACGACGACTCGGTCCCGCAGGGTTTCGCGCGCCATTCCGGTTTCCAGCGTCTCGAAGCGGCGCGCGCGGTTGTGATCGCCGACGTAAGCCACGGCCGCGGACCGGAACGCTTCGACGGCGCGACGTCTTTTCATTTCTCCTCGGGACGGGGCCGCATCGTCGTCAATTGCGGCAATGGCGGGCATCTTCCCGGCGAGTGGAGCCGGGCCCTGCGACAGGCTGCGGCCCATTCGACGCTGTCTTCGGAGCCCCCGCTCGCGCTTTTCGGGGGCGGGGCGATCGCGCATCATCGGGCTGAGGACATCCGCGGCCAGTTTCTCGAAATCGAGCGCCGGGCCCACGCGGACGCGCCCGACGGGCCGCGCCACCTGCGCCGGTTTTACCTGAGCGCGGGCGGGGACGATCTGCGCGGCGAGGATGTGATTTTCCATCCGCCCGAGGCGCTCCGGCGGACCTGGCGCATCCGGTTCCATCTTCATCCGGGCATGAAAGCCTCGCTCGCGCGGGATGGACGATCCGTAATCCTGGCGCCGCCTACCCGCGAAGGCTGGCGGTTTCGCACCGACGCGCCGGAATTGCGCCTGGAAAAGAGCGTCTATTGCGGCGCCGGCGGATTGCCCGCGGCCGCGGAGCAGATCGTTCTTGCCCCGGGCGGGTTGGAAGTCGGCGACAGGGAGGCTATCGTCGTCAGATGGGCCTTTCGACGGCTCGATGGGGCGTGGACTGCCGAGGGGGACGACGGGAAACTCGAACGTGACTGACGGGGGATCTGCCTGTGCGCATGCTTGAAAAACTCATCTCCCGGTTTTCAAAACCTGACAGGATCACGCGCGGCAAGGCGATCGAGATCGATCCGGCGCTGCTTTTGCAGCGGCCGCCGCGGCGGATCGATCAGCGCGCGGCGCGCCGTCTGCTGATCGGCAAGCGCGTTCTCATCACCGGCGCCGGGGGCACGATCGGCTCGGAGCTCGCCCGTCAGGTCGCGGCGTTCGAGCCGGCGCATCTGACGCTGCTGGATAATTCCGAGTTCAATCTTTATCAGATCGACCTTGAGATGCGCGAAGCCGGCTATGCTTCGCTCATTACCTCCCAACTCGTCGACATTTGTCGGCGAGAGCATCTTGATCGCGCGTTCACGGAGGCGCGGCCGGAGATCGTGCTGCACGCGGCCGCCTTCAAGCATGTGCCGATCGTCGAGCAGAACCGCTGCGCCGGCGCGCTCGTCAACGTGCTGGGCGCGAAGAACGTGTTCGACGCTGCTACGGAAACCGGCGCGGAGTCCGTCGTTTTCATCTCCACCGACAAGGCGGTGAATCCGACGAGCTTCATGGGCGCGACGAAGCGCATCGCCGAGCTTTACGCCCAGGCGCTCGATGTCGCGCAGAACGACACCCGGTTCGTCACCGTGCGCTTCGGCAACGTTCTGGGTTCGACGGGATCGGTGACGCCGCTTTTCGCGCGGCAGATCGCCCGCGGCGGTCCCGTGACCGTGACGCATCCGGAGATTTCCCGCTATTTCATGACGACGCGCGAGGCCGTGCAGCTCGTCCTGCAGGCCGCGAGCCTCGACAGCGCCGAGAAAAGCGTCGTCACCCACGACGGCCGGGTTTTCGTGCTCGATATGGGCGAACCCGTGCGCATACTCGAGCTCGCCAAACGCATGATCGAGGCGCACGGTCTGACGCCGGGCGTCGATATCGAAATCCGCTTCACAGGGCTTCGCTCCGGAGAAAAGCTCTTCGAGGAGATTTTTCTCGATACGGACAAGCTGGTGAAGACCGGCGCGGACGGGGTTCTGCTCGCCTCCCCGGCGATGATCGACCTGCCGCTGCTCAATCCTCGGCTGTCGGACGTGATCGAACACGCGCTCGCGGGCGATCAGTCGGGTCTGGACGAGGCCGTGCATCACCTGGTGCCGGAGTTCAGCCCGACCGAAGCCGGCGGCGAGGCGGCCAAGCAACGCCCCCTCCAGCGCTGAGCCGCGCCGGCCTTGCGCGGCGCGCCGCCGGCGATTAAGCATCCCGGCGCATTCCCGAGACAGTCTGGCAGGAGCGCCCTATGTCCCAGCCGAGCCCGGTGCGGCGCGCGATCATTTCCGTTTCCGACAAGTCTGGCCTGACGGCCTTCGCGAAAAGACTCGCCGCCGCCGGCGTCGAGCTGGTCTCCACCGGCGGGACGGCGCGGGCCCTGCGCGAGGCGGGCCTCGCCCCGCGCGACGTTTCCGAGCTCACGGGCTTTCCCGAGATCATGGACGGACGCGTGAAAACGCTGCACCCGAAAGTGCATGGCGGCCTTCTCGCCCTGCGCGGGGATGCGGCGCATCAGGCGGCGATGCGGGATCACGGGATCGAGCCCGTCGATCTTCTTGTGGTCAATCTTTATCCCTTCGAGGCGACGGTCGCGCGCGGCGCGGACTATGACGAGTGCGTCGAGAACATCGACATCGGCGGGCCGGCGATGATCCGGGCCGCAGCGAAAAACCATGCTCATGTCGGCGTGGTCACCGATCCGGCGGACTATGACGCGGCGGCGACGGAGATCGAAAAGCTCGGCGGCCTGTCGCATGAGCTGAAGCGGCGTCTGGCGGCGGCGGCCTATGCGCGCACGGCCGCCTACGACGCGGCGATCGCGGCCTGGTTCGCGCGCGAGCTCGGCGAGGCGCATCCGAGAGCGATCGCCTTCTCTGGCGCGCTCAAACAGACGCTGCGCTATGGCGAGAACCCGCATCAGCGCGCGGCGCTATATCTCGGCGGCGAGGCGCGGCCGGGCGCGGCGACGGCGCGACAAGCGCAGGGCAAGGAGCTTTCCTATAACAACCTCAACGACGCCGACGCGGCTTTCGAGCTCGTCGCCGAATTCGCCGGCGCGGGTCCGGCGGTCGCCATCGTCAAGCACGCCAATCCGTGCGGCGTCGCGCTCGGCGCCAGCCTCGCGGAAGCCTACGCCAAGGCGCTCAAATGCGACCCGGTTTCGGCCTTCGGCGGAGTCATCGCCGCGAACCAGGCCCTTGATCGGGCGGCGGCGGAGAAGATCGCCGAAATATTCGCTGAGGTGGTGATCGCGCCGGATGCGGATGAAGACGCGCTTTCCGTCCTTTCCAGAAAGAAGAACGTCCGCGTGCTGCTGACCGGCATTCTGCCTGATCCGGCCGCGCCGGGGCTGACATGGCGTCCGCTCGCCGGCGGGTTTCTGGTTCAGTCGCGCGACAATGGCCGGATCCGCGAGGCGGATCTCAAGATCGTAACCAGGCGCCGGCCGACCCCGCAGGAGACGGCCGACATGCTGTTCGCCTTCACGGTCGCCAAGCATGTGAAGTCGAACGCCATCGTCTATGCTAAAAAGGGCGCGACGGTCGGGATCGGGGCCGGCCAGATGAGCCGAGTCGATTCAAGCCGCATCGCCGCCCGCAAGGCCGCGGACGCCGCCGAAGCGGCGGGCGAGCGCGAACCGCTTACAAAAGGTTCGGTCGTGGCCTCGGATGCGTTCTTTCCGTTTGCGGACGGTCTGCTCGCTGCGGCTGAAGCGGGCGCGACGGCGGTCATACAGCCCGGCGGCTCGATCCGCGACGAAGAGGTTATCGCCGCAGCCGACGAGGCCGGCCTCGCGATGGCCTTCACCGGCATGCGGCATTTCCGGCACTGACGGCCGGCGGGGTGCGGCGTCTTATACGGCGGGGCGCATCCGCTCCGTCAGGTCGCCGAGCTTTTTGGCAAGCAGCGACAGCTTGCCGACGCTGGTGACGCCGCCGCCGAGTTCGAGCTCGGTCACGAAGCGCTCGTAATTCTCGATCGCCCCCTCGCTGGTCTTGCGCCAGCGCGCCAGCACGTCCTCCAGCCATTCGGGCGTCGGCTTCTTGGGATCCGTCCTGGCGTAGGCGATGATGTTCGCCGCCAGCGCCCCTTGGCGCGCGGAGATGTCCTCGACGAGACGGCGCGCCGCCAGCCGGTCGAAGTGATCTGCAGGCGGATAGTTTCTCACCTGATCGCGCGCGAAATCGAGGCTGAAACGATGACCGACCGCGAAGTAGATCGCGCCGGCGGCCTCGCTCGACCAGCCGCTCTCGCGCGCGAGGTTCACCACGTCGAAAGCGCGCTCGAGCGCCGGCATTAGCGCGGCTTCCCGAGCGAGCTCCTCCGGCGCGCCCTCGCGCAGCCATTGCGCGGCGCGCGCCTCCAGCGCTTTAGCTGCGCCCGACGGCAGTATCGACGGCAGCGCGGCCTTGAACGCCGCGATCGGCGCGCCGTACTGGTCGATCAGCCCTTTCAGGCCTCGCTGCTCGATCAGGCCGACCGCATGCGGATCGCTGACGATCCGGTAAAGCTGCTCGCGCAAGAGCTCCGATGCGGTGTTGTAAAGCGCGATCTGCAACGAAGCAGGCGCCTTGTTGTCGAGCGCGTCGACGGCGGCGGCGAAGCTCGCGAGGTTGAGAATGCGGCGCGCCGCCTCGTAAGCCAGCGCGACCTCGGCCGCCCGCGCGCCCGTCGCTTCGACGGCGCGATAGGGAAAGCTCGCCCCGCAAGTGTCGACGATCTCGTTGGAAAGTCGCGTCGCGATGATTTCCCGGCGCAGGCGGTGGCGGACGATGCAGTCCTTGAACCGGTGTAATTCGTCCGGGAAATAGGCGAACAGCTCCCGCTCGAGCATGGGATCGTCCGGCGCGTCGGATTCCACGAGCGATTCGAAGAGCCACATCTTTGCATAGGCGAGCAGCACCGCGAGCTCCGGCCGCGCGAGGCCGAGGCCGCGGGCTTTCAGCGTCGAGATCGCTTCCGGGTCGGGCAGGAACTCGATCGCCCGGTCGAGGCGGCCTTCCCGCTCAAAGGCGGCGATGAGTCGGGCGTGGCCGTCGATCTCGCCGGGCGCGAGCGCCTCCATCATCGAAAGCGCGCGGGTCTGGTCGTAATTGTGACGCAAAACGTGCGCCGCCACGTCCTCGGTCATGGCCCGCAACAGCTCGTTGCGGTCCTCGGATTTGAGGTCGCCGTGCTCGATGGCGGACGAAAGAAGGATCTTGATGTTCACTTCGTGGTCGGAGCAGTCGACGCCGGCCGAATTGTCGATGGCGTCGGTGTTGATGCGCCCGCCCTTGCGCGCGAATTCGATGCGCCCGCGCTGCGTGAAGCCGAGATTGGCGCCTTCGCCGACGACCTTGGCCCGAGCCTCGCCGGCGTTGATGCGCACGGCGTCGTTGGCGCGGTCGCCGACCTCGGCGTTCTCCTCGTCCGACGCCTTGAAATAGGTGCCGATGCCGCCGAGCCAGAATAGCTCGACCGGCGAGGCGAGAACTGCGCGGATAAGCTCGTTGGGCGTGAGCTTGTCGGCCTTGATGTCAAGGAGCGCCTTCATTTCTGGCGAGACCGGAATGGATTTCGC
Source organism: Amphiplicatus metriothermophilus (assembly GCF_900199215.1). Classification (GTDB taxonomy): domain Bacteria; phylum Pseudomonadota; class Alphaproteobacteria; order Caulobacterales; family Parvularculaceae; genus Amphiplicatus; species Amphiplicatus metriothermophilus. The sequence goes on from NZ_FZQA01000003.1 coordinate 337,883, forward strand.
CGAGCGCGAAAATACGCCGCCGCCTTTCGAGATGAGCGCTTTGTCGTAATCCTGCCAGGACGAGCGGGGCAGCTCGAACAGGCGCTTGCGCTCTTCATAGGACGTCGCGGGATCGGGATTCGGGTCGATGAAGATGTCGCGGTGGTCGAAAGCGGCGACCAGTCTGATCTGCTTCGAGAGCAGCATGCCGTTGCCGAACACGTCGCCCGACATGTCGCCGACGCCGGCGACCGTGAAGGGCTCGGTCTGGATGTCCTTGCCGAGTTCGCGGAAATGGCGCTTGACCGCCTCCCAGGCGCCGCGGGCGGTGATGCCCATCGCCTTGTGGTCGTAGCCGGCCGAGCCGCCAGAGGCGAATGCGTCGCCCAGCCAGAATCCGTACTCGGCGGAAATCGCGTTCGCAGTGTCGGAAAATGTCGCAGTGCCCTTGTCGGCGGCGACGACGAGATAGGGATCGTTATGGTCCCACAGAACCATGTTCGCCGGCGGCTTGACCGCGCCGCCCACGATATTGTCGGTCAGGTCGAGCAGGCCGCGGATGAACAGCTTGTAGGCTTCGCGCCCTTCCTCGAAGATCGCCGCGCGATCGCCGCCGACGGGAAGCTGCTTCGGATAAAATCCGCCTTTCGAACCGGTCGGCACGATGACGGCGTTCTTCACGCGCTGGGCCTTGACGAGCCCCAGAACTTCCGTGCGGAAATCTTCCCGTCTGTCCGACCAGCGTATGCCGCCGCGCGAGACGGGACCGAAGCGCAGATGCACGCCGTCGACGCGCGGGCCGGAGACGAAGATCTCGCGATAGGGCTTCGGATCGGGCAGGCCTTCCACCTTCTGGCTGTCGATCTTGAAGGAAATGTACGGTTTGGATGCGCCGTCCGCTTCGCGTTGATAAAAGTTCGTGCGCGTCATCGCCGAGAAGAGATTGAGATAGCGCCGCATGATGCGGTCTTCGTCGAGGCTTTCGACCGCTTCCAGAGACTTCAGAACCCTCTCCTCGGCGGCGGCGACTTCGTCTTCGCGCCTGTCGGCGTCCTTGGGGCCGGTCGGATTGAAACGCGCATGGAAGACTGCGATGAGCTGTCGCGCGATGTCATGATGCTTGACGAGGGCTTCTTCGATATATTTTTGCGAGAAGGAGAAGCCGGCCTGCATGTGAAACTTTGCGCAGGCGCGCAGCATCCACGCCTCGCGCCAGTTGAGCCCGGCGTTGACCACGAGCGCGTTGAACCCGTCGTCCTCGCACCATCCTTCGAGAACGGCCGCCAGGGCGTCTTCGAGAAGCGCCTTGATCGCGGCGATGTCGACGCTGCGGCCGAATTTTTCTTCCGTATGGAAATCATGTATCCAGACGGGTTCCGCGCCGGCCGGTCGAACGACGAAGCCCGCCTCCTGAATGACGCTGAGGCCGAGATTTTCGAGCGTCGGGATGAGGGAAGAAAGCCGCATCGGGCCGCCGCGGCGGTATATCTTGAGCCTGATTTCGCTGTCGGCGTCGCCCGGCCTGCGGAAGACGCGCAGCTCCCGCTCGGCCGAAGTCATGGCCTCGATTTCCGCGATGTCGACGAGCGCTTCCTCGGCGGAGGTTTTTTCGCGATAACCGGCGTCGAAGGCCTTTTCGTATTTGGCGTAAAGCCCGCGCGGCGTCGCGCCTTCATGGGCGGCGCGCATGGCGTCGAGCAGATCGTCGGTCCACTCCCGGCAGATGGCGCGGATGCGGCGCGTGAGCTCGGCGATTCCGGGTCCCTGCGGGGCGCCGGGATTGAGCCCGATGATGAAATGCACGCGCACGAGCGCCGCGTCGCCGAAATAGGGATAGAACGCCGACACGCGCCCTTCGAAGGTCGAAGCGAGAAGCGCGCCGATCGCTTCGCGCACTTCGGAGGAGAACTTCTCGCGCGGCACGTAGACGAGCGCCGAAATGAACCGGTCAAAACGGTCGCGCCGCATGAAAAGCTTCACGCGCGGGCGTTTGTACAAACGCAGGATTCCGAGCGCCGTTTCGCGCAGCGTGTCGATGTCGATCTGGAACATCTCGTCGCGCGGGAACGTCTCGAGAATGTTGATGACGGCCTTTTCGTTATGGCCGCCCGGAATGAAGCCGGCGCTTTCGACGACGTTGCGCACTTTCGCACGAAGCAACGGAATGTCGGAGGCGGGGCGATTATAGGCGTCCGAAGTGAAGAGGCCGACGAAGCGGTCCTCGCCGTTCACCTTTCCGTCTACGGAATAGGTCTTCACGCCGATATAATCCATGTAGACGCGGCGGTGAACGAGCGATTTGGCGTTGGCCTTGGCGACGAGAATCGACTCGCCCGAGCGCATGAACTCCTCGACGGCGGGCGACAGGTGCCCTTCCTCGGAATAGGTGGATTTCAGCACGCGCCGCGCCTTGTCGCGCAGAATGCCGAGGTCGCTTTCGGGATCGTGCTCGAAAACGACCTGGCCGCCGTCCTTCGCGTAGCGGTAATGGCGCACGCCGAGAAAGGCGAAACGGTTGTCCCACAGCCATTTCAGGAACTCGACTGCTTCGCGCTGCTCCTCGCGCGCGACGCCCTCGGGCCGCGAGCGTTCGAGCTGCGCGATGCAGCTCGCCAGGCGCGCGCGCATCGGCTCCCAATCGGCGACCGCGAGCGCGACGTCGTCAAGGACGCGCTTGAGCTCGGCTTCGAGCTGCGGGATCTCCTCGTCGTCGATGGGCGGATCCATCTCCGCATGGATCATGGACTCCCGGACCGGCGTTCCGCCTTCGAGCACGCGCCGGCCCTTGTCGTCGCGGGCGACGTCTACGACCGCGTTGACGAAGAACGAGACGGCCTTGCCTGCATCGGCGAGCGCGCCGGTGACGGAGTCGACGAGGAACGGTTTGTCGTCGGCGACGATGTCGAGAAAGAGCCGGGTCTGGCGCCAGTCCTTCGCCTTGTTGAGACGCAGCTTGATGAGATGCGCGCCCGGCGCGCGTTTCTCGCTCGCCTTCCAGGCCGCGACGGCGCGATCAAGAAGAAGCTGCGGCTCCTCCCAGAACCTGTCTTCCCCGGTCGCGAAGCGGACGATCTGCGTCGCATAGCTCGCAAAAGCAGGGGAGATTTCGCCGTTCGCGTCGAACTCGCCGCGTTTCGTTTCCTTTGCGAAGGCGAGAAGCTTGCCGAGAATGGCTTCGTCGGCGTCGGACTGGAACCCTTCGGGCATTCTGCTTTTCCTCCAGGCGCCGGCGCATGACGCGAACGGCCGCCCCTCAAGGGCGGCTTCCGGCCGCGAAAGCGGGTCCTCGCCCGCATTCGCAGCGGTCATGCGATGCGGCTTCTTGATGGCGCGGTCTTAACGTGAAGACGTTCAGGAAGTCTAACGAATTGAATGTCGCGGCGCCGTCTCGAAGACCCATCGGTCATCCGCGCCGGTCTTGCGCGTCAGACGGCCGCCGCGCCCGCGCCGTGCGGCGCATCCTGTTCAGGCGCCTCCTCCGCATCAAGATTGCGTCTGGCCAAAGAGGTCCGCGGGAACCGCCGCTGCGCCTGCCCGCCCAGATGGCGGTTCAGCAGGAAAAGCGCGACCGCGCCGGCGAGGAACGCCGCGGCGGCGCCGAAAAACGCGAGCGCCGGTCCGCCGACGCGCCAGGCGCCGACGAAGCAGAACAGCGCGGCCGGAGCCCAAAGCGCGGCGGCGCTCTTGTCGTGAGGAGCGTGCAGCATGGCCGCCCCGAGAGCGCCGACGAGGATCAGCGCAAGGGTCTGCATCGCAAGGGCGTCGGGCGCGCCCGCCGGCAGGACGATGACCGCGCCCGCGCCGAATCCGGCGCCGAGCGCGCTCAGCGCCGCGGTGTAGTTCGCCCGCCAGAGAAAGGGGCGCGCGGCGCTGGCTGAACCGGCGCGGAAATCGGCGAGCAGACGGCGGCATGCGTAAAGCGCGCCGAGCAGGATCGCCGCCCAGACGAAGGCGCGAAAAGGATAGGCGCCGCCGGCGGTCACGGCGATGAAAATTCCGACGCCGGCGATGAGCGCGAGCCCCGCGCCGCCCCAGCGGGAGAGCAGGTCGATCAAGTGAAGCTGCGCCGCGCGCGAGCGCGGACGCCTTCTCGGGCGGGCCCGGCGCGCCTCCGCTTCCAGACGGGCCTGCAGTTCGTGGACGGCGGGCCGCGCGCCTGGAGATCTTTGCATGTAGCCCTCCCGACCTGATTTGCCGTCGTTTCCGACTCCGCCGTCCTGGCGTTAAATTCGCGTTAACGTTCAGGCGGCCTTGGCCAATCTGGTGAAGCGATTTGCCGGCGCGGTCGAGGCTTTTTGGAAAGCAGAAGCCGTCGCCGGGCGCGGCGTCAGCGCGCGCCGCCGTCGTCTGTTTCTTCCAGCCGTCTGTAATGCGCGTCGATCGCGACGCCGAGCTGCTGAAGCTCGCCGCGCAGGACGAGCGCGTCGACATTCATGGGATCGAGCTTGAGCGCGGCGACGACATCCTCCGCCGCGGCGCGATGCTTGAGAAGGGCCATATGCGCGCGGGCGCGGTCGACATAGGCGTCCGTCGAGACGAAGCCGGCCTGTTCGGCCTTCGTGACCGCATCGGCGGCGGCCTGATATTCCTCCCGCGCGAGGCGGATCTTCGCGGCGGTCAGGTAAAGCTCACCGGCTTCGGGCGCCCTGGCGAAGGCCGCGTCCAGCGCCTCGGCGGCGAGACCGATTTCGCCCGCTTCGAGCCAGGCGCGGGCGGCCTGCGCGAGAATGCGCGCGCGCACGAGGTCGTCGCCCGCGTCGGGCCTGTCGGCGAGTTCGAGAAGCCGAACGGCGGCGAGTTTCGGATAGCCGGCTGCAAGGTCGGCGACCGCAAGACAATGAAGCGCCGGCGCGCCGCCGCCGTCCGCATGCCAGCGCTCGGCGGCCTTTCGCGCCTCGGCGATGCTTTCGCCGAGACGGGCGACGCATTCCTCATAGCGCGTGTCGAGAACTTCGTGGGCCAGCGGGAGCGGTTCGGACACGGCGAGCGCCGCGGCGAGCGCCGCGATGTGGAGACCGATCATGCGTCGAGCCTATACCGCCGGGAGAGGGCGAAAAAGCGGCGGCGTCATTCCGCTGCGCGGGCTTTGGGCCGGGCGCGCCTTGGCGCGCGGCGGCGCGGGCTGGCGGCGGGCTCCTTCTTGGGCGAGGCGCCGTCTTTGGGCGGCTTCCCCTCGCGGCGCGTCGCCGAGGCGGGGGCGGCCGCATCGGGCGCGCCAGCCGCAGTCTCGGGCGGAGACGGCAGATAGCAGGTCACGCGCGTGCCTTTGCCGGGCTCGGACTCCATGCGCACCCAGCCGCCATGCAACGTGATGAAGCGCTGCACCAGCGACAGGCCCAGCCCGGCGCCGGCGCTCGGGCCGCGGCTCTCGAACGGATCGAAGGCCTTGGCCTGATCCTCTGGCGAGACGCCGCGGCCGGTGTCGGCGACCCAGACGCGCACGAGGCCGGGCGCGCGATCTGCGCCGAGCACGACCTCGCCGCCGGCGCCCGTATAGGCGAAGGCGTTCGACAGCAGATTGAACAGCACCTGTTTCAGACGCTTCACGTCCGCCCTGATGCAGCCGATGTCCTTGGGGCAGTCGACCTTGAGCGAGACCTGCGTGTCTTCCGCCTTCAGCGCGGCGTAGGTGGCCGCGCTTTCGAGCAGGTCGCGCACGTCGACCTCGCCCGGCTCGAGCGTCATCTTGCCGGCGTCGATCACGGCGAGGTCGATGATGTCGTTGATCAGATCGCGCAGGTGATGCGAGGCCGAAAGAATGCTGGCGATGTAATCCTTCTGCCGATCGTTCAGCACGCCGAACATCTGTCCGTCGAGCATCTCGGCGAAGCCGATGATCGTCGCGAGCGGCGTTCTGAGCTGGTACGAGACATGGTCGACGAATTTCGACTTCTGCCGGTCGATGTCTTCGAGGAAGGCGTTGCGCTCCTTGAGCTCTTTCTCGCGCTCGCGGCTGTCGGTCACGTCCAGGAAGTGCGCGAGCGTCGCGCCGTCGGGCAGCGGCTCGATTCCGAAAGACAGGGTCCGCCCGTCCGCCAGGGCGACGGAAAGGTCCTTGACGGAGACGCGATCCTCCGGCGACAGCGACGTCGCGCGACGCTTGATGTCGGCGATCGCCTCGTCGCCGGCGCGGATCTGGTCTTTGAGCGCGGCGAGGACGCGATCGATATGCGGCCGCGCGTTCAGAAGCTCTTCATCGAGGCGCCACAGCCGCAGGAAAGAGGCGTTGTATAGGCGCAACGATCCGTCTGCAGAAAAAACGGCGACGCCTTCGGCGAGATTGTTCAAGGTCGCGCGTTGGACCTTGATCTGCGTATTGTAGCGCGCTTCGAGATCCAGCCGCTCCGTGATGTCGTCGAAGACGCACAGGACGCCGCCGAGCGGATGGCGCGCGCGCGCCACGCGCAGGGTGCGCCCGTCCGGCAGGTGCCAGATGTCGTCCGGCGCCTCGCCGTCGCGCTCGCCCCCGGGCGCGGCGAGTTCGCCCGTGTAAAGGGCGAGCTGTTCGGCTTTCCATTCGGCGTAATCGGCGCGCTCGGGCAGCTTGCCGGCATGGCGCAGAAGGTCGAGGAGCTCGCCGTGGCTCGGCTGGACGGCGAGATCGGCTTCGTCGAGGCCCCATAGCCGGAGAAAAGCCTGATTGTGATAGATGAGGTTCTGGGCCGCGCCGAACAGCGCGACGGCGGTCGGAATCTGGTCGAGCGCGCGCCGGTTCGCCTCGATGTGGTGGCGCAGCTCCGTACGCGCCCGGTCTAGCTCGGTGATGTCGACGGCGATCCCGCCGAGCGCCGCGTCGTCGGCGGCGTGCATCGGCGTCTCGACGATCTTCAGCACGCGGCGTTCGCCGCGGATGTTGACGATGATCCGGCCTTCCGCCGGCCGGCGCTCGGCGGCCGCCTTTTCGGCGATCTTGCGCGCGGCGGGATCGAGCTCGACCTGATCCTTGAGGACCGCGGCCGGGGCGAGGCCCTCGACCGCCTCCGCATAGGCGCGGTTGACCCAGACGAGGGAAAGATCGGCGCCGCGCCGCCAGGCGGGCAGGGGCGCGCGTTCGAGCAGGGTGAGCGCGCCGTGCAGGTCTGTCGTGCGCTCGCGCACCTTGCCCATGATCCCGGTGTCCTCGGCCATGCGCGCGGCAGGGTCGGTGAGCCAGAGCGCGACCTGACCGCCGGCGACCCGGCCGTCGGCTTCGATCGCGCGGCCTTCCGAGGTCACGACGGAGCCGGAAAACGCGATTCCGTGAGCTCGCAGCTCGCGGACCTTGTCCTTGAGCTTCTTGGTCTCTCCCGGCGCGCTGTCGTCTTCGACGGGAAGCTCGCCGAGGGTTTCGAGGAGCCGGTCCACCGGGGAGGCGAGGGGGTCGTCATTTTCCCTGGCGAAGGAAAGGAGAGAGGCGAGCGCTGCCGGACCGCCGAGAATCTTGGGCAGGCCCCAGCCGCTTTCAATGGCGTCGTAATCGTCCTCCCAGACCAGCACGAGGCCCGGATGGGCCGACAGCACCGCGTCGGCCTTCTCAAGCTGCGCCTCCATCTCGGCGAGCTTCTCGGACCAGGTGACGGATTGGGTGCGCGAGGCGGCCGAGACGCGCGCCGCCCAGGCGATCGCCGCGATGGCCACGCCGACCGCGCCGGCCGCCGTGACCGCCAGCGGATCGAACCGGCCGGCCGCGGCGGCGATATCGGCGAGCCCCTGCGCCGCGGCGGGGCTCGCGCCGAGAACGCCCGCCGCGCCTGCGCCGAAAAGCGCCCGGCGTCTCAAGCGCCCCGTCCCGCCTCTGTCTTTTTCTGCGCGCCCCATCGACTTTCCGCTTCGCCGGACGGGCGGACGGCGCGTCGCCGCAGCCGTCTCGAACGCCCGCCGAACGCCATATCTAGGCTGTCCGCCGCTCCAAGCTCACAATATGTACCCGCTTCGCGGGGCGCGCCTAGACCTCGGCCCATGAAAATTCAGTCGCGCCGGCCGGTGCTTTTCAACAGGCCCGTGTGGAAATCATGGAGAAAACGCCGCCGGGAAGCGGCGCCGAGCCGATCGACCGCCTGTCGGACGGACAATCTTATTGCGGGTCTTTGGGCGACTCCGATGGCGGCTCTTCCTCGCCGCTCGCGGGCTTTTTCTTTTTTCGGCCGAAAAGCTGCTTGAGCGCTTCGTCGGCCAGGGTTTCCTCCACCGAGCGCTGCGGCGCGGCCTCCGCGGACGACTCCGCGCCGGTTCCCTCCTGCGCCGGTTCGTCGGCCGCGGGACGGGTTCCGAAGACGCCCTCAAGAAGGCGCCCGGCGGTTCCGTTTCTCCCCGCATCCCGGCCGGCGCCGCCGAGAAGCTGCTGGAGCGCAGACTCGGCCCGCCCGCGCGCGAGCGCCTCCACGTCGACGGCGATTCTCGGCTGGGCGAAGGTTCCGCTCACGCGCAGCGGGATCGCGAGACTGCGTCCGCCCTCGCCGTCCGCCGCGGTCGACGCCTTGGGGATCAGCCTGAGGTCGAGCGTTTGGGCCGGCAGATCGATCTTGCCGGTTCCGGCCATCTGGACGAACGGCCCGACGAGCGAGATCGTCGGCGCGTCGACGACGCCGTCGGCGATGGAGAAGCGCGACAGGAACTCGGAATATTCGGTTTCTTCATGCGGCGCCTGGGCGGCGGCGACCGCCGCGGCGACCGCAGCGGGATTGAATCCCTGTTGCCGAAGGTTCGAGACCGCCTGGGCGAGCTTGGCCAGATTGACGCCCTTGATCGCCCCGTCGGCCAGGTCGAAGCCGCCTGCGCCGTCGAGCGAGCGCATGATCGCCGCCTGCGTCGATCCGGCGGCCGTGAACTCCAGCTTGAAGCCGCCGAGGCCGAGCAGCCGGTCGATCCGCATGAGATCTTCCGCGAAGGGCTGGGCCTGCACGGCGCCGACATCGAAAACTCCCGAGAGAGAGGGCGTCGCGCCGCGCGCGTTCACGACCAGCCGGCCCGAGCCGGCGCCGCCATACACGCCGAGCTCGGGAATCTCCGCGGTCAGACGGCCGTCGTCGATAAGCAGCTTCAGACGGCTGCGCCCGAAGGTGAGATTGTTGAGAAAGATTTGCTCCGCCGTGGCGTCGATGTCGGCGTCGATGTTGCGCAAACCCGAAAAATCGAGCTTTTCCTCCGACCACGCTGGAAAGCCCGCCGCGTTTTCCGCCGGCGGCGGCAGATAGGGCCTCAGGTCAAGCGCGCCGACGGCGAGCCGTCCGGTCGCTTTTGGCCGCGCGCCCGACCAGTCAAGCGCGAGATCGCCTTCGGCGTCGATCTTGTCGAAGACGATCTTCGCGTCGGCGAGCCGCACGCCGTTCGCATCGCCGGCGGCCTCGCCCTCGACGGACAGGGAATCGAAGCCCGGGGAATCAGCGAGCGGCGCGCCGAGCAGCGCCGCGAGCGCGCGCAGATCGGGCGCGTCGAAACGCACGGGTCCGGCATAGGAGAAAGAATCCGCGCCCGGTCGCAGGGCGAGATCGGCGCCCGCGACGGTCTCGCCGATCGCGGCGTCAAGCTTCAGGTTGGCCGGCTCCTTCTTCATCAGCTTCGCCGGGCTCGTCAGCACCAGATCGATCTTCGAGGGCGCGCCCTGGAAGAGCATCGTTCCTTCGAACTCGAGCGGCTGGTCGAGGCTGTCGAGGCGCGCCGCCGCGTTGATCGCCTCGGCGGCATAGGTCTGTCCCGCCGCGGCGTCCGCGTAGGAGGCGCGCCCGTCCACGATCCGCACGTCGCCAAGGCGCAGATCGCCGATCTCGGGCGTCGCGCCGGGCTCGGCCGGCGCGGCGGCTTCCTCTGCGGCGCGCGCGAGAATCCAGTTCGCCCGCCCGTCTGCGGCGCGGGCGAGATGGATCTCGGGTTCGATCAGCACGAAGCGCTCGATCTCGACCGCGCCCGAGAAGAGCGGCCACAGCTTCACGCCGATATCGGCGGACGCCACGCGCGCGAGATAGGGCGCCGCGAAGCCTTCCGCGTTCGCGATCTCGAGCCCGCTCACGCGAAAGGCCGGACGCGGAATGATCTTGAAGGAAAGGTCGTCGTCGACCGTCACGGAACGGCCGATCGCCTCGCTGGCCGCCGCTTCAAGGCGGCCCTTATAAGCCGCCGCCGGCACGAGGCCGGGCGCGACGACGATGATGACGGCGACCAGCAGAACGAGAACGACGAGCGCGAGAAGGAACTTTTTCATGGGGCTGTCCGTTAGAACGTATGAGCGATTTCAAGCGCAGGCTTGCGCCGGCGCGCGGCGAAGCGCGCCTGCGGCGGCCAGCTTATCCAAGAACGACGACAGCGACGAGAACGCATGCGGGGGGCGGCGACGCGAAAACGCGCGAATCGTTTTGCAGTGCGGTCCTGGGGCGGAATTTCGAAATGCGCCTGCTCCCGTCGGCGGATTCTGGAACATATTGAAAACATGCGCCGATTTCCACGGCGAAATCAGTCCCTTAAATCTTCTTGCCAAGAGAGAACAAAAAGCGTACAAAATCTCCATTGACGGGCGCGGGCCCGGCAGGCGATGGAGGCGGCGATGCAGCGGCAGAATCTGCGCTTGGTGGAGGCGGACGGAGTGGACAGGAAAAAAGCCCTCGAGGCGGCGATCTCGCAGATCGACAAGGCGTTCGGCAAGGGCTCGGTGATGCGGCTCGGCGATCGCGAGGTGGTGGAGATCGCGTCGATCTCGACGGGCTCGCTCGGGCTCGACATCGCGCTCGGCATCGGCGGTCTGCCGCGCGGGCGCATCGTGGAGATTTTCGGCCCCGAAAGCTCCGGCAAGACCACGCTCGCCCTGCAATGCGTGGCCGAGGCGCAAAAGGCCGGCGGCGTGGCCGCCTTCATCGACGCCGAGCACGCGCTTGATCCGGTCTACGCCGGCAAGCTCGGGGTCAATGTCGACGAACTGCTGATCTCGCAGCCCGACGCCGGCGAGCAGGCGCTCGAAATCGCCGACACGCTGGTGCGCTCGGGCGCGGTCGACATTCTCGTCGTCGATTCGGTGGCGGCGCTCACGCCCCGCGCCGAACTCGAAGGCGAGATGGGCGACCAGCTTCCCGGCCTTCAGGCGCGCCTGATGAGCCAGGCCTTGAGGAAGCTCACCGGCTCGATTTCGAAATCCAATTGCCTCGTCATCTTCATCAACCAGATCCGCATGAAGATCGGGGTGATGTTCGGCTCGCCGGAAACCACCACCGGCGGCAACGCGCTCAAGTTCTATGCCTCCGTGCGCCTCGACATCCGCCGCATCGGGGCGATCAAGAACCGCGACGAGGTGGTGGGCAACCAGACCCGCGTGAAGGTGGTGAAGAACAAGGTCGCTCCGCCGTTCCGCCAGGTGGAGTTCGACATCATGTATGGCGAGGGCATTTCGAAAACCGGCGAGCTCATCGATCTTGGCGTCAAGGCGGGGGTGATCGAGAAGTCCGGCGCGTGGTTTTCCTATAACGGCGAGCGCGTCGGCCAGGGCCGCGAGAACGCCAAGCAGTTCCTGCGCGACAATCCGGCGATGGCGGCGGAGATCGAGCAGGCGATTCGCGCCAACGCCGGCCTCGTCGCGGAGGAGATGCTTACCGGCGAAGAAGGCGACGACCTCGACGAGGCGGCGGAGGCCTGAGGCGGGGCGGCGCCGTCCGGAAGGGCTGCGCCGGCCGCTTGAGGCCAAAAGACGACGAAGGATCGCCGCGATCTCGCGCAGGCCTCTACGAGCCGGAGCATTCGGGCGCCGTCCCGTTCGCAGCGTTCCGTATTTTTTCCGTATTCGTCACGGGCCGGCGCCCGCATTCTCAAGCCCGCCGCAGAAACCTTCTGGGGCGGCTATGCCGGCTATTTCGCCGACCCGGACGGCCATTTGTGGGAGATCGCATGGAACCCCGGCTGGCGGATCGACGAAGCAGGCGCGACCTGGGCCGAATCGTGAGCCGGCGCCGGTTGCGGCCGGGCGGGGCGGCCGGCGATGATGCCGGCGCAGAGAGGCGAACGAAGGCGCCGCGCGCCTTATTTATTAAGAGAGATCAGGGAGAGATGCATGATCGGCTATGTGACCCTCGGAACGAATGATCTGAAGAAGGCCGCCGGTTTTTATGACGAGCTGGTCAAGGAGCTCGGCGCCAGACGGGTGATGGAGGCCGACACCTTCGTCGCCTGGTCGACGGATATGAACGCGCCGGCGATTTCCGTCATCAAGCCCTATGACGGCGCGCCGGCGAGCGTGGGCAACGGAACCATGGTCGCGCTCGCCGTGGACGGCCCCGAAAAGGTGAAAGCCGTCCACGCCAAGGCGCTCGCCCTCGGCGGCAAGGACGAGGGCGCGCCGGGTCCGCGCGGCGACGGCGGCTTCTACGCCGCCTATTTCCGCGACCTCGACGGCAACAAGATCAACGTGTTCTGCATGGTTCCGAAGGAATAGGCCGCGCGACGGCCCCTTCGGCGCCGCGCCGCTGGACGCGCGCGGCGGTTGAACCTATGTAAGCGGGCCGCGCCGCTCGCCGTCCCGCACGACGGCGCAGGGCGCGGCCGTCGCATGGAGCGGCCGGCGTGGAAAGGCTGTCCATCGGCGGCGCCCGGGCGACGGTCCGGGCAGGGCGCGCGGGCGCCCGAACGGCCAGGCCGCAACCGCACGGGATTCTATGACCTCGCTGAAAGACATCCGGTCCGCCTTTCTCGACTTCTTCGCCGCGCGCGGCCATGCCATCGCGCCGTCGGCCCCGCTCGTGCCGCAGAACGACCCGACGCTTCTGTTCGTCAACGCCGGCATGGTTCCGTTCAAGAACGTCTTCACAGGCGCCGAGAAGCGCCCCTATGCGCGCGCGGCGTCGTCGCAGAAATGCGTGCGCGCCGGCGGCAAGCACAACGACCTCGACAATGTCGGCTACACAGCCCGGCACCACACCTTTTTCGAGATGCTCGGCAATTTCTCCTTCGGAGACTACTTCAAGGCCGAAGCGATCGAGTTCGCCTGGACGCTCGTCACCGGCGACTTCGCCCTGCCGAAAGACAAGCTCTGGGTCACGGTCTATCATGCCGACGACGAGGCTTTCGGCCTGTGGCGGAAGATTTCGGGCCTGCCCGAGGAGCGGATCGTCCGCATACAGACCAGCGACAATTTCTGGGCCATGGGCGACACCGGCCCTTGCGGTCCGTGCTCGGAGATTTTCTACGATCACGGATCGGCGATTCCGGGCGGCCCGCCGGGCTCTGCCGACGCCGACGGCGACCGGTTCATCGAGATCTGGAATCTCGTCTTCATGCAGTTCGAGCGTCACGCCGACGGGACGCAGACCGATCTGCCCAAGCCCTCTATCGACACCGGCATGGGGCTCGAGCGCATCGCGGCGGTGCTGCAGGGCGTGCACGACAATTACGACATCGATCTTTTCCGGACGCTGATCGATGCGTCCGTGGCGCTGACCGGCCGGCCGGCGACGGGCGAGGACGCGCCGGCGCACCGGGTGATCGCGGACCATCTGCGGGCGGCCTCTTTCCTGATCGCCGACGGCGTGACGCCCTCGAACGAGGGACGGGGCTACGTGCTGCGCCGGATCATGCGCCGCGCCATGCGCTACGCCCACGGCCTCGGCGCGCGCGAGCCGCTGCTCGCCCGCCTCGCGCCGACGCTCGCCGACGAAATGGGCGGCGCCTATCCGGAGCTCGCGCGCGCCCAGCCGCTCATCGTCGAGACCCTGCGCGTCGAGGAGGAGAAGTTCCGCAGCCTGCTCGAGCGCGGCCTCAAGCTGCTCGACGAGGAGGTCGCAAGGCTCAAGCCCGGCGAGGCGTTGCCGGGCGAGGCCGCGTTCCGGCTCTACGACACTTACGGCTTTCCGCTCGATCTCACGCAGGACGCGCTGCGCCGGCAGGGCCGCGCGGTCGACGTCGCCGGCTTCGACGCGGCGATGGCGGCTCAGAAGGCCGCCGCGCGCGCGGCGTGGGCCGGCTCCGGCGACGAAGCGGCCGAGGCGGTCTGGTTCGACCTGCGCGAGAAGGCCGGCGCGAGCGAGTTCGTCGGCTATGTGCACGACTGCGCTGAAGGCGTCGTGCAGGCGATCGTGAAGGACGGCGCCGCGGTCGAGCGCGCGCGCGCGGGCGAGGAAATCGAGCTCGTCGTCAACCAGACGCCCTTTTACGCCGAATCGGGCGGCCAGGTCGGCGACGCCGGCCGGATCGCCGGCGAAGACGGGCTCGAGATCGAGATCGTCGACGTCAAGAAGCGCGCCGGCGCCCTGTTCAGCCATACCGGCCGGGTCGTCCGCGGCGCGGTCAAGGTCGGCGACGCGGTGCGGCTATCGATCGACGTCGAACGCCGCGACCGCACGCGGGCCAACCATTCCGCGACGCATCTTCTCCACAAGGCGCTGCGCGAGACGCTGGGCGATCATGTCGTGCAGAAAGGCTCGCTGGTCGCGCCGGACCGGCTGCGTTTCGACTTCGCGCACCCCAAGGCGCTGACGGACGAAGAGATCGCCGAGATCGAGCGGCGCGTGAACGCGGTCATCCGCCAGAACGTCGCGGTCGAGACGCGCATCATGCCTTATGACGACGCCGTGGCCTCGGGCGCGGTCGCGCTCTTCGGCGAGAAATACGACGATGACGTCCGGGTGCTGAGCATGGGCGTCGCGTTCGACGATCCGCGCGCGCCCTATTCGGTGGAGCTGTGCGGGGGCACGCATGTGCGGCGCACGGGCGATATCGCGCTCTTCAAGATCGTCGGCGAGGGCGCGGTCGCGGCCGGCGTGCGCCGAATCGAGGCGCTCACCGGCGAGGCGGCGCGGCTTTATCTCGAAGAGCAGGCGGCCATCGCGCGCGCGGCCGCCGACGCGCTCAAGGCCGCGCCGGCCGAGTTGCCCGCGCGCATCGAGGCGCTCGTCGCCGAGCGCAGGAAGCTCGAACGCGCGCTCGCCGAGGCGAAAAAACAGCTCGCCCTCGGCGGCGGCGGGGCGTCGCCGGCCGACGACATCGTCGAAGTCGCGGGGGTGAAGTTTCTGGGCAAGGTGCTCGACGGCGTGGCCGCGAAGGACCTGCGCGGCCTCGTCGACCAGGCGAAGAAAACGCTGGGCTCGGGCGTGGCGGCCTTCGTCGCCGTGAACGACGGCAAGGCCGCGCTCGCCGTCGGCGTCACCGACGATCTCAAGGAGCGGCTGAGCGCGATCGATCTCGTTCGCGCCGGGGCGCAGGCCGTCGGCGGCGCCGGCGGCGGCGGACGGCCCGACATGGCCCAGGCCGGCGGTCCCGACGGCGCGAAGGCGAGAGACGCCCTCAAGGCGATCGAGGGCGCCATCGCGGCGTGACTTCGCCGGCGCCCGCCGGGCGCCGGCGAATCGTCTCTTTGCGAATTAATTACGGATCGAAACGTCGCCGCCGGACGATTCGTCGATATTGACGTTGTCCGGACCGCCATAGACGTCAATGTCGCCGCCGCTCGAGGCGTCGGCCGTCACCGACTCCGAGGCGAAAACGCGCATGGATCCTCCCGAGGAGGCGTCCGCCGTGACTCGCCGGCATTCAAGGCCGTCGGCCCGGATGGACGCCCCGCTTGAGACGTCGGCGACCAGCGCGCCGCAGCGTCCCGACACTTCGACGTCCGCCCCGCTTGAGGCGTCGACGACGAAGTTGTCGGAATCGACGCCTGTCGCCGTGGCGTCGGCGCCGGAGGAGACGTCGAGCCGCGCAAGCGTCGGCGTCGTCACGTAAACGGTCGCGGTCTCCGAGCGGCCCCAGACGATGCCGACGCGCGGCTTGCGCCGGATGACGAGCTCGTCGCCTTTCACGAGGATGTCGAGTCGTTCAAGGGCTTTTTCCGTTCCCTCGGCGCGCACGGAATAATTCCCGCCGACGGTTATTACGGCGTTCTGGCCGGAGGAGACGGAAACGGCGTCGAAACCGGAAAGATCGTAGTCTCGTGTCTCGGCGAGGGCCGAGCCGGCCGCCAAGACGAGGCCGGCGCCCATAGCGGCGATGATTCGTGCGTGCATGACTGATGCTCCCTTCCTGCATGACCGTCATTAAGCAGCGTAATCGCGCGCGCCGGCCGGGCAACGCCCTCTGCGGCGAAACGTTGCCGATCCGCGAGCGGGCGCCGGAAGGTTTCGCGCCGCCGCGAAAATCGCGCGGCTCATCGCGCGGCGCGAACGAAGGCGCCGCCGGGCAGTTCTTCGGCTTCTCCCGCAAGCACGAGCTCCAGCAGGGCGTCGGCGACGAGGCCGGGCGGGGCGCCGGCCGCGCGCAGGATTTCGTCGCGATGGAGCGGCGTGAAGCTCAAGAGCTCGAAGACCGCCGCGCGCAGCTCAGGCGGCGCGGCGTCCGGCGCCTCGTCGGTCTCCCCGGCGCCTTCGGCCCAGTCGAAAAGGTCGTCCGGCCCGGTCTCGCGCGCGCCGCGGGCCTGCGCGGCGAGAACCTCCAGAATGTCCTCGGCCGTCTCGACGAGCGTCGCGCCGTCGCGGATGAGGCGGTTGGCCCCCTGGCAACGCGGGTCGAGCGGCGAGCCGGGCACGGCGAAGACCTCGCGTCCCTGATCGAGCGCGAACCGCGCGGTGATGAGCGTGCCGGATTTCGCCGCCGCCTCGACCACGACGACTCCGCGCGCGAGACCCGAAATGAGCCGGTTGCGGCGGGGAAAGTCGCGCGCCGTCGGCTGATGGCCGAGGGCGCGTTCGCAGACCAGAAGCCCGCGCGCGGCGATCTCCAGGGTCAGATCCTCGTGTTCAGGCGGATAGATGACGTCGACGCCGCCGGCGACGACGGCGATCGTCCCGGTCTCGATCGCGGCGGCGTGGGCGGTTCCGTCGATGCCGCGCGCGAGCCCGGAGACGACGACGACGCCTTCCGCGCCCAGCCCCTGCGCCAGATCGCGGGCGATCTTGCGCCCCGCGCCGGAGGCGTTGCGCGCGCCGATGATCGCGACGGCGGGCCGCTCGAAAAGGCTCGGATGGCCCTTCGCGTAAAGAACCGGCGGCCGGTCGGGCAGGGGACGCAGCAGGCGCGGGTAATCCGGCTCGCAGGCGAGAATGATCCGCACGCCGAGCTCGTCGGCGAGATCGAGCTCGCGCGCGCACGTCTCCCGGTCGGCGAGGGCGGGCGGCTGGGCGCGCCCCGCCGCGCGGGCGAGCCGCGGCAGCGCGTCGAGCGCGGCGGCGGCGGAGCCGAATTTTTTCAGCAGGCGAAAAAAGCTGATCGGGCCGATGCTCTCAGTACGGATGAGCTGCAGCCAGTCGAGCCGCTCTTCGCGCGAAATAGCGGCCGTCACGTCGTCGATCCCCCTTTCGCGGCGCCGATCTTCGGCTCGGCCCCCTCGAGAAGGCGCGCGATATTGGCGCGATGGCGCAGGAATATGAGGACGGTCATGAACGCCGCGGCGGCCGCGAATGCGGGCTTGCCCATGGCGAAGAGCGCGACAGGGCTCGCCGCCGCGGCGACGAGCGCGGAGAGCGAAGAATAGCGCGACACGAACGCGACGCCGAGCCACGTCGCGCAGGCGAAAACGCCGGCCGGAAACCACAAGGCGAGAAGGGTTCCCAGATAGGTCGCCACGCCCTTGCCGCCCCTGAACCCGAGCCAGACCGGAAAGCAGTGGCCGAGAAAGGCCGCCGCGCCGGCGATCTCGGGTCGCCAGCCGAGAGCGTAGGCGGCGACGACCGCGATCGCGCCCTTGCCGCCGTCGAGCAGGAGCGTCGCGAGGGCGAGGTCTTTGCGCCCCGTGCGCAGGACGTTCGTCGCGCCGATATTGCCCGAGCCGACCTGACGGATGTCGCCCAGCCCGGCGGCTTTCGTCAGCACCAGGCCGAACGGAACGGAGCCGAGAAGATAGCCCAGCACGAGCGGGAGAACGTAGCTCATGGGCGATTCCTGTCGCTGTCGCGCTCGGCGCGAATTCCTCCCGTCAGCAGCGCGTCGAGACAGGCCATGCGCGCGGCCACCCCGTAGAAGACCTGGCGCAGGATGAGCGAACGCTCCGGATCGTCGGCGAGCGCGTCGTCGATCTCCACGCCCCGGTTCATCGGACCGGGGTGCATGACCCTGGCGTTCGCCTTGGCGAAACGCAGACTCGCATGCGTCAGGCCGTATTCCTCGAAATAGCGGGCCGAGGCCGCTTCGCGCTCGGCGTCGCAGCTCATGCGCTCGAACTGCATCCTCAGCGCCATGACGATGTCGGCGCCGGCGAGGCCCGTCTCGAGCGAATCGTATCGCGCGACGGATGGAAAATCGTTCGCGGGCGGCATGAGATGCGCCGGCCCGACGAAGCGCACCTCGGCGCCGAGCCTGACGAACAGGCGTGCGTCCGATCCGGCCACGCGCGAATGCTTCACGTCGCCGCAAATCGCGATGACTCGTCCTTCAAGCGAGCCGAAGACCGAGCGGATCGTCGCCGCGTCGAGCAGCGCCTGGGTCGGATGCTCATGGGCGCCGTCGCCGGCGTTGACGACCGCGCAGTCGAGCCGGCGCGCCAGCGCCTCCTGCACGCCGGGCTCGCTGTGGCGCACGATGAGAATATGCGCGCCCATCGCGGCGAGGGTCTGGGCGGTGTCGACGAGTCCCTCGCCCTTGTTCACCGAGGACGCGGCGACGGGCACGTTGATGACGTCGGCCCCGAGTTTTTTCCCCGCGAGCTCGAAGGAAAGATTGGTGCGCGTCGACGATTCGAAGAACAGATTGATCTGCGTCTTGCCGGCGAGCCGGCGCGGCGCCTGCGCGCCGGCGCGCAGATAGCCCGCATAATGCTCGGCGAGATCGAGAAGATGCCGGACCTCGTCGCGCGACAGATCGTCCACGCTCAGCAAGTGGCGAGCGGACCAGCCGCCGGGCGGCGGCGCGGGGCGAGGCGCATTTTCCATTGAGACCGGTTCTATAGGCGCGAGTCGCGGCCTCCGCAATTCACGCGCGCGTCTTCTTCGCCGTCCGGGCGAGCCACACGCCGCCGGCCGCCAAGATGACGACGTCGATGAAGAACATGAGCGGCAGCGAGACCGGCCCCCCGCGGGATGCGTATTGCACTGCGCCGACGCCGAGGCCGGCCGCGGTCACGACCATGGCGATGAGCACCGCCGTGCGCCCGCCGGCGCGCACATAGGCCCCCAGGGCCGAATAGACGACGCCCATGACGATGAGCGCGGTCTTCATCTCGCCGGCGTCGCCGAGCAGGCCCACGCCGAGATGGAGCAGGCCCGTCAGCACCAGCAGTCCCGACATGGCGTGGCGAAAGACGTTGGGATCGAGCGGGGGCGGCTTCTTTCTGGTCATCATGAGGTCGCGCTCCTTAGCCGATCGATGGCGCCCTGCAAGATGAAGGCGGCGGCGGATTCGTCGATCTTGCGCGCGCGCTTGGCCCGGCTCGCGTCGAGCGCGATGAGCGCGCGCTCCATCGCGGCGGTCGAAAGCCGCTCGTCCCAGAACGCCACCGGCAAGGGCAGGATGCGGGCGAGATTGCGGGCGAAGCTGCGGGTCGATTGCGCGCGCGGGCCCTCCGTGCCGTCCATGTTGCGCGGCAGGCCGAGCACCAGGCCCACGACGCCCCGTTCGGCGGCGAGCGCGGCGAGGCGCTCGGCGTCGGCGGCGAACTTTCTGCGCCGGATGGTCTCCACCGGCGTCGCCACCCGCCGGTCGGGATCGCACGCGGCGACGCCGATGGTCTTCTCGCCGAGATCGAGGCCGAGAAGCGCTCCCCGCGGGCCGAACGCGGCGGCCTGTTGTTCGAAGCTCGATTTCATGCGTTCATGCTACCACGCCCTGGAAGGCCGGGGACAGATTAGAAAAGCGATTTGTTTTCAATATGTTGCGTCGCCGCCGTCTGACCCTTTTCGCGCTCGCCGCGGCGCTCGCGGGCGCGGCGATTCTCGCCCGGCTCGCGGG
The DNA here is from genome assembly GCF_900199215.1 of Amphiplicatus metriothermophilus. Lineage (GTDB taxonomy): Bacteria > Pseudomonadota > Alphaproteobacteria > Caulobacterales > Parvularculaceae > Amphiplicatus > Amphiplicatus metriothermophilus. Next base: position 357,680 of record NZ_FZQA01000003.1, read on the forward strand.
CGAGCCGGGGGGCGGCGATGCGCCGGCCGCCTTTTCGGTCGACCTCGCCCCGGCGCCCGACGGCGCCTGGCGCGCGACCTATCGGCCGGACCGGCCGGTTCGGCGAATCGACCTCGGGCCGCGCCATAACGGCTTTCGAAGCCGCGACTGGACCGTCGAGACGCCTGGCGCCGCGCTTGTCGAGGAGGACGGCAGGGATGTCATCGTCGCCGAAGACGGACGGCGCCTTCCGGCGGCGATCGCGGTCAGGGCCGTCGCGCGGGTCAACGGCTTCGCGAAACAATATGAGCCGATCACGCCGATGGGCGCGCGCGGCGCCGTTCTGTATACGGGGCATTTCCAGCCCTTCGCGGCGGCGGGCCGGCGCGCGCCGGTTCGCTTCGCGATCCGGCCCGCTCCTGGCGGGCGCGTTTCGGCCTTCGGCGAAACCGCGGCGGCGTTCGCGGACTGGGCGAGCCCGCACGACCATCCCGCTTTCGTCTATGTCGGTCCTGACGCGCCGCGGGCTTTCGCCGGCGGGCGGCTTTATGTCGATCCGTCTGCACCCGGATGGATCGCGGCGGAGATCGAGACGGCGCTGCCGCGGCTGCTCGGCTTTTATGCGCGCGCGTTCGGCTCAGGGGGCGCCGGCGATCCGGGGAACGGACTTGAAAAAGGAGTCGACGTCTTTCTCGTCATGGGCGGCGCGGCTCCGGGCCGGCTCGACCTGCGAGGCGACGCCCTGCCCGGGCAGATTCTCGTCGCCCTTTCCGGCGCGGGATGGCGCGCGCCGGGGGAAGGCGCGCGCGAGATCCTGCGCCGGGCGCTCGCCCATGAAGCCGCGCATCTCTGGCAGGCGGCGGCGAGGCCCTCGCCGGCGGGCGCGCCCGACTGGCTCCATGAAGGCGCGGCGGAGGCGCTCGGCGTCGAAGCGCTCGCCGGCGCCGGTTTCTGGACGCTGGCCCAGGCCGATGAAGCGCGCGTGCGGGCCCGCTACGCCTGCGCGGCCGGACTCGACGGGGGCAGCCTGCGCGCCGCGGCGGCGGCGGGGCGCTGGCCCGCCGTCTACGCCTGCGGCCATGCGCTCGTCGCAGCCGCCGCCGCGGCCCATAACGAAGCGGGCGCCGTCGCGGCCTTCTGGCGCGACTTCGCCGCCGAAGCCGCGGAGAAAGGCGGCTACGACCTGTCGCTTTTCCTGGCGATGGTCGAGCGGCGCGCCGGTCCGGACGCCGCGCGCGCCTTCGCCCTCTTCCCCGGCGCGCGGCATGCCGCGCCGGAGCGCGAACTCGCCCGCCTTGCGGCGCTCGCGGGCGCCGGGCGCGCCAGCCTTGAACCGGCGCGCGGGCGTTGATAGGGCTTCGCGCGCGGCGTTTCCCGCTCCGCGCCTGTCAGAGGACGATCATGGCCATCGACAAGGAAACCGTGCGCAAGGTCGCGCGCCTTGCGCGCATCGCCGAGCCCGAGCAGCGGCTCGAGCCGCTGGCGCGCGAGCTCTCCGGCATTCTCGGCTGGATCGAGCAATTGAACGAGGTCGACATCGAAGGCGTCGAGCCGATGACCTCGGCCGTCGATATGAAGCTCAAGATGCGCGAGGACGTCGTGCAGGACGGGCCGACGGGCGGCGGCCAGCCGGAGAAGATCGTCGCCAACGCGCCGAAGACGGAGGATCATTTCTTCGTCGTGCCCAAGGTGGTGGAGTGACGAACCTCGGTTCGTCATTCCGTGCGCGCCGCAACGCGAAGCGTTGCTGCGCAGACACGGGATCTTTGTCCGCTTGCTCGGCCCGCGCCGTGCATGTTGTTAGCCAATTCGATAGCGGTTCCGGATCAGCAGCGCCGCATTGCATGCTGCGCTGCGTCCGGGATGACGGGTTAGTTTTATGAACGACATCGCCGATCTCACCCTCGCCGCGCTTCGCGACGCGCTGAAGGCGAAAAAGGTCTCCTCGCTCGAAGCGACGCAGGCCTATCTCGCGAATATCGAAAAGGCGAAGGCGCTGAACGCCTTCATCACCGTGACCCCCGACAAGGCGCGCGAAATGGCGAAGGCGTCGGATGCGCGCCTGGCCAAAGGCGAGGGCGGGCCGCTCGAAGGCGTTCCGCTCGGGATCAAGGACCTCTTCTGCACCGAAGGCGCGCCGACGACCGCCGGCTCCCGCATTCTCGACGGCTTCCGGCCGCCGTACGAATCAAGCGTCACCGCCAATCTGTGGCGCGACGGGGCGGTGATGCTCGGCAAGCTGAACATGGACGAGTTCGCCATGGGCTCGTCCAACGAGACCTCTTATTACGGCCCGGTCGTCAATCCGTGGCGCAAAAAAGGAGGCAATTCCGACCTGACGCCGGGCGGCTCGTCGGGCGGTTCGTCGGCCGCCGTCGCGGCGCGCTTGTGCGCGGCGGCGACGGCCACCGACACCGGCGGATCGATTCGCCAGCCCGCCTCGCTGACGGGAACGGTGGGCGTGAAGCCGACCTACGGGCGCTGCTCCCGCTGGGGGATCGTCGCCTTCGCCTCTTCGCTCGATCAGGCCGGGCCCATCGCGCGCGACGTGCGCGACGCGGCGATCATGCTCCGGTCGATGGCCGGCTGCGATCCGAAGGACTCGACCGCCGTCGATCGCCCCGTGCCGGACTACGAAGCGGCGCTCGCGCGGTCGCCGAAGGGACTCAGGATCGGCGTGCCGAAGGAATATCGCGTCGAGGGAATGCCCGAGGAGATCGAAAGGATCTGGGCGCAGGGCGTGGACTGGCTGAAGGACGCCGGCTGCGAGATCGTCGAAATCTCCCTGCCGCTCACGAAATACGCGCTGCCGGTCTACTACATCGTCGCGCCGGCGGAGGCCTCCTCCAACCTCGCGCGCTATGACGGCGTGCGCTACGGCTTCCGCGCGAAGGAATACAAGGATCTGCTCTCCATGTACGAGGAGACCCGCGCCCAGGGCTTCGGCGACGAAGTCAAGCGCCGGATTCTGATCGGCACGTATGTGTTGTCGGCGGGCTATTACGACGCCTATTACCTGCGCGCGCAGAAGGTCCGTAAACGGATTTTCGACGAGTTCGTCGAGGCGTTCGGCAGGGTCGACCTGATCCTGACGCCGTCGACGCCGTCGGCCGCCTTCGCGCTCGGCGAGAAGACCGCCGATCCGGTGCAGATGTATCTCAACGACGTCTTCACCGTGACGGCGAACCTTGCAGGGCTGCCGGGCGCCTCCGTGCCGGCCGGCCTCGATCGCGACGGCCTGCCGCTCGGGCTTCAGCTTCTCGCGCGGCCCTTCGACGAGGAGACCATGTTCACGGGCATGGCCGCGCTTGAGAAGGCCGCCGGGTTCAAGGCGCGCCCGGAGCCGTGGTGGGGGTGAGCCTGCGCCATGACCCGCCGCTATCGCGAAATCGTCTACAGCGCGCCGTTGTCGGAGCCGGTCGAAGGGCAGGCCTGGATCGCGCAGGCCGAGGGCGACTGGCGGCTCGTCGTATTTCCCGGAACGCCCTCGCGCAAATATCTCTTCGAGCGTTTCCTGCGCCTTGCGCCGCCCGACCTCGAAGTCGTGGTGCTGGCCCGGCCGGGCTATGCGCGCGGTCATGCGCGCGCCTATCTCGACTTCGACGATCAGGTCGCCGCGGCGCGGCCTTTTCTCGACGGCGGCAAGAAGGTGGTGACGCTCGGCGTCTCCTATGGCGGGGCGCTCGCCTTCAAGGTCGCGCTCGACTTTCCCGAGATCGTGCGCGGCGTCGTCTCGGTCGCCGCCCTCGTCGCCGAGCCCCGGCCCTGGGTGCAGCCCTTCGTCGATCTCGGGGGCGCGCCGGCGGTGCGTGGCCTCCTGCCGAGGACGCTCCACCACGCCCGCGCCGAGGTCGCCGGACGGCGCGCCCAGATCGGCCCGCTTTTCGCCCGGCTGAAGGAGCTCGCGGCGCCGGTGACGATATTGCACGGCGATCTCGATCATCTCGTCGCCTTTTCGGACGCCGAAACGCTGCGCGGCTTCTTCGCGCCGGACGCCGATGTGGAGCTCGCGCGCGTGCGCGGCGGAACCCATTTCCTTGAAATGCAGTATCCCCGGCGGCTCTATGCGGCGGCGCGAAGCGTCATCGCGCGCGCAGAAGACCGGCGCCCGCCGCGACGGCTTGAGTTCGACCGTACAATGATTATATAGACTGTCATGCGCGCAGAAATAAATATCGCATACGGAGAGAACGGGTCGGGATTTTCCCGCGTCGCGTGTCGTTTCGTGCGAAACGCGCAAGGGCGAATCGTTCGAAACTCGCCGCAAAGCCGCTGCGCGGCTGAATCAGCGCGATTCCCGCTCTCTCCAAATCGTGCGATTCCGCTCGGAACGGGCGCCGCGGCGCGCGCGCCGCGGCGACCCGCTCCGCGCCCCTCAGCGCCAGCGATCGCGGTCGCTGAGAAGCCTGTGCATCAGCGAATTCGCTTCAAGCAGAATTTCATAGCCCGCTTCGTCGTCGCCGGCGGCGTATTTCGCCAGCGCCGAATCCAGCGTCACCGCGATCCGATGGCGCTTGTGGGCTTGCACGATCTTCGCGTAGACCTGAAACGCCTGGTACGGCATGACGACGCAAAGCGGGCGTCCGTGCCGACGGATCAGCACGATTTCGTCCTTCGCAGCCTTGAGCATCGCACCAAAATTCCGCTTCGCCGCGTCGGCGGTGAAGATGCGCATGACTTCCTCCTTCCAGCGTCTTGCCCTTCGAGCCTAACGGCGCGCCGAAAGGGGCGGATAAGTCGGTCGAACAGGATGGCTGAAAGGTTAAGCGCGCCCGGCGCGTTTCGCGCGGAATTGCCGCGCCGGCCAGGAAAAATGCGGGCGCCGGCACTTCGCCGCGCCGCCGGCCGTTTTCAAAACGTGAAGAACATGCTTAAGGATCGGCGCGCGCCGTCAGGGAATCGGAAATGAGCGTTCAGCCCCGCAAGCTCCTCAAAGGCGAGACCGGCGACTGGGAAGTCGTCGTCGGGCTCGAAGTCCACGCGCAGGTGATCTCGAAGGCGAAGCTCTTCTCCGGCGCGTCTGCGGCCTATGGCGCGGGGCCGAACGAGAACGTGTCGATGGTCGATGCGGCGATGCCGGGCATGCTGCCGGTCATCAACCGCTTTTGCGTGGAGCAGGCGGTGCGCACGGGTCTCGGGCTCAACGCGAAGATCAATCTCTGGTCGCGGTTCGACCGCAAGAACTATTTCTATCCGGACCTGCCGCAGGGCTATCAGATTTCTCAGTACAAGGATCCGATTGTCGGCGAGGGCGAGATAGAGGTCGAGCTCGACGGCGGCGAGACCATCGTGGTCGGCATCGAGCGGCTGCATCTCGAACAGGACGCGGGCAAATCGATCCACGACCTGTCGCCGAAGGAGTCCTATGTCGATCTCAACCGCGCGGGCGTGGCGCTGATGGAGATCGTCTCCAGGCCCGACATGCGCTCGGCCGACGAAGCGGCGGCCTATTTCTCGAAGCTCAGGACGATCCTGCGCTATCTCGGAACCTGCGACGGCAATATGGAGGAAGGCTCCATGCGCGCCGACGTCAACGTGTCGGTGCGCCGTCCCGGCGAACCATTCGGTACGCGAACGGAAACCAAGAACATCAACTCCATCCGCTATGTGAAGCAGGCGGTGGAGTATGAGGCGCGCCGACAGATCGCGGTCCTCGAATCCGGCGGCGAGATCGAGCAGGAAACGCGCCTGTTCAACGTCGCGACCGGCGAGACGCGGCCCATGCGCTCGAAAGAGGATGCGCACGACTACCGGTATTTTCCGGATCCGGATCTTCTGCCGCTGGAGCTCGATCCGGAATGGGTCGAGCGGATCAGAAACAGCCTTCCCGAACTGCCGGACGCCAAGAAGCATCGTTTCATTCGCGACTACGGGCTGTCGGCCTATGACGCGGCGGTGCTCGCCGCCGACCGGGCGAGGGCTGATTATTTCGAAGCGGTCGCGAAGGGGCGCGACGGCAAGCTCGCGGCGAACTGGGTGACCACGGAATTGTTCGGCGCGCTCAACAGGGCCGGCCGCGAGATCGAGGCGACGCCGGTCGCGGCCGAGCGGCTCGGCGCGCTCATCGACCTTATCGCCGAGGGCGTCATTTCAGGGCGCATCGCCAAGGACGTCTTCGCCGTGATGTTCGAGACCGGCGAGGATCCGGCGAAGATCGTCGAGGAGCGCGGCCTCAAACAGGTCACCGATGCGGGCGCCATCGAGAAGGTGGTCGACGAGATCATCGCCGCCAACCCCGCTCAGGTCGAGCAGGTCAAGGCCAAGCCCAAGACCTTCGGCTGGTTCGTCGGCCAGGTGATGAAGGCGACCGCCGGCAAGGCCAACCCGCAGGCGGTGAACGACATTCTTAAGCGGAAGCTCGGGCTTGAGTGACGGCGCGTTCACGGGTCCGTGATTGATGTCCGGGTCCCAGGCTTGCTAGACTGCGAGCGGGCGCGATCCGGGGGCGGCAGAAGATTAGGAAGGAGAACGTCCTATGCGGGTGAATCTTCCTCTTGCGAGCGCGGCCCTGCTGATCGCGATGGGTTGCGCCACGACGGCGTCCGAACGGGTCGACGAAAAGGTGGTCGAAAAGCTCGCCGGCTTCGAGCGCACCGGCGAAACGGTGGGCTGCCTGAACGTCCGCAGCATTTCGTCGATCGACGCCGCCGACGAAAAGACCTTCCTCGTGCGCGTCGGCGTCAACGATTACTACGTGAACGAAGCGCGCGGCCGGTGCAGCGGCGCCACGAGCAACTTCAATCATCTCGAGTACACGCTCACCGCCGCACAGCTTTGCAGGCTCGACGTCATTCGCGTGGTCGACAACCAGACGGGAACGTTCTACGGCTCCTGTTCTCTGGGCGATTTCGAGAGACTGAAGGACAAGGCCCCGGCCGAGGCGGACGAGGCGTCCTAAGCGCCTGGCGCCGCCGAGCGGTTTCGCCGTTCCCCGTCACGCGATCGTGACGGCGAACGGTCCTTTGCGCCTTTATCGCTTACGCTTATCTGTGATCGACGAAGCGCCGTCGCCCGACGGGGCTATTCTTCCGTATCCAGAGGAGAACGTCGATCCATGAGCGCTCCCATCCGTCTTTACTACTGGCCGACGCCGAACGGCTGGAAGATCACGATCATGCTGGAGGAGCTCGGCGTTCCGTACGACGTCGAATATGTAAACATCCTCAAGGGCGATCAGTTCGGGGAGGATTTTCTCAAGATCTCGCCCAACAACCGGATGCCGGCGATCGTCGATCCCGACGGGCCGGGCGGCGCGCCGATCTCGATCTTCGAGTCGGGCGCGATCCTGCAATATCTCGGGCGCAAGTTCGGCCGGTTCTACCCCCGGGACGAGCGCCCGCGCGTCGAGGTCGAGCAGTGGCTTTTCTGGCAGGTCGGCGGGCTCGGACCGATGGCCGGCCAGGCGCATCATTTCCTGCGCTACGCGCCCGAGAAGATTCCGTACGCCGCCGAGCGCTACGTCCGCGAATGCAGGCGGCTATACGGCGTGATGGAGCGCCGCCTCGCCGACCGCGATTTTCTCGCAGGCGATTATTCGATCGCCGACATGGCGGCGTTCGGCTGGGCCGTCTCGCATGAATGGCATGACGTATCTTTCGACGCGTTCCCGAAGGTGAAGGCCTGGTTCGAGCGCGTCGGCGCGCGCGAGGCGGTCAAGCGCGGCCTCGCCGTCGGCGCGGAGGAGCGCGACAAGACGCGCGCCATCGCCGACGACGAAGAAGCCCGGCGCCATCTATTCGGAATCGACTCGCGGCGGGAGAAGGCGGCGCCCGGCGATTAACCTTTCGCTTACGGTCCGTAAACGAATGAACAAGGTTTCGTTTACCGGATGTTAGCGCAAGGCCTTTCATCCTTTTCATGGTTAAGCCCGGCGGCCGCAAGGGGGCGGCGGGGCGCAGGATGAGGGGCTCAACGATGTCAGTGTCGATTCAGGCCGAGGACCTTTCGGCCGCCGAACCGATCCTGAGCGGCGAGGAGATGTACCGGCTGGGGCTCGCCGCCTCCACGGGCGGGCAGAGCGGCGCCTTCGATCTCGTGACCGCGCATATGTGGTTCAATCTCGCGGCCATGCAGGGCAATCTCGAAGCGCGCGCCTATCGCGCCGAGCTCGCCCGCGAGATGACCGCCGAAGAGATCGCCGAAGCCCAGCGGCTGGCCCGCCAGTATCTCGCGACCCATCGCCCGCGCCTCGACGGGTGAGGGCGCGCGCTATTTCCGCGCCGCCTTTGTCGGATCGCCGAGCTGCACATTGAGGCTCGCCGCTTCCCTGGCGAGCCGCGCGGCGAGCGCCGCGTCGACCGGGTCGCCCTTGACGAAGGTCCGCGTCGCCATCTCGTATTTGCCGCCGGGTTTGAGGGCGGGGTCGATTTTCGTCAGCCGCTTGCCGCGCCAGAAGCCGAAGAGCACCCGTTCTTCCTCCGCGCGGATGAGCAGGGCGGGACCGTTCCGCAAATAAACGATGTGGCCCCATTTGATCGTCTCTTCGAGATCGGCGGCGCTTTTCGCCGCCGCGCGCAAGGCGGCGACCGTTTCCTTCCTCCAGCCCCGCAGGGCCCTCACATAGGCGTCCGGATCGGCGGCGGGCGGCGTTTTCTTCATGAAGCTCCCCTTCGCTCGCGAGGGCGATATCGTAGCAATTCAGGCCGGGCTTCAGGCCGCCAAGGCGAGCGCCGCGGCGAACCCGAGATGGGGGCCGAAGCCGACCCTAGGCCGGAGGCGTGTGCGATCGCATATGGAGGAAAGCAATTCTCATGACGAAACACCGAATCTATACGACGAGCTTCGCAAGCGTTTATCCGCATTATATCGCTAAGGCGGAGAAAAAGGGACGCACGAAGGCGGAAGTCGATCAGATCATCCGCTGGCTGACGGGATACAACCAGATGGAGCTGGAAGCCCAGCTGAAAAAGCAAACGGACTTTGAGACGTTCTTCGCGCAAGCGCCGCAACCCAATCCTTCACGCGCGTCGATCAAGGGCGTGATTTGCGGCGTCCGAGTGGAGGAGATAAAAGAGCCGACCATGCGGGAAATTCGCTATCTTGATAAATTGATCGACGAACTCGCCAAGGGAAGAGCGATGGAGAAGATCTTGCGCGAATGAGAACAAGGAAAAATATGTGGCGCGTCGCGATTGCCGCGCAGGGCCGGCTGCTGCCAGCGTCGGCGGCGACGAACGGGGGGGGCGCGGGTTGGCGGCGCTCGCAACACGTGGATATCGGCCTTGCGGCCTCAACCCGCCCTGCGCCGAAGGCGGGCCCCAGAGCATGTCCGATCGGAAGCGCGCTGGATCATCCCGCAACCATCAACCCGCTCACCCTGACGAAAGTCGGGGTCCAGTTAAAATAAAAGAACCGGGCTTCGCCCGTCATTGTCCCTTGGTTGGGTCCCGGCTTTTGCCGGGATGGGCGGGGAAGCCCGAAGGACCGTCTTGAAGGATGGTCTCCATTCTGCGAACTTAGTAGGCGCAGCTAAGCCGCCTTTCGTTTCCGTCCTTTCGCCGCCTTCTTCTTCGTCGCGCGCTTTTTCGCCGGCGCTTTCGCCGCCGCCGCCGCGGCGCGCCTGCTTTTGCCCAGAAGCGGCTTGAGGAACTGGCCCGTATAGCTCTTCGGGTTTGCGGCGATTTCCTCCGGCGTTCCGGCCGCGACGATGCGGCCGCCGCCGTCGCCGCCTTCGGGGCCGAGGTCGATGATCCAGTCGGCCTGCTTGATGACGTCGAGGTTGTGCTCGATGACGACGACGGTGTTGCCGTTGTGGCAAAGCGCCTGGATCACTTCCATCAGCCTGCGGACGTCCTCGAAATGCAGGCCCGTCGTCGGCTCGTCGAGGATATATAACGTGCGGCCCGTGGCGCGCTTGGACAGCTCCCTGGAGAGCTTGACGCGTTGGGCCTCGCCGCCCGACAGCGTCGTCGCCTGCTGGCCGATATGGATATAGCCGAGGCCGACGCGGTTGAGCGTCTCAAGCTTGTCGCGGATCGCCGGGACCGCCTTGAAGAATTCGGCGCCTTCCTCGACCGTCATGTCGAGCACGTCGGCGATGGATTTGCCCTTGAACGTCACCTCCAGCGTTTCGCGGTTGTAGCGCTTGCCCTTGCAGACGTCGCAGGTGACGTAGACGTCGGGCAGGAAGTGCATCTCGATCTTGATGACGCCGTCGCCCTGGCAGGCCTCGCAGCGCCCGCCCTTGACGTTGAACGAAAAGCGCCCCGGCGCGTAGCCGCGCGCCTTCGACTCGGGCAGGCCCGCGAACCAGTCGCGGATCGGCGTGAACGCGCCGGTGTAGGTCGCCGGATTCGAGCGCGGCGTGCGCCCGATCGGCGACTGGTCGATGTCGATCACCTTGTCGAGCTGATCGAGGCCCTCGATGCGGTCGTGACGGCCGGGCGCGTCCTTGGCGCCCCAGAGCCGGCGCGCGGCGGCCTTGTACAATGTCTCGATCACGAGCGTGGACTTGCCCCCGCCCGACACGCCGGTCACGCAGGTCAGCAGGCCCAGCGGAATCTCGGCGGTCACGTTCTTGAGGTTGTTCTCGCGCGCGCCGACGATGCGGATGGTCTTCTTCTTATTATAGGGCCGGCGTTCGGCGGGGACGGGCACTTCCCGGCGCCCAGCGAGATAATCGCCGGTGAGCGAGCCTTTCGCCGCGACGATGTCCCTGAGCGTTCCCTGCGCCACGATCTCGCCGCCGTGAACGCCCGCCCCGGGGCCGATGTCGATGATGTGGTCGGCCGTGCGGATCGCCTCTTCGTCATGCTCGACGACGAGCACGGAGTTGCCGAGATCGCGCAGCCGCTTCAGCGTCTCGAGCAGGCGGGCGTTGTCGCGCTGATGCAGGCCGATGGAAGGCTCGTCGAGCACGTAGAGCACGCCCGTCAGCCCCGAGCCGATCTGCGAGGCGAGGCGGATGCGCTGGGACTCCCCGCCCGACAGCGTGCCCGACGCGCGCGAGAGCGTGAGATAGTCGAGCCCGACATTGTTGAGGAACATCAGCCGCTCGCGGATCTCCTTGAGCACGCGCGCGGCGATCTCGCGCTCTTTCTTCGCGAGCTTTTTCTCGAGCGCGTCGAACCAGGCGCCGGCGGCCCTGATCGAAAGATCGGCGGCTTCGGAGATGGTCTTGCCGTCGATCTTCACCGCCAGCGCTTCGGGTTTGAGGCGCTGGCCGTCGCAGGCCTCGCAGCGGGTGACGGCCTGGAAGCGGCCGAGCTCCTCGCGCACCCAGGAAGAGTCGGTTTCGCGCCAGCGCCGCTCCAGATTGGGGATCACGCCTTCGAAAGGCTTTACGGTCTCATAGCGGCGCGCGCCGTCATTATAGACGAAGGCGATTTCCTCCTCGCCCGTGCCGCAGAGAATGACGTCGCGGACCTTTTGCGGCAGATCGCGCCAGCGCGCGCTGGTCCTGAACCCGTAATGCTTTGCGAGCGCTTCGAGCGTCTGCAGATAGAACGGCGATTGCGTCTTCGACCAGGGCGCGATGGCGCCTTTGGCGAGCGGCGCGTCGCGATCGGGCACGACGAGGTCTTCGTCGAACACCATCTCGGTGCCGAGGCCGTCGCAGGCCGGACAGGCGCCGGCCGGCGCGTTGAAGGAAAAGAGCCGCGGCTCGATCTCCTCGATGGTGAAGCCGGAAACGGGGCAGGCGAACTTGGCGGAGAAGATGATGCGCTGCGGAGCGCCCGCTTCGCCCTTGCGGTCCGCGCTTTCCGCCACGGCGATCCCGTCGGCCAGCGCCAGCGCCGTCTCGAGCGATTCCGCAAGCCGGCTTTCGATCCCCTTCTTGATGATGATGCGGTCGACGACGACGTCGATGTCGTGCTTGATCTTCTTGTTGAGCGCGGGAACGTCGGGGATCTCGTAGAACGCGCCGTCGACCTTCACCCGCTGGAAGCCCTTCTTCAGAAGGTCCGCGAACTCCTTGCGGTACTCGCCCTTGCGCGCGCGCACGATGGGCGCGAGCAGATAGAAACGCGCCCCTTCCGGCTCCGCCATCAGGCGGTCGACCATCTCCGACACGGTCTGCGACGCGATCGGCAGACCCGTCGCCGGCGAGTAGGGCACGCCGATGCGCGCCCACAGAAGGCGCATGTAGTCATAGATCTCGGTGACGGTCCCGACGGTGGAGCGCGGATTGCGCGAGGTCGTCTTCTGCTCGATCGAGATGGCCGGCGAGAGTCCTTCGATCTGGTCGACGTCGGGCTTCTGCATCAGCTCGAGAAACTGACGGGCGTAGGCCGACAGCGACTCTACATAACGGCGCTGGCCCTCGGCGTAGATCGTATCGAAGGCGAGCGACGATTTGCCGGAGCCGGACAAACCGGTGAGCACGACAAGCCTGTCGCGGGGAATCTCAAGCGTGACGTTCTTGAGATTGTGCTCGCGCGCGCCGACGACGCGGATGACCTTCTGACTCATGATGCTTATCAGGCTCGTTTCGAACTGCGGCGGGGACCTGTGATCGGGCGAAGGAACGGCGCGGGGCGGCCGTTCATGGCCGGCCATACAATCGCAAATACGCGTTGACAGCAAGAACAGGATGTGAACGTTTTCGGCGGACGCTGAAATTTTCGCCGCAGGCGCCGATTGAGCGGCCGGCGAAACGGCGCCATAGCCGCTGGGAAGCAATCAAGAGGAGCTCGTCATGGCCGGAAGCGTCAATAAAGTCATTCTGATCGGCAATCTCGGCGCCGATCCGGAGGTCCGGCAGATGCAGGACGGCCGTCCGGTGGTGAACCTGCGCCTGGCGACGTCGGAAAGCTGGCGCGACAAGAACACCGGCGAACGACGCGAACGGACCGAGTGGCATCGCGTGGTGATCTTCAACGAGGGTCTCGCGCGCATCGCCGAGCAGTATCTGCGCAAGGGCTCGAAGATTTACGTCGAAGGCCAGCTTCAGACGCGCAAGTGGACGGATCAGAACGGACAGGATCGCTACACCACCGAAGTCGTGCTGCAGGGGTTCAACTCGGCGCTGACGATGCTTGACGGTCGGCGCGACGGCGGCGGCGGCGATTTCGGCGGCGAGAACTCGTCCAGCAGCGGACGATCCGGAGGCGGTCAGTCCTTCGAACTCGACGACGACATCCCCTTTTGACGAGTCGAACACGTGCAGGTGATTCGAATCACCTGACTGCGACACGCGGTTTCGAACGTTCGAAAGCGCGTTCGAGAGTCAAAATCGGGCGAATCCGAATCACATCGCGGCGAAAAACGCACAAAAAGTGCAAAAAAGTGCCTGTGCGGACGCTCCGTGCGCGCGCAATTGAATACTTTTTTAGCAAATTGATTTATGGTGCGGCTTTCGAACGTCGATTCGGAGGTAACCCATGGCGGTAAAACGCAAAGCGACGAAGAGAAAGACGGCCAAGAAGGCGACCAAGCGCAAAGCCGCTACGAAGAAAGCGACGAAGCGCAAGACGGCCAAGAAAGCCACCAAGCGCAAGACGGCCAAAAAGGCCGCCAAGCGCAAGGCGACGAAGCGCAAGACCGCGGCCAAGAAGACGGCCAAGAAAGCGGCGAAGCGCAAGACCGCCAAGCGCAAGACGGCCAAGCGGCGCACGAAGAAGGCGGCCTAGTTCCGACCGCTCTCGGCGCGCAGGTTGCGTCTCGGCGCCGGGGTTGCAGCAAGCGCAGCGCGTGTAGGCTGCAATTCTTGAGGGGACGATCATCGGCGACACTGTCGATGATCGCGCAAGGGGGCTCTCCCCAATTCGTCGCTCGCATGGAGCGAACCAACCAAAACCCGGCGCGGGCCCCGCGCCGGGTTTTCGTTTTTCGCCCCTCCTGCGCGCCGCGAGCCCGTTCGGCTTTGCGCAACGGGCGAGGCTCGCCCCTGTCCTCGTGCGAGATTGCGCGCGGGCCGAACGCCTGTCAGGCTTGTCTCGCTCGCCGCAATGGCGAATGCACAGGGGAGGGTCGGTCGATGGGTTTCGCTTATGCAAAAAAACTGGCCGCGCTCGGCGCAGGCGTGGCGCTCGCCGCCTGCGCGACGACCGGCCCGCAGCGCGCGCCGAGCCTGGATCCGCAATGGGCTGCGAACGGATGGCTGACGCCGGGTCCGACCGGCGAGCCGGAAATCATCGGCCTTTATGTCACACGCAAGGAATGCGAAGCCGCCGTTGAAGACTGGCTGTCGCAACAGGTGGTCGGGAACCCGGTCTACGGCGAATGCCTGCCGATCGATCGGCGGTGACGATGCTATCAGCGACGATTGCACGGCGAACGGATCTGCGCGGACTCATCGCCCGATCGGCGCGTGAGGGCTTGTTTGACGGATGAGCGCGTCGCCGCTTTGAGATATACGTGAACATCGAGACCGTGACCGTGACGCTGCTTGCGCTGGCGCTAACATGGTCGTGCTGATGGAACTCGTTCAGCTTTTGCGTTAGTTGCACATTCTCGGCGCGGCCGTGCTGCTTGGAACCGGCGTCGGCATCGCCTTCTTCATGGCGATGACGCATCGGACTCGCGACGCCGGACTTATCGCGCATGTGGCCTCAGTCGTCGTCATCGCCGATTGGGTCTTCACTGCTTCCGCCGTCGCGATGCAGCCGGTCACGGGCGCGCTGCTGGCGCATGCCCTCGGATGGCGGCTTACGGAAGGTTGGATACTCCTGTCGCCGGCGCTTTACGTCTTGGTCGGCGCATTCTGGATTTCGGTGGTCTTCATGCAGCGCCGGATGCGCGACCTTGCGCGTGCGGCCGCAAATGACGGGACGCCTCTGCCGACGGCGTATTTCAGGCTCTGCTGAGTGTGGTTCGCTTTCGGCTTTCCGGCCTTTTCGGCGTGCTGGCCATTATCTGGCTGATGGTCGCGCGCCCGTCGATAGGTTGATCGCGTTCAGACCGAGAACCGGTCCAGAAAAGCCGAAGTTGCTTTCGCGCCCGGCGATGTCGCACCGCCGCAGACGTATATTCCGTCATCGAGCGCGACGGCGCCGAGCCCGTGGCGCGGGCGCGGCATCGGCGCGACGGCGCGCCATTTGTCCGCGCGAGGATCGTATTCCCACGCGTCGGCGTAGACGCCGCCGCCGGCGTCGTCGAACCATTCTCCGCCCATCGCGTAGACCTTGCCGTTCCAGGCGGCGGCGGCGAGGCCGGCCTGCCCGTGCGGCGCTTTTTTGTTCATGGCTTTGGGCAGCGGCGCGATGCGGTCCCAGCGGTCCGCCAGCGGATCATAAACCTCCGCCGTCGGCATGACGCCGCCGCGCACGGTTCGTCCCCCGACGACGTAGAGGAGCCCGCCGAGCACGGCGCCGGCGGCGCTGTTGCGCGGCGTCGGAATCGGGCGGCGCTCGAACCACTCGTCGCGGCGCGGGTCGTAGGCCTGGTGCCGGTCGACGTCGATATGGTCGCGCCAGTGCAGATTGCGGCTGGTGGCCGGCGACCGTCCGCCGACGATGTGAAGAAAACCGTTCAGCGCGACGGCGACCGCTTCAGCTTGCGGCGCCGGCAGAGGCGCGGCCGGCGCCCACGCGCCGGCGTCGAGATCGTCGAGGCGCCACAGCTCGGCGCGCATCCGCCAGCCGCCTTCGGCGTCGCTGGCGAAGCCGCCGGCGGCGTAGAGCCGCCCATGCAACGCAACCAGCGCCAGATGATGACGCGCCTGCGGCAGGGCCGGGCCATGGCGCCAGTCGTCGCGCGCCGGGTCGTAGATCGTCGTCGCGGCGGTCGCGGCGAACGGACTGTCCGGCGCCGGCGTCATGCCCCCGGCGTTGACCAGAAGCCGGACGCTGGCGGGCTTGGCCGCGCGCGCTCCGACTTCGATGCGTTCGAAGGCCGCCGGATAGATTTCCTGAACCGGAAACGGCATGTCGGCGCGCGCCGCCCACGCGCCGGGCGACGGGGGATGGGGATGCGCGCGCGCGCCGGCGATCCCCAGCGCCGTCGCGGCGGCGGCTGTTCCCCCCAGGATCACGTCGCGCCTGTCAGGATGACTCATCGGCGCATTCCCCCTTACGCAACTTCGCCGGCGCGCTTGCGCACAGGACGAAAGGGAACGTCCGGCCGGACGTCCCCTCTCCAACTTCCGCAGGCGAATCGGCGCCCGGTCTGCGCGCTTAGCGGCGCGTCGAGAACAGCAGCAGAAGCGCCGAAACGATCGCGGCGATGCCGGTCGGCCCGTAGGTTGCGACCGCGCCGGGATTTTCCGGGTCAGGCGCGCCCATGGCGTTGGCGATCATGCCGCCCAGCCAGTCGAGCCCGGAAGCGAACGCGCCCTGCGCCGAGGTCGCGACGCCGCCGGGCGTCTCGCCCATTCGCATCAGCAGCGCCTGCGTATCGACGCCGAAATAATCGTGCGCCCCTACGAGCCCGGTCAGAATGAGCCCGAGCGCGCCCACGACGAAAACCAGAAGTCGAATCACCACACCCATAATCGCCCCACGTTTTTTCGCCGCCCCCGCGGCCCCACGGGCGGCACTTTAACCGGTCACGGCCGCGCAGGCGACTCTTTCTCCCGCCCCGCCGATGGGCTGCGTCTCATGATCGTCCGGATGGGCGTGGATCACCACGGCGAAGCCGTCGTCGTCGAGCAGCGGCTCGGGGCCGTTCGCGGCCGCATTCGCCTCGCTGGGGTATAATGACACGCCCCAGCGGAAAACTTCCACGGTCACGCGCCCGTCGGCGGCCGCATATAGATTAGGCAGATCGCCGCTTTCCGAGCCCTCCGGGTTCAAAAGGCCGTGGGCGTTCCCGCCCAGCCCCACATGGCCGCCCGAAGCCTTGAATCCGTCCGGGCCGTCCGAGCAGTCGCCTCTTTGGTGAAAATGGACGCCGTGCCAGCCTTTCGACAGGCCCTTGACGTCGATACGCATCAATACGCCGCCGGGCGCTTCGGCGAAGACAGCGCGGCCCACGGTTTCGCCCGCGGCGTTCACGACGGCCGCCTCGGCGTCGGCCCATCCGGAGGGGGCGAGCTCTTCGAGGAGCGGCCGAGCTTCGTTCTGCAGGCCGCCGCAGGCGGCCAGCGCAGGCGCGGCTGCGGCGAGCGCGAGAAGGCGGCAATCCGCTGGACGCATCATTCTGTATCCCTTTTCGCTTCGGGCGCGAGCCTAGCCGATCGGCCGGTCGTGTTGAACCGTCGGATGCTTGCGGCGGCGGGCGGGCGGGTGGTAAGCCCACAGCGCAAGATTCTCCCGCCATTGACGAAGGAATTCCGTGGCCGAAAACGACGAGGATTTGCCGGGCGGCCCTGCGGACGACGGCAAGCACGAAACCCCGAAAAACGTCTCGGCGATCGCCATCGAAGACGAGATGCGCCGGTCGTATCTCGACTATGCGATGAGCGTGATCGTCTCCCGCGCGATTCCGGACGCGCGCGACGGGCTCAAGCCCGTGCATCGGCGCATCCTGTGGGCGATGCACGAGATGGGGCTGGTCTGGAACAAGTCCTATCGCAAGGCGGCCGGCGTCGTTGGCGAGACGATGGGCAACTATCACCCGCATGGCGACCAGGCGATCTACGACGCGCTGGTGCGCATGGCGCAGGACTTCTCCATGCGCCTGCCGCTCATCGACGGGCAGGGCAATTTCGGCTCCATCGACGGCGATCCGCCGGCGGCCATGCGTTACACCGAATGCCGCATGGCGAAGGCCGCCGAAGCGCTTCTCGCCGATATCGAGAAAGATACGGTCCGCTTCGAGCCGAACTATGACGGGCGCAAGAAAGAGCCGACGGTTCTGCCGGCGCGCTTCCCGAATCTTCTGGTGAACGGCGCAGGCGGCATCGCCGTCGGCATGGCGACCAACATTCCCCCGCACAATCTCGGCGAGGTCGTCGATGCGACCGTCGCCATGATCGACAACCCCGACATCACCGACAACGAGCTCGTCGAGATCGTACCGGGGCCGGACTTCCCAACCGGCGGCCTCATTCTGGGCCGCAGCGGCGCCAAGGCCGCGCTGCTGCTCGGGCGCGGCTCGGTCATGATGCGCGGGCGCGCGGTCATCGAGGAAACGCGTAAGGACCGCTACGCCGTCATCATCACAGAGATTCCCTATCAGGTGAACAAAGCCCAGATGATCGAGCGTATCGCCGCTCTCGTGCGCGAGAAAAAGATCGAAGGCGTCGCCGACATCCGCGACGAGTCGAACCGCCACGGCATTCGCGTCGTCATCGAGCTGCGCCGCGACGCCGCCGCGGACGTGGTGCTCAATCAGCTCTATCGTCATTCGCAGCTTCAGACGAGCTTCGGCGTCAACATGCTTGCGCTCAACGGCGGGCGCCCGCAGCAGCTGTCGCTGCGGGAAATCCTGCGCGCCTTCATCGACTTCCGCGAGGAGGTCGTCACCCGCCGCACCAAGTTCGATCTCGCCAAGGCGCGCGAGCGCGCTCATCTCCTGGTCGGCCTCGCCATTGCGGTCGCCAATATCGACGAGGTGGTGGCGCTCATCCGGCGCGCGCCCGATCCGGCCGCGGCGCGCGAGCAGCTCATGGCGCGCGACTGGCCGGCGAAGGACCTCGCCCCGCTCGTGGCGCTCGTCGCCGATCCGCGCCACGCCATGTCGGAGGACGGGACCTTGCGTCTGTCCGAGGAGCAGGCCAAGGCGATCCTCGATTTGCGGCTGCAGAGACTCACCGCGCTCGGCCGCGATGAAATCGGCGACGAGCTGAAAGGCCTCGCCGAGAAAATCGCCGACTATCTCGACATTCTTCGCCGGCGCGACCGGGTGCTGACGATCATCAAGGACGAACTCAAGGCCGTGCGCGAGGAGTTCGCCACGCCGCGGCGCACCGAGATCGTCGAAATCGAAGGCGAGGTCGAGGACGAGGACCTGATCGCGCGCGAGGAGATGGTCGTCACCGTCACCCATTCGGGCTATGTGAAGCGCACGCCTTTGTCCGCCTATCGCGCCCAGCGCCGCGGCGGGAAGGGCCGCGCCGGCATGCGCCCCAAGGACGAGGACTTCGTCGCGCAGCTGTTCGTCGGCGATACGCACACGCCGCTTCTTTTCTTCACCTCTACGGGCATGGCCTACAAGATGAAGCTGTGGCGCATCCCGGAGGGACCGCCGCAGGCGCGCGGCAAGGCGTTCGTCAATCTTCTGCCCTTGTCGCAAGGCGAGCGCGTGACGAGCATTCTGCCGCTGCCGGAGGACGAAGATTCCTGGCGCGACCTGCATGTGATGTTCGCCACGCGCTCCGGCGACGTGCGGCGAAATCAGCTCTCCGACTTCCAGCGGGTCAACCGCAACGGCAAGATCGCCATGAAGCTCGAGGAGGGCGATGCGATCGTCGGCGTGCAGATCTGCCGGCCGGACGAGGACGTGCTGCTGACGACGGCCGCCGGCATGTGCATACGTTTCCCCGTCGAGGACGTGCGCGTCTTCGCAGGGCGGACCTCGACCGGCGTGCGCGGCATTCGCCTCGGCGCGGGCGATCACGTGATCTCGATGGCCATTCTGCGCCATGTCGAGGCGAGCCCGGAGGAGGCGCGCGCTTATCTCAGGCACGCCGCCGCCATGCGCCGCGCGATGGGCGAAGGCGGAGAGGAAGAAACCGAGGATGCGGCCGAAGCGCCCGTCGCGATCAGCCCTGAAAGGCTCGCCGAGCTGGGCGCTGCCGAGCAGTTCGTGCTCACCGTCACCGAGAACGGCTTCGGCAAGCGCTCTTCTTCATACGAATACAGAACGTCGGGGCGCGGCGGAAAGGGCATCATCGCCATCGTCGCCAACAAGCGCAACGGCCGGGTCGTCGGCTCTTTCCCGGTGGAGGATTCCGATCAGATCATGCTCGTCACCGACGGCGGCCAGCTTATCCGCACGCCGGTGAACGACATCCGCGTGGCCGGGCGCAATACGCAAGGTGTGCGGATCTTCCGCACCAGAGAGGGAGAAAAGGTCGTCTCCGTCGAGCGCATCGAAGACATCGGCGACGAAGACGGCGGGGAGGGAGAAGGCTGACGCCTGCGCGGCGGGCCGGCCGGGAGGAAGCATGAGCAGGAAGACGGACCGTCGCCGGATCGGCCTTTATCCGGGCACGTTCGATCCCATCACGCTCGGGCATCTCGATATTATCGAGCGCGCAGTCAAGCTGGTCGACGAGCTTGTGGTCGGCGTCGCCGTGAATCGCGACAAGGGCCCCTTGTTCTCGCTCGATGAACGGGTCGAGATGGTGTCCGCCGAGATGGAGCCGCTCGCCCGCAAGAGCGGCGTCGCGATCCGCGTGGTCCCGTTCGAAACGCTGCTCATGCGCTTCGCCGAAGAAGTGAAGGCCGACATCATCATTCGCGGGCTGCGCGCAGTGTCGGACTTCGAATACGAGTTTCAGATGGTCGGCATGAACCAGGCGCTCAATGAAGAGATAGAGACGGTCTTTCTGATGGCCGACGCCCGCTATCAGTCGATCGCCTCGCGGCTGGTCAAGGAGATCGCCCGCCTGGGCGGCGAGATCGGCTCCTTCGTGCCGGCGGGCGTGGCCGAGCAGCTGCGCCGGAAATTTTCGCAGGCTTAAGTTCGCCGCGGCGGATCGCTCTGATATGGTCGCGGCGTCATTCAAGCGCACAACAGGATCGGACAGGCGACATCATGAAAAGCACAGCGGCAGCATTGGCCGGCGCGGCGGCGGCGTTTCTCGTCGTCGGGACGGCTTTCGCCCAGAAGAAAGATGACGCCGCGCCCATGAGGCCGGCCGATATCGTCGCGAACGCGCCCGCGGAGGCGTGGCGCCCGCTCGATCTCGAAAACACGATCCTGCTCGACCTGCCGGCGGGCGAGGTGGTGATCGAGATGCGTCCCGACTTCGCGCCTGCGCATGTGGCGCAGATCAGGCAGCTCGTGCGGCAAGGGTTCTATGACGGGCTGAAGTTCCATCGGGTGATCGAGGGATTCGTCGCCCAGGGCGGCGACCCGAAAGGCGACGGCACCGGCGGGTCGTCCCTGCCCGACATCAAGGGCGAGTTCATCCACCACACGGAGGAATTCCCGAATTTCACCGAAATCGGCCGCGACCGCATCGCCGCGCGGGTCGGGTTCGTCGACGGCATGCCCGCCGCCGCGCAGCCCGAGGCGCTGCGGTCCTTCCGCGCCGACCGGGCGGTTCAGTTGTGGGGCCTTCACTGCCCCGGCGTGATGTCGATGGCGCGCGCGACTGACCCGAACAGCGCGAACAGCCAGTTCTTCATCGTCATCGGCGATTCCCGGCTCAATCTCGACAAGCGCTACACGACCTGGGGCTGGATCGTGCACGGCTTCGACGCCACGCGGCGCATCGCGCGCGGCGAGCCGCCGGAGCGGCCGACGCCGATCGTCCGCATGCGCATCGCCGCGGATGTGCCGGAGAATGAACGGCCGAACATTCAGGTGATGCGCACCGACAGCGAGGCGTTCAAACAATATATCGAAGCTGCGGGCCTCGTGCGCGACGGGTTCGTACGCAATATGTGCAACATCAAGCCGCCGCGGCGGGTCAACGGAGAGATCAGACTGTGAGCAATCGACTTGTGCTGACGCTCGACACCGGCGCGGTGACGATCGAGACCTTTCCGGATAAGGCGCCGAACCATGTCGCGCGCATCGCGGCGCTGGCCGATTCCGGCTTTTACGACGGGCTGGCGCTCCATCGCGTCATCGACGGCTTCATGGCGCAGATGGGCTGTCCGCGCGGCGACGGCAGAGGCGGGTCCGGCAAAAAGCTTGAGGCTGAATTCAACGACGTGAGCCATCAGCGCGGGATCTGCTCCATGGCGCGGGCGGCCGATCCCGACAGCGCCGACAGCCAGTTCTTCATCTGCTTCGACGACGCTTCGTTTCTCGACGGCCAGTACACGGTGTGGGGGCGGGTCGTCGACGGCATGGAGCATGTGGACGCCGCTCAGCGCGGCGAGCCGCCGGCGAAGCCGACGAAAATCGTCAGCTTCAGAACGGCTGCGTAGGAGGTTGCAGGGCGCAGGGTGCAGGTTGCACATAAGGCCTGAAACCGTTCGAGGGCGGCCCGCATTCCCAGATGCGCGTTTCCGATTTCGACTTTGATCTTCCCGAAGAGCGCATCGCGCTGGAGCCGGCGCGCCCGCGCGATTCCGCGCGGCTTCTGCACGTGCGCGCGGACGGGCTCGCGGACAGGGTCGTGCGCGACCTGCCTGCGCTCTTGCGCCCGGGCGATCTTCTGGTTCTCAACGACACCAAGGTCATCCCGGCGCAGCTGCGCGGGCGCCGTCCCGCACGGACGGCGGGCGGCGGCGAGCCGGTCGAGATCGACGTGACGCTGCACCGGCGGCTGGCGCCTGAAGAGCCTGCCGGTGCGCGCTGGCGGGCCTTCGTGCGGCCCGCCAAACGCCTGCGCGAAGGCGATGCGCTCGATTTCGGCGCAGGGCTTACGGCAGTGATCGAGGCGCGCAGCGAGGCCGAAGCGGTGCTGCGATTCAATCGCGCCGGGGCCGACTTCGACGCCGGGCTCGCCCGCGCGGGCGCGCCGCCCCTGCCGCCCTATATTGCGCGCCGCCGGCCGGCTCGCCCCGAGGACGCGGCGGACTATCAGACCGTTTACGCCGCTGAGCCGGGCTCGGTCGCCGCGCCCACCGCGGGCCTTCACTTCACCGAGGCGCTTCTCGACGCGCTCGATAAACGCGGCGTCCGCCGGCTGACGATCACGCTGCATGTAGGGGCGGGCACCTTTCTGCCCGTGACGGCGGAGGATACGCGCGATCACGTCATGCACGCCGAATGGGGCGAGATCACGCCGGCGCAAGCCGAGGCGATCAACGCGGCGCGCGCCAAGGGCGGGCGCATCCTCGCCGTGGGCACCACCGCGTTGAGACTGCTCGAAAGCACGGCGGACAGGGAAGGCCGCGTGCGCCCCTGCGCCGAGGAGACGTCGATTTTCATCACGCCCGGCTATCGCTTCCGGGCGGTCGACCTTCTGATGACCAACTTCCACCTGCCGCGTTCGACTCTGTTCATGCTGGTCTGCGCGTTTTCCGGAACCGCGCGGATGAAGGCCGCCTACGCTCATGCGATCAAGGCCGGCTACCGGTTTTACTCCTATGGCGACGCCTGCCTGCTTGAACGCGGACCCGAGAACGAATAACGCCTCTGCGGCGCGAAGCGCGAAGCCTGAAAGCCGGAACGATGAGCGAAATCTCTATCGACGATTTTCTGAAGGTCGACATCCGCGTGGGAACGGTCGTCGAGGCCGCGCCCTTTCCCAAGGCGCGAAAGCCCGCCTTCAAGCTGTGGATCGACTTCGGCCCCGAAATCGGCGTGAAGAAATCCTCCGCCCAGATCACTGTGCATTACGACGAGAAGGCGCTGGTCGGCCGGCAGGTCGCGGCGGTGGTGAACTTCCCGCCGCGCCAGATCGCCGATTTCATGTCGGAGGTCCTGGTGCTCGGCTTCTCAGACGAGAACGGCGCGGTCGTGCTGATAGGGCCCGACCGGCCCGTGCCGAACGGGGGAAGAATGCATTGAGCGACGGCTTTTCCTTTACGCTCGAGGCGAGCGACGGTCCGGCGCGCTTGGGCGTGATCGAAACGCCGCGCGGCAAGATACGCACGCCCGCCTTCATGCCCGTCGGCACGGCGGGAACGGTCAAGGCGATGCCGCCAGACAACGTGCGCGCGACAGGCGCGGACATCGTCTTGGGCAACACCTATCATCTGATGCTGCGTCCCGGCGCGGAGCGCGTCGCGGCGCTCGGGGGACTGCACAAATTCATGAACTGGCCGCACGCGATCCTGACCGACTCGGGCGGCTTTCAGGTGATGTCGCTGGCGAAGCTCCGCAAGCTGACGGAGGAAGGCGTCGCTTTCCAGTCGCATATCGACGGCGCGCCGCACATGCTCACGCCCGAGCGGTCGATCGAGATCCAATGCCTGCTCGGCGCCGACATCCAGATGCAGCTCGACGAATGCCCGGCCATTCCCATCGCCCATGGCGCCGCGCGCGAGTCGATGCTGCTGTCGGTCCGCTGGGCCGAGCGGTCGCGCCGCGCCTTCGAGGAGAAGGCCGCGCCCGGCCAGGCGCTGTTCGGCATCGTTCAGGGCGCGAATTACGACGACCTGCGTCGGGAAAGCCTCGCGCGGCTTCTAGAGCTCGACTTTCCCGGCTACGCCGTCGGCGGGCTTGCGGTGGGCGAGGGGCGCGCCGAGATGTTCCGCGTGCTCGAAATCGTCGCGCCGGAAATGCCCGCGGGCAGGCCGCGCTATCTTATGGGCGTGGGTAAACCCGCCGACATCGTCGGCGCCGTGGCGCGCGGGATGGACATGTTCGACTGCGTCGCCCCGACGCGCTCGGGCCGCCACGGACAGGCGTGGACGCGACGAGGGCCGATCAACATCAAGAACGCCGCCTTCGCCGACGATCCCGAACCGCTCGACCCTTCGCTCGACTGTCCGGCGAGCAGGGACTATTCGAAAGCCTATCTCCATCATCTTTTCCGGGCCGGCGAATATCTCGGACCCATGCTGCTGACCTGGCACAATCTCGCCTATTATCAGGCGCTGATGGCCGGGATGCGCGCGGCGATCGCCGCCGGCCGGTTCGGCGCCTTCGTGGCGCGCTTTCGGGAGGAGACCGGCGAGACGATTCTCTAGGCGGGCCTGGCAGCGGGAGCTTGCCGGGCAAGGGCGGGATTCCCCTGTTGACCCCTCGGTAGGGCGCAATTATGGTCCGCGCTCTCTCAGGCTCCGGCCGCCGCCGCGGCGGCCGCAGCCTTTCTTTCGCCGCGCGATGTCTTCGGGCGTCAAGCGGCGGAAGCTGACGTCAGGGCCCGTAGCTCAGCGGTAGAGCAACTGACTTTTAATCAGTAGGTCGATGGTTCGATCCCATCCGGGCTCACCAGCCTTCGCGCGGCGAGGCGGGTGGCGGCGCGTCGACGAGGATGACATGGCCCGTCTGGAAATCCCCCTCATCGAGACCGAGCGGCTCGTCCTGCGCGGGCGGCGCATGGAAGACTTTCCCGCCTTCGCCGCCATGTGGGCGGAGGAGGCGGTGGTTCGCCTCATCGGCGGCAAGCCGCTCACCCGCGAACAGGCCTGGGGGAAGTTCTCGCGCGAGACTGGCGACTGGGCGCTTCTCGGTTTTGGCTTCTGGCTGGTCGTGGAGAAGGCGACCGGCGCTATCGTCGGGGATGTCGGCTTTTCCGACTTCAAGCGCGACATCGAACCGCCGCTCGACGGCTTGCTCGAATTCGGCTGGGTGCTCGCCGGCGCTGCGCAGGGCAAAGGCTACGCGACGGAGGCCGCGCGCGCCGCGCTCAACTGGGCCGAGGCGAACGTTCCTGGCCGCCGCAAGGTCTGCATAATTAATGAGACGAACGCCCGCTCCATGCGCGTCGCAGAGAAATGCGGCTTTCGCGAAGCCTGGCGCGCGACCTATCGCGGCGAGCCGGTGATCGTCTTCGAGCGGGCCTGAGCCGCGAAAAAATCCGTCGTCCCTGTCACGTTCCCCGTCGCCGCCTCGTCTTGGAAGGGAGAAGACGAGGAGACGGCCATGATGAAACGGCTTCTGGCAGGCGCGCTCGCGGCCTTTTACGGCGTCAACGGCGCCTCGATGCTGATCGACGGGCCAGGCTGGTATGCGCGCATTCCGGGCGTCGAGCATACGGGTCCCTATAATCCGCATTTCGTCGCCGATATCGGCGCGGCTTTTCTCGCCGCCGCGCTGGGCCTCGCCGCGCGCGCCTGGCGGCCGGGCCTGTGGCCGGCGGCCGCGGCGGGCGCGGCGTTCGTCTGCTTTCACGCGCTCATCCATATCGCGGAGATGCTGGGCGGCCATTCGCGCGCCCCGGTCGCCGACGCGCTTCTCGTGATTTTTCCTGCGGCGCTCGCCGCGTGGTCCGCAACCCCCGACATAGGAGATGTTCATGCTCGGCCTGATCGGCAAACACGCGCTTAAGGCTTTCGCCGCGCGTTACGACTATGATGCGAGCTACATGGAGCACATGCTCGCCGTATCGCCGTCGGCTTTCGCCAAGTTCGCCAGGCTCGCGGCCCTGTCGAAGCACAGGGAGGCCGCGTCGGTCGACGCCGCCTTCGCCGCAAAGCTCATCGGCGCCATGACCGAAGATTGCGGTCCTTGCGTGCAGCTCGTCGTGCGCATGGCGGAGGAAGCCGGGATGGCGCCGGACCAGATCGAGGCGGTGCTCAAACGGGACGCGCTGGCGATGAGCGCCGACGTCGCGCTGACCTTCCGTTTTGCGGATGCGCTCGCCCGTCGCGACCCGTCGCTCGACGAAGCGCGCGAGGCCGTCCGCGCGCGCTGGGGAGATGCAGGCGTGATAGATCTTACGCTGGGCATGCAGGCGGGCCGCCTCTATCCGATGGTTAAGATGGGGCTCGGCTTTGCGAGAATCTGCCAGCGCGTATCGGTCGGCGACCGCATGGTCGACGTCGCAAAAGAGGCGGCATGACGCAGACGGACGATCCGCTCGGACCTTATCGCGGCCGGCTTCTCGGCCTCGCCTACCGGATGCTGGGAAGCCGGTCCGAAGCCGAGGACGTGCTGCAGGACGCGTATCTGCGCTATGCGGGCGCGAACCGGGAGGCCGTGCGCAATCCGGAGGCCTATTTCACGACCATGGTCACGCGGCTCTGCCTCGACCGGCTCAAGGCCGCGCGCGTCCGGCGGGAGGTCTATGTGGGCCCGTGGCTGCCGGAGCCCGTTCTCGATGCGGACGATCTGTCGCCGGAGAAAGCGGCCGAGATAGCGGCGGATTTGTCCTTTGCGCTGCTTCTGACGCTTGAGCGGCTGTCGCGGGCCGAACGCGCGGCGTTCCTTCTGCACGACGTGTTCGACGCGCCGTTCTCGGAGATCGCCGCCGCGCTCGGCAAAAGCGAGGCGGCGTGCCGTCAGCTCGCCGCGCGCGCGCGGCGCGCCGTCGCGGCGGCACGGCCTGGAAAGCGCGTTCCCGCGGAAGCCCATCAGGCGCTCCTTGAGCGTTTCGCCGAAGCGGTCGCGAGCGGAGATCCGAGCCGGCTGAAGACGCTGCTGGCGGCCGACGCCACAGCGGTTTCCGACGGCGGCGGCGTAAAGATCGCCGCGCTCAACCCCATTCGCGGGGCCGACAGGATCGCCCGCTTCCTCGCCGGCGTCGTCCGAAAGGCGCGCGCGCAAAACCGGCTGCTGCGCTTCCGCTTCGCCGACGTCAACGGCGAGCCAGGTCTGCTCGTCTATGACGGCGAAGCGATAGAGGAAACCATCTCGATCGACGTCGCGGACGGGCTCATCGCAGCCGTTTACGTGGTGCGCAACCCGGAAAAGCTGCGCGGGCTGGACGCGCACGCGGCCGGACCCGTTTAATCGTCATTCTCGCCGAGCAATGCGGAGCGATCGTCCTCGTCGAAGTCCGCATCGCTGTCGAGGGCGGCGCGCCGGTCCGCAGGCGCGTCGTTCACATGCAGACGGAAAACGTCCGGGCGGGAATAATGGCCCGCGATGTCGCAGGCCGCCTTGGCGGCGCGCACGGTTTCGAGCGAGCCTTCAGCGAACAGAATATCCTCGCCGTCGATGGGGCCGGCGATGATCTCCCCGCGCGGGTCGATGATGACCGATTGGCCAGTGTGCTCCCATACGCCCAGCGGCTTCCAGCGGTCGGGAATGTGCTCCTCGAGGCGCAGGCCCGCCGCGCAGACCACATAAGCCGCGGCCTGGCTGGCGAACGCGCGCGACAAAAGATGCTGGCGCGCCCAGCAGTACTCCCCGGGCCGCGGCGCCTTCTCCCACCCCGGCCACAGGGCGCAGTGGATTTGCGTTCCCTGCGCGGCGAGAACATATCCCGGCAGCATCATCTGATGCTCCCAGCAGTTGAGCGCGCTGATCCGTCCGTAGGGGCGTTGATGAACCTTCAGGCCGGCCCCGTCGCCGTCGCCCCAGATGACGCGCTCGGCGTGGGTGGGTTTGAGCTTGCGGTGCCGGCCGAGAATCTCGCCCTCGCGGCCGATCGTCAGCGCCGTGCAATAAGCCGTGCCCTGAGAATGCGGATCGCGCTCGGCCACGCCGATGACGACGTCGAGTCCGGCCGCACGCGCCGCGGCGCACAGCGCGTCGGTCTCCGGTCCGCCGATCTCGACGGCGTTTTCGAGATAGGTCGCGCTCGCCTCCCAGGTAAGGTCCTGCACCGCGCCTTCCACCCAGAAGGGATAGCCCGGCAGCCAGGTCTCGCCGAAAACAGCCAGATCGGCGCCTTCCCGGCCGGCGCGGGCGATCAGCGCGCAGGCCTTTTCCGTCGAGGCGGCCTTGTCGAACAGCACGGGCGCGGCCTGCACCGCCGCAAGGCGGAAAGCCTCCGGTTCGCTCATTCCACCGCCGTCCTTTCCTGAAGCCGCGCTACAGCGCACAGCGCGCGCCTGCTTCACACGATCCTGACGAAGGGTTAAGCTGCGACGCTGGGGACGCAGGGTCAACGGGGTGTGGGCATGATCCGAATTTTGCTACCGATCGCGGTGATCGCAGCGCTTCTTTTCGCGCCGATCTTCGGCGACGAGGTGAGCGGGTCCGACATCGGCAGCGGCGTCGTGACGCTGACCGGCCATGATTATGTCGGAAACACGATCGACTGCTGGCTCAACAGGAATTTCTCTCTCGACGGGGATTGCAAGCCTGAGGGGGGGCTGAAAGGCAAGGCGATCTTCGCCGCCATTTTCGTTTCCGCCGTGGCCGCCGTACTCGGCGTCATCGGCCTCCTGCCGGTCATCGGCAGACTGACGAGCTTCATTACGATGCTCGCCGGGATCGTCGTGATCGCGGCGATCGGCTTTTACGCGCTGACCCAGATGGGCAGCGACGAAGGGCTCGAAGGCGTCAAATGGGGCTCTTACCTCGCCGGCGGCGGCGGGCTCCTGACGCTCATTTCCGGCCTCGCCGGGATGCGCGGCCAGCGCTGACGCGACGCCTGCGCGACGCGCTTTAAGGCCATTTCGCTTCCGGCGGCAGGGAGGAGAGGATCGCCTCCACATTGCCGCCGGTCTTCAGCCCGAACTGCGTGCCGCGGTCGTAAAGAAGGTTGTATTCCGCATAACGCCCGCGGCGGATGAGCTGCTCCTCGCGCTCTTCCGCCGTCCAGGGCGCGTTCATCCGCGCGGCGACGAGCTTCGGATAGATCCCGAGAAACGCTTCGCCCACGTCGCGGGTGAAGGCGAAATCCGCCTCCCAGTCGCCGCTGTCGTGGCGGTCGTAGAAGATGCCGCCGACGCCGCGCGGCTCATTGCGGTGGGGCAGGAAAAAATACTCGTCGCACCATGCCTTGAAGCGGGGATAGTAGCCGGGGTCATGCCGGTCGCAGGCCGCGCGCATCGCCTCGTGAAAGGCGAGCGCGTCGGGATGGTCCGCCCGGCGATAACGGTCGAGCATGGGATTGAGATCGCCCCCGCCGCCGAACCAGCACTGCGTCGTGACGATCATGCGCGTGTTCATATGCGCTGCGGGCGCGTGCGGATTGCGCGTGTGGGCGATCAGCGACACGCCCGACGCCCAGAAGCGGGGGTCTTCCGCCGCGCCGGGAATCTGTCTGGCGAATTCCGGCGAAAATTCGCCATAGACTGTCGAGACGTGGACGCCGACCTTCTCGAAGACGCGCCCGCGCATGATCGCCATGACGCCGCCGCCCTGGTCGGAAACGCCGTCGCCGCGCCGCCATGGCGTGCGCTCGAACCGGCCCGGCGCCATCTCGGCGTAGGGCTCGCCGGCCTGGCGTTCGAGCTGCTCGAAAGCCGCGCACAGGCGAAGCTGAAGCGCTTCGAACCAGTCCTTCGCACGGCGTTTGCGGTCGGTCATGTCGATCATCGGATCTTCACCTCGTTCCGTCGGCGGGCGGACTTCCTGCCGGCTTTCTCGCCCCGCGCGCTGATCTAGATCATTGAGGCCTCGTTGTAACCGATCTGCCGGCGCGCTTCGGCCAGCGCAACGGCGCCGGCGACGGCCACGTTAAGGGAGCGGGCGCCGGGAGCTAAGGGAATGAGCAGGCGCGCGTCGGCCGCGGCGTGAACCGCCTCCGGCGCGCCGGCGCTCTCGCGACCGAGCAGAATCACGTCGTCCGGTTGAAAGGCGAACTCCCAGATCGGCCGCGCGGCGCGCGTGGTGAGCAGCAAGAGCCGGCCGCCGCGCCGCTCGGGACTGTCGCAAAAGGCCCGCCAGCTCGCATGGCGGACCGGCGCGGCGAGGGCGGCGTAGTCCATCGCCGCGCGCCGGATGTCGCGCGCGTCCAGCGGAAAGCCGCAAGGCTCGATGATGTCGAGCCCGGCGCCGAAGCAGGCCGCGACGCGAATCGCCGCGCCGACATTGCCGGCCATGTCGGGCTGATAGAGGGCGAGTCTCATGGCGCTGATTCTCCTGCGCGATTCGTCTTGCCCGAGGGACCGTTCGCGACGCTAGGCCGCACTCGGCCTCAGGCTGGACTTGCTCCATAAGGCATGCGAGACACGCCCGGCGAAATCCCCCCTTCGCCCCTTGGGGCGTCATCCTTGACGAGGCACGACGAGCGATGAGCGCAACGAGCGACTCCCCCGCCCAGCAGGCGACGGCGAACGGCGAGGAGCCGACCCGCCGGGATTTCATCCACATTCTCACCGCCGCGGTCGCGGCGGCCGGCGGCGCGGCGAGCGTGGTTCCGCTCGTCCATCAGATGAACCCGGACGCTTCGGTGCTCGCCCTGTCGACGACCGAGGTGGACCTGTCGAGCCTCGAGCCGGGCCAGGCGATCAAGGTCATGTGGCAGGGCAAGCCGGTTTTCATCCGACACCGCACCGAGGAGGAGATCGCCGCGGCCGAGCGCACGCCGCTCTCCGCGCTCAAGGACCCGGTCGCGCGCAACGACAATATCGACGATTCCAGAGCGCCCGCCACTGATGAGAACCGGCGCGTCAACCCGGCCTTTCTCGTCATCGTCGGCATCTGCACCCACTTGGGCTGCGTTCCGCTGGGCACGGCGCAGGGCGAGGTGAAGGGCGATTACGGCGGCTGGTTCTGCCCCTGCCATGGCTCGCATTACGACACGGCGGGACGCATCCGCAAAGGTCCGGCGCCGGAGAACCTGCCCGTGCCGCCCTATCAGTTCGTCACCGACACCTTGATCCGGATCGGCTAGGAGCGCTCATCCGCCATGGCATACGAATCCACCTACAAGCCCGGCACCGCGATCGAGCGCTGGCTCGACAAGCGCCTGCCGATCGTGCGTCTCGCCTATGACAGCTTCGTCGATTTTCCGACGCCCAAGAACCTGAATTACTGGTGGACGTTCGGCGGGATTCTCGTCGTCTGCCTGATGATCCAGATCATCACCGGCGTCATCCTGGCGATGCATTACACGCCGCATGTCGATCACGCCTTCGACAGCGTCGAACACATCATGCGCGACGTGAATTACGGCTGGCTGATGCGCTACATCCATTCCAACGGCGCGTCGATGTTTTTCCTAGCCGTCTACATCCACATGTTCCGCGGGCTCTATTACGGCTCATACAAGGAGCCGCGGGAGATGATCTGGATTCTCGGCGTCGTCATCTTCCTGCTGATGATGGGCGCCGCGTTCATGGGCTACGTGCTGCCCTGGGGGCAGATGTCGTTCTGGGGCGCGACCGTCATCACCAACATTCTCGGCGCGATCCCGGTGGTCGGCGAATCGATCCGCACCCTGTTGTGGGGCGGCTTCTCGGTGGACAATCCGACGCTCAACCGCTTCTTCTCTCTGCATTACCTGCTGCCCTTCGCGATCTTCGGCGTGGTCATTCTTCATGTCTGGGCGCTGCATGTTCCGGGCAACAACAACCCGACCGGCGTCGAAGTGAAAACCAGGAAGGACACCGTGCCGTTTCACCCCTATTATACGGTGAAAGACAGCTTCGCGATCGCGGCCTTTCTGGTTCTGTTCGCAGCGTTCGTATTCTTCAATCCGAACGCGCTCGGCCATCCGGACAACTACATCAAGGCCGATCCGCTGGTCACGCCGGCGCACATCGTGCCTGAATGGTACTTCCTGCCGTTCTACGCGATCCTGAGGGCGATCACCTTCGACATCGGCCCGATCTCGTCGAAGCTCGGCGGGGTGATCGCCATGTTCGGCTCGATCGGCGTTCTGTTCTTCCTGCCCTGGCTCGACACCTCGAAAGTGCGCTCCATGCGCTATCGGCCGACAGCGCAGCTCTGGTTTTTCCTTCTGGTGATCGACTGCGTTTTCCTGGGCTATCTCGGCGGCCAGCCGGCGGAAGGGCTTTACGTGACGCTCGCGCAGATCGCGACCGCCTATTACTTCGCGTACTTCCTGATCATCCTGCCGCTGCTCGGCGTGCTGGAGACGCCCAAGCCGCTGCCGAAGTCGATCTCGGAAGCGGTGCTGAAACCGGCCAAACCAGGCGCCGCGGCCTCGCCGCAGGCCGCGCCGGCGGAATAGGGGCGGACGAGGGGCATGAGGAACGAGATGACAAGCATCGGAACGCTGAAAGTCCTCGCCGGCGCGGGCTTCGCCGCCGCCATGGCGCTCGGCGCCGGGCCGGCTCTCGCCGCAGGCGGCGCCGCCGAGCTGAAGCATCAGCACTGGCATTTCGACGGCGTCTTCGGAACCTTCGACAAGGAAGCGCTGCAGCGCGGCTATCAGGTCTACGAGGCCGTCTGCTCGAATTGTCACGGTCTCGAACATCTCGCTTTCCGCAATCTAGGCCAGAAGGGCGGCCCGTTTCATCTCGACGCCTGTCCCGAAGGCGCGCCCGAGACGCTGGATTGCTCGAACCCGAACGAGAACCCGATCGTCAAGACGATCGCCGCCAATTACAAATATCAGGTCACGGACGGTCCGGACGAAACCGGCGAGATGTTCGAGCGCGCGCCGATCCCGTCCGACCGCATCCCCGGCCCCTATCGCAACGAGCAGCAGGCGCGCGCGGCCAATAACGGCGCGTTGCCGCCGGACCTGTCGCTCATTATCAAGGCGCGCCCGCACGGCGCCGACTATGTCTACAGCCTGCTTACCGGCTATGAGGACGCGCCGGCGACCGTCTCCGTCGCGCCGGGGCAGTATTACAATCCTTATTTTCCCGGCGACATGTCGCAGCAGATGAAGCCGGAATATCTCGACGAAGAAGGCCATCCGCGCGAGGGCGTAGAGGTCCCGCCCGGAGGCGTGCTCGCCATGGCGCCGCCGCTCGCCGACGGCATGGTCGACTATGTCGATCCGAACACGCCGGAAACGGTCGAGCAGTATGCGAAGGATGTCGTGGAGTTTCTCGCTTGGGCCGCCGAGCCCAAGATGGAAGAGCGCAAGAAGCTCGGCGTGATGACCCTCGCCTATCTTCTGATCCTGACGGGGCTCCTCTACTGGTCCTATCGGGAGATCTGGTCGAAGGTCGACCGCTGATCCGTCAGGAACGGCCCCGACCGCGCGCAGCGGTCGCCGCGGCTTCGGCCTCGGCGAGCACGAGCAGCGCTGGCGAGGGCTCCATGAGCCTGGCGGCGAAACCGTCCCGCCACGCGCGCACCACCGTCGCCCGCAATGGCGCAAGGCCTCCGACCGTCATCGTGATCTCGCAGCCGGGCGGCGGCGGCGCGCCGCATCGCACCGCCACGCCTTCCCATGTGCAGTCGATGGTCTCGCCCGGCTCTTCCGGGCCGTTTCCGATGCGAAAGCGCAGGGCGAGGCTCGCTTCGATGCGCTCGTCGCGCCGGCGGGAGAGAGGAAGCGCGTCTACCATGGATTACAACCTATAGTAGAGACGCTTAAGAAAGCGCTAACGCCGAAAAGGCTGCGCGCCGTCAGGCGTTGAACCTGAACAACATGACGTCGCCGTCCTGTACGACGTAGTCCTTGCCTTCGAGGCGCATCTTGCCGGCTTCCTTCGCGCCCTGCTCGCCGCCGAGCGCGACATAATCGTCGTAGGAAATGGTCTCCGCCCGGATGAAGCCGCGTTCGAAATCGGTGTGGATCACGCCCGCCGCCTGCGGCGCGGTCGCGCCCCTGCGGATGGTCCACGCGCGCGCTTCTTTCGGGCCGGCGGTGAAGAAGGTCTGAAGACCGAGAAGCGCGTAGCCGGCGCGAATGAGCCGGTTGAGGCCCGGCTCCTCAAGGCCTAAGGCGGCGAGATATTCCGCCTGCTCGGCGTCGTCGAGCTGGGCGAGCTCGGATTCGATCCGCGCCGAGATGACGACCGCGCCGGCGCCTTCCTCCCGCGCCCGCGCTTCGACGCGGCGGGAGTAATCGTTGCCCGCGGCGGCGGAGTCCTCGTCGACATTGGCGACGAAAAGCACCGGTTTCGCCGTCAGAAGCTGGAGGCCTTTCCAGATCTTTTCCTCCTCCGGCGATATGTCCGCCGAGCGCGCCGGCTTTCCGTCCTGCAGGGCGGCGAGGGCCCTGTCGACGAGGGCGAGCGTCGCTTTGGCTTCCTTGTCCTGACCCTTGGCCCGCTTTTCCAGATTGGGCCGGCGTTTCTCCAGACTTTCGAGGTCGGCCAGCATCAGCTCCGTCTCGACCACTTCGAGATCGGCGAGCGGGTCGACCCGGCCGGCCACATGCGTGACGTCGTCGTCGTCGAAGCAGCGCAACACATAAACGACGGCGTCCACCTCGCGGATGTTGGCGAGGAACTGGTTTCCGAGCCCTTCGCCTTTCGAGGCGCCTTTGACCAGGCCGGCGATGTC
Source organism: Amphiplicatus metriothermophilus (assembly GCF_900199215.1). Taxonomy (GTDB): domain Bacteria; phylum Pseudomonadota; class Alphaproteobacteria; order Caulobacterales; family Parvularculaceae; genus Amphiplicatus; species Amphiplicatus metriothermophilus. Next base: position 392,210 of record NZ_FZQA01000003.1, read on the forward strand.
CACGAACTGCATCCGCGCCGGGACGATTTCTTTCGATCTGGCGATCTCGGCGAGCCTGAACAGGCGCGGCTCAGGCACGGCGACGTCGCCGACATTCGGCTCGATGGTGCAGAAAGGATAATTGGCCGCCTGCGCGGCGGCGGTGCGCGTCAGCGCGTTGAAGAGCGTGGACTTGCCCACATTGGGCAGCCCGACGATGCCGCATTTGAAACCCATTCGGTCCTGCTTCTTTCAATCAGTCATTGCATGTTCGGCGGGCGGGCCGCCGCTCGGTCAGGCGCCGCGTGCGCCGCCATCCCGACCTAAAAGTCTGCCTAGCGCCTTGGCGAAAGGATTGGTCGCGTCCTTTTTCTTGTCCGCTTCCGTCGGGCGAGGCGCAGCCTGACGCGCGGCCGCCGGCGCGTCCTTTCCGCGCGGCGGCTGAAGGCGCTGGGCGAGGGCGCTCGTAAAACGCGCGTCGCCTTCGGCCAGCGCCGGCGCGGCGGCGGCGACGGCCGCCAGAAGCGGGGCGAGCCACTCCTGATCGGCCCTCGCGAAGTCGCCGAGCACATGGCCGGTCACGCGCGCCTTATCGCCCGGATGGCCGATTCCGATGCGCACGCGACGGAAGTCCGGCCCGATATGGGCGGCGATCGACTTGAGCCCGTTATGGCCGGCCGTCCCGCCGCCTGTCTTGGCTTTAACCTTGCCCGGCGCAAGATCGAGCTCGTCGTGGAACACGACGACATCCGCCGGTTGGAGCCTGAAAAAGCGCATCGCCTCGCCCACGGAGCGGCCGGACTCGTTCATATAGGTAAGAGGCTTCAAGACGATCGCCTTGATCCGGCCGCGCGGCGAATCGAGAAAGCCTTCGCGCAGCTCGCCCTGAAACTTCGCGCGCGGCGGGGAAAATCCGTGCACGTCGGCGACGGCGTCGACCGCCATGAAGCCGACATTGTGACGATGGCGGGCGTATTTCGCACCCGGATTGCCGAGGCCGACCAGAAGCAAAGGTTTCGCCGACATCGCGCAGACCTCCGCCCTGTGCGGCGCCAAGCGGGAGGGGGGAAGATTACTCCTCCTTCTCGCCTTCTTCTTCCGCCTCGGCGGTTTCCGGCGCGCCGGTTTCGGCTTCGGCGGCTTCCTCCTCGGCCGAACGCAGCGCCGACGGCGCGGCGACGGTGGCGACCGTGAAGTCGCGATCCGTGATGACGGGGGTCACGCCTTCGGGAAGCTTGATGTCCGAGATATGGATGGCGTCGCCGATGTCCAGTCCGGTCACGTCGGCTTCGAGATATTCCGGAATGGCGGTGGCCGGCGCGTAGACCTCGATCGTGTGGCGCACGACGTTGAGCACGCCGCCGCGCTTAAGACCCGGCGAAGCGGCTTCGTTGAGAAAGCGCACCGGCACGGCGACGTCGATGCGCGTCTTCTCGTCCACGCGCATCAGATCCACATGGATCGGCAGATCCTTCACCGGATCGAGCTGCACCTCGCGCGCTATCACCGGCTGCAGCCAGTCCTGGCCGGGAACCTGGATCTTGGCCAGATGCGAGCGCATGCGGCCGGCCGAATGAGCCTTGACCACTTCGTTGAACCTCAGCCGGATCGCCACCGGATCCTGGCCGCCGCCGTAAAGAACGCCCGGCACCCAGCCTTCGCGCCGCGCGGCGCGGGCCGCGCCCGTGCCGGCGCGCTCGCGGACTTCGCAATGGAAAACATCGATCTCGGCCATGACGGGTCCCTGCGTGAAAAGCCGCGGGCCGGAAACGGCGACGTTCGCCCGGGGCGCGGTTCTGGAAATACCGGATTGAGCGGCGCTCTATAGAGGAAAGGGCGCGCCGGGGCAAGCGCGGAAAGGGCGTGCATCGCCGCGCCGTCAGGCGTCGTCGCCCGCAGCGTTTCCGGGCTCGAAATCCGGCCACGCCGCAGCCAGAAAGGCGCGGTAGAGACCGGCGAGACGCGGCTCGCGGGCGAGGGCGGCGAGATTGGCCTCGACCGTGGCGCGGTCGCGCCGGGCGATCGGGCCGGTGAGGGAGTCGAACGGGCTTTCCGCGAAGCGGTCGACCACGCCGTGGAGATAGCCGGCGAGAATATTCGCCGGCGCGCCGGAGAGCCGGCCTGAAAACGCCTTCGCCGTCTCGTTCCACAGGAAGGCGGCGAAATTGCCGCTCAGCACGGCGAGCGCGTGATAGAAGGCGCGGTCGGCGTCAGGGACGACGAATTCCGGGTTCTTCGCTCCGGGAACGAGCGATCCGAGGGGCGGGGCGCCTTCCTGCCTGGCGAAGGCGACGCGCGCGGTCGTCTCCGGCGGCAGAGGGGCCGGCGGGAAAGAATAGAGCGGGTGGTAGCTCCACATCCCCTCGATCAGGAGCGCGCCGGAAAAATGGATCGCGAGTTTATCCGCGACGGCCTCATTATAAGCCTGCCGCCATGGCCCGAGCGCGCGGTCGGGGATGGCGGCGGCGATCACGTCGGCGGCGGCGAGCGCGCGCAGGCAGGACGGCGCGCGCGCCTCCGACTCGGCCCGCGCGATCAGCGCCGCCTCATGGTTAAGGGCGCGCAGATACGCCGCGATGCTCTGGGCGACCCGGCCGGTTCCGATGATGGCGTATTTCATGCCTTTTCTTTTTATCAGGGTCTTCTTGCGTTCGCCGCTTGTAATCCTGCTAGGCGCGCCCTATGTAGGCGCTCGTGACGACTCGATTTGGACTGCAGACTTAAGACAGTTGCCTAACCCGGCCAAACGTTTAGCGTAGCGGCCGGGCTTCTACAGGGCCTTCTGAACTCTCCCGGACAATCGGCTCGCATAAAGCGCGGAGAATGATTTTCGCGCGATCAACCGCCGGCTGCGGCGCGCCTCGTCGCAGCCAATTGTCTGAAGGAGACGAAAAATGGCTACAGGCGTCGTGAAATGGTTCAACTCCACCAAAGGTTACGGTTTCATCCAGCCGGATGACGGCGGCAGCGACGTGTTCGTTCACGCCAGCGCCGTCGAGCAGGCCGGACTGAACACCCTTCAGGAAGGCCAGCGGCTTTCCTACGAGCTGGTCTCGAACCGCGGACGCACCTCCGCCGGCAATCTGCGCGCGGCTTAACCGCGCCCGGCGATCGCCGAATTGGAAAGCGCCCCTCCGGGGGCGCTTTTTTTTTGCTTGAACAAGAGACTATCGCACCAGAACGAGCCGTTCGGCCGCGCGGGTCACGCCCGTGTAAAGCCAGCGCGCGCGGTGGTCGCGAAAGGCGAAGCTTTCGTCGAACAGGACGACCGAATCCCATTGCGAGCCCTGCGCCTTGTGCACGGTGAGGGCGTAGCCGAAGTCGAATTCGTCCGCGCCCCGGCGCTGGGCGAAAGGAACCGCCTCCGGGCCTTCGGTGAAAAACGCTTTCGGCACGGCGACGTTGACCGGCTTGCCGCCTTCTTCCGGCGTCACGGTCATGCGCGCGCGGCCGCCGCGCGCGGCCTTCTTGAGCGTCACCGTCCAGATGCCGCCGTTGAGGAGCCCCTTGCGGCGATTGTTCCGCAGACAGACGAGCTTCTCGCCGGCTTCCGGCATGGGGTCCGCATGGCCCTTCAACTCGCGGATGCGCGCGTTGTAGCGCCGGCGCGTGCGGTTCGTGCCGACGAGGACCTGATCGGCGGCGAGGATTTCGTCCTGCGAGATTTCGCGGCGGGAGAGAAAGCGCACGGCGCCGCCGCCGAAATCCGGATCCGGCTCGCGCCCTTCGCGGATGTCCATCGACAGGCGAATGATGGGGTTGTCCGCCGCCTGACGATGGATTTCGGTCAGCATGAAGTCGGGTTCGGCCTCGGTGAAGTAGCCGCCACCCTTGACGGGGGGAAGCTGCGCCGGGTCGCCGAGCACCAGCACGGGCTTGCCGAAAGACAGAAGGTCGCGGCCGAGCTCTTCGTCCACCATCGAGCATTCGTCGATGATGATGAGGTCGGCGTCGGCCGCCGGCGCGTCATGACGCAGGGCGAAGACGGGCGCGCCTTCCTCGTCCTCGTCGGCGGGGCGGTAGATTAGGGCGTGGATCGTCGTCGCGCCCGCGCAGCCCTTTTGGCGCATTACATGAGCCGCCTTGCCGGTGAAAGCGGCGAAGGCCACGTCCCCGTCGACATGTTCGGCGATATGGCGCGCAAGCGTCGTCTTGCCGGCGCCGGCATAGCCGAACAGGCGGAAGACCTGACGGTCGGCGTTCTTCAGCCAGCGGTCTACGGCAAGTAGCGCGGCGTCCTGTTGGGGAGAGAAGAGCATTCAAGCTGCCGGGAATGGGCAATTTACACTGGTGATGGTCATCGATTACTTAATAGAGGTACTTTCATACTTCAGCGCTTTTCGGATTTTTTTTTACTTCTCCTTCGAGAAAACCTATTTTTTGTCGGAACCAACAGGAATCCATGTCGATACATTCTTCTATTTTTACTTTATTTACTATCATTTTTATATTTTTCAAACTTTATTAGGCGTAAGGGTGTGTTCTGGAGGGGGGCGATTCCAAAGACCCTTCCGTGAGCGAGCGCGTCACGCAAGGCGACGATTTCTTTGACTTTAACTTTACAGCAACATATCCCGGCTTTTTCACATTTATTGTTATAGTCTTCGAGCGCCTTTTTTAAGGAGTTTTTGTCGCTGAAAGGGGTGATTTCCACTTCATCACCTTTTTTGATATTCTTTATGTCGAGACGGGTAGCGGATTGTTGCTTTGCAAGATATATTCGGGCCATACTCTCTATAGCGTGCAGATTGCCGACAAGCTTGCCGAGCTGCTTTGGGTGCTCTTCTTGCAACCAATTTTTCTGGTTCATTTCTGCGCCTCAAGTGGTTCAATAAGATAGAGAAAATGTTCAATTGAAGTAGTAAATACTCTTCTACCGTCAACGCACATTACCTACTCAATCTCCGCCCACGCCGGCGCATGATCCGACGGTTTCTCGCGCCCGCGCTCGGCGCGATCGACGCCGGCGTCTTTGAGCCGGTCCGCGGCCTGCGGGGACAGCAGGAGATGATCGATGCGGATGCCGTGATCCTTCTCCCAGGCGCCGCCCTTGTAATCCCAGAAGGTGTAGAGAACCGAGTCGGGATGGATCTGTCGGATCGCGTCCGTGAGGCCGAGATAGAGAATCTCGCGAAACGCCGCGCGCGATTCCGGCAGGAACAGGGCGTCGTCCGTCCACGCCTTCGGATCGTGGACGTCCTCCGCCTGCGGAATGACGTTGAAGTCGCCGGCGAGAACGAAGGCTTCTTCCTGCTCCAGCAATTTTTCGGCGCGCTTTTTCAGGCGCTTCAGCCATTTGAGTTTGTAATCGAATTTCGGGCCCGGCGCCGGGTTGCCGTTTGGCGCGTAGATCCCGCAAACGCGCACAGGCGGGACGTCGTCAGGGCAGACGAGCGCTTCGATATAGCGGGCCTGATCGTCGGCTTTGTCGCCGGGAAGGCCCTTCACGATGTCGTCGATGGGATGCTTCGACAGGAGCGCGACGCCATTATATGTCTTCTGTCCGTGTACGGCGATGTTGTAGCCGCGGTCCTCGAAGGCTTCGGCGGGAAACTTCTCGTCGACGCATTTGATCTCCTGCAGGACGGCGACGTCCGGCCGGGCGCGATCGAACCAATCGAGCACGCGCTCAAGGCGCGCATTGATCGAGTTCACGTTGAAGGTTGCGATTTTCAAGGGAGCTCCGGAGGCTGGGGACGGGTTTTCCGCGCAGGCGCGCCAGACGATATATCGCGCCGGCGCGCGAAGGCAATCGACAGCGAGACCGGTCCTGCGTCACCGTCTGATCGCGTAGCCGAAGACTTCGACGATCTCCGGCGCGCTGCGCAGGCCGGCCGAGACGGCCTCGATTTCGGCAGGCGCAAGCGCGGCGATCTGGGCCTCGTTCATGTTCTGCAAGGGCTGGCGGGCGTGATCTTTCACGGCGACTGCTGCGGCGGGATCCGCGTCGGCGATGGCGGGAACCTTCCGCGCGATGCGCGCCAGCGTCGCGGCCGGGTCCGCGCACAGGTCTTCATAGCGGATATGCGCGTCGTATTTTCGCCGCGCCGCATCGAGCAGGCGCGCGCGCTCGATCCAGATGCGCCCGAGAAGTTCGAGAAATTCGAGCGGGTTCTCGCCGACGGCTTCATAGCCCCAGTCGCGGGCGACGCCCCCGGGGCCGTATCGCGCGCGCCAGCTAGCACAGACAGCGTAAGGATCGCGCGAGAGGGTGAACACGCTTGTCTTCATGGCGGCGAAAGCGCTTGTCAGCGCCTCGTGGCGGCACAGATTGGGCGGCGATTTCTCGACGACCACGACGGGCTCCTCGCGGCGCCGGCGCGCGACTGCGTCGAGCCAGACGGCCCGGACGACGGCGTAATTGGGATGATAGTCCAAATCCCATCTTTTCGCTGGCGCCGACATGGCCGGAACGAGCCATTGCCCTTCGCCGCGCGGATCGAGCTTCACGACTCGCCTCGACGTTTCGAGCAGGTTCGCAAGCGCCGTGGAGCCGGCGTTGGGCAGGGTGAGGATGAACAGCCATTCGACATTCGGGTCGGCGCGCAGGCGCGGCGAAAGAGCAGCGCGCGCAAGCCACGCCCAATCCGAGGCGGCGCCGCAGGGGCCGGACTTTGCGCGCGAGGCGCGCGCCGGCGCGGGATAGAAGCGAAGCGTCCGCCATCAGCCGCGTCTCCTGTCGCGGCCGTATGGATCTGTTTTCATGTCGTCCCCGTCATGGCCGCAGGAGAGGATAGCCCAGGACCGTCATTCCGTCAGCAGCGTGACGAACTCGTCGAGCGGCGCGCGCGAGGAACGCATGCTGTTGACGGGCGCCTCGGGGTCGGGATGGCCGAGCGCCATGCCGCAGTACAGCTGGTCTTCGGGGGAAAGGCCGAGAAAGGCCGAAACGGTCTTCGCCCGCGTTTGCCAAGCCTCCTGCATGCAGGTCGCGAGCCCGCACGCGACGGCGAGCAGCGCGATCGTCTGCATGAACATGCCCAGATGCGCCCACTGGCCTTTGTCGAAGCGCCGGTCGAGCGAGAAGAAAAGGCCTACGGGCGCGCCGAAGAACTCGAAGTTGCGCGCGAGCCATCGCAGGCGCGCGGGCTTGTCGTCGCGCGGAATGCCGAGCAAAGCGTACATCGCCTCGCCGACCTCGAAGCGGCGCGTCCGGTAAGGCTCCCACAGCTTCGGCGGATAGACAGCGATCTCGGATTCGTCGGCGAACGGATTGTCCGCTATGGCTTTCTTCACTGTCTCGACAAGGCGCTCGCGCGCGCGTCCCATGACGACGTGAACCTTCCACGGCTGCAGATTGCCGCCAGAGGGCGCGTAGCGCGCGACGTCGATGATCTCGCGAACGGTTTCCTCCGCGACGGGCTTGTCGAGAAACGCGCGGGTCGAGATGCGGGCCTTTACGGCGTCGGCGACATTCATGACGTCGGAGGGTAGAGCGGAATCGGCGCGCCGCAAGATCGACGCGCAGTCATGCAGCTCCCCTAGCGAACCGCCGTTCCGCCGGCGCTTCGACGAAGGCGTCGACGTGCGTTAAACTGAAAAGCTCGTGCCGCAGCCGCAGGAGGCTGTCGCGTTGGGGTTGTTCACGCGGAAGGCCGCGCCGATGAGCTCGTCGGCGAAGTCGATTTCGGCGCCCCGCATAAAGTCCAGCGACACGGGATCGATCAGCACGGTGACGCCGTCCTTTTCGATCGCCAGATCGTCCGGTTCGCGTTCGCGGACGATGTCGAAGGCGTACTGGAAGCCCGAGCAGCCGCCGCCGTTCACCGCCACGCGCAGCATGGCCCCCTCCGGCTCTCTGGCGAGAATCCGGGCGATGCGCTTGGCGGCGCGGTCCGATACGGTAACGGGCGGGGGGGCGTCGACGGTCGTCATGGCGAAAGGGCGAATCCGGTTACTTACCAAGGCGCAACCTATTAGATAAGGGCTTTTGCGGCCGGACCAAAGCCCTGGCGCGCAGAAGAGCAGGGCGCAGGTTTTTCAAAGGCTTGCGCGGATTCTGTCCCCGCTTGTGGGGAAAGTTATCCCCGCCCGGCGCCGGCGCCCGATAATGGCCGCGAGACCGCCTGACGAGGATTTCATGGGCTACGAACCGCCGCCGAACGTCGAAAGCGCCCCGCCCAAAGGCGGCGGGCGTCGGCCGCTCGCCTTCCCTGCGCCGCTCGCGCCTTACGCGGCTATGGCCGCCGAAACGCGGGGGCGGCTCCACGCCGAGCCGGAAAGCGCGATGCGCACCCCCTTCCAGCGCGACCGCGACCGGGTGATCCATTCGGTCGCCTTCCGCCGGCTCAAACACAAGACGCAGGTCTTCATCTATCACGAGGGCGATCACTACCGCACCCGGCTCACTCACTCGCTGGAGGTCGCGCAGATCTCCCGTTCGCTGGCGCGCATTCTCAGGCTCGACGAGGATCTCGCCGAATGCGTGGCGCTCGCCCACGATCTCGGCCATCCGCCTTTCGGCCATACCGGCGAGGACGTGCTCAAAGAGTGCATGGCCGCCTATGACGGCTTCGACCACAACGCCCAGACATTGCGTCTCTTGACGAAGCTCGAACGCCGGCACGCCGCTTTCGACGGGCTCAACCTGACCTGGGAGACGCTCGAAGGCGTGGTGAAGCACAACGGCCCGCTCGTCGGGGAGGGACAGGCGCCGCTGCCGGCGGCCATCGAGGAATACGCCGCCGCGCACGATCTTTGGCTCGATTCCTACGCCGGGCTCGAGGCGCAGGCGGCGGCCATCGCCGACGACATCGCCTACAACAACCACGACGTGGACGACGGCCTGCGCGCCGGACTGTTCAGCTTCGAGGACGCGCGCGATCTGCCGCTCGTCGGAGCGGCGCTCGCCCGCGTCGGGAAGGACTTTCCGGACGCGCCGCGCGAGATCCTCATCGCCGAGGCGGTCTCGGATCTGATCGGCGAGATGGTGCGCGACGTCGCGGCGGAGACCAGGGCCAGGCTCGATGCCCTCAAACCCGCTCACGCCGACGACATCCGCCGCGCCGGCCGGCGGATGGTCGATTTCTCCGAGCCGATGCGCGAGAAGCTCGCCGGCCTGCGGCGGTTCCTGCATGAGAACATGTACCGCCACTACAAGGTGAATCGCGCGCGCAGCCAGGCCAAACGCATCGTGCGCGCGCTGTTCGACCTTTTCTTCGCCGAGCCGGAGACCCTCCCGCCGGAGTGGATGACGCGTCTCGCCGACGGCGACGACAGGCGCAAGGCGCGCGTCGTCTGCGACTACATCGCGGGAATGACCGACCGTTACGCCATTCGCGAGTTCGAGCGCCTGTTCGGCTCGCAGCCCCGGCTTTGAGCCTGCGGCCGGCGCGTTCGCCTGTCGGTCGGCGCGGGCCGCATTCTCATCGCCCGTCGGGCGATGTTATGCTTGCGTCGGCCGTGCGATTCGCGCATCGACAGGCCCCTGCGTCGCGCCGGGGCTTCCTGCTTCGCCGGCGCGCGGCCCGGCCGCCTTGCGGGCTCGATCGGCGCGCGCGGCAAAGGAGACAGCGATGACAGCAGCCCAGAAAGACTCCTACGAAGAAGAATACGAAGAATATGACGAATTCGACGACGAGGATGAGGAGCGCGGCCTGTCCGGCCTCGTCGTGCTGCTCATGGGCGTCGTCATGCTGGGCGCGTTCGCCTCGATCGTCTGGATCGCATACCACCAGGGCATGAAGGCGGGCAGTCGCGAGGCCGGCGGCGCGCCTTATGTGGCCGCCGACCCCGAACCGCTCAAGATCGAAAATCCCGAGCGGCCGCTGCTCGCCGAGAACAGACGCGAAATCTATGACAAGATCGGGGGCGCTGAGGGCGAGACTGTGGAAGTGCTCGCCTCGCAACGCGAAGAGCCCATCGCGCGCGAAGGGGAAACGGCTTTCAGCCCGGCGGGGAACGATCCGTTCGGGGCCGACGAGCCGATTGGCGAATCCGAAGAGGACGGGATCGCCGCGCTGGCCGCCCGCAACGGCGCGCTGAGCGAAGAGCCGGCCGTTCCGGCCCCGGCGAACGCAGCGCCGGAGACCCGCGCCGCGACGCCGCCGACGCCGGCGCGGGCCGAGACGCAAACTTCTGCAAGCGCCGTCGGGGCGCTCGCCGGCACGCATCTTGTCCAGGTCGGCGCTTTCGGCTCCGAGGACGAGGCGATGGTCCAGTGGTCGCGTCTGCAGGGCAGGCTCGGCGATTATCTCGACGGCAAGGCGCCGGATGTCGAGCGCGCCGATCTTGGCGAGCGGGGCGTGTTCTATCGCCTGCGCGTGGGGCCGTTCGCCTCGGCCGATTCGGCGGCGTCATATTGCGAAGGGCTGAAACAGCGCGGCCAGGACTGCCTTGTGAGAGCGAAGTAGGCCTCAATGCCTCTGGCGGCGGTGTTCGATTGCGAGGGGCCGACATTGTCGGCCGACGAGCGCGCATTCTTCCGCGACGCCGATCCGTGGGGATTCATCCTCTTCGCGCGCCATTGCGAGAGCGCCGAAGCGGCGCGCGCGCTGTGCGGGGAGCTCCGCGCGGCGGTGGGCCGCGAAGCGCCGATCCTGATCGATCAGGAAGGCGGGCGGGTCGCGCGCCTGAAGCCGCCGGCCTTTCCGGCTCATCCCGCGCCCGCGGTCTTCGGCGCGCTATGGAAGCTCGATCCGGCGAAGGCGCGCGAAGCGGCGCGGCTGAACGGTTATCTCCTGGCGCGGATGATCCTGGATGTCGGGGCTACGATCGACTGCGCGCCCATGCTCGACGTGCCGCAGAAGGACTCCGATGCGACGGTGCTCGGCGACCGGGCGCTTGCGAAGCATCCCGACGTCGTCGCGGCGCTCGGCCGGGCCATGATGGAGGGCCTGTTGGAAGGCGGCGCGCTGCCCGTCGTCAAGCATCTGCCCGGCCACGGGCGCGCGCTCGCCGACACCCATCACGCTCTCGCCCGCGTCGGCGCGACGAAGGCCGATCTGCGTGCGACGGATTTTGCGCCGTTCAGGGCCCTCGCCGACGCGCCGATGGGCATGACCGCGCATATCGTTTACGAGGCTTACGATCCCGAGCGGCCGGCCACGCTCTCGCCCGTCGTGATCGATGAGGTCATCCGCGGCGAGATCGGGTTCAAGGGGCTGCTCTTCAGCGACGACCTCAAAATGAATGCGCTGGGCGGGCCCTTGGGCGCGCGCGCCGGCGCGGCGCTCGAAGCGGGCTGCGACATCGCGCTGTGCTGCAATTATTCGCTTGCGGACAAAATCGCCGCGGCCGAGGCGGCCAGGCCGCTGGCCAGCGAAAGTCTCGCCCGCGCCGAGGCTGCGCTCAGTCGGCGCCGCCGGCCCGCGCCGGGCGACGCGGCGAAAGACTACGAGAAGCTCGCCGCCCTCCTTAAACCGGCGTTGGCGTGAGGGAAGGCATAGCGCGAGGCGAAGCTGGAAATCTTCCGGCGAAGGGCGTAGGCGCTGGCCAGAATCGCCCCTAGAGTGAACGGATGGAAACAAGCCACTTGAGCGGCGACATCAAGATTGAGACCGACGTGAGGTCTCCCGACGGCGAGGCGTTCGACGCGCCCGTGCGGGCCGCGCCCTGCGCGGCCGACATCGACGCCCTCATCGTCAACCTCGACGGCTATGAAGGGCCGCTCGACGTCCTTCTGGAGCTCGCCCGCGCGCAAAAGGTCGACCTCAGAAAGATCTCGATGCTGGCGCTCGTCGAGCAGTATCTCGCCTTCGTCGAGGCGGCCCGGCTGCGCGATCTGGAGCTGGCGGCCGACTATCTCGTGATGGCCTCGTGGCTTGCTTATCTGAAATCCAAGCTGCTGCTGCCGGTCCCGGAAGTCGAGGGCGACGAGCCGACCGCGGACGAGATGGCTGCGCGTCTCGCCTTTCAGCTCCAGCGCCTCGAAGCGATGCGCAACGCCGCCGACGCGCTCATGGCGCTGCCGCGGCTCGGGATCGACATGTTTCCGCGCGGCGCGCCCGAGGGCGTGCGGGTGCGGCGCAAGGCCGACTGGCAGGCGAGCCTCCACGAGCTGCTTCAGGCCTACGCCCGCCAGCGCATCGCGGCGGTCGACCGCACCTATCGGATCGAGCCGCCGAAGGTGTTCCCGATCGAGGAGGCGCGCGCTCGCCTCGAGCGCATTCTGGGCTCGATCCCCGATTGGGTCGATCTGCGCAGCCTCGCCCCCGCGCGCGAGATCGACGCGCCGCCGGCGTCCGTGACGGCGAGCGCCTTCAACGCGGCGCTGGAGCTGGCCAAGAACGGTCGGCTCTATATTCGCCAGCTCGCCCATTTCGAGCCCATCTATGTGCGCCATCGCGACCCGCGCGAGGCGGAAAGGACAGGCCAATGACCGCTCTTGACGATCCGGCCGGCAGGAACTTCGAAGGATTGAGCGCGCGCGAGGCCCAGGAAGCGCTCGCCGAGGAGCTGAAGACGACGATGGACGTGGAGGAAGAGCAGGACGCGGCTGAAGAGGAAGAGGCGGCGGATGCGCCGTCTGCAGGCGCGCCCGCGCCCGCCGATCCTGTGTGGACGGCCGCCGAAGAGGCCGCGCACGCGCGCATGGCCGAGGCGCTTCTTTTCGCCGCCAGCGAGCCGCTCGACGAAGACGCCATCGCCGAACGCCTGCCGGCCGGGGCGGATGTGCGCGGCATTCTTGAGTCTCTCTCGTCCCAGTATGAAAACCGCGGCGTCAATCTGAGGAAAGTCGCCGGCAAATGGCGTTTCGTCACCTCGTCCGACGTCGCCCATGTTCTGGAGCGCGAGCGCGTCGAGCCGAGAAAACTGTCCCGCGCCGCGCTCGAGACCCTCGCCATCATCGCCTATCACCAGCCCTGCACGCGCGCCGATATTGAAGACGTGCGGGGGGTGGCGGTCTCCAAGGGCTCCCTCGACCAGCTCCTTGAAATCGGCTGGGTGCGGATGCGCGGCCGGCGCCGCGACGCGCCGGGCAGGCCGGTGCTCTACGGCACGACGCCAGCCTTTCTCGAGCATTTCGGGCTCGACAGCGTGTCCGATCTGCCGGGCATGGCCGATCTCAAGGCGGCTGGCCTCCTCGACGCGCGCCTGCCGCCGGGCTTTTCCGTGCCCATGCCGAGCGACGCCGGCGACGACGAGGACATGAGCGACGAGGGCGGAGACGAGGCCGAGTTCGTCACCGACTTCCAGGCCGGCGACGGCGAGCAATAGGGCGCGCGGCTCAAAGGCGTCTGTTAACCTTATTACCAATTGGTAATACTGGCCTTTTCACGCTTGGCCGCCCCCCGGCTGCGTTTGCTCCCCCGAGGCGATCCGGTATGCTCGACGCTTCCCATAAGGGGTATGGAGGGAGAGTCGCATGAGAAACAGTATGAAAGCGCTCCTCGCGGCGAGCGCGGGGGCGGCCGCTGCATTCGCGATCGCCCATGCGAATCCGGAGGCCGAGAAAGCCGCCATTCGTGCGATGTTCGAGGAGGCGATCGCCTCCATGAACGCATGCAAAACGGACGACATCGGCAAGAACGATGCGGAGGGTCGCACCACCTATTATCCGGACTCGGCCGAACCGCACGTAGAGACGGCTGAAACGCGCCAAATGGCCGTCGATTTCTGCGCGAAGGGCGGAAAGCACGAACTGCAATCGCAAATCCGCGACATTATTCTGCTCGGCGATGTCGCGGTCGCGCATGGCTCCGGCCATTACAAGCGTACTGAGCCTGACGGGACCGTGTCGATCGACACGGATTACACCTATACGGACGTTCTTGTGAAAAAGGACGGCCGCTGGAAGATCAGGCACGGCCATATCGGCGTCGTGCTGCCGGAAGAACCGGCGGGCGAGGCGCAGGAATAAGGCCGTCGGCCAGGAGGATTCCGGCCGCGCGCCGCCTCGCGCCGGGCGCGGCCGGCTCGTCCGCCCATGACGGCGGCGCGAGCGCGACGTCGCCCGCCGGTGGCGCGGCGCGCGACCGGCGCCCATATATTCCTCTTCAGCGTTTGCGCGGGCTTCGCCGCGGGGCTAGAACGGGCCCGAATCCGGCGCGGCCGCGTGCGGCCCGTCGCTGACATGAAAGAGGCGCGCTATGGGCTCGATCGGACCCTGGCAGATCGTGATCATCCTCCTGCTGGCGCTGCTGCTGTTTGGCGGCGGCGGCAAGATCTCCTCGCTGATGGGGGATTTCGCCAAGGGCATCAAGGCGTTCCGCAAGGGTCTTCAGGATGAGGATAAAGACGGCAAGAAGGTCGAGGATCGCTCGACCGACCCCGTCGACGTCACGCCGCCGAAGGATGCGGAGCCGCAAAAGGCGGGCGATTCAAAATCCTGAGGGCGGTTTCCGCGGAGTCGCCATAGCTTCGCTCCGGCGGCGCGCGGCCGCGAAGATCGGTCGGAACCGTCATGAATCTTCTGCCGCAATTCGGATTTTTCGAGCTGATCATGGTCGCGGTGATCGCGCTCGTCGTCGTCGGTCCGAAGGACCTGCCGCGGTTGATGCGCGCGGCCGGACGCATGGCCGCGCAGGCCCGCCGCATGGCCGGCGAGTTCGCGGCGGCCTTCGACCAGATGGCCCGCGAGGCCGAAATGGAAGAGATGCGCAAGGAGATCGAGTCCCTTAAACGCGACAATGTCTTCGCGGAGGCGAAACGCGCCGTGGACGAAGCGGCGCGTCCCGTTGAGGAAGCCGTGCGCGAGGAAGCCGGCGAGCTGCGCGACGCAACGCGGCGGCCGATTTCGCCCGCGCCGGCTGTCGCCGCCGACGGGACTGGCGCCGACGAAGAAACCGACGCCGCGCCGGCCAGGAACGGAGCCGCTTCGTGACCGGCAAGGCGATCAAACCGGCAAAACCTGCGCCCGAAGACGAGGAAGCCGAACTGCAGGCCTCCGCCGCGCCGCTGCTCGATCATCTCACCGAATTGCGCCGGCGCCTCATTACGTCCCTCGCGGCGATCGGGATCGCTTTCGTGATCTGCTACGTCTTCTCCGAGCAGATTTTCAACGTGCTGATCATTCCTTTCGTCAATGCGGTGGGGCAGGCGGCCGGAAAGGATCCGACGCTTTACTTCGCGCCGCTCGAATTTTTCTTCACCAAGGTGCGGCTGTCGATTTTCGCCGCCGTCGTGGTCGCCTTTCCGGTGCTCGCCCATCAGATCTATCGCTTCATCGCGCCCGGCCTTTACCGGCGCGAGCGCAAGGCTGCGCTGCCGTTCCTGCTCGCCATGCCCGTGCTGTTCGCGGCGGGCGCGAGCCTCGTCTATTTCGTGATGATGCCGTTCGTCATGCGCTTCGCCGTCGGCTTCGAGGCGCAGTCTGGCGAAGGCGCGCCGGCGACGTATGAACTGCTCACGAGAGTGGGCGATTATCTCACCCTGACGACGACGCTCATCCTGGCCTTCGGCTTCGCTTTCCAGCTTCCCGTGCTGCTCACGCTGATGGCGCGGGCGGGGCTCGTCACCGCAGATTTCCTCGCGCGCAACCGGCGCTTCGCCGTGGTCATCGTTTTCATCATAGCGGCCTTCCTGACGCCGCCCGATCCCTTCAGCCAGGTGGCGCTCGGCGCCTGCATTCTCGCGCTCTATGAGCTTTCGGTGCTGTCAGTGCGTCTGGCCGAGAAGAAGGCGAAGCAAGCCGCCGAAGAAGCCGCGGCGTGACAATTACGGCGAGCCGATGACGACGATGTCCTCGGCTGCGGCGGCTCGGGCGAGCCGGCCGTCGAGGGTTGCGAGCGGCAAGGCGCTGCGCAAGGCGAGCTCCAGATAGGCGGCGTCGTAAATCGTGAGACCATAGCGACGGGCAAGGCTCACGATCGCGCTCGGCGTTTCAAGATCGATCTCGACTTGCAGCCTTTCGATGAGATCGAGCAGCGACGCAGCGTGCTCCTGCGAGAGACGGCCGCGCCGTTCGTTGACGGCGATGGCGTTTCGAACCTCGTACCACCAGATGACCGGCGCATGGGCGCGACCTTCTTCCGCCATCGCCATGGCGGCGTCTGCGGCGGGCGCGGACTCCTCGCCAAGCAGCCAGGCGAGCAAGGTCGAGGCGTCGAGAACGAGCGCCATTATTCGCGGCCCTCGCGTATCGACCTCATCAGATCCCCGCGGGGAATTTTGGGCAGTCGGCGACGAAGCGCCCGCAGCTCTGCGAAGGCGCGTTTCTTATCGGCGTCTTCGGCTTCGCGCGCAGGAACGATGCGGGCGACGGGCCTGCCGCGCCGGGTGATTTCGATTTGTCCGCCGCGTTCGACTTCGTCGAGGAGTTCGGAGAGTTTCGCCTTGGCCTCTGTCGCCTGAATCGTGCGCATAAATGACCGGTTATATGACTGGTTATGTGTAGGGCGGAGGCGTCCTGACGTCAAGGCGTTCCGGTGTTTCCAAACCCGGCGTTCCTGCCTATAGCTCTCGCGCCATGCACGATCTGAAAGCCATTCGCGACAATCCGGATGCCTTCGACGCCGGTCTGGCTCGTCGGGGGCTCGCCCCGCGCGCCGGGGAGATCCTCGCCCTCGACAGGGAGGCGCGGAAATACACCCAGGTTCTCAACGAGCTTCAGACCCGGCGCAACGCCGCCTCGAAGGCCATCGGGCAGGCCAAGGCGAAGAGCGACGAGGCCGAGGCGAAGCGCCTCATGGCCGAGGTCGAGTCGATCAAGGGGCAGCTGCCGGCCGCCGAGGCCGAGCAGAAGCGTTATCTTGAACAACTTAACGCTCTGCTCGCCGAACTGCCCAACCTTCCGGCGCCGGACGTTCCCGACGGCGCGGACGAGGCCGCCAATGTCGAGCTGCGACGCTGGGGCGAGCCGAAAGAAATCGCCGGCGCCAAAGAGCATTTCGAGATCGGCGAGGCGCTCGGACAGATGGATTTCGAGACCGCCGCGGCGATGTCGGGCGCGCGCTTCGTGCTGCTGAAGGGCCAGCTTGCCCGCCTCGAGCGGGCGCTCGCGAACTTCATGCTCGATCTGCACACGGGCGCGTTCGGTTATGAGGAGGTCGTCCCGCCGCTGCTGGTGCGCGACGGGGCGGTCTTCGGCACGGGACAGCTGCCGAAATTTGCATTGGACTTATTTGGCACTAATAAGACCCAAGTATTCTCAGATTCGACATCAAGGTCGACTGAGTCAAAAAGGAGCGAAGCAGAATCAAAAACGGAAGTTCAGGTACGCGAAAGCGTCACAGCCGTTCTGAAAAGCGATCTTTGGCTCATCCCGACCGCCGAAGTGCCGCTGACCAATATCGTCCGCGAGAAAATTCTCGATGCGGACGACCTCCCGCTGCGCTTCACCGCCTGGACGCCGTGCTTCCGCTCCGAGGCCGGCGCGGCCGGCAAGGACACGCGCGGCATGATCCGCCTGCACCAGTTCTCGAAGGTCGAGCTCGTCTCCGTCACGACGCCGGAGACGTCCGACGAGGAGCACGAGCGCATGACCGAATGCGCCGAAGAAGCGCTGAAGCGGCTCGGCCTGCCCTTTCGCACCATGGTCCTGTGCGCGGGCGACATGGGCTTTTCGGCGCGCAAGACCTATGACATCGAGGTCTGGCTGCCGGGGCAGGGGCGCTATCGCGAGATTTCGTCCTGCTCGAACTGCGGCGACTTTCAGGCCCGCCGCATGAAGGCGCGGTTCAGGGCGAAGGGCGACAAGCAGACCCGGTGCGTTCACACGCTCAACGGCTCGGGCCTCGCGGTGGGCCGCACGCTCGTGGCGATTCTGGAGAACTATCAGCAGCCGGACGGTTCGGTCGTCGTGCCGGAGGCGCTGGTCCCGTATATGGGCGGCGTCGAGCGGATCGAAAAAACATGACATGGCGGCGTCGGTAGAGCGAGCGACATGCGGATATTGTGCACCAACGACGACGGCGTTCACGCGCGGGGCCTTGAAAGCCTGGTGAAGATCGCGCGCGCGCTTTCCGACGACGTGTGGGTCGTCGCCCCGCAGGAGGAGCAGTCCGGCGCGGCGCGCTCGCTCACGCTCGCCCATCCCATCCGGGTGCGGAAGTATGACGACCGGCGGTTCGCCGTCTCCGGCACGCCGACCGACGCGGTGATGATGGCGGTCTCGAAGCTGCTCGCCGACAGGCGCCCCGATCTCGTGCTGTCGGGGGTGAACAACGGCCAGAATCTCGCCGAGGACGTGACCTTCTCCGGCACCATCGCCGGCGCGCTTCAGGGCATGACGCTCGGCGTTCCTTCCATCGCGCTGTCGCTGGCGCGCTTTTCGCGGGAGACCGCGCGCTGGGCGACGCCGGAGACTTACGGGCCCGGGATCATCCGCCGGCTTCTCGACGTCGGCTGGCCGCAGGACGTGGTCGTCAACGTCAATTTCCCCGACCGCGACCCGGACGACGTCGCCGGCGTGGAGGTGACGCGCCAGGGCCAGCGCGACGCCTTTTCGCTCTATACGGAGGAGCGCCAGGACCTGCGCGGCGGGACCTATTACTGGTTCGGCTTCTCCGACCGCCTCTCCGACCCGCCGGAAGGGACCGACCTGCGCGCCGTCTATGAGGGGCGCATCTCGATCACGCCGCTGCATCTGGCGCTCACCCACGCCGATTCCCATCGCGCGCTGTCGGCGGCGCTGAACGGGCCGGCGCGGCGGGAGCGCGGCTGAGGTCGCCCCCGCCGGAGTCCGAGTCCGTTAACGTCTTCTTAACCGAAATTGTCGACGTTCGGTTAAGATATGTTAACGCGGAGCCTTTCGGGCTGAGGCCGGCAGGGGGCGGACATGGCCATGCGGACGCGCTCATTGTTCTTGATCGCCGCTTCGACGGCGGCGCTGGCGGCGTGCGGGTCGAGCCGCAACAACGCGCCCGTCGTCTACGGCACGCAGCCGGCGGCCGCGGGGCGGATCTATAATTCGCCTGCGGAGCTTCCTTCGGCGCAGACCGCTTCCTATCGAGAGCCCGCGCGCCTTGCGCCGGCTGCGCCCGTCGAGCGGGAGGCGCTGCCGTCGGCGCCGGCGCCGGCGCCGACCTATGTGAGCGCGTACGAGACCGTGAAGTCGCCGCCCGCCGGGGGCGGCTGGGTCACGGTGCGCCCGGGCGATACGGTCTACGCCATCGCGCGGCGCACCGGCGCGAGCCCGCAGGCGATCATCGCGGAGAACGGTCTGCCCGCGCCCTATACGCTGCGCATCGGCGACACGCTGCGCGTGCCCGATCCGGGGCGCAAGATCGCCAACGATCTCGCGCAGCCCGCGCCGCAGGCGACGCCCGTTTCCGCGCGCCGGGCGAATATCCGGATCGTGCGCCGCGGCGACACGCTGTATTCGATCGCGCGCGCGAGCGGCGCGTCGCTCGAGGCGATCGCGCAGGCGAACGGCCTGCGCCCGCCCTATACGCTGTCCGTCGGGCAGGAGCTGATCATTCCGGGCGCGGACGGGTCGGCCGGACGCGGCGGCCTCCAGCGCGAGGCGTCGCTGGACGTGGCCGACATCGCGCGCGCCGTCTCCTACACGCCGCCGCCCGCGGCGCAGGATTCCGGCCGGCTGTTCGACTGGCCGGTGCGCGGCGCGATCATCGCGAAATACGGCGCGACCGGCGCGGGCCGGCGCAACGAGGGCGTGAACATCGCCGCGCCCAAAGGCACGCCCGTGCGCGCGGCCGCCGACGGCGAGGTCGTCTATCGCGGCTCGGAGCTCGACGGCTACGGCAATCTTCTGCTGATCCGGCACGACGACGGGTTCGTGACCGCCTACGCTCACAACGACGTGATGCTGGTGCGCAAGGGCCAGAAGGTCCAGAAGGGCCAGGTGATCGCCAAGGTCGGCCAGACCGGCGCCGTCTCCGAGCCGCAGCTTCACTTCGAGATCCGCCAGAACCTCAAATCCGTCGACCCGCTGGCGTTTCTGGATCAGTAGGCGCGGCGGACGCTAAAGGCCTTTGCCTCGCCCAGTCCATAAGCGTGGCCATGCAGAAAGGGCGGAGCGCCTGCATTGACGCCTCGGTTAGTATGAAAGAAACCGATCCCCTTTTGAGCGACCGGGCCGATAAAACTGTATTGATTTAAAATCCATCAATGAGCAGGCAGCGCCTCTCTCTGGGTCATTAACGAAATCTATAGCCTGCTAATCTATTCGATGCCGGAACGGTAGTCGCGAGTGAGAAAGCAGGTTGATATGAAGAAGCGCTCCATATCATTGGCGCTGGCCGTCATATTTGCAACGAGCAGCACATCCCCTGCTTATGCTTATCTCGATCCGGGAACGGGCAGCCTAATCCTGCAAGGAATCATCGGCGCCGTTGCTGGCGGATTATACTTTTTTCGAAGCTATTGGATGAAGGCGGTCGCATTGATTACGGGCGGCAAGCCTTCATCATCGAAACACGCTTCGACGGAGAAAGTGGAGAATGCGGATCGTGAAAAATGAAAGTCGAACCCGCATCATTTCGCGATCCCGCCGGCCGCATTTTTTATAAGCATGGGCGAGTATTTCGCGCTATCAGCGATGAGGCTGTAAATGACTTTATATTTTCGCACAGTAATGCAATTCTAAAGAAATTAATCGCGGAAGGAGGCATAATCGAATCATTCGAAACGCCGGCTAAATCTCTCGGCGGAATAGAAGCGAATTGGGCGAGAATCGTTGAGCATCCGAAACTTCCTTTCATATCATATCCTTATGAATGGTCGTTCTCGCTGCTTCAACGCGCCGCCCTTCACCATCTAGATTTGCAAATGGATTTGCTTCCGGCAGGCGTTTCACTTAGCGACGCTACAGCTTATAATGTTCAGTTCGTTGGTGTAAACCCTATATTTATAGACTCTCTATCATTCCGGAAATATGTTGAAGGAGAGTACTGGACAGCGCATAGGCAATTCTGCCAGCAATTTCTAAACCCGTTATTGTTGTGCGCCTATTGCGGCGTTGCGCACAACGAGTGGTTCCGAGGAGCGGTGGAAGGAATAGCCACCGAATCTCTGGCCCGGTTGATGCCTTGGCGTCGACGTTTTTCCTGGCGCGTGCTTGCGCATGTGATTCTGCCTGCGGCGTTGCAGAAACGCGATGCCGGCGCGGCGCGCGAATCCTTGGCGAGGCCGTTTCCACGCCATGCCTATTTGGGGATGTTGAAGCAGCTGCGGGCGTGGATTGAAGGCCTTACACCTAAGGGTGCGAGAAACACGATTTGGGCGGATTACGCCCATAACAATAGCTATCAAGAAAACGAATATGCAACAAAAGCCGACCGCATTGCCAGTTTTGCATCTCGCGTCCGGCCAAGGCTTATGCTCGATTTTGGTTGCAACACAGGGGAGTTCTCTGAAATCGCGTTGAAGAATGGCGCTAAGAGCGTGGTCGGATTCGACTTCGACCACGGCGCACTCGAAGGCGCTTATCGCCGTGCTGTTGACAGGGACCTCGAATTTTTGCCCTTGCACCAAGACGCCGCCAATCCAAGCCCCGGCTCGGGATGGAGAGGCGCGGAGCGGGCCGATTTACAGCAAAGATGCGAGAATGCGGATGGATTGATTGCGCTGGCCTTTATTCATCATCTCGCCATAGGCCGTAATATCCCATTAGACCAGTTGACGGATTGGCTCGTCGGCCTTGCGCCAAGGGGGATTATAGAGTTCACCCCCAAGGCGGATCCTATGGTTCAAAGACTGCTTTCGCTCCGTAAGGATATCTTTCCTGACTACACGCTCGAGCGTTTCGCCTCTCTGGTGAGCGAACGCGCCCGCATCGTCGCGCGTGACACGGTCACGTCAACCGGCCGGACGCTGTTTGAATATGAACTGACCTGCTCCCCGGATTGTCCTCGTTCAGAAGTTGAGTCTGTTCCGGGTTTGGTCCTTCTCTGACCGGTTGTAGTATTCCCGCGGCGTGAGCCCGTCGAGGCTCGTATGCGGGCGGTGATGGTTGTAGTCGTCGCGCCA
>NZ_FZQA01000010.1 GCF_900199215.1 Amphiplicatus metriothermophilus
AAAACAAAGGCCCGCCGATTCGCCGAAAAGGCGAACCGGCGCGTTTTCGAACCGGTCCCGACATTTTTTTCGGGCCGTTCCGGGCGGTTTTTTCGGCGCGCGCCGGGCGGCGTGCGGCTACGCGCTCCCGCGCGCTTCCTTGTAAAGCCGTTCGACGTCTTCCGGACGGAATAGCGCGGTTCCGGGCGTAAGACGTGTGGCTCCCGCCGCCGCCATGGCGTAGCGGATGGCGTCGTCGTCCGACCAGCCTCTCATCAGGGCGACGAGAAGCGCCGCGACGTAGGAATCGCCGGCGCCGACGGCGCTGTGGGCCTTGATCGGAAGCACGTTCGTGCGCGCGACGCCGTTCTTCGAGGCCATGATCGAGCCGTCGGCGCCGTGGGTGATGGTGACCCGCTCGGCCTTGCCCTCGGCGACGAGCCCTCGCGCGAAGGCGATGACGCCGTCCGGCCACGGAAGTTCGCGCCCCGCAATAATCGGATATTCATAGCGGTTGTGCCGCAGCATGAAGATTCCTTCGGCCAGCGCTTCATGCACGCCGTGGATCGAATCGAGCACGAAGCGCGCGCCTCTGGCCTTTGCGGCGCGCGCGGCGCGGGCCCAGAGATCGACGGGCCCCCCGCCCGGGAGGCTTCCGGAGCCGACGACATAATCGCCTTCCTTCGCTTCTTCCTCGACGGCGGCGATCATTGCGTCCGCTTCCGCGGCGCTCATCTCCGCGCCGGGCAGATTGAAGCGGTATTCCTGTCCGTCGCTGAGGTCGCGGACGTGAAAGGCGATGCGCGTTTCGCCTCTGACCGGTATGCTCCGTATAGGAACTGTCTCTTCCCCTAAAAGCCCCTTGACCGCGTCTCCGTAAAGCCCGCCCGCCGTAATGATGGCGAGGACGTCGGCTCTCAGCCGCACCGCCGCGCGCGCGACGTTGACGCCGCCGCCGCCGGGATGCGACTGCGGGTTCCGGCATCTGAGCTTGCGGTTCGGCGCGACGAAGTCGGCGTCGACCGCGAAGTCGTAGGTCGGGTTCGGGGTGAGCGTGATGATGCGGGGCATGGGCGAACGGGGATTAGGGATTAGGGACTAGGGACTGGGGACTGGGGATGAGGGAGCTCGCAGCTCCCGGCGCGGCGCTTCGGCGCGCAAACGCCATATCGCATTCATTTCTTCTTCCCTCATCCCTCATCCCTCATCCCTAGTCCCTAATCCCCGGCCCCTACAACAGGCCCAGCGTCTTGAAGCTCGCCTCGCGGTCCTTGCCGATGACGAGGTGGTCGTGCACGCGCAGGCCGAGGGCCTGCGCGGCCTTGACGATCTGATTGGTCATTTCGATATCAGCGCGCGACGGCGTCGGGTCGCCCGACGGGTGATTGTGGACCAGAATGATCGCCGAGGCGCCCAGCTCCAGAGCCCGCTTGACCACCTCGCGCGGATAGACGGGCGTGTGGTCGACCGTGCCGCGCTGCTGGACTTCGTCCGCAATCAGAATGTTCTTCTTGTCGAGAAAAAGGATGCGGAACTGCTCGATGGGATCGTCGGCCATCGCCGCGCGGCAATAGGCGAGCAGCTCCGTCCAGGAAGAGATGACGGGCCGCTTGAGCACCCGCGCCTGGGCGAGTCTGATTGCAGCGGCGTGCACGATCTTGAGCTCGCGCGCCACGCCTTGCGAGACGCCCTTGACCTCGACCAGGCGTTCGACCGGCGCGGCGATCGTTTCGGCGAAGCCCCCGAAGCGCCGGAGGAGATCCTTGGCGAGCGGCTTGACATCGCGGCGGGGGATCGCGCGAAAAAGAACGAGCTCCAGAAGTTCGTAGTCGTGCAGCCCCTCGACGCCGGCCCGCATGAAGCGCGCGCGCAGACGCTCGCGATGGCCGCGCGCATGGTTTTCGGAGGGCATATCAGCGTTGGCCGTCGACGGATCGCGATGATTCGCGGCGCGGCGAAGGCCTGGATCGTCGTCGGCTGTCATGCAAGATCCGTCTGCGAGAAGTCCTCGCCTTTGTAGAGCAGTCCGACGCCCAGCTCCCGCGCGCAGGCATAGGCGAAACAGTCGCCGGAATTGAGCCGCGCCGGATGTCCGGAGAGTTCGCCGTAGATCGCGCAGGCGGGGAGGGAGGGCGCTGCGATCGCCGGCGAGATCGCAATTTCCTTGGCCTCTACATGGGCGGCGAAGTTGTCGAACAGGAAACTAGCCGCCGCCAGACGGTCGGCGACCGTACGGCGCGGTCCTTGCCGATCGGTTTTGATTCGGGCCGGCGCCAGGATGGTCCCGAAACGCACAAGGGGAGAGTAGAAGCGCTCCGAATCGCTTTCCTCCAGCCGGCGCGGGCGCGCGTCGAAACCCGGTTCCCGAACGATCACGGCCATGATCGCCGAAGCGTCGAGAAACATCAGCGCTCGCCCCAGAGCTCTTCGCGGAATTTCTTCAAGTCGAAGTCAGGATCGCTCGGCCCCATCGCGTCGGCGAGCGCCCAGGCCTCTTTGAGCCGCTCCTTGCGCGGGCGCTTTCCGCGGGCCTGCTTCAGCGCCTGCTCAATCGCATGCTTGGCCGCCTCCTTCTTGCTCGGCGCGCCGAGCGCTTCCTTGAGCTCCTCGGCGAGCGCGTCGACGCTTTCGTCCCGGATGAGCGGGGCCATGAGATATCCTTTCAGGATATCAGTATATATGAGCGGGATATGCCGGCAACGCCGCGCGCCCGGCCGGCGGGCGGGGCTCAGCGATAGGGCGGCTTGTCGAGGCCCTTGGGCGATTTGGTGAAGATCTCGACGCCGTTTTCGGTCACGCCGACGGAATGTTCGAACTGCGCGGAGAGGGACTTGTCGCGGGTCACCGCCGTCCAGCCGTCCTTGAGGATCTTCGCGTCGGGCCTGCCTTCGTTGACCATCGGCTCGACGGTGAAGAACATGCCGGGCTTCAGGGGCGTGTCGGGCGCGCGCTGCACGCCGGCGAGGCGGTCCTTGTATTCCGCATAGTGAACGACGTTGGGCGGGGCGTGGAACACGCGCCCGAGCCCGTGGCCGCAGAAGTCGCGCACGACCGAGAAGCCTTCGCCCTCGGCGAGAGTCTGGATGGCGCGGCCGATGTCGCGCAGAGTCGCGCCGGGCCGGATCGCCTCGATGCCGGCCATCATCGCCGCATAGGTGGTCTCGACGAGCCGGCGCGCCTTCACCTTGGGCTCGCCGGCGTAGAACATGCGGCTCGTGTCGCCGTGCCAGCCGTCGACGATGACGGTGACGTCGATATTGAGAATGTCGCCGTCTTTCAGCGTCTTTTCCGACGGGATGCCATGACAGATCACGTGATTGATGGAGATGCAGCTCGCATGGCGATAGCCCTTGTAGCCGATGGTGGCGGGCACGCCCCCGTGATCGAGCATGAACTCGAGCGCCAGCCGGTCGAGATGATCCGTCCTCACGCCCGGCGCCACATGCTCGGTCAGCATGTCGAGACATTGCGCGGCGAGCCGGCCGGCCCGGCGCATGCCTTCGAAATCCTCCGGCCGGTGGATCGTGATCGCGCCGGGGCGCAGGTTGTCGAGATCGGCGTCAGCCATTGGCGAAGTCCGCTTCAGGAAAGCCTCAGGGGCAGGGGGCGGCGCAGCGTTACGGCGTCGAGGCTCACCGCGCAATCGTAACATAGGGCCTCGACACCGGCCGCGACAGCCCTCCGGAGTCCTTCGGCGTAGACCGGGTCGATATCGGCGGCGGGGCGGAAGGCGGCGCAGTCGCCCCGCTGCACGACGAACAGCATGACCGCCCGCGCGCCTTCCATGGCGACGGCGGCGAGCTCCTGGAGATGCTTCGCGCCGCGCGCCGTAACGGCGTCGGGAAACTCGGCCAGGCCGGGCGCGCGCGAAAGATGCACGTTCTTGATCTCCACGTAGCAGGGGCGCCCGTCCGGTCCGTCTTCGAACAGCAGGTCTATGCGGCTCGCCGCGCCGTATTTCACCTCGCGCCGCAGGGTTCGGTAGCCGGCGAGTTCGGGGATCGCGCCGGCGCGTATCGCCTCGGCGGCGATGCGGTTGGGGTTGGCGGTGTTGATCCCGACGAGCGCGCCGTCGATATCGACCAGCTCCCACGACCAGGCGAGCTTGCGCGCCGGATTGTCGGATTTCGACGCCCAGACCGGCGCGCCTTCGACCGCCACGCCGATCATCGAGCCCGGATTGGCGCAATGGGCGACGATCGTTTCGCCGTCGTCGAGCCGGATATCGGCGAGGAAGCGTTTGTAGCGGCGAATGAGGCGGCCGGGAAAAAGCGGGGCGGGCAGGCGCATGCGGCGCTCTTGGCGCGACCCGGCCGGCGCGTCAACGGCGCGTCACCGGCGAAACAGGAGCTCCAGGTGCTCGCGATACTGGGCGCATTGGCGCTGCACCCAGCGCGCGTCGTCGTAAGCCTTCGCCAGAATGAACCCGCCCTCGATGATGGAGCCGAGAAGCTCGGCCAGCGCGCGCGCCGTGACGGGGCGCGCAGGCGGTCGGGCGGCGATGAGCGCTTCGAGCTGGCTTTCGAAAATGGCCAACCATTCCTCGAACTTCGAATGGATATAGCCGAGCATGGCGTCGTCGAAGAGTTCGCTTTCCTGGGTGTAGGCGGCGAACACGCAGCCCTGGAAGGGCCGGCCCAGTCCGTCGAGAAACTCCTCGAACAGCTTGAGGAAGATCAGCATCCGTTCGAGCGGATCGTCGGAAAGCCGGTTCGCCCGTTCCGCCCATCCCATGAAGAGCGCGGCGTCGTTCTCCCAGTAGCGCTCGATCACGGCCCGGGCGAGATCGGCCTTGGATCTGAAATGATGAAAGAAAGCGCCCTTGGTCAGGCCCGTCTCGGCGAGCACCTGGTCTATCGTCGACCCGCCATAGCCGTGCCGGAGGATAAGGCTTTCGGCCGCCGCCAGAATCTTCTCCCGGGTTTCTTCTCCTTTTGCGCCCTTCCTGGTCGCCACGTTCCTTACTCCATAAGACTAAACGGTATGTAGACTGGGTCCTCGTGCGTTCAAAATCAAGGGCTTGGCGCCCTTTTGCGTATCAAAATATCAAAAACGTCAATAATTTTTGCAAGGCTGTTGACATATACCAACTGGTTGGTTTAAAGGTCAACAGACTAAAAGGTCTGGAAATGCCGGGTGCAGCCGGCGGGCAAAGGAGAGAGAGCCATGGAAGACATCATCAACGGCGTCGATACGCGCGCTCTGCGGGAAACCGTCGAGGCGGTGAAGGCCGATCCCGGCCTCGCGCATTTCGAGTTTCGCATCTTCAACGAATGGATGGGCGGCGGCCTCAACCGGACGACCGTCTACGACTTCTACGGGACGCGCCAGCGGATCGCCCATGAGACGCCTTTCATCATGTATAATGACGAGCCGCCGGCGCTTCTGTCGGGCGACGCCGGGCCGAATCCGGTGGAGAACCTGCTTCACGCGCTCGCCGGCTGTCTGACGACCTCGATCGTCTATCATGCGGCGGCGAGGGGCGTGAAAATCACGGCCGTGCGTTCGCGTTTCGAGGGCGATCTCGATCTGCGGGGCTTTCTCGGCTTGTCGGACGAGGTGCGCAAAGGCTACCGGGGAATCCGCGTGTTCTTCGATATCGAGGGCGACATGACCCTTGAGCAGAAGCGCGAGATTCTCGCCGCCGGTCCGACTTTCTCGCCCGTCTTCGATGTCGTCTCCAACGGCACGATGGTGGAATGCGTCCTTGAAGAAGACGCAAAGCAAAACGCCGCCTAAACGCGGCGCCCCTCGCGGCGCTAGCGCCGTTCGGGAAAACAGCCAGGCCCCGCGTCCCTCACGGGCGCGGGGTTTTCCCGCGACAGGCGAGCAGGCTCGCCGCGCCGGCGCGTCCGGGTTAAGCTCGGCCGGGGAACGGGAGCGAGACGCATGGGCTTGCTGGGGCGGTTGATCGCAGGCGCGGGGCTGTGCGCGGCGGGCCTCGGCGGTCTGGTTTACTGGAGCAGCCATCTAACGCGATCCGACGCGGCGCCGGCGGCGGTCGAAGAGGCGAGGGCAGGCTACTCGGCCGATGGATCGGCCGATGCCGGCGCGAAGGCGCCGACGGCGTCCGCGCCAGGCTCGTCAGAGGTCGGCCACCCGGCCAATGCGAATCTGCGCATCAATGAGGCCGGACTCGCCATCATCAAGCAGAGCGAAGGGCTGCGTCTCGAGGCCTATTCCGCGGGCGGGCGGTGGTATGTCGGCTACGGCCATTCGCGCACCGCGCGGCCCGGCATGAAGATCACCGAGGCGCAGGCGGAGGCGCTCCTGCGCGAAGACGTGCGCGACGCCGAGGAGGGGGTGAAGCGCGTCGTGACCGTGCCGGTCAACGAAAACGAATTCTCCGCGATGGTCTCGCTCGCTTACAATCTCGGCGTCGGCGCCTTCGCCCGCTCGCCGGTCGTCGCGCGCCTCAACGCCGGCGACCGCAAGGGCGCCGCCGACGCCTTCCTCACGCACAACAAGGCCGGCGGCAAGGTCAACGAGCACCTGACCCGTCGCCGCGAACTGGAGCGCGCGCTGTTCCTGTCCTGACCGGCCGTCTTGCTCTATAGGTCGGGGAGAAATCTTCGAGCCTGCGCCCCGCGCATGCGAGTCGTTCAAGGGAAAGCGCGCCATGTCCGCCGAAAAGACCGCTGCGATCCTCGTCATCGGCGACGAGCTGCTTACCGGGCGCACCCGCGACGTGAACATGCATCACCTGGCGGGCTGGCTTAACGCGCGCGGCGTGGCGCTCAGGGAGGCGCGCTTCGTCGGCGACGATCACGACGCGATCGTCAGCGCCCTGAACGCGCTGCGCCCGCGCTACGACTATGTGTTCACCTCCGGCGGCATCGGCCCCACCCATGACGACATCACCGCGGAAGCCGTCGCGGCGGCGTTCGGCGTTCCCTGCGTCGAGCACCCCGAAGCGATCCGCCTGATCGAGGCGTGGTACGGCGCGCGCGGCGAAGACGTCACGCCCGCGCGCCGGCGCATGGCGCGGGCCCCGCAGGGCGCCGAGCTCATTCCCAATCCGGTGTCGGGCGCGCCGGGAATCCGCATCGGTAACGTCTTCGTGATGGCGGGCGTGCCGCGCATCTTTCAGGGTATGCTCGCCGCGGTGGAGCGATCCATCGAGGGCGGCGCGCGCATTCATGCGCGCGCGGTTACGGCCCTGCGCCTGCCGGAGTCGCGCATAGCCGACGCGCTGCGCGAAATTCAGGCGCAAGCCGAAGGCGTTATCATCGGAAGCTATCCCATCGAGGGAGACTTCAAGGGCGTGACCATCGTGGCGCGCTCGGCCGACGAGGCGGCCGCCGAGAAAGCCGCCGCCGCCGTCGCCAGGACCATGCGCGAAATGGGCTTCGAGCCGGAAATGGCGGACCACCGACAAAAGTCGGATGACAAGGCGCGGTGAGCTGCGCTTAGCTGTTTGCGGCCGCTCTGCGCATGAAACGCCCGAACGGGAGGATCCGCCTATGCATCGCAACTCGGAACGCCGCATTTCGCGCGCGCTCGGCGCGCTCGCCGCCGCCGTCTTCGGCGCAGCCGCGCTGCTTTACGCGCCGGCGATTCTCGCTGCGCCGAGCGGCGGAAGCTCGCTGCCCTCGACCACGCCGCAACGCCAGGTCGATCCGGCGGCGTCCTATCGCGAAGGGCTCGAAGCCCTTGAGCGCGAGGACTACAGGACGGCCGAAAAGAAATTCGGCGAGGTGCTGAGCGTCCTGCCGAAAAATCCGGAAGCGAACTATCATATGGGTCTGGCCAAAATCGGCCGCGGCAAGACGAAATCGTCCGTACGGTATTTCGAGCGGGCGATCAGGGAGCGGCCCTCCTATACGGAAGCGCGCGAAAGGCTGGCGCTTGTCCAGATCGAGCTCGGCGAGCCGGATGAGGCGCGCGAACAGCTGGACGCCATGAAGGCGCAGCTTGAAGCCTGCGGCGCCGGCGACGAATGCGGGGCCGGCCGGCGGGCGCGCCTCGAAGAGGCGATCGCGCGCGTCGAGGCGGCTCTCGCCGGCGGCGAGCAGGCCGCGCGCGGGATGGCGTCGCGGCCCGCGGGACTTTTCGCGCAACCGCGCGCGGCGGGCGCCGAACGCTACCGCGACGCCGTGCGCCTCATCAACGAGGCCGAATACGAAGCGGCGATCGCCGATCTTTACGCGGCGCAGGCGATCGTCGGTCCGCATCCGGACATTCTCAACTATCTCGGCTTCGCCCATCGCAAGCTCGCCCGCTTCGACGAGGCGCGACGTTATTACGCGCAGGCGTTGGCGATCGACCCGGACCATCTCGGCGCCAACGAGTATCTCGGCGAGCTTTATCTGGAGCTCGGCGATACGCAGAAAGCCAGGGCGCAACTGGCCAGGCTCGACGCGCTGTGCCCCTTCGGCTGCGCCGAGCGCGAGGACCTCGCCCGGCTTATCGACAGACGCGAGTCCGATCGCCGGGCGCGCCGCTGACGGGCGATGCGCAGGCCGCGCGTCTTCGCTCTGATATTCGCCGCGGCGGCGACGGCGACGGCCGCCGCCGCGCAGAACGCGCGAGACGCGCCGCCTCTGCGCGAAGCGGCGTGGCTCGCGCCGGAGGCGAATGCGCGCGCCGCGCTTACGCAGACCCCGGGCGAATGCCTGCGCGCGCCGGAAGGGGAAGAAACGCGCTATCTGGTCGAGGTCGGGCGGGCGGCGTTCCGCAATCCGCTGCTGCTCGGCGGGCCGGCCGCGCGCGCCGGACTGTCCTGCGACTCCTGTCATCGCGACGGGCGCGACAATCCGGATTTCTTTCTCGCGGGGCTGTCCGACGCGCCGGGGCGAGCTGACGTGACGTCCTCCCTGTTCAGCAAGGTCCGCGAGGACGGCGTCTTCAACCCGCTGCCCATTCCGAGCCTCGTCGGCGCCGGCGACAAGGCTGTCTTCGGCTCGGGCGCCAGGGCGAACAGCCTGCGCGCCTTCATCGAAAGCGTGGTGACCGAGGAGTTTCAGGGCGCGCCGCCGCCGGCCGCGACGCTCGACGGCCTTGCTGCCTATGTCGCCCATCTTGACGAAGCGGCGTGTCCGGACGGTCCTGTTCCGCACATGGAAACGCGCGCGCTGGAGACGGTGGACCGCGCGCTCGCCGCCGCCGCCGCGGCGCTCGGGCGGAAAGACGGAGCGACGGCCGATCTTCTTCTTTCGAGCGCGCAGCAGGCTTTAGGCCGGATTCACGAACGCTATGCAGGACCGTCTCTGGCCGAAGCGCGCGCGAGGCTGGAAGCGTCGGCGCGCGACATCGGCGCCGTTCGCGCGCGCGCCGGCGCCGGCGAGGACGCGCAAGCCGTCCTGCATCGCATCGAGGAAGCGCGCGCGGCGCTCGCCGCCCTCGCGCCTTATCTCGCGGCGCAGCGCGGCGAGTCGCTGTACGATTCGGAAAAGCTCGCCCCGAAGCTGTCTGACGCGCGACGCTAGCGCAAACAGAGCGGCGCGCGGCGACCGTCTTTCCGCGCCGCCGGCTTTCGCGCTATGACGGTCCCATGCTGAGCGTCGCGGACATCTTCAAGATCGGGCTCGGGCCGTCGAGTTCGCATACGGTCGGGCCGATGCGCATTGCGGCGCGGTTTCTGGCCGAGGCTGAAGAGGCGGGCGTTCTCGACAGGGCCGCGCGGGTCCGGGTCGACCTGCATGGTTCGTTGGCTCTCACCGGGGCCGGGCACGGCACCGACAAAGCGGCGATCCTCGGGCTTTTGGGCTACGCGCCGGACGCGGTCGCGCCGGACGAAGCCGAAGACGCGCTGGCGCGCGTGCGCCACGCGAAGCTGCTCGCGCTCGCCGAAGGGCCCGAGATCGGCTTCGATCCGGCGCGCGACATCGCGTTCCGCGGCGAGATCATCCCCGAACTTCATCCCAATGAGATGCGGCTCGTCCTGTTCGATTCGGCCGGCGAGACGCTGTTCGACCAGACCTATTACTCCGTAGGCGGCGGGTTCATCGCAAGCGCGAAGCAGCTGACCGCGCCGGCGAAGGACGACATGATCGCGACCGCGCGCAAAGGCCGGCATGTTTTCGGCTCCGCGAAGGAGCTGCTCGCCATTTGCCGCGACAAGGGCCTCGCGATCCACGAGGTCATCCTCGAAAACGAGGACGATCTGCGCCCGCGCGCGGAAACCCTCGCCGCGCTCGACCGCATCTGGGCGGCGATGCGCGACTGCATCGAGCGGGGGCTGAAAACCGAAGGCGAATTGCCAGGCGGGCTCAAGGTCAGGCGCCGCGCGCCGGCGCTTTACAAGAAGCTTCTCGAAGCCCCGCTCGCCAATGAGCGCGAGCAGCTTTTCGACTGGCTCAACGTCTACGCCATGGCGGTGAATGAGGAGAACGCCGCCGGCGGGCGGGTTGTCACGGCGCCGACCAACGGCGCGGCGGGCATCATCCCGGCGGTGCTCATGCACTATTGCACCGAGGACGGGAAGGAGAACATCGCGCAGATCCGCGTCTTTCTTCTCACCGCCGCCGGGATCGGGATGCTCTACAAGCAGCGCGCCTCGATTTCTGGGGCGGAGATGGGCTGCCAGGGCGAGGTGGGGGTAGCCTGCTCGATGGCGGCGGGCGGGCTCGCCGCGATCTGGGGCGGAACGCCGGCGCAGGTCGAGCACGCGGCCGAGATCGGCATGGAGCACAATCTCGGGCTCACCTGCGATCCCGTCGGCGGGCTCGTGCAGATCCCCTGCATCGAGCGCAACGCGATCGGCGCGGTGAAGGCGGTCAACGCGGCGCGTCTCGCGCTGCGCGCGGCGGAGGAATACAAGGTCTCCCTCGATCAGGTGATCGAGACCATGCGCCAGACCGGCCTCGACATGTCGCGCAAGTACAAGGAAACGAGCCAGGGCGGTCTCGCCGTGAACGTGGTGGAGTGCTGAGGCGCGTCTGCCGCCGTCTCTCCTGCAGAAACCTCAGGCCGCCTTGTCCGCCGGCCTTTTCGAGCCGATGCATTGAAGAAGATGCGCCAGAACCTCCGGCGCGCCTTCCGTCGTCGACAGCCGGCGCACGTCCTCCGCGTCGAGCTCGCGCCGCAAGCCGCGGAACACGGTCTGGATATCGGTCTCGATCCGCGCCATGGCCGGGGCGTCCGTTCCGCGTCGCACGATCATCTCGCCGTTCATGTAATAAACCGTATACGGATGACTGCTGATGATGAGATGCGCGACATAGCTAAGCGAGGGGTCGCGGTGGTGTTCGGCGTACATCTCAAGGCCGAGCGCGGCCGAGTCCGGCTTCTCATGGGCCTGACGCATTTTTTCGAACGCGGCCTCTCCGGCGGTTTCCTTCATGAAGCGCAGCGACCAGCGCATCATGGCGCGAATAGTCGGTCGAAGCTGCTCGCCAAGGGGGGTGAGGCGATAGAGGTTGCGCCTGCCGTCCGGCGTTTCCGACGTGACGAGGCGCATCTCCTCCAGCTCCTTGAGGCGCTTGCTGAGCAAACTGCCGCCGATGCCGAGGCTCGTCTGCAGGTCGACGAAGCCGCGCGGACCCAGAAACAGGTCGCGTACGATCAGCAGGGTCCAGCGCTCGCCCAGATTGTCGAGGGCGTAGGCGAGCATGCAGCCCTGGTTGTATGTCCGGCTCAAGCGCGTTCCTCCCCGCCCATTCGCCGCGCGTCGTTGTGGCGCATCTTCTTCCTCGCCTATCCCAGACGGGCCGTCCAATCAGCTTAGTTCACATGCGCGTCATGAAATATGGCTTTACGCTATATAAAAATAAAGTGTAAAGTCGCTTATACGTGACATCATCCTCACGCGATCAGGAGAGAAAGCTGTGACATTTCGAAGTCTTACAGGTGCGCTGCTGGCGGCGACCTTGACCGCCGGGCCCGCCCTCGCCGGTTCCTGGGACGCCGAGAAGGCGCTCTGCGCGGACGCCGTCGCCGCCGAAGCCGGCGTCGATTCGGCGAATTACGACGTCAAGCTCGCCAAGGCCCGCGACGGCGCGACCAAGCGGCTGACTGTCGAATTGCGCGCGGCCGACGGCGGCGCGACGCTGGTCGGGGAGTGCAAGATCAGGCGCGACGCCGTGGTCGAGGCCAAACTCAAGGCCTGACCCGCGAGAGGCTATTCGGGACGGCGCGCGTCTTCGCCGTTCGCCTCCCTCGGCGGCTGGAGATTCGCGTCAGGAAGGCGTCGGAGTCTTTGCGGTTTCGGCGCCTTCTTCTTGCGCGATTTCGAACACCGTCGGCGCGGCGTTCTTCGGAACCGGCACGAAGGGCGTTTTCTCCTCTTCCGGCAAAGGCGCGCGGCGCGTGATGCGATAGATGCAGACAGCGGCCGTCGCCGTGTAGACGACGCCCACATAGTCGAACAGACTGCTCGGCCCGGCGAGGGAGATGATGACCCCGCCTGCGGCCGCGCCGACCACGGAACCAAGGCCGTGCAGCAAAAGCAGCCCGCCATTGGTCGCGACCGCTTCTTCGGGCGCGGCGTGGTCGTTGGCGTGGGCGGCGGCGAGGCCGAACATCGGGATGATGAACGCGCCGACGAGGGCGCCGAGCGCGATAAGCAATGTCTGGGAAGCTGCGCCGAACTGCGCGAGGGCGAAAGCCGACAACGCGCCCATCAGGCTCGCGCCCGCCATCACCTTGCGTCGGTCGATGCGGTCGGACAGCCAGCCGAGCGGCCATTGCAGCGCCGCCGCGCCGATGATCGCCGCGCTCATGAAAGCTGCGATGGTCGCGGCGTCATGGCCGAGCCGCTGGACGTAGACCGGCCCCATGGCCCAGAAGGCGGCGTTGGCGAGCGCGGCGAGCGGCGCGGCGGCGGCCGCGGCGGGCGAAACCGCGAACAGCTTCGGAATGTCGAGACGCGCCGTCTCGATGGGCTTCGGCGCGGGGCTGCGGGTCAGCGCCACCGGGACCAGCGCGATCGAGACCAGAATCGAGACGATCGCGAACAGCTCGAAGCTCGCCGGATCGGCGATGGTGAGCATGGCGTTGCCGACGGTGAGCGCCACAAGATCGATGATGCGGTACACGGAAAGGATCCGTCCGCGATTGGCGTTGGTGGCTCGCTCGTTGATCCAGCTCTCGATCACCATGAAAAGCCCGGCGAAGCAGAAGCCGGTGATCGCCCGCAAGATCGCCCACACAGTTACGTCGATGATGAGCGCGTGCGCCAGCGCGCTCGCCGAACCGATGGAGGCCAGCGCCACGAAGGTGCGGATATGCCCGACCGATTTGATGAAGGTCGGGTTGATCCGGCAGCCGGCGACGAAGCCGGCGAAGTAGGCCGACATCAGCACGCCGATGAGCGCCGTCGGGAAGCTCTCGATATTGGCGCGCACGGAGATGAGCGTCGACTGTAGGCCGTTCCCGGCCAACAGGATCGCCGCCGCAAGCAGAAGGGCGGAAATGGCGGCGACGGCTTGCAGCATGAAGGCCCGAGGCGTGGAAAGAGAGCTTGAAACGCGCGGATACGCCTGGCGGCGTCCGCCCGCAAGATCGTTCGGGAGATTTTCGCGTGAATTCGCCGTCAGCGGGGACGGGCGGCGCGGCTGCGGGGCGCTTTGCCTGCGGGGCGGGCGATGTTACACCGCTGGCGCCGGGCGGACGTGGCGGAACTGGTAGACGCAACGGACTTAAAATCCGTTGGGCGAAAGCCCGTGTGGGTTCGAGTCCCACCGCCCGCACCAGGCCGGCGCGCCAATATCCGGCGGAAAGGGGCGCGCTCTCAGGGAGGAGGATCGCCATGCGGGGGCTCGCGCTGGGTCTTATCGCTCTGGCCGCCGGCGCGACGGCGTTGGCGGAAACGCTGGTCGTCGGCAACAAGAACGAGCACACGGTCAGCTTCATCGATCTCGCCGGCGGCGAAGAGGTCGCGCGTCGCGAGACCGGCCGGTCGCCGCATGAGATCGCGGTCTCGCCTGACGGGGCGCTCGCGGTCGTCGTTTCCTACCGGACGCAGAATTACGAAGGAAACACGCTGCATCTGTTCGACGTGGCGACGGCGCGCAAGGTCGGCGAAATATCGCTCGGCGCCCACAAGGGCCCGCACGGCCTGAAATGGATCCCCGGCGGCGACCGGGCGATCGTCACGACCGAGATCACCAAAGACGTCGTCGTCGTCGACATAGGCGAGCGCGCGCTCGTCGGGGCGGTCGCCACCGATCAGGACGGCTCGCATATGGTCGCGCTTTCGCCCGACGCGAAGCGGGCATTCGTTTCGAACATCGGTTCGGGAAGCTTCACGGTCGTCGACCTGGAGACGCTTGAAAAAGTCGCCGACGTGAAAGCGGGCGAGGGGACGGAGGCGATCGCCGTCACGCCGGATGGAAAGGAAATCTGGGTCGGGAACAACGGCTCGCGCTCAGTGATGATTTTCGACGCGGCGACGCTTGAAAAGCGCGCCGAGTTCGAGACTGACGGCGTGCCGATCCGGGTCGAGATCAGCCCCGACGGCGCGATGGCCGCCGTGAGCGAGCCTGACCTCGATCGGGTCTCGATTTATGACGCCGCGACGCGCGCGCGCGTCGCGGCGATCGACCTTGCAGCCGTTGACGCGCGCATCCCGGTGACGATGCTCTTCTCGCCGGACGGCGCCCGGCTGTGGGTCGCGGCGACGGGCTCGGCGAAGATCGTCGAGATCGCCACGGACGGCTGGTCGATCGTCCGCACGCTGCCTGCCGGGCGCGGCTCCGACGGCCTCGGCTATTCGCCGGTTTCAACGCAGACGGAATAATTACAAAAGAAAGCCTCACCCGCCGATCACGCCGGCGGCGATCGCGGCGCCGATCAGGATCATCATTGCGGCGACGATCGCGCGCAGCGAGCCGATGGTGACTTTCCTGACCAGCCGCGCCCCGCCCAGCGCGCCGGCGAGAGCGCATGCGACGCCGGTTGCGATGAGTCCGATTTCATCGCGCGCTTCGCCGATGATGTCGGAAGAAAATCGCGCGGCGTAGGTCGGCATGCGCGACAGGTCGATGATGGCGGCGATGAGCGCGCCGGTCGCGACGAACTGCGCCGGCAGCATTCCCGACTTCAGCAGAAACATGGAGCGCAGCGCGCCCTGCTGGCCGGCGAGCCCGCCCAGAAAGCCGGAAGCGATCCCGCCGAGCGGGGCGTATTTCGCCGGAACGGCCAGCTTCTGAAACCAGGGCTGCAATTCCAGCGCGGCGAAGACGATCATGAAAAGGCCGATCGCCAAGCCGGCGGGCGCCGGTCCGAAATCGCGTCCGAACGCGGTCCACGTAAACAGCGGCCGCGTCGCTTCAAGGCCGGCGAGCAGCCAGGCGCCGGCGATGGCGGCCGGAACCGCCGGCAGGCCGAAGCGCGCGACCATGCGCCAGTCGGCGTCGGCGCCCAGAAGCGCGGCCTTGAACAGGCTGTTGACGAGATGGACCGCGCCGGTCGCCGCGACCGCAAGCGGGGCGGGAAAGAACAGGGCGAAAGCCGGCAGCAGCACGGTTCCGAGCCCGAATCCGGAAAACAACGTCAGGCCGGAGGCGACGAACGCCGTCGCGCCGATGACGAGATAGTCCATGCCGGCCCGCCGCCGCGCCCGTCAGCGCTTGTGGATCGGCGCGTAGCAGCGCTGGCGCGCGCCGGTGTAAATCTGGCGCGGCCGACCGATCCTCTGGTTGTCATCTTCGATCATCTCCGTCCACTGAGCGATCCAGCCGACGGTGCGCGCGAGCGCGAACAGCACCGTGAACATCGTCGTCGGGAAGCCCAGCGCCTTCAGCGTGATGCCGGAATAGAAGTCGATATTGGGATAGAGCTTCTTCTCGATGAAATAGTCGTCGCTAAGCGCGATTCGCTCGAGCTCCATCGCGGTCTCGAGCAGCGGGTCGTTCTTGACGCCCAGCGCGGCCAGGACTTCGTGACAGGCTTTCTGCATCACCTTCGCGCGCGGATCGTAGTTCTTGTAGACGCGGTGCCCGAAGCCCATCAGGCGGAACGGGTCGTTCTTGTCTTTCGCACGCGCGATATATTCAGGGATGCGCTCGGGCGTTCCGATCTCTTCGAGCATGTTGAGCGCCGCCTCGTTGGCGCCGCCGTGCGCCGGCCCCCAGAGCGAGGCGATGCCGGCCGCGATGCAGGCGAACGGGTTCGCGCCGGACGAGCCCGCGAGCCGCACCGTCGAGGTCGAGGCGTTCTGCTCGTGATCCATGTGCAGGATGAAAATCTTGTCGAGAGCGTCGCACAGGACCGGATTGACCTCGTACTCCTCGGCCGGCACGGCGAAGCACATGCGCATGAAATTCGCCGTGTAGGAGAGATCGTTCCGTGGAAAGATGAACGGCTGGCCGATCGAGTATTTGTACGCCATCGCCGCGATGGTCGGCATTTTCGCGATCATGCGATGGCTGGCGATCATCCGCTGCTTCTTGTCGGTGATGTCGGTGGAGTCGTGATAGAAGGCTGACAGAGCGCCGACGACCCCGACCATGATCGCCATCGGATGGGCGTCGCGGCGGAAGCCGTTGTAGAAGTTCTTGAGCTGCTCGTGCACCATGGTGTGGAGGGTGATCGCGCGGTTGAATTCATTCTGCTGGCCGCGCGTCGGCAGCTCGCCGTGCAGAAGAAGATAGGCGACTTCGAGGAAGTCGGAATTCTCCGCGAGCTCTTCGATGGGATAGCCGCGATAGAGCAGCACCCCTTCGTCGCCGTCGATATAGGTGATCTGCGACTCGCAGCTCGCCGTGGCGGTGTAGCCCGGATCGTAGGTGAAAAGCCCCGTCTCCTTATAGAAGGAACGAATGTCCACGACGCGGGGGCCGTGCGAGCCTTCATAGACCGGCAATTCCGTGGTCTTGCCGTCATAGCTCACGGTCATCGAACCGGCCGGCCTCAGTTTGCTTTGCATCGAACGGCTCCTCTTGTGCGGTGCGTCAATTCTGTTGCGGCGCGATCATAGAGACTTGCGCGCGGCTTTCCAGACCCCGCTTCAGCGGCCTGTCACCCGGCCTGATCGGCCAGCCGGGCGAGGGATTCCGCGCGCCCCAGGCTGTACAGCGTCTCGCCGAGACCAGGCGCGGGCCGGCCGGCGGTCAGGGCGGCGCGCAGGGCCGGGCCTACCTGGCCGAAACCCAGCCCGCGCGATTCGGCGAAATTCCTGAGCGCCTCGTCAAGCGCGGCCGCATCCGACCAGTCCGCCTCGTTGGTTAACAGGGCGGCGACGTCCTTGACCAGCGCGCGCGCGCCTTCCTTTTGCAGGGGCTTGGCCGCCTTGCCTTCGACGGCGAGTGGGCGCGCAAGGAACAGGAACGCGCCGGCCTCGACGACGTCCTTCAGCGTCGCGCAGCGCTCTTTCAGGAAGGGCGCGGCGCGAACGAGCATCGCCCGGCGTTCTTCATCGAGCGCATGGCCCGCCGCTTCAATGAAAGGCGCGGCCTTTTCGGCGAAGGCGTCATCCGTCAGCGTCCGGACGTAATGGGCGTTCACATGACGGAGCTTTTCGAAGTCGAGCCGCGCCGGCGCCTTGTTGATGTCGGCGATGTCGAACCATTCGAGCGCCCTTTCGCGCGGAATGATCTCATCGTCGCCATGCGACCAGCCGAGACGCAGCAGATAGTTCGCAAGCCCTTCGGGAAGAAAACCGTCGTCGCGATACGCCTCGACGCCGAGCGCGCCGTGCCGCTTCGACAGCTTCTTGCCGTCGGGCCCGTGAATGAGCGGAACGTGCGCGAAAACCGGAACGCGCCAGCCCAGCGCTTCGTAAATTTGCTGCTGGCGCGCGGCGTTGTTGAGATGATCGTCGCCGCGCACGACATGAGTCACGCCCATGTCGTGATCGTCCACGACGACGGCGAGATTGTAGGTCGGCGCGCCGTCGCTTCGCAGCAGAATGAGATCGTCCAGCGCGTCGTTGGGAAAGCGGACTTCGCCCTGCACCGCGTCGCGCACGATCGTTTCTCCCGCGCGCGGCGCCTTGAAGCGCACCGCGAAGGGCCTGTCCGCGGGGGCGCGCGCGGGATCGGCGTCGCGCCAGGGGCTTTCGAAGCGGACCTGCTCGGCGCGGGCGCGCTCGCGCGCGGCCTCGGTCTCTTCCGGCGTCATGTAACAGCGATAGGCAGCGCCCTTGTCCAGCAGCGCATGCGCGACCTCGGCATGGCGGTCGCGCCGGGCGTATTGCGAGACCGGCTCGCCGTCCCAGTCGAGGCCGAGCCACGATAGCCCGTCGATGATCGCCGCGACCGCCGCTTCATTGTGGCGCGCGCGGTCGGTGTCCTCAATGCGCAGCAGGAACCGGCCGCCGCGCGCGCGCGCATAGAGCCAGTTGAACAACGCCGTGCGCGCGCCCCCTATATGAAGATAGCCGGTGGGCGACGGCGCGAAGCGGGTGACCACGGGTTCGGACATGGTTGCGGCGGGATCGGCTTTCGGTTTTTCTGGCGCGGGAAGCGCGCGCGGCGTTTAGCACGGTTTACGCCGCGGTTTCCAGAAAGCGGCGGGCGGCCGCCGCGCGGGTTGCGTTCAGCAGACAGAGCGGATCGGTCCCGCCGGCCTCCCGCGAGGCCGGCGGAGCGGGGGGCGGCATGGACGAAACCGGCTCGGCGCCGGGCTCGGCCCGCGAGGTCTGGCGGCGCGCGGCGCGAGACCGGACGCGGCGGTTCTCAAAGCTAGCGGCTGCGGCGGGCGCGGCGATCGGCCGCTGGAGCGCCGCCGAGGCCGGACGTCTGGCGCTGTGGGCGCCGGTCGCGATCGGGTCGGGGGCGGCCTTTTATTTCTCTCTCAGGGTCGAGCCGCCGGGCTTTTCAGGCGTTCTCCTGCTGGCCGCAGCCGTCCTAGCCGCGCGGGCCTTTTCCGGCGACTGGCGACGGGCCGTGGCCGCCGGAATCGCGCTCGCCGCGCTCGGTTTCCTCGCGGCCGACTTGCGCGCGGCCCTCGTCGCCGCGCCCCCGTTTGAGCGCGCTTTGACTCCGCGAGAGGTGACGGGCCGGCTCGTCTCCGTGGAGGAGTCGGCCGCGTCCCGGCGATTCGTGATTGCGGTCGACTCCATCGCGCGCCTTCCGCCCGGGGCGACGCCCGCGCGCGTGCGCGTGTCCTGGCGCGGGCGGGAGTTCGAGGCCTTGCCGGGCGAGCGGATAAGGCTCAGGGCGGGGCTCAATCCGCCGCCGCCGCCGGCCGCGCCCGGCGCGTTCGATTTCGCGCGACATCTCTATTTCCAGCGGATCGGGGCGGTCGGCTATGCGGTGACGGCGCCCGAAAGGCTCGATGCGGAGGAAACGCCCTTCGCCGGCCGGCTGCGGGCGCGGGTCGAGACGGCCCGGCTCGCGCTTGCGCGGCGGATCGTCGCCGCCGCGCCGGGCGAGGGCGGGGCCATCGTCGCCGCGGTGGCCACCGGCAAGCGCGAGGCGATTCCCGAGGCGGCCGAGCGCGCGCTTCAGCGCTCGGGGCTTGCGCATCTGCTCGCCATTTCCGGCCTGCATATGGGGCTGGCGACGGGGCTCGTCTTTTTCGCCGTGCGGCTGGCGCTCGCCGCGGTCGAGCCGGCGGCGTTGCGCCATCCGATCAAGAAGTGGGCCGCCGCCGCGGCGCTCGCCGCCGGCGTCGGCTATCTCATTCTGTCCGGAGGCGGATGGTCGGCGCGACGCGCCTTCATCATGACCTCGATCGTCTTTCTCGCGATTCTGGCGGACCGGCGCGCGCTGTCGCTGCGGAACGTGGCGATCGCCGCGAGCGTCATCCTACTTACGACGCCGGAGGCGGTCATGCATCCCGGCTTTCAGATGTCCTTCGCGGCGGCGACGGCGCTGATCGCGGCTTATGAATGGGCCTCGCGCCGCGCCGATCCTTCGCGCAGCTTCGCGTTCGACGCGCGGGCGCGGCGCTATGTCGTCGGGATCGCGGCGACGGACGCGATCGCGGCGACGG
The DNA here is from genome assembly GCF_900199215.1 of Amphiplicatus metriothermophilus. Classification (GTDB taxonomy): domain Bacteria; phylum Pseudomonadota; class Alphaproteobacteria; order Caulobacterales; family Parvularculaceae; genus Amphiplicatus; species Amphiplicatus metriothermophilus. The sequence continues at coordinate 19,801 of NZ_FZQA01000010.1, forward strand.
CGACCGCGCCCTTCGCGCTCTATCATTTCAATTACGCGGCGATCTACAGCCTGCCGGCCAATCTCGCCGCCATGCCGCTGATGGCCTTCTGGATCATGCCGTTCGCCCTGACGGCGCTGGCGCTCGCGCCGCTCGGGCTCGACGGCTGGGCGTGGCGGGCGGCCGCGCAGGGCGTGGACTGGATTCTCGCCGTGGCCCGCGCGGTCTCAAGCCAGCCAGGCGCGGTCGCGTTCACCCCGCAATGGCCGCCGGCCGCGCTCGGGGCGCTCACGCTCGGGGGGCTGTGGCTGTGCCTGCAGAGCGCGCCGTGGCGCCTGGCCGGTCTTGCGGCGATCCCGCTCGCCGGAGTCATGATCGCGCTGTCGCCGCCGCCGGACCTGTTCGTCGCCGGGTCGGGCGAGAATCTGGCGGTCCGCGTCAAGGACGATACGGACGGGCCGATGCTCGCCGCGTTCGATCCGCGCAAGGACCGTTTCGCGCTGGATCTATGGAAGGAGGCCGCGGGCCTCGACCCGGAAGCCGCGCCGACGGGCAGGCTCAGGGAGGTCGGCCGGTGCGGGCCGGAGGGCTGCGTCGCGGTCCTGCGCGGGGCGCGGCTCGCGGTTTCGACCGATCCGCTGGGCCTGGCCGAGGACTGCGCGCGCGCCGATCTCGTCGTCGCGCTTTACTTTCTGGACGGGGCGAACGGGCGAGCCTGCGCAGCCCGGCTCGTCGATCGCGGCGCGGTCTGGCGCGAGGGCGCTCACGCCGTCTGGATCGGCCGGGACGGCGCGATACGCATACGGACGGTTGCGGAAATGCGCGGCAAGAGGCCGTGGACGGGCGCGGGAGGATGAGGCCGTCAGACAAGAAGCGGGGTCCCTTAAGGCGGAAAGCCGCCAGAGTGAGCTCTCAGCGCTCGCTTCATTCTCCGCTCATCCCGGCGAAAGCCGGGATCCAGACGCTGACTCCATTTCTGGATCCCGGGTTCGATCCTCCGGATCGCCCCGGGATGACAAGGAAGGCAAACATCTGCACACGAAAAAATGTCGCCGAACCTGCGGCTCTCGACTTCCAGACGAAGGGTCGATTGACAGGCGCCCCGCAACCGCCGCGCGCTCAATACCGCCGCATGAGCCCCACCAGCCTTCCTTGCACGGCGACGCGGTCGGGGCCGTAGATGCGGGTCTCATAGGCCGGGTTGGCGGCTTCGAGGGCGATGGAATTGCCCTTCTTGCGAATGCGCTTGAGGGTGGCCTCCTCGTCGTCCACGAGCGCGACCACGATGTCGCCGCTCTGGGCGTCCGAGCAGCGCTGGATGACGGCGAGATCGCCGTCGAAGATGCCGGCCTCGATCATCGAGTCGCCCTGCACCTCGAGAATGAAATGCTCGCCGCCGCGCAGCATGGCGCGCGGCGCGGCGGCCCGGTCCACCTCGTGCTGGATCGCCTCGATGGGCGTGCCGGCGGCGATGCGCCCGAGGATCGGCAGCTCCAGCGAGCCGGGATCCTCCGCCGCGGCGGGGCGCCGGGCGGGGAGGCGCTTGCCCTTGCCGAAGCGGCCCTGCACCACGGAGGGGGCGAAGGCCCGGTCCGCGCCGCCGCGCGCGCTCGCGGCTTCGGGAAGGCGCAGAACCTCCAGCGCGCGGGCCCGGTGCGGCAGACGCCGGATGAACCCGCGCTCTTCGAGCGCCGTGATGAGCCGGTGGATGCCCGACTTGGACTTGAGGTCCAGCGCCTCCTTCATCTCGTCGAAGGAGGGGGACACGCCAGTCTCCTTGATGCGGTCGCTGATGAAGATCAGCAGTTCGCGCTGCTTTTTTGTCAGCATGGGATCGCCTTCCTGGTCTCGCCCTCTGGTCTCGTCCCTCGCCCGCCCGGTCGAGGGAGGCGCGCCTGTCCTTGCGCGGCCGAAACGACGGCGGAACAAACTGACAACGTTCTATGGTTGTTCTCGCGCCGCGTCAATGCGAAGTTGTGGAAAATTTCAAGGGGTTAGCGCCAAAACTCAACTATCGCGGCCGGCGGGATAATGGAGTTTCGACCCTAGCAGCGCTCGCCGGGGCTGAGCAGCGCTCGCGTCGCGGCGGCGACGTCTTCCTGGCGCATGAGGCTCTCGCCGACCAGGAACGCCTTCGCCCCGTAGCCCGCCAACATGACGAGGTCGTCATGGTCGGCGACGCCGCTTTCGGCGACGACCAGCCGATCCGAGGGAACGAGGCGGGCGAGGCGGGCGGTCGTCGAAAGCGCGGTCTCGAAGGTTCTCAGATCGCGGTTGTTGACGCCGATCAGCCGCGAGCGCAGAGCGAGCGCGCGCTCGACCTCCCGCTCGTCATGGGTCTCGATCAGCGCGTCCATACCGAGTTCGAGCGCGGCGGACTCGATATCGGCGGCCTGCTGGTCCGTCAGACACGCCATGATAAGAAGGATGCAGTCTGCGCCCCAAGCCCTTGCTTCCACAGCCTGATAGGGGTCGATCATGAAGTCTTTCCTGAGGACGGGCAGGGCGCAGGCCGCGCGCGCGGCGCGCAGATGGTCCGGCGCGCCCTGAAAGCTCGGCCCGTCGGTCAGCACCGACAGACAGGCCGCGCCGCCTTCGGCGTAGGCGCGCGCGTGGGCGGCCGGGTCGAAGTCGGCGCGGATGAGGCCCTTGGACGGGCTCGCCTTCTTGATCTCGGCGATCAGGGCGAAGCCGTTCGCCGCCTTGCGCGCCAGAGCGGCGGCGAAGCCGCGGGGCGGGCCGGCCTCGCGGGCGAGGCTTTCAAGCGCGCCGAGCGGCGCGTCCGCGCGGGCGCGGCGCACCTCCTCCCGCTTGTAGGCGATGATGTCGTCGAGGATGGTCACGAAGCGCCCTCATTGGTGACGGCGACAAGCCGGTCGAGCGCCGCGCGCGCTCTGCCTTCGTCGATGGCGCGGGCGGCGCGGCGGGCGCCTTCCCTCAGATCGGGGGCGACGCCGGCGATGACCAGCGCGGCTGCGGCGTTGAGGACGACGATGTCGCGATAGGCCGACGGCGCGCCGGCGAGGAGCGCGCGCACGGCCTCGGCGTTCTCGGCGGGTCCGCCGCCTTTCAGCGCCTCTGGCGCGGCGCGCGGCAGGTCCGCGTCCTCCGGGGCGATCTCGAAGCGGCGAATGCGGCCCGCCTTCACTTCCGCGACGAAGCTGGGGCCGGTCGTGGTCAGCTCGTCGAGGCCGTCCGATCCGTGCACCACCCAGGCGGCCTCTGCGCCGAGGCGCAGAAGCGCTTCGGCCAGCGGCTCGACCAGATCCTTCGAGAACACGCCCATCAGCTGGCGGCGCGCGCCGGCCGGATTGGCGAGGGGGCCGAGCAGGTTGAACAGCGTGCGCACGCCGAGCGCCTTGCGCGCGCCGGCGACATTGGCCACGGCGCGGTGGTGATAGGCGGCGAACATGAAGCCGACGCCCGCCTCGCGAATGGCGCGGGCGATCGTCTCCGGCGGCGCGGCGAGATTGACGCCGAGCGCTTCGAGCACTTCCGAAGAGCCTGATTTCGAGGTGACGGCGCGGTTGCCGTGCTTGGCGACCTTCGCGCCGGCGCCGGCCGCGACCAGCGCCGCCGCCGTCGAGATGTTGAAGGCGCCGGCGCCGTCGCCGCCGGTGCCGCAGGTGTCGATCACGTCCGCCGGCGCGGCGACCTTCGTCGCCTTTTCGCGCATCGCCTCGGCGGCCGCGGCGATCTCCTCGACGCTCTCGCCCCGCGCGCGCAGCGCCATCAGGAAGCCTGCCGCCTCGATGTCCGAGGCCGCCCCTTCGAGCAGAAGGTCCATGGCCGCGCGCATCTCGGCGCCGGTCAACGCCCGGCCGCTCGCCGCCCGGTCGAGAAAGACGCGGAAAGCGCTCACGGGCGGCTCCTTCGGGCGGCGGTCGCAGCGATCGCAAAGGCGGGGGTCATGGCGCGCAGAATCATGAAATGACCGGAGCGCGTGACAATAGCGGCCCGCGGCGCCGGCGCAACCGGACCCGGCCGCGGCTTGGCGAAAGACGAGCATGAACAGGCGCCATAAAGGCGGAGGAGGGCGCGTCAGACCGCGCCGCGCCGCGCGGGCCGGCTGGGCCGGCCTCGTCGCCTCGGCCGTGATGGCCGCGCTCGGCGTCGCGTTCGGGGCGGTCGGCGCCTATATGGCGGGCCGCGGCGCGATCGCCGAGGCGGGCCGCTGGACGCCGCCGGCTCCGTTCGAACTGCGCGACGGGCCGGCGCGGTCGTCGGGCGTCTTCGACGAGCGCGAGAAGGTCGTCGCCGCGCTTCGCGCCGGGGCCGAGCCGGAGCGCTTCGCGCCGCCGGCGCTTCCCCCCGGCAGGCCGAAGATCATCGTCATTTTCGACGACATGGGGCTGGACCCGGCGGCGTTCGAAAACGTCATGGCGCTGCCCGGCCCGCTCACCCTTTCCTTTCTTCCTTATGCGCAGGGCGCGCAGGCCATGGTCGATCGCGCCCGCGCGGCGGAGCACGAGATCCTGCTTCACCTGCCGATGGAGCCGGACGGGCCGGTTGATCCCGGACCCAATGCGCTGCGCGCAAACATGACGGGCGCGGAGCTTCTGTCGGCGCTTGCATGGAATCTTTCGCGCATCGAGGGCTATTCCGGCGTCAACAATCACATGGGCTCGCGCATGACCCGCCACGAAGCGGCGATGAAGACGGTGCTCTCCGTGCTCGACGAACGCGGGCTTTATTTCATCGATTCGGTGACGACCGCCGGCAGCGTTGCGGCCGAGGCGGGCCGCGCCGTCGGGGCGCGGGTGTTCGCGCGCGACGTGTTTCTCGATCCGGAAGCGGGGCCCGAGACGGTCGTGCGCCAGCTCGCGCTGGTCGAACGCATTGCGCGCGAGACGGGCTATGCGGTGGCCATCTGCCATCCGCGGCCCGACACGCTCGCCGCGCTCGGGCCCTGGCTCACCTCCGCGCCGGCGCGCGGTTTCGAGCTGGCGACGACGGCGGCGCTGCTCGAAGTGGACGACGCGTGGTCGCAAGACGGCCGCGTGGCGGCGGCGGACGAACGGTGAGCCAAGAAAGCGAAGGGCCCCGGTCAAGGGGCCCTTCCCGGATGTGGCGGCCGAGGCCGCTTAATTGGTCGGCCAGCTTGACCAGTTGCTGCAGTGCCCGCCGATATCGCTTCCCTGAAGGTCCTGCTGGGCGAAGATATAGCCGGCGTTCATCACCGCTTTCGGCGAGATTCGGATCTTGCCGTTGGCGTTGATGATCGCGGCGTTGCCGAAGTGAGCCTGGCTGAGGCCGTGCCCCGCTTCATGCAGCGCGACGGATTCGAGATCGATCACGCCGTTGCCGGGGCCGTCATTGGGATCGTTCACCCAGACGAAGGCGTCGTTGTAGTAAATCTCGCGATAGGCCGCGTCGTTCGTTCCGTTGTTGTCGATGTCGGTCGGATTGCCTGCGCCGTCCACGAACATAATCGTGAACGCGACGCCGAGAATGCTGTTCGGCCCGAAAGCGGCGTCGAACCACGCGCCGGGCAGCACGCCCGCGTGGGTGATATCGGCTCCGGCGATGATCGGCTCGGCGATGTTCGGATTTCCGCCAAATCCCGGAATGAGCGACTGGATGAATCCGATGTCACCGGAGGTAAGCCCAAGATCCGTCAACGGAATATTCGAGCATGACACATCCTGCCACGTCTGCATGGCCGAACCGATCGCGCCGAACGTGTCGACGGCGTCCGCAGACGGCTGCGTTCCGTCCGTGCGGTGGCGAATGTCGGTGCGCCCGCCGCGGCGCGGGTCGCCTGGCACGAAGTCGAAGCCGAGCTGCTTGTTGCCGACATCCTTGAACAGAAGGGTCTGGCCCATCTGTTCGCTTTCTCCGTCGTTGATCCATTCGACCATGCCGATCTGGACATTATGGCCGGCGGCGAGAAGCTGCGCGTTCGCCGCTTCGACGAACGCGCTGATGTCCTCCGCCTGAGCCGCCGCCGTCATAGCGGTCGCGCCCAACAAAGCCGCCAATAGCTGTTTCATCGTTTCCTCCGAGCTGTTGTTGCGGGGAAAAAGCGCGGCGCTCGCCTGCAGGCGAACCGGCGACTCTCCCCATGAGGCCCGGGAGAAGCTGACGACGCGCAACACAAAGAATTCAGACTCCCCCAAGCGGGCGGGAGCTTAGAAGCGAACGGCTTCGCTGAAAAGCAGAGCCTGAGCGATTGGCCGAATGCGATCGAGACCGCCGTCCCGGATGGAGAAATCTGTCGCGCGCCGCGCATTTTTTAGAGCGGCGCGCCAGGGCGACGCGCCGTCAATAAGCGTCGGAAAAAAGATTCGCGATCGCGTTCGGATCCGTGCGCACGCCGTAGTCCTCCCGCAGGCTGGCGATGTAGGCGTCGAGCAGTTCCTGGTCGAGCTGATAGCCGATGAACTGGCGGAATCCGATCTCCTCGCCGGGGCCGACGCGGTTGCGCGCGAAGTCGATCTCGCGGACCTCGGCGATCACATGGGCCTGGCCGTAGCCGGCCGGACCGGAGACCAGCGCGCCAAGATCGGCGAAGAAGATGTCCTCGACAAGGGCGGGCGAGAAAGTCTCGTTACGGACGGAACGGTCAATGACTTCCACGATAGGCGCGCGGTTGTAGGGAGCGGCGGCTTCTTCAAGGCTCGCGCCGTCGGCGACGGCCTGCCTGATCTCGGCGACGACGGCCTCGATCCGCGCCTGCGCTTCCTCGCGCCGCCAGCGCGCCTCGACCGCCTCGGCGACCGACTCGTAGGGGCGCAGGGCCGGCGGGGTCACGTCGTCCACATGAACGAAGAAATAGCCGTCCTTGTCTTCGAGCTCGATCGCGGTGCTTTCATCAGCCTCTTCGAGCCGGAAAGCCTCCTGAAGAACCTTCGCCGGCAGATCGGCGACCGCCTCGCCGTCGGGGGTCCGGCCCGATGAATCGACCGGGCCGACGCGGCGCGCCGCGACGCCGGCGTTCTCAGCCGCCTGCACAAGATTGGCGCCGGTGTCGCGCGCCATCTCGATGGCCTCGATGGCCTCGAACATCCGGCGGCGGGAGTCCTGCGCGAAATATTGCGACTCCAGCTCCTCGCGCACGTCTTCGAACGTTTTCGTCTCCGGCGCCGTCACGTCGGCCACCTGAACGACGCTCCAGCCGAAAAAGCCCTGCACCGGATCGGCGACGTCGCCCGGCCCGAGGGCGGGGTCGAAGGCGGCTTCGGCGACTTTGGGGTCGAGAAGATCGCCGCGTTCGATGTCCTCGAAGGTCGTCGCTTCCAGCGACAGGCCGCGCTGGGCGGCGATCTCTTCGAACGGCCGGCCCTGGCGCAGCGCCGACGCCGCGGCCTGAGCCTCCGCTTCGGAGTCGAAGGTCGCCTGGTAGATCGTGCGCTTTTCCGGGATGTCGTAGAGCCGGCTTTTGTTGGCTTCGTAAAGACGGCGCAAATCCTCTTCCGGAGCTTCCCGCCCTTCGCGGAAATCGGCCTCGCGCAGGATGACCGCCGTGAAGCTTCGATATTCGGGCGCGGTGAAGGCGGCGGCGTTCTCCTCATAATAGGCGCGCAGGGCCTCCGGCGTCGGCTTTTCGGGCGCGCCGGCCATGTCCTGCGTCACCGTCAGATAGGCGATGCGGCGCTGCTCGACCTCGCGCAAAAGAATCGCCTCGGCCATCGGCCGCGGCGCGAGCCCGCCGGCTGCGACGCTCTGGATGAGCTCGGTGCGCAGAAGATCGCGCTTGAGCACCTCCTCGAACTGGCTCGGCGTGAAGCCGTTCGCCGAGAGAATGCTTTCAAGCGCGAACTGGTCGAAGCGGCCGGTGGCGGGGTTCTGAAAACGCTCATTCGTGTGCAGATAATCGCGCACGACCGAACGGGGCATGACGAGGCCGAGCTTGCCGGCTTCCTGTTCGAGAACGGAGCGGGCGGCGAGCGTGGATATGACGGCGTCGGGCAGGCCGGCGGCGATCGCGTCCTCGCGGGTGAAGGCCTCGCCGGTCTCGTTGCGACGGGCCGTCATCTGGCGGTTGAACTCGTTGAGGATCGCCTGGTTCGAAAAGCCGACCTTGCCTACGCGCAGCGGCGATCCTTGCGCGAAATTGCGCAGCTCCGGCACGCCCCACAGCGCGAAGGCGAGCACGAGAAGAACGATGACGAACCACGCGACCACGCCCTTGAGGGCGCTGCGCACCTGCTGAAGCATCGATGCTTTCCTGTTCCCGGGCGCGGGTTTGCTCCCGCCGACGATCCGCCGGGAACCTAGCGAGCGCGCGCGGCGATCACAAGCCGGCGCGCCGCCGGCGCCGCGCCGGCTGGACATTCCGCACGCCCCCGCGCAGAAACCGGGTCAAAAGCGAAACGCGCAAAACGGGGAGGGACATGAAACCGCTCATCGCCGGCAACTGGAAAATGAACGGGCTTGCGGCCTCGCTTCTCGAGGTGGAGAAGCTTGGGGGTCTTATGGGCGGGCGCGCGCCGGCGGACCGCGACGTCCTCATTTGTCCGCCGGCGACCCTGCTCGCCGCCTTGGCCGCACGCGCCGGGGCCTATGGCGTCTTCGCCGGCGGACAGGACTGTCACCCGGCGCCGTCCGGCGCGCATACCGGCGACATCAGCGCCGAGATGCTGGCCGACGCCGGCGCGCGCTTCGTCATCGTCGGCCATTCCGAGCGCCGGGCCGATCACGGCGAGACCGACGCGCTGGCGCGGGCGAAAGCCGAAGCGGCCCTGCGCGCCGGCCTCACGCCTATCGTCTGCGTCGGCGAGACCCGCGCCCAGCGCGAGGCGGGCGAGGCCGAGGCGGTCGTCGCCCGCCAGCTTGCGGGCTCGCTGCCGCAGACCGGCGTGTTCGTCGTCGCCTATGAGCCGGTCTGGGCGATCGGCACGGGGCTCACCCCGACGCTCGAGGATATCGGGGCCATGCACGCCTTCATTCGCGACCGGGCCGGGCCGGAGGCCCGCATTCTCTACGGCGGTTCGGTGAAGCCCGCGAACGCCGCCGGGATTCTCGCCGTCGCGAATGTGAACGGCGCCCTCGTCGGCGGCGCGAGCCTCAAGGCGGAAGACTTCCACGCGATCATCGCGGCGGCGAGTCCCTAGGGCGATGACGATCCTGCTTCAAACGATCCGGCGACGGCGCATGACGCTCACGTTTTTACTGCTTCTGGTCGCTGCGGCCGCGATTCTGCCCGGCTGCGCGTCGTTCTACGCCGAGCGCAAGGCGCCGCCGTTGGGCCGTTTCGTCGAGGCGGACGGCGTGCGGCTGCATGTGGTCGAGGCCGGCCCGCAGGACGCGCCGGCGGTGGTTCTCATTCATGGAGCGAGCGTCAATCTGCGCGACATGAAGATCTCCCTGGGCGATGCGCTCGCCGAGCGCTATCGGGTGGTGCTGATCGACCGGCCGGGGCGCGGCTATTCGCAGCGCCCGCGGGACGGCTGGCGACTCGACCGGCAGGCGGCGCTCGTCAAGGGCGCGCTCGACGCGCTCGGCGTCGAGCGGCCCATCGTCGTCGGCCAAAGCTTCGGCGGCGCGGTCGCGCTCGCCTACGCCCTTCAGTATCAGGACGAAACGGCCGGGCTCGTGCTGCTCGCCCCGGTCAGTCATGAGTGGCCCGGCGGCGTCGCCTGGTACAACAAGGCGTCGGGATGGCCGGTCGCAGGCGTCCTGTTCCGCCGGTTCGTCCTTCCGCTTTACGCGCCGCTGGCGGTCAATGGCGGCGTGGCGGAGTCGTTCGCGCCGGACGAGCCGCCGCCGAATTATGCGGATGAGGCCGGACTCGCGCTGCTGTTCCGGCCCGGCGATTTCAGGGCGAATGCGGAGGATCTGAGAAGGCTCAAGCCGCAGATCGTCGCGATGCAATCGCGTTACGGCGCCTTGCGCCTTCCTGTGACGATCGTGACGGGCGCGGCCGATGCGACGGTCAGCCCCCGCCGTCATTCGAAGGCCCTGGCCGCGGAAGTGCCGCACGCCAGACTGGCGGTGCTGCCTGATACCGGCCATGCGCTCCATCACGCCGAAACGGCGCGAATCGTCGCGCTCATCGACGAAATGGCGGCGGATTTGCGATGAAGCGCCGGAAAAACGCGCCCAGGCCCGGTTTCCAGTGAGGCCGGCGAATAGTATCCGGACTACAGGAAAAGAAACGCGACCAGCGGGGGCTTCGCATGCGGCTTGTCGGAAAACTGCTTCTCGGGCTTATCGTCCTTTTGCTCATCGCCGGCTTCGGCGCTTATACGTGGTTCTGGTGGAAGCCGGTCGGCGTCAACAACGCCATCAACAAGGCGACGATCGAGCTGGGCATGGACTCGCCCGAGCTGCTCACCCAGCTCGGCATGATCGACAATACGCCGCTGGATTTTCACAGCGGCAAGCTCGGCGATTACACCAAGGCCCAGGATGAAAAGACCCGCGCCAAGCTGAAAAAAGCCCTCGCGATGCTTGATCGCTATGGGCCGGAGGGGCTGGAAGGCCAGGAGCTGTTGAGCTGGGAGATCGCCCGCTGGTTCTTCGCGAACCTGCTGCGCCAGGCCGAGTTCGACTATGGCGGCTATCGCGTTACGCAGATTTCCGGCCCGACGGTCAATCTGCCCCAGTTCCTGACCGACGTGCACGTCATCAAGGACGAACGGAGCGTGAAGCGCTACATTTCGCGCCTCAACGAGTTCGGCCGCGTGCTGCGCGAGACGCGCGACCGGCTCGAAGACGACCGGATGCACGGCGTGACGCCGCCGGACTTCATCATCGAGAAATCGCTCGCGGTCATGCGCGCCTTCATCGAGGGCGGCGCGGAGAACAACCCGCTGGCGACGACCCTGCCGGCCAAGCTCGAAAAGATCGACGGGCTGAGCGAGGAAAAGCGCGCCGCCTATATCGCCGCGGCGAAAGAGGCCGTCGAGAAAGAGGTCATCCCCGGCTATGAGGCGATCATCGCCCTGTTCGAAGACATGGCGAAGACCGCGACTCACGACGCGGGCATCTGGCGCATCCCGAACGGGCAGGAGATTTACGCCGCCGCCCTGCGCTCCAACACGACCACGGACCTGAGCGCCGATGAGATACACGAAATCGGGCTTTCGGAGGTCGCGCGCATCGAGGCCGAAATGGACGCCATCCTGGTCTCGCAGGGACTGGCCGAGGGCTCCGTCTCCGAGCGCGTCCGGGAGCTGATGAGCGATCCGGCCCATCAGTTTCCGAATACGGACGAAGGCCGCCAGGCGATGCTCGACTATCTCGTCGAGCTCAACGAGGAAGTGATGGCGAGGGCCGGCGACTTCTTCATCACCCTGCCGCCGCAGCCGCTAGAAATCGTGCGCGTGCCGGAATACGCGCAGGACTCCGCCCCGGGCGGCTATTACAACCCGCCGGCGCTCGACGGCTCGCGGCCGGGCCGCTTCTACATCAACCTCAAGGACACGGCCGACAATCCGCGCTGGACCCTGCCGACGCTGCTTTATCATGAAGCCGCGCCGGGTCACCATTTCCAGCTTTCGGCCTCGCAGCTCATCGAGAACGTCCCGCTGCTGCGCAAGCTGTCGCCCTTCAGCGCCTATTCGGAAGGCTGGGCGCTTTACGCCGAACGGCTCGCCGCCAAGGACATGAATATGTACGCCGACGATCCCCTGGGCGATCTCGGCCGGCTGCAGGCGGAGATGTTCCGCGCCGTGCGGCTGGTGGTCGACACCGGGCTCCACCACAAGCGCTGGTCGCGCGAGGAGGCCATCGACTACATGATCTCGAAGACGGGCATGACCGAGGCCGAAGTGACCCGCGAGATCGAGCGCTATGTGGTCTGGCCGGGCCAGGCGACGGCCTACAAGACCGGCCAGCTCGCCATCCTGCGGATGCGCGCGAAGGCCGAAGCCGCGCTCGGGGACAAGTTCGACCTGCGGGCGTTCCACGAACTCATCCTGCTCGACGGCGCGATGCCGCTCGGCATTCTCGAAAAGAACGTCGACCGCTGGATCGAAGCGCGCCAGGCGGCCTGACCGGCCGGCGCTGACTGACGACGGCGCGGCGGCGGATGAAAACCCGCCCGCCGGCGCCTATTTGACGCGACTGGCCGCCCGGCGTAGACAGCGGCCTCTCGCGGGGGCCGGCCTCGCGAGCCCTTTCCGCTCTGCAACGGATCGAAGCCGATGACCGCCGTCCTGTTGACTGTTCACGTTCTTATCGTGCTCGCCCTGATCGGGATCGTGCTGCTGCAGCGTTCGGAAGGCGGCGCGCTCGGGATCGGGGGCGGCGGCTTCATGAGCGGGCGCGGCGCGGCGAGCGCGCTCACGCGCACGACCACGGCGCTTGGCTTTCTGTTCTTCGGCACCTCGCTGGGGCTCGCGATGCTGGCGGACACCGGCGAAAGCGAGGAGCGGATCATCCGCGAGCTCACCGGCGCGCAAGACGCCGGTCAGGAGGCGCCGGCCCGCGCGCCGGCCTCGCCGGAAGACCTCCTGCGCACCCTCGGTGCGGAACCGGAAGAAGAAGCGCCCGCAGGCGCGGCGGACGAGCCTGCGCCGAGTCCCGAGCAGCTGCTTGAATCGCTCGGCGCGCCGGCGACCGGGGCCGGCGAGCCTGAGGCTGCCGGGAGCGCGATGAAGACCGAAGAATCGGCGACGACTGAAGAAGAAACGCCGCCGCAAGACCCAGACCAGAACTGACCTTTCACGGCCGGCGGCCTTTCGCCGCCGCGAGAGAAAATCGCCGCGGCGCGCTTTTCATGTTGTCTCGCCGCGCCGTTTCGCGTTACGACGGACTTCCATGGCGCGGTACATTTTCATCACCGGCGGCGTGGTCTCATCCCTCGGCAAGGGCGTTGCGGCGGCGGCTCTCGGAGCCCTGTTGCAGGCGCGCGGCTACAAGGCGCGCCTGCGCAAGCTCGACCCCTATCTCAATGTCGATCCCGGGACCATGAGCCCCTATCAGCACGGGGAAGTCTTCGTGACCGACGACGGGGCGGAGACGGATCTCGATCTCGGCCATTACGAGCGGTTCACGGGCGTCTCGGCCTCGAAAAGCGACAACGTCACCACCGGACAGATCTATTCGAGCATCATCGAGCGCGAACGGCGGGGCGATTATCTCGGCTCGACGGTGCAGGTGATTCCGCATGTCACCGACGCCATCAAGGCGTTCATCCTCAACGACGCGGGCGAGGCCGACTTCGTCATCTGCGAGATCGGCGGCACGGTCGGCGACATCGAGGGCCTTCCCTTTTTCGAGGCGATCCGCCAGCTCGGCAACGAGCTGCCGCGCGGGCAGGCGGTGTTCGTGCACCTGACCTTGATGCCCTACATCCCCTCTGCGGGCGAACTGAAGACCAAGCCCACGCAACATTCGGTGAAGGAGCTGCGCTCCATCGGCATCCAGCCGGACGTGCTGCTGGTGCGCGCCGACCGGCCGATCCCCGAAAGCGAGCGGAAAAAGATCGCGCTCTTCTGCAATGTGCGCCCCTCCGCCGTCGTGCAGGCGCTCGACGCGCGCACCATCTACGAGGTGCCGCTCGCCTATCACCGCGAGAAGTTCGACGACGAGGTGCTCGCCGCGTTCGGGATCGCGGACGCGCCGGCGCCTGACCTGTCGCGCTGGGAGACCATCGTCGAGCGCATCACGCGCCCCGACGGCGAGGTGACCATCGCCGTCGTCGGCAAATACACCGTTCTCAAGGACGCCTATAAATCATTGATCGAGGCGATCACGCATGGCGGCATCGCCAATAATGTCCGTACGGAAATAAAGTGGATCGACGCTTCCGTCTTCGAAGAAGAGGAGCAGGCGATCTCCGCCCTTGAGGACGTGCACGGCATTCTCGTGCCCGGCGGCTTCGGCGAGCGCGGGGCGGAGGGCAAGATAAGGGCGGCGAAATTCGCGCGGGAAAAGCGCATTCCCTATTTCGGCATCTGCTTCGGCATGCAGATGGCGGTGATCGAGGCCGCGCGCAGCCTGCTCGGCGAGAGCGAAGCCAGCTCTTCGGAATTCGGCGCGGTCAGCAAGCCCATCGTCGGCCTGATGACCGAATGGACCCGCGGAAACGAGAAAGAGGTCCGCCGGGAAGGCGGCGATCTCGGCGGCACCATGCGGCTCGGCGCCTATCCGGCGCGGCTGAAGCCGGGCAGCCGCGCGGCGGAAATCTACGGCGCGACCGAGATCATGGAGCGCCACCGTCACCGCTTCGAGGTCAATATGGCCTGGGCGGAGCGGCTGGAGAAGGCCGGCGTCGTGTTCTCGGGCGTTTCGCCGGACGGCGCGCTGCCGGAGATCATGGAGATCCCCGATCATCCGTGGTTCATCGGGGTGCAGTTCCATCCTGAGCTGAAATCGCGACCCTTCGAGCCGCACCCGCTGTTCGCCTCTTTCGTCAAGGCCGCGGTCGCGCGCTCGCGACTCGTGTAAACTCGGTCCGCCGCCGGCTCGGAATGAGGCTATGGACGCATCGGAGAGCATCTACAAGCGCGTGCTCGACACCATGGAGCACGGCTATGTCTTTTACGATGCGACCGGCCAGATCCGCCTGTACAACCGCGCCGCCTGCCGCATCCTAGGCGCGAGTCCGGGACAGCTCGAAGGCAAGACTTCCTACGACCCTGACTGGCGGACGATCCGCGAGGACGATTCGCCCTTTCCGCCCGATCAGCATCCGATCATAGCGAGTCTGAAGGGGGGCGTCGCCTGCTACGGCGTCGTCATGGGCATGCATCGGATCGACGACGGCCGGCTGCGTTGGCTGCAGATAAATTCAGACGCCGTCCGGGAGGAAAAAAGCGGCGAGATCATCGGCGCGGTGGCCAGTTTCGACGACATCACCCAGCAGATAAACCAGAAGCGCTACCTTGCGCATGCGCTGCGCGAGCGCGAGACCGAGACGCGGGCGCTGTCTGAAAACGCCAGCTATGTTCGGGACACGCTGGCCGCCCTGGCGGGGGAAATCGCCGAAGCGAACGCGCGGCTGATCGAAGCGCTGACCCCCGCGGGCGGAGAGGCCCTCGAATGCGCCCGCGCGCTCGAACGCAAGACGGAGAAGCTCGTCCGGATTCTGTCGCAGCGGAGCGGCTGAAGACGGCCGCATCGGATGACCTTCGCATGACATGCGCATACGGATGGATTTTGTTTTTCGGCCTTTCCGGGCCCGATCATTCGGATCGCCGACGGACGACGCGGAATGGATGAAGTCCTCCCATAGCCGTCGCGCTAGAATTGATTGCGCCGCCGGCGCCTCTCCCCCTCGTTCCGGCGAAAGTCGGGAATCGCTAACCGGCGCGCGTTCAGCCGATCTCCGCCGCCAGATCGGGCAGCTCGTCGAGGCGCGCGATCTCGCGATAGCGCGGGGCGTCCTTCGGCGGCTCGCAGCGCTCCAGTGTCCAGGTAAGCTCATGCGGCGCATGGACGCCCCAGGCGCCGGCCTCGATCGCCGGCAGCACGTCGGATTTAAGCGAATTGCCCACCATCATCGCGCGCGCCGGCCCCTCGCCGTGCCGGGTGAAGACGCGCGCGTAGATCGCGGGCGTCTTTTCGCTCACGATCTCCACCGCCGAGAAAAATTCGCCGAGTCCGGATTGCGCCACCTTGCGCTCCTGGTCGAACAGGTCGCCCTTGGTGATGAGGAGAAGGCGATAGTCGCCCGCCAGCCGCTCCAGCGTTTCGGCCGCGCCCGGCAGAAGCCGCACGGGATGGGCGAGCATCTCGCGGCCTGCATCGAGAATGGCCCTGACGATATAGCCTGGCGCGCGGCCCTCGGTCACTTCGAGCGCGGTTTCGATCATCGACAGGGTGAACCCTTTCACCCCATAGCCGTAGCGGGCGAGGTTGCGCTTTTCCGCCTCCAGAAGCCGCGCCGGCAGGTCGCGCGGATCGGCGTAATCGGAAAGCAGCTCCACGAAGCGCGCCTCGGTCATGCGGAACAGGCGCTCGTTGTGCCAGAGCGTATCGTCGGCGTCGAAGCCGATGGCGGCGAGGGCGCGGGGCATGGTCGGTGCTTTCGCTGATTCGACGGCGGAACATTAGGCGCAGCCCGCGGCGAGGGAAACATCGCCCGGGCGCGACTGCAGCAGGCTGTTGATCCGCTGGGCGCGCCGGCGTCGAATGGCGGCCGGCCGCAAGGAGAGAGGAACATGCGGATCGTGATCTGGATAGCGGCGGGACTGGTTCTGGCGGCGGGCGCGCTCGTCGCGGCGCTCCGCGCGCCGGCGGTCGAGGACGCGCTGTTCGAGCGCGCGCTCGCCAAGGGCTTCGGGCGCGACCGCGCCGCCCTATTCGACGGCGACGGGCTCAAGATATTCTTCTGCGGCACGGGCTCGCCGTTGCCCTCGGCGAAGCGGGCGCAGACCTGCACGGCGATCTTCGCGGGGGGCAGGTTCTTTCTCGTCGATGCGGGAACAGGAAGCTGGGAGACGCTTCAGGCCGCCGGCGTTCCGGCGGGGCGGCTCGCGGGGGTGTTTCTGACGCATTTCCACTCGGATCATATCGGCGATCTCGGCGAAGCCAATCTCGGCTCATGGGTGGCGGGCCGGCCGACGCCTCTGGCCGTCTACGGACCATCCGGCGTGGAGCGCGTCGTCGGCGGGCTGAACGAGGCCTATGCGCTCGACTCCGAATACAGGACCGCCCATCACGGCAAGGCGGTCGCGCCGCCGCGCGCGGCGGGCCTGCGCGCGCAAGCCTTCGACGGGCGCGGGCAAGCGGTCGTGTACGAAGAAGGCGGCCTCACCGTCAGCGCCTTTCCGGTGACGCACGATCCGGTCGACCCGGCCGTCGGCTACCGTTTCGACTACAAGGGCCGCAGCGTCGTCGTCTCCGGCGACACCGCCTATTCGGACTCGCTCGTTCGGGCCGCGGCGGGCGCCGATCTTCTCATCCACGAAGCGCAGGCGAACCACATGGTCGCCGAGATGCAGGCCGCCGCGGAGAGGGCGGGGGCTGCGAGCCTGGCGATGATCTTCGCCGACATCCCGTCCTATCACACGAGCCCGGAAGAAGCCGCGCGCGCGGCGAACGAAGCGGGCGTCGGTTATCTCATCCTCACCCATCTCACGCCGGCGCCGGACGCGCCTTTGACGCAGCGAATCTTTCTGCGCGGCGTGAAGGAAGTCCGCAGGCGGAACGTCGCGCTGGCGCGCGACGGCATGCTGGTCCTGCTGCCGGCCGCGGGCGGGATCGATTTCACGAAGCTCTGACGCGCGTCCCCCGGCGCCGGGCGGCCGGCGCCGGGGGTTCCGCGCGAGGGGCGTCGCCGGCGCAGGCCGCTGGTCCCCCGCGCCTGCGCCGACGGGGCTTGCGCGGAATCGCCTAGGGCGCGCCCTGAGCCTTTCGCCGGCGCGCCGCGACGCCGAAGCCGGCGAGCCCCGACAGGAACAGCGGCAACGCGGCCGGGACCGGAATCTCGCCCGGCGGCGACAGATCCTTCACCTTGATCGCCTTGATCTTGAAGTTGTCGGCGAGGAGGCCGAGGATTCCGTCATCGTCCGCGCCGAAACCGAACAGCGTGCCGATCAGCAGATTGGGATCGAGCGTCGGAAACAGCCCCAGAAAGACGGACACGTCGAGAAAGCCGTCGAGATCGAGCGCGAGGCTCAGCAGATACGAGCTGTGACGCTCGAGATCGCCGTCGGCGTTCTCGAAAAAGAAATCGACGTCGTCGTCGAGATCGAAGTTGGAGAACCAGATCCCCTCGATCTTCACGAGACGATCGAAAGCGAAGATCAGCGCGTCGTTGTCGCCGATCCCGTCGACGTCGCTCGAGGTGTCGTTGTTGTCCGTGACGCCCAGGCCGGCGCCGGTCTGGGTGACTACGGCGCCGTCCGCGCCCGGAACGATGACGGCGCCGGGAACGTCGTCGAACAGCCCGGCCGAAACGGCGAGGCTTATTCCGTCCGCCGAAAAGGAGAGTGTCCCGTTTCCGTTATCGACGCCGTTTCCCGTGGAAAGGTGGAACGTCGCCGCGCCGGCGGTTCCGATGGACAGACAGGCGGCCGCAGCCGCTGCGGTCAAGGTTCTCAGGGTTCTCATACCCCATGCTCCCTACTGCCCTGACAACGCCACCGCAGGTTGCAGCGTAAACAAAATGCAACTTATGTCAATCTTTTCTTATGGTTAACGCCCGCGCCGAAAGCCGCTGTCATCGCCGGTTGCAGGCGGCGCGCCTGTGCGCATGATCAGCTTGCGCATCAGAGGGAGCGACCGTGACAGGCTATATCGATCCGACGCGAGAACAGTTCGGCGCCATGATGAAGCTGCCCGAAGAGGGGCCGATCTGGATGCTGAACATCATCCGCCTGCGCGAGAGCGCGGCCTATGAAGACGGTCGCAAGGCGACGGGGCGCGAGGCCTACGCCGCCTACGCGCGGGAAAGCGAAAAATTCTTCAAGGGCGTCGGCGGGCGCATCGTCTGGTCCGGCGAGCCGCGGCATGTGCTGATCGGCCCGGAGGACGAAAGGTGGGACGTCTGCTTCGTCGCCGAGTACCCCTCGGCCCAGGCCTTCGCCGACATGGTGAAGAATCCCGGCTATCAGGCGATCGTCCGTCACCGCCAGGCTGCGGTCGCAGACTCGCGCCTCATCCGCCTCAAGCCGGGCGAAGCGGGCGCGGTTTTCGGCTAGGCGCCGCCGGCTAAAGGCTTGTTCGCGCGGCCGGTTTGCGGCTAGGAAAAGGCCCCGTTCCTTTCCTCTGCGAACCAGAGAGCCGTTCATGCCGACGCCCATCCTCATGCCTGCCCTCTCTCCGACCATGGAGGAGGGGACCCTCGCCAAATGGAACGTCAAGGAGGGCGATAAGGTCGCGCCCGGCGACGTCATCGCCGAGATCGAGACCGACAAGGCGACCATGGAGGTCGAGGCGGTCGACGAGGGCGTCATCGGCAAGATCCTCGTCGAGGCGGGCGCGGAGAACGTGAAAGTGAACGAGCCGATCGCCGTTCTCCTGCAGGACGGCGAGAGCGCCGACGACATCGACCTTGAAAAGCTCAACGGCGCGGCCGCGCCCGCGCCCGAAGCGCGCAAGGAGGAAAGCCCGGCCGACGCGCGCGGCGAAGAGACCCCCGCCGACGGGAAAGAGAAGAAAGAGAAGGACGAGGCGCCGAAGGCGCCGGCCTTCGTTTCCGCCGCGAGCGATCCCGCGCTGCCGGACGATGTCGAGATGGTCTCCACGACCGTGCGCGACGCGCTGCGCGACGCCATGGCCGAGGAAATGCGCCGCGACGAGACGGTGTTCCTGATGGGCGAGGAAGTTGCCGAATATCAGGGCGCCTACAAAGTGAGCCGGGGCCTTCTCGAGGAGTTCGGGCCGAAGCGCGTGGTCGACACGCCGATCACGGAATACGGCTTCGCCGGCCTCGGCGTCGGAGCGGCCTTCGCCGGCCTCAAGCCCATCGTCGAGTTCATGACCTGGAACTTCGCGATGCAGGCGATCGACCACATTATCAACTCGGCGGCGAAGACGCGCTACATGTCCGGCGGCCAGATGGGTTCGCCGATCGTCTTTCGCGGGCCGAACGCGGCGGCCTCGCGCGTGGCCGCCCAGCACAGCCAGGACTACGCGCCCTGGTACGCCCATGTGCCGGGCCTCATCGTCATCGCGCCCTGGTCGGCGGCCGACGCCAAGGGCCTGCTCAAGGCGGCGATCCGCGACCCCAACCCGGTGGTCTTCCTCGAACACGAGCTTCTCTACGGCGACGCGCACGACGTGCCGAAGGTGGAGGACTGGGTGCTGCCCATCGGCAAGGCGAAGATTCAGCGCGAGGGATCGGACGTGACCATCGTCTCCTATTCGCGGGGCGTGAAGTTCGCGCTCGAAGCGGCCGAAAATCTGGCGGAGGAGGGGATCTCCGCCGAGGTCGTGGACCTGCGCACGCTGCGGCCGATGGACGTCGAAACGGTCGTCGAGTCGGTGAAGAAGACCAACCGCCTCGTCACCGTCGAGGAGGCGTGGGCCCCTTGCGGGATCGGCGCCGAGGTCGGCTGGCAGGTCGTCCATCGCGCTTTCGACTGGCTCGACGCCCCGCCCGCCCGCGTAACCCAGGAGGACGTGCCGCTGCCTTACGCCGCCAATCTCGAGGTCCTGAGCCTTCCGAATGCGGATAAAATCGTGAAGGCGGCGAAGGCGGTTCTGTATAAGGATTGACGGCGACATGCTATACGCCGGCCAGTGCCACTGCGGGAAGCTGAAAGCGTCTTTCGAAACGCAAAAGACGCCGGCCGAGCTCGGCGTACGCACGTGCCAGTGCGATTTCTGCCGGCGGGTCGGGGCGGTGAACATTTCCGATCCGGAGGGCGCCGTCGTGATCGACGCCGCCGAAGCCGACGTCCTCCGCTACCGCTTCGCGCTGCGGACGGCGGATTTCCTGCTGTGTCGCAATTGCGGGGTCTATATCGCCGCCGTGATCGGCGAGGGGGAAAACATCCGCTCCACGATCAATGTCGCCGGCCTGCGCATGAAGGCGTTTCTCAACGTCGAGGAAGCGCCGATGGAGTACGGCGCCGAGTCGACGGAGGAACGCATCGCCCGGCGCTTCCGCAAATGGACGCCGACTCGGTTTACGGATGCGGCGTTCGCCGCTTCCAATTTTGGACCGCATTAAGATTGGGCTTTTATTGCCGTGCTGGATATGAATGACCGATCAAATCAAAGTCACGTTGCATTCATGCATGAACGCAAGCCGCGCGCGAGTCTCCCTTCTCGCGCAAGCAGGAGAGGGGCCGGGGGCGAGGGGGATGCGGCGGCGAATCCTTTCTCGGGGCTTTGCGCTTATCTGCAGGCTCGACCGCCCTCGCCCCTAACCCCTCTCCCGCAAGCGGGAGAGGGAGATTTGCGGGATGCGCTGCGATTCCGCGCTGGAAAGCATTGAGCAAAAAAACGGATCATCAAATGCCCACACCGATCCTCATGCCCGCCCTGTCGCCGACCATGGAGGAAGGCGCGCTCGCCAAATGGAACGTCAAGGAGGGCGACAAGGTCGCGCCCGGCGACGTCATCGCCGAGATCGAGACCGACAAGGCGACCATGGAGGTCGAGGCCGTCGACGAGGGCGTCATCGGCAAGATCCTCGTCGAGGCGGGCGCGGAGAACGTGAAGGTGAACGAGCCCATCGCGGTGCTGCTCGCCGAGGGCGAAAGCGCCGACGACATCGACGTTTCCGCCCTCAAGGCCGGCGCCGGCGCGGCCAAGGGGAATGACGGCGCGCCCGCGCCTCAGCCCGCCGCCAGGAAGGAAGAAGACGCGAAGGCCGCGACGCCGCCCGACGCCGCGAAACAGAGCGAGGGCGCGAAAGCCCGATCGGACGCGGCCGACGCGCGCGCGCCGAAAAAGAACGGGCGCATCTTCGCCTCGCCTCTGGCGAAACGCATCGCGAAGCAGGAAGGGATCGACCTGTCGCTGCTCAAGGGCTCGGGCCCGCGCGGGCGCATCGTCAAGCGCGACATCGAAAAGGCGCTGAAGGAAGGCGTCGGCAAGCCCGGCGCGGCCGCGCCCGCCGTCGCGCCGGCGTCGGTCGATCCGCGGCTCTATCCGCCGGAGAGCTATGACGCGGTCAAGCTCGACGGCATGCGCAAGACCATCGCCCGCCGTCTGACCCAATCCTTCAACCAGGAAGTGCCGCACTTCCCGCTCAATATAGACGTGGAGCTGACGCGCCTGCTCGAAGCGCGCGCCGCGCTCAACGCCATGGCGCCGAAGGAGGGCGAGGGCGCTTACAAGCTCTCCGTGAACGACTTCGTGGTGAAGGCCGCGGCGATGGCGCTGATGCAGGTCCCGCACGCCAATGCAACCTATACGGACGAAGCGATCCTTCTGCACAAGCACGCAGACATCGGCGTGGCGGTCGCCATCGAGGGCGGGCTCATCACGCCCATCGTCTGGAAGGCCGAGACCAAGGGGCTGAAGCGGATTTCCGCCGAGATCAAGGATCTCGCGAGCCGCGCCCGCGCGCGCAAGCTCAAGCCCGAGGAATATCAGGGCGGCACCTTCTCGGTGTCCAATCTCGGCATGTTCGGGATCACGTCCTTCGCCTCGATCGTCAACCAGCCGCACGGGGCGATCATGTCGGTCGGGGCGGGCGAGGAGCGCGCCGTCGTGCGCGGCGGCCAGATCGTCGCGCGCGCGATGATGACCGTGACGCTCACCTGCGATCATCGGGTCGTCGACGGCGCGGTCGGGGCCGAGTTCCTGGCCGCATTCAAGAAGCTCATCGAAGAGCCTTCAGCGATGCTGTTGTGAGCACCGCCGCGCGGGCGCGTCGATTGAAAACCGCGCCCGCGACGTTTAAGCTCTCGCCATGACGGTCAGACCTGTCGTGAAAGAAGCCGGACGAGCGGCTGCGCTGGCACAGGCCGCGACCGCGGCGGCCGCCGTGATCATCCTCGCCCTGATATTGTCGTCGCGGGCGCTGGGACTCGACATGCCGAACTGGCTCGGCGAGTGGCGCACGGGCGCGCTGTTTGCGGCGAGCGCGGTGCTGATCGTTTCGTTTCAGGTCTTCTTCCAGCAATATATCGAGGCGCGCGCCGTCAAACGCGGCCTGCTCGACCGTCTGCATGAGGAGCAGGCGCAGGCGGACGCATTGCTGGCGCGGCTTGAAGGACGGACGGCTGAAGAACACGCAACGGCGCGGGCCGGGGCGGGCGCGTCCGCGCGCGCCGGGTTTTCTCAGGAAAGCGGCGATTGATGAACCGCGCGCGCCGAGCTTGAGGCGCGGTTGCGGGCTGAATGCCGCGAACTTCGCTATATTTCGGTCTTCGCCGATCTGCAGGACATGGACGAGACGGGGCTCGCGAGCCTGCTCAAGCGGGTCGTCGCCGCGCGCGGCGAGCTTGAGAAGGTCGTTTACGCCCACGATCTCGGCCCGAAGCGTCTGCTGAAAGCCGGGCTTGGCGGACTGTGCGCGGTGGTCGGCGTCGTGACCCTGGGCGCCGTGGGCCCGCTCGCGCTGGCGGGCGTCGCGATCGGCGTCGCGCTGGCGGCCGAAGAGACGCTGGATATCGCCGAGACGCGCTTCAGGATCGTCCAGGATGCGGACCTGGCCGATATCCTGACCGGGCTTCAGGAGCGCATCGAAGAGGAATGCGCGCGCCGAGGCCTGTGAGCCCGCGCGGGCGCGGAGGCGCGCCGACGCCGGGGCGCCCCTTCGTCCTCGTCCTCTTCCTCGTGGTCGACATCCGTCCGGCGCAGCAGCCGGGCGAGCCATCCCGGCAGGCGGCGTTCGAGCCAGTGCAGAAAACGCTCGAACCAGCCGAAACGCCTGCGCAGAAAGCGAATGAAGGCCGGCGCGACCGCCGCCAGCAGCAGGAAGCCGATGATGATGAAAACGAAGCCGAAAGGGATCGGCGACCACATCCAGATCATCCCGAAGACGATCAAGAGGACGGCGAAGACCGCGATCGCGAATTTGAAAAGCCCCATCAGCATCCGTCGCCTTCCCTGGCCGATTCGGCCTCGCCGCCGGGATCGGTTTCCTCGACCACAGATTTGACGTTTTTCGGCGCGCGTTTTCCAGCCATTTCCACCAGCCGGTCGAACCAGCGCCAGCGCCGCCGCAGGGCGCGGATCAGCGGCCGGGCGGCCGGATTCGCCAGCGCGATCATCAACAGCCCCACGCCTATCAGCACGACGCCGGCCGGCAGCGGCGAGACGGCCGCGACGATCCCATAGACGATCAGGACCGCGCCGGTCAGCGAGGTCAGCAGGCGGGCGAGCATCGGTCCGGTCTCCTGCGGCCGCCGCTTGAGCCCTCGGCGCCGCGGCGATAGCATCCTTCCCGGACGCATATAAGGCGCCGTTCGCAAAGAGGGAAGAAATGCCCGATCACGGAGAAATCCGTCGTCCGCGCGCGAAATTCCGCGCCATGACGGAAGGAACGCAGGAGGACTGGAACATCATCGCGGGCGAGTTCGCTTCCTTCGCGGCGAACGGCGGGCGGCGCATTCTCGATCATCTGAAGCTGCTCGAGGGCGATTGCGGCGGCTTTCCCGTCGACCGTCTGACGCACTGCCTTCAGACCGCGACTCGCGCCTGGCGCGACGGGCGCGACGAGGAATATGTCGTGTGCGCCCTAATCCACGACATCGGCGACATTCTTGGCGCCTACAATCACCCGGACATCGCGGCGGCGATCCTCAAGCCCTTCGTGTCGGAGGCTAATCACTGGATGGTCGAGAAGCACGGGATTTTCCAGGGCTATTACTTCTTCCATTATCTCGGCATGGATCGCGACATGCGCGAGCAGTTTCGCGGTCATCCGCATTTCGAGCGGACGGCGGAGTTCTGCGAGAAATACGATCAGACGGCATTCGATCCGGATTACGACACGATGCCGCTCGAAGCCTTCGAGCCGATGGTGATGTGCGTTTTCGCCGCGCCGAAGAACACCATATATGTTCTTCCAGAGAACCAGTGAAGCCCTGCCGGCGCGCGCTATCTGAGCGCGCGAGGAGAGGCGCGTCGTTCATCTCCATACGGACGCCGTCGAGTAACGCGCAGGAAGCGATCAATCCTTGCCGCCGCCGCGCCGTATGCGGCGTTCGCCGTTTACGGCGCGAGGTCGCCGTCGCCGGCGCGGTTTCCTTCGCGCACGCCGCCGGCGACGAGCTTCTTCCAGGCGTCCTCCGGATCGGAGGCGTACTGAAAGAGCGTGAGGTCGCGCGCGTCGATCATGCCGTGATCGACCAGTTGCTGGAAATTCACCGCGCCGCGCCAGTATTCCTCGTCGAACAGCACGATGGGAATGATCGGCGCCTTGCCGGTCTGGGTGAGCGTCAACAGCTCGAACAGCTCGTCGAAGGTGCCGAAGCCGCCGGGAAAGATGACGAGGGCGTTGGCGCGCATGGCGAAGTGCATCTTGCGCATGCCGAAATAATGGAACTGAAAGGTCAGCTCAGGCGTCGAGTATGAGTTCGGCTCCTGCTCGAAGGGCAGGCGGATGTTGAAGCCGATCGACGGCGCGCCCGCCTCGGCCGCGCCGCGATTGGCCGCCTCCATCACGCCGCCCCCGCCGCCGGTGGCGATGACGTTGTCGCGCCAGCCGTCGTGATCGGCGTCCTGGGCGCCGCCGCGCTGCGAGGCGATACGCCCGAACTCGCGCGCCGCGGCGTACCACGCGGCGTGCTTGCCGGGCCCGTCCTCCCTGATGCGCGCCGAGCCGAAGACGACGATGGTCGAGCGCACCCGCGCGGCGCGCAGCGCCTGCTCGGCCTTTTCGTATTCGAGCAGGAAGCGCACCCCGCGCAGGGAATCGCCGAGGAGAAAATCCTGGTCGAGCGCGGCGAGGCGATAGGCCGGCGAGGCGAGCTGGGCGGCGTTCGAAGGCGGCGGTTTCGGGTCGGTCATGATGCGAAGACACCAAAGGGGAAAGTTTCTGTCGAGGGCCCGTCAGGCGCCGCCGGTTTCGGCGTCGTAGGCCTTTAGGAGGCGCCTGGGCGCCTGCGCGCGCCAGACCCGGATAAGATTGGCGCGCGCCCACTGAAGATCAAGGCGTTCGGGCCGGACGAGCACGAGCGGGTAGTCGCGATAATGCGGCGTGTAAAAGAACGTGTCCGGATCAGCCTCGATCAGCATCTCGCGCTCTTCGAAGGATGTCTTGAACACGGGCGCGTCTTCGTGCGGGCTCCACCACGTCCACAGCTTGCCGTGGGCCTTGAGACAGGGCTGGCCCTACGAGGTTCCCTCGCTCACGCCCGGCAGGCCGAGCGACAGCGCGAGTTTTTTGAGCGCCTCGAAGCTCGCGGGCCTGCGCCGCGCGCGCCGCGCCGCCTTCGTGCGGCGGGGCTTCGCCGTGACGGCGCGCGGCTTCTTCGTTCCGGCGACGTGCGCTTTCGCGGCGGCGATAAGATTTTCGAAGGCGCGCACGCCCATTCGGTTGATGTGCGGCCGACCGAGCGCGGCGTTGACGCGCAGGCGCAACGCTTCCGCGTCGGCGTCCGCAAGCTCCTCGAAGGTTCGCACGCCGATCAGTTCAAGATAATCCGCCGTCTTCGGTCCGCATAGCGGCGCCGCCTCGATCAGCCGTCTCGCTCTCGCGCTCAACGCCATGTCCGCTTCTCCGCCGGTCCCGAAGCGGTTTTCCGCTTTCCCGCAGACGGTTGCAAGCTCGCCGGTCGATTTTCTGGAGAACGCGCGTCGCCTCCGCCTGCGACGGCCCATGCGGGGCGGTCGATGCGGCGCGCGGCCCATATTCTGTGTGCACACTATATCGGACGGATCAGGCGCGACATCGCCGGCGCCGGCCGGCGCGAGGAAACGCCGTCGGCGGCCCCAAGGGCGCCGCCGGCTTCGGCGTCAGGCCGCGCGACCGGCTCGCGTGCGACGCAGCCGGACAAGGCGGCCGCAAGCCTGCCGGCCGGAGCGACGGGCGCGTGGCGCGTGGGCCGCCGGGCGGTGTGTCCTGTCTGCGTCGGTCTATTGAAAACTGCAGCTAAGTCCTTGAATCCGTGTTGTCCGCCTCCCGGCGTATGATAATTTCCCCGCAGGCGGGCGAACGCGACTGTTGCGTCATATTCCGCCGCCTCCTTAGCGGACGGTCTTCGCGTTTGCTCGTGACGTTCGAATGAACAAACGAAAGCGCGGGCCAACCTGCGCCGTCATCGAGGGAGGAAAAAATGCAGACCAGAACGAAAGCCCGCCTGCTGGCGGGCGCGGCCGTCGTCGGCCTGTCGGCGCTCGCCGCGCCGGCGGGCGCGCAAACCGGAAGCGACGACATCATCGTCGTGACCGGCACCCGGGTCGAAGGAAAGTCGCCGACCGAAACGCTTTCGCCCATCGACGTGCTGCCGGGCGATTCGCTCGCCGATCAGGGCTCGTTCGATCTCACCGACACGCTCACCAACATCGCGCCTTCCATCAACACCCAACGTTTCCCGATCGCGGACGGGACCTCGTTCATCCGGCCCGTGAACTTGCGCAATCTTGCGCCGGACCAGACTCTCGTGCTTGTGAACGGCGCGCGCCGCCACCGCTCGGCGCTCGTGAACCTTCAGGTCGAGCCGTTCGGCACGGTCAATCAGGGCGCGCAGGCGGTCGATTTCGGGCTTATTCCCTCGATTGCGATCAAGCGTCTTGAAGTGCTGCGCGACGGCGCCTCGGCGCAATACGGCTCGGACGCCATCGCCGGCGTCATCAACATCATCCTGCGCGACAACGCCGAAGGGCTCGATCTTACTGCGCAGTACGGACAGTACTATGAAGGCGACGGCGAGAGGTTCCGTCTGGCCGGCAATCTCGGCCTGCCCCTGGGCGAGAACGGCTTTTTCAACTTCTCCGCGGAATATGTCAGCTCCGACATCACCTCGCGGGGCAGCGCGCGCCCTGACGCGGCCGCGGTCGCGGCCGTGGTCGGCGCCGAGAACGTGCCTTTCGACGGGCTCGGCCAGCGCTGGGGCGATCCGGACATCGAAGGCTTTCGGCTGTTCTTCAATTCCGGCATCGATCTCGGGGACAACAAGGAAATCTACGCCCACGGCAGCTACGCCGATCAGGAAACCGTATCGGGCTTCTTCTATCGCGCGCCTTTCGGGATTCCCGGCGTGGCGCCGCGCGCCACATTGTGCGTGTGCGACGCTTCGGGGAATCCGCTGCCGACGCCGCAGTCCATCGTCGACGACATTATCGCGCAGGGACTCGATCCCAACGACTTCCTGACCGCGGATGCGGGAAGCCCCAGCGGGTTCGTGTCGCTCAACCCGATCCACACGCTGTTCCCGGGCGGCTACAACCCGACTTTCGGCGCCGACATCCAGGACTACGCCGGCGTGTTCGGCGTGCGCGGGGAGAAGGACTGGGGCCTGCAATGGGACATCAGCGGGCGCTTCGCCGAGAACCAGATCCAGTACGTCCTCATCAACTCGATCAACCCCGGCCTCGGAATCAACTCCCCGCTCGAATTCCGGCCCGGCGATCTCGCCCAGCGCGAGCTCGGCGTGAACGCGGACTTCGTCTATCCGTGGGTCGTTGACGGGCTCGCTTCGCCGGTGAACATCGCCTTCGGCGCGGAGTATCGGCGCGAAGTCTATGAGATCAAGCCGGGCGATCCCGATTCCTTCGCCTTCGGACCGACGGGCATTCTCTTCGGCGTCGGCTCCGACGGCTTCCAGGGCGACTCGCCGGACGCGGCCGGAATCTTCCGCCGGCCGAGCTACGCCGGCTATGTGGACGTCGAGACCGACCTGACCGAATGGCTGACCTTCGGCGCGGCCGGCCGCATCGAGAACTTCCCCGACTTCGACGAGACCACCTTCGACTGGAAAGTCTCGGCGCGGGTGCAGCCCATGCCGTGGTTCGCGCTGCGCGGCACGGTCAACACCGGCTTCCGCGCGCCGACGCCGGGCCAGATCAACACGCTCGACGTGACCACGACGTCCGACGCGATGGGCAATCTCGTCCCGCTCGGCACTTTCCCGGTGAACAGCGTCGTCGCGCAGGTGCTCGGCGCGCAACCGCTGACGCCTGAGGAGTCGTTCAACATCACCGCCGGCGTCGTCTTTACGCTGACGGACAATATCAGCGTGACGGTCGATTACTACAATATCGACGTGGACGACCGCATCGCGCTCGTCACGCAGACGATCACGCCCGGCTCGCCGGAGGACATGGCGCTGATCGCGGCGGGCTTCCCCGGCCTCGGCCAGGCGTCGTTCTTCCAGAACGGCTTCGACACCACCGTCGAAGGCGTCGACGTGACGGCCGTGGCGACCTTCGACGTCGGCGTCGGGACGGTCACGTTCGACGCGCGCCACAGCTACAACGAGCAGACCGTCGATCGCGTGCTCGCCGGCTCGATCGACGCCGAGCGCGTCTTCGACCTCGAAAATCAGCTTCCGAACCATCGTTCGGTGCTGACCCTGTCCTATGACTCCGGCGACCGCCTGAGCGGCTTCGTACGCGCCAACCGATACGGCGAGTGGCAGGACTTCACCTTCGGCGAGATCGGCGAGTTCGGTTCCGAATGGCTCATCGACCTCGAGGTCAAGTTCCGCCTGACGGAGCAGTTCGCCTTCGCCGCAGGGGCGGAGAACGTGTTCGACAACTTCCCGGACGACGAGACGAACAGCGTGCTCACCTTCCTCGGCGCGACGCGCCCCGTCTCCTCGCCCTTCGGCTTCAACGGCGGCTTCTGGTACGTTCGCGCCGAGGCGAGCTTCTAGCCTCTCGCGGCGGCGCCTGCTACGATCGCCCCCGGCCCCTTGCGGCCGGGGGTTTTTTCGCGAGGCGGCGATGGATGATCCTTACACGCACCGACTTGCGACCATGGCCGATCTCGACGCGCTCAAGCGCCTCATGAACGAGGCGATCGCCGGCCATCTGCCGCATTTCCTGACGCCGGAGCAGACCGAGGCCTCCTACGAGATCATGGGCCTCGACACGCAGCTGATCGAGGACGGAACATATTTCGTCATCCTCGACGGGGCGGAGATCGTCGCCGGCGGCGGCTGGTCCTTCCGCGCCACCCTGTATGGCGGCGACCATACGCAGGGACGGAGCCCGCGCCGGCTCGACCCGGCGCGCGAGCCCGCGCGCATCCGCGCCATGTATGTGAGCCCCCGCCACGCGCGGCGCGGCCTCGGCCGGCGCATTCTCGCGCTTTGCGAGACGGCCGCGCGCGCGGCCGGCTTCGCGCGCGCCGAGCTCGTCGCCACCATGGCCGGCCTGCCGCTCTACAGGGCGTGCGGCTATGTCGTGGAGCGCGAATTTTCCGACCGGACCCGCCGCGGCGTCGCAGTGCCGCTCGCGACGATGTCGAAGCGGCTCGACCGGGATCGGTGATCCGCCGTTTTCTTGCGGACATGCGCAGCGGGTCGACGCTCGCGCCCGGCGACGGTGAGAAAATTTTTTCTACAATATAATCAATTGGTTGGGTGGTTTTCCGGGGATAACTATCCACGTTCGGGCGGATAGTTATCCCCGCCCTTCGGCTTGGCTCTAGAGTCGGCGGCGTAACGCGTTCTGGAGCTTTGCGATGGAATTCTCCCCCAACCTGTCTCTTTCCTATCTTCAGGCTGCGCAGGCGCAGAAGCATGTGACGGTGAACGAGACGTTCCGCCGGCTGGACGCGCTGGTGCAGCTGACGGTCGAGTCGCGCACGACCGCCGCCCAGCCCGCAAGCCCCGCCGACGGCGACGCCTGGATCCTGCCGGCGAACCCCAGCGGCGCCGACTGGGCCGCCATGAGCGAGGGCCATATCGCCGCCTGGCAGGACGGCGCCTGGGTCGAGATCGCCCCGCCGGTCGGCTGGCGCGCCTGGGTCAAGGACGACGAAGCCCTCGTCGTCAAAACCGCTGCGGGCTGGAAGACCGTCGCCAGCGACGATCCCGCCTTCGACACGCTCGGCGTCAACACCACCGCCGACGCGACCAACCGCCTCGCCGTCAAGGCCGACGCCGCGCTGTTCTCCCACGACGACGTGACGCCCGGAACCGGCGACATGCAGGTGAAGCTCAACAAGGCGGCTGCGGGCGGCACGGCCTCCTTCCTGTTCCAGACCGGCTTTTCCGGCCGGGCCGAGTTCGGCCTCGTCGGCGACGACGCCTTCCGCCTCAAGGTCAGCCCCGACGGCTCAAGCTGGACCGACGCGCTCGTCGTGGACAAGGATGACGGCTTCGTCGGGATCGCGCTGGGGAGCATCGGAACGCCCGAGAACGCCTTCCACGTCGCCGGCGACGCGAACAGCCCCGGCGGCGAGCTGCGCCTTCTGTTCGACACCTACAACGCGGGCAATTCGCAGGCCGGCCGGGCGGACTTCCGCAAAGCGGGCTCCAGCACGAAGGGCGGGCACGGCGCGACGGCGAACGGGGAGAACCTCGGCAACTTCACCTTCCTCGGCGACGACGGGACCGGCTTCACCAACGGCGCCTTCTTCGGCGCCATTCAGGAAGGAGCGGCCGGAACCTACACGCCCGCCGCCATCCGCTTCGCCACGTCGGACGGGACGAACAACTGGACCGAGCGGCTGCGCCTGCAGGCCGACGGCGCGCTGCGCCCGACCCCGGACAATACGCATACGCTGGGCACGGCCTCGTTCCGCTGGAGCGAGGTGTTCGCCGCGACCGGGACGATCAACACCTCCGACGCGCGCGAGAAAGACGTGATCGGCCCGCCGAGCGCGGCCGAGAAGCGGGCGGCCCGGCGCGTGCTGGGCGCAATTGTCAAATATCGCTGGCTGGACGCGCTGGCGGCCAAGGGCGAGACGGCGCGCATTCATTTCGGCGTGACGGCGCAGGCGGTGCAGGCGGCCTTCGCCGCCGAAGGGCTCGATGCGGGGCGCTACGGCCTGTTCTGCGAGGACCCGGTCATGGAGGCGGTCGAGGAGCCGGCCGGGACGCCGGACGGCATTCCCTGCGCGACGACGCGCCCGAGCGGGCGGTCGCGGCTCGGCGTGCGCTACGAGGAGCTGTTCGCCTTCGTGCTGGCGGCGCTGGCGGACCCCGATGCGGGAGCAGGGGGCCTGTCATGAGCGGGACGGAGACGCTGAGGCTATCGCCGGCGGGGCTGGCGCTGATCAAGCGGTTCGAAGGCCTGCGGCTGGAGGCCTACAGGGACGCGGCCGGCGTGTGGACCATCGGCTACGGGCACACGTCGAAGGCGCTCGACGCGGCGGCGGAGGCCGCAACCGGCGAACAGCGCCCTCGCTTCTCCATCGAAAAGGGGCGCGTCGTCATCGACGAGGCTGACGCCGAGGCGCTTCTGCGCGCGGACGCAGGCCGGTTCGAGCAGGCGGTGCGCGCGGCGGTCGCGGTTCCGCTTGAACAGCACGAGTTCGACGCGCTGGTCTCGCTGGCGTTCAACATCGGGGCGGCGGCGTTTGCGGGCTCGACGGTGGTCAAGCGGCTGAACCGGGGCGACCGGGCCGGGGCGGCCGAGGCGATCCTGTGGTGGGACAAGGCGCGTATTAACGGCAAGTACCGGCGCGTGGAGGGTCTGGCGCGCCGTCGGGCGGCGGAAAGGGCGTTGTTCCTCGGCGCGAACCCGGTAAGCAATGAGCCATGCTGAACGCGCTCGACCTGTTCTTCGTCTATGTCGTCCCATGCTTCGGCTTCGCAGCCATGCTCGTGGCGGCGGGGCCGGCCCCGGCTCAGGGGCCGGGGCAAGCCTTGCCGGCGCCGCGATATTCTCTATACCGGCCTGCGCAGACGGGCCCGAGGAACGGCGAACATGAGCGTAACCACGGTCAATTCTTCGGCGGCCGCGACGCGGCCGACGCTTATTTTCGAGGATCTCGCGGCCGGCATGCGCATGTCGCAGGTCTGGCGGGCCTTCGCCTGGGACGAGATGCAGAATCGCTATCGCCGCAGCGTGCTGGGGCTTTTGTGGATCGCGGCCGCCTATTTCATCTTCGTCGTCGGCGTCGGCTTTTTCTTCACCGGTTTTTCGAGCGCCACGACGTCGTTCTTCATCACCTATGTGGCGCTGGGCTATGCGACGTTCCAGTTCCTCATGGGGAACGTCACCGACGGCTGTCAGGTTTTCACGTCGTCCGCGTCCTGGATCAAAAGCGCGGCGCTTCCCTATTCGATCTATGTCTACAAGAGCGTGTTTCGCTCGCTGTTGACCTTCGGGCTGCAGTTCGCCATGGCCCTCGCCATCATTCTCTATCTCGGCTGGCGGCCGACCTGGCACGCCGTCCTGGCGATTCCGGCGCTCGGCCTGTTCATTCTCGACGCCGTGGCGATTCAGTATCTGTTCGGGCTTGTCGCAGCGCGCTTTCGCGACGTGATTCACCTCGTCGGCGCGATCACGCGGCTGCTGATCTTCGTGACGCCCATCATCTGGGTGCGCGAGGAGCAGGGCGGCATGAGAGGACTCATCGCCGACGTCAATCCGCTCACGCATTTCGTCGAAATTTTCCGTCACCCCCTCATGGGCGCCGAACCGCGGCAGCTGAGCTGGGCAGTCGCGCTGGCGCTTTCGGCGGTGATCTGGCTCGTCGCGGCCGCAGCGGCGGCGCGCATGAAACGCCGGCTGCCGTTCTGGGTGTGACATGGCGACTGTTCAGGGCGGCGATCAGATGACGCATTCGACGCGCGCGGCGCAAAAGGAGGCGGACGAATCCGCGGCCCCGTTCCTCGCGGATGGGGCGGGCGAGCCGGTTCCCGCCGTCTCGGCTGAACAGACGGGCGGCCCGTCGATCGCGGTGCGGAACGTCTCGCTCGTGTTCCCTCTCTATGAACGCGCCTTGCCGGCCGCGCCGACGCGGGAGGACGACGACGATCACGCCGGCCCGCCGCCTGCCGAGGACGAACGCATCCTGCTCTCGCCGGACGGCGGCATCATCGGCGTTCGCGCCGTCCATGACGTCTCCTTCGACATCGGCAAAGGCGAAAGGGTGGCGCTGATCGGCAAGAACGGCGCAGGCAAGACCACCCTCCTGCAAATCCTGGCAGGCATTCTCACCCCGGACGAAGGGGAGGTGCGCACCTGCGGGCGAACGACCAATCTCATTCGCATCAATCTCGGCATGCGCGGGGAGGCCTCCGGCCATCGCAACATCACGCTTCTGGGCCTGGCGGCCGGACACGCGCGCGAGGAGATAGAAGCCAAACGCGAGCAGATCGCGGCCTTCTCCGAGCTCGGCCGGTTTCTGGACATGCCCGTCGAGACCTATTCGGCCGGCATGCGCATGCGGCTCAACTTCGCCATCGCCACGGCGTTCGAGCCGGAGATTCTGATCCTCGACGAATGGCTGAGCGCCGGGGACGCGGCTTTCCGCAAGAAAGCGACCGAGCGCATGCAGGAATTCGTCGGCACGGCGAACATTCTCATCTTCGCCTCGCACAGCCGGCGGATGCTGCTCGACAACTGCACGCGCGGCATCTGGCTGGAGCGCGGCCGGATCCGCGCCGACGGCGACATCGAGGATTTGCTCGACGCCTATGAAGCCGAGAGCGGCGCATCGCGATCCTCGGCCTGAGGGCGACGATGCCGGACGGAACAGGGATGATGGGAAGGGCGATGCGGATCTTTATCACCGGAACGGCGGGCTTCATCGGGTTTCATCTGGCGCGTCGGCTGATCGCCGACGGCCACGAGGTGTTCGGCTATGACGGCCTGACGCCTTATTACGATCCCGAGCTGAAAAAAGACCGGCTCGCGCTCCTCGAAGCGACGGGACGCTATCGCGGCCGCATCGCCATGCTGGAGGACAAGGCCGCGCTCGCCGACGCGATCGGCGAATGCCGGCCTGAGATCGTCGTTCATCTGGCCGCGCAGGCCGGCGTGCGGTACAGCCTCGACAACCCGCAAGCCTATATCGATTCCAACATCGTCGGGACGTTCAATCTTCTGGAGATCGTCCGCGCCGCCCCGCCGAGGCACCTGCTCATCGCCTCGACAAGCTCGGTCTACGGCGATGCGGAACGCACGCCCTTCGCCGAAACGGATCGCTGCGATTTTCCCATCTCGATCTATGCGGCGACGAAAAAGTCCTGCGAGGCGATCAGCCATAGCTACGCGCATCTGTTCGATGTTCCGACGACCTGCTTCCGCTTTTTCACCGTCTACGGACCGTGGGGAAGGCCGGACATGGCGCTGTTCAAATTCGTTCGCGCGATCCGAAAGGGCGAGCCCATCGACGTTTACGGCGAAGGAAAAATGCGGCGCGACTTCACCTATATCGACGATCTTGTCGAAGGGCTTGCGCGGCTGCTTGCGGTTCCGCCGGAGAAAGGAAAGCCGCTCGAAGCGCCGGGCGTCGAGGACAGCCTGTCGCCGGTCGCGCCCTGGCGCGTGGTGAATATCGGCGGCGGCAATCCGGCTGGCCTGATGGATTTCATCGCCGCCGTGGAGCAGGCGCTCGGCAGGAAAGCCGAGAAGAATATGCTGCCCCGACAGATGGGCGACGTCGTCGAAACCTTCGCGTCGCCTGCGCTGCTGCGCGCCCTCACCGGCTTTGCGCCGTCTACCGACCTGGCGGTCGGGGTCAAGGCCTTCGTCGACTGGTACACGGAGCGGTACGCCGATGGCTGAGCGGGCCTGCATGGGGAGGGCGCGCGCGGGCGACCGACTGTCCTTCAGCATCGCAGTGCCGGTCGGCGGTTATCATCCTTTCCTGCCGCGCAATCTCGCCAGTCTGTCCGCGCAGCATGCGGCGCTGCAGGTCAGCCTGTTGGACGCATCCGGCGATCCGCGCGTCAGGGATGTCGCTGATCGTTACGGCGCGCTGCTCGCCTATCGACGGCATGGTCCGGATGCCGGACAGTCGGCCGCCATTATAGAGGGGTGGGCCAATACGCCCGGCGAGATACTCGGCTGGCTCAACGCTGACGACATTCTCATGCCGGGCGCGCTTGCACGCGCCGAGGCGGCCTTCCGGCGCGATCCTTCGCTCGACATGGTCTACGGGCACAGCGTGATCCTCGACGATGCGGGCCGCATGATCGGGTACCACTGGGCGGTGGAGCCGCAGGAAGAGCGTATTCTCGAGACTAACGTAATCTCCCAACCATCCTGCTTTTTCCGGCGAGAAGCTTACGAGAGAGCGGGAGGGCTCGATCGGGACCTTCATTATACGATGGATTGGGATTTATGGGTCCGGCTCTTCAAATCAGGCGCCAAAATCGGCTTCATCAATGCGCCTCTATCGATGGTGTTGTGGGGGCGGGAAACCAAGACAGCTTCCTTCAATACACGACGTCGGGCGGAACTCGCCCGCCTCATCGACGCGCATGCCTCGGGCGGCCGGCGCAGGCGGACCTTTCGGGGATTCGCTGTACAGGCGTTTCTGGATCGACTGAATCCAGGCTTTCCAAAAGATTCCCTTCTGCATTTCCTGCATCGCAGAAGCCCTTCGATCTACGGCGTGCGCGCCGATGGATGGATAGAATCGAAGGCGAGGTTATATCTCGCTCATTACGACGACACGCCGAAGCGCGGAGTCGAAATCGTTTTTGCGCGCGCGGCGCGCGGCGCGCGCCTTGAATGCGATAAGATCGTGGCGCGCGTCGATGCGGATGGGCGCGCTCTCAAGGCGATCTTTGAACAGCCGATCGAGGCTGGACAGACGGTGGTCCTCGATATCGCCCTGCCGCAGGGCGGAGCACGGTTACGCGCTTGCGCGTGGATTTAGGTTGCGGAGATAATTACGCTCCCGTCAGCCTCGTCGCTGACCGCGGGCTTCTGCTATTCATTCTGTATGCAGAAAATCAGCGATCTTTTCAATCGCGAGCAGGCTCACGCGACGCACGGCGTCCACAGTGTTGGAGCCGTTATGAGAGCCGAAAATGCATTTGTCGAAAGCGCGTAGCGGCGAATCGGCCGGGAGCGGCTCGATTTCGAACACGTCGAGCGCGGCGGAATGAATGATGCCGCTCTCGAGTCCTTTTACAAGCGCGGATTCTACAATCACGGGCCCGCGAGAGACGTTGACGACGCGCACCCCGGGCTTGAGCTTTTCCAGCAACGCTTCGTCGAACATGCCGCGGGTGGCGTCATTCAGCGGGCAGGCGAAGATGAGAAAATCGGCTTCGCCGACTCGCTCCGGCCAAGGCGCGCATTCCACGTCGAGTCCTTTGATCGGCGCATACATCGGATCGTAGGCGATGACCCTGGAGCCGCAGGCGAGGATTCGCCGCGCGATTTGCCGACCGATATCTCCGAATCCGATGACGGCGACCGTCTTGCAGGTCATGCTGATGCCGGCGGGCTTCGGCCAGGTTTTGTTTTCGCGAATCTGACGATCTATCCAGTACGTTTGCCTGGCCAGACCGAGCGCATATGTCAGAGCGACGTCGGCAACCTCGGACCCGAATACGCCTGGGGTGTTCGCCACCGGCACGCCAAAATCCTTGAAGGCGGCGAAATCGACATTATCGACGCCGACGCCCCATTTGATCGCCGCCTTGAAGCGGCCTTTCACGCCCGCCTCGACCACGGCGCGGGTTGCCGGGTCGTCTCCCATGATCCAGCCGTCATATTGAGGCAGGCTTGCGATAAGCTCCGCCTCGCTCTTGACCTGGCGCACTTCGGCGGGAACGCATTCAAGATCGCGCGCGGCGAACGCGTCCTGAAATTCATCGATCAGCCCAAGCATAGGCGGGCATGTCACCAGCACTTTATATTTGGCCATACGATTTCCCTGCGATGAAATAGCGCCTGTTATGATTCGGGCAGCGCTTCGCCACTCGCGATTCTCCTTAGGATCGATTCGGCGATGAACCAGTCGAACGGCTCGTCGATGTCGATTGATTCGAGCGCAGGCGTTTCAAACAGCAAGGGCTTTTCGCCGATGCGCGCGCCGGTTTTTGCAAAGCTCGCAGGCGTAAACACATAGCCTACGGAATTCTCCTCGAGATAAGGCGGCAGGTCCTGCGTGCGCACCAGGTTCTTCGGGTCATGATTGATCGCTTCGCCTTCCGGCGTGTAGAAGCGCGTTCTATGCGCCGTGACGGTGAACAGCGAATCCGCCGCGCCGCGCCGCTCGGCATCGTAGAAAACCGCGAGCATCCGCGAAATTGTTTTGGCGCTTAAAAGCGGGTTCGTCGTGTGGGTCATCAGAAAATAATCGGATTCCACATTTGCGACGTCGTCTGCGAGAACGAGATTCATGGAGACGAAATCGCCGCAGATTTCCGGTTTGCGGTCCCGGATCAGAACCTTGCCGCCGCAGTCGCCGTCCTTGAGTCCTTTTTCCGCCAGAATACCGCGCGCGTCGGTGTTGATGACGATCTGATCGACCTCAGGCGTTGCTGCGAGCGTATCGAGAACCCAGCGGAACAGCGGCTTGCCGGCGATGGCGCGAAAGTTTTTCGATGTCACGCGTGCGCTGTGCGCCTTCATCGGCAAAAGAGCGGTAAGGCGCTTCGAGCCTTCGAGCATACGGACCCCTTATGAGAATTGACGGCGCGTCTATTGAGCCTTGTCGCGCCCGTTGGCGAGAGCCAGCGTTCGCGTTTCCGTGGTCGACCGCTTATGGTCGACATGGCGTTTCGGCCGTGGGTAATAGTAGCGCTCTTTCTGCGCGCGCGAGAGCGTGCGATGCTCGTTGTGACCGCGATAAGTTCCCCAATACTGCATGATGCGAAATCCCAGAATGCCCGCCGCCTCTTTGAAAAAGACCTTGCGGCTCAGCGCTTCAGAGAAATCGTGCATGATCGCGGCGCTTAGGTAACGCATGAAATCACCGAAGTTAAAATGCACTTCCGGCATGATCTCCCGCAGTGTGAGCGCTTCGCGATAGTAGCGTCGTTTGACCTGTTCGAGCGTTTCTTCATGGATGTGGATCACGGGTGCGTCGGCGACGTAACCGATCTTGCCGCCCTCCCTGACGATAGACTTGGCGAGCACCATGTCTTCAAGGCCAGTGACGGCTTCGTCGAAACGGTGTTTCGCCCACAGCTCCTTGCGGATCGCGGCGTTGGCGTTGTTGCAGAAAAAGTCTCCCTGCGGGATCTTGTCAAAGTCGGAAAAATATTTAGCGAACACTTGATGTTCGGAGAACCGGGTGAGCTCGTGTCCGATCTGCTTTCCATAGACGTAGTCGGCCGCGCCTTGCCGAATCGGGCTGATGAGATTCGCCAGCCAGCGCTCATGCGCGGGAATGCAGTGGGCGGAGATGAATGTCAGAATATCGCCGGCGGCTGCATCGCAGCCGTAGTTGAGCGAACGGCCGAATGTGAATTCCGATCTCTTGATGTGAATCACCCGGCAGCCGTGGCGCTCAGCGATCTCGAGCGTGCGGTCCGTCGAGCCTGAGTCCACCAGGATGATTTCTATGCCCGCGTCTTCGATTTTTTGGGCTTTACACGCGTCCAGCGCGGCCTCAAACCACTTTTCTTCGTTGAGCGCGCGAAAGATGATGCTGACAAAGGTTTTCGGGCGGTTCACCGGTGCCGTCCTCAAGCTGGCGCCGTCAAAGGGCGCGGAGGGATTATAGTCAAGCCGGCGGAATTTAGACGCGTCGCGACGAGTTTTCCACCCCGTCTGCTTGGATGGGCCCCGCCGCGAGCGCTCCTTCATCGGCGGCGATGCGCGTCATATCGTCGGCGGCCGCCTTTAGCGCCTCGATCTCATGGCGCATAAGGTTGAGCTGGGCGATCGTCGCCCGTCGAGTGTAAAGTAACAGAATGAACAAGCTCCAGATCAGGCCGCTGAGAAGGACATAGGCTGCTGCGAAACCGCGTGAAAAAGCGCCTGGTTCGGCCAGTAACGCGACGAGCCCGATGGCGAGAATTGCTCCTGGGGTCAGGCAGGCGAAGAGGTTCGTCCGTAGAAATCCAAGCAGTTTGCGCGCCGCGTTCATGGGCGAGGGCGGGGTGACGGCTTCGCTCTGAGCAGGGACGGGCGCACGGGCCGCAGGCAGCGGCTCGTCTGCTGGCGAGGGAGTCGCGCCCGGACCGAGCAGGCTCTGAAGATCGACAAAGGGAAAGCATCTTACGGCCGAATCAGCATTGGCGTTATAAGCCTCGACCCCGGCTTTCCTGAGCAGAAGGGCGGCCGCGCGCCACGCGCCGACATGCAAGCCTGGACGCGGATTGGGAATGTTGTAGCGGTCTCCCGGCTGCTGATAACCGTCAAAGAAGTAGTTGGGATTTTCTCCTGCGCGCACGACTTCGAGCTCTATCCCGTTCCGGCGCTCGGCCCCGTCGACGACCTCCTTGTAACGGCCATCGACGCCGAGCAGTACGATCTTTTTGAAACCGAGCGTCGCGATCCATAGCGCTGCGTGGCTACCGGTGGTGATCGCCGGCTCTTGGAGCAGTTCGAGGCGCGCACGCAACGCGTCGAAATTCACCACGCGCCGGGTGTGGGCCGCATCGCCCAACGCCTCTATAAGATTTTGACGCAAAAGAAACTTTTCGATTCGGCCTTCCTCAATGAGCGCGGCGATTTCGGCCTTGTGAGACAGGCCGACCGTGAGGTCGAGGCAGGCGTAGTATGTCGGTCGCCAGCCGATCCGCCGCCAGTAACGATAAGCGGCGTTCAGTCCGATCGTCGCATAATCTGAAAGCGCGGCCAGATCGACGCCCCGCAAGGACGGACCGTTGCCGAGAACGAATGCGGTATGCGCGTCAGCGCGCACAATCGGAGCATGCAGGCCGGTGGTGCTCATGGATGCGAGGTATGTCATTTTCGTATCGGATCGTCTATTACCCCGCCGAATTCGACTTGCGAGTTCCCATTGCCCGATCCGCGTCTTCTCCTGATTGATTTTACGTCGATGTCCGGACCGGCGGCGACGAGCGTGCTCAAGGCCGCTTATTTCGGCGACTGGCGGATGGATGCGCTCTTGCACGTGATGGACATAGGAGGGGGGCTGCTGGGGGCGGCGGCCGGCATGAAAGCGCCGAGGGAGATTAACGCAGGCGAAAGGAGCGCCCACGATTTGGTCGACGCATTCAATCCCCAGGCGATTCTTTACAGACCTGTGGCGGATTCGCAGAAGCTTCATGATTTCGCTATGGCGGCGATCGACGCCGGCCTGGCGAAGGGCGCCGGCTTGGCGCTTTGGATAATGGACGACTGGCCGGCCAGGCTCGAGAAAACCGATCCTGAACTTTTCCGGTTATACGACAGGGATTTGCGTACTCTTTTTTCGAAAGCGCATGTGAATTTCGCCATCTCGGGCAGCATGGCGCAGGCATTTGCCGAGCGCTACGGCGCGCATTTTAAGGTGGCTCATAACGGCGTTGATCCAGTCGGGTGGCCACGCCAGGCGCGAAAGCGAAAAAAGCGAGTCATAATCCGATACGCCGGCTCTCTGGCGCCAGACATGACCCGTCAAAGCGTGGTCGACGTCGCCCGGACGATTTCCAGGCTTGCGCTACGCGGGGAACCAGTGCGTTTCGAAGGTCTTACGCATAGCCACTGGATGAGAGAATGCGGCGAGACATTGAACGCGATGCACGCCGTTTCCTTCAGGGCGTCCAACCTAAGCGAAGTCGCTTACAAGCGCTGGTTAAGCAACGCGGACATTCTGCTTATCGCGTATAATTTCGACGAAGCCACCCGCACGTACATCAAATATTCGTTTCCGAACAAATTGCCGGAGGTTATGGCGGCGGGCGCAGCGATTATCGCCTATGGACCGGAAGACCTTGAAGCCATGGCTTGTCTGCGCCTATGCGGCGCAGCGCTGATGGTTACGCAGAAAGAAGAAGCGGCGCTTGAAAACGCAATTCTCTCGCTGGTCCGGGACCGGTCGAAACGGCTCGCTTTGGGCGCAGCTGCGCGAAAGCGTGCGTTTGAGCATTTTGCGTTCGGTCCGATGAAGGCGCGTTTTAAACAGGATCTTTTCAACATTATCGATATGCCGGGTGGGTCGGGACAGGGCGGAGCAAGTCACGCCATCGGATTGACGGCGCTGCCGTATCCTTCGACCTACAGGCGTTTCGTCAACGCCGTGCATGACAAGGCGCCGCTCATATTCATGGCGCTGCAGCCGATAGCGAGAGGGCTTCGCGCCATACTTGCCCCCGTTTTGAAATTTCGCCGCCGAAGCTCGGCAGCCGTTCCGGAGCATAAGGAATAAGGAATTGTCTTGACGGACGCCCGCAGGACGATCTCAGACCGCAACATGATCGCAAAACCACGCATAAGCATCGGCAAGACCATCGCGTAGGCCGATGCTAGGTCGCCAGCCCAAAGCGGATAACCGTCCGACGTCAAGCAGTTTGCGGGGCGTCCCATCAGGCTTCGAATGGTCGAACGCGAGTTCGCCCTCGAAGCCTGCGACCTCCATGACGAGCCGCGCGAGCTCCGCGATGGTCACGTCCTCGCCCGCGCCCACATTGACGTGCTGTTCGCCCGAATAGTTCTGCAGCAGAAAGACGAGCGCGTCGGCGCAATCGTCGACATGAAGGAACTCGCGGCGCGGGGCGCCCGATCCCCACACCGTCAGCGTTTCGCCGCCGCGCGTCTTGGCCTCATGCGCCTTGCGGATGAGCGCCGGGATGACATGGGAGTTCTCAAGGTCGAAATTGTCTCCCGGCCCGTAGAGATTGCACGGCATGGCGGCGATGAAGTCGGCGCCGTGTTGGCGGCGATAGGCTTGGCATAGCTTGAGTCCTGCGATCTTCGCGACGGCGTACCATTCGTTCGTCGGCTCGAGCGGCCCGGTCAGGAGCGCTTCCTCGCGGATCGGCTGCGCGGCGAGCCTGGGATAGATGCACGAGGAGCCCAGAAACAGGAGCTTCTCGACCTCGGAGCGGAAAGCGGCCTCGATGACGTTCGTCTCGATGACGAGGTTTTCGTACAGAAAATCCGCCGGGAAAGAATCGTTGGCCAGAATTCCGCCGACCTTCGCCGCGGCGAGGAGCACGACGTCGGGTTTCTCCCTGGCGATCCAGGCGCGCGTCGTCTCCTGATCGCCGAGATCGAGCTCCTCGCGTCCCACCGTAAGGATCTCGCAGTTCTCCTTCGCCAGTCGGCGAACGAGCGCAGCCCCCACCATGCCCCGATGGCCGGCGACGAAGACGCGCTTGCCGGCGAGCCGATAGCAGGGCGCGCCGGATTCGAACTCAGCCGTGCCGGTCATTGCGCCATTTCTCACGCTCGACCGCCTCAAGATCGGCGGCCACCATCTCCTTCACCAGCTGCGCGAAGTCGACTTTCGGCGCCCAGCCGAGCTTCTCCTTAGCCTTCGAGGCGTCGCCGACGAGAAGGTCGACTTCGGTCGGGCGGAAATAGCGAGGATCGACTCGCACGAGAACGGCGCCGCTGTTCGCGTCTCGGCCCGTTTCCTCGACCCCGGCGCCTTCCCAGGCGATCCGTCGGCCCACCTCGGCGAAGGCGCGCTCGACGAACTCGCGTACGGAATGGACCTCGCCCGTCGCCAGGACCCAGTCGTCAGGTTCGGGGTGCTGCACGATCCGCCACATGCCCTCGACATAGTCGCGGGCATGGCCCCAGTCGCGCCGGGCGTCGAGATTGCCCAGCCACAGCGTTTTCTGGAGGCCTTTTTCGATGGCGGCGATGGCGCGGGTGATCTTTCGGGTCACGAAGGTCTCCCCGCGGGTGGGGCCCTCGTGGTTGAACAGGATGCCGTTCGAGGCGTGGATCCCGTAGGCCTCGCGGTAGTTGACCGTGATCCAGTAGGCATAGAGCTTGGCCGCGCCGTACGGGCTGCGGGGGTAGAAGGGAGTATTTTCGGTCTGCGGGATTTCCCGGACCTTGCCGTATAGCTCCGAGGTCGAGGCCTGATAGAAGCGCACTCTTTTCTCGAGCCCGAGAATACGGATCGCCTCGAGCAGCCTGAGCGGCCCGAGCGCGTCGGCGTTGGCGGTGTACTCGGCGGTCTCGAAGCTCACCTGCACGTGGCTCTGGGCGGCGAGATTGTAGATCTCGTCGGGCCGGGTCTCCTGCACCAGGCGGATGAGGTTGGTCGCGTCGGTCATGTCGCCGTAGTGGAGAAAGAAGCGCGTCTCTCCCTCATGCGGGTCGACATAAAGGTCGTCCACCCGTTCGGTGTTGAAGGAGGAGGAGCGTCGCTTCACCCCATGGACGACATAGCCCTTGTCGAGCAGGAATCGGGCGAGGTATGCCCCGTCCTGGCCGGTGACGCCGGTGATGAGGGCGGTTTTGGGGGTCATGGACGTTTTCCATGCAGAAGTCTTCAACCTTATGGCCCTGAGCCGGCGCTGCTGGCAAGAACTGCCTTGCGGCGGTTCGCCGCTTGACAAGAAAGCTGCATAGAATGATCACCGCGATCTTTATCAGGATGTCGTGAGTTTGACATGAAACGCAAGATTCTAATCTACACTGACAGCCGTGGACAACACATACCGCGCGCTGCCGAGCCATTTGAAATCTTCACGATGCGGTTGGCGAACCACCCTAGAGTCGAGGCGACAGTTCTCCTGTGCCCAATGAAGTGGACGACAACGATCGATTTTTTAGATTTCCTGGAAGAACATCGTCCCGAAAACTTCGACCATGTAGTTTTGCAAACCGGCATTGTCGAATGGTCGCCGCGTCCGCAACCAAGTGCGATCAACGACCTTTACAACAATAAAAACCCAGTCAATCAGGGAAACCAAATGCTCAATACGCGCGAATACGCGCGCAAAGTCGTCAACAACAAAAAACTGAGCTTTGATAAAATCTTTACTGAAGAGGCGATGCTCGCGCACTTGCATTCGAATTTTGATGTCGAGTATGAAGGGCACCCGACTATCAATATGTACAGCCTTGACATGGCGGAAAAGAACCTTCTGCCGCGGCTTCTTAAAATCGAAAATCTCTTGTTCGTGAATTCAAACCGCTTCGTACCCGGCTGGGAAGGCGATTTCACGAGGGGGCGGCCTAAGAATATCGGGATGACTGCCGGTTACTCCGCGCTATTCCGGGATGTGCTCGGTCCCAACAAAACGATTGATCTTCTCGGTTGGACCGAAGCGGAGATTCAGCGATATACCTGTGACAATATTCATTACACGAAAGCCGGAAGCGATTATATCTACGAAGAGCTCGCCAAGCGACTACGACTCGAAGAGCGCAGCTTTCGTGGTGCGCGAATGAGCAACCCGCAGGACAATGGAGCCGACAAGCCTTTCGCGCCAAACGGACGACCTTTGCTGGCCCCGAAAGTCCTTTCTGCGGAGAATCGCCGCCGCGCGCTTGAAGCTGCGGGACTGGAGGCGGGGGAAAAACTTGCGACTTTGATCGTCGGCTGTAGATTTCCAGACGATGACTCGTCGCGAGTCAATAATCTCCGGTTTCTTCTGGCATGGATAGACCGATTTTACAGTGATCTTTTTGACGTACTTCTCGTCGAGCAGGATGCTGAGTCCAAGATCGACCTGCTTGGTTCGGTGCAACCATATGTGCGACACGAGTTCATCTACAATCCGCGATCATATAATCGCGGGTGGGG
Source organism: Amphiplicatus metriothermophilus (assembly GCF_900199215.1). Lineage (GTDB taxonomy): Bacteria > Pseudomonadota > Alphaproteobacteria > Caulobacterales > Parvularculaceae > Amphiplicatus > Amphiplicatus metriothermophilus. Next base: position 64,499 of record NZ_FZQA01000010.1, read on the forward strand.
CTACAACGTCGCCGTCAAGCATTTTACGAAGAACGACGTCGTCGCCCTTCTGGACACTGATGTGCTCCTTGGAGCCAATTTCGTCGACGAAATCATCGCTTGTCACACAAAATACAAGGCGATCTCTCCCTATGCGAATGTGTATTTCATGAATGTCGAGGAGACAGATGAGGTCGTCGGCAAGTTTTCGCTTGATGGATTGCGCCGGCAGAACGGCGTGAAAAAACCGACAACGATTACAGGCGGCGTCGTCATCATGCGTCGAGATGCTTATTTGCGGTTGCTCGGCTTTGAGCAATATACAAGCTACGGGGGAGAGGATCGCGCGCTCGATGTCGCGTTACTCGAAAGTTGCGGCTCGGATGAGGTGCGCGTAGCTGAATTCGTTTACGCACATCTTTTCCACCCATCAACCGAACCGGACAAAACAGAATTGGATAAAGTGCTAGCTCACTTGCGAGATAATTATGGTTGTACGGTTAATATGTCGTTATCGGCCGCTGATGACATTCATGAAAACTGCGCGCACAAATCGTTGGCGCTAATCGAGCGGAATATTGAAAAGCGCGCCTCATCATTTGGCGACCCGCAGCTGTACAGATCGGGGCGTGAACTCACAGTCAATGGACTCTACGTTGACGAAGTCACGACGTCAGAACGAACTGCGCCGGTGTTTCCGCCGGGGTTTACGACTCTTGAGGGCTATCCGGCGAAAGAGCTTTACGACGCTCCCGATCCGGACAGCGAAGAGATCGCAGCGTTGTATAACGCGTTCAGGGGCGAGCGCTGCTTCATCATCGGCAACGGCCCCTCCCTCAACAAGCATGATCTGTCGCTATTGAAAAACGAATATGTCTTCGCGGTGAATTCGTTTTTCTACAAGACGGATGAAACCGGATTCAGGCCGACATTCTACGTTGTCGAAGATACATCCGTTATGAAGGAGAATATAGAACGTATTCGTGCTTATAATGCTGAATACAAATTCTTCCCAACGATTTACAGAAAACTTCACCCTAAAACGCGAAATACGCTTTTCTTTCGTATGAACCGGGGTTTTTACGAGAAATCGAGTCCCAATTACTGCGTCCCGCGCTTTTCGCGAGACGCTTCGCGCGTTCTTTATTGTGGCCAGTCCGTCACATATATCAATCTACAACTAGCCTACTTCCTCGGTTTCACAGAAGTTTATTTAATCGGGATGGATTTTGATTATGTGATACCGAGAGAGCACAAGCGTAACGGTGATGTCATTCTTTCCACCACTGACGACCCAAACCATTTCCACAAAGATTACTTTGGAAAAGGAAAAACCTGGAAAGATCCGAAGCTCGATCGCGTCGCGATGAATTACCGGGAGGCCAAGCTCGCCTACGAATCTGTGGGGCGCAGGATTTACAATGCCACTATAGGCGGCAAGCTCGAGATCTTCGAGCGGGTGGATTACGAAAGAACGCTGAGCAAAAGAACGCTGAGTAAACAGCTCGCCCAAACGCCCTCCGAATTCTCGATTCGCAATCGGGCGGCCATTCCGAAGCCCGCATCGAAAGAGCTGCTGATATCTGTCATCGTTCCCGCCTATAACGTCGATTCCTATATCGAGGAATGCCTTGATTCGCTGGTTGCGCAGGATGACGACAATTTCGAAGTCGTCATTGTCGATGATGGCAGCACGGACGGCACTTCAAAAATCATTGACGAGTATTGCGCACGGCGCCCCAACTTCATGTCCGTGCGGCAGGATAATTCGGGCCTTGGCGCGGCGCGTAACGCCGGCGTCAAAGTGAGTCGAGGCGAATTCATCCTTTTTGTCGACAGCGACGATTATGTCTCATCAAACGCCATAAGCGCACTCCGGGCAGAGCAAAAGCGCGGCGATTTCGATGTCGTAACCGGAAGATTCGTACGCGTCTCCGAAGACGGCGTTGCTCACGCCGTCCGCACCGACCAATTGCCGCAACATGAGATACCGCAGGAATGTCCGCCCCTGTCTCCATCGGAGAAAGTGCTCGGCGCTTTTGCGCCGTCCGTAGCGTGGGCCCGGCTCTATCGCAAGTCCCTCATCCAAGAGAATGGTCTGGTCTTCCCCCCCCGCGCGCCGCACGAGGATCTCTATTTTACTTTCAAGGCGCTGGCCTTCAGCAAGCGGGTCAGCCAAATCTCCGACGAAATCTATTTTTATCGCCAACGTGACGGCTCGATCAGCAAGCGCGTCTCTGAAGCGCATATCGAAACCATTTTCGCGCAATGGCGTGATGCAGACGCATTCATGGCGGCACGGAAAGCCCGGCCGATCGCGAGAGCGCTCATTGCGCGCCGGACATTGTACATGATTGAAGGCGTGCGCAAACGGCTCGTTGACGCGCCGGAAAATATCAAGGAACGATTCCAGGAGGAGCTTAACCTCCGCCGCATCGGGCTTCAGGCGCTATTGTCCGATTTCCGGCAGTCAAAAATCGCAAAATCGGCGACGCCGAAAATCGCTGAGCAGCTCATTGATTCCCTGCAGGAGCGCAGGAGGCTGTTCCGGCCTTTCATACTGGAGAACGTTTTATATCCTCATTACGACATCGATCTCGGCTCCTACGCCGAACGCGAGATCGTCGAAATTTCCGAGGAAGAACGGCGGGCGCTTTCGCAGTTCCATAATGCGTATAAAGGCAAGCGCTGTTTCATTATCGGTAACGGTCCGTCCCTCAACAAGCATGATCTTTCGCTGCTCAAGAATGAGTATACGTTCGCCGTCAATTCATTTTTCTATAAAACCAGAGAAATAGGTTTCAGACCGACATTTTTTGTCGTCGAAGATAATCTCGTCATGCGGGAAAACATTGATGACATAAAAACGTACAAGGTGCCGTTCAAATTTTTTCCGGCCAATTACAGGGACCTTCATCCGCCGGGACGGAATGTATTCTTCTTTCCCGCCAATTGGGGCTTCTATTTGCAATCTAGCCCAAACTATTGCGCACCGCGTTTTTCCACGGACGCTACGAAGGAATTATTTTGCGGTCAAACTGTCACCTACATAAACATGCAACTTGCCTTCTTTATGGGCTTCACGGAGGTCTATCTGATCGGTATGGACTTCAACTATGTTATTCCAACAGAGCACGGGCGGGAAGGAAACTGGATTTACTCGAAGACCGATGATCCTAACCATTTCCACAAGGATTATTTTGGCAAGGGTAAAACGTGGAAGGATCCCAAACTTGATCGTGTCGCAAACAGCTATCGCCAAGCTAAGATCGCTTATGAATCCGCTGGCCGCAAAATTTATAACGCTACGATCGGCGGGCAGCTCGAGGTTTTCGAGCGCGTGGATTACCATTCACTGTTCAAGAATTCGCGCGGAGAGCGACTGACAAAAGCCGCAGCGTCTGTCCAGTCTCTCGTCGTAGCGTCGCCGTCCCCGGGCGGACGTCCCTTTTACGCTCCCTTCGGCGACTGGCTGATGGCGCGGGCGCCGCGGCTGTTCGGGGCGTTGCGCTTCGCCCGCCGCGCGCTCGCGGGCATGTGGCGGCGGCGACTGTGGACCCTGCCGGCGCTGATTCTGCTTGCGGCGCTTTTTCTCGCGGGTTTTCTGCCGGATCTTGCGCCTCATCGCGCCGTCATCTGGACGGTCGGGGGCTTCGCGGCGGTTCTGTTCGCCGTCTTTTATCTCGCGCTGCGGGTCTATCAGTTCGTGTCGACCCTGTCGGCCGAGGCGGCGGCGCTGCGCGCCGAGGCCCGCGCGCTAAGGCGGCGGTTGGACGACGACAGGCGCGAATCGGCTCGCCGCGCAGAAGAGACGGCGGCCTGTCTTGACCGCGCGCTCGGCGAGTTTCGGAACCACGTTGCGGAAGCGAAGGCGGCTAACGACGCGCAAGTTGCGGCCGCCGAATCGCTGGAGGCGCGCCTCGTCGAGGCCGAGCGAGCCGGCGCGACGGCTATCGAGCGTGTGCGGAGCGAACTTTCCGACGCCGCCAAGAAGGCCGAGGCTGGCGAAAAAGCCCTCCGCATCGAACTCGACAAAGTCGCCAAGGCCGCCGAATCCGCGAATCAGGCTCTCAGGAGCGAAATCGCCGCCGCCACGCAAATTCAGCGCGAGCTCGAGGCGGAGAAGCGATTTTCAAATTACAGCAACGTCGCAAGCGTGCGCGCTCACGAGCGGCGCCTCAGCGATGCGGATGTCGCTTATATTCAAAACAACTGGTTGCGGCTGCTCGGCATTACGCTTTCAAATCGACAGATTCATTACCTGGCGCATCAGATTTGTCTTGCGGAAGAACGCTGCGAGGGGCGGCTCGCGACCACTATTCAAGCGGCAGTGCTGCGCACGCTTGCGCTGCTCAGCATCCAACGGAAAAAAATCGATTTGCTTGAAATAGGCGCGCTTTTTGGAATAGGTGCGGGCATGCTATATAAAGCAGGGGAACGCGCGCAGCGTACAATGCATCTTACGCTCGTCGATCCCCTTGACGGATATTACGACCGAGGAATAGCAGACGCGGCTACCGGCGTTCCTGTCACGCGCAACACGCTCGTTGGGAACATGGCGGCGCTGGGCGTGCCAAAGTCCCGATACAGAATAATTCAACACCTCAGTACGGACGAAGAGGCCTTAAAGCTGGCTTCGGATAAACAATACGATTATGTCCTAATCGATGGCGACCATAGTCTTGAGGGAGTGGCTAGCGATTTCGACCTCTATGGCCCGCTCGTGAAACCGGGCGGCGTGCTCATATTCGATGACTACAACACAAAGGATTGGCCTGCCATAAAACCGTTCGTTGACGAAAAGGTTCGACCTCTTGGCGAGTGGTTGTGGATCGGCGGCGAATGGCGCACGGCAATTCTCCGGCGAAGGCGAAGGCGGGGCGAGAAAGGTTAAGGGGCTGTCCCAGATGTTCAGCTTCTTGAGTAGGGTTTGAGCCATTCCCGGAGGGTGCGCAAGAGGGCGTCCGGCGGGCCGTAATTGAAGCGCCA
>NZ_FZQA01000004.1 GCF_900199215.1 Amphiplicatus metriothermophilus
TCTTCTGGGCGATATCGTTTTCCCGACATTCTCTATCTCCTTGAATGCAGCCATTTGTTTCCTTGTTCGTGGCTGCGTTCAAAGGGGTCGGGTCAAAGCGGGTCTATCGCATCTGGCGGCATGAGGGGCTGAAAGTTCCCCAGAAGCAACCGAAACGCGGGCGTTTATGGCTGAATGACGGCTCCTGCGTGAGGCTCTGGCCGCAACACCGCAACCATGTCTGGAGTTATGATTTCGTGATGGATCGAACCCATCACGGCAAACCGTTCCGCATGCTGTGCGTCATTGATGAGTTCACACGTGAGTGTCTGGCGATCCGGGTGGAGCGACGGCTCAACGCGAGGATTGTCCTTGAGGTGCTGGCCGATCTCTTTCTCTCGCACGGTCCACCGGATCACATTCGTTCCGACAACGGGCCCGAATTTATCGAAAAGGCATTGCGCGCATGGCTGGCGAGGCTCGGCGTCAAGACGCTCTACATCGAACCGGGAAGCCCATGGGAAAACGGCTATTGCGAGAGCTTCAACTCCAAACTCAGAGACGAACTGCTCGCGCGGGAAATCTTCTACACGATGAAAGAAGCGAAAACCCTGATCGAATGGTGGCGCGAGCACTTCAACACGTTCCGTCCGCATTCATCGCTCGGCTACAGACCGCCTGCGCCGAAAGCCATCTTGCCAAAGCCGTTCATGCCGCCTTACATTGAGGGCGTGGCGGCATGAACGCCGCTGCACAACCCGCCGAGTCTAACAATTGGCTTGGAGCACCTCGATGGGTCAGGCCACTTCGGTACCCTTCGCGTCCCAATTGATGTTTGATAAAGTCTCTGCTTCGGGTTGCGGGTGGGGCAATGCTAAACACACAAAATGATAGAGAGTGTTTGGTCGATCAACTATTCGACCAATATTTCGGCAAAAGCCGGAACAAGACAATTGTGGCTTTGCTGCCCGGAGAGGTTCGGTCCCTAAAAGGGCAAACTCCTGCTTCTGGCGAGAAACAACGAGAATTAGATGCTGAGACAGAGTTGCTTCTGTTTTTTGCAGAAGAATATCTAAAGCAATATAAGCATTATGATAACCAGAGAGCGAAGCTGGCCGGGATTCTTGTGGCGGCGGTCGTTGGGTTTTCGTTAGCGCCTTTCAAGCTAATTCTGCCTACTGAAAATGTTGTACCACAAGTCATGCTTGTCATTGCTTCTTGCGCTATCCTGATCACGATTTCCTACTTAAGCAATATTGCTGCGCGCAAACATCGTTTTAGAATGAAGACAGCATATCATCGTTTTTCGCTGGCACGAAAGAGACTTTGTGAGTTACACGAAGCGGCTGAATTAAATGTCATACACGATAAAGGCGAGGAAAATGCACGTGAGGAGTTGCACAAAGATGATCATGAAAAGCTTCACAAAAAACCTGCAAAAGATAAAAATGGTAATCTTAAAAAAGATTCAACAGGGAAGCCTTATCATGAATTAAAAATCGAAGCGCAGACTCGCGGATTGGTGTGGAATCGTCTGCCTTGGATTGTCGGCATCTATACTGTAATTTATTTGGTTGTGTATGTCTTAAGTCTGTCCACTGAAATCTTTATGTAAGCACGAGTTTATGGGTGATTTGTAAGGGAGGGGAAACATGTCGCCGCAGTTGCTCGCTTTTTGGCAATTGGTTGCAAATATTGCTTCGACTTTTGCAGCTGCTGGTGTTCTGATTGCATTATGGCGCGTTTCTCATGATATACGCACGCGAAACCAGCAATCATTTTTTTACCTGCATCAATATTTGTCGCAAGAGGAATTTTCGGTAGCACGTAGAGAGCTTCGGACACGTCTTCACAAGCTGGACTATTCTCAATGGACACCGGAAGATAAGGGATTCGCGAATCGCGTCTGTGCAAGTTACGATCAGGCTGGCATTTTGATCACTGGCGGCATCGTCGATGCACGGAGTGCAGATGTTTTTCTCAGATCATCATGGGGTGAAAGCATTTGCCATCAGTATGAAATACTGAAAGAATATCTTGACGATGCACAAGTTTAACTAGGACATCAATCAATTCGTGGCAGGGATTTCTTTGTGCATTTCGGAGATTTGTACAAGCTGGCCTGCAAGTTCCATCGTAAAAACTGGTTGGGTAAAATACCGCCATGGAGAAAAAAGAATTGAACATTATAAAAAAACTGATCATCAACTCAGGCGGACAATCCGGCGTAGACCGAGCAGCGCTTGATACTGCAGTCAGTAACGAAATTCAATATTCAGGTTGGTGCCCTGCCGGAGGTTGGGCAGAAGACCTGACAGAGCCTCCCGGTCTGCTGGTAAATTATCCGGAAATGAAGGAAACGCCTGATTCTGCTGTTGAACAGCGTACTGAATGGAATGTTCGAGATTCCACCGCGACGCTTATTTTCCTGCCAAATGCTACATTCCGCGACTCACCTGGCACCAACTATACCATTGATATGGCGCATAAGTGGTCCAAGCCTTACGTTGTTATTGACCTGTCGCAGGAATGCCAGCTGGAAAAAATCGTTGGCTTTGTGCAGGGCGTAAATCAACCAGAATTGATATTGAATTTCGCGGGTCCACGTGAGAGTGAGGCTCCGGGGATTTATCAGAAATCAAAACAATTAATCGAGGAATTGCTGAAGACACTACACGTCAAAGAGCTTTAGGGCTCTCTCTAGGCTCAAGAAGAGAGCCGTTTGATTTTTTACCTTTATTCGGCTTCTTCGGTCTCCGCACGTTCACCGCCGCCGTGCTGAGTGTCTGCTCCAAAAAGAGGTGTGTGATTTCAGCGACTTATGATTCTCTGTGATTTGCGACGATCATGGAGGATCACGATGCCTTGGACTGAAATCACACGCCCGCACTATGAGGATAACGTAGGGTTTCTTTCGCAAATTGGATTCTGAGCTGGCGGCTCCCGACTCGGGCTTGAGTGGTTCGAACCATCGAATCATCAAGCAGAGAGGAGAGCCGCCATGGGAGAGGATAGCATTGAGTCGCCTGCTGACGGATGGAGAATGGGAGCTGATTGAGGGTGAGTTTGACCTGCGCCCGGCTTGGCCCTTATTTGAAAGGTGAGTCCGTCAACCGGAAGGAGACGACGGACATGCGCAAATCGCGTTTCACCGAGGATTGGAGGCTGACCGTTCTCGAAGCGAACGCAGCAGCCGGAACATCATCGCGATACTTAGAACCTGAATCACAATGAAGCCTTTTCGATCAAGGTCTAGCGAGCCTGCGTGTAAGGATGCGGATATGAGCGATGAAGAGCCATGCGAGAGCGCTTTCAATCGTCCGCTCCCAGTCTTTGGCCAACCTGCGGCATCGTCCGAGCCAGGCGAAGGTTCGTTCGACAACCCACCGGCGCGGCAGGACGGTAAAGCCCTTGGCGCTATCGGAGCGCTTGATGATGTCGATCGTCCAGTCGCCGATTTTCGTCAGGGCCCGGCGCAATTTCTTGCCCGCATAACCGCCGTCGGCGAAAACATGGCGCATCCAGGGAACCCTGTGCCGCGCCTCGCCGAGCACTGCGGGCGCGCCATCGCGGTCTTGAATGTCGGCGGCGTGGACGAGCGCAGCAAGAAGAAAGCCCTGTGTGTCGGTGAGAATATGGCGTTTACGTCCCTTGATCCTTTTGCCAGCGTCGAAACCCGAAATCCCGCCGCTTTCGGTGGTTTTCACGCTCTGGCTGTCGATGACGCCCGCGGTCGGCTGCGCCTCGCGGCCCTCCCTCTCACGCGCCGCGGCGACCAGCCTGTGGCTGATGATTTCAAGCAACCCTTCGTCGCGCCAGCGGTAGAAATATTTCTGCACCGTCGAGAACGGCGGGAAATCCTTCGACAACAGCCGCCACGCGCAGCCCGCCGCCGCGAGATACATCAGCGCGTTCACAATCTCCCGCATCGGCCATTTCGGCGGGCGCACCAAACGGCGCGGCGCCGGCAACTCACCCTCAATCAGCTCCCATTCGCCATCCGTCAGATCGCTTGCGTAGCGCGCGCAATGCCGCTCATAGTGCGGGCGTGTGATTTCAGTCCAAGGCATCGTGATCCTCCGTGATCGTCGCAAATCACAGAGAATCATAAGTCGCTGAAATCACACACCTCTTTTTGGAGCAGACACTTAGAAGGCGTCTGGAAAGCGATATCGCCGTGAAGAAATCATATCGAAGTTGCGCGACGCGGAAGTTTATCTGGCCGAGAGTGTCATACCAACTTCGCTGAACATCACGCATTTATCTAATCACTAGAGCCGATGGACGTGATGCGCCATGGCTGATCGATGAGTTTGTTCCAAGTGAACCGCACCGGGATTGCCGGAGACTCCAAGCAGATGGGCGGTCTCGGGGTCTGGCTCGCCCGACGCCCCCGCCCAGGGCTCGGCGAGGCGCTCCGCCAGCTGATCGACCATATCGGCAATCTCGCGCCAGTCGCCCGGCTCGGCCGCGGCGATGGCCACGGATAGCGCGTCCATCTCGTCCGCCAGCGCGCGGCGTTCGTCCTCCGCCCGCTGATCGTCCGCCGCCGTCGCGTTATCGAGCTCCCACAAGCGCAGCCTGTGCTGCGCCGTGCGCCATGCGCCAGCGCCGGCGCAGGTCAGCGACGCTTTCGGTCGTCTCTCTTGCATCGAACATCGTCGTTCCTTACCGTTCTCTTCCGCCATCCAGGCGGGCATCGACAGAAGATGATGACATCCCTGCTGACATCCGCGCGAACCGATGCGGATGCGAGCGCGCCGAAAATCCGAGAAACCGCCCACGGAACAATGGCGTAATCCGTAGGCGCATTTTTTCCTTGCGTTCCGGCCCGGGGAGCCATCAGCCTCAAGGCCAGGGCGCTGGTCGGGCGGGCGGCGGGACCTCAAAGAACCGCCCCCAAAGCGAGGACGACCGCAAATCCCGTCAAGCCGACAAGCGTCGACGCGACAGTCCAGGATTTGAGCGTCTGCATTTCCGTCAGCCCCAAATAGCGGCTCACGAGCCAGAAGCCGGAATCGTTGACATGGGAAAGCACGGTCGCGCCAGCGGCGACGGCGACCGCGGCGAGCGCCGTTTCGACCGCGTCCGCGCCGACCGCCTGCGCGACAGGCGCAGCGAGGCCGGCGGCCGTGATCATCGCGACGGTCGCCGATCCCTGGGCGATCCGGATGACGGCGGCGATCACGAAGGCGAAGCCGAGGAGCGGCAGCCCTGCGTCCGCCACGGCCTCGGCGATGCGCACCCCCGCCCCGGAGTCGACCAGCACCTGTTTGAAAACGCCCCCGGCGCCCGTCACGAGGATGACGGCGCCGGCCGGCTCCAGCGCGCGCGCGGCGGCCTGATTGAGCGCGCGCGCGTCGAGGCCGAGGCGCATCCGGGCATGGGCGTATGAAAGCGCCACCGCGATGAGCAGCGCCGTGAACGGATGACCGATGAAGCGCATGGTCTCAGCCGCGCAGCCGGACAGTTTTGCGACATCGACGACCGTCGCGCCGGCGATCAGGACGAGAGGCAGGAGAATGAAGACGAGCGCCGCGGCCAGACTCGCCCGCCGCTTCGGCGGCTCAGGGCCGGCCTGATCCGCCCGCGGCTGCTCGGGAAAGCCTTCCGCCCCCTCCGCCGGCGCGCGCCCGTCGCGGAAAAGAACGTACGCGAACAAAGGACCGCCGACGGCCGCGGCGGGAATCCCGGCGAGCGCGCCGAACAGGATGACAAGCCCGAGATCCGCCTTCATGAGCGCGGCGACGGCGACCGGGCCCGGCGTCGGCGGAATGAAGGCGTGGGCCGCGCCGAGGCCAGCCAGCAGGGGAACTGCAAGGAAAAGCAGCGGACGCCCCGCCCTGGCGGCGAGTCGGAACAGCACGGGCGCCAGGATGATCAGCGCGACGTCGAAAAAGACGGGAATGGCGACGATGAGGCCGATGAGCCCCATCATCCACGGAAGGCGCGCCGCGCTCTTCCCGCGAACAAGGGCCGCCGCGACCGCCTCGACGCCGCCGGCCCGCTCCAGGAGCGCGCCGAGCATGGCGCCGAGGCCGACGACGACGGCGATGAACCCCAGCACGCTCCCCATGCCGGCGCGGATCGTCTCGGCCATGTCCGTAGGCGGAACGCCGAGCAGAAGGCCGGCGCAGGCGCTGATCAGCATGAGCGAGAAAAACGCGGGAACCTTGAGCCTTACGATCAGAAGCAAAAGGGCGAGGACGGCCCCGGTCAGAACGAGGCCGAGATAGAGCGGCGAGGCGGGATCCATCATCCTGGCCTATCGCGCGTTCACGGCAATGCGCGCGAGAAGCGATTGCGAAGTAAGATAAAGATACGCGCCGTCGCCATCGAGCGCGCAATTGGCGATCGGCAGACCGGTCTCGACGACGCCGAGAAGCGCCCCTTCCGGAGAGAGAACCAGCACGCCGCCGGGACCTGTCGCGAACAGCGCGCCGCCAGGCGCGACGGCCATGCCGTCAGGCAGCCCCGGCGCGTCTTCGCCCTGCAAAGCGCGCGCGTCGAAAAAGACGCGCGAATTGGCGATCCCGCCGTCGGGCGCGCGGTCGTACGCCATGATGACCGGATGATCCGGATCGGAGTTCGAGACGTAAAGCGTGCTCTCATCGGGAGAAAGCGCGACGCCGTTCGGAAACGTCAGCGCATCGATGATGCGCTCGAGCCGTCCGTCGGGATGCAGCGCGTAGACGCCGTTGACGGCGAGCTCCTTCTCCGGCGCCGCGTTGAGTCCGCGCAGCCCGTAAGGCGGGTCCGTGAAGTAAATGACGCCGTCTTTCGCGACGACGAGATCGTTCGGACTGTTGAAGCGCGCGCCCTCGAAGCGGCCGACGACGATTTCCCGGCGCAGCGTCTTGCGATCGAGGCGGGTGATCGCCCGGGCGCCGTGATCGCCGAGAAGCAGGGCCGAGGAACGTTCAGGATCGCGCGCCAGGCCGTTCGCGCCGGGCTCGCGCATGGCGGACGCGTCCTCGCCGGCGCCGCCGGAGGGCTCGAGAAACAGCTCGACGCCGCGCTCGGCCGTCCAGCGATACATGCGGTTCTTCGGCACGTCGGTGAAATAAAGCGCCCTCTCCTCTTCTATCCAGACAGGACCCTCCGCCCACTGAAATCCGCTTCCCAGAATTTCAAGCTTCGCCCCGGGAGGAACGAGCGCGTCGATCTCCGGCGCAAGGCGCCGGACGCGGCCGGCTTCGCCGCCGGTCGTTCTTGTTTCGACACGCGTGGCGATCGCAGGAGCCGGCGTCGCGAAATGGGCGGTTTCCGTAATCTCTATAGTCTCGCGCAGACGAATATCCGCCGAAGACGAACCGATCATGAGTTCGACGGCGCCGGGCTCGACCGTCCAGCGCCCCTCATCGTCGTAAAACGCGAACTGCGCCGGCGCGAGGGTGAAGACGATCTGCGCCGCTTCGCCCGGCGCAAGACGCACGCGCCGGAAGCCCCGCAGCTGCTTAACCGGCCGCGCGACGCTGGCGACCGGATCGCGAATGTATAGCTGGGCGACCTCTTCGGCGACATGCGCGCCGGCGTTCGAAAGCGTGAACCGGACTTCGACTTCGTCCCGCGCGCCGATCGAGCGTTTCGAAACCTCAAGACCGGAATAGTCGAAAGGCGCGTAGCTCAATCCGTGGCCGAAAGGAAACAGGGGCGTGATCGGAAGATCCAGATAGCGGGTCGTATCCTTGCCGGGGTCCGGATCGGCGGGCCGGCCCGTGTTGCGATGGTCATATATGACGGGCGTCTGCCCCGTCCGGCGCGGAAAGGCGGCAGGCAACTTGCCTCCCGGCGGCGGCGCCCCGGTCAGGATGTCGACGAGCGCAGGACCGGCTTCGACGCCGAGAAACCAGCTTTCGAGAACCGCGTCGGCGCGCTCGACGACCGACTCGACGGCGAGCGGACGGCCGTTGGCGAGAATGACGACGGTCGGCTTGTCGAGCGCCAGAACGGCGTCGGCGAGTTCCTGCTGAGGCGCGGGAAGCTCCACGCTCGAGCGGCTGCGCGCCTCGCCGCTCAGGTCGTAGTCCTCGCCCACGACGAGAATCACGAGATCGGCGCGCCTTGCGGCCCGAACCGCTTTCCTGACGCCGTCGCGATCGATCGTGCGCGCATCCGCGCCGGGCTCGTATTCGATCTTCGCGTTCGCAAGTCTATCGCGCAACGCCTGTACGAAGTCGATCACGTCGGACGGATCGCCCTGCGCGCGCCACGACGCAAGCTGCGAGAGCGCGTCTTCGGCAAGCGCGCCGACCACCGCCACTCGCGAAAAACCGTCCGTCAGCGGCAGCAGACCGCCTTCGTTCTTCAGAAGCACGATGGATTTGCGCGCCGCCTCCCTGGCGACGGCCCTGTGCTCCGCAGACAGAAAGACCTGCTCGCGCGCGCCGTCATGATACTGATAGGGCCGATCGAACAGGCCGAGCGCCCTTTTCGCCTTCAGCACCCGCAGCACCGCCTCGTCGAGGCGGGACGCCAGAGCAGGATCACGTCGAATCGCCTCTTCCAGATCGTCCGCGAAGACGCCGCTCATCATGTCGACATCGACGCCGGCGTCGAGCGCGAGCGCGCCGGCCGCAGGGCGATCCGGGGCGACGCCGTGCTCGATGAGCTCGGCGACCGCGTTCCAGTCGCTCACCACGACCCCTTCGAAGCCCCATTCGCCTTTCAGAAGATCGCGCACGAGCGCCCTGTTGGCGGTCGTCGGCGCGCCGGCGATATCGTTGAACGCCGTCATCATCGCGCCGGCGCCGGCTTTCGCCGCGGCGTAAAAGGGAGGCAGGTAGACTTCGTGAAGCGTGCGCGCCGAAATATCGGCCGAGTCATAGTCCCGTCCGCCCTCCGCCGCGCCGTACGCCCCGAAATGCTTCGCCGTCGCCATGATCGTATCGGGCGCGGCGAGGTCTCCATTCTGATAGCCCTCGACCTGAGCGGCCGCCATGACCGATCCGAGATAGGGATCGGCCCCCGCCCCTTCGACGATCCGCCCCCATCTGGGATCGCGCGCGATATCGATCATCGGCGCGAACGTCCAATGAAGGCCCGCGGCGGACGCCTCGACGGCGGCGACCCGGGCCGCCTTGCGCACGATCTCGGGATCGAAACTCGACGCCATCGCGATGGGAGCCGGGAATATGGTGCGATAGCCGTGCACGACATCCATCGCGAAAAGAAGCGGAACGCCGTGAGGGGAGTCTTCGACGGCGGCCTTCTGAAGATCTTTCAGAAATTCCGCGCCGGCGACATGCAGATAAGAGCCTGCCTCGCCGCGCCGGATTCGCTCAAGCTCCGCTTCGTCGATCCTTGAGTTCAACGCCTTGCTTCGCCCGCCCGCGATCTGGTTGAGCTGGCCCAGCTTCTCGCGAAGCGTCATGCGCTCAACGAGCGCCTGAAGCGCGCTGTCGCTAGGCGCTGCGCGCGCGACATGATGAAAAACAAAGGCCTGAGCGACGACAAGCGCGCAAATCAGACGGGCGAAGCCCGCCGCCCACGATCGCCCGCGCGCGGGCGGGCCTGCCGGCGCGTCTCCAGTCTTGCCCATCGTCTCGCCTCCCCTTATTCATTAAGAACATTGTTTTTATAAAAGGTCGCGGGTTTGGCGTCTGTTTTCAAGCGAGAAATGCGGGCGGCCGTCGCCGGATGCGCGCCAGCGGGAGGAACGCCATGCAATCGCGCATTTTCAAGACGGCGATCGCCGCCTTTGCAGCAGGGAGCGCGCACGCCGCAGCGGCGGAGCTGGCGCTGAACGACGCCGGCTATTACGAGACGCGCGGGCTCAACGTTCTCGTTTTCAGCAACTGGTACGACAGCCTTTTCAGCGATTCGAAGATCAGCGGCGTCGAGATCATTCATCACGAGGAAAGAACGGCGACCAATGGCGACGTCCGCCTGAGCGCGACGCCCGGCCAATGGGATCCGATCGGCCGATTGCTCGACCGCACGATCGACCCCGAACGGGGAACGATCGAAGCCACGCTCGCCTATCCCGAATATGATTTCACATACGTGATAAGGGCTGAAGCGCGCGACGACGGCGTCGTCCTTTCCGTCAACCTCGACGCGCCCTTGCCTGAAGCGCTCGAAGGCCGCGCCGGGTTCAATCTCGAATTCCTCCCCGCCGCCTATTTCGGCAAGGCGTTCATCGCCGACGGAAAGAGCGGACTTTTTCCGCGCTACCCGGCGAGCGACATGGGGCCGGTCGAAAACGGGCGGGCCGAGCCCTTGCCTTTCGCTGCAGGCAGGTCCGTCACGCTGGCCCCGGAAGATCCCGAACGCCGCGTCGTCGTCAGGTCCTCCCGCGGAGAGATCGCGCTCTATGACGGTCGCAACCAGGCGCAGAACGGCTGGTACGTGCTGCGCACGCTGATCCCCGCTGGCGAAACGGGCCGCGTCGTCGAATGGACGCTGACGGGCTCGACGATTGCGGACTGGGTTCGCCCGCCCGTCGTCTCCTACTCCCAGGTCGGCTATACGCCCGCGCAGCCGAAGGTCGCGATCGTCGAGCTTGACAAAAACGACCGCCCGGCGAAGACGGCGCGGCTGCTCAGAGTCGACGCGGACGGCGGCGTCGAAACCGCCTATTCGGGACCGGTCGAGCCCTGGGGCGCTTATCTGCGCTACAATTACGCGACGTTTGATTTCAGCAGCGTCACGACGCCCGGCCTCTATGTCATCGAGTATGACGGGGCCCGCTCAGCGCCGTTCTCGATCGACAAAGACGTTTACGCGACGACGTGGCGTCCGACGCTCGACATATTCTTTCCCGTGCAAATGGACCACATGTTCGTCAACGAGGCCTATCGCGTCTGGCACGGCGAGCCCCATCGCGACGACGCGCTACAGGCGCCCGTCGATCACGAACATCACGACCTCTATCGCCAAGGGCCGACGACGGACACGAGATTCAAGCCGATGGAGCACATTCCGGGCCTCAACGTCGGCGGATGGTTCGACGCGGGCGACTACGACATCCGGACGCAAAGCCAATATGCGACCGTCCTCAGCCTCGTCGCCGCATGGGAAGAGTTCAGGATCGATCGCGACACGGCGACGGTCGACTGGAATCGGCGCTATGTCGACCTGCACATGCCGGACGGCGCGCCGGACATTCTCCAGCAGATCAAGCATGGAACGCTGCACCTCGTCGCTCAGCACAAGGCCGTCGGCCATGCAATCAACGGCATCGTCGAGCCGGATCTCGATCAGTATACGCATCTCGGCGACGCCAGCGCCAAGACGGACAATCTCGTCCACGATCCGCGTCTCAAGCCGGGAGAGTCGAAAAACGGACGCAGCGGCGTCAAGGACGACCGATGGGCGTTCACGAATAAATCGAGCGCGCTCAACTACGGCTCAGCGGCGGCGCTTGCGGCGGCGAGCCGAGCCCTTCGCGGCTATGACGACGCCCTCGCCGAAGAAGCCTTCGCGATCGCCGCGCGCGTGTGGGACGAGGAACGATCTCATCCGCCGCATCTGTTCCGCCACGGCAATACGACGGGCGGTCCGCTCGAAATCGAGGAGTTCAACGCCGCGGTCGAACTCCTTGCAACGACGCAGGACGACAAGTACGCCCGGCGCGTCGCCGAGCTGTGGCCCGCCGTCGAAGACCGGTTCTCTCTCGTCGCGCCGATGGCGCTGAAGGCCGCGCCGTTCATGCCCGAGGATTACCGGGCGAAGCTTGAATCGGCCGCACGCGCCTTCAAGGCGCACACGGATGAAATCGCCCGCGCCAATCCTTTCGGGACGCCGATCACGACGGGCGGCTGGGCCGGCGCCGGCGCCGTCGTCGAATTCGCAATCGCCAACTACGTCCTGCACAGGGCGTTTCCGGAGATCATCGGGGACGAGGGCCTTTTCCGCGGTCTCGATTACATCTTCGGCCGGCATCCGGCGTCGAACCTTTCGCTCGTCTCCGCGGTCGGCGCGCGCTCGAAAGAGGTCGCCTACGGAACGAACAGGGCGGATTTCAGCTTCATCGCGGGAGGCGTCGTGCCGGGCGTCCTCATTATCAAGCCCGATTTTCCCGAGAACAAGGAGAACTGGCCATTTCTGTGGGGCGAGAATGAATACGTCATCACGCTCGCCGCGCGGTACCTCTATCTCGCCGCCGCCGCTGACGCTTTGGCTCATCGGGAGGCCTCGTCCGCGCAACCTCGCTGACGGCATACGCGTTAGGGCGGCGCCCCGAGGCGGCTTCGCGTTCTATTTGCACCCGCACGATCATTAGCCCGGGAGGCGACAAATGACAGGAAACAGCATCTCGCCGCGCGCGTCCGCGATGTTTTCTGCTGTTCGCCTCATAGCCTTCGTTGCGGGCTTTTTTGTGATCTACGCCCCAACCGGCCCCGCGTCATCGGCCCACGCAGCAGAAAGCGTCGCCTCCCCCGACGGCGGCATCTTGGCGACGGTCGATCTTGATGCGGACGGGAGGCCGTTTTACCGGATCGATTATCGCGGCGAGACGCTGATCGCCGACTCCGCGCTCGGTCTTGATTTCGGCCAGGACGGATCATTCGGAGACGGCCTGTCGCTAAAAGCCGTCTCGCGCCGGCGCGGACAGGGCCGCTTCGACCTGCCCGGACGCGCGCGCGGAATCGTCGCGCCGTGGCGCGAGATGTCTGTAGACCTCGCCGACGGAGAAGGCCGCGTCTGGCGCATCGTCTTCCGCGCCTATGATGAAGGCGTCGCCTTCCGCTATGAGTCGGCGCGCGCGCCGGCGTATCTTTACGCCGAGCGCACCGGTTTTTTCTTCGCCGGCGAGCCGGTTTGCCACGGCGTGAACATCGGGCGCTGGAACTCCTCCTTCGAGGGAGAATACGATCCCGCGCCGGCGTCGCTGATCCGCCCGCACCATCTTTATTTCGCGCCGCTCGTCTGCGAGACCGGCGGCGCCGCCTTCGCGATCGCCGAGTCCGACCTGCGCGATTACGCCGGCATGTTTCTGCGCGGGCGCGATGACGGCGGCATGGGCGTCCAGATCGCGCTGCCGCCGCGCCATGACGGACTCGCCGACTCCGTCGGCCGGCGCGTCGCGGTGAAAACCGCGACCGGCCGTTTCCGCACGCCGTGGCGCGTCGTGATGATCGCCGATCACCCCGGCGCCTTCATCGAATCGACGCTTGTCAGCGCGCTCGCGCCGGCGCCGTCCGGCGATTTCTCCTGGGTCAGGCCCGGCAAATCCGCCTGGGACTGGTGGAACGGGCCGACGCTCGCCGCGGTCGAAAATCCCGGCGTCAACGACGAGACCGAACGCGCCTTCATCGACTTCGCCGCAGAGGCCGGGCTCGAATACGCGCTGATCGACGAAGGCTGGTACGCGACGCAGGCCAGCCCGACGACCTTTCATTATCGCGGCCAGGGCGACGTTACGCGCATGGCCGGGCCGCATATCAACATTCCTGCGCTCGCCGCTTATGCGAAAGAGCGCGGCGTCGCCATTCTCATCTGGGCGCATTGGCGCGACGTCGAGGAAGACATGGACGCCAAATTCGCGCTGTTTCGCGAGTGGGGCGTCTCCGGAATCAAGGTCGACTTCATGGACCGCAACGACCAAGAGATGGTCGACTTCTATCACCGCCTGCTCGCAACGGCTGCGCGGCATGGACTGAGCGTCAACCTGCACGGCGCCTTTCCCCCCGCCGGCCTCTCGCGAACCTATCCGAATTATCTGACGCAGGAGGGCGTGCTCGGCGCGGAATACAATAAATGGTCCCGCCGCATCACGAGCCGGCACAATGTGACGCTCGCCTTTACGCGTTTGATCCTCGGACCGATGGACTACACGCCGGGCGGCTTCCGCAATGTCAGCCCCGAAGAGTTTTCGCCGCGCTTCATCGCGCCTCAGGTGATGACCACGCGCGGACAGGCGCTGGCCATGTATGTCGTCTATGAAAGTCCGCTGGCGATGGTCGCGGACACGCCGGACGCCTACGCGCAAAGCCCCGCGGGATTCGATTTCATCCGGCTTGTTCCGACGGACTGGGACGAGACACGGTTCCTGGGCGGCGACATCGGCGAATATGTCGTCGTCGCGCGCCGCAAGGGGAAACGCTGGTTCGTCGGCGCGATGACCAACGAGGCGCCGCGCGAGATCGACGTTCCCCTCGACTTCCTCGAAGCCGGCGCGCGCCTCTGGGGGGCCCGTCTGTGGCAGGACGGCGCCGACGGCCCGGCGAGCCTCGCCGTCTCGCAGCGCGACGTCTTCCCGGGTGAAACGCTGCGCCTGACGCTCTCAGCCGACGGCGGCGCCGCGCTCGTGCTGGAGCCGCAATAGCGCGCTGGCGTCGTCTCGCAGCGAGGGATTACCGCTGAAAGTCGTAAAAGGCGCCCATGCCGAGCAGGTCGGCCAAAGCGTCGAGCGCGGCGAAGGCTTCTTCCATGAAGGCGGGGTCGCGCAGATCCTCGACCGAAAGGCGGTCGCGGTAATGTTCGTCCACCCACGATTCGAGCGCGTCGATCTTGCGCGCATCGAGCAGGAAGCTCTGGTTGACGGCCCGGCGCTCTTGCGCGCTCAGCACGACGCGCAGGCGCAGACAGGCCGGCCCGCCGCCGTTTCGCATGCTTTCGCGCACGTCGAGAAAGATCGCGCGGTTGATCGGGTTGTTCGCCGCGACGACCTCGTCGATGAAAGCGCGCGTGCGCGGATTCTCTTCGGACTCGACGGGCAGGATCAGCGCCATCTCGCCGCCTGAAAGGCTTACGAGCTGGGAGTTGAAGAGATAGGACGAGACCGCGTCGTCGAGCGAGACGGCGCGTGACGGCGCCTCGACGATCTCGACGAAGGGCGCGGCGGCCCGGATCGCGTCGAGCGCGCGCGCGCGCGTCTCGAAGCTTTCCTCGTGCAGAAAGAGCACGTTGGCGTTCGCCACGCCGACGACGTCGTTGTGGAAGGCGCCGGCGTCGAGCGCGGCGCGCGCCTGTCGCACGAAGACCGTGCGCTCGCGCGCGAGGCCGTGCAGGCGCGCGACCGCCTCGCTCGCGCGCTTTTTCTGCCGGGCCGGGAAGCGCTCGCCGTCCTCGCCATAGACGAACAGATGCACGCCCGGCGCGCCGTGCTCCGGCGCGAGCCGGCCGTGATTGGCCGCGCCCTCGTCGCCGAAGTGTACGCCGCCCGGCAGCGGCGCGTGATGAACGAAATGCGCCGGGTCGGCGAAGATATGGCGCAGCGCGCGGGCGGTGTCCGGCGCCTCGATCGCGCGATGGAAATTCGCCGCCAGATTGGCCGGCGTGAAATGAACCTTCCCGTCGGGGGTGTCGGGCGACGGCGCGACGGTGGCCGCGTTCGCCGTCCACATGGAGGAGGCGGAGTAGACATTGGCGAGGACGTCGGGCGCGGCCTTCGCGGCTTTCTCGATCACCTGCCGGTCGCTTCCCGTGAAGCCGAGCGCGCGCAGGCTCGGCAGATGCGGGCGCGGCAGGGGCGGCAGAAAGCCCTGAACGCAGCCGAGCTCAAGAAGCGCGCGCATTTTGGCGAGGCCCTGTCTGGCGGCGCTTTTCGGGCTGGAGACCGCGCCGGCGTTCTTCGCCGAGGCGACATTGCCGAGGGCGAGCCCGGCGTAGTTATGCGTCGGGCCGATCAGCCCGTCGAAATTGACTTCCGCGTAACCGGTCATTTTATTCCTTACTCTGATCTCTCACTCCGCTCATCCCGGCGAAGGCCGGGACCCAGACTGACTCAGAAATGAATCCCGGCCTTCGCCGGGATGAGCGGGACGTGGATGGCGAATAACGGTTTCACGCCATATCGCCTGCGCGACTTCATGCGGAACAAAAACACTGTCAGCAGCCAAAGCCCGCCCGTCATCGCAGCAACCCCGACCAGAGCTATCCACGTGTCTGACCTGCATGTTCCAGAAACACAGACAACGAACACGATCAGGTTGTGCGCGGTCCACACGAAGGCTCCAAACAGAGAGAGCCACGCCAGAACCGTCAAAACCCGTTTGCCCGCCATGTCAGCGCTTCTACCTCACCCCCACCTGCCCTTCCGGCATCCCGAGCAGCGCCTCGCCTTCCATCGAAGCCACCGGATAGGCGCAATAATCCGCCGCATAATAGGCGCTGGGGCGGTGATTGCCGGACCGGCCGATCCCGCCGAAGGGCGCCGCGCTCGACGCGCCGGTGGTCTGCCGGTTCCAGTTGACGATTCCGGCGCGCGACAGCGCGAAGAACGTCTCCCACTTTTTCGCGTCGTCAGACAAAAGCCCCGCAGCGAGGCCGTATCTGGTGGCGTTGGCGCGTTCGACGGCGGCGTCGAAATCCTTCACGCGCCAGACCTGGAGCATCGGGCCGAAATGCTCCTCATCCGGAACCGCCTCGGCGTCGGCGACGTCGAGGATGCCGGGCGAGACGAAGGCGGCGCCCTCGTCCTGCACCGACAGGGTGCGGATCGCTTCCGCGCCCTGCTCGACGAGGGCGTCGAAGGCGCGCTCCAGCGCCTCGGCCGCCTTCGCCGTAATCACCGGCCCCATAAAGGGTTGCGGTTCGTCGAAAGGCGCGCCGATGACGAGCCGGTCGGCGAGCGCGGCAAGCGCGTCCACATAGCGCTTGCCGCGCGCATCGTCCGGCACGATGAGCCTGCGCGCGCAGGTGCAGCGCTGGCCGGCGGACAGGAAGGATGACTGCACGACCGTCCAGGCGGCGGCCTCGACATCCTCCGTGTCCCACCAGATGAGCGGGTTGTTCCCGCCAAGTTCGAGCGCGAGGATTTTCTCCGGCCGGCCGGCGAAGGCCCTGTGGAAGGAAAGCCCCGCGCGCGCGCCGCCGGTGAACAAAAGCCCGTCGATGCGCTCGTCGTCGACCAGCGCCTCGCCGGTCTCGCGCGGGCCCTGCACGAGATTGACGACGCCGTCCGGAACGCCCGCTTCGACCATCGCCCGCACGATGAACGCGCCCGGCCCCGGCGCCAGCTCGGAAGGCTTGAAGACAAGCGCATTCCCGGCGATCAGCGCCGGGACGATATGCCCGTTCGGCAGATGCGCCGGGAAATTGAACGGGCCGAGCACGGCGAGAACCCCATGCGGCTTGTGGCGCAGCATCCCGCGCGTCGGCCCGCTTGCGGTCTCCTTCACGCCCGTGCGCTCACGCCAGGCGCGGATCGAGATATCGACCTTGCCCGCGACGGAGGCCGCTTCGGTTTTCGTCTCCCAGAATGGCTTTCCGGTCTCGCGCGAGATGAGGCGCGCGAGATCGTCGGCTTTTTCTAGGATGATGTCGCGATAGCGCTCCATGATCGCGATCCGCTCCTCGACCGGCCTGAGCGCCCAGCCGCGGAAGGCGCGGCGCGCCGCGCCGACCGCCTCGGCGACGTCCTCGCGGCTCGCCGCCGGACCTTCGAACACGGTTTCGCCCGTGCACGGATCAAGAGAACGGAACGGCGCGCCGGCGCCCTTGCGCCATTTCCCGTCGATGAAAACTGTATCGGTCATGTTCGCGTTCCAGAATTGAGCAGGCGCCGGCCTGCTGGCGGCGGAAAGCATGGCCGGCGATTCGCCGCGCGCGCAGGTCCTCCCTCATTCCCGGCGCGCGGGCCCTCCCGCCGGATCATTAAGGCCCATCGTCCGTTCACCATTTCACCCAGCGCACGCGGGCGCCTTTGTCCACATTCAGCGCTTTCGCCGTCTCGCGGTCGATGACGATTTCCTCGCCCGCGACCTTCGCTTTCGCGCGGCAGGCGCGGAACGCCGCCACGGCGCCGGCGGCCAGAATCGAGTCTTCGCCGGCTTCCGACTCGACAATGTCCGAAACCGCAAGCACCCGGCTTTCCCGTATGGTGCGGATGTTCTTGGTCTTCGCCTCCACCAGCGGGCCGGCGTCGAAGATGTCGATATAGTCGTCGAACTCGAAGCCTTCGTCGAGCAGCATCTTGTAGGCCGCGACGGCGTTGTCGTGCGGCCGGCCGAGACAGTCGCGCGCCGCCGGCGGCAGCAGGCAGACATAGATCGGATAGCGCGGCATCAGGTCGGCGATGAACTGGTTGCCATTCGCGGCGTTGTGAACGTCGGCCTCCTCGAAATCCATTTCGAAGAAATGCCGGCCCACCGCGTCCCAGAAAGGCTGGGAGCCGTCGGGCGCGCGCCAGCCGCGAAGCTCGGCGCAGATATGCTCGGCGATGATCTCCGGCGTCTGGGCGATGAAGAGATAGCGCGCCCGCGCCAGCAGCTTGCCGAAGCCGCCGCCGCGTATCTCCGGCGAGACGAACAGCGAGCCCACTTCCGCGCTGCCGGTGAAATCGTGAGTCGGCACCAGCACGCGCCGGCTGATGCGCTTGTTCAACTGCTTCGAGGCGTGGAAGGTCCAGTTTATCTTGTAATTGACGAAGCCGGAATCGAGACCGATGGCGGAAAAAACCGCCGCCGTGCCGACGGCCTGGCCGTCGCCGCGATCGAGCGTCAGCATGTAGACCTCGCCGCCGGGCATGCTTGCGTCCCTGGCGAAGCTTTCGACCGCGAAGGCGATGCGCGCGCGCAGCGCCTGCTCGTCCGCAGGCAGATTCGTCATGCCCCCGCCGGACTGGCGGGCGAGGTCGAGCACCGCCGGGAAATCCGACTCGCGCACGGGGCGCAGGAACGGCTTCGTCATCGCGCGGTCTCCGCCTCGGGCTGCGCGCCCGGATTGGGAATGTCGCCAGCCGCGACGCGCAGCAGCAGGAGCGCCGACAGCTTCGCGCGCTCTTCGAGCGAATCGAGCCTCACATATTCCTCCGCGCTGTGAATGTTCGCGCCGCGCACGCCGAGCGTGTCGATCACCGGAATCCCCGCCGCAGCGATGTTGTTGCCGTCGCAGCATCCGCCTGTCGGCTTCCAGGCTATATCGAGGCCGAGCTCGGCGCCGACGCCCTTGAGCGCCTCGAAGAACGCCTGAAGCCGCGGGGTCATCGGCTTGGGCGGCCGGCCGAATCCGCCATGCAGCCGCGCGCCATAGCCCGCGCGCGCGTCGATTTCGGCGATGAGGCGTTCGGCCTCGCGCAAGAACCACTCGGCGTCCTCAGGCTGCTCGACGCGCACGTTGAAGCGTGCGACCGCCCGGTCCGGCACCACATTGTCCGGCCCGCCGCCATCGAGTCGCGCCACATTGACGGTGAGTCCCTCGCGCCTGCCCGACAGCGCGTCGATGCGGGTCATGAACTCCGCCGCGGCGACCACCGCGTTGCGCCCGAGATGGTGCTCGCGGCCCGCATGCGCGCTGCGGCCCGTAAAAACGGCGGCGAAATTGCCGCTGCCCTTGCGCGCCCCGGCGAGCGTGCCGTCGGCGAGCGCCGGCTCATAGACGCAGGCGAAGTGCGCGCGCCGCGCCGCGTCGGTCAGGATATGGGCCGAACCGTGCGAGCCGATTTCCTCGTCGGCGTTGATGACGACCTCATAGCCGATCCGCTCGGCGAGCGGCGAATTCTCCACCGCCCTCAGAGCGTAGAGCATGACCAGAAGCCCGCCCTTCATATCGGCGCCGCCGGGCGCGTTCAGCACATCCTCGTCGAGATAGCGGTCCGATTGAAAGGGGTGATCGGCGCCGAACACCGTATCCATGTGCCCTGCGAGCAGGACGCGCACCGGCGCCTGCGGGCGCTTCACGAGGCGAAGGCAGTCGCCGACCGTCTCCTTGACGATCTCGCCGCTTTCCGTGACGACCTCGTAGGGGCGCGCCGGAACGGCCTCCGGCGCGGCGCCAAGCGCGGCGAAGGCTTCGGCGAGGGCGGCGCGCATGGCGGCGAGCCCTTCGAGATTGCGGCTGCCCGAATTGATCGCGCACCAGTCCCGCAGGGTCGCGGTCATCTCGGCCCGCTTGCCGTCGAGGAACGACAGGGCGTGGGAAAGATCCATGTTTCCAGCCATAGGCGCGACAGGACTAGCGCCCCGGCCGGGAACCGGCAAGGAGGCGCCCGCCCATGGGCGGCAAAGCCGCAAATCGAGGCGGCCTGAAGCCCGTCCGCGCGCGAGCAGCGGTCATTGTCCTTGGCGGCTGAACCTCTCTATAGTCCGCGCAGCCTCGCCCCGGCGCGCCATGCGCGCCGGCCCGTCGTTTCCGCTCCGCCGCCGCTGAAGTTCCGTCCGCATGTTGCGCATCATAGAACGTTTCCTGGTTTTCTGGGCCGAGGCCGCCCGGCGCGGGCGCTGGGCGATCGTGGCGCTCTTCATCGCGGCGACGGCGCTCGCCGGCTGGCATGCGGCGACCCATCTCAAGGTCAACACCGACACCAGCGAGATGCTCGACCCGGACCTGCCGTTCCAGCAGAACGCCCGGGCGCTGCGCGAGGCCTTTCCGCAAATCAAGACCGACGTCATCGTCATCGTGAAGGCGGATACGCTCGACGAGGCGGACGCCTTCGCCGGGCTTCTGCGCGGGCGGCTTCTCGCGCAATCCGACGTCATAAGCGCAGTCTTCGCGCCGGCCGAAGAGCCGTTCTTTCTTGAAAACGGCCTGCTCTACCTCGATACGGCCGATCTCGAATCGCGGCTGGCGCAGATGACCAAGGCCGCCGGGCTCATCGAAACGCTGGTCAAAAGCCCGACCGCCGATACGCTGTTCCAGACGCTCGCCGACAATGACGCGCTCGCCGAGCGCGCCGACCTCGGTCAGGAGACCCTCGCCGATATTTACGCCGAGCTGGCCGATGTCGTCGAAGCGAGTCTGGCCGGCGAGCGGCGGCCATTCTCATGGATGGGCGCGCTCGATGCGGGCGAACCGGGCTCGAACGGTTTTCTTCGACTCGTCTACGCCACGCCCGTGCAGGACTTTTCGCGCCTGCAGCCGGCCAGGCCCGCCATCGAGGCCATTCGCCAGGAAATCGCCGCCCTCGAGGCGAACTTTCCCGGCGTCGTGGAGACCTACGTCACCGGCGACCCCGCGCTGCGCGGGGAAGAGCTTGAATCGGTCACGACCGGGATCGGCCTGTCGTTCCTGCTGTCCTTCGCGCTGGTCTCGCTCCTGCTGATGATCGCCTATCGCTCCGCAGCGCTGGCGGCCGTGACGATGGCCTCGCTTACGGTGACGCTCGTGCTCACCACCGCCTTCGCCGCGATCGCGGTCGGCGAGCTTAATCTGGTGTCGATCGCGTTCACGGTGCTGCTCGTCGGTCTCGGCCTCGACTTCGCGATCCACCTGCTTCTGCACGTGCAGGAGCGTCGCGCGGCCGGGCAGGCCACACGACAGGCGCTGTTCGGAGCGATGCGCGAGGTGGGGACGGCGATGGCGCTCGCCGCCGCGACGACGGCGCTCACCTTTTTCTCCTTCGTGCCTACCCGTTTCGACGGCATCGCCCAGCTCGGCGTCATCGCCGGCGCGGGCGTGCTGATCGCCTTTTTCGTCTCGGTGACGTTCATTCCGGCGCTTCTCGGCGCGCTGCCCCGGCCGCACGCTCCGCGCGCCGGCGGCGGAATCCGCAAGTTTTTCGCGCTTATCGAGAAAGCGTCCGCGCCCGTGGCGGCGGCGACTATAGCTCTCGGTCTGGCATCGCTTGCGCTTGCGCCCAAGGCGCGCTTCGACGCCGACCCGATGTCGCTGCGCGATCCTGACAGCCAGTCGGTCGTCGGCTTCAACCTTCTGTTTACGGATGAAGACACCATCCCTTATCGGCTGTCGCTTCTGGTCGGCGACGCCGAGGAGGCCGATCGCGCCGCCGAGAAGGCGCGGCGCATCGAGACCGTCGCCGGCGCGCGCTCCTTGCCCGACTTCGTGCCGGAAGACCAGGACGCCAAGCTGGAGCTCATCGACTTCGCCGCCGGATCGCTCATCTTCGCGCTCGACGCCGAGCCGGCGCCGGCCGCACCGACGGGCGACGGCCTCGCCGCTCTCGAAGAGCGCCTTAATGAAGCGTACACGGACGGCCCCCAGGCGAGGCTCGCCGCCCTCCTCGCTGAGGCGCGGCGCGCGGCCGATCCGGAAACGCTCGCGCGAATCGAGCGCAACATCTTCGCTTTCTGGCCGCATCTGATCGAACGCCTGCGCGCCCAGTTCAACGCCGACTACGTCGATCTCGACTCCCTGCCAGAAGCGCTCGCCCGGCGCTACCGATCCGAGGACGGCGTATGGCGAGTCGACTTTCTGCCCGCAGAGGACGTGCGCGACCCGGCGGCGCTTGAACGCTTCGTCGACGCCGTCTCCGCGGAGTTTCCGGACGTGACCGGCGGGGCGCTGCAGACCAAGAAAGCCGGCGACGTCATCTCCGCCGCCATGCTCGAAGCCACCGGCCTTGCGCTCGTCGTGATTGCGATTTTCCTGTGGCTGCTGGTCCGTCGCCTGATGCTCGTCTTTCTCATGATCCTGCCGCTGATGCTGGCCGCCGCGCTGACGACGGCCGCCGGCGTGCTGCTCGACATTCCGTTCAACTACGCGAATGTGATCGTGCTGCCGCTGCTGCTCGGCATCGGCGTCGACAGCGGCATTCATCTCGTTATGCGCCAACAGCAGATTCGGGCCGGAGAAGGCGTCTATGGCACCTCGACCCCTCGGGCGGTGCTGTTCGCGGCGCTCACGACCGTGGCCTCCTTCGGCTCGCTGATGCTGTCCCCGCATCGCGGCACGGCGAGCATGGGCGAGCTTTTATCGATCGCTCTCGCGTTCACGCTCGTGTGCACGCTAGTCGTGCTGCCCGCCGCTTTCCGGTTCGGCGAAGCGCGATCGCGCAACCGCGCCGCAAAACGCCGTAAGAGGATGCAACAGGCCGAATGAGGCGCCTTTCGCCAGCCGTTCGGCGGGACCGGGCCCTGTTCGTCGGCGGCGAAATTCGCCACTATGGCGCTTCAAAGGCGCCGCATTCCCCGTTTATATGCCGGCGTCCCTTCGCGCTGTACATGAGAAAGTCCGTTCGATGACCAGGTTTCGCCCCGCCCTTTTCGCCGGCCTCGCCGCCGCGGCGCTCCTCGCTGGCCCCCCGTCCGGCCCCGCTCTCGCCGCCGCGCAAGACGCCCCCGAGGCCGCGCCGGATGGCGACGGCGACGGCGCGGCGATGGTCGCCGCCGCAATCGCCTTCGCCCAGGAGCTGACGGACAAAGCCACCGCCGCGCTTACCGACGAGTCTGCAAGCGAGGCGGAGCGACTCGACCGCTTCCAGCTCGTGCTCGCAGAGGGACTCGCCCTCGACGTCATCGGCCGTTTCATGCTGGGCGAAACGCGCAAGGCCATGACGCCGGAGCAGATCGCCCGCTACGAAGCGGTCTTCCCCGACTACATTACCCGGCTCTACGCCGAGCAGTTCTCCGACATCGTCGGACGCAAGCTCGAAGTCCTGGAGGCGCGCCAACTCGGCGCGCGCGACGTCATCGTGCGCACGCAGTTCCCGCGCAGCAACGGCGCGCCGATCATGGTGGACTGGCGCGTGCGCGAACTCCGGGATGGCAGGCGGAAGATGATCGACATCATCGTCTCGGGCGTGTCGATCATGCTGGTCAAGCGCGAGGAGTTCTCCGCCTTCGTCGCCCAGAACGGCGTCGACGCCCTCATCGAGCGTCTCGAAGCGGAAGCCTGGGGCGAATGATGAATCTCGTCACGCCTTCAGGCGATAGCCGGTCTCGAAGATTCGCCAGATGACGATCAGACACAGCGCGAGAAAGCCGAGCGTCATCGCGAGGCTGATCCCGATCGATACGTCGCCCGAGCCGAAGAAGCTCCACCGGAATCCGCTGATTAGATAGACGACCGGGTTGAACAGCGAGACCGTCCGCCAGAATTCCGGCAGCATGTCGATGGAATAGAAGCTGCCGCCGAGAAAAGTCAGCGGCGTGATGACCAGCATCGGAATGAATTGCAGTTTCTCGAAATTGTCCGCCCATATGCCGATGATGAAGCCGAACAGGCTGAAAGAGACGGCGGTGAGGACGAGAAACGCCAGCATGGCCGCGGGGTGGGCGATCTCGTACGGCACGAAGACGCGCGCGGTGACGAGAATGATGAGGCCCAGAATCACGGATTTCGTCGCCGCCGCGCCGACATAGCTGATCACGATTTCAACGGCTGAAATGGGCGCGGAAAGAATTTCGTAGATCGTCCCGGTGAATTTCGGAAAGTAGATGCCGAACGAGGCGTTCGAAACGCTCTGGGTCAGGATCGACAGCATGATGAGGCCCGGAATGATGAAGGCGCCGAAAGCGACTCCGTCTATCTCTGTCATGCGCGAGCCGATGGCGGCGCCGAAAACGACGAAGTAAAGCGTCGTCGTCAGCACCGGCGAGACGATGGTCTGGAACAGCGTGCGCCAGGCGCGCGCCATTTCGAACAGATAGATCGCGCGGATCGCGTGAAGGTTCATGGCGTTTTCCTGACGAGACTCACGAAGATTTCCTCAAGCGAGCTTTGCTTTGTGTCCATGTCGGTGAAGCGCAGGCCCAGCGCGTCAAGATCGCGCAGAAGTCGCGTCACGCCAGTGCGCTCGCCCTGCGTATCGAACGCATAGACAAGGCGCCGGCCGTCGTTTTCAAGCCCAAGGTCGTAGCCGGCGAGCGCTTCGGGCAGGCGTGCGAGCGGCTCGACGAGTTCGAGGGAAAGCTGCTTCTTGCCGAGCTTCTTCATCAGCGCCGTCTTCTCCTCGACGAGGATGATCTGACCCTTGTCGATGACGCCGACGCGGTCGGCCATCTCTTCGGCTTCCTCGATATAGTGCGTGGTCAGAATGATGGTGACGCCAGAAGCCCTTAACCCCCGCACCATGTCCCACATGCCGCGGCGCAGCTCCACGTCGACGCCCGCCGTCGGCTCGTCGAGGAAGAGGATCTGCGGCTCGTGCGAAAGCGCCTTGGCGATCATGACGCGCCGTTTCATGCCCCCCGAAAGGGCGAGCAGCTTCGCGTCCTTCTTGTCCCAAAGCGAGAGATCCTTCAGCACCTTCTCGATATGCGCCGGATCAGGCGGCTTGCCGAAGACGCCGCGGCTGAAGCTGACCGTCGCCCAGACGGTCTCGAACATGTCGATGGAGATTTCCTGCGGCACGAGGCCGATCTTCTTTCGCGCCGCGCGGAAGTCGCGCACGACGTCATGACCGTCCGCGAGAATGCGCCCTGTCGTCGGATTGATCAGGCCGCAGATGGCGCTGATGAGCGTCGTCTTGCCGGCGCCGTTGGGCCCGAGCAGCGCGAAGATCTCGCCGCGTCGGATTTCAAGGTCGACGTTCTTCAGCGCCTGAAAGCCGCCGGCGTAGGTCTTGGAAAGGCCCTGCACCGAGATGATTCCCGGCGGCGGCGCGGCGGCGTCAGGCGGACGCGCCGCTGGCTCCTGTACGAGCGTGTCGGAAGGCATGAGTTCTCCGGGCGGGCGGCAGGGACGGCGCGGATCACGTAAGCGCGGCCTGCGGTTCGATCAAGGCGCGGCGCTAATGCTTCCGTCTGAAAACGAAATCCGCCGCTCCCTTGAGCGGTTCGGCGCGCGCGCCGAAGCGGGCGAGGCGCGCCTTGGCGCTCTCGACGAGAGCGCGGGCCTTGTCGCGCGCGCCTTCGGCGCCGAGGAGCTTGACGAAGGTGGCCTTGTCCATGTCCGCGTCCTGGCCGACGGGCTTGCCGAGCGCTTCGGCGTCGCCGAAAGCGTCGAGAAGGTCGTCGACGATCTGGAAGGCGAGCCCCAGATCCTCGGCATAGGCCGCGAGGGCGGCGATGGCGTCGGCGCCGGCCTGGCCGACGATTCCGCCGCCGATCGCCGAGAAGCGGATGAGCGCGCCGGTCTTGAGGCGCTGCAACTCCTCGATGCCGGCGAGGTCGAACGTCTTGTGTTCGGCGTAGATGTCGATCATCTGCCCGCCCACCATGCCGGCCTTGCCGGCGGCGCGGGCGAGTTCGAGGGCGAGCGCGCAGCGCACCGCCGCGTCAGGGTGGGTCTCCGGCTCGGCGAGAATCTCGAAGGCCTGGGTGAGCAGCGCGTCGCCGGCCAGAATCGCCGTCGCTTCGTCGAACGCCTTGTGCACGCTCGGCCGGCCGCGGCGCAGATCCGAATCGTCCATCGCCGGCAGGTCGTCATGGATGAGCGAGTAGCAATGGATCATCTCCACCGCGCAGGCCGCCCGGACCGAGCGCGCGCGGGGGGCGTCGAACATGTCCGCCGCCGCGATCAGCAGGAAAGGCCGCAGCCGCTTGCCGCCGTCGAGCGCGCCGTGGCGCATGGCGTCGACCACCCGGCCGAGCGGGCCTTCCCGCCGGGGCAGAAAGCCGTCGAGGGCGGCCTCGACAAGCGCGGCGGTCTCCTTGATGAGCGCGTCGAAGGACGCGGCGGCGGTCTGCATCGGGCGATCCCCTTCCCTGCGGGCGGCGCAAGGCTCCTTAGACGGGGCCGGCGACAGGCTCAACCGCCGACAGGCGACTGGGGCGCGGCCCGGAGACCGACCCGGTGCGTCCCTGTTACATCTTTGTAACGCAAGGGGCTTATTCGGCCGCGGCCGGCGCGCTGTCGCGGCTGTGTTTTGCGGCGCGGCGCCATCCGCGCTATAGAGGGCCTTTCCGAAACCCGGCGCGGCTGCATTGCCGCCCACTGGCCGCCGTGAAATAAAGGCGCAGGCTCGCCGACAGGGGCCTGCGCCTCAAGTTCGAGGGGAATGGCATGACGCAGTCGACGCGACAGTCTGGGGCGACGCGACAGTCAGGAACGACGGCGCCGTTGCGGGTCATACTCGCCCAGCCGCGCGGCTTCTGCGCCGGCGTGGAGCGGGCCATCGACATCGTCGAGCGCGCCCTCGAGAAGTACGGCGCGCCGGTCTATGTCCGCCACGAGATCGTGCACAACAAGCGCGTCGTCGACACCCTGCGCGCGCGCGGCGCGATCTTCGTCGAGGAGGTCGACGAGATCCCCGAAGGCGCGGTGACCATCTTCTCCGCGCACGGCGTCTCCAAGAAGGTCGAGGACGGCGCCCAGCTGCGCACCCTCGACGTGATCGACGCCACCTGCCCGCTCGTCACCAAGGTCCACAAGGAAGGCCGCCGCTACGCCGAGAAGGGCTATGACGTGGTGCTGATCGGCCATCTCGGCCATCCCGAGGTCGAAGGCACGCTCGGCCAGATTCCGGGCAAGGTCCATGTCATCAGCGAGCCCCACGAGGTCGAAACCCTCGAAGTCGCCGATCCCGAGCGCGTCGCCTTCGTGACCCAGACGACGCTTTCGGTGAACGACACCAAGGACGTCATCGCCGCGCTCAGAAAGCGCTTTCCGAAAATCATCGGGCCCGACACCCGCGACATCTGCTACGCCACCCAGAATCGCCAGACCGCCGTCATCGAGATGGCCAGGCAGGTGGACCTGCTGATCGTGGTCGGCGCCAACAACAGCTCCAATTCGAACCGGCTGCGCGAGATCGGGGAGAATTTCGGCGTGCCGAGCTATCTCATCGAAGACGCCACGATGCTCGACCCGGCCTGGTTCGAAGGGGTCTCGGTCGTCGGCGTCACCGCCGGCGCGTCCGCTCCCGAAACCCTCGTCCAGGAAGCGATCGCGCGCATGCGCGAATTCCGTGCGCTGACGGTCGAAACCCTTGAAGGGGTCGAGGAGAACGTCCACTTCAAGCTGCCGCGCGAGCTCGCCGACGTGCCGCGCCCCAAGGACGCGATGGACGCCTGGATCGTCGAGACCGCTTAAACCGCCTGATCCCGAACAGGCCCGCAACATTCACACGGAGACAGGCATGACGATTTCCCTTCACCAGCAGATCCGGGTCGGCGCCTATGTGCTGCGGCAGACCCTGATGGGCCGCAAGCGCTTTCCGCTGGTGCTGATGCTCGAGCCGCTGTTCCGCTGCAACCTCGCCTGTCCGGGCTGCGGCAAGATCGATTATCCCGCCCCGATCCTCAACAAGCGCCTGTCGGTGAAGGAATGCCTCGACGCGGTCGACGAGTGCGGCGCGCCGGTCGTGGCGATCCCCGGCGGCGAGCCGCTCATCCACAAGGAGATCGGCGAGATCGTCGAGGGCATCGTCAAGCGCAAGAAGTTCGTCTCGCTGTGCACCAACGCGCTGCTGCTCGAGAAGAAGCTGCACCTGTTCAAGCCGTCGCCCTTCCTGTTCTTCTCGGTCCATCTCGACGGCCTCGAAGAGGAGCACGATCGCGCGGTCGATCAGAAGGGAACCTTCAAGATCGCGATCAAGGCCATCAAGGCCGCGCAGGAGAAAGGCTTCCAGGTCAACGTCAACGCGACCGTCTTCGACAACATGACCGCCGAGCAGATCGCGGACTATCTCGACTATGCGACCGATCTCGGCGTCAACATCACCATCTCGCCCGGCTACGCCTATGAGCGCGCCGAAGACCAGGAGCACTTCCTGTCGCGCGAGCGCACCAAGAACCTGTTCCGCGACGTCTTCCGGATCGGCAAGACGCGCGGGCGCAAATGGCGGCTCAACCACTCGACGCTCTATCTCGACTTCCTCGCGGGCAATCAGGAATATCTGTGCACCCCGTGGGGGATGCCCACGCGCAATGTCTTCGGCTGGCAGAAGCCGTGCTACCTGCTGGGCGAGGGCTATGTTTCGTCCTTCAAGGAGCTGATGGAGACGACCGACTGGGATCAGTACGGCACCGGCAAATACGAGAAGTGCTCGAACTGCATGGCTCATTGCGGCTATGAGCCGACGGCCGCGATCGACGCCATCCGCAATCCGCTGAAGCTTCTCAAGCTGAAGAACATCTTCTCGATCCGCACCGAGGGCCCGATGGCGCCGGAGATCGACCTTTCGAAGGCGCGCAAGGCCGTCGACGTGCATGAAAAGCTCGTCGCCGAAGAGCTTTCAAAGATCGAGGCTGAGAAGAAGGCGGCCAAGGAGCCGGCCGAGGCCGCCGCGTAGCGCTTTCAGCGCCGCCTGCGAATCCGCCCCCAGACGCATCAGCGCCGGGAACTGCCCCGGCGCGAGCGCGCACGCCATCAGCACGCTGAGGGTCCGCGTTCCCCCGTCCGGCGTCACGGCGTTCAGGGCGGCGGCGGGAAGCGCGCGGTCGGCGGGATCGGCGATCGCGCGAATCGCAAGGAACGGCGCCCCGGCCGCGCGCGCCGCGCGCGCCGCGCCGTGGCTTTCCATATCGACCGCCGCCGCGCCGAAGCGGTCGAACAGCCGGCGCTTCTCGCTGACGCTGGCGACGATTTCATCCGCGCCGAACACGGTCGCGCGCTGCATCGCCACGGCGGGCGATTCCAGCTCGACGGCGGCGAGCAGATTGCGGCTCGCGCCGAACTCCTCCCCGGCGCGCGTGCGCACGCATTCGCCCAGCAGCAGATCGCCCGGCCGGAGCGCAGGCGACAGTCCGCCGGAGATTCCAACGGAGAGGATCGCCGCCGCGCCTTCGCGGCACAGCCGCGTCGCCTGCGATTCGGCGCGCGCCGCGCTCGCTCCCGATACGGCGATGCGCACGGCCTGCCGCGGCGCCGCCGCGCGGACGACGGCCGCCTCGGATTTAAGGCCGCATATGATGCCGATGAAGCGACTCGCCGTCATCCGGCCAATCTACAGCATCGGGAGCATTTTGCACGTCCGGCCGGCGGCCTTCATTCCCGCCAGCGCCGCAGCGCGATCATCGCCGCCCGGTCGCCGGAGCGGATCGACCCTTCGATGGTCGCGGGCACGCCGGTGTCCGTGTGATCGCCTGCGAGCGTGACGTTGGCGATCCGCGTTTCCGGCTTGAGGCGTTTTGCGACGCCCGCCGGCGACTGGTCGGGCGTGGCGCGCCGTTCGCGGATCACGCGCACCGCCTCGTAGCGCATGTCGCCGAGCCGCAGCGCGGCCTGCGTCTCGCGCCAGAGATCGTCGACCACCTGCGCGTTGGGCGCTTCATCCATGCCGATGGCGTGCGAGGCCGAAACGGTGAGGCTTATGACGTCGCCGCGCACGAAGGCCCACTGCGCGTCCGACGAGATCATCCCGAGAAAAGCGCACGCGCCGAGCGCGTCGGTCGGGACCGGGCCCGGCGCGCGGTAATGCACGTTGAGTATGGAGGCCTCGTCCGCAGGCGGATCGAGCTCCGGCATGAGCTGCTTCAGCCGAGACGGCGGCAGCGCCAGAATCACTTCGTCGCCTTCCTTCAGGGAAATCGTCTCATCCGGAAAGTTCAGGCTGATCGCCCGCCCATCCTCAACCCACAACGCGCGCAGACGCGCGTTGAAGCGGACCTGCGCGCCCTTCGCCTTCAGATAGCGCAGCGCCGGCTCGACGAAAGCCGGGCCCAGCCCGTCGCGCGCGACGAGCGGCCGGCACATCTGGCCGCCCAGCGCGAAGGTTTCCCGAATGACGGACCACAAAAGCCGGGCCGAGCCGATCTCGGGCGTCGTATTGAGCGCGGCGAGGGTCAGCGGCTCCCAGAAGCGCCTGTAGAGAAGGCTTTCGCGGTCGACGACATCGGCCACGGTCTGGTCCGGCCGGGCGAAAGCGATTTTCGCCGCGTTCAGATAATCGAAAACCTTCGTGCCCGGAACGCGCCATTTCCGGTCGAAGATCCAGAACGGGATGAATCCTTCGTTGATCCGCACCGTCCAGCGCTCGCCGGTCGCCAGATCGAAGAACGGATATTGCGCGAATTGCGGGCCGATGAGCGCGTTTTCCGCGCCGATGCGCTTCAAATAATCGAGCGCATGGCGATTGCCCGACATGACGAGATGATTGCCGTTGTCGATGACACGGTCGAGGGTCCTGTCGTAGAACGACCGGCAGCGCCCGCCGGCATGGCCGGCGGAATCGAACAACAACGTCTTGACGCCCGCTTCCGCCAGGCGGACCGCGGCGGCGAGGCCGGAAAGCCCGGCGCCGATGATGAAAGCGCGGCGTGCGGATGAAGTCATCGAACGGTCTTTCAGGAACGCGCGCTGATCGGCGGCGCGAAAAACCAGCGCGCCGAGACGAGGATTTTTTCCGCTTTCGACAGCGTCACGGGCTCGCCGACGCGATCCCAGCCGCGGGCCTCCATGCGTTTGAGATACGCCTCATAGACGCCCATCATCAAAAGCGCGGGCCGCACGATGCGCCAGTCGAGCGCGGCGAGCGCGGCGCGCGCCTCGGCGAATTTGGCTTTCGCCATCCCGGCGAGATCGCGCGCCACGGCGGGCAGCCCCCTTGCGCCGACGATCTCGCCGGGGGTCGCCGGGACGCCGTGTTTCTCCAGAAGCTCGCGCGGCAGGTAAAGCCGGCCTATGTTCGCATCCTCGCCGATGTCGCGCAGGATGTTGGTCAGTTGCAGCGCGTCGGCAAGGGCGAGCGCGAAGCGGTCGGACGCCGCGCCTTTCGGCGCGCCGAACACCGGCATGGACAGCATCCCCGCCGCGCCGGCGACGCGCCGGGTATAGGCGAAAAGCCGCTCAAGGCTCGGCGCGACGATGGGCCCTTCGGCGTCCATCTCCATGCCTTCGATCATCAGGAGAAATTCCTCCCTGGGCAGATCGAAGGCGCGCACGGGCTCGACGAGCGCGACGCCCGTCGGCGTCTGCGGCGCGCCCGCGTAAAGCCGGTCGATCTCCGCCCGCCAGGCGGCGAGCGCAAGCCGCTTCTCCACGACCGGCTGATCGCCGTCGGCGATATCGTCGACCTCGCGGCAGAAGGCGTAGATGGCGTGCATCGCCGCGCGGCGGGGCTTTGAGAGAATGCGCATTCCCGCCGCGAAGGACGTGCCGGAGCGGCGCACCGTCGCCTCGGCGTGGGCGCGCGCCTCCTCCGGCGACACTACTAGGGCCGTGGCGGTCATGACGCGCCCTTCCCCGCTGCGAAAAAGCCCCAGACGGCGCCGGCGAGCCCCGCCGCGACGAAATCGAGCTTCGTCAGCGCCACGCGCCGCGCCAGCGGATCGCCGCTCCGCAAAAGCGCGATCAGGCGCGCGGCGAGCTTCACGATCACCGCCGACTCCATGGCGAGCCGCCGGCTCTTGAGCGCGGAAGGCAGACGGCGCGCATCCGTCATCAGCGCCTCGCATCCCGCCAGCATGCGGTCCATCGTCCGGCGCAGCGCGGGGGAGGTCTTGTCGGCGTCCAGGTCCTCCGCCGCGCCGCCCTCTTCGGCGAGCCAGTCGCCGATGATGTAGACCCGGTCGAGATTGCGTCTGTCGTCCCCGCAGTCCTGAAGATGGTTGACGATCTGGAGCACCGTGCACAGCGCATCGGAATATTTGTAGGCGGACGGATTTTCCCCATGGAGGTCGAGCAGATAGCGTCCCACGGGGTTGGCCGACAGGGCGCAATAGCCCAGAAGCTCGTCCCAGGTGGCGTAGCGCAGCTTGACCGCATCCTGCACGAAGGCCGCCACGAGGTCGGAGCCGCGCGCGACCGTCACGCCGGTCTCAAGAAGGCTGCGGCGCAAAGAGTGCGCTTTTTCATACTCCGGCCCGTAGCCCGGCTCCCCCTTCAGCGCCGCGTCGAAAGCCTTGAGCCGGCGGATTTTCTCCGCCGCCTCCAGCGCCGGATTGTCGGCGATGTCGTCGATGGCGCGGGCGAAAGCGTAATAGGCCGCCACATGCGGGCGCAGCCGGGCCGGCAGGAGGAACGAGCCGACCGGAAAATTTTCGTCGCGCGCGCCTTTGCCCGAAGGCGTTTCGGGGTTTTCGGCGCGCGCCCGCGCCTCCTCGCGCCTTTCTGTTAGAGCGGTCATGGCGCGAAGGATTAAGGCTTTTCCGCCGCGCTGCAAACCGCCCGCCGCAAAAGCCCTTGGCGGGCGGCGAGTCGCGCCGTAAGCAGACGGCCCAAATGCTCACTTTCCTCGCTTTTCTTGCGCTCGGCGCCTGGCTTTACCTCGCCTTCGGACATGGCGATTTCTGGCGCGCCGAGGCCCGTCTCGACGCGCCGCCGCCGAGAGAGCCGGAGACCTGGCCGGAAGCGGTCGCGGTGATCCCGGCCCGCGACGAGGCCGCCGTCATCGCCCGCACCCTCGCGTCCCATCAGGCGAGCGACTATCCGGGCCGTTTTTCGCTTGTCGTGGTCGACGACGAGTCGGCGGACGAGACCGGCGCGCTCGCCCGCGCCGCTGCCGCGGAGGGCCCGCGCGCCGTCGACGTCATCGATGCGCCGCCGCTGGCGCCAGGCTGGACCGGCAAGCTTTCCGCGCTCGCCGCCGGCGTCGCGCGCGCGAAAGAGCTTGCGCCGGATGCGCGCTACTTTCTGTTCACAGACGCCGACATCGAGCACGCCCCCGCGACCCTGCGCCGCCTCGTCGCCAAGGCGGAGACTGAGAACCTCGCCCTCGTCTCGCTCATGGCCCGACTCGACGCGCGCGGGGCTTGGGGCCCGCTTTTGATCCCGGCCTTCGTCTATTTCTTCCAGAAGCTCTATCCGTTCGCGCGCGTCAACAATCCGGAAAGCACGGTCGCGGCGGCGGCGGGCGGATGCATGCTCGTGCGGCGCGAGGCCTATGACGCCGCCGGCGGGGCGGAGGCGATCCGCGACCAGCTCATCGACGACTGCGCGCTTGCGCGCCGGATCAAGCGCGAAGGCGCCGGCGCGCCGCGCCGAATCTGGCTCGGGCTCGCCAGCGACGAGGTCGTGAGCCTGCGCGACAACCGAGCGCTTTCATCCGTCTGGAGAATGGTCGCCCGCACCGCCTTCGCCCAGCTCGATCATTCCTGGCTTCTGCTAGCCGGAACCGTCGCAGGCATGGCGATCGTCTATCTCGTCCCGCCGCTCGCCGCGCTTTCGGCGTTATGGGCCGGCGCGACGCCCGCCGTCGGATACGGGCTCGCCGCCTGGGCGGTCATGGCGGCGACCTATCGCCCGACCGCGACGCTTTACGGCCTTTCCTTCTGGAAAACGCTGCTTCTGCCGCTGGCGGCGTTTTTCTACATGCTGATGACCATTTCCTCCGCCGAACGCTATGCGCGCGGCGAAGGGGGAAGCTGGAAAGGCCGCAGCTATTCCTGACTGTCAAGCGGCGTTCCTTTCTCCTGAAAGGAGAATCTCCGTCCGCATCTCTCGTCTGGGGGCGCGCCTGTTGCGCATTTTTCATAGAATGATAGCGTCCGCGCCGGGGGGGGCAAGGCGGCACAAAGGGAGGGGGCGATCATGTTCTTGCTGGGATTCAAGCGGTTCATCGCGCCAAGCGTCATTAAATTCTTCTACTATCTTGCGCTGTTCGTGGCGGTCCTGTCGGCGCTTGGCGTCGTTCTCTACGCGCTTGTCGAGATGCGCACGCTCGGCGCGCCGCAGGCCGGCGCGATGATCGCCGGCGCGGCGATCGGCGCGCCGATCTTCATCTTGCTGATGCGATTTTCGACTGAGATGTGGCTCGTTCTGTTCGAGATCAACAGCCGTCTCGGCCAGATCCGCGATAAGCTTTAACCGAGCAGTCCTTCAGCCTTCATCCATCCGTAGGCTTCCTCGAGCGCAGGCTCGAAGCCGCCGGCGCGCCAACCGAGTTCGCGCGCGGCCTTTTCGCTGGAGAAGGAAACCGGGCGACCCGCCAGACGCACGCCCGTCAGCGGCGCCTTAGGCGACCGGCCTGTCGCATAGGAGAATGCCGTATCGACGAAGCCCGCCGCAAGCGCGACCTGATAAGGCAGCTTCGTCTTCGGCGTCGGCTTGCCGGAGACGCGCTCCAACGCATCGAGCAAGGTCTGCATGGAAACGTTTTCGCCGCCGAGGATGTAGCGCTCTCCTCTGCGGCCGCGCTCGCGCGCGGCGATCAGCCCCTCTGCGAGATCGCCGACCGGAACGAAGTTCAGCGTGCAGTCGATATAGGCAGGCGTCGCCCCGCGCAGAAAGTCGAGGATCATGCGCGTCGGGGGGGTGAGGCTTTTGTCTCCTGCGCCGAGGGGCTCCGTCGGAATAACGATCACCGCGTCGAGGCCGTCGATCACCGCCTGCTCAACCGCACGCTCGGCGCGCAGCTTGGAGCGCGGATAGGGGCCGAGCATGTCGGCGGGCTCAAGCCGCGTCGTCTCATCGACCGTCGACGGCGCGCGCGGCGCCCGGCGGCCCACCAATGTCGTCAGACTGGAGCAATGGACGAACCGCTTGACCCCAGCGCGTTTCGCCGCCGCCAGCATGGTTTCCGTTCCAGCGCGATTCGCCTTGTCGAACAGGCCGGGGTCGCGGCTCCAGAGCTGGGCATGACCCGCGAGATGAAAGACGACATCGACGCCTTCCACGGCGCGGGCCGCCGCGTCCGGATCGGCCACCGACCCCTGCACGCCGTCTTCGCCTTCGAGGGGCGCAAGATCGAGCGCGCGCACGCGCTCGCCGCGATCTTTCAGCGTGCGAACGAGCCGCCGGCCCACGAAGCCGGCGCCGCCGGTAACGAGAGAAAACGTCAATCCGCCTTCCTGCAGACCATAAGCCCGGCGTCCGTCGCCGAGCCCATTATCAGAACGCCCTGCGCCTCGATTGCAACGGTGGCCGCGCTGAATCGCGCGCCTTTCGGATCATCATAAAGGATTTCGAGCGACTCCAACCCCGCATCCGTCTTTACGACGCGGCTCGGCGCCGCGCCAAGCCCGAGCTTGCGATGCAACGCCAATTTGATGAGCGAAGGGTGAACCGCCGCGACGATCCCGCCGTCAGCGGCGCGCGTGAGATTGTCCGGCCCGCCCGGCAGCGCCAGCCTGTGCGCGAGGGCATAGCCGCCCGTATCCTTTTCGAGCGCCAGCACCGCGCGCTCGCGGGTCGCCGCAAGGACGAGCGCGCCGTCGCGCGCGCGCGCGAGCCCGTTGGCGAACGCCGCCCCTTCGAACAGACGCGCCCCGTCCGCTCCAGCGAGTCCCGAGCGCCGGAGCGCGAACAGATCTTCCGGCAGGGCCTGCAGGCCGCAGGCGGCGCGGTCGAAGCTCGTCAGCACGCCTTCTGGACCGATCAGCACGTCGTTCGCAGAGCAGGGCGCCTCGCGCCCGACGCCCATGAAGACCGTCCCGTCGTCGCCGACCCGCTCGATGCGCGGCTGAAGCCGCCAGATATGATTGATGCGCTGATAGGCGCGATTGATGAAAACGAGCTCGCGGCTGTCCGCATCATAGGCGATCCCGTGAGGGCGCACGCCCCCCGCCGCCTCGCCCGGGCCGATCAACCGCTCAGCGACGACGCGATCCGTCGACGGATCGTCTAGCGCCGCGAGCGGCACGACGTAGATCCCGCCTTCGGGAATGGCAAAAGCTCTTTTCCGGGCGGCGCGCTCGGCGGCGCGCCGGTCGTAAGCGGATACGAACAGGCGGCCGCGGACTGGATCGAAGGCGAGGTCTTCGGCGCCGCGGACCGCCGCGCCGCTGTGCGGATCGATCAGCGCGACGCGCCGGCACTGCTCAAAAGAATAGGCCGCAGGACCGACGGTTTCGCCCGCGCAGGCCGCCGCCGCGAGTCCGGCGGCGAGCGCAAGAAAAATCCGCTCAGGCCGCCCCCGCCTGTCCTTTCGCGCTCGCATCGCTTTCGCCCTCTCTAGGCCGTTCCCCTGCCGCCGGCGCCGACGGCGCGCCGGGCCGGGCGTATCCCCATTTGTCCAGAAACCGGCCGAGCCGGGACTCGA
This sequence comes from Amphiplicatus metriothermophilus, assembly GCF_900199215.1. Taxonomy (GTDB): domain Bacteria; phylum Pseudomonadota; class Alphaproteobacteria; order Caulobacterales; family Parvularculaceae; genus Amphiplicatus; species Amphiplicatus metriothermophilus. The sequence continues at coordinate 36,347 of NZ_FZQA01000004.1, forward strand.
CCTTGGCCGCCGCCTCGTCGGAATAGGCAAACCGGTTCTTCTCGAAGCTGCGCACCGAAGCGAGATAGGATTCGAATTTGGGGCGCGCCTCCTTAAAGCCTTCGAGGCCGAGACGGCGATAAATCTCTTCGACCGCCTCCAGCGGGCGCGCGTCGAGATCAGCGTAACGCAGCTCGACATAGCGGTCGACCGGCATGTCCTTCGCGTCCGTTTCGAGGGCGTCCATCATGCGCGCATAAACGTCCAGGATCGTCCCGTCGATGTCGACATGCTCGTAGGTCTGCAACGCGAATTCCGCGAGCAGTTTTTTGTAGAAGTTACGCATGGACACGAACACGTCATACGGATTGCGATGGATGTGAATGAACTTCGCGTCCGGAAACATTTCGCGCAGCAAGGCGAGACGACCCGTATAGACGGGATTCTTGATGAGAAGCCGGCGCCCGCCCTGATGCAGGTGAAGCTTCCGCATCAGATAGACGAAACGCTCCTTCCAGCGCTCGACCTCGCCTTCCGCGCAGCCGTCGAAAAAAAGACCGCGTCGCACAAGATCGTCGAAGGCGCGCGGAAAATAGATGCCATGGTAAAAGGACGACGCCGACATGTTCGCAACGGCGATTTCATCCTCTTGCGGACTGTCTGGCGTGACGGGGATGTTGTCGATATAGCGATGCTCCGGCAGGGCGCGCTCGAGCAACGGCCTGAAGACGCGCGCAAGGCCGAACAGGTCCCAAGGCAGGCCCGTGGCGACCGGCGGCACGAAACCCCATGCGCCGCTTTTGACCATGATGTTGTAAAGATGGGTCGTTCCTGAACGCCAGTGGCCGAGAATGAAAACCGGCGCGGGCATCTCCTGCGCGCGCGGCAGGCGCCCCGCGAGCGCCAGCCGCTCGGCCGTTGAAAAGGGCCAACGCGCCAGCACCGAAAATGCGATCATGGCCGCCGCGCCCGGCTTTTCCGGCGGACCGGCGCGGCGCATGACGGCCAGAAGCGTTCCCGGATCTGCGCCGCACAGCGGATGAGCCATGAATGCTTCCTTAATCCTTTCACGAAACCGAAGGCGAGCTTTAGCGCAGGCGGCGCATCTTGACCAGACGACGGCCATGAAAGCTCCCCAATTCAGCCTATGGTTACCGCCGCCGTGAGAAGATTCGCGCATGGCGGCGTTCGCGGCGGCCCGACCAGCGCAAGGTTTTGAGCGACAAGGTGACGGCGATACTCAGACGGGCGATGGCAGGCGCGGCGGCGACGGCGATGATGATGGCCGCGGCGGCGGCCGCGCCCTATGAAACCGTGTTCGAGGGCGCGCCGAACGGGCTCGCGGACAAGCTGAGGATGGTGTCGGCGCTCGCGGCCGGCAAGCGCGCATATCCGACGGCGACAGCCCTGCGCCGGGCCGCGCGCGAGGATCTCAAGGCCATCGAAAATGCGCTGGAGGCGGCTGGATACTACGCAGGGTCGGCGCGTTTCGAAGTCGTCGACGGCGCGAAAGGCGTGCGGCGCGTCGTCTTTACGATCGAGCCAGGCCCGAAATTCCGCATCGAGGCGTACCGCATCGTCTATGAAGACGCCGGCGAAGCAGAGCGGCCGGCCGACCTCGCCGCGCTCGGCCTCAAGGGCGACGGCGCGGGCGACGGCGCGTCGCTCAAGGCGTTGCAGGAGCGTTTTCTTTCGGGCCTTTGGGACCGGGGCTTTCCGGCCGCACGCATCGTCTCGCGTCATGTCGAGGCCGACATGGCCGCCGGGACCGGCGTCGCCGTGTTCCGCTTCGAAAGCGGACCGCGCGCGCGGTTCGGCGCGATAGAGCTTAGCGGCGCGGACGAGACCGCGCCGGTCTATGTCGAGAAACTCAGGACCTGGACGCCGGGAGAGCCGTTCGACCGATCCAAGCTCATCGCGTTTCGCGACCGGCTCGCCAAAACGGGGCTGTTCAATTCCATCGACGTGGCGCCGGGCGCGCCGGACGAAAGCGGCGCCGCGCCGATTCTTGTCACCGTCGTCGAGCGCAAGCGCCGCACTATCGGCGTCGGCGCATCCTACTCGACTTCGGAAGGCCCCGGCGGCCGACTGTTCTTCGAATACAGAAACGCCTTTCACCGCGGCGAACGCGCGTTTATCGAGCTCAAAGGCGCCGAAATAGAGCAGTCGCTCAAGGCCGATCTCGCCAAACCTCTTCCCGACTTTCCCGGCGCCGCCTTCTTCGGTTTCGCTTTCACGAACGAGACCACCGACGCCTTCAACGCCCGCACCGCGCAGATCGAAAGCGGTCTGGTCAAACGCTGGCTCGACGACCGCCTCGAGACGCGCGGCGGCGTGGCGCTCGAAACGTCCGGCGTTCGCTCAGCGAGTGACGATCAGCGTACGTATTTCTTCTCCATGCCCTTGTCGGCGACCTGGAACACGGAGAACGACCTGCTCAATCCAACCAGAGGCGCGCGCGCCAGCCTTTCAGTAACGCCTTATACGGGCAGCGATCATTTCACGCGCGCCGAAATCGCCGTGCGCAGCCGCGTCGCGTTCGGCCCGGACGACCGCCTGACCGCCGCCGCGCGCGCGCGCCTCGGCGCCACTCTCGGCTCCTCGCTCGCGGGCCTGCCGGCCAACAAACGCTATTACGCCGGCGGCGGCGCCTCGGTGCGCGGTTACGACTTTCAGGCCGTCGGCCCGCTTGACGCCGAGGGCGACCCTGTCGGCGGGCGCTCCGTTATAGAAGGCGCGTTCGAAGCGCGCGCGCGCGTTTTGAAAAACTTGCAGATCGCCGGCTTCCTCGACGCCGGTTCGGTCTCGTCGCAAGCGTTTCCGGATTTTAATGAGAAGTTCTTCTTAGGCGCAGGCGGCGGCGTGCGGTATTTCACGCCCGTCGGCCCGATCCGGGTCGACGTCGCAGTTCCGCTCGACGGGCGAGAGAGCGACCGCGCCTGGCAGCTTTACATCTCGCTTGGGCAGCCCTTTTGATGCGGCGCGCGCTCGTCATAACGCTCATTCTCGCCTTCGCGGCGATTCTCGTCGCTGCGCTCGCCTGGGCGGCGTTGTTTCGCACCGCGCCCGGGCGGGAGCTTGTCCTTACGCTGATCGAACGGGAGCTCGGCGACGCGCTGGGCGGCGAGGTCGAGATCAGAGCGCTCGACGGCGCGCCGCCGGGCTTCATCGTACTGCACGACCTGCGCGCGCATGTAGACGGCGAGCCTCTGCTGACCGCCGCGCGCATCGAATTCGACTGGCGGCCCTTCGCCCTTCTCAGCCGACGCGTCCATGCCGTGCGGCTGCATGTGGAGGGATTGCAGCTTTTGCGCGCGCCGCCCGCGCGCAAGCGCGGCGATGAGGAACCGCGTGCGCCGCCGTGGCCGCCGCGCTTTCCTTACGTCGCGGTGGACGCCTTCTCGCTCGTCGACGCCCGCGTCGAGGAAACCGTCGCGGGTCGGCCTTTGCGCCTTGACGGCGAGGGCGCGCTCGACATGGGGGGCGCGGCGATCAAGGCGCAGCTTCGCCTCAGCAGCCGGAACGACACCGATCTCGTCGATCTCGCGCTCGACTTCGATCCCGCAGCAGGGCGCCTTTTCCTCGACCTCGTCGCAGCCTCGCAGGCCGACGGAGCAGTCGCCGCGCTCGTCGGACTCGACGGACCGCTGTTTCTGGAAGCGAAGGCGGACGCGCCCGTCGCTGTTTTCGAACTGTCCATCGACGGGTCGTTGGGCGGCTATGGCGACATCATGGCGCGCCTTGGCGGCGACCTGTCCGCCATGAGCTCTGCGCGCGCCGAGGCGACGCTGGCGTTCGGCCCGAAGCTCGCTGCGCTCGCCCGGGAAGCCGGTCCGCGCATCGATCTCGCCGCGACGCTGCGCGAAGAGCGCGATCGAACCATTCTCGCCATTGAGCGCCTCGACAGCGCCGCAGGGGGCCTTTTCGGCGAAATCCGCTGGACGGTGCGGCGCGGCAGGCTCGCCGCAATCGAGGCCGATCTCGACGCCTCGCTTGCGGGCGATTACCGCTCCGCGCTCCAGCGCTGGCTCGGTCCGCGAATCAGTCTCGCCATCAGCGGAGAGCCGCGCGGCGATCAGTACGCCCTCAAAGGCGCCGCGCGAGGGACGGCTTGGTCCGTCGACATCGAGGAAGGGCGAACCGATCTGCGCGAGATCTTCGCCGGCCGCATCGACATCGCTTTCGAAGAGGATCAGATGCGTCCCTCGCCTTTCGACCGCAACGGAACGGCGAGCGCGCGCGTCTTTGTCTCGCAGGAACGCATCGAAGCGGAAAACATGCGGTTGCGTCTTGGCGCGTCTTCCTTCGACGGCGAGGGAGCGATCGATCTCTCCGCTGACGCCTTTGAACTCGCCGGCGCAGGCGCCCTGACGCCCGACCTCGCCGAAACGCTCGTCGAAGGGCTCGCGCTGCCGAAAGCCGCGCCGTTTCAGCTTGAAGCGCGCGGCGCGTTCGATCGCTTCGAGGCGCGTCTTGAGACGGACGCTCCGCCCGCTTCCTACCGCGGCGAGACGCTGCCCGCCGCGACGCTCGCCTTCAATTTTGCCGGCCTGCCGAGGCTGCCCTCGGGCGATTTCACGGCGACCCGGCTCGACGGTCGCGGGCGAGCCGAGATTCAACTCAGATCTTCCCTAGACGGACGGATCTCTGCGCCGCGCGTTCTGATTCTAGGCGAAGCCTTCCGGCTCGGCGGAAACGGAAGCTACGACCCCGCCCGGGCCCATGTCGCGCTTAACCTGAGCTATGAAGGCGGCGCAGGCGCGACGCCCTGGCCGGGTCTGGCGCTTGAAGGGGCTTTCGCCATCAGCGGACGCATGGATCTTGACGGCGCCGGCGCGCTCACCCTCGACGCGCCGCGCCTCGACGTCAATGGCATTGAAACGCGCAATCTCGCCGCCGCCGCGAATGGAACGCTGAGCGCGTTCGCCTTCTCGATCACGGCCGATCGCATCGCCGGTCTGCCCGCCGGCGAGATTGCGGCCCTTTCTTTTGACGGCGAAGTCGACCTCGAAGACGGCGCGCAGGCGACGCTCGCACGCTTCGAGGCGCAGGTCGGCGGGTTTCCGGCGATGCTCGACCAGCCGGCGCGACTGTCTTTCGGCGAAGGCGTCGAGATCTCAGGGCTGCGCGCGCAGATCGGCCGCGACGGGCGTCTTGCGTTCGACGGCGCCTTTTCCCAGACGCGCTGGCGCGCGCGGCTCGCGCTGGAGGCGGCGCCGATCCGCCCCATCTCCAGCGTCGTCACAGCTTCGCTCGATCTCGATACGCGCAGGGACGGACCCGCTGTCGGGGATTTTTTGTTGCGCTCGCGACTGACCGAATCCGAGAGCGCCGCCTTTCGCGGAACGCTCGACTGGGACGGCGAACGGCTGCGTCTCGTCAACGCCGAACCTGCCGACGCGATCGATTTCGATCTGGCCATTCCCATGAAGCTGCGTCGCACGCCCGAACTTTCGGTTTCGCTAGACGGCGCGCTCGCAGGCTCGGCCGGCTATTCGGGACCTGCTCAGGCCGTCGCGCTGTTTCTGCCGACGGCGCTTCATTCCCTTGAAGGCGCGCTGGAGCTGCGGGCGAGCCTGGCCGGGACGCTCGTCCAGCCAGAGCTCGCAGGCGTCCTGACGCTCACGGACGGCGCCTATACGGAATTCGCCACCGGTCTCAGCCTGACCGGCGTCAACGCCCGCGCCGAAGCGCGGCCGGCCGAAGGGGGCTCGCGCGTCGTCTTTTCCGCGACTGCGCGCGGGCCGGCTCAGGACGCCGATACGATCGCCTATGAAGGCGAGGCCTATATCGGCGAGAACGCGCGGATCGAAAGCGCGTTGACGCTCAACGACGCGCGGTTGGCGGCCGGCCCGGTTTCACAGGCGCGCGCAAGCGGAAAGCTCGCCATAGCCGGTCCAATCGAAGCCGTGGCGCTTTCGGGGGAAATCGCCCTTGCGCGCCTGGAAGCGGAACTCGCCGCGCCGGAGACGACAGGTCTCGTCGAAATCGAGGTCGTGCGGGTGGGCGACGAATCGCAAGACGCCGGCGGCGCTGCGCCGTCGCCGCGGCCGTCCGTTTCGTTCGACGTGACAGCCCGCGCCGATGATAAGATATTCGTTCGCGGGCGCGGCCTCGAAAGCGAGTGGCGGGCGAACGTTCGCCTCTTGGGCGACGCGGACGCGCCGCTTATTCTCGGCGATCTCGGCTTGCGGCGCGGCCATATCGACTTCTCCGGCCGACGCTTCGACATCACGCGCGGCGAAGTCGTCTTCGACCGCCTTGCGCCGAACGACCCTGTACTGAATATCCGCGCGGAGTATGAAACAGGAGAAGGCGTCATAGCGGCGATCGAGATCGGCGGCCGGGCGAGCGCGCCGTCGGTCAGCTTGACTTCCACGCCGCAGCTGCCTTCGGAAGACGTCATGGCGCTCGTGCTGTTCGGCAAACCCGCGACGGAGCTTTCCGCGATAGAGTCCTTGCAGATGGCGCAAGCGCTCGCGCAGCTCAGCGGCGTCGCGGGTCTCGGCGGCCCTGGCGTCGTCGGCGCGGCGCGGCGCGCTCTCGGCCTCGACATGCTGAATGTGGATTTCGACTCAGAAACGGGGGTCGGCTCGCTCGCCGTAGGAAAATACGTCGCCAACGGACTTTTCGTTTCCGCGACCCAAGACGCGCGCGGCGAAAACGGCGCCGTCCGCGTGCAGTACGAGATCACCGATTCGATCACGGTCGAAACCGAGCTAAAGCAGAACGGCGAGCAGACCGTCTCGGCCAACTGGAAACGCGATTTCTGAACGCATCACCGCCGTAGGTACGCCTCGAGCGCGCGCTTGCGTCCGGTGTCCTCGGAATAGTGTCCGTCCGCCCACGGATTGGCGAGATTGCTTCCGGCGAAGACGAACTGCGCGCCCGCGAAGTTCGCGATCACGGCTTCCGGATCGTGGGCGCGCATGGCCTCGATCCAGGCGCGCGTGACGCGCTCGCCCTCCGGTCCCCAGCGCCAGGCGCGCATGAACTCGGCGAAGGCGGGCTCGGCGCGCAGATATTTCGGCCCCATGTCGTGATCGCCGCCCTCATAGTCGCCGAGGAAGAAGGCGCCGCCCTCAAGCGCGAAACGCTTTGTGCGCGCGCGCCATTCGAGCACGCGTTTCAGCGAGCCCGGCCCATTGCCGGTCGGCCCGCCGGTTATCACCCAGTCGGTCAGCTCCCGGGCGAGCGCGTCGACGCCCTTCGTCGCGATCGCCTCGAGCCACATCGCCTTGTGCGCGTCGTCGTCCGGCGCGGAGAAGAACCGGCCGTTCTGGGAGCCCCCCGAATAGTAGCTCGCCCCCGAAACCCCGGCCATGGCGAGCCAGGGGGCGGGATCCATGCCGCGATCCTCGAAATAGGCCCGGTAGCCTTCGAGCGCCCAGACGGTGGTGAAGTGATTGGCGAGCTGCACGCCGATCACCGGAACCCAGGCCTGGCTGCGTCCGGCCCTTGCGAGCGCCCGCTCGAAGGCGTGCGCCATGCGCGCCGCGGCGTAGCCGTAGCCGTGCGAGAAATTCCAGCCGCCTTCGCCGGTCGCGTTGCGCCCCGTGGCTTTCTCGAGCCCGTCGGCGAGCCCCCAGAAATAAGCCTTGCCGCGCACGAAGCCGGCGGCGTTGTTCCAGTGCTCGTTCGCAAGCTCCAGATAGAGCCGACGGTCCGCCGGATAGCCCGAGGCGATCAGGTCCGCGACGACGCGGTCGGCGAACTTCTCCCACTCGTCCGAGTCGAGAATGGCGACGGCGTTCGGCTCGGCGACCTCGAAGCGCACCGCGTTCACGTTGCGGAACGCCGCGTCGAAGGAATCGGGCGCGCCGACATAGGCCGGCAAATGCATCCACAGCGCGACGTCCGCCTCCAGCGCCATGTCGAACAGGAGCCGCGGCGGCGCCGCGAAGGGCGCGTCAGGCGCGTAGTTCTTGCCGACGCCGGTCGCGCTCGCGGCCCATGACGCCGCCGGCAGATACTGGTCGACCCGCCGCTGACGGGTGGCGTTGATCGCCTGAATGTCGAGCGTTCTGAGAATCTTGTAGCCTGAAAGCTGCGCCCGGAAGGCGGGGCTGAGAACCCGTCCGGCCCTGACTTCGGCCTCGTCGGCCTTGCGATAGACCCTGAGGCCGCGGAAGCTGTCGGAGGCCTCCGTGACCGTGATCCAGCCCCAGCTTTTCTTGTCGGACGCGAAGTCGCACTCGACGCGATTGTCGGAAATCGTCGCGCAGCGATTGGCGAAGGCGAGCGTCGCCCGGCCCTCGCCCTCCCATTCGACGACGTAGGTCCCGGCGTACCACTCGGGCCTGAACCGGGCGCCGAAGCGGACGAAGCCGAGCCGGACGCCGTGAAAGCCCTCGGGGATCGCCCGCGGCAGCATGGTCTCGGGGTTGATGAACCCCTTCTCCCACAGTTCGTCGTGCTCCATGCGGGCCCCGTCCGGACCCCAGGCGTGGAGCTGCGGCGTGTTCGCGCGCGACAGGACGATCAGCGGCTCCTCGACGTTGATGTAGCCGAGACCGCCCGCGCCGAGCTGCATGATCGGCAGGCCGTCGTCGGTCGTCGGAAAAACATGCGCCGGCTGAGCGTGGGGCGTGATGACGTCGGAGGGGGAGACGGGATCAAAAGGCGCGATTCTCGGCAACGTCGGCTGGCCGGCCTGCGAGGCGGCGGCGATGCGCGTCTCCGCCGCCGCGTTCTCGCCGTCGGCGCGCGCGCAGGCGCACGAAAGCGCCGCAAGCCCCGCCCAGACGACGAAGCCGCCATAAACCATCCTGTTCCGAAATCGCATACGCGCCTCCCTGACGCCTTTGCGCTTCGCAATTCGTTCCCCGCCTCGCTGCAAGATCGACGCCGGGACTTTTACGTGCGCGGGCGCAGCACGGCCTTGATCTCCAGATACTCCTCCAGCCCGTAGACGCCCCATTCCCGGCCGTTGCCGGACTGCCTGTAGCCGCCGAAGGGCGCGGCGAAATCGACATTAGCGCCGTTGACATGCACTTGCCCGGCGCGCAGCCGGCGCGCGACGCGCCAGGCGCTTTCCGCCGAACCGCCATACACATAAGCCGACAATCCGTAAGGCGTGTCGTTGGCGATCGCGACCGCTTCGTCTTCGTCCTTATAGGGAATGATCGAGAGAACGGGCCCGAAGATCTCCTCCCGCGCGATGGTCATGTCGTTTGAGACCGGCGCGAACACGGTCGGCTTCACATAGTAGCCCCGATCGAGTCCCTGCGGCCGCCCCGGTCCGCCCGCGACAAGCGGCGCGCCCTCTGCGACGCCTTTCTCGATCAACGACTGCACCTTGCGCCATTGCGCCTCGCTAGCGACGGGACCAAGCGCCGTTTCTTCCCTGCATGGATCGCCGACTTTCAGCGTCTCGACTGTCGCCTTCGCGATCGTCGCCGCCTTATCGAGCAGCTTCGCCTGCACGAGCATTCGGGTCGGCGCGTTACAGGACTGGCCGGAATTGGTCATGCACGCAACGACGCCGTGGCGCACGGCCTTTTCGAGATCGGCGTCTTCAAGAATGACATTGGGCGACTTCCCGCCCAGCTCCTGCGCGACGCGTTTGACGGTCGGCGCGGCGGCGCGCGCCACCTCCACGCCGGCGCGGGTCGAACCGGTGAAGGATACCATGTCGATGCCGGGATGGGCGGCGATCGCCGCGCCCACCTCGGGCCCCAGACCGTCGACGAGATTGAACACGCCCTTCGGAACGCCGGCCTCTTCGAGAATTCTCGCGATCACATGGGCCGAGATCGGCGCCACCTCGGACGGCTTCAGCACCATCGTGCAGCCGGCCGCGAGCGCCGGCGCTATCTTGCAGGCGATCTGATTGGCCGGCCAGTTCCAGGGCGTGATCATGCCGACGACGCCGATGGGCTCTTTCAGAATGTCGTGTCCGTCGCGCCGCTCCTCGAACGGATAGGCCTTCAAAATCTCCAGCATGGTCTGGAAATGTCCGAGTCCGGACGGCGCCTGCGCGCGCTGGGCGAGCGTGACGGGCGCGCCCATTTCCTCGGTGATGGCGGCGGCGAGATCGGCGTAATGTTTCTGATAGCTTTCGATAACCCGTGACAGAAGATCGATCCGATCCTCGCGACTGGCGCGCGAATAGCTTTCGAAAGCGCGCCGCGCCGCCGCGACCGCCGCGTCAACATCCGCAGCCGTTCCCAGCGCGATGATCGCGCAAGACTCCTGCGTCGCGGGGTTGACGACTTCCAGGATTTTCCGATCCGTCGGCCTGATCCATTCGCCGTTTATGTAAAAGCTCGTCAGATCGCGCATCGAAGCCTCCTTCCCGTTCCCGCGCCGCCAGGAGCTGTTTCCGTTGGAGCAGATAAATCCGGCAGACGCAAATCACGCATCGTCACCCCGCTCCCGCCGGCGCGCAGCCGCCCTCCATGCCTGCGATCCAGTTGCGGATGAGCGCGGCGCCTTCTTCGTGGACGACAGCGCGGCCGAGCTCGGGCATCATCGCAGCCGGATCTTTCGTCTCCATACGGAAGAGAAGGATGGACTCGCCCGGCGCGCCGGGAACGATCCCGTAGGGCCGTCCGCCAGAGCCGGAGCCGGCTGCGATCGGCGCCTTGCACAGGCCGAGCGCAGGGCCGTCCGCGCCCGGCTCGAGATCGAGCCCGGAGGTCCCGGCGGGGCCGACCGGGCTGTGGCAATGGCTGCAATTGACGTCGAGATAGGCGCGCGCCCGCGCCGCCAGCGGCTCGTCCGTATCCGTCCAGTCCGCGTTGCGCGGCGCGGCGGCGGCGCTCTTGAAATCTCCGGCCAGCAGACCTTTGAGACGCCAGGCGTCGAGCTGGTTGAAGCCCGGATGGAAGGCCGACGGTTTGTTGAGATGGCGCGCCTTGAGGCCGATGGGCTGGATCGCGCGCGTCTCGGCGTTCGTGGCGTGACAGCCCGCGCACTGGTTCGCGTTCGGCACGAGATAGGCGAAATCTTCCCGCCGCCCGTCCGGCCGCTCCAGGGTCAGCGGGATGACGTCGCCGGCCCGTTTCAGCCGCGCCTGCGTTTGCGCCTCGTTCCACACATAGGCGAACGCAGCCCAGCCTTGTTCACGGCGCGCTAGAATGCGCGTTTCGAGAAGCCGCACGCCGGAAAGGCTCATCGCGCCGTCCGTCGCGGTCCGCGTTCCGTCGGCGCGCACCACGTCGCGGCTCTCCCCGGTTTCGTAGTAGAACGTCTTGGTGACGATGGTTCCGACGGGAAAGTCGAAAGCCTCCATCTCGTCATACGTCGCAGCCGTCCCGGTCGGCGTCCAGACCGTGCGCAGTTTGAGCGCATAATCGGAGAAAAGCGGCGTGGCGAGATCGTAGGGCGTCGTCCCCGCCGCCAGTTCGAGAACGCCGTCCTTCGCGCGCAGAACGCCCCATTCGGAAAGCGTTTCCGGGTTGTCTTCCTCATGAAAGATCGGCGCGAGCGCCCTCTCATCCGAGCAACCCGCCTGCAAAGCGCAAAAAGCGAACGCGACGAAAAACCAGCCTCTGCGAAAAGCCGCCGTCATAGCTCCGCCAATCGGCCGTCGAGGCTGACCGCCGGCAGTTTCTCCAGCGCGCAGTCATGCGCCCCGGTCGCTATCTGCGGATTCCTGAATCCGTTCGGCGCATCAAGATTGAGCAGCGCCGCGCCGTCGTTCCGTACGCAGATGCGCAAGGAATCGGGCAGCGCGCCGTTCTCCATCTTGGCCGGGTCGACATACCCGTCCCAGAGAATGTCGGGCAGCGCGCCGAGCGGACCGAACTTCGCGACCTTGAGCGCCTGTAGGTCGAGCCCGTCGGGTTTTTTTCCGCCGCCGCTCATCCGATTGCCATAGATGAAGATCGATTCCGGATAGGGATCGAAGTCTTCCGTCATGCCGTCCTGCGACAGGCCGGAAGAAAACACCGAAGCGATGATGATGCTGGCGGTCCCGTTGCCCTCGATGTCATTGTCGAAAATCTCAACCTGATCGTTGGCGTTGATGATGATCCCGGAGCCCGCCGGCACGTTGGCCACCGCCGTGCCGGGATGGCCAAAATTCTTCGTGTTGTTGTCGATGATCCTGTTGCGGAACACGCGCGTGCGCGCGCCGGGCTGCGACAGGTTCGGCATGTTGAAGACAAGGACGCCGCCGGTGTTTTCCGTCGCCACGTTGTCGTAAACGTCGGCGTCGAACGTGTTCTCGATCTCGATGCCGGCGACGTTGCGCTCGGCGCGATTGCCGCGCACGATGACGTTGCGCGACTGGCCGACATAAATGCCGGCGTCGGAAGCGCCGATTGCGACGTTGCCTTCGAGCAGCACGTTCGTCGTCTGGACGGGATAGATGCCGTACGCGCCGTTCTCGGTTTTCGGCCCGCCTGTCCATTCCGTCCGGACGCGGCGAATCACGATATTGTCGCCCTTCGTCACCTTGAGCGCGTCGCCTTTCGTATCTTCGATGGCGAGATCCTCGATGACGAAGTCGCTCGCCGTGACGAGCAGCCCCTCCGCGCCGGCGATCTGATTCCTGAAGGACAGGATCGTCTTGTCCATGCCCTGCCCGCGGATCGTCACCCCGTCGACGGCGAGGCTGAGCGAGCGGTCGAAATGGAAAGTCCCCGCCGATATCTCGATGACGTCGCCGGGCCGCGCGTCGAGAAGCTGCGTTTGCAACGTCTCCTGATAGGAGAAGTCCGCCGCTTGCTCGCCTCCCTTCTCCCCGCAGGCCGCCAGCGCCAACGCGCCTGCCAACAGCCGGATCGACCGCATTCCCCCTCTCCTCTCCTTCGTCATCCTCAAAGCGGGCAGGATAGGCGATCGCGCGCGCCGGCCAAAGCGCGCCGCGCAGAGACAGGCGACGTGGCGGAATCGGGCGGAATTCCGGCGCGATGCGAGGTTGTCGCCCAGTCTTGGGGATAATCCGTGGCCCATGTCTGCGGGTCGGACACCAAGCGCGCTGGCGATCCCGACAGGATTTGAACCTGTGACCTCTAGCTTCGGAGGCTAGCGCTCTATCCAACTGAGCTACGGGATCGCGGCCGGCCGGGGGGCGACCCCCTGACCGGCCCCGCTTAAACCACGGGCGGCCCGAACGTTCAATGACCATGTTCGCCCTCCGGGCCGGCGCTGTTAAGCTCCCCTCGCTTCGCTCACGCAAGGAGAGAGCCGATCATGCGATTTTTCCGCCGCCTCGCCGTCCTATTCGCCGCCGCCGCCTTTTGCCTGCCGCCAGCGGCGGCGCGCGAAGCCCCGCCGCCGGGTACGGCCGTCCCGCCCATGTGGCGCCTCGCCGATGCGGACAGCGAAATCTGGCTCCTCGGCACGTTCCACATCCTGCCCAAGGAGCTCGACTGGCGCTCCCCGCCGGTCGCGGCCGCCTTCGACGCAGCCGAGACGGTGTGGTTCGAGGCCGAAGTCGATACGCCCGCCGCGCGCCAGAAGACGGTGCAGGTCGTCATGACCCAGGGGTTCAACCCGCCGGGCGAAACCTTGAGCGCGATGCTGGCGCCCGAGGACGCCCGCCGCCTCGCCGAGGTCGCGCGCGAACTCGGCCTGCCATTGTCGGCCATCGACCCGATGCGCCCCTGGCAGGCCTTCTTGACCCTGAGCGTGCAGTTCATCGTCAATCAGGGCTTCGATCCCGGTTCGGGCGTCGAAACGAAGCTGCTCGCCGAGGCGCGCGCGGCCGGGCGCGAGCTGCGCTTCTTCGAAACGGTCGAAGAACAGCTCGCGTTGTTCACCTCGCTCGATCCGGAGACGGAGAAAAAGCTCCTCGTCGTCACCTTGCGCGAGTGGGACAAGCAGCAGGAGCAGTTCGACGCCCTGTTCGAGGCCTGGCGGACCGGCGACGCGGAGTCGATCGACCAACTGATGAACGAGACCCTGCGCGCGGAAGCGCCGAAGGTCTATGACGCGCTCATCGTCCGGCGCAACGAAGCCTGGACCGAGGAGATTGCGCACGTCATGGCCGGCTCCGGCCGCGCGCTCGTCGCCGTCGGCGCGGCCCATCTCGCCGGGGACCGCTCGCTGCCCGCGCTGCTTCGCGAAAAGGGCTTCGCGGTCGAACGCTACGGGCTTGAAACGGCCGAGCAGGCGGATGTGAGAAATTAGGAACGAAGCGCCGTCATCCCGGATGCGGCGCAGCGCGAAGCGGCGCGCTGCTGATGCGGGATCGGGCGCGGCAGGGTCCGGCGCTCGCCGAACCCGATCCCGGGCGCATTGCATCACCACGTGCTGCAATGCGCCCGGGACGGCGGCGTTGCAGATCGGGGACGACGGGAGGAACGCGTCGCGTTACGCCGCCGCGAGTTTGCGGATGACGTATTGGAGAATGCCGCCGTGGCGGAAATAGTCGAGCTCGTCGGCGGTGTCGATTCGCACCCGGACTTCTATTTCCGTCGCCTGTCCGTCCGCGAACCGGATCGTCGCCTTCGCCGTTTGGCGGGGCTCGAGGCTGTCGACCCCGTGGACGGTGATCTCCTCGTCGCCTTTAAGGCCGAGCGCCTTCCAGTTCTGGCCTTTCGTGAATTCAAGCGGCAGAACGCCCATGCCGATGAGATTCGAGCGGTGAATGCGTTCGAAGCTTTCCGCGATCACCGCGCGCACGCCGAGCAGAATCGTCCCCTTCGCCGCCCAGTCGCGCGAGGAGCCGGTGCCGTACTCCTTGCCCGCGATCACGACGAGCGGCGTTCCCGCCGCCTTGTATTTCATCGCCGCGTCATAGATCGCCATCTGCTCGCCGGACGGGACATGGCGCGTGTAGCCGCCTTCGACGCCGTCCAGCATCAGGTTCTTGATGCGGATGTTGGCGAAGGTGCCGCGCATCATCACCTCGTGATTGCCGCGCCGCGAGCCGTAGGAATTGAACTCCGAAACCGGCGTCTGATGGTCCTTGAGGTACTTTCCGGCCGGGCTGTCCTCCTTGATGGAGCCAGCGGGCGAGATGTGGTCGGTGGTGATCGAGTCGCCGAACAGCGCGAGGATGCGCGCGTTCTCGATCGGCTGGACCGGCGCCGGCTCCAGAGTCATGCCCTCGAAATAAGGCGGCTTGGCCACATAGGTCGAGGGCGGCCAGTTATAGGTCTGACCGTCCCCGGCGTCGACGCCGCGCCACAACTCGTCGCCCTTGAAAACGTCGGCGTAACGCTTGGCGAACATCTCGGCGTTGACGCTTTCGCGCACCGCCTCGGCGATCTCCTGATTGGAAGGCCAGATGTCCTTGAGGTAAACGTCCTCGCCCTGATCGTCCTTGCCGACGGGATCGTTCGTCAGATCTATATTGAGCGAGCCGGCGATCGCATAGGCGACGACCAGCGGCGGCGAAGCGAGATAGTTCGCGCGCACGTCGGGCGAAACGCGGCCCTCGAAATTGCGGTTGCCGGACAGCACCGAGCAGACGGCGAGATTGTTCTCGTTCACCGCCTCGCTGATCGGACCCGGCAGCGGGCCGGAATTGCCGATGCAGGTGGTGCAACCGTAGCCCACCAGATTGAAGCCCAGCGCGTCGAGATCGTCCTGCAGGCCGGACTTGGCGAGATAGTCGGTGACCACCTGGCTTCCCGGCGCGAGCGACGTCTTCACCCACGGCTTCACCGCAAGGCCGCGCTTGCGGGCGTTCCGCGCGAGAAGGCCGGCGGCGATCATCACCGACGGATTTGAGGTGTTCGTGCACGATGTGATCGCCGCGATGACGACGTCGCCATGGCCGAGGTCGAAATCCTCGCCCCTGACCGGAACGCGCTTGTCCTTCTGGCCGGCGAGGCCGTACTCCTTGTCGAGGGCCTGCGCGAAAGACTGGGGCGCTTTTTGCAGAAGCACGCGGTCCTGCGGTCGCTTCGGACCGGCGAGCGAGGCGGTCACCGTCGAAAGGTCGAGCTCGAGCGTGTCCGTGTAGACCGGCTCCGGTCCGGAGGAGTCGCGCCAAAGCCCTTGTTCCTTGGCGTAGGCCTCGACGAGCGCCACCCGCTCCTCGGAGCGGCCGGTAGCGCGCAGATAGCGCAGGGTCTCTTCGTCGATCGGGAAAAAGCCGCAGGTCGCGCCATATTCCGGCGCCATGTTCGCGATGGTCGCCTGGTCCTCGAGCGCGAGATGGTCGAGGCCCGGGCCGAAGAACTCGACGAACTTGCCGACGACGCCCTTCTTGCGCAGCATCTCCGTGACCGTGAGCACGAGATCGGTGGCAGTCGATCCTTCCGGCAGCTTGCCGACGAGGCGGAAGCCGATCACCTCGGGGATGAGCATCGAGATCGGCTGGCCGAGCATGGCCGCTTCGGCTTCGATGCCGCCGACGCCCCATCCGAGCACGGAAAGTCCGTTTACCATCGTCGTGTGGCTGTCGGTGCCCACCAGCGTGTCGGGATAGGCGTAGGTCTCGCCTTCGCGCTCCGCAGTCCACACCGTCTGGGCGAGATATTCGAGATTGACCTGATGGCAAATGCCCGTGCCGGGCGGGACGACGCGGAAATTGTCGAACGCGCCCTGCCCCCATTTCAGAAACTGGTATCGCTCGCGGTTGCGCTCATATTCGCGCTCGACGTTCCTGCGGAAGGCGTCGGGCGTGCGGAAATAGTCGACCATCACCGAGTGATCGATGACGAGATCGACAGGCGCGAGGGGATTGATCTTCTCGGGATCATGCCCGAGCGACTTCATGGCGTCGCGCATGGCGGCGAGGTCCACGACGGCCGGCACGCCGGTGAAATCCTGCATCAGGACGCGCGCCGGACGATAGGCGATCTCGCGGTCCGAACGGCCCTTCTTCAGCCAGTCGCCGAAAGCGGCGATGTCGTCGGTCGTGACCGAGCGGCTGTCCTCGAAGCGCAGGAGATTCTCGAGCAACACCTTCAGCGAATAGGGCAGGCGCGCCACGTCCCCGATTTTCTCCTCGGCCGCCTTGAGGCTGTAGATGGCGTAGCTCCTGGCGCCGACCTTGAGCTCTCTTTTGGTCTTGAGGGTGTCGCGTCCGGGGATCACGGGGGGCCTCCGTCGAAATCAGGTGGTGAATCGCGCCGCCCTTATGGCCGATGCGCCCGTCGGGCGCAATTCGGTCCGGCGCCGCGCCGTCGCCGACGGCTCCGCCGCCAGGGGCGCCTTGGTCGCGCCGCAAATCCCGTTATGGTAGGCGCGCGCTGTACGATGTTTCGCCAGACGGGAGTTAGTAGCCTATGGATTCGCGACTTCCAGCCCTGCCGCTTTCGCTCGCCCTCGCCGCGGCCTGCGCCGCCGGCGCGGCTGCCGCCGCCGAACCCGAGGCGATCGCCTCCTACCGGGACTGGAGCGTTTTCGTGCGCGAGGCGGACGGCGACCGCATCTGCTTCGCGGCGACCGAGGCCAAGGACAAATCGCCGAAATCGGTCAATCACGGCGACGTCTTCTTTCTCGTCGCGACATGGAAGTCGGGCGCGGCGACGAACCAGCCCAGCCTGATGACCGGCTATGCGCTGCGCGACGCCCCGCCGCCGACGCTGCGCATCGGCTCCGACAAGTGGGAGATGTACGTCGCCGACAACGAAGGTTTCATCGAAAGCGCCGCCGACGAGCAGAGCCTGATTAACGCCATGAAACGCGGGGCGGAGATGCGGGTGAGCGCGGTCTCCGCGCGCGGCACGGCGACGAGCTATGTGATCTCGCTGCAGGGCGTCACGGCCGCGCTCCAGCGCGTTGCGGAAGCCTGCCGCTGAGGCCGGTTGACTCCGGATCGAAAATCCCTATAGGCCCGCTTTCGGGAGAGGGCGGCGTCAGGGGGAGATCATGACAATGGCGAACGGCCTTGAGGCGCGCGCGAGCGTCCGATGGTTCTACCCGGCGATGGGGATTCTCATCGCGCTCACGGTCTATGCGGGCTTCGCGCCGACCTTTTTCGCGCGCCCAGCCGCCATCGGCCCCCTTTCGCCGCTGCTTTTCGTTCACGGGATCGTCTTTTCGCTCTGGGTGCTGCTTTTCATCGCCCAGACGAGCCTGATGGCGTCGGGCCGGGCGCGAATGCACTTCGCCCTCGGAGCCGCCGGGGCCGCGCTTGCAGCCGTTGTGACTATCCTTGGCCTGATCGTCTCGATCGACGCGCTGCGACGCGGCGCGGCGCCGATTCCCGGCGCGCCGGCGCATGTGTTTTTTTCCGTGCCGCTGTTCGACACCCTCCTCTTCGCCGGCTTCGTCACGCTCGGCCTTTTGAACCGTCGCCGCCCCGAGGTCCACAAGCGCTTCATGTATCTTTCAGCGATCGCCATGACGCCGCCCGCCTTCGGCCGGCTGATTCTCCTATGGGACAGCCAGGCCCTCTTCGCCTTCATGCCCCACACGATCTGGGGACTGTCCCTGCTTTTCGTTCTGGCGGGCGCGGCCTTCGATCTCGCGACGCGGCGGGCCGTCCATCCGGTCTATCTGTGGGGCGGACTCGCCATCGCCCTTTCCTCGCCCCTGCGTTTCATGATCGCATCCACCGCCCTTTGGGCGGATGCGACGGCGCAGCTCGCCGGTTGACCGGCCCCGCTTGGCGAGCCCGCAAATCACGATAGGCTCGCCTCAAGACCCTCGGCGCGACGGGCCGCCGAGGAAAGGACGGGGAGCGTGATGGGCATCATCAAGGAATTCCAGCAATTCGCCCTCAAGGGCAATGTGGTCGACATGGCCGTCGGCATTGTTATCGGCGGGGCTTTCGGCACCATCGTGAAGTCGCTCGTCGACGACGTCATCATGCCGCCGGTCGGGCTGCTCATCGGCGGGATCGATTTCTCCGAGCTCGCCATCACCCTGAAGCCGGCCACCGCCGACACCGCGGCGGTGACCATCAATTACGGCAATTTCATCAATGCGATCATCGCCTTCCTGATCGTCGCCTGGGCGCTTTTCCTCGTCGTCAAGGCGATGAACAAGGCGCGCGAGCGCTTCGAGAAACACGAAGAGGCCGCGCCCGCCGCCCCGCCGGCCGACGTGCAGCTTTTGACCGAGATCCGGGATTTGCTGAAGCAGCGGGTCTGACCCGCGCGGCTGATCCCTTCGGACCTTGTCGAACCGGGCCGTCATGCGGCGCGCCGGCGGTCGTTTTCATGCGTCAACCCGCCCGCCATTGCCGGCTTGCGCGGCCGCCTCTATATCCCGCCGCCATGACGCCGCTGAAGAACATCCGCAATTTCTCCATCATCGCCCATATCGACCACGGAAAGTCGACCCTCGCCGACCGGATCATCCAGCTGACGGGGGGACTGACGGACCGGGAGATGAAGGAGCAGGTGCTCGACTCCATGGAGCTCGAACGCGAGCGCGGCATCACCATCAAGGCGAACACCGTGCGGCTCAATTACAGGGCCGCGGACGGCGAGACCTATGTTCTCAACCTCATCGACACGCCGGGCCATGTGGATTTCACGTATGAGGTCTCGCGCTCGCTGTCGGCCTGCGAAGGCGCGCTCCTCGTCGTCGACGCGAGCCAGGGGGTGGAGGCCCAGACGCTGGCCAATGTCTATCAGGCGATCGACGTCGACCTCGAAATCGTCCCTGTTCTCAACAAGATCGACCTGCCCGCCGCCGAGCCGGAGCGCGTCAAGGCCCAGATCGAGGACGTCATCGGCCTCGACGCCTCCGACGCCATCGAAATCTCGGCCAAGACCGGCCTCGGCGTCGACAAGGTGCTCGAAGCGATCGTCAGGCGCCTGCCGCCCCCTGAGGGCGACCCGAACGCCCCGCTGAAGGCGCTGCTGGTCGACAGCTGGTACGACCCCTATCTCGGCGTGGTCGTTTTGGTGCGCATCGTCGACGGCGTCCTCAGGAAAGGCGCGCGCATCCGCATGCTGGGGGCGAAGGCGAGCTACACGGTCGATCAGGTCGGCGTGTCGACGCCCAAGAAGACGCCCGTCGACGCCCTCGGCCCCGGCGAGATCGGCTATCTGACCGCCTCGATCAAGGAGGTCGCCGACACCCATGTTGGCGACACCATCACCGAGGAGCGCCGGCCCTGCGGAACGCCCCTGCCCGGCTTCAAGCCGTCGCAGCCCGTGGTGTTCTGCGGCATGTTCCCGGTGGATGCGGCCGATTTCGAAGATCTGCGCGAGGCGATGGCGAAGCTCCGCCTCAACGACGCGAGTTTCCATTACGAGATGGAGACGTCGGCCGCGCTCGGTTTCGGCTTCCGCTGCGGCTTTCTCGGCCTCCTGCATCTCGAAATCATCCGTGAACGGCTGGAGCGCGAGTTCGGCCTCGACATCATCACCACCGCGCCGTCGGTCATCTACCGGGTGCATCTCACCGACGGCTCGATGAAGGAGCTGCACAACCCCGCCGACATGCCGGACATGGTTCGCGTGAGCCATCTCGAAGAGCCTTGGATCAAGGCGACGATCATGACGCCCGACGACCATCTGGGCGCGATCCTGAAGTTGTGCGAAGAGCGGCGCGGCGTTCAGCAGGAGCTAACCTACGCCGGCAGCAGGGCCATGCTGGTCTACGAGCTTCCCCTCAACGAAGTCGTGTTCGACTTCTACGACCGGCTGAAGTCGGTTTCCAAAGGCTACGCCAGCTTCGACTATCAGCTTCTCGACTATCGCGAGGGCGATCTCGTCAAGATGCAGATTCTCGTCAATGAGGAGCCCGTGGACGCGCTCTCGATCATCGTCCACCGCTCTAAGGCGGAGAGCCGCGGGCGCGCCATGTGCGAGAAGCTCAAGGAGCTCATCCCGCGGCATATGTTCAAGATCCCGATCCAGGCGGCCATCGGCGGGCGCGTCATCGCGCGCGAGACGATCAGCGCCCTGAGGAAGGACGTGACCGCGAAGTGCTACGGCGGCGACGTCACGCGCAAGCGCAAGCTCCTCGAGAAGCAGAAAGAGGGCAAGAAAAAGATGCGCCAGTTCGGCCGCGTCGAAATCCCCCAGGAAGCCTTCATCAAGGCGTTGAAGATGGACAGGTAAGCGCCCGCCCGGCAGCGGCCGCGCTTGGAAAGGCCGCCCCCGGCGGCGCTCCACCGCCGAAACCCGCAATAGGCGACATCTGAATCGCAATGACACGGGCAGGTTTCTTGCGCAGGGCGAAAGCCTGTGTTAAGCATGAAATCTGGGAGAGTACGAGTGGGGAGAATCATGAAAAATCTGGGAATTACAGCTGTCTGCGCAGTCGCGCTGACAGCGGGCGCGCACGCCACCACGATCACCACGGTCGATCCGACCGCTGACCCTTCCGGCACGGCCGCCGCCCTCGCCGCGGCGACTCTTGCGCCCGGCAGCGGCATTTCAATCATCGCGGGGTCGGAGACCTATGTCGGCGAGCCTGGACAGGGCGGGACATACAGCGATTTCTCGATCTCCAACGGATCGACGACGATCGCCCTGGCCCATGACGGCATCGTGCTGACCTCGGGCGACGCAGGCGGAATCCTCGTCGCCGAGAACACCGATCCGTCTTTCGACGGCTCTCTTGGAACGCCTGGCAACGCCTTGCTGGAAACGCTGACGCCGTCGACGACCTTTGACGCAAACGTCTTGAGCTTCGAGTTCGCCGTCGAACCGGGCATGACGTCGGTCTCCGCGAGCTTCGTCTTCGGCACCGATGAATATCCCGATCAGTCAGTAACCGATATTTTCGGCGTTTTCGTCGATGGCGTGAACTATGCGGAGTTTTCCGACGGTTCTGTGATCAACTTTGAGCTTGGCTCGATATCCGCCGGCTTTTTCAATGACAACGATGTCGGCAGTCTAACGCCTTTCGTCACCAATACCGGCGACGCAATTCAGTATGACGGCATCCTCAGCGTGCTGACCGTTACCGGCCTTCTGGATCTATCGCTGACGACGCACATGATCGTCATCGCGATCGCCGACACCTCCGACACCATTTTCGACTCGGGCGTGTTCTTCGGCGGTCTGATGGCGGGCACCGCCACAGGCGGCGGCATTACGCCTACGCCGGAAATCCCTCTCCCGGCGGGCGGCCTTCTGATGTTGACCGGCCTAGGCGCGCTGACCTTGCGCGGCTTGCGCAAGATCTGACACGCCGCCGATGGCGCAGCGCATCATCTGTACCAGCGGCCGTCCTTCGGGCGGCCGCTTTTTCAGCTAAGGAGAAACCTCATGGCCGTGAAAAACATGGGTTTGACGCTCGGCGCCGGCGTCGTATTCGCCGCCATCGCCCTGATCCCAGCCGGCTTGGCGAATTCCAGCGCCGCGTCGACGCCGCTCGCCAAGTCCTGCGCCGTGCTCGACGTTATCGGAACCGACCGCACGGACGGCTTGGCGCCGCTGTTCGCCGATCTTGGCGCCCATTGGCCGAAAGAGAACCGCGAAGGTCTTATCAATCGATTGACCGAACTGCTCGGCGCGCTCGATTTCGCCGGCGGCAATGTTTATCTGCTCAACAAATTCGGCGACGATCTGGAAGAACATCTCGTTCTGCTGCGGCTCGCTGGAGGCGAGGTCGCGGGAATGCGCCTGCGTTACGAATGGACGCCTGCCGGAATGAAACTGGTCACAGTCAATTTCGAAAGGAAATATCAGGACTATGTTCCGGATGTCGCCGGCGGATCATTTCAGAAGCTGCCCTGCCTATAAGCGACAGCAGCGTGTGAGGGTTAAAACTCGATGGTCACCCCACGGCGCATGCTGAAGATCCCGATCCAGGCGGCCATCGGCGGGCGCGTCATCGCGCGCGAGACGATCAGCGCCCTGAGGAAGGACGTGACCGCGAAGTGCTACGGCGGCGACGTCACGCGCAAGCGCAAGCTCCTCGAGAAGCAGAAAGAGGGCAAGAAAAAGATGCGCCAGTTCGGCCGCGTCGAAATCCCCCAGGAAGCCTTCATCAAGGCGCTGAAAATGGACGGCTAAAAAGTCGCGCTCCTGCAGACGCGAACGAAGAATCTCATCTTTGCGAACACTGGACGTTTCGCTAAACTCTCTTATCTGTCCTCGGCCGAGGGGGAGGCGAAATGAGGTTTTCTGCGATCATCAGCGCATTGACGCTGGCGGTTCTTCCCGCGCAGGGGGCCCACACGGCGCCGGACGAAACCTCGGCCAAGCCGTTGCGCCGCGTCGCCCCGGCTTATCCCGCCGCCTGCATGCCTGCGGCAGGCGAACCGGTCGGATCGGCCCAACGCGTCACGATCGCCTACGACGTGTCGGAGGACGGTTATCCTCAAAACGTGCGCGTGCGGGAGTCCACCGACCCTTGTTTCGAGGAGGCTGCGGTCGCGTCGGTTCGCGCCTCTTATTTTTCGCCGCGCAAGATAAGAGGGCGGGCCGCCGAACAGCTGGATATGGAGACGACGTTCCGTTTCGTCCTGAATGAAGAAACGGCGATCGACGATATCGACGCCCGCCCGCTCGATCGCAAGCCGCCTGATTACCCCGATAAATGCATAAGAAAAGCCCAGTCTAGAGAAAGCGTTTTTATCGAATTCGACGTCACCTCCGAAGGGCGAACCGACAACATCCGGGTTGTCGACTCAACCAATGTCTGTTTCGAAAAAGCCGCGCTGAAGGCCGTCGAAGCATGGATTTATCATCCGAAAACCGTCGACGGGAGGCCCGCGCCGCGACCCGGCGTGCAAACCGCTATCACATTCGAGCTTGTAAATGACGGTTGGGGGAAACCGTCGCCGGCCGCGCGCGCGAAAGTCTGGCGCCGGCTGGTTTCAATTCAGCAGGACATTCGCAAGAAGCGCTCTGCGGCGGTCGTTCTGGCGGATCTCGCCGATCTGGAAGCCGAATTCGGAAACGAGTTCACGCCGACCGAGCTCGTTTCCTTTCATCACTTGCGGGCGAGCGCGCGTCTGGAAAAGGCGGACTACGCCGGCGCGCTGGACGATCTGGAATTTGTTCTGCGCATCAAACCGCTCGACAAAAAGACCTATCAGGCCATCGAGGATGCCGTCGAACAGCTCAAAACCATCGTCGCCGCGCAGGAAGCCGCTGCAGCTTCGGAGGAGGCTTTTAAACCGCCGGACGCCGACGCGACGCCGCAGCAGTAGTGGGGCAGTCCCGCCGAAATGAACAGCCCCGAAACGGAGCGCCAGACGCCGACATGACAAAATCTTCTCTCCTGCTCGCGCTCGGCGGGCCGTGCTGGATCACGGGCATGGCGGCGTTCAGCTTGGCGCGGCTTTTCAATTTCGCTGGCCTCGTCGATTTGGTCCGCCGCAGCGGCGTCAAACGCCGCGCGGCGGCGGCGGCGCTCGCAGGCGGCGCGTCCGGAAATTCCCGGACATGACGGCGCGGCCGGCCTGAGGCAGGCTTTATCCACGTCCTCCGGCGCCGTTCGCGCCCCTTGCAGCCGGCGCATGCGTCTTGCGTCCGCCTCGCGGCGCCGGAGGGTCGGCCGTCCCGCCGCGCGCCCAAGGCGTCAAGAGGCGTTTGGGGGAGCGCCTCGCCCCTCCCGCGGCGGGACGGCCACCTCTCCAGACGGAAGGGGAAGGATTTTCGCCGCGCCGCGTTACTCAGCCGGCTGCGCCGCCGCCTCCAATCGCCGTTTCGCCTGCAGCGCGTCGAAGGCGGCCCACACGCCGTCAGGCCCATGCCATTCGCCGCGGGTGGCGGCCTTGGAGTACTCGGTCGCACGGGCCTCGAAGAAATTGGCATGCTCGACGCCGTTGAGGATGGCCGTGAGCCAGGGCAGCGGATGTTTTTCGACGCCGTACACTTTAGGCAGGTCGAGCTGGCCGAGCCGCCAGTCGGCGATGTAGCGGATATATTGCTTGATGTCCTCCGCGGTCATGCCCTCCACCGGGCCCATCTCAAAGGCGAGATCGATGAACTTGTCTTCGAGCGCCACGACCGTCTTGCAGCAGTCGACGATGTCGTCGGCGACCGCTCGCGTCACGCAGCCCGTCTCGCGCGCGAAGGCGTGATAGAGCCGGATCATCCCTTCGCAATGCAGGGACTCGTCGCGCACCGACCAGGATACGATCTGGCCCATGCCCTTCATCTTGTTGAAGCGCGGGAAGTTCATCAGCATCGCGAAGGAGGCGAAAAGCTGCAGCCCCTCGGTGAACGCGCCGAACATGGCGAGGGTGCGCGCGATGTCCTCATGCGTGTCGACGCCGAACTTCTGCATGAAGTCGTGCTTGTCGCGCATCGCCTGGTAATCGAGAAAAGCCGAGAACTCCGTTTCCGGCATGCCGATGGTCTCGAGCAGCAGCGCGTAGGCGGCGATGTGGATCGTCTCCATGTTGGAGAAGGCCGACAGCATCATCTTGATTTCCGTCGGCTTGAACACGCGCGCGTAGCGCTCCATGTAGTTGTCGTTCACCTCGACGTCGGACTGGGTGAAGAAGCGGAAGATCTGCGTGAGCAGATTGCGCTCGGCGTCCGAGAGCTTGCCCGTCCAGTCCTTGCAATCCTCCCCGAGCGGCACCTCCTCCGGCATCCAGTGGATCTGCTGCTGGCGCTTCCAGAAGTCATAGGCCCACGGGTAGCGGAACGGCTTGTAGGCGTAGGACGGCGTCAGCAGGCCGGGCGCAGAACGGGCCGCGGCGGCGATGTCGGAAGCATCGGGCATAGGGCGCTGATCCTTGCGTGATTCGAGACATCGGGAGCTGGAGGCCAAGGTTCAGGCTCGGCCCAATGGGCACAATATCCTGTAACTTTAACCGCTCCAAGCCCAACTTGCTGTATTGGGGAAGAATCCCAGACTGCGCCCGAAGCGTACGGGCGCAGCAGACGCGTCAGTCTCCCGCAACGGGCGCTCCCGGCTTGCCGTCCGCTGTGAACGCCTTGCCGAATTGCGACTTCAGGAAGCCGAAGAACCATGTTCTCCTTCGCGCCGAATCTCTTGATTCGCTCATGAGCTTTTCCTCGCTCTGCGTCGCTTAAATCCGTCTGCCATGTCCCGCCCGTCTCCGTTTCGGCTCAACCAGGCGCTTGATCTCACGCCGTGGCGGGAGAGGATGGCCGCGCGCGGCCGCGCGCAGATCCCTGACGTCCTCGAACCTGACGCGGCCAAACGGATCCTGACGAGGCTGGAGATGGCGCCGCGCTGGAATCTGGCGGCCGACTGCGCCGGCCGCCATGTCGATCTCGACGCCAAGGGCATGGAGGCCCGTCCCGCCAAAGACCGAGCGCAATTCATGGCGCTTGTGCATGAGCAGGCGCGCGACGGTTTCGGCTATCTTTTCAATAATATCCCGATCTATGACATCTATCACAATCGCAAGACGCAAAGTCATCCGCTTAACGAAGTTTACGAGCTTCTCAACAGCGCGCCAATGCTGGAGCTTGCGCGCCATGTCACCGGCTGCGATGACATCGGCTTCGCGGACGCGCAGGCGACCCGCTACCTGCCCGGACACTTTCTCACGGAACACGACGATAATGTCGCCGGCAAGAATCGTCGCGCGGCCTATGTGCTCAGTCTAACGGCGAAATGGAGACCTGATTGGGGAGGCCTCACGCTGTTCCTTGATGAACACGGATGCGTCGAGGAGGCCTTTGCGCCGAAATTCAACACGCTGAGCATTTTCCTTGTGCCGCAACGTCATGCAGTGAGCGTCGTGGCGCCCTTCGCGGGCGGAGCGCGGTATTCGATCACCGGCTGGTTCCGCGCCGGCGAGGATCCGCTTTTGCGACGGGCGTGAGCTTGCAGCGCAGGCGTTATTGTTCTCGCAAAGCCTTGGATTGAACGTCTGCGACCGGCTTTAACAGATAGGCCAGCACCGTGCGCTTGCCGTTCAGGATGTCCACTTCGGCGGCCATGCCCGGCAGAATTCTGAGCTCGCCGTCCCGCGTCGTCATGACGTTGCTGTCGGTGCGCACCTTGATCAGGTAATAGCGCTCGCCCTTTTCCTCGTCGGCGATGGCGTCGGGGCTGATATGTTCGATGCGGCCCTTGAGCGCGCCGTAGCGGGAAGAATCATAAGCCGTCAGGCGCACGCGCGCCTCCTGTCCGATGCGCAGAAAACCAATATCGGCCGGCTTGATTCGCGCCTCGACCAGCAGAGTGTCCTCCGACGGCACGATCTCGACGATGGTCTGGCCCGGCTGCACGACGCCGCCGATCGTGGAGACCAGCACGCGGTTGACCACGCCGCCGATAGGCGCCCTCACGTCGGTGCGCGCCACCCTGTCTTCGAGGGCGGGAAGGCCGCCGGACAGTTCGGCGAGTTCTGCCTTCGCCTTGGCGAGTTCGTCGGCGGCTGCGGCGGAGAAACCGCTTTCGATGCGGAGGAGTTGATTGCGCGCCTCGCCCACTTCGAGCGCGGCGCGCTCGACGGCGATCTGGGCTCGCTTGAGCTCGCTGCGCGCCGTCGCTTCCCGCTGACGGGCGCGCAGGCGCTCCATCTGCGGCTCGATGCCCTTTTCCACAAGCGCGTCCATCATCTGCGCTTCTTCGGCCGCCAGCTTCAGCGCTTCGCGCGCGTATTTCTCGGCGGCTTTCGCGTCTTCAAGCGCCTGTTCGCGCTGTGCGAGCTTGGCCTGCTCCACCTCGAGCGCGGCCGCGCGTTCGGCCCGACGCGCCGCGTAGAGCGCCTGTTCGTCGGCCGCGACGTCGGGCGCGGCGCGCGCGATGTCAGGCGGAACGACGAAAGGCCCGCCGGCGACTTCCGCTTCGAGACGGCGCACGCGGGCGGCGAGCGCATGATAGCCCTCCCGGCCTTTCAGGAACTCGGCGTTGAACTGGGTGGGATCGAGCCGGACGAGCACCTGGCCGGCTTTCACTTCATCCCCGGCGGCGACAAGAATCTCTTTGATGATGCCGCCTTCGAGATACTGCACCTCCTGAAGCTGGTTCGACGGCACGACGCGGCCCTCGCCTCTGGTGACGCGGTCGAGCTTCGCCGTCGCCGCCCATAGCAGCGCGACGACGAACAGACCGGCGATGACATAGAGCAGAATCTGCGCGGCGCGCGCCGGTTCGATCGGCAAGACTTCTTCGACGGCTAGGTCTTCCCTTTGCGTCATTTCACCGCCCTGATGCGTTCTCCAGCGAGCGCCGCCCCGATCGGCCGCGGCTCGGTCGGCGCAGGCGCCGCGCGCGCGGCTTTCGCGGCGGCCATGCTGCGGACGATCTCGTCGCGTGCGCCGTCAATGACGACGCGCCCCTGATCGAGCACGATCACGCGGTCGACGAGCCGCAGAAGCGACGTGCGGTGGGTGACGAGAAGAAGCGTGCGCCCGCGCGTGGCCCTTTCGAGCCGCGCGACAAGATGCGCCTCGGCCTGTGCGTCAAGGGCGCTTGTCGGCTCGTCGAGCAGGAGGATCGACGGCTTCGGCGCGAGCGCCCGCGCGAGAGCGATGGCCTGACGTTGACCGCCCGACAACCCCTCTCCGCGCTCGGCGAGCGTCTGATCGTAGCCGGCCTCGCTCGCGCCGACGAAATCATGAACGCCGGCGATTTTCGCCGCCGCAAGCACGTCTTCGTCGCTGATATTGTCGAGGCCGAGGGCGATGTTCTCGCGGATCGAGCCGCTGAACAGGCAGACGTCCTGGAGCACCGCCCCGACATTGGCGCGCAGGTCCGCCGGCCTGATCTGCCTGATGTCGGTGTCGTCGACGAGCACCGAGCCTTCGTTCGGTTCGTACACGCCGGTGATGAGTCGCACGATGGTGGATTTGCCCGAACCGTTGCGGCCGAGAACCGCCACTCGCTCGCCCGGTTCGATGACGAAGGAGATCTCGTCGAGGGCGCGCGCCTTGGCGCCGGGATAGACGAAGCTGACCTCGCGAAATTCGATCCTGCCGGCGAGCCTGTCGCGACGCAGATATTCGCGCCTGGGATCGGTTTCGAGCCTGGTCGCCATAAGCCGGTCGAGCGCGCGATAGGAGGCGAGCGCGCCGCTCATCCGGCCGAGCAGGCCGGCGACCTGCGCCAGCGGCGCCATCGCCCGCCCGGTCAGAATGACGCTCGCGATGAGCGCGCCGGTGGTGATCTGCCCGTCGCCGACCAGAAACACGCCGATGACGACGACGCCGACCTGCGAGATCTGCTGGGCGAAGCCGGCGAAATTCACCGCAGCCTGATTGACGAAGCGGCCGATCGTGGAGATGCGCGCCTGGCGCAGCACGCCGCGCCGCCAGCGCTCGCGCATGAGCGAGGCCGCGGCGACGCTTTTCACGGTTTCGAGGCCGGCCAGCGTTTCGATCAGCACCGCATGCTTTAGATGGCCCTCGTTCATCGCGTCGCGCGCGTGCCGCATGATGAACGGCTGAATGAGAAGCCCGGCGGCGAGCGCGGCGAGAACGCCCATCAAAGGCACCAGGGCGAGCGGCCCGCCGACCAGCGCGATCGCGCCGATGAACAGAAAGATGAAAGGCAAATCGACGACCGCGACCAGCGTCGCCGAAGAAAAGAAATCCCGAAGGTTGTCGAATTCCTTGATGAGGCCGGCGGTCGCGCCGGTCGCGCCGCGGCGCGCGTCGAGTCGCATGGCCATCAGATTGTCGAACACCCGCGCGCCCACGGTGGCGTCGAGACGCTGGCCGGCGATGTCGACGAAATAGCCGCGCAGCGACTTCAAAGCGAGATCGAAGACATGGGCGATCAGAACGCCGATCGTGAGCGCGATCAGCGACTCGACCGCCTGGTTCGGCAGCACGCGGTCATAGACCGTCATGATAAAGAAAGACGAGACAAGGCCGAGAAAGTTCACGATGGAAGCGGCGAGCACGGTCTGCCCGTACACGCCGATATTGTCGCGCAGGGGCCCGAACAGCCAGTGCGAGGTCGGCGCGAGCTCGCGCAGGAAAGATTTCCGCCGGCTCATTGAACGGCCTCGACGGCGGCGGCCGCGGCGTATTCGTCCTGCGGCGAGAAATACCGCAGCAGATCGCCCGTGTGCTCCATCATCTCGTAGGTCGCCATGTCGTAATCGGCCAGACCGATGAGATACGCCACGCCCGATTCGAAATAGTCGTTCTCCGCCTGAAGCAGGTCGATGAGCTGGCCGCGCGCGACGCGAAACCGCTCGGCGATGAGCGCGCGCGCCTGATGATTGGCTGTGACGGCGTCAGCGAGGGCGGCGAGCCGTTCCTCGGCGGCGGCGCGGCGCTCATAGGCCATGGCCGCGTCGCGCTCGATTTCCTGGCGCACGCGCTCTTGGTCGTATTTCTGCTGCCTGGCCGCCGCGCCGGCGCGCGCGATCGACGCGCCGCGGGCGCCGCCGGCGAAGATGTCGTAGTTGAGATTGACGCCGGCGCGCACGTCATAATCGTCGCCGCCGTCGATGAGATCGAATTTCGTCGCGTTGACGACGGCCCGCACTTCCGGCAGGCGGGCGGCGCGGGCGGCCTTGTATTCGGCGGTGGCGCGATCGGCGTTCGCCGCTGCGGCGGCGAGCGCCGGATTGCGCTCGACGGCAAGACGCATCGCCTCCTCGCGCGAGTCGACGGCAAGCGCGTCGAAGGATGCGCGCGTCAGCAGGCCGGGCTTCTGGCGAAAATATTCCTCGTAGCGGATTTCGGCGAAACGCAGGCTTTCGCGAATCTGCGCGACGCGC
This sequence comes from Amphiplicatus metriothermophilus, assembly GCF_900199215.1. GTDB lineage: Bacteria > Pseudomonadota > Alphaproteobacteria > Caulobacterales > Parvularculaceae > Amphiplicatus > Amphiplicatus metriothermophilus. Next base: position 66,705 of record NZ_FZQA01000004.1, read on the forward strand.
GCCTTCGCCGCCGCGAGCCGGGCCGCGGCCTGCATCACGTCGGCGCGCGAACCGGCGCCGAGCCGTTCGCGCTCCTTCACGTCGGCGAGCAGCGCCTCGTGCCGGCTGATGAACGCCTCCCCGAGCGCGACGATCGCCTGATGGGCGGCGAGATCGACATGGGCGGAAAGAACGGCGAGCGCAAGCTCGTTCACCCGTGCGCTGATCGACTCGTCGTGCTGGCGCGCCAGCGCTTTCGCGCCCTTGATTCGCTGAAAGGTCGCGCCGCCGTCGAAGAGAAGCTGCGAAACCGAAAGTCCCGCATTGAGGCGCCGCTCCGGCTGCAGCGATTCGACGACGTTGTCCGTGCCGGCGCCGAATTCGCGCGCGATCACATAGTCGCCCGTGACGCTGGCAGAAAGCCGCGGATAGAGCGCGGCGCGTTCGGCGCGTAGCTGGCTGCGCGCCTCGTCGCGCCGCGACAGCTCCAGATGAAAGGCGGGATGACGGCCCACAGCGCGACGCACCGCCGTCGCAAACGTCTCTTCGACGCCGACGTCTCGCAAAAGATAGCGCGCCGGCCCCAGCGCCTCGCCCAGCGGACCCTGAACGGCCGCCTCCGGCGATGGCGGATAGAGCGCGCCTGGCGGCGCCTCCTTCGCCGCGGACCCTTCCTGAGCGGCGACGGGCGGCGCGGCCGTCATGCACGTCGTCGCCGCCAGCATCGCCCACAGGCCCGATCGCCGCATGCCCTCACCCGGTTCGTTGGTTCATGGACGGCCCGAGCCGCCATGGTTAACTGGCGAAGCGTTAGGCCGCGGTCTTTGACAAACCATTAACTAGTTAAGCCCATATGGGCGGCGCCGCTTAATTTTCGGTCAGGCGCGCGCAAGACGCCTTAGAAGGCGGGGATGACGCCGCGGCCGATCAGCGCATTCACGCCGGCGTTGGCCGCGTAGCCGAGGACCGCGCCCAGCGCCGCGGCGAGCGCAAGCCAGCCTTCCTCGCGCCAGTTCAGCGCCCCGTATCGGCGAAGCCTGATCCAGTTGTAGACCGCCACCGGCGCTTCGGCGGTCATCAGAGCCGCCACGACGCCGACCGGACCGAGCGTGACGTAAGCGGCCGGCCCTAGGGCGGCGAACCAGATGAGACGGACGATGTTTGCGTGAAGGGTCGCCTTCACATAGCCCTTGGCGACGAGAAAACGTTCGGCCGGCGCGACCGTCAACTTCAGCAGCGGTCGAATGGCGACGATCGACAGGTAAAAGGCCGCGCCGAGATAGCGATCGTCGAACAGCAGGCGAATCACCAGCTCGCCGCCGGCGATAAGCCCGCCGAGGCCGAAGGCGAAGAACAGGAACAGCCGGCGCCGCGAGGCGTAGTAATGCCGCGCCGGGTCGTCCCCCTCGCGCCGTTCGGCCTTGGCCAGAAGCGGATACAGGATGCGCGCATTATACTGGCCCGTCACCTGCGTCGCCATCTCGGCGAGCGATACCGCGAGCATGAACAGGCCGAGCTCGGCCATCGGGAAATACCGCGCCATGAATATTTTGTCCGTCTGCATCAGAATGAGCGTGATGATGCTTGACGGAATGATGATGCGAGCGAATCGCCACATGTCGCGCGCGATTTCTTGATCGAAGGCCAGCCCGATGCGGAGCGGGTCGAACAGCCGGTAGCTGGCATAGATCCTTACAAGAACGTTGAAGTACATGCCGAGGATGATCGCCCAGTAGCTGCGCAGCCAGACGGCGGCCGCGATCGTCACGAGGACGCCGAGCACATGTTCGACGAATTCGATGAAAGAGATTCGCGGCACGCGCTGATGGCGCAGCGCCACCGTCGGCGCAAGCGAGGTCAGCGCGCCCAGAACCGGCAATCCCGCCGAGGCGGCGATGGCCGGCGCGAGCTGAGGGTCGTTGAAAAAAGATGCGAACAGGCCGGCGCCCAGCAGCAGAATGAGGGACATTACGAGACTGCGCGCCAGGCGGATTGTCCAGATGACGCTGAGAAAGCGCGGGTCCTCGCGCTTGTGGCGGACGAGATAGGCCGTGAAGCCCATATCCGAGAGCATGTTGAGCACGTAATTGACCGAGACGATCACGCCCACGACGCCGAACGCTTCCGGCGTCAGCAGACGGGTGAGGACAAGATTGCTCCCCAGACGGACGGCATTGCGCGCGCCCATGAACGAAATCATCATCGTCGCGCCATGGCGCGTCACGGCGCGCACAGGCGCCGGAAGCCGGTCGGCGATCGTCCTTATGGCGTCGCTTGCGCTCTTGCTCTCGCCGGGCTCGACCATGTCATTCCCTGGGCGCGAAGCGCGCCAGATGCTTCGGCGGGCGCCAGCCGCCGGCAGGCGGCGGCGCCTGTTGATCGCGCGCTGGCGAAGAAGAAGAAGAAGAAGAAGCGGAGGGCTCGGCCCTGGACCGCGGCTGCAGCGCGGGAGCGAGCTGCGCGTAGGCGCGCATCAGCGCCAGCATGGCGATGATGTAAGGCCAGACATAGCTCACGGCGCTCACCGTGGCGATCAACGCCAGGATCCCGAATATCGCCGCCATGAGCACGCCGCCCGCGCCGCGCCGCGATTCATAATCGGGCGCGCCGCGCGCGTTGCGGTCGAGCGCGCCGGCGCCGGCGGCGATCAGGCGCAGGATCGCCGCGAGAAATATCAATAGTCCCGTCAACCCGTAATGCACGCCGATCTGAAGGTAGGTATTGACGAAATCAACGATGCCCTGCCCCTGAACGAGATGGGCGAATTCCGGCCGCGCGGCGGCGTTGACCGCGCCGAACAGCGGGTTGTTGACGATGAAGCGAATGCCCGTCGTCATCAGCTCGGCGCGATAGTCGAAAGACCCATACGGGTCGATGCGCGAGAAATCGATTTGGTCGACGACAATAGGAATCGCGATCGCCGCCAGCGCCGCTCCCGTCAGGTAAAGACGGCGCATGGACGACCCAAGTCTTGAGAAAACGAGATAGGTCGAAACGCTCGCGAACGCCGCTAGCCAGGCGCCGCGCGATCCGCTCAGATAGCAGACGGCGGCGAAGATTACGCAGTACGCGGCCATTCTGATGAGACCGATCAGCCGCCGACGGCGCAGTTCGAGCGCGATGATGATGCCGACGGCCATCATGTAGCCGAGCAGGCCCGTCATCAGCGTGCTGCTGATGCGCAGATAACCGCCGCGCGTGTCGGCGAAGGCGGCGAGCGAGCGATGCTCAAGCAGAATGGTGTAAAAATTCCAGCTTTTCCAGGCGGACACGAGGCCGAGCATGCACAGGATGAGCGCGCTGACGAACACCGCCCTTATCGCCCGGTCGACCTCCTCAGCCGTCCTGAGATTGCGGCTGATGGCGAAGAAGGGAACCAGAAACAACAACGCGCCGTCGATGAACTCCCTGACGACGCTTGTCACCGGCAGGAAGCGGATGGTGAGCGCGCTGGTCAGCAGATAATAGCCGATGATGAGCCAGTCTGCCGCGCGCCCGCGCCGCTCGCCCGCCCTGAAAAAGGACATGACGAAAAGCGGGGCTAGCACGATTATGGCGGCGAGCTTCGCGTGATTGAGATCGATGAGATAATTGATGCCGGGAAATGGCACATGGGTCGCATGATAGACTGGCAGCGCCGGAAAAGTCGCGAGATAGTAGCACACGCGTTCGGCAGGCTTCATCGGCGCCAGCAGCATGACGGCCACGGCGAGAAGAGCGAAGCCATGCAGATTGTTCGGGATGAGGAACGCAACGAGGCTCGCCGCCAGCCAGCCGAGAAAGATCCGCTCGAAGCCCGCGAACGCGGGCCCCATCGGTTTGGCGAGATACGCCGCGCCGATAGCGAAACAGGCGAAAGCCAAACCGGCGATCAGGGGACCCAGACCCATATCTTCCTCATGCCGACCGCGCGGCGGCTGGCGTCATTGCCGCGCCCGCCCCGCCTGGACGCGCGCATAAAACGCCAGCGTATCATCGACGATCCGATCGAGAGAGAGAAGCCGCTCCGCGGCCGCGCGCCCCGCGGCGGCGACGCGCCGGCGCAAATTCGCGTCCTCGACAAGGCGCCCGACCTGTGCGGCGACGCCTTCGGCGTCTTCGATGTCTGCGAGCAGGATCTCTTCCCCGTCGACGAGCTCCTCCGCCGCGCCATAGGTGCGCGAGGCGACGACGGGGCAGCCGACCGCGAGCGCTTCTGCGACCGTATAGGCGAAGCATTCTAGCCGCGATGTCGAAACATAAGCGACGCACTCGCGCATCAACGCCTCGACTTCGGCGCGCGGAATCCGTCCGCGGAAATCTATCCGGGCGCGCAGACCGGCGCCGTATCGTGTGCGCACATACTCTTCAAAGCCGGCTGAAGCCCCGCCGGCCAGCGGCAGCCCGCGATCATCTCCGGCCATGACGAGGCGAAGCTCCGGATATTTGACCGCCAGCCGCGCGAACGCTTCAAGCGCGATATCGGCGCCTTTCGTCTCGTCGAACCGGCCGACGAATAACAGCATATTCCCGTCATGATCGTCGGCCCGCCACCGAAGCGCCGCCGGGGGAATCGCGATCGGATTCGGGATCGTCGCGGCGTGTCGCGGCCGCAGGCCGTAATGCGAAATCGCATCGCGCAGCACGCCGCGCGAGGGACAGGTGATCGCGTCGATCTTTTTCAGCGAGCGGCCCTCCGCCGCTATCCGACCGCGCTGGGCGAGGCTGGGCGCGCTGGCGCTCGTGCGAAAAGCCGGTCCGTGCAGGCGGGTCACGACGGGGAAATCGACCGCCTCCTGCACGGCGCCGGCGAGGCCGTGGGTCTCCTCCATTTCCAGAATGTCGAGGCCGACCTCCTCGTGCAGGCGGCGCACGGTCTTGCCCAACGCGACGCCGGCTCGCAGAAAGCTCATGCGCTTTCCTTGCGTAAACTGCGCGGCGCGCGCGGCGATCGCCGTGCGAAGCCGATCGGCGCGGGTCAGAAGGCTCCAGTCCGTGCGGATGATCTCCTGCGTCGTCTCGCCCTTGTAATAGGCCGGCAGGATGATGAAACAGCGGTGGCCGCGCGCGCGCAGCGCGTCGACCATGGTTTCCACATAGGTCGCGATGCCGTTCTGCGCTGTAGCCGCCGGCCAGCCCGGCGCGTAAAAGGCCAAGTTCATTCCGTCCCCCGGAAATGCGGCCGTCGACGGCCCCAGTACGCCTGCGGCTTGCGTTTCGCCGCTCTGCATACGCGAGCCGCCCGTCAAGGGCAAAGCGGCGTTTCGACCACGAGCGGGCGGTCTCCGGCGCGGCGAACGACGCCGGGCGAACGCGCGCTCATGCAGTCTTCATGCCCTTTCGCCCTCATTCATCCCTTGCCGCGCCCGCGGGCTGTTAACCATTCGCCCGCCTTGCCGGACGGCGCGGGCCGCGCCAAGAAGGCCGGACGACCGCCGCCGCGTCGCCATGCGCGCCCTGCTGATCCTGATCTTGATTTTTCTTCTGACGGCCTTCGCCGTTTACGGATTGATGTCCTTCGCCTGGAAGGCGCTGGGCTGAAACAGGATCGGCGCGGCGTATGAAATGATCTGGATAAACCGCAGGGCGAGCAACTGACGATCGAGCACTAGCGAGAGCGCCGAAAGGTTGGACGACATTCCCTAAACAACAGCGGCCATCTTGCGAGACAAGCCAGGACAGCAAGGGGGATGAAGGCCGGCATCAGCGCCTGTTCCTTATCTTTGCAGTCGCTCGCGTGACGTCGCGAGCGTCTGTCGCGCCGCGACTACGCGATTTCGCTCCAGGCAATTCCATCTTCCGTAGTCTTCGTAAACCGGGTCAGACGGAAGGCTCTGAAATCGCTCAGCTCCTTTTCATGCGACCTTTGCGGGCCCTCCGGAAAAGGCGGACGATTCTTAACGATCTATTTCGTCTCGACCTCCTCATTTGCGGATGGAGGGCAGCCGCCTTTTCGGGCTAGCTTGCCGATCGGTCAGGCCGTTCCGCGCGATGGATGCTGCGCCGCTTCGGCCGGCGGTCGGGAGCGTCAGCGTCACTCCCCCAACCGTTGACTCTTGACCGCGCCGGCCGGGGGCTCCCGATCAGCGTCGGGAGCCCCCGCTTTGTTTGCGGCGAGACCGGGGGCGCGAAGCCTGTCGAGGGCGCGTCTCGCCTCCCCAAATGAGGAAGGTCCCGCTTCATGTCGGCTTAATCGGCGGGCGATTATGAATCCCCGTCAGCACGAAGCGTGGGACGACGAGCGATGACGGGCGAAGCGACGATTCCGATCGAAATTCTCGCCGAGATGGTCGAGAGTGTGAACGACGCAATCATCATAACGTCAGCAGACGGAGTCGACGCGCCGGAGCCGCGGATCCTCTATGTGAACCCGGCCTTCACCGCCATCACCGGCTACAGCGCCGCCGAAGCGATCGGGCGCTCGCCGCGCATGCTGCAAGGGCCGGGAACGGACCGGGACGCGCTCGATCGCATCAGAACGGCGCTGAGCGAGCGGCGCGAATGCCGCGAGGAGATCCTCAATTACGGCAAGGACGGCTACGCCTATTGGCTCGACATCCACATCGTTCCCATTTTCGACGCCCACGGCGCGCTGAAGTACTTCGCCGCGATCGAGCGCGACGTGACGGCGCGACGCATGCGGACCGAAGAGCTCGAGCGGCAGGCCCGGCAGGATCCGCTGACCGGACTCGCCAATCGCGCCGCATTGCGCGAAATGCTGAACGCCCTCGCCTGCGCCGGCGCGGCGGGTCCGCAGCGGAACGTTCTTCTTCTGCTCGATCTCGACGATTTCAAGCAGGTCAACGACGTTTGGGGACATGCGGCCGGCGACGCTTTGCTGCAGCGTTGCGCGGCGCTGATCACGGCCTGTCTCGGCCCGGATGATTTCGCCGCGCGCCTCGGCGGCGACGAATTCGCGGTGCTATGCCGGGGGTCCTGTCCGGCCCGTGCTCGCGCGCTGGCCCGGCGGATCATTCGCGCCGTGAAAGGCTTGAGGACATCTGGCGGGGCCCGCGCTGGCGTCGGGGCGAGCGCCGGCGCGGCCGAATTCGCATCCGGCGAGGAGATGGCCTGCATCCTCGCCCGGGCCGATCAGGCGCTTTACGAGGCGAAACGGGCCGGCAAGGGCGCGGCGCGCCTGTACGCCCGACGGCGCGCCGCCTGACGGTCCCGCCGGCCGCGCGCGCCGGCGCCCGTCACTTCTCGCCCGGATCGCCCGCACGGGCGCCGGACGCGAGCGCCATGCGGACCTTTCGGGCGAGCTCCTCGCGGCGGAACGGCTTGCTGATGAAGTTCACCCCCGCGTCGAGCCGGCCGTGATGGACGATCGCGTTCTCCGTATAGCCCGACGTATAGAGCGCTTTGATCTCCGGGCGCAGCTTCCCGATCTCGCGCGCGAGTTCGCGCCCGTTCATGCCGCCCGGCATGACGATGTCCGTCAACAGAAGATCGATGTCGGACACCTGGCGCACGATTTCGAGCGCTTCGCGGGCGTTGCGCGCCTCGATGACCTTATAGCCGAGCGTGCGCAGCTGGGAGAGTATGTGGCCGCGCACGAGATCGTCATCCTCCACGAGGAGGATCCGCTCGTCGCCGCCGCTTGCGCTCGAGCCGGCCCTGCCGGCGGCCGCCTCCCCGTCGAGCGCGTAGGCTCTCGGCAGATAGATCTTGATCGTCGCGCCCTGCCCCTCCTCAGAGTAGATTTTGACATGCCCGTTCGACTGCTTGACGAAGCCGAACACCATGCTGAGACCGAGCCCGCTTCCCTTGTTCGGATCTTTCGTCGTGAAGAACGGCTCGAACGCCCGCGCGCGCACGTTCGCGCTCATGCCGACGCCGGTGTCGGACACGGCGAGCATCACATATTGCCCGGGCTTCACGTCTTCTTCCGTATCCGCATAATCCTGACTCAGATATGTGTTCGCAAGCTCGATAGTGAGTCTGCCGCCGTCCGGCATGGCGTCGCGCGCGTTCAGGCACAGGTTGAGGACGGCGCTTTCAAGCTGCGCGGCGTCCACGAGCGCCGGCCACAGGCCGGCGCCGCGCACCACTTCGATCTCGATATGCTCGCCCAATGTCCGCCGCAGCAGCGCATCCATGTCCGCCACAAGGCGGTTAAGATCGACAGGGGCCGGATCGAGCGGCTGCTTGCGCGCGAAAGCAAGAAGCCGGTTCGTGAGTTCCGCCCCGCGTTCGGCCGCGGTCCGGGTCAATTCGGCGAGCGGCCGGCGCGCCTCATCATCGGCGAGTTCGACGGCGAGCGTCTCGGCGTTGCCGAGAATGACCGTGAGCAGATTGTTGAAGTCATGGGCGATTCCGCCGGTGAGCTGGCCGATGGCTTCGAGGCGCTGGGAGCGGCGCATGCGTTCTTCCAGCTCATGGCGCTGCAAAACCGCGCCCGCGGATTGGGCGAACAGCGTCAAGGCCTGGGCGTCCGCTTCGGCGAAGGCGCCCGGCTTGCAGGCGTAGGCCTCCAGCACGCCGGCGGGACGGTCGGCGCCTGGAAGCACCGCCGCGATCACGGATCGCGCGCCGATCGCGCGCGCCGCGTCGCGATCGACGCGGGCGTCGGATTCCGCATCGTCGCTCACCAGCGTTCGCCCGGTCTCGAGCGCCTTGCCCGCCAGGCTTTCAGCGATCCACGAGACGCGCCCCGACGACGCCGCCGCAGAGCCCGCCGCCGCCGCATAAACCAGTGACTGTTCGCGCATCGTCGCCAGCGCCGCGCCGTCGCAGCCGAGCAGCGCGATGACGGACGCCACGATCCGCTCGAGGATGTCGTCCCCGTTTTCCGCCGTCGAGCGCGTGAGATCCTGCAGGATCGAGATTTGCCTGGCGAGGCGTTCGGCGTTTTCATGCAGGGCCTCGCGGGCGCGTTCGCGCTCCGTCACGTCGCTCATGCCGCCGACGAAGCGCGCCGGCTCGCCGTCGTCGTCGAGAATCAGATACCCGCGATCCTCGACGATCCGCACCTCGCTTTTTGCGTCAAGATACCGGTAGGTGTCCTGCCAGAACACGCGCCGGCGTTCAATGGCGTCATGAATCTTCGCAAGAACGCGATCCTTGTCTTCCGGGTGGAGATGATCCGTCCACGATTCGACCGGGCTGGGTTCGTCCGTGACGGGATGGCCGAATCTCGTTTCGAATCCTTCGCTCCACCAGACCGCGCCGTCTTTGAGATTCCAATCCCAGATGACGTCAGCCGTAGCGTTGGCGACCGCGCGGAAGCGCGCCTCGCTCTGGCGCAGCGCGGCGGAGGCCCGCACCCTCTCAGTGATGTCCCGCTCCACGGCGACGAAATGCGTGACCTCGCCGTTCGCGCCGGCGACGGGGGCGATATCGAGCTCGAGCCAGATCTCTTCGCCCGACTTCGTGTAATTGATCAACTCGCCGCGAAACGGCTGACGCGCGACGAGCGCGGCGCGCAGCCGATCGAGTTCTTTACGTTGCGTGCCCGGCCCTTGCAGAAATCGCGGACTCGCGCCGATCACTTCCTCGGGCGCGTAGCCGGTGCGCCGCGCGAAGGCGTCGTTGACGAAGACGATGCGCGGCCCCGGCTCGTCAAGCGGTTCGGCTTCCGTGATCAGAACGAGATCGTTCGTGCGGGCTATGCTCGCTTCAAGCAGGCGCATCTGCGCTTCGGCGGCGCGTTCCTTCGTGACGTCCCGGAAATAGACGGCAAGCCCTTCGGCGGACGGATAGGCGCTGATGTCGAACCAGGCGTCCCATTCCTCATAATTGAAGACGAAACGCTCCGGCTTCTTTCGACGCCGCGCGCGCTTGAAGCGTGCGGCGACTTCGCTGCCAGAGAGGTCGGGGAATTCATCCCACAACCGACGGCCGATCAGATCTTCCCGGCTGCGCTGGATGATCGCTTCGGCCGCGCTGTTGATGAAGGTGAAGCGCCAATCCTCGTCGAGCGCGTAGAAGCCGTCGCTGATGCTTTCAAGCGTCGCCTCAAGCCGCTCGGCGTAGCGGCGGGCGCGTTCTTCGGCCGCCCAGCGATCATGGTCGTCGACCGCCGCGCCGAACCATTTCGTGACGGCGTCGCCGAATTCCCGCACCGGCGTGGCCGTTACGCTGTGCCAGCGATAGGCGCCGTCGGCGCGGCGAATGCGGAACTCTATCGCATAGAACTCGCCGGTTCCGACCGCTTCGGCCCACGCCTCCCGGCAACGCGCCTGATCTTCGGGGTGGACGACGTCGATCCAGCGCGACAGGTCGAATTCTTCGGGGCTTGAACCGATATAGCGGTAAAAGGCCGCGTTCGCGTAATCCACCGCACCGTCCGGATCGGCGGTCCATACGATCTGGGGCATGGATTCGGCGAGGCGGCGGAAGCGCAGCCGGCTCGCCTCAAGCGTGCGCTCCGCTTCCTTTTGCCCGGTGATGTCCTGAAACGCTCCCTGCACATGGGTGATGCGTCCCTGCGCGTCCCGCACCGCCCGGCCGATCGAGCGCACCCAGACGCGCCGCCCTTTGCCGGTGACGATTTGCAGCTCTTCGTCATAAGGCTCGCCTTTTCGGGCGCAGGCGTCGAAAAGCTGGCGAATGCGCCCGCGATATTCGGGCGCATAAAAGGCGATGCCCTGTTCGACCGTCACTCTGGATCCGGGCGGCATGTCGTGGATGCGGCAGACTTCGTCGGACCATTCGACGATCGAGGTCGCCAGATCGATTCGCCAGCCGCCGATATGCGCCGTCTCCTCGGCGATCCTCAGAAGCGTTTCGCTCTGCCGGATTCGGTCTTCCGCCGCCGCCTGCCTCGTCACGTCGGTCACGACGCCGACGCGCCTGATCGGCGCGCCCGCCTCGTCGAACCTGACCTCGCCGCGCTCGTAAACGAGGCGGATCGAGCCGTCGGGGCGCAGGATGCGATAGCTGACGTCGAGCGGCGCCTCTCGCGCGTCGGCGGCGGCCTGGGCCGCCCGCAACCGATCCCGGTCTTCCGGATGGACCCGCTTGAACAGCGCCTTGATGCCGCCTTCGAACGCGTCGGGGCTGACGCCGAAGATCCTGAGCGCGCCTTCGGACCAGACGAGTCGATCGGCGCGGATATCGTACTCCCAGCTGCCCATGCGGGCGATGTTTTCGGCGATCGTGAAAAGGCTTTTCTGCAGTTCGAGGTGATCGAGGAGGCTCTCTCGTTCGGTCACGTCGCGAGAGAGAACAAGGCGCGCGTCGACCCCGCCAAAGCGTACGTCCGTGGAGACCACCTCGACCTGAAGCACGCGGCCGTCCGCCGCCAGATGGCGCCACCGGCCCGCCGGGAAGTAGGACGGCCTGGGCTTGGCCAGGAACCGGACGAGGCGGTCGCGGTCTTCCGCCGGCCGGATGTCCTTGATGGTCATGGCGAGGAACTGCTCGCGCGCGTAGCCGTAGCGCGCGAGCGCGGCGGTGTTCACGGCGAGGAAGCGCAGCGATGAGGCGTCGTAAATCCACGCAGGTTCAGGAATGAGCTCGATGAGTCTCTCGAGGACGTCCGCATCCGGCGCCGCCATGAAATCGTCGTCCCCCATCGTGAGCCGGCCTTTCTGCCCGGGTCCGCCGGGCGCGCGACTTGGCTGCGTTCGGCGGGCGCGATTCCGGCATTGCTAAACGCGCGCCGGGGATGGTCAAGTGCCGAATGCGGTTCATCCTTTTTCGTTGGATGATACGGCCGCCTGCGCCCGCGCGCGGCTATACCTTGCGGCTGTACCGGGCAGCGGCGCATGCTGGCCGCCGGATGGCTTCGTCGAGCGTGCGAATCAGCGACGGGGCGCAATCGAACGAAGCTCCGTCTCTTTGCATGTCTTCGCCGCGGCCGCGCGCTTCAAGATAGGGCGGCTCGCCCTCCGGAGAGTCGGCTTCGGTCCATTCGACGTCGATGGCGTCGAGCTCGATCGCAGGGGGCGTCGATTCCGCCGGCTCGTCCTCCAGGACGACCAGGATCTCGCCGGGCTCCTCATAAAGAACGATGTCCGCACGGGCGCGCGCGGGCGGGGACGGTCCGCCGCCGGCGCCGGCGCGATCGCGGCGCGGATTTTCCCGGCCTTCTTTCATGCTGCAGACCTGCGTTCCTGTCGCGAATCGTTGGCGGCCGCGCCGCCCGTCGCGCGCCGGCGCATGGCGCGTTCGAGACAGGCGGCGACGGCGTGAGGCGACACGGGCTTCGGCAAGAAATCGAAGAATCCGTTCAACGCGCAGCGCTGGCGCTCTTCGGTCGAGGCGCTGGCGCTGACGGCGATAATGACGGGGCGCGTCATCGGCGCGGGCGGCGAGGATTCTTCGCGTCGCTTCCACGCCGTCGAGGCGCGGCATCTGAAGGTCCATCAACACGACGTCGACGGGTTCGCGCATGGCGAGATCAACCGCTTCCTGGCCGTCCTGGGCCAGGATCGGATCGTGTCCCATGCGCCGCAAATAGACTTCGAGGAGCTTGAGATTGGCGGGCACGTCGTCGGCGACGAGCACTTTCAGCCGTTCGGGCGCGGCCGCGCGCGCCCTAGGCTGCTCAAGCCGGCAGGGAATAGCCATGTCGATGGCTAACCTTCCGCACGGCGCGCGGGACGCGACGAGCCGGCCGCCGAGCGCGGCGAGCAGGCGGCGCGCGACGCGCAGGCCGCTGGCTGGACGGGCCGGCTTTCGCACGCGCTCGCCCGCCGTTTTTTTTGCGAGCACGAAGGAAGTTCTCAGCTCGAGCAGCCCGCGCGCCGCGTCCGCGGCGATGTCGAGCCGGATGTCGTCTGCGCGCCCGAGCGCCGCGACGCTGGCGATCACATAGGACAGCGCGCGCCGCAGAATATCCGGATCCGTCGTCGCTTCAAGAAACGGCGCCGGCATGTCGACCGCGACCGTGGAGCCCCTTTCTTCGAGCGCGCCTTCCACCGTCTCCAGCGCTTCCTGGACGACCTCCGCCAGCGCGAACGGGCGCTCGGCGACGACGAGCCCCGCGCTGCGCATGTCCGCGCTCTCGATGAGCTGGCAGACATAGCCCAGCAACGCGCGGCCGGACGTCGCGAGCTGGTCGAGATAGCTGCGCTGCTCCGGCGACAGCGCCGTTTCGCGAAGCAGCCTTTGATAGCCGAGGATGCTGTTCAGGGGCGTGCGCATTTCGTGGCTCAGCGTAGAGACGAGGCGCCGGCGCGCTTCGAGCGCGTCCTCGGCCAGCGCGCGCGCCGCCGCCTCGCGCGTCCTCGCCGCCCTCAGCTTGAGTTCGGACGCGACGCATTCGGCGAGCGCGGCGAGCCGGCGGCGTTTGTCGGCGCTGAACGATCTTGGGACGCGATCGAGCACGCAGAGCGCGCCGAGCTTCGTGCCGTTTTCGTCGAGGATCGGCGCGCCCGCGTAAAATCGCACGCCCGGCGCGCCGACGACGAGCGGATTATCGCGAAATCGCGCGTCTGCGCATGCGTCTTCAATGACGAATACGTCGGCTCCGCCAATCGTGTGAACGCAGAACGCGTGTTCGCGCGGGGTCTGCCGAAAGTCCGCGCCGACCGCCGCCTTGAACCATTGCCGATCGGCGTCGACGAAAGACACGAGCGCAATCGGCGCCCGGAAGATGTCGGCGGCGAGCGCCGCGATCCGATCGAACGCTTCTTCGGGCGGCGTGTCGAGGATGTCGAGCGCGCGCAGCGCGTCGAGGCGCGCGGCCTCGGCGAACGGCGCCGCAGCGCCGGCGCTGCGCGGCTGGCCCGGATTGCTCATGCCGCGCCTCCCGCCTGCGCCGCCGCCGCGCGAACCGGTTGCGCGGGATAAGCGAACTCGACGGCGAAGCCGTCATTGGAATGTCTGCAGACGACGCCCTTGAGCGCGCCGACGCGCACCTTCGCGCCGATTCGCGGCTTCACGGATGATCGAATGAGGCAGCCGGTGCGGGACATGTCGACGATGGTGCAGTCGATGAGGGCGTCTTCGCCTACAACCTGCGCGCGCGTCTCCAGATTATATCGTATACGGATCGATGAACGATTTTCGACGAGCCGCAGATACGGCGCGCCGCGCAGCGCGGCGCGGATGCGCGCGCCGATCGTATCGCGCTGCGCAGGCGAGAGCGTGAAAAGGACGGCCACGCCTTCATGAAAACATCTCGCCACCTTGCCTGTCAGGCGGCCGATATTGTCCGCGTAGATGACGATATCGTCTCCGTTTTCGGCGTCCATGTCGGCGAGCAGCGCAAGACCTTTTTCGGAAATGTCGAGCAGCCGGCCGCGGCCTTCGAGTTCGCCGCGCAGCAGGTATCGAACGTCTGCCGTGAGCGCGAAACGCGGCGCGGCGCGCCTTTCCTTGAACTGTTCCATCGCCCTCTCCGACTTCTGCGAGCTAGCACCCGCAAAATAGTCGTCGGCGAGGCCGGGTCATATCCTCAAAGTTGGAAGGCTGACTTTAAGCGGTTGTTAACATTACAAGCCGGACAAGCTCGCTTTGCCGGCTGACGCCCGTCTTCAGAAAGACGTTCTTGAGATAGGTGCGCGCAGTGCTGACCGACACGCCCGCTTCGCTGGCGGCCTCCTCGACCGAAAGGCCGTCGGCGACGCCCCGAACGACCTTCGCCTCGCTCGGCAAAATGCTGAGCGCGGTTGCGATGGCTTCCTCGCTGGCGCGCGCGAGCTTGGGATCGCGCAGGACCAGGCTGAACGATCCGTCGGCGCCGTGCTCGCCGCAATGGTATCGGATCGACGCGGCCACATATCTTGCCGGCCCCGCCGCCGGAAATCGGTATACGGCGCCGTCCCCCTCAGTCTCGCCGGCAGACTGCAGAGCGCGCAGAAAATCGTGAAGCCGCCGGGTTTCGTTCGCTGTCGCGGCGCGCAGCGCGCCGTCCCACGCCATTTCGAAGACGCCGCTATCGCGAAGAATCTCCTGAGCGGGTTCGTTCGCGAAGACGACGCGAAAATCCGGGCTCAAGAAGATCACGCCGGCGCGCAGGCGTTGAATGGCCGAATGGGACAGCATGGATATCCGCCGCAGTCGACGCAGATTGAGCTCAGCGACGGCGGCGTCGAGCGTGAGCTGCAGCAATTGCCCGTCGACCGGTTTGAGGAGGAATCGGAACGCTTCGATTTCGTTAACCGCAGCCAGCGCCGCCTCGAGATCGGCGTCGCCTGACAAGAGAATGTATATGGAATCGGGTTCGGCGGCGCTCATTTGCGCAATCAGTTCAATGCCGTTCGGCTCGTCCATTCTGAGGTCGGAGATGACGATGTCGGCGGGGCGTTCGAGATGGCTGGCGAGGGCCTGGCGCGGCGAGTCGAGGCACCGCGCGAAGAAGTCGCCCCTGACCTGCGTCAGCGCCCTGCGCAATTGTTCGAGGCTGAAGGGATCGTCGTCCACGCACAGGATACGGATCGGATTCGCGCCCATTGCGGTTCGTCCCGGACAGTTCCGCAAAAGGCTGGGGAGCGTCGGTTAAGAATTCGATAACGATCTTGCGGTCCTCGGTAATTCGCGCGCCCCGCCTTGGCGCCGTCTCCGTCGGCGGCGAGGAAGGCCGGCGGACCCATCGACGCCTTCGGCGGCGCAATCATAATCGCACGCGATCGACGGCATAATCGGCAGGCGCGCCGAATTTCTTCTCGCAGAACCGCGGCCGTCGCAGACAAGGCCGCCGATGCCGCTGCCGGACGAGAGCCTCCGAAAAAAACGGCGAAGGAACAGGCCTCCGTTGAGCGATTCAGCGCCGAAGCGCGGCGGCCGGCGCGCCGTCGAGCTTGTGGAGCATTCGCGCGAACATTCGGATTTCCTGGTGCAGCCGGTGCTTGTCGACCTTGTCGATATGGCCGTGCGGCGCTTCGGCGAGAAGATACTCTGGAAGCGGAATATATCCAAAGGCGGGCGCGCCGGCCAGATGAAGCTGGCGCGCTTCGCCGAAGAACCGTTCGACATGATTGGGCTTGACGGCGACCACGGGCTCGAACGCCTCCTCGCGCGCGCTTTCGAGAAAAAGCGCGCTTAGCGCGCCGCGCGCCGATATGGCCAGTCCGATCTCGACGTCGGCTGGCGCGGCATGCTTCACGTCGTCAGAGGATTCCCACGCTAGCGCGCCGAGATGCTCGATGGTCAGCGCTGCGACCGTCCGTTCTATCAGGTCAGGATGCGCTTTGACGAATCCGCCTATCGACGGCACGTAAGGCCGCGCGAAATGGCCGGTGGTCAGCACGAACAACACCGACCGCTTCATCATTCCCGGCGGCGACTGATTCAGATATCGCGCCAGAGCCAGAAGCGCCAGCCCGCCGTTTTCCTCCACCGCATTCGGTCCGTCCGTATGCGTATTGACAATGATGATCTCATCCGTCTCGCCTTCGGCGAGCGCGTAGAGGGTGTCCGTCGGCGTATTCTCGTGAAGCGCGCCTTCGAGAGTCAAACGCGCCCGTCCGCCCGCAGCGCACGACGCGCGCAAACGCTCCCCGGCCGTTGGGCCGATCCAAAGCGCGGGAATTCCCTGAAAGGGACGCGAAAAGGGTACGTACTGCCCGGCGGCGCGCTCGTCCGACACATCCGTCCAGCCCAGCACCACGCCTGCGGCGCCTGCCTCGGCGAAAGGACGAAGGTCGGGAGCGGAGAGCGTCTGAGCGGCCGCCGATTTCGACCGGTCCGGCAGTCCTGCGGCGCCCGGCAACGCGCCGACCTCAGCGTACCATCGCGCGAAATCCAGCGACGGCGTCGGGCTTTCGAGATAGACGATCTTGCCGGCGACATCGGATGGGACGCTCAGATCGGGCGCGCGCCCGCCGTAGACGAGATCGCCCTCAACGCCGCCTGGCGGGGTCAGACCCGAATACGGATAATAGGACGCGACGGGCGTCTCGACCATGCCTCCGCCTGATCCGTCGGAAACCGCAAGCGCCCAGCGACGCGCCTCCCATCGCGTGAAGCGGAAACCGTCGCGTCGGACGGTAAGTCCCGTCTCTTCCAGCGAACGCGCCAAAAACTCGACAAAGGTCGCGTGCGCCTCGCCGCCGGTGTATCGCGGGCCGAGGCTGTTCATCCAGAGCTGCCAGTCCCACACATCCTCCGCCGACGGAAGCCGGCTCGCGTCGAATCCGGACGAGCGAGCCGGCGGCGCGCATGCCGGCGCGACTGAAAGCGCCCATGCCCCTGCGGCGAGGCGGTTCAGAAAATCTCGCCGGGTTTCGTCCGCTTCCGCCATTCGTTCTCCTCCGCGCCGCGCCGTCGAAATCTGCACAGCATCTCAGAACGCATAGCGAAGACCAGCGCCGAAGGTGCGCGGCGCGCCGTAGAAATTGCCTTCCATGCCGACAAGGCTCCTGACTGCAGTCACATACTCCTCGTCGAGCACGTTCTTGGCGAAAAGATAGACCGACAAACCGCCTTCAGTTTGCGTCAGTTCGAGACGGCCGTTTAGCAAAGCGTAAGAGTCGGATTTGAGGTTCGGCGAGTTCTCGATGTCTCGAAACACGCTGTCCGCATAGGTCGCCCAAACAGTCGTATTAAGGGTCCACGCCGCGCCCAATGGAAGACTATGCGCGACGGCGCCGGTGACGGAGGCTTCCGGCGTGCCGGGAAGCTCATTGCCGATTCGCGCCGCCGTTTCGGCCGGGTCGGCGCTGACCCATTTCGTAACCTTGGAGTCGAGAAACGTCGCGCTGACCGAGAACCGCAATGTATCGACCGGCCGCCAGTCAGCCTGCACGTCGCCGCCGAAGATCCGGGAGCTCGCTGCATTCTGAATGATCGCTTCGTTGAAACCGGCGCCGAGATCGACGAGCGCGAGAACCTGCTTGTCCGTATAGTCATAGTAAAAAAACGAAGCTGCCAAAGAAAAGGCGCCGCCCGATAGCGCCGTCTTCACGCCTGTTTCATAAGCCCATAACTTCTCGGGGCCGAACGGGGTAAGCGAGGACTCGTCCGTAATGCCGGAACCGTCGAAGCCGCCGCTTTTGAAGCCCCTGCCGACGGAAGCGTAGACCAGCGTATCATCGACCGGCTTCCAGTTCACTGTCGCGTTTCCGGAAAGGTCTTCGTCGTCGTAAGTCGGCTCGAGGAAAATTCCCCCGCCCGCCAGATTGGGAAATGCTACGGTGATTAGCGAAGTTCCAAAAGGATCGATATCGAACGATCCGCCTGCATATTCCTTACGCTCATTGGTGTAACGCAGCGATCCGGAAACGCTCCATTTCGGCGCTAATTCGAATTCCGCCTGGCCGAACGCCGCATAGGCCCGATCATCCTGATCGAACGCCGTTCCCAGCGTGCCGAGAAGGAAGTCATAGCTGATCATCTCGCGGCGGTAGTCGATATCATCCATTGAGTAGGACGCGCCGAGGAGCCAGTAGAGACGGTCCGCATTGTAAGAGAGTCTGAGCTCTTGCGAGAATGTGCTGACTTTTTCGTCGAAAGTCGGTTCTGCTATCCGCGTCGGAACGAAATCGCCGATCGCGTACAGGCGATCAAGCTCAGTATAGCCGGTTACGGAAACCAGTTCATAGCGATCGCCGAGCGCGACTCTCGCCTGCAGAACGGCGCCATACTGTTCGGCGTCGGCGAACAGATGGGCGTCGTCGTAATCGACGAACGGCTCATCCGAGGGCGGCGCGAACACGCCGAGTCTGTCGCCGTTGGTGTTGGTCGAGCCGATATATTCGGATTCATCCTTTCCATAATGGCCGATCAGCAAGAACTCGACGCCGTCGCCGGGCGTCCATGAAAGCGACGCGCGAATGGCGGCGATGTCCTTGTCGCCGAATCCCTCTTCCGCAGGAACGGATGCGACGCCCGGAATGACGCCCGGGACGCGCGTGAAGCCGGCGGTCGTTCCTTCCGTCCCCGCTCTGTCTATGTACCCGCCGCCCTTCTGGAGCAGTCCGGCGATGCGGAAACGCAACTGATCGTTGAGCGGCCCGCTGATCGCCGCCCGAGCATCGACTGCGTCGTAGTTTCCGTAGGAAACATCCGCATAGCCTTCGAATTCATCAGTCGGTCGAGCGGAAATGAAGTTCGCCGCGCCTGCGGTCGAGTTTCGCCCGTAAAGGCCGATCTGCGGCCCTTTGAGCACTTCGATGCGTTCAAGATCGAAGACGGGAAATGTCAGCAGCACGCTCGACGGCAAATAGAGATCGTCGGCGTAAATGGCCACGGAAGGATTGTTGTTGAGCCAGGGGTTCGTCGTCCCGACGCCGCGCAACGTTATGGTCGGGTTGTTTGAACCATTGCCGAGCACGACATCGAGAGAAGGCGTGGCGTCGGCGATGTCGTACAGATCGCCGATGCGCTTTTCTTCTATCTCGCCGGCCTGAAACACAGCCATGGAAATGCCCACGTCCGTAATCTGCTGCTCGCGCCGCTGGGCGGTGACGACGATGCGGTCTTCGCCGCGCCAGGCGGCATCTGTCCCGGAGGTCGCCGCCGCTTCGATCAGGAAGGTGTCGTCGTCTGACTTGCGGAAGACGAGCGTATCGTCCGGCAGCAGGGCCGCGAGCGCGTCTTCCGGCGAATAGACGCCGCGCACGGCTCGCGACGTCTTCGCCCGGGTCACGTCGGGCGAAAATAGAACGTCCTTGCCGCTCTGAATCGCAAACTGATTGAGCGCCGCCCCAAGCGGTTGGGCCGGAATGTCGAACGATGCGGCCTCGGTTCGCGCCGATCGCGGCTGCGCGTCCGCGCCGCCGGCCGCGCCCCAGCACGCGCTGGCTATCGCAAGCGCGGCGATTCCATTCCTGAGCATATTCGCTGCCTTGCCCTGCATTTTTCGCCCCTCTGCGTCATGGCCTCACAAGGCAAGACGCAGGCGCGCGGCGTCTCCTCACCACGCAGCTGATTTTTTGCGGCGGCGCGGCTATCGTGCGGTTTCGATCTTGCGAATCGTGACGGCGCTATCGGTCTGTTCTGCGATCTCGATCGGAAAATAGGTCGTGAGGGCGGCGGCGAAGGCGTCCGGCTCGCCGATCCGGAACACGCCGCTTATCCGAAACGAATCCAAACCTTCCCCTTGAAGCACGAGCTTCTTGCTACTGTATCTGTTGACCTCGGCGATTGCGGCCTCGAGCGGCTCTTCGTCGAAAATCAGCCGTCCATGACGCCACGCTGTAACGATATTGACATTGACTTGGCGTATGATCGGCTCGTCGTAGGGGGAGGAGACGAATTGCTCCCCGGGCTGCAGATACACACGTGCGGCGCCTTCCGATGCGGCGGCGCTTTCTACGGAAAGACGCCCTTCCAGGAGCGTGATCCGGGACGTATCGCCATCGGCGCGCACGTCGAATTGCGTGCCGACGACCGTGATTTTTCGGTCTCCGACGAATACGACGAACGGCCGGTCGGGATCGGCATTTACGTCGAACGCCGCCTGTCCTGCGTCGAGAACGACGCGACGCTCGTCCCCTGAAGCCGCCCATCGCAACCTTGTCTCGGTGTTCAGCACAATGCGGGACCCGTCAGGCAGGACCGCCGCGCGCTGCTCGCCCAGCTTCGTTGCGTAGACCGTCTCTTCCTGGCGATCATCGGATTGGGCGAGACGATCGGCGTCTTCGGCGAAGAACCCGCGCGTCGCCACGCCGACGGCGACGACCAGGAGAAGGAGCGAGGCGGCAACGAGCGCGCGCCCCGGCGCGGCGAGGCGCGATCCGCCCCTGCTCGCTGCTTCCCGCGCGGCCCGCCGAAACGGCTCCAATGCGCCGTAGCGCGTCAGTCCTTCCGCCTGGGCAAGGGCGCGCTCGGCGCGCCGATACGCCGCCGCATGCGCCGGGTCTTCATCGAGCCAGGCCTGAAACCGCGCTTCGTCGGCGGGCGTCCACCCGTCCGACAATCTCCGCGCGCGCCAAAAGGCGGCCGCCTTTTCCGGGGCGCGCGGCGAACGGACGAAAGGCGCAGCGCTCACGAGTCCTGCTCCATTCGCCGCATGAGATGCGCGATCGCCTTCATCATGTGCTTTTCCACAGCGCTCGTTGAAATTTCGAGCGCAAGCGCGATCTGCGAATAGCTCATGCCTTCGAATCTGTTGAGAATAAAGATCGTCCTTGTCCGCTCCGGCAATATCGCCAGCGCTTTGGCGACGCGCCGTGCGTCGTCCTTACCTATCAAGACGCGCTCGGCGGAAGGCTCCTCACTTGCATGATCGAACTCGACCAACTGATCATGATCGGCTTCGCGGCGGACCCGTCCGCGGCGGCGATGGTCGATCAGAACGTTGGAGGCCGTGCGGAAGACGTAGTTTTCCGCTTCTGCGATGTTCTGAAGGTTCGCCCTGCGCAGCAGGCGTAGGAAAACCTCCTGGACGAGATCGTCGACGGAATTGTCGAGTGTTCGTCCCTTTCTCGAGAAAAATCGTCGCAAAGGCTCGGCGTATCTGCGCGCGAGCCCGTCGAGCGCCTTTCGATCGTCGCCGCCCTTGGCCGTCATTGCGCCGCGCTTTCCGAAAGCCTCCCTCGCCCCGGCGCCGAACGCGCTGGGGCTGCGCCGATTAGACGCCGTCGCGACGCGCCGTTCAAGACGGGGCGAACGCATGGCGTTTTCCATCCCGCCGTCGGAGCTCACGCGCGGCGCGGCGGCGCGGCGACGCCTGATTTTTCGACCGACGACGCTCGCCGACGCGCGCGCAGAAAATAGTAAAGCGCGCCGAGCGCGGCCCATCCCGCCAACAACGCATACGGCCGCCAGTCCGCAGAAAAGCCGATCGCGATGAGCGCGAGCGCCGCGACCGCGCCGAGATAGCCGAGAAAGCGCACGACAGGTCGCGGCGGGCGAAACGCGGAGGCCTCATACAGGCCAGGTTCGCGATCGATCAGCCGCGTCGCCGAGATCGAGGTCGCGGCGTATTTCAACAACGTCGGAATGTTCACGGCGAGAAACAGAAAGATCAGATCAGTCGGCAGAAAGAGCCCCGCGCAGCACAGAGCATAGGCCGTCGCCGAGGCGACGTGCGGCGCGCCTGTGCCCGGATGCGCCGCGCCGATCGCGCTTGGAAAGGCGCCGGAGCGCCCCATGGCGAAGAGATAGCGCGTGAATATGATGAAGATGGCGTTGATCGACGTGCCGATGGCCGCCGTCGCGCTCAGGACGATCAGCGGCGTTCCGATCCGTCCCATCGCGGCGCGCGCAACATCAAGCAGCGGGGCGGAGGATCCGGCAAGCGCCTCTTCGCCGAGCACGCCTACCGACACGACCGCGACGGACAGATAAAGCAACGTCGTCAACGCGATAGCAAGTCCAATGCCGAGCGGAATGTTCCGGCCCGGATTTTTTACTTCCTCGCCGACCTCCGTCGCCGTCTCTATGCCGAGGAAAAGCGTGATCATGAGCGGCGCAGCGAGCATCACCCCGCTCCAGCCTTTGCTCAGGAACGGATCAAAGTTTCCGGGATCAACCGCGGGAGCAGCCGTGACAGCGAGCGCCGCGCAGGTTGCGAGCAGAACCGTCAGCATGATCGTCTGACCCTTCGCCGCAATCGAAACGCCAAGCAGATTCATGACGAAGACGACCGAAAAGATCCCGAACATGACCGGTTTCTGCGGCAGCGGCGCGACCATCGAGAGATAAGAGACCAGCACGAAAGCGAGGACGACCAGCGCCGCCGCGCTGCCGGCGATGCGAAGCCAGCTAATGAAAAAACCTGCGAATGGGTGAATGAACCGCCGCGGCCACTCATATGACGCGCCTGAGACAGGCAGCGCCGATCCCATGAAGCCGTAAACGACGGCGAATATGATCATCGGCGTCATCGCCACGGGAAGCGCGATCAGCATGGCCGGCCCGGCGAGCGCCGTCGCCGGAGCCAGAACGGAGAAGATGGATACGCCGACAGCCGCTCCAACGCCGAGCGAGACGATGTCGGGCAGAGAAACGCCCTTTCTGAGCGAGGACTTATTAGTCGTCTGCATCGAGGCCCTTCCCTCAGGCGGGATCCGGCGCCGTCACGCGCCGGACGGCGGCGGCGCGCCGACGCTCATCCGGCGAGCGCTCGCGTCGATCCGGCGCGCCGGCGCGCTTCGAGCCCTTGGCCGAGACGCGTCAGCGCCGCGTCCAGGATTTCAGGCTCGAGCGCAAAACCGATACGCACGTGACCAGGCGCGCTGAAGCATTCGCCGGGCACGACGATGACGCCATACTCTCCGGCGAGCCAGTCGGAAAGCCGGCGGGTGTCATCGACACCGACCACCCGAGGAAAACAGATGCAGCCGTAGTCGGGCAAACGCCCAGCCAGAAGCCCCGCCGACACGAGCGCATCGAAGCGCCGGCGCATCACTGGACGCGCCGCAGCGATGATGTTTTCTGCGTAACGGTCGAAAAGGGCGCCGTGCTCCAGGGTCAGCGCCGCCACGGCGTGCGCCAGCTTGGAGGCGTTGAATTCAAACCGCTCGCTGAACGCGCGCACAGGCTGCAGTGTTTCCGGCGCGGCGATGATCCAGCCGCAGCGCAACGTGCTCAGCCCGAACACTTTCGTCAGACTGCTTATTGAAAGCACGCATGCGTGCAGCTTGGCGGCCGGCCGCTTGCGCGCTTCGACGCCGGCGTAGTCGCGATAGACCTCGTCGACGACCACCATCGCGCCGCGCGCGGCGGCGATTTTCGCGATCGCATGGAGCGCGTCATCGTGGGCAAGAGCGCCAGACGGGTTATGCAGGTTCGATAGAACGATGAGACGAGTGGCGGGCGTTATCGCAGCAGCGACGCGCTCCGGGTCGAGGGCGAAATCCGGCGCCGGCCGATCGAAGAAGTCCACGCTCGCGCCTTGCGCCTCAGCCATATCAGCGAAAATATCGAAACCGGGCCTTTCGACGACGACGTGGCCCCCCGACGGCAAAAACGTGCGATAAAGAAGCGTAATGGCGTTGGTCGCGCCCGTCGTGCAAAGAATGTTCTCAGGCGAGACGTCGTACCGCGCCGCAAGCGCGTCGATCACGAACGGATTGCATTCGGAAAATACGCTTGCATAGCGCGTGGTGATAGGCGGACGGAAGTTCTCCTCGATAAGACGACGCACGAGCTCGACAGGTTCAGCGACCGAACTGTCGAATAGCGAGATGATCTCTTCGCCTTCCGCCTCGGTTAGCCGGCGCGTCGCCGCGCGCACCCACTGAGCGTAAGTGTGGTCGTTCGCCATCAACGGATCACTCGGTTCGAATGCAAAGGCCTTGGAAAACGGTTTTGCGCAAGGCCGGCGGCGAACGACGCCGACTGAAGCCGCGCCAGGAGAAGTATGCCGGCCGGTAGCAGAATTGTTATGCGATTTTCCCGGACAGGCCTGCAAAGCAAGCATAAATTTTCCCCGCAACGGCCTGGCGAAGCGGTTTCCCTGTCAGCGCACCGGCAAGGCGGTCGTGTATTTCAACTCGGCGATCGTCACGCTCGATCGGATGTCCTCGACGCCCGGAAGTTTCATCAGCACATTGAAAATGAAGCTTTGATACCAGTTCATCGACGTCGCATAGACCTTGATCATGATGTCCATCTCGCCGAAAAGCGTGTAGCACTCCATGATCTCGGGGATGTTCTCCACCTTCCGGATGAACTCCGCGCGTTCCTTGTCTGTCAGGCGCGACATCTTCAGCGAGGCGTAGATGAAAAAGCTCTCCCCCAGCTTTTCGCGATCGACCAGCGCCACTTGCTTGCTGATGTAGCCTTCGTCCTTCAGCCGCTGTATGCGCCGCCAGCAGGGCGATTGCGACAGGCCCACCGCCTCGGCGATCTCGCCGGTGGACAGATCCGCTCGGCGCTGGACGAGCTCAAGAATCTTTAGATCGATCGTCGAAAGCTCTGCCGGCATACGCTCCTCTATTTCGGCCCTCTGTCGCTAAAACATATCCCGAGAATATCATGCCGTCACATAATTTTAACAAGAATGGCCGCCCAAAACGCGAGTTTTAACCTTCCGTGCGCGGCGCGGACAAGAGTAAGGGAACCGCATTGTTTTCGCCGACGTCGCCGGCGCAGGGCGGCGAATTATGCCCGCGCGAAGCCGATTGGCGGGATATCGGGAAAAATTTGCCGAAGCGGCGGCTATATCCTGATGCGGACGGCGCCGCGCCGAAGGTAAGGAGTTTCGCCTTGTCAGCAGACGTTCGTTGCGCAGCGCGCCGCCTGCGCGCGATCATGATCGCCGCCGCCTTCCTGACCGGCGCGGCGGGCTGCGCGACGGCGCGCAAGGGCGCGCCGCCTCGGCCTTCGCAGGAAACCGCCGCAGGAATGCTCGAAATCGTGCTGCGCCCGGTGCGCGACGCCGCCGGCGTCGTCTCGGCGATCGACGTCGACGCGGTCCTTCGCGGCGCGTTGCAGCCAGGGGCCGAGGCGCTCGTCCTCGATACGCCCGTTGTTTATGCCGGCGTCTATGGAATCGCCGACAGGGTGGAGGACTTGCGCGCAAGCGACGCGAAGGGCGCTATTTCCTTCGCGGCGGCGGATGAAGAGCCTCATCCCGGCGGCTTTCCTCATTACCGGAGATGGACGGCGCAGCGCGCCGTGACTTTCCCCGTACGGATCAGGTACCGGTCGCGCGTACAGCCCGCAGGCGGCCCGGGCGGCCCGCCCTTCGGCATTCGCCCTTCTGCGGGCGGCGTGAGCGGCGCGGGGTCCGGCTTTCTAGTTCTGCCCGAGAATGTTGAGGTCGCCAAGTCCCGCGTGCGCTGGGATCTGAGCGGGTTCGAGAAGAATGCAAGCGCTGCGACGACTTTCGGCGAAGGGGTATTCATCCTCGAAGGTCCCGCCGACGGACTCCGCCAGGGCTGGTACATGGCCGGCCCGATCGAGCGCTATCCCGACAAGGGAGACGTCGGCGGCTTCAGCGCGCACTGGCTCGGCGCGTTTCCGTTCGACGCGCGCGCCGAGATGGCTTGGGCGGGCGAAGCGTATGACTATCTTGCGAAGTTTTTCCGATACCTCGATCCTGCGCCGCGCTATCGGGTGTTCATGCGGCTCGTGGAGACCCCGCCCTATGGCGGAGGCACGGCGCTCGGCGATTCTTTCATGCTGTCGCGGGGCCCCGCAAGGCCCGAAGAGATCGGCGCGGAAGGTCCGCGAGACGTGTTCTTTCACGAGATGATCCATCGCTGGGTCGGCGGCATCGAAGGCCCGCAGGGCGTGACGAGCTGGTTCAGCGAGGGACTGACGACCTATTATGCCGCATTGCTTCCGATGCGCGGCGGCTTCGAATCCGTCGACAAATATGGCGAGCGGATCAACGCGCTTGCCCGCGCCTATTACGTCAACCCTGCGCGCAACTGGACGGCGCACGAGATCGTTGAGGTGGGCTTTCGCGACGGAACGATTCGCCATCGTCCTTATCAGCTCGGGGCGCTTTATTTCGCCGACCTCGACGCGCGCATCCGCGCTGCATCGAGCGGAGCGCGGACGCTGCACGACTTCATGCATGAGATATTCGTTCGTCGCGAAACCGAGGAAGGGTTCGTGTTCGATCACGCCGCGTGGAAGGCCCTCGTGGAAGCTGAAATCGGCGACGGCGCAGCTGCAGCGTTCGAGCGGATCGTGCTGAGCGGCGAAACCATCATTCCCGTCTCCAATGCTTTCGGACCTTGCTTCGAGCGGCGCGAGACGAGATTCGAGACCGAAGACCGGGGCGAGATCGCAGGCTATGAGTGGCGGCGCGTCGAAACCATTCCTGACTCCATCTGTCGGAACTATTGAGCAGAGGGAGAGCATCGATGACATCGGCAGCTAAGATCGCTTCGACGCCGTTCCGGCTGATCGCAACCGTTCTGGCCGCCGCGCTTCTTGCCGGAGCGACGCGCGCGGAA
The DNA here is from genome assembly GCF_900199215.1 of Amphiplicatus metriothermophilus. GTDB lineage: Bacteria > Pseudomonadota > Alphaproteobacteria > Caulobacterales > Parvularculaceae > Amphiplicatus > Amphiplicatus metriothermophilus. The sequence continues at coordinate 93,356 of NZ_FZQA01000004.1, forward strand.
GAACGCGCGCCGCACTCCGGGCTCGAGGGCCGAGAATATGTCGCGCGCATGACCGGCGTCTTCAACGGCGTGCGCGTCGACTATGAGGCGCGCCTGGAGGAGACGCTCATCACGAACGACGACGACGCGCCCGCCGCGCGTTTCTATTCCACCGCCTATCTCGCGCAAAGCGGTCCCGACCGGCGCGTCCGACCGGTGATCTTCATCTGGAACGGCGGACCAAGCGTCGCCGCCGTCCCTCTTCACATGACCGGATTCGGTCCGAAACGGCTCGCGCCGCGACGGTTGGGCGCCGACGCGCCTGTCCGTCTCATCGATAACGAACGCACTCTGCTCGACGTCGCCGATCTCGTCTTCGTCGATCCGGCGGAAACGGGCTTCAGCCGAATCCTGCCGGGTGGTTCGCGGGATTATTTTTATTCCGCGCAAGGCGACGCAGAATCGGTCGCGCAATTCATCCGCAAATGGCTCGACGCGCACGACCGTTCGCACTCTCCCGTGTTCGTCATGGGATCGAGCTATGGCAGCATCCGCGCTGCGATCGTCGCTGGGGCGATGGCGGAAGCCGGCGCGCCGCTCGACGGGGTCATCCTTCTCAGTCAGGGCGTCAATCTTGTCGAGACGACGCAGCGCCGCCACAATCTCGTCGGCTATGCAAGCAATCTCTCTCAACTGGCCGCAGTCGGCTGGTTCCACGGGTTGACGGCGCGCCCGGACACGACCGTCCATGACGTCGTCGATGAAGCCTACGCGTTCGCCATGAGCGACTATCTGGTCGCCATCGCCAAGGGCCGCGCGATACCGAAGGCCGAGCGCGAAGCGATCGCGCGTCGACTTGAGGCGCTGACCGGCCTTGCGGCTGGCGAATATCTCACGCGCGATCTCCTGGTGAACAAAACCGATTTCCGGCGCAATCTGCTGAAGGAAAAAGGACTCGTGCTCGCCGCCAATGACGCCCGAGACGCCTATCGCGAAGACGCGCCGCCGTCCGGCGAAGGGTCCGAGCGAATAGAAATGAAGGCGCTCAAGACTCATCTTACGTCTCTGTTTGGCGCGACCTTCCCTCTCGACGCCTATCGTTTCCAGGCGCCGGAAACGGCAAGCTGGGATTATGGCGGATCTTCGACCCTCGACGGAAAGCCTGTCGCGCCTGGCGCGGTGCGGTCGGTGTTCTCCGACTTCGACTGGACGGGCGAGCTTGAAAAAGCGTTTGCTGCGAATCCTTCGTTTCGGGTTTTTATTGCGACAGGCGTCTACGACCTGCTGACGACGACCGGTCCTGCGCGCATGCTCGCATCGAACGTGCATTTTCCCGGTGATCGCGTCGAGAGCGCGGAGTACGAAGGCGGGCATGATTTTTACGCTGACGAAGCGGTCTTCCCACGTCTTGCGGAAGACTTGAGGAGCTTTGTCAACGCGGAAAGCGCCGCCCGCTGATCGCTTAAAATACACGCTGTTCGCGGCGGGCGGCGAAGCCAGTGCCGACGGAATGGAGCCGCCCCGCCGCACGCGGCGGGCGATCCGGGGTTTCTGGCGCTCGCCGTGCGTATAGAAACAAGTTTGCAGGAATAGAGACGCCAAAGAATAGGAAATGTCCGGACGCCCGCCGTCTGGCAGATAATCAGCTAGAAATGCCTTTGGCGCGCAATACCATGAATGCGCATCAGCTTAGCCCTCCGCCGCACCGCCGCGGCGGCCGGCGCGTCGTAGAGGGGGCGCATTATGCCTATCGGATCGAGGATGACGAGGGGACGATCAATGAAAAAAACGACAGCGCGCGCAGGACTGCTGGCGACGACGACGCTGGCGGGCGCGGCTTGTCTGGCCTTCGCCGGACCCGCCGCCGGCCAGACGACGCAACCGATCCCGCCCGCCTCGCAGAACGCAACTGCCGATGATGGCGATACGATCATCGTCACCGGCTCGCGAATTCGTCGCTCCGTCGCGTCCACGCCCGCGCCGGTCACCACGCTCGGCGCCGAGAACATCAGCGATCGCGGCTATGTCAGCGCCGCCCAGGCTCTCAACGACATCACTGCGCTAGACCCGCAACTCAACCAGGCGCCCGGCAGCGGCGCGTCGAGCGGGCCCGGCCAGCAGTTTCCTTCTCTTTTTGGTCTCGGAACAGGGCGTACGCTGACGCTGGTGAACGGCCGGCGCTTCGTCACCTCGTCCAGCGGCCTCGGCGACGCCCAAGTCGACGCGAACATCATTCCAGTTGGCCTCATCGAACGGATTGAAGTCGTGCAGGCGGGCGGAGCCGCCGTCTATGGCTCTGACGCCATCGCCGGCGTCGTCAATTATATCCTCAAGGACGACTTCGAAGGGATCGAGATCGACGGCCTGACGAGCGTTTCCGATCGCGGCGACTACTGGACGAAGAGCCTGCGCGGCACGTTCGGGCTCAACTTCGCCGACGGGCGCGGGAATGCAGCGCTCAACGCCGAATGGTCGGAATCGCCGATTCTCGAATTTCGCGACCGGCCGCTGACGAATTTGTCGAGAATAACCACCGGCAACCCTGAAGATACCGGGCCGAACGACGGAATTCCCTCCGTGCGGGAAGTGATGCCGGCGCATTTCTGGCCGTTCAACAGCAACGGGGTGATTTACACTATTCCCGCGCCAGCGCCTTTGCCGCCTTGCGGGGGACAGATATGCTTCCTGCGACAGGACGGCCAGCCGTTGCAATTCTCTCCGGATGGAAGCGTCGTTCCCTATGATCCTGGCGTCATCATGGGCATCCCCTTCGCTAAGGGCGGCGACGGGTTCAGATTCAGCGATCTCGCCGGGCTGCGTACGGGCGTCGAGCGCGTCGCGACCAATGCGATCGGGCGTTATGACATCACTGACCGGGTTCGCTTCTCCGCCGAGCTTCTGTTTGCCCGAACGACCGGCTCTTTCCGGCCGCAGGGATTCGCGCGCACGGTATTGAGCCCCGCGCCGCTCAACGCGATTCCCTTCACTATCAGCAATCCCTTTCTCACGCCCGAAGCGATCAACGCGCTGACCGCGGCGAGCCCCGGATTCGCATTCGGAGCGCCGCTCTTTCTGTCGAAGGACTTCTATTTCGACCTCTTCCCCGCCACCGTCGAGGCGAAGACCGACACCTACCGCGCGCTCGCGGCGCTTGAAGGCGATTTTGATCTCGGCGACCGGAACTTATATTGGTCCGTTTCCGCAAGCTACGGCCGCGTCGAAGGTCAGGAGCGCGGATTTGGCGTGCATAACGCCCATTTCTCCAACGCCCTCGCCGCCGTCGATAGCGGCGGGCAGATCGTGTGCGCGATCAACGCCGACGCCGATCCGACAAACGACGATCCCGCCTGCGCGCCGCTCGATCCTTTCGGCTTCAATCGGGCTAGCCAAGCGGCGCGGGACTACGTAATGGTCGACACGGGCCAGGATTTCACCAACGAGCAGATCGATGTGCTTGCGACGATCGGCGCGACCCTCTTCACCCTGCCGACCGGCGAGGTGAAGGCTGTTCTCGCCTACGAGCACCGCGACGAGCAGGCGAAGTTCGTTCCCCTTCCGGCCAACCAGCTGGGACTTACCGGAACGGGCAACACCGTCGCGCCGGACTCGGGCGGTTACAACACTGACGAAATCTCCGTCGAAGCGCTGCTGCCGTTGATCGGCGATCGCGTTACGCTGCCTTTCGCGCAGCTCATCGAACTCAACGGCGTCTATCGATATGTCGACAACTCCATCGCCGGCGGCGAAAGCGTGTGGAGCGCCGGCGCGCGCTGGCAAGTCGTAGACGACCTCACCGTGCGGGCCACGCGCAGCCGCAATTTCAGAGCGCCGACGCTCACTCAATTGCTCGCGCCCAACAACGTCATCCTGACCCAGGCCGGCATCGATCCCTGCGACGCGGACCGCATCGACAGCGGGCCGAATCCGGAGGTTCGCCGCGCCAACTGCGAAGCCGAGTGGGCGGCCAATCCTCAGTACGGCGATCTCGCCACATTTCAGGATCCGGCAGAGAACTTCGTACACACTGAGGTGACGGAGGGCGGCAATCCGGACCTGCGAAACGAGATCTCGGATACGTGGACCTACGGATTCGTTTTCGAGCCGCGCTTCATTCCGGGCCTCACCTTCTCTTTCGACCGGCTGGAGATCGACCTCACAGACGGCCTTTCGCCTTTCACCACGGCGGATTTCATGGCGACCTGCTATGACTCCTCGCCGCAACCAGCCGAAATCTGCAGCCAGTTCGAACGACTGGCCGAATCCGACGGCGTGCGGCCCGCCGGAACGGTCATCCGTGGGCGCACGACCACTTTCAACGCCGGCGTGGTGCAGTTCCGCGGCGAAGTCTATTTTTTGAATTACGACGTGCCGCTTGACCGCCTGTTCTCGTCGGGCGATCCCGGCCGCCTTTCGGTATCCATCGAAGCGACGCATACTTCGCTGCTGACGACTTCGGTTACGGGCGCCGCCTTCACGCGCACGGACAACACCGTTCAGCAACCCGACTGGGTGGGCAGGCTCAACGCCGTTTATTCAAAGGGGCCGCTGCGCCTTACCTATCAGGCGAACTATCTGTCGAAAGTCCTGGCGGGGCCCGACGCGACGATCGAGAACAATCCGAACCCGGTGATCGCAGCGAACGCCACGCACGCCGTCTCGGGTCAATACGATTTCGGACCGGTGGTGTTGCGGGCGGGTGTGACCAACTTGACCGACAAGGCGCCGTCCTATCCGAACTTCGCCCATGGCGATATTCTCGGCCGGCGCTTCTTCTTCGGCGCCACGGCGAGATTCTAGCGCCGTTTCCTGACGAGAGCGGCGCGTGGAATAACATAAAAGACCGGATCGGGGCGGCTTCACAGAAGTTCCGGACCGATCCGGCGTTCTGTCCAACTTGAGTCGCGCCTCTGTTTGAAGCGTCTTCCCCCGTCGCTTCGAGCAAGCGTTTTTTTACGGCCGGACGCCGGGCGCCGATCGAAACGGGACGGTCATCGCGCCGTCTCGATCAATCTTCGAACGTCGTTTGCAAAGCTTTCAGCCGTATCGCCCAGATACAGCATGTGGCCGGACTCATAGATCCTGAATTCGACTCGATCCGCCGGAAGATCGGCCTCGGCGAGCGCGCTGCGGGCTTCCGCAGGCGTCGTCACGAGATCATAATAGCCTGAAGCGATCAATACGCGCAGTTTCGGCGTGCGGCGCATCGCCCAAGCAAGATCAACGGCGAAGCTCTGTCCTTTCTCGACGCCAGCGCGGCTCCAGTTCCATTTTTGCAGCAGATCTTTCCACACGATGGCGCCATAGGGCCTGTCGAGCGTCACTTTCAGATCATCGCGAAGCATTTGATGGAAGGCGGCGATGAACCCAGGAACATAGCGGCCCATGGCCGGATCGTCCGCTACCGGATCGCCGCCGCTGTTCGCCAACGGCAAAGTATAACGGCTATCGTATAGTCCGATTGCGAGCCCTTCCTCCGCGAGCAGTTTTTTCGCGAACGAGGAAGCGGATAGACCGAGTTCCTCCTCAAAAGCTTCTTCGGGAAGACCTGTATACGATACCAGCGTTCGTACGACCTCGGCGCGCGCATCGCCGTCGAGCGCGCCGGCTTCCGCAGCCCGCAGGGCTTCCGCATAGCGGGTTTTCGCAAAGGCCATCGCCTCTTCATAGAAGGCTGGCAGCGAAAGGCCGCGCCGGTCGACCTTTTCATGAAACCAGGCCGTCGCGGCGAGTCCCGGCAGGACGAGCGCCGCCTCCATCGCCTTGTCTTCGGCCGCCAGCCGAGCGCCGTTCTCGCCGCGCCCTTCCAGCGTAGTTCCCAGGAGAATGACGCCGTTCACTGTAATTCCCCGCATAACCCCAGTATAGAACGGGCCGCCCATCAGCGCGCGCGGCAGCATGGCGGCGCGCGCGCTGCCGTAGCTTTCGCCCATGATGAATTTTGGGGCGTTCCAGCGTCCGTGCTCGGTCAGCCACAACTCGATGAACTGCGCGACTGCGTTCGCATCTTCGTCGACGCCCCAGAAGTCTTCAGGCTTTCCCTTCCCGATCGCACGGCTGAAGCCCGTGCCGACAGGATCGATGAAAACAAGATCGGCGACGTCGAGCAAACTGTGAGGATTGTTCGCCACGCCAAAAGGCGGGGTGTTGCCGGGGTTCACCTCCTGGTCCAACGCCACCCGGCGCGGGCCGATCGCGCCCATATGCAGCCATAGCGATGACGAGCCCGGCCCTCCATTGAATACGAACAGCACCGGACGGGCCCGATCGGCCGGATTGGTCTTCATGTACGCAAAGGAGAAGACGCTCGCGACCGGTTCGCCGGCTAAATCGCGCAAGACGGTTTCTCCAGCGATCACGCGATAGTCGATTCGCTCGCCGCCGATCTCGGCGACATGGTCGGTGACGATGCGCAACGGCAACGGCGCCGGCGCTTGCCGGACCGCAGCGGAGTCCTGCGCTCCGGGCGTTCCGGCCGGCGTCGCGACTTGTAAGATCTGCGGCGGCGGCCGCAGCGCTATCGCGACGATCGCAAGCGCGGCGATGAAACCCGCCGTAATTATATACGCTGGTCGCATGGGATCCTCCCTGCCCTGCCCCCGCGGCGAGCGCGGCGCCTTTCTGGGGTCGAGCCTATTCTCTCCGGCAGGATTTTTCATGCCACACGCGCCCGCCCGCATACGCATTCCGGCATATTTATGCGGAAAGCATCAGCGGTCGGTCCTAAACATGCCAGGCTTCCCGCGCCACAATCTGCCGGCTTGCGCAGATCCAGGAGCGTACAGGGACGAAATCTCGGAGGACGTCGATGCGCCGAACTGTAGACGCGATAGGACCCCTTGCAGTCGCTTTTGCGACCTGGCTTCTCGCGGCCGCCGGTCCGACTCTGGGCGCCGAAAAGTCAGGCCGCATATCGCTCCTGCTGCGCCCGCTCGTCGAAGACGGCGTCATCGAAGCGATTCGTATAGAGACGGTAATCGCAGGCGCGCTCCAGGACGAACCGCCGACGCTTGCAATCTATGGCGAATTCGGTCCGCTCAAGCGCATCGGCGCACGCGTCTCGGCGCTTTCCGCAGCAGATGCGCGTGGGCCTATCGCATTGGCGAGCGAGACCGTCGAGATTGCAACGACCCCCTTTCCGATAAGCGAAAGACGATGGCGCCTCGCACGCGCGCCGCAAGACGAGCTTTCTTACGCATATACGGTCGTCGTCTCACGCGAAACGGCGACGGGGCCCGTCTGGGAGCTGCGCTCAGAGCCAAAAGGCGCAAGCGCCATGGGCGCAGGCTTCCTGGTTCTTCCAATCGGGACAGATCCTTATACGGTTGAAATTACATGGGATCTGAGCGCCCTGCCTGATGGCGCGCAGGCGCTGACGAGTTTTCCCCCTTCCGGCGGGCGAAGACCCGAGCCGCTCGACCGTCTGCGCCGGACCTTTTTCATGGCGGGCCTGCTAACCACATGGCCCGAAGATCTCGAAAAGGCCGGAGCCTTCCGCGCGGCCTCGACTGCTGAAGGCGCGATCGATCAGAAAGCGTTACTCGCCTGGTCGAAGCGAACCTATGACGCCTTCCTCGATTTTTTCGACGCGCCGAGCGAACCGCCATTCACGATCTTTGTTCGTGAAAATCCCTTCGGCGGCTCGGGCGGCGGCGCTGCGCCTGAAGCGTTGATGTCCACCATGTCGCGCGACACGTCCCTCGAAGAGATGGATTTTCTGATAGCGCACGAGATTGCGCATGTGTTTCTTGCGGGGCTTGCTGACGCCGGCTCATGGTTCAACGAAGGACTCGCCGTTCATTATCAGCGGCGCGTTCCCTTCATGGCGGGACTTATCGGACCGGAGCAATTCATCGCCGACGTCAACGATACGGCGCGGCGCTACTACGCCAATGTCCGCAACCGCTTGCCGATGGAGGAGGCCGAAGCCCTGTTCTGGTCTGACGCGCGTGGGCGCATTCTACCATACGATCGCGGCGCCTTTTATTTCGCGTCGGTCGACGCCAAGCTCAAAGCGGCGACCGACGGCGCACGCGGCCTCGACGACGTCCTGCGCGAAATGCTCGTGCGTAAACGCCAAGGGGAGAGGATGGATGTCGAAACGTATCTCGCGATTCTTGAGCGCGATCTTGGAGAAGCTGCGCGCACCGATCATGCTGCAATGATGTCCGGCGCCATGATCGTTCCGCCCTCGGATGCGTTCGGCGCGTGTTTCCGACGCACGGCCTTCGACGCGCCCGCTTTCGAACTCGGCTTCGACATTGCAAGCCTGATGACGCCCCCGAGAGTCATAAAAGGGCTTGATCCCGACTCTCCTGCGGCGCGCGCCGGCTTGCGCGAAGGCGACGTCGTTATCAATCCGATGGTGCTCGACGCCGTACAAGGAGAACCGTCGAAACTGCTGACATTGAAGATAGACCGAGGCGGCGAAATCGCCGAAATCGCTTTCAGGCCGGAGGGAGCGGCGCGTCGAAGCTATCGCTGGGTTCGCGACGCGGGCGTTCCCGACTCGGCGTGCCGACGCTGATCAACGCCGGCTCATTTCGCCTGCAATGTCCTGGTAGATCGCCCAGGCCGCGGCGAGATCCTGCGCCACATGACCGAGCGATTTATAGACCGTGATTTCCTCACGCATTTGACGGCCTTTGATGCGGCCGGCGAAGACTTCGCCGATCTCGCCGGCGATGTGGTCGTCGTCTACAAGTCCCGCTTCCTTCGCCCGCAGAAACTCGGCGCCTTGGGCAAGCGCGCCTGCGCGCGAATCAACGAAGAATCGCGACATGGCCACGAGCGCGTTGTCCACTTCCGTCGGGCCGGCATAGCTCGATCCGACGACGTTGACGTGAGCGCCCGCCGCAAGCCATGCGCCTTCCAGAACCGGTTCCTGCGCCGACGTCACGGTGCATACGATGTCGGCCCCGCGCGCCGCCGCGCGCGCGCTGTCGACCGGAGTCGCCGGGCAGTCCAGCGTCTCGCAGAGATGCTCCGCAAGCGCCTCGGCTCGCTCGCGACGCCGCCCCCAGATCGTGATGGAGGATAGTCTTCTCACCCGCGCGATCGCCTGGGCATGTTCGCGCGCCTGCTCGCCATATCCCAGAAGGGCCAGCCGGCCCGCATCAGGCCGCGCCAGCGCGTCTGTCGCTGCGGCGCTCGCCGCAGCGGTCCTGATCGCGGTCAGGGCGGAGGCGTCGACGATCGCGACCGGCGCGCCGTCTTCCGGATCGAACAATGCGACAATTCCTTGATGCGACGAACGGCCTTTTTCGAAATTCTCCGGCGTGATGCTGATGAGCTTGGCCCCGAACACGGCGTGTTCCCCCATCGCGCCGGGCATGATTCCGAGCAGCCGGCCGGCGCCCAGCGGCAGGATCGAGCGCAAAAGCTGACGGGTTTCTCCTATGGAGAAGGCGATCATCGCCTCACGCATCAGCGGGATGCACCGTTCGAAGGTAAGACGCTTTCGCACTTCTTCGCCGTCGATGAACAGCATGCGCTTCCTTTCGCGCTTATGGCCAGGCAACAGGCGGAGGGGACGCAAAGGGCCTGATTGCGAGCGCTTCATATATCTCGCTCGGGAAATAAACCATGCCCCCGCGCGACACTAGCCGAACCTGACGGATCGCGCTTATATCAGCCAGCGGATCAGCCTGTATCAGGAAAAAGTCTGCATATTTCCCTTTTTCGATAGATCCGAAGGCTTGGTCGCGACCGAGATATTCGTCGCAGGCCAGAGTCGCCAATCGCAACGCCTCGGCGTTCGAAAGCCCCGCCTTGACGTAAAGCTCGATCTCGCGATGCACGCTCACGCCGGAACCATCGTCGGTTCCGGGCAGCAGCTGCACGCCGTTCTCATTCAGAAGCGCGAGCGTGTCGAGCAGTGCGGCGAAGGCTCGCCGATATTCCGCATCGACGTCCGGTTCATCCAGCGACACGAAGCTGCGTTTACGATAACGCTGATAGCCGATCGGCATGTGGTCGAGATAAGGGGCGTCCGCCTCGGAAACTTCCCCGGCGCGGCTCAACAGCAGCCTCTCCAGAATCACGGCGGTCGTATCGAGCGCTACGCCATGTTGCTTCATCAGCGCGATCGTGCGACGCACCGGCGCCGAGTCGAGGTCGAGACTGGCCGCGCGCCGCATGGCGGTGAGTCTTAGCGGCGTGCGCGTGTCCTCGCCTTCTCTAATAAGCCAGCCCAACATGAGCTGGTTGACATGAGCGATATCGTCATAACCTGCGAGGATCGCCTCGTCCGGCGACATGAACGCCGGAACATGGCCGGTCACGCCAAGTCCGAGACGCTTGGCCTCCGCCGCGATCGGCTTTACCCATTCGGGCTTTATGGAATTGTAGATCTTGATCTGAAAATAACCGTGCGCAGCATACCGGCGCACTGCATCGAGCGCAGCTTGCAGCGAGTCGGCGATTACGCCGACGCGTACGGAATGCTCGCTCCGCCCCTCGATCATGCCGTTCGGAATGATGCGCGGGCCTGCGAGCGCGCCGGCCTCTGTGCGCCCGATGATATCAAGCAGCCTCTCCTGATCGTTTCCCTGATCGCGCGTCGTGGTGACGCCGGCGGCCAGATAGAACAAGCCCGACCACAGACTCGTATGCGAATGCATGTCGTGAAGGCCGGGCACGAGGACTCCTCCTTCCGCGTCGATGACGGTCTCGTCGGGTCCTGGCGCGCCAAGCCCGCCTTCATAATCGACGACCGTAATCTTCTCGCCGTGGACGACTATCGCAGCCGGCCCCTTAATCGCGCCGCTCTTCGGATCGAAAACGCGCGCGTTGACGTAACGCACGGGCCCCATAAAGCGGCGGGCGAGCCGTTGCTGCAAGTCCGCTGCTCGCGCCCTGGTCAGCGTCTCGAACAGCTCTGCAAGACGCTCATGCTGATCCTCGAAGCCTTCGCGCACGACCATGCTGCGCGCGCCGAGCTCCGCCGCAAGACGCCCCGCGTCGTCGATCATTATGAAGGCCGGATGCAGATCGACGCCGCTGAGCGCAAACAGCCGCACGCGAATCGCGGCGAGTCCTTCGCCAAGCCATTCGCGGCCGAGTTCTTCCAGCCTCAACGCTCCGCCGGGCAGCGTCGCGAGCTCGCGCGCGCCGCTTTCCAAAAGCGCGTTCGCATAAAGACCGGCGGACCAGGGGCTCGCATCATTGGCGACGTATAACGCCGGCGCGGACGTCTTAATCTCGCCTGCGTCGGCCTGACTGCGCCAGCGCGCCCTGCCATCGCGCCATTCATAAAGTTCGTCTACAGCGCCGCCGAAGGCTGTCTTTCCCTGAATCGTCCAGCGCAGCGGCACGCCTTTTCTGTTCAGTTCGATCCGTTCACTAATGGTTGGCCCGCGGCCATTGTTTCTGACGACGTATTCGATTTCGATGGCGCGCCCGTCGATTACGGCTTCAAGAAAACCCACTTTTTCCCCGCCCGCGATCACGGAATAGCGCAGGGTCTCCGCGGCTCGGGCCGCTGGACCTCCGGTCGCGATCGTCGCAATCAGCGCCGTCGCAATCATGATGCGGGCGCCCGTGCGCAAAGCCTCATTCATCTTCAATCGTCCCTTCGCATTTCGATTCCGGCCGTTCAGTTCGCGTCGGCCTGCGCCGCGGCCCTGTACGCCATGTCGCGAAGGCGCGCTGAGAGAGCGGCGCGATCTTTCTCATTCTCGTAAGGCGAATGCCCGCCTTCGAAAGCCGCCATTTCCACCCTGTCGAGCGGCAGCCCGCCATGAGTCAGAGCGTATCGTTGCGCGAGCATCGGCGTGGCCAAGTCGTAATACCCGCTCGCCAACAAGACGCGCAGGCGCGGTTTTTTTTCCATTAATGCGGCGATATTCGGCGTGAGATTGAAATAGGCCTGCGGCCCGGTCTCTTCCGGGCGCCAGTTCCAGCTGAAATTCACATCGAGGGTGAGCGAATAGTAATCGCGACCGGTCTCGACATCGAGCTCCTCGCGAAAATACTCGGCCGCCCACGGCGCCTTGATGACATTGCTCTCGCCGAGGCCAAGCGCCGGATCATTCGCCGCAGGCGGTCGGCCGGATCTGTCAGGTTCTGCGGCTTTCTCGGCTGTCACGCGCGTGTCGAGACGACCCACGATCTTGTTTTCATCCGCTAACAGCGTTTCCAGAAAAAGCTGCGTGTCGACGCGCAGCTTTTCAGATTCGATGACGGCAGTCGGCAGACCGATCAGCCGCGCAATTTTCTCGGCCATGCGCTTGCGGCGACGCTCGGGCAGCGCCGCCCCCTCCTGGAGAGCGGACGCATACTCGCCTTGCGCGAAGGCGCGCGCCTTCTCCCAGACCTCGCTCGCCGTCACGCCGGGATCGCCGGATCGCCCATGAAACCACGCCGTCGTCGCCATGGAGGGCAGACTGAAGATGTAAGGCAGGTCGTTTCCCTGCGTGACCGCATTCGCGCTTCTGTCCGTCACTGGAGAAATAAGAACCAGCCCGACGACGTTAAGCTCGTGCATGTCTTTCGCCATCCGCGCGAGACGGAGGCCGCCGTAGCTTTGGCCAACGACAATAACCGGCGCGTTTGATCGTTCATTCTCGCGCAGCCATTCTCGAATGAGCGTCAGCGCTGCGCGCGCGTCTCCGTCCACGCTCCAGTAGGGCTCGCCGCCGCCCTCGCGCAACGGCCGGCTGAAGCCCGTTCCGACAGGATCGATGAAGACGAGATCGGCGACGTCTATAGGGCTATGCGGATTGTCCTTTATTCGCGTAGACCCGGTTCCTTCGCGCGAACGCAGGCGCGGGCCGAAGGCGTCGAAATGCAAGGGAGAGGAGGACGCGCCGGGCCCGCCGTTGAACAGGAAAATCACCGGGCGCGTCGTCCTATCGCCTACGCCCTCACGCACATAGCTGGTCGCGGAGATGGTCGCCTGCGCGGTTCCCATCTCGTCTTTCAGAACGGCCTCCGCCCATCGCGCCGTATAGACGATCTCCTTGTCTTTCAGGCGCAGGCTGTGTCGAGCCGAGCCAGGCGGAACCAGCGATTCCGCGACCAGCGTCGGTTCCGGACGCGGCGCGGCAGACGCCGCCTTCGTATCCGGGGCGGGCGACAGCCCCGCGACGAGAATCGTTGCCGCGAGCGCGCAAACCGACGACTTGATCATCGCGAGCCAGCCTCATTGCGTCAGGGATGTAATATCGCGCGCGGAGGAACAATTCATGCCTGTATGGAGAGGCGCGACGGCTTTATTGGATTGATAATGCACGGCGCAGAGAACAGCCGCGCAATTCTATGCGCCTTTTACCGCCCGCCGGGCCGCATGAAAACGACTTTTGCGCGCGCCCTGATACATTAGCCGAGCACGAAGGAGCCGCCGATGCGTTTGACCAGACGAAACCTGCTCGCCGCGGCTGGAACCGCGCCCCTTTCAGGCCTTGCCCGCACGGCGCGCGCGCAGCCGCCGCGCGCGCTGCCGGACAAGGATTCCTTTGCGCTTTCCGACGTCGTTTATCTCGACTCGGGTTCGCAGCATCCGATCAGCCTTGCTGCGAAAACCGAGATCGACGCCTACTTCGCCAAGCGGATGCTCGATCCGGCGGCGGCCGAGTACGAACTAGACGAGCGCGGCCCCATCGAAAAATTCGCGCGTCTCGTGAATGCGGACCCGGCGGAAATAGCCTATGTGCAAAGCACGACAGCGGGCGAGCATATCGTCGTCAAATCTCTCGGCCTTCCCGAATCGGGCGGGCGCATCGTCGTGGACACGCTGCATTTTTTCGGCTCGCTGCCGCTTTACGAAGAAATGGCCCGCCGCGGCGCGACAGTCGCCTGGGTGCGCGCCCGCGAGGGGCGTATTCCGCTTGAGGACATTCGCAAAGCGATCACGCCCGACACCCGGCTCGTATCGCTTTCGCTGGTCTCGACGATCAACGGTTTCGAACATGATTTGAAAGCCGTCTGCGACATCGCTCACGAACATGGCGCATATGTGTACGCCGATATCGTTCACGCCGCCGGGTGCATTCCAGTCGATCTTCGCGCAAGCGGCGTCGATTTCGCCGCTTGCGCGACCTACAAATGGCTGATGGGCGAGTTCGGACTCGGATTCCTCTATGCGCGCAAGGACGTCCAGCCGGCGCTCAAACGGGTGAATTCCGGCTATTATGGACTCGGCGCCTTTCAGTCCCATATTTATCCGCTCGATCCGCCCGGCGAAAGAATCGTCGAGTACGCTTTCCGCGACGACGCTACCGGTCTGTTCGCCATCGGCACGCGCGCCCACGCGGTGATCGCTGCGCTCAATAAATCTCTCGATTATATTCTTGCGCTTGAGCCGACGACCATACAGGCATATGTGCAGCCGATGATCGACCGCCTGAAGGAAGAACTGCCGCGACGCGGATATGATCTAATGACTCCGCGCGAATCGAGAACGCCTCTCGTCGCATTCGCGCTGGCGGACGCTCGCGGGACGCTCGGCCCCAGTCTCAAGCAGGCCCGCACGAGCGTCACGCTCTCCAGAAACCGCTTCCGAATCTCCCCGTCGGTGTTCAACGATATGGACGATATCGAGCATCTCCTCGCCGCCCTTCCCCGGCCCTGACCCTGCGGTCAAGGCGGCTGACGGGGTCGCCAATGCGCTTTGATAGATCGCTATCGTCGAAGAAAACGAGCCCGCGCCGCTTGAGGGGAGCCGCTGCCGGCCCCCCCCCGCGTCGAGAATGCTGGCCCGGACGGCGCGACGCTGGCGCAGTCAATATAATTGATTTATTGCTATTTCCGATAATGGCTCCGCGCCCCGGTTTGACCAATGGCGGCGATGCGTCATTATTCTTGGAATAGGATGATTTTGGGTTTCGAGCCGCGCTGAGGCTTCGCCTCGATTCCTGCGGCTGCGAGAAGCCGCTGAAACGAGCCGCCCCACGAATATGGCGGATGGCGACAATGATTTCTATGGGCCAGGCGGAACATCCTTCGACGCACAACGCGCGAAACTGCCCGCAAGTGCGCGCCAGACCATAGGCGCCGCTCATGCAAAGTCGCCGTGCGCACCTCCTGCGACGGACGCGAACGCGCGTTCTGTTTCTCCACAGCGAAGCAGGACAAGGGGCGTTGCGCCCTCAAGGCCCGCGCGTGGCGCCGTCAGCCACGCCCACCCCGCATATCCGTCTTCAAAAGACGCGACGATGCGATCAAATCCTTCAAGTGGCTGCCCGCGCTCATCAAGCCATGCCGCCGGAAAGACGTAACCGCGCCTGACGCCTTGCCACCCGATAATTCGTTTCTTCTTCAACCATTCGCGGGCGGATTGACGGGTCGTGAGACAAACGCGGGCGACCAGCTCATCAGAGGTCGGCAGGCCTTCCTTTCTTGCCGGTCTGCTCCGCATTGTAATCCGACAACCCGCCTCCCTTGCGTCGACAAATGCGGTTTTGCGCCTTCTTGGCCAGCAACATCGCCGGCGATATGTCTTAATTGATGAAGCGCTATCAAGCGATATATGAAATACGCTCCTTTTCGATTCCGAAGAACTCATTCTTCACATTCGCGGCCTTACCTGATCAGCCTCAGGAGACGACGTGTGCGTCACACTTTGAGCCGCCTACGGAATAACAAACGACCCGACGGAAAGCGCATGCCGGCGCCGGTGAGGCGCCCAGAATATTTAATCGACACATATTGCACGCCATGGTCGCTGTGGCGTATGAGCCCGCTTTCCGGCGATCTTTGCGCGGCGGCCTGCTCAAGCGCGTCGGGAACGGACTGCGTCTCTATCGAGCGTGCGTCGCGCCAGTCGACGGCGAGGCGGATAAGAAATGGGATGGAGACCCATTTCCCGCTGAACGCAGGCGAAAACGTCAGCGACAAAGGCGGCATAGACATTGCCGGCCCAAGCTGCCGAGTAAGTGAAGTCGGCGAACCACAGCCCGTTCGCATGCGACATCGAAGCCCTCCCGCTGCAATAATTGCCGCCGCGCCTTGCGCACGCTGCAGGCGCGCAAGTTCTCATCGAACAGACGGCTGACCTCCTTTTTTCCAATGCCTGATCGCGCTTGCCCCAGCGCAGTGTGCGCCCCTCGCGAAACGGGCGCATGCTTTCTTCAGGATCTCATCGGCATGGCGAAGCGCGCGGTTTTCGCGCTCCAGTTCCTTGATCCGGGCCGCCTCCGCGCGCGTCGGGCCGGGCCTATAGCCCGTCGTTCCGCCCGACCCGCCGCGTCCAGAGGCGCAGCGTCGCTGCCGCGGAACCGATCTTCGGCTCGATCGCCGAGCGGCTTGCGAGGCGGCGCGCGCGCCGTCCATGACGAAACGTTCATGGGAATAAAGACGGGCCCCATCCGTGAAACCGACGTCTCGATCACGAGAGGAGGTTCGCATGAAAACGATTCAACTGAACATCTCCGCGCTCGCCGCGGCGGCGGCGCTGGGATGGACCGGGCTCGCCGCCCAGGAAACGGACTCGCCGCAGACGGGCGCGCGCGCGTCCGGCTCGGCGACGGTTTCGGCGCAGGCCGACGGGCGCGAAGCCCGGGCGCAGGCCAGCGCCGGCGCCGGGGCCGAAACGGACGCCCTTGCGACTGCCGGCGCGCGCGTCGATGACGCGGGCGCCCGCGTCGAGACGGCCTTGGCCGCGGCCGCGAACGCCGCCGCCGGGGCGGATGCGATCGCCCACGAAAATCTCGATGCGGCGGCGACGCTCGCCGGCCAAGGCCTCGCCAGCGCGAAAACGCGCCTTGATGACGCGGCCGCGCGCGCAGAAGAGCGCAAGGCCCGGACGAAAGAAAAGGCCGACGAAGGCGCGCAAGCCGGCGCGGAGAAAGCCGCCGAGACCCGCAAGCGCGCGGCGGCGGCGGTCAGAAAAACGCGCGCGCGCGACGAGACTGACGACCTCGCGCGGCCGGGCGCGGCGCTGGATATCGGCGGCGACGTGCGCGCCATCGCAACCGGCGCGGTCTCGAGCGAGATTTCCGATACGGTCGACGCCGCCGTCTCCGGCGCGCTGGCGGGCGAGATCAGGGCGACCGTCGGCGCAGCGGTCGGCGACATCGTCGCGAGCGAGGCCGGCGACGCCGTTTCCGGCGAGATCGGCGCGGAAGCGCGCGAGGCGGTCGCCAGCGCCGTCAGCGGCGAAATCGCCGCCGAGGTCGGCCGCGAGATCGCGGGCGCGGCCGCTCAGGAGATCGGCGGCGAGATCGCCAATGAAATAGGCCAGGAAATCGCCAGCGAAATCGGCTCTGAGATCGCCGGCGAAGTGGCGGGCGAGCTGGGCGCGGAAATCGCCGGCGACATCGCCGGCGCGTTCGGGCGTTAACCATGCTTTACCGGCGGCCGGCGTATCCATCGCCGGCCGCGCTTGTTCATCAGCGGAGTGGAATCATGCGCTTGAAAGCTTTCCTGTTCGTGACGGCGACGATCGCGGCGGCAGGGCCGCACGCCGCCTTCGGACAATCGCCGGCCGGGCCGGTGAAGATCGACCTTGAAGCGAGCGCGGGCGTGCTGGTCGACAGCAACGTCAACGTCTCGGATCTGGACCAGAACACCGGCGAAGGAGACGCGGCCGCAGTCCTGGGCGCGAAGCTGAACGCGGAAGTCAAACCAGGCGAGACATTTCTTCTGCGCGCGGGGTATGAGTTCTCACAGATTCTCTATCAGGACTTCGGCGATTTCGATCTTCAGACCCACCGCCTCTCAGGCGAGGCGGAGCGCGACTTCAAGGCGTTCAAGCTCGGCGCGCTCTATAACTTCGTACACGCCCGTCTGGACGAGGATCCCTATCTCGACTACCAGCAGATTTCGCCCTACGTCTCGCGCCTGTTCGGCGCGAAGCTTTTTTTGCGCGGCGCCTATGCGTACACGGACAAGAACTTCAAGACCGACGATCGTCGCGACAGCACAGGCCATTCAGGCCAGATAGACGCCTTCGTCTTTCTTAACGGCCTGAAACGCTATCTCATCGTCGGCGGAAAGGTCGGCGGGGAAAACGCGCGCGACGACGAGTTCGATCTCGACATGGCGGGCTTCAAGGCGCGCTACGTCCAGCGCGTCAGGCTTTTCGCCAGAGAAGCCAAGCTGCGCGCCGGCGCCGACTTCGAACGCAGGGATTTCACGAACGTGACGGCGTCCATCGGCGAAAAGCGCAAGGACGAGATCTTCTCCGCCGCGGCCCGCCTGGAGCTTCCCGTCGCCGGCCCGGCGGCGATCCATCTCGGCTATGATTATCGCGATCGGGACTCGAATCTGCCGAGCGCCGACTTCACGGAGCATGTCGCGGAGATGAAGCTGGCGCTCAGCTTTTAGTCGCCTGCCGGGCGGCTTTCAGGGGAAGCAGAAGCCCCAGCCCATAAAGATCCTTGCAACCGGCCGGACAGGCCGGCGGCGAAACCGCCGCCGCGCGCAGCGCCGCGCGCGCGGCGTTCGGCGACGCGGCGGGCTCCAGCCGGTCCGCCAGAAAGACGCTCACCAGCGGCGCGGCGAAAGACGTGCCCGAATCCCTTCTCATGCCGCCTCCCGGCGCGGCGACGGCGACGTCGACGCCAAGGGCGGCGATGTCGACCTGAGGCCCGCGCAGCGCCCAACGGAACAGCGCGCCCTCGCCGTCGACGGCGGTGACGCCGACGACGCCTTCATAGGCGGCCGGATACAGCGGCCGCGCCGCAGGGCCTTCATTGCCGACGGCGGCGACGAAAACCATGCCGGCTTCCCGCGCCGATGCGATCGCGGCCTCCAGCGCCCGGTTGGGCGGGCCGGCGAGGCTGACATTGGCGACCTTGACGTTTCGCCCGCGAAGCCAGTCGACGGCCCGGACGAGCGCCGCCGTGGTCGCGCCGCGCCGCCCCTCCCGCGTCTCAAAGAAGACGGAGGCGGCGGAAATCTCAAGACGCGCGGAAGGCTCCGTGTAATGACCGATCGCTCCGGCCATAAGCGACGCCACCGCGGTGCCGTGCGCGCGCGGGCGAACGCTTCCGAGGGCGACGAAATCGCGCGCGACGATCTCGCTTCCGGCCAGCGCGGGGTGGGTCTCGTCAATCGCGGTGTCGATCAATCCGATCCTGACGGCGCGGCCGGCGCCTGCCGCATCCGCGCGCGCTTCCTCTGCCGGCGTTTCCATGCCGCGCACGATGCCGGGCCGCGGCGCGAAAGCTGGATCGTAGATATGGTTGCGGTCGAGCCTGCCGCGGCCGAGCCGGGCGAGCGCCGTTTCGATCGCGCCGGCCTTCGAATCCGCGTCCGATACGCGAAGCACGAACATCACCTCGCCCGAAGCGGCGAGCGGCTCTCGCGCAAGGATTTCCACGCCGAGCGCTTCAATGGCCTGAGCGTCCGCTTCCGCGACCACCGCGACCCATTCATGGCGGATCGCAGGCCAGCCATCGACGATTTCGATGATCGGCTCTCGCCGGCGGCCTTCCGCCTCTTCTCCGCCGAGGAGCGCGCGGGAGGGCGCGGTCGCTTCCTCCGCGATCTCTCGGGGAATGGACGCATTTTCCGCTGCGACCGCCAGCCCGGTTTCCACCGCGCGCGCAGCGTCAAGTTCAAGCCTGTCGACGACGCGGGATTCCACGGCGGTTTCGATCATTCCGGCGACGTCGCCTTCCACCGCGGCTTCGACGGCCTGTTCGACGGTCTGCTCGACGCCGGCTGCGACGCTTCGCTCGACGGCCTGCTCGACGTTTCTTGCGACATTCCGCTCGACGGAATTGACGACCGTCTCTTCGACCTGCGCCTCGATGCTCTCGGCGACGGCCTCTTCCACCCTGTCCTCGATGGCGGCGTCAATCATATCGTCAAGGTCCGGCAGCCCGCCAGGCGGCTGAGCGCGCGCCGATACAGCGAACGCCGCCGCCAGGATCAGCGCGCCGGCGACCGCCTGCAGCCGTCCCTGGCGCGCGCCGCGCCCGCCCCTCCGCATCGATCTCTTCCTGCGCCGAGTCGAATCCATGATCCTTCCGAAGGCCGGTTTCTTAAGAATTTACGGCCGAGGGGTAAAAAAAGTCCATGACGCCGGGAATATTTCCCGTCCCCAACCGTGAAGAAGGCGCATGACGAGGGACGAAGCGCGCTTGCGGCGCGAAATCGTAGAAGCCGCGCCCCGACTGAGGCGCTTCGCCTATTCGCTGGCCCGCGACCCTGCGGACGCGGACGACCTCGTGCAATCGACGATTGAAAGGGTCTTGGCCAAAGGCGCGCCGGCGGATGTCGAGATGATAAAGTGGATGTATCGCATATGCCGCAATCTCTGGATCGACACGGTGCGCGCGCGCAAGATCCGGCGAGAAGCCGAACCGTCCGTCGCAGCCATGAGCGAGTCGGCGCCGCCCGCCGAGAAGCAAATCGAAGACAGGATGATGCTGGAGCGGACCGCGCGGGCGATCGACGCCCTTCCCGAAATTCATCGCGAGGTGCTGGCGATGATCGTCATCGGCGGGGCCAGCTATCAGGAGGCGGCGCGCGCTTTCGATCTGCCGGTCGGCACGATCATGAGCCGGCTCGCGCGCGCGCGCGCGGCGCTGGCCGAAGAGGTGAAATATGGCGAGCAAGGATTGTAGATCGACGGACGACGAACTGTTGAGCGCCTATATCGACCGCGCTCTTTCGCCGGAGCTGGCGCGGACGGTCGAAAACCGCCTGGCCGAAGAGCCGGCTTTCGCCGCGCGACTCGAGGCGCTGCGCGACGCCGACGAGCGCGCGCGCGCGGAGGCGGCGCGCATCGACGCGCAGCCCATGTCCCGGCCTCTCGCCTCCTTGTTGCATAGGCTGGAGGGCGAGGCCGGCGGGAAGCTCGCCTCATCGAACGTGGTTGCGTTTCCGCTTTGGCGACGCGCCAGGCGCTTTGCGACGGAGCATCGCGCCTTCGCGGCGAGCGTCGCCGCTCTGGCGGCCGGTTTCAGCCTTGCGCATTTCCTTTCCGCGCCGGCGGCGCCGGCTATATGGTCTGAGGACGGACGAATCGTCTCCCGGAGTCAGCTCGCGCGCGCGCTTGAGACCCGCCTGAGCGGCGAACCGGCCGCGGTGAACGCGCGCGCGACGTTCGTGGCCCGGCTTTCCTTCCGCACCGAAGAAGGCGCATTGTGCCGGGTCTTCGATCTTGAAACCGCGCGCGCCCGCGCGCGGAACGTCGCCTGCAGGACGGGAGAAGACGGCTGGCGCCTCGCCGCGTCGAGTTTTTCGCCGGCTCTCGCAACCGCGCCCGAAGGAACATACGCCGCCGCGTCCGGGGCGCGCGATCCTGTCATCGAAGCCTATATCGACGCGGCCATCGCCGGAGAACCGCTGAGCCGCGCCGAGGAAAGCGAGCTGATCGCGCGGGGCTGGCGCGCGCCGGAACGACCCGGCTCCGTAAACTGAGCAAAATCCCGCAGGGGCGCGCTCCAGGCATCCTGTTCTCCCCGGCGGGAGCATGCCCGCGACATGGCCAGCGCCGAGAGGTGGTTTTTCCGCTCAGCCGCGTTATACCGCGCCCGATGGGACGGCTTTTTGAAGAACTCGATTATCGGCCGACGCCGATGGGGGCGTTGAGCCTGCGCCGGCGGCGGGACCTGTCGCGAGGGGTCGACGTTTACGAGATCAAGCTCGGCGACGAATTCCTGATGACGAGCCTGCACACGGCTTCGGAAGTCGCGCTCGCCGATTTGGCCCTGGCGGCGCTGGCCGGCCGGGACGCCCTCGCCGTCGTCGCGGGCGGCCTCGGCCTGGGGTATACGGCGCACGCCGCCCTGAAGAACGAGGCGGTGCGAAGCCTGACGGTGATCGAGGCGCTTGACGCCGTCATCGACTGGCACAGACAGGGAATCCTGCCGCTCGGCGCGGCGCTCGTCGACGATCCCCGTTGCCGCCTGCTGCATGGCGATTTCTTCACGCTCGCGGGCGAACCAGCCGGGATCTTTTCCTCGCCGGACGGGCGCGAACGCGTCGACGCCATTCTGGTCGATATCGATCACGCGCCTGACAAGCTTCTCAGCCCCTCGCATGCGGCGTTTTATTCAACGGCGGGTCTTGCCAGGCTGAGCGAGCATCTTGCGCCAGGCGGCGTCTTCGGTCTTTGGTCGAACGATCCGGCCGACGACGCTTTCATCGAGCGGCTGGCGCAGGCGTTCGTCGACCCGCGCGCGCATACGGTCCGCTTCGAGAACGCCGGCGGCGACGGCGAAGCGGCCTGCACCGTCTATCTCGCGCGCAAGAGCGGCGCATGAGATCAAGCGACGCCGCGCGCCCTCATCATGGACGCCATGAAACTGGATATTGGCGTTCGAAATCCGAAGGTTGGAAGGCGATCGGCGCCGACCGTCGACCCGACGATTTTAGCTCTCGCACGCTGGCTGGCGCGGCGAACGGCAAAGGAGTTTGATGCTGAGTCCCTGAAGGCCCATAGTAAAAGCGAGGATAATTAGCCATCAGGATTGGACTTCGCAATCGCCCGCGTTTTGCTTTATGCCCGTTATTCGTCCGAACTCGTCAGACGAGCAGAATGAGCGATCCGCCGACGATCAGCTTGCCTAGCGCCGCAGGCGCGCCTTCGAGCGCCATTGGACGATAACCGGCGAGTGGAAGGATGAAGGCGTTTCCGGCGCCATGTTCGCGCGCCCCGACCTGCGAGGCTGCTCGCCGCCCCGGGCAAGGCGGACATCGTGTTCGCCGGATCGCTTTCTCGTTTCTCGGCGACCTGGGCGATCTGGTCGATGTCATTATCGCGCGGCCGATCCAGCCAGGCCGCGGGGACGCCGAAATCGAGATCAGAGGAAGGCTCGCGGTCGTCGCAAAGCGGGCGCTGGGCGACCGGCCGCCGGCTGGGTTCGGTCTGGTTCTGTCAACGGTCTCTGAGCCGCGATCCTCTGGGGCCTCAGGACGAAGCCGGGAGGCGGCTGAAGCGTCCCGCGCCGGTGAGAACATAAGCCGTCCGAGTTCCCCGCTATTGATGGTACCGCCTCCCCGGCTCGAACGGGGGACCTCTTGATCCACAATCAAGCGCTCTAACCAGCTGAGCTAAGGCGGCGCCGCGCGCCCGGAAGGGGCCTTGGCGAGGCCCTCCGGCGAGGGGGCGGAACCTATCGCCGCCGCGCCGCGATGGCAAGCCGGGCCGGCCTGCGACGCGTCGGCCGCGCCGGGACGGCGCGTCGCCGCCTTCAGGAAACCTGCCCCTGGCGGATGAGCGCGATCTCGCGCTGGAGCTGGGCGATGCGCGTGGCGTCCGACGGATGCGTCGAGAGGATTTCCGGCGGCGCGCCAGACTTCATCGAGGCCATCTTGTTCCAGAAGACGATCGCCTGATCGACGTCGTAACCCGCCCGGTGCATGTAGCGCAGGCCGAACTTGTCGGCCTCCAGTTCGTGCCGGCGCGAATAAGGCAGAATGACCCCCAATGTCGCGCCCATGCCGAGCACGCCCATGATCTGGTTCTGATAACGGCTGCCGGAGACCGCGACCTGGGCGACGGTGAGGCCGGTCTGGGCGAGGGTCGACTGGCTGTAGCGCTCGCCCGAGTGGTTGTAGTTCACATGGGCGACCTCGTGGCCCATGACGACGGCGATCTGGTCGTCATTGTCCATGATGTCGAGAATGCCGGTGTAGAAGCCGATCTTGCCGCCGGGCAGCGCGAAGGCGTTGAGCGCCTTCGAGTCGAACACCTGCACCTCCCACTTCGACGGGTCGTTGCCGGAAGCGGCGATGACGCGCGGCGCGACGCGGGCCATGCGGCGCGTGTATTTCGGATCGTTGGTGATCTTCTCCTGCTTCTTGAGGTCGCTCCAGGCCGAGGCGGCGAGCTGGGCCATCTGGCCGGAGGAGACGAAGAGAAGCTGGCTGCGGCCGAGCTCTTCATTATACGTGCAGCCCGGCGCCAGAACGACGACGCTGCCCATGGCGAGCCCGCGCACCACCTCGCGCCGCGACATCGTGACGGTCCGGTCGATGAGCTTCAGCTTCATGGCGTCTCCCTCCGCGACGATCCCCAGTCCGGCCGGAGCTTAACCTGCGGCGCGCGGGCGAACAACGCCGCGGCGGCGCGGTCGCCGGAAACTGACCGCAGGTTGCAGAACATGCCGGCGCGGCCGCTGTCCGCAACCTGCTCCCTGCAACCTGCAACCGCGCCCTCTTACGGCTCCAGCTCGGCGTCCCAGTACAGGAAGTCCTGCCAGCTTTCGTGCAGATAGTGCGGCGGGAAGGCCCGGCCGCGCTCGTTGAGCTCGAACATGGTCGGGCGCGCCGGCGGGATTGCGGGATACATCTTCGCCTCCTGCGGCAGGCGCCCGCCCTTCTTCAGATTGCAGCCGCTGCACGCCGCGACGATGTTCTCCCACGTCGTGCGCCCGCCGCGCGAGCGCGGGATCACATGATCGAAGGTGAGCGCGTCGCGCTCGCCCGAGCCGCAATACTGACAAGTGAACCGGTCGCGCAGAAACACGTTGAAGCGGGTGAAAGCCGGCGTGCGCGCGTGATTCACATAGGTCTTGAGCGAAATCACCGAGGGCAGGCGCATCTCGAAGCTGGGGCTGCGCACCTTGGTCTCGTACTGCGCCACCACGTCGACCCGGTCGAGGAAGACGGCCTTGAGCGCGTCCTGCCAGGACCACAGGGACAGCGGGAAATAGCTGAGCGGGCGGAAATCCGCATTCAGCACCAGCGCAGGACAGCTCTCGGGGGCGACGCGGCCTGTGACGGTCATCGGCGCCGCTCCATCGCCGCAGCCGGTGCGGCCGCCAGAAGGACGATCGCTTTACTGAACGCAAAACCTCCTTCGATCAGGCGATTTATAGCTCAGGATCTGCGGGAAACCCATAGCCGATTCCCTGTGACAAAGTCGTGAACCGGCGCGGAAAAATCCGCCCGGCCGCCCCGCGCGGCCTCAGATAGGCTGCCGGCCGCGCAGATGGGCGTAATAGGTCCACAGGATGTGGGCCGCCAGGCCCCGCCAGGGCGCCCAGCCGGCGGCGCGCGCGTCGAGCGTCGCCCCGTCGATCTTGCCCTCGAGCCCCGCCGCCGCCCCATAGGCGTATTGCAGGGCGACGTCGCCCGGCGGCCAGACGTCCACCCGGCCCTCGCAGAACAGAAGATAGATCGCCGCCGTCCAGGGCCCGATCCCCTTGCGGGCCTGCAGCGCCGCCGCCGCGCCCGCGTCGTCGGCCCGGGCGAGCGCATCGGGGTCGAAGGCGCCGGCGGCGATCTCCTCGGCGAGCAGCGCCACATAGCGCGCCTTGGGGCCGGACAGGCCGAGCGCCCTGAGCCCCGCGACGCCGGCGGCGGCGACGGCCTCAGGCGTCGGCGGATCGAAGGCGGCCCGGCAGCGCCCCCAGATCGCCTGCGCGCTGGGGACGGAAACCTGCTGCTCGACGATGATCCGGAACAGGCCCTCGAATCCGCCCGGCCGGCGGCGGATATGCGGCCGGCCGATCGCTTCGAGCGCGGTCCTGAGCGCCGCGTCGCGCCGGGCGAGCGCGCGGCAGGGGCGCGCGACGTCCCCGAAAGGATCGAGCCCGGCCGCGCGCGCGGCCATCAGTAGGACGCCTCCGCGAGCAGCGCGCGCGCATCGCCCTTGAGCTCCTCGACGAAGCGGCGCGCCGTCGCCTCGCCGAGCGTGACGCCGCTTTCGGCGATCTCGCAAAAGGTGTCGAGAAAGATCGACTCGTCCGCGCCCTGCCAGTTCGCGCGCGCCCGGCGCTTCAGCCCTTCGCGCGCGATGGCGAGCGCCTCCTTCGCGACGTCCTGAACAGTCCGCGAGCCGATTTTCGCCCTGAGGCCGTAATGGGCGGCGTCGACGCGCAACCGCTCGCGCTCTTCCCTGCTCCAGCCTTTGGCGATGTCCCAGGCCGCCGCGAGCGCCGTCTCGTCGTAAAGCAGGCCGACCCAGAACGCCGGCAGCGCGCAGATGCGCGCCCACGGCCCGCCGTCCGCGCCGCGCATTTCCAGAAAGCGCTTCATGCGCACTTCCGGAAAGGCCGTGGACAGATGGTCTTCCCAGTCGCCGATGGTCGGCCGCTCGCCGGGCAGCGCCGGCAGCCGGCCTGCGAGAAAATCGCGGAAAGACTGGCCGGCGGCGTCGATATATCTCCCGTTGCGGCGGACGAAATACATCGGCACGTCGAGAATATATTCCGCATACCGCTCGAAGCCGAAACCGGGCTCGAAAACGAAATCCAGAAGGCCCGTTCGGTCGGGGTCCGTGTCGGTCCAGACTTTCGCCCGCCAGGACGCCCAGCCGACCGGTTTTCCCTCCACGAGGCTCGAATTGGCGAACAGCGCCGTCGCGATCGGCTGCAGCGCGAGGCCGACGCGGAACTTCGCCGCCATGTCGGCCTCGTCCGAGAAGTCGAGATTGACCTGCACCGTGCAGGTCCGATGCATCATGTCGAGGCCGAGCCGGCCGACCTTGGGCATGTAGCGGCGCATGATGTCGTAGCGGGGCTTGGGCATGCGCGGCATTTCCGCGAGCGTCCAGGTCGGCGCGAAGCCCATGCCGAAGAACGACACGCCCGTGGGGCCCGCCACGTCCTTCACCAGCGCAAGATGGGCGTGGACCTCTTCGCAGGTCTGATGAATGTTTTCGAGCGGCGCGCCCGACAGCTCGAACTGCCCGCCGGGCTCCAGCGAGACGGTCGCGCCGTCGCCCCTGAGCCCGATGGGCAGGCCGTTCTCGACGATCAGGCTCCAGCCGCTGCGCCGGGACATTTCCTCGAGAATGGCGCGGATGCCGGTCTCGCCTTCATAGCCGACAGGCTTCAGGCTCGTCCGGCAGTAGACGAACTTTTCGTGCTCCGTGCCGATGCGCCATTCGGACTTCGGCTTCGAACCGGCTTCCAGATAGGCCGTAAGCTGATCGATCGACTCGATCGGCGGCGCGCCGGGCTCCTGCGGGCTTGCGGTGCTCAAAACGACAATCTCCAGACAAGCGCGGCGCGCTGCGAAAGGCTTGATCCTCTATCGGCGTCGGCGCGTCGCGCCAAGAAAGTTCTGCTCGCGCGATTGTGAGTTATTCTCGCTCATCAGACCCGCCTCAAGTCCCCGAGCGCGGCCTGCCACAGGGTTAACGCGGCGATCGCCGCCGTGTCGGCGCGCAGGATGCGCGGGCCCAGCGTGACCGGCGTCACGAAATCGAGCCGGCGCAGGCGCGCGCGCTCCTCCGGCGCGAAGCCGCCCTCCGGCCCGATCAGAATCGCCCAGGGCCCCGCCGGCGCGTCCTTCAGCGCCTCGAGCGCCGGGGCGGCGCGGCCCGCGCGCCCGCCCCATTCCTCGTCCGGCGCGTCGCCCGCCTCGTCGCAATACATCAGGCGCCGGCCGGCCGGCCATTCGTCGAGCATCGCCGCAAGCGGACGCAGGGGCGCGACCGCCGGAACCGACAGCCGCCCGCACTGCTCGGCCGCCTCGCAGGCGATGGCCGCCAGGCGGTCCTCCCTGACCCGCGCGGCGTTGGTGCGCGCCGTCGTCGTCGGCAGAAAGCGCGCCGCGCCCAGCTCCGTTCCCTTCTGCACGATGAAATCGACCGCGCCGCGCTTGACCGGCGCGAAGGCGAGCCAGAGGTCCGGCTCGGGCTCGGGGGCGCGGCGGCGCGCGCCCGCCGCGACGACGCCGCCTTTGCCGCCCAGCGATTCGATCGTCGCGGCAAACTCGCCGTCGCGCGCGTTGAACACGACGAGAGGGTCGCCCTCGCCCCGCCGCATGACGGTCTTCAGGTAATGAACCTGCGCGCGCGAAATCGACGCTTTCCCGCCTTCGGCGAGCGGCGCGTCGATATGCAGACGAATCAGCGACGACATGTCGAGGCCATAGGCGGACGACTTTCCGGCGGCAAGTCCGGCGGCGGGTTTGAAGCCGCCGGCCGGACGGCTAGAAATGGGATCATGACGACTGCTCCGCAAGCCGCGCCCGCCCCCGCCGACGCCGAGGCCCGCAACTGGGTCGATCGTTTCGCGCCCGACCCGGCCAAGCCCTATCTGCGGCTGGCGCGCGCCGACCGGCCGATCGGAACCTGGCTGCTGCTGATCCCCTGCCTTTGGGGCCTCGCGCTCGCCGGCGCGCAAGGCGCGGGCCCTGGCGCGCTCATGCTGCTCTATTACGCCGCCCTGTTCGCGCTCGGCGCTTTCGTCATGCGCGGGGCGGGCTGCGCCTATAACGACATCGTCGACCGCGACATCGACGCGCGCGTCGCGCGCACGGCGCTGCGGCCGATCCCGAGCGGGCAGATTTCCGTGCGGCGCGCCTGGGCGTTTCTCGTCGGGCTGTGCCTGATCGGCCTGCTCGCGCTCGTGCAGTTCAACCGCTTCACGATCTATCTGGGCCTCGGCTCGCTCGCTTTCGTCGCGATTTATCCGTTCACGAAGCGCGTGACCTACTGGCCGCAGCTCTGGCTCGGCTTCACCTTCAACTGGGGGGCGCTGATGGGATACGCCGCCGCGGCCGGCGGGCTTGGCGCGCCGGCGTTCTGCCTGTACGCGGCGGGGATCTTCTGGACCCTCGGCTACGACACGATCTACGCCCATCAGGACAAGGAGGACGACGCGCTGATCGGCGTGAAATCGGCCGCGCTGAGGCTCGGCCCCGCGACGCGCCCGGCGCTCGTCCTGTTCTACAGCGCGACGCTCGCCCTCTTCGCGCTCGCCGGCGCGCTGTCGGGTTTCTCGCTTCTCTATTACGCGGCGCTCGCGCCGGCCGCGGCGCATTTCGCCTGGCAGATTCACCGCCTCGACATCGACGACCGCGCGCGCTGCCTGGCCTTGTTCCGGAGCAACCGGAACGCCGGGCTGTTGCTGCTCGCGCCCATTTTATTGGAGGCGATCGCGCCGATGGCGTAAGCGGACGCATGAGAACGCCGCCGCGCAGGAGCGCCGAACGATGAACCGACGCCTGTTTCTGGGCGCCGCCGCCTTCGCCCTCTTCGCGGGCGGCGCGCGCGGGCGAGAAAGGACCGACGCCATGACCGATCCCGATCCGGCGCTTATTCCCGACTACGACAAGTGGCGCCTTTCCGAGCGCGAATGGAAGGAGCGCCTGTCGCCCGAAGCCTATGCGGTGCTGCGCCGCGAAGGCACCGAGCGGCCATGGACGAGCCCGCTCAACGAGGAGAAGCGCAAAGGCGTCTACGCCTGCGCCGGCTGCGGGTACGATCTGTTCTCATCCGAGCACAAATTCGATTCCGGCACCGGCTGGCCTTCCTTCTTCGACGTGTTGCCGAACGCGATCGGCACGAAGAGCGATTTCCGTCTTATCGTGCCGCGTACGGAATATCATTGCGCGCGCTGCGGCGGCCATCAGGGCCACGTGTTCAACGACGGCCCGGCGCCGACCGGCCTTCGTTACTGCAACAACGGCGTCGCGCTCGCGTTCAGGCCCGCCGAAAGCTGATTCGCCGGTCGTTTCGCGCCTCTTGCGGTTGCCAGCGGCGCATCACGGCCTATTCTGCCTCCGAACCATTCGCAAAGGAGGCGGACCGACATGCAAGACGAAGAAGCCCAGACCGTCATTCCCGCCGTCGACGCCGAAGCGGCCGCGACGTTCGTGCGCGAATCGGTCGCGCAGGCGACGCCCTTTCTGTTCGACGCGGCCGGCGCGCTCATCGTGCTCGTTCTCGGCCTGTGGGCGGCCGGCAGGATCAGAAAAGTCGTCGGCGGCGGGCTGAGGAAATCGCCGCGCATCGACGAGACGCTGGCGAGCTTCCTGTCGAGTCTGGTCTATTACGGCCTCATCGCGCTCGTCGTCATCACCACCCTCGGCGTCTTCGGCGTGCCGACGACCAGCTTCGCGGCGGTGATCGGCGCGGCGGGCCTCGCCATCGGCCTGGCGCTTCAGGGCACGCTCGGCCATGTCGCCTCGGGCGTAATGCTGCTCGGCTTCCGGCCCTTCAATGTCGGCGACTTCATCGAGGTCGCCGGCCACGGGGGAACGGTCAAGGCGATCTCGCTGATGGCGACCGAGCTCGCCACCCTCGACAACCGCAAGGTGGTGATTCCCAACGGCGCGGTATGGGCGAACGCCATCGTGAATTACTCCGCACACCCCACGCGCCGGCTCGATCTCGTCTTCGGCGTGTCCTATGGCGACGATCTCGACAAGGCGATCGCGGCGGTGCGCGCCGAGGTCGACGCCGATGGACGCATCCTGCGCGAGCCCGAACCGATCGTCGTCGTCGATAATCTCGGCGACAGCTCGGTCGATATTCTTTGCCGCGTGTGGACCCAGTCGGCCGATCTCTTCCCCGTGAAATGGGCGCTGACCAAGGCGGTCAAGGAGCGCTTCGACGCCGACGGGATCACCATCCCCTTCCCCGTGCGACAGATCGTGCAGCAGGCGGCCTGAGCCGCCGGCGCAGGGGCTGGCCCGCGCGCGGCCCCTCGGCTATTTTCGCGGCGGACCGGACAGGAGCGGCGCATGGCCGAGAACGACCTCAAGACCCGGCTCGTCGGACGCAGCGCGGGCAAGACGATCATCCAGCTCGTCGTCGCGAGCATTCTCGTCGGCGCGCTTCTGTCGGTGATCGGGCTCGGCCCCCGCGAGTTCTGGGGCGGGATCTTCCACCTCGCGCGCGATCTCGTCTCGGCGCTCGGCGATTCCATCGGGGAGATCGCCGGCCGGCTCGCGACCTGGCTCGTCATCGGCGCGGCGGTGGTCGCGCCGGTCTGGATCGTCCTGCGCCTTCTCGGCGGCGGGCGCCGGCCCGCCCCGCGCGAATGAGCGCGCCGCCCGCCGTCCGCCGCGCCGAAAGCCCGGCGGATTTCCGTATGCTGACGGAAATGCTCCGCGAATACGCCGAGGAGCTGGGCGTCGATCTGTGCTTTCAGAACTTCGCCGCCGAACTCGCCGATCCGGCGGGCGTTTATGAGGCCGCGCTTCTGGCCGGCGCGGACGACGCGCCCGCAGGCTGCGTCGCCCTGAAACGCCTCGACGCGCGCCGCTGCGAGATGAAGCGGCTCTATGTGCGCCCCGCCTTTCGCGGAACCGGCCTCGGCCGGCGCCTCGCCGAGGCGATCATCGCCGAGGCGCGCGCGAAAGGCTTCGCCGAGATGGTCCTCGATACGCTCGAACGGCTGAAACCCGCCGTCGCCATGTACGAATCGATGGGCTTCGCCCGCGCGCAAGCCTATTACGACAATCCCGAGCCGGACGTCGTCTATATGCGCCTGGCGCTTTGATGCGGCCTCATTTCCCAGCCCGGGGGCGCAACAGGGTCTCCATGCGGCGGATATAGGCGATCCAGGCCTCGCGGCCCTTCTCCGTCAGATGGCACAGGGTCTGCGGGCGGCGCCCGCGAAAGCGCTTTTCGACGCGCACATAGCCGGCCTCTTCGAGCTTTCTGATGTGTACGGAGAGATTGCCGTCGCTCGCGCCGCCGATCTTCGCCTTGATCTCGCTGAACTCGGCCGCGCCCGCGCCCGACAGATACGCCATCAGCGCCAGCCGCACGCGACCGTGCACGACGTCGTCGATTTCGCGATAGTCGAACGGACCCGGCGCCGACATGGGGCTAGACGATCTCCTTCGGCTCACGCCGCATCAGCGCGATTCCCGGAAGGACCGCGCAGACGAACGCGCCCGCGCCCGCCGCCAGCATCTGATGGATGCTGCCGAGCAGAAAAAGGCAGAGCGCGGAGAATCCCCACGCCGCGAAGGCGGCGTAACGAAACCAGACCGTGCGCGCCGCCGCGGCGGTCGCGAAGAACGCCACGCCGTATAGTCCGAAAGCGACCGGAAACATCAGCGAAAAGAGGAAATACCGCGGCACGCCCGCTTCGACGTAATCGTCGTGAACGACGCTCAGGACAATGAAGAACAGGGTGATGAATATGCCGACCGCGAGCCACGCCGCGTTCGCCGTGCGGTTGCCGACCGTCGCCGCGCCCGGCTTGCGCCCGGCCCGCCCGCCCAGCACGAAGGACAGCGCCCAGCCGGCGACGCCCGCGCCGACCCAGATCCGCCAGGCGCCGAGCGCGTCGAAAGGCGGAACCCCCGTCGCCGCCAGCCAGCTCGCAAAGGCGGCGAGCGCAGTGAGCGCGCCCCACAGCACGTAAAGCGCCCCGCCGACGAGCGGGGCGGCGCGCCCCTCTTCGGCCAGCGCGCGCACATAGGAAAGCTCGGCGGCGATGTCCTGATCGAGCGAGCCGCGGGCGGCCTCTTCGGGGCGCGGTTCGGTCATGGGGCCGGCTCCTGCAAATGACTTTGAAACATAAAGCTAGCATCCCGCCCCGCCCGTGGCCACTGCGCATGCGCCGCGCTTCAGCGCAGAACAGCAACCGTCGTCCCGGGCGCGCCGCAGCGCGCAGGCGATGCGGCGCCGACCCGGGATCGCCATCGGCAAGCGCCCGCGCCCTGCCGCGCCCGACCCCGGATCAGCGGCGCGCCGCTTCGCGCTGCGCTGCATCCGGGACGAAGGCGGAGCGGGCCGAGAACGGTCCCGGGTCTGCATTGCATCATCAAGGATGCCGCAATGCGCCCGGGACGACGATGGAGCGGGCCGAGAACGGTCCCGGGTCTGCGGCGCGTCATTTCATGCCGCGCCGCGCCCGGGACGACGGGAACCTGCTTTCAGCCAATCGCCCGCCGCCTTTCCGATTCCTGAATTCTTCCACCTTTACGCGGAACTCGCGCCCAGAAAAAACAACGAGTTAGCTAAAAAG
The DNA here is from genome assembly GCF_900199215.1 of Amphiplicatus metriothermophilus. GTDB lineage: Bacteria > Pseudomonadota > Alphaproteobacteria > Caulobacterales > Parvularculaceae > Amphiplicatus > Amphiplicatus metriothermophilus. Next base: position 125,896 of record NZ_FZQA01000004.1, read on the forward strand.
CGGGGATAGTTATCCCCGCCCTTCGGACCGGCTCGATAATGGGCGCATGAACGGACCCGCGTCGTTTCCCATCCCCGCTTCGCCCGGCCGCGACGGCCGCGCCGGCGCGCCGCCGCGGCGGGCGGTTTCGCGCGAAACGCCGGAAGGCGAATCGTTCGAAACCGGGCCGGAGCCCGCATGGCGCATGAACGAGCCGGACTCGCCGCTGTTGCGTTTCGCGCGAAACGCCTCAGTCCTTCTTCTCCGCGATGGGCGGGACGACGCGGATGTGCAGCTCCTTGAGCTGCTCGGGGCTCGCCTCGCCCGGCGCGCCGAGCAGAAGGTCCTGCGCCTGCTGGTTCATGGGGAACATCGTCACTTCGCGGATGTTCTGGCGGTCGGCCAGCAGCATCACGATGCGGTCGATGCCCAGCGCGCAGCCGCCATGGGGCGGCGCGCCGTAGCGGAAGGCGTTCAGCATGCCGCCGAATTTCTCTTCGACGACCTCCCGGCCGTAGCCTGCGATCTCAAAGGCCTTGATCATGACGTCCGGGCGATGGTTGCGGATCGCGCCGGAGCCGAGCTCGTAGCCGTTGCACACGAGGTCGTACTGGAAGGCCTTGACGGCGAGGATCTCTTCGTCCGTCTTCGCCGCTTCGAGCGCCTCGAGCCCGCCCTGCGGCATCGAGAAGGGATTGTGCCCGAACTCGATGACTTTCTTCTCCTCGTTCCACTCATACATCGGGAAATCGACGATCCAGCAGAACTCGAAGCGGTCCCGGTCGAGCAGGCCGAGCTCTTCGGCGACGACGTTGCGCGCCTTGCCGGCGATCGCGACGAAGTCCTTCGGGTTCCCCGCGAGGAAGAACGCCGCATCGCCCGCCTTGAGGCCGAGCTGCGCGCGGACCGCCTCGGACCGCTCGGGCCCGATGTTCTTCGCGAGCGGGCCTTTCGCCTCGCCTTCCTCGAAGATCATGTAGCCCATGCCGGGCAGGCCCTCGCGCTGCGCCCAGGCGTTCATCCGGTCGCAGAAGGCGCGGCTTCCCCCCTTCGGCGCCGGGATCGCGCGCACCTCGTTCTTCGGGCTCGCCTCGAGGATCGAGGCGAAGACCTTGAAGCCCGAGCCGCGGAAATGGTCCGACACGACCTGCATCTCGAGCGGGTTGCGCAGATCCGGCTTGTCGGTTCCGTATTTCAGCATCGCCTCGTCATAGGCGATCATCGGGAACGGATAGTCCGTAACCGGACGGCCGCCCGAGAACTGGGCGAAGACGTCGCGCGCGACCGGCCCGACGGCGTCGAACACGTCCTGGCGCTCGACGAAGCTCATTTCGAGGTCGAGCTGGTAGAACTCGCCCGCCGCCCGGTCGGCGCGCGCGTCCTCGTCGCGGAAGCAGGGCGCGATCTGATAGTAGCGGTCGAAGCCCGCCACCATGATGAGCTGCTTGAAAATCTGGGGCGCCTGGGGCAGCGCGTAGAACCGGCCCGGATGAAGCCGCGAGGGCACGAGAAAGTCGCGCGCGCCTTCCGGCGAGGAGGCGGTCAGGATCGGCGTCTGGAAGTCGGTGAAGCCCTTGGCCTCCATTCCCTGCCGGATCGCCCGGATGATCGCCGAGCGCAGCATGATGTTCCGGTGCAGCGTCTCGCGCCGCAGGTCGAGATAGCGGTGCCGGAAGCGGATCTCCTCCGGATAGTCCGGCTCGCCGAACACCGGCAGCGGCAGCTCGTCGGCGGCCGAGAGCACCTCGAAGGAGTCGAGGCGCACCTCGATCTCGCCGGTGGCGAGATTGGGGTTCACGGTGTCGGGCGTGCGGGCGACGACCCGGCCCTCGATGCGGATGACGCTTTCCTGCCGGACCCGCTCGACCGCGCCGAAAAAGGGCGCTTCGGGCTCCACGACGAGCTGCGTCAGCCCGTAATGGTCTCGCAGATCGATGAACAGAAGCCCGCCATGGTCGCGCTTGCGGTGGACCCAGCCCGACAGCCGGACGGTCTCGCCCACATGGTTCTTGCGAAGCGCTCCGCAGGTATGCGTGCGATAGGCGTGCATTCCGGTCCCCTGTTCGACGGTCGCGCCGGAGTGGCGATTCGCGCCCGCGATGTCAAGACTCGCCCCGGCGCGCCGCTCCGCAGGCCGGCCGGAAGGCGCGACGTCGGCCCGGCGCGGGCGGGGGTGACGGGCCGGGCCGGCGCTGATAGAAGCCCGCCCCCATATGCAGCTCATCACCGATACGAAAACGCTCGCCGAGACCATGCGCGCGGTCGCGCGCCGGCCCTATGCGGCGATCGACACCGAATTCATGCGCGAGAAGACCTACTGGCCGATCCTGTGCCTCGTTCAGGTCGCGGCGGAGGGGGTCGAGGCGGTCATCGACCCGCTGGCGTCAGGCATCGAGCTCGACCCGCTGCTCGAGACGCTGCAGGACGAGCGCGTCGTGAAGGTCTTTCACGCCGCCCGGCAGGACGTCGAGATCTTCCATCATCTGACGGACGCCGCGCCGACGCCGCTGTTCGATACGCAGATCGCGGCGATGGCCTGCGGCTTCGGCGACCAGATCGGCTACGAGCCGCTGATGCGCGCGCTGCTGGGCGCGCGCATCGACAAGGGCTCGCGCTTCACCGACTGGTCGCGCCGGCCCTTGTCGCAGGCCCAGCTCGCCTATGCGCTCTCGGACGTGACTTATCTGCGCGACGCCTATCCCATTCTCGAGAAGAAGCTGGCGGCGGACGACCGGGCCCATTGGGTGGCCGAGGAGATGGCCGCCCTCGCCGACCCGGCGCTCTATCGCATCGCGCCGGAGGAGGCGTGGAAGCGGCTGAAGCTCAAGGGCGTGCGCCCGGCCGATCTCGGCCCCGTCATCAAGCTCGCCGAATGGCGCGAGCGCGAGGCGCAGACCCGCGACGCGCCGCGCGGGCGAATCCTGAAGGACGAAGCGATCTTCGAGCTCGCCCGCCTCAAACCGAAGACGCCGGCCGAACTCGCCCGCGCGCGCTCGATCCCGACCGGCTTCGAGCGCTCGCGCGCCGGCCAGGCCATCCTCGACGCGATCGCCGCCGGCGCGGCGATGGACAAAAAGGCGCTGCCCAAGATCGACCGCGCCGAACGGCGCGCCCCGCCGCCGGACGTCCTCGATCTTCTCAAGGTGCTGCTCAAGCGCCAGTGCGAGCGGTTTCACGTCGCGCCGAAGCTTGTCGCCTCGGCCGCCGATCTCGAAGCGATCGCGCTCGGCGAGGACGCGCCGGCGCTGCACGGCTGGCGGCGCGAGGTGTTCGGCGCGCTCGCCCTGCGGCTCAGGCGCGGCGAGATCGCGCTGAAGCTCGGGCGCGCGGGCGTCGACGTCGTCCCGGCAGGCGATCAGTAATACTCTTCGATCGGCTCGGCGCCGCAGGCGGCCGCGAGCGCGGCGAGGCGGCGCCTGGGCAGCTCGAACATCAGCTCACGGACGGTCGCCGGCGCGCGGAAGACGAGCGCGTCCTTTTCCAGCCGAACGCCGCAGCCGGCGAGCGCGTCCGGCGCCTTGGGCGCGAAGGAGCCGGCGAGCCGCAGGGCGAGCCCGAGCCGCAGGGCGCGCGTCTGTTCGTCCTCGGACAGAAGATCGAGCGCCTGCTCGTCCGGCCGCGTCGGCATGCGGCCGCCATGACGGCAATAGAGCGCCAGCGCCATCGCGGCGCGCTCCTGATGGGTCACGCCGTAGAAGGGCGCCCGCGCGGCGATGTCGAAAGCCTGCGCGGCGCGCAGGTCGGGGTGGAAATAGGCGCCGATATCGCACAGAAGGCAGGTCGCCATGCGCAGGCGACGCTGCTGCGGTCTCTCCTCGGCGAACAGCCCGTCCGTGAACTGAAAGACGGCCTCGCCCATGGCCGGCTCCGGCGCGAGGCGCCCGGCGAAGAACCGGCAGCCGGCGAGCAGCGGATCCTCTCTGCGCTCCTCCGCGCCCAGCCGGTCGTAGAGCACGCCCTCGCGCACGCCGCCGGCGGAGACCATCACCCGGCGCGCGCCGGATCGCTTCAGCACCGCCTTCAGCACCAGCGCCGCATAGGGCAGCGTGTCGATCCGCCGGCGCGGGATGCCGGGAATCTCCTCGAGCGAGCGCCGGCTCTGCTTCGAGAGGAGATCGCAGATTTCGACCGCCTCATCATCCGACAGCTCGTAGTGGTGCAGCACCGAGAGCGGATAGCCGCGCAAGCGCATATGGATGCGCGCGACCGCCCGCCACGCCCCGCCGACGGAGAAAAGCGTGCCGAAGCGGCCGCCGTCGCCCAAGCCGTCGGCCTTCAGCCAGCCGACGCCGTCGAGGGCTTGCGCGATGATCGCCTCGGCGTCGGCGACCTTGCCGCCGGTCTGCTGCATCAGCCGCAGGGGCCCGATCGACAGGCTCGCGCTGTCGCGGATCTCGCCCTGATCGACGCCGATCAGCTCCAGACTGCCCCCGCCCATGTCGCCGACGAGACCGGTCGCGCCCGGCTCGTAGGACACGACGCCGAGGGCGGCGAGGCGCGCCTCCTCCGCCCCGTCGATGACGCGCACGTCGAAACCCAGCGCGCGCGCGGCCTTGACGAAGGCCTTGCCGTCCTTCGCCTCGCGCACCGCGGCGGTGGCGATGGTCGTCGTCGGCGGCTCGCCATGAGCGGCCAGAAGCCGGCGGAAGCGGCGCAGGGTCGCCAGCGCATAGTCGACCGCGGTCGGGTTGAGCGCGCCCTCCGGCGTCATGTCGCGCCCGAGCCCGCACAGCGCCTTTTCGTTGCAGATCGGCGCGGGCGCCCGGCGCGGCCCGTCGAAAATGACGAGACGGATCGAGTTCGAGCCGATGTCGACGACGGCCTCGCGCGCCGCGGCGCCGGCCGGCCGGACGTTCTGCGCGAAGCCTTCAAACATGCGTTTGCGCGCCCTTCCCCATCGGCGGGCGGGACCGCCCGCGCCGCGCCGCGAGCTTGTCCCGATTCCCGCGCTGTCGAGTCCCGCCCCGCCGCGCGCTCATCGCCCGCCCGTCAGGGGCTTGGGGGCATGATACTCGATCGCCGCGCCGCGCCCGGACAGGCTCGGATTCGTCATCATGTAAGTATGAACATTGAACGGCGCGGCGCCTTCGGGGATCTCGACCCGCGTATAGACGCCGTCCGGGCCGAGCCGCCAGCTCTGCGCCTCGTCCTTCAGGTTGGCGACCATGATCTGGTCGAGAATCTGGCTGTGCACGGTCGGATTGAGGACCGGACAGAAGATCTCGACGCGGTGATCGAGATTGCGCGGCATCAGGTCCGCCGAGGCGATGAACACCTTCGCGCCCGGGTGCGGCAGCGGCTTGCCGGCGCCGAAGCAGTAGATGCGCGCATGCTCCAGAAACCGCCCGACGATGCTCTTGACACGGATGTTTTCCGACAGACCCGGCGCGCCCGGGCGCAGGCAGCACACGCCGCGCACGACGAGATCGATCTGCACGCCGGCCCCGCTCGCCTCGTAGAACTTGTCGATCATCTCGCCGTCGACGAGGGCGTTCATCTTCGCCCAGATCGCCGCCGGCCGGCCGGCCCTGGCGTGTCTGATCTCGTCGTCGATCAGCCCCATGATCTTCTCGCGGGCGTTCACCGGCGCGACGAAGAACCGCTCGAAGCTCTGTGGCGGCGCGGTGGAGGTGACGTAGTTGAACACCTTCGCCGCGTCGCGCCCGATCGCCGGATCGCAGGTGAACAGAGACAGGTCCGTATAGATGCGCGCCGTGATCGGGTGATAATTGCCGGTGCCGACATGGGTGTAAGTGCGCGTGCCGTCCGCCTCCTCGCGCGCCACCATGGAGAGCTTCGCGTGCGTCTTGTATTCGACGAAGCCGTAGACCACGTTGACGCCGGCCCGTTCCAGCGCGCGCGCCCAATTGATGTTCGCCTCTTCGTCGAAGCGGGCCTTCAGCTCGACGAGGGCGGTCACGTTCTTGCCCGCCTCGGCGGCCTCGATCAGGGCACTGACGATTGGCGACTGCTTGGAGGTGCGGTACAGCGTCTGCTTGATGGCGACGACCTGCGGATCGGCGGCGGCCTGCTTGAGGAACTGCACCACGACGTCGAAGGACTCGTAAGGGTGATGCACCACGATGTCCTTCGAGCGGATGGCCGAGAAGCAGTCGCCGCCATGCTCGCGGATGCGCTCGGGAAAGCGCGGCTCATAGGCGGGAAACTGCAGATCCGGCCGGTCGGCGGGGATGATCTCGCTCGTCTGGGCGAGGCCGAGAATGCCGTCGATGCGCACGATGTCCTGCGCGGTCACGCGCAGCCGGTCGAAGATCAGATTCTGGAGCTGTGGCGGGGTGCGCGCGTCGATCTTGACGCGGATCACGTCGCCGCGCCGGCGCCGCTTCAGCATCGTCTCGAACACGCGCACGAGGTCCTCGGCCTCCTCCTCGATCTCCACGTCGGAGTCGCGGATGATCCGGAACGCGCCGTGATCGGCCATGACATAGCCGGGAAAGAGGTGCCGGATGAACCGGACGATGACCTTTTCGAGCGCGATGAAGCGCACGACGTTCCTGCGGTCGTCGGCGCGGTTGAAGGCCGGCAGCCGGATGAAGCGCGAAATCTTGATCGGCAGGGGCAGCAGGGTCGTCAGCACCGAGCCGTCCTTGCGCTTCATGTTGAAGCACAGGACGAAGCCGAGATTGGGGATGAACGGAAACGGATGGGCCGGGTCGAGCGCGATCGGCGTGAGAATAGGGAAGATGTTGCGAAGGAACTCCTCCTCCAGCCAGGCCTCCTCCTCCGCCGTCAGCTCCTCGGCGTCGAGCGCTTCGACGCCGGCCTCGCGCATCGCCGGCTGCAGCATCCGCCAGCAGCGCTGCTGGCGCTCCATCAGCTCGAAAGTCTGCTGGTTGATGAGGGTGAGCTGCTCCTGCGGGGTGAGCCCTTCCTGGCTCAGCACGCTGACGCCTTCGCGCACCTGTCCGCGCAAGCCCGCCACGCGCACCATGTAGAACTCGTCGAGATTGCTCGCCGAGATCGACAGGAACCGCAGGCGTTCGAGGATGGGATGGCGCTCGTTGAACGCCTCTTCCAGCACGCGGGAATTGAACGCGAGCCAGGACAGCTCGCGGTTGATGAAGCGGTCCGGCGAGTCCGGGGCGTAGCGCGGCGGTTCGGGCGCGGGCGGGCGCGCGCGCTCGACGAGATCGGCCGCGATCCGTTCTTCGCTGCGCATTGCGTCGTCCGCGTTGGCCATAACGTCCCTGCCGCCGTCGCCGGCGGAAACCTAATCCAAAAGCGTTACATAAACATACGCCCGCGGCGGCGATTTAGAAGGCGCCCGTCAGAAGAGCCGCGCGATCGCCCGCCGCGCAAGCCCGAGATTGATCGGCCGGCCGGCGGCTTTGAGCTCCTCTTCGGCCGCCTCCACGAAGGCGCGCGCGGCCGCGTAGGTGCGCGGAAGGCGCGGCGCGGCGTAGTCGACGACGCCCGGGGAGACCCTGAGCTGGCGATCCTCGAAGGCCTTGAGCATCACCGCGCGCAGCAGCGCTTCGTCGGGCTCGGGCATGACGATGCGCGCCATGGCGGCCAGCCGGGTCTCGAGATCGCGCAGGCCCCCGGCCCAGTCCCGCGGGTCGCCGCGCCCGGCCAGGACCAGCCGTCCGCCCCTTTCCCGCACGGCTTCGACGAGGGCGAGAAACTCCCCGGGGTCGGCGCCCCTGTCGGCGTCGTCGGCGATCAGCCGCGCCCCCGGCGCGAACGGCCGCCCGACGGCGTCGGCGAGCGCGACCACGGGGCGTCCCAGCGCTTCGGCGAGAATGTGGGCCAGATGCGTCTTGCCCGCGCCGGCGGGCCCGCAGATCGCCAGCGCCGGCTCGGACGAAGCGGCGAAGCCGTCCGCCGCCGCGAGCGCCGACGCGGCGGCCCCGGCGGCGATGAAGTCCGCGCGCCGGTAACGGGGCGGCGCGGACGGAAAGTCGAGGGCGAGTTGGGTCGTCATCGATCGCGTTCGTCCCTCCGGCGGGCGGGCCCTGCGCCGGGGGCGCCCTTACCGGCGGCGCAGCAGGCGGCTGCCGCGAAGCTGGCTCGCCTGGGACGCGGCGGCGAGCAGCCAGCGCTCGCCGTCCTCGGTCCAGAAGACGACGCCGTAATTCTCGAGCGCCACCGCGAGGCGGTTCGGATCGCCGAACACCTTGAGGCGCAGCTCCGCCCCGCGCGGGGACAGCGCGAAAACCTGCGCCGAGCCGACGAGCGGCGTCGCGTCGAGGCCCGCACGAATGCGTTTCCAGTCGTCGAGCGAGCGGAAGAAGGCGCTGGTCTCGAGAACGGCTTCGGAAGAATGGTCGATCAGCGTGCGCGCCTTCCAGCCGGCGGCGTATTTCGCGATCGCCGACTCGATCGCGCGTTCCGCCAGCGTCGGGAAGTTGCCCGAAGGCTCCGCGAGGGCGACCTGCGCCAGAACGTCGCCGGTCTTCGCGGCGAGCTCCTCCACGCCGGGCTGGACGGTTTCGTACTCGCCCGGCTCGAGAAGCCCCGTGATGTCTTCCTCGAGCGCGCTCAAGGGCGCCTCGGCCGCCGCTTCGCGATAGCCGTTGATGAGACGGACCGTAAGCCGGTCTTCGCCGTTCTGCTGACGCAGCAGCGCATGGGCGACGATGACCTGGCTGACCGCATAGTGATCGGCCATGGCCTCCAGCGCCTCGGCGTCAAGGTCGAGAGCCTTGCGGGGCGTGACGCGCGCGGCGTCTTCGAGATCGCCCAGAGGCGCGATCATCGGCGTCAGCTCGTTGTTGAAGGGCCGCGATTTCCACGCCGCCATCCAGGGATTGTTCTCCTCCCACAGATAAAGCCCGTTCTGGGTCTGAAGGACCGGCAGCACCAGCGCGGTTCGCATCTGCGTTTCGCTGTAGGGCAGATGCGCCTCGCGCAGGAGCCGGCGCACGGCGTCCGGCTTGAAGCGATAGGTGATGAAAGCGCGATAGGTGCGCGCCGAGCTTTTCTCGCCATAGACCTCGAAGCTCGACTCGAGATTTTCGAGATCGCGGTCGGTCAGGACGATCGCCTGCTTTTCGGCGACGCCGGGCGTTTCAGGGTAGGATTCGCCCGGGATCCGCGCCGCATAGGGGTCGAAGGGAGCGTAAGGGTCGGCGCCTTCCGCCCCGTAGGGGGCGGGCTCGGCGGCCGGAGCCGGCTCGCCGGCCGCGAGGCGCGGCAGATAGATCCAGTCCTCCTCCGCCGTGATCCGGCGCAGGAGAATGTCCATCGCCCGCCGGCGGCCCTGGGTCTGGGCGGCGGCCTTCGCCGCCGCGGCGCTCTCGGCTTCGGCCTGGACCGGCACGCGCGGCACCACGAAGACGTCGTCGCCCACCGCGAGCGCGCCGCCCGACTGGCCGAAAAACGCGAGCCCGGCGGCCGCCAGACCGCCCTTCACACGACGCCAAAACCGATTCATCCCGTTTCTCCGCAAGCCTTCCGGCGAGTCGAGCCGTTATACCGGCGCGCGGCGCGGCGCGCATCCCCGGCGGGCCGATTTCCCGCCGGCCGGCCCGGCCGGCGTTTCCCCCTGAATGCGGCTTGCGTCGCGCCGCGATTGGTCTACACGGGCGCCATGAGCGACGCATACAAGAAGGCCGGCGTCGACATCGACGCCGGCGAGAGACTGGTCTCCGCCATCGCGCCCCTCGCCCGGGCTACGGCGCGCGCCGGCGCGGACGCGGCGCTGGGCGGCTTCGGCGGGGTGTTCGACCTCAAGGCCGCGGGCTATCGCGACCCGCTGCTCGTTTCCGGGACGGACGGCGTCGGCACCAAGCTCAAGATCGCCTTCGCGACGGGGATTCATCACACGGTCGGCGTCGATCTCGTCGCCATGTGCGTCAACGACGTGCTGGCGCAGGGCGCCGAGCCCCTGTTTTTCCTGGATTATTTCGCGACCGGCCGGCTCGACGAAGGGGTTGCGGCGAAGGTGATCGAAGGAATCGCCGCCGGCTGCGCGGAAGCCGGCTGCGCGCTGATCGGCGGCGAGACCGCCGAGATGCCCGGCATGTACGCCGAGGGCGAGTACGACCTTGCGGGCTTTTGCGTCGGCGCCGTCGAGCGCGAGGCGCTTCTGCCGCGTCCGGCCGCGCCCGGCGACGTTCTCATCGGCGTCGCCTCCTCCGGCCCGCATTCGAACGGCTATTCGCTCATTCGCAAGATCGTCGCCGAGGCGGGCCTTTCCTGGGACGCGCCCGCGCCTTTCGAGCCGGACCGCACCCTCGGCGCGGCGCTGCTCGCGCCGACGCGCATCTATGTGAAGTCTGCGCTGCCGATCCTGCGCCGCCACGACGCGCGCGGCTTCGCCCATATCACCGGCGGCGGCCTTGTCGAGAACGTGCCGCGCGTTCTCGACGAAACGCTCAGGGCGCGCTTCGACGAGGCGAGCCTCGCCCTGCCGCCTGTGTTCGAATGGCTGCGCGAGGCAGGCCGTCTGTCTACGGAGGAAATGCGCCGCACTTTCAATTGCGGGATCGGCGCGGTTCTCGTCATTGCGCCCGACGGCGCGGACGCCGCGCTCGCCGCGCTCGCCGCCGCGGGCGAGCGGGCGCGCGTCGTCGGCGCCGTCGAGAAGGCGTAAGCGGCATGGCGCGCGCGCGGACGGCCGTTCTTATTTCAGGACGCGGAACGAATCTGCAGTCTCTGCTCGACGCCGCATCGGCGCCGGATTATCCGGCCGAGATCGCGCTCGTGATCTCGAATCGTCCTGATGCGGAAGGCCTTTCCCGCGCGCGGCGGGCCGGCGCGCCGACATTGACGATCGATCACCGCGAATTCGGCCGGGGCGAGGCCGGCCGCGCGGCCTTCGACGCGGCGCTCGACGCGGCGCTCAAGGCGGCGAAGATCGAGCTGGTCTGCCTCGCCGGATTCATGCGCCTCTTGACTCCCGGCTTCGTCGCGAAATGGGAAGGCCGGCTGCTCAACATCCACCCTTCCCTCCTGCCCGCCTTCAAAGGACTTGACGTGCACGAACGAATGATCGCGGCGGGGGTGAAGATCGCCGGCTGCACCGTGCATTTCGTGACCGCCGAGATGGACGCCGGCCCGATCCTTGGCCAGGCCGCCGTGCCGGTCCTGCCCGGCGACGACGCGGCGCGGCTCGCCGCGCGCATCCTCGAACAGGAGCATCGTCTGTACCCGGCATGTCTGCGTCTGGTCGCCGAAGGGCGCGCGCGGCTCGGCGCAGGGAGCATCGCAGCGCTCGACGTCGCGCCGCCCGCCGGCGCGGCGCTGCTCAATCCGCCGGCGTGACGGGCGCGCCCGGCTTCTCAGGCTGCGGCCTGCATCCGCTTGAGAAACTCGCGCGTCCGGCGCGCATTGGCGCCGAGATCGGAGCCGCCGACGCGCGATTTCGAGCGCACGTCGATCCGCACGCCTCCTTCTTCCCGAGGAGCGAGGCGCACGACGAAATCGTCCTTGAAGCCGTACCAGAAGGAGGTCGCCGCCGCCTCGATGCGCCATCCGTCTCCGGAAGAATCGCCCGCCGGCCCTTCGGCGAGAATCTCCATGCCCATCGCGAGGATCGCCGCGCGCGCCTGCTCGCGCGCCGCCGAAAGGTCGGTCTCGAGCATGAGCGGCGCGATGTCGGGAAAGGCCGCGCGCTGGGCTTCGGCGACCGTCATGCCGGAATCGCGCACTTTTTCCGCGCCGACATAGTCCGGCGGATTTTTGCGCGGCCAGTCGGCCCCCGCGATGATCGCCGGCGGATTCTCGAAATCGGTGGTGACGTCGTGAATGAACGGATTGGCGCGCACGAGCTCGCGCATCTTGATCGGCGCATAGGCCGCCGCGCCCGCGCCCGCCGCCGCGACCAGCGCGACCAGCGCGAGCCCGCGCGCTTTCCACAGCGCCAGCAGGAAGGCGAGCCCCGCAAGGCCTGCGGCGACCAGAGTCGGCAGCGCGAGCGTTCTGAGCCAGCCGAGCGCCGCGCCGTAATCCCACAGGCCGAAGCGCACGCCCGGCCCGAGCGCCGCCACCGTCAGCGCCAGGGCGATCGCCGCGACGCTTACGACAAGAATGATCGTCCGCATAAACCCCTCCATTTCCGCCCGCACGGCGCCGAGCATAGCCCGGCCGGCGCGCGATTGCACCGGCGGCTTGCGCGATCGCCGGCGCGCTTGCATCCGGCCCGGCGCGCCCCCATCTGCGCGGCATGCGCAGGAGGACGCCATGGCCCGGCCGGTGACGGTGACGATTTCCCACGATCTCGGCAAGGAGGAGGCGCGCCGGCGCGTCGCCGACGGATTCGGCGATCTCAAGCGCCATATCGCCGGCGGAATGCTGTTCAGGTTCGAGGAGAACTGGGCGGGCGAAGACCGTCTCGTCTTCGCCGCGCGCGGATTCGGCCAGCATGTCACGGGAACGATCGACGTCTTCCCGCAGCATGTGCGCATCGAGGTCGTGCTGCCCGACCTTCTCGCCGCGATCGCGGAGAAGATCGCCGGCCGGGTCGAGAAGAAAGGCCGGCTTCTTCTGGAGAAGAAATAGGCCGTCTGCGGACGGATGCGTCAGCGGTCGATCGAGGTCGTCGTGCAATAGGCGACGCCGCCGTCGACGGCGAGCGTGTCGCCGACGACGTAATCGCCCGCCTTCGAAGCGAGGAACACCGCCGCGCCCGCCATGTCTTCGGGCCGCCCGATGCGCCTTGCCGGCACGCGCTTGGCCACTTCGTCGCCGGCGTCGCGCGCGACGCGGTTCATCTCCGACGCGAAGGCCCCCGGCGCGACGCCGCTGACGGCGATGTCGTCCTCGATGAGGCGCGCGGCCATGCGGCGCGTCAGGTGGATCACCGCCGCTTTCGACGCCTGATAGGAATAGGTCTCCCACGGGTTGATCCGTATGCCGTCGATCGAGGCGATGTTGATGACCTTCGCCGGCCGCTCCGGCGAGGCCGCCGCCTTGAGCAGGCCGTGCAGGGCCTGGGTGAGGAAGAAGAGCGACTTGACGTTGAGGTTCATCACCTTGTCCCAGCCGTGCTCGGGAAACTCGTCGAAGGGGGCGCCCCAGGCCGCGCCGGCGTTGTTGACCAGAATGTCGAGGGATTTCTCTTTCGCGGCAAGCTTCTCGGCGAGCGCCTTGCACCCTTCAACCGTCGAGACGTCCTGCGGCAGAGAGATGCACTGGCCGCCGCCCTGCGACAGCTCCGCCGCCGTCGCGTCGCACTGGTCGGCCTTGCGCGAGGAGATGTAGACCTTCGCGCCCTGCTCCACGAAGCCCTGCGCGATCATCCTGCCGATGCCGCGCGAACCGCCCGTGACGAGCGCGACGCGGCCTTCAAGCGAAAAAAGATCTTTCATCATGAACGGCGAGTCCTTCTTCCAGCTTGCCGCGCGGCGAGATAATCCCCGCCCTCGATGCGCGCCGCCTCATCTATGAAGCCGTCATAGAGATAAATCCATGCGCAAATGCAGCGCCGCCCGGCCCCGATCGGACGCAGGACGCGCCGCCAGCCGCCCCGCGTCGGCGCGGCGGGACCGAAACCCTCATAAACGTCGAGCGCGGCGAGGAGAGCGGGATCGTCCCCGAGGCGATGGAGATCGCCATGAACGGCCTCGCCCGGATCGCCGGAGTCGACCGCCGCCGGGTAGCCCTTCGCCAGATAAAGCCGTCCGTGAAACCGGCCAGGCCCGACAAGAACCGCTTCCCGCGCGAGCCGGCCTGCGAGCGGCGCGCCGCCTTTGCGCCGCAAGGTTCCGTAGACGAAGAGATAGTCCGTCCCGCCCATTCGCGCGCTATTCGACGGGCGCGCCGAATTTTTCCCGCCATTCGGCGATCTGTTCGTCCTCGATTTTCCTGAACAACACCTCCGGCGGCGTGAAAGGCCGGCCAGGTTCGAGATAATCCAGCGCGGCCTTCGCGTCCGTCGGCCATCGGCCCGCTTCTTTCGCATCGAGGCCGAAAATCGCGAACATCTTTTCGGCCGTGAACGGAATGACGGGCTGAGAAAGAGCCGCGAAGAAGACGATGAGGTTGAGCGCGGCGCGCGTCGACGCGGCGGCGGCGGCCCTGTCTTCCTTGATCTTGGTCCAGGGGGCGGCGATCTGGAGATATTCGTTCCCCGCCGCCCAGATCGCGCGCAGCTCGACGAAGGCCTTGCGGAACTCCATCTCTTCGAGATGCGCCGTATAGGCTTTGAGTCGCCGGTCGAGCTCGGCGACGAGCGCGGCCTCCGCCTCGCCATAGGCGTCGTCGCCCGGGACCGCCTCGCCGAAGCGCGCCGCGCAAAAGCGCGTGATGCGGTTGACGAAATTGCCGAGCACGTCGGCGAGGTCCTTGTTCACAACCGAGGCGAAATGCTCGAGCGTGAAGGAAGCGTCGTCGGATTCGGGCGCGTTCGCCATCAGATGCCAGCGCCAGTAATCGGCGGGCAATAGCTCCAGCGCCTGATCCATGAAAATCCCGCGGTTCTGGCTGGTCGAGAACTTGCCGCCGTACCAGGTGAGCCAGTTGAGCGACTTGAGCGTGTCGACCGTCTTCCACGGCTCTTCCGAGCCCAGAATGGTGCAGGGAAAGCTCACCGTGTGGAAGGCGACGTTGTCCTTGCCCATGAACTGCACGTAGCGCACGTCCCCGGCGCCTTCGTCGAGCCGCCACCAGCGCCGCCAGTCCCCGCCCGTCGCTTCCGCCCATTCGACCGTCGCGCCGATATATTCGATGGGCGCGTCGAACCAGACGTAAAAAACCTTGTGCTCGAAGCCGGGGCGCGGTTTGCCGTCCTTCACCACCTTCACGCCCCAGTAGAGATCGCGGGTGATGGAGCGGTCTTTCAGTCCCTCCTTCAGCCACTTGTGCGCGATGGAGCGCGTGAGCGCCGGCCAGTCCTTCTTCGAGTCCACCCAGGCGGCGATCCGGTCCTGCATCTTCGATTGCAGAAGATAGAGGTGCCGGGTTTTGCGCGCTTCGAGGTTGCGCGAGCCGGAAATCGCCGAATACGGATTGATGAGATCGACGGGATCGAGAAGCCGCCCGCAATTGTCGCACTGATCGCCGCGCGCCTTTTCGTAGCCGCATTCGGGGCAGGTTCCCTCCACATAGCGGTCGGGCAGAAAGCGCTGGTCGTCGAGCGAATAGATCTGTTCGTCGACCCGCTCCTCGATGAGGCCGCGCTCCTCCAGCACGGCGGCGAAATGCTGCGTGAGTCGATGGTTCGGCGGGTTGGACGAGCGGCCGAAATGATCGAAGGAAAGCCCGAAGGCCTCTCCGGCGCGCTTCTGGATTTCATGCTGCTCGGCGCAGTACTCCTCCGCCGTCTGGCCGGCCGCGCGCGCAGCGAGCTCGGCCGGCGTGCCGTGCTCGTCGGTGGCGCAGATGAACAGCGCCTCCGCGCCCCGCGCGCGCTCGAACCGCGCATAGACGTCAGCCGGCAGCATCGAGCCCACGAGATTGCCGAGATGCTTGACGCCGTTGATGTAAGGCAATGCGGAGGTGATGAGGATGCGGGTCATGTCGCCTTTCCTGCGCCGGCCGGGCCGGCTGTCCTATAGCGGGTTCGCCCGCCGGGAAAAACCGGCCTTTCAGCTCTTTACGTCCGCAGCAGCAAATAAAGCCGCGCGCCCAGCAGCGCCGCCGCCGAGGCCAGCCCCGCCAGAAGCCCCCACCACACGCCGACGGCGCCGAGGGGCGTGGCGAGCCCGAAATACGCCGCCACTGGGAAGCCGATCGCCCAGTAGCTGATCCCCGTCAGCAGCATCGGCATGCGCACGTCCTTCAGCCCGCGCAGGCACTGATTGGCGGCGACCTGCACCGCGTCGAAAAGGGCGAAGGCCGCCGCGACGGGCAGAAAGCTCGCCGCCAGCGCCAGCACGCGGGCGTTGTCCGGCTCGTCCGGCTCGAGATAAAGCCCCGCCACGAAATGCGGCGCGAGCAGACAGGGTATCGCCACGATCATGATCGCGCCCGCGCACAGCCCGATCGTGAGAACGGCCGCGCGCCGCGCCCGCGCGGCGTCGCGCGCGCCGGCGGCGAGCCCCACCCGCACCGCTCCCGCCATCGACAGGCCGAAAGGCAGCATGAAGCCGAGCGCGGCGACGTTGATCGCAACCTGATAGGCCGCGACCTCCGCCACCCCGATGCGGCCCATCAGAAAGACGCAGGCGTTGAACAGCATCGCCTCGAACGCCGTCGTCACGCCGATGGGCCAGCCGAGTCGGAATATCTCCTTCAGCCGCTCCCAATCGGGACGCAGCGCATCCGCGAACACCGACAGCCGCCGGCTTTCCCGCTCGACGCGCATGTAGCCGACGAGCAGCAGGAAGCCGACGGCGTGCGACACGGACGAAGCGATCCCGGCGCCCACGAGCTCGAGCCGCGGAAAGCCCCAGTTCCCGTAGATCAACAGATAATTGAGAAAGCCGTTGAGGGCGGTCGTAAGGATGATGACCACGAGCGGCGCGCGCGTGCGGTCGACCGCGGCGAGCACGTTGCGCAGCATCAGCACGGCCAGCATGAAAGGCAAGCCGGGCGCGAGCGCGAGCACATAGGGCGCTGCGAGCGCGGCGAGCGCCGGCGGCTGGCCGAGCGCGCGCACGATCGCCTCCGTGCACAGAAAAAGGATGAGCGCCGGCGCGAAGATGAGCGCGATCGCCCACAGGCCCATGCGCACGGAGCGGCGCACGTCCCCGACATTGTCGCGGTCCGCCCCGAGCGCCTGGGATACGAGCGGGGAGACCGCCATCGCCGGCCCGAAACCGGCGAGGAACGCGACATAATAGAGGACGAGGCCGAGCGAGGCGGCGGCCAGCGGGGCCGCGCCGAGCCGGCCGATCATCAGCACGTCAATGGTGTTGACCGAAAACTGAATGAGCTGCGTGAGCGCCATCGGCGCGCCGACGGACAAAAGCGCCTTCAGCTCGCCGCGCCAGGGCGCGGCGCGCTCGGTCTGCGGAAGGTTCTGTGCGCTCTCCAACATCATGTGCTCGCAAAGAGGATCTTTTTGAAACTCAGCGCGCGCGGGAGAGCGGACGAAAAACCCTCCGGCGCGCAGAGCGGCTCGGAGGGAAAGGCCGGACGGCCGAAACGAAAAGCTAGATGCCTTTTCCCTCGCGAGCGGCGCAGGCCATGCGGGCGCGCGTCGCGCGCAGGCGCATGGCTTCGAAGCATTCGACGATCGAATTGAGCTTCATGACGGCCTCTCGCAAAGGTCGGCGCCGATGCGCCGGAAGGAAGCTGGCTACGCCTTCATCCGCGCCCTGTCAATCTCAAAGAAGCCGGCCGACGGCGCGCCTTCTACGCAGGAACGCGCCGCCGGCCGGTCCCGGAGGGAATGGCGAGTCAGATGGCCTGGGCGCCCGCGCCCGCCTGCAGCTGGGCCAGCAACGCTTTGAGCCGGTCGTAGAGCTCCTCGATCAGGCCGACGAAGTCCGCCTCGCTCACGCCGTTTGCATAGGCGAGCGTGATCGCCACGAAACCGAGAAGGCCAAGCATTCGAGCCGGCCCGCGCCCGGCGCTCAAAAACAGCGCCATCGCGCCGAGAATCTCGATGACGCCCGGCCCGCCGCCCTGCAGCAGCCGTTCGATGATCGCATCCATCTTTGCGGAAAAACCCGCGTCGGCCGCGAGCGCAGCCGCACCGTTCGTCGCGGCGAGCCCTTCGGAAAAATGCATCGCGCCGAGCAGCGTCAAAAGCCCGGCGCAGGCGCCCTGGACCAGATTTTTCAGGAACAACACGGGCGCGAAAACGCCGCCTCCGCGGACGGGCGCGCGTTCGACCGGCCTGATGTCGTAAAGAGGGCCGCGGCCCGGAATCGCGTTCGCAACGTAAAGAGCCATCGCCAACCTCCCCGGTTCCCCCGCCGGCCTTGGAAGCTAAGGTCCGAAGCGTGGCCCGAAATGGGACGACCTGGGGCCTTTTCAGGGAGAAATGGGGCGCGCGCGCCACATTTGGCGGGCCGATCACGCGCATTTCGCCGCCCGTCGCGCTGTTTCGAGCTCACGGCAGACTCTCAGACGCGGTAGGTCTTGCGCATATGGGCCACGGACCGGGCGATCAGCTTTTCGAGAACGCCGAGATCCACGTCTTCAAGCTTGTTGATGTACAGGCAGGATTTGCCGGTCTTGTGTTTGCCGAGTTTCGCCAGAAGGTCCGAATTGTCCTCATAGCCGGGCAGAATGTAGACCGACAGCGACGCGGCGCGGGGCGAGAAGCCGGTGAGAAAGAACTCGCCTTCGCGTCCGCTCTCATATTTGTAGCGATATTTTCCGAAGCCTATCATCGACGCTCCCCACATTTTCGGCGGCTCGCCTGTGATTTTTTTCATCAGCGTCAGGAGCGTGCGCGAGTCGCGCCGGCGGGTTTCGTTCTCGACGCCGTCGATGAACGCCTCGACGCTCGCTGCGGTCGGCTGCGTCTTGTTCTCGTTCTTCGAGACGGCTTTTTTCGTCGCCGTTTTTTTCGCAGGCGGTTTTTCCCCGGCCGGCTTCGCGCGCCGCATCACGGCGCCTCCCCCGTCGCTTTCGCCCAGTCGGCGTGAACCTTTCTCGACATCAGGTAGAACGCGCCCGCGCCGATCAGCCCCGACACGATCACCGAGGTGAGCGCGACCCTGAGCGCCAGCTCCTCTCCCAGCGCCGGAATGAGAATGCTCGAGAACACGCCGACGAAGGTGGGGCCGAGGCCGAGCGCGATCATGTTCAGGATGAAGAAGAAAATCGCCGTCGACAGCGCGCGGATGGAGACCGGGGCGAGCGTCTGCGCGAGCGCGAAGCTCGGACCGAGATAGAACCCGATCAGCAGATGCGCCGGCGCCCAGAGAATGAGCGACCAGACCGGATCGGGAACCCACATCGCGCCGATGAAAAACGGCCCGTGCAGCAAGAGCGCGACGCAGGGCACGAGGCCGTAGGCGGCCTTGTTCCTGCGCGCCAGCCTGTCGACCATCGCGCCGCCGAGAAACGTTCCGGCCGCGTAGGCGGTGCCGTTGATGACGCCCAGCCAGAACAGAACCGACATCATCGAATAGCCCGGATGCGAGCGCGCGAAAAAGTCGACGATCCAGGTGCCGACCGCATAGGCGCCGAACGAAATCGCCGTCACCGCGACGACGGCGAGACGATAGGTCGGGATCGACAGCAGATGCCGCGCCGCGCGCCACAACGTCGCGAGTTCGCGGAACGTCGCCGCGCGGGCGCGCGCCGGCATGATCTTGCTGAAGGCGAGAAAGCCCTTTTCGACGGCGCCGCGCGGCTCGCCCGCTTCCATCGCGCTGAAAGCGTCGGCCCGGCCCGGCGCTTCGGTCGCGCCGCGCTTGGGCTCGCGTACGGTGAGCTTCAACAGCAGCGCCAGGAGAAGACCCGGCGCGCCGACGGCGAGGAAGGCCCAGCGCCAGGAAAGCGTCTCCGTGATCCACCCGCCGCCGAGATAAGCGAGCGTGATGCCGACCGGGATGCCCATCGCGAAGAAGGCGAGCGCGCCGGCGCGGTTCTCTTTCGGATAATAGTCCGAGATCAGAGAATGCGACGGCGGCGAGCCGCCCGCTTCGCCGACGCCGACGCCGATCCGCGCGATCAGCAGGTGCATGAAGTTCATCGCCGCACCGGAGATCGCCGTGAAGCCGGACCACAGGGCGAGCGCGATCGAGATGATGGTGACCCTGTTGTAACGGTCGGCGAGCCGCGCGATCGGAATTCCCAGCGTCGTGTAGAGAACCGCGAAAGCGAAGCCCTTGAGCAGCCCGAGCTGCCAGTCGGCGAGGCTAAGATCGGCCTTGATGTAGGGCGACAGGATGCCGATGATCTGACGATCGATGAAATTGAAGGTGTAGACCGCGGTCAGCAGAACCAGCACGTAAAGACGATAGGCGCGCGTCGGCGCGGCGGCGGGAACAGGCGCGGCGGTTTCCTGAACCATGCTCATGAGCGCGCCTCCGATCCGGACCGCCCGGCGAATGCGCCGCGCGCGCAAAAGCCCTTTTCCGCCATCGCGCCGGCGCGCGCCGCCAGTCCTGCGAGCCGCATCAGGCCTCCTCCCGCCCCGTTTCTGCCATTCGACGTTTATGGGCCCGAAGACCATGCGTAAGATGGCGCGCATCCGCAAGCAGAACACGCAGGAACGCCATGAAATCCATGATGAGCAAGGCCCCCGGCGGCCCCGAGACGCTTGAGCTTGTCGAAACGCCGACGCCCGAGCCTGGCCCCGGACAGGTCCGCATCGCTGTGAAAGCGGCCGGCGTGAATTTTCCGGATACCCTCATCATCCGCGACCTTTATCAGTTCAAGCCGCCGCGGCCTTTCGCGCCGGGCGGCGAGGTCGCCGGCGTCGTCGAAGCGGTCGGCGAGGGCGTGAAGAATCTCGCGGCCGGCCAGCGCGTCCTTGCAGGCGGAGTCAATGGCGGCTTCGCCACGCATTTCATCGCCGACGCAGCGCGCGCGCATAAGATCCCCGACGCGATGCCTTTCGATGAAGCGGCGGCGTTCATGCTGACCTACGGCACGTCCCATTACGCGCTGAAGGATCGCGCGCGCCTTCAGCCCGGCGAGTCGCTGTTCATTCTTGGCGCGGCGGGCGGCGTCGGCGCGGCCGCGATCGAGCTCGCCAAGGCGATGGGCGCGCGGACGATCGCGGGCGTCTCGTCGGAAGACAAGGCCGCCTTTTGCAGGGAGCTTGGCGCCGACGAGACGCTGATTTACCCGAAAGGCGCGCTCGACCGGGACGCGCAGAAGGCGCTCTCGAATGACATCAAAAAGCTGTGCGGCGGCGAAGGGGCGAACGTCGTTTATGACGCGGTCGGCGGCGATTACGCCGAGCCGGCGATTCGGGCGTTGGCCTGGGAAGGGCGGTTTCTGGTCGTCGGCTTCCCGGCGGGGATCCCGAAGATTCCGCTCAATCTCGTTTTGCTCAAGAGCTGCCAGATCGTCGGCGTGTTCTGGGGCGCCTTCACGATGCGCGATCCGAAACGCAACGAAGCCCATGTCGCCGAGCTGTTCCGGTGGTATACGGAAGGGAAGATCCGTCCGCGCGTCACGGCCCGCTTCCCGCTCGAAAAAGCCGCCGACGCGCTGAAAACGATCGAGGACAGAACGGCTTTCGGCAAGGTCGTCCTGACCGTAGGCTGAGCGACAAACCCCGGGAGGAAAACATGAACCCCATGCGCCTCGCCTTCGCGGCCGCCCTGCTTTGCGCCGCGCCCGCCGCCGCCGAAGACGATCCCTCGCCGCGCAAGTTTACGGCGGAGCGGGTCTTCGACCTCGAATACGCCGACGACCCGCAGATCTCGCCGGACGGGCGCAGGATCGTCTATGCGCGCAAGTCGATGGACCGGCTCGCCGATCGCATCGTCGCGGATTTGTGGATCATCGATGTCGCGAGCGGCGAGCACCGGCCGCTGCTCGCCGGGAAAGGCTCCGTCGCATCGGCGCGCTGGTCGCCCACGAGCGACCGGCTCGTCTATCTCGGACGCGAAGGCGACGCGCTGCAGCTTCGCGTGCTCTACATGGACGACGGGCGCAGCTTCTCCCTCGCCCAGTTGCCCGAAGCCCCAAGCGCGCCGGTCTGGTCGCCGGACGGGACGCGCATCGCCTTTTCGATGTTCACGCCGGCCGAGGGTCCGAACTTCGCCAAGCCGCCAAAGGCGCCGGAAGGGGCGAAATGGGCCGAGCCGGTGCGCGTATTCGACGATCTCCAGATCCGCTTCGACGGCGCAGGTTATCTCAAGGAAGGGGCGACGCATGTCTATGTCGTCCCCGCGGAAGGCGGCGCGCCGCGCCAGATCACCAAGGGCGAGAACGATTTCAACAGTCCGGCATGGCTCGATGACGACACCCTGCTCGTCGTCGGCAACGACGCGCCGGACGCTGAACGCGACATCATCGAAAGCGAGATTTACGCCGTCGAGCTCTCCGACCTTTCCATGCGCGCCTTGACGACGCGCGACGGGCCGGACCACTCCCCGACCGTCTCGCCGGACGGCCGACTGATCGCCTATCTCGGCTATGACGACAAGCTGAAATCCTATCAGCAGACGGACCTTTACGTCATGAACCGAGACGGGTCCGGCGCGCGCAACCTTACCGCCGATTACGACCGCAGCATCGACGCCATCGCGTGGCGCAACGGCGCGATCGTCGCCCAGGCCGACGTGGACGGCCAGACGCACCTGCTGAACGTCGCGATCGGCGGGGCCGTCTCGACGCTCGCGCGCGATCTCGGCGGAACCTCGATCGGCAGGCCTTACAGCGGGGCGTCCTTCTCCGTCTCGCCGCGCACGGGCGTCGCGGCCTATACGGCGGGAAGTCCCGACCGGCCGGCCGAGGTCGCGGCGCTGCGCGGGACGAGCGCGAAGAAGCTCACCGCCCTCAACGAGGACGTTTTGCCCTATCTCGACCTCGCGAAGATCGAGGAGATCAAGGTCCAATCCTCCCATGACGGACGCGAAATCGAGGCGTGGATCGCCCTGCCTCCCGGCTTCAAGGCCGACGGCTCGCACCCGATGATTCTCGAAATCCACGGCGGGCCGTTCGCCATGTACGGGCCTTTCTTCGCCGCCGAGATCCAGCGTTACGCGGCGGAGGGATATGTCGTCGTCTACGCCAACCCGCGCGGCTCGACGAGCTACGGCGAAGAGTTCGCGCAGCTCATCGACCTCAATTATCCGGGCGAGGATTATGAAGACCTCATGAGCGTCGTCGACGCAGTGATCGCGAAGAACTATGTCGACCCTGACAGGCTGTTCGTCACCGGCGGCTCGGGCGGCGGCGTGCTGACGGCGTGGATCGTCGGCAAGACCGACCGCTTCGCCGCAGCCGCGACCGTCAAGCCGGTCATCAACTGGTTCACCATGGCGCTCGCCGGCGACATCGGCGCCTTCGTCGTGCGCCACTGGATTCGCGCCGATCCGTGGGCGGACCCTGACGCCTACTGGCGCCTGTCGCCCATCTCGCTCGTCGGAAACGTCGCGACGCCGACCATGGTGATGGTGGGCGAAGAGGACTGGCGCACCCCGACCTGGGAGGCCGAGCAGTTTTACTCCGCCCTCAAGCTGCGCGAGATCGACACCGCGCTGGTGCGCGTGCCCGGCGCGCCGCACTACATCGCCGGGCGGCCGAGCCGGCTCATCGCCAAGACGGACAACATCATGGGCTGGTTCGCGAAATACGATCCCGCGAAGCAGGCCGCAAGCACGGACGCGGAAACGGCCGCAGCGGGCGAGTGAACCGGCGGGCCTTTTCCCCGCGGCGCGATTCCAGTTAAGCTTCGCGCGCCTGAGCCTTGCGGAATCGTCTCACGGGAAAGCGGCCGCATGACACGTCTGAAAGAGGTCCGCTCCGCTCCGCCCGGCGAGACGCATGAGACCGACGCGGTCATTATCGGCGCGGGGCCGGTCGGCCTTTTCGCCGTCTTCGAACTCGGTCTGCTCGGCGTCAGGGCGCATCTCATCGACATTCTCGACAAGCCGGGCGGGCAATGCGTGGAGCTCTATCCCGAAAAGCCCATCCTCGACATTCCGGCGATCCCTGTCGTCACCGGCGCGGAGCTGACGGAAAGGCTGCTGCAGCAGATCGACCCCTTCGAACCGGTCTTCCATCTCAACGAGATGGCCGATTCGCTGGAGCGGACCGACGACGGGAAATGGCGGATCAGCACCGATCTCGGCACGACCATTGTCGCGCCGGTCGTCGTGATCGCGGCGGGCGGCGGCTCCTTCACGCCGAAAAAGCCGCCCATTCCCGGCATCGAGGCGTTCGAGGGAAAGTCGGTCTTCTACGCCGTGCGCCAGCGCGAGATGTTCCGGGAGAGGACGATCGTGATCGCCGGCGGCGGGGATTCCGCCCTCGACTGGACCCTCAACCTTCAGCCCATCGCCAGGAAGCTCACGCTCGTTCATCGCCGCGAAGAGTTCCGCGCCGCGCCCGACAGCGTCGAGAAGATGAAGGCGCTCGCCGAGGCCGGCGCGATCGATTTCCACGTGGCGCAGATAACGGGGCTCGAAGGCAAGGACGGCGTTCTATCGGCCGTGCGCGTCCAGTCCGCCGGGCGCGGCGAATACGCCATATCTTGCGAGAACCTGCTCGCCTTTTACGGCCTCACCATGAAGCTCGGCCCGATCGCGGAATTCGGCATCGACCTTGCGGAAAACCGCATCGCAGTGGACACGGAGAAATTCGAAACCTCCACGCCGGGCATCTTCTGCATCGGCGACATGGCGCACTATCCGGGCAAGCTCAAGCTCATCCTCTCGGGCTTCCATGAAGCCGCGCTGATGGCGCACGGGGCGTTCCATTACGTCTTTCCGGGGCGCAAGCTCAAATTTCAGCACACGACGTCGGCGAAGGACCTGCAGCGCAAGGTCGTCGGATCGGCTCCGGAGGATTAAGCCGCGCGCCCTTCGTCAGATCAGCCCGGCGAGCGGCGAGGACGGATCGGCGTAGCGCTTCTTCGCCATGCGCCCTGCGAGATAGGCCTCGCGGCCGGCGATCACCGCATGCTTCATGGCGCGGGCCATGCGCACGGGATCCTTCGCCTCCGCGATGGCGGTGTTCATCAGAACGCCGTCGCAGCCGAGCTCCATGGCGATCGCCGCGTCAGACGCCGTGCCGACGCCGGCGTCGACGATCACCGGAACCTTCGACTGCTCGACGATGAGGCGGATGTTGACCGGATTGAGAATCCCGAGGCCGGAGCCGATGAGCGAGCCCAAAGGCATGATCGCGCAGCAGCCGACATCCTCAAGCTTGCGCGCGTAAACCGGGTCGTCCGAGCAGTAGACCATCACCTCGAAGCCCTCCTTGATGAGGAGCTTGGCGGCGCGCAGCGTCTCCTCCATGTCGGGATAGAGGGTCTTCTGGTCAGCGAGCACTTCGAGCTTGACGAGGCGCCACCCGCCCGCTTCGCGCGCGAGCCGCAGGGTGCGGATCGCCTCTTCGGCGGTGAAGCAGCCGGCGGTGTTCGGCAGATAGGTATATTTTTTCGGGTCGAGATAATCGACCAGCAGCGGCTTCGAGCGGTCGGTGAGATTCACCCGGCGCACCGCGACCGTGACCATCTCGGCCCCGGCGGCTTCGGCGGCCTCGGCGTTGAGCGCGTAGCTCTCATACTTGCCCGTGCCGATGATGAGGCGCGAGGAGAACTCCCGGCCGGCGATGACGAGGCGGTCGGTCATGCGCGTCACCCTCCGCCGACGAAATGGACGATCTCGATGCGGTCGCCGTCGGCCAGCGTCGTCTCGGCGAAGGCCGAGCGCGGCACGATCTCGAGATTGCGCTCGACCGCGACCTTCGTCGCGGGCAGCTCCAGGGCCGCGAGAAGGGCCGACACGCTCATCGGAGCGTCGAATCGCCTTGTTTCGCCGTTGATCAGAACCTGCATTCGCTCTATCGCCTTCTTCAGGCGGGGTTTTTCCCTCGCGACCTATATGAGCGGCGCATCGCGGGTTCGCAACCGCGCGGGCGTCGCCAGGAAGCGCGGACGGCCATGACGGCGACGGTTTACATCCTCAACGGCCCCAATCTCAATCTGCTCGGGACGCGCGAGCCGGAAATCTACGGCGCGACGACGCTCGCCGAGATCGAGGCCGCGGCGAAAGACCGCGCGGAGAAGCTGAACCTTGCGATTGAGTTCCGCCAGACCAACCATGAGGGCGTCCTCATCGACTGGACGCAGGAATCCGGGGCGAAGGCCGCAGGTCTCATCCTCAATCCGGGGGCCTACACCCATACTTCGATCGCGCTCCATGACGCGCTGAAGGCCCTCGCGATCCCGAAAATCGAGCTGCACCTGTCCAACATCCACGCCCGCGAGCCCTTCCGGCGGACCTCCTTCGCGAGTCCCGCCGTGGACGGGATTCTTTGCGGTTTCGGCGCGATGGGCTATGTGCTGGCGCTTGACGCGATGCGCCGGCTCATTGACAAGCGGGCGTAATCCACTCTCCCTTCCGACGCTTGCCTGCGGACTCCCTGAATGTCTGAAAAGAAAAACGAGACCATCGAAATCGAGGCGGCCTGGATCCGCCAGCTCGCCGCCTTGATGCAGGAAGAGGGCCTGACGGAAATCGAACTGGAGAAGGCGAACGTGCGCCTGCGCGTCTCGCGCGGAGCCCAGGCCATCGCCGCCCAAGTCGCGCCGGCCGCCGCCGCTTCCGCCGGGCCCGCGCCGGCGGCGATGGCGTCCGCCGAAGCCGCCCCGGCCAGACCCGCGGCCGAGCATCCCGGCGCCGTCGTCTCGCCTATGGTCGGCACGGCCTATCTCAAGCCCGCGCCGGACGCCCAGCCCTTCGTCAAGGTCGGCGACCGGGTGGCGGCCGGCCAGACCCTGATGATCGTGGAGGCGATGAAGACCATGAACCCCATCGCCTCGCCGCGCGACGGCGTGGTCAAGGAGATTCTCGTCAAGGACGCCCAGCCGGTCGAGTTCGGCGAGCCGCTGATGATCGTTGAGTAGCGGGCCTGAGCGCGGCCCCGCGCCAATCGAGCGAGCGTTGATGTTCGAAAAAGTCCTCATCGCCAATCGCGGCGAGATCGCCCTGAGAATCCACCGGGCCTGCAAGGAACTCGGCGTCGCCACCGTGGCGGTGCACTCCACGGCCGACGCCAACGCCATGCATGTGCGCCTCGCCGACGAGAGCGTATGCATCGGCCCGCCCCCGCCCAAGGACAGCTATCTCAACATTCCGGCGATCATCTCCGCGGCGGAGATCACCGGCGCCGACGCGATTCATCCCGGCTACGGCTTCCTGTCGGAGAACGCCCGCTTCGCCGAGATCGTCACCGCGCACAACATCGTCTTCATCGGTCCGGAGGCGGAGCATATCCGCGTCATGGGCGACAAGATCGCCGCCAAGGTCGCCATGCGCGAGGCCGGCGTGCCCCTGGTGCCCGGCTCCGAAGGCGCGCTCGCCTCGCTCGACGAAGCGCGCGCGGCGGCCGAGCGCATCGGCTATCCGGTGCTGGTCAAGGCCGCGGCGGGCGGCGGCGGGCGCGGCATGAAGGTCGCCCGCGACGCACGCGAGCTCGAACATGCGCTGTCCACCGCGAAAGCGGAGGCGAAAGCCGCCTTCGGCGACGACGCGGTCTATCTGGAGAAATATCTCGAACGCCCGCGCCACATCGAAATCCAGATCATCGCCGATAGCCACGGCGCCGTCGCGCAGCTCGGCGAGCGCGACTGCTCCTTGCAGCGCCGCCATCAGAAGGTGCTCGAGGAAGCGCTCTCGCCGGCGCTGTCCCAGAGCGAGCGCGAGCGCATCGGGGAGATCGCCCGCAAGGCCGTCGCCAAGCTCGGCTATCTCGGCGTCGGCACCATCGAGTTCCTTTACGAGAACGGCGAGTTCTACTTCATCGAAATGAACACCCGGCTCCAGGTCGAACATCCGATCACCGAGCAGGTGACCCGCATCGACCTCGTGCGCGAGCAGATCGCGATCGCCGCCGGGGAAAAGCTTTCCTTCCAGCAGAAGGACGTCGCCTTCCGCGGCCACGCCATCGAATGCCGCATCAACGCCGAGAACCCGAAGACCTTCCGCCCCTCTCCCGGCGAGATTTCCTACTTCCACGCGCCGGGCGGACCGGGCGTCCGCTTCGACAGCGCGGTCTATACGGGCTACCGCATCCCGCCCTATTACGACTCGATGATCGGCAAGCTGATCGTCTTCGGCGACGACCGCCCGCACTGTCTTGCGCGGCTGCGCCGGGCGCTCAACGAGATCGCGCTGACCGGCGTCGAGACGACCGTGCCGCTTTTCGTCGACCTGCTCAACGAGCCGGACTTCCAGCGCGGGGAGTATCACATCCACTGGCTGGAGGAGTGGCTGGCGGCGCAGGCGGCCGGCTGATCCAGCCCCCTTTCGGCGCGATTGCGCGGCGCGCCCGCTTCGCGGCATAGTCCGCCCATGCCGCGCGATTCCGCCCATGACATCGACCCGGACCAGCTTCTGAAAGCCTACACGCTCGGCTATTTCCCCATGGGCCGGCGGCGCGACGATCCGAAGACGGTGTGGGTCCTGCCGCAGAACCGGGGCGTGCTGCGGCTTGAAAACGCGCGCATCCCGCGCAAGCTCCGCAGACTGATCGCCCGCGCGCCATTCGAGGTGCGCGTCGATACGGCGTTCCACGACGTCATCCGCGCCTGCGCCGCGCCGGCGCCCGGCCGGGAAGAGACCTGGATCAACGAGCCGATCGAGGAGGTCTATTGCGCGCTCGCCCGGCGCGGCTTCGCCCATTCGGTCGAATGCTACGCCGACGGCGCGCTCGTCGGCGGACTTTACGGCGTCGTTCTGGGCGCGGTCTTTTTCGGCGAGAGCATGTTCTCGCGCCGCGACAACGCGAGCAAGGTCGCCATGGCCCATCTCATCGCGCGCCTGAAGATCGGCGGCTTCCGCATGATCGACGCGCAGTTCCACACCGAACATCTCGCCCAGTTCGGATTCGAGGAAACGCCGAACGCGGCCTATCAGCGCCTGCTCGCCGAATGTCTCGCCGCGCGCGGCGATTTCTATCGCGCGGGTTCGTCCCTGCTCTCGGCCGCAACCGTTTCGCAGTCGATCACCCAGACGTCGTAGACGGGGTGCTCAAGCGCGTTGAGGCCGGGGCTCGAGGCGAACATCCAGCCCGAAAAGATGCGGTCCGGATCGGCCGCGGTCGCCTCGGGCGAGAGCGGGCCGGCCTCGCCGTCGCGCAGGGCGGGCGCGCCTGTTTCATCAGTACGCGGATCATTTATGGCGACGTTTTCTTCTTTCGCAGGCGCGGCCGCGGACGGGGCGCGCGCCGTCTCCGTTTCGGCGCCGTCGCTCTCCGCCTGCGACGCGCGCGCGCGCGACCGGCCGCGATCGAAGACCTCCAGAAAAGCCGTCGTCTCGGGAAACTCCTCCGGCGGGCGCTTGTCGCAATAGCGCGGCAGGATTTCGAGCGAGCCGAATTTCGCGACCGTCTCGATCGGAATCTCGATGTCGGTGAAGCGCGCCGTGATCTTGTCGAGCGCGCGCACGGTGACCGAGACGGGCGCGCGCGCCTGTTCGGCCTCGCCGGCGGCGAAGGAATCGCCCGGCGCGCGCGAGAGCGCCTCGAGCTCGTCGACGGGCTCGGCCTCGTCCGCCGGCGCCTGTTGCGCCGCAGCCGGCGAGAGCGCCGCGGCCGCGATCAGCAGGCCGACGCATGACGCCGCCCGAGGGATCGCAGACACCATGCGTCCTGCGCGCCTTACGCGCTCAATTCCCAGTCGGCGGTTCATACGCGCCTCCCTGTCGCGCTGCGACCTCAAAGCCCGTCCGCAGACGGTTCCGATTTCTCCGCCTCGCCGGAACCCGCATTGGCCGTGAAAGCCTGCACGGCGAGCCCGAGCAGGTCGACCGAACCCTGCGTGAGCGCGATGCGCTCGCCCGGAGCGAGCATCACGTCCGAAGCGCCCGGCTCGATCGACACATAGGCGCCGCCCAGAAGCCCGTCGGAGACGATCTTGGCGACCGAATCCTCCGGGATCGGAACGCCGGCCGCCACCGCCAGGTCGAGCTTCGCCTCATAGGTGTCGAGATCGAGCGAATGGCCGGCGACAGAACCCACCTTCACGCCGGCTATGCGCACTTCCGAGCCGATGGCGATGCCGTCGACCCGGCCGAACACCGCCTCGATCCTGTAGGCCCCGCGGGACATTTCCTCGCCGCTCGCCTGATAGGCGTAGAAAAGAAAGATCGCCGCCACCGCGATGACGATCACGCCGACGACGGTCTCGAAGATTCCTGCGCGGCTCATTCCTCGTTCTCCCTACGCCGCATCCGGCGTCCAGGCCTCGTAGTCCTTTTTCACTTCCTTGCCGCCGCGCGCCAGGCTTCCCGGCGGATGATAGGCGAGCGGCGTGCCGGTCATGTTCGGCACATGGTCTTTCTCGAAGCGCTTGCGCGGCAACGGCGCGACGGTCGGCGGCTCCTCATAGGTGTGATGCAGCCAGCCGTGCCAGTCCGGCGGCACGCGCGAGGCTTCCGCCACGCCGTGATAGACGACCCAGCGCCGCTTGCGCCCGTCCGGGCCGCTCGGCGCGCGCTCCTCGAAATAGCGGTTGCCCTGCTCGTCGGTCCCGACTAGGCGCGCGCCGCGCCGCCACAGCGTGAAGGACGTGCCGATGGTGGAATCGTTCCACCAGGTGAAAATCTTGGACAGCATCGCATGGTCACCGGAATCGCTGCAACAATGGGCGGAAACAAGGCGCCCGCCCGGCGCGGCGCGAATATGGCGCCCGCCGCGGGCGAGGTCCATAGACGCCCCGCCGGCCTGCGCGGAAATGGCCGATGGCCGGGCGTTCCGACTCGCCCGACCCTTCGTCCCAACACGTTGAGATCGCCGGCGCGCCCTCCTACAATATCGGCCGCCGCCCATATCGGAACGCCCATGCGAATCGAACGCCGCTACGTGCAAACGCCCGGCGCGCCTTACGGCGCGGTCCCCTTCCGCCGCGCCGACAGCGTGATTCGCGCGATCGACGGGCGCGTCGTCTCCGAGGCGCGCGACGTCGAGGTCCCGGCCGCCTGGAGCCAGACGGCGGTCGACATCCTCGTTCACAAATATCTGCGCAAGTCGGGCGTGCCGGCGGCCACGCGGAAGGTGCGCGAAAAAGGCGTGCCGGACTTCCTGCAGCGCTCCATGCCGGACGTGGCGGGGCTGGCCAAGCTGCCGCCGGAGGCGCGCTACGGCGGCGAGACCAGCGCCCGGCAGGTCTTCGACCGGCTCGCCGGCGCGTGGGGCTATTGGGGCTGGAAGGGCGGCTATTTCCGCGACGCGGAGGAAGCCCAGGCCTTCGTCGACGAGATGCGCTACATGCTCGCCGCGCAGATCGGCGCGCCCAATAGCCCGCAATGGTTCAATACGGGCCTGCACTGGGCCTACGGCATCGAGGGCGACGGACAGGGCCATTACTACGTCGATCACGCCACCGGCGCGCTTTCGCCCTCCGACAGCGCCTATGAGCGCCCGCAGCCGCACGCCTGCTTCATCCAGTCGGTCGAGGACAGCCTCGTCGGCGAGAACGGGATCATGGATCTGTGGAAGCGCGAGGCGCTGCTGTTCAAATACGGCTCCGGCTCGGGGACCAATTTCTCGGCCCTGCGCGGCGAGAACGAGCCCCTGTCGGGCGGGGGCAAGAGCTCGGGCCTGCTGAGCTTCCTCAAGGTCGGCGACGCGGCGGCCGGCGCGGTCAAGTCCGGCGGCACGACGCGGCGCGCGGCGAAGATGGTGATCGTCGACGTTGACCATCCCGACATCGAGGCCTTCGTGCGCTGGAAGGCGCGCGAGGAGCAGAAGGTCGCCGCCCTCGTCGCCGGCTCGCGGGCGATGGCGAAGCATCTGCCGCGGGTGCTCGCCGCCTGCTGGCCGCCCGAAGCGCCGGAGGGGCTGGCCGACGCCGCCCGGTTCGATCCGAAGAAGAACCCGGCGCTCAAGGCCGCGGCGAAGGCCGCGCGCGCGGCGTTCATTCCGGACGCCGTCATCAAGCGGACCATCGACTTCGCCCGCCAGGGCTGCCGGTCGATCTCGGTCGACGCCTACGATCTCGACTGGGATTCGGAGGCCTATCGCACCGTCGCCGGACAGAACGCCAACAACTCCGTGCGGGTGACCGACGCGTTCCTGCGGGCGGTCGCCGAAGACGGGGAATGGACCCTGACGCGCCGCTATGACGGCGCGCCGCACAAGACATTGCCCGCGCGCGCGCTGTGGGACGCGATCTGCGAGACGGCGTGGGCCTGCGCCGATCCCGGCGTGCAGTTCCACGACACCATCAACGCCTGGCACACCTGTCCGGCGGGCGGGGAGATCCGCGCGTCCAATCCGTGCTCGGAATACATGTTCCTCGACGACACGGCGTGCAACCTCGCCTCGCTCAACCTGATGAAGTTCAGGACCGGGGACGGTTTCGACGTCGAAGCCTTCGAGCACGCCTGCCGGCTGTGGACCATCGTGCTCGAAATCTCGGTGATGATGGCGCAGTACCCGTCCGCGACCATCGCCCAGCGATCCTACGACTACCGCACGCTCGGCCTCGGCTTCGCCAATCTCGGCGGGCTTCTGATGGCCTCGGGCGTGGCCTATGACAGCGACGAGGGGCGCGCCGCCGCCGCCGGAATCGCGTCGCTGATGACCGGCGCGGCTTATCGCGCCTCGGCCGAGATGGCCGCCGCCCTCGGCCCCTTCCCCAAGTTCAAGGAGAATCGCGACGCGATGCTCCGCGTGCTGCGCAATCACCGCGCGGCGGCGAAGGGCGGCCCGTTCGAGGCGCTCAACGTCGAGCCCGTGCGCTTCGACGCGGCGAAGTGCCCGTGGCCGGCGCTCGCCGCGCGCGCGCAGACGGTCTGGGACGAAGCCTATGAGCTCGGCGCGATCTCGGGCTTGCGCAACGCCCAGGTTTCCGTCGTAGCCCCGACCGGCACGATCGGCCTCGTCATGGACTGCGACACCACCGGGATCGAGCCCGACTACGCGCTCGTTAAGTTCAAGAAGCTCGCCGGCGGCGGCGATCTCAAGATCATCAACCGCGCCGTGCCGGCCGCGCTCGAGAGTCTCGGCTACGCGCCCGAGGAGATCGACGCGATCGTCAACTACGCGGTCGGCCGCGGCGCGCTCGATGGCGGGCCGATCGGCTACGAAGACCTGCGCCGGGAAGGATTCGACGACAGGCGCATCGAGGCGCTGAAAGACCGCCTCAAGACCGCGTTCGACATCTCCTTCGCCTTCGCGCCGGCCGCGCTGGGGGAGGATTTCTGCCGCAACGCTCTGGGCTTTTCCGACGCGCAGATGAGCCAGTCCGGCTACATGGTCCTGCGCGATCTCGGCTTCTCCGACGAAGAGATTCACATGGCGAATCTCTGGTGCTGCGGCGCGATGACGGTCGAAGGCGCGCCGCATCTGAAGCCCGAGCACCTGCCTGTCTTCGACTGCGCGAGCCCCTGCGGGCGGATCGGCGAGCGCGCGCTGAGCGTCGACGCGCATCTCAAGATGATGGCCGCCTGCCAGCCCTTCATTTCTGGCGCGATCTCGAAGACGGTGAATCTGCCTGCGCGCGCGACCATCGAAGACTGCGCGCGCGCCTATATGTTCGCCTGGCGGCTGGGGCTCAAGGCGATCGCGCTCTATCGCGACGGCTCGAAGCTGTCGCAGCCGCTGGCGAGCGCGCTGCTGCCCGAGAACGCCGACGAGGAGGAGGAAGAAGCCCTCGCCGAGACGCTCGCCGCCGCCCCGCTCGCCAAGCGCTCCAAGATCGTCGCCGAACGCATCGTCGAGCGCATCATCGAGCGCCAGCCGGGCCGCCGTCGCCTGCCCGACCGGCGCAAGGGCTACATCCAGAAAGCCATCGTCGGCGGCCACAAGGTGTATCTCCACACCGGCGAATTCGACGACGGCGAGCTGGGCGAGATCTTCATCGACATGCACAAGGAAGGCGCCGCCTTCCGCAGCCTGATGAACAACTTCGCGATCGCGGTCTCGCTCGGCCTGCAATACGGCGTGCCGCTCGAGGAGTTCGTCGACGCCTATGTGTTCACCCGCTTCGAGCCGTCGGGACCGGTCAAGGGCAACGACCAGATCAAACACGCGACCTCGATTCTCGACTACATCTTCCGCGAGCTCGCGATCTCCTATCTCGGGCGCACGGACCTGGCCCATGTCGACCCGCATGAATCCGCTGTCGACGCCATCGGCAAGGGCGTGAGCAGCGAAAAGGCGCAGGCCGAAGCGGCGCGGCTCATTTCCAAGGGCTTCTCGCGCTCGACCGTGAGCGACAATCTCGTCGTGCTGCGCGGCGGCGAGTTCGACCGGATGCGCCAGGACGCAGACGCGGAGGCCGAAAGCGCGGCCGAAGCGCGGCCCGAAGAGGCCCGCGCCGAAGCCCCGCCGGAGATCGAAGCGCAGATCGCCAAGCTCGCCGAGGCGGTGAACCAGAAGGCTCCGCCCGGCAGCCTCGCCTCGCCCGGCCCGCGCCCGCGCGAGCAGGCCCGCATCAAAGGCTATGAAGGCGACGCCTGCCCGGAATGCGGCCAGTTCACCCTGGTGCGCAACGGCGCCTGTCTGCGCTGCGATTCCTGCGGCGCCTCGACGGGCTGCTCCTGACCGATTTTTAATCCTCCAACTCCCCGGAATTTCGAAAGATTCCGGGCCGGCGAGCGTTTGCGCGCGCAAATCGCGCGCCCTCCTTAAGGCATCCTTGACCTCTCGCGCGCATGATGAGCGAGTGGTTAACGAGCCTCCTTCCCGGAAGGAGGGGCCGACATGATTCGCATCGTCGCGCTCATCATCCTGTTCATGGCGATGATTTTCGCCGTGATCGCGAGCGTCGCCGGAACGAAGAGCTCCGGCGGGAAGAACCCCGTCAACGAGTTCCTGCACGGCCTGACGCGCAGCCTCGACAAGGCCGACCGCATGGCGCCCGACCTGTCGGGCGCGTTCGAAAAGGTCGAATTGCCCCTGCCGAAGATCGTCGGCGCCAGGGTCGATCCGGCGGGCCAGGCCTGGCGCGCGCAGGACTTCGCCGGCCAGGATCTCGGCGGCCAGAGTCATGCGGGCGCGTCCTTCGCGGGCGCGCTGCTGCGGGAGACGATTTTCACCAACGCGCTGCTCGACCGGGCGAGCTTCGAAGGAGCCGAGGCGGAGCGCGCGATCCTGCGCAAGGCCCGGCTCGCCGGCGCCCGGCTCGACGCGTCGGCCCTCGCGGGGGCGGACTTTTCCGACGCCGACCTCGAAGGGGCTACGCTTCGCGCCGCCGGGCTCGCCGGCGCGATCTTCGCCCGCGCGGATCTCACCAAAGCGAGCCTTTCGGGCGCGCGCGCCGAGGGCGCCGACTTCTCGGGCGTCTATGCGACCGGCGCGAAAATGACCGGCGCGCGGCTGAAACAGGCGACCTTCACCGGCGCCGAACTGAAAGGCGCCCGTTTCGCGCGCGCCGACCTCGCCGGCGCGACGTTCGCCGGCGCCAAGCTCGACGGCGCCGATTTTTCCGGCGCGTCGATCCGCGGCGCGGACCTTTCCGCCGCGCTGGGCCTGACGACGGCGCAGCTGGCCGGCGCCTGCGCGGACGAGCGCACCCGCCTGCCCGACGGCGTCGAAGCCCCTCGCTGCTGAAAGCCCCCCGGACGAAGCCGGCCGCATGGGATTTACGGGATCCGGCGGCCGTCGTCTTTGCGCATGAAGTCGAGGCGCGTCGGATCGAGCGCCTGCATCGCGGCGAGCGCGAGCGGGGCGAGATCGGCGCCGAACGCGCCCGGCGCCGGACGCTTCGCGGCGAGAGCGGCGTGCGCCGTACGGGCGCGCGACGGCTCGGGCTCGGCGGCGGCCGTCACTGCGAGCTCGCGCACCGAAGGCCCGTCGCGCAGGGCGGCGGGCGGCGGCTTCGCGGCCGTTCGGGACGCGTTCATCGAGCGCTCGATAGAGGCCAGCACCTCGCGCACGGTCCGCGCCCGGCCCGCCTCGTCGAAGAACACCGGCCGGTTGGCCGCCGCCGCCTTGGGCAGCAGCTCGGCCGCTTTGTCTTCGGGCCGGGCCGCGAGCAACTTCGCCGCCCCCCCGAGGCCCAGAAAATGCGCCGCATAGACTTCCGTCGCGCCGGCCGGGCGGCCGAGACGGCGCTCGAGCGCGAGTCGGTTTTCCTCGGCGAGCTCGCCGGCGAGCGCGGCGGCCTTCGCCGGATCGAAGCGCAGGTCGAGAATCGCCTTGCGCCGGGCGGGATCCGCCACCGTCAGCCGGCCGTTCGGCGCTTCGACGATCTCGCCGGCCGCAGCCTCAAGCCCGTGCCGGGGGCCGTATTTCTTCACGGCCGCAAGCCAGGTCTGCTCGATGAACTGAAAGAGGCCGGCCGCGGAAGAGGCGCGCGCCGTCGCTCGCGGGTCGAGCGCGCTTTCCCGGCGGGCCATGTTGTAGAGAAGCTCGAAGCCCGCCCCGGTCGCCTCGCTCGCGCTCCTGAGCGCGGCGGCGACGGCGGACGAGCCGCCCGCGGCGAAAGCGGAGATGGGATCGGCGGTCATGATCGATAAAATTCCTTCGTCCTGATAATCGTCCGTTAAGGTCAACAATTCGCTAAACGCCGAAGCGCGCCGCGCCGAAGGCCGCAAGCTCGGGCGCGGCGCGCCGGCGCAGCAGCCAGTCAGCCAGAATCCCGGCCGTCGCCGGCGCCAGCAGCACCCCGTTGCGATAGTGGCCGAGCGCGTAAACGAGGCCCGGCGGGCCGGCGGGCGCCGGGCCCAGAACCGGCGCGCCGTCCGGCGTGCCGGGACGGGCGCCCGCCCAGCGCTCGGTTTCGGACAGGGCCGCCGTCATGGGCGCGACCCGGCCGGCGGCGGCGCGCAATCGATCGATTCCGGCCGCCGTCGGCTCGAGGCTCGCGTCATGGGGGATCTCCGTCGCGCCGACGACGAGCCGCCCGTCCGACTTGGGGCAGAGATAGGCGCCCGGCGCGCGGATCACCCGCCGGACGCGCCCTTCAGGCTCGGCCAGGGCGAGCGCCTCGCCTTTCACGGGAAAGACCGGCGGGCGCGCCGGGCCGGCGTCGATCGCCGACGCGGCGGCCCCGGCGGCGAGCACGACGGCGCCGGCCTCGACCGCCCCGCCGTCCCTGAGCCGCACGACGAGGTTCGCGCCCGCCGGCTCGATCGCGGCCGCCTCGCCGGCGAGGAAGGTCCCGCCGCGGCGGACGACGGCCTCGCGCAGCGCGGCCAGCAGCCGCCGGGCGTCCACCTGGCCGTCCGCCGGGGCGTGCAGCGCGGCGAGGACGTATTCGGAAAGGGCCGGCTCGAGGGCGCGCGCCTCAGCGCCGGAGAGAAGCTCGACCGAGGCGCCGCGCGCGCGCAGCGCCTCGGCGGCGCCGGCGAGCGCGCGGGCCTCGGTCTCGTCGAAGGCGACGCCCAGAATGCCGAACGGGCGATAGTCGATGCGCGCGCCGCTTTCTTCCTCGAGGGCCGGCGCGAAGTCCCGCCAGGCCGCCAGACTCTGCGCGCTGAAGGCGTAAAGCGCCTCGCCGAGCGCGCCGGCGCCGCGCTCGAAGGACGGCGCGAGCATGCCCGCCGAGGCGGCGCTCGCCGAAGGCTTTCCGGCGTCGACGACGAGCGGCGCGGCGCCTTCGCGCGCCAGGCGCCAGGCGATCGCGAGGCCGATCACCCCGCCCCCGACGATTGCGACGTCACGCCCGCTCACCGGCCCGCCTTTCCTTTCCGTTCCGTCTTTCATGCGTTTCCCGCCCTTGTCGCAGGCCGGCGCGCGCGCGCAAAGGCGCGCTCACGCCGCACCGTCCGGCGAGCGCTCCCGGGAGAGCAGCCGCGTCTTCTCCTTCGAGCCCGCCGAGGAGCCGAAATAATAGTTCACCACCGCCGCGGTCATGGTGGCGAGCGCGCCGAGCATGATCGAAAACTCGGTCTCCGCGCCCGGCGGCAGGCGCTGCGCGATCATCGCGGCGAGCACGATGAAAAATCCGCCGATGATGAGCCCGCCCAGCGCCGCCGGCGCGCGGTCGCGCATGGCGCGTTCGCGGGCGCGCGCATCGGCGCGGTCGTCTGCGGCGATGCGCGCTTCCTCGACGGCGGCCGTCCGCAGCGCGGCGCGAAACTCAAGCTCGGCGCGGCGCAGCGCCGCGCGCTGCTCGGGCGAGGCGCGCTGCAGCGCCTTTTCGATGTCCGCTTCGCCCGCGTCCTTCTCGCCGAACAGGGCTTTGGCGATGGTCTCGACCGCCGCGCCGGCGAGCGGGCCGCCGAGCGCGCGCGCAAGCTCCGGCGCGGCGCCGGCGACGGCGCGTTTTAGGCGCCCGCGCGCTTTTTTCTTCTCTTCAGACATGGCTTCGACTCCGACACTGGCCTGGCGGGACGAAGCGCCCGCCGACGCGAACAGTCTACGGCCGGCGCGAAAGGCGGGGATAACTATCCGCGAAACGGGGATAACCGTTCGCGAAAACGTGGATGAAAAGCCGCGCGGGCCGCACGCCGTCTTGCTTTCGCGCGGGCGCGCGTTCGCCTTTTCGTGGAAAAGTCTGGACCCGGCCTATCGGGGAAAACCCGTCCAAAATTCAATTTGCCTTTGCGCACGGATCAATTCAGAGTTGCGTTTGGTGATTCGGCGCGCCAATTCCCGCATCGCGCGCGCCGGAATCAATGAACGCTGAACGGATCGGCCGCGACATCGTCATGTCTGAAACGCTTTTGGCTTTATGACGCTTGCGTTGACCGGTTTGATCGTTCTGGGCGTTTTTCTCGCGCTTTCGAAGACGCGCGCGCCGGCGGCGGCCGCCGAAGCGCCCGTGCTGCTGCTCGTGGTCGGGGCGGGCGTTTCGTTTCTGTACCGAGCATCCGGCCTGCCGGGCGCGCCCGCCGAATGGGTCGCGGCCGCCAGCGAGGCCGGCCTCGCCGCGCTCGTCTTCGCCTGCGCCGCGCAGGTGCGCGCCAGTCGCTTCGCGCGGCGCTGCCCGGCCTCGTTTCGGTTGACGGTCGGCGGCGCGCCGCTGTTTCTGGTGCTTTGCGCGCTGAGCGCCTTCGTGCTGCTGCCCGAGCTGTCCCTGCCCTCGGCGCTGCTCGTGGGCGCGATCCTGGCGCTCAACGGCGCGGCCTTCGACCGGCGCGCGGTCACCGGCGCGCCCGCGCCCGCCGCGGTGAAGGCGGCGGTGCGCAATGAAAGCGCGGCGAGCATCGCCTTCGGCGCCCCGGTCGCCGTGCTGATCGCCGGCTATGCGACCGCGCCGGGCGCCGGGCAGATCCCGCTCGAGCCGCTGCTCGAGGCGAGCCTCGGCGCGCTAGGCGGCTTCGCGCTCGGCGGCGCGGCGGGTCTTCTCGCCGCGCGCCTGCTCGAACGGGTGAACGGGGCGGGGGGCGAGCGGTCGGCGGTGGTCGCGGGCTTCGCCGCTTTCTTCGCCGCGGCCCTCTTCGGCGCGAACGCGGTCATCGCGGCTGGCGCGGCCGGCCTCGTGTGGAGCGAGGAGACCGCCGCCTCGGGCCCTGCGCGGCTGCGCCTGCGCCGGCGCGTGGAGCGGTTCGTTCCGCCTGCAGCCTATCTCCTTTTCGGCTTCACGCTCGCGCCGCGGGTTTTCGAGGCCGACCTTCTGTCGCTGCTGTTCGCCGTCGCGGCGGTGACGGCGCTGCGGGTCGGCCCGCGTCTTGCGATGCTGCAGTCCGCGCCGCTGCCGAAGGAGAGCCAGGTTTTTCTCGCCTGGTTCGGCGGCGCGCCGGGCGCGGCTTCGGCGCTGTTCGCGATGTCGCTTCTCGATGACGCGCTCATTCTCGATCACGAGGCCGCGCTGACGGTGGTCGCGCTCGCCGTCGTCGCCGGCGTGATCGCCGCGCGCGCGAGCTCGCGCCCGCTCGCCAACGCCTTCCTGCGCGAGACTGCGGCGGCGAAGAAGCGCCGGCTGTTCGCGAGCTGACCGTCGGGCCGCGCTCAGCGCGCGCCGCCGGTCTTTCCGTCGTCGGATGGCTTTCCCTCCGCCTTCTGCGCCGCGCGGATGTTATCCGCCGTCAGCTTCAGGCGGGCGACCGCCTCGCCGATCCGCTGCAGGCGCGCGGCCATGTCGTCGAGCCGGCGTTCGAGGCCGTCGATGCGTTCGGCGATGCGCGCCTGCCCGGCGGCGAGCTTTTCAAGGCTTTCGTTCCTGTCGTTCCAGTCCGGCATCGGAATGCGCCAATGTTACGCAACGCATGGCCATTATGCGCCGGAAAGGGCGCCGCGCCCAACGGCGGCGATCTGAAAAATCGGCCATGCGCCAGGGGGCCGGCGGCGCAGCCGCCCTCTTGCGGCGCGACGGGCGCCGCGCGATAAAGGCGCCATCATTCCCGGGCCCGGCTATTTTCCCGCAGGCCGGACCGTCATCAGCGCGTCCGCGGCGCCGGCCATCACGAACGCGGCCAGCACGCCGTAAAAGGCGCTTCTGAACACCATCAGCCCCAAGAAGAACACCGCCACGAATACCGCCAGATCGATGAGATAGCGCATGGCGCGCCTCCGACGCTGGTGGCGGAACCCAGCATAGCGGATTTTTCCCGCCGCGTCGCGCGCAACTTTCGCTGCGCCCAAAGGCGAAAAGGTTAACGCCGCAGCTCCATGATCCATTCCGGATCGGCGTGGTTTCCGACCATGTAGAAATAGCGGCGGATTTTCACGAAGCCGAAACGCTCATAGAGCTTCTGCGCGCGCGGGTTTTCTTCATAGACGCTGAGATAGACCGGCGCGTAACGGGGCCGCAGCCAGTCGAGCGCCGTCTCCAGCAGGCGCGCGCCCAGCCCCGCGCCCTGAAAGCTTTCGCGCAGATAGAGCCGGACGATCTCGCCGGCGTTCTCGGGCATGTCGGGAACGGGCAGCCCGCAGGGCCCGGCGACGACATAGCCGCCGGCCCGGCCGCCGGCGTCTTCGGCGAGCCACGCCGCCCACGCTTCATCGGCCAGAATCCGCCGGTAGACCTCCGGGGAATGGTTCTTCTTCAGGAAGGTCGAAAGGTCTTCCTCTTTATACTGATGGCCGAAGGTCTCCGTGAAGGTCTCGGCGCCGAGCGCCGCGAGCGTCTCGGCGTCCCCCGGCCCGGCGCGGCGGATGGAGACGTCGTCCGTCATGCGGGGTTAAGCGCGCCGTCGCCGACGACCGTGGTCCATTCGCGCACGCGCCAGCGCACGACAAGGCCGTTTTTCACGTAAGGATCGGCGCGGGCGAAATCCTCGGCGACGGACCTGTCGGCGCCCTTGAAGACCAGCGCCGCCCCGTCCGGCGGATCGGCGAAGGCGCCGGCGAGCACGAGCGCCCCGCGCGCATGGGCTTGCCTGGCGAGCTTCAGATGCTCGGCGCGAAAGGCCGGCCGGCGGTCGAGATAATCCGGCGCGGTCTCGTAGAAGAGGATGAAATGCCTTTCGGCCATCGGCCCTACTCCGCGGCGACGCTTTCAGGCAGGTTCTCCGGCACGGCCACATGCGGGCGGTCGGCGCGGTAGCGGTTGATCCGCTCCTCGATCTCGTGGCGGAAATGGCGGATCAGGCCCTGCACCGGCCAGGCGGCCGCGTCGCCGAGGGCGCAGATGGTGTGGCCCTCGACCTGGCCCGCCACGTCGAGCAGATGGTCGATCTCCTCGGTGCGGGCGTTTCCTTCGGCCATGCGCTCGAGCACGCGCCACATCCAGCCCGTGCCTTCCCGGCAGGGCGTGCACTGGCCGCAGCTCTCATGCTTGTAGAAGTAGGAAATGCGCGAGATGGCGCGGACGATGTCGGTCGACTTGTCCATGACGATAACCGCCGCCGTGCCGAGGCCGGATTTCACGTCGCGCAGCGCGTCGAAATCCATCAGCACGTCGTCGCAGATCTCCTTCGGAATGAGGGGCACGGACGAGCCGCCCGGAATGACGGCCTTAAGATTGTCCCAGCCGCCGCGCACGCCGCCGCAATGGGTTTCGATCAGTTTACGGAGGGGAATGGACATCTCCTCCTCGACATTGCAGGGCCGCTCCACATGGCCGGAGATGCAGAAGATCTTCGTGCCGTGATTGTTCTCGCGCCCGAAGCGGCGGAACCAGTCGGCCCCGCGCCGGATGATCGTCGGCGCCACGGCGATCGACTCGACATTGTTGACCGTGGTCGGACAGCCGTAGAGCCCGGCGCCCGCCGGGAAAGGCGGCTTGAGGCGCGGCTGGCCCTTCTTGCCTTCGAGGCTTTCGAGAAGCGCCGTCTCCTCCCCGCAGATATACGCGCCGGCGCCGTGATGGACGTAGACGTCGAAATCCCAGCCCGAAACGCAGGCGTTTTTTCCGATAAGGCCCGCCGCATAGGCTTCGTCGATCGCGGCCTGAAGGCGCTCGCGCTCGTCGACATACTCCCCGCGGATATAGATGTAGCAGACATGCGCCTTCATCGCGAAGGAGGCGACCAGACAGCCCTCGATCAGCAGGTGCGGATCGTGGCGCATGATGTCGCGGTCCTTGCAGGTGCCGGGCTCGGACTCGTCGGCGTTGACGACGAGGTAATGCGGGCGCTCGCCGACCTGTTTGGGCATGAAGGACCATTTGAGGCCGGTCGGGAAGCCCGCCCCGCCGCGCCCGCGCAGGCCCGATTCCTTGATCTGCTGGATGATCCAGTCCGGCCCCATGGCGAGAATGTCGCGCGTGCCGTTCCACGCGCCGCGCTTCTTCGCCGCTTCGAGACGCCAGTCCTGAAGCCCGTAGAGATTGGTGAAGATGCGGTCCTTGTCCTGAAGCATGTCGCCTATCCTGCGAAGATCATCCTGGCCGGCGCGCCGGATCACGGCGCCTTTGTGTAATCGGTTTCGCGCGCGCCGTCCGGGTTCCTGAACGCGGCGCCGTGCGCCTTCAGCCACCGCGCGAACAGCGGCGCGAAGACGAGGCTCGCCGCGACGACCCCCCCGACGAGATAGGCGAGCCCGCCGGTCGCGAGATAAAGCGCGACGACGAGAAACAGCGCCATTCCCTCGATCAGGGCGATGTTCATCAGCGCCCTGACGGCCTCCTTCCGTTTCTGGTCGCCGGCGTTCATGTCGCTTCCCTTACTCGGCCGGCGCGGACGGCCTGGCGTTGGGCAGCTCGCCGATCGGCGCGGCGGGCGAGCCGTCGTAAAGCGCGGGGTCCTTCAGCGTCGTCGGCCCGCCCTCGGGGTCGGACGTATGGCGCTTCGGGTTGGCGGTTCCGGGCGCGATCTTCTCGCCGCGGCGCCACTTTTCAAGCATCTCCTCGAGAAGCGCCGGCGTCAGATCCTCGTAGTAATGATCGGCGTCCTTCGTGGAGACCTGCGCCATGGGGGCGTTGACGCAGGCGCCGAGGCATTCGACCTCCGCCCAGGAGAGCTTGCCGTCCGCCGTCGGATGGTGCGGCTCGCCGATGACGCGCCGGCACACTTCAATGAGATCGCCCGCCCCGCGCAGCGCGCAGGGCGTGGTGCCGCAGACCTGAACGTGATGCTCGCCCATGGGGGAGAGATTGAACATCGTGTAGAAGGTCGCGACCTCGAAGACGCGGATATAGGGCATGTCGAGCTGGCGCGCGACCGCCTCCATCATCGGGATCGACACCCAGCCTTCCTGCTTCTGCCCGCGCCACAGGAACGGGATCACGCAGGAGGCCTGCCGCCCCGGCGGATATTTCTTGAGCTGCTCGTCGCACCA
The DNA here is from genome assembly GCF_900199215.1 of Amphiplicatus metriothermophilus. Lineage (GTDB taxonomy): Bacteria > Pseudomonadota > Alphaproteobacteria > Caulobacterales > Parvularculaceae > Amphiplicatus > Amphiplicatus metriothermophilus. The sequence goes on from NZ_FZQA01000004.1 coordinate 168,871, forward strand.
CGCCTTGTTTTCAGGCGTCCATTCGAACGAGGCGGGCTGGTTTTTGGCGGGTTTGCGTGCGGACATGGCGTTGCGAGTGGCGAGTGACTGGTGGCGAGTGGCTAGTGGCTGGCGGCTAGAGTTTCGACTGCAGGGATCTGGAAAGCCCCGAAAGCATCCGGCCGACCTCGTCCAGCTGGCTTTTTAGCGCCATTCCCTGCCCCAAATCCATGTAGGCCAACCTTTCCGCCAGGATCACAAAAGTTTTCGTCTCTGCTAGCGAGCCTCGGGCGATGCTTAAAAAGCGCAGAACCTTTCTGGGGCCTTGCCGCTCTGCGCCTTCTGCGATGTTGGCCGGGATCGACGCCGCCGCGCGCCTTGTCTGCTGCGTCAGGCAGAATCGCTCCTCTCCAGGCCATTTCGCCGACGCGCGGCGCGCCGCTTCGGTCAGATCGAGCGCCTTTTTTCATATCGAGGTCTTCAAAGCTTTTCATTCCCCCTCCGGCGGCCGCTAGCTGCTAGCCGCTAACGGCTACCGATCAATCTCCCCGAACACGATGTCCAGCGAGCCCAAAATCGCCGATACGTCGGCGAGCATGTGCCCGCGGCACATCCAGTCCATCGCCTGAAGATGGGCGTAGCCCGGCGCGCGGATCTTGCAGCGATAGGGCCGGTTCCTGCCGTCGGAGACGAGATAGACGCCGAACTCGCCCTTCGGCGCCTCGACGGCGGCGTAGGCTTCGCCCGCCGGCACGTGGAAGCCTTCCGTGTAGAGCTTGAAGTGATGGATGAGCGCCTCCATCGAGCCCTTCATCTCGGCCCGGCGCGGCGGGGCGACCTTGCCGTCGGCCGTCATCACGCGGCCCGGTCCTTCCTCGCGGATTTTCCTGATCGCCTGCTTCATGATGGAGACGGACTGGCGCATCTCCTCCATGCGGCACAGATACCGGTCCCAGCAGTCGCCGTTCTTGCCGACCGGAATGTCGAAGTCGTATTCCGCATAGGTCTCGTAGGGCTGGGCCTTTCTGAGATCCCAGGGAACGCCCGAGCCGCGCAGCATCACGCCGGTGAAGCCCCAGGCGAAAGCCTGCTCCTTGTCGACGACGCCGATGTCGACATTGCGCTGCTTGAAGATGCGGTTCTCGGTGATGAGCGTTTCGATATCGTCGAGCACGCGCGGGAACTGATCGCACCAGCTGTCGATGTCGTCGATCAGCGCGGGCGGCATGTCCTGATGGACGCCGCCGACGCGGAAATAGGCCGCGTGCATCCGGCTTCCCGAGACGCGCTCGTAGAAGACCATGAGCTTTTCGCGCTCCTCGAAGCCCCACAGCGGCGGGGTGAGCGCGCCGACGTCCATCGCCTGCGTGGTGACGTTGAGAAGATGCGAGAGAATGCGTCCGATCTCGCACCACAGCACGCGGATGTGCTGGGCGCGGCGGGGAACCTCGATCCCGAGCAGCCTTTCCGCCGCCAGGCAGAAGGCGTGCTCCTGGTTCATCGGCGCGACATAGTCGAGCCGGTCGAAATAGGGGATCGCCTGAAGATAGGTCTTGTATTCGATCAGCTTTTCGGTGCCGCGATGGAGAAGCCCGATATGCGGGTCGACGCGCTCGACGACCTCGCCGTCGAGTTCGAGCACCAGGCGCAGAACGCCGTGCGCGGCCGGATGCTGCGGGCCGAAATTGATCGTGAACGGACGGGGCGAGGAAGCGTCCGAAGGGGAGTCGCCGACGATGTGCTGTCCTTCAGGCATGGGCCCCCTCCGGCGGAAGCCAATAGCGAATAGCGAATAGGGAATAGGATGCCATCATTGCGCCTGCGCTTTCTTTTGTATCGACCGAATCAGGCTGCGAAGCATTTTTCCAATCTCCTCGCATTGCTGCAGCAATGGCTCCATCGTGGAGCCTTCGGCCAGCCCGATACGGCCGGAAAGCAGAAGATGGGTTTCGAGCTCCTTCACCGAGCCCTGCGCGACGCGAAGAAACTGAACGAAAGATCCTGAATTCTCGCGTCCATGACCTTCCGCAATGTTTGCCGGTATCGAAGCGGCGGCTCTTCGAATCTGCGCCGTCAGGCCGAAAGTTTCCTCGCGTGGAAAATCTTTCGTCCGATGATAACACGCTTCGGCGAGCGACATCGCCGCCTGCCACACCAGCAGGTCGCGATAGGACTGAAATGCGCCGTCGTTCGCCATTAACGCCTGCGACTATTCGCTACTCGCTACTCACTACTCGCTCTTCGCCTTCTCATCGCCCGGCAGCGCGTATTGCGCGCCTTCCCAGGGGCTGAGGTAGTCGAAATTGCGGTATTCCTGCACGAGATTCACCGGCTCGTAGACGACGCGCTTCTGCTCGTCGTCGTAGCGCACTTCCACATAGCCGGTGAGCGGGAAATCCTTGCGCAGCGGATAACCCTCGAAGCCGTAATCGGTGAGGATGCGGCGCAGATCCGGATGGCCGTTGAAAACGATTCCATAGAGGTCGAACGCCTCGCGCTCGAACCAGTCGGCGCAGGGAAACACGTCGATGACCGAAGGAATGGTCTCGTCTTCGCCCACCGCCGCCTTGACGCGGATGCGCGCATTGTTGTGCAGCGACAGAAGGTGATAGACGACGTCGAAGCGCTTGGCGCGGCCCGGATAGTCCACGCCGCACAGGTCGATGAGCTGAATGAAGCGGCAGAGAATGTCCTCGCGCAGGAATTTCAGCACATGGACGATGCGCGAGGCGTGAACCTCGACGGTCAGCTCGCCGTACTCGACCTTCCAGCCGCGCACGTCGTTTTCGAGCGCCGAGGCGATGTGCTCGCCGAGTTCCTTGAGTTCTTCGTTCATAGTTTCCAGCGGCTGGCAGCCTGCGACCAGCATTCTACGATCAGCTTCCGGCGACCGATGATCCGCAACGTCGCTCGCATTCCTCGACTCGCTCCTGGCGGCCGTCGCCGGTCGCCGTCTTTTCCTTCGTCCCTCGCGATCAACGGCTAGCCGCTAAGTCGCCAACCGCTACCGCACGATCGACCCTTCGCGCCGGATTTTCTTCTGCAATTGCAGGATGCCGTAGACCAGCGCCTCGGCGGTGGGCGGACAGCCGGGCACGTAGATGTCGACCGGCACGATGCGGTCGCAGCCGCGCACCACGGCGTAGGAATAATGATAATAGCCCCCGCCGTTCGCGCATGAGCCCATCGAGATCACATAGCGCGGGTTTGGCATCTGGTCGTAGACCTTGCGCAGCGCCGGGGCCATCTTGTTGGTCAGCGTGCCGGCGACGATCATCACGTCGGACTGGCGCGGGCTCGCGCGCGGGGCGAAGCCGAAGCGTTCAAGATCGTAGCGCGGCATCGAGGCCTGCATCATCTCCACCGCGCAGCAGGCGAGGCCGAAGGTCATCCACATCAGCGAGCCGGTGCGCGCCCAGTTGATGAGCGCGTCGGCCGGCGCGGTGAAAAAGCCGCGGTCGGCGAGCTGGTCGGACAGCTCGTTGAAAAAGGGGTCCTTCGCCGTCGGCTGGTAAGCGGGCCCGGCGAGGACGGTTTTGTCTTCGCTCAGCGCCATTCGAGGGCTCCTTTCTTCCACTCATATAGGAAGCCGATCGCGAAGACCGCGAGGAAGACGAACATCGACCAGAAGGCGAAGAGCTGGAAGTCGCGGTCCGTCCCGAGCTCCGGGTTGAACAGCGCCACCGCCCAGGGGAACAGGAACGCCACGTCGAGATCGACGATGATGAAGAGAATGGCGACGATGTAGAACTGCACGTCGAATTTCATCCGCGCGTCGTCGAAGGCGTTGAATCCGCATTCATAGGTGGAGAGCTTTTCCGGATCGGGCTCGGACGGGGCGATGAGCGCCGGAACGGCCAGAAAGCCTATCCCGAGCGCCAGCGCCAGGCCGAGAAAGACCAGGATCGGCAGATAGTCGAGCAGAAAGTCGGGGGTCGCCACGGGCGCTCCTTGGACATCCGGTTGACGGGCCGCGGGGGGGGGCAGGCCCCGGCGGCGAAAGCCTTTGAATCGGGCGCGAAACTAGGCGGGCCGGCGCCGCAACGCAACGCCTAACGTCGTCGCAGCGGGCGGACGCGCGAAGAGCCGCGCCGGGGGGCCCGCCTTACTCGCCCCCGCGCTCTTGCGGGGCGTCCTCCGGCGGTTCGGGCTCGTAGCCTTCCCGGCCCTCGCGCAGGAACTCGTCCCAGTCCTCGACCTCCCAGAAGCGCTCGTCGAGCAGAAGATCGCGCATGGGCTCAGGGATCTGGTCCGCCGAGAGTTTTTTCTGCTCCACGGCGTCCGCCGCGAAGGCGGCCAGATGCGCGATCTCTTCTCCGGTCAGGTTGATCGTATAGCCGAGCTCGACCGACTGAAGCTCGATCATGGCCGGCGCGCCCCACCAAATGCGCGCCGCAAAATCGAGGGGGTCGACGGCCTGCTCGCCGATCTGGGCGTCGAGGACTGGCGCGGCCTTGCCGCCGACGCCGTTCACGGCGTGGCAGATGACGCAACCCTTCGTGACGAACAACGCCCGACCCTTTTCGGCGTCGAGATCGTATTCGACCGCCGACAGGCCGTGCGTCTTGTTCTCCTTCTGCGCCGTCGCGTCGGCGGTCTGCGCCCGCTCCTGCGCGCAGCCCGCCGCCGCCAGCGCGGCCCCCGTCAGCATTAACCCGGCGATGATCCGCATGTGGCCGCTCCCATCTTCGCGCGCATGGTCCCGCCATTCGCCGCGCCGGGCAATAGCGGCGCGCGGTCGCGCCTGCGCCGTCACGCCGCAGCTTCGAGCCGTTCGACCGCGTCGGCGACGGCGCGCGCGAGGGCGGCGAGATCCTCGGCGCCGATCGTGTAGGCCGGCGCGAGATAGATCGCCTGTCCGAGCGGACGGATGAAGACCCCGCGCTCGATAAACCAGGCGCGCAGCGCCTCGACGTCGAAAGGCCGCGCCGTCTCGACCGCGCCGACCGCGCCGAGCACGCGCACGTCCGCCACGGCCGGCGAAGCCGCGAGCGGGCCGAGCGCGGCGCGCAGCGCCTTCTCAAGGGCTTCGACCTGCGCAAGGCGCGGCTCGCGCTCGAAAAGATCGAGCGAGGCGTTCGCGACCGCGCAGCCGAGCGCGTGGCCCGTATAGGTGGGCCCGTGCATCAGCGCCTTGCCGGGGTCGTCGTCGTAAAAAGCCTCGAAGACGCGCCGGCTCGCCACGGTCGCCGCGAGCGGCGCGACCCCGCCCGTCAGCGCCTTGCCGAGCGTCATGACGTCGGGCGCGACGCCGGCTTTTTCCGCCGCGAACATCGCGCCCGTGCGCCCGAAGCCAGTGAAGATCTCGTCGAAGATGAGAAGAACCCCGGCCGCGTCGCACAGCGCGCGCAGACGCCGCAGCGTCGCCGCGTCGTGCATCCGCATCCCGCCCGCGCCCTGGACGAGCGGCTCGACGATCACCGCGGCGATGTCGTCATGGGCGGCCAAAAGCGTTTCGAGCCGCGCCGCGGCGGCTTCGTCCGTCGGCAGGTCGGCGACATGCTGGACCGGCAGCGCGTCGGCGAACAGCGCGTGCATCCCCTCCTCCGGGTCGCAGACCGACATGGTCGCGAAGGTGTCGCCGTGATAGCCGCCGCGGAAGCACGCGAAGCGCGCGCGCGTCTCGCCGGTCAGATTGCGCCAGTACTGGACCGCCATCTTCATGGCGACTTCGACGGCGACCGAACCCGATTCCGAAAAGAAGACGTAATCGAGATCGCCCGGCGCGATCGCGGCGAGGCGCGCGGCGAGCCGGCAGGCCTGTTCATGGACGAGCCCGCCCAGCATCACATGGGGCATCTGGGAAAGCTGGCGCGCAGCGGCGTCGAGCAGCGCCGGATGATTGTAGCCGTGCACGGCCGTCCACCAGCTCGCGATCCCGTCGACGAGCTCCCGCCCGTCGGCGAGAACGATGCGGCTTCCGCGCGTCGCGCGCGTCGGCAGGGGCCGCGGGGCGGTCTTCATCTGCGTATAGGGCCGCCAGAGATGGACGAGGCCTTCATCGAGCCAATCGGGGTCGCAATGGGTCATTTGCCTTCCTCCGCCGCGCCGGTGTAGGCCGCTGCGCGAAGAGAAGCGAGAACCATGACGACATCAAGGAACGGCGCGCAAAGCCTCGTCGCCTATGCGGAGGAAAAGCTCGCCGCGCTCGCCGACAAGCGCCTGACGCGCCGGCTCGTTCCGACGCGGCGGGGAGAAGCCGCCCGCGCCGCGCGCGACGGGGCCGCGCTCATTTCCTTCTGCGACAACGATTATCTCGGCCTCTCCCAGGACCCGCGCGTGAAAAAGGCCGCCGCCGAAGCCGCGCTCGAATACGGCGCGGGGGCCGGCGCCTCGCGGCTCGTCACGGGCGACTGTCCGCTCTACGGCGCGCTCGAAGAGCGGCTTGCGCGGATGAAGGGAACCGAGGCCGCGCTCGTCTTCGGCTCGGGCTATCTCGCCAATGTCAGCGCGATCCCGGTTCTCGTCCGGCCGGGAGACCGGGCGCTTCTGGACGAGCGCTCCCACGCCTGCATGTTCGCCGGCGCGCGCCTTTCCGGCGCGCATGTCGAGACCTTCCGTCACAACGACGCGGGCGACCTCGCCCGCCGGCTCGCCGCGGCGCGCAGCCCGCGCGCGCTCGTCCTTACCGAGACGGTTTTCTCCATGGACGGCGATCGCGCCCCGCTCGACGCGATCGCCGCGGCCTGCGAGGAGGCCGGCGCGTGGCTGATGACAGACGACGCCCATGGGCTCGGCGTCGTTCCCGGCGACAACCCGGCGCCCGTTCAGATGGGCACGCTGTCGAAAGCGGCGGGCGCTTACGGCGGCTATGTGTGCGGGCCGCGCGCGCTGATCGAGCTGCTCGTCAACCGCGCGCGCGGGCTCGTCTTCACCACCGGCCTGCCGCCGGCCGCGCTCGGCGCCTCGATCGCCGCGCTCGACATCATGGCGCGCGAGCCCGAGCGCGGCGCGAAGGCGCGCGCCAACGCCGCCCTGTTCTGCAGGCTGATCGACGCGCCGGCGCCGGAAAGCGCGATCGTTCCGGTCATTCTCGGCGATCCGGAGGCCGCCCTCGCCGCCTCGCAGCGCCTGTCCGAAGCGGGCTTTCTGGTCGCGGCGATCCGCCCGCCCAGCGTGCCGGAAGGAACCGCGCGGCTGCGCGTCGCCTTTTCCGCCGTTCACCAGGCGGCGGACATCGAACGGCTCGCCGCGCATGTGCGCGCCATCCTTCGCGAGGCCGGGCGATGAGCGCGGGCGCGATGATGCTCGGCGCCGGCACCGAGATCGGCAAGACGCATGTCGCCTGCGCGCTGCTCGCCGAGGCGCGCCGGCGGGGACTGTCCGTACGCGCTGTAAAGCCCGTCATGAGCGGCTTTTCGCGCGCCGGTCTCGCGGCGAGCGACGCCGGGCACCTGGCCGCCGCCTGCGGCGAGACTCTCGACGATACGAACCTGTCGCGCTACTGCCTGGCCGCCTTCGAGCCGGCGCTCGCGCCGAACGTCGCCGCGCGGGCGGCGGGCGCGCCGCTCGATTATGACGCGCTCGTCCGCTTCGCGCGCGCCGCGCTCGCCGAAGGAGCGGATTTCACGCTGATCGAAGGCGCAGGCGGCGTTCTCTCCCCGCTCACCGATGAGCGGCTCAACGCCGATCTCGCCGCCGACCTCCCGCTGCCGGGGATTCTCGCGACGGCGTCCTATCTCGGCGCGGTGAGCCACACCTTGAGCGCGATCGAGTCCTGCGAAAGGCGCGGGATCAGGATCGCCGCGCTCGCCGTCTCTCAGCCTTCAGAGGATTTCGGCGCGCCCGCCGCGCTCGCCGAAGAGTTTTCCCGCTGGACAGGCGTTCCGGCTGCGCTCTTTCCCTTCGGGGATGACGGACGGGCGGGCGCGGCGGCGCTGCTGCGTCTCGTCATGGCGGCGTGACAGACGCGCCCGCGAAAGCGCTCAACGCCCGCCGCGCGCGGCGCGCGAGGCCGCCCACCGCCAGTAAAGCGACGGCCAGGCCTGCAGCGGATCGCCGTCCTCGACGCGCAGGCCGAAGCCGTGCCCGCCGCGCTCGAACACATGGAGCGAGACGGGAATCCCCGCATCCTTGAAAGAGCGGTAGACCAAGAGCGCGTTCTCGACGGGTACGGCGGCGTCGTCCGAGGCGTGGAGAATCCAGGTCGGCGGCGCGTCGGGCGGCGGGGCGGACTCGATAGAGTATTTCTCGACCAGCGCGGCGGCGGGACGCGCGCCGATCAGGTTCTCCCGCGAGCCCGCATGGGCGTAAGACGGCTTCATCGTCGCAGCCGGATAGACGAGCGCCGAGAGGTCGGGGCGGGCGGACAGCCGGTCCGCGTCGTCGACAGGATCATACACGCGCGCCGCAAAACGCGTCGCCAGCGAGCCGGCGAGATGTCCGCCTGCGGAGAATCCCATCACGCCGACGCGCGCCGGGTTGACGCCGTCTTCGGCGCTGCGCGCGCGAATGACCCGCATGGCCCGCTGGGCGTCCTGAAGCGGCGTATCGGGCCCGGCCGCCCAGCCCTGATGCGGCAGACGATATTTGAGCACATAGACTGTCGCGCCGAGCCGGCTGAAATAGCGCGCCCCTTCGAAGCCTTCCTTCTCGACGACGACCCAGCTATAGCCGCCGCCGGGAATGATGAGCAGCGCCGAGCCGTCGGGCCGGGCGGCGCGGAACAGCGTCAGCGTCGGCCGCGTCACCTCATGCGCGGCGCGATCGGGAAGTCCCCACGGATTTTCGCGGCTGACGTAATGCTCGCTGAGGGCGACGCCCGCGCCGCCGGGCGGGCCCTTCGGCCAGAGCGCGATTTCGAGATCGGGTTCGCGGTCGAGATCCACGAGCAGCGGGCCCGCCCCGCCCGCGCCGCGCGCCTGGGCCGTCCCCGCGCCGCCGGCGGAAAGGGCGAGCCCGCCCGCGAGAACAGTCCGGCGATCAAAACGCGTCATGCGTGGTCTCCTTCTTTCCGGCGGGTGAAAACGTTTCGTCGGCCGCGAGATCGCGTAGATGGCGCGCGTCGACGTCCGCAACGCGCGCGCAGCCAAGAAGCGCGAGCGAGCGCTCCAGATCCTCAAGAAACAGCGACAGAAAACGGCGCACGCCGCGCTCGCCGCCCGCCGCCAGCGCATAGAGATAAGGCCGGCCGAAGGAGACGGCGTCCGCCCCGAGGGCGAGCGCTTTGAGCACGTGCGTCCCGCGCCGGACGCCGCCGTCGACGATAAGCTCGGCCCTGTCGCCGATCGCGTCGCGCATGGGGCGCACGCATTCGACGGGCGCCGGCGTCGAGTCGAGCTGTCGGCCGCCGTGATTGGAGATCATGATGGCGCTCGCGCCTATATCGACGGCGCGGCGCGCGTCGTCCGCAGACTGAATGCCCTTGATCGCGAAAGGCCCGCCCCACTCTTCGATAAGGCGCGCCGCGTCGTCCCACGTCACGGTTCTGTCGAACTGCGTGTCGATATACTCGATGACGCCCGTCGCGCCCTTGCCGAGCGCCCCGCCTGATGCGCGCACGTTCACGAGATCGAAGCCGGGATCGCGCAGGAGGTTGAACGTCCATTCGAAATGGGTCGCGAAGCTGGCGAAGCCCGCCGCCGTCAGCCGCGGCGGCATGACGAAGCCGCTGCGCCTGTCCCGCTCGCGGTTGCCGGCGACGGCGGCATCCACGGTGAGGCACAGCGCGTCATAGCCGGCGGCCCGGCAGCGCGCGACGAGTTCTTTCGTCAGACCCCGGTCCTTATGAATGTAGATCTGGAACATCTTCGGACCGGCGCTCGCCGCGGCCGCATCCTCGATCGTCGTGGTCGCCATGGTCGACAGGCAATAGAAGAGGCCCAAGTCGCCCGCGGCGCGCGCGACGGCGATCTCCTTTTCATGATGGAAAAGCCGCGACATCCCCGTCGGCGACAGGATCGCCGGCGCCCCCGCGCGGGCGCCGAGGATCGTCGTCTGCGTGTCGACCGTCGATATGTCGCGCAGATATTGCGGCATCAGCCGCCATCGGCGGAACGCGGCGGCGTTGTTTTCGAGCGACCATTCGTCGTCGGCGCCGCCGTCGAGATAATCGAAGATCGGTCGGGGCAGCTTGCGCCGGGCGAGGCGGCGAAAATCCTCCACGTTGAAGCATTGCGAAAGCGACATGCCGGAATCCTCAAGGCCCCGCGGCGATCTTCCAGGCGGCGACGAGGGCGCGCGCGCGCTCGGCGACGAGGCTCGGCGCGTCGCCCGGGCGGAACAGCGCGCCGCCGACCCCGACGCCGGCCGCCCCCGCCGCCAGCCACTCGCCGAGATTCCCGGCGTTCGTTCCGCCTACGGCCCACAGGCCGGCGTCTTCCGGAACGACGTCGCCGAGCGCCTTGAGATGCGCGACGCCGAGGCTCGCCGCCGGGAACAGCTTCAACCGTCGCGCCCCGGCCGAAAGGGCGAGAAACGCCTCGCTCGGGGTCATGACGCCGGGCATGACGTCGAGGCCCCGCTCCAGCGCGCGCGCGATCACCGCCGGGTCGGCGTTCGGCGCGACGACCAGCCGGCCGCCAGCCGCCGCGACGGCGTCGACCGCCTGCGGCGCGAGGACCGTGCCGGCGCCGATCGCGCAGGCCTCGCCATACGCCTTGGCCAGAATCGAGATGCTCTGAAAAGGCTCGGGCGAGTTCAGGGGAACCTCGATGATCCGGATCCCCGCGCCGACGAGCGCGCCGCCGACGGCCTCGGCCTCCTGCGGCGCGAGCCCCCGGAGGATCGCGACGATCGGCGGCGCGCCGGCGTTCAGAAGGGCGTCGAGATGCATGTCATGCGCCTTTCCCGGCAAGTTCGCCGAACAGAATGAGGCCGTCGATCGCGCACGCCTCCCCGTCCATGACTTCGGCGTCCAGCCCGCGTGCGGCGAGCGCCCGCTGATAATACGCGCTCAGCGCCCGATCGCCGATCACCGCCGCGACCGCCGCCTCGCCGAGCAGCGCCGCCGCCTCCGCCGTCTCCCGTCCGATCAGCAGGCCGGACAGAAAACCCGCCGCCCAGTCGCGGCTGCGATCGGCGAGAAGCTGCGCGCTTCGGGTCTCGAAAAGCAACGCCAGAACGTCGCGCCCGCTCGCGGCGCGGGCGAGGCCCGCCTCGAAGCCGGCGTCGGCGTCGCCGGCGCCGCCCGGGCGCCCGGCGCGCAGGAGAAACGAGCGCTCGCGCAACAGCGCGTAGATCTCGCCGGTCGGGAACGTGTGAAAGCGCGCAACCGCTGCGTCCTCGACCAGAACCCATTTGCTGTGCGTGCCCGGAAGAACGAAGACGCGACGGCCGCGCGCGAGAGCCGGCTCGGCCTGAAGGGCGCCGAAAATCTGCGTCTCCTCGCCGCGCATCACGTCGGGCGCGCCCAGAAAATTCTCGCAGCGAAGGCCCGGCGCGACGCGAATGTCGAGCCCGCCCGCCGCGAGCCGGCCGAAATTCTCCGCCCATTGCGCCGGGCGCGCCGGACAGGGCGCATAGGCGACCTCAAGGACGCCGTTGCGCGAGCCGGCGACGCCGCACAGATAGAGCGCGCGCGCGCCGGATTTTTCCGTCAGCGGCCGGACGGCGGCTTTCAGGGCTTCGAGCGGCGGCCCGGCCAGCATGGCGACGCCAGGCCCTTCGACCCGGTCGAGGACGCGCCGCCCGTCATGGAGATACAGCCGCATCCGGCTTGTTCCCCAATCGCCCAGGATGGCCGCGCTCATGTCGTCCCGCCCGTCAAGACGGCGCCGGGCCGGCGCGCGCGAAAGCCTCTCGGCGCGCGGCCGGCGTCACGGTATGATTGCTGGCGTCTATTCGCGCGCATCGTCACTCCTCGCGAACCGTAATGGCGTAGCGCCGCCCGGCGGCCAACGAAAGCGTCCGCCGGCGCCCTTCGCCGGCGACGGCGACGGGCGCGCCCGCGCTCAGGTCCTCGACGGCGAACGCGCCCTCGAATATATCCGTATAAAGATGATAGTCGCCGGCGCGGCCCGGGCGCAGCTCGATCCGCGCGGCCTTCCCGTCCCGCCATACGATGTCGAGCTCGACGTTCCCCCGCGCGCGCAGGCCCCGCGCCTCGCCGTCGGACCAGGCGGCGGGAAGCGCCGGCAGAATGCGGATCAGCCCGCGATGGCTCTGCACGAGCATTTCCGCAACGCCCGCCGACGCGCCGAAATTGCCGTCGATCTGGAAAGGCGGATGGGTGTCGAGAAGATTGGGCAGCGTGCTGTCTTTCAGCTGCTCCTCAAGCAGCTTATGGGCGCGATCGCCGTCGAGCAGGCGCGCCCAGAGACCGATCTTCCACGCCTTGCTCCAGCCCGTGCCGCCGTCGCCGCGCGCATCGAGGGACACGCGCGCCGCCTCGGCGAACGCCGCGTCTTCCAGCGCGTCGATCTGCTCGCCCGGATAGAGCGCGTAAAGGTGCGATATGTGCCGGTGATCGTCGTTCGGATCGTCGAGATCCTCCTTCCATTCCTGAAGCTGGCCCCATGCGCCGATGCGCAGGCCCGGATCGAGCCGCGCGAGCGCCGCTTCAATCTCGCGCGCGAAAGCGTCCTCGCCGAGAAGCCGGGCCGCATCGGCCGCGTTGCGGAAAAGATCATGGACGATCTGCTGCGACATCGCCGGGCCCGCCGTAAAAGGGCCGTGCTCCGGAGAGAACCCGGGGACGACGACGAGCCGCCCGTCGCGGGGGTCTTCGACGAGTCGGTCGAGCCAGAACCGCGCCGCTTCCTTCATTGCGGGAAAGGCGCGCTCTCTCAAAAACTCGATATCGTGCGTATAGAGATAATAATCGTAATAGCGCCGGCAGAGCCAGGCCGCCCCTTCCGGCTGCCAGAAGGCGGTCGGCCAGTCGATCAGCCCCGTAAAACCCCAGATGTTGGTGTTGAGAAAGACCGCCCAGCCCGACGCGCCGGCGATCTTGCGCGCCGAAGCCCGTCCCGCGACGGCGAGATTGTCGATGAAGTCGAACAGCGGAAGCGCCGTTTCGATGAGATTGAGCGGTCCGGCCGGCCAGTAGTTCATCTGAAGATTGATGTTGACGTGATAGTCGGCGTTCCAGGGCGGCGCCGCGCTATTGTTCCACACGCCCTGAAGATTGGCCGGCAGGGAGCCCGCGCGCGAGGATGCAATAAGCAGATAGCGCCCATACTGAATATAAAGGGCTTCGAGCCAGCGCCGCGCCGCCTCGTCGAGCGCCGGATAGGCGGCGAGAAGCGCGTCCGTCGTCGCGGCGGGCGGCTTCTGGCCGATGTCGAGAGAGAACCGCCTGAACAGCGACCGGTGATCGTCCGCATGGCGGTCCAGAAGCGCCTTCCAGCCGCGGCGCGCCGCCGCTTCGACGCGCGCGAGAACGTCCGCCGCCGGATCGGCGCCGCGATAGCGGGGATGGTCGAGCGCGTAATTCGTACCCGCCGCGAGAATGATCGTCGCCGCGTCGGCGCCCTCGACGACGATCGCGTCGTCGGATGCGGTCGCGCTTCCTCCTTCGGCCAGCACGACGAAAGACGCGGCCCATTTGAGTCCGTTGTCGTGAAGCGCGCCTTTGGCGAGCACGCGGTTTCCGGCGGCCTCGACCTTCGCCGAGCGGTTTTCCGGGATCGCCAGCGAGGCCCTGAAGGACACGCTTCCCGGCTTGTCGGCGGCGTAGCGGATAACGATCGTCTTGTCGGGATAGCTTGCGAAATAGACGCGCTCATGGCGCGCGCCGCCTTTCCTGAAGCGCGCCCGCGCGACGGCCCGCTCGATGTCGAGATCGCGCTCATAGGCCGAGACTTCCCCGCCGGCCGTCTCGATCGCCAACTCGCCGAGGCTCTGATAGGCGCCGTAGCCCCGCATCGGCCGGCCGAGGCGGCGCGCGGCCTCTTCGGGGGCCATCGGCCCGTTCTCAAGAATGTCGCGGGCGACGGCCCGGACCTCTCCGGCCATGGACTTATTCGGCAGGCCGTAGTCATAGCCCTCGGCGCCTGGCCCGCCGGTCCACAGGGTCTTTTCGTTGAACTGGATGCGATCCGTTTCGACGCCGCCCGCGATCATCGCGCCCATGGCGCCGTTGCCGATGGGCAGGCCTTCGCGCTCCCAGTCCGCCGCCGGCGCGTCGTAGACGAGGCGCAAAGACGCCGGCGCCGTTTCCGCGGCTGATCCCGTCGCGGCGACGCGCAGCGCCGCCAGAACCGCGGCGAGAATCGTCGTCATGCGCGCGCAAGTCATCGGCGTTCCTTACCCGTCATAATCGACGACGCGCTGGCGCTGAACGCCCAGCCCTTCGATCTCCAGCTCCATCACGTCGCCGGGCTTCAGGAATGTCGGCGGATTACGGCCGAGGCCGACGCCGGGCGGCGTGCCCGTGGAGATGACGTCGCCGGGCTGCAGGCTCATGAAGCGGCTGATATAGGAGACGAGGCTGTAAGGCCCGAAGATCATCGTCCGCGTAGAGCCGTTCTGGCAGGTTCGTCCGTTAACGGAAAGGCGCATCGACAGCGCCAGCGGATCGGGAATCTCCTCGGCCGTCGCGAGATGCGGCCCGATCGGTCCGAAAGTGTCGCAGCTCTTGCCCTTGGTCCACTGTCCCGTGCTTTCGAGCTGGAAGGCGCGCTCGGAGATGTCGTTGACGACGCAATAGCCGGCGATATGGCCGCGCGCCTCTTCTTCGCTGACATGCCGCGCCTCCTTCCCGATGACGACGCCGAGTTCGATCTCCCAGTCGAGCTTGGTCGAACCGCGCGGTCGCACGACGTCGTCACAGGGGCCGCTGATCGCGCTCGTCGCCTTCATGAACAGAACCGGCTCCGCCGGCGGCTCCGCGCCCGTTTCGGCCGCGTGGTCGGCGTAGTTGAGCCCGACGCATACGAACTTGCCGACGCGCCCCACGCAGGGGCCGAGCCTTTCGCCCGCCGGCGCGGCCGGCAGCGCCGCCGGATCGAGCGCGCGCAGCGCGGCGAGCCCCGCGGGCGTCAGCGTCTCGCCGGCGATGTCGTCGACGACGCCCGACAGATCGCGCACGACGCCGGCCGCGTCGAGCATTCCGGGCTTCTCGCGCCCCTTCGGGCCGAACCGTACAAGCTTCATCGCGCGTTTCCCTTCAGATCGACCAGCCGCCGTCGATGACGCAGCATTGTCCCGTGACGAATGCGGACTCGTCGCTCGCCAGATAGACCGCGAGCGCGGCGATCTCGCGCGCCGCGCCGAGCCGGCCCATGGGCTGGCGCGCGACGAAAGCCTTCTTCGCCGCCTCGTAGTCGCCCGTCGCGCGCAGGCGTTCATGCAGCGAGGGCGTATCGACCGTACCCGGACAGATGGCGTTGCAGCGTATCCCGCGCCCGGCGAAATCGGCCGCGATCGCCTTGGTCACGCCGATGACCGCGGCCTTCGTCGCGCCGTAGGCGAAGCGGTTCGGCGCGCCCTTTATGGAGCTCGCCACGGAGGACATGTTGACGATGGAGCCGCCGCCCGCGGCCAGCATCGCCGGCAGGAACGCCCGGGTGACGCGATACATCGACGTGACGTTGACGTCGAAGGATCGCGCCCAGTCCTCCTCCGCGCATTCGAGAATCGTCCCGCCAAGCACATGGCCGGCGCAGTTGAAGAGAATGTCGACGGCGCCGAGCCTTTGCGCGGCCCGCTCGATCGCCGTGCGGTCCGTCACGTCGAGAACGAAGCTCTCGCAGCCGTCAAGGGCGGCGAGCGCGGCTTCGTCGATGTCGGTGGCGACGACGCGCGCGCCTTCCGCCGCGAAAGCCTGCGCCGTCGCCCGGCCGATGCCCTGGCCCGCCGCCGTCACGAACGCCGTCTTGCCCCTGAGCCGCATGGAAGCGCTCCTTCAGCCCGCCGCCGCGCGCGGCAGACAGGCAGGTCCGATCGGCTCGAACCGCTTGTAGGTGAGGATGAACTCCTGATGGCCGAGCGCTTCGGAGACGGTGCGCCGGCCCGAGGCCGTCGCCTTCACGAGTTCGAAGATCTCCTCGCCCACCGCGTCGAGGCTCGCCCCGCCTTCGAGAATTCTGCCGGCGTTGACGTCCATGTCGCCGGCGAGCTTGCGATAGGTGTCCGGGTTCGCGCAGATCTTGACCACCGGCGAGATCGCCGAGCCGACCACCGAGCCGCGCCCCGTGGTGAAGAGCGTGAGATGCGCGCCGCAGGCGATGAGCTCCACGATCTCGGCGTTGTCAGCGATGTTGGGAAAGCCGAAGCGCGGCTCGCCGTCCGGCACCACGTCGAGAAGATACAGCCCGCCGCCGGGCGGCCGGTCGCCCGGTTTGATCAGGCCGCTGATCGGCGAAGCGCCCGACTTCGCATAGGCGCCCATCGACTTCTCCTCGATCGTCGTGAGCCCGCCTTCGGCGTTGCCAGGCGCGAAGCTGCTGAAGCCGAGCGCGCGGTAATAGCGCTCCGCCTTCTCGACGGCGCGCCGGATCTCCTCGCCGAGCTCGGGCGTCGCCGCCCGCTCAGCCATGATCCGCTCGCAACCGAGAAGCTCGCCCGTCTCCTCGAAAATGCACGCCGCGCCGTTCGCGATCAGCATGTCGAAGCACCGTCCGACGGCCGGATTGGCGGTGATCCCGCTCGTCGCATCCGAGCCGCCGCAGATGGTGCCCACGACGAGTTCGTCGAGGCTCATCTCCGCCGGTTCGGCCGCCGCGGCCCTCTTGAGGCGTCGCACCGCCTCGACGCCGGCGGCGACGGATGCGACGGTGCCGCCGCTTTCCTGGATTACCAGCGTCTCCACGGGCCGCCCGCTCGCCTCGACCGCGCGCGCGAGCGCGCTCCGGTTGAAGCTCTCGCAGCCGAGCGAGACGAGAAGCGCGCCGCCGACATTGGGATGCGCGCACAGGGCCTCCATCATGCGCGCGGCGTATTTGTTCGGAAAACAGCCGGGAAAGCCGATCAAGTGAACATCGAGATCGTCTGAACGCGTTACAATGGCGCGCGCCACATGGTGGGCGCACTCCACCAGATAGGCGACGACGATGACGTTGCGGATTCCCTTGCGCCCGTCCTGCCGGAGATAGCCTTTCATGTCGCGTCTTCCTCTCGCGAATGGGTCGCGATGTAATCGCTGCGCAGATTATGGGTGTGAACATGCGCCCCGCGCGCGACGGCGCGCGTCGCCGCGCCGATGGGCGCGCCGTATTTGAGCACTTTCTCGCCGGCGCGCAGGTCGGTCCGCGCGAGCTTGTGCCCGGCCGGAACGTTCTCGGGCGCAGCCAGCGCCGCGCCGTCGATGACCAGCAGGTCGCCGGGCGCGACGGCCCTGACGGCGATCAGCACGTTGTCGGCCGCATCGAGCAGGATGAGGCGGGCCGGTTCGTCCGCGCGCGCTTCGGGCGCGCGCCTGGTTTTCGCCTCGGTCATTACGCCGTCTCCAGATCAGGGGCGGGCGCGCGCGAATCGAGAAGACCGGCCTCGCGCAGGCGCGCCCAGAGCGCCCGCGGAATGTCGGCGCCGGCCCAGACGACGGCGTCTTTCACCTCAGCGGCGCTCGCAAAGCCGACGAGAGCGCGCGCGACCGCGGAATGATAAAGCGGAAAGGCGAGCGCGGCGGCCGGCGCGGCCACGCCGAACGCCTGGGCGATCTCCGCTATCGCCGCGACGCGCCGGCGCACGGGCTCAGAGGCGCGCTGATAATCGTAGCGGCTCACGGCCGAAGGGCCGGTCGCCAGCACGCCCGAATTGAAGACGCCGCCGACGAAGACCGCCGCGCCCCTGTCGAGACAGGCCGGCAGAAACCGCTCGACCGGCTCCTGCTCCAGCAGCGTGTAGCGGCCCGCCAGCAGGAAGACCTCCATGTCGAATTCTTCGAGCGCGTCGAGGCAGGCCCGCCACTCATTGGCGCCGAGGCCTAGCGCGCCGGCGGCGCCTTCCTCGCGCAGGCGCCGCATCGCGCGCCAGCCGCCTTTGCGAAAGGCGCGCCAATGCGCTTCATGGGCGCTTCCATGCGCGCGCCGGCCAAGATCATGCGCATAAAGAATATCGACCCTGTCGAGTCCGAGCCGCTTAAGGCTGTCCTCGAAGGACCGCATCACGCCGTCATAGGAGTAGTCGAAAACCGGCTCGAAAGGCCGCGCATTGACGAAGCCGTGCCGCACGCCCGCCGCTTTCGAGGACACGATAGGCTCGAGCGTCCGGCCGACCTTGGTCGAGACCGAGAACTCTTCGCGGCGGCGGCCTTTCAGAAAGGCGCCCAGCCGCAGCTCGCTGAGGCCGAATCCGTAATGGGGCGCGGTGTCGAAGAGGCGAATCCCCGCGCGCCAGGCGGCCTCCAGCGCGTCCCTGGCCTGCGCGTCGGAGACCTCCCGATAAAGATTCCCGATCGGCGCGGCGCCGAAGCCGAGCCGGGCGAGGCGCGCGCCCGCGCGTTCGCGCGCGGCCTCATGCGCGCCGTCTTCGATCCGCGCCCTTGCGCTCTGCATCTGCATCGGCGCTTGCGTCATGGCCCCTCGCCCGCCAGCACGCGCGAAATGCGGTTCGCGGAATCGCGGACGTGCTCGGCTGCTTCCTCAAGCGTGCACGGCATGCCCGCGCGCAAGAGGAACGGCACGGTGAGCGCGGCGAGCGCGCCGCGCGCCCCCATGATCGGCGCCGAGACGTCCTTCACGCCCTGCACGAAATCGCTCTGGGCGATGACGAAGCCGCGTTCGGCGACGGCGCGCGCCTTGTCCGCGAACGCTTTCAGACGCGCCGCGCCGACGCCGGATGCGCGCAGCCGCTCCAGCATCGCCTTGCGCGCGTCTTCGGGCTGGCAGCCGAAGAGAACGAGGCCGGACGTCGTCTCGACGAGCTTGCGGCGATAGCCGACGCGCACGGAAAAGCCGAGATCGCCCGGGCTTTCCACGCGCGCGACCGCGACGATCTGATCGTCCGACGCGATCGTCACATGGCAGGACTGGCCGATGCGCGCGGCGAGCGCCTCCATGACCGGCAACGCGGCGGCGAGCAGCGACTTGGTCGGGGCGCGCGCCAGGCCCAGCGCAAACAGCCTGTCGGTGAGCATGTAGCCGCCGTTCGTCCCTTCCGGCGCGATATAGCCGCGATATTCCAGCACCTGCATCATTCTGAAAAGTTCGCTTACGGACTTGCCGAGCTGCGCGGCGATCTGCGTCGGCGTCATCGGCGCCGCGGCGCCCGCCAAGAGTTCGAGTATGTCGAGCCCCTTCTCGAGCGCCGGCGCGCGGTAGCGTCGCTCCGCCGCCGCCTGCTGGCTGCGCAGAGCCGCCGCGCGTTTCGTCGTCTCGCTCATGGCCCGTTCCCTTGCGGTTTCGCGGCCAGACCATACGCCGAACGCGCCGTTTCGCCGAAGACCCATTCGCGCTCCGCCGGCGCGAGCCCTGCGCACAGGGTCTGCGCCAGCCGCAGCCACGGCTCATAGGCGCTCGCAAGATTCAGGACCGGCCAGTCGCCGCCCCACATCACCCGCTTGGGGCCGAAACGCGCGAGCATGACCTCGACATACGGCCTGAGCGCATCCGCGCCGGCGCCCGGCGGCGCCTCTGCAAGGAGACCGGAGAGCTTGCAATAGGTGTTGGGAAGGCGCGCGATCTCGCTCAT
Source organism: Amphiplicatus metriothermophilus (assembly GCF_900199215.1). Taxonomy (GTDB): domain Bacteria; phylum Pseudomonadota; class Alphaproteobacteria; order Caulobacterales; family Parvularculaceae; genus Amphiplicatus; species Amphiplicatus metriothermophilus. Next base: position 188,362 of record NZ_FZQA01000004.1, read on the forward strand.
GAGCGCGGCCCAGGATTCGAGGTCGCCTGCGCCGATGTCGGGCTTGGCGCCGTGATCGACGATGAGCGCGAGTCCGTCATGGCGCCGCTTGAACGCGATGAGCGCCGGCAGGTGGCGCGGGCGCGCCAGCGCGTCGAACGCCAGCCCCGCCTCGATCATCGCCGTTATGGCGTTCCCGATGTCCGCTTCGGCGATCCAGCGCTCGTCGTCGAGATCCTGAAGCATCGGGCGCAGGGCGCGCAGCTTGGGCTCCCGCGCGAGCGCCCTCACCTGCGCCGGAGCGTGCGGCGCGTCGAGCGCGCACCATCCGCATACGCCGAGAATGAAGTCGGACTCCCGCGCCGTGCGAATCAGATAGCGCGTGTCGGCGTCGTTCGGCTGCGACTGGACGAGGACGGCGCCCGTCACGCCCAGCGGCCGGGCGAGCGCCTCGAACTCTTCCAGCCCGAACGTCCTGTATATGGCCTTGAGATCGGGCGGCGGCCAGCGGCAGCCGTTCTCGCCGATCCGCCACAGATGGAAATGCGCGTCGATCATGGCCGCGCGCTCCCCGTCCCGCCCGCGCCCATCGCGAACAGGAACACGCCTGCGAAACACGCCATGGGCAGCAGCATGGCGAGGTTGATCGCCGTCATGTCCGAGACCGCGCCCATCATGGCCGTGACGATCGCCCCGCCGATGATCGCCATGACGAGCAACGACGAGCCGGCCTTCGTCAGCTCGTCGAGGCCGTCGATGGAGAGGGCGAAGATCGTCGGAAACATCAGCGACATGAAGAAGCTGGTCGCGGCCAGCGCGGCGAGGCCGACCTGGCCCGGCGCGGCGACGGCGACGAAACACAGCAGCACGTTGCCGGCCGCATAGGCGGCGAGCAGACGCTGCGGAGCGATGAAGCTCATCAGTCCGGTCGAAATGAACCGTCCCGCCATGAAGGCCGCGAGCGAGCCGGTCAGCCAGGCGGCGGCCGTCTTCTCGCCCATCCCTTCGGCCGTGTAGGTCGCATAGCGGATCATGTAGCTCCACACGCCCACTTGCGCGCCGACATACAGAAACTGCGCCGCGACGCCGGCGAGCAGGCGGCGCTCGCGCAAAAGCCGGGCGAACTGGCCGCGGCTTCCGTCCTGCCCGTCCTGCGCGCGCGCCTGCGGCGGAAAAGGGATCGCGCAGGCGACGACGACGAGCGCGAGAAGGCCGAGCCCGAGGACGAGGTAGGGCCCCTTCACCGCCGCGGCCTCGGCGGCGAAGAACGCCTCGCGCGCCGAGGCCGACATGGCGGCGAGCTCGGCCTCGCCCGGCTCGACGCCTGAGAGGATGAACTCGCGGCCGATGAGCACGCCCGAAATCGCGCCGAGCGAATTGAACGACTGCGCGAAGTTGAGCCGCTGCGCGGCCGTCTCGCGCGGGCCGAGCGCCGTCATCAGCGGATTGGCGCAGGTCTCCAGAAACGCAAGCCCGCTCGCTATGACGAACAGCGCGGACAGAAAGAACGCATACTCCCGCGCCCCCGCGGCCGGCAGAAACAGAAGCGCCCCCGCGGCGTACAGCGCCAGGCCGAAGACGACTCCGGCCTTGTAGCCGAACCGGCGCATGAAGATCGCGGCGGGGATCGCCCAGACGAAATAGCCGAAATAAAAAACCGACTGGACGAGGCCCGAGCGGAAATCGGACAGGACGAACAGCTTCTTGAACTGGGCGACGAGAACGTCGTTGAGATTGTTCGCCACGCCCCACAGGAAGAAGAGGCCGACGACGAGCGCGCTCGCCGCCAGATAGCGCTGCGCTCTCTGTCCGACGACCGTGACGCTCAATCCGCTCTCCCGCGTTCGCGCCGGGCGGCTCGCGCCCGCGCGCTTGATCTAGTTGCGACGAATGACCATCGCCTCGCCCGCATACCGAACCGAGACGTCGGGCGCCGCATCGAAGGAAAAGCCGTCGCCGCCTTCGGGCGCGATCCATTTGACATGGAACGTGCGCGACTGCGGCATTCCCGCATACGCGCCCTCGCGCGCGCCGATCGTCAGCGCGCCGCGCGCGTCGTCATAGGCGATGGGAATGCGGCTCCATTCGCCGCGTTCATAGGCGTAGCTCGTCCCGTCGTCTTCATAGAGCGAGAACGCGCCGTCGGCGCCCGTATAGACATAGAGCGTGACGTCCCCGTCCGGCTTTTCGTTCGAGTACTGGACGTCCGGTCCCATGGGCACGACGGCGCCGGCGCGCACGAACAGCGGCATGCGCGAAAGCGGCGCGTCGGCGTCGATCCACGCCCCGCCTTCATGGCGCGCGCCGGTGTGGAAGTCGTACCAGGCCCCGCCGGCGGGCAGATAGACCCGGCGCGCGCGCGCCCGAAACTCATGAACCGGACTCACGAGAAAGGCCGGCCCGAACATATACTGGTCGTCGATGTCCCAGACATTCCGGTCGTCGGCGAAGTCCATGACTAGGCCGCGCATGATCGTCCCGTCCCTGTGGAACGTATCGGCTGCAAGCGTGTAGATATAGGGCAGGAGCCGGTATCTCAGCCTGTCGTGCCAGACGAGGCTGTCGTAAACCTCAGAGCCTTCGGGCGCGAGATTGAAAATCTCCCTGTACGGATACTCGCCGTGCGAGCGGAAGATGGGCGCGAACGCGCCGAACTGGAACCAGCGCAGATTGAGCTCGCGCCATTCCTCGACATGGGCCGGATCCTCGCTCGAATAGCGGGACTCGACGGAGAAGCCGCCGATGTCGAAGGTCCAGTTGGGAACGCCGGACATGGAGAAATTGACGCCCGCCGCGATCTGCTCGCGCAGATCGTCCCAGCGCGCGACGACGTCCCCGCTCCAGGCGGCCGCGCCGTAGCGCTGGAGGCCCGGAAAGCCCGATCGCGTCAGAATGAAGGCGCGCTTGTCGGGCTCGGCGCCCGCGCGCTCGCCCTCATAGACGCCCTGCGCATTCGGCAGGGCGTAGGAATTGAAATATTCCGCGCCCGGCCCCATCGCCGTCGGCCCCATGCGCAGCGCGCGCTCCTCATGGCTGAGATTGGAATGGATATCCGGCTCGGTCGCGTCGAGCCACCAGGCGTCGAAGCCGAACGCGTCGAGCTTTTCCTCGATCTGCCGCCAGAAGATCGCGCGCGCCTCCGCGGAATAGGGGTCGTAGAACGAGCTTTTATAGCCCGGTCCCACCCAGTCGCGCGTATTCATCTCCAGATTGCGCTGATAGATATATCCCTTTTCGTTCAGCTCGTCGAAATTCTTCGTGCCAGGATAGAATTTCGGCCACACGGAGATCATGATCCGCGCATTCATGTCGTGAACGGCCTCGACCATGGCCTTGGGATCGGGAAAGCGCGCGGCGTCGAAATCGTGCGAGCCCCATTTGTCCTCCGGCCAGTAGAACCAGTCGAGCACGATATTGTCGATGGGGATCGCGCGCGCGCGATACTCCTTGAGAACGTCGAGCAGCTCTTCCTGCGTCGCATAGCGTTGTCGGCTCTGCCAGAAGCCGTAGGCCCAGCGCGGCAGCATCACGGCCTTGCCGGTGAGCCGGCGGTAACCCGCGATGATCTCGTCCATGTCCTCGCCGTGAATGAAATAATAGTCGATGACGTCGGCGACCTCTGAGGACAGCGACAGCGCGCGGCGCTCGTCCGCTGGCATCGGATCGAGATGGAGAAGACGGAAATAGCCGTCATTGGGCAGCCACTCGATGCGGACGTCTTTCGGCTCGCCCGGCGTCATCTCCAGCTCGAAATTGTAGTAATAGGGATTCCAGTTCTGCCGCCAGCGATCGACCACGAGCGCGCCGTCGACATAGACCTTGAGATATTCGCTGGCGTAGACGCGAAACTTGTGAACGCCCGCGCTTTTCGCCTCGATGCTGCCGGTCCAGACGATTTTCTCCGGCGAGGTCTCGCCGAAGGGCTCGGGCCAGGCGCCGCGCACGGACTCGCCGCTCGCGAACTGGTCGGGCGGCAGGAACTGATAGTCCGGATCGCTCTCTTTCAGCGTCGCGGCGACGACGCCGTCTTTATAATACTCCCCCGTCAGGCCGCCCGGCTCGCCGGACGCGTCGCGCACGATCAGGGCGCAGCCGATAGGCTGATAGGGACGCGGATCGCCGAAGCGGGTGATCGAGTTGTTGTCCCACAGAACGCCGTAGCCGCCCGTCGAGAGAACGAACGGCATGGCGATCGAAATATTATGCTGGGCGAGCTCGACGTCCTCGCCATTGTAGTTCATCTGGCCGTTCTGGTGCTGGCCGAGCCCGTAGAACCCTTCCTGCGGATCGGAGTCGAACAGCTGGCGGACCGCATAAAACGCTTCGCCCTGCGCCGTCTTCGGAGAAAAGACGCGGGCCGGCCTTTCGGCGAGGAGCTTCTTTCCCTTGGCGTCGCGAAACGTCACCGCGCCGGTCGTGAGCGAGATGTCCGCCTTCAGCGCCTCCGTCTCGAGCCGCACGACGTCGCCCCGGCGGCGCGCCTTGAAGGCCGGGGGCGCGCCCTGATCGACGATCATCAGGCTCCGCGCGCGCGCGAAGGAATCGTCCGGGCCGGCGGTGACGCGCAGGATGTCCGGCGCGATCGCCTCGACGCGCACCGGATAGGCGCCCTGCCCCGTCGGGCGCGCCACGACCCCGCGGTCCGTCGTCTCGAACGCGCCCTTCTGGGCCGCAGCCGGCGCCGCCAGCATCATCGCCGCGGCGAGCGCCCCGATCGCGCTGAATATCCTCATCGCTGCCCTTCCCCTTTTCCCTTTTCCCGCGCCGGCCGCCTCTTGTCGGGCGAGCCGTCGCCTAATATGTCGCGAGCGTGACCCTTAGAACCTGCGGGCGATCGGTGAAATTCAGTCCGTAGTCGGTCTGATCGCCGTTCCACATGCGCCTGAACTTCCATTCGCCGTCCTCGAAAACGACCTCCTCGACGCTGGCGTAGATCATGTGCTCGCCCTCGCGGCCCGCGCCCGGCTGGAACGAGACCCGCGCGCGATAGCCCATGACGAGGAACTGATCCTCGCCAAGCCGCGCGATGAGAACGCCGGCGTTCGGTTCTTCAGTTCCGTCCTTGCGCTCGCTTTCAAGCCAGGTCCAGTGCGAGAAGCCGAACTGCCATTCCTTGTAATCGACCGTCGCGCGCCAGCGGCCGAGATCGATGGTCTGGCTCGCCGCGTCGTCAGGCTTGGCGACGCCCCAGACCTCGCTCTCGAAGGCGAAGCGCGCCCATTCCCGCGCGAAGGGCGCGACGAGCGCGTAATTTGCGGCGAACGGCGCGAGCGTCTCCGCCGTCACTTCCTTCGCGCCGAGGGGATAGTTCGAATAGCCCGTGAAATCGATTCCGAAGGGCGAAAAGCCGACCGCGCCGCGTCCCAGCGCCGCGAAGAAGAAGCGCGCATAGTCGGCGTCGTTGCCGGTCTCGGCCACGAACAGCGGATTGTCCGGGCGCGCGTAATGATCGAGCGCGGCCATGTAGGGCCGATGCTTGCGAATATAGATGTCGGGCGCGAGAAGATCGAGCGCCGGCGCGGCCGCCTTCCAGATATGAAGGACGTTGTGCGTCGGCCCGCCGCTCGCATAGGCGCCCGGCTCCTGCGGGTTGATCGGATCGCGCAGCGCCGCATTGGCGTACATCGGCAGATCGTAGACGGCGCGGCCCGCCGCGGCGATCTCCCCGACATAGGACGCGATCGACCAGGCGTGGAAATATTCGTCCGCGTTCTCGCCGAAAACCTCCGTCCACGTTCCAGGCCGCACGCCCAGCGCCTCGACGAGCCGGGCCGGAATCGGCCCCTGGAACAGCGCCTCGGCCATGGGCGAGTAGTCCCGAACGGCGCCGTAGGTTCCGGTCTCGTTTTCAACCTGCACCATGACGACCGTGCGCTGACGGTCTTTCTTTTTCAGATGCTCCATCAGCTTCACGAAGGCGCGCCTGTCGGCGGCGAGCGTCTCCGCGCCATGCGGCGAGAGCGCATAGTGCGTCTCGCCGTCCCTGGCGATCATGCGCGGGAAGCGGTCGTTGTCGAGCTTCACCCATTTCGGCGCGTAATGGGGCGCGGTGTTCTTCCATGTTCCGTACCACAAAAGCACGAGGCGCACGCCGTTCCTGCGCGCCTCTTCGAGAAGAACGTCGACATAGGAGAAGTCGAAGACGCCCTCTTCAGGTTCGATCTGCTCCCAGGCGACGGGAATCTGCAGCGTATTGGCGCCGATCGCCTTCACCGCCGGCCAGACCTCCGGCAGCATCGCCGGATAGTTGCTCGAATTGTTCGTCTGCGCCGCGAGCATGAGAAACGGCTCGCCGTCGACGATGAAGGCGTGCTTGCCGTTCTTCGTCACGAAATGCGGCAGATCCCGCCCCTCCTGCGCGCGCGCCGGCGCGGCGACGAACAGGACCGCAAGACCGCCGAGCGCCAGCAGCGCCGCCTTCGCCTTCGTCGACAGCCGCCCCGCGTCGCTTTTCCTCATGCGCTTTGCCCCGTCTTTGATCCCGCGCGAAGAGAATGCGGCGTCTGCATGCCGCCGACATGCAGACGCCGCGCAGGACCAAGGGAGGAGGAGGGCCCTGCGTAAACCGTTAACGATGCGCCGGGCGCTGGCGGCCGAAGGCGCAGCCGGCGCGCGCCCGCTCCTGAACCTTTCCATCCGCCTCATCGTTTGCGCTAACAACGGATATTTCATATATGATATCGCTTTCATAAGAGCAATAAAATTCTTTCGCGCCAGGCGAAAACTTCCTCTTCAATGCGCGGCCGCCGCCGCGCAGCTTCGTTCGACGAACGCCGCGTGCTCGGGCATGTCTTTCGCCGTTCGCGCGATGATCGCGCGCATCGTCTCCAGCGTTTTCGCCAGCGGCTCCGTTTCGTGAAGATCGGCGATCGGATCGTTGCGCTCGGGCGTGACGAACTGGCCGAGCATCACCGCGAGCCAGCTCGCGTCCTGAAAGAAGTCGCCTTCGAGCTGCTTCAGCTTTCCATAACGGCGAAAGAGCTCCATCTTTTCCGCGAGACTGTCCGGGATCGGCATATTGCGGCAGTAGCGCCACAGAGGCGAGTCCTCGCGCTCGGTCGCCTTGTAGTGGAGAATGATGAAGTCCCGGATTCGCTCCGTCTCAAGATGATGCAGCCGGTTGTATTCCGCGACGATCATCGGATCGAAGCGCCTGTCCGGAAACCAGCTCGCCAGCTTGGTGAGCGCCGTCTGAATGAGATGGATGCTTGTCGATTCGAGCGGCTCGAGAAACCCGCCGGCGAGTCCGACGGCGACGACGTTCTTCGCCCAGAACGCCTTGCGCCGGCCGGTCCTGAACTTCAGCAGGCGCGGCTCGGCGAGCGCCGGTCCGTCGAGGCCGGCGAGCAGGTCCGCGGCCGCTTCGTCCTCGCTCAGATAATCGCTGACGAACACATATCCTGCGCCGACGCGATGCTGAAGCGGAATGCGCCATCGCCAGCCGGCCCGCCGCGCCGTCGAGCGGGTATAGGGAAGAAGCGGGCCCGCGTTCTCGCACTGGACCGCGACCGCCCGGTCGGCCGGCAGCCAATGCGACCAGTCTTCATCGCCGACGCCGAGCGCCTGACCGATCAGAAGCGCGCGAAAGCCGGAGCAGTCGATGAAAAGATCGCCGGCGATCTCGCGCCCGTCGGCGAGGACGAGCCGGTCGACGAACCCGTCCTCGGCGCGCAGCCGGACGTCCGCGACCTTCCCTTCCACGCGCGTCGCGCCGCGCGCTTCCGCGTAGCGGCGCAGAAAAGCGGCGTAGGCGGACGCGTCGAAATGAAAGGCGTAAGAAAAGGTCGACCAGATCGAGCGCGGGTCTTTCGTCGGCGGACGCTGGAAGCGGCTGCAGCGGGCCGCCGCCGCGCACAGCGAAAATTCGTCGATCGGCGCGGCCTTTCCGGCCAGCCGGCATTTCAGCCAGTACTGATGAAACGGCGCGACGTCGAAATGGTCGCCGTGCCGGCCGAACGGATGAAAGTATCGCGCGCCAAGCCGCCCCCAGTCGACGAACTCGATGCCCAGCTTGAAGGTTCCGTTCGTCGCGCGGAGAAATTCGTTTTCATCCACGCCGAGCAACCCGTTGAAGAGCTGGAGCGGCGGCACCGTCGCCTCGCCGACGCCGATCGTCCCGATCTCCTCGGACTCGACGAGCGTAATGCGGCGCTTTCGCCCCATGACCTTGGCGAGCAGCGCGGCCGACATCCATCCTGCGGTCCCGCCGCCGAGGATGACGATGCTGCGGATGTGCGCGTCGTTCATGGCCGTACCCTCACGCCATGGCCGGCGCGGGACAGGCCCGCTCGAGAAACGCTTCGTGGGTCGGCATCGCCTCTGCGACGCGCCGGATCTCTTCGCGGCGCCGACGCATCCCTTGCGCGAGAACCGCGGAGTCGATCCGGTCGACCAGCGGATCGTAACGTCGGGGCGCAACGCCGCTGCCGAGAAAGATCGCGACCCAGCTCGCCTCGGCGTAGCTTTCCTCCGTCAGCATGGGAACGCGCCCCGTACTGACGAAGACGTCAACCTTGTGTCTGAGCGTATCGGGAAGCGGCGTCGCCGCGCAATCCCGCCACAACGGCGCGTCGCGCCGGCCGGCGGCGCAGTAATGAAGAATCAGGAAGTCTCGCACGCGCGCATATTCGTTCGCCGTGACGCGGTTGTACTCCGCGATCATCGCCGGGTCATAATCAGCATCGGGAAAATATTCGATGAGGCGCGTCAGGCCGTTCTGGATGAGCTGGATGCTGGTCGATTCGAGCGGCTCCAGAAAACCGGCGGCCAGGCCGATCGCGACGCAGTTCTTCGCCCAGAACGCCTTGCGCCGCCCCGCGGCGAACCGCAGCAGGCGCGGCTCGGCGAGCGCCGGCCCTTCGAGATCCGCGAGAAGCGCGGCCGCGGCCTCGTCGTCCGAGACGTGCGCGGAGCAATAGACATAGCCGTTGCCGATGCGATGCCGGAGCGGAATGCGCCAGCGCCATCCCGCCTCTTTCGCGGCCGCGATGGTGTAGGGCGTCAGCGGCCCGCGCCGCGCGCAGGGGATCGCGACGGCGCGGTCGCAGGGCAGCCAGCCGCGCCAGTCCTCGAATCCGACGCCGAGCGCCTCGCCGATCAGCAGCGCGCGAAAGCCCGTGCAATCGACGAAGAAATCCGCCTCGACGCGCCGTCCGTCAGCGAGGACGACGGCCTCGACGAACCCGTCCGCGGCGCGCCGCGCGACGTCGACCACGCGCCCCTCGACGCGCGTCGCCCCGCGCGCTTCGGCGTACTCGCGCAAATACCGCGCATAAAGCGCCGCGTCGAAATGATAGGCGTGCTGATAATAAGGCGCGCTGGAGACAGGGTCTTTCGGCGGCGGCGCGAAGCGGCCCTTGCGCGCCGCGACGGCGGGAAACGAATACGCCTCATGCGATGTTCCGTCTCCCTCCATGCGCAATTTGAGCCAGTGATGATGGGGCGCGATTCCCTCGATGTCTGCGCCGAAATCGCCGAAGCCGTGAAAATAGGCGCAGCCCGGTCCGCCCCAATCGCGGAACTCGATGCCGAGCTTGAAGCTGCCATGCGTCCTGGCGAGGAAGTCGCGCTCGTCGAAGCCGAGCAGTTGATTGAAGAGCCGGATCGTCGGCACGGTCGCCTCGCCGACGCCGACGGTTCCGATCTCCTCCGACTCGACGAGGCGGATGCGCGTCCCGAGCGGGCCCAGCAATCGCGCGAAAAGGGCGGCCGCCATCCATCCGGCGGTCCCGCCGCCGATTATGGCGATTCGCTCGATCCTTTTCCCGTGCATAGGCGGCCCTGATCGCACCATGTCGCCCGCGGCCCGTCAACGCGCCGGCGCGGCCGGACCGAGCCGCGGCCGGTCCGGCCGCGCTTTCGTCCGCATCGTCCCGCGCCGCGCCGGGCGACGGCGGCGCCCGGCGCGCGTTCACAGCTTGAAGCGGGCGATCACCGCGATCCGGCGATCGGTATCGGTCCAGCTGTAACGCGGCGAGAGAGTCTCGTCGCCGACCTGGAGGAACGTGCGCGCGTTCAGAATGTTCGTAGCCTGAACGCCGATCTTGGCGTGCTCGTTGATCGAGTAGAAAATCGACCCGTCGAGCTGGCCGTAATCCTCCCAGAACACCGGCCGGTTGATGTTCGCGGCCGAGGTCGTGAGCAGATAACGCTCGCGCCAGTTATAGGCGAGCCGTCCTTCGATGCCGTACTTCTGATAAAGGCCGGTGATGTTGTAGCTGGTGCGCGAGATCCCTTCGATCGGCAGCGAAGCGTCGGACGCGCCGGCTTCCTGCGCCGGTTCGAACGGATTGAGCGCTTCGTTCGCGCCGCCGTCATTGTCGATGAAGGTGAAGTTCGCCTGCACCCCGAGACCGGAAAGCGGGCCGGGCAGGAAGTCGTAGAACTGCTGATACTGGACCTCGAAGCCCTTGAGCGTGCCCTCTTCGGCGTTGGTCTGGCGCAGCACCTCGAAGGTGAAGGTCTCGCCGCCGAACGTGAACGTCTCCGGCGCGCGCTGGATCACGACATAGTCGGAAATGTCCTTGTAGAAGGCGGCGAAGGCGAGACTTCCGTTCGCGAAATACCATTCGAGGCTGGCGTCGAGATTCGTTGACATGGTCGGCTTGAGCTGCGGCGCGCCCGCCTGGCCGGTGAACTCGGCGTCGGGGTCGAACATGTTGTCTTCGAAGGCGAAAGACAAATTCTCATAAGCGCGAATCTGGCTGAAGCTCGGCCGCACCATGCCGCGCGAGGCCGCCAGGCGCAGCTGCAGCTCGTCGCTTAGCTCGAAGCGTATGTTGAGGCTCGGCAGCGCCTTCGTGTAGCTGTTCGTGAACTCCTGGTATTCTCCGAACTCGGCGTTGAAGGCGTCGATGAACGCCGCCGCGCGCGCGCAGTCGTCCGACGGGTTCGTCGCGCAGGCTTCGCCCAGTCCGCCCGCCGAGCCGCGCCCGGTGCCGGTCGTCTTGGTGTGAACGACGCGCACGCCTACGCCGCCGTCGAAAGGCAGGCCAAACAAGTCGCCTTCGTCGGCGAAACGGGCGACGACATAGCCGGCGTAAGTGTCTTCTCGTTGATCGTTGATGCCGGCGCTGACATTGTCGCCGCGCGGATCGAGCGTCTCGTACGCCTCCTCGGTGAGCGGAACCCAGCCCCAGCCGGAAGTGAGCGTGCTCTCCAGGAAGGAAAAGGCGTGCTGGGTGTCGGTCAGCAATTCCGCTTTCGGGAACCAGCCGACGCCGGGCGTAGCGAGGTCGCCGCGGAAGAAGTTCTCGAAGAAGAACAGCTCGACCTGATCGGGCAGGCCCGGGTTAGGGCCGGCCGGCGCGAGATCCGTCCCGCCCGGCTCGTCCAGAAAAACCGGCCCGCCGCCGCCGGAGCCCCAGAACTGCTGGCTCAACAGGCTCCAGTTGAAGCCGCTCTGGCGGGTGATCGCGCGTTTATCGGTGATGCGTCCGCCGAAGCGGAACGAGCGCAGGAAACCGTCCGTATCAAGATCATATTCGAGGTCGAGACGACCGGCGTAGGAGCGCGCGTCGTTATCCTGAATGTGATCCATCGCAGCCGCCCACCAATAGGCGCTTTTATCCGCCTGAAGGGCGAGGTCCGAGATGGAGATGAACGGATCGTCGCCGTCCGTGTCGAACGTCACGGTCGGGCGCGCGCCCGTCGCGAAGGGCGCGACGCCGAGTTGCGTGAACGCCGTCATGCTCAGCACCTCGGCGCTCGAATCGACATACTGGAAATCGCCGGAGATCGTCCATCGGCTGCCCGGCGCGTAGCGGAAGTTGAACGAGTAATCGCCGGTCTTCGATTTGCGGTCGCCGATGCGCGTGTCGTAGGTCAGCGACGCGCCCGGGATTTCGCCGGCGATAAGCACGCCGTCGTCGTCGAACTGACCGTTGACGACATCGGACGGGAGCAGATCGCCCGTCGAAGCGCCGTTGACGAGCACGGCGCGCTCCACGTCGAACGGGCTCGCGGTCGCATAAAGCGCTTCAAAGGTGAACAGAAGATCCTCATTCGGCGCCCACTGGACGGCGCCGCTGAACGCCTTGCGGTCCTGCTCCCAGTCGATCCGCCGGAAACCGAGACCGGTGGGATAGAGATTGCCGTCGTCGCGCAGCTCGAACCGGCCGAGCTGGATGGCGTCGGTGCGGTTGCCGATGTCGGCGATGCTGGCCGAGAACAGAAAGCCCAACTCGCCGGCGCCCGTCTCCCAGCGGTCGGACACGATCGCGCTGCCGGAGACGAAGCCTTTGCTCAGAAGGTCGGCGTAGTTGTAGTCGATCGTGCCCGCGACGAGCCGGCCGTCCTGATCGAAGGGCTTGCGCGTGCGCAGATTGACGATGCCGCCGATCCCGCCTTCGATCTGCTCGGCGGAGGGGTTCTTGTAAACGTCGACGCCGGCCAGAAGGTCCGCCGAGACGTCCTCGAAGCTCAGGCTCCGCCCGTTGGAGGCGGAAAAGATGTCCCGGCCGTTGGTTTCGGTGCGCACCCAGCGAAGGCCGCGCACGAAGACGCCCCCGCCCTCGGACGACAGGCGCGCCGGGTCGCGGTTTTCGTTGGTGCGCTGAAGCTGGATGCCCGGGATCCGCTGCAGGGCCTCGGCCACCGAGCGGTCCGGCAGCGCGCCGATGTCCACCGCCGTGAGCGCGTCGATGACTTCCTCGGCCGTCCGTTTGCGCTCCGTGGCGCTTTCGATGGAGCGGCGGATGCCGGTGACGACGATAGTGTCGCCTGTCTCCTCTTCCCCTTCGCTCGCGCCGTCCTGCGCCCAGGCCGCGCCGGGCGGGCAGATCTGCGCGCCGATGGCGAAGGCGCCGAGCGCCAGAACCGACGCGCCGTTCTTCAAGGCTCTGTTTACGGATGATTTCCGGGTGCGCAGTCTCATTGGTTTCTCTCTCCCTGCCGGCCCCGCTCGGGGCGCGCATCTCTCCCGCCGATCCGAGCGCGCGCTGCGGTTCGGGGCCTCTCACGCCTGTTTTTCGCCGAGGCGCTTGGCCTCGCGCTTACCGTCGTCGTTTGAAACGGGGCTGGACTGATCCGGGCGAACGCTTCTCAGTCATCAGTTCCTCCCGCCTGGTCGTTTTTTCGAAAGCGCCGGACTTCGCCCGACCGCGCCCTCTCCTTTTGATGGGCTCCCGGCGCGCGAGCGCGCCGGCGGTCCCGCGCGAATAAGAAAAGAAATTTGCATATTTTGAAAGTGTTTTTATGATTGAAACCATCAGACGCCTGTCTGATGTTGCGCAAAAACAACAATCGTCGAACCGCCGGGCCGCGACGTCGTTCGGCGGGCGGAGGAAACGCCGGAGCCGTCATGCGAAACGAAACCGCCCGCCGCCCTTATTCCCGACGGCGCTTCGACGCGGCAGGCGCGCGCTTTCGCCGACCCGGCCGGCTTGCGGGGCGCGGGCTTTCGCCGGATCATCCGTACGCTTCTCAGCGATCGGCGCGGGCGGACCATCAACCGGAAAACCAAACCGAACGGACAGGAGGGGGGCGGCAGGATGGGCCTTGTTTCGCTCGATTATGCGATCGTCGGCGCTTACGCCGGGCTGCTGATCGCGATCGCCACGATCGTCTCGCGCCTGCAAAAAGGCCGGCGGCGCGATTCGTCCGACTACTTCCTCGCCGGGCGCGCGCTGCCCTGGTGGGCGATCGGGGCCTCGCTCATCGCAGCGAACATCTCCGCCGAGCAGGTCATCGGCATGTCGGGCTCGGGCTACGCCATCGGCCTCGCCATCGCCTCCTATGAATGGATGGCCGCGGCGACGCTGCTCATCGTCGGCAAATATTTTCTGCCGATCTTTCTGGAAAAGCGCATCTACACGATGCCGCAGTTCCTCGCCGAACGGTATGACGGCGCGGTGCGGACCGTGATGGCCGTGTTCTGGCTGGGCGTGTACACCTTCGTCAACCTGACGTCCGTGCTCTGGCTCGGCGCGCTGACGATCAATACTTTGACGGGGCTCGATCTTACGCTGGGCCTCCTGGCGCTGGCCGCCTTCGCGCTCGCCTATTCCCTGTATGGCGGGCTCAAGGCCGTCGCGCTCACCGACGTCATTCAGGTGGCGATGCTGGTCGCCGGCGGGCTGCTCATCGCCTGGCTGTCGCTCGACGCGGTCGCCGGCGGGGCGAGCCCCGTCGCCGGATTCGCGGAGCTCCTCCGCCGCGCGCCGGAGAAGTTCGACATGATTCTCTCGCGCGACGATCCGAACTGGCGATTCCTGCCGGGCCTATCCGTCCTGCTCGGCGGCATGTGGATCATGAATCTGAGCTATTGGGGCTTCAATCAGTACATCATCCAACGCGCGCTCGCGGCCAGGTCGCTCGCCGAAGCCCAGCGCGGGGTGGCGTTCGCCGCTTTCCTCAAGCTGCTCGTTCCCGTGCTGGTCGTGCTGCCGGGCATCGCCGCCTTCGTCCTCGAGCCTGATCTCGGCAAGGCCGATCTCGCCTATCCGACCATGATGGGGCTCGCGCCCGCCGGCGTCAAAGGACTCATTTTCGCCGCGCTCGTCGCCGCCATCGTCTCTTCTCTCGGCTCGATGATGAACTCGATCGCCACGATCGTGACCATGGACCTGTTCAAGGCGCTTCGCCCCGCCGCCGGCGAGCGCGCCCTCGTGGCCGTCGGCCGCATCGCCGCTTTTTCCGCGCTCGCCGTCGCCGTCGCCGCGGCCCGGCCCCTGCTCGGCAAGGCCGAACAGGCGTTCCAATTCATTCAGGAGTTCACCGGCTTCTTCACGCCGGGAATCGTCGTGCTGTTCGTCCTCGGCATGTTCTGGAAGCGCGCGACCGCCTTCGCCGCCCTCGCCGCCGCCATCGGCTCGGCGGCTTTCTCCCTCGCCTTCAAGATCTGGGCGCCGGAGATTCCGTTCATGAACCGCGTGGGCTACGTATTTCTTCTGTGTACGGCGCTGGCGATCGCGGTTTCATTTCTGTTCGCGCACAAGCCCGTCCACGACAAAGCGATCCGCCTCGACGCCGTCCGCTTCGAAACCGGGGCGGGCTTCAACATCTGCGCCGCGGCGATCGCGGCGATCCTGATCGTGCTATACTGGCGCTTCTGGTGAGGAAAAGGGAACGAGGAGCTCCTGCGATGACCATGCGAAACGCTTTCCTGGCGATCATGGCCGCCATAGCCGCATCGCTCTGCCCCGCGGGGCGCGCCGGCGCGCCGAGGGGAGGCCGCCGGCCGCGCCGCGTTTTCGCTTACCATTGAGCCGCCTTCCTATCGCGTCTTCAAAATCGAGCGATAGGCCGGCGGGCGCAACGTCTCAGGCGGCTTCTTCGGTTTCTTGCGCCTCGTCGGGCAGACGCTCCAGCCGCTCGAATTCTCCGAGGCGGCAGAAGCCGGCCGTGATGCCGCTGGAGCTGTCGACCACGGTCAGGCGGTCGTTCTTGCAGATCTGCGAGCCCCAGGCCTCGCGCTTTACGTAATAAAAGGGGCTGTCGAGATTGTTGCAGCGCCCGCTTAGGCGATTGAGATAATGCCGCTTGCCCGCGCGAAACAGGATCTGCGTCTCGTCGATCGGCGTCATCTGATCGGCCGAGCCGAAGCCGCTGATGCAGTCGACGCGCTCGCCCGTTTCCTTGTATTTGGCGAGCGCGGTTTCCTTCGCCGCCTTCTCGCCGCCGAACGCAGCCGAGGCCGCGCCGAAAAGCATGGTCGAAATCAAAACGAGCCGGAGTCGCATGATAGCCTCCTCATCCGTATGCTGCATTGCAGCGAAGCCTCCCCGGCGCGCCCGCGCCCGTTGAATATATGCGGCAAATCGCGGCGTCATTGTGGCGGTCGCCCCGCCGCTTCGCCGGACGGGATTGCAGGCGACGATGTTTATATAGGGAGCCGCCAAGATATAGGGAGCCCCCGAGCGCGAAGCGGCTTCACCCGTCCGTCAGGGCGCGCTCGATGATCGGGCGGACCGCCGACCGCCATTCCTCGCGCAAAGCCTCGTTCGGCGTATGGCGCAGGCCGAAGCGTTTGAGCAGCGCGAAGCGCGGCGAGTCCGGCGCGCCGAAAGTCGCATCCACGCGCGGGCGCCAGTATTCGACCGAACGCCGGATTTCGCGGCGCGCCGCCGGTCCGCCGCGGGCGATCTTCTCCAGGCCCTCTTCGCCCAGTTCGGCGTGGCGGCGCTCGCGCGGCAGGATCGCCGCGAAAACCTCCGCCAGCGGCTGATAGGAGCCGCGCGCGAGCTCGCCGAGCTGAATGACGGTCGCGCGGCCCATCAGCACGTTCATGACGACCGCGTCCGTCCAGCCTTCGAGCGGATAATGAAAGACGTTGAGCCGCATGTCGCCGCCGCGGCGGCGCGCGCCGATGTCTTCCTCGCGGGCGATGCGCGCCGCCCAAGGATGCACGTTCTCGTAGCGTTCGATATTGGCGCCGAAATCTCCCATGATCGCCAGCACGCGCGCGGCGTGATCGAGCTTTTCGAGCACGATGCGCGCGGCGGCGATGCGCTCCTTGACGCCGGGGCCGTCATTGACGAGGTCGGCGAAGCCGGCCGCGCCCGCGAGCGCCGAATCGACGAAGCTCGCCATCTGCCGCATCAGCTCGGCCCGGTAGCGCGGCGGCGCGTTGTCAGGCGCGGTGATCTTTCCGCCGCGTTCGAGATAATCGAGAAGGCCGGTCTCGTCGCTCATGCTGGCCCTCCGTTTACTGATCGTAGTCCACGACCAGCCTGTCGCTCACCGGATAGCTCTGGCAGGTCAGAATATAGCCCCGCTTCACCTCGTAGTCTTCAAGCGCGTAATTGGCCTCCATCTGCGCCTCGCCCTCGATCACCTTCGCCCGGCAGGTCGAGCACACGCCGGCCTTGCAGGCGTAGGGCGCGTCGAGCTTCGCGGCGAGCGCGGCCTCCAGAACCGACTGGCCTTCCTTGGGCATTTCCACCGCGCGCGCCGCGCCGTCGAGGATGATGGTGGCCTGGCAGAGCGCGCCGCGCTTCTCCTGCGCGGACGCGGCGGGCCGGCGCGCCTTGCCAGGCTGGGCGGAGGCGAACAGCTCGAACTTGATGCGCGACTCGGCCATGCCGCGCGCCTTGAGCGCGTCCGCGACCGCGAGCATCATCGGCTCCGGTCCGCAGATGAAGGCGTAGTCGGCGTCCTCGACCCGCACCCAGCGGGCGAACAGGGCCTCGCACTTTTCCCGGTCGAGCCGGCCGGAAAACAGGTCGATGTCGGGCGCCTCGCTTTCGAGAATGTGGATGACGCTGAGCCGGCCCATATGGCGGTTCTTGAGCTCCTCCAGCTCCTCGCGGAACATGATCGCGTTGGCCGAGCGGTTGCCGTAGACGAGCGTGAAGCTCGATTTCGGCTCCTCGGCGAGCGCGGTCTTGATGATGGAGATGACCGGCGTGATCCCGCTGCCGCCGGCGAAGCCGAGATAATGGCGCGCCTCCTCCGGCGCGAGCGGAACGTGAAAGTTGCCGGCCGGCTTCATCGCTTCGAGCGTATCGCCGACCTTCAGCTCTTCGTTCGCCCAGGTCGAGAACCATCCGCCCTCGACTTTTTTAATCCCGACGCGCAGCACGCCCTCGTTGCGCGCGGCGCAGATTGAATAGGAGCGGCGCAGCTCCTCGCCGTCGAAGGCGCGGCGGAAAGTCAGGTACTGGCCCTGAATGAACCGGAACTCTTCGGCGTGCTCCGGCGGCGGCGCGAGCGTGACGACGACGGAGTCGCGCGTCTCGCGGCGGATGTCGGTCACGCGAAGGGGAAAGAACCTGGCCATTGGCGCTCCGAACCGCGGCGCCCGATCGGCGCCCCTATCTTGGAATCAGAAGCTCTTGAAATAATCGAACGGTTCAAGACAATCCTTGCAGCGCCAGCTCGCCTTGCAGGGCGTCGAGCCGAAGCGGCTGATTTCCTCCGTATTCGTCGAGCCGCAGCGCGGACAGGCGATGCGCGCCCCAGCGGCTTTCGCGGCGCCGGCGCAGACCGCGCCTTCGGGCGGGGCGATTCCATAGGCGCGCAGCTTCTCGCGACCTTTCTCGCTGATCCAGTCCGTCGTCCAGGGCGGGACCAGCCGGGTTTCGATCTTCACGTCCGCGATCCCGCGCCGGCGCAGCATGGCCTCGACGTCGAGCGCGATCACAGACGTCGCCGGACAGGCCGAATAGGTCGGCGTAACGGTCACGATCAGCGTCTCGCCGCGCCATTCGACGGCGCGCACGATTCCAAGATCGACGACGGACAGGACGGGAATTTCCGGGTCCGGCGCGTCCTCCAGCCACCGCCATATGTCGCCTACGGATGGTTTTGTTGGCGCTTCAGCCATAAGCCCTCACCATGTCGCGCCGGGATAGGCCCGCTGGAGCCATTGCATCTCGGCGAGAACATAGCCTAGCGCTTCGGTATGCAGGCCCTGTTTGCCGCCCTTGCGCACGGGCGCGTCCTTCGGCGGGACCAGCGTCGCCTCCTCGAGCGCGGGCTCGACGAAAGCCGTCCATTTCTTCGCGATGTCGGCGAGATCGGGAATGACGCCTTCCCCCGCGAGCCGCGCTTCCGTCTCGTCGGCCGCCAGGAGCTCGCCGGCGAAGGGCCATAAGAGATCGAGCGCGGTCTGCATCCGCCGGCGGCTTTCCTCCCCGCCGTCGCCCAGACGGATCACCAGATCCGCCGACCGGTCGCGATGATACGCGGCTTCCTTTGCCGTCTTGGCCGCGATCGCGGCGACGCGTTCTTCGCGCGAGGCCGCGAGCCCTTCGAGCATGGGAACGTGCCAGGCGTCGAACAGGAACTGCCGCATCAGGGTCTGGCCGTAATCACCGTTCGGCTGCTCGACGAGCAGGCAGTTGCGGAAGGCGCGCGCGTCGCGCAGGAAGGCGAGCGCGTCGGCGTCGCGGCCCTTTCCTTCGAGCGCGCCTGCAAGGGCGAGCCACAGCTTCGCCTGGCCGATGAGGTCGAGCGCGACGTTCGCCATCGCGATGTCTTCTTCAAGCGCAGGCGCATAGCCGCACCAGGCCGACACGCGCTGGCCGAGGATGAGGCAGTTGTCGCCCATGCGCAGGGCGAATTCTTCAAGCGCGGCGTCGCTCATCACATGTGCCCGACTTCATCGGGAATGTCGTAAAAGGTCGGATGCCGATAAACCTTGTCGTTGGCCGGATCGAACAGCGGGCCTTTCTCCTCCGGCGCGCTGGCTGTGATGTCGACGGCCTTCGCCACCCAGATCGAGACGCCTTCGTTGCGCCTAGTATAGACGTCGCGGGCGTTCTTGATCGCCATTTCCGCGTCGGGCGCGTGCAACGAGCCCACATGCCGGTGGGCGAGCCCGTGCTGGCCGCGGATGAAGACTTCCCACAGAGGCCATTCTTTCGACATGAGGCGCTCCTATTCCGCCGCCATGCGACGCGCTTCTTTCTTGCGCGCGTGCGCCATCAGGCCCTCGCGGAACCAGGCGCCGTCTTCCCAGGCCTTGCGGCGGGCCTCCATGCGCTCGCGGTTGCAGGGGCCGTTTCCCTTGATGACCTCGTAGAACTCGCTCCAGTCGAGCTCGCCGAAATCGTAATGGCCGCGCGCCTCGTTCCATTTGAGATCGGGGTCGGGGATCTTGAGGCCGAGATACTCCGCCTGCGGCACGGTCTGGTCGACGAATTTCTGGCGCAGCTCGTCGTTGGAATTGAGCTTGATCTTCCACGCCATGGACTGGGCGG
The DNA here is from genome assembly GCF_900199215.1 of Amphiplicatus metriothermophilus. Lineage (GTDB taxonomy): Bacteria > Pseudomonadota > Alphaproteobacteria > Caulobacterales > Parvularculaceae > Amphiplicatus > Amphiplicatus metriothermophilus. Next base: position 207,984 of record NZ_FZQA01000004.1, read on the forward strand.
AATGCACGGACTGATCGTCCGGCGGGCCGAACATCATCAGGGCGGGCCGCCACCAGCGATCGAGCGCGTCCTGCGCCATTTCCTTCTGCTCGGGCGTTCCCCGGCAGAGTTTCATCATGATGTCGTAACCCTGGCGCTGGTGGAAGCTTTCCTCCTTGCAGATGCGGATCATGGCGCGCGCGTAAGGCCCGTAGGAGCAGCGCTGCAAAGGCACCTGGTTCATGATCGCCGCGCCGTCGACCAGCCAGCCGATGGCGCCGATATCCGCCCAGGTGAGAGTCGGATAATTGAAGATCGAGGAATATTTCGCCTTGCCCGACAGCAGCTGCTCCGTCATCTGATCGCGGCTGATCCCGAGCGTCTCGGCCGCGCAGTAGAGATAAAGCCCGTGGCCCGCCTCGTCCTGCACCTTGGCGAGCAGGATCGCCTTGCGCTCGAGGGTGGGCGCGCGGGTGATCCAGTTGCCTTCGGGAAGCTGGCCGACGATCTCCGAATGGGCGTGCTGGGAGATCTGGCGGATCAGCGTCTTGCGATAGCCCTCGGGCATCCAGTCCTTGGGCTCGATCTTCACGTCGGCGTCGATCTTTTGCTGGAAGGCGCGCTCCTCCGGCGCCATTTCCTCCAGGGATTTCACCGGCTTGCCGGTCGATTTCACTTCCTGCGCGTACATGGCCGGCCTCCTGCCGAAACGAGCGCCGAAAGGCCGCGCGCGGCGGCCTATCCCGCGCGTCAGATATATGAAAAGCTGACCGATCGGTCAACTAATTTGAGCCGGCCTCGCGCCCGCCCCGCTTCCCGTGAACAGGGTCGCCGCGTCCACGAAGCAGACGGGGGCGCCGAAGGGGTCGCGAACGTAAAAAAGCCGCTCGCCCCACGGCATGGATTCGATCCGCTCGCTGAGCATTGCCGCGCCGGTCTTCTTCGCCCGCGCGAAGGCGGCCTCGAGATCGTCGACGGCGATATAGACATACTGGTTTTCATGATGGCGCCAGCCCTCGCCGAGCGGATCGCCGTCGGCGGCCGGATCGTAAAGGGCGAGAACGACGCCGCCGAGATCGTAATAACGCCGCCCCGGCGAGACCCGCTCGCCGGACAGGCCGAGAAGCGCATCGTAAAAGGACTGCGCCGCCTCGATGTCGGGAACGGGCAGGATGATTCGATAGAGCCGCATTTTCTTGCCCCTGCGCATCTTCAGGAGCACAATAGTCTCTATCACGGCGGCGATGAACGGGCGCGCCGCGCCCCCGCCAAGGCCTTCGCGCGCCCCTTCCGCCGCTCCATGGCAGGGAGGACGCCATGACCATCGCCAGAAAACTTCAGGAGTATCTGGATCGCGCCGGCGTGCGCTACGACGCCGTCGCGCATCCGCGCACCGCCACGGCGAGCGAAAACGCCGAGGCCGCCCACGTGCCCGGCGACTGCGTCGCGAAGACCGTCGTCGTGCATCATGAGGAGGGCTACGCCCTGGCCGTCGTGCCCGCCAGCCGCCGCGTCGACCTCGCCGCGCTGCAGGAGAAGCTGCGCCGCCGACTCGGCCTCGCCAGCGAAAAGGACATCGACGCCCTGTTCGACGATTGCGACGCCGGCGCCGTGCCGCCCGTGGGCGCCGCCTACGGAGTGCCGACCCTGCTGGACGAGAGCCTCGCCGGCCAGGACGAGGTCTGGTTCGAAGGCGGCGATCACCGCACGCTCGTCCATGTCTCGGGCGAGGACTTCGAGCGGCTGATGAAGGACGCGCGCCGGGAGTCGTTCAGCTATCACGCCTGACGGGCGGGCCGCGCGCCGTCGGGGCGGAGCATCGAGCCATGCGCCAGACCGCGACCCTCCGCCTCGCCTGCCTCGCCGCGCTGTGTCTCGCCGCGGCCTGCGCCTCGCCGCCGGGCCCGCCGCCGTCGCCGGGCGACTGCACGACGGTTCGTCTGTGGTCGAACGGCTGGCACGTCAATCTGGCGATGCGCGCCGAGCTGTTCGCGGAGGATCATCCCGTGCGCGCGCAGTTCCCCGAGGCGCGCTATTTCCTCATCGGCTGGGGGGAGCGCGATTTCTACATGGCCGAGAATGCGGGCTTCTGGAAGGGGCTGAAGGCCGTCATTCCGCCGAGCCCCGCCGTCATGCAGGTCATCGCGAACGATGCGCCCGTGGACGAGACCATCTGGCCGGGCCGCGCGGTCGCGACGCTCGCCCTTTCCGAAACCGGCGCGCGCCGGCTCGCGGAGTCGATCGGCGCGTATGTAACGCGCGACGAGACCGGGGCGCCGATCGTACTGGGGCGCGGGCGCGTCGCGGACAGAAGCGTTTTCCTCGCCGCGCGGGGAAACTTCCACCTTTTCAACATGTGCAATCACTGGACGGCGGCCCGACTGCGCGAGGCCGGCGTCCCCGTCCGTGCACGGATTTCTTTCACCGCCGGCGGCCTCATGGGCGCAGCGAAACGAAAAGCCCCGGCGTCATGCCCTGCGGACGCTGACCGCTCAGACCCGTTCGAGGACGCCCGCGATCCCCTGGCCGACGCCGATGCACATGGCGCAAAGCGCGTATCGCGCCTCGCGCCGGCGCAGCTCCTCCGTCGCCGTCAGAACGAGCCGCGCGCCGGACATGCCCAAGGGGTGGCCGAGCGCGATGGCGCCGCCGTTCGGATTCACATGCTCCGCGTCGTCGGGCAGGCCGAGTTCGCGCAAGGTCGCCAGCGCCTGCGAGGCGAAGGCCTCGTTGAGCTCGATTATGTCGATCTCGTCCAGCGACAGGCCGGCGCGGGCGAGAACCTTCTTCGAGGCCGGCGCCGGACCGATCCCCATGATGCGCGGGGCCACGCCCGCGACGGCGCCGGCGACCACCCGCGCGCGGGGCGAGAGGCCGTACTTCTTCGCCGCGGCTTCCGAGGCGACGACGAGCGCGGCCGCCCCGTCATTGACCCCGCTCGCGTTGCCCGCGGTGATCGTGCCGTCCTTTTTCACGAAGGGCTTCAGCGCGGCGAGCGCCTCGATGCTGGTCGCGCGCGGATGCTCGTCGCGGTCGACGATGACCGGATCGCCCTTGCGCCGGGGGATCACGATGGGCGAGATCTCCGCCGCCAGCCGGCCGTTTTTCTGTGCGGCGGCGGCGCGCTGCTGGCTTCTGAGCGCGAAGGCGTCCTGATCCGCGCGCGAGACGTTGAATTCTTCGGCGACGTTCTCCGCCGTCTCCGGCATGGAATCGATCCCGTACTGAGCTTTGATGACGGGATTGACGAAGCGCCAGCCGATAGTCGTGTCGAAAATCTCGGCGTTGCGCGAAAACGCGGTTTCCGCCTTGCCCATCACGAAAGGCGCGCGCGACATGGACTCGACGCCGCCGGCGACGATCAGGTCGGCCTCGCCCGCCCGGATCGCGCGCGCGGCGATCAGGACGGCGTCGAGCCCCGACCCGCACAGCCGGTTGACGGTCGCGCCCGGAACGGACTCGCCGAGCCCGGCGAGCAGGACGGCCATGCGCGCGACATTGCGGTTGTCCTCGCCGGCCTGATTGGCGCAGCCGAGGATGACGTCGTCGACCGCCTCCCAGTCGACCGACGGGTTGCGCTCCTTCAGCGCGCGGATGGGCGCGGCGGCGAGATCGTCGGCGCGCACCGAGGAGAGCGCTCCCCCGTAACGTCCGATGGGGGTTCGCACCGCGTCGCAGATGAAGGCTTCACTCATGTTCGTCCTCGTTCGTCTCGGCGTTGTCGATGACCGGGCCGCCGACGGCGCGCGACAGTCCCTGAAAAACGGCGACGCGTCGCCCGTCCTCGCCGGTCACGCGCACGACATAGACGCCCGCACGCCCCTCGCCCGCTTCCTCGCGCGCTTCGGCCGTCAGCTTCTCTCCGGCCCGGCCGGGACTAAGAAAAGAAATCGAGGCGGCCTGCGCAACCGTCTTCACATTGCGCGAATTGCACGCCCAGGCGAAGGCGGTGTCGGCGAGCGCGAAGATGACGCCGCCATGGGCGAGGCCGTGGCCGTTTAGCATGTCCGCGCGAAGCCGCAAGGACGCGCGGGCCCAGCCCTCGCCGGCGTCCTCCAGGACGAGATCCCACGCGCGGGACGTGCCCTCCTGCGCATGAAGATGCGCCGCAATGCGGCGCGCCAGCGCGTCGGCGCGGGTTCTGTTCGCCTGCGGGCCGCTCATCGTAGGCGCTCCCATAATTGACCGACCGGCCGTTTGATTATACCCCTTGCCGCCGAAAGGCCAGCGCCGATCCGCGCGGGTTCGGCGCCGCGCCCCTCCTCCCGCATCACGGAGAAGCGAGGCATGTCCGACGCGGCTTTCGAAACGATCCTCTTCCAGATCGAGGCCGGCGTCGCGCGGCTTATCTTCAATAGGCCGGACCGGCTCAACAGCTTCACGGTCAAAATGCATGAAGAGGCCGCCGTCGCCCTCGACCGGATCGAGCGCGACGATTCGGTCCGCGCCCTGCTCATTACAGGCGCCGGGCGCGGCTTCTGCGCCGGCCAGGACCTCTCCGACCGGGCGGTGGCGCCGGGAGCGGACGGCGTCGATCTCGGCGAGTCGCTGGAGAAGCGGTACAATCCGCTCATCCGTAGGCTGACGTCCCTGCCGGCGCCGGTCGTGTGCGCGGTGAACGGCGTCGCGGCGGGCGCCGGCGTCAATATCGCGCTCGCCTGCGACATCGTCATCGCGGCCAAGAGCGCGAAGTTCATCCAGTCCTTCGCCAATATCGGCCTCGTCCCCGACTCGGGCGGCACATGGATTCTCCCGCGGCTCGTCGGCCAGGCGCGCGCGCTGGGCCTGGCGCTGACGGGCGAGCCGATAACGGCCGAACAGGCCGAGGCGTGGGGCCTGATCTGGAAATGCGTCGAGGACGACGCGCTCGCCGAGGAAGCCGACGCGCTCGTCCGGAAATTCGCCGCCGCGCCGACGCGCGGGCTTGCGGCGATCAAGCGCGCCATCCGCGAAAGCTGGACGCGCGCGCTCGACGCCCAGCTCGACGTCGAGCGCGACCTGCAGCGCGCGCTCGGACGCACGGAAGATTACCGCGAAGGCGTCGACGCCTTTCTCAACAAGCGCAAGCCGGAATTCAAAGGCCGCTAGACTACGGAGCGAACCCATGTCCGTCCTTACCCTGAAGAGCTATGTCGCTGACGAATGGGTCGATGGCGGGCCGAACGAAATCGCCATCGCCTCGGCCGTCACCGGCGAGACGGCGGCGCGCGCGGGAACCGGCGCGCTCGATTTCGCAGCGATGGTCCGTCACGCGCGCGAGGTCGGCGGACCGGCCCTGCGCGCCATGACCTTTCACGAACGCGCGGCGATGCTCAAAGGCCTCGCCAAGGCGATCATGGACCGCAAGGAAGCGCTTTACGCCCTCAACCCCGAGACCGGCGCGACTCGCAAGGACGGCTGGATCGACATCGAAGGCGGCGCCGGCACGTTGTTCAGCTACGCGTCCAAGGGCAAGCGGGAGCTTCCCGACGACCGCGTGCTGATCGACGGCGAGCCCGAGCGGATTTCGCGCGAAGGAACCTTCATGGGCCTTCACGTCTTCACGCCGCTTCAGGGCTTCGCGCTGCACGTCAACGCCTTCAACTTCCCTGTCTGGGGAATGCTTGAAAAGCTGGGGCCGACATTGCTCGCCGGCGTTCCGGCCATCGTCAAGCCGGCGACGGCGACCGCCTATCTCGCCGAAGCGGCGTTCCGTATCCTGATCGAAACAGGCCTCCTGCCGAAAGGCGCCGTGCAGCTCGTCATCGGGCCGACGGGCGATCTCTTCGACCGGCTGACCGGGCAGGACGTCGTTTCCTTCACCGGCTCGGCCTCGACGGCGCAGAAGCTGCGCGCCCATCCTCGCGTCATCGCCGAAAGCGCGCGCTTCATCGCCGAGCAGGACTCGCTCAACGCCTCCGTGCTCGGCCCCGACGCCGAACCGGGCTCGCCGGAATTCGACCTTTTCATCAAGGAGGTCGTCCGGGAAATGACGGTCAAGGCCGGCCAGAAATGCACCGCCATCCGCCGCGCCTTCGTTCCGGAAAAATATCTGAAGGAAGCCGAGAAAGCCCTCGCCGAAAGCCTCGCCAGAATCAAGGTGGGCGATCCGGCGCTGGAGGAGGCGCGCATGGGCGCGCTCGTCAGCCACGCCCAGCGGGAGGACGTGCGCGACAAGGTGCGCGCGCTGGCGCGGGAGGCCGACATCGTCTTCGGCGATCTCGAAAAGGTCGAGATAATCGGCGAGCGCGCGCAGAAAGGCGCCTTCATCTCGCCGATCCTTCTGCGCTGCGACGATCCGTGGACGGCGAAAGCCGTGCATGTCGTCGAGGCGTTCGGCCCCGTCTCCACCCTCATGCCCTACCGCGACCTTGAAGACGCGGCCGCGCTCGCCAATCGCGGCGAAGGCTCGCTCGTCGCGTCCCTTTTCACCCACGATCCGAAAATCGCGCGCGAGTTCGTGCTCGCCGCCGGCGCCTATCATGGCCGTCTCGCGATCATCGACCGCGACAGCGCGAAAGAATCGACCGGACACGGATCGCCCCTTCCCGTGCTCGTTCACGGCGGGCCGGGCCGGGCCGGCGGCGGCGAGGAGATGGGCGGCGCGCGCGGCGTGAAGCATTACATGCAGCGCACGGCCCTGCAGGGCTCGCCGGCGATTCTGACCGGCGTCGCCAACAGCTGGATAAAGGGCGCGCCCGTCGACGCGGCTCCGCCCCATCCCTTCCGCCTCAAGTTCGGCGCGCTCGAAATCGGCAAGACCATCGAGACGAAGCCGCGCGAGATCACGCTCGATGACATCGAGCATTTCGCGCATTTTACGGGCGATACGTTCTACGCCCATATGGACGAAGAGGCGGCCCGGGCGAATCCGTTCTTCCCCGGCCGCGTCGCGCACGGCTATCTTATTCTTTCCTTCGCGGCGGGACTGTTCGTCGATCCCGCGCCGGGACCGGTGCTCGCCAATTACGGGCTCGACAATCTGCGCTTCCTCGCGCCCGTCTCGCCCGGCGATTCCATAAAGGTTCGCCTGACCGCCAAGTCGAAAAAGAAGCGCAACGACGACTATGGCGAAGTGCGCTGGGACGTGGAGGTCGCGAACCAGAAAGGCGAGACCGTCGCGACCTACGAGCTGCTGACCATGAACGCCGTCTAGCGCCATGCCGCCGGCGGATTACGTCCCTCTTCTCGACGACGGCGAAAAGCTGTCCGAGGATGCGCTTCGCGCGCTGCAGCTTGAGCGGCTGAAATGGTCGCTGCGGCACGCTTATGAAAACTGCCGTCCCTATCGCGCCAAGATGGAGGCGGCGGGCGCGACGCCGGACGACCTTAAGGATCTTTCCGACCTCTCGAAATTTCCTTTCACCGCCAAGGACGATCTGCGCGCGGCCTATCCTTTCGGCTTCTTCGCCGTTCCGATGGACCGGATCGTCCGCCTGCACGCCTCGTCCGGCACCACCGGCCGGCCTACCGTCGTCGGCTACACCCGGCGCGACATCGAGACCTGGTCGGCGCTGATGGCCCGTTCGATCCGCGCGGCGGGCGGCAGGCCCGGCATGAAGGTCCATGTCGCCTATGGCTACGGGCTCTTCACCGGCGGGCTCGGCGCCCATTACGGCGCGGAGGCGCTGGGCTGCGCCGTGATTCCGATGTCGGGCGGACAGACCGAAAAACAGGTGCGGCTCATCTGCGATTTCGAGCCCGACGTCATCATGGTCACGCCGAGCTACATGCTCGCCATTCTCGACGCCTTCCGCCGCGAAGGCCTCGACCCGCGAAAGTCCTCCCTCAGGATCGGAATTTTCGGCGCCGAGCCCTGGAGCGAGGCGATGCGCGGCGAGATCGAGACGGCTTTCGACCTCGACGCCGTCGACATCTACGGCTTGTCGGAAGTCATCGGACCCGGCGTCGCCAATGAATGCGTCGAGACCAAGGACGGTCTGACGGTCTGGGAGGATCATTTCTGGCCGGAGATCGTCGATCCGGAGACAGGCGAGCCCTTGCCGGAGGGCGCGCGCGGCGAGCTCGTGCTCACCTCGCTCACGAAAGAGGCGACGCCGGTCATCCGCTACCGAACGCGCGACCTGACGCGGCTGCTGCCCGGAACGGCGCGAGTCATGCGCCGCATGGAGCGCATTACAGGGCGTACGGACGATATGCTGATCGTGCGCGGCGTGAACGTCTTTCCCTCCCAGATCGAGGAGCAGATTCTCGCCGTCCCCGACCTTGCGCCGCATTATCTTCTGGAGATCGCGCGTCCCGGCCGCCTTGACGAACTCGCCGCGATCGTCGAAGCGCGGCCGGGCGTCGAGGGGCCCGCGCGCGAGGCCGCCGCCCGTCTCCTCGCCCATCGCGTCAAATCCCTTATCGGCGTGAGCGTCGCCGTCAGGATCGTCGATCCCGGCGCGATCGAGCGCTCGGCCGGCAAGGCGCGGCGCGTGCGCGACTTGCGCGGCGCGTGAACGCCGTTATCAACGGAACGCCATGGCCCGCACCCAAGCCGCCGATTACGACAAGAAACGCGAGGCGATCACCGAACAGGCCGCCCGGCTGTTCGCCGCGCGCGGCTTCGCCGGCGCCTCGGTTTCCGAACTCGCCGCCCTGTGCGACGTCTCGAAGTCGCTCATCTATCATTATTATCCGTCCAAGGAGGCGATCCTCTTCGACGTGATGAGCGAGCATGTCGACGCGCTGCTCGACATCGTGCGCGCGCACCGCATCGAGGAAGGAACGCCGCAGGACTCGCTTCGCGCGCTCGCCCGCGCCCTGCTGCGCCGCTATGTGGGCGCGGCCGACCGGCAGAAGGTGCTGCTCTATGAGCGCGCGAGCCTGCCGAAGGCCCAGCGCGATGAGATCGTCGCCAAGCAGCGCGAGATCATCGCGGCCGTCGAGCGGATTCTCGTTCGCGCCGCGCCCGCCCTCGCCCGCGACCGGGCGCGGCTGCGCGTCAGGGCGATGCTGTTCTTCGGAATGCTCAACTGGACCCACACCTGGTTCAACGCCGCCGGCCCGGTTTCGCGCGACGAGCTTGCGGAGACGGCCGCCGACGCGATTCTCCGCTCGGTCGCGTGAGCCTTCCGCACGCCGGGATTGACGGCGGGCGAGGACCTGCTAGTGCTTCGCTCATGAGCTCGACTTCTCGCACCATCAACCCTTGGCGGGGCGCCCTTCGATAGGCGGCCCTTCCGGCCGTCGCGCGGGCGTGGCGGTCGCATGTTCCGAGCTCCTCCCCTGCAGCGCGCGACGGCGACGCCCACGCGGAGCAGGATATGCATTCGACCATCGAAACAGCCGGCGGCGCCCTGATCGAGCGCGAGAGCCGTCCCGCCTCCTATGAGGAGGGCGTCGGCGGGATCGTGCGCCGGCTCGACGCGCGCCGCGGCGTCGTGCTCGCCTCGGGCTTCGAATATCCGGGCCGTTATACGCGCCTCGACATCGGCTTCAGCGATCCGCCGATCGAGATCGCAAGCCGCGAGCGCGCGTTCCGCATTACGGCGCTGAACGCGCGCGGCGAGATTATTCTGCCGGCGCTCGTCGCCGCGCTCGACGGCCTCGACGCGCTCGAAAACCTCGACGCCGGCGCGCGCGAAATCCGCGGCCGCGTGCGCGCGCCGGCGGGCTATCTGCCCGAAGAGCAGCGCAGCCGGCAGCCCTCCGTCTTCTCCGTGCTGCGCGCGATCCTCGCCGCCTTTTCGACACGCGACGACCAGCATCTCGGCCTTTACGGCGCGTTCGCCTATGACCTCGCCTTCCAGTTCGAGGCGATCCGGCTCGCCCTGACGCGGCCGGACGATCAGCGCGACCTCGTGCTGTTTCTGCCCGACCGGATCGTCAGCGTCGATCACGCCCGGCGCGAGGCGGTGCTGCACGACTATGAATTCGCCTTCGCCGGAAAGAGCACGCGGAGTCTGCCCCGCGACACGCCCGACGCGCCGGCGCGCGCGGCCGCGCGTCCGGTCGAACGCGCCGGCGATCACGGGCCGGGCGAGTACGCCGCCGCGGTGGAGAAGGCGCGCGCGGCCTTCGCGCGCGGGGATCTGTTCGAAGCGGTGCTCAGTCAGACTTTCGTCGAGCCCTGCGAAGCGGCGCCGAGCGTTCTGTTCGAGCGGCTGCGCAAGGCCAATCCGTCTCCTTACGGCGCGCTCATGAATCTCGGCGAAGGCGAGTTTCTGATCGCCGCCTCGCCGGAGATGTATGTGCGCGTCGAGGAAAGCCGGGTCGAGACCTGCCCCATCTCCGGCACCATCGCGCGCGGCGACGATCCGCTGCAGGACGCCGAGCGCATCAGAACGCTTCTCAATTCGGAGAAAGACGCGGCCGAGCTCACCATGTGCACGGACGTCGACCGCAACGACAAGTCGCGCATCTGCGTTCCCGGCAGCGTGCGCGTCATCGGCCGACGCCAGCTCGAAATGTATTCGCGCCTCATCCACACGGTCGATCATGTGGAGGGCCAGCTTCTGCCCGGCTACGACGCGCTCGACGCCTTCCTCACCCACATGTGGGCGGTGACGGTGACCGGCGCGCCGAAGCTGTGGGCGATGCAGTTCGTCGAAGACAACGAGAAATCGGCCCGGCGCTGGTATGGCGGCGCTATCGGGCGCGCGACCTTCGACGGCGGCATGAACACGGGCCTGACCCTGCGCACGATCCGCCTCAAGGACGGCGCCGCGGAGGTGCGCGCCGGCGCGACCCTTCTGTTCGACAGCGATCCGCAGGCGGAGGATGAGGAATGCCGCCTCAAGGCCTCTGCCCTGTTCTCCGCGATTCGCGAAAAGCAGGAGCCGCGCGCCGCGCAGAACGCCCCGCGCCCCCAGCCCGGCGCCGGAAAGCGGGTGCTGATGGTGGATCATCAGGATTCCTTCGTGCACACGCTCAACAGCTATTTCCGCTGGTTAGGCTGCGCGGTCGAAACCCTGCGCCCCGAGGCGGCGCGCGCCGCGCTCGCCGAAGGCCGCGAGGTCGATCTCGTGCTGCTCTCGCCGGGCCCCGGCCGGCCGGCCGATTTCGATCTTTGCGAGACCCTGCGCCTCATCGACGCGCGGGGACTGCCCGTCTTCGGCGTCTGTCTGGGGCTTCAGGGCATGGTGGAATATGGCGGCGGAACGCTTCGCGTGCTGCCGTACCCGATGCACGGCAAGCCGTCGGAGATCCGAAATCTCGGCGGGCGGCTGCTTAACGGCCTGCCGGCGCGCTTCACGGTGGCGCGTTATCACTCGCTGCACGCCCGCGAAGAGGACGTCCCGGCCGGCTTCGCGGTCACGTCCCTCGCCGACGACGGCGTCGTCATGGCGATCGAGCACGAGATGAAGCCGTGGGCGGCGGTGCAGTTTCACCCCGAGTCGATCCTCACCGCGCCGGCGGAGATCGGCCAGCCGCTCATCGCCAACGCGCTGACGGCGTTGTGCGGAACGCGCTGAATGGGGCGGCTCACGCCGTCCGGGAGAGTTTCGCGAGCCAGGCGCAGTTTCCGCTCATCACGCCGCCCGTGAGCACGCCGTCATCGCCGATGCGGCCTTCGAAACGGGTCCATTTCCCGTCCGCGAACCGGTACTCGCCCGTGAAGAATCCGCTGGACGTGACGACGCCTCTGGCCACATACCGTCCCTCTGCGGACAGACCTTTGAGGCTTCCTTCCCTGATCTCGATGCGGCTGAGCGGCAAGGGCGCGCAGCCCGGCCCGGAAAGGGCCGTCTCGACTTCCGCCGCGCCGCTATAAGCGCCGTCGAATCGGTCGGAAACCGGCGCGGCCGCCGCCGTGGAAGCGAGCGCCAACGCCGCCGCGGCGGCGGAAATCCCGATGAACGATTTGCGATCCCGGCGAGCGCTTTTCATCTTCTCCTCCGCTGAATGATTTCCGCGTACGAACAGATGAGGCGGGCCGGCGCGCCCGCCGCCCGGACGCCATGGGGCGGCCGGGCGTCGCAGCCCATTGTCAGGTAGAAATTGTCCTAGGAATTTCAAGAGGGTGGCGCGCTCACCAGCCGTTGATTCGCGGCCAGCGGGCGAAGGCGCGGCCGTCCTCGCCCGTTACGAGATAGGAGCCGTGCTGGGCCGCCGTCGCACAGGCGTGGTTGGGCAGGATGCGGAGCAAGGTCCCGACCGGATAATCCTGCACGTCGAGCGGCTTTCCGTCCCGCCGCGCGACGATCCCGTGCTCCTGGCTGCAGGAGACGACGATCAGATCGTCGAGCGGCCGGCCGGCCGCGTCGCAGACGACGCCGTAGCCCTGGCCGACCGGCTGCTTCGCCGCGCCGCGATCGCGCGACAGCGCCATCCAGCCCGCGTCGATAATGAGCCGGCCGCGATCCGCCTGACGGCCGATCACGCTGGCGAGCACGCTGAGCGCGATGTCCTCGAACGCGCATACGCCGAGCCCCGCCATGACGAGATCCATGAACATGTAGACCCCGGCGCGGACCTCCGTCACGCCGTCGAAACGTTCCGCGAACAGGGCCGTCGGCGTCGAACCGACGCTGACGATCTCGCAGCCGAGCCCGGCCTCGCGCAGCATCGTCGCCGTTCCGGCGACGGCGCGGCGCTCGCGCTCGGCCATCGCGCGGATGTCCTCGACGCTGCGGCTGGCGTAAGAGCCGCCGGCGTGCGTCATCAGCCCACGGAAGACGAGTCCCGGCGCTGCGTCGATGCGTCGCGCGATCGCCAGAGCTTCCTCGCTTTCAGGCTTCACGCCCGCGCGCACGCCGTCGCTGTCGATTTCGACGACGACGCCGATCCCGCTCTCGCCGGCGCGCGCGGCCAGAGCCTGCGCGCCGTCGATGGAATCGACCGTCACGATGATGTCGGCGCCCTCATCCTTCAGCTTCAGGGCGCGACCGATCTTGCCGGGCGCCATGCCCACCGCATACAGAATATTGCGCGCGCCGTGTTCGAAAGCGTATTCGGCCTCGGCGAGGGTCGAGACCGCGACCCCGACCGCGCCCTCAAGAGCGGGACGATAGACCTCTATCGACTTGGCGGTCTTGATATGCGGGCGCAGGGGAACGCCGAAGCGCGCGAGCCGCGTCTTCATTCGCGCCAGATTGCGCTCAAGCCGGACGGCGTCCAGCACGAGCTGCGGCGTCTCGAAACGGTCGAGAGCTTTCGGTTCGTCGGCCATCACACGGCGACGTCGAACCGCGCCTCGGTCTTCTCCTTCACCTCGTCGACCGTGACGTCCGGCGCGAGCTCGACGAGCGTGAGCCCTTGGCCGCGCGCGACATTGAACACGCCGAGATTGGTGACGATCATGTCGACGCATTCCTTGCCGGTGAGCGGCAGGGTGCATTCTTTCAGGATCTTCGGCGCGCCGTTCTTGGACGTATGGTCCATGACGACCACGACCTTCTTGACCCCGGCGACGAGATCCATCGCCCCGCCCATGCCCTTGACCAGCTTGCCGGGGATCATCCAGTTGGCGAGGTCGCCTTTTTCCGAGACCTCCATCGCGCCGAGAATGGCGATGTCGATATGCCCGCCGCGGATCATCGCGAAGGAATCGGCGGAGGAAAAATAAGAAGTGCGCTTCAGCTCCGTAATGGTCTGTTTGCCGGCGTTGATGAGGTCGGGATCGACTTCGTCCTCATACGGAAACGGCCCCATACCGAGCATGCCGTTCTCCGACTGCAAGGTGACGTCGATGTCCTCGCCGATGTAATTGGCCACCAGCGTCGGAATGCCGATGCCGAGATTGACGTAATAGCCGTCTTTCAGCTCCTTGGCGGCGCGCTGCGCCATCTGGTTGCGGTCCCAGGCCATCAGGCGGTCTCCCTTTGCCGAACCGTGCGCTGCTCGATGCGCTTCTCGAACTCGCCCTTGATCAGACGATGCACATAGATGCCGGGCGTGTGGATGCAGTCGGGATTGAGCGAACCGAGCGGGACGATCTCTTCGACCTCGGCGATGGTCACCTTGCCGGCCGTGGCCATCATCGGGTTAAAATTGCGCGCGGTTTTGCGATAGACCAGATTGCCCTGCGGGTCGCCCTTCCACGCCTTGACGATGGAGAGGTCGGCGACGAGGCCGGTCTCGAGAATATAGGTCTCGCCGCTGAACTCCTTGTGCTCCTTGCCTTCGGCGATCATCGTGCCGACGCCGGTCTTGGTGTAGAAGCCGGGTATGCCCGCCCCGCCGGCGCGGATGCGCTCGGCGAGCGTGCCTTGCGGATTGAACTCAAGCTCCAGCTCGCCGGACAGATACTGCCGCTCGAACTCCTTGTTCTCGCCCACATAGGACGAGACCATCTTTTTGATCTGCCGGTTCTTGAGAAGGATGCCGAGGCCGAAATCGTCGACGCCGCAATTGTTGGAGATGACCGTGAGGTCCTTCACCCCGATCTCGCGCAGGGCGGCGATGAGATTCTCCGGAATGCCGCACAGGCCGAAGCCGCCGGCCATGATGGTCATGCCGTCGAAGACGACGCCTTCGAGCGCGGCGCGCGCGTCCTTATAAATCTTCTCCATCCGCGACCTCCCTTGTCGGCGACGGACCTAGCGCAAACGGGCGCGAGGGTAAACAAGACCAAGGTCTTAGGCGGCGGGCTCAAATGCGTCTGAAGGCTGGCGGCGCGGGCCCGAGCCGGGCATAAACGGTCCATGACCGACGTTCAGGCGCTCGCCGCGGACCCCTGCTGGCTGCCCGAAGCCTATGACGCGGCGCGCGGCGTGCTTCGCTTCGCCCGCATCGACCGGGCGGGGCTCGCTCGCGAGCCGTTTCTCGACAGGCGCATGGAGGGCTCGGTGACGGCGCGCGCCGAGGCGAGCCTCGACGCCGTCGCCCGCGCCCTCGGGCGAACCGCGCCGGCGCCCGTTCCGGCCTTCATTTTTCATACGGCCTTTTGCTGCTCGACGCTGCTTGCGCGCGCCCTCGACGCGCCGGGCGCCTGTCTGTCGCTCAAGGAGCCCAACATTCTGCTCGATCTGGCCAACGCCGGGCGCGTCGACGAGCGCCTGCGGCGCGACCCGGCCGCCTTCGCGCGGCTGTTTCAGCTCGTCGCGCGCCTGCTCGCCCGTCCGCATGCGCAGGGCGAGCGCGTGCTCATCAAGCCGACCAACACCGCGAGCACGCTGGCGCAAGCCGCTCTCGCCGCCGGGTCGCCTTGCCTGTTCCTCTATGGCGACCTCGAGGAGTTTCTTATCTCCATCCTGAAGAAGGGCGAAGAGGGCCGCGTTTTCGCGCGTCAGCTTTACAACATCTTCGCGCTCGACGGCGTCGGGCTCGCCGCGATTCCGCCGCGCCAGGCCATGGGCTTCACCGACCTGCAGGTCGCCGCCGTGGTCTGGCGCCATCAGATCGAGCAGTTCGCGCAGCTGCTCGCCGCCGCGCCAGCCGGCGCGCGCATCGCCTCGCTCGACTTCCGCCGCCTGCTCGCCGGACCGGCGCGAACCCTCAAGGCCGTCTCGCGCGCGCTCGACCTTCCGATTTCCGACGAAGCGCTGGAGGCCGCCGCGGCCGGCGAGATATTCGCGCGCAACGCCAAATTCGCCGATCAGACCTATGACGCCGCGAAACGGGAGGCGGAAGAAAAAGCCCTGCGCGAACGCTGGCGGGCCGAGCTGGACATCATCGGGCGTTGGGCTGGCCAGCTTCATCTTGGCGCGGACGCGCGCTTTCCCCTGCCGCGGGCGCTGGCGGCCTGAGACGGCGCCGGCTCATGCGGCCTTGTCCGTCGGCGCCTGTTCGCGAACGAGCGTGACGGGCTCGGCCGGATCGGGCGCGCCCTTGCGCAGGCGGAGGCCCTTGGCGAGGAGCCTCAAGGCTTCCCAGTGAATGCCCGCGATGACCTTCACGGTCATCAATGGATAGGCGAAGAACGCCTGCAGCAGCGTCCGGTCCGTCAAGGCCCGCCGGCGCGCTGAAAAGGCGGCATGGAGCACGGCGCCCTCGGCGTCGCTCTGGCGGATCACGACCGCAAGCTCCTCGCCGGGACGCGTCAGGCGAAACGCATAACGCATGTCCATCGCCATGAAGGGCGAGACGTGAAAGACCTTGTCCGCCGCCTGGCGGATCACGGGCGCATCGCCATCGACCGGAATAAGGTAGCCGTGTTTCCCGCCGAAAGTGTTGCGCACCTCGTAGAGAACCGCCGAAAGCGCGCCCGCGCGGTCATGACAGTAATAGACCGCAAGCGGATTGAAGGCGTATCCCAATATGCGCGGATAAAACAGCAGCAGCAGGCGGCCCTGCGCGTCGATCCCGCGCGCGGCGAGCGCGGCGCGCACGCGCGCGGCGACCGGTCCCGTGCCGGGAGGGCCGAAATCGGCGTCGTGAAAAGAGAAGAGATTGAAACCGTTGCGCGAGAAGCATGTCAGCCGCGCCGCCAGGCCGTCGAGACGGTCGAGATCGGCCAGCATCGAGAACACGCGGTAGGAAAAACGGTGGCGCACGGGCTTGAGCCGGCGGTGCGCGACTCGGCCGACATAAAGCGCGCCGTCTGCGTCCTTCATGACGCCGCCGCCTTCGCCGGCGCAAGGCGGATGCGTCCGGATTCGTTCGGGACGCGCCATGGCCGGCGCACGCCGCCAAGCGCTTCGGCCGTCGCGAGGCCTGCCTGCAATCCGTCCTCGTGGAAACCCTGGCCGAAATGGGCGCCGCAGAACCAAACCCCGCCGCGCCCCTGAAGCGACCAGACTTCCTTCTGCGCGTTTGCGGCGTCGAGATCGAACATGGGATGAGCATAGTCGAATTCCGCGACGATATCTTCGTCGCGTATGGGCGCGCGCGGATTGAGCGTGACGAAGATGTCGCGCGGCGCGGCGAGATTCTGCAGCCGGTTCATCCAGTAGGTCGCCGCGAACCCTTCCCCGTCGCCGATATAGTTCCAGCTCGACCAGGCGCGGCGACGGCGCGGCATATGCGCTGCGTCGAAATGCACGAAGGCTTTGTTCTTCTGATACTTGAAGGCGCCAAGCACGCGCCGCTCCGAAGCGTCGGCGTCGGTCAGCATGGCGAGCGCCTCGTCGGCGTGAGAGGCGATGACGGCCGCGTCGAAGCGGTCGACCGCGCCGCTTGCGTCTGCGACCTCGACGCCAGACTGCGTTCTGCGAACGGAAACCACGCGCGCGCCGAGCCGCGCCTTGGGCAGGAGCGAGGCGGCGAGCCTTTCGACATAGACGCGCGCGCCGCCGCTCACCGTGCGCCATTCCGGCAGATTGAGCACGCGCAACAGGCCGTGATTGTCGTAAAACCTGATGAAGGCCGCCGCCGAAAAGTCCAGAATCCTCGCGCTGGGCGTCGACCAGATCGCGGACGCCATCGGCTTCAGAAAATAATCCGTGAACGGTTGGCCATAGCCGCGCCGCGCCACGAACGCGCTGAGCGATTCGTCCTGCAGCGAGTCTTCCGCAAGCGCCCGGCGGGCATCGCGATGGAAGCGGACGATGTCGCGCAGCATGCTCCAGAATTTCGGCGAGGCGAGATTGCGCCGATCGGCGAACACGGCCGAAAGGCTCTGGCCCGAATACTCGACCGCGCCCGCGTTTACGGAGGCGGCGAAAGACATGCAGGTCTTTTCCGTCGCGACGCCCAGATGTCCGAACAGCGCCGTCAGGTTCGGGTAGGCCGGTTCGTTATAGACGATGAAGCCGGCGTCCACGGGAATGACGTCATCGCCGAAGGGAACCTCGACCGTATTCGCGTGCCCGCCGAGCCGGCTTTCACGCTCATAGACGATCACCTCATGGACTGACGACAAAAGCCAGGCGGCGGAAAGCCCCGACACGCCCGCGCCGATCACCGCGATCCTCATGCCCGGCCGCGGTCGTCCGCGCGCCTCGAAGTCAAACGGCATAGTGGTTCGTCCGCTCCGCCCCGGTTATGCTTCGCTGGAAAGAGGATGATCGCCATCCGCGCCACAGCCTTTACGCGCGTCCGGCGCGATCGGATCAGAAAAAGCCATCTAGCCGATGGCGGCGGTCGGGACGGCCTGTGATCCGAAGCCGGCCGCGCGGCGTAAACTCGGGGAAAACTGAAGCGTTATGCCCGCATCGACCACGAGCAGCATGAGCGCGCCGGGCGGCGCCGAGCGCCCCGCCGCGGCGAGCGAAATGAACGATCTTCTCGCCAGGGTCGCGGCGAGCGGCGACCGCGAGGCGTTTTCGCGGCTGTTCGCATTTTTCGCGCCGCGGGTGAAAGGCTATCTCATGCGCATCGGTCTGTCGCCGGATCAGGCGGAGGATCTCGCCCAGGACGCGCTTTTGAAGGTCTGGCGCAAGGCCCGCCTTTTCGATCCTTCGAAAGCCTCCGCGGCGACCTGGATCTACACGATCGCGCGTAATCTGCGCATCGACGCGGCGCGGCGGCTGAACCGGCCCCTCCCCGATCACGAGGATCCGGCGCTGCTGCCCGAGGAGGAGCCGCGCGCGGACGTCGAACTCGAAAGGGCCCAGCGGGACAGGCGCATCCACGCGGCGTTCGACGCCCTGCCGCCCAATCAGCGCGCCGTCGTGATGCTGCACTTTTATGAAGACGAGCCGCACGCCGCGATCGCCGAGCGGCTCGACCTGCCTTTGGGCACCGTGAAGTCGCGGCTGCGCCTTGCGTTCGGCCGCATCAGAAAGGAACTGGGTGATCTCGCGTGACGAGCATCAAGCATCATCCCAAGACGGAAACGCTCGCCGCCTATGCCGCCGGCGCGCTGGACGAGGCGCGGGCCGTGGTCATCGCGACCCACCTCGACCTGTGCGACGCGTGCCGCGCGGCGGCGCGCGATTTCGAAGCGCTGGGCGGCGTCTGCCTCGAAGCCGCCGAGCCGGCCCCCATGAAGGAGGGCGCGCTCGAGCGTTTCTGGCTGCGGGCGGGCGGCGCGCGCGCCGAGCGGGCGCCGGCATCGACGCGCGCGGCGAACGATTTCGACCTCGGGCTGGCCAGACCGCTTTCCGCCTATCTCAAGGGCGGGCTCGACGCCGTGCAATGGCGCCGGATCGGCCCTGGCATGGAGCAATGCGTGCTCGACGCGCAAGGCTACCGGAAAGGCGTGCTGCGGCTTCTCAAAATCGCGCCCGGCGTGCGCCTGCCCAAACACTCTCATGGCGGCGAGGAGCTGACGCTGATCCTGCGCGGCGCCTATGAGGACGAGATCGGCGAATTTCGCCGCGGCGACCTCGCCGATCTCGACGACGAGGACACCCACAGCCCCTGCGCCATCGGCGAGGAGCCGTGCGTCTGCCTCATCGCCGCGAGCGCGCCGCTCAGATTCAAGGGACTCGCCGGCAAGATCGTCCAGCCCTTCATCGGCCTTTGAACGCCCGCCGCGCGACGGTCTGCATTCTTCCTGCGACGGACCGTTTTAGATTTTTCGGCATTCGACGAAGCGTGCCCCGGCTGCGGCGAAACCGGCGGCGGCGCGCTTCCCTCATCGCGGACTCGCGCCTATCTCAGCCTCGTCATCGCAGGAGGAGAGAGTTCGATGAGCAAAGCCGTTTCCCTACTGATCGCCTTCGCCGTTCTCGCGGCGGCGTTCGCCCCCGCGGCCTACACCGTCGCCGCCCTGGCGTGACGGTCATGGTCGGGGCAAACCGACTGACGCTCGCCGCGCCCGCCCGGCCTGTTCCGGATCAGGTCCCGTTCTTCGTTCAGGAACGCCCTGATCCGGAATAACGCCGCGACGGCGCCGCATCGGCGCGTCCGACCCTTCAGGCCTTTTCCACTCTTTTGCGGAACGCGTCGAAATCCGCCGCCGTGTCGACGCCCGGCGGCGCCGCCGGAATTTCCGCCGCCAGAATTTTTTCTCCCATTTCGAGAATCCGAAGCTGCTCCAGCTTCTCTATCCGCTCGAGCCGGCCTTCCGGCGCGGCCGCGAAGCATTGCAGCGCGTCGGCGCGAAACGCGTAAACGCCGATATGCAGATGGTAGTCGGCCGGATTCGGCGCGTCTTGCCTGTCGCGCGGAAAAGGCGCGAGCGCGCGCGTGAAGTAAAGCGCCTCATAGGCGCCCTCCGCCGCCCGTTTTCCCAGGATCGCCTTGACGGCCGCCGGATCGTCGGGGCGCGCGTCCGGCGGGAAGGGGCAGACCAGCGTCGATGCGAAGGGCGCGCGCGCCGCCTGCAGCGCGATCAGCCGGTCGATATGCGCCGGGTCGATCTCCGGCTCGTCGCCCTGAAGGTTGACCACCACGTCGGCGTCAAGGCCGCGCGCGGCCTGCGCGACCCGCGCCGAGCCGGAAGTATGGGCCGGGTCGGTCATCGCCGCCTCGCCGCCGAAAGCGCGCACGGCCTCGAAAATGCGCGCGTCGTCCGTCGCAACGATCACCCCGTCCGCCGCGCGAACCTGACAGGCCCGTTCATAGGTATGCTGAATAAGCGGCTTTCCGCCCGCCTCCAGCAGCAGCTTGCCGGGAAGCCGCGTCGAGGCGTATCGCGCCGGAATGACGATGACCGCTTTCACCCTGTCCTTCTCCGCGACGCCGCCATGCGCGCCAGCGCGCCGAGGATCGCGCCGGCCCCTGCGCCGGCCGTATTGGCGAGCGCGTCGAGAACCTCCGGCGAGCGCGTCTGCGTGAGCCAGCCTTGCGCGCCTTCAAGCAAGGCCCCGTAAGCCGCCAGCGCCAGCACGGTGAAAAGCAGCCGTCCGGCCAGGGCGAGCCGGCCGAGCGCGGCCGTCGCGCCCAGCGCGCCGTAAACAAGAAAATGGCCGATCTTGTCGGCTGCGGCCTCGTCGCCGAACAAAAGACCCGCCAGCCAGCGGGCGACGCCGAAGCCGGCCTCCGACGGCTCCAGCGAGGGAGAAACGGACAGCCAGGCCGCAAGAACGAGAAGCAGGGCGAACGCGGCCCGCGCGATCATCTGGATCGTCATGGGCGCGCGCCTGCCCGCGACGCCGCCAGGCGCCGCTCCCAGTCGATCGCCGTGCGGACGATGAAATCGATGTCGTCATAGCGCGGGCGCCAGTCGAGCGCGGCGCGGATCGCGGCCGTGTCGGCGATGAGCTGCGCCGGATCGCCTGGCCGGCGCGGCCCCGCCTCGTAGGGCAACGGCTTGCCTGTCACCCGCTCGACCGCCTCGATCATCTCGCGCACCGAATAGCCGCGCCCGTAGCCGACATTGAGCGTCAGGCGCGCCGCGCCCGCCCGTACGCGGCTCAGAGCGGAAAGATGCGCGTCGGCGATGTCGCTCACATGGACATAATCGCGGATCGCCGTACCGTCCGGCGTCGGATAATCGGCGCCGTAAATCTCCAGAACTTCTCTCCGGGCGCCGACGGCGATCTGCGCGGCGACCTTCAGCAGGTGGCTCGGCCGACCGATCTCGCCGGCCCGGCCCTTCGGATCGGCCCCAGCGACGTTGAAATAGCGCAAAATGACATAGGACAGGCCGTGCGCCAGCGCCGCGTCCGCGAGAATCCGCTCGCTCATCGCCATGGACGCGCCATAGGGCGAGATCGGCCGGATCGCGGCCGTCTCCGCCACCGGCGTCTTTTCCGGCGTTCCGTACACGGCGGCCGTCGAGGAAAAAATGAACCGGTCGACGCGCGCCTCCGCGCAGGCCTCGATCAGCGCCAGCGTCTTCGCCGTGTTGTTCCGGTAATAGGCGAGCGGGCGTTCGAGCGACTCCGGCACCAGGGTCGAGCCGGCGAAGTGAATAACCTCGCGCACGTCATGCTCGGCGAAGACCCTGGCCAGCCCCGCCTTGTCGCCGACATCGGCCACGACGAGCGGCGCGTCTTCGGGCGCGAGCCAGCGCGCGCCCACCGACAGGTCGTCGAGGGCGACCGCCGGCTCGCCCGCATCCCTGAGGGCGAGCATCATATGGGCGCCGATATAGCCGGCGCCGCCGGTGACGAGGACGCTCATGCAGCGTTCTTCCCGAAGGCGTTCCCTGTTCGGCCGCAGCCCCCGCCGGGGGAGCCCTTTAACCCTGTCGCCGCTTTTCTCCATACTATAGAAGGATTGCAGACGCTTATTGAACCGATGTTCGAAAAACTTTTCGGCGTGAAACGTCAGGAGGCCGCCGCGCCCGCCGGGGCGCGCCTTTACGCAGTGGGCGACGTCCACGGCCGCGCCGACCTGCTCGATCGTCTTCTGGAGATGATCGCCGCAGAGGACGCCGGCGGCGCCCGCAAGCGGCTCGTCTTTCTCGGCGATTACGTCGACCGCGGCCCCGACAGCCGCGGCGTTCTCGACCGGCTCGCCGCGCTGAAGGAGGCCGAACCCGACGCCGTGTTCCTCAAGGGCAATCACGAGGAGGCGCTGCTCGATTTTCTCGAAGATCCCGAGGGCATGAGCGAATGGCTCGACTGGGGCGGCGCGGCGACGCTGCGAAGCTACGGCGTCGCGCCCGAGGGGGACCGCGCGCCGGCCGCGCTCGCCGCCGCGCTGCGCGCGCGCCTGCCGGACGCGCATCGCGCCTTCCTGCGGGACCTTTCCCTTTACGAGGTCGCCGGCGACTATCTGTTCGTGCACGCCGGACTGCGTCCCGGCCTGCCCCTCGCCGAGCAGAAGGCGCGCGACCTTCTGTGGATTCGCGACGCCTTCCACAACGCTCCGCCGCACAAGCGGCCTGACAAGGTCGTCGTCCACGGCCATCATCCGGTGCGCCGGCCGCTCGATGCGGGCTGGCGGATCGACGTCGACACGGGCGCGTGTTTTTCGGGGATGCTGACCGCCGTCGTCCTGGAGGGGACGAGCCGGCGGTTTCTGTCAACCTGAGGCGGCCTGCGCGGGCGGCGCGACGGCGACGAGACGCGGCCCGCCGGCCGCGCCGAGAATCGCGCGCAGCGTTTCGGTTTCGCCCGCGCCGTCGCCGGCGGCGAGCGTCTTGCCGAACTCGGCGGCGAAGTTGCGGGCGTGAATGACATGCGGCTCCGGCGTCGCCACGATCATCCGCGCGCCGAGGAGAATCGCCTCCCGCCAGCGCTCCATCATTTCGCGCTTGAGCGAGGCCGGCGCGATCAGCCAGTCGGGCTCGGCCGCCCGGCAGTCGGTCTCCGAGATGATCGCCGGCCCGCGGCGTCCGAGCCGCTCGCCCGACCGGCCGTCCTCGACCGCCGCCTCGATCACTGACGCGGCCTCGCCCGCCCAGACGCGAAGAGCGGCCGAGACCGGCCCCGCGCCCAGCAGATGCGCCCGCTCGCCCTTGTCGGCGATGTCCTTCAACAGCCGGACGAACCGTTCGCGGGTTTCGGCGACGCGGCGCTCGAATGCGTGATAAGGCTGCATGGCGCGCAGGGCGAGCGCGTTCTCCTCATCCCAAAGCCGCGCCAGACGTTCATACCACGGATCGAAGTCGTGCGCGTCGCATTCGGCGTGGGTGAGAAAGAGGCGAATCGATCCGCCTTCCTTGTCGGTAAGCGCGCCGCGGAAAATCTTCAGTCCGCTGTCGCGCGCCAGGCGTTCGAGCACGGAAAGCGAATAGACGCCGCTCGCGCCCGCCATGAAAGCATCGACGCGATTGCGCGTGAGCGCCGCCGGCAGATAGAGGGTCTCCAGCGCGAAGACGCCGTCCGACGCGAGCAAGCCCTTGACGCGGGCGAAAAACGCGCGCGGGTCTTCGATCTCCTCCAGAACGGACACCGCGGTGACGATGTCGAACTTCTTCTCGCCGAAGGCGCGATCGAGCGCTTCGGAGGGAAAGCGCTCGCGGGCCGTCCAGGCCCAGGCGCCGATGATCTCCACCCATTCGGACGGATCGACGCCGAACCGCTCGACCCAGCGCGGATAATAGGAAAGCAGCGCGCCGTCGCTGCAGCCGATGTCGAGCGCGGCGCAGTCGCGCCCCGAAATGAGCTCAAGCGCCTCCGTCGCCACGGCGCGCAGATGGGCGCGCGTCGCGGCGTAACGGCTCGACGGGGTCGCGCGGGTCTCCTCTTGCGCCCGCATATGCGCCGACTGGATGAGACCGCACGCCATCGCCTCCCTGGAGGCGTCGCAGATCACATAGCGGGCCTCGCCGCGGCCGCCGACCGAATCGAAGGAAAGCGCCGGCGTGAGCGCCTTCGATCCGCAAGCCCGACATTCGGCGATTTTCTTCACGCGCGCCTCGTCCGCAATCACTGCCGCGGCCGAGAGTCCCAGTTCACGGTAAATTCCGCGTAAAGACGGCCTTCGCCGCCGGCGCGGCGCAGCGGTAACGAGCTGTTAAGGAACCTTTTCCGCCCGTTATGCGATCGCGTGGTAGATCAGCATCGCGCCGGTCGCCAGAAGCACGAGGAGCGCGAGGATCGCTCCGACGACGCGGCCACATCTCCAAACTCCCATGCCCAGCCCGAAGATGAGAGACGCGCGCGAAGAAAAAGACCGCGCCGAGGCCGTGAATGACGGCCGCGCCTGCGCCCAGCCAAGCCAGGCCGACAAGGTCGGGAAGCGCGGCCGGCGCATACTCCGTGTAATTCGCATGCGTACGGACGGCCTTCGCGATTTCAGGGTTTCCCCCGTTCCCCAGATCGACTTTGAAGCGCAGGCGCGCCTGCGCGACGCGAAGGCTGAGATAAAACAGCAGTAAAATGTTGAGGCCGATCCAAAGCCCGGCCGCCCCGATCCCTGTCGCCGCGCCCATCGAAGCATACGCCGCGCCGGACTGGGATCAAAACTCGATCATCGCGCGGCTCGTCTCCGTTTCGGCGCTCAGGCCGCCAGCCGGGCGATCAGCTTGCGCAGAAAAGCCGTCGCTTCGGCCACCTGCGCGATCGCGATGAACTCGTTCGGCTGGTGCGCCTGGTCGATCGACCCCGGACCGCAGATGACGGTCGAAAAGCCCGCCTGCTGAAACTGGCCGGCCTCGGCGGCGTAGGCGACCACGTCGGTCGCGTTCCGGCCTGTCAACGCCTTAGCGAGATCGGCGGCGGGATTATCCGCCTGCGGCGCAAGCGGCGGAGCGTCGGTGAGCTGGATCGTCTCTATGCGGCAGCCGGGGGCGCGCGCGCGCATCTCCGCCTCGACGCCGCGGGCGTAATCCTCGAACTCCTCGCGCGCCGCGCGAGCCGAATCGCCGGGAACGGCGCGGCAGTCCCATTCGAACACGCATTCGCCCGCCATGATGTTGAGCTGCGTGCCGCCGCGAACGACATTGACGGTCATGGTCGTATACGGCGGATTGAACGGCGAGTCCGGATCGGCCTCGCGCGCGCGCCGCTCGCGCATTTCGACGACCTTGCTGACGAGCTTCGCCGCCGCCTCCACCGCCGAGACGCCGCGCTCGGCCTGGCTCGAATGGGTCGTGTATCCCGTAACGCTTGTGCGGAAGGAGGCGATGCCCTTGTGCCCGTCGATCACGTTCATGCAGGTCGGCTCGCCGACGATCACCGCCGAGGGCGCGGGCAGCCTGTCGCGAATTTCGCGGATCATGTGCGGCGCGCCGAGAAGGCCGATCTCTTCGTCATAGGAAAGCGCGAAGATCACCGGCCGCTTGAGGCCCGCCTCGGCCATTTCCGGAACGAGCGAGAGCGCGACGGCGCAAAAGCTCTTCATGTCCGTCACGCCGCGCCCGTAGAGCTTGCCGCCCTTCTCGACCACCGTGAACGGGTCGGTGTCCCACTGCTGCCCTTCGACCGGCACGACGTCCGTGTGCCCTGAGAGCACCACCCCGCCTTCGACCTTGGGGCCGAGCACCGCGTAAAGGTTGGCCTTTGTCCCGTCTTCGTTCGGCACGCGGAAGGTCTCGGCGCCGTATTGCTTCAGATGCGACTCAACGTCGTCGATAAGCGGCAGATTCGATTTCCACGACGTCGTGTCATAGGCGACGAGCCGGGAAATCCAGTCGATCTGGGTTTTGAGATCGGTCATGAAGCGACCAAAGCCCAGATGCTCCGGCGATGCAAGCCCGGCTCAACCGGCGAGCACGAACGGCTCGAGCCCCGACAGACGCATGGCGCGTTCGGGCCTCGGCGGGCGGCGAGGCGGCAGGCCTTCGACCGCTTTCGCGAAAGCCGCGATATGGGCGGGCGTCGTGCCGCAGCAGCCGCCGACGATGTTGAGAAGGCCGGATTCGGCCCACTCCTTCAGATGCGCCGTCATCGACTCCGGCGTTTCGTCGTACTCGCCGAAGGCGTTGGGCAGACCGGCGTTCGGATAGGCCGACACGTAGCAATCGGCGACGCCCGCCAGCGCCTCCACGTAAGGCCGCATGAGATCGGGCCCGAGCGCGCAGTTGACCCCGACGCAAAGCGGCTTGCCGTGGCGGACCGAATGCCAGAAGGCCTCCGGCGTCTGGCCCGACAGCGTGCGGCCCGACTGGTCGGTGATGGTCACCGACAGCATCAGCGGAACTTCGTAGCCGAGCGCGTCGAACACCTCGCCCACGGCGAAGATCGCCGCCTTGGCGTTCAGCGTGTCGAAGATCGTCTCGATCAGCAGCGCGTCCGCCCCGCCTTCGAGAAGCCCGCGCGCGGCCTCGCCGTAAGCTGCCGCGAGCGTATCAAAATCCACATTGCGCTTGCCGGGGTCGTTGACGTCCGGCGACAGCGACGCGGTGCGGTTGGTCGGCCCGACGGCGCCCGCCACGAAGCGCGGGCGATCATCCGTAGACGCCGCATCGGCCGCCGCGCGCGCCAGCCGCGCGCCCTCGACGTTGAGTTCGTAAGCGAGCGCTTCCATCCGATAGTCGGCCTGCGCGATCGTCGTCGCGGAGAAGGTGTTGGTCTCGATGACGTCGGCGCCGGCCGCGAGATAGGCCTCGTGCATCTGGCGCACGATTTCCGGCCGGGAGAGGATCAGCGCGTCGTTGTTCCCCTTGAGGTCGCAGTTCCAGTCGGCGAAGCGCGCGCCGCGGTAGCCCGCCTCGTCGAGGCCGTAGCCCTGGATGTAGGTGCCGGCCGCGCCGTCGAGCACGAGAATGCGCTCTTCGAGCGCCGCTTTGAGGGCGGCGATGCGGGCCTGGCGGCCGGGAAACGGGTCCCTGGCGGGGTCGAGGGCGGAATCGGGCATGGAGGCTCCTTTCGCCAACGATATAAAGAAATCTTTATATGTTTGGCAAGCCCGGCGCGCCGGCCCCTCTTCAGCGCTCGGCCGGAAACAATCCTTCGTCCCAGTACGGATCGCCGCCGAATTTCTCGATCACGGCGTCGGCGAAGGCGCGCACCCGCGCCGAGACCTGACGCGTAGGCGGATAGACGAGGTGCACATGCGCGCTCGTCCATTCATATTCCGTCAGCACGGCTTCGAGCGCGCCCGCGCGCAGATGGCGGTGCAGGATGAAGGTCGGATCGCACACGAAGCCGCACCCGCCCGCCGCGATGTCGGCGAGAAACTCGCCGTTATTGGCGAGGGCGCTGACCCGCGGCTCGACGACGCCGCTGTCCCCGCCCGGCCCCCAGTACCGGATCGCGCCCGGCCGGGGAACGTTCGAATAGGCGAGATAGGAAAGCCCGGCGAGGTCGCGCGGATGGCGCGGCCGGCCGTGCGCGCGCCAGAACGCCGGCGCGGCTGCGACCACCGCGCGCACGGGGCAGAGCTTGCGCGCGATCAGGCTCGAATCGGCGAGCTGGGCGATCCGCACGGCGACGTCGAATCCCTCGCCGACGATGTCGACGAAACGGTCGGAGAAATCGACTTCGACCGTGACTTTGGGATGGCGTCGGGCGAAGTCGGCGATGAGGGGCTTCAGATGCGCGAGGCCGAAGGAGAGCGGCGCGGCGATCCTCAGATTACCTGAAAGAGCCCCATGGCCTTCGACCGCCTCGGCCTCCGCCTCCTCGATGTCGGCGAGAATGCGCCGGGCCCGCGCGAGAAACGCCGCCCCCGCGTCGGTAAGCGTGAGCTTGCGCGTGGTGCGCGCGAAAAGCTGCACGCCGAGCCGCGCTTCGAGGTCGGCGAGCCGCCGGCTCATCGCTGATTTGGCGATGCGCCGCTGGGCGGCGGCGCGGCTGATCGAGCCCGCCTCGGCGATGCGCACGAACGACTCGATCTCCTCCAATCGGCTCATTGTTCTTAATTTATCAACAATAATTTCTGAAACTAACGACTTATACCCTTAACAGCAACAATTACTTTCGCCCCGTCGAGATCATCGCCTCCCCGAGGCCCTCGCCGCGAAAGGACCCAAGCCATGAAGCCGCTCAACATTCTCCAGATCCACGCATCCATTCAGGGCGAGCGCTCCGCGACCCGGCGCCTGTCCGACGCGCTTCTCGCCGCCGTCGAAGCCGAAGGCGTCGCCGTAGCGGCAAACCGGCGCGATCTTTCCGAAGGCGTCCCGCTGATCGACGCAGAATGGGCCGCGGCCAACGGAACGCCGCCCGAGCAGCGCTCGGCCCGCCAGAACGCCGTCCTCGCCTTTTCGGAGAGCCTGATCGAGGAGATCGAGGCGGCGGATATCCTCGTCATCGGCGTTCCGGTCTACAATTTCGGGATCCCCGCCGCCCTCAAGGCCTGGATCGACCTCATCGCCCGCGCCCGGCGCACGTTCCGCTACGCCGAGAACGGCCCCGAGGGCCTGCTCAAGGGCAAGCGGGCGATCCTCGTCGCCGCTTCGGGCGGCACGCAGATCGGCTCGCCGGCCGATTTCGCCGCAAGCTATCTCAAATTCGTCCTGGGCTTTCTCGGCATCACGGACGTGACGATCATCGACGCGGCCGGCCAGGCGACCGATGCCGCCGGCGCCGAAGCGCGCGCGCGAAAAGCGATCGCCGACACGGCGAAAACCCTCGCCGCGGACGTCGCCGAAGCGGCCTGAGCCTTGCGCGGCGTTCCCTCCGTCATGGCGGCGACCGGCCCCGGACCTTCGGGTCCGGGTTTTTTCGCCATTTAGGCCGTGTACGGATGGGCGTGCCCTGTAAGCGACTCGCCTACTTCACCTCAAGAAGCTCCACCTCGAAAACGAGCGCCTCGTTCGGCCCGATGGGCCCGTTCGGCGTGCCGGTCTCGCCATAGGCGAGTTCGGGCGGCA
Organism: Amphiplicatus metriothermophilus; assembly: GCF_900199215.1. Lineage (GTDB taxonomy): Bacteria > Pseudomonadota > Alphaproteobacteria > Caulobacterales > Parvularculaceae > Amphiplicatus > Amphiplicatus metriothermophilus. The sequence goes on from NZ_FZQA01000004.1 coordinate 236,752, forward strand.
GATAGAGCTTGAACTTGTCGCCCTCGCTCATGAGCTGCACGCCCTCGGTCCAGCCGGGGATGACCTGCGCCAGCGGGAACTCCGCCGGCTCGCCGCGCTCGTGAGAGCTGTCGAACAGCGTGCCGTCGATCAGCCTGCCCTCATAATGCACGCGCACGATGTCGGCGTCCGTCGGCGAGGCGCCGCCTGCCGGCCCCTCCGCCAGCACCTCATATTGCAGTCCGCTCTCAGTCGTTTTCACGCCGGGGCGTCTGGCGTTCTCCTCGAGGAACTTCCGCGCCGCTTCGGCGTTGCGTTGCGGGTTCGTCGCCTTCAGAAGCTCCACGTCGAAGATCAGCGCTTCATTGGGGCCGATCGGCCCGCCGGGCGTGCCCGTTTCGCCATAGGCCAGATGCGGCGGGATGTAGAAGCGATAGCGGTCGCCCTCGCTCATGAGCTGCACGCCCTCGGTCCAGCCGGGAATGACCCGATCGAGCGGAAAGCGCGCCGCCGCGCCGCGCGCGCGGGAGGAGTCGAACTCCACCCCGTCCGTCAGCGTGCCGACATAATGGACCTCCACGATGTCGCTCGCCGCCGGGCTGTAGCCGTCTTCCGGCCCTTCGGCGAGAACTTCGTATTGAAGGCCGCTTTCGGTGGTTTTCACGCCCTCGCGCCTGGCGTTCTCTTCGAGAAACTTCTGCGACGCGGCGAGATTGGCCGCGGCGACGTCTTCGGCCGTCGCCGCCGCGCCTGATTCGTCCTCGGGCGCCGGCGTCTCGTCCTCGCCGCCGCAGGCCGCGAGCGCGAAAGCCGCCGCGCCCGCCATCAGAATCATTCTCGCCGTCATAAACTCGCTCCGTCGCTTGGGGGGGCGGACCCTAGCCCGGAACGCCGGGCGCGTCACGATCAGGTCTGGAGCGGCCAGATTATCGGGATCAACGCGAGCGCGATGAGCGCCGTGAGGACGCTCAACGGTCCGCCCAGCCGCACATAGTCGAGAAACCTGTAGCCGCCGACGTTATAGACGAGCGTGTTGGTCTGATAGCCGACCGGCGTCAGAAAGCTCGCGCTCGCGGCGAACATCACCGCCACGACGAAGGGGCGCGCATCGACCCCGAGGCTCTCGGCCAGACCGATGGCGATCGGCGTCATGATCACCGCCACGGCATTGTTGGTCACGAGCTCGGTCAGGGCCATCGACAGCAGATAAACGAGCGCCAGCGCCGCGATGGGCGCGGTCGCCCCAAGCGCGGGCGCGGCGGCCGCGACGATCATCTCCACGAGGCCGGCGTTCTCGACTCCCTCGCCCACCGCCAGCATCGCCAGAATGAGCGTCAGAATGCGCCAGTCGACAGCGGCGAAGGCCTCGTCGGGCTCGACGCAGCGCGTCGCGAGCACGACGGCGGCGCCCACCACCGCGAGGCCCGCGATCGGCATGATGCCGACCGCCGCGCCGGCGACCACCGCCAGCATGGTGGCGATCGCGATCGGGGCGTGGCGGCGACGCACGGCCCGTTCGGCCGGCTCGACGACGTTGACGAGATCGTTGTCGTCGACGAGGCGTTTGAGGTCTTCCGGCGCGCCTTCGATCAGCAGCGTGTCGCCGACTTCGAGCGGCGTCGTCTCGAACCGTTCGGCGAGATTGGCGCTGCGCCGGTGCAGCGCGATGGGATACACGCCGTAGCGTCGCCGCAGGCGCAAATGCCGCAAGGTGCGGCCGATGAAACGCGCGCCCGGCGCCAGCAGAATTTCGACGACGATGGTCTTGCGCGAGCTGATGGGCTGCACGCCGCCCGCCTGCGGCGCCTTGACGGCGCCTTCTTCCTTCATGGTCAGGATTTCCGCGACCGGCGAGCGCAGCACCACGATGTCGCCGGGCTGAAGGACGACGTCGGCCATCTCCCGGCGCAGCGAAAGATCGCCGCGCACCACGTCGACGACCCGGCGCTCGGCCTCGTTGAAGGCTTTCACCTCGAGCGGCTTCATGCCGATGAAAGGACTGTCGTCCTCCACGACGATCTCCACCAGAAAACGCGGCGTCTCCCCGCCCCCGAGCAGGGCGGCGGTCGTCGTCCTCTCCGGCAGAAGTCTGCGGAACAACGTGAGAAACACGACGCCGACCGCCGCCGTCGCGAGCCCCAGCGGGGCGATCTCGAAGATGTGAAAGGGCGCAAGACCATGCTCGCGCGCCACGCCGTCCACGAGAAGATTCGTGGACGTGCCGATCAACGTGCAGGTTCCGCCCAGTATCGCCGCATAGGAAAGCGGAATCAGCAGCCGCGAGCCCGATTCCTTCAGGCGTTCGGCGAGCCCGACGGCGATGGGAATCATCAGCATCACGAGCGGCGTGTTGTTCATCACCGACGACAGCGCGGCGACGACGAGAAGAAAGCCGAACGTGATGAGGCGCGGGCGCCGCTGCGCGCGGTCGATCGCGGCGCGCGCCAGGACATCGATGACGCCGGTCCTGACCAGCGCCGCCGACAGAACGAACATCGCCCCGATCGTCACCGGCGCAGGATTGGCGAGCGCCGCGACGAGATCGTCGCTCGAAATCAGTCCGAGCGCCAACATGACGCTCGCCGCCGCGAGCGCGCTCACTTCGGGCGCGCGCAGCTCCATCGCGAAAGAAACGAACAGCAGGACAAGGACGATCGCGGCGGCGTAAGGCGCGAATGCGTCCAGACCGAAAAACAAGGCGGGCTCTCCGACGGCTAAAAGGCCGCGGACAGTGCACGCAAAGAAAGCCGGCGGTCAACTGCGCGCGCCGACGGCGCGCGCCCGCCGGGCGAATCGTTCGGCTACGGAATGGGAGCCTTCCCTAGACGGCGCCCGACGCCCTCGCCGAATTCAGTTGAGGCTGAACAGGGTCCCCGCCTCTATCTCCGCCGCGGAGATCACCTTGCGGCCGGCGACCCGGACCGAATGGATGGGCCCTTCGAGCTCGCGCATCCAGAAGGCCAGGAACCGCGACAGCGCCGGATATTTCGGCGCGATGTCGTAGTCCTGCCAGACGAAGCTCTGCAGCAGGCCCGGATGGTCCGGCATGTGATAGAGAATTTCGGCCGTCGCCAGACGATAGCCTTCGAGCTGGCGGCGGAAAGCGCGATCCGACTGCATACGCTTAACGACCTCTCGTACAGTCCAATCCACCTTTTGATTCTAGCGCGGAAAGATTGTGCGAAGCTGAATCGGAAGGCAAGTCTCGAAAGCTGTTTTATCATTCAAATTCAATAAGTTAGCAGCCTTCTCGCGAGGCTGCTGCCAAGTGCGGCGGCGAAGGCGCGGGCGGGCAAGCGCGAAAATCCCTTTACAAGCGCGGCGACAATTTCTATGTCGCGGGTTCGCCAATCCCATGGAACCTGGCCGCAAGATTGGCGTTGTGGTGAAGCTGCTGTTGCGAGGTTCCATGAGATGGAAAGGTCAAAATCCGCGCTTGCGCTGGTCCTAGAGTCGCGTCCGGACCTCCCCGTTCATTGCTTGCGCCCCCACGCCGCCGAAGCGGCGGCGCGCTGGTTTCTGCGCCATTTTCCCGGGGACGTCCTCTACGCGGTCAAGGCGAATCCGCACCCGGCGATTCTCGACGCGGTGCACGCCGCCGGCGTGCGCTGGTTCGACGTCGCCTCCATGCCGGAAGTGGCGCTGATCGCCGGACGATTCCCCGACGCCAGACTCGCCTTCATGCACCCCGTGAAAGCGCGCTCGGCGATCCGGCGAGCCTATTTCGATTACGGCGTGCGCGTCTTCGCCCTCGACAGCATGGACGAGCTCGCCAAGATCGTCGCCGAGACGGGCGGCGCGAAGGATCTGCATCTGGTGATCCGGATCGCGGTGTCCGGCGACTACGCCCAGCACAAGCTGTCCGGCAAGTTCGGCGCGGCCGGCGCGGAAGCCGTGACGCTTCTGCGCGAAGCGCGCGCCCACGCCGCCGAACTCGGCGTGAGCTTCCATGTCGGCTCGCAATGCATGCGGCCTGAAGCCTGGCGCGTCGCCATGCAGGCGACGGGCGAGCTTATTCGCCACGCCGGCGTCACGGTGGATATCGTCGACGTGGGCGGCGGCTTTCCGGCCGCCTATCCCGGCCTCACGCCGCCGCCCCTCGACCAATACATCGCCGAGATCCGCGACGCGTTCGAGACCATGCCGGTTCTCGAGAACGCCGATCTGTGGTGCGAGCCCGGCCGCGCGCTCTGCGCGGAAGCCGGCAGCCATATCGTGCGCGTCGAGGCGCGCAAGGACGACGCGCTCTATCTCAACGACGGCGGCTACGGCGCGCTGTTCGACGCCGCCCATGACGGGCTCGTCTTTCCCGCCCGCCTGCTGCGCGCGAAGGGCGGGCCGCGCCGGCCGCTCAAGGCGTTCCGGCTCTACGGGCCGACCTGCGATTCCATCGACGCCATGCCGGGGCCGTTCTTCCTGCCCGCCGACGTGCATGAAGGCGACTATATCGAGTTCGGCCTGACCGGCGCCTATGGCGCGACGCTGGCCACGCGCTTCAACGGCTTCGGCGAGTATGAGGAGGCGATCGTCGCCGACGCGCCGCTCACCTCGATGTACGGACTCTCCGGACGCCGTCAGACGCAGGGCAACGTCGTCGCCATGGCGAGACGCAGCGGCGGGAAGGCATGACCCGCGCCCGCCCGCTGGCGAAGCCGCGATAATTTCTTTAAGGCGAACCCCATACGGCCCTCCGCGCGTCGTGACGCGACGCGGCCCGGATCCGGTTTCCGCAACGTTGACGAGAGGAACCGATCGCATGACCGACAACCGCAAAGCCGAACTGCTCTCCGCTCCCGTCGAGCATATCGACATCGCGTCGTTCGACGCGCGCCCGATCATCGACGCCTGGGAGAAGATGAGCTTCACGAGCCGCGACGCGGCGCGCGCGGCGCGCATTCTCAACGCGGCGCTCGAAGACAGGGACTGCTCCGTCATTCTCACCCTGGCCGGATCGACCTCGGCGGGCGGGTGCATGCATGTCTGGCGCGACATGGTCAGGAACAACATGGTCGACGCGATCGTGGCGACAGGCGCCTCGATCGTCGACATGGACTTCTTCGAAGCCCTCGGCTTCAAGCACTATCAGGCGAAGGAAATCCCCGATGACAAGACGCTGCGCGATCTTTATATCGACCGCATCTACGACACCTATATCGACGAGGAAGACCTTCAGGCCTGCGATCACACGATCAAGGACATCGCCGATTCCCTTCCCCCCGGTCCGATGTCCTCGCGCGCCTTCATCGCCGCCATGGGCAAGTGGCTCGCCGACGGCAATGCGAAGAAAGAAGGCTCGCTGATCGAGGAGGCCTGGAAGGCCGGCGCGCCGATCTTCTGCCCGGCTTTCTCCGACTCCTCGGCGGGCTTCGGCCTCGTCAAGCACCAGGCCGAGCGCATCAAGGCGGGCGAGCCTTACCTCTCCATCGACTCGGTGGCGGATTTCCGCGAGCTGACGGAGATCAAGATCAAGGCCGGAACGACGGGGCTTTTCATGATCGGCGGCGGCGTGCCGAAGAACTTCGCGCAGGACACCGTCGTGTGCGCGGAGATCCTCGGCCATGAGGACGTCGAGATGCACAAATACGCCGTGCAGATCACCGTCGCCGACGTGCGCGACGGGGCCTGTTCATCCTCTACGCTGAAGGAGGCCTGCTCCTGGGGAAAGGTGGACACGGCGCTCGAACAGATGGTCTTCGCCGAAGCGACGAGCGTGGCGCCGCTCATCGTCTCCGACGTCTATCATCGCGGCGCGTGGCGGAACCGCGAGCCGCGCCGCTGGGCGAAGCTGTTCGAATAGTCCCTCTACGGACCGTTTCAGGGAGGGCGCGCCCTTTCCGGCGCGCCCTTGTCCTTGCGCGCCATATGCGCGATCCGATAGGCCGCGCAGCCCGCCACATAGGCGAGCGCCAGCTCGAATGCGCGGTTGAGAAACGCGCTCGCCCAGAACGTCGCCGCGCCGATCAGCGCCGCATACAGATGATACGCGATCAACGCGACATGCAGCAGAAAGAGCGGAACCGGAAACCAGCGCCCCCGCGACAGGCGTGCAAAGCCGGCCGCCAGCGCCGCGTCGATTCCCGCATAGGCGAACGGCCGCAGGTCCGGCGCGACCCATCGCCAGACCACAAGCGAAGCCAGCCATCCCGCCGTCAGATAGTGCGCGGCCGCGAGGATCGCCCGCGACCGCGCTCTGGCGGCGAGCGCCAGGGTCGCGCCGCACAGGGCGGCGTAAAAGGCGATGGTTATCCAAGCCCCAGTATCGATGCGACCGCCTGCGCCGGATCCTTCTTGGGCACGCCGCCGGACGCCTGCAGCACGCGCGCGCCTGCCTCCGCCGCCCGGACCGAGAGCGCCTCATGCGCCTGGCTGGCGGCTGTCGCGAGAGTCATAACGGCGTTCTGGAGACTCGCAAAAGCCTCCGCGCCGGCCGTGGAGCCGAGCTTTTCATTCGCCGCCTTCGCCGCCTCGGCGCCGGTCGCGACGACGGCGGCGAGCGCCAGAAGCTGCTTTTCGAACCGCAGCAAGGCCAGTTGTTCTTTACGAATGTCTGTCATGGTGATCGTGTCCCTGGTTAACGGTTGAGTTACGCAACAGGGACAACTTTAGCGTGTGATCAGGCGCGGGTCAGCCCCCGCGACGCGTCGGACGAAAGGCCTCGCGTGACGAGAGAAGACGATCTTTATGCGGCGCGCGTCGCCCGCACGATGTGGCGGCTGGCGCGGCGTCGGTTTCGCGCCGCGGCCGCAGGCGGCGCGCCGCTCAACGCGGGCGCCGCTCGCGCGCCTGAAAGTAAAGCTGCGCAGCCCGGCGCGGCGCCTCCGCCAGACGGGCGGGCGGAATCGGATGGTCCGGAAAATCTTTCGGAATTTCTTCGAGCACTGGCCGCAGAACTTGAACGAGACGATCCGGACCCCGACGGTTCGTGAGCCGGCCCAGCGCCTCATAGGCGTTGGCCGCCGCTTCCGCGGCGGTCTCGACGGCCTCGATCGGCGCTTCCGGCAGAACGAGGCCGATCACCGCCGCAAGAAGCTCGATGTCGGGAGACGGCTCGCCGTCGCGCCGGCGCGCCGCGAGGTCGCTCACCCCGGCGCCGGCCGCGTACAGATCGTCGAACGTCACCGCGCCCGCGCAGGCCTCGACGATCCGCCGGGCGAGAACGGGCGAAGACGGCGCGCCGCCGCCGAGAATCCGGACGATCGCGCCCGCCTCGACGCCCAGGCGGGCGGCGAAGGCGGACGGGCTCTCCCCCGCGGCGGCGAGATAGTCCTCCAATGGATGGGTCATGAAGCCCTCACCGCGACGCCCGTAAAGCATCGGCCGATAAGGCGAACAAGCGGTTAACGCCGCAGGCGCGCTTTTCGGCGAATCGGCCGACGCAAAATATTCGCCGTCGCCTCTGGCGCCGGCGCGCCGGGCTTGCGACATGACGGCCCGCTGATCCCGGGAGTTTTCCATGGCGGACTGGTTCTCGATCCTTGCGGGGCTCGTCATTCTGACGCTGGGGGCGGAGCTTCTGATCCGCGGGGCGACCGCGCTCGCGCGCCGGTTCGGCCTTTCGGAGCTTCTGATCGGCCTCACCCTCGTCGGCTTCGGCACTTCGACGCCAGAGCTGGTTTCGAGCGTTCAGGCTTCGCTGCTCGGCTCAGCGGGCGTCGCCGTCGGCAACGTCGTCGGCTCGAATATTGCGAACATCCTTTTGATCCTCGCCCTGTCGGCGCTGATCGCGCCGATCCCTTCCGAGGCGCGCGCGTTTCGCCGCGACGCGCCGACGCTCGCCTTCGCGACGGTTCTCGCCGCGCTCGTCGCCCTTACGGGAAGCTACGGGCGCCTCGCCGGCGCCGGCTTTCTTCTCGCCATCGCAGCCTATATCGCGCTCGCCTATCTCACAGAACGCGCCGCGCCCGACTCGCCCGAGACGCAGCGCCACAAGGAAGAAGCCGCGGCGCTGCCGGCTGGCCCCCGCTCGCTCATCCTCGACATCGTCATGGCCGGCGCAGGCCTGGGCCTGCTGATGGTCGGCGCGAAGCTGCTCGTTTCCGGCGCCATCGCCGTCGCCGCCGCGCTCGGCGTGTCCGATACGATCATCGGGCTGACCGTCGTCGCGATCGGCACCTCGCTGCCCGAGCTCGCCACATCGGTCATGGCCGCCCTGCGCGGGCGCAGCGCGCTGGCGCTGGGCAATGTCGTCGGCTCGAACATCTACAACCTTCTGGGCATTCTCGGCGTCACGGCGCTGATCGCGCCGGTTGCGGTTCCGGCCCAGATTCTCCGCGCCGACATGTGGGTGATGCTCGCCGCGACCGCCGCGATGATCTTCTTCACCCTGACCCGCAACCGGATCGAGCGCTGGGAAGGCGGCGCGCTGCTCGCCGGCTACGCCGCCTATGTGGGCTGGCTGATCGCGGCCGCGGGGTAACCGGGTTCGCCCTAAGGCGCCGGGCGCAGGCGCGCGGCCGCGCCGCCGCCGGGCGCGAGCGGCAGGGCGAGCGCGTCGGCGCGCGTCACGCGGCGTTCTTCGACGACCAACGCGTAAGGGTTCGTCTCCCAGTGCGCGTCCGGCCCGTCGCGATAGATCTCCGCGACATAGGCGCGCCCCTCGTCGAGAAAGTCGAGCGGAACGGTCAGGTCGCGGGCCTCTTCATCCGTCAGCGCGCCCACGAACCAGTCCTCCCCGCCCCGCTCCTTGCGCGCGAAGACGACATAATCGCCCGCTTCGCCGGCGAGCGCGCGGCTTTCCTCCCAGTCGGTCGGCGCGTCGAGGATGAACTGAAAGGCGTCGGGGCGCTTTTCGTAATTCTCCGGCAGATCGGCGGCCATCTGGATCGGGCTATAGAGGACGACATAGAGCGCGAGCTGCTTGGCCAGCGTCGTCTGCACCCGGCTCGCCGGATCGTGGCGCGGCATGTCCTCGCGCACGGGCGGGCGCCGGTTGGGCTCGAGATCGAAGATCCCCGGCGTGAAGTCCATGGGGCCTGACAACATCCGCGTGTAAGGAAGAATGGCCGTATGCTCCGGCGGGTTCGGCGGCAGGCCCCAGGCGTTGAATTCCTGCCCGCGCGCCCCTTCCCGCGCGATCCAGTTTGGATAGGTGCGCCGCAGCCCCGTATCCTTGATCGGCTCATGGGCGTTGATGCTGATCTTGCGCTTAGCGGCCTCTTCGAGCACGCGCAGATGATGGTTCGCCATGAACTGGCCGTCGTGATATTCGTAGCGCGCGATCCCTTTTTCATCGACGCGCTTGATGCGCCCGGCGTCGGCGACATAGCCCGTCTTGACCTGGCGCACGCCGAGCCGCTCATAGAGATCGAAGGCGTCGGCGAGCTGATTTTCGTAATTCGCGACGTTCCCGGACGTCTCGTGATGGCCGATGAGGCGTACGCCCTTCTCGCGCGCATAGGCCGCCACTTCCTCGATGTCGAAATCGGGATAGGCTTCGGTGAAGCTGAAGACGTCGCCGTTATTGTACCAGTCGCCGTCCCAGCCGACGTTCCACCCTTCGACCAGCACGCCCTTGAAGCCGTATTTCGCGGCGAAGTCGATATAGCGCTTCGCTTCCTCCGTCGTCGCGCCGTGCACGCCGTCGCGGCCCCAGGTTCGCTCGCGGATATGCATCGCCCACCAGATCCCGACATATTTTCCGGGCTCGACCCAGGAGACGTCGCCGAGCCTGTTGGGCTCGTTGAGGTTAAGGATGAGATCGGAATTGAGAAGGCCGACTGCGTCCGGCGCGATCTGGATCGTGCGCCAGGGCGACGCGAACGGCGTTTCGGTCTTCACCAGCACGCCGTCGCTCCAGGGCGCGAGGTCGGCCCTGAAGGTCGCGGGTCGGGCCTGCTTCAGCGCCATGCCCGAATAATCGACGAGCGCGGCTTCGTGGATGCTCAGATGGGCGCCCGACGGCGCGCGCAGGGTGATCGGCGTGTGCGCGGCGTAGACCTCCTCGACCGGCGTCGTCTCGTAGAGATACTCGTAGCGGTTCCACTGGCGCGCCGGTATCCACCAGGCGGTCGAGCCGGCGGGCGCGGCGAACTCGGTCAGCTCCTCGACGATCTCGACCTTGCCGAGACGCTTCTGCCTGGGAACCTCGTAACGAAAGCCGATCCCATCGTCGAAGGCGCGAAAGCGGGCGAAGAACCGCCGCGCCGGTCCCTCCCGCGAGACGAACTCCACCAGCAGCTCGTTATGCCGGTCGCGGACGAAACGGCGCTCGCCCCAGGGCTGCTCCCAAATCTCGTCCTTCGCGGCCCGCTTGACAGAGGCGATGGCGAGGCCGTCGTCGAAGCCGTGCTGATCCTTGAACAAAAGGCCGAGGCGGGACGGCGCGATCAATGTCTCGCCGCGAAATTCGACGGCGTAGCGGGCGAGGCCGCCCTCGTCCGTCACCGTCACCACGATTTCGCCGTCGGGGGAGGACAGCCGGGCCTCCTCCGCCGACGCCGCGCCGAAGCCGGCGAACGCCGCCGCAAGCCCCGCCGCCGTCGCCGCCCAAATCCGCCCTGTCCGCATCGCGCATCCTCCCTCGATCATTCGGCCGCAGCCTTCTTCGTCCGCGTTCCCGCCAGCCTACCGGGATTGCAATATTTTGCAACTATGAGCGCGAAGTTTGCCGCCGCCGTCGCGCGTCGGGCCGCGGGATCAGGATGGTCGCCAGGTGCCGCTTACGTGTTTTTATGTGAAATCAGCTAGCAAGAAGACCCCTTTCGCAGCTCTCGATCGCGACACCGGACGGGCTTGCAATATTTTGCAAATTTTCTGCAGATCGCTTATGCTCCCGAACGCGCGCCGAACCCGGGCGCGCGAGGGGAAAGGGAGCGGTCATGATCCGGCGTCGCCGCATGGCGCAAGGCCTCGCGCTGCTGTTTTCGCTCGTCGGCGCCTGCCAGTCGGCGCCGCCCGCTGAAGAGTCGCGCTCTTACGCGCCCAAGCCTTACGTGGAGGTCGTCCATCCGACATGGACGCGCGACGCCGTCATCTATCAGCTCAACACGCGGCAGTTCTCCGAAGAGGGAACTTTCGCCGCCGCGCAAAAAGCGCTGCCGCGCCTCAAGGATCTCGGCGTCGACATCATCTGGCTAATGCCCGTCCACCCGATCGGCGAAGTCAATCGAAAAGGCTCCCTCGGCAGTCCGTATGCGGTGAAAGACTATTACGGCGTCAATCCCGAGTTCGGAACGCTTGAGGATCTGAAGGCGTTCATCGACGCCGCGCATGATCTGGGCATGTATGTGATCCTCGATTGGGTCGCTAATCATACGGCGTGGGACAATGTTCTCGTGACGGAGCATCCGGACTGGTACGAACGCGACTGGAAGGGCGATTTCATGCCGACGCCCTGGTGGGACTGGTCCGACATCATAGACCTCGATTATTCGAAGACGGCGTTGCGCGAATATATGGCGCAAGCCATGAAATACTGGGTCGAAGAGGTCGGCGTAGACGGTTTTCGCTGCGACGTGGCGGGCTATGTGCCGCTCGACTTCTGGGAGGTCGTCCGGCGCGAACTCGAAACCGTCAAACCCGTGTTCATGCTCGCCGAATGGGAAGGGCGCGACGCGCATGCGCGCGCATTCGACGCGACTTACGCCTGGAGCTGGAACAACGCCGTTCACGCCGTCGCCAAGGGCGAGGCCGATGTCGGCGCGCTGTTCGGCTATTACTCCAACAACGAGAGCGCTTGGCCGCAGGACGCCTATCGCCTGGTCTATATCAGCAATCACGACCAGAACGCCTGGGAGGCCACGCAGTTCGAGCGGTTCGGCGACGCGCTGGAGGCGGCGATCGTCCTGTCGGTCGTCGGCGAAGGCATGCCGATGATCTATAACGGCCAGGAAGCGGGCAACGAAAAGCGCCTCGCCTTCTTCGAGAAGGACCCGATCGTCTGGCGCGAGCACCCGATCGGCGCGCTTTACAGGAAACTCTTCGCGCTGAAACGCGCGGTCCCGGCCCTCGCTAACGGCGCGACCGGGGCGCGCATGATTCCCGTCGTCAACGACGCGCCGTCGAAAGTGCTGAGCTTCGTCCGCTTCAAGGATTCAGCCGGCGTCTTCGCCGTCTTCAATTTTTCGCCTGAGCCGCGGACGGCGCGCTTTGAAGAAAGCCTGCATCACGGTGCCTATATGAATTACTTTTCGGGCGAGGAGATCGTCTTCGACGGGAAGACAGCGCTGACGCTTGAGCCCTGGGGCTATCGCGTTTTCGTCAAGGCGCGGCGATGATCGGGCCCGCGCCGGAAGACAGGAAGAAAGGGCGAACCATGTCGCCCGATGACCGCCTTATTCGCCGCATCGTGATCGCCGGCGGCGGCGCCGCCGGCTGGATGACGGCCGCGGCGCTCGCCAACGCACTGCAGGGTTCGGCCCGCATCACGCTCGTCGAATCGGAAGATATCGGCATTGTCGGCGTCGGCGAGGCGACCATTCCGCCGATCAAGGTTTTCAACCAGTCGCTGAAAATCGACGAAGCAGACTTCATCGCCGCCACGCGCGGCTCCTTCAAGCTCGGCATCGAGTTCGTGAACTGGACGCGGCTCGGCCATCGCTACTTTCATCCCTTCGGCCAATACGGCGCGGATTTCGACGTCGTTCCTTTGCACCAATACTGGCTTAAGCTGCGCGCGCAGGGCGACGAGACGCCGCTTCAGGAATATTCCCTGGCCTGGGCCGCGGCAAAGCGCGCGCGCTTCGAGCGGCCGATCCCGGACCGGCGGCGCATCCAGTCGACCTTCGACTACGCCTATCATTTCGACGCCGCGCTCTATGCCCGCTATCTGCGCGGCTACGCCGAGGCGCGCGGCGTCGAACGCCTCGAAGGGCGCATCGCGCGCGTCGCCCTGCGCGGCGAAGACGGCTTCGTGGAGAGCCTCATTCTCGAAGACGGCCGCACGGCGGAGGGCGAGCTTTTCATCGACTGCACGGGCTTTCGCGGGCTCCTTATCGAGGACGCCTTGAAGACCGGCTACGAGGACTGGACGCATTGGCTGCCCTGCGACCGCGCCGTCGCGGTCCCTTGCCGGCATGAGGACCCGGATCGGCTTGATCCGTACACGCGCGCGACGGCGCGCGAGGCCGGCTGGCAGTGGCGCATCCCCCTGCAACACCGCGTCGGCAACGGCTATGTGTACAGCAGCGCGCATATCGGCGACGACGAGGCGGCCGCCGTCCTGTCGTCGAATCTCGAAGGAGAGCCGCTCGGCGAGCCGCGACTGCTTCGCTTCACGACAGGCCGTCGAAAAAAATTCTGGAACAGGAACTGCGTCGCGATCGGCCTTGCGGCGGGCTTCATGGAGCCGCTTGAGTCGACCTCGATCCACCTCATTCAGTCCGGGATCACGCGGCTGCTCGCGCTGTTCCCGGACCGGGCGTTTCACCCCATCGCAGCGGCGGAATACGATCGCGCCACGGCGCTCGAATATGAACGCATTCGGGACTTCCTCATTCTGCACTATCATGCGACGTCGCGGCGCGACGCGCCGCTTTGGCGTTACTGCGCGTCGATGTCCATTCCGGAGACGCTGCAATACAAGCTCGACCACTTCCGCAGTTACGGCCGGCCCGTCTCCCCCGGTTTCGAGCTCTTTCAGAATCCGAGCTGGCTCGCCGTGCTTATCGGCCAGGAAGCGACGCCGGCGCGATACGATCCGCTCGTCGACATGCGCGCAAAAGTCGATGCGGCCGGAATCATGGCCGGCCTGCGCCGCGTCATAGACGAAGCCGCCGAAGCGATGCCGACGCACAAGGCGTTCATCGCGCGCCTCGTCCCCGCGCAGGCGCAATAGTCCGGCGCGATCAGGCCGGCGCGGGCGCGGCGCAATGGCGGGCGATGAAATCCTCATGACGCGGCATCGCCTCGACGGCCCGTTCGATCAGGATACGGATATCGCCCAAAAAGCCGTCCAGCTTTTGCGGCGCGAGCCCGTCCGCCGCGGGATGATAACGCTCCGGGCGGACATGCTGACCCAGCATCACCTGCAGCCAGCCGACTTCGGTGAAAAGCTCCTCATGCTCACGGTATATGCGACCGGCGCCCCGGAACAGCTCGATCTTCGCGGCAAGCGCGTCGGGAACGGACATCGCCGCGCATTCCCGCCAGAACGCGGAATCCGTGCGCTGATTGGCGTGATAATGCAGGATGAGGAAGTCCCGAATGCGTTCGAATTCGAAACGCGACTGTCTGTTGTATTCGGCGATCAGCGCCGGATTGAAGCGCCGGTCGGGAAACATCGACACGAGGCGGCCGAGCCCGGACTGGATGAGATGAATCGAGGTCGACTCAAGCGGCTCCATGAAGCCGCTCGCCAGGCCGAGCGCCACGCAGTTCTTCACCCACATTTTCCGGCGCATCCCGGTCGTGAAGCGCAGAAAGCGCGGCTCGTCGAGCGGCTCGCCTTCGAGATTCGACAAAAGAACGGCGGCCGCCTCGTCGTCGCCGATATGCGCGCTGCAATAAACATGGCCGTTCCCGACGCGGTGTTGCAGGGGGATTCGCCACTGCCAGCCGGCGCGCTGCGCCGTCGCCTGGGTGTACGGCCGCATCGCGCCGCCATGCCGGCAGGCGACCGCGACCGCGCGGTCGCAGGGCAGCCAGCGCGTCCAGTCCTCATAGCCGGCTTCCAGGGCGCCTTCGATGAGGAGCCCGCGAAAGCCCGTGCAGTCGATGAAAAAGTCCGCCTCGAGACGTTTTCCGTTCTCCAGAACCACGGCTTCGATGAAACCGTTCTCGCCGCGCCGCGCCGCGTCGGCGATCCGGCCTTCAAGCCGCTCGACGCCGCGCGCCTCGGCGTAGCGACGCAGATAACGCGCATAAAGCGACGCATCGAAGTGAAATGCGTATTTGATCCCGGCCAGCGGCGAGTCGCCGACCCGCTCTAGCCGGGAGAACCGGTTGTTCTTCGCCGCTTCCGCGTTCAGCGAATAGTCCCACAAAGGCGCCCGTTTTCCTTCCGCCTGCGCGCGCAGCCAGTAGTGGTGAAAGGGCGAAAGGCCGAGCGGCAGACCGATGTCGCCGAAGGCGTGGATATAGGAATCGCCCAGCCGCGCCCAATTGTTGAACTGAATGCCGAGCTTGAAGGTCCCGCGCGTCTCGCGCAGGAACGCGTTCTCGTCGAGCCCCAGAAAATTGTTGATGTGGCGGATCTGGGGGATCGTCGCCTCGCCGACGCCGACGGTTCCGATCTCCTCGGATTCGACCAGCCTTATGGAGAGGGACGCGCCGAAGGCGCGGGCGAGCACCGCCGCCGCCATCCATCCGGCGGTTCCGCCGCCGGCGATCAGAACGCTTCGAATCGGGTCGTCGTTCATGCAGGCGCCGCCCTCTTGGCCTCGATCAGCCGTTCTTAAAGGCCGCGCCGCCTTGCGCCAACATCCGGCGCGGCGGCGGAATGACGAACCCCGCCGGCGGGAGGCGCGGCGGGGTTCGCGAACGCTCTCGGGAGGAGTCGAGCGTCAGAACGTGTAGGTCGCGCCGACAAGATAGGTGCGGCCGAAGCTTTGATAGTCGATGACGCGGCGTTCGTCGCCGCCGTCGAAGGTGATGAAGGGCTCGTCGGTCAGGTTGTTGCCCTGAACGAAGACGTTAAGTCCTGCGAGCGGTCCGTCTTCGAAGCGATAGCCGATCTGCGCGTCGATGATCGACTCCGCCTTCGCCTCGCGCAGAATCCGCGTGGCGCTGATGCCCTGCACCTCCGCCAGGAAGCTCGACCGGTACCGGTGGCTGAGGCGGGCTTCGAAGCCCCCGCGCTCGAAATAGACCGTCGTGTTGGCGATCCATTTCGACAGGCCCGGCACCGTGATCGGGTCGGGAATGGTGGACAGAATCACCTTGCTGTCGTTGAACGAGCCGGATGCGATGAAGCCGAAGCCCTCGAGCGCCCCGCTCAACTCTTCGAGCGGCAGAGACAACGTGGCTTCCGCGCCCTTGATATGACCGGCGCCGTTATTGGTCGGACCGGAAACGAGGCCAAGAGTCGTGCCGAGCTGGGCCTGCTGGTCAGGCGTCAGCTCGCTCGCCACGAACTGCGAGAAGTCCGCGATGAAGGCGTCGTTGGAATTCACGAAATCTTCGAGGTCCTTGTAGAACCCGGCGATCGCGAAATAGCCGGCGCCGCCGAAATAATGCTCGAGCGAAAGATCGACGGCGTTGGCGATGTACGGCTTCAGCTTCGGATTGCCGCCCGAGGCGCTGAAGAACGACTGGTTCGGATCGGTCGACGTCAGCCGCGTGATGTCGGTGTTCAGCGACAGGCTGGCGTTGAGCTGGTCCATGCGGGCGCGAACCAGGGTGCGCGCGCCGGAGAAGCGAACCAGCGTGTCGTCCGTCAGATTGAAAATCAGGTTGAGGCTCGGCAGCACGTGCGTGTATTTGTCGCCGTCCTCGACAAGCTCGGCCTGCGCGCCGATCTCGCCTGAGATCACGCCGCTTGTCGGAATGCGGAAGCCTTGCGAAGTCTGATCCGTGTACACGATCTGCACGCCGGCGTTGCCGGTCACGGGGACGCCGCCAAGCGTGCTGTCGATGTCGAAGCGGACATAACCCGTGAGGACGTCTTCGTCGGCGGTCCAGTCCTGCGCCACCGAGAACGACGACAGCGACACGAAAACGGAGTCGTAGAAGCCGTTCTCCAGAAGATAAAGCGGGTCGTAGGTGACCTGCGCCGGGATGCCGAGAAACGCCATGCCGGCGGTCTCATCGAGCAATGCGGCGTCCGGAATAACCGCCGTCTGCGCGCCGCCGGGCAGAGTCAGGAAACGCTGGTCGATGTTCCGCGTCTTCTCGCGCATGCTGTAGTCGACGCCGACCTCCGCGTTGCTGAAAAAGCCGTCCATGTAACGGTTGACGCTGGCGCGCAGGTGCCACAGCTCGTCATCCGTTTCAGGCGCGTTGATGAAGCCGGCCTGCACGACATTGTTGCCCGCGCCCCACCCCTGCGGGTCGGTCAGCACGAAAAGGCTGCGGTCGGAATAATCGAGAGTCGGCGAGAAGGCGAAAAAGCCCTTGGAGTTCAGCGAAAAGCCCAACGTATCCGTCGGCCCTGTCGTCGCATAGCCGGTTCCGGAATAGGATTCGATCAATTCGTCCTGACGATCAGCCTGCGAATAGCTGACGTCCATTTCGAGGCCCCACCGGCCGTTGTCGAAGCGGCCGTTCCAGCCGGCGGCGAAAAGCTGCGCCTCGCGCCGGTTGAAATCGTTGCGCATGACGCCGGTCACATTGGAGAAAACGCCCTGCGTCACGAAGCCGTCTTCGACCGTGAAGCCGGGTTCGAGCGAGGCCGCCGACCAGAACAGCGGAAACTCGATGCCGCGCAGCCGCTGGTCTTCCTGGAAGTCGGAATAATAGATGTCGATCGCGGTGCGGAAGCTGTCGGTCGGCTCGAACTCCATGATGCCGACGACGCCGATCCGGTCGAGATCGTTCGACTGCACGAAGGGCTTGGCGCCGCCTATGATAAGGTCGCCGTCCGCGGTCGTCGGATAGCCCCAGGCGTTGAAGCGCTCGCTCTGGGTCGGAGTCGACTGATACGCCAGGCCGAGCGCTATGCCCAGACGATCGTCATTGAACTGATCGATGATCGTCAAACTGCCCCGCCAGCCGGTTCCGGGCGAGTCCGGATTCAGCGAGCCGTCCTCGTTGAATTCGACGCGCCCCTGCGCCGAGATGATGCGCTCGCCTTTCTCAAGCGGGCGAACGGTGCGCAGGTCCACCGTGCCGGCGAGCCCCTGCCCGATCAGCCCCGCATAGGGAGTCTTGTAGACGACCGCCTGCTCGATCAGTTCGGAGGGATACTGATCGAACTCCACGGCGCGGTTGTCGCTGGTGGAAACCTGCTCGCGTCCATTGAGGAGCGCGGTCGAAAAGTCCGGACCGAGGCCGCGGATGGTGAGCACCTGGCTGCGCCCGTCGACGCGCTGGGTCGCCAGGCCCGGCAGGCGCGCCAGCGACTCGGCGATGGACACGTCCGGCAGCTTGCCGATGTCCTCGGCCGTCACCGCCTCGACGATGGATTTGTTGTTACGCTTGACGGCGGCCGACGTTTCGATGCTTCGACGGAAGCCTTTGACGACGATCTCTTCAGCCGGCTTGCCGGTTTCTTCCCCGTCCTGCGCCTGCGCCGGCGCGGCCGTTCCGAATGCGGCTCCGATCGCGATCGCGGCCCCGCCGGCCAGCATCAGGGATTTTACGGAGCGCTCACGGCCTAAACGATTCTCGCGTGTGTTCACGCAACCCTCCTCTGGTGTTTCCTCCCGAGCGCCGCGCGCCCGCCCGGCGGCTCGCCCGCTTGCCGCCCGTCCGGTTCCTCCGGACCGCCCCGACCGACGCCTTCGGCGCCGATCGAAGTCTCGCGCGGCGGCAGCAAGATTGAAATAAAATGCAATTTCAATCAACATCTAAATCGGTTCGCCTCGAATTTCGCTCGGAAGGGCGCAGAAAGCTTGCCTGAGCCGGCCAGAATTGGAGATGTAATATGCTGATTTTCTTTGAGTTTTTTGATCGCAAGCGAGACGGTGAGCTATGGCATATTTGCCACAATTCTGATGTAAAAAATTGCAAAACCATGATCCCCGGCATCGCCGGATTGCGGTTCGAACGCCTTCGCCGCACGACATGATCGCGGCGCGGGCCGATCAGGGAGAAAAAAATGACGATAGGGAGGACATCGACAGCGCGCAAAAAGGCGCGCGCAAGCGGGCGCGGGCGGCCGCGCATAGGCGCGGCGGCGCTCGCCTGCCTGTCGTCGCTCGCCGCCGCCGAGGCGGCGGGCGATTACCGTCTCCGTCCGCCTGAGGACGAGGTGATCTATTTCGTGCTGCCCGACCGGTTCGAGAACGGCGATCCGGCGAACGATACGGGCGGAATCGACGGCGGCCGGCTCGATCACGGATTCGACCCGGCCCATAAAGGCTTCTTCCATGGCGGCGACCTGAAAGGCCTGACCGCGCGCCTCGATTACATTCAGGATCTCGGCGCGACGGCGATCTGGCTCGGCCCCATTTACAAAAACAAGCCGGTCCAGGGCCCGCCCGGCGACGAATCGGCCGGCTATCACGGCTACTGGATCACCGATTTCACGACGGTCGATCCCCATTTCGGAACGGAGGACGATCTCAAGGCCTTCGTCGACGCGGCTCACGCGCGCGGGATGAAGGTCTATCTCGACATCATCGCCAACCACACCGCAGACGTCATCGCCTATCGCGAATGTCACGACCCTGATTATGACGGGCCCGACAGAGTCGAAGACGGCTGCCCCTATCGCGCGAAGGCGGATTACCCCTATACAAGGCGCGGCGGGCCGGACGGCGCGCCGATCAATGACGGCTTCATGGGCGACGCGCCGCCGTTCCGGACCGAAGAGAACTTCGCGCGTCTCGATCGGCCCGATTATGCGTATACGCCTTATGTACCGGCAGGCGAGGAAAACGTCAAAAAGCCGGCTTGGCTGAACGATCCTGTTTACTATCACAACCGCGGCGATTCGCGTTTCGTCGGGGAAAGCTCGTTCTACGGCGATTTTTCCGGCCTCGACGACCTCATGACCGAGCATCCCCGCGTCGTCGAAGGCATGATCGAGATCTACAAGGAGTGGATTTCGAAATACAGGATCGACGGCTTTCGCGTCGACACCGCGCGCCATGTGGAGCCGGAGTTCTGGCGCGCCTTCGTATCGGCGATGATCGAGCACGCCGAAGCGCAGGGCCTGCCGAACTTCTACGTCTTCGGAGAAGCCTACGACCCGGAGGCCGGCGGGCTCGCCCGCTTTACGCGCGTCGACGGCTTTCCCGCCGTTCTCGACTTCGCCTTTCAGCGCGCCGTGACGCAGGTCGTCGCCGAGGGCGAGCCCGCCGAACGGCTCGAACGCCTGTTCTTTCTCGACGCCCTCTACGAAGACGGGGGCGAGACGGCCCGCCGGCTTCCCGTCTTCGTCGGCAATCACGACATGGGCCGCTTCGCCATGTTCGCGCGGCAGGCCCGGCCCGACGCGCCGGACGCGGAGATTCTGGCCCGCGTGCGCCTGGCCAATGCGATGATGTTCTTCCTGCGCGGAGTTCCCGTCGTCTATTACGGCGACGAGCAGGGCTTCGTCGGCGACGGCGGCGATCAGGCCGCGCGCGAGGACATGTTCGAAAGCCGCGTCGCTTCCTACAACGACAACGATCTCGTCGGGACGGACGCGACCACGGCGCAATCGAATTTCGACCGGCGCCATCCGCTCTACCGCGCCATCGCGGAAATGACCCGGCTTTATCATGCGCACGCGCCGCTGCGGCGCGGGGCGCAGCTTGTGCGCAAGGCCGATAGGGACGGCGGCCTGTTCGCCGTCTCGCGGCTCGACTCCGCGGGCGGGGAGTATCTCGTCGTCTTCAACGCCGATTCGGAGAAGCGCACGGCGTGGATCGAAACCGACCCCCGCTCCACGTCATGGAAAAGCGTATACGGACGATGCGCGCGCAAGCCAGGCGCGCCGGCGAGCCTGCGCGTTGAAGTTCCCGCGTTCGACTATGTCATCTGCCGTTCAAACGAGTGGAGTTCTTCCCAATGAATCTTGTCGAGCGAACGCCGGCGCAGACGCGCGCGCGCGGAGCGGCCGAAGAATGGTGGCGCGGCGCCGTCATTTATCAGATTTATCCGCGCAGCTTTTGCGATTCGAACGGCGACGGCGTCGGCGACCTTCCCGGCGTCATTGAGAAGCTCGACCATGTCGCGCGACTCGGCGTGGACGGGGTGTGGATCTCGCCCTTCTTCACTTCGCCCATGCGCGATTTCGGCTACGACGTCGCGGACTATTGCGACGTCGACCCGGTTTTCGGAACGCTCGCCGATTTCGACCGGCTGATCGAGAAAGCGCACGGGCTCGGCCTCAAGGTGATCATCGATCAGGTCTACTCCCACACCTCGGACCAGCACCCCTGGTTCGAGCAGAGCCGGTCCTCGCGCGACCATCCGAAGGCGGACTGGTATGTCTGGGCGGACCCCAAGCCGGACGGCGCGCCCCCCAACAACTGGCAGTCCGTGTTCGGCGGGCCGGCCTGGACCTGGGACAGCCGGCGCGGACAGTATTACCTGCACAATTTCCTGCCCGGCCAGCCCGACCTCAACCTGCATCGGTCCGACGTGCAGGACGCGCTTCTGGAGGTCGCGCGCTTCTGGCTCGATCGCGGCGTGGACGGTTTCCGCCTCGACGCGATCAACTTCGCGATGCACGATCCGATGTTGCGCGACAACCCGCCGGCGCCGCGCGACGGGCGGCGAATCACGCGCCCCTTCGATCTTCAGGAACATGTCTACAATCAGTCGCATCCTGACATTCCGAAGTTTCTCGAACGCATCAGGGCGCTGACGGACCGTTATCCCGGCGTCTTCACGGTGGCGGAGGTGGGCGGGCCTTCCCCCCTTGAGGAGATGAAAGCCTTCACCAGCGACGACCGGCGGCTCAATTCGGCTTACGGATTCGATTTTCTTTACGCGGATCGCCTGACGCCCGGCCTCGTGCGCCGCGCGCTCGCCGCCTGGCCGGGCGCGCCGGGCGAAGGCTGGCCGTCCTGGGCGTTCTCCAATCACGACGCGCCGCGCGCAGCGAGCCGGTGGGCCGGCGGCGGCGACCTTAAGCGCGC
This sequence comes from Amphiplicatus metriothermophilus, assembly GCF_900199215.1. GTDB lineage: Bacteria > Pseudomonadota > Alphaproteobacteria > Caulobacterales > Parvularculaceae > Amphiplicatus > Amphiplicatus metriothermophilus. The sequence continues at coordinate 258,339 of NZ_FZQA01000004.1, forward strand.
CGCGCGGCTTTACGCGATGCTGCTCATGGCGCTGCGCGGCAACGTCTTTCTTTACCAGGGCGACGAGCTCGGCCTGCCGCAGGCCGAGGTGCCGTTCGAGCGCCTGCAGGACCCGGAAGCCATCGCCAACTGGCCGCAGACGCTCGGCCGCGACGGAGCGCGCACGCCGATTCCGTGGGAAGCGGGCCCGCCGTATTGCGGCTTCTCGGCGCACGAGCCGTGGCTGCCCGTCGACCCGCGCCACCGCCCCCTCGCCGTCGACCGGCAGGAGGCGAATTCCAGCTCGACCCTTCATTTCATCCGTAAACTGATCGTGCTGCGGCGCGACTCGCCGGCCCTGCGCCGCGGCGATATCGTCTTTCTCGACGCGCCGCAGACCGTCGCGGCCTTCCTGCGCCGGAGCGAAGAGGAAACGGCGCTGTGCGCGCTCAATCTCGGCGAGGCCGAGACGACGTTGGCCCTGCCCGACCTCGCGGGATTCGAAATCGCCGCGGCGGTCGGCCTAGAGAAGGCGGCCGGCGCCCCGCCCGCGCGGCTCGCCCCGCTGTCGGGCTTCATCGCGCTGGGCCGCGGCGGCTAGGCCCCGCAGGACTCCCGCACGATAAGCTCCGTAGGCAGACGCTCCGACCGGATTTCCTGGCCGGCGGTGGAGCTCATCAGGCGCGCGACGAGCAGCCGGCCGGCCTTGGCCATGTCCTGCGAGACAGTGGTCAGCGCCGGATGGATGTAGCGCGCCAGCTGGATGTCGTCATAGCCGACGACCGACACGTCGCCCGGCACGTCGAGTCCGCGCCGGTTCAGCCCGCGGATCGCCCCCAGCGCGATGAGGTCGCTCGCGGCGAAGATCGCGTCGAACGCTGCGCCCTGCGCGATCAGCCGCTCGACGGCGTTCTCGGCCGACTCGACCTCGAAATGCACCGGCATGACGAGCGCCGGGTCCGCTTCCAGCCCCGCCGCCTCGAGCGCTTCGAGATAGCCCGAATAGCGCTGCATCGCTTCGGGCGCCTCGGTGTCGCCGAAAAAGGCGATGCGCTTGCGGCCGAGCCGGGCCAGATGCGCCGTCGCGCGCCGGCCGCCGCGGATGTTGTCGCTGCCGATCGAGCAGTAGCGCTGGCCGGGCAGCTCCGCGCCCCAGACGACGAAGCGGTTTTCGCTCTCCGCGAGCCGGTTGAACCGTTCGTGCAGAAAGCTCTGTCCCAGGAAGATCACGCCCTCTGCGCGCGAGGAGGTCATCAGCTCGGACAGGTCGTCATAGCCGCGCGGCGCGATGTGCGAAATGATGATGTCGCAGTCGGTCTCGCGCGCGGCCTCGGTGATGCCGCCGATCAGCTCAAGAAAGAACGGATCGTTGAAGCCGCCGCGCCGCCCCTGCGGCGTCGGGATGACGACGGCGATGGTGGCGTTCGAGCCGGTGAGGATCGCCGGCATGTGGGGGCGGAAAGAGTAATTGTGCTCGCGCGCGATGCGCCAGATGCGGCGCTTCGTCTCCTCGTTCACCGCGGGGCTGTCGTTGAGCGCGCGCGAAACGGTGGCGACCGAGACGTCCGCCAGCCGCGCCAGATCTTCAAGACGAACGCCGCGTTTGCTCATCGGTCCTTGCGCTCCCCGTCTAACCGCCGGCGCCGAGCGCCGGCGCGGCGCGCCTGCGCGCCCGAATCGCCGCGCCCGCCGGATCGTCCACGAAAAGAGTCGCCGCCGCGGCCAGCGCCATGGCGAGCCCTCCGAGCGCCAGCGCGTAAATCGATTCGCCTCCGAACAAGCCGCGCACGAGAAGCCCCAGAATGCTCGCCGCCGCAAGCTGCGGCAGCACGATGAAGAAATTGAAGATGCCCATATAGACGCCCATCTTCCGTCCCGGCACGGCGCCGGAGAGAATCGCATAGGGCGTGGAAAGAATGGAAGCCCAGGCGACGCCCACCCCGATCATCGAAATCCACAGAAGCGACGGGTCGCGAATGAGCAGGAACGAGCCGAGCCCCGCCCCGCCGAGCAGAAGGCAGACGGCGTGCGCGCCCTTGCGGCCCGTGCGCGCGGCGAGCGCGGGAATGGCGAAGGCGGCGAGCGCGGCGACGCCGTTATAGGCGGCGAAGAGGACGCCCACCCAGTCCGCGCCCTGATTATAGGCGAGCGAGGCCGGATCGCGCGCGCCGTAGTGATGGGCGGTCACGGCGGAGGTCGCGTAGATCCACATCGAGAAGAGCGCGAACCAGGAGAAGAACTGCACCACGGCGAGCTGCTTCATCGTCCGCGGCATCAGGTAAAGATCATCCATGATCTCGGAAAAGGCGTTCGCCGCGCGCCCGACGCGTTTCAGCGCCGCGGCGAGCAGCTGAAGCAGTCCGAAGACCGTCGCGCCGACGCCGAGAACGTAAAGCTCCTTCTCAAGGCCGAAGCGGACGATCGCGCCCGTGAGCCCCGCGCCCGCGGCGAGCCAGACGAGCCCGTAGCGGATGAAGCGGGCCGCGCCCGGCGCGGCGCGCGCGGGCCCGGCCGCCTCGCCCCCCGCCCCTGCCGCGTCCCGCGCCGCTTCGGCCGCCTCGAAGCGGCGCATCTCCTCCGGAGAGTATTCGCGCGTCGTGAACACGGTCCACATGACCGAGCCGCACAGAAACGCCGCGCCCAGATAAAAGGCGAGCCGGACCGAGTCGGGGACTTCGCCGGCCGGCGCGACATTGCTCGCCGAAAACCAGTTGGTCAGCATCCACGGCAGAGCGGAGGCCAGCACCGCGCCCGCGCCGATGAAAAAGCTCTGCATGGCGTAGCCGGTCACGCGCTGGCGCTGCGGCAGCATGTCGCCGACGAAGGCGCGGAACGGCTCCATCGTGACGTTGATCGAGGCGTCCATGATCCACAGCATGCCGGCCGCGACCCACAGCGCGGGCGAATTGGGCATTACAACGAGGGCCGCCGTCGTCGCCAGCGCGCCATAGAAGAAATAGGGCCGCCGACGCCCCAGCCGGCCCCAGGTCTTGTCGCTCATATGGCCGATGATCGGCTGCACCAGAAGGCCCGTGAGCGGCGCGGCGATCCACAGGATCGGCAGCGCGTCCACCTCCGCCCCGAGAGTCTGGAAGATCCGGCTGACATTGGCGTTCTGGAGGCCGAAGCCGATCTGGATGCCGAAAAAGCCGAAGCACATGTTCCAGATGCGCCAGAAGCCGAGCGCGGGCCGCTCCTGCATGGGGTTTCGCTCCCTCGATTGCAAATTTTTGTAATTTATGCATTAAACGCGCTTTTGGACGCTTTGGCCAGCCCTTGCCTAGGGCAAGGGCGTTTTGAAAATTATATGTTTATTTTCAGTATGTTGCGCGCGCAACGCCGCAGCCCGACAGGACCTGGATCGGATCGTGAAAATCGTTGCAGAGAAGCTGAAAACGCGGCCGCAAAGGCTCACGCGAGCCCGGCGCGGCCGATCTCAAGGAATTTGCGCCGGCGATGGGCGCGCAGCTCGTCCGGGCTCATGCCTTCGAGCTCGTGGATCGCGGTCTCGACCGCGTCGCCGAGCCGTTCGACCGTAAGCGGAATGTCGCGATGGGCGCCGCCCAGGGGCTCGGGCACGATTGCGTCGATGACGCCGAGCTCCAGAAGATCCTGCGCCGCGACCTTCATCGCTTCGGCCGCTTCGGGGGCTTTCGATTCGCCCTTGCCGGCGGCGTCCTTCCACAGGATCGAGGCGCAGCCCTCGGGCGAGATCACCGAATACACCGCGTGCTCGAGCATCAGCACCTTGTTCGCCGCGGCGAGCGCCACCGCCCCGCCCGAGCCGCCCTCGCCGACGATCGTGGAGACGAGCGGCGCGCCGAGCGAGAGGCATTTTTCCGTGCACGACGCGATCGCCTCGGCCTGGCCGCGTTCCTCCGCGCCGCGGCCCGGATAGGCGCCGGGCGTGTCCACGAGGGCGACCACCGGCAGATGGAAGCGCTCGGCCATGTCCATCAGCCGCATCGCCTTGCGATAGCCTTCCGGCGAGGCCATGCCGAAATTGTGCTTCACCCGGCTTGCGGTGTCCGAGCCCTTTTCATGGCCGATCAGCATGATGGAGCGGCCGCGGAAGCGCGCCGGCCCGCCGAGAATCGCCGCGTCCTCGCCGAAGCGGCGGTCGCCGGCGAGCGGGGTGAAGTCCTCGACCAGATACTTGACGTAGTCGGAGAAATGCGGCCGGGCGGCGTGGCGCGCGACCTGCGTCTTCTGCCAGCGGGTGAGCCTGGCGTAGGTGTCGGCGAGAAGCTGGTCGGCCTTGGCCTGGAGCTTCTGGACCTCCTCCGAGACGTTCACGCCGTCCATCTGCTTGAGGTCGGCGATCCGGCCTTCCAGCTCGGCGATGGGTTGTTCGAATTCGAGATAGGTGCGCATGGGAGGGACCGGGTATCAGGAACTGGAGCCTAGGGACTAGGGATTAGGGAATGGCGAATGGGATTGAGAAACATGCGTCATCCCGGGCGCATTGCAGCATCCTTGATGATGCAATGCAGACCCGGGATCGTGCGCGGCAGGCGCGGAGTTCCGCCGCAAACGGTCCCGGACCAGCAGCGCGGCATTTCATGCCGCGCAGCATCCGGGACGACGCAGGCTCTTCTTCCCTATTCTTCATTCCCTAGTCCCTAATCCCTAGTCCCTAATCCCTTCCCAGCCAAGGGATGCAACGTGAACACGACCTCCCTCAGCCGGTCGCGGGCGACGTGGGTGTAGATCTGGGTAGTCGTGATGTCGGCGTGGCCGAGCATCTGCTGGACGCTTCTGAGATCCGCCCCGCCTTCGAGAAGATGGGTGGCGAAGGCGTGGCGCAGGACGTGCGGCGACAGGCGCGACGGCTCGATCCCGGCCCTGACGGCGAGCTCCTTGAGCATCTGGGCGAAGCGCGCCGCGGTGAGATGGCCGGTCTTCCCGCGCGAGGGAAAAAGAAACCCGCGCGCGCAGGCCGGCGCGCCCTTTGCGAGGAACCGCGCGCGCACGGCGAGATAGTCCTCGAGCGCGGCCGCCGCCGCGCCGCCGAGCGGGGCGAGCCGCTCCTTGCCGCCCTTGCCCTTGACGAGGAGAAAGGGCTGGCCCGGCCGGAAGGCCGCGAGCGGCAGGCGGACGAGCTCGGAGACCCGCAGGCCCGCCCCATAGAGCGTCTCGACCATGGCCTTGAGGCGCAGCGCCTTCGCCGCCCCGCCCTCGGCCGCGGCCGCCATCAGCCGCGCCGTCTCTTCGGCGGTCAGGGTCCTGGGCAGCGGGCGCTTCGCGCGCGGGCGGTCGATCGCGCGGGTCGGATTGTCGCCGCGCAGACCTTCCGTATACAGAAACTGGTAGAACTGGCGCAGCGCCGAGACTTTCAGCGCCGCGGTGGAGGCGGCGATTCCTTCCGCTTCGAGCGCGGCGAGAAAGGCGGCGATGTCGTCCGCGCCCGCCGTTTCCAGGGTTTCGCCGCGCGCCCTGGCGAACGCCTCGAAGCGCTGAAGGTCGCGGCCGTAATTCTTGAGCGTGCTTGGCGCGGCCGCCCGCTCGACGGCCATCATTTCGAGAAAGAGCGCGATGAGGCCGGCCTCCGGCCCGCGCGGCGCGTGTGCGGCGGAGGGGGCCACGGGCGCGCCTTCAGGGCCGCTTGCGCGGCTTGAGACGCGGCGTGAGCCCCTCCTCGCCGTCGTCCTGTTCGGCGGCGGCGGTCCGGGTCTCGCCGGCCGGCGCGGGCGCGGCGAAGCGCGCCTTCCACGCCGTCTCGAAAGCGAGCCGCCGGCGCAGATCCTCAAGGCCCGCCGCGCGCAGGGACTGGGCGACGATCACCTGCGCCAGCGGATCGCCGCCCGAAGCCGCGCGCGAGGCGGCGAGCGCGGCGAGGCCCGCCTGGCCCGGAATGTCCGCGCGCGCCGCTTCGAAGGCGGCTTCGAGAACGCGCGCGAGCGTCTCGGGCTCGCCATGGGCCGGCGCGCCGGCCCGGGCCGCGCGGGCGCGGGCCATCGGATCGTCGAGAACGACGCCGGCCTGATCGGCGATCCGGCGCGCCGCAGCCGGATCGAGCGCGGCGAGCAGGCTCGCCAGGTCGATGAAGGCCATCGCCTGCTCTTCGGCGAGGCCGGCGAGCCCGCCCGTTCCCAGCATGGCCGAAAGCCAGCCCGCCGCGCCCTCGCCGTCGCCGGCCGCCATGCGCGCCAGCGCGAAAGCGGCCGCTTCTGACGGCGCGACGAGCGCGCCTTCGAGCGCGCGAATGTCCTCCGCATAAAGAAGGGAGGCCGCATAGGCGCGCGGGAACGTGTTCGCCGCATCGAGCGCCAGCGCGATGCGCGCGGCCTTGTCGCGCAGGAACTCCGGCGCGTTCATCTGCGCGACGGACTGATAGAGCAGAATATCCGTCATCGGATCATCCGGGCGGGCGCGGGCGCGGTCCGCCGCCTGCGCGACCTCGGCGACGTCGACCGGCGCGGCGGCGTAGACGGCGGCGAGCGCCTCGCGCGACATCACGCCCATCGCCGCGGCCATGCGCGCCGCGGCGGCGCGGGTGGCGATGTCCGCGCTCTCGTCGCGCGCGACGGCCCTCAGCACGCCGGCGTCCGCGCGCCCGAGCAGCTCCGGCGCGAGCGGCAGGGCGAGCTGGCGCAGCGCGGCCAGATGCAGCGCGTTTTCCGGCGCCGGCGGCGTCTTCGGCGCGGCGCCCGTCGTCAGCGCCAGAAAAAACGGCTCGTCGGCCGGCTCGACCGCGCCGCGCTCGCGCAGGATGTCGAAGGTGAGCTCCGCCGCGTCGCGCTCGCCGGCCAGCGCGTAGCAGAGCACCCGCAGCTTCACCCAGAAGATCTCGTCGCGCCCCGAGGAAAGGCCCGCATTGCGCCGGCAGGCCTCTTCGGGCCGGCCTTCGAGCAGATCGGCGACGGCGAGCGCCTGGCCGACATAAGGATCGCCCCGAGGCGCGCTCGACAGGCTTGCGATCGTGCGCGCCTCCTCGACGAAGCCGGCGCGGGCGAGCGCGAGGAGCTTGCGCCCGCCGAGGGCCGACGTCGCGCCCGGCGGCGCGTCGCCGGCGCTGAGCAGCACGCGCCGCATCGCCTCGCCGATCGCCGGGCTGGCCGGCCGGCGCGGCGCGAGGTCGAGCAGGGCCGCCAGCGTGTCGGCGCGCGCGCCGCGCCACAGACCGGGCGCAAGCGCCCCGTCGCCGCGCGACAGCAGGCCCGTGGCGAACGCGTCGCGCGCGAGCGGCGTCGCCTCCACCGGCGCGGGCGGCGCGACCTGGGCGACGGCGGGAACGGCTTGCCCTGCGCCGAAGGCGGCCGCGAGGGCGAGGACGATCGCTGCGACGCCCCCCCGCCTCCCTTTTTCAGGGGGGATCGCCGAAGAACCGGGGCTCACGGAAGCGGGCTCCATCTCAGCCATTGGAGAGAATCGCCTCCTGCTCGATCAGGCGGGTTTCCGGCTCCAGAAGCTGGCCGTAGATAAAGAGTCCGGCGAGCGCCGCCAGGACGACGCCGACCAGAATCAACATGAATCGCATCCGGGAAGCTCCTGTGTCCGTCTCGAATCGGCGCGCCAGTGTAGCCGCGCTCGCGCCCGGACGAAACCGCGCGCGCCCGCTGGCGTTCGCGCGCCGCCTCCCCTACACGATAAGGCCATGAATGCGGCTGCGAAAAACCGGCGAACCCGCCCGCCCGCGCTCAAGGTCGACCGCACGGTGGCTCTCGTCGGCATGATGGGCGCGGGGAAAACCACCGTCGGCCGGCGGCTGGCCGCGCGGCTCGCGCTGCCCTTTTGCGACGCCGATGCGGAGATCGAAAAGGCCGCCGGCATGTCGGTGTCGGACCTTTTCGCCCTGCATGGGGAGGAAAGCTTCCGCCGCGGCGAGGCGCAGGTGATCGCGCGGCTGCTCGCCGGGCCCCCGCACGTGCTCGCCACCGGCGGGGGAGCGGTCGTCGATCCCGGCACGCGCCGGCTCCTCAAGGAGCGCGCGATCACGGTCTGGATCCGCGCCGACGCCGAGACCCTGGCGCGGCGCGCCGCTCGGCGCGACACCCGCCCGCTCCTGCGCGAGGGCGACCCGCGCGCGGTGATCGAGCGGCTTCTGGCCGAACGCGCGCCCTATTACGCGCAGGCCGACATCGCCGTGGACAGCCAGCCCGGCCCCCACGCCGCGACGGTCGCCCTCATTCTCGACGCCATCGCCGAGCATCTCGGCGTAGAAAGAACCGCCTCATGAGCTCTCCGGACAAGCTGACCGTCGGTCTCGGCCCGCGCGCCTACGACATTCTTATCGGCGCGACGCTTCTGGAAAGCGCCGGCGCGCATCTGACGGCGCATCTGAAGCGCCCGCGCGCCGCGATCGTCACCGACGAGACCGTGCTCGCCGCCCAGGGCCCGCGCCTGATGAAAGGACTTTCCGCCTACGGAATAAGCGCCGAGACCGTGGCGCTGCCCCCCGGCGAGGCGACGAAGTCCATGGCGCGGCTCGAATGGCTGCTCGAACGCCTCGTCGAGCTCGAGGTCGACCGCGGCGATCTTGTCATCGCCTTCGGCGGCGGCGTCGTCGGCGACATCGCCGGCTTCGCCGCGGCGATCCTGCGCCGGGGCTGCCGTTTCGCGCAGATTCCGACGAGCCTGCTCGCCCAGGTCGACAGCGCCGTCGGCGGCAAGACCGGAGTCAATCTTCCGCAGGGGAAGAATCTCGTCGGCGCGTTTCACCAGCCTGTCGTCGTGCTCGCCGACCTCGCCGCGCTCGACACGCTGCCTGCGCGCGAGCTGCGCGCAGGCTACGCCGAGGTCGTCAAATACGCCGCGCTCGGGGACGCGGCGTTCTTCGCCTGGCTCGAAGAGAACGGCGAGGCGTTGCTCGCCGGCGACCGCGCCGCGCGGGCTCATGCGGTGAAGACCGCCTGCGCGATGAAGGCCGCCATCGTCGCCCGCGACGAGCGCGAGACGGGCGAGCGCGCGCTTCTCAATCTCGGCCATACCTTCGGACACGCGCTCGAAGCCGCCGTCGGCTATGGCGAGACGCTGCTGCATGGCGAGGCGGTCGCCGCCGGCATGGGGCTCGCCTTCGATTACTCGGTCCGGCTCGGCGACTGTCCCCGCGAGGACGCCGCGCGCCTGAAGCGGCACTTGAAGCGCGTCGGCCTGCCGGCGGGCGTCTGCGACATTCCCGCGCTGCACGGCGTCGCGGCCGAGGCGCTGCTGGCCCGCATGCGCCAGGACAAGAAAGTCGCGGCCGGCCGGCTCGCCCTCATCCTCGCGCGCGGAATCGGAAAGGCCTATATCGCAGAGAACGCGGACGCCGATTCCATCCTCGCCTTTCTGGAGGAAAAAATTCCCGCCTGAGCGACCATAGAGGACCGCCATGCCTCCCCTTGACGCGTCGGCCTGGCTTACGGCCGGCGGAATCGTTCTGCTGCTGATGATGTCGGCCTTTTTCTCCGGTTCGGAGACGGCGCTGACCGCAACCTCGCGCGCGCGCATGCACAAGCTGGAGACCGACGGCGACCGCGCCGCGGCCGCCGTCAACCGGCTCATCCGCGACCGCGAGCGGCTGATCGGCGCGATCCTGCTCGGCAACAATCTCGTCAACATTCTCGCCTCGGCGCTGGCGACGAGCCTGTTCATCCGGTTGCTCGGCGAAGGCGCCGTCGCGATCGCGACCATCGTGATGACGACGCTCGTCGTAATCTTCGCCGAGGTCGCGCCCAAGACCCTCGCCATCGCGCGGTCCGACGGCTTCGCGATGCTCGTCGCGCCGGTCATGCGCTGGATCGTCTTCGTGTTCGCGCCCGTGACCCGCGTCGTTCAGCTCATCGTGCGCGGCGCCTTGCGCCTCGTCGGCGTCGACGTCGACAAGGACAGCGCGGTGCTGTCCGCGAGCGAGGAGCTGCGCGGCGCGATCGACCTGCACCATGTCGAGGGGCGCGTCGACCGCGAGGCGCGCGACCTCATCCGCGGCGCGCTCGACCTCGATGAAATCCGCATCGAGGAGATCATGATCCACCGCAAGTCGATCGAGATGCTCGACGTGACCCGGCCGGCCGACGAAGTGATCGCGGCCGCGCTCAAGAGCCGGCACACGCGCCTGCCGCTCTATCGCGGCGATCCCGACAACATCATCGGCGTGCTGCACGCCAAGGATCTTCTGCGCGCCCTGTGGGACGCGGAAGGCAAGGCCGAGGCGATCGACCTCGCCGCGATCGCGCGCAAGCCCTATTTCGCGCCGGAGACCACGACCCTTCAGGAGCAGCTCGACGCGTTCAAGCGCAAGCGCGAGCACTTCGCCCTCGTGGTCGACGAATACGGCGCGATCATGGGCCTCGTCACGCTCGAAGACATCCTCGAGGAGATCGTCGGCGAGATCGAGGACGAATATGACAGCCCCGTGCAAGGCGTGCGCCCTCAGGCGGACGGATCGGTCACCGTGGACGGGGACGTGACCATCCGCGATCTCAATCGCGCCATGGACTGGAGCTTGCCCGACGAGGAGGCCGTGACCGTGGCCGGCCTCGTCATCCACGAAGCGCAGTCGATTCCCGACGTGGGGCAGACGTTCTCCTTCCACGGCATGCGGTTCCGCATTCTGAGAAAACGGCGCAACCAGATCACCGCCATCAACATCCTGCCGATCGAGGGCGCGACGCCTGCGCCGGATTACAAGGACATCTGACGCATGGCCGCGAAACCGGCCGGCGCCAACGCGCTGGCGTTCATCTTCATCACCGTGCTGATCAACATGATCGGCTTCGGCGTCGTCATGCCGGTGATGCCGCAGCTCATCATGGACGTCACCGGTGAGGATCTGAGCCACGCCGCGCGCTGGGGCGGGCGGCTCACCCTCGTCTACGCCGTGATGCAGTTCTTCATGTCGCCGGTGATGGGGGCGCTGTCGGACCGTTTCGGGCGCCGGCCGGTCGTTCTCGGCTCGCTCGCTGCCTATTCGGTCGATTTTCTGCTGATGGCGCTCGCGCCGACCATCGGCTTTCTCCTGCTCGCGCGGATTCTCGCCGGCGCCCTCGCCGCGACCTTCTCGACCGCCAACGCCTTCATCGCCGACATTTCGCCGCCGGAAAAGCGCGCGGCGAATTTCGGCCTGATGGGCGCGGCCTTCGGACTCGGCTTCATCATCGGCCCGGCCCTCGGCGGCATCATCGGCGACGCGTTGGGCCCCCGCGCGCCTTTCTTCGCCGTGGCGGGTCTCGGCTTTTGCAATCTCGTCTACGGATTCCTTTTCCTGCCTGAATCCCTGAAGCCTGAGAACCGGCGCGCCTTCGAATGGCGGCGCGCCAACGCGCTCGGCAATTTTCTGCATTTCCGTCAGTATCCGGCGCTTCTGCCGATCGCGGGCGCGATCTTTCTTTACCAGGTCGGGCACTGGACCTTTCCGTCCGTGTGGGCCTATTACGCCGAGGCGCGCTTCGACTGGTCGCCGCGCGACATCGGCTTTTCGCTGATGGCGGTGGGACTCGCCGCGGCGATCGTGCAGGGAGGCCTTGCGCGCCTCGTCATTCCGGCGATCGGCGAGCGCGCGGCGGCGCTGTTCGGCCTCGCCGTGGCGGTCGTCATCTACGCCGCCTACGGACTCGTGAACGAAGGCTGGATGGTCTACGTCCTCATCCCGATCGGCGCGCTCGCGGGCTTCACCCTGCCGGCCCTGCAGGGGATCATGTCGCGCACCCTGCCGGCCGATTCACAGGGCGAATTGCAGGGCGCGCTGGGCTCGATCATGGGCGTGTCGATGATCGTCGGGCCTTATCTGATGACGCAGGTCTTCGCCGCCTTCAACGAGCCGGGCGAGCCGTTCGAAATCGCCGGGATCACGATCCTGCCGCAGGGCGCGCCGGTTCGTCTTCCGGGCGCGTCGTTTCTGCTCGCCTCGCTGCTCGCGCTCGCGGCGATCCTTCCCCTCCTCGGCGCCTTCGGCAATATTCGCCGTCCGCGCGCAGGGACGGCGACGCAGAAGGCGGCGCCCGAAAGAGCGCCCGCCGCGGGGGAGTAGGCCGCAGGGTTGCTCAGCTCCCGGACGATGTCCGTCCCGCCGCGCGCAGGAGCAGCTTAAGCCGGCCGTTGGCGCGCTTGAGCGCGGCGTCGAGAGCGTCGAGGCGCGCGGCGGCCTCGTCGGCCTCGGCCGCGTCCGCCGCGGCGAGTTCGCGCGCCGCGGCGAGCTCGGCCTCAAGCGCGTCGAGCCCTCCCGCCTCGCCCGGCGGCGCGGCGCCGGCGCGGTCCGGAAACAGCCCGCGCCCGCCCCAGATCAGCCAGCCCGCGGCGAGGCCGAACAGGAAGGCGCCCAGCAGCAGCCACGGCGAAATCGTCATTTCCGCATCCCGACGACGGCGCGCCAGATTAAGCAAGCCCCGCGCCAGATTGCAAAAGCGACGACGGGAAAAGGGATGAGGAGTCGGGGATCGGGGATTAGGGATTAGGGATTACGAAGTCCCGTCGTCCCGGGCGCGGCGCGGCATGCAATGACGCGCCGCAGACCCGGGACCGCTCCCGGCCCGCTCCGTCGTCGTCCCGGATGCGGCGCAGCGCGCAGCGGTGCGATGCAGACCCGGGACCGCCCCCCCCCC
>NZ_FZQA01000017.1 GCF_900199215.1 Amphiplicatus metriothermophilus
GCCTGCGCTGTGTGGAGGCTACAGCCGGATCGGCCTTCCCTCGGAGCCAATCCCATGGTTACATAAAGAATGGCTGCGCCATCGGGGTTTCGTCACGGGGACTTCATCCCGGTGCAGCGCGGCGCGCAGCCGAGCAGCCATCCAAATTGGGAATATATCATCGGGCCCGGCGAGGCGTGGGACGAACCGGGCGACAACGGCTACACGCGCGTCTCCTTTCCCTTCTCGCTGCAAGAGAAGAACGCCAACTGCACTCATAACGGCGCGATGACGTTCCTGTTTACGGATGGCGGACAGGTTTCGGACGTCGCCTATCAGATCGCCGGCGAGACCTGCCTTTATTTCAAGTTCGACCTTTGGGGGCTAATTCCGGCGAATTATTCGCCGGGCGCGATGACCGACGCCGCGGCCGTGAAGGCCGCCTATCAGGCCGAGGTCGCCGGGCGCATGCCGACGAAACCGATCGGCGATCTCGCGGTCGATTATCCGGGGGCGGACCCGGCCAAGTTCGGATCGCCCGCCGAGGTGACGCCGGCCCACATGTCCGCCTACGGCTTCATCATCAACGGCGTGCATTATGTCGGCGGATGCGAGACGCGCGCCGGCGCCTATCCTTATTGCGACGCGATGGATCTGCCTTCCTACTCGACGGCGAAGTCGGTCTTCGCCGGAGTGGGGCTGATGCGGCTCGAAAAGCTTTATCCTGGCGTCATGCAGGACGTGATCTCGCTGTATGTCCCCGAATGTGCGGCGGACGGCGACTGGTCCGACGTGACGCTCGAAAACGCGCTCGACATGGCGACGGGCAATTATCGCTTCGCGACCTATTTCCGGGACGAAGGCTCGGCGGCCATGACGGACTTCTTCCTTGAGACGACCCACGCCGGTCGGATCGGCCGCGCCTGCACGCAGTTTCCGCGCAAGGCTACGCCGGGAACGGTTTGGGTCTATCACACGTCGGACACTTATATCCTCGGCGCGGCCATGCAGGCGTTCTACCGCTGACGAAACCCCGATGGCGCAGCCATTCTTTATGTAACCATGGGATTGGCTCCGAGGGAAGGCCGATCCGGCTGTAGCCTCCACACAGCGCAGGC
>NZ_FZQA01000013.1 GCF_900199215.1 Amphiplicatus metriothermophilus
TCTTCTGGGCGATATCGTTTTCCCGACATTCTCTATCTCCTTGAATGCAGCCATTTGTTTCCTTGTTCGTGGCTGCGTTCAAAGGGGTCGGGTCACCTTTCGACACTTCCATGCGCTCACGCAGCTTGAAGGCGTGATAGTTGGTGATGACGATCTTGGCGCGGTCGATATCGGCGATCATGTCACTCGGAACAAGCTCGCGGCTCTTGTAGTAGCTGTCGGGATCGTTGGGCATCAGCACCCGCAGCCGGTCGCGGATCGTGATGCCGGGTGCAATAATGAGAAAGCCGCGCGAGAAATGTTTGCTGCCCGGATGGCGTACTGCGTTCACCGTCTGCCAGGCGATCAGCATCGCCATGACCGTGGTCTTGCCGGCGCCCGTCGCGAGCTTCAGCGCAAGGCGGAGCAGTTCGGGGTTCGCCTGGGCATTCGCTCCTTCGATATGCGCCCAGAACTTCTCGGCACGCTTGCCGATTTTCGGCGCGACCTCCGTCAGCCAAATCGCCGTTTCGATGGCCTCAACCTGACAGAAGAAGGGGCGCTGGCTCTGGAAGGGATGATGGCGCCAGTGCTGAAGCAGCCGCGCCGTCTCGGGTGTCACCTGCCACTCGTTCGGATTGGGCAGGTTGCGCCAGCTATCCACATAGGAGCGGATTTCATTGATAATCGGTGTGGGATTGTACTGCTGCTCCTCGGTCGAAAGGCCCTTGCCTTCGTCAAATACCATTTCCTTCTGGCCGCGCTTCTGCCGCCGCTTCTTGGGCTGCGGCACCGGCGTGATGAGCTCCGAGCGCCGTCTTGTCTCGAGGATTTTGTTCGTGGGCTGCCCGTCGACCAGTTCCCAATGGCGGGCGGGATAGCCGTATGGCGAATTCAATATCGGATGTTCGAAGAAGTGCTGCGTCACCGCTGATCCCCCCGATCGGCAGGCAGCTTTCGGCCCGCCTCGCGCGCCGCCTCGTTCTCGGAGACGTATCGCCGCATGAACTCCCGTATCACCTGAGCCGCCGGCCTATCCTGTGCACGACAGATCTCAAGGAAATCGTCACGCAGCCCGCGCTCAACCCTTATGCGAAGTCCAGCGTCTTTACCTGCCATTGTGGTAGTGTAGCCAATGGATACACATTTGCATAGCGGCGACGACAAGATGGCGGGCTACAGTCAACCCAGATTTTCGAGCGTCCACCGGAGACCCGAAAGCTCCTCCAGATGCGGTACGTCCAGGAAATCGCCACCAGTAATTCAATCGAACAGTCTTCGTATATCCGCCATCGGCCGAAACAGCTTCATCGGCCGGTCCGGAAACGGCAAGAAGCTCTCGCGTTCGTAGAAGCGCCGCGCGCTCTCATTCTTCGCATCCACGATCACCGCGAATGAGGCGATCTCGCTCCGGGTCGCCCGATGCAGGGCATCGGCCAGAAGAAACCGCCCATAACCTTTTCCCTGGTGACGCCGATCCACAGCTAGCCGTCCCAAAAGCGTCGCCGGGACCAGCGGATATCGCGGCAACTTCCGCACCGTTTGCGCCGGCAGCTCGCCGAGCTGCACAGACGTTGCGGAGAGCGTGTAGTATCCCGCGATCGTCGCATCCAGCAGCACCAGGACGAAAGGCGCGGCCATGTTCTTCCGCGCGTCTTGCCCCGCCTGCGTCCGAAAGTATCTGTCGAGTGGCTCTACCCCACTCTCAAACTCCGATCGGTCATGGCTCGAAGTCAGCGGCTCGACGCGGAGCTTTTCTTCGATGCTGCGAGGCACGCGTCAAACGCCGGCACGTTGGCGATAACGGCGGACCGTCTCACGAAGGCGATCATTGACCGGCTTCGGGTTGAGCAGCGCATCAACGAACGCCTCGCTGTCACGCAGTGAGAGAGCGAGTTGGCTGTGTTCCTCGATCGCGCGTCGGGCGGCGTCCTGCACGCTTGTCAGCACGAAGTCGGTCACGGTCCGCCCCTGAAGTGCCGCGGCGCGCTCGATGAGCTTCTTCTGCTCGGCCGTCACGCGGGTCTCGAGACGCTCACCGCGAACCCGACCACGAGTCGGCTTCCGGATTGCTTCGGCCATCTCAATACCTCCATCACCTAGATCTGATGTATTGTACGGCCAATGGCCGGGTAATTCAAGTGATCTTCAAGGTCGGGTTGCGAGAAGGCCTCCCTGCTACTGGTCCTGCTTCACGGATTCAGTACCAGAAGGCCGTCAGCCGAGCGCGACACCCACGGCCGATCGCTGCCTTCGGCAACTGGGATGGACCGAGCTTGCTGGCCAGGGCTGGGAAAGCCCACGGCGGAGCTGCAAGCGCGGCAGGTTTGAATTCACTGGCTAGAACGTAGCCAGGCTACAATATTCCGTATCAATCTAAATGAAGGGGAAAGCCTTCCCCTGCGGCCGAGCCAAGGTCTCGGCCAACCCTTGTCTCGCGGGGAGACCCCGCAACGCCCCCTATAGAGAGAGAGTGAGAGTGCGGATCGGGTTTGCCGTGACGGGTTGAGGGCTGGAGGAGAGGCCTCCGGCGCCCGTCGCGGAGAACCGCGATGTCCAGACACGACCGCCATGCTCGCGCCGGCGCGGACCGGACGAGCCTCTACGACAACATCACCAACAGGATCATCGCCGAGCTGGAGGCCGGACGCGTGCCCTGGGTCCAGCCGTGGGGCACGGCGGCGGCGAAGGCGCCGCTCGCCATGCCGGCCAACGCCGCCACCCGCCGCGCCTACTCCGGGATCAATGTGCTGATCCTCTGGGGTGCGGTCATCGAGCACGGCTTTCCGGTGCAGAGCTGGCTGACCTTCCGCCAGGCGCTGTCCCTCGGCGGCCACGTCCGCAAGGGCGAGCGCGGCACCACCGTCGTCTACGCCGACCGCTTCATTCCCGACGACGAGAAGAAGCGCGCGCAGGAGACTGGCGAGGAAGCGCAGGCCATTCCGTTCTTGAAGCGCTTCACCGTGTTCAACGTCGCGCAATGCGAGGATCTGCCCGACGGCTTTGCCGTCGCGCCGCCCGCGCCGGAACCCGGCCTGATCGAGCCGCGCGTCGAGGCGCTGATCAAGGCGACGGGCATCGACTTCCGCATCGGCGGCGATCGCGCCTTCTACGTGCCTGCGCACGACTACGTGCAGGTGCCGCCACCGCAGGCTTACTTCGAGACCATCAACTGGCACCGCACGGCCCTGCATGAGCTTGGCCACGCAACAGGCCATGCGTCCCGTCTCGGCCGCGACCTGTCGGCCTCCTTCGGCTCGAAGAAGTATGCCTTCGAGGAGCTCGTCGCCGAGATGAACGCGGCCTTCTGCTGCGCCTCGCTCGGCATCAATCCGACCGTGCGCCACGCCGACTACATCGGCTCGTGACTCGAGGTGCTGCGTGAGGACAATCGCGCCATCGTCCGCGCCGCGTCGCAGGCGAGCAAGGCGGCCGACTGGCTGCTGGCCTTCCTCCCCGAAACCGGGACGGCCAGCGAATCCGCGAATGACAGGAGGGCGGCATGATCCTCCTGACCGACGACCTGCGCGAGCGCCTGCTCGCCAATGGGCTGGAACGCGGCGCCGACCATGTGCCCGTCGTCAAGTTCTTCAACCCGCTTGGCGAAGGCGTCTGGCTCGCGACCGAGCTGGACGCGGACGGCGACACGCTTTTCGGCCTCGCCGATCTCGGCTATCCGGAGTTGGGCAGCTTCTCGCTCGACGAACTGACCTCGATCGTCCTGCCGTTCGGCATGGGGATCGAGCGCGACATTCTCTTCACCGGCGATTTCCCGATCTCGGTCTGGGCAGAGGCCGCCCGCAAGGCGGGAAGCATCCGGGCGGCCGAGCGCAACCTCTACCGAGCAGCGCAGCCGCGTCGCGATGGCGCGTGACGCGCCCATCCTGAAATCCGCGGAACCAGAGATGAGCATTTGCGCATCTCCGGTTCTGCGCTCCGGATCGCCGGAAGGCGGCGCCGTCCTCAGAGTGAGAGGGCGGCGCTTCGCTTCGTGACGGGTTTGGAGACCGAGAGAGAGGCTCTCGGCGCCCGTCGCGGAGTATCCCGATATGGCAAAGGCTGCCAGGAAGATCGTCTTCTCGCGCTCGCGCGACATCCCCTTCAACAAGCTCGTGCTCTCGGAGTCCAACGTCCGGCGCACCCGGCCGGAGGCCGAGCTCGACGAGCTGGTCCATGACATCGACCGGCGCGAGGACCTGGTGCAGGGCCTCAATGTCCGCGCCATTCTCGACGCGGACGGCAACGAGACCGGCATGTTCGAGGTGCCGGCTGGCGGGCGCCGCTATCGCGCGATCGAGCGCCTGGTCAAGGCCAAGCGCTTCCCGAAGGACGGGCTCGTCCCCTGCATCGTGCGCAAGTCCGACACCAGGATCCTCGCGGAGGACGACTCCCTCGCCGAGAACCTGCTGCGCGCCGGCCTTCACCCGCTCGACCAGTTCCGGGCGTTCCAGGACATGCTCGACAAGGGCATGACCGAGGAGGAAATCGCCGCGGCCTATCTCACGACGGTGCAGGTCGTGAAGCAGCGCCTCCGTCTCAACGCGGTCTCGCCCGTGCTGCGCGATGCCTATGCCGAGGAGCGCATGACACTCGACATGCTGATGGCCTTCACCGTCAACGCGGACCACCAGCGCCAGGAGCAGGTGTGGGAGGCCGTGCAGCATTCCTACAATCGGCAGCCCTGGCATATCCGCCAGTTGCTGACCGAGACCACGATCCCCGCCTCCGACAAGCGTGCGCGCTTTGTCGGCATCGACGCCTATGTCGCCGCCGGCGGCGCGGTGCTGCGCGACCTGTTCGAGGACGACGACGGCGGCTGGCTCGCCGACCCGGCGCTGCTTCACCGCCTGGTCAGCGAGAAGCTCAAGGCCGTGGCTGACGAGATCGCCAGCGAAGGCTGGAAGTGGATCAAGGTCGATCTGGATCTGCCCTATGGCTACGACCACGGCCTGCGCAAGATCAGCGGCGCCTTCGTCGATCTCACCGAGGAGGAGCGGGCCCAGCGCGAGGCGCTGCGCGCGGAATACGACCGGCTCGAGGCGGAGTATGACGGCGCTGACGAGCTGCCGGACGAGATCGATCAACGCCTGGGCGAGATCGAGGAGGCTCTCGAAGCCTTCGAGAAACGTCCCGTCGTCTACGATCCCGCCGACATCGCGCGCGCCGGCGTCTTCGTCAGCGTGGACCGCGACGGCGACGTCGTGATCGATCGCGGCTATGTGCGGCCCGAGGACGAGGCGCCCGTCGCCGTCGACAGCAGCGACGCTGAGACCCATGGAGAACCCGGCGGCGACGATGCTCCCGCGACCCCGTCCACTCAGCGCGCTGTCATCACCATCGGCGGCCAGACTACAGGCGCCGAAGAGGACGATGAAGACGACGCCGTCAAGACGCTGCCCGAGCGGCTGGTGATCGAGCTCACCGCCCACCGCACGCTGGCGCTGCGCGACGCGGTCGCCAACCATCCGCATGTCGCTCTGACGGCGCTCCTGCACAGGCTGGTGCTCGACGCCTTCAAGCGTAACGCGCATGGCAGCGCCGTCGAGGCCTCGGTCCGGGAGGTCCACTTCCCCATCCAGGCCCCCGACCTGAAGGACAGCGTTTCCGCCAAGGCCATCCAGGCGCGCATGGAGGCCTGGAAGGCGGACATGCCGCTCGACGACGACGACCGGCTGTGGGACTGGATCGCCGGGCTCGACGATGCGAGCCGCCTCGCGCTGCTCGCGCACTGCGTCAGCTACGGCATCAACGCTCTCTATGAGCGTCCGAATCCCCATAGCGGCTATGGCGTCACCCAGCACGGGCTCGACCGGCGCATGCGCGATGCCGATCGGCTGGCGCGCGCCACCGGCCTCGAC
Organism: Amphiplicatus metriothermophilus; assembly: GCF_900199215.1. Taxonomy (GTDB): domain Bacteria; phylum Pseudomonadota; class Alphaproteobacteria; order Caulobacterales; family Parvularculaceae; genus Amphiplicatus; species Amphiplicatus metriothermophilus. The sequence goes on from NZ_FZQA01000013.1 coordinate 5,838, forward strand.
ATGGTGGAGGCCGGCTGGCGGCCGACGGTGGCGAACTATCTCGGCCGCGTGACGAAGAGCCGGATCGTCGAAGCCGTGCGGGAAGCCCTCGGCGAGGAGAAGGCTCAGCTCATCGACCATCTCAAGAAGCCCGAGATGGCGAAGGAGGCCGAACGCCTGCTCGCCGACACCGGCTGGCTGCCGGAGCCGCTGCGGTCCGCCGATCCCGATGCGATGACCTCGGTCGATGTAAGCGGCGGAGGTGAAGGCGGTGAAGCGCTGCCGGCCTTCCTCGCCGACGATGAGGACGAGCAGCCGGATGATGGCGACGCCGATGCCGATGACCCGGCGATGATCGCCGCCGAGTGACGCGACCATGGCGGGGACGGCTCCGGCCGCTCCCGCCAGCCTCTCTATCAGGAGCAATCCGATGACCAAGCTCAGCTCGGCCACGCCTCGCCGCGTCGTTTTCCAGTATCTCGTGCCCGTCCATGTCGAGGTCGAGGACGGCCTCGTCCGCAGCGTGACGGTGATCGACGAAACGCCTGTCGAGAACCCGACCGTCGTGGAAGGCGATGCCGACTATCTCGAGGAGGCGGTGAAGGCCGCCAATGACGGCCAGCCCTGGCCGTCCTGGCAGTTCGGCTACTAGCCCGCCTTCTCTCCACCCAACCCCAACGGCCCGGCCGCCGCGCCGGGCTTTCGCGTTTTCAGGAGCCTGTCATGCCCGCTTACACCGTTGAAACGACCTACCGCGTGCCGGTCTACCGGCAGCGCACCTATGAGGCCGCAACACCAGCCGAAGCCTGCCGCCGGGCCATCGAGGACGACGACTGGTCGAACGACAAGCTCGACTACGAGGCCGCCGGCGAAACCTACGTCACCGGCATCTGGCTCGGGACCGACGCCGCCTATTCGGGCGAGGCCGTCCCGGTCCCATCCCACTTCGATGAGACCATCCAGCGGAAGGCCGCGCACTTCGAGGTCCTGTTCGGTCTCCTCAAGATCGTCGTTGCGGACCAGATCTCCCAGCGAGGGACGGACGCCAATTGGCTCGCACGCGCGAGCGCCGCGGTCGCGAAGGCCGAGGCGATCGTTGCTGGAGTGCGCGATCCCGACGAACCCGTCACGGCTCCACGCCCACGTCACGTCCTCGCGCAGCTCCAGGAGGACCGCGTCCGCGACCAGATCGCCCCGATCGTCGAGACCGATGCCGAATTCGCAGGTCTGACCGCGGACGCCGTGCCGGACGCTGACATTCACAGTGCATGCGTGTCCGTCGCCGCCAACATCGACTTGTCGGAGGAAGTGGGCGCAGCGGAATTCCGCGCGGCGCTCGCCGCCCTTCGCGCTGCCAAGCAGTCGAAGGGAGGCTGAGATGTACGGCACCTATCTCCGCCTCGGCGTCGCGGTCTGGGCCAGCGACCGTTCAGTGATCCGTGCTGCCCGGCGCAAGCTCACGCGAACGGTGCAACCTGATCCGGCGAAGCGGGAGGCGCGCAAGCGCTTCTACCGCGATATGCTGGAGCATCACGCCAGCGCGCAGCGCCTCGTCGCCGAATTCCGGCTCTGACGCCGTCAACCGCAACCCCGTCCTTCAACCAGCCCGGCCACCGCGCCGGGCTTTGTCGTTTGAGGACCCTGACATGGCCGACTTCTTCACGCACTTCTCCTGCCTCCTCGATGTCCGCACGCCGCAGAACACTGCGCGTGCGCTCGAAATCTACAATCGCATGATGGAGGAGAACGCCGCCGAGGACCCGCCGTCCGAGGCGTTTCTCCTCTCCATCCAGCCCGAGCACGGCGGAACGCAGCTCTGGATTCGCGATGACACGACCGGCGATCCGCAGGCCGTCATCGATTTCGTGCTTCGCTGCGCGGCGGAATTCGGCCTCACCGGACGGCGGGGCTTTCAGTGGGCGAATACCTGCTCGCGCCCGCGCGTGAACGCCTTCGGTGGCGGCGCGCATGTGCTCGATCTCGGCCGCCGCAAGACCGTCGCCTGGATCGCGACCAATGGCTGGCTCGACCGCACCTTGTCCGCCCGGCCGGGAAAGCGAGGTGCGCGATGAGCATCCCCGATCACGCGCGCGCCAATTTCGCGACGCTGCTGCGCGCGGCGGCTGACGGCAACCTCGCGCTCATGGAGTGCTCCGATGCCGTCACCGGCGAGGCGCGCTACGTCATCTGCGCCGTGGGCCGCGATGGCACGGATTTCGTGTTCACGCCCTTCGGCCATCTCGCCGACGGCAATCCCTTCGACGCCTACGTTCCTCCTTCGGCAACCCTGCCGGACGAGCCGGCTCCCCGATCCTCGCGTGCGGGTGGCGCGCGGTGAAGGCAGCGGCGTGACGAGAGGGAGAGCCTGGCCGGGACGGGTTTGAGCCGGTGCGGTCCAGAGAGAGCGCCGGCCGGCTCGCCCGTTCCTGCTCTCCCCGAGGTTCACCGACATGACCCCATCCACCGCTCTCGCGGCCGCGCCTGCGGTCGCGTCGCCGCCGCTTGCGTCTCCCTCCGATATCGCTCGCTGCATCGTCGCAGCCGCCCACCTTCTCATTCCTCATCTTGAACAGGGTCGTCAGGTTGACGCGGCGATCCTTCGCGCCGCAATGGAGCAGGCCTTCGCCGGCTCCGATGCGACGGGCGCGTGGGACTGGAAAGCGGCGTACGACGCCGGCGAGGCCGCGACCGTCCTGTTTCTCCGCAAATACGGAAAGGCGCTTTTGCGCAAGGCCGGTTCTCCGGTTCAGGCCCTCCCCATCCTGGAGAAGATCGTCGGGCTTCTGCCGACGCATACGCGCCGCTCGATCGAGAGCGAAGCCTTCCAGCAATTCTCGACACCGACCCCGCTTGGCCTCGCGGTCGCGACGGCCGCTGCGATCACGCCGGCCGATCGCGTGCTCGAGCCCTCGGCCGGGACCGGGCTCCTCGCCATCCTTGCCGAGATCGCAGGCGGATCGCTTGTCCTCAACGAGCTGGCAGAGACCCGCGCCGGTCTCCTCTCCCTCCTCTTTCCAGACATCGCCGTGAGCCGGCATGACGCCGCGCAGATTCACGACCACCTCGAACCCGCCATCGTGCCGAGCGTCGTCATCATGAACCCGCCCTTCTCGGCGATGGCCAACGTGCACGGGCGCATGGCGGACGCCGCGTATCGGCACATCGACTCGGCGCTGGCGCGGCTCGCCGATGGCGGTCGCCTGGTCGCGATCACCGGCGCCAATTTCGCGCCGGACGCTCCGGCCTGGCGCGACGGCTATGTCCGGCTTCAGGAGCGCGGCCGTGTCGTCTTCTCCGCCGCCATCGACGGTCGCGTCTATGCCAGGCACGGCACGACGTTTTCGACACGACTCACCGTCATCGACAAGCGGCCGGCTGACGATCCGACGGCTTTCCCGGTTGCGCCCGGCGTCGCGCCGGACGTTGGCACGCTGATGGCCTGGATCGCGGAGCACGTTCCGGCGCGGCTGCCGGTCGATGCCTCCGTGGCTGTGCCCACTGTCACCACGCCGCGCACCGTTCGCGGCTACGTCGCACGCGCCGCCCAAGCTGCATCGCGGCCAGCGATGGCGGCCGAGCCGGAAGGCATCGAACTCGCGTACGAGACGGTCGACTGGACGCCGCCACAGGGCGCGCGCCTCTCCGATTCCGTCTACGAGGACTATGCGCTCCAGAGCATCCGCATTCCGGGCGCTCAGGATCACCCGACACAGCTCGTCCAGTCGGCGGCGATGGCCTCCGTCGCGCCGCCCAAGCCGAGCTACCGGCCTCGTCTGCCGGCGAACATCCTGACCCTGCTCTCCGGTGCCCAGCTCGAGACCGTCATCTATGCCGGCGAAGCGCATTCCGGCTATCTCGCCGGCGCCTGGACCGTGGACGAGACCCTCGACGTGGTAACCGCCGCGGCCGAGGGTGCCAAGGGAGCGGTTCGCTTCCGGCGCGGCTTCATGATCGGCGACGGCACCGGCGTCGGCAAAGGCCGGGAAGCCGCCGGCATCATCCTCGACAACTGGCTACGGGGCCGCCGCAAAGTGACCCGACCCCTTTGAACGCAGCCACGAACAAGGAAACAAATGGCTGCATTCAAGGAGATAGAGAATGTCGGGAAAACGATATCGCCCAGAAGA
>NZ_FZQA01000006.1 GCF_900199215.1 Amphiplicatus metriothermophilus
CCTGCGCTGTGTGGAGGCTACAGCCGGATCGGCCTTCCCTCGGAGCCAATCCCATGGTTACATAAAGAATGGCTGCGCCATCGGGGTTTCGTCAAAGCTCGTCGATCAGGTCTGCCGCCTCGGATTCGCTGACGCCGACCAGTCGGGCGATGTCAGAAGCCTCCAGGGCGCGACCATTCACGACTACGAAGCCGTAGGGATCGCCTTTCGATGCGACGCAAAGCAGCCGCATCCACAGCCCCTGTGCTGCGAGAGAGCACAGGCGGAGCGCCGGGTCGTTCTCCCAGTCGCTCCAGAAAAACTTACTGTAGACCCTGCCGGTCAACGCAAGGCTCACGACTTCCGCGCGAGGCCGCGCCGCTCGACAACCCTCACGCGGCAGCGGATGGCGGCGTGGGCGAGTTGCGGCCACGCGCCGCCGCCGCATCGCGCGTCCGCGCCGGCTTCCCGCAGCCGCGAGGCGCGAAACTTTTCGATGAAGGTCATCGCGCGCCCTCCTCGCCCTGACGCAAAAAGCGCGCGACCGACGCGCCGGTGATTCGGCTGCAGCGACCGATTTTCCGCAGCTCGAGGCGCTCCTCGCGCGCGAGCCGGTAGAGCGTCGGCCGGCTCACCTGCAGCATTTCGACGACCTCGCCGAGCCGAAGAAGCCTGTTTTCGAGTGGCTCCGTCATAAAGTCCTCCTTACCCTGACGAATCTCAGCCCGCGGGAAAAACCCGCACGGACGACCCTCGCCGCGCCCCGAGACCCGCGCAACGCACCGACTTGCAGACGGCGACTCGGCGAGGGCGCGGAGCATCCTGGGCGGTTTGCGAAAGCCCTCAACGCACCAAACGCGTTAACCTTTTGACGGCCCCGCCCCAGGGGAGCCGGATGAAAAAAAATCCGCGAGCCGACCCTCGCGGTTTTCAGGAAAAATCGCGCGAGGAGGGCAGGAACGCCTTCGATGCTTCGAATTTTCCCCCCGGCCGCTCGAATCAGGGGCCGCGCTCCCGCCGGCGCGCGCCTGGCGACATCGATGATGACATCGCGCGGCCCGGATCGCGCAAAAGCCGCGCAAATCAAGGCGTCCAGGGCCGTTTAAGGCTCCCGTCACAGGAGGCGCGCGCCGTCCCGCCGCCGCGCGAAAGACCGATTCGAGCCGCCCGCAGGCCCGCGCGCCTGGCGGATTCCCGCACCGGGCGCGCTTCAAACCCCGGTTGCGTATGCGCAGAAGCGCAATCTTAACGTGCCGCCAGCGGTCATGCCGCATCGTCGGCTGCCGGCTGCGAGCCTGGCGGAAGGGGCGGGCGGGCGTGTGCGGCGGCGCGCCGATTCGCCTACCGCGCGCACCTTCTCGTCCTCTTTTTTTTCTTTTCCGAGACCCTCGTGAGCGCTTGCGCGGCCCTTGCGGCGCTTATGCAGCCCCTGCCTTGCGCGAGAGCGGGACCACCGTTTCGGGCCGGCCGGCGGCCAGGCGGTCGAGTTCCTCCGCCCACCACGCCATGAGCCTGACGCGCTCGTCCCAGCGCGCGCCGCGGTCGTAAATCCCCCGCACCCCGGGGGCGACGTGGGCGAGCTGGCGCTCGATGGCGTCGGCGCTCCACAGGCCCGACTCGTTCGCGAGCGAGGAGAACGCGGATCGGAACCCGTGCGGCGTGACCTCGGCCCTGCCGTATCCCATGCGGCACAGGGCGTAGCCCATCGCCGCCTCGCTCATCGGCCCCTTCGCCGGGCGGCGCGCATTCGGGAACAGATAGCGCCCGCCGCCCGTGAGCGGCCTCAATTCTTCGAGGATCGCCAGCGCCTGAGGCGAGAGCGGGACGCGATGCGGCCGGCGCATCTTCATCTTCTTGGCCGGTATCGTCCAGGTCGCGCCGGCAAGATCGAATTCGCGCCACTCGGCGCGCCGGACCTCGCCGGGGCGGGCGGCCGTGAGCATCAGCAGCTTGAGGGCGAGGCGGGTTTCCGGCCTGCCGGGATAGGCGTCGATGGTCCGCCAGAGCGCGCCGACTTCCGCCGGCTCGACGATGGCGGCCCGCGGCCTGGCCGGCGCGGCCGTCAGCACCAGCTTCGGGTCCAGATCGGCGACCGGGTTCCGGCGCGCCCGGTGCAACGCAACCGCCAGCTTGAAGACCTGCCCGACGAACTCCCGCAGGCGGCGCGCCGTCTCATGCTTGCCCCGCCGGTCCAGGGGCGTCAGCAGGGCCAGCACGTCATACGGCTCGATGTCGTCGAGGGGCCGGCCCGCTATGGGCGCGGCGAGCGCGCGCATCCAGCGCATCCGGTCCATCGTCGCCTTGGCCGCGCCCTCGCGCGCGCGCTTCGCGATCAGCTCGTCGGCCAGCCGCCCAAAGGTGTTGTTGGCCCGCAGCGCGGCTTCGCGCGCCCGCCGGCGATATTCGACCGCAGGATCGAGGCCGTCGCGCGCCAGCATCGTCATCGCCTCGCGACGCTTCTCGCGCGCGCCGGCGAGATCGAGCGCCGGATAGAGGCCCAGCGCCAGCCGGCGCTGCCGCCCGCCATAGCGATAGACCAGCCGCCACGACTTCGCGCCGCCCGGCGTGACCGCCAGATACAGCCCGCCGCCGTCCGCCAGGTGATACAGCTTCGCCCGCGGCTTGGCCGCCCGAATCGCCGCGTCCGTCAACTTCTCGATCGCCATGAAATCATCTCCCATCCCGTCGACGGGCGAGCGGAACAAAACGGCGACATGCGCGGCGTCGGGATGCGTACATCCGGCCCGGATATCATCGCCGATGTCACACTTTTCGTCCGCTGCCCAGTGACGGCCATTTTCGACGATTGACAAAAAAGCGCGACGCACCAAAGGGTTGCCTTACGGCGGGATACGTCGGTTGACCGTCAGAGATGATTAAATGGCTCCCCGGGCCGGATTCGAACCAGCGACCAATCGGTTAACAGCCGATTGCTCTACCACTGAGCTACCGGGGAACAGTTCTGAGAGGGCGCGGATATAGCAGACGCCCCGGCGCGAATCCACACTTTCCGTGGCGGATTTTTTCCCGGTCGTCCGGCGCGAAAGGCGCAACGGGCGGGGCGACGGCGGCGATGGCGAGGACGCTTCGGAAGCGACGGATCCTGAAAAGAAAGGCGGCCGCGTCTTGGGGGAAACGCGGCCGCTTACTTCACTGTCGTGGGGTATGGTGGGGTATCTTCTCGGGAGAAGACGATTCGAAGCATCAACCTAAAGTGTTAACAACAGATTAACGCAAGGCCCCCTTTCAGGCGATTTTATCGGCCGTTTTTCGCCGCTTGCGGGCAAGGCCGGCCGGAAGACGCGCGCGCTCATTCGGCCGGGCGCAGGGCCTCCGGCGGGCGGCGATGGCGGGCGGCTTCGGCTTCTCCGAAATCGCTGTGCTGCGAGGCGCCTTCGCCGAAGGGGGGCTGTTTTTCGCCGGTCCAAGCCCAGCGATAGAAGCGCGCGATGTCGGCGCCCACCGCATACATGGCCGGCACGAAGATCAGCGTGACGAAGGTGGCGAAGAACACCCCGAAGGCGAGGGCGACGACGGTGGGCTTGAGGAACTGCGCGTCCGTGGAGCGCTCGAACATGATCGGCAACAGGCCGATGAAGGTCGTCGCCGAGGTCAGGATGATCGGCCGGAAGCGGCCGACGCCCGCCCTCACCAGCGCGGCGAAGGCGCCTTCTCCTTGCGCGCGCAGCCGGTTCACATAGTCGATCAGCACGAGGTTGTCGTTGACGACGACGCCCGCCGCCGCGCCCACCCCGAAGAAGGAGAACAGCGCGAAGTCGAGCCCGAACAGGAAATGGCCGAAGGCGGCGCCCATGAAGCCGAAGGGAATGGCCGTCATGATGAGCACGGGCTGCCAGTAGGACGAAAAAGCGATGGCGAGCAGCATGTACATGGCGAACAGGGCGAGCGCGTAGAGCGCGAAGAACTCGCCCATGAACTCCGCCTGCGCCTCGGCGTCGCCGCGCTGGGCGAGCGAGGCGTCGGGATGGCGCCGACGCCATTCGGGCATGAACTCGCCGTGGAACGCCTTCATCAGCGCGGCGCGGTCGACGCCTTCGCGCAGCTCGGCCGACACCATAGCCGAACGCTTGCGGTCGCGCCGGTCGATGCGCTTGTAGCTCGGCGCGAACTTGGCGTCGGCCACCGCGGCGAGCGGCACCTCGCGTCCGTCGGCGGTGCGGATGCGCATCTCCTCGATGGTGGCGAGCGAGGAGCGGGCCTCGCGCGGATAGCGCACCATCACGCGCACGTCCTGACCGTCGCGGGGCAGGCGCTGGACCTCCTCGCCGTAGAACGCCTGGCGCACCTGGCGGGCGACCTCGCCCAAGGTGAGGCCGAAGCGCTCCGCGCCGGGCTTCATTTCGATCTGAATTTCGGGCGTCGCCGACTGGAGATTGTTGCGCACGTCATATGCGCCCGGCAGCGTGCGCAGATAGTTCTGCACGTCCATCGTGGCAAGCCGCAGGGTTTCCAGATCCTCCGCCTCGATCCCGAAGGATATATCCGCGCCGCCATTGTTGATGGTATAGGTGGTGTTGATTTCCTCCGCATCCGGAATGGGGCCGAGAATCTCGCGGAAGGCCTCTGCGATCTGCTCGGTCGATTCGTCGCGGTAGCGCGCTTCCGTGACCGTCACATAGGAGACGACCTGGCCTTCGTCGGCGCGGATATAGACGGCCTTGACGTAATCCTCGCCCGCCTTGTCCTTGCCGTAGCGCTCTTTCAGCCCGTCGGCGGCGTCTTCGACGGCGTCGAAAATCTGCAGGCTGCGCGAGAAAGGCGCGCCCTCGGGCAGGCGCACGGTGAGGGAGATGAAAGTTCCCTCGACCTCGGGCATGAACTTGAAGTTGATCCAGCCCTGGGCGAGCAGCGCCACGGCGAAGGAGAAGAACACGACGAAGCCCGCGACCGTGTAATAGCGCAGCCGCAGGGCGGTCTTGATGATCGGCCGGTAGAACCGGTCGGCCACCTCCATCAGCCCTTCGGCGAAGAAGCTCTGCAGCCGGTAGAACAGCCCGTTTCTGTTCTGCGGCTTCATGTGCGACAGATGCGCCGGCAGGATGAAGAACGCCTCGACGAGAGAGAACGTCAGGGCGAAGACGATCGTCAGCGTGATGTGCTTGGTGAACTGCGCCGTGCCGCCGGAAATGAACAGCCACGGCATGAAGGCGATCATGGTCGTCAGCACCGCGAACAGCACGGGCTTGGCGACGAGCTGCGCGCCCAGAATCGCCGCCTCGACGCCCTTCTGGCCTTCCTCCACCTGATTGTGAATGCTCTCCCCGACGATGATCGCGTCGTCCACCACGACGCCGATCACGAGCAGGAAGGCGAACAGCGAGAGCATGTTCAGCGACACGCCCGCCGCCGGCATGAAGATGAAGGCGCCTGCGAAGGAAACCGCGATGCCGATCGACACCCAGAATGCGACGGACGGGCGCAGGAACAGCAGAAGCACGATCAGGACAAGCGCCAAGCCCACCACGGCGTTCGACGAGACAAGCTGCATCCGCGCGAAATAAAGATCAGCGGAGTCGAACCAGACATAGAGCTGCGCCGAGCCGGCGAGCTCCTCGTTCTTCTTCTCCACCCATTCGTTCACCGCCTTCGAGAGCTTGACGATGTTGAGCGTCTCGGGCGCCTGCACGGCGATAGAGATCGACGGCTGGCCGTTCATCTCGCGGCGCTGCTTGCGGTCTTCGAAGCCGTCGATGACGTTGGCCACGTCGCGGACGCGGATGATCGAGCCGTCCTGAAGCTGGCGAACGACGATCTGTTCGAAATCCTCCTGCGTGTCGGCGAGATTGCGTGCGGCGACCTGTATGTTGCCGGTGTCCGTCCTGACCTGGCCGCCCGCGAGATTGAGCGAGGAGCCGCGAATGGCGCGCGCCACGTCGTCAAACGTCAGCCCGTAGCGCCGCAGCGCCTCTTCGGAGACCTCGATCGAGACCTCCTCGCGCATCTCGCCCCACAGATTGACGAGCGGCGAGCCGTTGGGAAGCGCAGCGACCTCGTCCCTGAGTTGGCGGGCGAGCCGGTTGAGCTCGCGCTCGCTCAGGTCGCCATACAGCGCCATGAAGATGGCGCCTTCCTGATTGCGAAGCTGCTGGACGACCGGCGGATAGGCGTCGGCCGGGAAGGTCGAAATGCCGTCGACGCGGTTCTTGATCTCATTGAGGAAGAGCGTGGTGTCGACGTCGTCCTTGCCTTCGATGGTGACGGTGGCCACGCCTTCGCGCGCCGTCGCTTCGACATGCTCGATGCCGTCGACGTCGGAGATCGCCTCCTCGATGCGCAGGATGATCTGCTCTTCGACTTCGCGCGGGCTTGCGCCCGGCCAGGCGACGCTGATGGTCGCCCAGTTGAAGGAGGCGGAAGGGAAGACTTCGCGCTCGATGCGCAGAAAGGCGAGGGCGCCGGCCGCGATGCACGCCACCATCAGAAGATTGGCGGCGATGGCGTTGCGCGCCCACCAGGCGATCAGTCCGTTCATAGCCGTCCCCGTCTTGCAGCGTTTTCAGCGACCGGCGGCAGGGGCTCGCCCTCTTCCTGCTCATCGCCGACCGCATCCGGGTCCATCGGCGCGACCGCGTCGCCTTCCTCCGCGCCGCGCAGCGGCGAGATCGCCACGCGGTCGCCGGGCTGAAGGCCGTTCGCCACGGTGATCGTGTCGCGCGCTGCGTCGATCACCTTCACGATGCGCTTCTCGAGCCGGTCGTTCTCGCCGATCAGGTAGATCGTGTCGCGCCCATAGAGCGCCGAGCGCGGCAGCACGATGGCGTCGTCATAGGGACGCCCTTCGATGCGCGCCGTGACGAACAGACCGGCGGCGAGCGGGGTTCCGTCCTCGGCCGCGCCGGCGCCGTAAGGGTCGTCGACGACGGCGATGGCGCCGATCTGCCGGGTCCCGGGGTCGATCGCGCCTTCGGTGCGGGCGATGCGCCCTTCCCAGACATGAACGTCGCCCCCGACTTCCGCGGTCAGCTCGACGCGCGGGCCGGGCTCGTTCTCCGACTCGACGAAACCGATCGGCAGGCCGAGCTTGGCGAGCTCGCTGTCGGTGAGGGGAAGCCTCACTTCGGCGATTTCGGTGGAGAAGATGCGGCCGAGCTGGCTGCCGACGGTGACGAACTGGCCTTCGCCGACGAGGCGCTGACGCACCCGGCCCTTGAAAGGCGCCTTGACGGCCGTGCGCGCCAGATTGAGCTCTGCGGCCTGATACTCGGCCTGGGCGGCTTCGAAGGCCGCGCGCGCCTGGGCGAGCTGGGGCAGACGCAGGGCGAGCGCGGAGGGGTCGCCTTCGCCGAGTTCCTCGTAATCGCGCCGGGCGAGAGCGGCCTCGGCCTCCTCGCGGCGGAGGGCCTCTTCGGCCTGCGCAACGCGCGCCTTGGCGCTGGCGAGCGCGTAGCGGTAGTCGGCGTCCTCGATCTTGAGCAAAAGGTCGCCCTTCTCGAAGGCGCCGCCGTCGAGGAATTTCGGAGAGGTCTCGACGATGCGGCCGGAGACCTGCGCCGTAAGCGTAATATCCGTACGCGGACGAACCTCGCCCTGCGCGATCACGTCGAGCGTGACCGTGCGCGGCTCGACGATCTCGTAGAACACCGTGGGCGGCGCGATCTCGGGCTCGACCCGTTCGGGCTTCGGGCGCAGCGAGCCCATCAGGCCGATGAGAAAGAATCCGACGGCGAAGATGCCGAGGGTTCCGAATATGGTGGCCAGTTTGCGTATCATTGTCACTTACCCCCCGGCGCGCCCGGAGGCGCCGCCGCCAGCTTCGCTTCGGTGACGAAATCGCCCCCGATGGCGAGATACAGAACAACCCGGTTGGCGACGCGTTGCCGCGTCGCCTGGATATAGGCGCTTTCCGCCGAAATGCGACGCGTCTGGGCGTCAAGCAGGTTGAAAATCGTGGCCGCGCCGCTGGCGTAGCGCCGCTCGGTCAGCGCCTCCGCCGCTGCGGCCTCCTCATAGGCGAGCTTCAGGGCTTCTTCGCGCGCGGCGAGATAGGCCTCGGCCGCGATGGCGTTCTCGGCCTCCTCATAGGCCCGAAGCGCCGTCTCGGCGTAATCGAGCAGGGCCGCTTCGGCAAGCGCGCGCGCGCGCTTGGCGTTGGCGCGGACGCGTCCGCCCTGGAACAGCGGCTGGAACAGGCCCGCAGCGATGTTGCCCGCAAGGCGCTCCGGATCGATCACGTCGGCGAGCTCGGGCCCGCTGGTGCTGATCTGCGAGGAAAGCGTGAGCCGCGGCAGAAGCTGCTTGCGCGCGGCGCGCGCACGAAGGCCCGCGGCCTCCATGCGCGCTTCGGCCGCAAGAAGGTCCGGCCGGCGGGCGAGTATTTCGCCGGGCGCGCCTGCGCCGTCGAGGCGCGGCAGCTGGGGCAGCGACTCGGCGGCTTCGAGCTCGGCGGCCGGATAGCGCCCGAGCAGCACTTCGAGCCGGCGCGCGGCTTCTTTCTCCGTACGCTGACGGAAGGCGAGATTGGCCTGGCTCGATCCGAGGGCGGAACGCGCCAGCCTGACGTCGAGGCTGGAGGCGACGCCGCGCTCGAAGCGGCGCTCGGTCACGCGCAGATTGCTCTCGCGCGCCGTGACGTCGCGCTCGGCGAGCTCGCGCTGCTGGCGCGCCTCGATCAGCGCGAACCAGGACTGCGCGACCGCGCCGGCGATCGAAAGCTGCGCGCCGCGGAAATCCGCGAGGCTCGCGCGCGCATCGCGATAGGCGGCGCGGGTCTCGTCGGCGAGCCGGCCCCACAGGTCGAGCTCCCACTGAATCTGCGCGCCCAGCGAATAGTTGTTGATGTAGACCCGCCGGTTGGGAAGCGGGGCTTCGGCGAAGCCGTCCCCGTCGAGATCGAGTCCGTCGAGGCGGCCGTCGCCGTCGCGATCGACGCCGAACATCTCTTCGAGCTCCTTGGCGCGCAGCCCGCCGAGATCGGCGCCGGTCCCGCTCTGGGCGGCGGCGGCCGGATCGGTGACGATGGCGTTGCGCGAGGCGTTGGCCGAGGCGTTGAGGGTGGGCAGCAGATTGGCCCGCGCGATGCGCGAGTTCGCTCGCGCGGCTTCGAGATTGGCCGCCGCGGCGAGCAGCGTGTTGTTATGGCGTACGGCCTCGTCGATCAGCGCGTAGAGCGCGTCGTCGCCGAAGGCGGCGAGCCAGTCCCCGGTCGGCGCGTCGCCCAGCGCTTCGCTGGCGGTCCAGGCCGCCGGCGGATCGGGCAGCTGCGCGTCGAGCAGCGTCTGATCGACGCTCGCGCAGGCGCCCAGCGCCAGCAATGATACGGCCACGCCCCCTCGCAACATTGAACGGCTCCTTGAACAGGCGAATGCGGTTTCTTCGCGTCCTCGCGGCGACTTAAAGCGGCGCCCGGCGCGTCCCTCAACCAGGAAGCGACAGGCGGCCCCTCGTCTGCGACGAGCGGGGACGCCGGGCGGGCCCACGCTAGCCTCACGGCCTGAGGACGTGGTTAACGTCGACGGCTGACAAAAGCCGGCGGCGTCAGTCTGCGATTTTGCCGCGCCTTTATTACGTTTATTACGTCTTTGCTTGCCCTTTCCGTCGCCGCTTCGCCGCGGGTCCGGCGCGCCGTCGGGGCGCATGGAAAGAACTGGAGGCCACGGCCGGAATCGAACCGGCGTACACGGCTTTGCAGGCCGCTGCGTCACCACTCCGCCACGTGGCCTCGGGGCGTCGCCCGACGGACGTGCGCCGGGCGGGCCGTCATAGCGCGCAGGCCCGCGCCGGTCAAAGGGCCGCGCAAAGAATTCCGCGTCCGCGTTGCGCGCCGGCGAGGACGCCTGTATTGCGCTGGCGACGGAGGCGAGGTCGTCATGGATTACACGGTTGCCCGCAAACACATGGTCAACAGCCAGGTCCGCACCAACGACGTGACGGATCTGCGTCTTCAGGCGGCGCTCGAGGCGATCCCGCGCGAGCGCTTCCTGCCGCCGGCGCTGCGCGACCAGGCCTATGTGGAGCGCGAGATTCCCTATGCGGACGGGCGGCGGCTTCTGACCGTCCGCGACCTCGCGAAGCTCGCCGAGGAGGCCGAGATCGCGCCGACCGATCTCGTGCTCGACGTCGCCTGCGGCTCCGGCTACTCGACGGCGGTGCTGGCGAGCCTCGCCGAGATGGTGGTGGCGGTGGAGGCCGACGAGGCGCTCGCGAGCGCCGCGCAGGAAACCCTTTCCGCGCTCGATATCGACAACGCCGCCGTAGTGGCCGGCGATCCGGCCAGGGGCGCGCCCGATCAGGGGCCTTACGACGTCGTCTTCATCGGCGGCGGGGCGGTCGCCGTGGAGCCCGAGGCGCTGCTCGCCCAGCTCAAGGACGGCGGCCGGCTCGCCGCCATCCGGCGGGAGGGCGGGGTCTCGCGCGGCGTGATCTGGCGGCGCGACGGCGACGCGATCGGTGCCCGGACCGTCTTCGACGCGCGCACGGCGGCGGTGCTGCCCGAATTCGAGGCCCCGAAGACCTTCCGTTTCTGACCGGAACGGCTGCGCCGGGCGGTTGAAACCGGCGTCGCGGGGCCACATCTGCGCCGAAACGGCGGGATCACTCATTCTCAACGGCTGTCCGTTAGGAATCCGCGGATGAGAGAGCGCAGGCGGAAGCGGAGGGGTTGCGTGAACGCGAAAGCGAGCGGCGCGAGAGCCATGGGCGGAGCGGCTGTCCTGGCCCTTGGCGCGATTTTCATCCCCGGCGGCGCCGGGGCGCAAAGCCTCGAAGAGGCGCTGGCGCTCGCCTATCGCGCCAATCCGACGATCCGCGCCGAACGCGCCCGGCTGCGGGCGACGCAAGAGCTGAAAGCCCAGGCGCGGGCGGGCGCGCTGCCGCAGATAAGCGCCCAGGGCTCTTATTCCCGCATCGACGAGACGCAGACCATCAATCAGGCCGCCTTCGGCGGGACCGGCGCCGCGGCGCGCACGTTCAAGCTCGACACCCTGTCCGGCCAGGTCACGGCCGAGCAGCCCGTTTTCACCGGCTTTCGCAATCTGAACGCCATCCGGCAGGCCAAGGCGCGCATCCGCGCCGGCGGCGCCCAGCTCGCCGCGACGGAGCAGGCCGTGCTGCGCGCCGTCGCCACGGCTTATTTCGACGTGCTGCGCGACCGGGTCGTCTATGACGCCAGCCGCAATCAGGTCGAAGTGCTTCTGCGCCAGCTCGACGAAACGCAGGCGCGCTTCCGCGTGGGCGAGGTGACGCGCACGGACGTTTCCCAGGCCGAGGCGCGCCTTGCGCGCGCGCGGGCCGATCTCGCCAGCGCCCAGGCCCAGCTCGCGGTCAGCCGCGCGAGCTTCGCCGAGCTGGTCGGCCAGGCGCCGGGCGAGCTCGAAGACGACCCTGAAACGCCCGATCTGCCCGAAAGCCTCGACGCCGCGAAGGCGCTCGCCCGTTCCTACGCGCCCGCCGTCGTCGCCGCGCGCGAGCAGGCCGAAGCGAGCCGGCGCCAGGTCGCCATCGCGCGCGGGGCGCTCCTGCCGTCGGTCTCGCTCACGGCGTCCTATCAGTATGCGGAAGAGCCGAGCACCTTCGTTCTCGACGACGAGCAGTTCGTTTACGGCGCGCGCGCCTCCGTGCCGATCTTCCAGGGCGGGCTCAACCATTCCCGCGTGCGCGAGGCCAGAGCGCTCGCCGACAGCGCCCGCGAGGCGGTCGTCGAGGCCGAGCGCCGGGCCGAGGCCGCCGTCGCCGCGGCGTGGGAGCGGCTCGTCGCCGCGCGCATCGCCATCGCCGCCGCCGAGAAACAGGTCGCGGCCAACCGCCTCGCCCTCGACGGCGTGCGCCGCGAAGCGCAGCTCGGAACCCGCACCACGCTCGACGTGCTCGACGCCGAGCAGGAGCTGCGCGACGCGGTCGTCGCGCTCGCCGGCGCCAGGCGCGACGAGCGCGCGGCCGCCTTCGCCCTCCTCGAAGCGGCGGGGATTCTGACGCTCGACGCGAACGGCGCGGACGCGGCGGCGGTCGTCCCGGCGGACGGGGACGAATGAGCGCGCGCCCGCGCAAGGAGAGGGTTGATCGCCGGCGCGAAGCGGCGGACAACTAGGCGGTGAAACGCGGGCCTGCGCGCCCGCCGCGATCCCGAAGGGCGTTCGGCCATGACAACACCGCAGCCTGAACCCAGCATGGAAGAGATCCTCGCCTCGATCCGGCGGATCATCTCCGAGGATGACGATTCCGCCGGCGACGAGGCGCGGCCCCAGGCCGCGCAGGCGAAGCCGTCCGGCGAACCCGCCGCCCCGAAGCCTTCGTTCGTCGGCGACGCCGCCCCGACGGCGCGGCCGCGCCCTGCCGAGACTGCGCCGCCCGCCGCCCCGGCCGAGCCTGTCCGGCGGCCTGCCGCGCCCGACCTGCATCAATCCGCTGCCTCGCGGCCCGCCGGCGGTCCCGAGCGCAGCCAGCCGAAAGAGGCGGACATGAAGAGCGACTCCGCGGCCATGACCATGCGCGACGACGACGGCGAGGAATCCTTCATCGACGAGACGACCGCCGCGGCGGCGTCGCGCGCGTTCCAGGCGCTGTCCCAGAACGTGCGGGTGTCGGCCGGCGACGGCCGCACCCTCGAGGACATCGTCGTCGAGATGCTCCGTCCGATGGTGAAGGATTGGCTCGACGCCAACCTGCCCGCCATCGTCGAGGAAAAGGTCGAGGAAGAGGTCAAGCGCCTCGCCCGCCGCAGGCTGTAGGGCGGTTCGCGTTTCTGAGCGGTCGCGCCGGGCGCCCCGCCGCGCGAAGCGGCCTGGCGCCGGAGCTGCGCCGTCGTCCGGCGCCGTCTGATTTTCCCACGATTTCGTGACCGCCGGGGCGCGCGCTCGTGATCCCGGATGCGGCGCGGCCTCCGCTATGGTCGCGGGCGTCTGTCGCGTATCTCCGCTCAACGCCCGCACGACGGAGGCGCCATGATCTTCCTTATCCGGAATTTCTTTCGCAACGAGCTCGGGGCCGCGCCCGGCAAGCGGCTCGACAGAATCGCCCGCCAGGCCCTGAAGGAAGCGGCCCGCCGCCGGCGCGCGGCCGATCCGGCCCGGCTGCGCTCCCCCTGCGACGGGGACGGCCGGCTCGAGCCGACCCGCTACGGCGACTGGGAGTGCGGCGGGCGCTGCAGCGATTTCTGACTCAGCCACGCGGTAGCGAGGGCGCAGGCCCGGGGGGCGCGGGAAAGGCGGGTTTGTGCGATGCGGCGGGCAGGCTATAACCCGCCGTTCCACGACCGTTTGCAATCGCCATTCAGCCCGGCTGTTTTTCCCATGACAAACGCCAAGTCCGGCCCCGACGCCCGATCCGATTTCGAAAAGACCTTCGATCCCGCCGGCGCCGAGCAGGAGATTTACGACGCGTGGGAGAGGGCGGGCGCCTTCCGGCCGTCGGACGCGCCGGGGGCCGAGCCCTTCACCATCGTCATCCCGCCGCCCAACGTCACGGGCAGCCTGCATATGGGCCATGCGCTCAACAACACGCTGCAGGACATCCTCGCGCGCTTCGAGCGGATGCGCGGCAAGTCCGTGCTCTGGCAGCCGGGCTGCGACCACGCCGGCATCGCGACGCAGATGGTCGTCGAGCGCCAGCTCATGGAGCGCCAGGAGCCCTCGCGCCGCGAGATGGGCCGCGAGGCCTTCGTCAGGCGCGTGTGGGAATGGAAGGAAGAGTCGGGCGGGACGATCACGCGCCAGCTGCGCCGGCTCGGCGCCTCCTGCGACTGGTCCCGCGAGCGCTTCACCATGGACGAGGGCCTGTCGAAGGCGGTCGCCAGGGTGTTCGTCCAGCTTTACCGCGAAGGGCTGATCTATCGCGACAAGCGGCTCGTCAACTGGGACCCGAAATTCCAGACGGCGATCTCCGACCTCGAGGTCGAGAATATCGAGACCGACGGCCATTTCTGGCATTTCCGCTATCCGCTGGCGGACGGGGCGACCTACGAGTTTCCGGTCGAATATGACGAGGACGGAAAGCCGACGAAATGGGAGACGCGCGATTACGTCTCCGTCGCCACGACGCGGCCCGAAACCATGCTGGGCGATACGGGCGTCGCCGTTCACCCTGACGATGATCGCTACAAGGATCTTGTCGGCAGGTTCGTCGAGCTGCCCATCGTCGGGCGGCGCATTCCCATCGTCGCGGACGAGCACGCCGATCCCGAGCAGGGCTCCGGCGCGGTGAAGATCACGCCGGCGCACGACTTCAACGACTTCGAGGTCGGCAAGCGCGCGGGACTGCCCGCCATCAACGTCATGACCGACGACGCGCGCATCGCCCTGCTCGACAACGGCGCTTTCCTCGACGGCCTCGATCCGACGCCGGCCCGGCGCAAGGTCTGGGAGGCGCTGGACGGCAAGGACCGCTTCGAGGCGCGCAAGATCGTCGTCGCCTGGTTCGAGGAGAACGGCCTTCTCGACCGCGTCGAGGAGAAGAAGGTCGTCCAGCCTTTCGGCGACCGCTCGGGCGTCGTCATCGAGCCCTATCTCACCGACCAGTGGTATGTGGACGCGAAGAAGCTCGCCGAAGCGGCCATTGCGGCTGTGGAGCAGGGAAAGACCCGCTTCGTCCCCGAGAACTGGACCAAGACCTATTACCAGTGGATGCATAACATCCAGCCCTGGTGCGTGTCGCGTCAGCTCTGGTGGGGCCATCAGATTCCGGCGTGGTACGGGCCGGACGGCCATTGCTTCGTCGCCGAGAGCGAGGAGGAGGCGCGGCGCGCGGCGATCGCCCGCTATACGGCGGAAGGCTACACGCTCGAAGAGATCGACAGAATGGTCCGCGGCGAAGGCGAGGGCCCGCTGCTCGCGCGCGACCCCGACGTCCTCGACACCTGGTTCTCCTCCGCGCTGTGGCCGTTCACCACGCTCGGCTGGCCTGACGCGGAAAGGGAAGGCCATGCGGATCACGCGGTCCTCAAGACGCGTTATCCCACGTCCGTTCTCGTCACCGCCTTCGACATCATCTTCTTCTGGGTCGCGCGGATGATGATGATGGGCCTTCACTTCATGAAGGACGTTCCGTTCAGGGACGTTTACATCCACGCCCTGGTGCTCGACGAGCAGGGGCGGAAGATGTCGAAGTCGAAGGGCAACGTCATCGATCCGCTGGCGCTCATCGACAAATACGGGGCGGACGCGCTGCGCTTCACCCTCGCCGCGCAGGCCGCGCAGGGGCGCAACATCCGCCTCGCCGAGGCGCGCGTCGAAGGCTATCGCAACTTCGCCACCAAGCTGTGGAATGCGGCGCGCTTCTGCGTCATGAACGAGTGCGTCGCGGGGCCCGGTTTCGATCCCGCTTCCGCGACGGCGACCCTCAACAAATGGATCGTGCACGAAGCGAACGCCTGCGTCGGCGAGGTCTCGGCCGCGTTCGAGACCTACCGCTTCAACGACGCGGCCGGCGCGATCTACCGCTTCACCTGGAACGTCTTCTGCGACTGGTATCTCGAACTCGCCAAGCCCGCCCTGCAGGGCGACGACGCGGCGGCGAAGGCCGAGACCCGGCAGGTCGCGGGCTGGACGCTCGAGCGCATCCTCAAGCTGCTGCACCCGTTCATGCCGTTCGTCACCGAGGCGCTGTGGGGCAAGACCGCCAGGCGCGAGGGCCTGCTCATGCTCGCGGACTGGCCGCTCGAATTCGCCGAATTGCGCGCGCCCGAGGCCGCCGCCGAGATCAACTGGATGATCGGGCTCATCACCGCGATCCGTTCGTTGCGCGCGGAGATGAACATTCCCGCCGCCGCGCGGATCCCGCTCGAAGCGGCGAGCCTCGACGACGCGGCGCGGGCGCGGCTCGCCGCCCATGAGGGCGTCGTTCGCCGGCTCGCGCGGCTTTCCGTCGTTTCCCTTGTGGATGCGCCCGGGCAAGGCGCGGCGCAGTTCGTCCATGACGGCGCGGTCTTCGCGCTGCCGCTCGCCGGCGTGATCGACGTCGCGGCCGAGAAAGCGCGCCTCGAAAAGGAGATCGCGAAAGCCGAAGAGGAGATCGCCCGCGTCGACAAGAAGCTCGCGAACCGCAATTTCGTCGAGCGCGCGCCGGCCGCGGTGGTCGAGGAGCAGAAGTCCCGCCGCGCCGACTACGCCGCCCAGCGCGACAAGCTCGCCGCCGCCCTCGACCGCCTCAAGGCGCTGTAGGCCGACGCCCGGCGCGCCGGGCGGGCCCGCCTGCCGGGCGACGGCGGCGGGGCGGCGAATCGCACGAAACGGCGCGGCGGCGAGTCGCGCTGAGTCTGGCGCCGCATGGGCTTCGGGCCGGTTTCGAACGATTCGGCTTTGCGCGAATCGCGCGGTTTCGCCCCGAAGGGGCGCGCCCGGCTGCGGCCCGGGCGCGGGGGAGGGCGCGATGGGCGATGTCTCTGTCATGGGCCCAGTATGGGGCCGGGCGGAAGGGCGGGGATAACTTTCCCCGTTTTTACGCTAAGCCTTTGTTTTTACTGGGGGCGAGTTCCACGCAAAGGCGGAAGAATTGAGGAATCGCAAGGCGCCGGGCGGCGGGAAACGGAAACCCCCGTCGTCCCGGGCGCGGCGCGGCATGCAATGACGCGCCGCAGACCCGGGACCGCTCCCGACCCGCTCCATCGTCGCCCCGGATGCGGCGCAGCGCGCAGTGATGCAATGCAGACCCGGGACCGCTCTCCGCAAGCGCCGGCGCCCGCCGCACTCGGTCCCGGATCAGCAGCGCAGCATTTCATGCCGCGCTGCATCCGGGACGACGGGGAAGGGCGCGCCCGGGACGACGGGGCTTCGTAATCCTTAATCCCCGATCCTTTTCCCGGCGCCGGTTTTTCATTCAGCCTCTCAAACCGGCAGGGCCCGCGCGATCATCCGATCGGCGTCGACGCCGGGCGCGGCGCCGTAGAGGAGCGCGCGCGAGTCCGGATCGAGCCGGCCGGCGCAGAAGCCGTCGAAGACGAAATCCGGCGCATACTGATGGAGCGCGGCGGCCTGAAGCGCCAGCGCCAGCGTCTCGGCGAAGCCGCGCGCGGCCGCCTCGCCGAGCGCGCCGGGCTCGAACCAGGCGCCGAGCCGCGCAAGATGCGCGTCGTAAAGCCGGTTCGCGCCTTTCGCGCGGGAAAGCTCCGCCATCAGCGCCTCGCGGCTCGCCGGCTCGCGCCCCAACGCGCGCAGGATGTCGAGCGCGATGACGTTGCCCGAGCCTTCCCAGATCGCGTTGAGCGGCGCGGCGCGGTAAAGGCGCGGCATCGGGCTTTCCTCCACATAGCCCGCCCCGCCGAGACACTCCATCGCCTCATAGGCGACGCCGGGATGGCGCTTGCAGATCCAGTATTTGGCGACCGGCGTGGCGAGCCGCGCGAAGGCGGCTTCCGATTCGTCCGCACCCGCATGATCGAAGGCGCGCGCGAGCCGGACGGCGAGCGCGGTCGCCGCCTCCGTCTCGAGCGCGAGATCGGCGAGCACGCCGCGCATGGCCGGCTGATCGATGAGCTTCTTCTGGAAGGCCGTGCGGTGGGCGGCGTGCCACAGCGCCTGGGCGAGGGCGGCGCGCATCCCGCCCGCCGAGCCGACCACGCAGTCGAGCCGCGTGTGGTTCACCATCTCGATGATCGTCCTGACGCCGCGGCCTTCCTCGCCGACGCGGCGCGCCCACGCGCCGTGGTATTCTATTTCGGAAGAAGCGTTGGAGCGGTCGCCGAGCTTGTCCTTGAGCCGCATGATGTGAAAGGCGTTGCGCGTCCCGTCCGGCTTCCAGCGCGGGACGAGAAAGCAGGCGAGCCCGGCCTCGGTCTGCGCAAGCGTGAGGAACGCGTCGCACATGGGCGCGGAGCAGAACCATTTGTGCCCGGTGAGAAGATATTCGTCAGCGCCTGTTTTCTCCGCACGCGTCGTATTGGCGCGCACGTCGGACCCGCCCTGCTTCTCGGTCATGGCCATGCCCATGGTCGCGCCGCGCTTCTCGCGCGCCGGGATGAAGCGCGGATCGTAGCGGCCGGCCGTGACGCGCGGCTCCCATTCGGCGGCGACGGCCGGCTCGCGGCGCAGCGCCGGCACGACGGCGTAGGTCATCGACATCGGGCAGCACACGCCGCCGTCGGCCTGGCCCATCATGTACAAAAGCGCCGCATGCAGAACATGGCCGGCCTCGCTCGCGCGCCAGGCTCCCGCCGCGACGCCGGCGGAAATGCCGAGATCCATCAACTCGTGATAGGCCGGATGGAACTCCACCTCGTCGAGGCGATGGCCGTAGCGGTCGAAGCTCTTGAGCTGCGGCGGGTTGCGGTTCGCCTGCACGCCCCATTCGATGACCTCCGCCGAGCCGACGCGCCCGCCGAAGGCCGACAGATGCGGCGCGTGCGCGCCGCCGCCGGCCTTCTCCACGGCCTCGCGCAGCGCCGCGTCGAGCTCGAAAATGTTGACGTCCTCGAAGGGCGGCGGCTGGTTCGTCACCTCATGGGTGGCGAGGGCGGCGCGCGGGCGGTAATGAGCCATGACGTTTCCTCCTTCGCGCCCATTGTGCGCCCGCCGGTCCGCGCCGGCAATCGGCGCGCGCAGCCTTCAGTCGAGGAGGGACAGGCCCAGAACCTCTTCGAGCGCGCGGATCGCCGGACGGACGTCGCCGAAGGGAACCTTGATCGTGCGCATGCCCATTTCGCGCGCGGGCTTGAGGTTGATCCCGAGATCGTCGAGGTACGCGCAGGCGGGCGGCGCGACGGCGAGCGCCTCGCACATCATCTCATAGACGCGCGGCTCGGGCTTTCTGACGCCGGCCTTCGACGACTCGATGACGTGATCGAAATTGGCGTGGATCGCCTCGAGCTGCTCGCGCTTCTCGGACGCGGCGAGCATCTCGCCGGCGCCGAGATCGGGCAGGTTGTTGGTGATGCAGCCGGTCCTGAATCCCGCCGCTTTCACGCGTTCGAGCGCGGCGATCATCTCGGGCCGGAAGGTCAGCGACATGAGGCCGACGAGGGTCTTGCCGCGAATCTCGAAGCCCGCCGCGCGGGTCTCCTCGGCGAACAGCCGGTCGAACGCGTCGAGATCTATCTCCGCGCGTTCGAAGCGCGCCCAGGCGTTGGCGTGATGGTTCTTCTTGATGACCTCGCCGATGAAGCGCTCGGGCAGGCCGCGCGCGCGCTCGAAGGCGGCGAAGTTCTCCACCGGCGAGGTGGTGAACACGCCTCCGAAATCGAAGATGACGGCTTCGACGGCCATCTCAGCGCCGCCCCGCCGGCGCCATGCCGAAGCGCTTCGCGATCATCGCGTCGACCATGCGCCTGGGCAGAAGCCGCGGCAGGGTCCACAGCATGAACCTGTTCTTGAGGATCGCATAGCGCGTCTTCGGCCGCTTCGCCGTCAGCGCGCGCAGGACCAGCCGGCCGACCGCTTCCGGCTCGAGGCCGTCGTCGCCGACCTCTTTCATGAGCGCAGCCATGCGTTTGAGATAGGGCCAGTACGCCGTATGCTGATATTTACGGTAGTCGTCGAGCTTCGGCTTCTCCCAGATCGGCGTCCTGACTGCGCCGGGTCCGATGATGACGACGTCGATCCCGTGCAGCGGCAGAATCTCGCGCCGCAGGGTCTCTGACATGGCTTCCAGCGCGTGCTTGGAGATCGAATAGGGCCCGTTGAGCGGCATGGCGTTCTTTCCGGCTACGGAGCTCATATTGACGATCCGTCCGGGCGGGCCCTGAAAGCGCCGGTCCGCGCCGAGCATCGGCAGGAAAGCCTGCGTGACGCGCAGCGCGCCGTAAAGATTGACGTCGAGCTGGCGGTGAAGATCCTCCATGGGCAGATGGGCGAGGGGGCCGCCCACCGCGATTCCGGCGTTGTTGACGAGGCCTTTGAGCGCGCGTCCGCCGAGCGCGCCGCTCACGGTGTCGGCCGCGCGCGCGATCGCCGGCGCGTCGGTCACGTCGAAAATGAGCGGCGTCAGGCGCGGGCCCAGCGCGTCGCGCAGCGCCGCGCCGTCGGCCTCTTTGCGCACGCCGGCGAAGACCCGCCAGCCGGCGTCGGTCAGCGTCGCCGCGATCGCCCGCCCGATGCCGCTTGAGGCGCCCGTCACGACGGCCGCCGGCGCGTCCTGTCCGCTCATGACCGGCCTCCGATCAGGGGCGCCCAGGAAAGCCGCTCCTCGGCGAAGACCTCGCCGGTCGGAACGTAACGGGACGGATCGTCGAAGCAGCCGATCAACAGATGCGTCTCGCCGGCCCATTTATATCCCTGATAGGACAGCGGCGTTCCGCATGCGGCGCAAAAGCCGCGAAAGACGCCGGGCGAGCTTTCGCGGCGCTTGCGTTCCGCGCCGGTCCACGTCACCTGCCGGTCGCGAAAGCCGACGAAGGTGGAAAAGGCCGCGCCCGTCGCGCGCCGGCAGTCGGCGCAATGGCAGTTGCCGACGAATTTCGGCGCGCCGCGCCCTTCGAACCGGGTCGCGCCGCAGGCGCACCCGCCGGTATGGATCGTTTCGCTCATGCCGTGCTCCTTCGCCGGGTCAGTTCGTACAGACATACGGCCGCCGCGACCGAAACGTTCAGGCTTTCCGCCGCCGGCGCGATGGGAATGCGATAGAGCCGGTCGCAGGTCTCCGCCACGAGCCGGCGCAGGCCCGCGCCCTCCGCGCCGAGGACGAGCGCAGCCGGCGCGTCCGCCGGGATCGCCGCGACAGGCGTCTCGGCCTCGCCCGCAAGGCCCGCGCAGTGATAGCCGCGCTCCTTCAGCGCTTCGAGCGCGCGGGCGATGTTGACGGCGCGCACGCAGGGGACGCGCTCGAGCGCGCCGGCCGCGGCCTTGGCGAGCGCGCCGGCGAGCGGCGGCGTGCGCCGGTCCTGCACCACGATCGCCGCCGCGCCGAAGGCGGCGGCCGAGCGGAAGATCGCGCCGATATTCTGCGGGTCGGCGATCTGGTCGAGCACGACGACCGGCCGGCCGTCGGCGGGATCGCAGACCTCCTTGAGGCGCGCGCGGGGAAGGTCCTCGACCTCGAGGGCGATGCCCTGATGCACGGCGCCTTCGGGCAACAGCCGGTCGATGTCGTCGGGGCGCGCCTCGCGCAGGGCCGCGAGGCGCGCCGCCGGCAGGGCGCGCCCGGCGAGCCAGTCCGCCGCGTTCTTGGTCGCCCAGAGCGCGCGGATCTTGCGCGCCGGATTGGCGAGGGCGGCCGCCGCCGCGTGTCGGCCGTAGATGAAAAGGCGGGGCGGGCCCGCCGCCTCGCGCGGCGGTCTGCGGCCGGGCGGACGGTTTTTGGTCTGGCTTTTCATCGCATGCTGTTCCGGCGGGCTTCGCGTCTGCCTAGATCAGGATCGCGCCGGAGGAAACGGTCTTGAGCGCGCGGTTGCGGCCGGCGCGCGGGCGGGGGCGCGTCGAAAGTCCGCGCCTGGCGCGACCGCGCCGCGGTTGCGAAGCGCGCGCGCGTCGACTATAGAGCCGGCTCTCCCCGGCGGACGGGGCGCCGCAGCGCTGCGGCCCGGCCCGCCTCTCGCCGAGCGGCGCGCCCGCCCGGCCCCGTGGAGGGGTGGGAGAGTGGTTAAATCCACCAGACTGTAAATCTGGCGCCGTATGGCTACGCTGGTTCGAATCCAGCCCCCTCCACCATTACGTCATTGTTTGACGTCTTTTTGTGGCGGCCGGCGAGTCGGATTCAGACTGCGTCATCGGCGCGCGAATGCTCAGTACAAAGATAAATAGATTTCGGGCGGTTTTTCGCACCTGAATTGGGCAAATTAGTCTCTTGGACTTTCCGGCCAAGAATTGCCGCGACATTTCCGAGCTTTACGAGGCCCCATGCATCGCAGGGTCGAATCCGCCGCGGACCACCAGCCATTCCCTGTTCTTTCGACGGCCAACCGACGGGCGCGCGGGGGCGCGGTCAGGGTTGGGGAAAGCCGAGCAGCCGGCGCTGCGCCGCCCAGCGGACGGGCAGGCGTCGCGCCGGCGCGGCGCCGTCGAGCAGGGCCGCGACGATATCCAGGGCGAGAAAAGCCAGGCGCAGTTGCCGGCTGACCTCGCCGGGGTCGGACTGTGAGAAACAGTCGCCTGGTGCCCAGGAGAGGACTCGAACCTCCACGCCTTGCGGCACAGGTACCTGAAACCTGCGCGTCTACCAATTCCGCCACCTGGGCAGGAGCGAGGGGCTCCCATAGGCGAGCCGCGCGCCGCTTGTCAATTGGAGCGCCGGGCCGACGCGGACGCGGCGTCCTTCGGCTTGGGCGCGGCCTTCATCGGCGTGGACGCGGCGGCGTCTGGCGGCCGGCCGTTTCGCCCGCCGCCTACCGGAGGGGCCGGTTCCGCCAGGAGCCCTCGCGCGGCGATCGGCGCGTTGAGGCGGCGGGAAAATTCGGCTAGGGCCTTCGCGGCGCGCGCCGGGTCCGCCGGCGCGTCTCATCAGCGGAGAGAACGGGCATGGCTGGCGGACTCGCGGTCGTCTTCGGCGGATCGGGCTTCATCGGGCGCAATGTCGTGCGCGAGCTCGCCAGACGCGGATGGCGCATTCGCGTCGCCGTGCGCCGGCCGCATCTGGCCCATTTCCTCCGGCCGATGGGCCATGTGGGCCAGATCCAGCTTTTCCAGGCGAACGTCCGCCACCGCCCGTCGGTCGCCCGCGCGCTCGACGGCGCCGACGCGGTCGTAAATCTGACCGGCGTGCTCGCGCAGCAGGGCCGCCAGACTTTCCACGCCGTTCATGCGGCCGGCGCCGGCGCGATCGCCGCGCTCGCCGCCGAGGCGGGCGTGAAGGCCTTCGTCCATGTCTCGGCCATCGGGGCGGACGAGAACAGCGAGAGCCTTTATGCGCGCTCGAAGGCGGCCGGGGAGAAGGCCGTGCGCGCGGCCATGCCGTCGGCGACGATCCTGCGCCCCTCCATCGTGTTCGGGCCGGAGGACGCGTTCTTCAACCGCTTCGCGGCGATGGCGACGACGACGCCCTTCACGCCGCTGCCGCTCATCGGCGGGGGCAAGACGCGCTTCCAGCCGGTCTATGTGGACGACGTCGCGGACGCGGCCTGCGAAGCGCTCGCCCGGCCGGAGGCGGCAGAGCGGACCTATGAGCTCGGCGGCCCGCGAATCTACACCTTCCGTGAGCTGATGGAGCTGTTGCTCGAGGAGATCGGCCGCAAGCGCCTGCTCCTTCCGGTTCCCTTCGCGCTCGCCCCGCTCGTCGGTCTCGCCGGCGAGGCGATGGGCCTTCTTCCCTTCGTTGAAGCCCCGATCACGCGCGATCAGATAAAGCTGCTGAAGAAAGACAACGTGGTCGGCGCCAGCGGCGAGGAAGGCGTCGGCGTCATTCAGGATCTTGGAATCCGCCCCGACACGGTTGAGGCGATCCTGCCGACCTATATGGTCCGCTTCCGCAAATACGGCCAGTTCGCCGAGCGCCTGGCGTGAGGCTTCAGCGGCGGTAGCCGTCCGGATTGTCCCGTTGCCAGCGCCAGTGATCGGCGCACATGTCGGCGAGGGTCTTCTGCGCCTTCCAGCCGAACAGGCGCGCCGCCCGCGACGGGTCGGCGTAGATCTCCGCCACGTCGCCGGGCCGGCGCGGCGCGAATTCGTAAGGAATGTCGCGGCCCGACGCGCGGGCGAACGCCTCCACCGCTTCGAGCACGGAATAACCGACGCCCGTTCCGAGATTGACGTCGATCGCGCCCGCGTCCTCATGGCCGGCGAGATAGTCGAGCGCGGCGAGGTGGCCGCGGGCGAGATCGCAGACATGGATGTAGTCGCGCACGCCCGTGCCGTCGCGCGTCGGATAATCCTTGCCGAAGATGCGCAGCTTCTCGCGTCGGCCGACCGCCGTCTGCGCGATGAAGGGGAAGAGATTGTTGGGAACGCCCTCGGGGTCCTCGCCGATGCGCCCCGAGGGATGCGCGCCGACGGGATTGAAATAACGCAGATTGCACGCGCGCCAGCGCGGATCGGCGCGGGCGAGGTCTTTCAGGATCTCCTCGATGAAGAGCTTGGTGCGGCCGTAAGGATTGGCCGGCGCGGTCGCCGCGTCCTCGCGCACCGGGTTCGGATTGGCCTCGCCATAGACCGTGGCGGAGGAGGAAAAGACGATTCGCCGCGCGCCGGCCGCGTCGAGCGCGCGGACAAGCGCGAGCGCCGCGTTGATGTTGACCCGGTAATAGCGTTCGGGCTCGGCGACCGACTCGCCCACCGCCTTGAGGCCCGCAAGATGCACCGCGCCGTCCGGGCGGAATGCGGCGACCGCGGCGTTGATTTTCTCCGCCTGCGCAGCGTCTGCGAGATCGGCTTCGAGCAGCGCGATTTTCCGGCCGGCGATTTCTTCTACGCGCGCGAGCGCTTCGGGGCTCGAATTGGAGAAGTCGTCGACGACGAGAACCTCCTTGCCGACGGCGAGCAGCTCGACGCAGACATGGCTGCCGATATAGCCGGCGCCGCCGGCGACGACGATGCGATCCGTCATCGGACGAAAGGCTCCTATTCCACGGTCACCGATTTGGCGAGGTTGCGGGGCTGGTCGACGTCCGTTCCCTTCGCCGTCGCGGTGTAATAGGCGAGAAGCTGGATCGGCGCGGCGTAGACCACGGGCGCGAGCAGGGGATGGACCGTCGGCGTCTCGATGGCGCGCCACAACCCGTCGCCGGCTTCGGCGATCCCCTCCCGGTCGGAAATGAGCAGCGCCTTGCCGCCGCGCGCCATCACCTCGTGCATGTTGGAGATGGTCTTTTCGTAAAGCGCGTCGCGCGGCGCGACGACGATCACCGGCACGTCTTTGTCGATGAGCGCGATGGGGCCGTGCTTGAGCTCGCCGGCGGCGTAGCCTTCGGCATGAATGTAGGAGATTTCCTTGAGCTTCAGCGCGCCTTCGAGGGCGAGCGGGAAGTTCACCCCGCGCCCGACATAGAGCACGTCGCGCGCCTCGGCGATCTCGCGCGCGATCGCCTCGATTTCCCCGGCCCCGGCGAGCGCTTCGGCGACGAGCCGCGGCGTCTCAAGGAGGGCGCGCACGAGCGCGCGCTCGGCCTCGGCGTCGAGGCGTCCGCGCGCCCGGCCCGCCGCGACGGCGATGCAGGCGAGGGCGGCGAGCTGGCAGGTGAAGGCCTTGGTGGAGGCGACGCCGATCTCCGGGCCCGCGGCCATCGGGAAGATGACGTCGGCCTCGCGCGCGATGCTCGACTCCGGCACGTTGACGACGGCGGCGATCTTCTGCCCTCTGGCGCGCGCCTCGCGCAGGGCCGCGAGCGTGTCGGCGGTTTCGCCCGACTGCGAGACGAAGAGCGCGCCGCCGCCTTCCGTATACGGAACGTCGCGGTAGCGAAGCTCGGAGGCGATGTCGATCTCGACCGGCAGGCCCGCCCAGGTCTCGAACCAGTATTTGGAGATGAGGCCCGCGTAATAAGCCGTCCCGCAGGCGGAGACGGTCAGCCGGTCGAGCCGCGCGAAATCGAACGCGCCTTCCGGCAGGCGCATCGTCTCGCTGGCCGGATCGAGATAGCGCGACAGGGTGTGCGCGATGACCTCCGGCTGTTCGTGGATCTCCTTGGCCATGAAATGGCGATGCCCGTCCTTGTCGACGAGCGCGTCGGCGGCGGACGAGATCGTCTCCTTGCGGACGACCGGGGCGCCGGCCGCGTCATAGACCTGAAAGCCGGCGCGCGTGGCGACCACCCAGTCGCCTTCGTCGAGATAGGTCACCCGGTTGGAGAAGGGCGCGAGCGCGTAGGCGTCCGAGCCGATAAAGATCTCCCCGTGGCCGCGCCCCACGGCGAGCGGGCTGCCGCGGCGCGCGCCGATCATCAGATCGTCCTCGCCGGCGAAGATCGCCACGAAGGCGAAGGCGCCCTTCAGGCGCGAGATCGCCTTGTGGAAGGCCTGGGCGGGGCTCAGATTCTCCGTCTCGAGATAATGGGTGATGAGCTGCGGGCAGACCTCGGCGTCGGTCTCCGATTCGAAGCGGCGGCCTTTCTCCTGCAGCTCCCGGCGCAGCACGGCGAAATTCTCGATGATGCCGTTATGGACGACCGACACGCGCTCGGTGGCGTGGGGATGGGCGTTCGTCTCGGTCGGCGCGCCGTGGGTCGCCCAGCGGGTGTGGCCGATGCCGGCCGCGCCGGGCAGGGGCCGCTCGGCCAGGACCGCTTCGAGATTGGCGAGCTTGCCGGAGGCGCGACGCCGGTCGAGACGTCCTTGATGAACGGCGGCCACGCCCGCGGAGTCGTAGCCGCGATATTCGAGCCTTTTGAGGCCTTCGACGATCGCGGGCGCGACGTCCGTCCTGCCGAGTATGCCGATGATGCCGCACATGCGTTCGGGCTCTCCTTCAGGCGCGAGGCCGTCCTTCTAACAGGAACGGCCCGGCGGCGGAAACAGCCCTATGGGTGAAGCAAGATTTCGGCCGGAAAAAGCCGGTTTCCGCGCCTTCGTCAGGCGTCGGCGCGGATGAGGTCGGCGCCCTTCTCGCCGATCATGATGGTCGGCGCGTTGGTGTTGCCGCCGATCAGCGTCGGCATGACCGAGGCGTCGACCACCCTTAACCTTTCCACGCCGCGAACCCGCAGGGCCGGATCGAGCGGGGCGCGCTCGTCCGAACCCATCCGGCAGGTCCCGACGGGATGGTAAATCGTATCGGCCCTGGCCCGGATGTCGGCGATCAGCGCCGCGTCGTCGGCGTTCCGGTCGAGATAGAGCTGCGCGCCGTCGATCGCTGCGAAGGCGGGCGCGTCGAAGAGACGGTGGACGATGCGCGCGCCTTTCGCGAGGCGGCGCAGGTCGTCCTCGTCGCCCAGGAAGTTCGGGTCGATCGCGGGCGGCGCCGTCGGGTCGGGGCTCGCCAGCGAGACCGTCCCGCGGCTTTTCGGGCGCAGCACGCACACATGGCACGAATATCCCGCGCCGAGATGCTTCTTGCGGCCGTGATCGTCGACGAGGGCCGGCAGGAAGTGGAGCTGGATGTCGGGCTCGTCGAGCGACGGGTCGGTTTTGAGAAAGCCGCCGGCCTCGGCGAGGTTCGACGTCAGCAGACCCTCGCCGCGCTTTTTGAAGGCGATCAGCGCCGGAACGAAGCGCAGCGCCATCGAAAGATTGAGCCCGACCGTATGCGGCGTCTTCGCCTTGCGCAGGACCGTGTAGTCGAGATGATCCTGAAGATTGGCGCCGACTTCCGGCGAATCGGCGACGACCTCGATCCCGTGCGCGCGCAAATGCGCGCCCGGCCCCACGCCGGAGAGCATGAGAAGCTGCGGGGACTGAAACGCGCCGGCGGACAGAATCACCTCGCGCCGGGCCGTCACGGTCCGCGCCGCGCCGTTCGCGCGGAAGCGCACGCCCGTCGCCCGGCGGCCATCGAACAGCACGCGCTCGGCGTGGGCGTCCGATATCACCGTGAGATTCGGCCTTGAACGGGCCGGATGGAGATAGGCGACCGCGGCCGAACAGCGCCGCCCGTTGCGCTGGGTCACCTGATAATAGCCCACGCCTTCCTGCTTCGGGCCGTTGAAGTCGTCGTTGAAGGGAAGCTGCAGCTCTGCCGCGGCCTGAAGGAAGGTCTCCGACAGCGGATTCTTATAACGCAGGTCCGAGACCGTCAGCGGCCCGCCCACGCCGTGCCATTCGTTCGCGCCGCGCTGCTGGTCCTCGGCCTTTTTGAAATAGGGAAGAACGTCCGCATACGACCATCCCGTCGCGCCGAGCTGCGCCCACCGGTCGTAGTCGCCGGGCGTTCCGCGGATATAGATCATCGCGTTGATGGAGCTCGACCCGCCCAGCGTGCGTCCGCGCGGCTGGTGGCCGCAGCGCCCGTTGAGATGCTTCTGCGGCGTCGTGTCGAAACGCCAGTTGATGGGCGCGGTCTTGGGAAAGAAGATGAAGCCGAGCGGCGTATGAATGAGCGGGCTTTTATCCGGCGGGCCGGCTTCGAGAAGACAGACGCGCACGCCAGAATCCTCGGAAAGCCGGGCGGCGAGCACGCAGCCCGCCGAGCCCGCGCCGACGACGACGTAGTCGAACTCGCCGATCTGCGACCCGGCGCCGTTCGCGTTCTTCATCAGATCACCTTTTTGACGAAGTTGATGATGCGCGCGGTTTTGTCCGTATAGGGCGGATGCAGCATCCCCCCGCTGGAGAGTCGGCTTGCTTGGAAGACAGGCTTCATGTGCGAGAAGGTCTCGAAGCCCGCCTCGCCGTGATAGGCGCCCTGGCCGCTCGCGCCGACGCCGCCGAAGGGCAGGTTTTCCTGCGCCACATGCCAGAGCGTTCCGTTGACGGTGACGCCGCCGGCGACGGTGCGCTTGAGCGCCTTGTCGCGCGTCTCAGCGTCGCGGCCGAACCAGTAAAGCGCGAGCGGGCGCTCGCCGGCGTTGACCCGGGCGATGGCGTCGTCGGCGTTCTCGACCGCGAGCACCGGCAGAACGGGGCCGAAGATCTCCTCCTTCATGAGGCGGATCGTCTCCGGCGGCTCGACGACGATCGTGAAAGGCAGCTTGCGCCGGGGATGCAGCGCGTTGGCCGAGCCGACCTCGACGATGCGCGCGCCGGCCGCGCGGGCCTCTTCGACCATCTCCTTCAGCCGCGCGAAATGGCGGTCCGAGACGACGGCCGTATAGTCCGGCGTCGTATCGATCTCGGGATAGAGCGCGCGCGCCGCTTCGGCGACGGCCTCGACCGTCGCGTCGAGCCGGCCGCGGGGCGCGAGGACATAGTCCGGCGCCACGCAGGTCTGGCCGGCGTTGAACAGCTTGCCGTGAGCGATGGCGCGCGCGGCGGCGGCGAGATCGGCGCTCTCGTCGATGATCGCCGGCGACTTGCCGCCGAGCTCCAGCGTCGTCGGCGTGAGGTTTTTCGCGGCGGCTTCGGCGATGCGACGGCCCACCGCCGTCGAGCCGGTGAACAGAAGATGGTCGAAGGGAATTTCGGCGAAAGCCGCGCCGGTCTCGACCCCGCCGACGGCGACGGCGAGCACGCGCTCGTCGAATTCGCGGCCCAGAATTTCCTTCATCAGCGCGCTCGTGCGCGGGGTGATCTCGCTCGGCTTGATCATCACCCGGTCGCCCGCGGCGAGGGCCGCCGCCGCCGGCGACAGGGCGAGCTGAAGGGGGTAGTTCCAGGGCGCGATGATCCCGACGACGCCCAGCGGCTGCGGGACGATCCGGCTCCTGCCGGGCAGCATGTGGAGCGGCGTGGCGACCCGGCGCGGGCGCATCCAGCGGGCGAGACGGCGCCGGGCGTGACGGATCGCGCCGAGGGTCGTCAGCACCTCGCCGATGAGCGTTTCGGCGCGCGCGCGCCCGTCGAAATCGGCGCTGATCGCTTCGACGATGCGTTCTTCGTTCGTCTCGACCGCGCGTTCGAGCGCGTCGAGCCAGGCCGCGCGCGTCGCCTGCGACGGATAGGGCTCCTCGGCGAAGGCCTGTTTCTGCAGGGCGAAGACGGCGCGGAGGCGGGCGGCTACGTCGCCGCGATCCTCCGCGGCGCGCGCGGAATCGGCGCCCATGGCGTTCCTCCTGTTCAGCCTTTGGCGGCTTCTCCTTAACGCCTTGATCGTGCGGCGCCTTCCGGCGTCTGTCTACAGCCGCGCGCAGACTCGCGCAGTCCGGCGATCATTGCTCTAGAAGGAAAGGGAACTGGTGGAGCAGAGGGGAATCGAACCCCTGACCTCGACATTGCGAACGTCGCGCTCTCCCAACTGAGCTACTGCCCCAAGTCTGGGATATATGGGAGCGCCGTCTTACGGGCGCGCCCGCACGCTGTCAATCGGGGGACCGGGGCGGCCCGGCGAGGCGCGCGCCAGGCCGGGCGAGCCCGTCCGGCCGGTCGCCGGATCGGCGGCGGCGCGCTCTGGCGCGGGCCCCGGCAAGGCGGGACCGCCCGACGCCGCGGCGGACGGCCGCGCCCGTCCCCGCGCCGTCCGGGGAGAAAGCCTGCGCCGGCCTGGATAAGGGCTGCATACGGATGATCTCCGCCGCGAATCGGCCCGTCTCTCCAAGGGGCGGCCCGCCGCCGCGCCGCCAGGCCCGGATTCGACCGGCCCGGGATCATCCGCCCAAACGTTCCGGAAACAAAATAATCCGCATTGCGACGGACAGGGCATGTCGCAGCGCAAAATACGTCTCCGGACTGACTTTCCGTGCGGGCCGGTCGTCGGCGTGCGGAGGCTTTGCGGCGCGCCCGGACCGCGCTACAATGCGCCTTCAGCCTTGTCGGCGAAAAGGACGGGAGAAACAGTCGCTTGCAAGGCGCGCGGTCCGGCGGCGACGCCCCTGGCCCGGCATGTGACAGCGTTCCGTATCAAGACTGGCGGCGCGGCGGCGAACGGCCGCGGCCCGGCTATCCGGATGGAGGCATCGGAATGACGGCTGTGCTCACCAATCTCAGAAACGCAGTGATCGCCGGCGTCGCGCTCGCCGTCGTGCTGCTCCTGCTTTACGCTTTCGCCTGGAGCGGGGCGTTCGACCGGACCTTCTGGTCGTTCCTGTTCCGCTGGCTGCATGTCGTCTCGGGCGTCATGTGGATCGGGCTTCTGTGGTATTTCAATTTCGTCCAGATCCCGACCATGCCGAAGATCCCGGACGAGCAGAAACCGGCGATCGGCAAGCATATCGCGCCCTCGGCGCTGTTCTGGTTCCGCTGGGCGGCGATGTCGACCATCGTGACGGGGCTCATTCTCGCCTGGCTCAACAATTACATCGTCGAAGCGATCACCATCGGCGCCGTCGACAATTTCGCGGTGGCGGGCCATACGGTGATCGGAATCGGCATGTGGCTGGGCGCGATCATGTGGTTCAACGTCTGGTTCGTGATCTGGCCGAACCAGAAAAAGGCGCTCAACATCGCCGACAGGTTCCCCAATCTCGACGCCGACGCCAAGGCGAAGGCCGCGCGCACGGCGATGCTCTTTTCACGGACGAACACGGTTTTGTCCATTCCCATGCTGTTCTGCATGGTGGCCGCGCAGAGCCTGTTCCGCATTTCCTGAGGGGGCGCCGACAGGCCGCAGCGCAAGAAAGCGGGCGCGCGAGCGCCCGCTTTTTCCGTCCGGGGCTCCGCGCGGGTCTTGCTCCGGGCCCGGCGGGCTGCAATTAACGCGGGACGCGGCCGATTTTGCGGTGCAATATGCCCCGCCGCCGGCCCGCCGCCGCCGGGCTGCGGCGCGCCGCGCAGAAAACAGCAGACCAGCCAGGGAAGGAACCGATGATCGAGAAAGCCGGCCTGAAAGTCGCCCCCGTTCTCGCCGCCTTCGTCGAGGAGGAGGCCCTGCCCGGAACCGGGGTCGGCGCGGACGCCTTCTGGAGCGGGCTCGCCGACATCGTCGAGACGCTCGGGCCGAAGAACCGCGCGCTGCTCGCGCGCCGCGACGCGCTGCAGGAAAAGCTCGACGACTGGCATCGGTCCCGTGCCGGCGCGGCCTTCGACGCCGCTTCCTATCAGGCGTTCCTGCGCGAGATCGGCTATCTCGTCGAGGAGCCTGCGCCGTTCTCCGTCGAGACTGCGAATGTCGACCCTGAGCTGTGCGCCGTCGCGGGCCCGCAGCTCGTCGTGCCGGCGAGCAACGCGCGCTACGCCCTCAACGCGGCGAACGCCCGCTGGGGCAGCCTTTACGACGCGCTTTACGGCACGGACGCCATTCCCGAAACGGACGGCGCCGAGCGGGGCCGGAGCTATAATCCGAAACGCGGCGCCAAGGTCATCGCCTTCGCCAAGGCGTTTCTCGACCGCGCCGCGCCGCTGGCGAAAGGCGCCCACGCCGAGGCGACGGCCTATCGCGTGGAGAAGGGCGCGCTCGTCGTCGAGACCGCCGCCGGCGCGACAGGGCTGGCGAGCCCGGAGAAATTCGCCGGCTATCGCGGCGCGCCCGAAGCGCCGGAGGCGATCCTTCTGCGCAATCACGGGCTGCATGTCGAGATCGCCGTCGACCGCGCGCACCCGATCGGCAGGGACGATGCCGCCGGGGTCGCCGACGTGATCGTCGAAGCGGCGGTGAGCGCGATCATCGACTGCGAGGATTCCGTCGCCGCCGTCGATGCGGAAGACAAGACGCGGGTCTATCGCAACTGGCTCGGCCTGATGAGAGGCGACCTCGCGGCCCGCTTCGAGAAGGGCGGGCGCGAGATGGAGCGCCGGCTCGAGCCGGACCGCGCTTATGTGTCGCCGGCGGGCGAGGCCTTCACGCTGCCGGGTCGGGCGATGCTGCTCGTGCGCAATGTCGGGCATCATATGTATACGGACGCGGTGCTCGACCGCGCGGGACGGGAGATTCCCGAAACCTTCCTTGACGCGGCCGTCACGTCGCTCGTCGCGATGCACGACCTCAAGGGCGCCGGCGCCATGCGCAACAGCCGCGCCGGTTCTGTGTACATCGTCAAACCCAAGCTGCACGGGCCGGAGGAGGTCGCCTTCGCGACGGAGCTCTTCGCGCGCGTCGAGGACATGCTGGGCCTCGCGCGAAACACGCTGAAGATGGGCGTGATGGACGAGGAGCGGCGGACCTCCGCCAATCTCGCCGCCTGCATCCATGCGGCGCGCGCGCGTCTCGTGTTCATCAACACGGGCTTTCTCGATCGCACCGGCGACGAGATTCACACGATCATGGAAGGCGGGCCGGTCATCCGCAAGAACGAGATGAAGGACGCCGCCTGGATCAAAGCCTACGAGGCGCGCAATGTCGGGATCGGCCTCGCCTGCGGCCTCAAGGGCAAGGCGCAGATCGGCAAGGGCATGTGGGCCGCGCCCGACCGCATGGCCGACATGCTCGCGCAGAAGATCGTTCATCCCGAAGCGGGCGCGACGACGGCATGGGTTCCGTCCCCGACCGCGGCGACGCTCCACGCGCTGCATTATCACGAGGTCGACGTCTTCGCCCGGCAGGAGGCGCTGAAAGGCCAGGGGACGGGCGATCTCGACGCGCTGCTGACCCCGCCGCTCGCGCCGGGGCGCAATTTCAGCCCCGAGGAGATCCGCGAGGAGCTGGAAAACAACGCCCAGGGCATTCTCGGCTATGTCTCGCGCTGGGTCGATCAGGGCGTCGGCTGCTCGAAAGTGCCGGACATTCACGACGTCGGGCTGATGGAGGACCGGGCCACCTTGCGCATTTCCTCCCAGCATATCGCCAACTGGCTGCGTCACGGCGTCGTCGCGCGCGAGGAGGTTCTCGAGACGCTCAAGCGCATGGCGGCCGTGGTCGATCGTCAGAACAGGGACGATCCGAACTACCGGCCGATGGCGCCCGGTTTCGACGGACCGGCCTTCCGCGCGGCCTGCGATCTAGTCTTCGACGGCGCCGCGCAGCCCAACGGCTACACCGAGTTCATTCTCACGCGCCGGCGCCGCGAAGCGAAAGCGCGCGGATAGAGACGGTTTCGCCTCGTGCGCGGCGCGCGGCCGTTCTATGATGGAGCCTGAGAAACAAGGAGGCTCTCATGAAGACGCGCGCCGCGGTCGCATTCGAACCGAAAAAGCCGCTCGAAATCGTCGAACTCGATCTCGAAGGCCCCAAAGCCGGCGAGGCGCTCGTCGAAATCAAGGCGACGGGCGTGTGTCACACCGACGCCTACACGCTCGACGGCCTCGATTCGGAAGGAATCTTTCCCTCCGTCCTCGGCCATGAGGGCGCCGGGATCGTGCGCGAGGTCGGCCCGGGCGTGACGTCGGTCGCGCCGGGCGATCATGTGATCCCGCTCTACACGCCCGAATGCCGCCAGTGCAAAACCTGCCTGTCGCGCAAATCCAATCTGTGCACGGCCATTCGCGCCACCCAGGGCAAGGGCCTGATGCCGGACGGGACGACGCGCTTTTCCTACAAGGGAAAGCCGATCCATCATTACATGGGCTGCTCGACTTTCTCGAACTACACGGTGCTGCCGGAGATCGCGCTGGCGAAAATCCGCAAGGATGCGCCGTTCGAGACGACCTGCTATATCGGCTGCGGCGTGACCACCGGCGTCGGCGCGGTCGTCAACACGGCGAAAGTGACGCCGGGCGCGAACGTGGTCGTCTTCGGGCTCGGCGGCATCGGCCTCAACGTCGTGCAGGGCGCGCGACTGGTCGGCGCGGGCATGATCGTCGGCGTGGACATCAACGACGCCAAGGAGGAATGGGGCCGCCGCTTCGGCATGACCCATTTCGTCAATCCGAAAAAAATAGACGGCGACATCGTGCAGCATATCGTCGCGCTGACCGACGGCGGGGCGGATTACAGCTTCGACTGCACCGGGAACGTCGACGTGATGCGCCAGGCGCTCGAATGCTGCCATCGCGGCTGGGGCGAGAGCGTCATTATCGGCGTGGCCGAGGCGGGAAAGGAGATTTCGACCCGCCCCTTCCAGCTTGTGACCGGGCGGGTGTGGAAAGGCACGGCCTTCGGCGGCGCGCGCGGGCGCACCGACACGCCGAAATTCGTCGACTGGTACATGAGCGGGAAGATCGAGATCGACCCGATGATCACCCATGTGCTGAAGCTGGAAGAGATCAACACGGCGTTCGATCTGATGCATGAGGGAAAGTCGATCCGT
This sequence comes from Amphiplicatus metriothermophilus, assembly GCF_900199215.1. GTDB lineage: Bacteria > Pseudomonadota > Alphaproteobacteria > Caulobacterales > Parvularculaceae > Amphiplicatus > Amphiplicatus metriothermophilus. Next base: position 34,370 of record NZ_FZQA01000006.1, read on the forward strand.
TCCGTGATCGTTTATTGACGGAGGCGGCGATGAGCCTGGAGCTCAAGTCTTCGAGCAAGTCCTTCGGCGGCGAGCAGCGCATCTACGCCCATGCCTCGGCCGAGACGAAGACGGCCATGCGATTCGGCCTCTATCTGCCGCCGGGAGAGGGGCCGTTTCCGGCGCTGTTCTGGCTGTCGGGCCTGACCTGCACCGAGGAGAACTTCATCGCGAAAGCCGGGGCGCAGCGCCTGGCCGCCGCGCTCGGCCTCGTCATCGTCGCGCCGGACACGAGCCCGCGCGGGCCGGATGTTCCCGACGATCCGGACGGCGCCTACGATTTCGGTCTCGGCGCCGGCTTTTACGTCGATGCGGCAGAAGCGCCGTGGTCGGCGCATTACCGGATGCGCAGCTATGTCGAGAAGGAGCTTTACGCGCTGGTCCTTTCCGAATTTCCCGTCGCGGAGGGCCGCGTCGGGATTTTCGGCCATTCCATGGGCGGGCACGGCGCGCTGACCATGGCGCTGCGCGATCCGGCGCGGTTTCGCTCGGTCTCGGCCTTCGCGCCGATCGCCTCGCCGATGAACTGCCCGTGGGGACGCAAGGCGCTCGCCGGCTATCTGGGCGCGGACGAATCGCGCTGGCGGGAATACGACGCCTGCGCGCTCATCGAAGACGGGGCGCGCGTTGCGGACATGCTGGTCGATCAGGGAACGGCGGACCCGTTTCTCGAAGAGCAGCTGAAGCCCGCGCTGCTGGTCAAGGCCTGCGCTGCGGCGGGCCAGCCGCTCGCCTTGCGCCGGCAGGAAGGCTACGACCACAGCTATTACTTCATCGCGAGCTTCGTCGACGATCACCTGCGCTGGCACCATGAACGCCTGACGGCGTGAGCCGGCGCCCGGAGCCGGTCAGGCGCGCGCCTTCATCACCTTGTCGGCGTAGGACCGGGTGACGAGGAACACGCCGCACGGCGCTTCGCGGATGAGCTCGCGCGAGGAGGCGCCCTGAAACAGGCGTCCCCAGAAACCGCGCTGGTGCGAGCCGGTGACAATGAGATCGGCGTCGACCTCCTGGGCGTAGGCGGCGACGGCGTGGGCTGGCTCGCCGTCGAGCGCCCTGACGACGGCGTCCGGCGCGAGGGCGTCCGCGCGCTTCTTGAGACGCTTTTCATGGCCGGCGCGCGCCTCGCGGTCGGCGGCGATCGCTTCCTCGGTCAGCGGCGTGGCGGCGACCGGCGCGATGTCGGCGACATAGCCGGAGGCGGTCGCGAGCGGCGGCCAGGCGCTGACCACATGCAGGCGCGCGCCGTCCTTCCGCGCAAGGCCGAGCGCGGCGAGGATGACCGCGTCGGCCAGATCGTCGTCGAGATCGATTGCGGCGACAATGGCGGCGTGCTTCATGGCGTCGGCCTTTCCGCGCGCGGCGCGCAGTGACGGCGGAAGCGATTATGCCCGGTTTTCGGCCCAATGGGGAGGGGCGGGCTTCAGGCGAGAACCGCCCAGCTTCGCTCCGCGAACCAGAAGGCCGAAACGAGGCCGAGCCCGTAGCCGGCGGCCGTTTCGCCCGAAACGGGAAAGGCGCGCGCGGCCGGCAGGGCGGGGCGCGCAAGGCGCCGCCAGAGGAAGGCGCCGGCGAGCGCGCCCGCGACGAGCAGAAGCTGGCCCGCCTCCACGCCGATGTTGAAGAACAGCAGTGCGGCGACGCGCTCCGTCTGCGGAAGGCCGATCTCCGACAGCGCCGCCGCGAATCCTGCCCCGTGCAGCAGGCCGAAGGCGCTCGCGACGAGAACCGGCCGGCGCCAGGCGAGCGTCGTCCGGTCGCCGCGGGCGATCTCGGCGGCGACGAAGACGATCGACAGCGCGATCGTCGCCTCGACGGCGGGAACCGAGACGCGCGCGGCGTCGAGCGCGACGAGGGCGAGCGTGACCGAATGCGCGATGGTGAAGCCCGTCACCGTGACGAGGATGCGCGGCAGGCTGCGCGCGAGGATGAGCAGCCCGAAAAGAAAGAGGATATGATCGATCCCGATCAGGATGTGCTCGACCCCCAGCAGAAAATAGTTCGCGGCGACGCCGGCGAACGCCGTCGGCGCGGCCGGCGTCCAGACGGATCGCTCCGGGCCAAGAAGAACGGACTGCGTCTCGCCGGAGCGATAGGTCAGGCGAAACAGCGTCGCGAGCGAAGGGTTGTAGACGGGCCAATCGACGCGCGCCTCGGCGTCGCCGAGCCCGCCCTCGCAGCGATAGAGCGCGCTTCCTTCGAGCGCCGTCTCGGCAGGCCGGGAAAGCGCGATGCAGGGCGGGCCGAGGCTGGCGGTCGGCGCGTTCGCGCGCTCGACGGAGGCCGGCGCGCGCCAGCGCACGGCGTAGACGTCCTGCCCGGTCTCCTCGATGACGACCGTCAGCGGGCGGGAGTCGTGCGCGCGCGCCGCGCCCGCCGCCGCCAGCGCGATCAGGCATAAAGCGATCCGTACGGCGAGCGTCATGGCGCGGCCGGTTCGGGCGCCGCGACGCCGACGTCTTCCGCGACGACGATGTCGTATTGCGCGACGGTCTCGGCGATGACGCGCCGCTGTGCGGCTTCGCGGCGGGCGCGGGCGGCGTCCTCGGCGACCTTTTCGCGGATTTCCTCGAGCGCGGGGTCGCGCGCCGGCTCGACGGTTTTCACATAGATCGCGTGCGCGCCATGGGGCGACAGCACCGGTCCGCGCCAGACGCCGAAGGGACGGTCTTCGGCGAAGATTTCGCGCGCCGCCTCTTCGCCGAACTGCGAGGCGACGTAGTCCCAGGTGCGCTCGACGTAATTCGTATGGAAAGGAAAGCGGTCGCCGTGGCGCGTCGCCGCTTCGAACGGCGCGCCCTCGCGATTGAGCCGCTCGATCAATGCGGCCGCATCGCCGGCGGGGTCGGCGCGTTCGGCGCTGAAGAATACATGCGCGAAGGTCGCCGACGGCTGCACGCGATAGCGCGCGCGCTCGGCCTCGAAGAAGGCCCTGATCTCCTCTTCGGAGGGCGGGCCGGCTTCCGCCGCGGCCTCGACGATGAAACGCAGCTTCTGCGTCAGTCGCTGGCGGATGACATAATCGTTTTCTTCGAGGCCGAGCGCCTTCGCCTCGCGGTGGAGGACCTCTTCCTCGATGAAGTCTTCGACGAGGCGCCGCTTTTCGGCGGGGCTCATGGCGTCGAGCAGGGCCGCCGCGGCCGCCGGCTCGAACGCTTTCGAGCGGTACTGGATGAACGCCAGAAGCGCCGCGCGCGTCACCTCGATGCGCGCTTCGTCCGGCTCGGGCGGCGCGAGCGCGCTCGCCGCGGCGAAGACGAGCGCGCCGGCGGCCAGAAAATGCGTCAGCGGATCTTTCAGTATGGAGCGCGGCGTCATCGCTCAGGCGCGATCAGGGCGTGTACCAGATGGGCGAGGAATAGGCCCGCTCCTGAATGGCGGGCGGATAGCCCTCGGGATGCGGCGCGCCCAGCGCGACGGAGTCGTAAAGGGAGTTGCGCGGCGTCGGAATCTGCAGCACGCGGACGTAATAGAAAGCCCGCGCGTCCGGATCGAACTCGGGATCGGTCCAGACCGTCGCAAGTTCGACCGCGCCGATCGCGTTTTCATAGGTGGCCGAGGCGCGATCGACCGTGTCGCCCACGGGCGCGAGCCGTCCGTCAGCCGACCTTTCGCGCCCCGGCGACCAGGCGACGTCGAAGACCTTCTCGCGCGCTTTCCCGTCCGGCCCCAGCCAGCCCTTGACGATCTGCACCCGGTCGAGATTGGCGTCCACGGGATCCTTCACCGCGCGCACGAGGAAGCTCGGCGCGCGCCCGTCCGCGGCGCGGGTAAGATCGCCGCCCATCGGCACGCCCTTGGCGTAGCCGACCGCGGCGATGTCGCGCGCGGCGGCGTCTTCGGGCGCGAAGTCGTAGCCGCCGAAAAAGCGCAGCGCGATCCGCGGCCCCGTCGTGCCGTACACCTCGCGCCGGCGGAAGGCCGCGGCGATTTCCTCGCGCGTATTCTCTCGAGCCCAGGCGGCGGCGAGGCCGGAAGCCGACATCTCCCAGCCTGACACCTGGCCGAAACCGGTCGCTTTATTCTCGGGAATCGAGTCGATCGCCATCTTGCCGGCGAAATTGTCCTCCTCCGCCGTCGCCAGGCCGGAATGGGAGTCGGTCGAACCGATCATGCCGAGCTTGTAGGGGTTGACGCCGACCTGCGCCTCGATCTCCAGGCCCGTCTTCAGCGCGCCGCGCACATAGTCCGCATCCGTTACGGTCGGCTCGGTCTGACGGCCCTCGCGCGCCTCGATGAGGCGGTTGAAGAACTCGAAGCCGGCGAATTCGTCGTCGGGCGAGAGCAGGGGATGGGTCTCCGACGTGCCCTTGATCTGCGTGACCTCGGCGACCGGCTCCCATGTCGCGCGCAGGCGCGCGTATTCGGCGTCGATGGGCCGGCCGTCGGAGTCGACGCGCGCGAACATTCTGCCCTTGGAGATATTGGAATTGTGCGGGATCGAGATGAAGTCCTCGCCCAGCGCCGCGCTCGTCTCGGCGAGCCAGGCCCACAGATCCTCCGGGCGCGGGCTGTCGTTGGAAGAAAAGGGGAGGAACGTCTTCGCCTTCTCGCCGTTCATCGGCGTGAAGACGATGCGGTGAAGATTGGCGCCGTCGGGCGTCGGCGTGTACTCCCAGCCGATGAGCGTGGTGAACGCGCCCGGCGCGTTGTGGCGCTCGGCGGCGTCGATGTTGAACGCCCAGCTCGTGCGGATGAGATCGCGCTGGTCGAGGTCCTGCAGAAGGGTCGGGTCGCCGGCGAGCCATTCGGTCGCCAGCCTTTCGCGGTCCATCGGCCGGAACAGCGACTGCACGCGCCAGGAAAGCGCTTTCAACAGGCCGACCTTGGCCGGGCGCTCTTCCTCCGGCAGGCCGGCGAGGTTGATCGACAGAATGAAGAGGCCGAAAGCGTCTTCGCTGCGGCCCTCGTCGACGAGCTCGATGAGGCGCGCTCCGAGCCGCGTGCGCGTCAGCCGCTCGTCGCGCAGGGTGATGAGCCGATAGGGGACGCCCATCAGCTCGCCGTGATCGGTGACCGCGAGAAAGTCGAGCGGCGTGCGAAGCTGCATCCGCGCGCGGTGATAGGGATGAATGACCGGCTCGCCCTTGGCGAAGCGATAGGCGGTGTCGGCGTCCGCCGAACGATTTCCCAAAAAATAGGCGTCGACGGACAGATTGGTGTGAAGATGGGTGTCGCCCCACAAGAGCCGATCGGGATAATTCTGGGCGATCGCTGGTCCGCACAGAAGAATGGCGGCGCCCATCGCGGCGGCGGCCCGCCCCCTGGCCCTCTTATGCGATGATCCCGGCATCCGGCGCCTCCCCGCCCGTCCGCTCCTGCAGTTTGGACGAGAGTAGAAGCGCCCGCCAGCGATGTCATCCGCGCGGCGCAGCCGGCCGCGTGATTGACGGCCCGGGCGAGCCGGCTAGATTGCCGGGGCCGAACGGGCTGGGGCCGGTCCGCAAAGCCAAACGGAGCAGGGAATTGTCGTACAGGGTGCGAACCTGTGGGGCGACGGCTGCGGCCTTCGCCGCGCTCGTCGTCGCCGAGGCCCGGGCGGATCAGATCGTCGTCGTCGCCGAGCGGCGGGCGCAGGCGACGTCGGAAGTGGCGGGCAATGTGGCGGTCATCGACGCGGCCGAGATCGCGCGCGCCGCGGCCGACCATCCGAGCGAGATCCTCGCGCGCGCGCCCGGCGTGCTCATCCATCGCAACAACGGACAGGAGCATCTCACCTCGATCCGCTCGCCGGTGCTGACGGGCGGGGCGGGGGCCGGCTCGTTCCTGTTTCTTGAAAACGGCGCGCCGCTGCGCTCGGCGGGCTTCGCCAACGTCAACGCGCTGTTCGAAGCGCATACGGAGATCGCCGAGCGCATCGAGATCGTCCGCGGGCCGAGCGGCGCGGCATATGGCGCAAACGCCATTCACGGCGTGATCAACGTGCTCACGCCCGCGCCCTCGCCGGAACCGCTTGCGGCGGGTCTTTTCGTCTCCGGCGACACAGTGGAGCGCTTCAAGGGTTCGGCCTATGTCTCGGGAACGCAGGGCGCGCACGGCGTTCACGCCGCGTTTTCGCTGGCCTCGGAAGCGGGCTACCGCGCCGATTCCGGCCTCGACCAGCAAAAGGCGACCTTGCGCCATGATTACCGCGCCGGCGCGCTCTCCATACGGACGGTTCTGTCGGGAACGAATCTCAATCAGGAGACGGCGGGCTTCGTTGAGGGGCCGGACGCCTATCGCGATCCCGATCTGCGGCGGACCAATCCCAATCCGGAGGCGTTCCGCGACGCGAAGGCCGCGCGCCTGTCGAGCGAGATCGCCTATGCGCCCCGCGAGGGGCTGACGGTCTCCGTGACGCCCTTCGCGCGCTGGAACGAGATGCGCTTTCTCATGCACTTCCTGCCGTCGCAGGCGTTCGAGGAGAACGGCCACTGGAGCTTCGGCGCGCAGTCGGCCGTCTACGCCGACGCGTCGGACCGGCTTTCCTTCATCGCCGGCCTCGATTGGGAGTACACGGAGGGCTATCTGACGGAGACACAGTCCCTGCCGAGCTTCGGATCGTTTCCGCAGGGCGTGCATTACGATTATGAGGTGAAGGCGGCGACGGTTTCGGGCTTCGCCCAGGCGCGCTACGCGCTCGGCGCCCGGCTGACGGCCGGCCTCGCGGCGCGCGCCGACTGGACGCGCTACGATTACGACAACCGGACAGCCGCCGGCGCGACGGGGCGCTTCCTGCGGCCCGAAGACCGGACCGACGACTTCTTCACTCTCAGCCCCAAGGCGAGCCTGCTTTACGCGCTCGGCGAGGGGGCGGCCTTTCTCAGCTATGCGCGCGGCGCGCGCCCGCCTCAGACGACGGACCTTTACCGCCTGCAGATCAATCAGACGACGGACGGCGCCGATCCGGAAAAGATAGACGCCGTCGAGATCGGCTGGCGCGGCGCGCTCGGGCCCCGCATCGACGTGGAGGCGGTCGCCTATTACATGGTCAAGCGGAACTTCTTCTTCCGCGACGCCGACGGCTTCAATGTCGACGACGGAAAGACCCGCCATGTCGGCGTGGAGATCGACGCGACGGCGCGCGTCGCCGAGTCGCTCACGATCGACGCCAATGCGAGCTACGCCGCCCATACCTATCGCTTCGACCGGGAAGTCGCGAGCGTTCCGCAGGCGACCGAATCGATCCGCGTCGGCGACGACGTGGACACCGCGCCGCGCTGGCTCGCCGGGGCGCGCCTGCTGTGGACGCCGCGCGCCGTCCCCGCGGAGCTCGAAGCCGAATGGGTCCATGTCGGGGCGTATTTCATGGACGCGGCGAACAGCGCGACCTATCCGGGTCACGATCTTCTGCATCTGCGCGCGACCTGGCGCGTGGACGCGCGCCTGTCGCTGAGCCTGACCGTGCGCAACGCGCTCGATGCGCTCTACGCCGAGCGCGCCGACTTCGCCTTCGGAAACGAGCGCTATTTCCCCGGCGAGGAAAGAACCTTTGGCCTCGCCCTGCGCGCGCGGCTATAAGCGGACCGGCCGCAAGCAAAAGGACGTGTCGATGAACGAGTTTCGCGCGCCCCAATTCGGCGAACCGCTGCCGGCGGCGCATCCGTCGGCGGAGACGATCAGGCTCCTGCGGCTGCGCCGCTCGACGCCGGTCGAGCTCATCGGCGAGCCGGGTCCGACGGCGGAAGAGCTGCGCGTCATGCTGGAGATCGCCGCGCGCGTTCCCGACCATCGCCGGGTCGCGCCCTATCGCTTCATCGTGTTCGAGGGCGACGGGCGGTCGAAGGCGGGCGACATTCTCGCGGAGGTCTTCGAGAAGAACGATCCGTTCGCGGGAGAAAGCCGCATCGAGGCGGAACGGACCCGCTTCCTGCGCGCGCCGGTGGCGGTTGCCGTGGTCTCCTGCGTCGACCGCAGCCATCGCACGCCGGAATGGGAGCAGATCCTGACCGCGGGCGCGGCCTGCCAGAACCTTCTCATCGCCGCGAGCGCCCATGGCTACGCCGCGCAGTGGATCACCGAATGGTGCGCCTACGACCGCGACGCGCTCGCCCGTTTCGGCCTCGCCGAGGAGGAGCGCATCGCGGGCTATGTCTATATCGGAACCGCGAAGGAGGATCCGCGCGAGCGGCAGCGTCCCGACGCGGCGGCGCTGACGAGCCGGTTCGGCCGCTGACAGGATTGTGAACAGGCGGCGGCCGGCGCCTCCGCCGGTTCATGGAAAGGTCTTGACCGCGTCCTATATGATCGCGCGCAATGCAATCGGATAAGGAGAGAGCGCATGAGAACACACGCCCTTTACGCCGTCGCCGCCTTCGCCCTGGCCGCCTGCGGCCAGCAGGCGCCCGCGGACGCCTCCGGCGAAACCGCGCCCGCCCAGACCGCCGCCGAGTCGGTCGATCTCGCGGCCGCCCCCGCCGGAACCTACGTCACCGACCCGAAGCACCGCTACATCACCTTCACATACTGGCATCAGGGCTATTCGCGGCCCTATCTGCGCTGGCGCGACTGGGAAGGGGTGCTCGAATGGAATCCGGAGAACCCGGAGCAGTCTTCGATCAGCGTCACGATCGACGCGGCGTCGATCGATTCCGGCGTCGATGAGTTCGACGACCATCTCAGAAGCGCCGACTTTTTCGACGTCGCCAACCATCCCGAGATCGCGTTCGAAAGCACGTCGGTCGAACGCGTCGGCCCGAACAAGGGCAAGGTGACCGGCGAGCTGACGATCAAGGGCGTCACGAAGCCCGTCGCGCTCGACGTGACGTTCAACAAGGCCGACGCGCTCCAGGACGGCGGCCACAAGCTCGGCTTTTCCGCGAAGACGACGGTGAAGCGCTCCGACTTCGGCGTCGACCGCTACGTTCCTTTCGTCGGCGACGAGGTCGAGGTCCTCATCGAAGCGGAGCTGGCCTCCCGGTAACGCCGTTTCCGCATAAGGGAGAAATGCGATGCCTGCGAGCCGCTATACAGACGTTGCGATCGTCCTGCACTGGACGATCGCCCTTCTCATCGTCGGCCAGCTCGCCGGCGGCCTGTACATGGTGCGCATTCCCGACAGCGAGGCCGCGTTCAAGTTCCAGATCTTCCAGCTTCACAAGTCCTTCGGCGTGACGATCCTTCTGTTGTCGCTGGCGCGCCTGGTCTGGCGGTTCACGCACAAGGTCCCGCCCCTGCCCGAAGCGATGCCGGCCTGGGAGCGCGCCGCGGCGCGCGCGGCGCATTGGGGCTTTTACGTCCTGATGATCGCGACCCCGCTTCTCGGCTGGGCCTATGTGTCGGTCGCGCCGCTCGGCGTGCCGACATTCCTGTTCGGCGTCGTTCCCTGGCCGCACATGCCCTTCTTCGAGGGCGTTTCGGACCGCGAGGCCGTCGCGCATCTGTTCGAGGAGATGCACGAATACGCCGCCTACGCCTTTATCGGGCTGCTCGTCCTTCATGCGGGCGCGGCGCTGAAGCATCATTTCGTCGACCGGGACGACGTGCTCGCGCGCATGGCGCCCTTCGTTCGCCGCAAAACATCCGTATAGGAAGCATATGCCGTTTATGATCGCCGCCCGCGCAGAGCGTCTTTGCCCCTCCTTGAAAAAGGGGGGCGGGAGAGGATGGCGCGACGCGCGCGCAGTCCCCGCCCGGCGGGCGCTGGCCGCGAGCCTTGCGCTGTTCGCCGCCGCGTGCGCGGACGAGTCCGCCGCCGTCGCCGAAAGCGCGGCCGAGGCCCCCGCCGCAGGCGCGCATGTCTGGACGCTCGATCCGGCGGCGAGCCGCCTCGTCTTCGCCGCGACCCAGACCGGCGAGCGTTTCGAAGGCCGGTTCGAGGATTTCTCCGCCGACATCGCGTTCGATCCGGACGATCCCGAGTCCGCGTCCATCGCCGTAACGGTGGACCTCGCCTCGGCCCGCACCGGCGACCGCCAGCGGGATGCGGCCCTGCCGGGGCGCGACTGGTTCCATGTCCGCGAGCATCCGACCGCGCGCTTCGTTTCCGATGCGGTCGCGAAGACAGGCGAGAACGCCTATGAAGCGCGCGGGACGCTGACGATCCGCGGCGTTTCGAAGGAGGTCGCGCTGCCCTTTACGCTGACGATCGACGGGGACAGGGCGCATGCGGAGGGATCGCTCGTCATCGACCGCACGGATTTCGGGGTCGGTCAGGGCGAGTTCGCGACCGGCCAGTGGGTCGGACTCGACGTGGACGTGTCTTTCGTCGTCGAGGCGACCCGCGCCGGCGGCTGAACGCGGCGCGTTCAGGCCGCTGCCGGGCGCGGGCGCCGGCGGGGGCGGGGCGCGGCCCGGCTCTCCCGGGGCGCGGCGTCCTCCTCGAACAGCTCGGCGAGCTTGTCGACCATCGCGCCGCCGAGCTGCTCGACGTCGACGATGGTCACCGCGCGCCGATAATAGCGCGTCACGTCATGACCGATGCCGATGGCGAGAAGCTCCACCGGCGAACGGTTCTCGATCGCCGCGATCGTCTCGCGCAGATGCCGTTCGAGATAGGCGCCGCCATTGACGGACGAGGTGGTGTCGTCGACCGGGGCGCCGTCGGAGATGACCATCAGGATGCGCCGCGCCTCCGGCCGGCCGAGCAGGCGCTCATGCGCCCACAGGAGCGCCTCGCCGTCGATGTTCTCCTTCAGGAGGCCTTCCTTCATCATCAGCCCGAGCGAGACGCGCGCGCGCCGCCAGGGCTGGTCGGCGGCCTTGTAGATGATGTGGCGCAGGTCGTTGAGCCGGCCCGGATGGGGCGGGCGTCCGTCAGCGACCCATTTCTCGCGCGACTCGCCGCCCTTCCACGCGCGCGTCGTAAAGCCGAGGATCTCGACCTTGACCCCGCAGCGTTCGAGCGTGCGCGCGAGAATGTCGGCGCAGATCGCCGCGATGGTGATCGGCCGGCCGCGCATCGAGCCGGAATTGTCGATGAGGAGCGTGACGACCGTGTCGCGGAACTCCTGATCGCGCTCCTGCTTGAAGGAGAGAGGCTGCATCGGATCGACCACCACGCGCGCCAGGCGCGCCGCGTCGAGCACGCCTTCGTCGAGATCGAAGTCCCAGCTCCGGTTCTGCTTGGCGAGGAGCCGACGCTGCAGCTTGTTGGCGAGGCGCGCGACGATGTTGTGCAGGTTTTCGAGCTGGCGGTCGAGCGTGCGGCGCAGGCGCGCGAGCTCTTCCGGATCGCACAGATCGCCGGCCTGGGCGATCTCGTCGAACTCTTTCGTGTACGCCTTGTAGGCCTGGCCGCTGTCGCCTTCGAAGCGCGCGCGGATCGAGGAGATCTTGGCGTTCTCGGCCGCGCCGTCGGAGTCTTCCTCGGCCTGCTCGACGTCCTGCTCGCTGAACTCGGCCTCGCCTTCGGATTCGCTCTCGCCGTCCGCAGACTGATCTTCCGGGGAGTCGGCGACGCCTTCGTCGTCGTCCTCGACCTCCTTTCGGCTCTGGTCTGCGTCGTCCTGGCCTTCGGCGGTCTCGTCGCCTTCCTGCGCGCCGTCCTCGTCGTCGATGTCGAGATCGCGCAGCACGGCGCGGGCGAGCGCGGCGAAAGCGGCCTGATCTTCGAGGTCTTGCGTCCGCGCGAGGGCGTCGAGCGAGGCGCCGGCGCGCCGCTCCACCTCCGCGCGCCAGCGCGCCATGACGCCCGCGGCGGACGGCGGCGGCGCCCGGCCCGTCAGACGCTCGCGCAGCAAGAGCGCAGCGACGTCGGCGACGGGCGCCGGGTCCGACGGATCGAGGCTGTCATAGCCTTTCTCCGCGATCGCCTTGTCGAGGGCCGCGGCGAGATTGTCGCCCACGCCCTTCATGCCCCGCGCGCCGAAGGCTTCGCAGCGCACGTTCTCCAGCGCGGTGAAGACGGCGAAGCCCTGCGGGCTTTTGGGCGCGAGGCGCGCGTGCTCGCTCTCGTCGTGATGGGCGAGCTTGAGCGCGGCCGCGTCCGCTTCGCCGCGGGCGATCGCCGCCGCGGCCGGGCTCAGCACCCGCGCAGGCAGGGGGATGCGCGCACGCTTGCCCTGCACCTGCGCCCGCTCGCCGCCGAAGGCCACTTCGACCTCGTTCTGCGAGGACAGCGCCCGCGTCGTCTGCAGGAGCGCGCGTTTGAAGTCCTCGCGACTCTTCTCGCGTAGGGGGCCTTCCCGCGGCGTGATCGGCGGAGTCATGGCGGCGTTCATGGCCCTGATGTCGCGTATCGCAGGCGCTTTGCCAAGGGGCGCCGGCGCCGCTAGAAGGCGCGGATGCAGACCGGCCGAAGCGAAATCGTCGCGCAACTTCGCGCGCTCGGGGCGAAGCGGGGCGGCGTTCTCCTCGCCCATATCTCCTATCGCGCCGCGAGGCCGGTCGAGGGCGGACCTGTCGGGCTGATCGAGGCGCTGCGCGCCGCGCTCGGGCCCGAGGGGACGCTGGTCATGCCTTCATGGGGCGACGGCGCCGAGCCGTTCGATCCTGCGCGCACGCCGGCCGATCCCGATCTCGGCGCGACGGCCGATATCTTCTGGCGGCAGCCGGGGGTCATGGTCGCCGCGCACGCCTTCGCCTTCGCCGCCGCGGGCTCGCAGGCCGAAGCGATCCTGCGCGACCGGCTGCCCCTGCCGCCGCATCGGCGCGAGAGCCCCCGTCGGACGCGTGCGGGAGCGCGACGGGCAGGTTCTGCTTCTCGGCTGCGGCCATGACGCGAACACGACCCTGCATCTGGCCGAGCTGCTGGCGGCGGTTCCGTACCGCACGCCGAAGCATGTGACGGTCCTGCAGAACGGCCGGCCGATTCGCGTGGAATACGGAGAAAACGATCATTGCTGCCGGCTCTTCGCGAAGGCCGACGCGTGGCTGCGCGCGCGGCCGGCAGGCGGAAGGGCGCGTCGGGCGCGCCCATGTGCGGCTATTCCGCGCGCGCGACGTCGTCGAGGTCGCCGTCGAGAAATTGCGGCGCGATCCGCTGATCTTCCTGCGCCCGCCCGCGGCAGGCTGCGGGGAATGCGACGCGGCGCGGCGCAGCATTCCCGCATGAGCGGCGTCAGGCTCCCTCGAGAAGCCGCTTCGGGTGCATGCCGTCCACATAGCCCATGAAGGGCGGGCGGATCTGATAGCCGAGCAGGCTTTGAAGGTCCGGGCTCAGATCTTTCACCACCGATGGCGGCACGGCGAGCGACATGTTCTCCATCGTGCGCAGCCATTGCGCGCAATATTGCGGCGTGAAGGCGAGGCGCGGCGCGCGCGACGCGTTCGCGCCGCCGGCGTGCCACAGATCGCCGTGAAAGACGACGACCGAGCCCGCAGGCATCTCCACGGCGAAATGCGCGTCAAGCCCGGTCGGCTTGCGCCCCTCCGCCCACAGATGGCTGCCGGGCCACACGACGGTGCCGCCGTTTTCCTCCGTAAAAGGATCGATCGCCCAGATCGCCGAGACCGCATGGCACTGGCGCGGGCGCGGCGCAGGGTAAAACCCGGCGTCGAAATGCGGAACCTGCCGCTTCTCGCCCGGATGGATGCGCACCGCGAGGCAGGCCGACAGCAGCGGGCCCGGGCCCGTCATCGCTTCGAGGATCGCGAGAATCCGCGGATGGGCGACGAGGCCGTCGAGCGCGCGCGTCTTGCGCAGGAGCGCATAGGCGCGCTGGGTCCTGAAGCCTTCGAAATCGTTGCGGCCCATCGGGCCGACCAGCGCTTCGAGCGCGGCCCTGGCCGCGGCGTTCTCCTCCTCGCCGACGAGCCGCTCGATGACGACATAGCCGTCGCGACCGATGGCGGCGAGATCGGCCTCGACGAGGGCCGGATCGACCCGCCCGCGGAGCGCGGGATCGTCGAGGCCGTAGGTTCCGGCGAGATCCTGATAGAGATCGTCCGGGTCCGTAATGCGGGGCGGGGCGCGTTTGGTCATGGGAGGGCCTCCTTCAGCCGCACGGCGCCGGAAATGAACGTCCACAGATTTTCCGTGAGCGCCTTGCGCGATGCGCGGCGGGGATTTTCGAACGCATAGGCCGCGGCTTCGTCGACGCCGCCGATGATCGCCGCGCCGGCGATCATCGGGTCGATGCCGGCGGCGATCTCGCCCGAGCGCTGGCCGTTGCGGATGTTGCGCGCGGCGAGCTCGATCATGCGCCGGCGGCGCGCGGCCTCGACGGCGGCGACCTCGGGCGTGCGGGCGAGCCTGCCGAGCACGACCGCGGCGAGCGGCTCGGCGAACAGGAAATCGACGACGCGCTCGAGCCGGCGGCGCTCGCGCGTCGACCAGCGCTCGCGCGGGTCCATCGGCGCGTTGATGACCGCGTCGTAGCGGTCGTAGAAAAGTTCGACCACGGCGGAAACGAGCCCCGCCTTCGAGCCGAAATAGTGATAGGCGAGGCCGGCGGCCGCGCCGGCGCGGCGGGCGACGTCGGCCATCTCCAGCGCCCCGTCATTGGCGACGAGCGCCTCGGCCGCCGCCTCGATCAGGCGCGCGCGCGCCTCCGGCGGCGCCCCCCGGCGGGTCTTCGATAAGGCGGTCGCAGGGCTCATGCGTGTTCCTTGCGCTTGTCCGGCCCGTCAGGCCCCGCGCCGTTCGCCTTTCCGGCGCCGGCCGCCGTGCGGGGGGGCGGGCGCGATCGTCTGGGCGACGCTCGCCGCATTGCGGGCGCGCAGACGCCCGGCGCGACGCCCTCGCGGGCCCTGCCCGGCTCCCCCGCGCGCGCAACATAACAGAGGACTGAATTGAATTCAATTCAATCCGCATGGGCGGCCTTCTCCGTCGTCCCGGGTCCGCCTTTCTCCGTCATCCCGGATCAGCAGCGCAGCATGAAATGCTGCGCTGCATCCGGGACCGCGTGCGGCAGGCGCCGGCGCTTGCGGAGAGCGGTCCCGGGTCTGCATCGCATCGCTGCGCGCTGCAATGCGCCCGGGACGACGATGGAGCGGGTCGGGAGCGGTCCCGGGTCTGCGGCGCGTCATTCCATGCCGCGCCGCGCCAGGGATGACGCTGGCCGCAGCCGAAAAAATTTCCCGCGCGGGTCGGAAAACGCGCCGATTCGCCTTTTCGGCGAATCGTGCGGCCTTTGTTTTTCCTGAGAAATTTCCTCAAACGTGGATAACTATTCACAACTTATCCCCGCCTCTCGGCGCGCCTGCATACTACGCGCGAAAGCCCGGTCCCGGCCCTGCCGGCGGGGCGGGCGCAGCAAGGGAGACGGATCATCCGCAGGCGACGCGAAATCGGAAGCTCCGGCCGGGCGCATGGACAGACTCGCCGGCGCGACCTAGGTCTTGCATCCAATGCGACCTGCGAGAAGAGGAAGCCCGATGTCGGAAACGCCGCAGACCGCCGGCGTGATCGCGTCGCCGCCGCTGATGCTGCTCGGCGCGCTGATCGCCGGCTTCATGCTCAGCAACGCCGCGCCGCTCGGCGTTCTGGCGCAGATTCCCGAAAGGCCGCGGCTGATCGTCGGCGGGCTGATCTGTCTTTTCTGTCTCGTCTTTTCCGCGCTGGCCGTGATGCGCTTCGCCAGGAAGGGCACGCCCGTAAATCCCTTTCTGCCGCCGCAGGCGCTCGTCGCCGACGGGGTCTACGGGCTTGTGCGCAATCCGATGTATGTGGATTTCTACGGATTCTCGCTGGGGCTTGCGATCGTCTTCGCCGCCGACTGGGTGATCGTCGCGACGGCGGTTCTCGCCGTCGTCATGCACTATTTCGTCATCAGGCGCGAGGAGCGGTTTCTCGAGGCGAAATTCGGCGAACCCTATCGCGCGTACTGCGCGCGGGTGAAGCGCTACGGGCTTTTCTGAAGTCCCGCCGCTCAGCTCGTCTCGGCGAGAAAGGAAAGCTGGGTGATCATCGCGCTGCGCCGGGCTTCGTCCCGGTCGACGAGGCGCGTGGGATAATCGCCGGTGAAACAATGATCAGTGAAGGAGGGCGCCCGCTCGTCGCGGCGGCGCCCTTCGATCGCCTCGTAAAGGCCGTCGAGGGAGAGAAAGGCGAGACTGTCCACGCCGATCTCGGCGCGCATCTCCTCGATGGTGCGGTCGTGGGCGAGCAGCTCTTCATGGGACGGCGTGTTGATGCCGTAGAAGTCGGGGTGCTTGATCGGCGGGCAGGCCACGCGCATGTGCACCTCCTTCGCGCCCGCCCGGCGCAGCATCTGGGTGATCTTGCGCGAGGTGGTGCCGCGCACGATGGAGTCGTCGATCAGCACCACGCGCTTGCCGTCGATGGCGCCGCGGTTCGGCGAATGCTTGCGCGCCACGCCCGCCTCGCGAATGCGCTGCTGCGGCTCGATGAAGGTGCGCCCGACGAAATGGCTGCGGATGAGCGCCATCTCGTAGGGAAGGCCGGACTCCTGCGCATAGCCGATCGCCGCCGGCACGCCCGAATCAGGGATCGGCGAGACGAGGTCGGCCGCGCACGGCGCCTCGCGCGCGAGCTGGCGGCCGAGGCTCTTGCGGATCTCGTAGACGCTCTTGCCGTCGACGACGGAGTTGGGCCGCGCGAAATAGATGAGCTCGAAGATGCAGGGCCGGGGCCGCGGCGGGAGCGGGAACACCTGCCGGCTTTCGACCTCCCCGTTCGGCTTGCACGCCACGACCTCGCCGGGGCGCACGTCGCGCACGAACTTCGCGCCGATGAGGTCGAGCGCGCAGGTCTCCGACGCCAGAATGGGCGCGCCGTTGAGCTCGCCGAGGATGAGCGGGCGGATGCCGACGGGGTCGCGCGCGCCGATCAGGCCGAACGGCGTCAGCGCCAGAAGCGCGTAGGCGCCTTCGACCTGCTTGAGCGCGTCGATCAGCCGGTCGACGATGGCGATCTGGGACGAGCGCGCCGTGAGCTGCAGGAAGATTTCCGAATCGGAGGTGGACTGAAAGATGCAGCCGCGCTGGACGAGCTCGCCCCTGAGCTTCAGCGCGTTCGTCAGATTGCCGTTATGGGCGACGGCGATGCCGAACTTGTCGAGATCGGCGTAAAGCGGCTGGACGTTGCGCAGAACGGTGTCGCCCTGCGTCGAATAGCGGGTGTGGCCGATCGCGGCCGCGCCCTTGAGCGCGGCGAGGGTGTCGGCGTCGGAGAAGTCGTCGGCGACGAGGCCGAGCCGGCGCTCGGTATGGAACACGCCGGTCTCGGCGTCGTAGCTCGCGATGCCGGCGCCTTCCTGGCCGCGATGCTGGAGGGCGTGCAGGCCGAGCGCGGTGAGCGCCGCGGCGTCGGGCGTGCCGATGACGCCGAAGACGCCGCATTCCTCTTTGAGGCGCGGCTCGAAGCTCAGCGCCTCGCGCGCCGCCTGACGGCGCCGCCAGGCCGGACCCGCCGCGTCGAGATAGCGCGCCGCGAGGCGGGCGAAAGTGCCGGCGTCTGTCACTCGGGGTCGCTCTCCTTGAGGATCGCGGCGATCGGATCGCCTGCGTCGCCTGCGGAATCGGCGCGCCGGGCCGGCTCGCGGGCGCCTCGCGCCGGCTCGCCGGTCCGGTCGGACGTCGTCACCGTGGCGACGATCTCCGACAGGGCCGAGCGCTCGCCGCGGTCATACCCGCGCGCGGCCGCATCCGCCTGCGGTTCGATGTCGCTTTCCGGCGCGCCGTCCGGCGTCTTCTGCGGCGCGCTCCGGCCCGAGGGCGCGCCGTCGAGCCGGGTCGATTCCGGAGCGAGGCTCTCGAAAAAGCCGGCCATGCCCTTGGCCATGGGCAGGGTCCACGCCTTGCGCACGGCGTCCGGCCAGCGCTGCTCGTCGAGGTAGTAGCTGTAGGCGAGGAATCCAAGACCGATGAGAACCAGCCCCCGCAGGAGACCGAAGACGCCGCCGCCGATGCGGTCGGCCTGCGCGGCCTGGCCGGTCAGGCGCAGCCGGGCGAGGCCGACATGCATGCCGACATACAGCCCGCAAAAAAGAAGCGCGACGAGCGCCGCGCCGATGACCACGGCGGCGATGAAGGAGCCCTTGGCGCCGACCAGCCCCTGGATCGGTCCCGTGAGCAGCGCCGCCCCGCCGATGGCGAGCCCCAGAACGGCCAGGGTGCCGATCTCCCTGACCGCGCCGCGAATGATGGCGAAACCGATGGAGAAAAGAAGGACGGCGATGACGATCAGGTCGAATACGGTCATCACGTCGGACCTTTTGCGGCGGCCTGCGAAGCGATCTTCGCAAGAATGCGCCGAGTCGGCCTCCCCCGACGCCTGCATAGCCTCGAATGCGGGCCGGTTCAACGCTTCGCGCAGGGCGGAGGCGTCAGCGCGCCCGGGCCGCGGGCCGCGCCGCGCCCGCCTCGGCGCTGCGGATCCAGGCGACGAGGTCGGCGAGGGTCTCGACGGGCGCGACGGCGATTTCGGTCGATTTCGCCGCGACGGCCGCCGGGGCGAGGGCGCCGGAGAAGCCGAGCTTGCGCGCCTCGCCGAGCCGCGCCTCGGCCTGGGTCACGGGCCGGACCGCGCCGGAAAGGGCGACTTCGCCGAAGGCGACCCGGTCCGCCGGCAGCGGCCGGTCGAACAGCGAGGAGCACAGCGCCGCCGCGGCGGCGAGGTCCGCCGCCGGCTCGGCGATGCGCAGGCCCCCCGCCACGTTGAGGAAAACGTCGTGCCGCCCGAAGTCGAGCCCGCAGCGCGCGTCGAGCACGGCGAGCAGCATCGACAGGCGCGCGGAGTCCCAGCCGACCACGGCCCGGCGCGGGGCGGCGAGCGAAGAAGGCGATACAAGCGCCTGAAATTCCACGAGAACAGGCCGCGTTCCTTCGATGCCGGCGAAGACCGCCGCGCCGGAGACCGGCTCGCCCCCGCGCGAGAGGAAAAGCTCCGACGGGTTCGGCACCGGGCGCAGGCCGGCCCCGGTCATCTCGAAGACGCCGATCTCATGGGCCGCGCCGAAGCGGTTCTTCACCGCGCGCAGGATGCGGAAATCGCGCCCCGGCTCGCTTTCGAAATAGAGCACCGCGTCGACCATGTGCTCGACGACGCGCGGGCCGGCGATCTGGCCGTCCTTGGTGACATGGCCGACGAGCAGCATCACCGCGCCGGAGGTCTTGGCGAAGCGGACGAGCTCCTGGGCGCAGGCGCGCACCTGCGTGACCGTGCCCGGCGCGGCGGGCAGCGCGTCCGACCACAGGGTCTGAATCGAATCGATGATGACGACCTCGGGCCGCTCGGCCTTCAGCGTGGCGAGGATGTCGCGCAGCGCGGTCGCCGCGGCGAGGCCGACCGGCGCGTCGGCGAGGCCGAGCCGGCGCGCGCGCAGGCGGATCTGCTGGGCGGCCTCCTCGCCGGAGATATAGGCGACCGAATGGCCGGCGCGCGCGAGCCCCGCGGCGATCTGCAGCAGCAGGGTCGATTTGCCGACGCCGGGATCGCCCCCGATCAGCAGCGCGGAGGCCTGGGCCAGGCCGCCGCCGCAGGCCCGGTCGAACTCGGCGTTTCCGGTCGTCAGCCGCGGCTCGAACGCGCTGCCGCCCTTCAGGGAGGCGAGGGGGACCGGCTTGCCCTTGCCGGCCGCGCCCTTCGCTCCGAGCGAGCCCGGCGGGCCGGCCTCGACCGGTTCGAGAACGATCGTGTTCCATTCCCCGCAGGCGTCGCAGCGCCCGGCCCATTTGCCGTAAACGGCGCCGCAGGACTGGCAGACGTAGCTGTCGGACGATCGGGGCAAGAGCGGTCTCCTTCGCCCGCCCTCCATCGCCCGGTTCGCGCCGGTCGCGCAAGAAGGCGCCGCGCGCGCTCAGAATGCGTAGCGCCTCTCGCGGAACCATTTCGAGGCGAGCCATTTCACGCCCCGCGCGACGGGCAGGCCGGCGTGGCGCGAGGCGGGGTCGGGCGCGCCGTCCGGGCCGGCGTTCTCGAAAACGAGAACGTCGCCCGTCGCGCCCCTGAAGCGGATGTCCGGCGCGAGGAAATGGGTCTCGCCGCCTTCATAGTCGTCATTGAGGTAAAGGAGCGCCGTGGCCGCCCGCTGGCCGCCGCGCTCTCGGTCCGGACCGGGCGGCAGCCAGTCGCCGTGCGGTCGATATTCCTGACCCGGAGCGTAACAGAGAAGGGCGAGGAACTCGCCGTTTTCGGCGGGCCTTCCCGCCAGCGCGGCGAGCCGGCGGTTGAACGCGACGAGCGCAAGGTCGAGATCGACGGGGCCGAGCACGGCCGCCAGGGAATTGCGATAGGGATCGGCGCGCGACTCGCCGGTGCGCGGATCGGCGATCTGGGACGGGCGCAGGAAAGGCGCGCCGGCGGCGATGACATATTCGCACTCCTCGGCGGCGAAGGCGTCGCGGAAGACGCGCGCGGCAGGCGCCTCGCAGAGCCGTTCGGCGGACGCGACGGGCGCGGGCGGCGGCGCGGCGAGCTTTTCGGCGATGCGATCCCAATCAAGACTTTCCGTAGACGGAACGACGTACGGGGCGCGCGCCTCCTCGCCGGCGGACAGGGCGGCGGCGAGCGCGCCCGCGTTCGGATAGCGCGCGGCGGCGAGCTTCTTCACGCAGTCGCGCGCGAGCGCGCGGTCGGCGCCGGCGCGGCCCTGGGCGGCGCGGCGCGCGCAGACGGCGGCGGCGACCGCGTCGCGCCGGGCGGCGGCCTCGATCAGGTCCGCGGCGTCGGCGTCTTCCCCGTCGGCGGCGAAGAGCAGCATGGCGATCTCGCGCTGCGCGCCGGCATGGCCGCGCCGCGCCGCCGAGAGCGCGAAGCGCGTCGCCGCAGCCCAATCCGCCGCGACGCCCAGTCCGTCCGCGTAAAGAACGGCGAGCAGGCGCTCGGCGGCGGGCGAGCCGCCGGCGGCGGCGCGTTCGAGCAGGGAGACGGCGTCGGGCAGCGACGCGCGCGTTCCGCACCGGCGCGTCGCGAGGGTGTAAAGCGCGTCCGGCTCGCCCCCGTCGGCGGCGGCGCGCAGCCAGCGTTCGGCTTCCTCGCGCGCGCCGGCGCCGCTCAGCGCGGCGGCGAGGGCGTATTGCGCGCGCGCTTCGCCGGCTTCGGCGCGGCGGCGGAGGTCGGCCAGATCGGGGCGGTCAGCCATGGCGCGAGCCTATCATTCGCCTTTCGCGCCCGCCAATCGGCGCGCTCTCGCCGCCGCCGGCGTTGCGCCGCTTCGCGCGCTCCGTTAACAGGCGGACGCGAGCAAGGAGGGCCTTCCCATGCGTCTCGACGCCGTCGCCGTCGGCAAGAACCCGCCCGAGGACGTGAACGTCGTCATCGAGATTCCGGTCGGCGGCCAGCCGATCAAATACGAGCTGGACAAGGAGGCCGGCGCGCTCGTCGTCGACCGCTTCCTCTATACGGCGATGGCCTATCCGGGCAATTACGGCTTCGTGCCGCACACGCTGTCCGACGACGGGGACCCTATCGACGTGCTGATCTGCAACACGCGCCCGCTGGTTCCCGGCTGCGTCATCAATGTGCGGCCCATCGGCGTGATGCTGATGGAGGACAACGCCGGCGTCGACGAGAAGATCCTCGCCGTGCCGAGTCCGCATCTGACGCGCCGCTACGAGAACGTGCGCAACTATTCCGACCTGCCGGAGATCACGCTGCAGCAGATCGGCCATTTCTTCGAGCACTACAAGGATCTCGAGCCCGGCAAATGGGCGAAGATCGGCGGCTGGCAGGATCGCGCGGTCGCGCAGCGCCTGATCGTCGAGGCGATCGAGCGGGCGAAGGGCGCGCGCTAACCCGCCTTCTTGGTCCACACCGAGCCGCGACGCAGGGCGTCGGCGACGCGGCCCGCGCGCTCGCCCGGCCTCGCGCGGCCGGCCCAGAAGCCCTTCTCGAAGGCCGCGGCGGCGGGCGCGCGGTAGATCACGCCGAGCGCGACGGGAAAGTCCGGCTGCGGCATGGACAGCAGAAGCTGGGCGAGGGCGGGATTCGTCTCGTCGTGGACGAGAATGTCCGTCTGCGGAACGCCCCCTTCGCCGACCGCCGCGACCTCGAGGCGGAAAGTCTGCGGGTTGAAGCGCAGGCCCTTCGCTCCCTTCGCGAACAAGAGCGGCTTGCCGTGCTCGACGTGAATCTGGGCGTCGTCGGCGACCTTTTTCTCGGTGAAGGAGGAAAAGACGTCGGCGTTGTAGACGATGCAGTTCTGGAAGATCTCGACGAAGGCCGCGCCCTCGAAAGCGTGCGCCGCTTTCAGCGTCTCGCCGAGATGCTTCGCGTCGGTGTCGATGCCGCGGGCGATGAACTTCGCGCCGGCGCCGAGCGCGAACAGGCACGGGCTCACCGGCGCGTCGATCGAGCCTTTCGGGCTCGACGGCGAGCGCGTGCCGATGCGCGAAGTCGGCGAGTACTGGCCCTTGGTCAGGCCGTAGATCTCGTTGTTGAAGAGCAGCACCTGCACGTTCACGTTCCGGCGCAGCGCGTGCAGCAGGTGATTGCCGCCGATGGACAGCCCGTCGCCGTCGCCGGTGACGACCCACACGTCGAGGTCGGGATTGGCGAGCTTGAGGCCCGTGGCGAAGGCCGGCGCGCGGCCGTGTATCGTATGGAAGCCGTAGGACTTCACGTAATAGGGAAAGCGCGACGAGCAGCCGATGCCGGAGACGAACACGGTTTCGTCCGGGTTCGCGCCGATGTCGGCGAGCGTCTTCTGCACGGCCTTCAGGATGGCGTAGTCGCCGCAGCCGGGGCACCAGCGCACTTCCTGGTCGGTGGCGAAGTCTTTGGCGGTGAGGGGAGCGGTCATCGGGCGTCGCCTTCGACAGTGCACGAATCTTTCATTCCGCTCATCCCGGCGAAAGCCGGGATCCAGAATGGAGTGAGCGCTGGGTCCCGGCTTTCGCCCGGATGAGCGGAGAAGGAGACTGGTGAAAGAGAAAACATGGCAACCTTTACTGCGCGGCTCCCACAGCGGCCGGTTTCGGGGTTCGCGCCGCGGCCGGATAATGCGCGCGGATCGCGTCGAGAATCTCGGCGATCTTGAAAGGCTGGCCGGAGACCTTGTTGAGCGGGATGACGCCGATCTCCAGCCTGTCGCGCAGAAGCGTGGCGCACTGGCCCATGTTCATCTCGGGCAGCAGGACGCGCTCGTAGCCGCGCAGGAGCGCGCCGAGATTGTCTGGCAACGGATTGAGCCAGCGCAGGTGAATCTGCGCTGCGTCGAGGCCTTCCTTGCGGGCCGCCTCGACGGCCCGCCAGATGACGCCGTGGGTCGAGCCCCAGCCGACGACGGCGAGCGGCCCGCGCTCGGGGCCCTGCTCGACCTCCTGGGGGCGGATGAATTTCGCCACGCTGGCGACTTTCCGCGCGCGCAGCTCGGTCATGGCCTGATGGTTGGCCGCCTCGTAGGAGATGTCGCCGGTCTCGATGTCCTTCTCAAGGCCGCCGATGCGGTGGGCGAGGCCCTTCATGCCCGGCGCGACCCAGGGCCGGCCGAGGCTTTCCGGATCGCGCGCCCAGATCGCGCGCTTGAGGTCCGCCGGGTCGTCCGAGTCCGGCGCCTGCGGCGGCGCGTTGTGAAGGATCGGCTCGTAGTCGGCCATGTCGGGGATGGCCCACGGGCCGGCCGCGTTGGCGATATAGCCGTCCGTGAGCAGAAAGACCGGCGTCATGTGCCGCAGCGCGACGCGCGTCGCCTCGATCGCCGCGTCGAAGCAGTCGCCGGGGCCGGCCGCGGCGATCACCGGAACCGGCGCGTCGGCGTTGCGCCCGTAGACCGCCTGATAGAGGTCGGACTGCTCGGTCTTGGTCGGCAGGCCCGTGGACGGCCCGCCGCGCTGGGAGTTGACGACGACGAGCGGCAGCTCGGCGGCGATGGCGAGGCCGATCGCTTCGGTTTTGAGCGCGATCCCCGGCCCCGAGGAGGAGGTCACGCCGATCGCCCCGCCGTAAGAGGCGCCGATCGCGGCGCAGGCCGCGGCGATCTCGTCCTCGGCCTGGAAGGTGGCGACGCCGAGATCGCCCATGCGCGAGAGGTGATGCAGCAGCGGCGAGGCAGGGGTGATCGGATAGGAGCAGAACAGCACCGGCTTGTCGGCGAGCTCGCCCGCCGCAGCGAGGCCGAGCGCGAGCGCCTCGGCCCCGGTGATGGAGCGGTAGTCGCCCGGCGACATCGGCGCGGCGCCGATCTCGAACTGCGGGATCTCGGCGGACAGCTCGGCGGTCTCGGCGTAGGCGTGGCCGGCGTGAAGCGCGGCGAGGTTGCCGGCGAGCACGTCGGGCGCCTTGGCGAACTTGCGGTTGATCCAGGCTTCCATCGGCGCGCGGTCGCGGCCGAACATCCACAGGATCGCGCCGAGGGCCCAGAAGTTCTTGCAGCGCTCGGCGTCGCGCCGGCTGAGGCCGGAGTCCTTCACCGCTTCGAGGGTGAGCGCCTTGATCGGGATTTCGATCACCTGATAGTCGGCGAGCGCGCCGGTCTCGCGCGGGTCGGCCCTGATGTTCGCCTTGGCGAAATTGCGCTCGTTGAACTCGTCCGTGTTGAGAATGACGAGCGCGCCTTTCGGCAGCAGCGGCAGGTTCACTTTCAGCGCGGCCGGGTTGAAGGCGACCAGCACGTCGGGCGCGTCGCCGGCGGTGGCGATGCGCCGCGCGCCGAGATTGATCTGGAACGCCGACACGCCGAAGGTCGTGCCGACCGGCGCCCTGATCTCGGCGGGGAAGTCGGGGAAGGTGGCGAAGTCGGCGCCCGCGAGCGCGGTCGACTCGGCGAACTGCGCGCCCAGCAGCTGCACGCCGTCCCCGGAATCGCCCGCGAAGCGGACGACGATGGATTGATGCTCAGGCCTGATCTTGGTCATAGGCTCCCGCCCGTCGCGCGCCTTGTCTTTCGCCCCCGCGGCTCGCGCTCCCTGGCTGTCGCTCCATGCAGGAAGCTCGCCGGCGCGCGGGCGGATTGCTGGCGATTGGCGAGACCGTCAGCAGCAACTAACCCAAACGCGGAAGAGCCGGGCCCTGTCCGCGCTGTTTCTGTGATCATATCTCAATCTTGCCGGCGGGGCGCAAGGCTCCGCCATGCCGCATCGCGGCAAGGTGAACCGGGGCTGCATAGGCCGGACCGGCGCCCGGGAAAAGGCAGTTTTTCTAAAAGGGCCGATAGGCTCGCGCGGAACCGCCGGGACGCGCGCGAGTCCGCTTGCGGCCGGCGCGCGACGGCTGCTAGGCGTGAAAGGAGCATTTCCGGCGCGCGGGCGTCTTTCGTTCCTCGGACGGCCGCCCGGCGCGCCTCCGCCCCAACGTCAAGAGGACAGCCATGAAATTCTTCATCGACACCGCCGACGTCGCCGCCATCAGGGAGCTCGCCGCGACCGGGCTCGTGGACGGCGTGACCACCAATCCCAGCCTCGTCATGAAGTCGGGCCGCGACTTCCGCGAGGTGGTCGAGGAGATCTGCGCCCTGGTCGACGGTCCTGTGAGCGCCGAAGTG
Organism: Amphiplicatus metriothermophilus; assembly: GCF_900199215.1. GTDB lineage: Bacteria > Pseudomonadota > Alphaproteobacteria > Caulobacterales > Parvularculaceae > Amphiplicatus > Amphiplicatus metriothermophilus. The sequence goes on from NZ_FZQA01000006.1 coordinate 59,653, forward strand.
ACCGCCGTCGAGGCCGACAGGATGATCGCGGAGGGAAAATCCCTCGCCGCGATCGCCAAGAACGTCGTGGTCAAGGTTCCCCTGACCATCGACGGGCTCAAGGCCTGCCGGGCGCTGTCGGGCGATGGGATCGGCGTCAACGTCACCTTGTGCTTTTCGGCCAATCAGGCGCTGCTCGCGGCCAAGGCGGGCGCGACCTTCATATCGCCCTTCATCGGCCGGCTCGACGACATCGGCGCGGACGGCATGGAGCTCATCCGCGAGATCCGCGTCATCTACGACAATTACGATTTCCGTACGGAGGTGCTGGCCGCCTCGATCCGCTCGCCCCAGCATGTGAAGGACTGCGCGCTCGCCGGCGCGGACGTGGCGACGGTTCCGCCTGCGGTGCTCAAGGCGCTCGCGTCCCACCCGCTGACCGACAAGGGGCTCGCCGCCTTCCTCGCCGACTGGGAGAAGACCGGGCAGAAGATCGTGTAAGGCGGCGCGCGCCGGCGCGGTACGCGAAAGAGGCCGATCGTTGAGACTTCTTCTGGTCATTCTCGCCTGTCTCGCCGCCATGCTCGCCGCTGCGGGCGCGCAGGACGACGATCGCGCCCGCGCCATCGAGCAGGCCGCCGCCGAGCTCGCGGCCATTCGCGAAGACGTCGCGCGCGACGCGACGGAGGACGCCGCCGCGCTGGAAGAGCGGCTGCGCGCGCTGCGCGACGCCTCGCGCGCGCGGCTTGAGCCGGTGCAGCGCGAGATCGCCAGGGTCGAGTCGGACCTGAACGCCCTAGGTCCGGCGCCGGGGGAAGGCGAGCCGGCCGAAGCGCCGGCGCTGAGCGAGCAGCGCGAAGCGCTCAATCGCGAGCTGGCGGCCCTGCGCGCGCAGGAGGTGCGCATCAACGCCAATATCGTTCAGGCGACGGAGCTGTTGGGCGAGATATCGGCCCGGCGCATCGGGGCGCTGTACGGCCGCGTGCTGGAGCGCGAGCGTTCGCTCGTCTCTCCCGCGCTGTGGGCCGAAGCGTTCGCCGGCGCGCGCGCGAGCGCCGGCAGGATCGGCGCCTATATCGCCGACTGGAGCGCTCGCAAGGCCGAGGGCGAGAAGCTGGCGCCGGCGCTGCTTATCATCTTCGCCGCGCTGCTGGTTTCGGTGCTGATGTTCGGCCCGGTCAAGCGCTGGGTGTCCGACAGCTTCTCCAGCCGCATCGAACGGTTCGAGCCGACGCCCGCGCGCCGGGTCATCGTCGCGGGCCTCAACATGCTCGCCACGGCCGGGCCGGGCATCGTCGGGGGGCTGATCGTGCTGGAGGCTCTGCGCGCGCAGGGGCTCATCGCGGCGGCAGGCGCCGACATCGCCCGCGAGACCTGGTTCGCGCTGGTCGCGCTGCTGCTGGTCAACGGATTCGTTTCGGGTCTGTTGCGGGCGCGCCGGCCCGAATGGCGCATCGCGCCGGCTCTTGAGGACAGGGGCCGCAAGGCGGCGTCCTACGTGGTCGCCATCGTGGCGGTCTTCGGGGTCAAGTCCGTGCTCGAAGAGATCGCCTTCGCGACAGGCGCGGGCGGCGCGATCGAGCGGGTCCTGGACGGGACGAGCGCCGCGGCGATCGGTGCGCTGCTTTTTCTCCTGAGCCGCGGTTCGCTGTGGCGCGCCGGCGCGGCGGGGCCCGACTCCGAGTCTGATGCAACCGAGGCGCCGCCGGCGGGCGACGTCGCCGAAGAAGACGCCGGCGCGCGCGACGGCTGGCTGCCCGTACGCCGCGCGGCGCGGCTCGTCGCGGTCGTCGCGGCGGCCGCGCCGTTCTTCGGCTATATCGCCTTCGCCGATTTCGTCACCTCGCGCTTTTATTATCTGGCGCTCATGCTCGCCGTGGCGTGGTTCGCCCGCGCGCTGCTGCGCGAGACGGCGGTCTGGGCGTTCGGCCGCATGCAGACGAGAGGCGCCCGCGTGCGGCCGGCCGAAAAGGACAGAAGCGCCTTCGACGTCTTCTGGGCCCGGGCCGCGATCGACATCGTTTTTCTCCTGGCGCTCGTCCCGTTCGTGCTGGTGCTGGCGGGCCTGCCCTGGTCGTCGGTGCGGGACATCGTCTGGCAGGCGTTTTTCGGGTTTCAGATCGGCGGCGTGCGGATTCCTTCGGTGGCGAAAATTCTTTTCGCCGTCGCGCTTTTTCTGGCGGTGCTGGGGCTCACGCGCCTTTTGCAGCGCGGCCTTGCGCGCGGCCCGTTCAGGCATTCCGGCCTCGACGTCGGCGTGCAGGAGTCCCTGACGACGCTTCTGGGCTATGCGGGATTCATCGCCGCGCTGCTTATCGGCGTCACCGCGCTCGGTTTCAATCTGGCGAACCTCGCCATCATCGCCGGCGCGCTGTCGGTGGGCATCGGCTTCGGCCTGCAGTCGGTCGTCAACAATTTTGTCTCGGGCCTTATCCTGTTGTTCGAACGGCCGATCAAGGCGGGCGACTGGATCATCACCTCCTCGGGCGAGGGTACCGTCAAGAAGATCAGCGTGCGCTCCACCGAGATCGAGACCTTCGACCGTTCTTCCATCATCATTCCGAACTCGGAGCTCATCAGCCAGTCCGTCACCAACTGGACCCACAAGAACAAGATCGGGCGCGTCACCGTGCCGGTGGGGGTCTCCTACAGTTCGGACCCGGAGCTCGTGCGCGACATCCTTCTCAAATGCGCGCGGGAGCATCCGAACGTGCTGCGTTATCCTGAGCCTTTCGTGGTGTGGAAGGATTTCGGAGCCTCCTCGCTCGACTTCGAAATCCGGGCCTATATTCGCGACATCGGCATGGGGCTGTCGGTCCGCACCGATCTGCGCTTCGCGATTTTCAGGGCGCTCAAGGAAGCCGGCGTTGAAATTCCCTTCCCGCAGCGCGATCTTCATATCAAGACCATGCCGGGAACGGCGCCGCTCGGCGCCCAGGGGCAGCCGGCCGCGGCAAAGCCCGACAGCCCGGGGGCGGGTCCGCCGGCGCCGAAAGGCGAACCCGATCTTGCGGAGGACGACTGATGACGGGCGGGCGCGAAGGCGTGCAAGGCTTCGTCATCGACCCGCCGGCGGTTCCGTCGGTTCCGGTCGAGGGCGGGGGCCGGTTTCCCGTGCGGCGCATCTTTTGCGTGGGGAAGAATTACGCCGAGCATGTGCGCGAGATGGGCGCCGACCCGCGCGAGTCGCCGCCGGTGTTTTTCGCCAAGCCGGCCGACGCCGTAGTCGAATCCGGCGCGACGATCCCATATCCGCCTGGTACGGATAATCTGCATTATGAAGGAGAGCTCGTGCTGGCGTTGCGGGCGGGCGGGCGCGACATCGCTTCCGTCGAAGAGGCGGATAAGCTCGTCTTCGGTTTCGCGGCCGGCTGCGACCTGACCCGGCGCGATCTTCAGGCGGCGGCCAAGCACGCCGGCGCGCCGTGGGACGCGGCCAAGGCGTTCGACCGTTCGGCGCCCGTCGGCGCCGTCGCCCGCAAGGAAGATCGACCGCTTGGCGAGGACGCGCGTCTCGTTCTTTCCGTTAACGGAGAGGTTCGTCAGGCCGCCGCCCTGAGCGAGATGATCTGGTCGCCCGCCGAGATCCTCATGGCGCTGTCGCGCCTGTTCGAGCTTAAGCCCGGCGATCTCGTCTTCACCGGCACGCCCGCGGGCGTCGGCCCGCTCTATCCCGCCGATGAGGTCGAGGTCCGCGTCGGCGCGCTGCCGGCCCTCGGCTTTTCCATTGCCGGGGGCGATTGAACTCCGGCGCTGTGTGACCCTGCATGATCTTCATATGATGAACCAGCCTGAAAAAACCGCCCGCTACGCCGAGGCCGAAAAAGAAATCGCCGCCGTTCTGGAAGGCGAGACCAATCTCGTCGCGCGCATGGCGACGATCGCGACCATCCTTCATCACGCGTTCGACCATTACTTGTGGACCGGCTTTTATCTGGTCGACCCGGAAAAGCCTGACGATCTCGTCATCGGTCCCTATCAGGGCGCGCTGGGCTGCCTGCGCATTCCGTTCGGCAAGGGCGTGTGCGGAACGGCGGCCGCCCGGCGCGAGACGGTGATCGTCGGGGACGTGCACGAATTTCCCGGCCATATCGCCTGCGACGCGCGCTCGCAATCCGAGATCGTTGTTCCGACGTTCGACCGGCAGGGCCGCCTCATCGCCGTTTTCGACGTCGACAGCGACCGCAAAGCGATGTTTGATGAGGCGGACAAGACCGGCCTCGAACGCATACTGAAAGGAGCGGCGTCATGACGAATGCGGAGCTTTGGCTCTTCAGCGCGGTTCTGGCGCAGATCGCGCTGACCGCGGTTCTGTATCTTGCGTTGGTTCGTGCGCGGTTTTCGGTTCCCAAGGCGGAGCTGCGCCCGGAGATGGCCTACGATCAGGCCGCCTGGCCGACGAAGGCCCGGCAGGTCTCGAACGCGGTCATCAGCCAGTTCGAACTGCCGGTTCTGTTCTACGCCGGGGCGCTCTTCGCCTTCGTCCTCGGCGCGGCGAGCTGGACGCTCGTCGCGCTCGCCTGGGCCTTCGTGGCGACCCGCGTCGTTCACGCCGTCATTCACACGGGCAAGAACGTCATCATGCCCCGCTTTTTCATATTCCTGGCCGGGTTCCTCCTCCTGATCGCGTTCTGGATCGCGCTCGCCGTCAGGGCGTTGGGGGCCTGAGCTTCTCGCGCCGGTCGAGGACGTATCCTGCGCCGCCGAGACCGGCGCGAAGGAAGGCGGCGGGGTCGGGCTGCGGCGTCGTCGCCAGCGACTCGGCGAACGCCGCCGCGAACGGCGCGCCCGTTTCTCGGGCTACGGAGAGAAAAGTCTCCTGGTTCGCCGGCGCGCCGCTTTTCAGCCGCTCGCGATAAGCGGTCCAGACATCGAAAAGATCGCTCGCGCCGTCGCCGGCGCGCCTGGTTTCCGCGTCGATGGCGAGGTGAATCAAAAGACCGCAGGCGTAGTAATTTCCGAACGCTCCTGCTCGCGCCGAAGCATTGAGCGGCTCGCCTTCAAGGGCCGTCAGGCCCGCCGCGCAGGCGTCGAATGCAGACCGGATTCGATCCTTGACATATCCTGGCTCGACCGCGCCGAGCTCGACGAGCGCGAGGGCAGCGAGCGCTTCGGCGCCGCCTTCATGGATCCACGCCTGATCGGTGTTGAAGACGCCGGCCAATCCCTCCTGCTGGAACAGGTGCGCGGCTTCGTGGGCGAAAAACCACGGAAGCAGGTCGTTGAGGGCTTCGGCCGCGCTTTCCGCCCATTTCTCCCCGTAGAGATGAATGAAGATCTGATCCGGCAGCGTTCCGCCCTGATGGCTGAACCCGCTGCCGGGCGGCGGATCGGGGTCGAGCGAGGCGAACAGCATCGGCTTTCGCGCCAGCGCGCCGAGGCGTTCGGCGAACAGGTCCGTCAGGAGCGGCAGCAGGGCGTCGAGGGCCTCGCGGGCTTCTGCGGGAAAGCCGGAGTCGACGACGGCGATGAAATGGTCCGTCTCCATCGGATCGGCGTCGCCGACATAGACGTTCCGGCCGTCGCCCCTGCTTGCGAACGTGGTTTCGCCCTCATGAATCCGCCCCGAGACGATCGCCCGTTCGCCCGCGGGCGGGACGAGCGCGATCGGCTAGGAATCGATTTCAGGGCACGGCGCGGCGCCGGGGCAGGCGTGGAACTGTCCCGTGTGAATGAGCAGTCCGCCGTCGCTGAACGGCGAGAACGGCGCGTAATCTTTCGGCAAATGACGATAGCGGGCCGGAACGTCGAAGGCGGCGCGCCGGAACGCGGCGCCGTCCTTGCGCCGCACGAAGCTCTCCCCGTCGACGTGCGCGATCTCCAATGCCTCGTCGGCAGGCTTCCAATGGCGCGCGCGCCAGTCGTTCGGAATCCGCACGAAGCCCATTCGCGTCGCCGGGCTCGCCAATTCATATTCGACCCGCCAGAATCCGCCTTCGCCGGGCGCCAGCCGAATGCGCGGCGCAGAGGCGTCATCGCCGGCGGCGCCGTCTGACGGCGCGAGCGCGACGCCCGCCGCGAAAACAAGGGCCGCCAGCATTCGCATGTTCGATCCTCCCGCTTGTGAACATGAGCATTCCGGACGGACCTGATTCCCGCCAGGGGCGGGGCGTTCAACGACCATGCGGCGAACGGAGCGAAACCGGCGATCAATCGTCGTCGCGGTCGCCGCTGTTGCTCCGGCGCAGAGCCGTCTTGGCGTTTTCGATATGGCGACGCACGGTGACCGGGTTGTCGAGGTCGGGAAGCTCGATCACGCCGACGCCGGTGCCGCGCAGGACAAGCTTGCCGTAGCCGAAAATCCGTCCCAGGATCGACTGGTGCAGGGTGATTTCCTCGATCTTGTTGAGGCTCACCTCCTGCGTGTCGCGCTTGATCCAGCCGCGCTTGTAGACGAAGCGATAGCTCGTCACCACGAACTCCGTCGTCCACAGCATGATGAGATGGCTGAGCAGGATCAGCGCGCCGCAGGCGAAGCCGATCCAGGCGGCCCACCAGCCGAAAGTCAACCTCGTCGCCGGTATTTCGGCGAAATACTGCAGATAGACGTACATCGCCAGCGGGGCCGAGCCGATCGCGAACCACAGAATGGGAAAGAAGCTGTAAGTCCAGTTGAAATGCGCCCGGTAGACGATCTCCTCGCCCCCCGCCAGCGTGCTTTCGACATACCCCGCCATCGACACCCCGCCCGCTGCTCGTTTCGCCCCGCGACAGCCCTATATACCGGCAGGCGCCGCCGCGGCGAAGCCCCGCCGCGTTGAAACGACGCCCGCGTCGCGATAAGACGCGCGGCTGTTTTCTCCCGTTCGAACCATAGCCCGCTTGAGGAGCCCGCGCACCCGCCATGGCGAAATACCAGTACATCTACTTCATGCACGACCTGACCAAGTCCTATGCAGGCGGGAAAAAGGTCTTGGAAAACATTAACTTGCAGTTCTTTCCAGACGCCAAGATCGGCGTCGTCGGCGTGAACGGAGCGGGCAAGTCGACGCTGCTGCGCATCATGGCCGGCGTGGACAAGGAGTTCTCGGGCGAGGCCTACGCCGCCGACGGCGCGAAAGTCGGCTATCTGCCCCAGGAGCCGCAGCTCAACGATTCCAAGACCGTTTTCGAGAACGTCATGGAAGGGGTCGGCGACATCAAGGCCAAGCTCGACGCGTTCAACGACGTCTCCATGAAGCTCGGGGAGGACTATTCCGACGCGCTGATGGAGAAGATGTCGAAGCTGCAGGAGGAGATCGACGCTCTTGACGCCTGGGACCTCGACTCCAAAGTCGAGATGGCGATGGACGCGCTGCGCTGCCCGCCGGGCGACTGGCCGGTTGACAATCTCTCCGGCGGCGAGAAGCGACGCGTCGCGCTCGCCCGTTTGCTGCTGTCGAAGCCGGACCTTCTGCTGCTCGACGAGCCGACCAACCATCTCGACGCGGAATCGGTCGCCTGGCTGGAGCATCATTTGCGCGATTATCCCGGCGCGGTCGTGCTGGTCACCCACGACCGCTATTTCCTCGACAATGTGACGGGCTGGATTCTCGAGCTCGATCGCGGCCGGGGCATTCCGTATCAGGGCAACTATTCCTCCTGGCTCGAACAGAAGAGGAAGCGCCTCGAACAGGAAGAGCGCGAGGAAGCCAACCGTAAGAAGACCCTCGATCGCGAGGTCGAATGGATTCGCGCAAGCCCGCGGGCGCGTCAGGCCAAGTCGAAGGCGCGCATCAACGCCTATGAGGAGCTGCTCGCCCGCGCCGGCCGCGAAGAAGTCGGCCAGGCGCAGATCCAGATCCCGGCGGGTCCGCGCCTGGGCGGCGTGGTGATCGAGGCGGAGAACCTCAGAAAGGGGTACGGCGACAAGCTGCTGATCGACGGGCTCAGCTTCAAGCTGCCGCCGGGCGGCATCGTCGGCGTGATCGGCCCGAACGGCGCCGGCAAGACGACGCTGTTCCGCATGCTGACCGGCCAGGAGAAGCCGGACGCCGGCGCGCTGCGCATCGGCGAGACCGTCAAAATGGGCTATGTCGACCAGAGCCGCGACAGCCTCGATCCCGACAAGACCGTCTGGGAGGAAATCTCCGGCGGACTCGACGTCGTCCAGCTCGGCAAGCGCGAGGTCCCGAGCCGCGCCTATGTCGGCTGGTTCAACTTCAAGGGCGGCGACCAGCAGAAAAAGGTCGGGAATCTCTCGGGCGGGGAGCGCAACCGCGTGCATCTGGCCAAGATGCTCAAGGAGGGCGCCAATCTTCTCCTTCTCGACGAGCCGACCAACGACCTCGACGTCGACACCCTGCGCGAGCTCGAAGGCGCGCTGGAGGATTTTCCCGGCTGCGCGGTCATCATCAGCCACGACCGCTGGTTCCTCGACCGCATCGCCACGCACATCCTCGCCTTCGAAGGCGACAGCCATGTCGAGTGGTTCGAGGGCAATTTCGCCGACTATATGGAGGACAAGAAGCGCCGGCTTGGCCCCGACGCCGACATTCCGCACCGGATCAAGTACAAGCCGCTGACGCGCTGAAGGGCCAGGGTAAAAACTCGATTATCCCGCGACCAGCGCGATAATGGTGTTTTGACCCTAAGGCTCGCGGAACGGATTGACGATCTCTACGCCGTCCACGACCTGACCATGCGACAGGTCTTCCGTGTAGAGCGTTTTGCATTTCGCATGCCGCGCCGCAGCGAGAACCAGGCAGTCCCATAGGGAAAAGCCGCGCGCGCTCTTGATCGCGAGCGCGGCCTCAAGAAGCGCGAGCGAGTTCTCGACGACCTGAAATCTGCGCCAGACTGCAATCAAGGCGCAGGCTTCATCATGGGTTAGGCGGCTGGCCTTCGTCGCACGGGTCGCCTGAACATAGAATTCCTGAAGGACCTGGACGGAGAGGACACAATCAGCGCGGCGAAGGAGCGTTTCGGCTCGCGCGCGCTTTTTCCTGTCGCCGGGCGTCAGGCTGATCGAGTAGACAAGGACGTTAGTGTCCAGGAAGACGGGCACCCGTCAGCGATCTCCGGCGCGATCGTAGAGCTCCTCGCGAGACGAGAGGTCGTCGGTGCTGATCCCGCGGATTCGCTTGCGTATCTCTTGCTCCAGTCGTTCGAGGCGCTCGAACTCGCTTTCTTCAAAGGCGAGGGACTTCAGAAATTCGCGCACCAGGGCCGAGACGGAAGTGTCGCGTTCGGCTGCTTTCAGCCGCGCCAGCTTGTAGGTCTCATCATCCACAGTTACTGTGATGTTGCGCATGATCGCACAGTATGTGCGGGCCTGTCGCCGGTCAAGCCGCCGCGATTGACGCGCGCCGCGTATCGCGGGAGATCAGCAGAACCGCATCGGAAAGGGCCCATCCGTGAGAGAACCGCTCGCAGCCGCTTTGTTTTTCGCCGCCGCCTGCGCCGCGCCGGCATTCGCCGCGCCTGCCTATCTCGTCGCCGACTCCATGATCGACCCGGCTTCGGGGCGCGTCGTCGCCGCGCCCGCCGTCATCATCGAGGACGGCGCGATCGTCGCCGTGGGCGAGCAGGCGAGCTTAGCCCGCCCGGAAGGCGCCGAACTCATCGATCTTTCCGGCAAGACCATCCTGCCGGGCTTCATCGACATGCACGCGCATCTCGTCGGCGACGCCTCCGTCGGGGGCTATAACGCGCTCGCCTTCTCGAAGCATCACCACACCATTCACGGCGTCGCCAATGCGCGCGCGACGCTGCTGGCGGGCTTCACGACCGTGCGCAATGTGGGGGCGGACGACTATGCGGACGTAGCCCTGCGCGACGCCATAGCGGCGGGAACCGTGCCCGGTCCGCGCATGTTCGTTTCCGGCCCGCCTGTCGGCATCATCGGCGGGCACTGCTCGGACAACAACCTTCTGCCGCCGGAATATGAGGATTACGGCGCGAACGTCGCCACAGGCCCGTGGGAGATGCGCGCGAAAGTCCGCGCCAACATCAAATACGGCGTCGATCTCATCAAGACCTGCTCGACCGGCGGGGTCTTCTCCAAGGGCACGAGCCTGGGCGCCGCGCAGGGGACCGTCGAGGAGCTGACCGCGATCGTCGAAGAGGCCCACGCCCGCGGCCTCAAGGTCGCCGCCCACGCTCACGGCAATGAGGGAATCAAGAACGCGCTGCGCGCCGGCGTCGACACCATCGAACATGCGAGCTTCCTCGACGACGAGGCGATCCGCATGGCCAGGCGTCAGGGCGTCTATCTGTCGATGGACATCTACAACACCGAATACACCCTCGCCGAAGGCGAAAAGAAGGGCGTGCTCCAGGAATCGCTCGACAAGGAGCGCGAGGTCGGAACGATCCAGCGCGAAAGCTTCACGAAGGCGGTGAGGGCCGGCGCCAAAGTCGTCTTCGGCTCCGACAGCGGGGTCTATCCGCATGGCGACAACGCGAAGCAGTTCTCGCGCATGGTCCGCTTCGGCATGACGCCGATCAGGCGATAGAAGCGGCGACGACGCTTGCGGCCGAGGCGCTCGGGCAGGGCGACAAGCTCGGGCGCATCGCGCCGGGCTACGCCGCCGACATCGTCGCCGTCGAAGGCGATCCGCTGGCGGACATCTCGGTTCTTGAGAACGTCGATTTCGTGATGAAAGAGGGCGTCGTATACAAACGAGATGGAACGCCGGTCCCCTAAGCGACGCACGCGCATACGTCGAGCGCACACAGAAAGAAGAGACCGCAGCATCGATCGACACGGCGCTGCAGTTTACCACCTATTTCATAACGACGTCGCAGTTCTGGCTGAATCGTCAGAAAAACTACGACTTCGCGTGAACCGAATCGGCGAGGGAATCAAGCCGCATCCGGAAAAAGGAAGCGCCGCTTGATGTCCAAGCGGCGCATAATGTATGTCGAGCTTAAATCGGGATACGCCGATAACGGTCCCGCGTGGATCGCGCGCGTTAGATTCTCCAAGTCAGGGCGGCGAATATATTTTCACGACAAGCAGCTTCAAGCCGTGAAGGGAGGCGGCCTATACGGCGGAAATTACTATGATATCGACACTGGCGAGTATTACTGGGTGTCCGGGCCCAAGAAAGATCAGTCGGACAGGCATTGGGCCGGCAGTGGTCCGGTTGCTATCGACGAAGATGCTCGTGAAGAATACTATGCTTTGATCGGCAAGCGCGAAGGGCGCAAGACTTAACAGCACGCCCCGCTGGTCGCAGCTTCCGCATCGGTCCGGCCGAAGGGCAGGGACGCGCCGCACCCCGGAAAGATCCCATAATGGGTCGACCAGTCGCCGATGAAGTCGAACCAGGGGGCGAAGCGGGACTCGCGCAGCATCCGGAACGTGTTGCCGCAGACCGGAAAGATGCGGCCCTTCTCGATGACGTGATGGCTGTCAAGGGCGAAGACCTGCTCGGCGTGCGGCAGGCCGCCCTTGTAGACGACCGCCTGGCCGTAATCCTCGCAGGCCGGCTCAAGCTCCTCGATGCGGAACAGGCGATAGGTCGCCGAATAAAATCGCGCGGGCGCGACCCTTTCGGCGAGCGCCGCGTCGCCGATGGCGAGCGGACGGTCTGAAACCAGCCGCGGATCGGGGAACCCCGCCGCTTTCGCCATCTGGAGAAAATCGTTCCAGTAAAGCGCGCCGGCGAGGCATTCCCCGTGGGCGATCGGGTCCTCGCGCAGGCTCGCCGGCAGGCGGCGGTCGGCGTAGACGTCGGAGAAATAGAATTCTCCGCCCGGCTTCAGCAGCGCGTGCGCGGCGGCGAAAACCGCGCGTTTGTCCGTGCAGAGATTGACGACGCAATTGGAGACGATGACGTCGAAACTCGCCTCTTCAAGACCAAGTTCGCTGAGCCGTTCGATGTCTCCCTCCAGGAACGTCACATTCGGCTTGGCATAGCCGTATCGCTCGGCGTGCCAGTCCTCATGCGCGCGCGCGACGGCGAGTTGCGCCGGGGTCATGTCGACGCCGACGACCGATCCGTTCCCGCCGACGAGGCGCGAGAGCACATAGACGTCCTGCCCGGCGCCGCAGCCGAGGTCGAGCACGCGGCGGCCCTCCAGCGCGAGCGGCGCGATCAGCCCGCAGCCGTAATAGCGCGCCTTCACCTCCGGATGGACGTCGCGCAGCGCCTCGCGCAGCCAGGCCGGCGCGGCCTCGAGCGTGCAGCAGGCGTCGGTACGCAGATCGGCGGAGGTCTGCAATCTTTCGCCGTAATATTCCTGGACGTTCTGCCGGATGTTCATGCCGCGCCCTTCCACTCCGAACTCTCCACGCTTCTTCTGTCGCAATCGCTAGCCCCGGCGCAACGGGCTTGCCGGCGCCTTATCGCCAATGTGATCCGGCGTGAGACGGCCGCGCGGCCCGACTTTCGCTTCAATCCGGGCTAGGATGGGCGAAAGGGGGCGCGGGACGTGGGGCGTGGCGATGCGGTTTTCCGTGTTTGACACTCCGCTGGCAGGACCGATCGAGGCGCGTCTCGACAGCGCGGCGAAAGCCTTTCTCGACGGGGGCGGGCTCAGGGTGGATTTTTCCGAGCCCAAAGGCGAGCCGGCGCTGGTCGGTCCCGACTCCGTCTCCTGGCGCGTGTTCAAGAATCCCGTGTCGCTGTTCATCGGCGGGGTCGCGGCGGTCCTTCTCGAATTCGCCGAGCCGCGCGTGCGCTCGGGCGTGTGGGATCATTCGACCTTCCGGCAGGATCCGGTGACGCGGCTCAAGCGCACGGGGCTCGCGGCGATGGTCACCGTCTATGGCGCGCGCAGCGTCGCCGAACAGATGATCGAGGGCGTCAACCGCCGCCATGCGCGCGTCGCCGGGGCGACGCCCTCGGGCGAGCCCTATTCGGCGACCGATCCCGAGCTTTTGCGCTGGGTGCAGGCGACCGCGAGCTACGGCTTTCTCGAAGCCTATTCGGCCTATGTGAGTCCCCTCACGGATGCGGATCGCAACCGTTATTACGCCGAAAGCCAGGCGTCGGCGGCGCTCTACGGGGCGGCCGGCGCGCCCGCCAGTCTCGACGAGCAGAAGGCGCTGTTCGCCCGAATGCTGCCGCGCCTCGAGCCGTCCGGCATCGTGTTCGAATTTTTGCAGATCATGAAGAAAGCGCCGGCGCTGCCGCAGCCGCTGCAATTGTCGCAGCATTCCTTCGTACGCGCGGCTGTGGACATCACGCCGCCGGAGGTGCGGGCGATCCTCGGCCTGGGCCGGCGTTACGGCCTGCGCCCGTTCGAGGCCCGCGTCGTGCGCCGGATGGGACGGCGCGCCGACCGCATCGTCCTCAGATCGGCGCCGGCGGCGCAGGCCTGCCGCCGGCTCGGCCTGCCCGAGGATTATCTCTATCGACCCTGTTAGCGCAGGATTTGCGCGCGCGCCGCAACGGCCTTATGGAGGCGCCTGCCGCATCTCAACGGGCTTTCCCCATGACCGCCATCACGCCGGAAATCGTCGCCGAGCACGGCCTCAGCCAGGAAGAATACGACCGCATCCGGGCCGCGCTCGGGCGCGAGCCGAACCTTCTGGAGCTCGGCGTCTTCTCCGTCATGTGGTCGGAGCACTGCTCCTACAAATCCTCGCGCCGGCATCTGAAAAAGCTGCCGACGGCGGCCCCCTGGGTGATCCAGGGGCCGGGCGAAAACGCCGGCGTCATCGATATCGGCGAGGGGCTGGCGGCCGTCTTCAAGATGGAGAGCCACAACCACCCCTCCTATATCGAGCCCTATCAGGGCGCGGCCACCGGCGTGGGCGGCATCATGCGCGACGTCTTCACCATGGGCGCGCGGCCCGTGGCCAACATGAACGCGCTGCGTTTCGGTTCATGGGATCACCCGAAGACGCGCCATCTCGTCGCCGGCGTGGTCGCCGGCATCGGCGGCTACGGCAACTGCATGGGCGTGCCGACGGTCGGCGGCGAGACGAATTTCCATTCCGGCTATGACAACAACATTCTCGTCAACGCCATGACGGTGGGGATTGCCGAGAAGCACCGCATCTTTTATTCGGCCGCGCGCGGCGCCGGCAATCCGGTCGTCTATGTCGGCTCGAAAACGGGGCGCGACGGCATCCACGGCGCGACCATGGCCTCGGCGGAGTTCGGCGAGGGCTCCGAAGAACGCCGCCCCACCGTTCAGGTCGGCGATCCGTTCACGGAAAAACTCCTCCTCGAAGCGTGTCTCGAGCTCATGGCTTCCGACGCCATCATCGCCATTCAGGACATGGGCGCGGCGGGCCTCACCTCGTCCTCGGTGGAGATGGCCGCGAAGGGCGGCGGCGGCGTCGAGCTCGATCTCGACAAGGTCCCGCAGCGCGAAGAAGGCATGAACGCCTATGAGATGATGCTCTCCGAAAGCCAGGAGCGCATGCTCATGGTCCTCAAGCCCGGCAAGGAGGAGGAAGCCCGCGCGATCTTCGAGAAATGGGGCCTCGCCTTCGCCGTCATCGGCGTGACCACGGATTCAGGGCGCTTGGTCGTCAAACACAAGGGCGTCGTCGAGGCGGATATTCCGCTCGGTCCGCTCGCCGACGAGGCGCCGAATTACGACCGGCCGGTCGCGCCGCTCGAAAAGCCTGCGCCTCTCGAGGACCCGACGGTCACGGTGCGCGAGGCGCTGGCGATCCTGTCCGCGCCCGGCAAGAGCGAGGATGAGATGCGCGCGCTCGCCGAGGCCTTAGTGGACGACCGCGTCGCGTCCCTCGCCGGCGTCGAGGCGGCCGGCTATTCCCTCGCGCGCGGCGAAGCGAAGATTTACGCCCGGCTCGCGCCCGGCGTCGCAGGGGATTTCGCGCCGCTGAAGGATGCGGCGGAAAACCTGCGCGAGACCGGCGTAATCGCCGCGGCCGAGATCGAAACCCATGAGGAAAGCGTCGATCTCGCGGACCGGGCTGGCGCGCATTCGCTGCTGACGGCGCTCGGCCTGTTGATGAGCTCGCCCGATCTGTGCTCGCGCCGCTGGATATGGGAGCAGTACGACCACACCGTCATGGCCGACACGGTGATCGGGCCGGGCGGCGACGCGGCGCTGGTGCGCGTGCATGGAACGAACCGGGCGCTTGCGATCACGACCGACGTGACGCCGCGCTATGTGAAGGCTGATCCGTTCGAGGGCGGAAAACAGGCCGTGGCCGAGACCTGGCGCAACATCTGCGCGACCGGCGCGGCGCCCCTCGCGATCACCAACTGCCTCAATTTCGGCAATCCCGAGCGGCCGGAGATCATGGCGCAGTTCGTCGGCGCCGTCGAAGGCATGGCCGAGGCCTGCGAGGCGCTGGGCTATCCGGTCGTGTCGGGCAACGTCTCGCTCTACAACGAGACGAACGGCGTCGCCATTGCGCCGACGCCGGCGATCGGCGGCGTGGGCGTCCTCGAAGATGCGACGAAGGCCGCGCGCGTCGGCGGGGCGGAGGCCGGCGACGAGCTCGTCGCGGTGGGCGTCACGCGCGGCTGGCTCGGCCAGTCGCTCTATATGCGCGAGCTGTTCGGGCGCGAGGACGGCGCCCCGCCGCCGGTCGATCTCGCCGCCGAACGCCGCAACGGCGAGGCGGTGCGCAAGCTGATCGCCGAAGGGCTCGCGACCGCCTGCCATGACGTTTCCGACGGCGGGCTTCTCGTCGCGGCGGCGGAAATGGCGCTTGCTTCCGGCGAAGGGCTCGAACTGAAGACGCCGGTCAAGGCGCGCCGCGCCGCCTTCTGGTTCGGCGAGGATCAGGGGCGTTATCTTCTCGCCTGCGCGCCCGGCGCGACTGACACGGCGCTTCTGAAGCTCGCCATGGCGGGCGTGCAGGCGTCGCGTATCGGGCGCTTCGGCGGCGCGTTCATCCGCCTCGACGAGGACGACGCCATCGGTCTTTTCGACCTCGCCGACCTTCACGAAAAGCCGCTTCCGGCCTACATGCGGAGCGAGACCGCGAAGGAGAATGAACCCATGCCGATGCCTGCGGAGAAAATCAGGGAGCTGATCCTCGAAGCCTTGCCCGACGCCACTGTCGAGATCGAGGATCTCGCCGGCGACGGCGATCATTACCGCGCGCGCGTCGTCTCCGCCGCCTTCAGGGGCAAGAATCGCGTTCAGCAACATCAACTGGTCTATCGCGCCCTCAAGGGCAGGATGGGCGGCGAGCTTCACGCCCTGGCGCTGGAGACGGAGGCGGCGGAGTAGTGCTTCTCCATCTCGCTTCCTGGCCCGAAGTCGAAGCATACCTTGAACGTTCGACGGGCGTCGTCGTGCCCATCGGTTCGACCGAGCAGCACGGGCCGAACGGTCTTCTGGGAACGGACGCTCTGTGTCCGGAGATCATCGCGCGCGAGGCGGGCGAGGAGGCGGACTTTCTCGTCGCGCCGACCTTCAATGTCGGCATGGCGCAGCATCACATGGCCTTTCCGGGTTCGATCACCCTGCGCCCCTCGACCATGATCGCCGCGCTTCAGGACTGGATCGCCTCGCTCGCCCGCGCCGGCTTCACGCGCATTTACTTTCTCAACGGGCATGGCGGGAACGTCGCGACCCTTCAGGCAGGGTTTTCCGAAAGCTATGCGGCGTGGTCGCTCCGGGGCGAGGCGTGCCCCTATCGCCTCAAGGCCGTCAACTGGTGGGATCTGCCGGGCGTTCAGGCCGTCTGCCGCGAACTGTTTCCGGTCGGCGACGGCGCGCATGCGACGGCCTCGGAAGTGTCCGTCACCTATTACGGCTATCCGCAGGCGGTCAAAACAGCGGACATGAGCCCGAAGATCGCGCCGACCGGCTCCTTCGCCGACGCGGCGGACTATCGCGCGCGCTTTCCCGACGGGCGCATCGGCTCCGATCCCGCGCAGGCGAGCCCGGAGAAGGGCGCCAGGATCGTCGCCGCCGCAAAGGCCGCGCTCATCGGCGAGGTCCGCAAATTCTTCGGCGCGTAGCGGGCGCCCCTTTCGCCGCCGCGCGCCCCTCAGGGCGATCTGATGCCGTCGACAAGCGCGCGTATGCGCGCGGGCGTCGGCGTCGTGAAGCGCGACACGGCGAACGCGACGATAAAATTGAGCGCCGTTCCGACGACGCCGATCCCCTCCGGCGAGATGCCGAACAGCCAGTATTCCGGACTGTTCGTCGCGCCGAACCAGGGCGACTTGAAATAGGCGATATAGCCGATGGTGAAGACGAGACCGACGATCATGCCGGCGATCGCGCCCTCCCGGTTCACGTCCTTGAAAAAGATTCCCATCAGGATCGCCGGAAAGAGCGACGCGGCCGCCAAGCCGAAGGCGAGCGCCACGACCTGCGCCACGAAGCCGGGCGGATTGACGCCGAGATAGCCGGCGACGAGGATCGCGAAAATCGCCGCGCCGCGCGCCGCGACGAGTTCGCCCCGTTCGGACACGGACGGCAGGAACGTCTTCTTCAACAGGTCGTGGCTGATCGACGACGAGATGACGAGCAGAAGGCCCGCCGCCGTGGAAAGCGCCGCCGCGACGCCGCCGGCGGCGACAAGCGCGACGACCCATCCGGGCAGGCCGGCGATCTCCGGATTGGCGAGCACCATGATGTCCCTGTCGACCTCGACCTCGTTCGCCGTCGCCGTCGGCGGGTTGGCGACCAGACGCTCCCCGCGGGGGCCGGCCTCGCCGGTGAAGACGGGCCTGCCTTCGATGGCGGGGCCGGCCGCATACTGAATTTTTCCGTCTTCGTTCTTGTCTACCCAGGCGATGAGGCCGATCCGTTCGAAAGTCCTGAAGAAGGACGGAACGCCGCCCGTCTTGGGCGGCGCGGCGTATTCGGCTCCATGGACCGTCTCGATGAAGTTGAGGCGCGCGAAGGCCCCGACCGCCGGCGCGGTGGTGTAAAGCAAGGCGATGAACACAAGGGCGTAGCCGGCCGATTTGCGCGCGTCCGAGACTTTCGGCACGGTGAAGAAGCGAACGATGACGTGGGGAAGGCCGGCGGTGCCGACCATCAGCGCGAGCGTGATGGCGAAAACGTCGATCCTCGACTTCGCTCCTGTCGTATATTCGTCGAAACCGAGATCGACCAGGGTCGCGTCGAGCTTTTCGAGCACCGTCAATCCGGATCCGTCGGAAAGGGGCGCGCCGAGTCCGAGCTGAGGAATGGGATTGCCAGTCATCAGCATGGAAATGAAGACGGCCGGCGTCAGATAGGCGAAGATCAAGACGCAATACTGCGCGACCTGGGTGTAGGTGATCCCTTTCATGCCGCCCAGGGTCGCATAGACGAAAACGATCCCCATGCCGACGACGACGCCCCAAGCGATGGGAATGTCGAGGAAGTGCGAGAAGACGACGCCGACGCCGCGCATCTGGCCGGCGATATAGGTGAACGAGATTGCAATGAGGCAGACGACGGCCACGACCCGCGCCGCCTTCGAGTAATACCGCTCGCCGATGAAGTCCGGCACAGTGAACTGCCCGAACTTGCGCAAGTAAGGCGCGAGCAGCAGCGCGAGCAGCACATAGCCGCCGGTCCAGCCCATCAGATAGACCGATCCGTCATAGCCGGCGAAGGCGATGATGCCGGCCATCGAAATGAATGAGGCCGCGCTCATCCAGTCCGCGGCGGTGGCCATGCCGTTCGCTATGGGATGCACGCCCGCTCCGGCGACATAGAATTCCTTCGTGGTGCCGGCGCGCGACCAGATGGCGAGCCCGACATAAAGCGCGAAGGAAAGGCCGACGAACAGATAGGTGAGAGCCGTCGTGCTCATCGCTTCGCCCCCTTCTGGGGCTCGAGGCCGAGCCGGCGTTCGATGGCGCGCATTCGGGCGGAATAGATGAAGATCAACGCCACGAAGACATAGATCGATCCCTGTTGCGCGAACCAGAAGCCGAGCGGAAAGCCGCCGAGCGCGACCTTGTTCAGAACGTCCACGAATAATATGCCCGCCCCGAACGAGACCGCGAACCAGATCGCCAGAAGCATTCCGAGAAGGCGGATGTTCTCGCGCCAATAGATCCGTCGCGTCTCGGCGCCGACTGCGCCGGCCGGCGCCGTTCCGGGCGGGTTCTCCGCGCTCGGAACGCCGTCTTTATCGGTCATCTGATCTTTCGTCATGGGCGCGCCCGCCCCCGATTGGTTTGCGCCGGCACTGTTTCCATCCCCTGGACCCAATCGCCGCCGTAGCGGCTTTTTCTGGCAGATGAAAGCGATCCGCCCCGGCGCGTCAATAAGCGGGCGATTGCGGCGATGTAAAGCCGGCGGGCGGCGGGGAAGGCAAGCGCGTATCGCTGGAAGATTCTTGCGCGGCGCGAGAATTCGCTCGGCGGCGCCAAACTGCGTTCAGTCGGCGAGCGTTGACGGCTTGTCGCCCCTCCGGCTTAATGCGCCATGCTTGCCGCGCTTTATAACGACCGGCGCGAATGACTGCCTGAAAAAGCGGAGGCTGGCGTGATCGAGGTCAAGCAAACCAGCGACGGCGACCCGTTCGAGTTCGAGGCGACGATCCGCGAAGCAGGCGGCGAGAGCCGCCATCATGTGACGATGGGTCAAAAGACATGGAAAAAGCTGACTGGCGAGCGCCATACGCCTGAACGCTGCATCGAGGCGGCCTTCCGCTTTCTGCTCGATCGCGAGCCCAAGGAATCGATTCTCGGGAGGTTCGACGTCACGGTGATCTCGCGATACTTTCCTGAATTCGAACGCGAGCTGCCGCGCTATCTTTCGCAGTAATAGTCCCGGGGCCGTTTCACGGCGGTCTGATGATGGATCGCAAGGCCCGCGCTCTTGCGAATGACGCGGAAAGCTTTCGCGCGCGCCGCGCGACGTCAGCGGTCGGCGCGGGAGATCTGAAGGAATATCTCCATCATCGGACAGACCATGACATGCCCGTCGAAGACGGCGCCGACGATCAGCGTGTCGTCCCAGACCGCGCCGACGCTCGATGCGTTTATGGCGCCGCTTGGATCGACGAAAACCTCGCCGACGTCGCCGGTCTCGGGATTGACCCGCGCGACATGGGACGGCGAGATCGCGCTCGGGTCTTCCGCGTGCTTAAGGAAATCGAAGACCTTCGGATGGCCGGCGACCCACAGCGCCCCGTCGCGCGCCACCTCGATGTTATCCGGCCCCGCGTCGAGGCGAACGACGGCGCGCCGGGATAGCGCGCCCGTATTCCGGTCGCGGTCATAGACGCTGATGCGGCGCCTGAGAAATTCCGCGACGTAGACCGTATCGCCGTCATGGGAGACGTTGATCCCGTTGGCGTAGGCCAGCCCCTTGCGAACGATCCCGTCGTTCTCGCCGTCGAAATAAACGACGCTGGAAAACGGAAGCGCGAGCCAGGCTTCGAGCGTTCCCATGAGTCCGCCTTCGAAGCCGCGGTCGTTGGTGGCGTAAAACTGGCGCGGCCCGACGGCGGCGACGTCGTTGGGCGAACGCATCGCTTCGAAGGCTACGGTTTCAAGATGCGTAAGCGAGCCGTCCTGCTCGACGCTGAAAATCTCAACGGAATGTCCGCCCGACGCCGGGTGATTGACGACGAACAGCCGCTTTCGGCCGTCCGCGCCCCGCCACAGGCTGATTCCGTGCGGCTGAAAATCCGCCGGCCAGTCCGGCGAGACCTCGCGGACGGCGTAGTCGGCGGCGAGATCGAGCGCGAAAATCGCCCCCCGCTTCGGCCGGCCGGCGCGCGCCGCGCGTCTGTCGGTCGCCGATATGTAAGCGAGCTGCGCCTCCGGGTCGATGGTCACGTCCTCCGTGCCCGGAGAAACGTCGACGCGCGTGCAACGGTCCGCCAGCCGGGGCTCGAGGTTGAGCAGCAGTCCCGATGCCGAGACGAGGTTCGAGATGAAATAGGCGAGCAACGCGACGCCCGCCGCGACGACGATCCAGATGATTGTCCGCATTGAACGGCCCGCGATCCGCTCCGCGCATGGTCTCAGAACGGCGCGCGCCGCGCAATCGGCCCCGAATGCTGCATTGCGGAAGACGGGGGCTCGGCGCAAGGGGCGCGCATCTGCCGCCTGCGCTTGCAAGCGCAGGCGCAATCGCTAAGGTCGGCGCGGGTTTTAACGCGCGCGAGGCGCATCGAAAGGGAGAAGTGGGATGGCCGTTAACGGCAAATGGAATCTCGTCATCAAGACGCCCATGGGCGATCAGCAGGCCGTGCTTTCTCTCAGCCAGGAAGGGGACGCGCTCAACGGCGAAATGTCCGGGGCGATGGGCTCGGTCCCGATCCAGAACGGCCGGGTGGAGGGCGAGTCCCTCAAGTGGAGCGCTGCGGTGACCTCTCCCATGCCGATCACGCTCGAATTTGACGGCAAGCTCGACGGCGGGAATATTGCGGGGAATGTGAAGCTGGGCGCGTTCGGCTCCTCCACCTTCAGCGGGACGCCCGCCTGACGGGCGCAAGCGAGGTCCCATGAATCTACGGCGCGTCGCCTTTGCGGCCGTCGCGGCGTGCGCGGTCGCCGCGTGCGACGGCGAGCGCGGCGAAAAGGCGCCGTCTGCGGCGGCGGCCGACCCGGTCGACGAGGTTGCGGAAGGCTTCGTCAGGCTGGCGCTCAGCCTTGGCCGGCACGACAAGGATTACGTGGACGCCTATCACGGTCCGCCTGAATGGGCTGAGGCGGCTGCGGCCGAACAGCGCTCCCTGGAGGAGCTCGCCGCCGAGGCGCGCCGGCTGCAAACGCGGCTCGAGACGCTCGCGTCCAATGAAGGCGACAGTGCGCGTCTTCGCATACTGGACCGACAGCTGACGGCCGCGCTCGCGCGCATCCGCATGACGCAAGGGGAGCGGTTGTCCTTCGACGAAGAGACCCGGCTCATTTACGACGCCGTCGCGCCGCAATACGACCTCGCTGCGTTTGACGCCGTCCTCGCCGAGATCGACGCGCTGCTGCCGGGCGAGGCGCCGCTGCATGAGCGGGTCGAGGCGTTCCGCAATTCGCTCGCCGTTCCTCCGGAGCGGATGCAGGCCGTGTTCGACGCGGCCATCGCCGAATGCCGGCGGCGCACGCTCGCGCATTTCGACCTGCCGGAGAACGAGCGGTTTCGACTGGAATTCGTCAACGACAAGCCGTGGAGCGGCTACAACTGGTATCAGGGCGATTACGAGAGCCTTATCCAGATCAACACCGATCTGCCGATCGTCATCGACCGCGCCGTCGATCTCGGCTGCCATGAAGGATATCCAGGCCACCATACCTGGAGTTCGTTGATGGAGCGCGAGCTGCTCAAGGGGGAAGGGTGGATCGAATATTCCGTCTACCCGCTGTTCAGCCCGAAATCCGTGATTGCGGAAGGATCGGCGAATTACGGAATCGAGCTCGCCTTTCCGGGCGAGGAAAAGATCGCCTTCGAAAGGGACGTGCTGTTTCCGCTCGCCGGGCTCGATCCCGCGAAAGCCGAGACTTTCGACAGACTCAATAATCTGCGGCGTAAACTATCGCATGCGGACAATTACGTCGCGCGCGAATATCTCGACGGGCGCATCGACAAGGAGGAAGCCGTCGCGTTGCTGATGAAGTACAAGCTTTCGAGTCGCGAGCGGGCCGAACAGCGCGTGCGGTTCATCGAGACCTATCGCGGCTATGTCGTCAACTACAATCTCGGCCGCGATCTTGTCGAAGCCTATGTTGAGCGCGCCGCCGCGCAAGGCCGCGACAGGTGGGATACGTTCGGTCATCTGCTGACGACGCCCCTCTCGGCCTCCGATCTTGCGCAAGAGACGCAATGAAGCGGGCCGCCGCGCTGAAGGCTGTCGGGCTGGGACTCGGCGCTCTGGCCGGCGCGCTGACGATCATATGGCTTGCAAGCGGCGCGGCGCTGAGTCTGCTGCCCGCGGACTCCGTGAGCGGGCTCGCGCGGGCGCAGGCGAGTTTTCCGGCGGAACTTGAAACCCGCAGCTACGCCAATCCCGGCGGGATCGTCGCCCAGGCGCCCGGCGCGACAGAACTGCGCCTCAAGCGTTTTCTCGACCGCGTCGTCTATCAGGCGCGCGGCAGCGGGGCGGACGCGCTGTTCGACGCCGTCACCGGCGAGCGGTTGTCTCCGCTTTCCGAGGATCTGGTCCGCCAGGTCGCGACGCGCGACTATGTCGGCCCGGGAGCCCTCGAAACGCTTGAGCGGATCGACGCCGCCGCCGCGCTTCCGGGGCTGCCCGCGCCCTTGTGGCGCGCGCGGTTCGACGACGGTCTCGACACGCAGCTCTTCATCTCGCCCTTCACCGGCGAGGTCGTGGCGCGGCGCAATCGCCTGACCCGACTCCATGAAACCCTGCGCGCCTGGCATCTTTTGGGCGCGAACGGACGCGGCGCATTCGCGCTTTCGCTGGCGGCGATCGGCGTGTTGTCGCTCGCGTTGAGCGGGGCGGTCGCGCTCGGCGTCAGCGCCTGGATGGGCGCTCGGCGGCGCGCGAAGCCGGCGAAAAAATAAAACGCGCAAGAGGGTTCTTGCGCGCTTTGCTGTTCCCGACGAGGTTCGCGGGGAAAAGTCCGCCCGGCGGTCTTTCAGAAGGCCAGATAAACCGGCTCGGGGCCGGTCTGCTTGGCGGCGGTCTTCTTCTCGGGTTCTTTCGCAGGGGTCTTGCCTTGCCGCTGCTCCTTGCACTCCTGATCGTTCGGAGCCGCGGAGGGGCGGACGGTCGCGTCGGCGCCGCCGGCAAGCTCCGAGGAGACGGCTTTCAAACCGATGACACGGGCAAGCTTCTCGAACAGGCTGAGCTTATCGTTCTCCGAGGCCGCGGACGACGTTTCGCTGTTCACGCTCCAGGAAGAAGCGCCGAGTCCCGGCGCGGCTAGCGCCGGGCCGGTCATCAGCATCAGCGCCGCGACGGGAATCAGAATTCTGGGCATATTACCCTCCCTGAAGACCGACTATGCGCATGCGCGGCAAGCCGGGGCAAGACTTTCTGCGACGAACCGAGCCCTCTCGTCGGCAGACCGGGCGTTTTCCGCGACGGACGGCGCCTCCCGCCGGCCGATTCGCGGTCAATGCAGAGCCAGCGCTTCCTCGGCGGGCGTGTAGGGCAGGCCGTGCGCGGCCGCGACGGCTTCATGCGTGACTTTTCCGCGGTGAACGTTGAGCCCGTTGCGCAGATGCCTGTTTTCCTTCAGCGCGTCGAGCCCCTTGTCGGCGAGCATCAGCCCGTAGGCGAGGGTCGCGTTGTTGAGCGCGTGCGAGGCGGTGAGCGGCACCGCGCCCGGCATGTTGGCCACGCAATAGTGAACGACCCCTTCGACGATATAAGTCGGCTCGGCGTGGGTCGTCGGCTTCGAGGTTTCGAAACAGCCGCCCTGGTCGATCGAGACGTCGACCAGCACGGCGCCGTCCTTCATGCCTTTCAGCATCTCGCGGGTGACCAGCTTGGGGGCGCTCGCGCCGGGGATCAGCACCGCGCCGATCACCACATCGGCCTCGTCGGTCTCTTCGTCGAGGGCCTCATAGGTGGAGTAGCGCGTCTTGACCCGCCCGGCGAAGAGATCGTCGAGTTCGGCGAGACGGCGCAGATTGCGGTCGAGCACCGTGACGTCCGCGCCGAGGCCGGCGGCCATCTTGGCGGCGTGGGCGCCGACGACGCCTCCGCCGATGACGAGCACTTTCGCGGGCAGCACGCCCGGCACGCCGCCCATGAGAAGACCGCGCCCGCCCTGCGGCGCCGTCAGCGCATAGGCGGCGGCCTGGATGGCGAGCCGGCCGGCGACCTCGCTCATCGGCGCGAGCAGGGGAAGGCCGCCGCGATCGTCCGTTACGGTTTCGTAAGCCACGCCCGTCACGCCGGACTTCAGAAGGCCTTTCGTCTGGGGCTCGTCCGGAGCGAGATGCAGATAGGCGTAAAGGATCTGGCCTTCGCGCAGCCGCTCGATCTCGACCGGCTGGGGCTCCTTCACTTTCACGATCATCTCGGCTTCGGCGAAGACGCTTGCGGCGTCGGGCGCGATGCGCGCCCCGGCCGCTTCATAGTCCTGGTCGCCGGCGCGAATCCCGGCGCCCGCGCCGGTTTCGACGATCACTTCGTGGCCGTGGGCGACATACTCCCGGACGCTGCCGGGGGTCAGTCCGACCCGAAACTCCGAATTCTTGATCTCCTTGGGAACCCCGACCCGCATGATGCGCCTCCTGAAATGTCGTCGCGTGATTAGCAGATTGTTGCGCGCAGTAAAATTTATTTCGAAAGCCGGCATTGGCTTGCGCGAGGCGTTGTCGGGATCGTGAAAAGCCGAGGATCCGGCTTAACCGGCCGCGAATTTTTTCATGGCGGAATCTCCCTCGCTTTCTGGCCGTAACGTTCGCGAAGGAGATTGCGTCATGCTGAACACTGCGCGGGTGGCGTTGCCTGCGCCGGTAGAGGGGCGTCTGAAGCGCGCGTCCGAATTCGTCGACAATATTTCCGATTTCGTGCGCGACGACCTGATCGGATTCCGGCGCCCGCTGGCGGCGACGTTCGCGTTCACGGCGCCGATATTTCTGGCGTTCATGTTCTATGTCGGCGGCGTCGAGGCGCTGGCGAAATGGGGCGCGCTTTACGCGTTCGTCGCCGGGGTCGGCCTGTTCCTCGTGGGAAGACAGCTATGGCCTTCTCTGGTCGACGAGTTCGAGCGGCGGACCGAGGAAAAGCGCAAGGCGATCGCAGATCTGCGCTGTGGGTTCGGCGAGGCGTCTTTCGTCAGCCTCGCGCGCGCGCCGTTTTTCATCGAACATCCTCATGGCGTGCTGGTCCTGGCCGACGCTGGGGACTTTCGCACGCTGTTCTTCTCCATCGACAAGGACGAAGACGATCCGCGCTGGCCGCTTTACGTGAACGGCGAGCTTCAGCGCCGGGTGTGGCGCTGGCTGCGCCTGCCGGTATCCCGCGAGATCGTGAAGTTCTCCACCGAGGGCTCGAAGCTCGCCGGGCTGGGCGCGCCGCCGACGATCGACTCCATCGACGTGTGGGAGACCGTGAACGTGGCGCTGGGCGAGCCGCTCGACGGGGCGGTCATTCATCGGCCGTTCGACGAAATCGTCGACATGATCGACCGCATGGCGCGGTTCTAAGCGGGGCTAGGCGGGCTGGCCTGTTACGACGGGCCTTACAAACCGGCGACCGGACTGCTACATGGCGGGCCATGGCCACCCTGATCGACACCCTCGCCGGGACCGCCCCGCGGCATCCTGAAAAGCGCAACCGGCCGGACAGCCCGCTCCTGCGCAAGCCCGCGTGGATTCGCGTCAAGGCGCCGACCTCGGCCGGCTACGCCGAGACCCGCGCCATCGTGCGCGCCAAGAAGCTCCACACCGTCTGCGAGGAGGCGGCCTGCCCGAATATCGGCGAGTGCTGGGCGAAGAAGCACGCCACCATGATGATCATGGGCGACACCTGCACGCGGGCCTGCGCCTTCTGCAACGTAAAGACCGGCCTGCCGGGCCCGCTCGACCCTGACGAGCCCGCCCATGTCGCCGAAGCGGTCGCGCAGATGGGGCTGTCGCACGTCGTCGTCACGTCCGTCGACCGGGACGATCTGGAAGACGGCGGGGCGGCGCATTTCGCCGCCGTGGTGCGCGCGATCCGGGAAAAGGCGCCGGCGACGACCGTTGAAATTCTGACTCCGGACTTTTTGCGCAAGCGCGGCGCGGCGGAAGTCGTCATCGACTCGAAGCCGGACGTTTTCAACCACAATCTCGAAACCGTGCCGCGGCTTTATCTGCCGATCCGTCCCGGCGCGCGCTATTACGCCTCGCTGCGGCTGCTCGAAAAAGTCAAGGAGCGCGACCCCGAAATCTTCACCAAGTCAGGGATCATGGTCGGGCTGGGCGAGACCCGCGAGGAAGTAATGCAGGTTATGGACGACATGCGCGCGGCCGGCGTCGATTTCATCACCATCGGCCAGTATCTGCAGCCGACGCGCAAGCATGCGCCAGTCGAGCGGTTCGTCACGCCTGAGGAGTTCAAATCCTACGAGGCGATCGCGCGCGCCAAGGGCTTTTTGATGGTCTCAGCTTCGCCGCTCACGCGCTCGTCGCATCATGCAGGCGAAGACTTCGCCCGGCTGAAAGAGGCGCGCGCGAGCGCCGCGTCGCCGTAGGGGCGGCATTCGGTCCCGCCCGGCTTTTCGACTCATTCCGGGACGTCTATGTCGGCGCGGCTCGCGGAATGAAACGATGGCGACGGAGAAACGCACCAAAACATTCGCTCCGTTTCCGCCCGAGGCGATGTTCGATCTCGTCGCGGATGTGGAGCGCTATCCCGAATTTCTCCCGCATTGCGCGGCGTTGCGCGTCGTCGAGCGCGGCGGGGCGGACCCGCAGGGGCGCGAGACGCTCGTAGCGGACATGGTCGTCGCCTACCGCGCCTTTCGCGAGACGTTCCGCAGCCGCGTGACGCTCGACCGGCCCGCCTTGCGGATCGAGGCGGAGTATCTGGAGGGGCCTTTCCGCCATCTGCGCACGGTCTGGCGCTTCGAGCAGGCGCCGGACGGAACTGAAATCGACTTCACGATCTCCTTCGCGTTCAGCAATTTCATCCTACAGGCCGCCGCCGCCCCCGTGTTCGAGAAGGTCTTCATGCGGATGACCGACGCCTTCATCCGCCGCGCGCATGACCTGTACGGTTCAGTGGGAATCGAAAGCTGACAGGCGGCGCCGTCAAGCTTGCGCCGCCGCGGCGAGCAGAAAGAGCGCCGTTTCGACGGATTTCGCCCGCACGAAAGCGCGCGAAGCCCGTGCGAACAGCCGCCGCTCGACGCGCGCTCCGCCGCCGCGCGCGGCGAGTCCGAACCAGACGAGGCCGACGGGTTTTTCCGGGGTTCCGCCGTCGGGACCGGCGACGCCGGTGACGGAGACCGCGATGTCGGCATGCGAGCGGGCGCGCGCGCCCTCGGCCATGGCGCGCGCGACCGCGGCGCTGACCGCGCCATGCGCCGCGATGAGCGACGAGGCGACGCCCAGCAATTCTGTCTTGGCTTGGTTGGAGTAGGTCACGAAGCCGCGCTCGAACGCCGCCGAGGAGCCGGGAATGTCCGTAAGCGCGGCGGCGATCATGCCGCCGGTGCAGGACTCAGCCGTGGCGATCATGAGGCCCTTCGCGGCCGCTTTTTGAATGACCGTGCGGGCGAGGACGGCTATGCGCGCGCTCTCCGCCATCTATCGCGCCGGCAGCCGGATGGTCGCGGTGGCGAAGGCGGCGATTCCTTCCCGTCGTCCCGTGAAGCCCAGTTTCTCCGTCGTCGTCGCTTTCACGGAGATGCGTGAGGCGTCGAGCTCCATGATCTCGCCCAAGGCTGCGCGCATGGCGTCGCGATGCGGACCAATCTTGGGAGCCTCGCAGACGAGCGTCACGTCGCAATGAGTCACTGCGCCGCCGGCCTCGCGCACGAGCTCGCAGGCCTTGCGCAGGAAGATGCTGGACGCCGCGCCCTTCCATTGCGGGTCGGAAGGCGAAAAGTGGTCGCCGATGTCGCCCGCGCCGAGCGCGCCGAAGATGGCGTCGGTCAAGGCGTGCATGCCGGCGTCGGCGTCGGAGTGGCCTTTCAGCTTCGCCTCATGCGGGATCGACACGCCGCACAGGATGACGGCCTCGCCCGGCTCGAAAGCGTGAACGTCATAGCCGTGTCCGGTGCGGTATTCGTGCATGGGCGCCTTCCGTCGCAGCAGGGTCTCGGCCATGCCGAAATCCTCAGCCTGCGTGATCTTCATATTGTCCGGCGAACCGAGCGCAAGAGCGACCTTGAGGCCCGCGGCTTCGGCGACGGCGGCGTCATCCGTATACGCCTTCCCCGCCGCCTTCCTGTGGGCGTCGAGAATCGCGCGATATCGGAAACCCTGCGGCGTCTGCGCGCGCCACAGCCGCTCGCGCGGCACGGTCTCGGCGATATGGCCGCCCTCGGCGCGCTTGATGGTGTCGAAAACGGGCAGGGCGGCGATCGCGCCGTCCGCCGCGCCGAGCGCTTCGATCACGTTGGAGATAACCGCGCCGCTCACGAAGGGCCGCGCCGCGTCATGGATGAGCGCGAGCGTCGGCGGATCGCTTTCAAGGCTTTCGAGCCCGAGCCGGACCGAATCCTGCCGCTCGGCGCCGCCGTGAACGGGAGCGAGCAGCTTGGGATGCCCGCGAAACTCCGCCATCGCCTCCGCGTAAGCGTCCCCATCGTCGCTGTGGATGATGACGCGCACGGCGTCGATCTGCGGGTGATCCAGAAAGGCCGCCGCCGCATGCGCCAGGACCGGCTTGCCGGCGAGCAGGCGATACTGCTTCGGCCCGCCTTCGCCGGCGCGGGTTCCCCGTCCGGCGGCGACGATGAGGGCGACGGCGTGGCGAGGCTTGACGGGCAAGGGGCGTCCTTTCGCGGCTGGCGGCCTTTTCTTTCAGCGCTTTAGCTTCTATCGACAAGCCCTGAAAGCGAGTCCGAGTCAAACCATGCGCGTCGGTTCCGTTCCGCTCGTCAACAATGTCGCGGCCGCTCCCATGTCAGGGGTGAGCGACCGCGCCTTCCGGCGCGCAGCGGCGCGCGCCGGCGCCGGCCTTGCGGTCTCGGAAATGGTCGCGAGCCGCGAGCTCGCCCGCGCCCGGCCCGACGTCGTGCGCCGGGCCGAGGGCGATCCGGCCGTTCGGCCTTTTGTGATCCAGCTCGCCGGCCGCGACCCCCATTGGATGGCCGAAGGCGCGCGGCTCGCCGAAGCGGCCGGCGCCGATATTGTCGACATCAATATGGGCTGTCCTTCGCGCCAGGTGACGGGCCAGCTTTGCGGCTCGGCGCTGATGCGCGAGCCGAACCTTGCGTTGCGGCTCATCGAGGCGATGGTCGAGGCGACGTCGCGCCCGGTGACGCTCAAGATGCGTCTCGGTTGGGACTGGGACTGTCTGAATGCGCCGGAGATCGCCCGCCGGGCCGAAGCCGCGGGCGTGCGGATGCTTACGGTGCATGGGCGCACCCGCAACCAGTTCTACAAAGGCGCGGCGAACTGGGCGGCGATCCGGATGGTCAAGGAAGCCGTGTCCATTCCGGTCCTGGCGAACGGCGACATCGTCGATCTCGCCTCGGCCCGCCGCGCGCTTCAAGAGTCCGGCGCCGACGGCGTGATGATCGGCCGCGCCGCCGTCGGCCGGCCCTGGCTGCCTGGCGCGATCGCCCGCGCGCTCGCCGCCGGGGCGGACCGGCTCGACGCGCCCGCGCCCGACGAGCAGCTCGCCATCGCGCTCGCCCATTACGACGACACGCTCGCCCTCTATGGCGAGCCGTTGGGCGCGCGCATGGCTCGAAAGCATCTCGCGGCTTATGTGGACCATGCGCCGGTCGCGGTCGATCCCGCCTGCCGCCGCGCGGCGCGGGCCGCCATCTGCACGCTGAACAGCCCGACGCGCGTGAGAGAGGCGCTGCAGATGTTCTTCGCCGGCGAAGCGGAAGACGTCGTCAGCCGCGCAGCCTGACGTCGCCTGCGGCTTTTTCGCAACATTTGTGTTGATTTTTAGCAACAAGCATATCAGCATCCCCGCTGGTTCGGTCGTTGCATAAGGGGGAGCCGGCGCGAACCGGATGTCGCGCGCCCGAAAGGGCGGCGAAGTACAGGCGTACCGGCGGGCGAGGCGGCTTGGCTACGGGCGACGAGAACAGAAACGTCGATGAGCGGCCGGCGCGCGCGCCTGCGGCCCAGCGTTTTCTACCGCGATGGATGATGTCGAACGCCATGGCGGCGGCGGCTTTGGCCGGGGCCGTCGGCGTCGCGTTCGTGACGACGTGGGTGCTGCTGTCGCCGTTCGTCGAGGAGGTCGATCCTGGCCTCCTGACGGGCATGATCGTCGCCAATGTGGTGATCGCGGCGGCCTTCGCCATTCTGATCGGCCTGCGGCTCTGGCATGTCTGGTCCGACCGGCGCCATCAGCTCGCCGGATCTCGCACGCACATGCAGCTCGCGACGATGTTCTCCATCGTCGCGGTCCTGCCGTCGATCATCGCTTTCCTCTTCGCCTTCACCATCCTGCGCACGAGCCTCAACGACGTTTTCAGCGACCGGATCGAGCGGTACCACGACACCGCGCGCGACCTCGCCAACGCCCTCGTCGAGGAGAAGGCGGGCGATCTTGAAACGGCGATGCGACTCATCGCTCTCGACATCCGGCGCAATGAGGAAGCCGGCCTCGGCCTCGAAGCGACGCCGATCAGCTTCCGGCAGTATCTTTATCAGCAGGCCCAGTTTCGCGGGCTTTCCGCGCTCTATCTGCTCGACGGCGAGGGGCGGCTGCTGGTGCGCGCGGAAGTGGAGGAGGGCGTCTACAATCTTCCTTCGGCCGCCGCGCTCAAGAATCTGAACGTCGGCGGCGCAGCGCCAGGCGAGCTGTTCCTGTTCGGAGCGAACACGGAATCGCAGTTCGACATCTTTCGCGGCGGGCTCAGTCTCGCTCACTATGGCGGCGGCTATCTCATCGGCTATCAGCACGCCGATCCGGAGATTTCGCGGCGACTTTACGCCGTGACGGCCCTGCGTTCGGACTGGCGCGAGGCCGAACTCGGCCGGGCGCGCGCCGAGAACGTGTTTCTGGCGGGCTATGTCATTCTGGCGATCATCATCCTGTCCGGCGCGATCTGGCTCGGCCTGTGGGCGGCCACGCGAATCGTGCGCCCGATCGGGCGGCTCGTCGCCATGGCGGACAGGGTCTCCTCCGGCGACCTCGGCGCGCGGGTCGAGGTCTACAAGTCGGACGGCGAGCTCGGCGCGCTGGCGCGCTCCATGAACCACATGACCGCGCAGCTCCAGACGCAGCGCGACGATCTGATCGAAACGAACCGCCAGTTCGACCGCCGCCGCCGGTTTACCGAAGCCGTGCTGTCGGGCGTGTCGGCCGGCGTGCTCGGCGTGTCCGCCGAGGGCCGAATCACCATCGCCAACCGGTCGGCGGCGGATCTCCTCGGCGTCGACGGCGACCGGCTCGTCGGCGCGCGGATCAGCGAGGTGCTGCCTGAGCTCGACTCCATGCTCAACAGCCTGTCGGGCGTGTGCAATGTGGAAGCGGCCGAGCAGATCGAGCTCGTCCGCAACGACAGGCGGCGCACGTTCAACGTGCGGATCGTCGGCGACGAGGTCGAAGGCGAGCGCAATCTCGTCGTCACGTTCGACGACATCACGCAGCTCATCGCCGCCCAGCGCAACGCCGCCTGGGGCGACGTGGCCAGACGCATCGCCCATGAGATCAAGAATCCGCTGACGCCCATTCAGTTGTCCGCCGAGCGGCTGCGTCGCAAGTATCTCAAAGAAATCAAGGATAACCCGGAAGTTTTCGACCGCTGCACCGACACCATCATCCGGCATGTCGGCGACATCGGCCGCATGGTGGACGAGTTCACCTCCTTCGCGCGGATGCCCAAGCCGGTGATGGCGCGCGAGGACGTGCGGGAGCTGGCGCGGTCGGCTATCTTCCCGCAGCGCGTCGCCTTTCCGGATATCGATTTCGCGCTCGAGACCCCGGACGATCCGGCGTGGGCGCGCTGCGACGGCCGCCTGATCGTACAGGCGTTGTCGAATCTTCTGAAAAACGCCGCCGAATCGATCGCCGCGCGCGCGAGCGCGGAACCGGACGGCGCGCCCGGCAAGATAAAGGTCGTCGTCGCCCCGGCTCGCGACGGGATCGTCGTCGACGTGATCGACAACGGCGTCGGTCTTCCGAAGGCGGAGCGTCACCGCCTCACCGAACCCTACATGACTACGCGGGCGAAGGGCACGGGGCTCGGCCTCGCCATCGTCCGCAAGGTCGCGGAGGAACATGGCGGCAGGCTCGCCTTTGACGACGACGATTCGCTAGGTTCGACCGGCGCCCGCGTATCGCTCCTGCTGCCGACGGAGGCGCGAAGCGTCGGCGAGGAGCCGGTCAAGGCGGCCGCAGAATAAGGGCGTATGGGGAAGAGCGGGGAAGGACTGGGAAGCGTATGAGCGTAGACATTCTTATCGTTGACGACGAAGCCGATATCCGCGAGCTCGTGACGGGGCTTCTCGAAGACGAAGGGTTCAGCCCCCGATCTGCGGCCAACTCCGCTGAAACATTCGCGGCGGTGCGCGAGCGCGTGCCGGCGCTCGTCATTCTCGACGTATGGCTTCAGGGCTCGCAGCTCGACGGCATCGAAATCCTCGAAGAGCTCAAGCGGATTCATCCTGAGCTTCCCGTCATCATCATATCCGGACACGGAACGATCGAAACCGCGGTCGCCGCCATCAAGAAAGGCGCTTATGATTTCGTCGAGAAGCCGTTCAACGCGGACAGGCTCATTCTCGCCGTGAACCGGGCTCTGGAGGCCGCCCGTCTCAGGCGCGAGGTCTCGGAGCTGCGCGAGCGAGCGCCGGACTGGGGCCTGATCGGAAGCTCGTCGAGCGTCAACGCTTTGCGCAACGTCATCGAGCGCGTCGCCGACACGCGCTCGCGCGTGCTCATTTCCGGCCCGCCCGGCTCGGGCAAGGAGATGATCGCCCGCCTCCTCCACGCCAATTCGAGCCGCGCCGCGCAGCCCTTCATCGTCGCGAGCGCCGCCATGATCGCGCCGGAACGCATGGAAGAAGAACTCTTCGGCTTCGAGGCGCGCGACGGCAGACCCGGCGCCGTCGGACTTCTGGAGCGCGCCCATGGCGGTACGCTCATGTTCGACGAAGTCGGCGACATGCCGCTTGAGACACAAGGCAAGATCCTGCGCGTGCTCGTCGATCAGCGTTTCAAGCGCGTCGGCGGCGACACGCCGGTCTCCGTCGACGTGCGCATCATCTCCACGACCTCGCGCGACCTTCTGGCCGAGGCGGCGGAGGGGCGGTTCCGCGAAGACCTTTACCATCGGCTCAACGTGGTGCCGATCGCCGCGCCGTCGCTCGCCGAGCGGCGCGAGGACATTCCGGCGCTCGTCGCCTATTTCATCAATCGCATCGCCCGCGCCATGACCCTTCCGAAGCGGACCTTGACGCCGGAGGCGCTCGCGGCGTTGCAGGCCTATCACTGGCCGGGCAACGTGCGCCAGCTTCGCAACGTCATCGAACGCACCCTCATTCTGATGGGGCGCGAAGACTGCGGCGACATCACATGCGAGCATCTGCCGCCGGAGATCATCGACGCGGGCCTCTCGATCCCGGCGGGCGAAGGGCTCGAACAGATCATCGCGCTCCCGCTCAGGGAGGCGCGCGAGCGCTTCGAGCGCGAATATCTTATTGCGCAGATCAACCGATTCGGCGGCAATATCTCGCGCACGGCGGCCTTCATCGGCATGGAGCGCTCTGCGCTTCACCGCAAGCTGAAGGCCCTGGGCGTCAACGGGCAGGCGCGGGTGGAAAGCGTTTAGCCGGCCCCATCCGGAGCTTGGAGAATCATGCGCGTAATCGTTTGCGGCGCCGGTCGCGTCGGCTATGGCATCGCGCGGCGGCTGGCGCGTGAGAACAACAGCGTCACGGTCATCGACCAGTCGAAGGAGCTGGTCAGGACAGTCGTCGAACGACTCGACGTCAGGGGCGTGGTCGGAAACGGTTCGTATCCGGACGTGCTGTCCGAAGCCGGCGCCCGCGAGGCGGACATGCTCATCGCCGTCACCTATTCCGACGAGGTGAACATGATCGCCTGCCAGATCGCCCACGCGCTATTCAATGTGCCGACGAAGATCGCGCGAATCCGCGCTGGCGGCTATCTCGATCCGCGCTACTCCGACCTTTTCAGCCGCAACCAGATACCGATCGACGTCATCATTTCGCCCGAGCGCGAAGTTTCGGAAGCGATCATGCAGCGCATGTCGACGCCGGGCGCCTTCGAGACGAAATCATTCGTGGACGGCAAGGTCTGGGCCGTGGGCGTGAAGCTGCGCGACGACTGTCCCATCGTGAATACGCCCTTGCGGCAGGTCGCCGAGCTTTTTCCGGACCTCAAAATCACCATCGTGGCGATCAAACGCGACGATCACATGTGGCGCGCCCACGCCGAAGATCAGCTCGCCGGCGGGGATGAAATCTATTTCGTCGCTGATCGCGACGATGTCGGCCGCGCGCTCGAAATCATGGGCGAAGCCGAACGCCAGGCCCGCCGCGTGATCCTCGTCGGCGGAGGCAATATCGGTCTTTACGTGGCGCGCGGTCTCGAAAAGATGGGGGCCATGAAGATCCGCTTGATCGAGCGCGACCGGAAGCGCGCCGAACAGATCGCCGAAGAGCTCGAACGGGCGGTGGTCCTCCAGGGCGACGGGCTCGACCGCGCCCTGTTACGCGAGGCGGGCGTGGCGGACGCCGAAACCGTGGTCGCCGTCACTGACAATGATCAGGTCAACATTCTCGCCTCGGTCGTGGCCAAGCGGGAAGGGGCGCGGCGCGCCATGGCGCTTATCAACGATCAGGACTACGGTCCCGTAGCGGAAGCGGTCGGCGTCGACCGACATATCGACCCGCGGGCGACCACGATCTCGACCATTCTTCAACACATACGACGCGGGCGGATCAAAGGGGTTTACTCCCTATCGGACGGCCAGGCGGAGCTGATCGACGCCGTGGCGCTCGAAACATCGCCGCTCGTGAACAAGCCCCTGCGCGAGGCGCATCTGCCCGAAGGCGTGATGATCGGCGCCGTCTGTCGCGACGACAAGGTCGTTATGCCCGCCGGCGATACGGTCATCAACCCGGGCGACAGGGTCGTGCTGATGGCGCTGCGCGAGCATGTGAAGGACGTCGAGCAGATGTTCCGGGTGAGCCTTGAGTATTTCTGATCCCCGCTCCAGCAACATCCGGGCGTGAGCCTTTAGGTTTCGCTTCAACGATCGCCGAAGGGGGCCGCTCATAGGACTCGTCGCCGTCACC
The DNA here is from genome assembly GCF_900199215.1 of Amphiplicatus metriothermophilus. Lineage (GTDB taxonomy): Bacteria > Pseudomonadota > Alphaproteobacteria > Caulobacterales > Parvularculaceae > Amphiplicatus > Amphiplicatus metriothermophilus. The sequence goes on from NZ_FZQA01000006.1 coordinate 95,272, forward strand.
CGCGCTTTCGGCGCCGCCCTGATCGTCCTTGGGGCCGCCATGCTCGCGCCGTTTCTCATCGCGCTGGCCGAGAACGGGCGCGCAGCGGGCGCATACGGATTCTCCGCCTGCCTGACCGTGCTCGCCGGGGCGGGCGCCTATATGCTGAGCGCCGGCTGGCGGCGGCGGACGGATTTGCGTTCGGCCTTGCTGGTCGTTCTGCTCTGGTGGGCGGGCGCGCCGGTTTTCGCCGCCTTGCCGCTGTGGCTGGGCGGGCTTGATTATTTCGACGCCTATTTCGAAGCGGTCTCGGCGCTGACGACGACCGGCGCGTGGCTGTCGCGGGAGGCTGTCTACGCCGACGCAGCCGGCGCGATCTGGCGGGCCGAGCTGCAATGGCTGGGCGGCCTCGCCTCGATGTCGATCGCGGCGGCCATTTTCATCCGGCCGGCCTTCATCGGCGTCGACACGCTGCTGCCGCCCTTCTCGCGGGGGGATCGCGATTCCGACCTGCGCGCGCTGCGAAGCGCCGTCGCCGCCTTTTACCGCGCTTACGCGCTCATAACGTTCGTGTGCTTTCTTCTTCTGCTGGCGGCCGGCGCCGAGGTCTTCGACGCGGCTGTCATGGCGATGTCGGCCGTGGCCTCCGGCGGCATGATTCCGCATGCGGACGGGCTTTCCGGTTACGTCTCCGCCGTCTCGGGCGTTCTGTTCGCCTTCATTCTCCTGAGCGGGGCGAACTTCATTCTTGTGGCCCGCCTGTTTCGGGGCGCGCGCCGCCAGATGCGGGACGTCGAGACCGGCGTCTACGTATTGATGGTGCTGATCGTAGGCGTCCTGCTGTGGCTGACGTCGGGGGCCGGGGACGTGGATCTCGCGCCGGCGCAGATTTTCAACGCGGCGAGCCTGCTTTCGACCAGCGGCGTGCTGATCGGACGCGAACCGGCGCTGACGGTCGCGCTCATCACGGCGATCATCGGCGGAGCGGCGGTGTCCACCGCCGGCGGGTTCAAGGTGTTGCGCTGGCTGGTCATCATGCGTCGCGGGCGGGAGGAGCTGCGGCGGCTGATCTCGCCCAGCGCCGTTTTCGGCGTCTCGCGCGTGGCCGACGAGCTCGGCGTATGGATGCACTTTCTGATGTTCACGATGACCCTGGCCGCCCTGCTGCTCGCCGCGACAGCGGCGGGACACGCTTTTGAGACCGCCGCGACGGCGGCCACGGCGGTCCTGAGCAATACCGGTCCCTTGCTCGCTCTTGCCGAAGGCGGCGCGGAGGATTACGCGATCTTCGACGGCCCCCTGCGCGCGCTTTTCATTATCGGCATGATCCTCGGCCGTCTCGAGGCGGTCGTGGCCCTGGCGCTCGTCAACCGCGCCTTCTGGAGGAGTTGAACGCGCATGCCGCGCATCGCTTATGTGAACGGCGCTTATGTTCCGCTGGCCGAGGCGGCGGTCAATGTCGAGGATCGCGGCTATCAGTTCGCGGACGGCGTCTATGAGGTCTGTCTCGTGGTCGGCGGGCGCTTCTGGGACGAAGAGGGCCATCTCGACCGGCTCGACCGATCCCTCGCTGCGCTGGAGATCGCCCCGCCTGTCGGCCGGCGCGCGCTGCGGCTGATTGCAAGCGAAGTCCTGCGCCGCAACCGGCTGCGCGACGCGCTTGTCTATATTCAGATCACCCGCGGCGTCGCCGCGCGCAATCACGCCTTCCCGATGCGCCCGGTGCCGCCCTCGCTCGTAGTCACGGCGAAACGGTTCGATCTTGAAAAGAGCGAACGCCTGGCCGCCATCGGCGTGTCCGTCGTCACGGCGCCCGACATCCGATGGGGGCGGGCGGACATCAAATCGGTCTCGCTGCTGCCGAACGTGCTCGCCAAGCAGGCTGCGGCGAAGGCCGGCGCGACGGAGGCCTGGCTCGTGCGCGACGGCAAGGTGACGGAGGGGGCTTCCTCCAACGCCTGGATCGTCACCGAGGCGGGCGAGATCGTCACCCACCCGGCGACTCATGAGATCCTCAGCGGCATCACCCGGCGCACGGTGATTGATTGCGCTGAGGCGCTCCAGCTCAAGGTCGTGGAAAGGCCGTTCTCCGCCGCCGAGGCGCTCCGGGCGCAGGAGGCGTTTCTCACCTCCGCCACCAATCTCGTCATGCCGGTGGTCGCCATCGACGGGCGGAAAATCGGCGGCGGGCGGCCCGGACCGATGGCGAGGCGGCTGCGCGAGGCCTATATCCGCCATTGCGCCGGGCGTTGACGGTCCGCGCCGAGAAGCGGGTTGCCTTCGCCGGGAAGGCGCGCCACTATGATTGTGCGGTGCAAAACTGCGATGGATGACGAATTAGGCGAGTCAAAAATGACCGAGAAAAAACAAAACCTTCAAGACACATTCCTAAACCATGTCCGGAAGGGAAGAGTGCCCGTCACGATTTTTCTGGTGAACGGCGTGAAGCTCCAGGGCGTGGTGACCTGGTTCGATAATTTCTGCGTTCTGCTGAAGCGGGACGGCCAATCCCAGCTCGTCTACAAGCACGCGATTTCCACTGTCATGCCGGCGAGCCCCGTGACATTGTGGGAAGGCGAAGAATCCGAGTAGCGAGGCGTTGTCTACGGTTCAGTCTGACCTCACCAAGGCGCTTGTCATCCATCCCGCCCTTGCCGGCGCCGCGGATTTGCGCAGCGAGCAGGCGAGGCTGGAGGAAGCCGTGGGGCTGGCGGGCGCGATCGACCTCGAAGTCGCCCACGCCGCCGTCGCGCCGTTACACCGTCCCCGTCCGGCGACCTATCTCGGAGAGGGCAAGGTCGCCGAAATCGCCGCCATTCTCAACGCGCGCGATCCGCGGCCGGGGCTCGTGGTCGTCGATTGCGCGCTAAGCCCGGTTCAGCACCGCAATCTCGAGCGGGCCTGGAACGCCAAGGTTCTCGATCGCACGGCGCTGATTCTCGAAATCTTCGGGGCGCGCGCCCAGACGGCGGAAGGCCGGCTGCAGGTCGAACTCGCCCATCTCACCTATCAGCGCTCGCGGCTGGTGCGCTCCTGGACGCACCTCGAACGTCAGCGCGGCGGGCGCGGCTTTCTCGGCGGGCCGGGCGAGCGTCAGATCGAGGCTGACCGGCGCGCGCTTGCGGACCGGATCGACCGGATCAAGGAAAAGCTCGACCAGGTCCGCCGCACGCGCAGCCTGCAGCGCGCCAAGCGCAAGAAAGCGCCGCATCCGGTCGTCGCGCTCGTCGGCTACACCAACGCCGGCAAATCGACCCTGTTCAATCGCCTGACGCGCGCGCAGGTGCTGGCGAAGGACCTGCTTTTCGCCACGCTCGATCCGACCATGCGCGCGATCACGCTCGTCTCCGGCGAGCGGGTCGTGTTGTCCGACACGGTGGGATTCATCTCCGACCTGCCGACCCAGCTCGTCGCGGCGTTCCGCGCGACCCTCGAAGAGGTGCTCGAGGCCGACGTGATCGTGCATGTGCGAGACGCCTCCCACATCGACGCCGAAGCGCAGCGCCAGGACGTGCTCGCCGTTCTGCGCGAGCTTGGGGTGAGAGATGAGGGCGGCCCGCCCGTGATCGAAGCGCTGAATAAGATAGACCTTCTTGATGCGGAGGAAAAGCAGACGCTGCGCGCAGCCTGCCGCCTCTCGCGCGAGCGGGCGATTTTTGCGATCGACGAACCGGTGCGCGTCGCCATATCGGCCGTGACCGGCGAGGGCGTGGACGAGCTTCTTTCTCTCATCGACGATCTTGCTACGGAACACCGGGAGACTGTGACGGTCGCCGTGCCGGCGACGGACGGCGCGGCGCGCGCGCGGCTTTATGAAATAAGCACGGTCCTGTCGGAGGAGCGTACGGACGAAACTGCGCTCATCACCGTGCGAATCGCGGAAAAGCCGCGCGGGCAGTTCCTGAAATCGTTCCCGCACGCCCGCCTCGTCGCATCGGCGGTCGAGCAACGTTATCGCGCATGAAAGTGGATCCCCAGAAAGTCGCCGCGCTGATAGCCGAGATCGCCGCGGACGTGATCGAGCCGAAATTCGGCCGGCTCGCGCGCAGCGAAGTCCGGCGGAAATCGAGCGCGGTCGATCTCGTGACCGAGGTCGACGAGGCCGCCGAACGCGCGCTGGAGAAGGGTTTGCACGCGATCCGTCCGGATGCGGCGTTCGTGGGCGAGGAAAAGGCCGCGCGCGCGCCCGATTGCCTGAAGGCGCTTTCGGGCGAGGACGCGGTCTGGGTGGTCGACCCGCTCGACGGCACGCGCAATTTCGTCCAGGGCGTGCGCGAGTTCGGCTCGATCGTCGCCTTTGTCGAAGGGGGCGAGACCCGCATGGGCTGGATCCATGCGATCCCCGATCGGGTTTGCGCCTTCGCCGTGCGCGGCGAGGGCGCCGTGTTGGACGGCGAGCGGCTCCGTCCGGATGTGAAGCTGCGCCGGCCTTACGCGGGGTTCCGCTCGCTGGGTTGGCTCGACGAGGCGCGGCGCGAGCGCATCCGGGCCAATCTCGCCCGCCATTTCGAATCGCGACCCGCGCACTGCTCCGCATACGCCTATCTGAAGCTCGCCAGAGGCGAGGCGGACTTCAAGATTTCAAGCCGAATCCATCCGTGGGATCATCTCGCTGGCGCGCTGCTTCTGGAGGAGGCGGGCGGACGGGCGTCGTTTCTCGACGACGGGAAACGCCTGTCCCCGATGGCGGGCGTCGACCGGCCGTTTCTCGCCGTCGCGCCCGGCCGGGACTGGGCGGAGATCGCACGGCTCATTCTCGACTGACAAAGACGCTTGCTCACGCCGCGTGGTCGTCGCAACCAGAGGAAAACGCGCGGAAGGGGCAAGGATGGCCTACGAATTTTCCGGCAGGACATGCGTGGTGACGGGCGCCGGCTCGGGCATCGGGCGGGCGCTGGCGCTGGCGCTCGCTCGCCGCGGGGCTGTGCTCGCGCTGTCGGACGTCAACCCCGAAACCTTGGCGGAAACCGTCGCCATGGTCGGCGGACCGTCGCAAAAGGCGTTTTCCGAAAAGCTCGATGTGGCGGACGCCGCGGCGGTGGAGGCCTACGCCGCGGGGCTGCGCGCGCGTCTCGGCCCGGCCGACTACGTGTTCAACGTGGCGGGGCTGTCGCGCATCGGCCGCTTCCGACATACGCCGCTTGCCTCCTTCGAGAAGGTTATCGAAGTGAATTTCTGGGGCGTCGTGCGCATGTCGAAAGCGTTCCTGCCGCAGCTTCTCGAAAACGCGCGGCGGGCTCGTGAACATCGCCAGCATATTCGGCGTCATCGCCGTGCCGGGACAGGCGCACTATTGCGCGTCGAAATTCGCCGTGCGCGGCTTCAGCGAAGCGCTCATGTCCGAGCTCGAAGAGGACGGCGTGCGCGTGACCTGCGTCATGCCGGGCGGAGTCGACACGAATATCGCGCGCGCGGCGGCGGTCGACTCGCTGCCGCCGGACGCGCGCTCTCATGAAGACGTGGTCCAATCTTTCAAGAAAATGGCGATCACCAGCCCGGCGGAAGCCGCCGAGCAAATTCTCAAAGGCGTATCGAAAGGCGCCCGCTTCGTGCCGGTCGGGCGCGACGCGAAACGGGTCATGCTCATCCAGCGGCTTTTCCCGAAGACCTATATGAACATCATCCGTCGGCGCGGCGGCGACGTGCTGGACTGAGCGCGCCGCATCGGCCCGTCAGATCACGCCGTGCTTTTTTCCGACCCGCCGGAAGGCCTCGACCGCCTGGTCGACCTGCTCGTCCGTGTGCCCCGCGCACATTTGGGTGCGGATGCGCGCCTGTCCCTTCGGCACGACGGGATAGGAAAAGCCCGTCACATAGACGCCTTCGTCCATCAGGTCCGCGGCCATCGCCTGGGCGAGCCGCGCGTCGCCAAGCATGACCGGAATGATGGGATGTTCGCCCGGCAAGAGCTCGAAGCCGGCCCCGGCCATTCCTGCGCGAAAGCGCTCGGCGTTGCGGAACAGCCGCGCGCGCAGATCGTCGCCCTTGCGCACGATCTCGATCGCCCTGATCGATGCGCCGAGCAGAGCCGGGGTCAGCGCGTTGGAGAAGAGATAAGGCCGCGCGCGGTTGCGCAAAAGGCGGATGACGTCGGCCGAGGCGCAGACATACCCGCCCATGCCGCCGCCGAGCGCCTTGCCCAGCGTGCCGGTGAGGATGTCCACGCGCCCTTCGACCCCGCAATGGGCGGGCGAGCCGCGCCCTTCAGGCCCCATGAAGCCGGTCGCGTGGCAGTCGTCCACCATCACCAGGGCCTCGTACTTGTCCGCAAGCTGACAGATGTCTTCGAGTCGGGCGATATAGCCGTCCATCGAGAACACGCCGTCCGTGACGACGAGCTTCGCGCGCGCCCCGTCGGCGTCGGCCTGTCTGAGTTGACGCTCGAGGTCCTCCATGTCGGAATTGGCGAAACGATAGCGCTTCGCCTTGCACAGGCGCACGCCGTCGATGATCGAGGCGTGATTGAGCGCGTCGGAGATGATCGCGTCCTCGGCGCCGAGAAGCGGCTCGAAAACGCCGCCGTTCGCGTCGAAGCACGCGGCGAAAAGGATGGCGTCCTCATAGCCGAGAAAATCGGCGATGGCCTTCTCCAGCCGGCGATGGAGATCGAGCGTGCCGCAAATGAAGCGCACCGAGGCCATGCCGAAGCCGTACGCGTCCATTGTTCGCTTGGCCGCTTCGACGATTTCGGGGTGGTCGGCGAGACCAAGATAGTTGTTCGCGCAGAAATTGAGAACGCGCCGCTTTTCGCCCTTGTGAATCACTTCGATAACCGGCCCCTGCGGCGAAGCGATCTCGCGTTCGACCTTTTCAAGTCCCTGCTCGCGGATGTCGTCGAGGGTGTCGCGGACCCGATCGTAAAAAGCGTCGCGTGCGGTCATTGGGCGATTCCTCCTTCCATCGGGTCGGGTGTGCCAGCCCCGCCATGAGCGGTCAATCGCGCCCTCGCATCCCCGCGAGGCGGGCGAGCGTAACTGGTCGAGGGGGGAGGGCCGCGAGGACCGGGTCTCCTATGCCGGCCGCATTTCGCCCGTTAATGTTTAACGCTGCGGATACTTCTCGCCGTTAGAGCGGGAAGGAAAGCGGGCGGGGCGAAGGCGAGGACGGGATGAAAGCGCGAAGGGGCCTCTGGCGGGCGGCGGTCGCCGCTCTGACCCTGGCCGGGCTTGCGGGCTGCAGCTCCAACGGCGGCTCTGCGCCGACGGCGATGAGCCCGCCGCCGACATCTAATTTCCGCACCGCAGAGTTCGAGCGCAATCAGGGGCTCGAGCAGATCAACGTGGTTCCTGCTTACGAGGCGGGGGCGCTCGGCGCGGGCGTGATCGTGAGCGTCATCGACACCGGCATCGACGTGAACCATCCGGAGTTCGCCGGCCGCATCGATCCGCGCAGCGCCGATCTCGTGGTGGCGGGCGTCGTTCCGCCGGAAGAACAGCGCAGCCCAAGCCTGCAAGACGTCGACGGGCACGGAACATCCGTCGCCGGCATCATCGGCGCGGCGAAAAACGATCTCGGAACGCATGGGGTCGCGCCGGAAGCCACGCTGCTCGTCTTTCGCGGCGACAAAACCGACGATTCCGACGTCATTCTCGGCGAGGCCATCGCCGAAGGGGCGCAGCGGTCAGCGGATTTCGGCGCAGTCGCGATCAACCTGTCGCTGGGATCGAACGAGCCTGGCGCGCGCGACGGTTTTCGCAGCATATTCAATTTCACTTCGCTCAACGACATGGCCGTCGCGATTGCGGCCGGCAATGAGGGGCTCAGCAATCCGGAAGAGTCGGCCCTGGCGGCGACCGATCCGGAAGCGCGCGGAACCGTCATCGTCGTCGGCGCCGTCGATTTCAATGGCGTTATCGCGTCCTTCTCCAATCGCGCGGGCGCGGCGGCGGACGTCTATCTGGTCGCCCCGGGAGTGAACATACCGACGCCGGTCATAGGCGGATCGGCGTCCGATCTGCGCAGCTTCAGCGGCACGAGCGCGGCCACGCCCTTCGTGACGGCGGCGGCGGCGCTCCTGCGCGAGCTCTGGCCGCAGCTTAGCGCGCGGGAAGTCGTCAGCATACTGCTTGATTCTGCGACCGATCTCGGCGCTCCGGGAACCGACCCTATTTACGGGCGCGGGCTGCTCAATGTCGGGGCCGCGGTTCAACCCTCCGGCGCGACCGCCACAGCAAGCGCAAGCGGCGCGGCCATGCCGGTCGATCTCGGCTCGGCCGGGCTTTCCTTCGGACCGGCGTTCGGCTCGGCGCTCGACGTCTCTGGAGACTTCGTCTTTCTCGACGGCTACGGCCGCGATTTCCGCGCGCCTTTGCGTGCGCTCGTCGGCGCCCCGCGCTCGCTCGCGTTCGATCCGGCTGATCGCATTCAGCCTTTCGTGCATTATAAGGTGCAGGCGATGGTCCTTGGGCGGGGGACCGTGCAGTTCCGCCTCCTGCGCGAGGATCGCGCCGGTCTCGACGCGTCGGCGGGGCTGCGCGCTCGCGCATTCTCGCCGGCGGACGAAGAGATCGAACACCGGCTTCACGCCGCCTTCGCCATGCCGCTCGCGCAGGATCTGAGCGTCGTCGCCTCGCACGGTTTTTCGCCGCGCGAGGCGGACAGATTCCTCGTCGCGCGCGCCCTGGCGCCGACCGCAAGCCGGGACGGTTTCGCCGACGCCTATCTTCCCGCAGAAGAAGGGGGGGTGACGGCGGCGCTGCGCTGGTCGCCGGGACGAAACTGGAAACTCGACATCCTGGCGGCGAACGCCGATGGGCGCGATGCGGTTTCGAACCATGTAGTCTTCGCCCCTGTCGTCGGGCTCGACGGAATCGCGCGCTCGACTCTCCGGATCGCCGCGACGCGTCGCTTGCCCTTCGGCGAAGCGCGCATCGAGGCCGGATTGCTTCGCGAGGCGGGCGGGATCCTCGGCGCGCGCATCGGCGGACCGTTCGGCGAAGGCGTGGAGGCCGTCACCTGGCATCGCGCCTTCGCCTTCGATCTTGCGCTGGCTGACGGCTGGCGCGCGCAAGGGCGCTACGCCGCCGGCGTCACGGAAGCGATTACGGACGGCGCCGGCTTTCTGGCGGACGCAGACGATCTGACGTCAACCCAATTCGCCTTCGGGCTTTATCGTTCGGGCCTGCTCAGAAAAGGGGACCTTTTTTCCGTTTCCGCCTTGCAGCCCCTGCGCGTGGAAAGCGGCGCGCTGCTGCTGCTCGCGCCGGAGCGGTACGATTATCGCGCCGACGCCTTTTCCTTCGCCGAGCGCCGGATCGCGCTTGGCGAAGGGCCGCGGCCATTCGACCTCGAGGCGCGTTACGCCGTCGGCGGTCTTTTCGGGGGCTATATGGAAGCGAACGTCCTGCGCCAGTTCAACGTCGATGCGGCCGGCGGCGACGCCTGGGCGGGCCTGCTGCGCGCGGCATGGTCGTTCTGAGCGCGGATCAAAGGAAACGCGCCACGACGTCCTTGTAGGATCGCGACAGCTTGAGCTCCACGCCGTTTTCGAGAATGAGAAAGTACTCCCCGTTCGAGTGCGGGTGCAGCTCCTTGACCTTGTTGACATTGACGATGGCCGAGCGGTGAATCCGCTGGAAGCGCGCCGGGTCGAGCCGGGCTTCCAGCGTCTTCATTGTCTCACGGATGATGTGCGTCTTGCCGCCGGCGTGAATGCACATGTAGTCGCCGGCCGCGTCGATCCATTCGACCTCGTCGGCGTTGAGAACGACCACCTTCGAACCGTCCTTGAAGCTTAGCCGCTCCGGATAGCGCTCCTTCGCCGTCCAGGTCGGATCGTTGATGAGCTCCTTGATGCGGTCGCGTTCGTCGCTGCTGAGCGAGGCGAGCAGCTCGACGAGGCGGGATTCGCGGCTCGCCGCGGCGCGGGTCTTCAGCGCTTCGCGTGCGCGATGGATCGCGTCTTTCAGCCTTTCGTCCTCGACAGGCTTGACGAGATAGTCGAGCGCGTTCGCCTCGAAGGCGTCGATGGCATATTTGTCGTAGGCCGTCACGAAAATGAACAGCGGGGCGGGCGCGCCGATGAGCGCGCGCACGACGCCGAAACCGTCGAGGCCAGGCATTTGGATGTCGAGAAAAACGACATCCGGCGCGAGCTGTTTGACAAGCCTGACCGCCTCGCGCCCGTTCGTCGCCTCGGCGACGATTTCGATTTCCGGAAACTCGGCCAGCCGCAGCTTGAGACCCCGCAACGCCAGCGGTTCGTCGTCGACGATGACGACCCTGATCTTCTCCCCGTCCACTTCACTCGCTCCGTGTTTCGAATGGCATCTTGAGGGTGACGCACAGCCCGGTCGGCTCGAGGCGCGAGAGCAGGAACGCCTGCCGCTCGCCGTAAAGATGCGCGAGCCGATCGCGCATGTTGACGAGCCCGACGCCGGATCTGGCGTCGGCGAGCAACGTTTCCGGCGCGGCCGGCGCGTTCGGCCCGTTGTCGCAGACCTCGAGCCGCAGCACGCCCCCTTCACGCTTGGCGACGATCCGGATTAGTCCGTCCTCCTCCATCTGGGCGATGGCGTATTTGATGGCATTTTCGATGGCGGGCTGGAGAATCAGCGACGGGACGAGCGCCTCCTTCGCATCCTCGTCGATATCGAACTCCACCTCGAGCCTATCGCCGAAGCGGGTCTTCTCGATGTCGAGATACAATTGCAGCGCGCGCAGCTCCTCGGCGAGCGTCGTCTTCTGCAGGGGGTCGCTGTCGAGCGAATAGCGCAGAAAGGCCGAGAGCTTTGTGAGCATGCGATTGGCGTTCCTGTCGTCCTTTTCGAGGACGAGCGTCGAGATCGCGTTCAGCGTGTTGAACAGGAAATGGGGGTTGAGCTGATAGCGCAGCATTTTCAGCTGCGCCTGGTCGGCGAGCCGGGCCGAAAGCAGCGCGCGCGCCGTCTCGTCGCGCAAGGTCAGATAATAGTTGATGCCGAAATAGAACCCCGCCCAGGACATCAGCAGGAACAGATTGACCGGCAGGTCGGGGATGAGAATAAGAAAGAAGTTCTCCGTACCAAGAAGATCCATCCTGCTGCGCATCCATTCGGTTCCGAAAAAGAGTCCGAAGGCGTGCGCCTTGACCACCGACATGGCGAAGGCCATCACGACCGTGGCGAGAATGGCGATGAAGAGCAGAACGGCGGGACTCTGCCGGCGCGCGAAACGGAAAATCGGACGAAGAAGAATGCTGGTCGTCAGAAAGCCGATGAGGGAAGAGGCCAGCGAAAAGCCGATGGACTGCGCCGAGCGGCCGCCGATCAGCGTGGAGACGGTGAAGACGTGCAGGAAAAAGAAGCTTGACCAGCCGGCGACCTGCAGGACCCAGAACAGCCGCTCCTTGTCGGCGAACAGCCAGTTCATCGCGCGCGCGGTCTTGCCGCCCGCGACGAACGGGCTCGCAGCCGCGACGCGCCGCCCGGCGGCGGGAGAAGCTGCTTTCGCCTGGAAACCGATCGCCGTCATGTCCTTCCCGGATGCGGCGCGCAAATGTCGAAGGCGCGCGCCGGAACGCCGCATCACCATCGTCCCTTTCGATCTGGCGGGGCAAGCCTTGTGCGGCGGACAGCCCCCTTTATGCGACGAATATATTGCGTTTCAGCAGGTTAGACGATCCGTCGCCGCCGATGGTTAATCGGCCATGGACAAAAGCCGCACGTCGCCGCCGGCGGCCGTGGTGTTGATGGTCAGCGTCTTCTCGCTGGCGAAGCGCCAGAACTCGTCTGCGGCTGACAGCAAAGGGCAGATCGGACCGGCACGGCCGGCCAGCGCGCGCCGCAGCGTCAGGCGCGCCGCCGCCGCGCCGTCGAAAACGACGGCCCGAACCCGGCCGTCGGCGAGAAGGCGAGCCGAGACCGCGCCTTCCTCGACGCCGGCGTGAACGAGCGCCGGCCCGCCGGCCCCTTTCAGCGCGGCGGCGAGCGAACGAACGATCCCCGCCGGCGCGATCACGGCGTTTCCGGCGGCGAGCGCCTTGGCGAGCTGGCCGAGGAGCGCGGCCTCGCCGCCGAGGCAGAGGACGACGCCGCGACCCTTGAGGCGCAGCGTGTTTGACTCGCCCGTCGGTCCCGGCAGGCTCGCCGGTTCGGCGAAATGCTCGTGGTGAAGCCGCGCCGCCTGCGCGAGGATGTCGCGCGCGGCTCCCTCGGCCCGCTCGGCGGCGCGGGCGAGCGCGCCGGCGCGGTCGGCGGCGGTATGAAATTGCAGAAAAGCGTCCTCCGCAGCCTGAAGAAGCGCTTCAGCATCGCCCTTCGACGCGCCTTCGAGAATATCGACGCCGCCCTGCGCCGCGCCCGCCGCGCGCCGGCGCAGCGCCTTCACGTAATGCGGCCCGCCCGCCTTGGGGCCGGTCCCGGACAGCCCTTCGCCGCCGAAGGGCTGCACGCCCACCACCGCGCCGATCTGGTTGCGATTCACATAGATGTTGCCGATGCGCGCGCGCGCGGCGATGGCGTGCATGGTCTCGTCGATGCGCGTGTGCAAGCCGAGGGTGAGGCCGTAGCCGAGGGCGTTGATGCGATCGACGAGGGAATCGAGTTCCTCGGCGCCGTAGCGCATCAGATGCAGCACGGGACCGAACACCTCGCGCTTTACGTCTTCAAGCCCGGCGATCTCATAGGCGACAGGGCGTACGAAGGTTCCGTCGACGCCGGCGTCTTCTTTCGGCGCGCGGGCGATAAGGCGCGCGGTCCGCTCCATCTTGGCGCAATGCGCCTCGATCCGCGCGAGCGCCTCGCGGTCGATCACGGGGCCTACGTCGGTCGAGAGCGCGGCGGGATCGCCGACGGAAAGCTCGGCCATCGCGCCTGCCAGCATTTCGATGAAACGCCCGGCGACGTCTTCCTGCACGCATACGACGCGGCAGGCCGAGCAGCGCTGGCCGGCGCTCTGGAAGGCCGAGGCGATGACGTCGGCGACCGCCTGCTCCAGAAGCGCCGTCGAGTCCACGATCATGGCGTTTATCCCGCCGGTCTCGGCGATCAGCGCGGCGTCTGTCTTGCCCTGCTCGGCGAGCGCGCGGTTGATGAGCTGGGCGACCTCGGTGGAGCCGGTGAAAACGACGCCGCCGACGGCCGGATGCGCGACGAGGGGGCCGCCTACGTCCGGGCCGTCGCCCGGCAGGAAATGCAGGACTTCGGCGGGAACGCCGGCTTCATGCAGAATTCTCACGCCTTCGAAGGCGATGAGCGGCGTCTGCTCGGCCGGCTTGGCGACGACCGCGTTTCCGGCCGCGAGCGCGCCCGTGATCTGGCCGAGAAAGATCGCCAGCGGGAAATTCCAGGGAGAGATGCAGGCGACGACGCCCAACGGCTCGCCGGGAAGCCTATCCGTGTACTGAGGATAATAGCGCAGGAAATCGACCGCCTCGCGCACTTCCGCGACGGCGTCTGGGATGGTCTTGCCCGCCTCGAGAACCGCAAGGCGGATGAAATCCCCGTCGCGCGCTTCGAGGAGATCGGCGGCCTTGCGCAGAATGGCGGCGCGTTCGCCCGCCGGCCGGGCGGCCCATTGCGGCCAGGCCGCGGCGGCCGCCTCGCAGGCGCGCGCGACCGCTTCGCCGTCGGCCGAGACGACCTCTCCGACGATGTCGTCGAGCCGCGCCGGATTGCGCACCGGCGCCGCCTGTCCGCCGAGCATCTCGCCATTGACGATCGGGGCCGCGCGCGGCGGTTCGGACGGACGCGCGGCGATCGCCGCGCCGAGGGCCTCGGCCGTGAGCGGATCGTTGTGGTCCCGGCCTTTGGCGAGCAGCCTTGCGCCGTCGAAGAGGTCGCGCGGCGCCGGGATCGCCGGATTGGGAAAGACCGCGAGCGCCTTGGCTTCCTCCACCGGATCGGCCACGACTTCGTCCACGGACAGATCCGGGTCGATGAGCTGGTTCACGAAGGAGGAGTTGGCGCCGTTCTCCAGCAATCGCCGCACCAGATAGGGCAGAAGCTCGCGATGCCCGCCCACCGGCGCGTAGATGCGCGAGCGCGCGCCCGCCTCCAGAAGCTGGTCGTGCAGCGCCTCGCCCATGCCGTGCAGTCGCTGGAACTCATAGTCGCGATAATCGCCCGCCATTTCGCGCACCATCGCGGCGGTGAGCGCGTTATGGGTCGCGAACTGCGGATAGAAGACGTCCGTGTCGGCCAGCAGCCGACGGGCGCAGGCGGCGAAGCTCACGTCAGTCAGCGCCTTGCGCGTAAATACCGGATAGCTGTCGAGCCCGAGCGTCTGGGCGCGTTTGATCTCGGCGTCCCAATAGGCGCCCTTGACGAGACGCACCATGATCCGCCGGCCGGTTTCGCGCGCGAGCGCGGCCAGCCAGTCGAGCACGAAGGGGGCGCGGCGCTGATAGGCCTGCACCACGACCCCGAAGCCGTCCCAGCCGGCGAGCGCGGGATCGCGCATCATCGTCTCGATCAGGTCGAGCGAAAGGTCGAGCCGCGCGGCCTCCTCCGCGTCGATGTTGAAGCCGAGATTGGCCTGTCTGGCTTTGACGGCGAGGGCGCGCGCGCGCGCGCCGAGCTCTTTCAGCACCCGCGCGCGCTTGGGATATTCATAGCGCGGATGCAGCGCCGACAGCTTGACCGATATGCCGGGATTGTCGGCGGCCCGGTCGGCCGTCGCTTCCGCCGCGATCGCGTCGATAGCGGCGGCGTAATCCTCGAAATATTTCTCCGCGTCGGCCGCCGTCAGCGCCGCCTCGCCGAGCATGTCGTAAGAGAAAGCATAGCCCTTGGCCTGATAGCGGCGCGCCCGCCGCAGCGCCGCGTCGATGGTCTCGCCCAGCACGAAATGCTCGCCCATGATCTTCATGGCCTGGGCGACGGCCGTTCGGATCGCCGGCTCGCCCACGCGGTCGAGCAGGTCCTTCGTCGCCTTGACGATTCGGCGCGCCGGGTCCTTCGCCTCGACGTCGTCGAGCCAGGCGGCGGCGAGCATCAGCGCCCGCGTCGAGAAATTGACGAGGGGGAAGGGGCTCTTGCCCTTGTGGGCGGCCCAGTCGCCGGCTTCGACCTTGTCCTTGATGAGGGCGTCGGCGGTGGCCGCGTCGGGGGTGCGCAGCAGCGCCTCGGCGAGACGCATCAGCGTGACGCCCTCGGCCGTGGACAGCCCGTACTCCTGAAGGAACTTGTCGACGAGGCTGGAGCGTTCGGCCGCCGCGCGCGCGGTGCGCACGAAATCCGCCGCTTCGGCCTGAGCGCGCCTGCGCGCCGGCGCGCCGATGTCGGCTTCCTCGATCAACGCCTTCGCGCGCGCGGTCTCGTCAGCGAGATAATGGGCGCGGATATCGTGACGGAGCGCGGCGAGGGAGGCGGCCTGGGGCATAGGGGGCGAGGTTCCTTTCAACGGCGACACGCGCGCCTCGCCTTAGCGCGAAAGGGGGCGCCCTGTCATGCGCGCGCGAGAGCGCAGCCCCTGCTGCAGCGCGTCGTTGCGCCCGCTCCGGCCGGGGCCTAGGTAGAAGGCGACGCGGCGGCGCGCCGCGACGGACGACTGGCCTTCATTCGAAAGGACGTCTTTATGACCGACGCATTCATTTACGACGCGGTCCGGACCCCGCGCGGCAAAGGCAAGCCGGACGGCTCCCTGCATGAGATCACGCCGGTCGAGCTGGCCACGCAGGCGCTGCAGGCCGCGCGCGATCGCAACGGCCTCGACACCGCCCATGTGGACGACGTGGTCCTGGGCTGCGTGTCGCCGGTGGGCGAGCAGGGCGCGGTGATCGCGCGCACGGCGGTGATGAACGCCGGTTTTTCCGAGACGACGGCGGGCATTCAGGTCAACCGCTTCTGCGCCTCGGGCCTCGAGGCGGTGAACATCGCCGCGGCGAAGGTGAAGTCCGGCGAGGCGGACCTGACCATCGGCGGCGGCGTCGAATCCATGAGCCGCGTGCCCATGGGCTCGGACGGCGGCGCGTGGGCTACCGATCCGGCGGTCGCTTTCAAGACCTATTTCGTGCCGCAGGGGATTTCCGCCGACCTCATCGCGACCAAATACGGCTTCTCGCGCGACGACGTCGACGCCTATGCGGTCGAGAGCCACAAGCGCGCCGCCAAGGCGTGGGAGGAAGGCCGCTTCGAGAAATCGGTGGTCGCCGTGAAGGACGTGATCGGCGAGACCGTCCTCGATCGCGACGAGACGGTTCGTCCGAACACGGACATGCAGGCCCTGGGCGCGTTGCCTCCCTCCTTCGCCATGCTGGGGGAGAATTTCGGCTTCGACGCCGTGGCGCTGCAAAAATATCCCGAGTTCGAGAAGATCAATCACGTCCATCACGCCGGCAACTCGTCGGGCATCGTCGACGGCGCGGCGGCGGTCCTCATCGGCAACGAAGAGATCGGCAAGAAGCTCGGACTGAAGCCGCGGGCGCGCATCCGCGCCTTCGCCTCCGTCGGCTCGGAGCCGACGATCATGCTCACCGGGCCGGAATACGCCGCCCAGAAGGCGTTGAGGCGCGCCGGCATGACGAAGAAAGACATCGATCTGTGGGAGCTGAACGAAGCGTTCGCCTCGGTCGTGCTGCGCTTCATGCAGGCGCTCGACATCGACCATGGCGACATCAACGTGAACGGCGGCGCCATCGCCATGGGCCATCCGCTCGGCGCCACGGGAGCGATGATCCTCGGCGTGGCGCTCGACGAGCTCGAAAGGTCGGGCAAGTCGACCGCGCTCGTCACGCTCTGCATCGGCGCCGGCATGGGCACGGCCACGATCATCGAGCGGGTTTAAGCGAAACAGCATTTTGAGGATGCGGGAGACCGTCATGACCTACGAAGCGATGAAAGTTGAGATCGACGGCGACGGGATCGCGCTCGTCACGATCGACCTGCCCGACCGTTCGATGAACGTATGGAACGAGACGCTGATGCGCGACTTCGCCGCCTTCGTCGACGATTTCTGCGCGAACGACGACATCAAGGGAGCGGTGATCGCTTCGGGCAAGCCGTCAGGCTTTCTCGCCGGCGCCGACCTCAACATGCTCGGCCGCGGCGGGCCGGGCGGCGCGCAGAAAGCCTCGAAGCAGGAGCAGTTCGAGGCGGTGTTCGCCCTGAACCGCATGCTGAGGAAGCTGGAGACCGGCGGCCATCCGGCCAAGAAGCTTCAGAACGGCGAAGCGTTCGCCAAGCCCGTGGCGGCGGCGGTGGGCGGCCTCGCGCTCGGCGGCGGGCTCGAGCTCGTGCTCGCCTGCCATTATCGCGTCGTCGCGGACGACCCGAAGATCCAGCTCGGCGTGCCGGAAGTGCAGGTGGGGCTTCTGCCCGGCGGCGGCGGCACCCAGCGTCTGCCCCGGCTCGCAGGCCTGCAGAACGCCGCCATGATGGCGACCCAGGGCAAGCCGATCGATCCGAAGACCGCGCATGGCTACGGCCTCGTTCAGGAGCTCGCCCCGCGCGAGGAGATCGTCGACAAGGCGAAAGCCTGGGTGAAGGCGAACCCGAAGGTCGTCCAGCCCTGGGACAAGAAGGGCTTCAAATTTCCGGGCGGCGGCGGCGCGATGGACCCGCGCGCGGCGCAGTTCTTCATGGCCGCCAACGCCATGGCCCAGCGCGAGACCAATCACAACTATCCGGCGGTGCAGTACATCCTGTCCTGCCTTTATGAGGGCTCGATCGTCCCGTTCGACGTCGCGATCCGCATCGAGTCGAAATATTTCTTCAAGCTGCTGACGAGCCCGCAGACGCGCAACATGATTCGCACCCTGTTCATAAACAAGCAGGCGGCGGAGAAGGGCGAGCAGCGGCCGAAGAACATTGAGAAGCAGAAAATCGAAAAGGTCGGCGTGCTCGGCGCCGGCATGATGGGCGCCGGCATCGCCTATGTGACGGCGAAGGCGGGCGTCGAGGTCGTCCTCATCGACCGCGAGCAGGAGTACGCCGAGAAAGGCAAGGGCTACTCGGTCGGCCTCGTGGAGAAGGCCGTCTCGCGCGGCAAGGCGACGAAGGAGCAGGGCGACGCGCTGCTCGCGCGCATCAAGCCGACGACGGATTATGACGCGCTCAAGGACGTCGATCTCATCATCGAAGCGGTCTTCGAGGACCCGGACGTCAAGGCCGACGTCATCAAGCGGACCGAAGCGGCGATCCCGAAGGACGCGATCTTCGCATCGAACACCTCGACCCTGCCGATCACGGGGCTGGCGAAGAATTCCGAACGGCCCGGCCAATTCATTGGGATTCACTTCTTCTCGCCGGTCGACAAGATGCCGCTCGTCGAGATCATTCCGGGCGAAAAGACCGGCGACCGCGCGCTCGCCATGGCGCTCGACTATGTGGCGAAGATCAAAAAGACCCCTATTGTCGTGAAGGACACGCGGGGCTTCTACACCAACCGCGTGGTGCCGCCCTATCTCAACGAGGCGATGCTGCTCGTGAAGGAGGGCGTCAAGCCGGCGCTCATCGAGAATGCGGCGAAGCTCCTGGGCATGCCGGTCGGTCCGCTCGCGCTGGTCGACGAGACCTCTCTCGAACTGGGCCTGCGCATCATGAAGGCGACCCGCCGCGAGCTCGGCGACGACTACAAGCCGACGGGCGTCGAAGACCTTCTCGAAACCATGGTGGAGAAGCTCGGCCGCAAGGGCCGCAAGTCCGGCGGCGGCTTCTATGAGTATCCGAAAGAGGGCAAGAAATATCTCTGGCCCGGCCTCGCCGAGCATTTCCCGCTTGCTGATGAGCAACCAGCCGTCGAAGAGGTCAAGGAGCGCCTTCTCTATGCCCAGCTCATCCCAGCCGCCCATTGCTACGCCGAAGGCATCGTGCCCGATCCTCAGTCTGCGGATCTTGGCGCGATCTTCGGCTGGGGTTTCGCGCCCTGGACCGGCGGGCCCATGAGCTATGTCGACATGATCGGCGTCGACGCCTTCGTGCGCAAGGCCGAAAGCCTCGCCCAGAAATACGGGGAGCGCTTCAACCCGCCGCGGAAGTTCCGCGACATGGCGGAGAAGAACGAAGCGCTTTACAAGCAGGCGGCCTGACGGCGCCGGAGAAGAGTCCAGGCGAACGCGCCGGCGCTGGACGCCGGCGCGTTTTTGCTTTCTAGTGCGCGTCATGCTGAGGTCGTTGCTCGCCGTCATCGTGGCCGTGATCGCCGGGCTGGCCGTCGCAAAACTGGTCGAAAGCGCGGGACTCGCGCTGCGGATTTCGGGCGACGGCGCGGCGGACTTTCATGCCGGCGCGCTGATCGTCGGCTGGGGGCTGGGCGCCTTCGTCGCTGCGTTTGCGGCGCTTTTGATGGCGCGGCGATGGGCCCCGGTCGGCTGGCTGGCGGCGGCGACGATTCTCTTTCAGGCCGTCATGACGCTGATGAACGCGGTTTTGCCGCTCTGGGCGTGGCTTGGCGCCGTGTTGACGATCGGCGCGGGCGGCTGGGCGGCGATCCGTCTGACCAAAGCGAGCCATGCGCGGCCGCCGACCCGGCAGGAGCCTTTCGCATGAGCAATGAGCGGCCGATCCCCGCCGCGACGATTCTGATTCTGCGCGACGCGCCGGCGTTTCAGGTGCTGATGGTCGAGCGGCACGCCGACATCAGCTTCGCGGGCGGGGCGCTGGTGTTTCCGGGAGGCCGGATCGACCCCGGCGATCGCGATCCGGCGTGGGCGGCGCATCTCGACGGCTGCGAGACCCGGGACCCGGCGATGCGCGCAGGCATGATCGCCGCCGCGCGTGAAACCTTCGAAGAGACGGGGATCCTGCTCGCGCGCCAGAAAGGACGCGGGCCTGGCGCGCCCCTCGTGGACGGCGCGCGGGCCGCCGCCCTCGATCCCTTGCGACGGGATGTCGAGCGCGACGACGGGAGGTTTCTGGAAATGATTCGGGCGGAGAGTCTCGCGCTCGCCTGCGACCGGCTCGTCCTCTTCGCGCGCTGGATCGCGCCGCCGGGACTGCACAAGCGGTTCGACACCCTGTTCTTCGCCGCCGCCCGCCCCGAAGGCCAGGAAGCGCGCGAGGACGGCGACGAGACGACCGAGGCGCTATGGATCGAGCCCGAATCCGCGCTCGCCGCGCGCGAGCGCGGGACGCGGCGCATGATCTTTCCCACCGCGCGCAATGTCGAGCTGCTCGCGGTCAGCCGCTCGACGGCCGAGGCGCTCGACTGGGCGCGCCGCCGGCGCATCGAGCCGGTGCAGCCGAAAGTCGTCGCGCGCGGCGGCGTCGAATATCTGACGATACCGGACGATCTCGGCTATCCGGTTACGGAAGAACCGCTCGAGACGGCGCTGCGGGGTTAATCAGCCTTTGCCTTGGTCGTTCCCGATGATGGCGCGGCGGGTGACGTCGAGCGCGACGAAATCGTAAAGAGCGTGCGCGATGATCGGCGCGATAAGATTCTCCGTCAGCCAGAACAGGACGCCGAGATAGCAGCCGACGAGACCGGCGATGGCCGCGTAGGCGATCGTGCGCGCGTGCAAGGCCCCGAACAGGATGTTGGGCAGGACGATCGCGAAGACGAGTGGCAGGAAGCCCTCCGCCCAACTTTGCAGCACGCCGCGAAAGAGAAGCTCTTCGCCGACCCCCGCGCCGACGGCCATCAGCGCGATCCGCGACGGCGTGAAGGCGAAGCCGATGGTGGAGAAGAATTCGATCTGCGCCCGGCGAAAGGCCTCGACCGCCGGAATCCGAGAGCGCATGAACCACTGCAGAAGGCCGAGCAGGGGGATCGTGGCGGCGACGCCGATCGCCGCGTCCCGCCAGCGCCATTGGAATTGAGGGCCAAGCGGCGTGTCGAGCAGCAGGCTCAGCACGACGGCGGCCAGCGCCGTCGCGCCCATGCCGGCGAGAACGATCGCGAAGACGCGGTTCTCGCCGGCCGCGCCCCTGCTTTCGAGCTTTCTGAGCGGCCCCTCCATCGCCGCGTCCTATCGCGACCCGCGGCGCATGCCGCCCAGCACGCCGCGCAGGATCGCTCGTCCGAGTCCGGAGGAAAGAGAGCGCAGGAACGATTTGGCGGCCGCTTCGGCGTATGTCTGGCGCGAGGAGCGCCGTGAACGCGGCTGTTTTGCGCGTCCGCTCCCGGGCGATTTCGCCTCCTCCCGGGCGCGCTTTTCGGCGCTCGCCTTCAACACTTCGTATGCGGACTCCCTGTCGACGGCCTCGGCGTAGCGCGCGCGCATGGGCGAGGCGGCGATCGCTTCGGCCCGCTCGGCCTCGCTAATCGTCCCGATGCGCGAGGCGGGCGGGCGAATGAGCGCGCGCTCGACCCTGGAGGGCGCGCCCTTCGCTTCGAGGGTCGAGACCAAGGCCTCGCCGACGCCGAGCTCGGTCAGGACGTCGGCGGCGCGAAAGGCCGGATTGGGCCGGAACGTCTCGGCGGCGGCCTTGACGACCCGCTGCTCTCGCGGCGTATAGGCGCGCAGCGCGTGCACGATGCGATTGCCGAGCTGGCTTGAAACGCTGTCCGGCACGTCCAGCGGATTCTGGGTGACGAAAAAGACGCCCACGCCCTTCGAGCGGATGAGGCGAACGACCTGTTCGATCTTCTCGATCAGCGCCCTGGGCGCCGCGTCGAACAGAAGATGCGCCTCGTCGAAGAAGAAGACGAGCTTCGGCCGGTCGAGATCGCCCGCCTCCGGCAGCTCCTCGAAAAGCTCCGACAGCAGCCATAGAAGGAAGGTGGCGTAGAGCTTCGGCGCCTGCATCAGCCGGTCGGCGGCGAGGATGTTGACGACGCCGGCCCCGCTTGCGTCGACGCGCATGAAGTCCGCCAGATCAAGGGCCGGCTCGCCGAAGAATCGATCCGCGCCCTGTTCTTCCAGCGCCAGAAGACGGCGCTGGATGGCGCCGATGGTCGCTCTGGCCACATGGCCGTAGCGGGTCGCAAGCTCGCGCGCGCGCTCGCCGATCTCGACGAGCAGCGCGCGCAGATCTTTAAGGTCGAGCAGCAGCAGCCCCTCGTCGTCGGCGTAGCGGAAGGCGAGGGCGAGCGCGCCCTCCTGCGTTTCGTTGAGCTGCAAGAGGCGCGCGAGCAGCAGCGGTCCCATTTCCGAAACAGTCGCGCGAATCGGCGCGCCCTGCTCTGCGAACAGATCCCAGAAGCAGACCGGGAAGCCGCGCGCCTCGTAAGGCTCGAGGCCGATGGTCCGCGCTCGCGCAATGAGCTTGTCGCCCAGCGTTCCAGGACGAAGCAGTCCCGCCAGGTCGCCCTTCACGTCGGCGGTGAAGACGGGAACGCCGGCGGCTGAAAACCCTTCCGCCAGGATCTGCAGGCTCACCGTCTTGCCGGTTCCCGTTGCCCCGGCGATCAGGCCGTGGCGATTCGCATATTTGAGAGAAAGGAAGACCGGGCGTTCGCCCTTGCCGATAAAGATCCGGGATTCGCTCGACACCATGGCCTCATCTGCCGCTTACAGCGCCGTGTAAGCGGGCCTGTCGCCGGGGGCAAGGGCCGAATTATCCAGAATTTTCAAGGGGCAAACGCCGAACATGAGCAAAAATCAAGTAAAAGGACGTTTACTGGGAATGATAAAATTCGTAAATTCCCGCGATGATCAGCCGTCGTCGCGTAACGGGCGCGGCGGCGCTCATCTGCAACGGGGACATCGGAAAGGGACGGGGTGCATGCTTAGAATCTTGCTTATCATCGTGGTCGCGCTGGCGGTCGTGTACGGCCTGATGCGGCTTACGGGCGGCGACGGCGCCGAGAAGGCCGGGGAGGCCGCTTCGGACGCGACGGAAGCGGCGGGCGAAGCGATGGAGGACGTCGGCGATGCGCTGTCTGAATCCTCCGAGGACGTCGGCGCGGCCGTGACGGAAGCGGCGGAATCGGCCGACGAGACCATGACCGAAATGGGTGAAGCCGCCGAAGAGGCTGTCGGCGCCATGGGCGAAGCCGCGGAAGAAGCGGCGGCGGAAGCCGATGCGGCGGCGGAAGAAGTCGAGGCCGAGGTCGAAGAGGCGGCGGAAGAGCCGACCGAGGAAGATCCGAGCAATCCGAACGGCTAGGCGTCGGATCGTTCGGCCGCCGCTCCGGCGGGTTGAAATGACGAGCGCCGCCCCTCCCTGGGGGCGGCGTTTCTTTACGCCTGTCGGGTTGGGCCGGTTCGTCCGCACCCGGATCGCAAACCGCGAGGACGAAAATGGCCGCCGAGGGGTTTGGCTTGCGCGCCCCGTCGCGGCGCGACCGCGCGCAGGGCTTGACCTTCCCTGCGACTTACGGTCGGGTCATACGTTCAGCAGGCTGGCGTATGGACGTGGACGCAGAAAACAAAAAGAATCACGGGGTCCGATCCGGCGTTTCCGGAGAGAATGGGAAGAGACGTCGCTTGGGCGGGCCGGGTTCGTTCTCGGGCACGAATCTGGAACTGGCCGGCGGACACAACCAGCGCGTCACCCTTCAGGCGATTCGCATAAACAGTCCCATCACCCGCGTCGATCTCGCCGAGATGACGGGTCTGACCTCGCCGGCGATCGCCAACATCACCAAAAAGCTGCTCGCCGCCGGCCTGATCGAAGAAGTAGGGCGCGTGCGCGGCGGGCGAGGTCAGCCGGCGAAAATGCTCGCGATCAACCCGGACGGCTGCTTTTCCATCGGCGTCAATATCGACCGCGACCATATCACCATGGTGGCGCTCGATCTCCTTGGCCGGGTGCGGGCGCGCGCCGAGCGCGAGGCGGATTTCGCGCTTCCCGCTGCTGTCGCCAGGTTTTTTCGGCAGGAGACGAAGCGCTTTTTCGAGAAGGAAGGCGTGCCGCGCGACAAGGTGATCGGGATCGGGGTGGCGGCCCCTGACGATCTCGGCAAGGTTGAGCTGCCGCTGCGTCCGGCCAGTTACGGCGCATGGAATGATGTCGACGTCGCAGCGCTCTTTGCGAAAATTCTTCCGCTTCCGGTTTATGTGGAGAATGACGCGACGGCTGCGGCCATCGGCGAAATGCAGTTCGGCGGCGGGCTGCAGCGGTCGAGCTTTTTCTACATTCTCGTATCCTGGGGGCTGGGGGGCGGCCTCGTGCTGGACGGCGCCTATTTCAGGGGCGCGACCGGGCGCAGCGGCGAGATAGGCTTCCTGCCGCTGCAAGGCGTTAAAACCGGCGGCCAGCTTCAGGACGTCGTGTCGCTCTCCGCGCTCCATCAGCACTTGGCCGCCAGCGGCGTCGAGGCCGCCTCGCTCAAGGATCTCGACGAGTCCGAACCGCGCATTCAGCGCGCGCTCGACGCGTGGACGAAGCTCGCCGCCAGGCAGCTTGAAGGGCCGCTCGTCGCCATCAACTGCCTCGTCAACCCTGACGCGATCCTGATCGGAGGGCGGCTTCCTCATTCAGCGGCGAGGGCGTTGACCCAGCAGCTTAACGCCGCGATCGCCCGCCGCGCGGGGGAGATTCCCGCCGTCTGCCCGGTCGAGCTTGCAGCGATCGCGGAGGACGCGCCGGCGGTGGGCGCGGCGATTCTGCCTTTCAGCGATCTCCTGTTCCCCACCCGCGCCGCGCTCCTTAAAACGACCGTCTAGCAGGCGGGAGGGGACGGGTAGGCGGATGGCGAGCAATGGCCAATAGAATATCTTTTTTATTTTTTGTTATTGCCACCGCTGTGTGCTTTGGCGAAACTGTCGCGGCGCGGGAGGCGCGCCATGACGCAGCAAGACTGGCGGACGGGTGAAGAGGCGGCGCGGAACCGGAACGAGCGCAGGGGAACAAGGGCGGTTTGCTCGCCTAAAGGGAGACAGGCGTTCGGCGGCGCGTTGCGCGCGCGCGCGTCGGCGGGCCTCGTCGTATGTACACAAGACACGGATTGCGGATGCAGATCGGGGTTGATTTCGGGGGAACGAAGATCGAGGTCGCCGCGCTCGATGCGGACGGGCGGTTTCTGGCGCGCGAGCGCGAACCGAATCCGGGAGATTACGAGGAGGCGATCGCCGCGATCCGCCGGCTTGTCGCGCGTATCGAGCGCGAGACCGGCCGGACGGGTCTGATCGGCGTCGGCGCGCCAGGGTCGATTTCGCTCCGTTCGAAAACCATGCGCAACGCCAACGCCGTGTGGCTCAACGGCCGGCGGTTTCGCGAGGATCTTTCCGCCGCGCTCGGCCGCGAAATCCGCCTCGCCAACGATGCGAACTGTCTGGCTTTATCGGAAGCCACTGACGGCGCCACGATGGGCGCGAAGGTCGCCTTCGCGGTGATTCTCGGTACAGGCTGCGGCGGCGGGCTCACCGTGGACGGCAGACTCATCGAGGGCGCCAATCATATCGCCGGCGAGTGGGGACACATGCCGCTTCCCTGGCCGGGCGAAGATGAACTGCCGGGCTCCACGTGCTGGTGCGGCAAGCAGGGCTGCCTTGAGACCTGGATATCCGGCGTGGGCTTCGCTCGCGATTACGAGAGTGCGACAGGCAGGGCGCTGAAGGCCGAGGAAATCGTCGCAGCGGCCCGCAGCGGGGATGACGCGGCCGCCGCCGCGCTCGACCGTTACATCGATCGCCTCGGCCGCGCGCTCGCGGTTCTGTGCAACATCCTCGATCCCGACGTGATCGTTTTCGGCGGCGGCATGTCGAACGTCGAGGAGATCTACGAGCGCACGCCCGAAGCGATTGCACGCTATGTTTTTTCCGACGCGTTGAGGACGCGGCTCGTTCCCGCGAAGTGGGGCGATTCGTCGGGCGTGCGCGGGGCGGCGCGGCTATGGCCGGCGCCGCGCCCTGTCGAAGCGGCCGCGCGCAGGCCGGCGGCGCAGGAGTGGCGATGAGCTTGGGCGACCTGAAGCGCATGGCCGGGCGGAGTCTGCTGGCGATCGCCGGCGCGCTGTGCTGCGCCGTCGCCGCGACGGCCGAAGAAGCGGAGCGCCCGCCCGCCGGCTTCGTCGCGGTCGAGGGGACGCAGTTCGTCGTGGACGGCGAGCCTTACCGCTTCGCCGGCGTCAATCTGTGGTATGCGGCCTATCTTGGCGCGCCGGCGGATTATGGCGACCGGGAGCGGCTCAAGAGCGAGCTCGACCGACTGCGGGCGTTAGGCGCGACCAACCTGCGTATTCTCGGCGCTTCGGAAAAGTCCCCCTTCAAACGATCGCTGTCGGAAACGTTCCGCGACCGGAGCGAGGCCTGTAACGAAACCCTGCTGCAGGGGCTCGATTACGCTCTTGCCGAGATGGAAAAGCGCGGCATGCGCGCCGTCGTCTTTCTCAACAATTTCTGGGAGTGGTCGGGGGGGATGGGGACCTACCTCTACTGGACGAACGGCGGAACCTTCGTCGATCTCGGCGATCCGGCGCATCCCTGGTCGGCCTTTCCGAACTTCACGGCGCAATTCTATGAAAGCGCGGCGGCAAACGCTCTTTACCGGGATTATATCCGGGCCGTGGTGACGCGCACCAACACGGTGACGGGCCGGCGTTATGTAGATGATCCGACGATCATGGCCTGGCAGCTCGCCAATGAGCCGCGTCCGGCGTTCGAGGCGCGCGACGGGGACCCCCGCATGGCGGCGTTCCATGACTGGGTTCGGTTGACGGCGGCCTACATAAAATCGCTCGATCCCAACCATCTCGTTTCGACCGGCAATGAAGGCCTGATGGGCTGCAACGAAAGCGAGCATTGTTTTCTCGGCGCGCATGCGCCGCCTGAGATCGACTATCTCACCTTCCATATCTGGCCTCGCAACTGGAGCTGGTACGATCCTGCGGACCCGGAAGGAACCTTCGAGCGGACCATCGAGCGCACGAAGGACTATATGCGCCGTCACGTCGATTACGCCCGCCGGCTGGGAAAACCGGTCGTGCTCGAAGAGTTCGGCCTCGACCGCGACGGCGAAGCGCTTGCGCCGGGAACGCCGACGACCTATCGCGACGCCTATCTGCGGACCGTTTTTGAAGCCGTGGAAGCCGACGCGCGCGCCGGCGGGCCGTTCGCCGGAACCAACGTCTGGTCCTGGGGCGGGGCCGGGCGCGCCGAGCATGACGACTTCGAATGGCGCGTCGGCGACACGCAGTTCACCGGCGACCCGCCGCAGGAGCCGCAGGGGCGCAATTCGATCTTCGACGTCGACGAGTCGACGCTCGCGCTGATAAAGGCGCATGCGGAACGATTGAGCGCGAAAGAAAAGGGCCGTTCCGCGCAATAGAAACCATGACGGCGCCGCGTAAAGCGCCGCGGAAAGGGAAGGGAACCTGCTCGTGGGCTTGAGCGCGATCGACCTCGGCGTCATCCTCGTCTATCTGGCCGCCTCCGTCGGGCTCGGCGTCTGGGTCTCGCGCGCCGCGGCGAAGAGCACGCGCCATTACTTTCTCGGGGGCAACAAGCTGCCCTGGTACGCGCTCGGCGTGTCGAACGCCTCGGGCATGTTCGACATCTCCGGCACCATGTGGCTGGTCCTCCTCCTCTTCGTCTTCGGCCTGAAAAGCCTGTGGATTCCCTGGCTGTGGCCGACCTTCAACCAGATTTTCCTGATGGTGTTCCTGTCGGCCTGGTTGCGCCGGTCGGGCGTGATGACGGGCGCGGAATGGATCACCTTCCGTTTCGGCGACGGACCGGGCGCGCGGCTTTCCCATCTCGTCGTGGTGGTGTTCGCCCTGGTCTCGGTGATCGGCTTCCTCGCCTACGGCTTCGTCGGGATCGGAAAGTTCGCGGCGACTTTCCTGCCGTTTCAGCTCAGCGCGGATCCCAGGCAGAACGAGATCTTTTACGGCCTGCTCATCGTGGGGGTCACGTCGATCTACGTCATCAAGGGCGGCATGTTCAGCGTGGTGATCACCGAGGTGATGCAGTTTCTCATCATGACGGTGGCGTGCGTCGCGGTCGCGGTCATCGCCATGAACGCGGTCAGCCCGGAGATGCTCAGGGCCGCCGTGCCGGAGGGCTGGGCGAATCCGTTTTTCGGCTATGAAGTCGATCTCGACTGGAGCGAAATTCTGCCTCATGCGAACGATCTTCTGGTCAGCGAGGATTATTCGCCCTTCGCAATCTTCTTCATGCTGACCCTGTTCAAGGGCGTGATGATAAGCCTCGCGGGGCCGGCGCCGAATTACGACATGCAGCGCATCCTTTCGGCGCGCTCGCCCAGGGAGGCGGCGAAAATGAGCGCGCTCGTCAGCGTAGTGCTAAACCCGCCGCGTTATCTGCTGGTCGCGGGGCTCACCGTGCTGGCGCTCGCCTTCTTCGCGCCGACGCTGCGCGCGCAGGGGGCGGACGCCGATTTCGAGCTGATCCTGCCGTTCGCGCTCAAAAATTACGTGCCGCCGGGACTTCTTGGCCTGCTCATCGCGGGGCTCCTCGCGGCGTTCATGTCCACCTTCGCGGCGACGGTGAACGCCGCGCCGGCCTACGTCGTGCACGACGTATATCGCCGCTATATCAATCCGAACGCGCCGGAGAAGGTCTATGTCTGGGCGAGTTACGTCACCGCCGCCGTCTTTGTCATCGTCGGCACCCTGATCGGTCTGCAGATGCCCTCGCTCAACAAGATCATCCTGTGGATCGTAAGCGCGCTGTGGGGCGGCTATGCGGCGGCGAACGTGCTCAAATGGTACTGGTGGCGCTTCAATGGCTACGGCTATTTCTGGGGCATGGCGGTGGGGGTCGCCGGCGCGCTGTGGCTCGCCAATCAGCCGAACGTCTCCGCGCTCTATGCGTTTCCGGCGATGTTCGCGCTGACGGTTCTCGCCTGCGTGCTCGGCGCCAGGCTTACCCCGCCGACCGATATGGAGACGCTGATGAAGTTTTATGAGCGCACGCGGCCCTGGGGCTTCTGGGGCCCGGTGCGCCGCGCGCTCGACGCCAAAGGAACTCCTGTCGCGCCCAATCGGGACTTCGCGCGCGACATGTTCAACGTCGCGGTCGGGATCGTCTGGCAGACCGCGCTCGTCGCCGCGCCGGTCTATCTCGTGATCCGCGATATGACGGGCATGTGGATCGCGCTGGCGATCGCGGCGGCCGGCACGGTCATTCTCAAGTTCACCTGGTACGATCATTTGAAGGACGCGCCGGACGACGCCCCGGCGGGAAAGCGCGCCGGCGCGCCGACCGCCGCGAAAGGAGCGGCCTTGTGAGTTTGCGCCGAACGATCGCCGCCTTTCTGGCGTTCGCCGCGGCCGCCTGCGCGGCGCCGGCGGACCGTCCGGCCTCTGCGCGGGCGGATTACGGCCAGAGCCGCGCCGCGCTCCTTGCGCTGCTTGAGAAGACGGCGCGGGAGGGCAAATCTCTCTCCGGCCAGCAGGTCAACGAGTACGAGGTCTTCATTCGCTGCACTTCTTTCGAGCGAATCCATGAGCTTGTCGGGGCGTGGCCGGCGATCCTGGGCCTCGAGCTCATGTTCATCATCGAAAATCCTTCCTATAAGGACTACTTCCTGGCCCGCGCGCGCGACCATGCCGCGCGCGGCGGAATCGTCGCGATCACCTGGCATGCGCGGAACCCGATCCGGGTATGCCCGCGCGGGGAGTATTATCGTTGCTCGCAGACGCCGATGAGCGAGGAGGAGCTTGCGCGTCTTCTCGATCCGTCAACGAAGGAGCACGCGCTGTGGGCGCGCGACGTCGACGCCGTCGCCGGAGTTCTCAAGGAAATGCAGGCGATGGGAATCGCGCCGATCTTTCGGCCCTATCATGAGATGAACGGCGGCTGGTTCTGGTGGGGGCGGAAGGATGACTTCCCGCGGTTGTGGCGGATGCTGCGCGAGCGCCTCGCCGAAACCCACGGCCTTTCGGAGCTCGTCTGGGTCTGGTCGTCCGACAAGGGGTCCGAGGACGCGGCGAAGTATTATCCGGGCGACGATTATGTCGACGTCGTCGGCGCCGACATTTATACGGAAGATCGTGACGGCCCCATGTACGAAACGGCGAAAAGCAACATCGCCCCGCTTCATTCGTCCGGTCTGTTCGCATTCGCCGAGATCGGACTATTGCCGAATGCGGAGATATTCCGGAGCGTGAGGCCCGTCTGGTTCCTGTTATGGGGCGGGGAGTTCATCGACAAACGATGGGCGCCGGAGCCCTGCGCGCTGTGCAACGAGGCGGAGGATGTCGCCGCCGTTTATGCGCTCGAGGAGACTCTCGCCCTGCATGAGGTCGACTGGCCGCCGGCCGCGCGGCTCGATCCCGATTCGCGGCGCGCGCCTGCGGCGGCGCGCTGCCCGGCGAGCCTGTTGTGAGTGAGGGCGCGTCTGCGTACGGAGCGGTTATGACGAGCATGTTCGAGACCCGCATTAGGCGACTGAAGGAAGCGCAGGAAGCGCTTTTCGTGCGCAAAAACGCGCCGGTCGAAGGCGGAAACGGCGTGTTCGAGCGCTGGCGCGATCCGGTGCTGACCGCCGCGCATGTTCCCCTGCACTGGCGTTACGACCTCGATCCGAAGACCAACCCGCACGGCATGGAGCGACTCGGCGTCAACGCCGTCTTCAATCCGGGCGCGATCAAGATGGACGGGCGCTACGCGCTGGTCGCGCGCGTGGAAGGCGTCGACCGAAAATCCTTCTTCGCCGTGGCGGAAAGCGCAAGCGGCGTCGACGGCTTCCGCTTCCGCGAGCTGCCGATCGATTTGCCCGAGACTGAAGAGCCGGCGACGAACGTTTACGACATGCGGCTGACGCGCCATGAGGACGGCTGGATCTACGGGCTCTTTTGCGTCGAGCGCCATGACGACAGCCGGCCGCGCGATCCTTCCGCCGCGGTCGCGCAGTGCGGCGTGGCGCGCACCCGCGACCTCGACCGGTGGGAGCGGCTCGCGGACGTCGTCACGCCGGCTTCGCAGCAGCGCAACGTCGTTCTGCACCCGGAATTCGTGGACGGGCGTTATCTCCTCTACACGCGCCCGCAGGACGGTTTCATCGACGCGGGCTCCGGCGGCGGGCTCGCCTGGGGGCTCGCCGACGACATGGAGCGCGCCGTCGTGGCCGAGGAGCAGGTGTTCGATCCGCGCGTCTATCACACCGTCAAGGAGGCGAAGAACGGCCAGGGGCCGCCGCCTGTCAAGTCCCCCGAAGGCTGGATCCATCTCGCCCATGGCGTGCGCGGCACGGCGGCCGGCCTGCGCTACGTTCTGTATCTCTTCGTGACCGAGCTCGACCGTCCGTGGGCGGTTAAATATGCGCCCGGCGGCTATTTTCTCGCCCCGGAAGGCGAAGAGCGAACAGGCGACGTGTCGAACGTCGTTTTCTCGAGCGGCTGGATCGCCGAACCGGACGGGCGCGTCTTCATCTATTACGCCTCGTCTGACACGCGCGTTCACGTGGCGACAAGTTCCGTCGAACGGCTTCTTGACTACGCCCGGAACACCCCGCCCGACGGGCTTTCCTCGTCGGCTTGCGTGAAGCAGCGCATCGCGCTCGCCCGCCGCAATCTCGATCTGATGCGGAAAGGGCGCGCGCCATGACGCCGACCTCGGACCTCCGCCAGGCGGATTTCGAGCGCGGGCTTGACGCCATCGCGGCGTGGTGGCTCGAACATGGGCTCGATCCCGCAACGGGCGGCGCGCACGGCGAGATCGCAGAGGATA
This sequence comes from Amphiplicatus metriothermophilus, assembly GCF_900199215.1. Lineage (GTDB taxonomy): Bacteria > Pseudomonadota > Alphaproteobacteria > Caulobacterales > Parvularculaceae > Amphiplicatus > Amphiplicatus metriothermophilus. Next base: position 126,632 of record NZ_FZQA01000006.1, read on the forward strand.
ACGCCGTGCGCGCGGACGCCGAGCGCGGCGCCGTTCTTGAGACCCGCGCGCTGTGGTTCTTCAGCGCGCTCGCCCGGGCGCGCCCTTCCGAATGCGCCCGCGCCGCCGCGCGAAGGCTTTACCGCTATGTGACCGAGACCTTCGTCGACGCTGAGCATGGCGGGCTCGTGTGGAGCGTCGCGGCGGACGGGACCTGGACGCGCGATCGCAAGCAGGTCTACGCGCAGGCCTTCGCGATCTACGCCTTCTGCGCCTGCGCCGCCGCCTTTGATGACGTCGAAGCTCGCGATCGCGCCCTCGCGCTCGCCCGCCTTCTTGAAGAGCGCGCCTGGGATCAGGGGCAGGGCGGCTATCTCGAGGCCTTCGCGCGCGACTGGTCGCCGGTCGAGGACATGCGCCTCAGCGCGCGCGATCTCAACGCGCCGAAGACCATGAACACCCATCTGCACATGCTCGAAGCCTATACAAGCCTGCATGCGCTGGTCGGCGACGACTTTTCCCGGCGTTGTCTGACGCGGATTTTCGATCTTTTCCTTGAGCGGTTCGTACGCCCGCGCGGCGCCCATGTTTCGCTGTTTTATTCCGCCGACTGGCGCGATCTGTGCGCCGACGAGTCCTATGGGCACGACATCGAGACGAGCTGGCTGTTATGCGAGGCCGCAGGGACGCTCGGCGATGCGGATCGCAAGGTTGAGGCGCGCGCGGCCGCGCTGACGCTCGCCGAGGCCGCGCTCGACGCCCTCGATGGGGCGGGCGGGCTCGTCTACGAACGCCATGCGGACGCGCGCGGGCTCGTCGCAGAGCGGCACTGGTGGCCGCAGGCCGAAGCATTGGTCGGGTTTTATAATGCTCATCAGCTCAGCGGCGAGGCGCGCTACGCCGAGGCGGCCGCACGGGTCTGGCATTTCATCCGTACACAACATATAGACGAAGAGCGCGGCGAGTGGTTGTGGCTCGCGCGGGCCGACGCGCCCAAAAGCGGACCCTACAAGGCGGGCTTCTGGAAAGGGCCTTACCATAACGGCCGCGCGATGATGGAGATGATCCGCCGCCTTGAAGGAGCTCCTGCATGAGCGCGTCCGACGCCCGCGGGGCGTTCCCCATCGCTTACGGGTTCTGGCGCTATGGGCCGGACGATCTCGCGCTCGCCATCGAGATGATCGGGGCCGCCCGCGAGGCGGGGATAAGCCATTTCGACACGGCGGACGTTTATGGCGGACGCGGCCATTTCGGCGCGGCCGAAGCGCTTCTGGGCGAGGCGCGTCGCCGCGCGCCGTCGCTGCTGGGTGGCGTCGAGATCGCAACCAAAGTCGGCGTCGAGCGCGGAACGCCATATAATTCGTCTAAGGAATATATTATTCGGGCCGTCGACGCCTCCCTGCGCCGACTCGGGGCTGAGCGCGTAGATCTGCTCTATGTTCACCGCCCCGATCTGCTCGCTCATCCTGCAGAGGTCGCAGAAGCGCTCGATGCGCTCGTCGCAGGCGGGAAGGCGGCGCGCGTCGGCGTCTCCAACTATGCGCCGGCGCAGATCGAAGCGCTGCGCGGCTTTCTGAAAACGCCGCTCGCCGCCCACCAGATCGAGCTGTCGGCGCTGGCGACGGCGCCCTTTTTCGATGGAACGCTCGATCAGGCGATGGCGTGGGACATGTCGGTTTACGCCTGGTCGCCTCTTGGCGGGGGGCGGCTGTTCGACCCGGCGGACGGGCGGGCCGCACGCGTCAGGACGGCGCTTGAGAAACACGCCAAAGCCGCCGGCTGCGCGGTCGGCGCCATGGCGCTCGCTTTCCTCATGCGGCATCCGGCGCGGCCCACGCCAATCATCGGCACACGGAGCGTGACGCGCCTGCGCGAGGCGGTCGCCGCCGCGCGCGTCCGACTCGACCGCGGGGCGTGGTACGAAATTTTGCAGGCGTCGCTCGGCGAGAGGCTGCCCTGAACGAAGATGACAGCGGATATCATGACCGAAACGAAAGTTCGTCCTGATCTGTGGCCGGTCTGCGCGCCGGCGGGCCTGCGCGATGAAGCGACGGAGACGCGCGTGGCCGCGCTGCTCGCCGGCATGACCGTGGAGGAGAAGGTCGGCCAGATCATTCAGGCCGACATCGCCTCGATCGAGCCGGCGGATCTTCTGACCTATCGTCTGGGATCGATTCTCAACGGCGCCAATTCCGCGCCGGGCGGCGACAATCACGCGCCGGCTTCGGCCTATCTCGCGCTGGCCGACGCTTTCTACGAGGCGTCGGTCGATCCGGCCGGCGGCGCCGCGGCGATCCCCGTGCTCTGGGGAACGGACGCCGTGCACGGCCATAACAACATCGTCGGCGCAACGATCTTTCCGCACAATATCGGGCTCGGCGCGGCGCGCGATCCGGACCTCATCCGCGAGATCGGACGCGTCACTGCGCGCGAGATGCAGGCGACCGGCATGGACTGGACCTTCGCGCCGACGCTCGCCGTCGCGCGCGACGATCGCTGGGGTCGAACTTACGAAAGCTATTCGGAAGACCCTGAGATCGTCGCCGAATACGCCGCGGCGATGGTCGAGGGATTGCAGGGCGCGCTCGGAACGGCGGACTTTCTGCGCGGCGAGCATGTCATCGCCACGGCGAAACACTTTCTCGGCGACGGCGGCACGAAGGGCGGCGTCGATCAGGGCGACAATCCAGCGACGGAGGAAGCGCTTCGCGACATCCACGCCGCCGGCTATCCGCCGGCGATCGCGGCGGGCGTGCAGACCGTCATGGCCTCGTTCAACAGCTGGCGCGGGGAGAAGCTGCACGGCCATCGCAGCCTGCTGACGGATATTCTGAAAGGCCGCATGGGGTTCGACGGCTTCGTCGTCGGCGACTGGAACGGGCACGGCCAGGTCGAGGGCTGCACGAATGATTCCTGCGCCCCGGTCGTCAACGCCGGCGTCGATATGGTGATGGCGCCGGACAGCTGGCGCGCGCTTTATCGCAATACGCTCGAACAGGTTCGCAGCGGCGAGATTTCGACGGCGCGGCTCGACGACGCCGTGCGGCGCATTCTGCGGGTGAAGGTCCGCTACGGCCTGTTCGAGCGCGGACGGCCGTCCGGGCGGCCCAACGCTGGCGATTTTTCGCTTCTCGGCGCGCCCGCTCATCGCGCCCTCGCGCGCAGGGCCGTGCGGGAATCGCTCGTGCTGCTCAAGAACAATGGCGGGCTTTTGCCGCTGGATCCGCGCGGGCGCATTCTCGTCGCCGGCGACGGCGCGCATAACATTCCCAAGCAGTGCGGCGGCTGGACGATCACCTGGCTCGGCGAGGGCAACGTCAACGACGACTTCCCGAACGGCCAGTCGATCTATGACGGCCTGCGCGAGGCGATCGAGGCTGCGGGCGGACAGGCGATCCTCAGCGAGGACGGACGCTGGCGCGAGAAGCCTGACGCGGCGATCGTCGTGTTCGGCGAAAATCCCTATGCGGAGTTTCAGGGCGACCGGCGCCATCTCGACTTCGAGGACGAAGCGCCCCTTCGGCTCATGCGCCGGCTGAAGGGCGAAGGCGTGCCCGTGGTCGCCGTCTTTTTCTCCGGTCGGCCGCTTTATGTGAATCCGGAGATCAACGCCGCCGACGCGTTCGTCGCGGCTTTCTTGCCGGGAACGGAAGGCGGCGGCGTGGCCGACGTGCTGCTGCGCCGACCGGACGGCGCCGTCAATCACGACTTCACGGGTCGGCTGTCCTTCTCCTGGCCCAAAACGCCGACGCAAACCCCGCTCAACCGGGGCGATCCCGATTACGACCCGCTGTTTCCCTACGGCTACGGGCTTTCCTATCGCGACCCGAAAGATCTCCCGCGGCTCGACGAGGCGGCGTTCGATCCTTCCGCAGAAGACGGTTCCGGCGAGATCGTGCGCGCGGGCCGGGCGAGGCCGCCTTATCGGATGATCCTCAGCGCCGGCGACGAGACGGTCGCGGTCGAAGGCGCGGCCGCGACGACGGCCGACGGGCGCTTGCGCCTGCGCGCCGTCGACCGGAAGGCGCAAGAGGACGCGCGGCTCGTCGAATGGACGGGGCCTGGCAGGCTCGCGGTCGAAGGCCCGGCGCAGGATCTGACGCGCCAGGCGAGCGCGCGCATGGCGCTCGTCTTTTCCTACGCCGTGGACGTCGCGCCCGCCGCTGCGGTCCGCGTCGGGATCGAATGCGGCGAACGGGGCGCGGGCCTCGCCGACATGATGGAAACATTCCGCGCGGCGGAAGGCGAGGGCTGGCGGCGGGCGGAGATCCTGCTTTCCGATCTTGTCGCAGAAGCGGACGCGCTGCGCGCCGTCGTCGCGCCCTTCGTCGTCGAGAGCGACGGACCGTTGGGCCTGCGCCTGTCGGACATACGGATCGCCATGCGGGAAAGAGCGGGCGCGCAGGCGAGTCAGGAGGACTGATCGCATGCGCCGGGAAGAGTCGCGTTTGGAGCCCGTTAGATCATTGGGAGGGGTTTGACCATGACTGCCGTATCAAGACTGTTCTTGCGCGCCGCCGTTGCAGCGTTGGCGTCGGCGATGATTTCCTGCGCCTCGGCGCCGGTGGAGACGGGGGGCGAGGGGCCTGTCGCTCATCCCGAAAAATGGCCGGAAGTCGCGCCGCCTTTCGCGCATGATCCCGCCCTCGAGGCGCGCATCGACGCGCTGATGGCGCGGATGAGCCTTGAAGACAAGGTCGGCCAGATCATTCAGGCCGACAGCAGCGCGATCGAGCCTGAGGATCTCAAAACCTACAAGCTGGGCTCGGTGCTCAGCGGCGGGAACTCCGCGCCCAAGGGCCAAGCCTACGCTGCAGCGGAAGAGTGGCTGGAGCTTCTCGACGCTTATTACGAAGCGGCGATGGAGGGGCCTGAAGGCGCCGTGCGCATCCCGCCGCTTTTCGGCATCGACGCCGTGCACGGACATAACAACGTCGTCGGCGGCACGATCTTTCCGCACAATATCGGACTCGGCGCGACCCGCAATCCGGCGCTCGCGCGACGCATCGCAGAGGCCACCGCCGTGGAGCTTTCCGTGACTGGCCATGACTGGACCTTCGCTCCAACCGTCGCCGTCCCGCGCGACGACCGCTGGGGCCGGGCTTATGAGGGCTTTTCCGAAGCGCCGGAGGTCGTCGCGTCCTATTCGGGCGGCATTGTGGAAGGACTGCAAGGGGCTCCCGGCACGGATGAATTTTTCTCGCCCGGCAGGGTCGTCTCTTCCGCCAAGCATTTCCTCGGCGACGGCGGCACGAAGGACGGCGTCGACCAGGGCGACAATCTCTCGACGGAGGAGGAGCTCAGGGACATTCACGCCGCAGGCTATCCGGCGGCCGTCGAGGCGGGCGTGCAGACCGTCATGGCCTCGTTCAACAGCTGGCATGGAAAGAAGATGCACGGCCGGCGCGGCCTTCTGACGGGCGTTCTCAAGGAGCGCTGGGGCTTCGACGGATTCATCGTGGGCGACTGGAACGGCCACGGCCAGGTAGAGGGGTGCACGAACGAATCCTGCCCGGCCTCATTCAACGCCGGCCTTGACATGTTCATGGCGCCGGACAGCTGGCGCGGGCTTTATCACAATACGCTCGAACAGGTCCGCAGCGGCGAGATACCGATGGAGCGGCTCGACGACGCGGTGCGCCGCATCCTGCGCGTGAAGCTGCGCGCGGGCCTGTTCGACAAGCCGAAGCCTTCCGCGCGGCCGCTCGCCGGGCGCACGGAGCTGCTCGGCGCGCCCGCCCATCGCGCGCTCGCCCGCCAGGCCGTGCGGGAATCGCTCGTGCTGCTCAAGAACAACGGCGGCGTGCTGCCGCTGCAGCCGGGGAGGAGGGTGCTCGTCGCCGGCGACGGCGCGGACAGCATCTCCATGCAGTCGGGCGGCTGGACGCTCACCTGGCAGGGAACGGGCGTCGATAACGACGCATTCCCGAACGGCGAGACGATTTTCGCCGGGATTCGCGCCGCGGTCGAAAGCGCCGGCGGCGCAGTGGAACATGCGCCGGACGGCGAATATACGCAAAGACCAGACGTCGCGATTTTCGTCATCGGAGAAGAGCCGTATGCGGAAGGATACGGCGACCGGCCGACGGTCGATTTCGACCGGCGCGATCCGGCGCTGCTTGCGGCCATGCGCCGGCTGAGGGCCGACGGCGTTCCGGTCGTCACGGTCTTCCTCTCGGGCCGGCCGCTGTGGGCTAATCCCGAACTCAACGCCTCCGACGCTTTCGTCGCGGCCTGGCTGCCGGGAACGGAGGGCGGCGGGATCGCCGACGTTCTGTTCCGCGACGAGGCGGGCGGCGTGCGTTACGACTTCACGGGAAAGCTTCCCTTCTCCTGGCCGGCTGAGCCCACGCAGACGCCGCTCAATGTCGGGGACGAGCCTTACGAGCCCCTGTTCGCTTTCGGCTACGGCCTGACCTACGCCGACAGGACCGAGCTGCCTGAACTGCCGGAAGAAAGCGTCGCGGCGCAAGCGGGCGCATCGACGTTCTTTGCGCGCGGCGCTCCTGCGACGGGCATGAGGCTCGTGATCGGCGAAGCGGGGGGGAAGGAAGCGGAAGCGGCCGCGCCTTCGGCGCAAACCCCCGGCGGCGGGCTGTCGCTCGCGGCCTTCGACCGGGCGGCGCAGGAAGACGCGCGCGCCGCTCGCTGGAACGGCGAGGGGGCGGCTTACGTGATGATCGCGACGGACGCCCCGCTTGATCTCGCAAACGCAGTCGAAGCCGGCCTTGCGCTGACGATCGACGCGCGCGTGTCGCGCGCGCCTGCGGCGCCGGCGCGCCTCGCCATGGCCTGCGGGGAAGGCTGCGAGGGCGGCGTCGACGTCGCCGATACGCTCGCGGCGATGGAGGGCGCCGGCTGGGGGCGCCTCAGCGTGAGCCTTCAGTGCTTCGTCGCCGACGGGCTCGATCCCGCCCGCGTGACGGCGCCGTTCCGTCTCGAAACGGCCGGCGCGCTCGGCTTCGACTTCTCCGCCATCGCGCTCGCGCCGGCCGAGGCGGGGACGATGACCTGTCGCTGACGAGCGCGCCGCGGGCGGGGAAAAGGCGAAACGCTTGTTTCCGCCCGCGGCGGCCGAGATACGGCGCGGGTTTACTCCGTCAGCTCCGCCGCGCGTTTCGCGGCCGCCGCCGCCGCCTCCTTCATCAACCGGCGCAGAGCCTTGGCGTCGCCATCGAGCACGCCGAGGGCGGCTGCGGTCGTGCCGCCGGGCGAGGTCACGGCCTTGCGCATGTCCGCCGGGCTGCGCGGATCGGCGGCGAGCATCGCGCCCGCGCCTGAGGCGGTCGCGCGCGCAAGCCGCTGCGCCGCCTCCTTCTCAAGGCCGAGCGCGGCGCCGGCCTCGGCGAGCGCCTCGGTCAGAAGGAAGAAATAGGCCGGGCCGCTGCCCGAAACGGCGGTCACGAAATCGATTTCTTCCTCGCTGCGCACCCAGACCGTCTCGCCCGTCGCCGCCATCAGGCGGTCGATGACGTCGCGTCCATGCGCGTTCACCGTCGCCGGCGCATAGAGTCCGGTCACGCCCGCGCCGAACGCCGCCGGCAGGTTGGGCATCGCGCGCGCGACGCGCGGCGGATCGCCCAACGCGCGCCCGATCGCGGCGAGGCTCATGCCCGCCATCACCGAGATCACCAGGGCGCTGCGCGCGATCGCGGCGTAGGCCGGCAGCACGCTCGCCGCCGCCTGCGGCTTCACGGCGAGGACCAGCGCGTCCACCGAGATCCCTTCCGGCGAAGGGTTGAGCGCGAAATCATGCCGGCGCGCGAGCTTCTTGAGCGCGGCGTCGGCGGCCGGATCGAAGACGGCGGAAGCGGCGGGATCGATGGTTCCGGCCGACAGCCAGCCGCGCAACAGCGCGCCGCCCATGGCGCCGGCGCCGACAAGCGCGACGGAGATTTCTTTGGTCATGCAGGCAGTCTATCGCACTGCGCCGCGGGTCGAAAACCGCTTTTCGACGCCGCGCGTGGAACGCGCAGGCGCCGTCGTCAGGCGTTGCCCGCCGTGTCGAACAGCGAAGCTTCGAGGGCGTCGTCCGGCGATTTTCCGCCCCATACGAAGTAATTGAAGGCGGGATAGAACCGGTCGATCGCCTCCATCGCGCCGCGCACCAGGCATTGCGCCTGCGCGGCGTCCAGCGCGCCTGATGGCGGCAGCACGATGGCGTTGCGGAAAACGATGTTGTTGTCCTCCGACCACAGGTCGAAATGGCCGATCCACAGGCGCTCGTTCACCATGGTCACGAGCCGGCTCGCCTCGAGCAGGCGATTGGCCGGCGCCCTGAGCTCGAGCGGGGCGCCCATCTGCAGGGTGGAGACCTCGTCGCGCCAGGTGAACCACAGGCCGACGTCGCGCCAGACGCCCGACACGGCGAGATGGAGTTCGCTTCGATCCGCCCGCTCGGCCTCCGCGCCGAGGGCGTCAGCGGCGATCTCCAGCGCCTCCAGGGGATCGGCCAGGGCGACCGGCGCGTCGAGCAGCTCGATGGACATGAATACCCTCTCGGTCAGGTGCACCCTGATGACGCGGCGAGTCGGCCGAGGGGGGCAATGATTCGTCTCAGGAAGTTTTCCCTAGCCATTCTTCGAGGGCGGCGATTCGCGCCTTCAGCGCCTCGTTCTCTTCGCGCGCGGCGCGGGCCATGTCGCGCACGGCCTCGAATTCCTCGCGCGGCACGAAGTCCATGTCCGCGATGAGCCGCTGGAGATTGCCGCGAATGACGGTCTCGGCCTCTCGCCGCACGCCGTCGGCCGCGCCGGCGGCCTCGGTCATCAGCTTGGCGAGCTCGTCGAGAAAGGGGTTCTGGGTCTGCATGGGCGAGGGTCCTTTCCGGCCGCACTTTACGGCGGGGGAGGGCCAAAGGCGACAGGGCGAAACCGCGCGGTGCGCCCGCCGGGCGATCAAAGCGCGTCAAATCTCTTGGGACGGCGGGGGCATATGGGCTAAGCAGGCGGCGATGAGTCTGCCTTATCCCGAGATCGACCCGGTCGCCTTCCGCATCGGCCCGCTGCCGATTCGGTGGTATTCGCTCGCCTATATCGGCGGCATCGCGCTAGGCTGGTGGTATCTCGTCCGGCTGCTCAACAATGCGCGTTTGTGGAAACCGGCCGCAGGCCCGCCGCTCGACCGGCGTCAGCTCGACGACGTGATCTTCTGGGTCGCTCTAGGCGTCATCGCCGGCGGGCGTCTCGGCTATGTGTTCTTCTACGAGCCGAGCCTGCTGATACAGCCCTGGGAATCGCTCGGAGCGAACATGGCGCCCGGCTTTCTCAAGACGCTGATCGGCTGGATACACATCCCGCCGGCGCTGATGCTCTGGCGCGGGGGCATGTCGTTCCACGGCGGGCTCATCGGCGTTACGCTCGCCGGGTGGCTGTTCGCGCGCCGATACAGGCTCGACGCGCTCGCCCTCGGCGATCTGTTCGCCTGCGCCGCGCCGATCGGGCTGTTCTTCGGGCGCGTGGCGAACTTCATCAACGCCGAGCTTTACGGCCGGCCTTGGGACGGTCCGTGGTCGATGGCGTTTCCCACCGATCCGCTTCAGGTCCCGCGCCATCCCAGCCAGCTTTACGAGGCGGCGCTCGAAGGGATCGTCCTCTTCATCGTCATCCGGGTCGCGACCCATGCGTTCGGCCTGCTGAAGCGGCCAGGCGCGAGCATCGGGCTGTTTCTCGCCGGCTACGCCGTCTCGCGGATCATCGTCGAGAATTTCCGCGAACCCGACGCGCACATGCCCGACTTTCCTCTCGGCCTCACCATGGGCATGATCCTGTCCCTGCCGATGCTGGCGCTTGGGCTCTGGCTGATATGGCGGACGCGGACAAAAGGGGCCGGCCGGGAGGCGGCCAAGCCGTGACGCGCGAGCCGGCCGCCGAAAGGACGCCTCTCGAAGAACGGCTCATCGCGCTCATCAGGGCGAACGGCCCGATCACGGTCGCCGATTACATGGCCGACGCCCTCGGCCATCCCCATGAGGGCTACTACATGCGCGCCGCGCCCATCGGCGCGGCGGGCGACTTCACCACGGCGCCGGAGATCAGCCAGATCTTCGGCGAGCTCATCGGCCTGTGGCTGGTGCAGAGCTGGCTCGACATTGGCCAGCCCGCGACGTTCAACCTCGTCGAACTCGGACCCGGTCGGGGCGTGCTGATGGTCGACATCCTGCGCGCGGCGTCGGTGCGTCCTGCCTTTCTCGACGCCGCTACGCTCTGGCTCGTCGAAACCAGCGGCCGGCTGCGCCATGAGCAGCAGCAGCGCCTGCGCTCCTTCCGGCCGCGCCCGCTATGGGCGGACGAATTTGCAGACATTCCGCCCGATCCGACGCTCATCGTCGCCAACGAGCTGTTCGACTGCCTGCCCGTCCGCCAGTTCGAGCGCGCGGGCGCCGGCTGGCGCGAGCGGCTCATCGGCGTCGCGCCTGACGGCGAGGCGCTCGCCTTCGTCCACGCGAAGACGCCGCCGCCGCCGGAGATAGACCTTCCGTCTGCGGAGGAAACGCCAGAAGGCGCGATCTTCGAGATTTGCGAACCGGGCCGGGCGCTCGCCGCCGAGATCGCCGCTTTTCTGGTCGAGAACGGCGGGCGCGCGCTCATCATCGATTACGGCCATATCGCCTCGGGGCTTGGCGACACCTTGCAGGCGGTGCGTCGCCACCGCTACTGGCCGGTGCTGGCATCGCCGGGGCTCGCCGACATCACCGCTCATGTCGATTTCGAGGCGCTTTCGCGCGCGGCCCTGGACGCCGGCGCCGCGGTCTGGGGGCCTGTCCCGCAAGGGACCTTTCTCGACCGGCTCGGCCTTGCGCTGCGCGTCGAGCGATTGTGCGCGGGCAAGACCGCTGAGGAAGCGCTCGCCATCCGTCAGGGCGCGCATCGCATCGCCGCGCCGGAACAGATGGGAGAGGTCTTCAAGGCGATGTGCATAGCATCGCCCGATCTGCCGCCGCCCGCCGGATTCGAAGCGCCGTGAGCGCGCCGCCGCATCTCGTCTCGCCCCGACTCGCCGCGACGGGCGTTCGCCACGGCTTTTTCGGCCGGACGGGCGGCGTTTCCGCAGGGGAATATGCGAGCCTCAATACGGGCCTTGCTTCCGGCGACGATCCCGCCTGCGCGGCGGAGAACCGCGCGCGCTGCGCGCGCGCCCTCGGCGTCGCGCCGGACTGTCTCGTCACCTTGCGCCAGGTCCATTCGGCGCGCGCGATCGTCGTCGCCGAGCCATGGAAGGGGCCGGGACCGGAAGCCGACGCGATGGTCGCGGATCGGCCGGGGATTGCGCTCGGCGTGCTCGCGGCGGACTGCATGCCGGTCCTGTTCGCCGATCCGGAAGCGGGCGTGATCGGCGCCGCCCATGCGGGTTGGCGCGGCGCGCTCGCCGGGATTCTCGAGTCGACGGTCGCGCTCATGACCTCGCTGGGGGCGAAGCCGGCGCGGATCGTCGCCGCGCTGGGGCCTTGCCTGCGCCAGCCGAATTTCGAGGTCGGCCTCGATCTCGTCGAGGCTTTTCTCGCCCGTCATCCCGCTTCCGAGCGCTTCTTCGCCCCCGGCGCGCGGCCGGAGAAGCGCCAGCTCGATCTCGCCGGCTTCGCGCGCTGGCGCCTCGCCGAGACGGGGGTGGCGGCCTTCGACGATCTCGGCGTCTGCACGCTCGGCGAACCCGACCGCTATTTCAGCTATCGCGACGGGCGCCGGCGCGGCGCGCAGGCCTATGGCCGCAACCTCTCCGCGATCGTCCGGCCTGAAAACGGCGGTTGAAGGCGGGGCTTGATCGTCCGTCAGGAAAGCGTCACAACCCGCCGGCGCGCAACGATAAAGAGGGCTCCATGAAGCTGATCGCCGGGAACTCCAATCGACCGTTGAGCGAGGAGATCGGCAAGCGCCTCGCCACGGCGCTCTCAGCGGCCGACATCCGCACTTTCAAGGACAGCGAGGTCTTCGTCGAGATCCGCGAGAACGTGCGCGGGGAAGACGTCTTCGTCATCCAGTCGACCTCCACCCCGGCGAACGACAATCTGATGGAGCTTCTCATCATCATGGACGCGCTGACGCGCGCCTCGGCGAGTCGGATCACCGCCGTCATTCCCTATTTCGGCTACGCCCGGCAGGACCGCAAAGCCGGCCCGCGCACGCCGATCTCGGCCAAGCTGGTCGCCAATCTCATCACCACGGCGGGCGCCGACCGGGTGCTGACGGTCGATCTGCACGCCGGGCAGATCCAAGGCTTCTTCGACATTCCGACGGACAATCTTTACGCCGTGAAGGTGTTCGAACGGCGCATCCGCGAGATCCACGGCGGCGAGCTCGACGATGTGACCATCATCTCGCCCGACGTCGGCGGCGTGGTGCGCGCGCGGTCGTTGGCCAAGCGCCTCGACGACCGCCCGCTCGCCATCGTCGACAAGCGGCGCGAGCAGGCGGGCGTGTCGGAGGTGATGAACATCATCGGCGACGTCAAAGGTCGGCACTGTCTTCTGTTCGACGACATCGTCGATTCGGGCGGCACGTTGGTGAACGCCGCCGAGGCGCTGATGGGCAAGGGCGCGAAAAGCGTTTCGGCCTTCGTCACCCACGGCGTGCTCTCGGGAAACGCCGTCGAACGGATCGCCAAGGCCGACGCCCTCGCGCGGCTCGTCATCAGCGATTCCATCAAGGCGCGCGAAGAGGTCGCGGCCTGCGCGAAGATCGAGATCGTGACCATCGCCGATCTTCTCGCCGAAGCGATCCGCCGCATAGCCAACGAAGAGTCGGTGTCGAGCCTGTTCGATTAAGCCGGCGCGCGCATCATTCCGCGGCGAGTCCTTTCGGCTCGCGCAGGGCGGACGCCGCGTTTCGCGCCGCGGCCTCGGCGAGCTCGCGACGGACGAGCGCGCCTTCGCGCGCGCGGGCGCCGGCGAAGCGGGCGAGCATGAGATAGGCCGACGGCGTCAGAAACAGCGTGAACAGCGTCGAAAAGCCGAGCCCGCCGATCACGATCCAGCCGAGGGCCGAACGGGCCTCCGAGCCCGCCCCGGAGCTCAGGATCAGCGGCAATCCGCCGAGCACGGTCGACAGCGCCGTCATCAGCACGGGCCGCAGGCGGGTGCGCGCCGCTTCCTCGATCGCCGCGCGCACGTCCGCGCCCTCGTCGCGCAGCTGGTTGGCGAACTCCACGATCAGAATCCCGTTCTTCGCCATGATGCCGATGAGCAGCACCAGTCCGATCTGGCTGTAATAATTGAACGACACGCCCGTCGCGGCCATGGCGTAGATCGCCGCCGCCAGACCGAAGGGAACGGTCGCCATGATGACGAGAGCGCTGATGAAGCTTTCGAACTGGGCGGCGAGCACGAGCAGCACGACGAGTCCTGCGAAGGCGAAGACGATAAGCGAACTGTCCGTCGCCGTCTGCAGCAGTCTGGCCTCGCCGAGCAGCAGGATCGCCATATTGTTCGGCAGAATCTCCGCCGCGGCCTCGCGCAGCGCGCGCGTCGCCTCGCCCAGCGAGGTTCCCGGCGCGAGACTCGCGGTCACGGGCGCCGCGCGCCGTCGTTCCTCACGGGAAAGGCGAGCCGGCACGGCGGTCTCTTCGATATCGACGAGAATCGACAAAGGCACGAACTGGCCGCTCGACGTGCGCACGAACAGATTGGCGAGATCGGACGGATCGTCCACCCGCTCGCCCTGGGCGGACAACAGCACCTCGACAATGGTCTCGCCGGCGAAGATTTCCGCCGCGCGATATTCGTCCGCCATCGCGCTGAGCAGCGTCGTGACGGAAGAGACGTCGACCCCGAGCTTCGCCGCGGCGTCGCGGTCGATCCGGACGTCGAGCTGCGGCTGGGAAAGCTCGAAGTTGAGCGCGGCGCGGGTGAATCTCGGGTCGGCGTCGAGACGCGCCGCGATTTCCTCGGCGACGTCGGCGGCCGCTTCGTAATCGTCCGCCGCGACCGCGAATTGCAGGCCCTGGCCGGCGCCGCGGATGCCCAGGCTGTTTCCCCGACGCAGGAACACCTGCGCGCCGGGCACGGAGGAAATGAGCGGCTCGGCGGCGGCTTCGATCTCCTGCTGGGTGCGCTTGCGCGCCGACCAGTCCTTGAGCTGCACGATGATGAAGCCGCTATTGCCGCCGCCGGCGCCGGCGATGGACAGAACGCCCCTGACGTCGCCGCTCTCGACGATCGGCGCGAGCCGGTCTTCGACCTGCCTGATCTTCTCTTCCAGATAATCGAAGCTCGCGCTTTGCTGGACGCGGACCTGGATGAACAGTCGGCCGCGGTCTTCCGGCGGGGTGAGCTCCTTGGGCAGCATGTTGAACGTCGTCACCGCGCCGGCGGCGAAGACGCCGGCGGCGATGAAGGGCAGCAGCGGCCGGCGCAGCAGCGCGCGCAGTGCGCCGGCATAGACGCCCGCCGCCATATGGCCGAAACGTTCGATGGGACCCGGTTTTTTTTTCGCGCCGCCGGGCGCCGCGCTCGGCGCGAGCTTGGCGGTGAGCATCGGGCACAGCGTCAGCGCTACGAAGGACGAGATCAGCACGGCGAAGGCCATCACGAAGCCGAACTCGGAGAATAACCGTCCGGCCTGCCCCGGCAGGAAGGAGATCGGAACGAACACGGCCGCCAGCGTCGCCGTCGTCGAAATGACGGCGAAGACGATCTCCTTCGCGCCGAGGAGCGCGGCGGCGCGTCGGCCGTAGCCCATCGCCCGCCAGCGCTCGACGTTCTCAGTGACGACGATCGCGTCGTCGACGACGAGTCCGGTCGCCATCACCAGCGCCAGCAGCGTCAGGATATTGATCGAGAAGCCGGCGAGATAGATCGCCGCGAGCGTGCCGATCAGCGAGATCGGTATGGCGAGGGCGGGCACGAGCGTCGCGCGCGCCGACCTTAGAAAGAGAAAGATGACGCCGACGACGATGAGCACCGCGATGCCGAGCGTGATCGCGACTTCTTCAATGGCCCGCTTGATGAAGATCGAATCGTCCGTGGACACGCGGATCTCCACATTGGGCGGCAGGGTCGGCGCAAGCTCAGCGATCGCCGCGCGCACGCCGTCGGCGACAGCGACCGTGTTCGACTGGGCCTGGCGCAGAATGGCGAGACCGGCGGCCGGGGCGTCGTCGAGGCGGGTGCTGCGCGTCTGCTTTTCCACGTCCCATTCGACGACGGCGATGTCGCCGAGGCGCGTTTCCTCGTTGATGCGCAGGCCGGCGATCTCTTCCGGCGTCGCAGCCGGCGCCTCGGTGCGGATGAGCAGCTCCTGCCGGCCGCTCATCAGCGTGCCGGACGGCGCGCTCAGCGTGGAGCGCGCGACGAGCCGCGCCACGTCGTCGACCGCGACGCCGCGCGCGGCGAGCTGCACCGGGTCGAGCCGGATGCGAATGACCCGCTTGCGCACGCCGTAGGCGTCGACCGACGCGACGCCTTCGACGGCCTGAAGGCGCGGCTGGATGATGCGTTCGATGAGATCGCCCAGCGCGCCTTCCGCCATGCCAGGCGCGAAGACGGCGAGGCGCATGATCGGCGAGCCGTCGGAGTCGGCCTTGACGACCGAGGGCTCCTCCGCGCCGACGGGCAGGTTGCGCTGAATGGCTGAGACAGCGTTTTTCACGTCCGTCGCCGCAATGTTGATGTCGACATTCGGCGAGAATTCGATCGTCACCGAGCTGCGGGCGTAGGACGAGCTTGAGGAAATCGACTGGACGCCGTCCACCTGGGCGACGGCGTTCTCGATGATCGCGGTCACTTCCGCGTCGATCGACTCCGGCGTCGCGCCGGGATAGCTCGTGCTCACCGTCACGATAGGCTGGTCGACGTCGGGCAGCTCGCGCACCTCGACGCCGAACAGCGCGGCGAGACCGGCGATGACGATCAGCATGCTGAGGACAGAAGAGAGGATCGGGCGCTTGATGAACAGCGCTACGAAGCTCGACGAAGCGGTGATTGTCGCAGGGGACGGGGAGTCTGTCATCTGTAACCGGCGGCTGCGTTCGCGTCGCCCGCGCGAGCCGCTTCGTCAGGGCGCGGCAGGGGCATGCCGGCGCGGACGATGTCTGCGCCTTCCGCGACGATGTAATCGGCGCCTGTCAGCGGCGCGTCGAGCAGCACTGAATCGGCCGTGCGCTGAAGGATCGTCACAGGCGTGCGCTGGGCGACGCCGTTCGCGCTCAGCTTCCACACATAAGCGCCCGCGCGGTCCCACTGTACGGCGAGCCCGGGCGCCTTGACCGCCCGCTCTCCCGGCGCGGAGATCGAGATCGCGAAGGTCGCGCCGGGAACCAGCGCCTGGTCTTCATTGACGAGCACGCCTTCCACGCGCCTGGTGCGCGTGACCGGATCGATGCGGCTGTCGATCGCGCGAATGGTTCCGGCGAAGGCGCGCCCGCCCGCCGCCGGCGCGCTCGCCGTGAATTCAAGTCCCGGCCGGACGAAGGTCGAAGCCGCTTCCGGAATGGCGAAGTCGACAAGCAGCGCGCTTACATTGTCGACTGTGGCGATGCGCGCGCCCACCGTCAGGAAGTCGCCGACGTCGAGATCGACGAGGCCGACGACGCCGTCGAAGGGCGCGCGAACGGTCCGCCGGTCAAGCTCGTATTCGGCCTGGCGCAGCGCCGCCCGGGCCGCGGCGTAGGCGTTCTGCGCCGCTTCGAGCTCCAGCGCCGAGGCGGCCTCGTCCGCGACGAGGCCGGAGAACCGCTCGGCGTTCGTCTTGGCGATCGCATATTCGGCCCGGGCCTTGGCGAGCGCGATTTCCTGCGCGCGGCTGTCGAGCTTCAAAAGCGGCTCGCCCTTCTTAACCCGCTGGCCGGGTTCGACGAGGATCCCGGCGACGATCCCGGCGACCTCCGCATTGAGCTCGACGCTCTGCAGCGCGCGGCCGGCGCCGATGGCGCTGAGGGTCCGCTCGACGGGGGCGAATTCCACGCGGGCGAGCGCCACGGCCGGCGGGCGCTGGCGACGGGCCTGGAACGCGGCGCCGTTTCCGCCGTTTCCATCGGCGCCGGCAGCCTCGGACCCGGACGCGCCGCCGCGGCCGGTCACCAGCGCGATCGCCGCGATCGCGAGAATGGCCGCGATGAGCGCTATTCCCAGGAAGCTCCAGCGAAAAGCCGCTCCTGACTGGCCGCGGCCGTGAGAAGTAGGCGATGCCGCCATGCGTTCGATCCCGATTCGGCGCCGGATAATCACGGAAGGACGCAGCCCCCCGCGGATATATGGTATCTCACTAATACGTTTATACGCGGGAAATCCGTCGCCGGGCCCTGCGACATCGGGGAATCATCCCGGCAGGCGCAGAACGGCGCGCAATCCGCCCTGCGGGGCGCGCGCGAGCGCCGCCTCGCCGCCATGGCTGCGCGCCACGTCCCGCACCACCGCAAGGCCGAGGCCCACGCCGTCAGGATCGCGCCGCCGGCCCTCGTCGAGCCGGGCGAAGGGTTTGAAGGCCTCCTCATGACGCTCGGGCGGCACGCCCGGTCCGTCGTCGTCGACGACGATCTCGACCGTTCCGCCGGTCCGCTTCGCCGACAGCCAGACATGATCGGCGTATTTGAGGCCGTTCTCGACGAGATTGTTGATCGCGCGCTTGAGGGCGTTGCGCCGGGCCGCCAGCCTCAGGCCCGGCGCGACGTCGAGCGCCACTTCCTTTCCGGATCGCGCCGCGTCCTCGACGATCTCGCCGAGCAGCGCGCCGAGATCGACCTCGCCCGGCGCTTCGTCGGAGGCGAGATCGCGCGCGAAGCTGAGATAGGATTCGACCATGCGCTCCATCTCGGCGACGTCGGCGCGCAGCGCTTCCATGTCGGGAGAATCCGGCTGCATGGCGAGGGCGAGCTTGAGGCGGGTCAGCGGGGTGCGCAAATCGTGGCTGACGCCGGCGAGCATCGCCGTGCGTTGATGGATGTGCCGCTTGATGCGCTCGCGCATGGCGATGAAGGCGAGGCCCGCCCGGCGCACCTCGGCCGCGCCGCTGGGGCGGAAGTCCGGCGCGTCGCGGCCGCGCCCGAACGCCTCGGCCGCTTCCGCGAGCCGCAGGATCGAGCGCACCTGATTGCGCAGGAAGACGATGGCGATCGAGCCTAGCAGAAGCGTCACGCCGATGAGCCACATCACGAAGATCGGCCCGGTGGTCGCGAAAACCCGGTCGCGGCGCGGCAGAAACACCAGATAGCCGTCGTCAAGCTGCACCCGGATCTCGACATAGGCCGGCCAACTATAGGTGTTGAACCAGAAATCCTCCTCGAGCCGTTCGTCGAGCTGGCGCTCCAGCGTGCGGTTGTGCAGAGTGAAGATGGACAGCTTGTCGGCGTCGGGAATCGTCTTGCGCGGCTCGAAGCGGACATTGAGCTCGAGCTCCTCGGTCGAAAGCCTTTCTATGGCGCGCCGTTCCTCAGGGTCGGTCGTTTCGCGATAGAGCTTGGCGATGAGCGCGATCTGGCTCGCCACATTCGCGGACAAGTTGGCGCTGACGAGATCCCAATGCCGCTCGAAGAACACATAAGTCACGAAAGACTGCATCAGGAAGATCGGCAGAATGACGATCAGCGCGACGCGCGCGTAAAGGCTTTTCGGAAGGTAGCGCTTCAGCATCGCGCTAGTCCGGCATGAGAGCGTAGCCGACGCCGCGCACGGTCTGGAGATAAATCGGCGCGCGCGGATCTTTCTCTATCTTCTTGCGAAGCCGCGTGACCTGAACGTCGACGGAACGCTCCATAGCGGCGGAGGTCTGCTCGGCGAGGGCCGCGCGCGAAATCGCCTCGCCCGGCTTCTGGGCGAGGGCGCGCAACAGGGCGAGTTCGCCGGAGGTGAGCTTGACGATCTCGCCGCCGCGTCGCAGCTCTCCGCGGGCGGGGGAGAATGCGCACTCGCCGAAAGTGATCGTGCGCCGGGTCGGATGCGTGGGGCCGGCCCGGCGCAGAAGGTTCGCCGCGCGCAGCAGAAGCTCGCGCGGCTCGAAAGGCTTCGACAGATAATCGTCCGCGCCGCGCTCGAGCCCTTCGATGCGGTCCTCGGGCAAGCCGCGCGCGGTGAGCAGCAGGATCGGCACGTTGGAGGCGGCCCGCACCTTCTCCGTCAGTTCGAAGCCCGACAGGCCCGGCATCATGACATCGATGATGAGGAGGTCGAAGGCCATGGAGGCGAGAAGCTCGCGCGCCTCCTCGGCGTTGGCCGCCGCCGAAGCGCGATAGCCGTTTTCGGCGAGGTACCGCTTCAGCAGCGAGCGGATGCGGTCGTCGTCGTCGACGATCAGGATGTGCGCCGACTCCTCGCCGGCCTGTCGCATAGCGGCCATCGAACTCAGCTCTCGCTGCCTGCTGCGGGGCGCGCGCCGGCGCCGAGCGCGCGCGCGCCGCGCAGAACATAATCGGCTCCGGTCCATAAGGTAAGCGCCGCGGCCAGCCAGAGAAAACCGTCGGCGACAGGGGCGAGGCGCGGCCCCGCGAAGCCGCCCGGCGCAGCGGCGAGAAGAAAGCCGACGGCGACGAGCTGCGCGGCGGTCTTTATCTTGGCGAGCGCGGTGACGGGCAGAGATTTCCCATGTTGCGCGAGCGCCTCGCGCAGGCCGCCGACGAGGATTTCCCGCAGGAGGATAATGAGCGCGGCGACGATTCCCGCCTCGCGGATGACGCCGTTGCGCGCGAGCAGAAACAGCGCCGCGGCGATCAGCAGCTTGTCCGCCAGCGGATCGAGCGCCGCGCCCAGCGCCGAGACCTCGCCGCGCCGGCGCGCGATGTAGCCGTCGAGAAGGTCGGTAAGCGCCGCAAGGGCGAAGACGACGAAGGCGGCCTTCATGTTCCAGGGCGCGTTCGCCAGAAACAGCGCGGCGAAGGGAATGACCGCGAGGATGCGTGCGATAGTGAGAAGAGTCGCCATGCAGGGAGCCTAAATGAGGAAAGAGGAGATAGGAAAGAGGAGATAGGAAAGAGGATAAGGTCATCGCGGATGCCGCGCAGCATGAAATGCTGCGCTGCTGATCCGCGATCAGGTCGCTTCCGCTTCATCGCGCCTCAATCCGATATGACGTGCAGCGGCGCATCGCCGATCCACGACCCAGCGCTGTCAGGGCGAGGAGCGAGCGGATTGCAATTGCGTGTCTGCGTCGCATCGCTTCGCGCTCCTTCGTTTTCGCGCATCGTATACGAAAGCGCGCGCCGCGGAAGGCGAGGCAAGCGGTTGATCCGGCGGCGTTTATTCGGGGACGGTCCGACTTATCCACCTCCATGAGGCGGACTTATCCCCGCCCTTTCGAACCGGCTTATGCTGGCGGGACTCCGCGCCGGGGCGCCTTATTCCGGCGCCGGCGCTTTACGGACTGCGCAGAGGAATCGGCGTGTTACGGACGCGTTTGCAGAACGAGGGCTCAACCGTCCCTGGAATCGTTCCCCCACAGACGTTTCCACCACGGCTGTTTCGGCGCAGGTTCGAAAGGCTGATCGGCGTCTTTCATCTTTCCACGGATTTCGTCGATGTCCCAGCCGGTGAGATTGGCCAGGGTCTGGGCCTCCTTTTCGAAGCGGTCGGGCAGGGAAGCGCGGTATTCCTTCGCCGCCTCGCAGCGCGCCTCGCCCTTATAGGGATGGCGCAGCACGTAGCGGCCCTGGAAGTTCGAGCGGTCGCCGGTCTCCTTGAACATCAGGTCTTCGGGAAAATGCGCCGCATCATAGATCACATGCAGGCGCGTGACGAACACGTCGCGCGCCGGGCCCGGCGCGAGGCGTCCTTCGACGCCGCTTCCGATCCAATAAACGCCGAGCTCGCGCAATTCCGCGTCCGAGAGCGGATCGGCCGCGCACGGATCGCACCAGTTCATGTCCCAGGCGTATTCGAGAAACACCGCGCGTTCGTTCTCCTTCTCCACGGAGGTCTCGAACATCGCCTTGTAGAAATCGCCGAACTCCTCCTTGACGAAGATCGGGACGTCGACATTCGACGGCAGCTTGACCGTGCGATAGTTGGTCGTCTCGACCCGTCCCTTGCGGGTCAGGGTGAAGACGAAAAGCTCCTGCTTGCCGTCGGCGTTCGCCGTGCCGAGCCGGATCGGCAGCATGAAGCGCGGATCTTCATAGGCGATCTGCAGCGGGCGGAGATATTTGAGTCCCGTGGCGGCCTGCTCCTCGAGATTGACCTTGGCGACGAAGAATTTCATGCCCTGCCTGATGTAGCTTTCCAGAACCGGCTCGGCGCCCGGCGGCAGGCGATAGCCGTTCTCTGTCAGCCATGCGGCGAGCCCGTCGGACTCCTTCGCCGACAGAATCTGGATGTCGTATTCGCCGACGGTGTATTCGGCCTCGACGGTGACGCCGAGCGCGTCGGCGCGCCGGCGCGGGCCTGCGCGGGTTTCCGCCGCCGGCGAGGCTGCGAGCATGTCGTATTCGTAGCGCCGGCAGGGATCCTCGTCGAAATACTCGACCAGCCGCGGCGCGGTGTAGGCGTCGAGATGGTCGAGGATCGCGTTGTCGGCGACGTGAATCTGCTGGCGCTCGAGAACCACGGGCGAGGGAATGATCAGGGCGAACTCTTCAAGCTCGCCCTGATAGTCGTTGGCCATGGTGATGACCGTGCGCTCGCCGTCGCGCACGATCGCCACCTTGGACGCCTTGTTGAAGAGTTTCGTGTCGGCCTTGGCGACGTAAAAGCCGCAGAACGCGGCCGCGCCTCCGGCCGCGCCGACCGCGGCCAGGGCGGAAACGGCGGCGATGAGGCTTTTCTTCAGCGTGCGTCGCATGGGTCTCTCCTCTCAGGGCGGTCACTCGGCGGGAAGGATGCGGGGCGCGGCCTTTCGCGGCCCCAGGCGCGGCGCGGAAAAGGCGGGCGGCGCGTCGCCCCATTGATAGCGCGGCGCGGGATCGAACAGCTCCATCAGCGGACGGACGAGGCTCATCAGCGCCAGGGCGTAAAACAGTCCCTCGTCGAGGAAGAAATGATATTGCAGGACGTAGGCGAGGATCGCCGCGCCGGCCGCGAAGGCCGCGCGGGCGCGCGCCCCGTCGGGCGTCGTCTTGGGATCGGAGATCATGAAGAAGGCGAACAGCACGAGCGCGCCGCTTTGCAGGCGCAGAAGCGGAATGGCGAGCGGATCGCCGAGATAGAGCGCCCGGACGAAAAGAGCCGCCGCATAGGTTCCCAGAAAGATGAGCGGCACGCCGAGCCGCGCGGCGCGATGGGCGACGATCGCGCCGGCGCCGGCGATGAACGCGGCCAGCCACAGCGCCGATCCCCACTGGCCGGGCGTCGTCCAGGCCGCGTCGGTCAAGAGGACCGTCGCGGCGATGCCGATATTCGCCGGATTGAAGACGTGCTTGCCGTTGAGGCGCAGCGCGAATTTCGAGCCGACGGCGATCGCGCCCGCCGCGGCGAGCGGGGCGAGCCCGTCGGCGCGCAGCAGCAGCGCGAGCGAGAGGGTCGTAATGAGCGGGCTCTTCCAGTCGAAACGCATCGCGTTGAGCGCGGCGCCGAGCTGCTGCGTCGCCATGCAGGCGACGAGAATGGTCGCGATCTGCGCCGCGCCGACATCGAAGGCGCGAACCGAAAGCCCGACGCACAAGAACGCGGCGAGCCCGGCGATCTGAAAATGGCGGGCGTCGCGCAGGAGCGCTGCTGTCCGGATGATCGCCAAGAGACGGCTCCCTTTCCCGGCCCGCCGCCAGCCTTGCGGCGAAGCCCCGCCCCGATGCGCATCAGACCCGAGGAATGGGGCGCAAATCCGGCGCCGTCAGGTGGGTTTTGCGGCGGCGGCCTCGGGCGCGGCCGGCGCGGCGAGGGCGGCGTCCTCGAAGCGGTCGGCGCGCGCGAGCTGCGGGAACAGGCGCGTCCAGGCGAGCGCCGTCGCGATGGCGACCGTCCCGCCCAGCACGACCGCGCCGACGGGGCCCAGGAAACGCGCCGCCACGCCCGATTCGAACTCGCCGAGCTCGTTCGAGGCGGAGATGAAGATGAAGGAGACCGAAGAGACGCGCCCGCGCATCGCGTCCGGCGTGGCGAACTGGATGAGCGACTGGCGCACATAGACCGAGATCATGTCCGCGGCGCCGGTGACGGCGAGCGCGATGATGGACAGCCAGAACAGCGGCGACCAGGCGAAAACGAGCATCGCCGCGCCATAGACGCCGATCGCGCCGAGCATCCACGGGCCGACTTTGCGCGAAAGAGGCCGCGCGGCGAGGGCTGCCGCGACGAGAGCCGCGCCGAGGGCCGGCGCGGCGCGCAGCGCGCCCAGCCCTTCCGAGCCCACATGCAGGATGTCGCGGGCGAAGACCGGGAGCAGCGCCGTCACCCCGCCGAACAACACGACGACGAGGTCGAGCGAGATGGCGCCGAAGACGGTCTTGTTGTCGCGCACATAGCGAAGCCCCTCAAAGACCATCGCCAGGCCGCGGGCGCCGGCGACCGGCGCCGGCTTCGGGGTGTTCGCCGCCGCGATCGAGACGATCGCCGCGACGGTCATCGCCGCCGCGGTTCCGTACACGACCTGCGGACCCCAGATGTAAAGAACGCCGCCGAGGGCGGGGCCGAGAATCGCCGCGCCCTGATAGCCGAGGGAGTTCCAGGCGATGGCCTGATGGAGCTCGGCGCGCGGCACAAGCGTCGGATAGAGCGAATTGCTCGCCGCCGGCGTGAAGGCGTTGACCCCGCCGAAGACCGCCGCGACGACGAAAATCGCCGGCAGCGCGATGTTCGCCGGCATCCCCGCCGTCGCCAGCAGGCCGAGAACGGCCGCAAGCCGGACGAGATTGCTAACGATCAGGATGGTTTTGCGATCGAAGCGGTCCGCCGCCTGTCCGCCGACCAGCGAAAGCAGCAGCACGGGCAGGAACTGGACGAGTCCGACGAGCCCGAGCAGAAAGGCCGACTCCTCGATCGAGCGGGTCAGGCGCGCAAGGTCATAGACCTGCCAGCCGATGGCCACGGCCAGCATCTGGCGCCCGCCGGACAGGAGCTGGCGCATGATCCAGTAGCGCAGATAGGCGCTGTGCCGGAAAACGGCGAGAGAGGGTGCGAGGGCCATAAAGCGGGGGAGCGGAAAGAGGCGAGCATATCTAACCGCGCGCGGCGGCGATGCAACCGCGCGCCGTCACGCGCGGGATTTTTTGCGCGCGGTCTTTTTCCCGCTCCTGCGCCGCATCTTGCTTTTCCCGTCGCTCTTGCCGCCGGGTGCGCGCCTGCGCCGCGATTTGGCTCCTGCGTCGGGCGGCAGCGGATCGGACAGCATCTCGAAGCGCAGGCCGCCGGTGAGGGGCGTGGCCTCGGCGAGGCGCACCCGCACCGTCTGGCCCAGCCGGTAGCGTCCGCCCGTGGTCTCGCCGACGACGGCGTGAGACTTTTCGTCGAACCGGAAGCGCTCGAAGCCGAGCGCGCGCATCGGCGTGAAGCCGTCCGCGCCCGTCTCGTCGAGCGCCACGA
Source organism: Amphiplicatus metriothermophilus (assembly GCF_900199215.1). Classification (GTDB taxonomy): domain Bacteria; phylum Pseudomonadota; class Alphaproteobacteria; order Caulobacterales; family Parvularculaceae; genus Amphiplicatus; species Amphiplicatus metriothermophilus. The sequence goes on from NZ_FZQA01000006.1 coordinate 150,981, forward strand.
AGACGCCGAAGCGCGTCACGCCCGTGATCCGCGCGTCGAACTCGGCGCCCACCCGGCCGGCGAGATAGCCTGCGAGATAGCGGTCCCTGGACTCGCGCTCGGCCGCGACGGCGCGCCGCTCGAAGTCCGAAATCTTCTCGGCGATATCGGACAGGGCGGCCGCCTCCTGCGGCGTCTGCCCGCCCGCGCCGAGCTTGCAGGCGGCGACGAGGCCGCGATGCACGGTCAGATCCGCATAGCGCCGGATGGGCGAGGTGAAGTGCGCGTAACGCGGCAGGTTGAGGCCGAAATGGCCAAGGTTTTCCGTCGCGTAGACCGCCTGCTTCTGGGAGCGCAGGATCGCTTCGGAAACCATTTCCTTCTGGTCGCGCGCTTCGGCCTTGCGCAGGATCTGATTGAAATGCGAGGGCCGCACCGCGGGGCTGTTCACGAAGGAATAATCGAGGCTCGCAAGATAGTCTCTGAGCGCCTCCAGCTTCTCCGGGTCGGGCGAGTCGTGCACCCGGTAGATCAGCGCCGTGCGCCGCTGCTCCAGCGTTTCCGCCGCCGCGACATTGGCGAGGATCATGAACTCCTCGATGACGCGATGGGCGTCGAAGCGCTCGCGCCGCTCGACGCGCGCCACGGCGCCGTCGGGGCCGAGCACGATGCGCCGTTCGGGCAGATCGAGATCGAGCGGCGCGCGGCGCTTGCGCTCCTCCCAGCGCGCGCGAAAGGCGGCGTGGAGATGGCGCACCGTCGCCATGACCGCCGCCGGCGCCTGGCCGCCCTCGATGATCGCCTGCGCATCGCCGTAAGACAGCTTCGCGGCCGAGCGCATGATCGCGCGATGGAAGCGGTGCGCGCGCTTGCGGCCTTTGGCGTCGACGGTCATCTCGACGGCGAGGCAGGGCCGATCCTCGCCCTCGCGCAGCGAGCACAGATCGTTCGACAGCCGCTCGGGCAGCATCGGCACGACGCGGTCCGGGAGGTATACGGAGTTTCCCCTTCGCAGCGCCTCGCGATCGAGCGCGCCGCCAGGGCGCACGAACCAGCTTACGTCGGCGATGGCGACGATGACCTTGTAGCCGCCCTCGTTGGCCGGGTCGTCGTCGGGCGCGGCCCAGACCGCGTCGTCATGGTCCTTCGCGTCTTCAGGGTCGATGGTGAGAAGCGGCGTGTCGCGCAAATCGAGCCTGCCCTGCGCGGCAGGCGGGCGCGCCCGCTCGGCCTCCTTGAGCGCCTCTTCGGGAAAGTCGATCGGAATGCCGTGATTGGCGAGCGCGATCAGCGAATAGGCGCCGCGATCCTCGACATGGCCCGCGATCTCGCGCACCCGCGCGCGGGCCGGACCATACCCGCGGGCGTGCTTCGTCTCCACCCAGACGAGATCGCCGTCCGAAGCGCCGGCCGCGTCGCCCTTGTCGATCGTGAAGACGTTGCGCGCGCGCCGCTCCACGGGCTCTGCGACGCCGCCATGCCGGTTCGCGCGGTAAACGGCGAGAAAGCGATGCGCCCCCTTGCCGAGCGCCTTGACGAACTGCGCGCCGTAGCCCTCGTCGCCCGCCGGGCGCAGGCGGGCGAGAAAGCGGTCGCCGACGCCCGGCGCCGGCCTGATCTTCGCTGCGGCCCGCGCCGACAGACGGATGAGCGGCGGCTTGCCGTCGCCTTTCCAACCGACCGGCAGACACAGCATGTCGCCGTCCTCGTCCACGGACATGATGTCGACCGGCGTCACCGGCGGCAGGCGGTCGGCCGGCGCGACCCGCCGCGCGCCCGCGCGCCGCAGCTCGCCGGCGCGCTCCATCTCCTTCAGCAGCGCGCGCAGGGCCGTGCGCTGCGCGCCCTTCACGCCGAAGGCGCGCGCGATGTCGCGCCGCGCCGCCTCGCCGGGATGGGCGTCCAGATAGTCGAGAATCTCCTGTTTGGTCGGCAGAGAGGAGGATTGGGATCGCTTGGCCACAACCGACTTTCATAACGGCCTGCGCGCGCGCGGGCCAGAGAGGCTAACGGCCGACCGTAAGCGGATTCAACGCCTTCCCGTCAATCAGCACTTCGTAATGCAGATGGACGGCGGTGGCGTTGCCGGTCCGCCCCGTCCGTCCGATCACGTCGCCTGCTCTGACGCGCGCCCCGCGCCGCATGCCAGGCGCGAAGCCCGACAGATGCGCATAGCGGGTCTCCACCCCGTTGCGGTGGCGGATGAGGATCGTGTCGCCGAAGCCGCGCCGCTTTCCGGCTTCGGCCACGATCCCGTCGCCGGCGGCGAGCACCGGGCGCGGGCGGCCCGTGTAGAGATCGACGCCTTTATGGAACGCGCCGGCGCCGCCGCGTCTCGGTCCGTAGCCGGAAGAAAGACATCCCTCGACGGGCGCCCGGGCCAGCATGACGCCGCGCGCGACGATCATGGGGTCGAAGTCCCGAACGCGCCCGTCGCCATGGGCGGGCGGCGCGTTCGCGATCCCGCCGCCGGGACACAGACGCAGCGTTTGCGGAAAGTCGCCGCCCGCCGGCCGCGGCGCCGTGGCGCAGCCGGCGAGGACAGCCAGAGCGACAGCGGGGGCGACGATACGCAACGACGGAACCAACGCGACCATGCCCCATGATAAGCGGCGAAGCCCGCACGGGAAGTTAATCCGGCGAGAAGATTTGAGAATCGCGCGGACCTGGAAGCGAAGCGGCGCGCGGCGGAAAGTACGGCGCGGCATGAATGCCGGCTTTCGCCGGGACGAGCGGGCGAAGTCGTGCGTCGGGGAATTACTTCGCCGCCGCCTTTTTCGCCGTCTTGCTTGGCGTCTTTGCAGGGGTCCTGGCGGTTTTCTTCGTCGCAGATTTTTTCCTCGCGGCGGTCTTCTTGGTCGCCTTCTTCTTCGCCGGTTTCTTCTGTTTGGCGGCGACGAGAGCGAGGGCTTCTTCGAGCGTGACGGTCTGCGGATCAACGCCGGCGGGCAGGGTGGCGTTGGTCTTGCCCGATTTGACGTAAGGCCCGTAGCGCCCGTTCATCACGTTGACCGGCTCGCCGGTTTCGGGATGGGCGCCGAGCTCCTTGAGGGGTTTGGCGGCCGTCCGGGCCCCGCGCGGACTGGCGCGCTTTTCCGCGATCAGCGCGACGGCGCGGTTGAGGCCGACCTCGAACACATCGTCCACGGAGGGAAGATTGGCGTAGGTCTTGCCGTGCTTCACATAAGGCCCGTAGCGGCCGATGCCGGCCTCGATAGGCTCGCCGTCGTCCGGGTGCGGGCCGACGGTTCGCGGCAGCGAAAGCAGCAGCAGCGCCTTTTCGAGATCGACGTCGTCAGGGCTCCAGCCGCGCGGCAGGCTGGCGCGCTTGGGCTTTTCGCCGGAGTCCCTGTCCTGCTCGCCAAGCTGAACGTAAGGTCCGAACCGGCCGGTTTTGAGAAACACCTGCTCGCCCGTTTCGGGATCGACGCCGAGCGCGCGGTCGGCCTGCGCCTCGCCGTTCTCGCCGTTCTCCGCGGCGGAGAGCTGGCGGGTGTAATTGCAGTCGGGATAGTTCGAGCAACCGATGAAGGCGCCGTAACGGCCGAGCTTCAGCGACAGCCGGCCGTCGGCGCAGGACGGGCAGGCGCGCGGGTCCGATCCGTCCTCCTTGGACGGAAAGATGAGCGGGGCGAGGGAGTCGTTGAGCGCTTCGAGCACGTCGGAGACGCGCAGATCGCCGATATCCTCGACCGCGGCGTGGAAGTCCCTCCAGAAATCGCGCAGGAACGCCTTCCAGTCGACCTCGCCGTTGGAGATCTCGTCGAGCGTCTCCTCGAGATTGGCCGTGAAGTCGTATTCGACATAGCGTCGGAAGAAATTTTCGAGAAACGCCGTGACGATGCGGCCCTTCGAGTCCGGGATGAAGCGGTTCTTCTCCATGCGCACATAGCCGCGATCGCGCAGGGTGGAGAGAATGGAGGCGTAGGTCGAGGGCCGGCCGATGCCCAGCTCCTCGAGGCGCTTGACCAGACTCGCCTCGGAATAGCGCGGCGGCGGCTGGGTGAAGTGCTGCTCGGCCTTCACCTCCTTCGCTTCGGCTTCGGCGCCGACGCGGACCTTGGGCAGCACGCCCGCGCCGTTCTCGCTTTCCGGGTCGTCCCGGCCTTCCTCATAAAGCTTCAGAAAGCCGTCGAAGAGGATGACCGATCCGGTCGCGCGCAGAGCCGTCTTCTTGTCCGCAGACAGAAGGTCGATGGTCGTCGTCTCCAGCCTCGCGGACTCCATCTGGGCGGCGATGGCGCGCTTCCAGATGAGCTCGTAGAGCCGGCGCTGGTCGTCGTCGAGGCGGCGCAGGGTTTCGGGCAGGCGCGCGAAGGAAGTGGGCCGGATGCACTCATGGGCTTCCTGCGCGTTCTTGGCTTTGGTCTTGTAGGCGCGCGGGCTTTCCGGGGCGTAGTCGGCGCCGAATTCGCGGCCGATCACCCGGCGCGCCTCGGCGATCGCCTCCGGCGCCATGTCCACCCCGTCGGTGCGCATGTAGGTGATGAGGCCGGTGGTCTCGCCGTCGATCTCGACGCCCTCGTAAAGGCGCTGGGCGACGCGCATGGTGCGCTCGGCGTTGAAGCCGAGCTTGCGGGCGGCCTCCTGCTGCAGGGTGGAGGTGGTGAAGGGGGGCGGCGGATTGCGCCGCGCGGGCTTGGCCTCGACCGCCTCGACCGTGAAGGCGGCGGTCTCCACCGCGCGCTTGGCCGCCATCGCCGCTTTCTCGTCGCCGAGGGAGAATTTCTGCACCTTCTCCCCGTTCAGCGCGACGAGGCGCGCCTCGAAGGGCTGGCTGTCCTCCGCCGCGACCTGAGCGGCGACGGTCCAGTATTCCTGCGGCGTGAAGCGCTCGATCTCGATCTCGCGCTCGCAGATGAGCCGGAGCGCCACCGACTGCACCCGGCCGGCCGAGCGCGCGCCCGGCAGCTTGCGCCACAGCACCGGCGACAGGGTGAAGCCGACGAGATAATCGAGCGCCCGGCGCGCCAGATAGGCGTCCACCAGCGACTGGTCGATGCGCCGGGGATTGGCCATCGCCTGCTGCACGGCGGATTTGGTGATGGCGTTGAAGGCGACCCGGTCGACGGGGATGTCCTTGAGGGCCTTCTTCCGGGCGAGCGCCTCGATGATGTGCCAGGAGATGGCCTCGCCTTCCCGGTCGGGGTCGGTGGCGAGGATCAGCCGGTCCGCCTTCTTCACCGCCTCGGCGATCTCGTTGACCCGCTTTCTGGAGCCCGGATCGAGCTCCCAGGTCATGGCGAAATCCTCCTCGGGCCGCACCGAGCCGTCCTTGGACGGCAGGTCGCGGATATGCCCGAACGAGGCGAGCACTTTGTAGCCGGCGCCCAGATACTTGTTGATGGTCTTCGCTTTGGACGGCGATTCGACGATGACGACCTGCATGCGCCGGAAGGCTCCGTGTCGGCTGAGGGACGGGTGAGCGGCGGGCGGCGACCCTGCGTCGGGCGCCGGCCGGCTGTCAACTGGCCGGGTTGTCCGGCGCGCAACCTATGGTATAGGTATCAGCGTTATATGTTATTAAAGGTTGTTGCCGCAGGATCGGAACGACACGCGCCGAAAGAGGGGTCCCCTTATGTCGCTCACGCGCAGCAAACGCGGCGCGCCGGCCGCGCCGCCGGCCTTCTGGAGAAAGGCCGGCCCGGCCGAGCGCGCCGGCTATATCGAGGAAATGACGCGGGAGATGGCGAATCTCGCCGCCGGGCCCGGTCTCGAAAGGCTGCGCGATCTTCTGCGCCTGGCGGAGGCCGAAGCGCGGCGGCTGGCCCTCGGCCGCTGACCGCCGCGCCGGGGTTCCGGTTTGCGGCCGACTCAGACGCCCATCGCCTTGCGGAAGTTCTCGTCCACCTTGTCGAGGAAGCCGGTGGTGGTCAGCCAGCTCTGCTCGGCGCCGATGAGCAGCGCAAGGTCCTTCGTCATGTGGCCGGCCTCGACCGTCTTGATGATGGTCTCCTCCAGCGTCCGGGCGAAACTGATGAGCGCCTCGTTGCCGTCGAGCTTGCCGCGATGGGCGAGCCCGCGCGTCCAGGCGAAGATCGAGGCGATGGGGTTCGTCGAAGTCTCCTCGCCGCGCTGATGCGCCCGGTAATGGCGCGTCACCGTGCCGTGGGCGGCCTCGGCCTCGACGGTCTTGCCGTCCGGCGTCATCAGCACCGAGGTCATCAGGCCGAGCGAGCCGAACCCTTGCGCGACCGTATCGGACTGCACGTCGCCGTCATAGTTCTTGCAGGCCCAGACATAGCCGCCGGCCCATTTCAGCGAGGCCGCCACCATGTCGTCGATCAGGCGGTGCTCATAGGTCAGCTTGAGCTCGTCGAACGTCGCCTTGAACTCGGTCTCGTAGATCTCCTGGAAGATGTCCTTGAAGCGCCCGTCGTACTTTTTGAGGATCGTGTTCTTGGTGGACAGATAAAGCGGATATTTCCGCTGGACGGCGTAGTTGAAACAGGCGCGGGCGAAGTCGCGAATCGAAGAGTCGAGATTGTACATCCCCAGATAGACGCCGCCCGACGGCGCGTCGAAGACTTCCCTTTCGATCACGTCCCCGTTCTCGCCTTCCCACTTCATGGTCAGCTTGCCCTTGCCGGGAAAGACGATGTCGGTGGCGCGGTACTGATCGCCGAAGGCGTGACGGCCGATGATGATCGGCTGCGTCCAGCTTGGCACCAGCCGCGGCACGTTGCGGATGATGATCGGTTCGCGGAACACGACGCCGCCGAGGATGTTGCGGATCGTGCCGTTGGGCGAGCGCCACATCTCCTTGAGGTTGAATTCCTTGACCCGGGCTTCGTCGGGCGTGATGGTCGCGCACTTCACCGCGACGCCGTATTTCTTCGTGGCTTCCGCGGCCTCGATGGTGATCTGATCGTTGGTGCGGTCGCGCTCTTCGATGCCGAGGTCGAAATATTTCAGCTCGATGTCGAGATAGGGATGGATGAACTTCTCCTTGATCATCTTCCAGATGATCCGGGTCATCTCGTCTCCGTCCATTTCGACGACGGGATTTTCGACTTTGATTTTCTGCATCGAAGGTCCTACCGGGTTTCGCGAATCAGCATGACGGGCGCGCGGGAGCGGCGCCGGGGAGGAGGCTCGGCGCCTATAGCACCGGGCGCCGCGGGAAAAAAGGGGCGGCGGGACGCAATGGCCCAAGCGAGTAGGACAAGCAGACGCGACGGGCGGGGCGCGCTCAGGCCCGCGCCGGCGTTCGTTCTGGTCGAGCCCCAGCTCGGCGAGAATATCGGCGCGGCCGCGCGCGCGATGCTCAATTTCGGCGCAGCACAGCTGCGTCTCGTCGCGCCGCGCGACGGCTGGCCCAATCCGGCCGCGGCCGCGACGGCCTCGGGCGCCGATGTCGTAATCGAGCGCGCGCAGGTCTTCGGCCGCCTTGAGGAAGCTCTGGCGGATTGCAATTACGTGCTGGCGACCACGGCGCGCCCGCGCGAAATCCTGCTGCCCGTGCTGTCGCCGGAAGAAGCCGCCGCGGCGCTCAAGGCGCGCATCGACGCGGGCGCGCGCTGCGCGGTCATGTTCGGGCGCGAGCGTTCGGGCCTGCTCAACGACGAGGTGGCGCGCGCCGACGCGATCGTCTCGATCCCCGTCAATCCGTCTTTCGCCTCGCTCAATCTCGCTCAGGCGGTCGCCGTGCTCGCCTATGAATGGGCGAAGGCGGACGGGCGCGAAGGCTTCGCGAGCGGGCTCGAAGAAGCCGTCCCGGCGACGCGCGCGGCGCTCGAGGGACTGCTCGATCAGCTCATCGGCGCGCTCGACGCGGCCGGCTATTTCTTTCCGCCGGAGAAGCGTCCCGTGATGGAGCGCAATCTGCGCGCGGCCTTCACGCGGGCCGGATTCGCCGAAGGCGAGATTCGCACGCTGCGCGGCGTCGTCAAGGCGCTCGCAGGAGGGCCGCGTAAGGAGTGTTGAGACCGCATCCGAAATTCAATCATTATGCGGATTATTTGCCATGAATGATGCGGACGGCAAGACTGACGCGGCCTCGATCAGGCGCATCGACCGCGCGGATACGCTGAAAGACCATCGGTTCCGCTATTACGATTTCGCGCTGGCGGCGACCTGCGTCATCATCGTCTGCTCCAATATCATCGGCGCCGGGAAGGTGGCGAGCGTCGCGGGCTTCGCCTTCGGCGCGGGCGTGCTGTTCTTTCCGCTGTCCTATGTGCTCGGCGACGTGCTGACGGAGGTATACGGCTATGAGCGGGCGCGCCGGGCGGTCTGGGCGGGTTTCGTTTCGGCGGCCTTCGCGGCCGGCATGGCCGCCTTCATCACGGCGATGCCGCCGGCGCCGGGGTGGAACGTCGATATCGGCGGGATCGACCGGCAGACCGCTTTCGCGCTCGACTTCGGGCAGGCGCCGCGCATCGTGCTCGCCTCGTGTCTCGCCATCTGGGCGGGGGAGATGGCGAACGCCTATGTCATGGCGCGGATGAAGGTGGCCTCGGGCGGCCGGCATCTGTGGCGGCGCACGATCGGCTCGACGGCGGTCGGGCAGGGCGTCGACACGCTCATTTTCTACCCTCTCGCCTTCGGCGGGGTCTGGGCGAACGAGGTGGTTCTGGCCGTCATGGCGACGAACTACGCCCTCAAGGTGGGCTGGGAGGCGGCGCTGACCCCGGTCACCTATCGGGTGGTGGGCTTTCTGAAAAAGGCCGAAGGCGTGGACGTTTACGACCGGAACGCCGATTTTACGCCGTTCAAGCTATGATCCTGGTTTCGCCGCTGCTGTTCGCCGTGGCGCGGCGCGGCGTATGCAAGTAAACTCCTCAGTCTATGCCATTCGATCAGACCCGGCCGGACAGCGGCTTCAGGATCGCCATACTCGGCGCCGGCTTTTCCGGCATGGGCATGGCCGTCGCGCTCAAAAGGCGCGGCTTTGATGATTTCGTGATTTACGAAAAGGCCGACGACGTCGGCGGCACCTGGCGGGAGAACACCTATCCGGGCGTGGCTTGCGACGTGCCGTCTCATCTTTATTCTTTCTCCTTCGACATCAATCCGGAATGGACGCGCCGCTATTCGTCCGGGCAGGAGATCTGGGACTACATGCGGCGCTGCGCCCGAAAGCACGGGCTTTACGAAAAGACCGAGTTCGGCCGAAAAGCCGTCCGCCTGCGGCATGACGGGCGGCGCTGGACGATCGAGTTCGCCGACGGCGGGACCGCGCAGGCCGACATCGTGGTCAGCGGGCTCGGCGGGCTGCATGAGCCGAACATTCCGGATTTCCCCGGCATGGAGTCGTTCGCCGGGCCGGTTTTTCACACCGCGCGCTGGCGCCACGACGTCGATCTCGCCGGCAAGCGGGTCGCGATCATCGGCTCGGCGGCGAGCGCCGTGCAGGCGATTCCCGAGATCGCGCCGAAGGTCGCGCGGCTCGACGTCTATCAGCGCACGCCCAACTGGGTGATGCCGCGCCAGAGCTACGCCTATCCGGCCTGGGCGCGCAAGCTGTTCAAGATGATCCCGCCGCTCGCGCGGCTCTATCGCGCTTATTATTTCTTCCTTCTCGAGTCGCGGCATCTGGCGTTTCACAGGAACGATAACTTTATGAAGCGCTTCGTGCGCAGACAGTTCGCCAGGCATCTCGAAGAACAGGTGCGCGATCCCGAGCTGAGAGCGAAGCTCACGCCGGATTATCCGGTCGGCTGCAAACGCATTCTCATCTCCGACGATTACTTTCCCGCCATCCAGCGCGACAATGTCGCACTCGTCACCGAAGGCGTGGATCGCTTCGAGGAAAGCGGCATACGGACGAAAGACGGGCGCCTGCGCGAGGTCGACGTCGTCATCCTCGCCACCGGCTTCAAGCCGTTCAATCTGGTGGAATCGGTCGAGGCGGTCGGTCCGTCAGGCGCGAGCCTGCGCGAAGTCTGGGCCGACGGAATCAAGGCGCATCGCACGGTGGCCGCGCCCGGCTTTCCCAACTTCTTCATGCTGCTTGGTCCCAATTCCGGACTCGGGCACAATTCCGTCGTGTTGATGATCGAGGCGCAGGTGAAATACGTCCTGCAGCTTATCGAAAAGATGAAGGCGAGCGGCGCGGCGCTGGTCGAGCCGACGCCGGAAGCGGCCGCAGCCTATGACGCCCGCATCCAGAGGGAGCTTTCGCAGCGGGTCTGGGCGGCGGGCTGCGGCGCCTGGTATGTCGACGAACGCGGGCGGAACTATACGCTTTATCCGCATACGGTGCGGCGGTTCCTGAAAGAAATGAAGGCGCCGGACATGAAAGAATATGTCCTGCGAGAGACAGTCGCCGCGGCCGTCTGATCGCTGGGCGGGATCGTAACCATAACCTCTGATTGTTCCGCTTCGCGCCGTACTGTCGTCAGGCGAGAACGATTTGCGCCAGCTGCAGGAAAGTGAATTTTCTCTGTTCAGCGACTTTACAATTGCTCAAATCGGCGCTCTACTCTTCCGTCAGTGCATCGTGACGGGCGGGTGTCGCCTGCCCGTGGTGGCGTGGGGAGGTTTTCATGACAATTTTCAAGTCCGCCTCGGCGGTCGTGACATGCGCGGCCGCGGGGCTCGCCGCTTTTCTCGCGCTGACCGCCGCCGCGCCCGCCCAGGCGGCTGCGGTCGCCTGCAGCGACGGGTCGCCGGACGTGACAGGCCGGGTGACGCCGAATGCGGGCTGTCAGTTCTCCGATACATTCCAGAATGACGCGCCGGCGCCGACGGTGGTGAACACCGAAGCTTTCTTCGGCTTCAGCGACTGGATTTTCGACGCCAAAGACAATGACCTTGACGGGGTCGACGAGGGGGCGAACACGCTCGGCCTCGTCCTGACCGGGGACGCTCAGAGCGGGACCTGGGCGCTGACGGGGATCTCATCGCTCGCCGGCCTCGACGTGATGCTCGTTTTCAAGGGCGGCACGATCGCCGATCCGGCGCCGCTGATCGCTTATCTGGTCGCCGACATCATGGGCTCTTATCTGTCGCCGTTCTTCGGGCCGAGCGGGCAGGTGCAGGATATCAGCCACGTCTCCGTCTACTACCGTGAAACCGTCATCCCGCTGCCGGCCGCCGCATGGCTGATGCTGGCGGGCCTCGCCGGGCTTGGCTTCGCTGGCCGGCGCAGGAAGACGGCGTAATCCGCCCGGAATTCCGTTTGCAGGATCTGGAAAGGGCCCGCTTGGCTGGCCCTTTTCCTTTGAAGCGCTCAACCCGCGACGCCTCGCGTTGACAGGCCGCCCGCCGGCCGCTATCAGCCGGCCTCTCAAAACGGGTGGCGCGTGGACCGCCGTTGCGATCGCCTCGGGGATGGGCCCCGGGGCCGGGCCGCGCCGAAAGCGAGGAACGATGACCAAGCGCATTCGCGCCAAGCACAAGCTTGACCGCCGGGTCGGCGAGAACGTCTGGGGCCGGCCGAAATCTCCGATCAACAAGCGCGACTACGGTCCCGGCATGCACGGCCAGCGCCGGAAGGGCAAGCTGTCCGACTTCGGCCTGCAGCTGCGCGCCAAGCAGAAGCTCAAGGGCCATTACGGCGAGATCACCGAGCGCCAGTTCGAGAAAATCTATAACGAGGCGGTGCGCCGGCGCGGCAACACCGCCGAGCATCTCATCGGACTGCTCGAAAGCCGCCTTGACGCCGTCGTCTATCGGGCGAAATTCACGCCGACGATCTTCGCCGCGCGCCAGTTCGTCAATCACGGCCATGTCAAGGTCAACGGCCGGCGGGTCAACATCCCGTCCTATCGCTGCAAGCCGGGCGATGTGGTCGAAATCAAGGAAAAGTCCAGGAACATGGCTCTTGTGCTCGAAGCCCTGCAGAGCCCCGAGCGCGACATCCCAGACTATATCGAAGTCGATCCCAAGAAGATGACGGCGACCTATCTGCGCGTACCGGAATTCGCCGAAGTGCCCTATCCGTGCACGATGGAGCCGAACCTAGTCGTCGAATACTACGCATCGTGACGGACCGCCTCCGCCCTTACTGCGGATCTGTCTGAAGGCCGCCCCTTCGAGGGCGGCCTTTCCTTTCGCCAACCGTCATACGTTCTCACGCGAGGGCCCTGCCCGTGGCCTCGCCGGCTGCAACATGACCGTCGCAGACGGCGACGCATGCCTGCGATTTCGTTCGCCGCGCATCGCCAAGCATAGCAATGTTGCGGCTTGGCAACGCTTGACGTGAAAATCGCGGCCAGATTACCGGCTTCCTGCGCAAATTGCTGCACATGCGAGCAAGCCGCAGTGAGGTTCCGCCATACGCCGATAAAATTACATTACGGCTCGCCGCTGCGATGCCGGATATATGCTCGGAGTTTCCTGAACTGCGTCTGTTAGACGCTGAGGAACTGGAGAAGGGACATGACCATCAACACTCATCGACGCATCGCGCTCGCAGCGCTGTGCGCCGGTTCGTCAGTACTCGCTATGACTGCGGCCGCGCCTGCATTCGGACAGGATGCGGCGTCGGATGATGAAATCGTGGTGACCGGGACGCGCATCACGCGCCCCAACCTTCAATCGCCGAACCCAGTCCAGTCCGTCGATTCGACCGATGTGACTCTTTCGGGCGACGTGAACGTCGTCGACATCGTCAACGACGTTCCGGCGCTCATCGGTTCCGCCAACAGCGAGCAGAATTCCGTCGCGTTCGGCACGTTTGGCGCGGCCACCCTTGATCTGCGCAATCTCGGCACGGAACGCACCCTGGTGCTCGTGAACGGTCGACGGCACGTAGGGGGCGTCGCCGGCACCTCGACGGTGGACGTGAACACGATTCCCGCGGCTCTTGTGGAAAGGGTAGATGTTCTCACCGGCGGCGCTTCGGCGATCTACGGCGCGGACGCCGTGACCGGGGTCGTCAATTTCATCATGAAGGACGATTTCGAAGGCGTAACCGCGCGCGGACAGGCCAGCATCTCGGATGAAGGCGACGCCGGGATCTATTACTTTTCCGCGACTGCGGGAAAGAACTTTGATAACGGCCGCGGCAACATTACCGGCTCGTTCACCTTCGAAGAGAACGAGCGGCTTAGGCAGGGCGACCGCGCTCACACGCGCGGCGACCGGATCGCGACAGATTGGCCGAATCCCGCCTTGCGCATCTAGGCGGCCGATATCGCACAGTTCGGTCTCGATCCTTTGCTTCTCGGCGACAGCATCGAGTTCTTCTGCGGCGCAGGAGATACGACGCTCGGCGCCGGCCGAGACGTCTTATGCGGGCGCATCGAAGGCGCGCCGCCGCGAATGGTGGGCGAATTTCCGCGCTTCGGCGTGTCGAATTACGGCAGCCTTATCGGCGTCGACTTTTTCGGCGACGGGTTCCTGTCCTACTATCCGGGCGATCCGTTTACAGACATCTTCGGAAGCGATCTGTCCGGCATCAATCTCGGCGCAGACGGTCTCATCTTCGATTTCGACAACAACGGTATCGAAGACTGTCTTCAGACGGCGAACGGCACGCTCAATCAACGTTTCGCCGGCTTTGCAGGGTGCCATATCGTCGATACGCCCGGCGGGCCGGCCCGCCCCTTCGTTGACGGATTGATCGCAGACGAGATCAATCAGTTCGGAGGCGACGGAACCAATACGGGGCTCGACGGGCTTACGCTGATCCCGAAAGAGCGCCGGTTCACGTTCAATACGACGGCCAAATACGATCTGACGCCGAATATGTCTTTCTTCTTTGAAGGGAAATATTCGCGCACGAAAGCGACGACTTCCGGTCCCGGGGTCAACAGCTTTTACGATTCGATCCCGATCCGCATCGACAACCCATACATTCCTGACAATCTCAGGACCACCATTGAGACTTTCGTCAACGACAATCCGGCGTTTTTCGATCTTGACGACGTGCTGTTGTTCGTAGGCCGCGACCTTACGGATTTCGGCCCGAACATTGACGAGGTCAAGCGGGAGACGATCAGGCTTGTCGGCGGATTCGAAGGCGAATTCGGCGACGTCTATCGTTATGAGCTCGCCGTGAACTACGGCCGCACGACGGCGGATACGTTCGACGGCAACGCCATCATCATGGACCGCTTGTATGCGGCCATTGATGCGGTGGACGACGGGACGGGCAACATTGTTTGCCGGTCTGACCTCGTGACCCGACCCCTTTGAACGCAGCCACGAACAAGGAAACAAATGGCTGCATTCAAGGAGATAGAGAATGTCGGGAAAACGATATCGCCCAGAAGA
>NZ_FZQA01000005.1 GCF_900199215.1 Amphiplicatus metriothermophilus
GACTGCAGGATGAGTGCCTAAAACCGGAGCTTTTCAATCATCTGATCGAGGCGAAGATCATCATCGAAAATTGGCGGCGCCATTACAACACAGAGCGCCCACACACATCATTGGGGTACAGACCGCCGGCGCCGGAGACCTTCCATCCGGCCGATCCGGCCTGCGCTGTGTGGAGGCTACAGCCGGATCGGCCTTCCCTCGGAGCCAATCCCATGGTTACATAAAGAATGGCTGCGCCATCGGGGTTTCGTCAAGAAGGCGCCGCCGGCGGGGCGATAGGGATAGGGCCCGTAATTGAAGTCGTTGGACATGACGCGCGTTCGCCCGTCGACGTCCAGCCCGTGCGGTTTCGCCCAGTTGCCGCGCATGCCTTCGTCGAAGTCGAAGGTGGTGTCCTTCATGCCTAGCGGGCCGAAGACCCGATCCTCCATCGCCTTGTCGTAGGCGGCGCCGATTTCCATGTCGGGATAGGCGAGGGCGCCGCCGAGATACCCTGCCGCCGCGGCCATGGGATTGTTGTACTGGAACAGCTCGCCGAAATCGCTGGTGGGCTGGGTTTCGGCAAGCTGGCGAAACGTGTCGGCCGCCGGCGCGCCCTGATCGGCGAGAATGAAGGCCCAGTCCTTGCGCGGGAGCCCCGTGCAGGCGCAGACGAGGTGGCGCACAAGCGTGGCGTTCGTCGTGCTCTCGGAGCCGAGCCGAAAGTCCGGGTAAAGATCGACGACGCGCTGGTCCCATTCGAGCTTGCCTTCGTCCGCGAGAATCGAGAGCAGCAGCGTCGACATGCCTTTCGTATTGGACGCGACCATGAATTTCGTCTTTGCGTCGACCGGCTTGTCCGAGCCCAGCGCGCGCACCCCGACGCCGCCCTGCCAGACGACCTCGCCCTGATCGATCAGCGCCAAGCCTACGCCGGGAACGTCAAGAATATCCGCCGCTTCGGCCACGAAGTCGCGAAGCGCCTGCACGCGCTCCGGCGTCAGGCGATGCGCCTCCTTCCCGGCAAAGTTCTCGCGCTCGTAGCCCGCCGGCTGCAGTGCCTCCCGGACCAGCGAGACGGCGGCCGAACGTTTGTTGGCGGTCGCCTGCGATCCATTGACGATCAGCACCGTCCACGCATCGCCCTTGCGCAGCGACAGCGCGGAAACCGTCGCCTGCTCCGCAGGCGAAGTTTCATATGAGAGGTTGACGCGCTCGTCCCACCCGTTCGCCGGCGCGGCGGGCGTCGCCAGCCGCACTTCGCGGTTCGCCTCGGGATCGTAGAGCGACCATGCCTTGGCCGCGGCTTCACCCGCGTCGTTCGCCGCGCCGACCTCGACAATGGCGATATCGAGATCGCCTTCGGGCGCGGTGAAGACCGTCAGCGGGCCCTCGGTCGCACCGGACCAGTCCTTCGGCTGAACGTAGGATGAGCCCGCCGAGGTTGCGCCGGGCGTGTCCGCCGTTGCGGCCTCCTGCGCCGATGCGGCCGTTGCGAAGCTCAGAAAAGCGAAGGCAAGAAGGGCGGATTTCATCATTTGTCTCCTCCGGCGGCGATGGGGCCGGCGTCTTCGGGCTTCACCCGGTGAAAGGCCATATAGGGCATGGAGGCGTAGGACATGCGCAGGTCGTTCTTGTCGCCATGGAACCGGATGCGGTCATAGGGGCCGCCTTCCCGCGCGCCGGTAACCCGCTCATAGGTCATGGGCCCGATCCGCTCCCAATAGGTCGTTTCGTCCCGGCTGGTGACGACGATGGCGTTGGCGCCGGCGGCCTCGACCTTGATGTCGAATTCAGGGCGCGGGTCGCGTGAGTAGTCGCGTCGGTTCGCTCGGTATGTTCCTGTCGGCGGAACCTCGCTTTGCGCGGCGGCGACGCGCGAGGCGGGTGCCTGCGGGAAGACGCGGCCGATAATGGCGTTGGCGAGGTCGGTGCGTCCTTGCGAACTCTTGTCGCCTCCGGTCATGGACACGAAAAAGCCGAAGTCCGCCTCGGGCGCCAGGACGAGGAGGGAATGGAAGTCGCCGGTGTTGCCGCCGTGGCCGACGAGCCGCGGCCCGGCGTCGCGGATGACGTAAAATCCGTGGGCCATCGAGGGGAGCCCTTCCGCGTTGGCCATAGAGTCGCTCATCAGCAGGCGCACGGAGTCGTGCTTGAGGATGCGCGTGCGGCCGAGACGGCCTTCGTTGAGCATCGCCTTGATGAAGCGCGCCATGTCGGCGCCGCTCGACGTGCCGGAGCCGGCGGGCATGATTGAGCTGAAAAGCTCGAACGGTTCCGCGGCAAGACGGCCGTCCTCGAGCTCATAGCCGTTCGCCATGCGCGGCGCGAGCGCGTCGGGGAGGGGCTCGCGGAACGTCGACGAGTTCATGTTCAGCGGCTGGAAGACGTGGTTTTCGACGTAATCGGCGAAGGGCTCGCCGGAGACCCGCTCGACGATGTAGCCCGCTAGCGCCACGCCATAGTTCGAATAGGCAATCTCGGTCCCCGGCGCCCAGAGGCGCGCCGGAATGTGGGCCTTGATCCACTCGCCATAGGGCGTGAGTTCTTCAACCGTCTGGACGGAAATGCCGCTTACGTCGCTCATGCCGGGGCTGTGCGACATCAGGTGGCGCACCAAGATTGGCTGTCCTTCAAAAGGCGGTATGGTGAAGTCGATATAGCGGTTGACGTCCTCGTCGAGATCGATGCGGCCCTGCTCGACCTGCTGCATCAACGCCGTCCAGGTGAACAACTTCGACACGGACCCTGGACGGAACAACGTGCGCTCGGCGTCAACCTTCACGCCGTTGTCGATATCGGCATGTCCGTATCCGCGCGCGAAAATCGTCTCGCCCCGATGAACGATAGTGACGACCGCGCCCGCCACTTCGTGGCTCGCGATTTGTTGCGCCATCACGCCATCGATGAAGTCGGCGACGCCCTTGAGGTTCTGCGCCTCGACGCGTTGCGATGACGCCGCCGCGGCGTCCGACTGCGCGACCGTCTCTTGCGGCGCGCCTGAAACGAGCAGCGCCAACGCCGCCGCCGCGCCTCGCGAAAATGCTTTCACAGTCATCAAGACCTCACCCTTCTCACCATAGTTCGCGCCAGGGCCTGTCCAGGCGCAGGAGCATCCCTCGCTCCGTCTCAAGGAGATTGCGCGCCGTCGCGCGGCGTTCTCCGGATTGGCCGCCCCGGAAGAACCGACGTGTCGAGCACGCCGTTCGAGACCAGCGGCGTTCCGGCGACGATCACATGTTCAAAGCCTGCCGACATCTGCGCCGGTTCTTCATAGGTCGCGCGGTCGCTCACCCGGGCGATACCGAACACCACGATATCGGCGTCGGCGCCTTCCTGGAGCCGGCCCTTGCGGCGCATCTGCGGAACGGACTCCTCGAGGATTTGCGCAGGGATGAGGCTCGTCTTGGCGAGCGCGTCGATCAGGCTGATCGCTTCCTGCTCGCGGACATAGACGCGCAGGAATTTCGAGAACGTGCCGGCGCTGCGCGGATGCGACTCCGCGTGGGCGGGGATCGGCCAGACGTCGCTCGCGATCTCTTCTCCGTTTATCTGCCACTCGCCGCCGTCCGAAGCGATGGCGCCGCCGGGATAGAGGATGGACTGATCGAGAATGGCCTGATCTTCCGGTTTGTCCTCCGGGTGGAGAAAGTGAACAACGATGTCGGTTCTCGGCGCCTCCTTCTGGAGCCGGTCGAATTCGGCGTCGGTGAGCGGCGTTCCGTCGAGCGTGAAGTCCGACTTCTTGATGCCGCCGAGGCGCGCCTGCCAGTTTCCCCCTTCAAACAGAGCGGTTCCGATGGCCGTAGCGCCGGCGCCGTAAGGATAGGCCTCGACGGTGATGTTGACGCCGCGACCTTGAGCGCCTTGCAGCATCGCACGTATGGGCGCGATGTTGCGCAGGCTGATGCTGTTCAGGTGAGAAACATGCATCTGCGCACCCGTGGCGGCGGAAACCGCGACCATTTCCTGGAAGCCCTCGAATGAGCTGTCGGGCTCAGTGTTAGAGAGATATCGCGCATGCGTGAATGTCGGCACGCCGTTCGTCGCCGCAAGTTCGTGCAGTGCGTAATACTCGCCCCTGCCTGAGCCCGGCGAGTATCCGAGGAGAACGCCGATTCCCAAGCCGCCTTCATCGAGGCCCTGTTGAACCCGCGCGAGGATGCGCTCCGATTGCGTCTCGTCGGCGACCATGTAGCGCCAGTCCGGGCCGTTCGGGTCGCGCTCGAATTCATCGTCATGGGACGCGGGCTCCTGCCCGGTGATCTCAGCGATGCGCGCGCGCGACCAGTTGACGGACGCGCCGTAGTGAATGGGGCGACCTTCCTCGGCGGCCGCGTCATAGAAGCTGGAGACAGGGTACTCGCCGGATTCGAGTTCAAGCGCGGTCGTGACGCCGTCGAGCGCCTGGGCGCGCCCCGACGGAATGTTCTGTCCGTGAGCGTGCAGATCAATGAACCCCGGCGCGACAACGAATCCTTCGGCGTCGATCACACGCGCGCCGCTGATGTTCTTTTTCGTGATCCTGGCGATCCTGTCGCCGCGCACGCCGACATTGCGGACGGCGTCGAGCCCTGTTTCGGGATCGATCACGCGGCCGTTCAGGATGACGAGGTCAAAGGTCTCTTCTGCGCTCGCGGCTGGAAAGAGGCCGAGCAGGGTGGCGAGCGCAAGCCCCAGAGCAACAAATGTCTTCACAGCTCTTGTCCTCCCATGAAGCCGTTGCGTGGCGAAGACCCGGTCGTACGCTCCCGCCCGCCGATCAGCGCCGCCTGACGAATTTGAGGTCATGAAAATCGAAGGAGAAGTCGGTCGTTTCCGACACGGCTTCCATTTCCATTCCGACGATGTCGCCGTCTTCGGTTGAAAAAATCACGTAGGCGTCGGCATTGAGCGACCGATCCGGCCAGCGCGCAACGAACTTGTCGGGCTCGACCGGGATGAGGGGCGCGTCGAGAACTTCCGAGCGGCTCATGTCGATGAACAACGCATCGTCGCGGATTTCGATGGAGACGGGGCCGTACCACGGATCTACGTAAACGCCGACATAGTCCTTTAGCGGACGGACCGGCTCGATGGCGACGTCTCCGGCGCCTTCGCCGAGGCCGGCGTCCTTCTGCGCCGTCGCCTGAACCCTGGCGTAATATTCGGAGAGGACGCCGATCCAGTCGGAGTCCGAGCCCGGCGCCGCCGCCTCGTTGAGGATTTGAAGCGCAAGCGCGCTGGCGCCGGGCGTCGAGACGTTGCTTGTGACGAAGACGGCGACATCCTCTTCCGGCAGCAGCCCGAAATACGCCGACGCGCCCAAAAGCCCGCCGCTATGGCCGACAAGAAGCTTGCCGTGAAAGTCGCGCAGCGTCCAGCCCAGTCCGTACAGGGAGAAATGCGTGTTCCCGAGCTGGGAGAGCATGGGATTAACGTTCTGCGGCGTCACGCCCGTCCACAGCTCCTTGACCTGCTCCTCCGTGATCAGCCTCTCGCCCGACGGGGTCTTGCCGTCATTGAGCCAGAACTGCGCCCATTTCGAAAGGTCCTCGATAGGGCAGCTGATGCCGCCCGCAGGCGAGGTATTGTCGCCCACGATGTAACGCGGATCGATCGGTTTGGCGTCCCAGCTTCCCGGCGTTCTCAGATGCTGCGTAACGGTCCGCTTCGACGCAGCCGCCTTCGACGGCAGCGCTTCGCAGGACCTCATCCCGAGCGGCTTGAAGAGTCGCGCTTCGATCGACTTGTGCCAGGGCCGCCGGTCGATCCGCGACAGCACCTCTCCGGCGATCATGTACATGAGATTGTCGTAGGCGTATTCCGAGCGAAAGCTCGTCGCCGGGGGAATATGCTTTATCGCGGCGAGAATATCGGAAACCTCCGGTTTCGCGTCCGGAATGACGAGGAGGTCGCCGGCGCCCAGCGGCAGCCCCGAGCGATGGGTCACCAGATCCCGCACGGAAAATTCCGCGGTGATATAGGGATCGGACATCTCGAATTCGGGAATGTATTTGCGAACCGGATCGTCCCAGCCGAGCTTTCCCTCATCGACGAGCATCGCCAGCGAGGCCGTCGTGAACGCCTTGCCGATCGACGCGAAGGGAAAGATGGTGTTCTCGTCGACCGGCGCGCCGGTGCGCACATCGCGCACGCCATAGGTTTCCTGGAAAATAATGGAATCACTGTCGACGACGGTGACGGCGAGTCCGGTGACTTTGAAAGCCTCGTTCGCGCGCGCCGTATAGGCTTCGATTTTTTCCGGCGTTATGTCCGCGGCGCATACGGCGCCGGCCCACAGCGCGAACAGGACGGCCATTGGAGCGATGCGGCGTCCACTCATGAGTTCTCTCCCTTTGAGCGCTTATGACTTCCAGATCTCGCCAAGGGCGCGCTTGAAATTGCCGCCCAGGATGAGCTCGATATCGGAATCGCTGTAGCCGCGGCGGACAAGCCCTTCGGTCAGGTCGAACACCTTTTGCGGATGATCGAAGCCGTCGGTGTCGATCTTGCCGCGGAACTTGTAGGAGTCCTTGTAGCCGCTCTTGAGCCGCTCATAGGCGGCTTCCGGCAGATCATCATAGCCGTCCGCATCCATGTCGGACCCGATGCCCAAATGTTCGACGCCGACCAGCTTCGCGACATAATCAAAATGATCGAGCATGTGCTCGATGGTCGTCGGCTCCTTGTCGCGGATGAAATTCCGCACGCCGGTAATGCCCATGACGCCGCCGGATTTGGCCATTTTCTTGATCGCTTCGTCGGACTTGCAGCGCGGATGCCCCCCGGCGAGGGCGCGCGCGTTGGAGTGGGTGATCAGCACCGGCGCCTCGGAGAGTTCGAAAGCGTCTAGCGTGGTCCTGTCTCCGCAGTGCGAGACGTCGACCGCCATGCCGACCTCGTTCATGCGCTTGATGATCGCCGCGCCGAAGTCGCTGACGCCGCCGTCGACGCGATCGGTCGATCCGGCGCCGATGCGTGTCTGCGAATTGTAGGTCAGCTGGCTGATCCGCTGGCCGAGATGGTAAAACTCGTTGACGTCGTCGGGCCGCTCGAAATGCTGGGCGTTCTGTATGCCGACGATATAGCCGATCTTGCCCTCGGCCTTGACCGCGTCCATATCGGCGACGGAGTCGATGCGGCGGAACACGTCCGGCCGTTCGGCGGCGTAGGCGTTCAGCCGGGCGACATAGGCCAGCGCGCTGTCGCGCCCGCCGAGGCCGATCGCGGGATGATAGATGTTGACGCCCGCCGATCGCAGCTTCTCAAGATGCGCGTCGTCGACCGCCATTCCGTCCTTCAGCTTGGAGTTTCCGGCCGTCAGCATGTCGCCGAGGTCTCCCAGCAGGGAGAGCATGTCGATGACGAGATTGCGGTTGATGAGCTCGACGGTCTTGGCGGAATAGGTCCGTTCGCCGGCGGCGAAGACCTTGTACCGGCCGAAATTGACCATGGTCGCCGCCGTTCCCGCCGCGGCGAGGCCGCCCTTCAGCATCCCGCGGCGCGACGTCTTGGATTGAGCGCCGCCCTTGCGGTTCGCCCTCGAACTGGCCTCCATCGACATACCCCTCATATCCTTGCGCGCTTGCAACGCTAACCCAATCGCTGCTGTTAATACAGCCTTAATTTGTCATAAGACGTGCAAAATCTTCACCTGCTGGACATAAATTGAACCGCCCCGACTTTCCCGGAGGCTCCGACCTGTGAGAAGGAGGAGCCATTATGGGACGACATACGACACGATATCCGGCGGAGGTTCGCGAGCGGGCTGTCCGCCTGGTGCTGGACCATCGGGGCGATCACGCCTCGCAGTGGGAAGCGATCGGTTCGGTGGCGGCGAAGATCGGGTGTACCGCCGAGACGCTGCGCCGATGGGTGAGGCAAGCTGAACGCGACAGCGGGGTTCGGCCTGGGGTGACGAGCGAGGACCGCGACCGGATCCGCACACTCGAGCGTGAGAACCGCGAGCTGCGCCAGGCTAACGAGATATTGCGCAAGGCCAGCGCTTATTTTGCCCAGGCGGAGCTCGACCGCCGGTACAAGCCATGATCGCCTTCATCGACGATCATCGTGAGGAGCACGGGGTCGAGCCGATCTGCAAGATATTGCCGATCGCCCCGTCCACTTATCGCGAGCACGCCGCCCGGCGCCGGGACCCGGACAGACGTCCGGCATGAGCCAAGCGCGATGAGGCCCTGAAGATCGAGGTCCGGCGCGTCTTCGAGGAGAACTTCGCGGTCTACGGCGTGCGCAAGGTCTGGCGCCAGCTACGGCGCGAAGGCTTCGATGTGACCCGCTGCACGGTGGAGCGGCTGATGGGTGAGATGGGCCTGGCCGGGGCGATCCGCGGCAAGCCGGTCAAGACTACGAGAAGCGACAAGACAGCGCCGTGCCCGCTCGACCGGGTGAACCGCCAGTTCCAGCCGCCTGCGCCAAACCGGCTGTGGGTGTCGGACTTCACCTATGTCGCCACCTGGACCGGCTTTGTCTACGTGGCGTTCGTCATCGACGCCTACGCCCGGCGTATCGTGGGCTGGCGGGTGAGCCGGTCGGCTCACGCCAGCTTTGTTCTGGACGCGCTCGAACAGGCGTTGCATCAGCGCCGGCCGGCGTCTGGAGACGGGCTCATCCATCATTCCGATCGCGGCAGCCAGTATGTCTCGATCAAGTACGCCGAGCGCTTGGCGGAAGCAGGAATAGAGCCCTCGGTCGGCAGCGTCGGAGACAGTTACGACAACGCCTTGGCCGAGACGATCAACGGGCTCTACAAAGCCGAGCTCATCCATAGGCGGGGCCCATGGCGTTCACTGGAAGCGGTCGAATACGTCACCCTGGAATGGGTCGACTGGTTCAATAACCGCCGCATTCTGGAGCCCATCGGGAACATCCCGCCAGCCGAGGCCGAAGAGCGATACTACGCCCAGCTTGATCAACTCGGTCTCGCCGCGTAACACTCAAATCAACCAGCCTCCGGGAAAGTCGGGGCGGTTCAAATCGGCGATAATTGTAGAAGGTGGCTGACTAGAGAGACGACGGCCGGGCGATGAACAAAAAAGCGCAACCCGCGAAAACCAAACGGAAAAACGGCGCCGATCCGGCGACCGCCTATGATCTCATCATGGATGCGATCGTGACGCAGAAGCTCGCGCCGAGCCAGAAGGTCTCAGAGAACATCCTGACCGAGATGTTCGACATCAGCCGGACTACCGCGCGCAATATTATGGAGCAGTTGACGGCGCAGCAGTTCCTTGTCTCCGTTTCGCCCAGGATCACGCGCGTCGCGCCCCTGACGCTGCTGGACGTAAAGCAGAATTTCGCGATGCGGAAAATGCTGCAGCCCGACATCTTCGCCATGGCCGCGTCGCAGGTCGATTACAACCAGTTCGTCAAATTGAACGAGGCCATCTCCCACAAGGAGCCGATCAACGACGACGCCATGGCGCTCAAGCTGTTGAAGGCGAACAAGCGCTTCAATCTCTATATGGCGCAACAGGTGAGATACCCGTTGCTGATTCACTGGATTCGCCAGCTCGAAGACACCACCATGCGAATCTACTGGCTATACGTCAAAATCAAGCATGTGCTGCCCTATGCGCTGGAGCACCAGCGTGCGCTTCTCGAGGCCGTGAAAAAGGATCAGTCGGCGGAGATTCGAGATCAGACCCACAAGATCCTGTCGGTTTGCGAAGAGCGGGTGCTGGATGCGATCTTCATGCACGACCGCCTCTACACGCAGGATCTGCGGCTGCCGTCCGCCGCGGAAGCAAGAGCGGCGCATTAATAGTAAACAAGCGCGCCAGCGCGGGATCAGCCGGATATCGCGCTGCGGGGGCGACATCCGCTCATGCCGGGGCGCGACGTTCCAATCGACGGTATGGCTGTGCCTAATTCGCAACAGCGACCCTCTGCCGCCAAAGATTTTCTGATAAATCCGCTTTCAATTTAAATAAGGCTGCGATACGCTGAAATACGGCGGACAGCCAAATCAGTTGCGCCGGCTACACCGGGAGGGATTCCATGGCTCATCATAAGAAGCTTTGTCTTTTGAGCGGCGCTGCGCTTCTGGCGTTGTCTGCGCCGGCGTACGCGCAGGAGGGCGCAGAGGGCGACGCCGAGGAAAACGCATCCAAGGACGTGATCGTCGTCACAGCGCGGTTTCGCGAAGAGTCGATTCAGGACATCGGCGCCAGCGTCACAGGGCTTTCGGAAGAAGCGCTTCAGGAGCAGGGGCTGCGCGATCTCGACGACATCGCCCGCATTGTTCCGGGCCTGCAGACGATCAAGTCGCGGCAGAACTCCAACGACATTGCGATTCGCGGCGTGATCTCCGCCGGCAGCGGCTACGAGACCAGCGCGGTCTTCAGCGTTTATGTCGATGAGGTTTCGGTTGCCGGGGCGGGCAACCTTCGCGACTTCAGTTCGGTCGATCTCAACCGCATCGAGGTTATCCGCGGGCCCCAGCCCACGCTCTACGGCGAAGGAGCGGTCGGCGGCGTCATCCGCTATTTCACGAAGGACCCCGACCTCGACGGGCCGAGAGTCACCGGAACGGCGAGAGGGCAGATCGAATCGATCAACGAAGGCGGGCTCGCCTATAGCGGCGAGAACGGGACGTCGATCATTCTTGCCCCCGGGAAACTGGGCGTTCGGCTTTCGGGCTTTTACCGCAAGGACGAAGGCTTCATCGACAATCCGAACGAGGCCGACGACGTGAACGGTTTCGACTCCGTTGGCGGGCGCGCCGTTATCCTGGCGCAGCCGACCGACGCCCTGGAGATTCGGTTATCGGCGTTTCTTTCGCGGGACGACATGGGCGAGTCGACGCAGGTCGATCCCGGTTCCGATCCGGAGGACCTCACCTTTTCCGCGTCGCCCATGAGCGGCGACTTCTCGGACGATTTCGACCTCTATTCGGGCCGCATCTCCTATGACTTCGGCGCGCTCAACCTGACGTCGATTACCGGATATTACGAACGGCGGACCGCGTCGTCCCTGTTCAGCGCCGGGAACTCGTTCGGCCTCGCCCCCTTCTTCCCGACGGTCGATACGACGACGTTCTCAACGTCTGCGGGAGAATTCCAGCAGTGGTCGGAGGAGGTGCGGCTCGTCTCCGATTTCGACGGGCCTTTGAACTTCACCTCTGGCTTCTATTTCAGAGACCGCCAGGACGTTGGCGGGCAGTTTCTGACCTGCGAGGGGTGCGCTCCGGTGACGACGCCGCAAAGCCCCAATCTCGCTACTCGGCTGAGCGAAACGCAAACCCGGCAGTATTCCGGATTCCTGGAGCTGACATACGAGGTCAGCGACGTCTTTCGCGTCATCGGCGGCGCGCGCTACGTCAACGACACGGTGACGGCGACGCTCCTTCAGGATGATGTCGTCAATCTCGTTCCCCGTTTCGACGGCATGGGCAATCTCATTCCGTGGACGGAGTCCGATCCCATACCCTTCGTCGACATTCTCGCCACGCTGAACGGCGCCGGGCTCGGCACCGAGTTCGAGTTCGTGCTCGACCGGTTCCTGCCGCGCGGCGGCGTCGAATACGACGTGACAGACGATGCAATGCTTTATCTGAACGCCGCGCTCGGCGCCCGCAACGGCGGCGTCGGCAATGCGATTGGCGCGCTGGGCGCCTCCGGCGGCGACGAGAACGTGTTCTTCGAAAACCTTTTCTTTGAGGAAGACAGCGTTTTCTCCGTCGACGGCGGCGTCAAATCGGCGTGGCTCGACGGAGCGCTGACGGCGAATCTGGGCGTGTTCTACACGAAGTACAAGGACACGCAGATCCAGGTGAACACGCCGGCGAACAACACGATCAACGGCCCGAACCAGCGCCTGCTGGGGCTGGAGCTCGAGACGGCGTATCGGTTCAACGATATGTTCGCCACTTTCTTGAACGCGTCGGTGCTGGACGCCGAGTTCCAGGACGGACAGGTCATCTCTCCGCCGCCGCCGGGCGTCACGCCGCCTTATTTCGACCTGGCGGAGGGTAATAGCCCTTCCAACGTGCCGGAATTCACCTTGGCGACGGGGTACACCTTCAAGCGCCCGACAGGGTGGGGCGATTTGAGCCTGACCTCGAGCGGCTCGTTCCAGTATGTCGGCAAGCGCTATTCTTCGGTGCAGAACTTTCCCTCGACGCAGCTCGATCCGTTGGAGATCCTCAATCTGCGCATTGGCGTCGAGAATGACGTCTGGGCGCTCAATTTGTTCGCCAGCAATCTTCTGGACGATATCGAGGCGGTGAACATCGGCGGCAATCCGCTGCAGCAGTTCATCGACGCGAACGGCGACCTTAATGCGCCAGTGGTTGGTGTCAGCGTCAATCGGCCGAGAACGTTCGGCGTGAACCTGACGCTTCGGTACTGACATTTGCGCTTGTGCGAACGCGCCCGGCGAAGCTCTTCCGCTCCCCCGGCGCCGGGCGCGTCGCACATCCATACAGGCGCTCCGGCTCGAGCATGTCGGGACCAACTGACGGATAACGGCTGGCGAAGCGTTTATGAATGACGTGTTCAAACGATATCTTCTGCCGGGGCTCGTCTTTCAATCCGTAATCATCGGCGGCGGATACGGCACAGGCCGCGAAATCGCGGAGTTCTTCTTATCGCACGGAGCCGTCGGCGGGCTGCTGGGCATGGCTGTGGCGGCGCTTGCATGGGGTGTCGTCCTGGCGATCGCATTCGAATTCGCGCGCATCACGAAGGGGTACAACTACCGGACCTTCTTCGGCGCGCTCCTGGGGCCGGTCTGGCCGGTGTTCGAGATTCTCTACCTGCTGATCGCGCTGCTGGTGCTTTCCGTGCTTGGATCGGCGGCCGGCGAGATGGCGGCGGAGACATTCGGTCTCCCGCGCTTTGTCGGTGCCGCCGTGTTGCTCGGCGCGGTCGGCGCGCTCGCCTATTGGGGCAGCAAGACCATCGAACGCGCGCTGACTTTCTGGTCGATCATTCTCTACACGGTCTACGGCGCGTTTTTCATCTGGGTCGCGGCGCGCTTTGGCGGCGACATCTCATCCGCCCTGTCTCAGGGAAAGGCGGAGGGCGCGTGGCGCCTGGACGGCCTTCGCTATGCTGCTTACAACCTTATTGCCCTTGCGGCCGTGCTCTTTGTCCTGCCTTATCTCGACTCGCGGGAAACCGCGCTGAAGGCCGGCTTCGGCGCTGGCCTTCTCGGCGTCATTCCCGGCGTTTTCGTGTTCCTCGCGATGCTGTCGCAATATCCCGGAGTCGAACAGGAGCCTGTGCCGGTGTTGTCAGTCCTGCAGGGGCTGAACTCGCTCTGGTTCTTTGTCGTCTTCCAGATCGTGCTCTTCGGCACGTTCATCGAAACCGGGGCGGGCATCGTCCACGCCGTCAACGAGCGCGTGGCGAGCGTTTTCGATGAAAAAGGCCGGGATTTCCCGCACTGGGCGCGACTGGCCGTGGCGCTGTCGCTGCTGGGCGGTGCCATCTTTCTCGCGAGCGCGGTCGGGATCATCGACCTGATCGCCAAGGGCTACGGCGCGCTGTCTTACGCCTTTATCGCCATCGTCGTCGCGCCATTGCTTACCATCGGCGTTTACAGGATCGCCGCCGCAAAACCCTTGTTGACGGAGACGTAATGTGAATCTGGCCAAGCAAAGCCGGGCGAGCGAGCCTGTGGAAGGGCATGCGCAGAACAGCCCGATGGTGCGGCTGCGGCCGCCCTGGCTGATCTATTTCGGCGATGTCGAGGACGTCGGCCACGCCAAGACCGGGCTGGGGCTTATTCAATGGCGGCGGGAATTCTGCGCCGGCCAGATGCGCGCGTCCGGCTGCCATGTGGATGGCGGCATTCCTGACATGGGCATCGGCGAAGCGGTCGCGGCCGGGGTGAATTCGCTGGTGATCGGCGTCGCGCCTGCAGGCGGCTCGATCCCCCCTACATGGGTCAGCGACCTCGTGCGCGCCGCGCGCGCCGGGATCGACATCGTGTCCGGGATGCACGCGCGGCTGTCGGATTTTCCTGAGATCGTCGCCGCAGCGCGGGAGTCGGGCGCGCGCCTCATCGACGTTCGCACGCCGCCGCGGAACATCCCGGTCGGTTCCGGCGAGAGGCGTTCGGGCAAACGACTTCTGACGGTCGGCACGGACTGCGCCGTCGGCAAGAAATACACCGCGCTCGCCGTCGAGAAAGAAATGCGCGCCCGCGGCTGGAACGCCGACTTCCGCGCGACCGGACAGACCGGCATCATGATCGCCGGGCAGGGCGTCGCCATTGACAGCGTTATCGCCGATTTCATCTCGGGCGCCGCCGAGATGCTTTCACCCGCGGCGGCGCCCGACCATTGGGACGTGATTGAAGGGCAGGGCTCGCTCTCCCATCCGAGCTTCGCCGGCGTCAGCCTCGGGCTGCTTCATGGGGCGCAGCCCGACGCGCTCGTCCTGTGCCACGACCCGTCGCGAAAGTTTCTCCTGGGCATGGAGGGGAGCGGCTCGTTTCCAATCCTGCCGCTGGCTCAATCGATTGAGCAGTGCCTTGGCCTTGCCCGCCGCGTGAACGTCAACGCTCGGTTCGTCGGCGTGTCGGTCAATACGTCTCGCGTGTCTCCTGAAGAGCGCTCGCGATTGTACGAAGAGATCGCGCGCGAGACGGGACTGCCCGTCGCTGATCCCATTCGGGAGGGGGTGAAGGCGATCGTCGACCGTATTGCCGCGGAGTTCCGCTGATGGCCCGGAAGCTTGGTGTGCATAAAACGTCATGGCCGATGAGGGCGCCGTTTCGCATCACCGGCTATGTGTTCGAAACGATCGACGCCGTTGTCGTCGAAATCAGTGAAGGCGGCCATGTCGGGCGCGGCGAGGGCTGCGGGGTCTATTACCTGAACGACGTGGCGGACGGGATGCTCGACAGCATCGAGGCGCTGCGGTCGGACATCGAGGGCGGGCTCACGAGAGAGGAGCTTCAGTCGGCGTTGCCGGCCGGGGGCGCGCGCAACGCCGTCGACTGCGCGCTGTGGGATCTGACGGCGAAGCAGACTGGCAAGTCCGTCTGGGAGCTTACGGAGATCGAACCGCGCCCGGTGCAGACGGTGTTCACTATCGGGATTGAGGAAACGCCTGAGAAGATGGCGGCGAAGGCCGCGGGCGCGCGCGCCTTTCCGGTTCTCAAGGTCAAGCTCGACGGCGAGCAGCCGGTGGAGCGGATTGCGGCGATCCGCGCGGTGCGGCCCGACGCGACGCTGGTGATCGACGCCAATCAGGGCTTCTCGCTCGATCAGCTCAAGGAGGTCGCGGCGCCGCTCGGCGAACTTGGCGTTGCGATGATCGAGCAACCGCTGCGCCGTGGAGAGGACGAAGGCCTCGCCGGTTTCGACTCGCCCGTGCCCATCTGCGCCGATGAAAGCTGTCTCCATCGGGGCGAGTTGCCGGCGGCGCTCGAACGCTACGACATGATCAACATCAAACTCGACAAGACGGGCGGACTCACGGAGGGCCTCGCGCTCGCCCGCGAGGCGCGCGCGGCCGGCAAACGCGTCATGGTCGGCAACATGGTGGGCACGTCGCTTTCTATGGCGCCGGCGTTCGTGGTCGCGCAGCTTTGCGATTTCGTCGATCTCGACGGGCCGCTCAACCTGAAATCGGACTACGCCGGCGGCATGTCGTATGACGGCGGCATGGTGTCGGCGCCTTCGCCGGGCTTCTGGGGAGGCATGAGCTGACTCGGGCGGCGGCATATCCGCGCCGGCTCGGGGACGGCCAGGGGCGCGGCGCATGATTGAGTCCGGCGACGTTTTCGGGCTGCTCGCCGCGCTTTTGTGCCTCTCGGCGGTTGCGGCGGCGCTGGAGACGACGCCCGTCGGCAGGCGAATCTCCGGCGTCGGCTTCGTTCTGGTGGGCGCGCTCGCCGCGTCGCACTTCGGCGTCATTCCGCGCAGCGCCCCGCTCTACGACGCCATCTGGACCTATCTGGTCCCTTTCGCGATCGCGCTTTTTCTCCTGAAGGCGGACCTCGTCAAAGTCTTCGTCGAAGGCGGGCGCGTACTCATCGGTTTCGCTATTGGCGGCGTCGGCGCCGCCGCCGGCGCGCTTCTCGGCGCGCTCCTGCTCGATCTCGGGCCGAACGAGCCGGCGATCGCCGCGGTATTCAGCGCGACTTACATCGGCGGCTCGCTGAACTTTGTCGCCGTCGCCGAGGCCGTGCGGTTCGATCAGTCTTCGGAGCTGGCGGCGGCGCTTGCGATCGACAACATCCTCGGCACGGGGTTCATCATCTTCATCAACCTGATCGCGGGCTGGGCGCTGCTGCAGCGGCTTTATCCCTGGCGCAGCGAGAGCGTCTGGGGCGCGGCCGACAGCCCGGGCGGCGAGATCGGCACTTCGGTCACCCTGCCGAATCTCCTGTCCGCCATCGCCGTCGCCTCAGTCGTCGTCGCCGTGAGCGGCTTCGCGGCGGCGCGGCTCGGACTCGATCGCTATACGCTTCTCTTCATCACCGTGCTCATGACGGCGGTCGCCACGGTCGGCCGGACGTTCGTCGCGCGGCTTCGCGGCGAAGACATGATCGCCATGATCTTCATGTATCTCTTCTTCGCGATCATCGGCGCGGGGGCGGACATCGGCGGCATGCTTAGCGCGGCGCCGGAAATGTTCATGATCGTGCTGATGATCTTTGCCGCGCACCTCGTCGTGCTTTTTGCGGCGGGCGCCGTGCTGAAGCTCAACTACGCGGAGCTCATCGTCGCTTCGCTTGCCTGCATCACCGGGCCGCCCGTCGCGGCAGCCATCGCGATCCTGATGAAATGGCGAAATCTCGTCGCGCCGGGGATCCTCACAGGGATCCTCGGCTATGTCGTCGGCAATTTCGCCGGTGTCGGTATTTTCAAGCTTCTCGGAGGCTCGCTGCAATGAGCGCCGCCTTCATCCGGACAGCAAGGAGGGTGTCATGTCGTTGACCACCATAGCTCGCAGCATCTTCGCCGCGGCCGCGCTTTTGTCGCTGCCGATTTCGGCCGCGGCGCAGGAAAATCCGCTGGCTCCTGACCCGCTGGAGGAAGAGGAGGTTGAGACCGAGGAAAGCGAGCAGCCGGAAGATGCGGCGGCGCCAGCCGAGGGCGTCGCCGCGTTGACGAAGGCGGACGTCGACGCCTGGCTCGACGGCTTCATGCCTTATGCGCTTGAAGAAGCCGATATCGTCGGCGCCGTGGTGACTGTCGTCAAGGACGGCGAGATCCTGACGAGCCGCGGCTTCGGGTACTCCGACCTCGAAAACAGGACGCCGGTCGACGGCTATGGAACAATTTTCCGCCCCGGGTCGATTTCCAAGCTGTTCACCTGGATCGCCGTGATGCAGCTCGTCGAGCAGGGCAAGATCGACCTCGATGAGGACGTGAACACGTATCTCGATTTCGAGATCCCCGACGCCTTCGGCGCGCCGATCACCATGCGCAACCTGATGACGCACACGCCGGGCTTTCAGGAAAAGTTCCGGAACCTGATTATCGGCGATCCCGAGATGGCGCTGCCGCTCGAGGAGTTCCTGAAATCCTCCCCGCCACCCTCGCGCATCTTTCCGCCGGGCGTGACGCCGGCCTACTCCAACTATGGAACGGCGCTCGCGGGATATATCGTGCAGCGGCTGTCGGGCGAGCCTTTTGAGGAATACGTCGAGCGGCACATCTTTGACCCGCTCGGCATGGAGCGCGCCACCTTCCGCCAGCCGCTGCCCGAGCAATTCGAGCCCTACATGTCGAAGGGCTACCGGAGCGCGTCGGACGGAGAGGCCCAGTATTACGAGATCGTTCCGATGTCGCCGGCGGGTTCCATGGCGGCGAGCGGCGAGGCTATGGGGCGCTTTATGATCGGCATGCTTGAACGAGATCCTGCAATCATGAAGCCGGAGACGTGGCGACAGATGTACGAGACGATCTATCAGCTCTCGCCGCCCCTGAACGCCATGGCCTTAGGCGTCTGGGAGCTCGACAAGGGGGATTTGAGACTCCGCGGGCACGGAGGCGACACGAGCTTCTTTCATTCCGATCTGAACGTCGCTCTCGACAAGAACGTGGGGATTTACGTTTCCGTGAACAGCTCCGGAGAAGGGGCGGGGCCGTTGCGTTTTGCGGTGACGACGCGGTTCGCGCAGCGGTACTTCCCGGAAGCGACCGTGCCGGTCGGACCGCGCCTCGATACGGCGAAGGAACACGGCGCGCTGGTCGTCGGAGAGTATGAAAGCTCCCGGACGGTGGTCACCAACTTCGCCGCCATCCTCCGTTTCCTGGGCCAGCAAAAGATCACCATGAACGAGGAGGGGGATCTTGTATTCGAACTCTTCGGAAAGCCGTCCGTCTGGCGCGAGGTGGAGCCCTTCGTATGGCGCCATGTCGACGGCTATGAGCGGCTTGTCGCTGTTCGAAAGGAAAGCGGCGAGCTCGACTATGTCACCTTCGAGCCCATTTCGCCGATCATCCATCTGTTGCCCGCGCCGTGGTATCGCGCGTCGTCCCTTGTGACGCCGGTGCTTGCGGTTGCGCTCGGCGCGCTGGCGTTGACGCTGGTGTTCTGGCCGGTTCGCGCCCTCGTTCGCTGGCGCTATAAGCAGCCGTTTGCCCTGCGCGGCAAGGAAGCCATGGCGTACCGTCTCGCGCGCGTCGGGGCCGCGCTGGTCTTCGTCTTCATCGGAGCATGGGTGCTGACGTTCCAGTCCCTGTTCTCGGACCTGTCCGGACTCGGCGCTGACTTCGATACGCAATTGTATCTCACCATGGCGACGCAGATCCTGCTTTACGTGGCGATGGCGATTTCCCTCTGGAACGTCTTTATCGTCTGGCGGGGACGGCAGAGCTGGTTCGCGAAACTCTGGAGTCTCGTGCTGGCGCTGGCCGTGCTGGTCGTCCTTCTGTTCTCGGCCCTCAACGGCCTCCTCAGCTGGGAGACCAGCTTCTGAGGGGTTGGGCGACGTGACGCACCCGCGCTGACGCGGCGACGACGATGCGAATGCATCGTCGTCGCTGCCGGCTGCCAACAGCGACAGCGAGCCGAGGGCGAATGTAGGGCGCCGCCTGACGGGCCCAACTTCTGCCAATCTACTGAAAGCCCCAAACAGTGGTGCCCAGGAGAGGAATCGCCCGTCCCGAGTCTGGTTTTACTATCAAAATATTGGGAGAGGCCGTTCATCTGTGTACCAAGCACCATGCCAACACTTCAATACGCTTGGGTAATTCTGTTCCCAAACATGGTTTATTCTGTATCACGTTTGCGCATGTTTGTCAGCATTGGGACGAAAAATTTGGGGCTGTCCCAGATGTTCAGCTTCTTGAGTAGGGTTTGAGCCATTCCCGGAGGGTGCGCAAGAGGGCGTCCGGCGGGCCGTAATTGAAGCGCCATTCGCACTCCTTGATGAATAGAAGGAAGTGCTGGCGGGGGATGCCGTTGTAGCGGCGCAGGTGTCGCTTCGCCTGGTTCCAGAAGTTCTCAATGCCGTTGATGTGGTTTTCCCGGTCGGCGAAAAGCTTCGAATGATTGATCCGCATGTGGTGGAAATCGGTTACGTCGAGCTGGTCATAAGCGCGGAAGCTGTCAGTAAAGACGACGCTGTCAGGCTGCACTTTACAGGCGATTATAGGGATCAGCGTATCGGACCTCGTGTCCTTCACCGGCAGAACGAAAACGCGCCCGCCGCGCTTCAAAAGGCCGAAGACCGGGACCTTCCCCGCCGCGCCGCGCCCGCGCTTTCCCTTCCGTACACCGCCGAAATAGCTCTCGTCGACCTCGACTTCGCCGGCCGGCTCACCGGC
Organism: Amphiplicatus metriothermophilus; assembly: GCF_900199215.1. Lineage (GTDB taxonomy): Bacteria > Pseudomonadota > Alphaproteobacteria > Caulobacterales > Parvularculaceae > Amphiplicatus > Amphiplicatus metriothermophilus. The sequence continues at coordinate 19,718 of NZ_FZQA01000005.1, forward strand.
TTCCTCGGCCAGCTTCTCGGCGATGACGCTCCGGAGCCGATGGTAGAAGGTCGCCGCCGTATCCTTGTTCACCCCGATCAGTGCAGACGCCGTTCGGGCCGGCGTACCGGCCACAAAGTGCTCGATGAGCCGATTGGTCTGATTATGCGTGAGTTTTGAATGCCTTAGCCGCAGCCCGCCATCCTAAATGTCTCAGACATCTAGGACAGCCCCTTTCCTCCAAAGGATCGCCGCCCTTTCGAGCTGTCTCGGCCATTTCTTGCGCCAATTCGCGCGCCTGATCCGGCGTCAGCGACTCGACCTTTCCGATTGTTGCGCGCCGTGTGCGGCCTTCCGCCGTCCGATACTGAAAGACGAAGCTTTTCCGGCCGCTTGGGAAGACCGAAAGACCGAAGCCCCACGGCTTTTCATCCCAGACATAGTAGCGATCCGGTTTGGGATGGGATGAGGCGATCAGGCTCTTGGTGATCCGGGGCATGAGGGGCTCTTTTTTTCGTCCGCGCGGTTCTTGCTTACCAGAGCGCTGGGTAAGCGTATGGTAAGCAGGATGGCTCAAATCGAGGCTTATTTTAGCATAACCTCCGGACTGCGTCATCAATATTATTTATTTATTTTCAGTATCTTGTCCAATTTCAGCCAACTCAAGCAAAAACGCGCAAATTGCTTACATCTGTACTGTCACGCCGGAGGTCGCGGGTTCGAGCCCCGTCACTCGCGCCATTTCATCACAAGCAGGAAGATTGCGCGCTTCTGCGCGTCTTCCATTCTGCTCCGGCGCACGGCGGCGCGGAGATCTGCGCGCGGCCTTCTTGCCGGAGGCGGAGAGAACGCAGGCCGCAGGCGGTTCAATCGCCCGCCGGCGCGCAATAACTCTCCAGGAACGCCTGATGGCTCGGCAGTTTGGCGACGGCGTCGGCGATGTTGCGCCGCAGGCTGTCGAGCGCACGGCGCAGCCGCTCCCCTTCCAGCAGACGGCCCATATGATGGCGTCCGCGCGGCTCGAGGCGCTGACCCAGCATGACCTGAACCCAGGAATCGACCCGGAACAGCTCGTCGGGGTCCTGCCATGCGAACGCGTTCTCGCGAAAGAGCGCGATCCGCTGCGCCAGCGAGTCCGGTATCGCCATCTCCCGGCAGCGCCGCCAGAAAGGCGCGTCGTCCCGCTCAGTGAGCTTGTAGTGCAAAATGATGAAGTCCCGGATTTTTTCGAGCTCGTTTCTGGCCTGGTCGTTGTAACGCTTCGCCAGCGCGTCGTTGACGCCGCCGAAGGGAAACAGCTGAATGAGACGCGTAACGCCGATCATAATGAGATGGATGCTCGTGGATTCGAGCGGCTCCACGAATCCGCCGGCCAGTCCCAGGGCGATGCAGTTCTTCTCCCATACCTTGCGCCGTCGGCCCGTCCGATAACGGATCAGTTTCGGCTCGGTGAGAAGCGCGCCTTCGAGATGACCGAGCAGCTCAGCGTGCGCGTCCTCGTCGGCCAGGTGCTCGCTGCAGTAAACGAGGCCGTTGCCGACCCGATGGCGCAGCGGAATGCGCCACTGCCAGCCAGCCTGCCGCGCGATCGCGCGCGTGTATGGCGGGATGTCGCCGGTCGAGGCCGTCTGCACGGCGAGCGCGCTGTCGGTGGCGAGCCACCGGCGCCAGTCTTCATAACCGGCCTTGAGCGTCTGCTCGATGAGCAGGCCGCGAAAGCCGGTGCAGTCGATGAAAAGATCGCCCTCGATGCGCTCGCCCGATTCCATAATGAGCGCGCGGATGAAGCCGCTCTCGCCGTCCTGATCGACGCCGACGATCTTTCCCTCGATGCGCCGCACCCCTTTCGGCTCGCTGAAGGCGCGCAGGAAGCGGGCGTAAAGGCCGGCGTCCAGGTGGTAGGCGTAATTGATCGGCGATTTCTCCGAGGCGAAGAACCTGTTCGCCTCGGCCGCCTGATGCTCGAAACAATATTCGCCGATGGCGCCCCCATAGCCTTCGGCCTTCGCCTGCAGCCAGTAATGGTGAAAGTCGCCCATCCAGGTCGATTTGCCGATGCGGCCGAAGGAGTGAATGTAACGGTCGCCGCGCCGCGCCCAGTTCTCGAAGGCGATGCCCAGCTTGAAGGTCGCCTGAGTCGCCCGCATGAATTCGCGCTCGTCGACGCCGAGCAAGCCGTGATAGCCGCGAAAAGTGGGAATGGTCGCCTCGCCGACGCCCACCGTGCCGATGTCTTCGGACTCGACGAGCGCGATGTCGAGCAAAGGGCCGAGCTGGCTGACGAGGCCCGCCGCAGCGACCCAGCCCGCCGTGCCGCCCCCGGCGATAACCACGCGTTTTACGGCTTGCCCTTCCAAGCGCCGCTCCTTTTGCGTCAGCGGTTGAGACGGTTTAGCAGCCAGGCGCGCAGACGTCGGGCCCCGCGCTCGTCGAGCGGGGCGAGAGGGCCGCGGGCGCGTTCGGGCAGATGCGCGCCGGCCTGCCCGGCGGGTCCGAAAACGTAGTAATCGAACACCGCGCGCCAGGCGCGTTTTTCCGTATCAGGACGGTCTCGCAGGCTGAGCAAGGCGTGCATCAAGGTGATCTGCGGCGTGTCCATGAAAGCCGGCGAGACGTTCCACCAATAGTTCATCATCACGTTGAAAGGCTCGAGCGCCTCCACGTGATGCCACCACATGGCGGGATAGAAGAGAACGTCCCCCGGCTCCAGCTCGGCGACCTCGCCGGCCGCAAGCGCCTCGCGGAAACGCGGATAGCGCTCGAAGTCGGGCGCGCTGAAATTCACCATGCTAACGACCTGACCGCCCGGCGTCGGCTCCAAGGGGCCGGGATAGAGATTGGCGATCTGCTCCGGCGGGAAAAGCGTGAAGCGCCGCCGGCCGACCAGGCAGCAAGCGATGTTGTTCGAATAATCGTAATGGGCCGACGCGATCGTGCGGTTGCCGATCCACAAGCCGACAAGCGGCGGATTTCGCTCGAACATTGGATGGTCAAGGATGAGATCGTTCTCGTTTCTCAGTCCCGGCAGATAGACGTCGGCGTCGGTCGAGCCGATATAGAAGGACGGCGCCGCTTCGTCTTCGAGATGGTCGTGGATGCGTTCCAAAAACGCGTCCAGTTTCACGCGCTGGGCCTGAAAATTCAGCGTCGTCGCATCCTCGTTGTAGAAGAAGCGCCCTTTGATCTCCGGCGCGCCGACATAGCCGACCACGGGCCTGCCTTCATAAAAGGAGGTCAGATAAGCGATCGCGCGCCGCGGCGATTCCATTCCGCGCCGCACGAGCGGCCAATCGCCGGCGATCCCCTTCAGCACGGCCGGCTCCTGCGCCTCCATCAGCGCGTCATAGGGGATCGCGTCCGGCGCGACGCCTTCGAGTATTTTCGTTTTGCGCGCGATGTCCGTCATGGTTCTACGCCAGCGATCGTCCAGACTTTTCAAATGAGGCCTTCGGCCGCGCGTTTCCGGTTCTTCATCTCGATCAGCCGGCTTACATTGCCGAGCGAGGCCGCCGCCATGAAAGCGGCGTAAAGGAACCCGGATTGGTGGAGCGTCTCAAGCTTTTCGCCCGAAAGCCGCTGAAGCCGCTCCCGGCTGATCGTAAAACGGTCCGGAATCGTGACTTTCTCCGACTCGCTCAACTTGATCTCCACCGTTACGGGGTCGAGCAAATCGCACGCCTCGAAGACGGCGAACATGGCCCTGCTCATTTCGGCGCCGCGATGAATGACGCGCAGCACATGGGCGACGCGCTCGAGATAAGGCGAATTTCCGCCCTGCGGCAGGAAAACCGACTCGCCTTCCGTTTCGCTGAGGCGGGGGTGGTCGAGATCGACATGGATCATCGGCTCGGGCGCCGCGTCGGCCTGGTCGCCCCTGCGAAGAGCGATCGAAAAGGGCCCGCGCGCCTGCACGGCCGGCACGTATCGGGCGTTCCATCCGTTCTCATCCAGAAACAGGTTCTCGCCTCTGTCGAATCCCAAGAGCGCGACCGACTGAAACGCGCCGTTTTCGTCCTTGCGGAAGAAAATGGGGTACTCTCTTTGAACCTCTTCAAACTCGGTCGGGAAAACCAGCGCCTGATTGATATTGTCGCCGAACTCGGCGGCGTGCCGGGTAATGACCCGCAAGTCCGCGTGGTCGATGTTGTTCAGCAGCGCCATCCTGGACATGCCCGCCATCATGAAACAAAGCGCCGCTTCGCTCAATGGCGACAGGCCGGCGCAGGGAACTTCGCGATGAAGCCTTGGCGAGAAAAGGCCGCTGCGGAGGAGCAGCGGCCTTTTCCCTACTTTGCGCCCCCCCTGACTTTTAGAACCGGTAACGGGCGCCGAACAGGAAGCGCGGGCTCAGCTCCTGAACAAACACGAAAGCCGTTTCGGACCTCGCATGCTGACGGATATCTTCGCCCAAGAGGTTGATGCCTTCGAACGTGAGCTGAAGATTGTCGGTCACGTCATAAGCGACGCTCGCATCGAGCTGCTTGTAAGCTTCGGTGATGAGCGGATTTCGGTTGCCGCCATCCTGGTTCAGGTCTGCAACGAACTCGCCGCGCCAGTTAAACGCCAGGCGGGCGGAAACGCCGTAGTTTTCGTAGATGAGAGTCGCATTGGCGGTGTTGCTGAGACCCACCAGCGCGAATTCATCGTCGTCCGGCACTCTGGTCACGTCGACCTCCACGTCGCCGTCGACGAAGGTGTAGTTGGCCTGTAAGCCCAGGCCCGGGACGCCGATATGCTCGCCGAAAAAGTGCTGGAACGCGAATTCGAGACCGCGGATCTTGCCTTCCCGGTTGTTGATCGGGCCTGTCACCTCGAAGGTGGCGACGGGATCGTCCGCATTGCCGAGAACGTCGAAATCGGCGAGCACCTGATCGACGAAGGCCTGATCGAGATCCGTCCCGGTCTGGTTGGCCGCCAGCATGGTGCGGGCCGTGTCGACGCCGAACTGGTCGATCAGGGCCGTCGCGGTGAACAGGCTGACGTCGTTCTGCACCAGCCCCAACTCGCTGATAAGGTCCAGCGCATCGCCCGAGCGCGTGCCCGGCTGGCCGGATGTCGGGTCGCGCAGGTCGAACAGGGTTCGCTCGCTCACGCCCGTTCCGATGAAGTTGCGCACGCGCTTGTCGAAGAAGCCGATCGAGACATAGCTGTCCTCGGCGAAATACCACTCGAGTGAAACGTCGAAGTTCTTCGAGCGCAAGGGCAGGAGCCCGGTGTTGTTCGCCGTGCCGGTCGCCCTGCCGCCGAGGACCGACGGACGGTCGAGCGGCCGGGCGTCAGGCGTGGCGCCGGGGGACAGATTATCGAAGTTGGGCCGGGCGATGGTCTCGCTGTAAGAGGCGCGAGCGATCACGTCCGGCAAGGCTTCGATCTTGAAATCGACGCTGGGCAGCAGGTCGTTGTATCCGCCCTTGCCTGTGACGACGCCTTGCTCGGCGCTGTTTATCGTTCGGATGTCGTTATCCGCCTCCCAACGGATGGCGACCGGAATAAGCTGCGTCGTCGACGCTTCCACATTGGTGTCTTCATAGCGCATGCCGAAAACCAGTTCGGCGGGCCTGTCCGCGAATTCGCCCTGCCACGAAAGCTGGCTCCAGATCGCCAGGATTCTTTCATCGACGGCGTCGAACGTGTTGTTCGTCGTGGGCGCGTTGCCGAGATCGCGATAGAACGGCGCCAGCGCATCATAAAGATCCAGCGCATTGCCTCGCGGGACGACCTGTGCGGCGCCGCCCGTCGTAAAGTCGTTGAACTGACAGGCCAGGCAGAATAGTTCCACCACGCCCGGCGCGAGCGCATCGACGTCGCCGGGATTCGACACGCCCCAGTCGCCCAGCGTCTGGGTGACGCCGGCTTGCAGACGGCGATACTCGCTGTCCTGCCATTCGCCGCCGAAGTCGAGACGGGCGCCGTCGGCGAATTCCCGTCCGAGACTGAACTGGACTTCATTAATCTGGTTGGACACCCTCGTTATGTTGGCGCGGGCGACTTGCGAGCCGAGATCGGCGATGTCGATCTGTCCGTTGCAGTTTGTACCCGGGAATCCGTCGGGCGTGGCGCCCTGACGCGTGCAGTCGTTGAAAACGACGTTCTGGACCGGCAGGTCGCCCGTCAGGTCTAGCGAGTGCGCGTCTGTCGTCGGCAGCGCGATCGAGACCAGCGTCGACGTCGTATCGTTGCGCGAATTCGGTCCGCTCCAGGCGCGCGATGTGTGCGCGTCGATCTCGGCATGCCAGCCGTCGCCGTTGTTCCAGGCGGCGTTAAGGCCGAACGAGCTGAGCGTTTCCTTGCTTGAGCGGAATTGCTGCTCGTGACCCTGGTCCTTGACGTTCGGGCTGCCTATGCCGCCGATATCCTCGAACAGGAATTCCGTCGTCGGCACCAAATCATCCGAGAACGTTATTTCATCGAATGGGCGGTTGAACCAGTTCGTCTGTTCCGACCGCATCTCCTGCTGCTTGTTCTGGGCGTAAAACGCGTCCGCGGTAAACGTCAGCGTTTCCGTCGGCGCGAATTGCACGGTCGCATAGCCGTTGAGCCGTTCGCGGTCGGTCTCCGCAAAAGCGTAACGGCTGTCGTTCGGGAAAGTGACGAGCGTATCGGGATCCGACGGCGCGTTATTCACGATGGAGGTCGGACGCACGAGATTGGTGTTGCTCAGGAAATCGCTGATCGTCGTCACGTTCCAGGCGTTGCTGGTCGCGCCTGCCGATGCGCTGTCGCGCTTCTGCCATGCGCCGAAGATGCTGACGCCGAACTTTTCGCTCTCATCCGTCCAGCTGGCGAGACCCGTAATCTCCGGCGTGACGTCGCTGCCGAACACGACGCTGGTGTCGTGGAGAGCCTTGGCGCCGACCGTAAGATGGGCGCCGGGATTATCCAGCGGGCGGGCGGTGACCACGTTCACGCTTGCGCCGATGCCGCCGGTTGGAATGTCCGCCCGGCCGGTCTTGTAGACCTCAAGACGCCGGACGCCTTCCGAAGCCAGGTTCTGGAAGTCGAAGGAGCGCCCTGCGCCGCCGTCGAAGTCCGCCCCGTCGCCGCCGCCGATCGTGCCGACATTGGCGGCGGGCATGTGGCGGCCGTTCAGCGTGACGAGGTTGAACTGCGGGCCGAAGCCGCGCGCGGTGACCAGCGAGCCCTCGCCGTTCACCCGGTCGATGGAGACGCCCGTGATCCGCTGCAGGGATTCGGCGAGGTTGGTGTCGGGAAACTTGCCGATGTCCTCGGCGGAAATCGCGTCGACGACGCCGTGCGAATTCCGCTTGATGTCGGCCGCGCGCCCCAGCGAGGCGCGCACGCCGGTGACGATGATCTCGTCGCTCGCGGTCTCTTCGGCGTCCTGCGCGAGGGCCGCCGGCGCGAGCGACAGCATGACCAGAGTGGACGCGCCGCCCAGAAGCGCGGCGCGCTTCAGCCCGGCGGCCTTTTTTGAATGATCGGTATTGTGACTGCGTTCTTTCACGTTTTGCCTCCCTTTGAAGAACGATTGCGGTTAGTCGTCGGCGACGACCGTTGAATCGCGACGCGCATGCGCCGACCAGCGAATGCGCGAGCAGGCGCGCCATGGTTTCTATTCTGCATAATGACGAACCGGGCGCGCAGGCGCCGCGCGGCGCGACATGCGAATTTGCGATGCTATTGCTCCGTACACCTCCTTTCGAACCAGGCGCGGGACGCGCCGTTTCGCCGCCCATGCGGCGCAGGGGATTATGGTTCCCGGCCGCGACGATGCGCCGCGGGCGTTGATAGCGTTAACATAGCTTGCGGCGCCGAGAAACCCGTCGGGTCGAAATAACGCCTGCCGTCCTCCCCTGCTTAAGGCTGCATGCTCGCGCTTCCGCTTCGGCCACGCCGTTTAACGAAAGTGTTTTTTTTTATTGAATTATGGTTGGCCGATAATCCCGGCTTGACAAGCCCCCTTGGGCGATTTTTGCGAACGCTCCCAGAAACCATTGCAAAAATGCTACAGTCGGTCCGGGCGACGGCGGCATTCCCGCGCGGGCCGAGGGCGCGCCGGCTCTGCCGGCCTCGCCGTCCGAGTGGCGGCGAGGGGGCCGCAAGGCCCCGCCGGGGCCCCGCCGGGCGGGCGCTTGCGTTTCGTGCGAAACGAACGGGCCGGCGTTCGCGCTCGTTCAGAGCCCGCGCGGGCGCCGGCCTAGTTTCGAACGATTCGCCTCGCGGCGTTTCGCACGGAATCGTCCCCGGGGCCCGGGCGGCGCGCCGCGCCGGCGCGGCCCGGCGGGCGGGCGCGGCTGGGCGGGAAGGGAAAGGCGCGGGCGTTCTCATGCGCCCAGTATGGAGCCGGGCCGACAGGCGGGGATAACTTTCCCCGTTTTTCGGTTAAGTCCTTGTTTTTCCGAGAGGGGAATTCCACGCAAAGGCGGACGAATTCGGGAATGGGGCAGCGAATAGGAGGCAGGCGGCAGGCGGCGGGAAGCAGACCCCCGTCATCCCGGGCGCGCCGCAGCGCATCCAGTATGACAGTGAGTTGCTCGTCGGGTGCGTGCGAGGAGGGCGGGTCCCGGTACGCCAAGGCAATCATCGCGGCGGGGCCGGAAATGGTGGGGTGAAGTCCGTTCTGCGGCGGGGCGGTGCTGCGGTGCCGACCGCTTGTAGACCGCGGCGATGCCAGAAGGATCGCAGATGCGGCGCAGACGGCGGACTCTGGGCGGGGCGCGGATTACGCCTCCGGCTAACCCGCCCTAAGCAGCAGGCGTGGCTAAACCGGACAGCAGCGGGATTTATCCCGCCAAGTCGGCGTGCGCGGCGAGTGGATACTGGCTACGCCCCCTGCAAATCGTGGGGGTCTACTTTTGCGGAAGTTAATCTATCCATATAGGGCTGGAGCTGCTCGCGAGTAATTCGTCCCGCCACGAATCGGGCCATGTGGAACATAATATCAAGCAGCATAATGTCGCCCTCAACCCGAGCTGGCTCAAGAATTTGCGGAGCGTCATTGATTCCGAAAGGACGAAGGCGAACGGCGCCATCTTTGGTGTGCTCAAATAATCCATGAGCGTAATCGTTCCGCCGGTCATTCAGCTTTCGCATGTGTGCGCAGGCGGCAAGGATTATCCCTTTACGATATTCATCGATGTCAGATTTTTTGGCGGTCTTTTCCAGCTTATTGAGTTCTATGAATGCATTTAATGGTTTTGAGTTCGGCGAACGCCTTGTCGAGATCCGAGGCATTTCCTAAAGCGGCGGCCATGCACAGCAATATGGAAAACTCGATGTATGATGTTGCTGCGAAATACCGGCCAAGCTTGCTATTGATTGGGTGATTGCCCGAAGGCAGGCCTATATACCAAGTTTCGTGCGTTGTGTTTCCCATAAGCGCTACTAATATTGTGTTACTTTATCGCGTTGCTCGGCCGCCTTTGCGTTTATGGCGTTTTTTTCACTTGTTCACGCTTGAGTAAATCGAGCGTTCTATCATCACGTTTTTTGAAGTATCCATCAAGTCGGTGGAGACAAGCGTGTTTGATTCGCGTCATTCCTGCGCCGGCTTCAAAGTGAGCCCATCCGCCATTCGGCATTCGAATGCTGATTATGGAAGTTTCGCAAATAGGGCACGGATGGCGGTAACTCATACCTCCCTTGTTGTTGTCGCCTTTAAGGCGCAACTGCCATGAGCCGCGAACATAGGTTCCGTCGCGCCGGTAGTACGGAGATTGATGAACCCATTTCGATTTCAAATGTACCCTCTCACTGACACGCCAGGCACTCGTCGTAATCGGTCCTGGCCGCGGCCTGCATCAGGGTCTGCATGTCGGGGGCGTCGTCGCCGGGCGCGGCGGCGGCTTCGGCGGCCCTGGCCTCGGCCCTGTCGAGAGCGGCCGCGCCGGCCTCGCCCTTGCGCCCGCCGGCGTAGCTGGCGCGCTGGACCGACTTCGAGCGGCAGTAATAGAGCGACTTCACGCCCTTCTCCCACGCCGTCCAGTGCAGCATGTGAAGATCCCATTTGTCGATGTCGCCGGGCAGGAAGACGTTCACCGACTGGCCCTGGCAGACGAGCGGCGCGCGGTCGGCGGCGAGCTCGATCACCCAGCGCTGGTCGATCTCGAAGGCGGTCTTGAACACGGCCTTCTCTTCGTCCGTGAGGCAATCGAGGTGCTGCACGGAGCCTTCATGCTCGATGATCGAGGCCCAGGTCTCGTCCGTGTCGTGACCTTTCTCGGCGAGCAGCTTCTCGAGCGCGGCGTTCTTCACCGTGAAAGAGCCCGACAGCGTCTTGTGCACATAGACGTTCGCCGGGATCGGCTCGATGCACGGGCTGCACCCGCCGCAGATGATGGAGATGGAGGCGGTCGGCGCGATGGCGAGCTTGTGGGAGAAGCGCTGCTTCACGCCGCGCTCGGCCGCGTCGGGGCAAGCGCCGCGCTCCTCGGCGAGCTTGACCGAGGCCGCGTCCGCGCCCATGCGGATGTGCTTGAACAGCCTGATGTTCCACGCCTTCGCCATGGCGGATTCGAAAGGAACGCCCTGTTGCTGCAGGAAGGAGTGGAAGCCCATGAGGCCGAGCCCGACCGAGCGCTCGCGCCTGGCCGAATAGACGGCCTTGGCCATGGAGGCCGGCGCGCGCCGGATGAAATCCTCCAGAACGTTGTCGAGAAAGCGCATCACGTCCTCGACGAACAGCGGCTCGTCCTTCCACTCGAAATATTTCTCGGCGTTGATCGAAGAAAGGCAGCACACGGCGGTTCTGTCCTCGCCGAGGTGATCCGGCCCCGTGTGCAGCATGATCTCCGAGCACAGGTTGGAGGTCGAAACCTTGAGGCCGAGATCGCGCTGGTGCTTCGCCATCTGACGGTTCACCGTGTCGGAGAAGACGAGATAGGGCTCGCCCGTGGCGAGGCGCGTCTCAAGGATCTTCTGCCACAGCTTGCGGGCGCTCACGGCGCGCAGCGTCTCGCCGGTCTTGGGCGAGCGCAGGGCGAACTCCGCGTCTTGCAGCACGGCGGTCATGAATTCGTCGGTGACGTTGACGCCGTGATGGAGGTTGAGGGACTTGCGGTTGAAGTCGCCGGAAGGTTTGCGGATCTCGAGGAACTCCTCGATCTCCGGATGGTGGATGTCGAGATACACCGCCGCCGAGCCCCGGCGCAGGCTGCCCTGGCTGATGGCGAGGGTGAGCGAGTCCATTACGCGGATGAAGGGGATGATGCCGGAGGTCTGGCCCGCGCCCTTCACCTTCTCGCCGATGGAGCGCACTCCGCCCCAATAGGTGCCGATGCCCCCGCCGTTGGAGGCGAGCGCCACGTTCTCGTTCCATACGCCGACGATCTCCTCAAGCGAATCGCCGACGGCGTTGAGGAAGCAGGAGATGGGAAGGCCGCGGTTCGCCCCCCCGTTCGAGAGAATCGGCGTCGCCGGCATGAACCACAGCTTCGAGATGTAGTCGTAGATGCGCTGGGCGTGGTCGGCGTCGTCGCCATAGGTGCGCGCTACGCGCGCGAACATGTCCTGAAACGACTCGCCGGGCAGGAGATAGCGGTCTTCGAGCGTCTTCTTGCCGAAGTCGGTCAGCAGCGCGTCGCGGGAGCGATCGAGAACGATGTCGCGCACCACCTTGAGCGCGGGCCGGCGAGCCGGCGCGGGAGTCGCGGCGGGATCGGCCGCGCCCCCGGCGGGGCTGGCAGCTTCGACTCGTTCGGCGGCTTCCGTCGACAGCGACATGCTTCGTCCCCTTCCTTTTGTCCCGGCCTTTTGGCCCGGGCGCGCGTCTCCCTGGGCGCCGGATAGCCTCTCGGGGCCGCTCGCCGGCGCGGGCGTCGCGCTGTGTTTCATGAAGCGTCGATCGCGGCCTTCCGGGCGGCATTTCCGGGGCTTCCCAAGGCCGTTCTCCCGCTCGGTTCCGGGCCTCGGGCCGGCGCGCCCCCTTCAGCGCCATCGACACAAGATATAGTGATGGAGGCCTTTCCCTCCGTCAATATGAAGTTACCAACAGGTCAGGTTTTTTTGGTTAAGGGAATCTTAAGCCGTCGCACTGAGTGCGCCTGAATGGTTAAATTCCGGGCGGCCTGACAAGCCCTTTGAGGGTTCGTTTCGGGCCCGTCCCGCGGCGCGATTTTTTTTCGGAATCGCGGTCGGGCGGGTCGGCGCGAAAGGCCTTGGGGGCGGCCTGAAAGCCGGTTTCGACGAATCGCGGCCCTTCGGGCGGGCGCCGCCATGCGGGCGCGTCGTCCTCGGCCGCGGCGGCGGCGGCGCCGGTTTTCGGCTTGCCGGGAGGCGGCTCGACCCATGCGATGTATACCGCGAGCGCGTCCTCGATGCGCTGGGCGATGTCGTCCATGCGCGGCGCGTTCTCGCCGGTGAAGGGGCTGCGCGCCGCGTCGAGCGCTTCGACGAGCGCCTGACGGCGGGCGTCGGCGGCGATGACGAAGCGCAGCTGGCCGCAGATCCAGCCCAGCAGCGCATAGATCAGCCCCGCGCCCAGAAGCGCGTGCGCCGCCGCCGGGTAAAGCTTCAACAGGCTCGCCGCATCGGTCTGCTCCGGCGACTCGGGGCCGGGGACGAATTGCACATAGGCGAAGCCGTAGCCGAAGGCGAAGCCGATCGCGAGCGCGGCGAGGACGGCGAAGAACGCGCCCGCCTGCGGGACGTCCTCCGGCGCGGCGCTTTCCCTCAGAAATTCGGCGAAACGCCGGCGCGCGGCCTCGTCGGCCGGCTCGCCCGGCCGGTCGTTGAGAACGCCGAGGGTCCGGAACAGGGTCGCGGCTTCAAGCGCGATGAGATGCGCCTGGGAAAGCGCGCCTACGGCCCTGGCCGGGCGATTGCGGGCATGGTGGCGGTCCATCTCCTCGCGGGCGGCCGCGAGCGCGGCGTCGATCCTGAGCGCGATCGCAGCGGCATCTCCGCCGAGCCGCCGCGCGCGCGCCTGAACCTTGCGATTATCGGCGTCGCCGGCCGCCGAGACGAACAGCAGGCCGATAAGGCCGCCCGTCGCCAAGAGCGCGCCGAACCAGAAAAAGACCGCCGAGACGATGGCGGCATGGTTGGGCTCGCTGACGCTCATCGGGCCGAAAATGGTCATCCCGTCGGTAAGCGAGGCCCGGTCGAGGTGCAGCGCGACGCCGGCGAGCGCGATCCCGATCAGGACGCGCAGGTAGTAGGCGACGTTGCGCGCAAAGCCGTCGCGCCGCTCGACGACGGCGCGCCAGACTTCGCCCGCGCGGGCGCGCAGGGTCTTCTGATAGCCGGCGATGTTCTCCGCGCTTTCCTCAAGACGCGCGCGCAGAGGACGGTCGGCATCCACGCGCTCGCCCGACGCGGCATCGGGCTGAACCGGAAAAAGCAGCTTCGCCGGGTCCGGCGGCGCGCCGTCGGGCTGAGCGGCGGATGCGGCCCGGCGCGGGGCGAGCCGCTCGGCCCAGCCCGCCATCCGCGCGCGCAAGCGCTCGAGCGCCGAAGGGCGCGCGCTCTCATCCTCGCCGTAGAAATATTCCGACATCCCCACCCCCGGCGGACGCTTCGGCGCGCCGGGCCCTCGCCGCGTCGCGCAAGCTTAGCCCATCGCGCCCAGGATCGAAACGGCGCAGGCAGAACGCTTACGCCGCGCCGGAAGGCGTTTGGGCGGGCGATTCCGGCGCGGCTTCGCTCGACGCCGGCTCATCCCGAAGAATGATGCGGGCGGGCACGCCGACGGCGGTGGCGTTGGCCGGCACGTCCTTGATGACGACGGCGTTCGCGCCGATGCGGGCGTTGTCGCCGATCGTGACGGGGCCGAGCACGCGCGCGCCGGCGCCGACATAGACGTTCCTGCCGAGCTTCGGCGCGCCGGGCCCGGCGAGCTGGCCGAGAGTGACGTGCTGCATGATCATGCAGTTCTCGCCGATGACCGCGTCCTTGTGAATCATCACGCCGATCGCATGGATCAGCTTGGCGGTCGGATGGATCTCCGCTTCGATATTGATGAGACAGGTGGTGACGAACCGCCAGTAGCGGTGCTGGAACTTGCAATACCCTCTGACGAGCGCTGCGATCGGTCCCTTGCGGTTCTTCCACCGCCGGTAACGGTATTGATTGGCGACGATCTTCTCGCCGGGCTCGATCCAGAATCTCAGCATGCCAAACATTGGCGTTCCCCGTCAGTCGTCTTTAAACCGAACCGACGCGAGCGTCGGCAGGCGCCGACGCATCTCGGCTTCGACATCGTCCAGAAACTGCGCGCGTTTGCGGTACATGGAGCGCTTGTTGGGCTTCACTTCGGCAAGATCGCGCGCCGGCGGGTCGCGATCAAGCTCGAAAAAGACCGGATCCACGGCGCGCCCGCCCCGGTCGCGCCAGATCTCGTCGTAATCCAGGGTGAAGGGGTCTTTTTTGTTGAGGAACGGATGAAGCTGATGGCGATGGGCGTTCGAGACGGCGTAGATTCGCTCCGCGCCCGTCGCCCGGCACAGCATGCGCAGAAGCTCCAGGATGAAATCCCGCGGCCGCTGGCCATGGAGAGCCTTCGTAAGATCGCGGTAAAGGTCGCGCGCGTCCTCCCGGTTGCGCCCTTGCAGCCCGCCGATGAAAACCGCGCGCGTCCCGTCGGCGTCCCGATTGAAGGAGAAAGCCAAGGAATAGGCGCGGAAGCTTCCGATGAAGAGATTGAGCGTGAGCTGGCCCTCGCGCATGAACCATTTCGGCTGATCGAGCACGACGCGCAGGCCAGGATAGATCTCGCCGAGCTCAAGCAGAATGAGCTTCTCCTCGACGCCGAACGAAAAGGGCGGGCCGAGCGCATCGACGATCTCGCAATGATCGGCGATGCGGCGCAGCCGTTCGCGCGCCGGCCAGGAGGCGGTCTGATAAGGCCAGATGAGCGCGCCCAGCGTCTCCGGCCGCTCGCGCAAAAGCCGGCCGAGATCGGATGAGGCGGGCGCGTCGAGCATGGCGAAAACCGCAGCACGATGGCGCCAGGCGGCCGCAAGGATCAGCGCGCGGTTGCGCAGCGCGCGCGGGCGCCAGCCCGGCGCGGCGCGTCCGACGGCTTCGATCAGGCGGCTTTTCCTGGTCAGCCTCACCCCCGTATTTTGCGATCCGGCGTCTATCATAACCCGGCGCGCGCATCGACCGGCCGGCGCGCCTGAACGGGGCGCGGATGCAACAGGCGTTCCGCCGCAATACGATTAGGCTCAAGGCGCGTCCTGGGATAGGCTTCAAGGGCTGTCAGCGGGGAGAACAGCCATGATCGTCAAATCAGCATGCGCGGGCGTGTTGCTCGCCCTTGTCGCGACGTCGGGCGCGGCTCAGGATGAGACGCGCGAAGCTGGCGCCAAACGCGCGATCGGGCCGCAAATCGAAGCGGGGCGGCTTGAGCTGCGTCCGGAGCTGCTTGCGCCGCAGGGCGCCGAACTCGAATGCGCGGCGTTCGCTGAAGATCTCTGGTCCTATGTGAACGCCAGGCGCGGGACCAGTCCCGGCGACCATCGCATCGGCGCCAAGATGGCGGCCGTGAAAATCCGCTCGCGCGACGGCGCGACATATCCGTGGGGACACGGCGCCTATTCCGAGGGCGCCTTCGGCTGGGGCGGCGACAGGCTGATCGGCCGGTTCACGGTGCTGTACAGCGACCGTCGCGCAGGCCTCGGCGCGCGATTCGATGCTGCGCAGGCGGACATTCAGGACGTTACGCTCCACAAGGACGGTCGCGTCGAGATCATGCTGAGAAGCTGGGGAAACGCCGTCATCGGACTTGAAGACGTCCGTTGCTACGGCGACGGTTTTCTCGCCGGAATAGCGCGGGAAGGAAACGGCGTGTCGATCGTCAGCTTCGCGCTGAGAAAGGAAATCATCACGCCGGACTCGCATCCGGCCAAGCTCTGGCCGTAATGGCGCAACTGATGGAAGGGGAAAATGAGATGGCGAAAGTCGCCGGCATCGGCGGATTTTTCTTCCGCGCGCGCGATCCCAAGGCGCTCGCCGCCTGGTATGAGCGGCATCTCGGCGTCGCTGACATCGCCAACGGCGTCTGGACGCAGGAGGCTGGCCAGACCGTGTTCGCGCCCTTTGCCGCGAACACGGATTATTTCGGCCGACGCGAGCAGCAATGGATGATCAACTTCCGCGTCGACGATCTCGCCGCCATGACGGCGCGGCTGAAAGCCGCCGGCATTGATGTTGAAACCCGCGCAGAGTGGGATTCGCAAGCCGGCCGCTTCGCGCGCATTCATGACCCGGAGGGCAATCCCATCGAGCTGTGGGAGCCTGCGCCCGGCGGCGCGAAAGCGGTCGATTAACGAAGTCGCTGCGCAAGAGTCTTGGCGCGCGGGCCTGTGCGACCTAGGACATCGAGGCTGTCGCGTGGTTTCCCAGCGAGCTCTCGCATGTCCGGGTCGTCGGTTGATCTCACGTCCTTTACGCGCCTGATGGCGTCGCTGCGCGCCGACGGCGGCCGATTTGCGGTCGACGTGCCGGAGGACTGGCGCCAGGGGCGCACGACCTATGGCGGGCTCGCCGCGGCGCTGTGCCTCGAGGGCGCGCTGCGCGCCATGCCGGATCTCGCCCCGCTGCGCTCGGCCCAGATCGTTTTCATCGGTCCGGCGGACGGCATGCTGGCCGTAGAGGCGTCGGTGCTGCGCGCCGGGCGTTCCGTCACCTTCGTCGAGGCCGATCTTTCCGCCGACAAGGGTCTCGCCGCACGGGCGATCTTCGCTTTCGGCGCGGCGCGCGAGTCGATGTTCGATCGCGCCTTTCTGCCGGCGCCGTCGATAAAGCCGCCGGAGGATTGCGAGCCCTACATCCCTGAAGGCATGGGCCCGCCCTTCGCCGCGCATTTCGAGACGAGGCTCGCGGCGGGCGGGCGACCGGGAACGGGATCGTCCGGGTCCGATCTTTTTCTCTGGGTGCGCCATCGCGACCGCGCGGCGACGTCGTTGTCCGCGCTGCTGGCCCTTGCGGACATGCCGCCGCCGGCGGTCATGCCGATGTTCCCGCGCTTCGCGCCCATCAGCTCCATGACCTGGGGCGTGAACTTTCTCGCAACGGATTCATCGACCGAGGACGGCTGGTTCCTGCTCGCGACCAAGGCGGAGAACGCCGCCGACGGCTATTCCAGCCAGGACATGTTCGTGTGGGCCCGGGACGGGTGCCCGCTCGTCGCAAGCCGCCAGTCGGTGGCGATCTTCATCTGACGGCGGCGCGCGGACGCGATCAGCCCTCCAGCGCCTCGCGTTTCGTCTCCAGCGCCAGCCATTCCTCCTCCGCCGCGGCGAGGGCGGCTTCGGCCTTCTCGAGTCTGGCG
This sequence comes from Amphiplicatus metriothermophilus, assembly GCF_900199215.1. Classification (GTDB taxonomy): domain Bacteria; phylum Pseudomonadota; class Alphaproteobacteria; order Caulobacterales; family Parvularculaceae; genus Amphiplicatus; species Amphiplicatus metriothermophilus. The sequence goes on from NZ_FZQA01000005.1 coordinate 36,930, forward strand.
GCGGCGTCGTGAAACATCGCCGGGTCGCTCGCGAACAAAGCGGGGTCGGAGAGTTTCGCGCGCAGCGCCGCGATCTCGCGTTCAAGCGCTTCGATGCGTCCGGGCAATTGTTCGAGGGCGAATTTCTCCTTGAAGCTGAGCTTCTGCCGCGCGGCGGGCTTTGCGGGCGCCGTCTCTTCTCGACGCGGCTTCGCGCGCGCGCCGGGCTGCGCCGGCGCGTCCTCAAGGCCAGGCGCGCTTCCGCGCTGGGCGAGCATGTCTTCATAACCGCCGGCGTATTCGAGCCAGGTTCCGGGCGGCAGACCGGCGGAAGGCGGCGCCGGCGCGACGACGGACGTCACCAGCCGGTCGAGAAAGCTGCGGTCGTGGCTGACGAGCAATAGCGCGCCGCGATAGTCCGCCAGCGTTTCTTCGAGCAGGTCGAGGGTTTCAAGGTCGAGGTCGTTCGTCGGCTCGTCGAGGACGAGCAGATTTGAGGGCCTGGCGAGCGCGGCGGCGAGCGCCAGGCGCCCGCGCTCCCCGCCCGACAACGCCGACACGGGCGCGCGGAACTGCTCCGGCGCGAACAGAAAGTCCTTGAGATAGCTTGCGATATGACGCTTCTCGCCATTGATCTCCACCCAATCGCCGCGCCCGTCGACGATGGCGTCGGCGACGCGCGCGTCGGGGTCGAGCGCGGCGCGGCGCTGGTCGAGCGTGACGATCTGCAGGTTCGTCCCCAGACTGACGGTTCCCGCGTCGGGCGCCAGCGCGCCGGCGAGAAGCTTCAGGAGCGTCGTCTTGCCCGCGCCGTTCGGACCGACGATTCCGACGCGGTCGCCGCGCGCGATCTCGATGGAGAAGTCCCGCACGACCGCGCGCCCGCCGAAGGACTTTGAGATTTTCTCTGCGACGATCACGCGTTTGCCGGCGACCTCGCCGCGGGCGAGGGAAAAGACGACGTTTCCGGGCCGCCGTCGCGCCTCGCGGCGGGCCTTGCGCATTTCGTCAAGCTCGCGCAGCCGCCGGACGTTGCGCTTTCGTCGCGCGGTGACGCCATAGCGCAGCCAGTCCTCCTCCATGGCGATCTTGCGATCGAGCTTGCGGCGCGCGGCTTCCTCCTCTTCCAGCAGCTGGTCGCGCCATTCCTCGAAAGCGGAAAAGCCGCGATCGAGCGCGCGCGTCGCGCCGCGGTCGATCCAGACCGTCCGGGCGGTGAGATTTTCGAGGAAGCGCCGGTCGTGGCTGATGACGACGATTCCGGCCGCGCTCTCGGCGAGAAAGGCTTCGAGCCAGGCGATCGCCGGCAGATCGAGATGGTTGGTCGGCTCGTCGAGCAACAGAACGTCGGGCTCGGGCGCGAGGGCGCGGACAAGCGCGGCGCGGCGCATCTCGCCGCCTGATAGCGCGCGCGTCGAAAGCGTCGGCGACAGGCCGAGCGCGGCGAGGAGTTTCTCTGCACGAAACGATTCGGACGGATCGGACAGGTCCGCGCAGGCGAAGGCGCCGACGGTTTCATACCCCGAAAGATCGGGCTCCTGCGGCAGATAGGCGATGCGCGCCGCCGGGTCGACGAAGCGCTCTCCGCCGTCCGGCTCGATAAGGCCGGCGGCGATTTTCAGAAGCGTCGACTTGCCCGAGCCGTTGCGCCCGACCAGCGCGACGCGCTCGCGCGCGGCGAGGGAAAGGGCGACGCCCTCGAGCAGCGGCGCGCCGGCGAAGGACAGCCTGATTCCGCTCATCTGAAGCAAAGGCGCCATCAGCCGACCGGATAGCCGGGCGCCATGAGGGGTTCAATGGGAAAGGAGCGTTCGGAAAAATCGGCGCGGAATAAGGAAGGATACGGAACCCGCGCGCGGCTATTGCAGCTTGGCGGCGCGCAGGTCGCTGATCGCCTTGTCGATCATCGCCGCCTGGGCGCCCTGATCCATACGCTTGCGGATGATCTCGCGGGCCGCCTCGACGGCGAGCTCGGCGGCCTGTCCGCGCACTTCGGCGAGGGCCTGGGCTTCGGCGCGGGCGATCTTGTCTTCGGCCGCCTTGGTGCGGCGCTCGATCTGCTCGTTGATCTTGTCGCGGGCTTCCGCGGCGAGGCGCTTGGCGTCGCGCTTGGCCTGCTCGACGATGCTCTTGGCCTCGTCTTCAGCCTCGCGCTGGCGGCGCTGGTAATGGGCCAGAAGCTCCTGCGCCTCCTCGCGCAGACGTCGGGCGTGGTCGAGCTCGTCGGCGATGCGCTGGGCGCGCTTGGCGAGGGCGTCGCCGATTTTCTTATGGACGCGGAAATAGGCGAAAACGCCGACCACGACCAGAAAGGCGAGGCTCACCCAGAGCGCGGTGTCCTGCCACCAGGCCGTCTCGGCGTGACCGGCGGTTTCCGCTGCGGCGAGGCTGATTGTCGCGAGGCTGATCATCGGCGCGTCCTCAGGCCGCCTTGGCGACGCCGTTGAGGGCCGAATCGACCGCCTCCGGCGTCGGGGTTTCGTCGATCAGCGCCTCCACGACGGCGCGCGTGACCTCGGCGGCGGCCTCGCGCACTTTCGCGGCGGCGTCTTCCTTCATGGCGGCGATGCGCGCCTCCGCGGCGGCCAGACTCGCCGCGACGCGGGCGTCCGCTTCGCGCTGCAGTTCGGCGAGCTCCTCGTTCAGCGACTCGCGGGTTTCGGCCGCGATCGCGCGCGCGCGCGCCTTGGCGTCGGCGAGGGCGGCCTCATAGGCGGCTTCAGCCTCTTCGGCCTTGCGTTTGAACTCGGCGGCCTGGTCGAAGTCGTCGGCGATGCGGTCGCGACGTTCTTCGATCACGCCGCCGAGGCGCGGCAGCACGAAGCTCGTCATGATCCAGTAGAGGAAGCCGAAGGTGACCGCGAGCCAGAAAAGCTGGCTCGGATAGGTCGAGGCGTCCATCTGCGGCAGGCCGGGCCCGGCCTCGCCCGCCCCCTCGACGACAGGGGCGGCGGCGGGCGCGGCGGCGCTGACGAGGATCGCGACGAGGGACATCAGGCGAAAGCTCCCCTTTCCGGAATGCTCCGGGAAGCGCTTTAGAACACGAACAGGATGAGCATCGCGACGACGAAGCCGAGCAGGCCCGTGAACTCCGTCAGCGCGAAGGCGAGAAGCAGCGTCTGCTGATTGCCGGCCGAGGCCGAGGGGTTGCGGAACGCGCCGGAGAGAAAATTGCCGAAGATCACGCCAAGGCCCACGGCGGCGCCGGCGAGCGGCAGGGCGGCGATTCCGGCGCCGATGAGTTTTGCAGCTTCAGCTTCCATGTTTTTAACTCCCAATTGTCCTTTGAGCCTTTGGTCCCTTGGCTTCGCGGCCGGCCCTTAATAGGCCGCGAAGGGAAAGACAAGTCCTCGCTCCTCAGTGGTGCCCGGCATGCACCGCGTCGTTGAGATAGATGCAGGTGAGGATGGCGAACACATACGCCTGAAGAAACGCTACGAGCAGCTCGAGCAGCGTCACCGCGACGATGCCGAGAAAGGGAAAGATCGACAGCCAGCCGAAGGTCGCGCCCGCGCCGAACAGCATGACGATGAAGGTCGCGAACACTTTCAGGATCACGTGGCCCGCCAGCATGTTGGCGAACAGTCGGATCGACAGGCTTAGCGGGCGCGACAGGAAGGAGACGAACTCGATCAGCACAATGAGCGGCAACAGCCAGATCGGCACGCCCGACGGCGCGAACAGTTTCAGAAAGCCGAGGCCGTTTTTGTAAAACCCGTAGACGATGACGATGGAGATCGAGAGAATCGCCAGCGCGAAGGTGACGATGATGTGGCTCGTCGTGGTGAAGGTATGAAGCCCGTGCGGCGCGCCGGGAATGGTCGGGAAAAGGCCGAGGAGGTTGGCCGTCAGGATGAAGATGAAGAGCGTGAAGACGTAGGGGAAGAACTTCATCCCTTCCTGGCCGATGGCGCCGCGCACCATGTCGGCGACGAACTCGTAGGCGACTTCCGCCGTCGACTGCAGCGGGCCGGGCACCAGCGCGCGCCGGCGTATCGCGGCGAGAAAGAACGCGGCAGAGACTGCCACGGCGATGATCATCCACAAGGCGGAGTTGGTGAGCGAGATGTCGATCGTCCCGAGCGAAAGCGGCACGAGGGGGACGATCTCGAACTGCTCCATCGGCCCGGCGGCGTTCAACCCGATCATCGTTCCTGCACCCCTGCGCCTTGGGCGCTCGGAACGGCGCCGCCGGCTGTTCGTCTCAATCGTCGTTCCGCCCGTCCGCAGGCGGAGCGTTTCCCGTTGCTTTCATGGCGCGCGCCACGTTCAGCACGCCGGCCGCGAAGCCGAGGAATATGCCCGCCAGGAGCCCCCAAGGAGAGGTTCCCGCCAGCCGGTCGAGCCCCCATCCGAGCAGGACGCCCACGATCAGCCCGGCGAGCAGCTCGCTGGACAGGCGGAACGCCCGCCCCATCCCGGAGCCGTCCTTCGCGCGCGGTTCCTTCGCGTTCGCATCGCCGCCGCGCGCGGCGGCCAAACGCTTCGAGAACTCATCAAGCGAGGGCGGTTGTTGCTTGCCGGCGTCGTCCGCCATGGGCGTGCCCGAAAAGAGGCGCGAGCGGCCGCCCGCGCCAGAAATCGCGGCGGACCTTAGCCGCGGCCCCCGGCAGCGTCAAGCAAACGATTTTTCGCCTAACATGCTGGCGGAAAAGCAAAATTCCCGCCGCGGCGTCTCGCCGCGGCGGGCTCTTTCCTATTCGCCCGGAACGGGGAAGCCCCGGTCGCGCAGCAGCGCCTCGATGCGCGCGTCGCGGCCGCGGAAAGCGCGATAGGCCTCGGCCGGATCGACGGCGTTGCGCGGCGCGAAAAGGTGCTCGACGAGGCGGCTCGCCACTTCCTTGTCGTAAAAGCCGCCCGGCGCCTCGGCGAAGGCCTCGGCCGCGTCCGACGTCAGAACGTCCGCCCACATATAGCCGTAATAGCCGGCCGAATAGCCTTCGCCGGAAAAGATATGCCCGAAATGCGGGCTGCGGTGACGCATGACGAGCTCGTCCGGCATGCCCAGCTCGGCGAGGGTCTCGCGCTCGAACGCGTCCGGGTCGATCCCGGTCGGGTCGACCATGTGGAAGCGCATGTCGACGAGAGCCGAGGCGAGATATTCCGTGGTCGCAAAGCCCTGGTTGAAGGTCGCCGCCGCCTTGATCTTGGCGACGAGCTCGTCCGGCATGGGCTCGCCGGTCTCGTAATGCACGAGGAAGCGGTCGATGACTTCGTCGGTGGCGAGCCAGCGTTCGAGAAGCTGCGACTGGAACTCGGTGTAGTCGCGCACGCCGCCGTTCAGGGTCGGATAGGCGACATTCGACGACAGCGAGTGCAGCGCGTGGCCGAATTCGTGGAAAAAGGTCTCCGCATCATCCCAGGAAACCAGCACCGGCTCGCCCGGCGCGCCCTTGATGAAGTTCGAATTGTTTGAGGCGAGGACGGTCTTTTTCCCGCGAAAGGTCTCATGGCTGCGATAGCTCGTCGCCCAGGCGCCCGAGCGCTTGCCCGGCCGCGCGAAGGGATCGAGATACCACAGGCCGACATGCTCGCCGCTGGTCCTGTCGGTCACTTCCCAGACTTTCACGTCGGGATGAAAGACCGGGACCGAGCCTTCGGGAGCCGGCGCGAAGTCGAAATTGAACAGCTCGCCCGCGACGAAGAACATCGCTTCGCGCAAGCGGTCGAGCTGCAGGTATTGCTTCACTTCGTCCGAGTCGAGATCGTATTTCGCCTGACGGACTTTCTCCATGTAATAGCGATAGTCCCAAGGCTGAATGGTTATCCCCGCGCCTTCGGCGTCGGCGAGGGCCTGCATTTCGGCGACCTCCTCGCGCACGCGCGCGACCGCCGCGGGCCACACCGCCTCCATCAGCGCGAGCGCGCGCTCGGGCGTTTTCGCCATGCGGTCTTCGAGCCGCCACTGCGCGTAATTGTCATAGCCCAGAAGCGCGACGCGCTCGTCGCGGAGCTGAAGAATTTCGGCGATCACCGCGTTGTTGTCGTATTCGTCGCCATTGTCCCCGCGATTGTAATAGGTCCGCCAGACCTTCTCGCGCAGATCCCGTTCGTCCGAATACGTCAGAAACGGATCCATCGAGGAGCGGGTGTTAGTGATCGCATATTCGCCTTCGCGCCCGCGCTCGGCCGCCGCCGCGGCGGCCGCTTTTACGAAGGACTCCGGCAGGCCGCCGAGCTGGTCTTCGGTAATGTAGGTCACATACGACTCTTCGTCGTGCAGGACGTTGTTGGCGAATGTCGTGTGCAGCTCGGCGAGGCGCTTGTTGATGGCGGCGTAGCGTTCTTTCGCTTCGCCTTCGAGCGTCGCGCCGTTGCGCGCGAAACCGTCATAGACGAGATCGACGAGGCGCTTCTGGTCGGGACGCAGCGTTTCATATTCTCCGCCTTCGCGCACCGCCTTGATGCGCGCGAACAGGGCGGCGTTCTGGGTGATCTTCGAGCGATAATCGGCGAGCTTCGGCGCCATCTCCTGCTGGATCTCGCGGAACGCGGGCGTGGAGAGGTTCGACGACCATATGCCCCAGTAGACGAAGACGCGCCCGATGGCGTCGCCGGAGGCCTCCAGCGCCTCGATGGTGTTGGCGAAGCTCGCCGGCTCGTCGTTGTTCGCGATCGCGTCGATCTCGGCGAGGTGCATCGCCATGGCGGTCTCGAGCGCGGGCTTGAGCGCGGCGAGATCCATCCTGTCGAAGGCCGGAACGCCGCCATAAGGGCCGGTCCACTCGGCGAGCAGGATGTTGTCGGCTTCGACGGCCTCCGAATCGGCGGCTTCGGCGGCGCTTTCGGCCTCGCTCGCCTCCCTCGCGCAGCCGGCCAGCGCGATGGCGGCGATTCCAACGGTGAAAAGAAGAGTCCGGCGCATCATGGTCGTCCCGTCCCTGTTTTGTTTCGGCGATCAAATCGGCGTCGCAGTCGATACACGCCGCGCCCGCCTTATTCTCAACACAAAATGCGGCGGAGCGTTATTCCGCCGCGGCGAGCTGTTCGGCCTTGCGCAGATCGACCGAGACAAGCTGGCTCACGCCGCGCTCGACCATGGTCACGCCGTAAAGCCTGTCCATGCGCGACATGGTGAGCGCGTGGTGGGTGATGATGATGAAGCGCGTCTCGGTCTCCTGCGCCATTTCGTGCAGCAGCCGGCAGAAGCGCTCCACATTCGCGTCGTCGAGCGGCGCGTCGACCTCGTCGAGCACGCAGACCGGCGCCGGGTTCGCCATAAAAACGGCGAAGATGAGGGCGGTGGCCGTCAGCGCCTGCTCGCCGCCCGACATCAGCGACATGGAGGCGAGCTTCTTGCCCGGGGGCGAGGCGAAGATTTCGAGTCCCGCTTCGAGCGGATCGTCGGAATCGATGAGCCGCAGCTCCGCATGGCCGCCGTTGAACAGGCGCGTGAACAGGGTCCCGAAATTGCGGTTGACGGTCTCGAACGCCTCGACGAGGCGCTGGCGCGCCTCGCGGTTGAGCCCGCCGATCGCCGCGCGCAGCTTGCGCACGGCGCCGTCGCAGTCGGCGCGCTCGGCGGCGAGCTCTTCGAGCCGCGCGGCGACCTCGCGCATCTCTTCGTCCGCACGCAGATTGACGCCGCCGAGATTCTCCCGCTCGCGCTTGTAGCGTTCGAGCCGGCGCTCGACGTCCTCGCGGGCGGGAAGCGGCGCGCCGTCCTTGTGCTCGGCGATGGCGAGCAGCTCTTCGGGCGGCGCGCTGCAGGTCTCCTGCGCGACGCCGGCGGCTTCCTCCACGCGCAGGACCGCGCTTTCGGCCTGGGCTTCGAGGCGCGCGCGCGCCTCGCGCGCCTCCGCGGCGGCGCGGTCGGCGGCCTTGGCGCCGCGGTCGGCCTCCTGCGCGTCGGCGACGGCGCGGGCGAGCGCGTCGCCGGCTTCGGCGCGGCGGCGTTCGGCCTCTTCGATGCGGTCGATGAGCGCCTTGCGTTTTTCCTCGATCTCGGCGGGCGCGTCGGCGGCCTCGGCGCGGGCGGCCTGCGCGTCGGCGAGGCGGGCTTCGAGCTCCCTGATGCGCGCCTCGGCGGTCTCGCCGCGGCTCGCCCAGACGCCGCGCTCGCGGCCGATGTCGGCGAGGCGGTCGGCGCGCATCTTCGCCTCGCGGGAAAGGTCGGCGTGCGCCGCGCGCGCTTCGCTCGCCCGCGCGCGCGCGCCGGCGAGCGCCTCGCGCAGTTCTGCGAGCGCTTCGGCGATGAGCGCCGGGTCGGGCAGGGCGTCCTTCTCCGCGCGCCGCGCCGCGAGAGCGGCCTCGGCTTCGGCCCTGTCTTCTTCAAGACGGGCGAGCGCCTCGTCGATGGCGGTGATGCGGGCCGAGGCGCGGGCGTGCTCCCGCTCGCGGGCGGCGAGGTCCGAGCGCGCCGCCTCGAGCTCCCGGCGGCTCTCGGCGAGCAGGCTGCGCGCTTCGCGCTCGATCTCCTGCCGGCGGGCGAGGGCTTCGCGCGCCGACTGGTGTTCTTCGGCCGCGGCCGCGGCGCGCGCCGTCGCCGCCTCGAGGTCGGCGCCGAGCGCGGCGAGGCGGTTGCGCTGCTCAAGCCGGATGGCGGCGGGCGTCTTCGCCTCGGCGCGGCTGACGAAGCCGTCCCAGCGCCACAGATCGCCGGCGCGCGAGACGAGCCGCTGGCCCGGCTGCAGCGAGGCCATGAGGCGCGGACCCGCTTCGGGCGCGACGACGCCGATGGCGGCGAGCCGGCGCGCAAGCCGCGGCGGCGCCTTGACGAAGCGCGCAAGCGGCGCGGCCTCGGCGGGAAGCGCCGTCGCCAGGCCTTCAAGCGGCGCGGCGCCATGCGCCGACCAATGGGCCGGCGCGGCGTCGTCGAGCGCCGCGCCGAGGTCGTCGCCGAGCGCGGCGGCGAGCGCGTTCTCATAGCCGGGCTCGACGTCGACTTCCTCGATGAGCGCCGGCCAGTCGCCGTCGCCGTGCGATTCGAGCACGCGCTTCAGGGCGTCGCATTCGGCGCGGATTTCGGAAAGCGCCTGCTCGGCCTTCTGGCGCGGGCCGCGCAGGGCCGCCTCGCGCTCCTCAGCGCCGGCGCGCTCCTCCTCGGCGCGGTGGAGGGCGGTCTCGGCGGCGCGCGCGGCTTCCTCGGCGGCGACGAAGCGCGCGGCCGCCTCGTCGAGCGCGCGGGCCTGCGCCGGCGTCGGCTCGATGGAGGCGCGCTCGGCGGCGAGCGCGTCGATCTGGGCGCCGATCTTGCGCAGCCGGCGCTCGGTCTCGTCGATGGCGGCGGCGGCGGCGCGCCGGCGCGCGTCGATCTCGGCGGCCTCGCGGCTCTTGGCGTCGAATTCGCGTTCGGCCTCGGCGAGGCGTTCGGCGGTCTCGGCCATCGTCTCGCCGGCGCGTTTCAGGCGCTCGGCCTCGGAGGCTTCGCGCGCCTTGAGGCCCGCCTCCTCGCGCGCGAGCGTGTCGACGGCGCTCTCGGCGTCCTTCAGGAGCTCGCGTTCGCGGGCGAGGTCGCCGTCGAGCCGCTCGATCTCGCCGGCGAGGCGTTCGAGCGCGGCGGCGGCCCGGCGGGCTTCGTCGTCCAGCCCCTCGCGCGCGACGGTCAGCCGGTGCAGCGCCGCGGCGGCCTCGGCCTCCGCCTGGCGCAGGGGATCGAGCGCTTCATGCGCGGCCGTCTGGGCGGCGGAGGCGGCGGCCGCGGCGCGCGCCGTGTCCTCGATCAGCGCGGCGATCTCGGCGAGGCGCGCCTCGGCCTCCTGGCGCGCCTCGACCGCTTCGCGCCAGCGCAGATAAGCGGTCATCGCTTCGGCCCGGCGGATGTCGCCGGAGATGTTACGATAGCGCGTCGCCTGGCGCGCCTGGCGGGCGAGGGCGGCCTTCTGGCTCTCCAGCTCGCCGATGACGTCGTCGAGCCGTTCGAGATTCTGCTCCGCCGCGCGCAGGCGCAGCTCCGCCTCGTGCCGGCGGGTGTGCAGGCCGGTGACGCCCGCGGCTTCCTCAAGCAGACGGCGGCGGTTCTGGGGCTTGGCGTTGATGAGCTCGGCGACCTGGCCCTGGCGGACCAGGGCCGGGGAGTTCGCGCCCGTAGCGGCGTCGGCGAAGAGAAGCTGCACGTCCTTGGCGCGCACCTCCTTCGCGTTGATGCGGTAGATCGACTGCGTGCCGTCCTCTTTCTGGACGATGCGGCGCGAGACCTCGATGACCGGGCTGTCGTTATATTCGGCCGGCGCGGAGCGGTCGGCGTTGTCGAGGGCGAGCGTGACCTCCGCCCAGTTGCGCGCCGGACGCATCGACGTGCCGGAGAAGATGACGTCGCCCATCCCTTCCCCGCGCAGGGCCTTGGCCGAGGTCGCGCCCATCACCCAGCGCAGCGCTTCGAGCAGGTTCGACTTGCCGCAGCCGTTCGGCCCGACCACGCCGGTCAACCCGTCGCGGATCTCGAAATCCGTGGCGTCGACGAACGACTTGAAGCCGACAAGGCGAAGATTGGTGAACTTCACGTGCTCAGTCCCGGCGACGGCCCGGCCCGGCGGGGGCCGGACAGGCGCTTGGAAAGCCGAGTGATCGCCGATTCTGCGACGCCGCCAACTCCTTGCTTTTCCCTAGCCCTGGGATTCGGCGAGCGCCGCGTCGAGAACCTTCTCGAAATCTTCGACCGTGCGCACCGCCTGCTTCTCGCCGTCGACCACGAAGCTCGGCGTCGAATTGATCTGATACTTGTTCGAAGCCTCGTCGACATTGGCGTTGATGAGCTCCACGAGCTCCTGGCGCTGCATGCACGCGTCGAAAGACGCCTCGTCCATGCCGGCCTGGGCGGCGATCTTGAGGAGCTCCGCCTTCGGGTCCTCGCCGTAGATCCAGGTGCGCTGGGTCTTGAACAGGGCCCCGAGCACGAGGAAATAGGCGTCGCGCCCGCCCTTGTCGGCCGCGCAGCGCGCGAGCACCGAGCCCACATAGGACAGGCCCGCCGGCGCGGTCGGGAATTCGCGGAAGACGAACTTCACCTTTCCGGTGTCGACATATTTCTCCTTGATCGCCGGGAAGACCGTCTCGTGGAAGGCGGCGCAGTGCGGGCAGGTGACCGAGGCGTACTCGATCACCGTGACCGGCGCGTCCGGATCGCCCAGAAACATTTCCGCCGCCGCGCCGGTCTCCGGCTTGGTCTGCGTTTCGGCGGCGGCGTTTTCGGCCGACGCCTCCGTTTCATCGGCCGGCTGCTGCTCGCCGTTGGAGGACGCGCCGCCGCAGGCGGCGAGGAAAAGCGGGACGGCCGCCAGCGCGGCGCGGGGAAGCAGTCTCAACATGCGAACCTCTCGATCAGGCGCGGCGCGTCCGGCCGGCGCGGTGGAAAATCGCCCATGCCATGCCCCGATGCAAGGGCGGGGCATGGGCGGGAAGCGGCGGTCATTTCTGCTCGTTCGCCGAAGCCGAGGCGCGGAATCGGGCGAGCGCGCCGTCCAGCGGGCTCGCCTCGCCGGACCGGGACGCCGCTTGCGGCTTCGCGCGCGAAGCCGGCGCGCCCGCCTGGCGCACCAGAATGCGTCCGACCCGGTCGGGGCCCAGATAATCGTTCAGCCGGCGGCGCAGGGCTTCGGCCTCGAACTGCACGCGCGCGGCGGCCGCGCCATGCGGAACGAACACTTCCAGCGTTCCGCCCCGCGCGCCGGTCAGCTTTCCCGGCCGGCAGAGATCGGCGAGCGCCGGGCCGGCGAGCGTCGGCCAGCGCTCCGCCAGCGCCGGGTCGGCGTAGCGGGTCTCGCGGGCGAGATCGGCGAAAACCTTCGCCGCATAACGCCCGATCGCCGGCGGCGCCGGGCGCGGCGGTCTGGTTTCGAGGCGGTCGCGGGCCATCGGGGCTTGCTCCTTGCGGGCGGGCGGGTCTTGTCTCAACGGCGTAATCTAGCACGTTCGTTTTCCGATGAGCGCACGCGTGGAAAAAGAAACGCCGCGAACGATCGCCGCCCGGCTGCTCGCCTGGTACGACGCGCACGCCCGCGATCTGCCCTGGCGCATCGGCCCGGCGGCGCGCAAGCAGGGCGCGCGGCCCGACCCATACGCGGTCTGGCTCTCCGAGGTCATGCTTCAGCAGACGACGGCGGCGACCGTGCGCCGCCGCTATGCGGACTTCATCGCCCGCTGGCCCACGGTCGAGGCGCTCGCCGCCGCCCCGCTCGACGAGGTTCTGGGCGCGTGGGCAGGGCTCGGCTATTACGCCCGCGCGCGCAATCTTCACGCATGCGCCCGCGCGGTGGCGCGCGATCGCGGCGGCGCGTTTCCCGATACGGAAGAAGAGCTTCGCGCCCTGCCGGGCGTCGGCCGGTACACCGCCGCCGCGATCGCGGCGATCGCTTTCGACCGCCCGGCGGCGGTCGTGGACGGCAATGTCGAGCGCGTCCTTGCGCGGCTCTTCGCCGTCGAGACGCCGTTGCCGGCGGGCAAGACGGCGATTCGCGCGAAAGCCGAGGCCCTCGCGCCGCATGAGCGGCCCGGCGATTTCGCCCAGGCGATGATGGATCTCGGCGCGATGGTCTGCACGCCGCGAAAGCCCGCCTGCGGCGTCTGCCCGCTGAGCGACGTCTGCCGCGCGCGTCGGGATGGAAATCCCGAGCTCTATCCGCGCAAGGCGCCCCGCGGGGACAAGCCCGTGCGCCGGGGGGCGGCCTTCGCGCTCTTCGCGCCTGACGGCGCGGTGCTGCTGGAGCGCCGCCCGCCCGAGGGGCTTCTCGGCGGGATGCTCGGCCTGCCGACGAGCCCGTGGACGGAAGACGGCGCGGCGGCGCCCTCGCGCGCCGCGCCCGCAAGGGCGCGCTGGCGCCATGCCGGCGCGGTGCGCCATGCGTTCACCCATTTTCATCTCGATCTCGACGTCTACGCCGCCGTCGGCGCGCGGCGGAAAAAGCCGGCCGCCAACCAGCTCTGGGCCGACCCCGAGACGGCGCGCCTGCCGACCGTCATGCGCAAGGCGCTCGATCGGGCGCGCGGCGCCGGCTTCGGCAAGCCGTAAGGAGGCCGCCGCATGGAGACGAAGATCAAACCGGTTCACACGGCGCGTTGCCATTGCGGCGCGGTGGAGCTCGCGCTCAAGCTGCCGAACGGCCTCGTCGATCTGCGCCGCTGCAACTGTTCGATGTGCCGCCGGCGCGCGCCGTGGTCGCGAGCGTCCCGTTCGCCGACCTCAAGGTCGTGAAAGGCGCGGACAAGCTGTCGCTCTACCGGTTCAACACGAAGACCGCCGAACATTACTTCTGCTCCGTATGCGGCATATACACCCATCACCGGCGGCGCTCGAACCCGAACGAGTACGGCGTCAATGTCGGCTGTCTCGACGGCGTCGATCCTTACGCGCTCGGCGAGATACCCGTCATGGACGGCGTCAATCACCCTTCGGACAGGCGAGACGGCGCCGGATGAGGACAGAATAAGGCCGGCGCGAAAGGCGGGGATAACTATTCACGTTTTATCCCCGTTTTCGTGATTTAGGCGTATTTTCAAGGAGTTGCAGGAGGCGTTCCGGCGCGCTGCGCGCGCCCGGAAAAGTTGAAAATGCGCGCCCGCTTACTCCGGCGGCGCGATGTTGAAAGCGCGCCGGTCGAACAGGCGCCCCTGATATTCGGCCCGCCCCTCATAACGGATTTCGAGAACGCCCGCCGGCAGGCGGCGCGCGCCGAGCGGAATCGTCACGCGCCGTTTTCCGGCGTCGAGATAGGCGGCGATGTTGTCGGCTTCGGCGATGACCGACGCCGGCGCGCCCGCTTCGGCGAAGGCGAGGACGATCGCGCCGTAGGCGGAGAATTCCCCCTCGGGAACGAGCGTCGTTTCAAGTTCGAGAAGGCCGTTCGCGTCCCGCAGAAGGCGCGTCTCGCCGATGGCCGCGCGCGCCTGCCCCTGGCCGGTCCGCAGGATCACCGGCGTCGAGACGCCGAGCCCGATGTCGAGCTCGAGCCCGCTCCCGGCCTTGCGCAGCGGCGTGCGAGCGGCCTCGGTCTGAATGAGCAGATGCGAACGCCGCTCTCCGGCAGGCGGGCGCGCGCCCTTGCGCAGCGAAACCCTGACGGTCGTCGCGGCGCCCGGTTCGAGTCTGAAGAAGGCCGGCGAGACCTCGAGATAGGGCGCGGCGCTGAGCCCCGGGCGCATCGCGTCGGAAGCCGGCGCAAACGCCGTCTCAGTGGCGGCGAGATCGAGCCAGTCCACCCGGCCCTCGACGACGCGCTCGGAAGGGTTCGAGACCCGATAGGTCGCGACCGGCGCCTCGGCCGTGACGACCTGGCGCAGCGGTGTCAGCGTGATTTCGGCGCCGGCGCCGTCCCAGAAAAGAGCCAGCCCCGCCGCCAATCCGACAACGAATGCGCGCGGTCGCGCCGCCCATGTCCCCCTCGGGGGAGAATCGCCGCAGCATCGCCTTACCATGGGGGGCATTCTACGCGGCGGAGGGTTTCCCGGCCGTAAGCAGGCGGGTAGGAAGCGCGCGTTTCAGAACGGGTTTGCGAGATGACGCACGTCATCGTGCTGGGCAACGAAAAGGGCGGCTCGGGCAAGTCGACCGCGGCGATGCATGTCGTCGTGGCGCTGCTCAAGAGCGGGCGCAAGGTCGCCGCGATCGACCTCGACATGCGCCAGCGCAGCTTGAGCCGCTATGTTGAGAACAGGCGAAAATACTGTGAAAGCAAAGGAATAGACCTTGTCTTTCCGCTCATGCCGGAGGTAAGGCCCTCCTCCCTGGACAGCCGCGAGGCGGCCCGACAGGAAGAGACGGAGAATTTCGCCGCCGCGCTTCAGAGCCTGGCGGGCTGCGATTTCGTGGTGATCGACTGTCCCGGCGCGGACACCCATCTGTCGCGGCTCGCGCACGCCCACGCCGACACCATCGTCACGCCGCTCAACGACAGCTTCGTCGATTTCGATCTGCTCGCCCGGCTCGATCCGGCGACCGGAGCGGTGGCGGGCCCGAGCCTTTACAGCGAAATGGTGTGGGCCGCCCGCAAGCGCCGGGCGCTCGCCGGCGTGCCCGGCGGCATCGACTGGGTGGTGATGCGCAACCGGCTTTCCGCGACCCAGGCCCGCAACAAGCGCGAGATGGGCAAGAAGCTCGAAGACCTGTCGGCGCGCATCGGCTTCCGGCTGGCGCGCGGCTTCGGGGACCGGGTCATCTATCGCGAGCTGTTTCCGATGGGCCTGACGCTGCTCGATCTCGGCGGGCCGGACGCGCCGGTGCGTCTGTCGACCATGAGCCACGTGACCGCCCGGCTGGAGATCCGCTCGCTCGTCGCGACGCTCAAGCTGCCCGGCCGCGAAACGAAAGAGGCCGCCTGAGGAGGGGCGTTCGCCCGCTTTCGCGGCGGATGCGAATAGGGCAAGCTCGCCGCTGGCCGGGAGGGCGCGGATGATCGGGATGCTCGCCTTGCTCTGCGCGCTCGCCGTCGCGGGGCTGCTCTTGTGGCGCATGGCGCGCGGACGCGTCGACGGCGCGGAAAGCCGCAACGTGACGCTGTTGAAAGGCGTCGCCTTTCTCGCGCTCGCCGCCGCGCTCTTCGCCGCGAGGCTTTGGCCGCTCGCTTTCATGCTGCTGATCGCGGCGGGCGGAATCACCGCCATCGAGATCTGGCGCGCGCGCGCGATCCGGGCGCGCGAGGGCGAGGGGCTGCCGGTTCCGCGCGGGAAGATGGCGCCGAAGGAGGCCGCTTCCATTCTCGGCGTCGCCGAGGACGCGCCGGCCGAGACGGTGCGCGCGGCGCATCGCAAGCTGATCGGGCAGCTGCATCCCGACAAGGGCGGCACGGACTATCTCGCCGCCAAGATCAACGAGGCGCGGGACGTGCTCATCGCGCGCAGCGCTCCCCGCGAGGACGAGGAAGCCACATGACGACCGTCGACGGCGTCGCCGCCGAAGACAGGCCGACCTGCGCCGTATGCGGCGCGCCCGGCGAGATTCTCTGGCGGGGCGTGCGCGACCATCTGTTCGGCGCGCCCGGCGTGTGGAGCGTGAAGCAGTGCGCCGATCCGCGCTGCCGCACCTGCTGGCTTCACCCTTTTCCCCTGCCGGGAGAGGAGGCCAAGTTTTATCAAAGCTATTATACGCATACGGACAGAGCGTCCGGCGGCGAGGACGCGCTTGCGGCTTACGCCGGCGAAAGCCGGGCGAAGCGGCTTGTCCGCGCCGTCCTGCGGCGCGTTCACTGGCGGCCGGAAATCTTCGCGCCCGATCTTTTCTATCTGGGCGCCCGTCCGCCGGGCGCGCTTCTCGACGTGGGCTGCGGCGAGGGAAGCTTTCTGCGCAAAGCGGCCGCGCGCGGCTGGCGCGTGCGGGGGATCGATTTCGACGAAGCGGCCGCGCGCGCCGCGCGCGAAAAAGGCGTCGAGGTCGATTACGGCGGCCTCGTCGAGGCGGGTTACGAGGCGGAGTCGTTCGACGCCGTCACGCTCAACAACGTCATCGAGCATCTGCGAAATCCCGCCGAGGTCATCGCCGAGGCGCGGCGGATTTTGCGTCCCGGCGGGGTTCTCGTGATAGCGACGCCGAACGTGCTCAGCTACGGCCATCGTTGTTTCGGCAGGCACTGGCGGGGTCTCGAGATTCCGCGCCATCTCTTTCTGTTCAGCCCCGCGACCTTGCGCCGGCTGTGCCGCGAGGCGGGCTTTGCGCGCATCGCCGCGTTCTCGACGCCGAACGGCGCGGGCGGCGCGGCGATGATGGCGGAGGCGTCGAAATTCATCGAATGGGTCGACGCCCATCCAGACCGTCCGCCGGAAGAAGCGCCGCGCGCCGACATGCGCGCCTGGGGACGGCGGGCCTTTCTGCGCTGGCTCGCCGGCTTCGGCGACGGCGAGATGGCGATCTGTATTGCGTATAAGGACTAATTGATCCTACGCGATGCGGCCCGGCCGGCTCGCCAGCAGCCGGCGGGCGAGAAAGTCGGCGTTGGCGTCGATCAGCCCGTCGGAGATGAAGGGCGTCTCCGAAAAATGCGCAAGGCCCAGCCCGGCCGCATGAACCGCGTCGAGCGCCGCGCCTACGCGCTTCGAGGCGTCGAACTTGGTGACGATGACGCGCCGCACGCCGAATTCGCGGAACGCCTGCGCCCAGTCGCGGAACTCCGCCGCATCGCCGCTCGCGGGCAGGACAAGCACGGGCTCGGCCCGGCAGGCTTCCTGAAAGCTCCGGAGCGCGGCGACGTCGCCCGGATCGAAGGGGCTCACCCCCGGCGTGTCGAGCAGGATCGCGCCCGTCGGCGCGCGCGCCTTGAGCGCCTGATCGACGTCGAACGGAGTCTCGACGATGTAATAATCCGCGCCCAGAGCGTCGCTATAGGTCTTGAGCTGCTCCACGGCGCCGGCGCGGGCCGCGTCCGCGGTCATGATGAACGCGCTCTGGCCCTGCGCGATCGCGCGGGCGGCGAGCCTGGCGGCCGAAGAGGTCTTGCCTGCGCCGGTCGGGCCCACGAGCATCAGCGGCGCCGCGCCCGAAAACCGGATCGGCGCGAAGGTGAAGACCGAGGCGAAGGCCGCCTCCATGCGATAAAGATCGTCCTCGATGCGCGCGCCTCGCGCGCCGTCGACAAGGGCTGCGAGCAGCGCCTCGCCGATCCCGTGCGGACGAAGGAGGTCGCTCATGCCCTGCGCGATCCGGTCGGACAGATCGAGCTGCGGGGCCGGCGGCCGGCTGCGGGTGAGCTCGCCGCGCAGGCGCGCCAGCGCGTCTTCCGCGAAACGCTGCTCGAGCGTCTCGTTGAGCCGCGCGCCGGCGGCGGGCCGCGCGCGGGCTTCCGCGATCGCGTGGCGGGTTTCGTCGGCGAAACCCGGCGTCGCGGGCTCGACCGGGACGGCCGGCGCCGGCCGGTCGGAAGCGGAAACCTCCACGTCGCCGCTCGGCAGATTGCGCGTCGCGATGATCACCGCGTTCTCCCCGAGCGCCCGGCGCGCCTTGGCCTTCGCCGCGTCGAGGGAAGAGGCGATGAATTTCATCATGGGGAAACTCGACACGTCCTTACAGACTGCACAGGGCCGCAGGCCGGCGCAGTATGGGCGCGAATCCCGGATTGCGAAAGCGCCGGCCCGAGGATTTTCACCCGGCCGCCCGCCTCTGGCCTGCCCGCGGGGTTGCGAAAGCCGCGCCAAAAGAAAGGCCCCGCGAAACGCGCGGGGCCAGGGGAGGGAGCCGGAGGCGAAAGAGGTAAGAAACGCTCAGCGATATTGTTGGATGCGCGTGGCGCGCAGGCCCGCCATGCCGTACTGGTCGATCGCCCGCTGCCAGCTGAGAAACTCCTCGACGGTGAGCTTGTAGCGGCGGCAGGCCTCTTCAAGGGTGAGCAGGCCGCCGCGAACCGCCGCGACGACTTCGGCCTTGCGCCTGATCACCCAACGCTTCGTGTCGCTCGGCGGCAGGTCGGCGAGCGTCAGGGGCAATCCGTCGGGGCCGATGACATACGGCTCCTTGGATCGCTGCGGCGTGGCGTTCGAAGCGGCGACGGACATTGTCGGTTGATCCCTTAAGTACGCAACTCCAGTGAGCGCACCGTACGTCGGGCGCTTTTAAGAAACGCCTAAATGTCAAGGTGAATTTGTGTGGTAAACTCTTGAATAAATTTGATAAAAATGCGCCGGCTAGGCGTCCCGTTACGAAACGGGCCGCCGCCGCGCGCCGCTCCCATGGGCCGCACTGGAACAGGCCGCCGCAAGCGCCTATGTTCCGCCCGCCATGAGCATCGCCGCAGACATCGCGCCCATCGACATCGCCGCGCCGCGGATCGACCTCGGCGCGCCCGCCGGCGCGCGGGTGGTCGTGGCCATGTCCGGCGGGGTCGACTCCTCGGTCGCGGCGGCCCTGTGCAAACTTTCCGGCTATGACGTCGTCGGCGTCACCTTGCAGCTCTACGACCACGGCGCGGCCGTGCGGAAAAAAGGCGCGTGCTGCGCGGGACAGGACATTCACGACGCGCGGCGCGTCGCCGAACGCCTCGCCATCCCCCATTACGTGCTCGATTACGAGGACCGCTTCTCGCAAGCGGTGATGGAGGACTTCGCCGACACCTATCTCGCCGGCGCGACGCCGATTCCCTGCGTGCGCTGCAATGAACGAGTGAAGTTCAAAGATCTGCTGGAAACGGCGCGCGATCTCGGCGGCGCGGCCATGGCGACGGGCCATTACATCCGGCGCGTGGAAGGTCCCGCCGGGCCGGAGCTGCGCCGCGCGGCCGACCCGGCGCGCGATCAAAGCTATTTTCTCTTCTCGACCACGCGCGAGCAGCTCGAATTCCTGCGTTTCCCGCTCGGCGATCTGCCGAAAAGCGAGGTGCGCGCCATCGCCGGCGCGCTCGGTCTGGTCGTCGCCGACAAGCCGGACAGCCAGGACATCTGCTTCGTGCCGGAAGGCGGATACGCTTCCGTCGTCGAGCGTCTGCGCCCGGGCGCGGGCGAGCCGGGCGATATCGTCGACCTCGACGGGAACGTCCTCGGCCGCCATCCGGGGATCATTCATTATACGGTCGGGCAACGCCGCGGCCTCGGGCTCGCGACGGGCGAACCGCTTTATGTCGTGCGTCTCGACGCCGCGCGGCGCCGCGTCGTCGTCGGCCCGCGCGAAGCGCTCCTGGTCTCGCGCATCCGGCTGAAAGACGTCTCGTGGATCGGCGACGGCGCGCTGGAAGACGCCGCGCGCCGCGGCGATCCCGTCGCGGTGAAAGTGCGCTCCACGCGCCCGCCCGCGCCGGCGCGCCTCGTCTGGGAGGACGGGCGCGCGGCGGTCGATCTCGACGCGCCGGAAGAAGGGGTGGCGCCGGGCCAGGCCTGCGTCTTCTACTCGCCCGAAGACGGCCATGACCGGGTGCTCGGCGG
Organism: Amphiplicatus metriothermophilus; assembly: GCF_900199215.1. Classification (GTDB taxonomy): domain Bacteria; phylum Pseudomonadota; class Alphaproteobacteria; order Caulobacterales; family Parvularculaceae; genus Amphiplicatus; species Amphiplicatus metriothermophilus. The sequence goes on from NZ_FZQA01000005.1 coordinate 56,679, forward strand.
CGGCTGGATCGCCGCGACCGGCCGGTCCGCCCTTCCATGACGGCGACGATCCGGCCTCTCGCCCGCGCCGACGAGCCGGCCTGGCGCGCGCTCTGGGACGGCTATCTGACGTTTTACGAAACGCGTCTGGCTGAGGACGTCACGGCCGAGACCTTCCGCCGTCTCATCGAGGACGAGCGCTTCTTCGCGCGCGTCGCGCAGGCGCCGGAAGGGCTCGTCGGCTTCGCTCATTGCCTCTTTCATCCGGTCACCTGGGCGAAGGCGGATTACTGCTACCTCGAAGATCTTTATGTCATCGAGGCGGTCCGCGGCGCCGGCGTCGGGCGCGCGCTCATCGAGTCGGTCTACGCCGAAGCCGATCGGCGGGGCGCGGCGCGCGTTTACTGGATGACGCATCAGGGCAATACGACCGCGCGCCGACTCTATGATAAACTTGCAACGAAAACCGACTTCGTTCAGTACCGGCGGACATAGCGGACATCGAAGTTTCGGAGACGCCGTTGGCCAGGAAGAAGTACGATTGTCTCAAGTGCCCAGCCTATTGCTGCTCCTACGCGCATATTCCGACCACGAAGACGGACATCAAGCGACTGGCGAAGCATTTCGGCGTCAGCGAAGAGAAGGCGCGCAAGAAGTTCACCAAGAAGGGCGACAAGGAGAATCCGCGCGTGCTGCGTCATACGGCCGACGAGCATTTCGTATCGAGCTGCATGTTTCTCGACAAGCAGACGCGCAATTGCACCATCTATGAAGCGCGCCCGAAGATCTGCCGCGATTTCCCGACGCAGACCCGCTGCGGCTATTACGACTTCCTGATGTTCGAGCGCGAAGTGCAGGACGATCCGGAATGGATCGCGACGACGGATTAGACCGTCATGGCTGAGCGCGTCGACGCCGTGGTCGTGGGGGCCGGCGTCGTCGGGCTGGCGGTCGCGCGCGCTTTGGCGCTCGACGGGCGGGAGGTCATCGTCCTTGAGCGTCATGACGCCTTCGGGACCGAAACGTCCTCGCGCAATTCGGAAGTCATCCACGCCGGCGTCTATTACCGGCCCGGCGGCCGGCGCGCGCGGCTGTGCGTGCGCGGCAAGGCGCTGCTCTACGCCTATTGCGCCGAGCGAGGCGTGGCGCATCTGCGCTGCGAAAAGCTCATCGTCGCCCACGGCGAAGAGGAGCGGGCGCGACTGACGGCGCTGAACGAAAACGCCGCGAAGAACGGCGTCGACGATCTCGCCCTCATCGACGCGACTGAGGCGGCGCGGCTGGAGCCGGGCGTGCGCTGCGACGCGGCGCTGCTGTCGCCTTCTTCCGGAATCGTCGACAGCCATGGGCTGATGCTTGCGCTGCTCGGCGATCTCGAAAACGCCGGCGGGACGCTGGCGCTGTCGAGCCCGCTCGTCGGCGGGCGCGTCGAGGATGACGGAATCCGGCTCGACGCAGGCGGGACGGAGCCGGTCGCGCTCAAGGCCCGGCTCGTCGTCAACAGCGCCGGTCTGTATGCGGATAAGGCGGCGCATTCGATCGCAGGACTCGACCCCGCCTTCATTCCGGCGATCCGGCCCGCCAAGGGGCAATACTTCGTATACGCAGGAAAAGCGCCGTTCTCGCGGTTGATCTACCCCCTGCACGCGCCGGACAGCCAGGGCGTGCATTACACCCGCGATCTCGGCGGCCAGGCCAGACTCGGCCCCGACATCCGCTGGGACGCGCCGCTGGGCGATTACACGGTCGACGAGACGCGCCTGCCGTCGTTCGTCGAGACGGCGCGGCGCTTCTGGCCCGACCTCGACCCGGCGCGGCTCCAGCCCGGCTACGCCGGCCAGCGGCCGAAAGCGACGGGACCGGGCGAGGAGGGCGATTTCCTCATTCTCGGCCCCGCCGAGCACGGAACGCCGGGCTATATCGGCCTTTACGCCATCGAATCGCCGGGGCTGACCGCTTGCCTGGCGATCGGGGAGCTCGTCGCGAGAATCGCGCGCGCCGTCTGATCCGGCCTCCGGGCGCGTTGTCGGTCCGGCTCATGCCGGATAGGCTCGCCGAGGGAGAGGGATTCAAGGGGGCTGACGATGTCGGAAACGACGCAGATCCGCGCCGCCGCGCCGAAGCCGGCCGTCCCGCCTTCGGGCGAGGAGGAGCTTCGCTTCATCCGAAATTTCCACGACGTTTTTCTGAGCATCGGCCTGGCGATGTTTGCGGCGGGGCTCGCCATCGCTTCGGTTCTGCTGATCCGCGGGCTTGTCGGCGGAGCGGATGAGAGCGCCTGGCGGCGCGCGACCGCGATCATCGCCGCCGTCGCATTCGCCGACGCGGTCGTCATGTGGCTGCTGGCGGAGATCTTCGCGCGCACGCGCCGGCTGTTCCTGCCGTCCATCGTCATTCTGCTCGCCTTCGGCGGCTTTCTGTTTTGCGGGCTCGCGGCGACTTACGCGCTGATCTTTCTCGATGCGAACATCGAAAATCTCGAAAAGCCGCTCAGCGAGCTGCGCGGCCTGCCGCTTTTTCTTTCGGGCGGCGTGACGCTCGGGATCTTCGCCTATTATTTCCGTACGAAGCTTCCCTTCGCGATGGGTTATGGCGCGCTGGCGCTGGCGGGAACGGCGATCGCGTATCTGTTTTTCGCCGCGCCTGAGCTGGTCGCGCAGCACGCCCTGAAGCTTCAGCTCGCCGCCGGCGCGTTTCTGTTCGTGCTCGGCGTGGCCTATGACGCGCGCGACCCTGCGCGGCGCACGCGCTATTCCGACAATGGCTTCTGGCTGCACTTCTTCGCCGCGCCGCTGATTTTCTTCTCCGTCACGGCGATGGTCGTCAGTCCCGCGCAGGCGTTCTCGGGCGAGGCGTATCCCGCCGCGGCGACCCTGGCGGTGGTGATCGCCTTCGCGCTCGTTTCGCTGCTCATCAATCGCCGGGCGTTGCTTGTGTCGGGTCTTCTTTCGGCGGTCGCCTCGGTCTGGGTTCTCGTCTCGAAGACCGGGCTCGACGGCGCCTGGACGGCGGCGCTGACGCTTCTCATCCTCGGCGGGGCGATGGTGCTGCTCGGCGGCGGCTGGCATGCGGTCCGCCGCGTTCTGGTCGCGCCCTTCCCGAAATCCGGGCCGATCTCACGCATCATTCCGCCCGAGCCGCCGCGGGGATCAGCCTCCGAATAGGGCGGTCTTGCAAGGCCCGCCCGAGGCTTTTATAGACGCTGGCTCGCCCGCGCCTGACGCCCGTCACGGCCGGGCCCGCCTGGGGCGGGGTAGCTCAGTTGGTGAGAGCGCAGGATTCATAACCCTGAGGTCGGCGGTTCAAGCCCGCCCCCCGCTACCAGCCGATCGCGCAAGTCGTTTCGGCCTTTCCGCAGGCTGGTTCCGCGCAAGATGTTACGGCCGTTCAGGATGGTTCCGCGGCCTGCATTCGGCTTCGTCTGGGTCGCGGCCCCGTTCCGGTTCGCAATCAAGAGCGAGAACGTAAAAGGAGCGCGCCCCGGCGCGCCCCTCAAGCGCGTCGGCGCGGCGTCCGTGTCCGCGTCCGCGAAGACGCGCCCGTCGCCGCCGGCTGGCGAGCCGTCGATCCGCGCAGCCTGCTTCCAGGCTGCGTAACGCCGCCCATGCGGCGCTCTTCCGCCGTCGCGGCGTCAGAGAACGGATTGCCCTGTCGCCGCCCAGTCCTTGAGGAAGGCTTCGAGCCCTTTGTCCGTTAGCGGATGATCCGCGAGCCGCCACAGAACGGCCGGCGGCGCCGTGACGACGTCGGCGCCGATCAGCGCGCATTCCTTCACGTGATTCGGCGAGCGGATGGAGGCGGCGAGAATCTCCGTCCGGAAGCCGTAATTGTCGTATATCCCGCGAATTTCTCGGATAAGCGCAAGGCCGTCGGCGTGAATGTCGTCGAGCCGGCCGATGAAGGGTGAGATGAACGACGCGCCGGCCTTGGCGGCCAGCAAGGCCTGATTGGCTGAAAAGCACAGCGTGACGTTCGTCTTGATTCCGTCGCCTGAAAGGCGCCGGCAGGCCTTGAGCCCGTCGATCGTCAGCGGCAGCTTGACGGCGACATTGTCGGCGATCGTCGCGAGCGAGCGGCCTTCCTTCTCCATGCCCGCCGCGTCGAGCGCGACGACTTCGGCGCTCACGGGACCCGTCGTGGCGTCGCAGATCTCGGCGATGGCCTCGCGGAAATCCCGTCCCGCCTTTTTGATGAGCGACGGGTTCGTGGTGACGCCGTCGATCAAGCCCGCCTCGTTCAGCGAACGGATTTCGCCGATGTCGGCCGTATCTGCAAAAAACTTCATCTCGTTCTGCTACTTTACGAATTTCGTGACGTAATTCTCGAGAAACTCCTGCCGGCCCGACTTGCGAACAGGCGCGATGTTCTTCTCGAGCGCGTAATCGGCCGCGCCGGCGAGATCGACGTCCCCCGCCAGCATCTTCGCGCCAAAACCCTCTTTCCAGCCGGCGTAGCGTTCTTCCTTGAAGCGCTCGAGGGTTCCGTCCTCGATCATGGCGGCGGCGTTGAGGAGCGCGCGCGCCGTCAGATCGATCGCCCCGATATGGCCGTAGAAGAGGTCCTCGGGATCGATGCTCTGGCGACGAACCTTGGCGTCGAAGTTAAACCCGCCGGTCGAGAATCCGCCGCCCTGAAGTATGTAATAGACGGCGAGCGTGATCTCGCGCAGATCGTTCGGAAACTGATCCGTGTCCCATCCGTTTTGCGGGTCGCCGCGATTCATGTCGATGGAGCCGAAAATCCCGAGGTCGATGGCGAGCTGGATTTCGTGCTCGAAGGAGTGGCCGGCAAGCGTGGCGTGGTTGGCTTCGATATTGACCCGAACTTCCTTCTCCAGGCCGTAGCGCTCAAGGAAGCCGTAAACCGTGGCGACGTCCGTATCGTACTGATGCTTGGTCGGCTCGTGCGGCTTGGGCTCGATCAGGATCGTCCCCTTGAAGCCGATCTTGTGCTTGTGCTCCACGACCATGTTGAGGAATCGGCCGAGCTGGTCGAGCTCCTGGCCCATCCGCGTGTTGAGGCCGCAGTCATAGCCTTCGCGACCGCCCCAGAGCACGTAATTCGCGCCGCCGAGGCGGTGCGTCGCTTCGAGCGCGTGGCGCACCTGAAGGGCGGCGAAGGCCGCGACCTCAGGGTCGGGGTTGGTCGCCGCGCCGGCCATATAGCGCGGATGGCTGAAGAGATTGGCGGTCCCCCAGAGCAGCTTCACGCCGGTCTTCGCCATCTTCTCCTCGATCCTGTCGACGATGACCGAGAGATTTTTCACATGCTCGGCCGGCGTGGCCGCGGCGGCCATTACGTCAACGTCGTGAAAGCAGAAATAGGGAACGCCGAGGCGCGTGAAGAAATCGAAGGCTTCGTCGAGCTTGTGATCGGCCGCGTCCTGATCGAGAACGCCCGTATGCCAGGGGCGTTCGAACGTGCCGGCGCCGAAGACGTCGAATCCGTCCCAGCAGAAGGTGTGCCAGTAGCAAACGGCGAAGCGGAGGTGCTCTTCCATGGTCTTGCCGAGCACCACGCGGTTCTTGTCGTAATAGCGGTAGGAAAGCGGATCGTCGCTGTCGACGCCTTTGAATTCGACGGGCGGAATATGCGAAAAGTAACCACGCGACATCAAACGTTCTCCCTGAACAGCGGCGCAAGACTCCTGTAGAGCTCCTGGAACAGCGGCCTGCGCGCCGCATAGTGGTCTCTCAATTTTTCGGACGGCTCGATCACGTTGCGGATCGGCGGCGGGGCGCAGACGTCTTCGACGTCCTCGCCGGTCAGCGCCAGACGAGCCAGGCGCGCCGCGCCGTAGGCCGGTCCGACCTCGCCGCCCTCGCGGTAGATCAACGGCTGGTCGAAGACCGAGCTCAGGATCTTGCCCCAATATTGAGAGCGCGCGCCCCCGCCGATGACGGTCAGCGTTTCGATCCGCGCGCCGGTGGCGTGCAGCGAGTCGATGCCGTCGGCGAGCCCGAAAGCGACGCCTTCGAGCGCCGCCTGGCCGAGCGCGACGGCGTCGCTGGACGGCGTCAGGCCGAAAAACACCCCTTGCGCGAGCGGGTCGTTATGGGGCGTGCGCTCGCCGGTGAGATAGGGCAGGAAGATCTCGGTGTCGGCCGGCTTCTTGCGCGCTTCCGCAGCCGCATAGAGCGCCGCGGGGTCGGCGAAGCCGGTCGCGCGCGCCACCCAGTCGATCGCGCTGGCCGCGCTCAGCATGACCGACATCTGATGCCAGCGGCCGGGCAGCGCGTGGCAGAAAGTGTGGACGCCGCCCGCCGGATTCGCCCGGTACTGATCGTCGGCGAGGAAGGTGACGCCCGACGTGCCGAGAGAAAGAAAGGCGTCGCCCGAGCGTACGACGCCCGAACCGACCGCGCCCGCCGCATTGTCGCCGCCGCCGGCTGCGACGGGAACGCGCTCCATGCCCCAGGCTTCGGCGAGCTCGCCGCGCAGCCTGCCGGTGAACGCGTTTCCTTCAAAGAGGGCCGGCATGTTCTCGCGCGAAAGGCCGCAGGCGGCGAGAACCTCGTCGGACCAGTCGCGCTTCTTCGTGTCGAGCCACAGCGTGCCGGCCGAATCCGACATGTCGGAGGCGTAATCGCCGGTCATTCTAAGGCGCACGTAATCCTTGGGCAGGAGGATTTTCGCGATCTTGTCGAAGCATTCCGGCTCGTGTTTGCGCACCCAGAGAAGCTTCGGCGCGGTGAAGCCGGGCATCGCGCGGTTGCCGGTGATTTCGCCGAGGGCCGGCAGCGCGGCTTCAAGTTCGGCGCATTCCGCGAGGCTGCGCCCGTCATTCCACAGGACGGCAGGGCGAAGGGCCTTGCCGTCCCTGTCGAGCAGGGTCGCGCCGTGCATCTGGCCCGACAGGCCGATCGCGCGCGCCTTTCTGCGATGGTCCTGAGCGATATTGGCGACGGCCTTGTTCGTCGCCGCCCACCAGTCGGCGGGATCCTGTTCGGAATGCAGCGGCGCCGGGCGCGAGACCGACAGCTCTGCGGAAGACTGATCGACGACCGCGCCGTCGTCGTTGACCGCGACGACCTTGACGCCCGAGGTGCCTATGTCGATGCCGAGATACATGCCTGACCGGATCGCCGCGCGGGGCGGAAGAAGTTGGTTATGATACCGCTACCATAAGGCCAGGTCAATCGCTCGTCCGGCCCTCGTCCAGAAAGGCCGCGATCCAGAACAATGGGGCGTTCCAGTTGATCGCGACCTCGTTCAGCGAATAGGCCTCGGTCTCGTCGGCGTAGCATGTTTGCGGCGCGCAGGAGCCGTCATGAAGGCGCCGGGCGACTTCTTCCGGCGCGCTCGCGGCGTTGGGCCCGCCGGCGAGGGCGCCCGGCGGCGGGCCGGGCAGGGACGGATCGACGGCCTTCGCCCAGAAGCGGTGGTGCGGCGCCTTCATGGGGTTTTCTCCGTAGCCGGATATATAAGACTGGCCGAGCGGGTTGCGCCCCAGAAGATAGTCCATGATGGCGACGACGCCCTGCCGGTATTTCTCTTCGCCAGTAATGTCGTAAGCGGCGGCCAGCACGATCCCGCGATTGGCCATGTCGCCGTTGGAGCCCCAGTTGTAGCTCCTGTCGAAAGGAACGCCGTAACCGTCCTTCGCGGCCTGAGCGAGATAGGCGTCGGCGCCTTTGACGAACGCCTTCCTGAGGCGTTCGAGCTGCTTCGCCTCAAGCCGGTCCGGCGCGGCGAGCAGGGTCAGCGAGCCGAGGGTCTGGACACTGTTCCAGAAAATGTCGTTGGTCGCGTTCGCGTCGCCCCTGGGCGCGGCGAGATAATGGGGGAGCGCGGCCATGTCCTCGCGATACCTGGCCTCGCCGGTCGTCGCGAACAGCTCGGCGGCGGCCCAGTAGAACTCGTCCGCCAGATTTCTGTCGCCATAGGCGCCGCCGCCGCCTTCCAGCACGTCGTAAGCGAGAATGTCGGGCAGACGCAGCGCGGCGTCATACGCCTTTATCGCCGCCTCGAGGCAGCGATCGGCGTAGGCGGCGTCGAAGGGACGAAAGACGCGCGCGCATTGGGCGGTGACCGCGGCGAGATTGAGGGTCGCGGCGGTCGAGGGGTATGAGAGATAACGCTTTTCCGTGTCCAGATGCGGCGGCGTGGGCAGCGCCGTCCAATGCTCGTCATGCATTTTGTGATGGACGAGGCCGGAGGCGTCGACTTCCGAAAAGGAAAGATTGTCGAGCCGGTCGAACTGGTCGCCGCGGGGCAGCTTCAGCGCGGCTCCGTCAGGAACCTGCATGGCCAGCATGAAATCGAGCTGCCAGCGGGCTTCGTCGAGAAGGTCCGGCACGCCGTTTCCCGCCTCGGGTACGGCGAGCGCGCCGTCGCCGAATGCGAAACGCGCAGGATCGCGCCCGTAAGCGCGTTCGAAATAGTTGAGCAGGGTCCACACGGCGATGCCGCCGTTGACGACATATTTCCCATGATCGCCGGCGTCGTACCAGCCCTTCGAAACGTCGAGCGTGTACGGACAACCGCCCCAGTCGTTGCCGCGAAAATCCTTCGGCCCGTAGCATGTCGCAAGATCGGGCGCGTGCGCGGCGGGGCGCGCCCATTCGGCGCCGACGAGATCGGCCGAAATCTCTATGCCGCTGCGTTGATGATAGAAGAAGGCGAGCGCGTCGAACTTCAGCGGACGGTATATCCGCGTCGAGATGGCGAAGGGCGCGCTTTGCGCCGATCCGACCGCGAGCCGATAGCCTTCGCCCTCGGCGGCGACGCCGCTGAAATCGGCTATGTGGACCGAATGGCCGGCGTTGCGGCTGTAGCCGAAAGGCGCTGTCTCGCCTTGAGCGACGCTTTCGCCGTTCTGATCGACAAGGCGCCAGGCGAGCGCGCGCTTGCTGTCGGAGACGACCGTGGCGCGCTTTTCCGCATCGGGCGCGAAGCCGTGCTGATTGAGATGGATCGCCTCGACCGCCGCGCGCTCGCCCGGCGTTTTCTCAGACGCGGCGGCGGCGGCGCTCAGCGAGCCGGCCAGCAAAGCGGCCGCCGCGACGCGGATCGAATGACTCATGGTCAGGCTCCTCCCGATCGGTTATTTGCAGTTTTCGTTACCGGTATCATTCTTGCGCGACGAAGGCGAGACTGCGCCTCGCCGGCAACCATTTTCGCGTCGTCCGGCCTTCATGAGAACAGCGCCGGCAGCCACAGCGACAGGGGCGGCGCATAGGCGACCAGCACAAGCGCGATCAGAAGCGCCAGATAAAAAGGCCAGATGGTTTTGACCACGTCCTCGGGTTTGGCGTTCCCGATGGCGCAGCCGAGAAAGAGGATCGAGCCGACCGGCGGCGTGACGAGGCCGATGCCCAGCGTCATCAGCATGACGACGCCGAAATGAACGGGATCGATCCCGACATTGATCGCCACGGGCAGGAAAATCGGCGTCATGATGATGATGAGCGGCGCCATGTCCATGAAGGCGCCAAGAACCAGGAGAATAATCAGTATAAGGAGCATTATTGCGCCGGGCTCGTCCGAGACCGCCGTGAGAATCGCGGCGAGCCCCGCCGGCACCTCCAGAAGCGCGAAGAGCCAGCCGAACATCGCCGCCGATCCGATGATCATCATCACCATGGCGGTCGTCTTGACGGAGGCGACGGCCGCCGCGAAAAACTCTTGCGCGCCGAGGGTCCGGTAAAGCGCGACGCCGATGATGATGGTGTAGACGACGGCGACGGCGGCGCTCTCGGTCGGCGTGAACACGCCGAAAAGGATGCCGAAAACGATGATGAGCGCGGTCGTCAGGCCAGGAATCATCGCCGCGAAGGCGCGCAGAAACGGCCGCCAGCCGGGAAAAGAACCGCGAGGATAGTCCCGCCGAGCCGCCACGAGCCAGGCGGCGATCATCAGCGCGGCGCCGGCCAGCAGGCCGGGAACGACCCCCGCGAGGAACAGCGCGCCGACGTCGATTCCGATCGGCGCCGCGGCGGCGTAAATGACCATGTTGTGGGACGGCGGGATCAGAATGCCGAGAATGGCGGCGGTGATAGTGACGTTCACGGCGTAGTCGGAATCGTAGCCGCGCTCCTTCATCATCGGGATGAGCGTGGAGCCCATGGCCGAGACCGACGCCGCGGCCGAGCCCGACACCGCGCCGAACAGCATGCTGGCCCCGACATCGACCTGGCCCAGCCCGCCGCGCGCGCGGCCGAAAAGGCTTTCCGCGACCGTGATGAGCCGCCAGGCTATGCCCGTGCGCGCCATCAGCTCGCCAGCGAACACGAAAAAAGGGATGGCCATCAGCGAGAAGACGTTCATGCCGGCGGCGAGGCGCTGAAAGGCGACGGTCGCCGGGATGTCCAGCGCAAGGAACGCGAACAGGCTCGCCGCGCCGAGCGCGAACGCCACCGGCGCGCCGGCGAGAAGAAGCGCGAACAGCAGGCAAAGCAGCAGCGTCAGGGCCATGCGCGCTCCGCCTCTTCGCCGCGCAGCTCCAGAAGGGCGCGCTCGACGGAATAAAGAACGATCAGCGCGCCGGCGACGACGATCGGCGCATAGGCTGCGCCGCGCGGCAGGCCCAGCGTCGGAATGACGTGGCTCCAGGTGGCGAGGACGAGGCTTCCGCCGGCCCCCGCCATCGCCGCGCCGAACAGCCCGACGACGGCATGACAGAACAGGCGCAACGCGACGCGCCCTATCGGCGAAAGTGCGTCCTCAACCAGCGTCAGGCGGATGTGAAAGCCTTCGCGCACGCCCGCAGCCGCAGCGAACAGAATGAACCACAGCATCAGAAAAAGGGCCGCCGGCTCGGTCCAGGCCGGCGCGGCGTTGAGAACGTAGCGCGCGAAGATCTGCCAGCTGATGATCGCGGTCATCAGCACGAGGCCTGCGACGGAGATATAAAGAGCGGCCTTGCTCGTCAGGCGCGATATCCGGGAAAGCAGGTCAAGCATCGGCCGCGCGCATGTCCCGGATTTCCTCGGCGAGCGCCCGGAGGGCCGGCTTCGTCAGGTATCGGTCCCAGACCGGCCTGACCGCCTCGACGAACGGCGCCGGATCGGGCGCGACGATTTCGACGCCGGCCGCGCGCAGCCGCGCCTCGGCCTGCCGGCTGCGTTCGTCCCAAAGCGCGCGCATGAAGGGCACGCTGTCCGCGGCGCATTCGCGGATCAGATCCTGATCGGACGCGCTCAGCTTTCGCCAGCGTTTGGCCGACATGAGAAGCGCTTCCGGCGCCATGACATGGCGCGTCAGGCTGTAGACGGGCGCGACCTCGAAATGCCGCGAGCTTTCATAGGAAGGCCAGTTGTTTTCGGCCCCGTCCACGACGCCCTGAAGCATTCCCTGATAAACCTCGCCGTAAGGCATCGGCACGGCGTCGCCGCCCAGCGCCTCCACCATCGCCACGAACATGTCGGAGTTCATGACGCGGATTTTCAGGCCCTTGAGATCCTCAGGCCGTTCGATCCGGCGCCCGCGCGTGTAGAACGAGCGGGCGCCGGCGTCATAGAAGCACAGGCCGATCAGGCCATGCGGCTCGAGCGCGGCCAGAATCTTACGCCCAGGCGGGCCGTCGAGCGCGGCGCGCATATGGCGCGCGTCGCGGAACAGAAACGGCAGAGTCGGCACGATCGCCTCTTCGGCGACGGCGCTCAGCGGCGCGATGCTGACGCGGGTGAAATCGAGCCCGCCCAGAATGGCGATCTCCAGCGTGTCTTTCTCCGCGCCGAGCTGCCCTCCGGCGTAGGTCTTGAGCGCAAGCCGGCCGCCCGATCGCGCGCGCAGCAGCCGGCCCATCTCATTTACCGCCGCTACGGTCGGGTAATCCGCCGGATGCGCGTCTGCAGAGCGCAGGAGGTTCGCATTCTTCCAGCAGCCGGCGAGCGCCGCGCCGCCCATGGCCAGGGCGCCGCCGGCGAGGAAGCGCCGGCGCGCAAGGCGAAAGCGCGCGGCGGCGCCGTTTCTCTCTGCGTGCGACGCCGCCATCTTGGAACAATCTTTCATTATATTCGAAACCGCCACGGCGCGACCGCATTCTCTTCCATGATCCGGTCGCGCCATCGTCGAAGATTCCAAAATCGCGAAATTGGACGATGACAAAGCGAAGAATCTCTGTCAACAAATCGGCCGGTCAGGACCAGCCATGCCGGGATCGGGGTCATGAAGATCAGCGCCGCGCGCGTCATCGTCACTTGTCCGGGGCGCAATTTCGTCACGCTGAAGATCGAGACCGATGCAGGGGTCTACGGAATAGGCGATGCGACGCTGAACGGCAGGGAGAAGGCCGTCGTCGCCTATCTCGAGGAGCATGTCGTTCCGGTTCTGATCGGGCGCGACGCCGCGCGCATCGAAGACGCCTGGCAGTATCTTTACCGCGGCGCCTATTGGCGGCGCGGGCCGGTGACGATGACGGCCATCGCCGCCGTCGACACGGCGCTGTGGGACATCAAGGCCAAGGCGGCGAACATGCCGCTTTACCAGCTTCTCGGCGGCGCCTCGCGCGAGGGCGTGCTGGTTTACGGCCATGCGAACGGCGCTGACGTCGAACAGACGGTCGACGAAGTCGGCCGTTACATCGAGATGGGCTACAAGGCGGTGCGCGCGCAGTCAGGCGTGCCGGGCGTCAAGGGCGCCTACGGCGTGGCGCGCGGAACCATGTATTACGAGCCCGCCGACAGCGCGCTGCCGACCGAGACCGTCTGGGATACGACCGCCTATCTCAATTTCGTTCCGAAGCTGTTCGAGCGGCTGCGCGAAGCCCACGGGCCTGACATCGAGCTGCTGCACGACGTCCATCACCGGCTGACGCCGATCGAGGCGGCGCGGCTGGGCAAGGCCCTGGAGCCGTTTCGGCTGTTCTGGATGGAAGACCCCACCCCCGCCGAGAATCAGGAGGCGCTTCGCCTCATCAGGCAGCACACCGTCACGCCGATCGCCATCGGCGAGGTGTTCAATTCGATCCATGATTGCCGCGCGCTGATCCAGGAGCAGCTTATCGATTACATCCGCACGAGCGTGGTCCACGCCGGCGGGATCACGCAGCTTCGCCGCATCGCCGACCTCGCGAGCCTCTATCAGGTGCGCGCGGGCTGCCACGGCGCCACGGATCTGTCGCCGGTGACCATGGGCGCGGCGCTTCATTTCGACCTGTGGGTCCCGAATTTCGGCGTTCAGGAATATATGCGGCACACGGCGGAAACCGACGCGGTGTTCCCGCACGCCTACCGGTTCAGCGACGGCTATCTGCATCCGGGCGACGCGCCCGGCCACGGCGTCGATATCGACGAGGCGCTGGCGAAAAAATATCCTTATGATCCCAAACAGCTGCCCGTCGCGCGCCTCAAGGACGGGACCATGTGGAACTGGTGAAGGGGTGATTTCGGTGGACGGGGCCACCTGTTAGCCCTAACATCTGCCTGGCCGCCGCCTGGCGGCGCAATAACAATCCTGTCAAGAATCAAAGGATTACACGGGAGGGTGCATTGTCAGTCACTATGACAGCCTCTGGCGCGGCCGCGGCGAAGGGCGAAGGCGACTTCGCGTTCGTGCTTCTGATCAGCTGCGTCGCGACGATCGGCGGATTTCTTTTCGGTTTCGACAGCGGCGTCATCAACGGCACGGTCGAGGGGCTGCAAAAGGCGTTCAACTCCGACAGCGTCGGCACGGGATTCAACGTCGCCTCGATGCTGCTCGGCTGCGCGGTCGGCGCGTTCACGGCCGGACGCCTCGCCGATATTCTCGGCCGGCGGAACGTTCTGATCGTGGCCGCGGTGTTTTTCATCGTCAGCGCCTGGGGATCGGGGGTCGCGAACGGCTCGCTCGAATTCGTCATCTATCGGGTGCTCGGCGGCCTTGCGGTCGGCGCGGCGAGCGTGCTCGCGCCGGCCTATATCAGCGAGGTCGCGCCCGCGCGTGTTCGCGGCCGTCTCGCGACGATCCAGCAGATCGCGATCATCGCCGGCCTGTTCTTTTCGTTCCTGTCCAACTATCTGCTGGCGAGCGCGGCGGGCGGCTCGACGCAAGACTTCTGGTTCGGCTTCGCCACCTGGCGCTGGATGTTCTGGATGGAGCTCGTCCCGGCGTCGATCTTCTTCTTCGCTCTGTTCGCCATTCCCGAGAGCCCGCGCTTTCTGGTGCTCAAGGGCCGCAAGGAGCAGGCGCTTGCGGTCTTGACGCGGCTGGTCGGGCCGACCGCCGCCGCGCAGAAGGTCGCCGAGATCGAGGCCTCGCTCGCCGCCGACCATCACCGCCCGCGCTTTTCCGATCTTATCGACTCTTCGACCAAGCGCGTGCGCACCATCGTCTGGGTCGGGATCGGCCTGGCGACCTTCCAGCAGCTCGTCGGCATCAACGTCATCTTCTATTACGGCGCGGTGCTGTGGCAGGCGGCCGGCTTCACCGAAAACGACGCGCTGCTGACCAACGTGCTCTCCGGCGCGCTTTCGATCGGCGCGGTCATCGTGGCGCTGCTCGTCATCGACAAGATCGGCCGCAAGCCCATGCTGATCATCGGTTCGGTCGGCATGGCCGTCACGCTCGCCCTGGCGGCCTACGCCTTCTCGACGGGCGAGCTGATGGAGAACGGCAATCTTCGCCTCGACTCCGACATGGGCGTGCTCGCGCTCGTCGCCGCGAACGTCTACGTCGTCTTCTTCAATTTCTCCTGGGGCCCTGTGATGTGGGTCATGCTGGGCGAGATGTTCCCCAACCAGATCCGCGGCTCGGGCCTCGCCGTCGCGGGCCTCGCCCAATGGGGCTCGAACTTCATGATCACCTGGACGTTTCCGATGTTGCTCGCTGCGATCGGCCTCGCGGGCGCCTACGGCATCTATACGTTCTTCGCCGTGGTCTCGGTCTGGTTCGTCATCAGAATGGTGCGCGAGACCAAGGGGCTCGAGCTCGAAGAGATGAAAGGCTGAGCGAAGCGGCGCGCGGGCGGCTTTGTCGCTCCGCGCGCCGCGGCTCCCGGCCGGATCGCGCCCGGCGATGCGGCGAATGGCTCCTGATCTCTGTCTGGCCGGCCTGTCCCCGCGCGCGCATCGCTCCCTTCTTTCCTTTGAGGAGAAACGGAGGTCCGTACGCGCCTTATATAATCTTGGGCCGATTCCGGCCGATGTAGCATGTGCGGAGCATGTCTTCTCCCTATCAGGGAGAGGCCGGAATCGGCGCCCCGGCGTCATGAGCCATATCTCCGCCGGCTGATTTAATTCGTATACGTTACCCCCCCCCTGCCGCGTTCCTGCGGCGCGCGGAAGCGCGATTTCCCGGCGCGATGATGAAGCGCGGGGCGAAACGGGGGAGGAGGAAGAGGAGGCCGTTTCGCCCCGCGCGCGTCCGTGCTAGCCGCGGACGGTCAGCACGGCGGTCTTGAGGTCCTGCGAATTCGGGCCGACCATGATCTCGAATTCGCCGGGCTCGACGACCCGCTTCATGTCCTTGTTCCAGAACCGCAGATGTTCGGGGCCGATGACGAAGCGGACTTCCTTCCTCTCGCCAGGCTGCAGCGTTACGCGCCTGAAGCCGCGCAGCTCCTTGACGGGACGCGTCACCGAGCTCACGCGGTCGCGGATGTAGAGCTGGACGACCTCGTCGCCGGCCCGCTCGCCGGTATTGGCGACGCTTACGACGACTTCGGTTTCGCCGTCCGCGTCGATCTCGGGCGCCGTCAGCCTCGGCGCGCTGATCTCGAACGTCGTGTAACTGAGTCCGTAGCCGAACGGATAGAGCGGTTCTGTCGTGTCGAAGAGATAGCCGCGCAGCGCGCTGGGCTTGCGGTTATAGACGAGGGGCAATTGCCCCGCATGGCGCGGAATGGTGACCGGCAGTTTGCCGCCGGGGTTGTAGTCGCCGAAAAGAACCTGGGCCATGGCGGTTCCGCCTTCCTGGCCGAGATACCACCCTTCCACGAGGGCGTTCGCGCGCGCGGCGACGTCTTCGACGCCGAGCGGCTTGCCGTTGATCAGCACCACGACGACCGGCTTGCCGAGAGAGAACATCGCCTCGGCCAGCTCTTTCTGCTCGCCGACCAGCTCGATATCCGAGCGATCGCCGAGATGATCCGCAGACCACCCTTCGCGGCTCGTGGCTTCGGTTCCGCCGATCACGAGAACGACGGCGTCGGCTTTTTTGGCGACCTTCTTCGCCTCCCTGATGCGTTTCAGGTTCTCCTCGCGGTCGGCGAGAACGACCTCGTCCGACCACCAATCGCCGCGCTCGACGATCTTCACGCCTTCATGGTGGAGAATCTCCACCTCCTCTCCGATATGGGCCCGTATGCCGTCGAGGATCGTGATCACCCTCGTGGGCACGTCCGAATAGCCGCCGAGCCGAACCGCGTCCGCATTCGGTCCGATCACGGCGAGACGCCTGAGCGATTCCTTCGCCAGAGGCAGCACGCCGTCGTTCTTGAGAAGCACGATCGCCTTGCGCGCGGCCTCCTCGGCGAGGGCGCGCGCCTCCTCATTGTCGGTGATCGCTTCGGCGTAATCGGCGTCGGCGTAAGGGTTCTCGAACAGGCCGGCCAGAAACTTGATCTTCAGCATCCGGCGCACGGCGCGGTCGATCTCGGCCTGGCTCACGCGGCCCTTTTTGAGGGCGTCGGGAAGCAGCGCGAAGGCCTGGCCGTCGGGCAGGTCGAAATCGACGCCCGACTTGAGCGCGCGCACGGCCGCGCTTTCAAGATCCGGCTCGACGAAATGCAGGCGTTGCAGATCGTCGATTCCCCAGTAATCGCTGACCACGCCGCCCTTGAATCCCCATTCGCCGCGCAGCACGTCGTTCAGCAGCCAGCCGTTGGCGTGCGAGGGAACGCCGTCGATCTCGTTATAGGACGCCATGACGGAAAGAATGTTCGTGCGTTTCACGGCTTGCTCGAAAGGTGGAAAGAAGATTTCGCGCAGCAGCCTTTCGGAGAGATTGGCCGGACCGACATTCGTGCCGCTTTCCGGCTGTCCGTGCCCGGTCATGTGCTTCAGCGTGGCGAACACCTTGTCCTCGGCGAGCGGAAGGGCGTCGCCCTGAAAACCCTTGATCGCGGCGACGCCGAGCTCGCTGACGAGGTAGGGGTCTTCTCCGTAGGTTTCCTCGATGCGGCCCCAGCGCGGATCGCGGGCGACGTCGACCACGGGCGAGAGCACGAGATGCGCGCCGCGCGCGCGGATTTCCCGCGCTGCGATCGAATAGACCTTCTCGATGAGCTCCGGGTCCCAGGTCGAGGCGAGCGCGATCGCCTGCGGGAAGGAGGTTGCGCCGCGCGCGGCGTAGCCGTGAAGGCCTTCCTCATGGAAGAGAACCGGAATGCCGAGCCGGGTTTCCTCGACGGCGTAGCGCTGGACGGCGTTGACCAGCGCGACCGTTTCGCGCGCGTCGCGGAAAGGCTTCTCCAGCGGGCTCGACGGCCCCTGAAGGTCGTTCGGGCGCGCGAAATGGCCGATTCCGGCTGGATAGAGGACCTTCGCCTTTTCCGGGTCGAACGCCCCGGTCTCGTCGAAGAGCTCGGTCTTGCGCGTCCAGACCGTCGTGATCTGCGCGATCTTCTCCTCCAAGGTCATGCGGGCGAGAAGGTCGTCGACGCGCGCCTCCACCGGCGCTTCGGGATTCTTGTAGAGCGGCGTTTTCTCCTCCTGGGCCGCCGCCGACGCGACGGTGGCGAACGTCAGCGCCGCCGCAGCCAGCGGCGCGCGCGCCGGGGTGAAGAATTTCATTGGAACCGACCCTCCCTGACCTCTTGATGTTAGGGCTAACATTAGCGGCGGGCGCGGCCGCCGTCAAAGTAAAATGAACGTCGGCGCCTTCCGGGCGACGGAATCGACGCGCCGCGCACGGCCGCGCGGCGCGTTTCTCCCGTGATCCCGGATCAGTGACGCCGATGGAGCGGGTCGAGCGCGGTTCCGGGCCTGCAGCGCGTCATTTCATGCCGCGCCGCGCCCGGGACGACGGCGCTTCGTCCCTAATCCCTAATCCCTGATCCCGCTGGGCGGCGCGACGGATTCCCGCTCGATGAGCGCGACGTCGAGAATGTGCAGGCGCTCGGCCAGCTCCACCTCGCCGTGAATCAGACAATCCGTCAGTAGGGAAACCGATTTTCGCGCCATGTCGGCGACCGGTTGCCGGATGGTGGTGAGGCGGGGGCACACGACTTCTGCAAGCGCGGTATCGTCGAAGCCCGCGACCGAGAGTTCGTCCGGAAGGCGCAGGCCGCGCTGGTGCGCGGCGGCGATCACGCCGGCGGCCATCTCGTCATTGCTGGCGAAAATGGCGGTCGGCGGCTCGGCGAGGGAGAGAAGCTGACGGGCCGCCTCCACGCCGGACTGAAAGGTGTAATCGCCGCTGGCGATGTAGTTCCGGTCGATATGCAGCTTGCGCCTGGCCATCGCCGCCTTGAATCCGGCGAGGCGCATGGCGCTCGACGTCTGGTTGCGCGCGCCCAAAATGAAGGCGATGCGCCGGTGGCCCTGCGCGATGAGATGCAGGGTCATGATCTTCGCGGCGTCGGCGTCATTGATGACGACGCTCAGATCCGCGCAGGAAAGATCCCCATGCGCGATGCGCACGAAAGGCAGGCCGATCTGGCGCAGGGCCGTAATGAGCTCGTGATTGTCGCTGAGGGGCGGGTTGACGATCAGGCCGTCGACCCCGATCCGCCTGACGAGTTCGGCGTAACGGGAAGGCTCGGACTCCAGCGCGGCGACGTCGATGGCTTCGACGACGAGATGATGGCCGAGCTCGCGGCACTCGTCGAGCGCGCCGTTGAGGAACTCGTTGAGATATCCATAGCTGGGATTGTGGTACAAAAAGCCGATCAGAAAGGATTTGCCGCCGGCGAGTCCCCGCGCCAGCATGTTCGGCCGGTAGTTGAGCTCCGCGATGGCCGCCTCGACCTTTTCCCGGGTCGAGGCCTTCACCACCGCCTTCTTGTTGAGCACGCGCGAGACGGTCATCTGCGACACGCCCGCCCGCTCGGCCACTTCCTTGATCGTCACGCCCTGGCGCTTGTTGCCGCGTTTAGAGTTTTCTTCCATCGCGCGATCGCCTGCTACGGAATCATCGGCCCCCTTAATACGGCGCGTCGCAGAACATCGGTACCGGTTTTTTCGGCCGAATCGCCGCGTGCGCTGGGGGCGGCCCGGCCCGCGAAGGCCGCCGGTAGAATAGTTTTAACGTGTTTGCTTAATAATCGACGGTAGCGCCAACAACGCTGACAATAATCAGGGGGAGCGCCTGATGTCGACCGACTTCTCTTCCGCTCTGCTGGCGGATGTCGGCCATGACGAGTGCCGCCTCGCGCTCATGCGCGAGACCGCGGGCGAGCGGCCGAGCTTCGCGCACAACGCCCGGTTCTCCTCGTCCGAGTTCCCGTCTTTGGCGGCGTTGTTGCGCCATTACCTCTCGCTCCTCGGGGATGAAACGCCGGAAGTTCTGGGGCTTTCGCTCGCCCAGCCGGTGACGCGGGACGTGATTCGGCTGCCGTCGCCGCAGTGGACGGTGGACAGGCGGGTGCTGCGCGACGGGTTCGGCTTCGCCGACGTCGTGTTCGTCAACGATACGAGCGCGGTGGCTTCCTCGCTGCCCTGGCTCGGCCCGCACGACGTGAAATCCATAGGGCGCGAGGAGCAGGGATTCAGCGTCTCGCCCGAAGGACGTTATAGCGTGATGAGCCTGCGTTACGGGCTCGGCATCGCGGCGCTCGTAGGAGAAGGCGGCGCGTTCGCCGTCGTCGATTCCGAGGGCGGACATTCCGGCTACGCGCCCCAGACGCCGGAGGAGATGCGCATCCTCGCCGAGATGTTGAAACGCGAGCCGCATGTCAGCAAGGAGATGATTCTCGCCTCGGACGGGATTCGCGCTATCTATACCGCGCTTTGTGCGGCGAACGGCGACTTCGACGCCAAGCTGAGCCCGCTGGAGATCGTTCTTTACGGCAAGACCGGCGCGGAGGAGACCTGCCGGAAGGCGCTCGACCTCTATTTCGACATGCTCGCGTCGGCGGCCGGGGACGTGGCGCTCAATCTGTGCGCCGTCGACGGCCTTTTCATATGCGGCGAAATCCTGAACGGCGTCGCCGAAATCATGCCGCATGACCGGTTCAGAGAGACCTTTCAGAGAAAAGGGTCGTTTACGGACTTCGTCGGACGCATTCCGACTTATGTCGTCTCGAATCCGAGCGCGCGCCTCATCGGCCTGGCGCGGCTCATCTCCAAACGGATGGAGGCCCAACGGCGACGGGCGAAGGGAACGGATAATCCCGAAAAGCTCCTGGAGGAGATCACCGCCGCTATCGACCAGTCGATCACGATCGTCGGCCCTGACCTCACCATCGTCGCCTGCACCGGCCAGCCCTGGTACAACCAGCCGGGCGCGCCCGGCGCGGCCCGGGCCGGGCAGTCCGCGGAAGCCTATCTTCGCGCGCTCGCCGAAGCCGGCCAGCTCGGCCTCGGCGAGGCGCGCCAGTGCGTCGACGGGATCGTCGAGAAGATGAAGGCGGGAGAACGCTTCGAATTCGCGCGCATGACGTTCGGGGGCCGGCTTCTGCACGCGCGCGCCGAGCCGCGCGAAGGGGGCGGCTTCATCATCATCGAGACCGATTACACCGAGCGGGATGCGAGAACGAGAGAGCTCGAAGGTTTGGCGGCGAATCTGCGCGAGGCGAAGATGAAGTCGGATGCGGCGAGCCGCGCCAAGTCCGAATTCCTCGCCAATATGAGCCATGAAATCCGCACCCCGCTCAACGGCGTTCTCGGCATGGCCGACGTTCTTCAGCGCACGCCGCTCAGCGAATCCCAGGCCGAGATCCTCGACGTCATCATCAAATCCGGGAACAGCCTGCTTACCGTCATCAACGACATCCTCGATTTCTCGAAGATCGAGGCGGGCAAGCTGCGGCTGAAGGAGGATCCGTTCGATCTGCGCACGACGATCGAGGACGTGGCGGCGATGTTCGCCGCCCATGTGGAGAAGAAGGACGTGGAGCTGATGGTCCGCGTCGCGCCGGGAACGCCGGCGAACCTTATCGGCGATGCGGGCCGGCTGCGTCAGGTGCTCACCAATATCGTCGGCAATGCGGTCAAGTTCACCGACAAGGGCCATATTCTCATCGACGTGGCCGGGGCCCGCGAAGGCGGGCGCGCCAGACTCGCGATCGCGGTCAAGGACACTGGCTGCGGCATCCCGCCGGAAAAGATCGAGACCGTGTTCGACATGTTCGAGCAGGCGGACGGGTCCGCCACCCGCGCCCATCAGGGCACGGGCCTCGGCCTGGCCATCACGAAGCGCATCGTCGAGGCGATGGGCGGGGCGGTCAGGGCCGAAAGCGCCGTCGGAGAGGGGACGACCTTCCGCATCGATCTTGCGCTGCCGGTTCACGATCATCAGGAGGACGATCCGTGCTGCGCCGAGATCGATCCTGTGGACGTGTCCGGCGCGCGCGTTCTGGTCGTCGACGATCAGGAGGTCAACAGACAGATTCTGTGCGAGCAGCTGCAGGGTTGGGGCATGACGCCGCTGTCGGCGGCGGGCGGCGAGGAGGCTCTTGCGACGCTCCTGGGCGAAAGGCGCGCGGGCGCCCCCGTCGACCTCGCCGTTCTCGATTACCAGATGCCGGAGATGGACGGCCTCGCCCTCGCCCGGCGGATCAAGACGCATCCGCACCTTTCGGCGACGCCTCTGGTGCTGCTGACGTCCGTCGGCCATGTCGGCGATACGGACGATCGCGTTTATGAGGATTTCGCCGGCTATCTGGTGAAGCCGGCGCGCGCCGCCCAGCTTCTGGAGAACATTCGCCGCGCGCTGTCCGGCGGCTTCGTGCCCCGGCCCGCCGAATCCGCGCCGGCGCAGGAGCAAAAGCAGGCGGGCCGCGCGCCGGAAAGCGCTGAAACCGTCGCGGTCGACGATGAAGCGGAGCCCGCGCGTCCCGCCGCCAAAGCCGTTGCGCCGGCGCACGCCGCGCCGTGCGGGAACGGGGCGGCGCAGCCGCCGCAAGCCGACGAGGGCGGCAGGAAGATCAAGGTCTTCGTGGTCGAGGACAATCTCGTCAACCGAAGGGTCGTCGGCGAGATGCTGAAAAACTCCGGCTACGAACTTGTCGAGCTGGAGGACGGCGAGAAGGCGGTGGCGGAATACATGAACGGGCCGCCCGACCTCATTCTCATGGACGTTTCCATGCCCAATCTCGACGGCTACGCCGCCACGCGCAAGATCCGCGAGATCGAGAAGGCGCAAGGCCGGCCGGCCGGCGTTCCCATCATCGGCGTGACGGCCCACGCCATGCCGGAAGATCGCGCCAAATGCGCCGAAAGCGGGATGAACGACTATCTCGCCAAGCCGATCCGGCAGGAGGCGCTGGAGGCGGCGATCAGGCGGCACTGCGCCTAGCGCCCGCCGCCGCGCCCGCGGCCGTCCGGTCATGGACAGGCCGCGTCCGGCCGGATCATAATGAAAAAGCGTTTCGCAATCGCCGGCGGCGCCGGGCCGGCCTTCACGGCCGTCCGCGGCGCGCGCGCCGAACAGCCGCGCAGGGAGCGGACATTGCATCACAAGCCGCAGATCAGGAAGGAGGCGTCGCTGTCGAGACGGAGCTTCATCGCCGGCGCGGCGGGACTGGCGGCGGCGACGGCGTGCGGGCCCCTCCGCGCCGGCGAGAGGGCGCGCGCGATCGGCCTTCAGCTTTACACCATTCGCCGCGCCATGAGCGAGGACGCGCCGGCGGCGCTCCGGCGCGTCGCCGAGATCGGGTACAGGCATGTCGAATTCGCCGG
The DNA here is from genome assembly GCF_900199215.1 of Amphiplicatus metriothermophilus. Lineage (GTDB taxonomy): Bacteria > Pseudomonadota > Alphaproteobacteria > Caulobacterales > Parvularculaceae > Amphiplicatus > Amphiplicatus metriothermophilus. The sequence goes on from NZ_FZQA01000005.1 coordinate 79,361, forward strand.
CTATTTCGGCATGGCGCCAGGCGCGCTCAGGACGCTCTTGTCCCATCTCGGCCTCGCCGCGCCGAGCGCGCACATGGACGCGCGCCTTCTGCGCGACGATCCGGGACCGCTCATCGACGCGGCGGCGCAGATCGGCCACGAATTCGTCGTGCTCGGATGGCTTCGCCCGGAAGACCGCCGCACGATCGATCAGTACAAGGCGTGGGCCGAGACGTGCAATCATGTCGCAGAGCGATGCCGCGCGGCCGGCCTGCGCTTCGCCTGGCATAATCACGACTTCGAGTTCCATCCGATCGGCGGCGTCGTCCCTTATGACGTTCTTCTCGAACGCGCCGATCCGGATCTCGTATCCTTCGAGCTTGACTTCTATTGGGCGCGCAAGGCGGGCCAGAACATTCTGGGTCTTCTTGAAAAGGCGCCGGCCCGCTTTCCTCTGTGCCATGTCAAGGACATGGATCGGAAAGGGAACATGACCGACATCGGCGAGGGCGTCATCGACTTCGCAGGCGCGCTCGCAGACCGCGCTACGGCGGGGATCAAACATTGTTTCGTCGAACGGGACGACGCCCCGGCGCCGTTCCGCACGGCCGAGCAGGGCCTGGCGGCGATGACGCGCATCCTCGAAGACGCCGGCGCGCGCGCGGACCGGGCGCGATCGCTGGAGAGCGAGCGATGACGGATCTGCGCCGCCTCGGCGCCGGGACGACGCCGGTCCGGGAGAATGTCGACCGGGCGCTGTTCGAACGGGAGATCGTTCCGGGAAACAGGCCTGTCGTGCTGAAAGGGCTCGCGGACGACTGGCCGGCGACGCGCCTGGGAAAGCGCTCGCCTCAGGCGCTCGCCGATTACATAAAAAGGTTCAGCAGCGACAGGCCTGTCGAGATACTGCTCGGGCCGCCGTCGATCAGGGGCTATTTCTTTTATCGGGACGAGCTCGGCGGCGTCAATTTCGTCCGTAGGCAGGCGAATTTCGTCGCCGCCGTGGACAAGCTGTTGTCCTTCATAGGCGAGGCGTCGCCGCCTGCGCTTTATATCCAGTCCGCGCCGATCGACGACTATCTTCCGCAGTTCGGCGAGGAGAACCGGGTTTCCCTTCTTGACGGGACCGTCGCGCCGCGCATCTGGATCGGCAACGCCGTCACGGTGCAAACCCATTTCGACCTGTCCGAGAACATCGCCTGCGTCGTCGCAGGGCGCAAACGCTTCACGCTTTTTCCGCCCGAGCAGATCGTCAGCCTTTATCCCGGCCCGCTCGAATTCACCCTTTCGGGTCCGCCGGTGAGCATGGTCCGGCTCGACGAGCCCGATTTCGAACGCTATCCGAAATTCCGCGACGCGATCGCCAGCGCCGAGGTCGCCGAGCTTGGACCGGGCGACGCGCTCTATATTCCCTATCACTGGTGGCATCATGTCGAGTCGCTCGATCCATTCAACGTGCTGGTGAACTGCTGGTGGAGCGGCTCGCGGCCCGATGCGGGCTCGCCGCGCGACTGTCTTCTTCATGCGCTGATCGCCCTGCGCGCGCTGCCGCCCCGGCAGCGCGCGGTCTGGCGCGCGGTGCTCGATTACTACGTCTTCGAAACCCATGGCGATCCGGCCGCGCATCTGCCGCCCGCGCGCCGGGGGGTGCTGGGCGAACCCACGCCGGAACGGCTTGCGCAGATGCGCGCGATGCTCGCCGGCGCGCTCGCGCGCTCCGCAAGGCCGGACGAGCGCCAGCGGCGCCCGGCCGAGAAGCCGTAGACTTATGCTGCGTGCACGGACCTTCGTCGCTCGGCGGGCGTAGGCAAGCGAGCGGCTTTCGCCGTCAGCGCGCCGGCGCGGCCCGAAGCGCGGCGGCGACCGCCTCGCGCAGGGGTTTCGGGCGATACGCCGCGTCATAGAGCGTGGGCCGCTTGGGAACACCGTCCTCGCGAGGCAGAAAATCCTGCAGCCAGCTGTAGGAGTCGACCATGCCCCAGACCAGCAGATCCTTGGTCTGCTCATAGCTCAGCATCATGTCGAGATAGTCCTTCGCATAGCCGGCCATAAGCCGGTCGCGCGTTTCGACGTCGGGCGGGAGGTCGGTGTCGTTGACGTCGAACTCCGTCAGATAAACGTCGAGGCCCATCGCGACGACTTCATCGACGAATTCGCGCCAGGCGCGCTGCTTCTCCGGCGTGAAGGCGTCCGGCATGTCATAATTCGAATGGCTCTGGACGCCGAGCGCATCGATGGGAACGCCGTTCTTCACCAGCCGTTCAAGCAGCTTCAGAACGCCCTTGCGATGGTTCTCGTTGCCGCTTTCCCAGCTCATATAGTCGTTATAGGCGAGCGTCGCGTCGGGGGCGGCTTCTTTCGCCTTATGGAAGCAGAAGTCGATCGCTTCCGGTCCCATGGCCCGGGAGAAGGCGGTTTCGCGCAAGGCGCCGGTCTTGTCGTCGACGGCTTCGTTGACGACGTCCCATGAATAGATGAACGGGTGATAGCGGCTGGCGACGCGGGTCACGTAATCGCCGAGCATGGCTTCGGCTTGCGCCGCGGAGTCGAACTCAAGCGCGTTGACCCAGTCCGGCAGCCAGCGCGGGTGATGCCATAAAAGCGTATGCCCGCGCATTCCGAGCCCTTCGGTCTTCGCGAAGTCGACCAGCGCGTCCGCCGGCTGAAAATTCCACTGATCCGACTGCGGATGAATGACATACCATTTATGCTCGTTCTCCGCGACGATGACCCCGCATTCGCGCCGGATGACCTCGACATAGCGCGGATCGCTCAGCTGATGGGCGGCCATCGCCGATCCGAAGCGCAGGCCTTTGGCCGCGGCGAGGTCTTTGAGAGGGGTCGCGTCGGCGCCTGCGCCGGCCGGCGCGTTGCGCGCGCACGCGCCGGCGGCGAGGGACAAAGGGCCGACCGCAGCGGCGCTCGCGGCGAGCTTAAGGATCTTGCGGCGGTCATGCTTTGTCATGGCGTTCAAAACCTTTTCCGGGCGGCCAAAGGCGGCGTCTGTTCAGCGCCAAGCTAAAATGTTATCGCTATCAAATATCGGGCGCAACCCGCGCCGACGAATGCGATAAGGGGGACGACATGCCTTGCAGACTCGCCTGGGCTCTCATGATCGCCGCCGGCGCGCTATCCGCATGCGCGGCGGGAGGCGACGGTGCCGGGGAGCCCGCGCCGGCGCCGTACGCGGCGTTCGACTGGTTCCGTTATGAAGGGACCGAAGCGGAAGGCGCGCCTGAGCCGGCCGCCGACGAATATCGAAACCCGGTGATAGCCGGCTTTTATCCCGATCCGAGCGTCGTCCAGGTCGGCGCGGACTATTATCTCGTCAATTCGACCTTCGCCTGGTTTCCGGGCGTTCCGGTGTTTCACAGCCGCGATCTCGTCGGGTGGCGGCAGATCGCGAACGCCATCGACCGGCCGGGCATGGTCGATTTCACGGGACTCGGCGTTTCACGCGGAATTTTTGCGGCGACGATCGAGCATCATGAGGGAAAATACTACATTGCGACGACCTGCGTCGATTGCGGCGACAATTTCATCATCACGGCTGACGATCCGGCGGGGCCCTGGTCGGAGCCGATATGGCTGCCGGAGGTCGGCGGCATCGATCCGTCGCTGTTTTTCGACGAGGACGGCGCCGTTTATTTGCTGAATAACGACGCGCCGCCGGGCGAAGCGCGGTATGACGGGCACAGAGCGATCTGGATCAGGCGAATCGATCCCGAGACGCTCCAGCCGCTGACGAAGCCGAGAGTTCTGATCGACGGCGGCGTGCGTCCGGAAGAAAACCCGATCTGGATCGAGGGCCCGCATCTCTACAAGATCGGCGGCTGGTACTATCTGATCGCGGCGGAAGGCGGCACGGCGATCGGACATTCGCAGGTCGCGCTGCGCGCGCGCGAAATCTTCGGCCCTTATGAGCCGTATGACGGAAATCCGATTCTCACCCAGCGCGACCTGCCCGAGAATCGCGAAAATCCCGTGACCTCGGTCGGACACGCCGATCTCGTGCAGGATGCAAAAGGCGGCTGGCATGCGGCGTTTCTGGGCGTGCGCCCCTATGAAGGCGATTATTACAACACGGGCCGGGAGACCTTTCTCCTGCCGGTCGAATGGCGGGAGGGATGGCCGATCATTTTGCCGCCCGGCGAGCCGGTTCCGATGGTCGTCAAGCGGCCTCCTTCGGAAGACGCGCCCACGGGCGCTGCGTCGGCAGATGACGCGCCGGCGCCGACGACGGGTCCGTTCTCCGTCTACGAATCGTTCGACGCTCCAGCGCTCGCGCCTTATTGGCTCTCCCTGCGCGGTCCCGCCGCGCCGTGGCTGCGTCTGGAGAACGGCGCGGCGAAGCTGTACGCGCAGGCGGACGGACTTGGCGATTTCGGCCGACCGGCGTTTCTCGCGCGTCGGCAGCAGCATCTGTTCGCGCTGGCCGAGACGGAGGTTTCTCTTGCGCGGGCCGGCGGGGCGGAGGCGGGTCTCGCCGCTTTTCAGAACGACGAATTTTATTACGCGCTGGGCGCAGTGCGGGACGGGGACGGAAAGACGGTCGTTCGGCTGCGTCGTCGCGCCGGACCTGAGACGCCGCCGGCCGGCGAGGTCATCGCCTCGGCGGCGCTCGCCGGCGCCGAGGCGATCCGGCTTCGCATCCGCGCGCGCGGCGCGCTTTACGATTTCGAATACGCCGGCGCTGACGGCGAATGGCGCATGCTCCTCGCCGGCGCCGACGGGCGCATCCTCAGCACGCGCGAGGCGGGCGGCTTCGTCGGCGCCGTCTTAGGATTATATGCGCAATATTCGGCCCGTCCGTAAATAGCAGGTCATCTGTATGGGAAGCCGTCGAAGGCGCAATGCCGAGCGATGAATTCTTCGTGCGGCGGCATGTGGCCGGCGCACGTCGCGATGGTCGCGCGAATATGATCGAGGCGCGCGCGCGTCTCCTCAATCGATAGAACGTCCGCGACCGGGTCGTACCCATTCGGGCGGATATTCTGCCCCGTCATGACGGCGAACCAGCTCGTGTCGTTGAAAAGCTCTTCGTTCTCACGAAAAATGCGGCCATAGCTTTTAAAAAGCCTTATTTTGTCCTGTAGATAGTCTGGGATGTTCATTTCACGAACATAATCCCAGAAAGGCTGCCGTCGCCGCTGCGTGGCCTTGTAATGAAGAATAATGAAATCGCGAATGCGTTCGAACTCGAACGCTGTGACGCGATTGTAGCGATCGATATCCGCCTGGTTGAAGCGGCGGTCCGGAAACATCTGCAAGAGCTTGGCGACGCCGCTCTGGATGAGATGGATGCTCGTCGACTCAAGCGGCTCGATGAAGCCGGCGGCGAGCCCGATGGCTACGCAATTCTTGATCCAGAAAAGCTTTCGTCGACCCGGCGTAAAGTTGAGAAAACGCGGGTCGGCGAGGGGCTTGCCGTCAAGGTTTGCGAGCAGAATCCCGGCTGCTTTATCGTCGTCGATATAACCGCGCGAGAAAACGAGCCCGTTGCCTATGCGATGTTGAAGAGGAATTCGCCATTGCCAACCGGCTTCGCGCGCCGTCGATCGGGTGAAGGGCGTCGGCGGGCCGGCGCTTTCGCATGGGACAGCGACGGCAGCGTCGCACGGCAACCAGTGCGACCAGTCAATATAGCCCGCGCCGAGTTTCTGATCGATCAAGAGGCCGCGAAAGCCTGAACAATCGATGAAGAGGTCGCCTTCAACGGTGCAGCCATCCTCGAGAATGACGGCTTCGATATAACCGGTTTGCGAATTCTGCACGGCGTCGACGATTTTTCCCTCTCGGCGTGCGACGCCGCGCGCTTGCGCGTAGCGGCGCAAGTACTGCGCATAAAGGCCGGCATCGAAATGGAAAGCGTAAGCAATCTTACTTAAAGGCGAATTGCCTGCATTGACGGGGCGCATGAACTTGCCATGCCTGGCCGCCTGCGCTTGAAGGGAATATTGCTCCAGTGTGCGCGCAGTCCAGTCGGGATGCGCCTTTAGGAAGAAGGCGTGAAAGGATACGCCTTCCATGTCGAGGCCATAAGTTCCGAAGGGGTGGATATAGCGCTCGCCCGGCGCGCCCCAGTCAACGAACTCGATGCCCAGTTTGAAGGTGGCGCGCGTTTCGCGCACGAATTCGTTTTCTTCTATCCCGAGCGTACGATTATAGGTTCCGATCTGAGGGATGGTGGCCTCGCCGACGCCGACCGAGCCGATTTGCTCGGATTCGACAAGCTCGATTTCGCAGTAGTTATTTCTGAGGATTTTCGCGCAGGCCGCGGCTGTCATCCACCCGGCGGTGCCGCCGCCCACGATGACGATTTTCCGTATACGCGTGTTGTTCACTTGCTCTGTTCCCTGACTGGCTTCGCTGCTGCGCAGAAGCGGTCGATATAGGCTTGATGACGGGGCATTTTCTCCGCCGTCGAGCGGATGAGCGCATGCATTCGCATGAGCTGGCCGCGGATCTGGGCGTAATCCAGCGCGTCGACGAACGGATCCCATGTGCGGGGTCGGATATTTTGCCCCAGCAGAACAGACAGCCAGTTAGATTCGCCAAATAGCTCATCCTGGAAACGGAAAATTCTGCCCTTCGAACGGAAAAGCTCGATCTTAGCTTTCAGCGTTTCAGGGATCGGAATCGAGCGCGTATAGCGCCAGAACTCAGAATCATCCCGCTCTGTCGCATGATAATGGAGAATCAGAAAGTCTCTTATTTGCTCAAATTGAAGCGCCGTCAGCCTATTGTATTCGTCCCGCTCTATCGGGTTGAATTCGCCGTCGGGAAAAAGCGCGATCAGTTTCGAAACGCCGGCCTGGATAAGATGGATGCTGGTCGACTCGAGCGGCTCGAGAAATCCGGCGGAGAGCCCGATGGCTACGCAGTTCTTCTTCCAGAACTCCTTTCGCCGTCCGGCCGTGAATTTCAGATAACGCGGCTCGCCTGTTAGCGGAGAATCGAGACCGGCGACAAGCTGCGCCATCGCCGTTTCATCGTCCATATGCTCGCTGCAGTAAACGCAGCCATTGCCTGTGCGATGCTGAAGCGGAATGCGCCAACGCCAGCCCGCCGAATGCGCGCTGGCGCGCGTATAGGGAATGGGATCGCGGACGCGCTCGCTGGGCGCGGCCACGGCACGATCGCAAGGCAGCCAACGCGTCCAACTTTCATAGCCAGCGTGAAGGGCTTGTTCGATCAGGAGGCCGCGGAAACCCGAGCAGTCAATAAAGAACTCGCCGCCGATTTTTTCGCCGCTCTCAAGCCTGATCGCCTCGATGAAGCCGTCCTCGCTGCGGAGAGTCGTATCGACGACTTTGCCTTCAATGCGCTTGACGCCGCGCGCTTCGGCGTAGCGGCGCAGATAGGCGGCGTACTGGGTTGCATCGAAATGGAAAGCGTAGGCCAGACTCGACATCACCGATCGCGGATCAGTGCTGGGCTTGAGAAAGCGCTCCAGCTTCGCCGCTACGGCGGAGAGGTTAAATTCATCAATATACGGAATATCATCTTCCAGGCTATAAAGCTTGAGCCATATTTGATAGAATTTAACTGCTTCTATATCAAGGCCATATTCGCCGAAAGGATGGATATAACGATGACCGCGCCGAGTCCAGTCGACGAACTCGATGCCGAGCTTGAAGGTCGCCTGGGTTTTTGCGACGAAGTCGTTTTCGTCAATGCCCAACAGTTTGTTGAATGCGGTGATCGGCGGGATTGTCGCTTCGCCGACGCCTATCGCGCCGATTTCATCGGACTCGATCAAGGTTATCGATGAATGGCCGTTCCGCATCAGACGAGAGAGCGCAGCGGCGGTCATCCATCCGGCGGTTCCCCCGCCGATAATGACGATCCGCCTGATCGCAGAGCGGGACAGGGCGTCAGTCATGAACCGGACCTTTCCGGCGCTGTCGCGCGGGCCTGGCGCAGATAAATCATCTGGTCCGGCATCGCGCGAACGGTCTCGGCTATTTTCTCGCGCAGCGCGGCGAGACGGGCGTCAAGCATGGTTTCGGACAAGCCGTCTGCGAACGGATCATATCGTTCCGGATTTACTCCGGCGCCGAGTAAACTCGCAATCCACATTTCCTGATCGTAGATTTCCTCATCGAATTGCACGATCTGCCCGCGGCTGCGAAACTGCTCGATCTTGCGCCTGAGGTGGGGCGAAAGCGCTTTCTCCGCGCCGGCGGCCCAGGCATGCTGGCCAAGCTGTTCCGCCAGCCAGTACTGCAAAGTCACAAAATCATTGCACCGCTCAAACACGTCGCTCATGATCCGGTTATATTCGTCCGTTTCGGCGCCGCTTTGCGAAGCTGGCAAGAGCTCGACCAGCGTTTTGAGCCCGGCGATCAGCGTCGCCGGCGCAGGGCAAAATAGCGGATCGAGACGGCAGGCCGACTCTCCAAGAGCCGCCACGTTGCCGATAGCCGGCGCGCGCCGGCCGCGGACAATTCGCTTCGCCTCCAGATTTTCCAGCGGACCGTGTTCGCGCGCCAGCGCATCGAGGCTGACCGCCCTGCTGTCATAGCCGATCATGCAGCGCGCGCCGTCCTGAAAAGGTATGTCCATGCGCCAGCAGGTCTTCGCCGCGACGATGCGGGTCATGGAGGGCGAAGCGACCGACGAGGCGGCGAAAGTTATGACGCTATCGACGGCGCCAGGCGAGGGGAAGGAGGTCCAGGTCGCGCCCAGCGCGCCCTCGATGAGGGGAGCGGCGGCGCTGGCGCAGTCAAGCGCCAGGAAGGCGGGAATGATTTCGCCGTCGGCAAGCCTGACCGCATCAATCCCCTCTCGGCGCTCCTTCAGTAAGGCGTTCGCATAGCGCGCCCCGGCCTTTTTTGCGCCGTAATGCATCGCATAGCGACGCATGTAATCAGTATACAATTCAACGTCAACATGATAGCCGTATCTGTATGTCGAGCGGATATCTGCGGGATCGCGTGAAGGGTGTGCGAACTTCCCCGCGCGAGCGGCGGTTGCAGAAAGCGAGTAGCTGTCGAAGCGGTCTCCGCCCTTGACGATTCGCTGACGTTTTCGCCAGCATTGATGGAACGCAATCGTTTCGATCGGCGCGCCATATGCGCCAAAGGCGACCACGTAGTCTTTTCCAGGCTTCGTCCAGTCCAGAAAATGTGCGCCCAGCGAAAACGTTCCTCGGCAGTAACGGAGAAGGTCTCGCTCGTCGACGGCGAGTTCGGCGTGCAATGAACTCGTCGCCGGGCCGGCGAAAACGGCACAGTGGTCTTGCATCTCTTCGCGCGGGGGCGCGCAGACCACAATGTCATACCCGGCGCGCAATTTGCGTGTAAGATAAGCTGCGCTCAGCCATGCGTCGAATCCGTCGCCGATGATGACGATGTTGCGCGTCTCGCCGTGCGATTGGTTTGGCATAAGTCTCAGACGGTTCCAGGCGCAGGACAGTAGCGCCGAATGAAATCGCTATGGTCGGGAAGGGACTCCGCCGTTTTCCTGATCAGGTTTCTCATGGCCGACAAAGTCTTTTCGAGTTCGTCTTCGGCGATGAATTCGGCGCGGGGATCGTACATGTCAGGCATGACCCGCTGCCCCAGATACACTGCGATCCAGCTCGGGTGCAGAAAAAGGCCGTCTTTGTATTTTACGACCACCCCGCGCTTGCGAAACAATGTCATTTTATAGGCGAGCGAGTCCGGGATTTTCATTGTACGTACGTAATCCCAGAATGGCGTGTCGTCGCGCTCGGTGGCATGGTAATGCAGGATGAGAAAATCACGGATTCGCTCATACTCGAGATCCATCGCTCGGTTGAATTCGTCGATATCGCAGGCGCGAAAATCGCGATCCGGGAAGAGTTCAAGCAGCTTCGTGACGCTCGCCTGGATCAAATAAATGCTGGTCGATTCCAGCGGTTCGAGAAAGCCGCTTGAAAGGCCGATCGAAACGCAATTCTTCACCCATTGTCTGCGCCGCTTGCCGGCGCGGAAGCGCAGAAAATTTGGTTCCGCCCGCGGTCTTCCCTCGAGGCTGGCCATCAACGTTTGCGCCGCCTCGTCGTCGCTGACGTGCTCGCTGCAATAGACATAGCCATTGCCGACGCGGTGCTGAAGCGGGATTCGCCATTGCCAGCCGGCGCCGCGCGCCGTCGCGCGCGTATAGGGCAGAGACGGCGCCGCGTTTTCGCATGGAACGGCGACCGCCCGGTCGCAGGGCAGGACTGCCGACCAGTCCTCGAAGCCGGCTTTCAGCGTCTGCTCGATCAGGAGGCCGCGAAAACCGGAGCAGTCAACGAACAGATCGGCCTCGACTCGCCTTCCGTCCTCGGTTTTGACCGCTTCGATGAATCCATCCTCTCCACGCTGTATTACGGTGGTGATTTTTCCCTCGATACGGCGCACGCCGCACGCTTCGGCGAAGCGTCGCAAGTATTTCGCATAAAGGCCTGCGTCGAACTGGTACGCATATGAGAAAGACGACATGACGGAGCGCTCGTCTTCGACCGGCATGGCGAAGCGTCCAAACTCGGAAATCATGACTGGCGCGGAGAATTCGCCAATGCGCCATGCGCGCCCCCGTTGGCGCAGCCTCAACCAGTAGTGGTGGAAGGGAACTCCCTTGATGTCGCGGCCATAGTCGCCGAAAGGATGGATGTAGGCGTCGCCCTTACGCGCCCAATCGCGAAACTCGATGCCGAGTTTGAACGTTGCGGCTGTCTGGGCCATGAAGTCGGCCTCGTCGATCCCGAGCCGACGATTGAAAAATCGGATATGGGGCAGCGTCGCTTCGCCGACGCCGACCGTGCCGATTTGGTCTGACTCCAAGAGCGTCACGTCGATCTTGAGCGGCGCGAGAAGCTTTCCCATCGCAGCCGCCGTCATCCATCCTGCGGTTCCGCCGCCGACGATCAAAATGCGTTTTATCAAAGCGCTCTGGCTCATTACCGTGCGATCCGGATGCGACGCGTTTGGCTGTTCTCGGGCAGCCCGTTGCGCGCCATGAACTTGCAGCGTTCGACGATAGCGAGGCGCGTCGAAACGGGGTGTTGGATTTTTGCCATACCTGCGGCCCAAGTGTTGTGAGCGCTACAAAAGATATTGATAGCGCAAACATTCTGTGTTCACATCCCCGTCATCAATACGAATCCATGCGGGCGAACCGCTTGGCCAGGCGCGCTCGGGACCATCCGGCGGGGCGATAGGGAGGCGAAGGTGTTGAAACTCAAGGCGAAAAATAGTTCGAGAACGCGCGCGCCGCATAACCGCGCGCTTTTCTTTTGCGGCGCCTCGGCCATGGCTTTGGCGGCTGCGCAGCCCGTTTGGGCGCAAGAAGAGATTGATGAGACTGCGGGTGTTGCGCTGCAAAATGAAGACGGCCAAGATGAAATCGTCGTCAGGGGCATCAGGCGGTCGCTTCAGAACGCGCAAAGCATAAAGCAAAACGCGGACACGTTTGTCGATGCGGTGACCGCGGAGGATATCGGCGCGCTGCCGGACCGTTCCGTCACTGAGGCTTTGCAACGCGTGCCCGGCATCGCGATCAGCCGCTTCGCGGCGGCGGACGATCCGGATCACTTCTCTATCGAAGGGCAGGGCGTCGTCGTCCGCGGTCTGACCTATGTTCGCTCTGAACTGAACGGGCGCGACACTTTCAGCGCAAACAACGGCCGGGCGCTGAGCTTCTCCGACGTGCCGCCCGAGCTGCTGGCCTCCGTCCAGGTGTTCAAGAACCAAACGGCCGACCTAATTGAAGGCGGCATCGCGGGGTCGATCAATCTTGTCACGCGCAAGCCCTTCGATCAGCCCGGACATCTCATCGCCGGCTCGGCGGAATACAACTATTCCGATTTTCGCGATCAGGGCGCGCCAACCTTCTCCGGGCTTCTGTCAAATCGGTGGGAAACCGGCGTCGGCGAGTTCGGCGTTCTCGTGAACGCCGTCTATTCGGAGCTTGAAACGCGCTCCGACGGCACGCAGATATCCAGCTTCCAGCCGCGGGATGATCTGGCGCCTCAGCGCGTGTGGGTTCCGGAAGGCGCGGTCGTGCGCACTCAGGATTATGATCGCGAGCGGTTGGGTTACGGCGGCTCTGCTCAATGGCAAAATCCGGACAAAACTATCCTGGCGACGTTCGAGTTCCTGCGCTCGGAGGCGACGACGTCGTGGAACGAGCACGTTTCCGAAATCGCTACGGACAATGTCGGCGATACCGCGTTTTTCTTCGTTCCCGGCACGGAATTCGGTTTTGGTGCGGATGATCTGCTGACTCATGGCGTTCTTTCCGCGCCGACGGGGTGGAAAGCCGACCAGGGCGCGCGCGTCGACGAAGGCGGGCGCCGCACGCCGATTTACGGACTGCAGTCCAACAATATCTTCCGAGGGGTCGAGCAGGAGTACATGACCCAGGACCTCTCCTTCAATCTGAAGTGGGCGGCGTCGGATCGATTGAGATTCAACTTCGACTTCCAGCGGGTCAAGTCGACCGTCGACAATGTCGACTTCGGACTATGGGGATCGACATTCCAGGATGTCGCGCTCGACATGCGCACGAGCATCCCGAATATTACCTTCCTGCCACCAAATGAAATTCCGGGGAACGGCGGCGGCCAACCATCAGACGTCGATTGCGCTCCGATCACCAGCGGGGCCGTCCCCCCGGAGGAAGGCGTCGCTTCGTGTCCTGTGTATTTCGATCCGCCCCATGACAGCTTCGCCGATCCCTTCAATTCTTTCTGGCGTGCCGCCATGGATCATTTCGAGGACAGCGAGGGCACAGAAAACGCTTTTCGCGCCGACGCCGAGTACGACTTTGACGGCGACGCCGGCTGGTTGCAGGCGGTTCGCATCGGCGGGCGCTATTCGGAACGCGACCAGACCACTCGCTTCTCGACCTACAATTGGGGCGCGCTGAGCGAAATCTGGGGGAATGGCGGACCGGTGTGGTTCGACGAAGTCGGCGTTCCTGAAGGAATGGTCGCTAATTTCGACTGGGAGGATTTCCATCGGGGCGACACGATACAACCGCCGCCTTTCCCCTATTTCGCGCTCAATCCCGCGAAAAATTACGATGCGACCGCCGATTTTGCAGACAGCGTCGTCTCGGCGTGGCTAAGCGGAGGCGCGCCTGCGGGAGGGTCGGGCGGATGGCGGCGGCTGTCCGAGCGCGAAGGGCTCGTCGCAGGCACTCCCTATCTCCCCGGCGAAATCGCCGACGTGGTCGAGGAAAATTGGGCCGGATACGTCAAGTTCGATTATGAGATTGATGACTTCCTGAATTCCGGTTGGGGACTCAACGGGAATTTCGGCGTGCGCTATGTCAGAACGAATGTGACGTCTACAGGCGCGTTCCAGTTTCCCGACGCCTCCGCCGATTTCCCGATCAATACCGGTCTGCCGCCGATTTCAGACCCCGACAATCCGGATTTTCCCGGCGGCGACAATCGCTGTGCGACGCCTATCGTCGACGACATGGGGCCGGGACCGGGCGTGCCGCAACCCGGCTATACGGCGCCAGGCTTTTGCGACTTGCCGGCTCAAGAGCAGGCTGATCTTATTCAGTTTGCCAACAATAGCTTCGAAGTCCGCGATGTCGATCACAAGTATGACGTCTGGCTGCCGAGCTTCAATGCGCGGCTGGAGTTGGGCGAAGGCCGCCTGATCCGCTTCGCTTACTCGAAGTCAATCGCACGGCCAGATGTCGGTTTGCTGAGGACGTCCTTTACGATCGATCCGCTGACGCAGGACGATCCGAGAACGCCTGGCCCTGATCCGACGCCGGGCGGTTCAGGCTTTTTCGGCTTCACTGCGAGCGGCGGCAATCCGTTCCTGGATCCGATCAAGTCGCACAATTTCGACCTGTCATATGAATGGTACTTCGCCGATGTCGGCTCGCTGACGATCAGCGCCTTTTACAAGCTGATCAGCGACATCATCATTCAAGGGGCAGGCGACGTGACCTTTTCCAATAACGGGGTCACGGTCGACAACGTCTATACTCGACAGCCGACAAACTCGCCGGAAACGGCGACGATCCGAGGGTTCGAGATCGCCCATCAGCAGTTCTACGACTTCCTGCCCGGCGTGCTGAGCGGGATCGGGACGCAGTTCACGTACACCTTCATCGACAACAAGGGGGTTCCCTCGGCGGGCGTCAATCCAACTTCGTCGACGCCGGCGGGCAATGACCCTTTGATCGATCTGTCCGATTTCCCGCTGGAAGGACTTTCGAAGCACAACATCAACGCTTCGGTGATCTACGAAAAAGGACCGATCTCGACGCGTCTGTCTTATAACTGGCGGAGCGATTATCTGGTGACGGCGCGCGACGTTATTACGCCGTTCTATCCGATCTTCCAAAATTCGACCGGGCAGCTCGACGGGTCGTTCTTCTATACGATCAACGACAATGTGAAGATCGGGGTGCAGGCGGCGAATATCCTGAACGAAATCACCGAAACCGAATCCTTTATCCCGGATTCGGACGGTCGACGCGGCGCGCGCTCCTTCTTCGAGAACGACCGACGCGTAACGCTGTCGGCGCGGTTCAGTTTCTAGCCGACGCCGGCGCTCCTCTCTCAGGAAACGCGCCGCAGCTTCCGGGCTGCGGCGCGTCCGTGTTCTCACGGGCATGGCGATGGCGACCGCAGATCCGCCCTGTTATGCTGGGATCATGGAAGTGAAACCTCGCCAGATCAGCGTGATCGAAGTACTGGCGCCGCAAGAATTCCACGCAGAAATCGTCCCTGCCGGGCAGCCAGTCGTCTTGAAGGGGCTCGCCGCCCATTGGCCGGCTGTCGAGCAGGCGCGGCGTGGAGAGGCGGCGCTGGTCGAGTACGCGCTTCGCTTCGATTCGAAAAAGCCGGCGGAAACGATTATCGGCGATCCGGGGATCAAGGGACGATTTTTCTATACGGAAGACCTAAAAGCGCTGAATTTCGCACGCCGGCCGATCCCGATCGCCGCAACGCTCAGACACCTTCTCGCAATCCGAACGGTTGATGCGCCGCCCGCCTGTTATATTCAATCGGTTCCGATTTCTGAGTATCTACCGGGATTTGAAGATGAAAACAGGCTGGAATTCGCTCCCCCCTCGGCCGAGCCCCGCATCTGGATCGGCAACCGGTTGACGGTTCAGACGCATTTTGATCTCTCCGAAAACATCGCCGTCGTCGTAGCGGGCCGGCGCCGTTTCACGCTCTTTCCGCCTGATCAGCTTCCCAATCTTTACCCCGGCCCGTTCGAGCTGACGCTGGCCGGCCCGCCGGTGAGCATGGTGCGCCTCGATGCGCCGGACATGGAAAAATATCCTAGATTCGTCGAAGCCATGTGCCGGGCGCAGACTGCTGAACTCGAACCTGGCGATGCGATCTACATCCCTTATTTCTGGTGGCATCACGTCGAGTCGCTTGAATGGTTCAACGTGCTCGTAAATTATTGGTGGAGCGAGTCGGCGCCGGATCTCGGCTCGCCTTTCGACTGTCTTCTTCATGGTCTTATCGCATTGCGCGACATGCCGCCGCGCTATCGCGAGATCTGGCGCATGGTGTTCGACCATTATGTGTTCAAGCGCAATGGCGAGCCTGTCGAACATTTGCCTCCTGACGCGCGCGGCGCGCTTGGCGATCGCGATCCCAGGCGGATCGAACGCATGCGCAAGATGCTGGCGCATGCTTTGGCGCGTGAGGCGGGGCTGGCACGTCCGAGCCGCGCCGGTTGAGCGCGCGGGATTTCGCTCGCATGACGCTTCGCGCCGCTCGCCGCCGCTTTCAAGGAACGCGCAGGCTCTCCGGCGGGCCGAGATAGCTCGGCGCGGCGCCTTCCGTATGGATCGTGACCTTCTGAAAGACGAGCGCCGGGTCGATCAGCCAGAGCTTGAGCGTATGCGCCCCGGGCGAGGAAATCACATGCCGGCTCGCGCGCAGATGGGCGTTGTCGGCCACGGACCGGCTCCAGGCCTGTTCGGAGCCGTCTTCATGGACGTTGACGATCACGGGCGTTTGGTCGTCGATGGACACGGCGTAACGCAGCCCGCCCGCCGCCTTGAAGTCGAGCGTCGGGGCGAGGACGACGTCGACCGCCACTTCGCCGGCCGTGAAGGCGTAAAAGTCGAACTCGAGGCGCGGGCTGTCTTCGGCGAGCGCGACGGCGCCGCCGGCGCGAGGAAAGGCGCTCACGCCGTCGCCCGTCCGGCCGAGATTGGGGATCGTTTTCCATTTCACGCCGTCGCCGTCGATGGCGCGCGCGTAGTGGGCCGCTTCGAAGGAGACATAACCGTCCGCTTCGATGAAGGCGCCTGCCGGCGCGTCGGGCGTTCTGTTGCGCGCGAGAACGGGAAATTCGACCCGCTCGCGCGGTCCGCCGCTCGCCGGCTTCGCCGTGATCGCGACGACGGCCGGCGCGTCGCCTTCGGGCGCGGCCGTCCAGTCGACGGCGAGCCTGACGTCCTGCTCGCCGTCAAGGACTCCCGCGCGCGGCTCGACGCGCAGCCACGCGGGCGCGTCGACCTCAAAGCGAATTTCGCCGTCGATCCGGCTGTAAACCGTTGCGACGGGCGGCGCGGCGGGGCTGTTGCGATCAAATATGAGCGGCGCGTCGAACGCCTTGCCGCCCGGCGCGAGCGCCTGCCGACGCCGGTCGAACGCGACGCTGAAGGCCGGCCCGATCGGTCCGCTGACGCGCCTTACGGCCGGCATCGTGTTGTGGTCCGGCTGCTGCCAGTATGTGTAGCCGATATGGGTCTGGGACATCATATGGCGCCATTTTCCGCCGGCGACGTCCTCGTGATAGATGCGCGTCAGCTCGGCGTCCCGTTCGAACAGCGCCTGCGTTTTCGTCGCCCATTCGCTCGCGCAGCTTCGCCCCTGATCCGCACACAAATGGTTCTTCGCGGCGGCGACATAGAGGGCGTTGAGATTCGCGCTGGCGTGAATGGGAAACCAGACGAGCTGCACATAGGCGTCGTCATATCG
The DNA here is from genome assembly GCF_900199215.1 of Amphiplicatus metriothermophilus. Lineage (GTDB taxonomy): Bacteria > Pseudomonadota > Alphaproteobacteria > Caulobacterales > Parvularculaceae > Amphiplicatus > Amphiplicatus metriothermophilus. The sequence goes on from NZ_FZQA01000005.1 coordinate 96,279, forward strand.
CTCGGGCAGCTTCTGCCGCAATGCGTCCGCCCGCGCCGCGAGGGCCTCATAGTCGGCGACGATGCGATCGGCCTCGGCGTAATTCACGAGGCTGTAGGTCTCCGGGCTTAACAGCTCCGGCTTCCGGCGGGCGTTGTATTTCGCGTGGGTCGTGAGCAGGTCCGCGATCTCGGCGGCGTGCGCGTCGCCGAACTGGGCGGCGGCCCAGGCTTTCGGATAGTCGGCGAGCCGCGCCAGCGGCCATTTTTCCGGACTCCAAGCATAGTCCAGGAAAAACGACGTGGGAAACTCCATCGGCTTCAGGTCGCCGACATTGACGATCCACAGCTCGCGCGCGCCGTATTCCCACGCGAGATTCATCTGCTCCCAGACGCGTTCGATCTGATTCGTGCTCAGCCATTTATAACTGCGCGGCCCGCCTACGTAATCGAAATGATAGTACACGCCATATCCGCCGGCGCGCGTCGCGCCAGGCGCGGGCAGGCGGCGGATATTGCCCCAGTTGTCGTCCGCGAAGAGCAGCGTGACGTCGTCGGGGACCTCCATTCCCTGATCGTAGTAGTCCTGCACTTCCTTGTAGAGCGCCCAGACCTGCGGCGTCTGCGCGGCGGGCGCGCCGGTCGCTTCCTCGATGATTCGGCGCTGGTCGGCGACGATCCGTTCAAGAAGACCGATCGCCGTCTCCTCGCTCATCGGCTCGTCGCCGTCGCCGCGCATGCCGATGGTGACGATGGCTTCGCGGCCGGCCAGGCGCTCGACGCCCTCGCGCCAGAATTCGCGCAGAACCTCGGCGTTCTTCGCGTAATCCCACGGGCCTTCGCCATATCGCGCCCATTCCGCATGCGCCCGGCCCATCGGTTCGTGATGAGAGGTTCCGATGACGATCCCCATTCTGTCGGCGAGAACGGCGTTCATCGGGTCATCGTCATAGAACGCCTTTCCCCACATGGCCGGCCAGAGGTAGTTGCCCTTCAGGCGCAAAATCAGCTCAAAGACCTTTTCATAGAATGCGTGATTGAACCCGCCGAAAGTTTCTCTCGCCCAGCCGCCCAGGGCGGGCTCCTCGTCGTTGAGGAAAATGCCGCGATAGCGCACCGCGGGCCTTTCCGCCCGCAGGCCGGGCGCGACATGGAGGTTTCGCGCTCGTTTGACCGGAACGTCGGCCCACCAGGTCCAGGGCGAGATCCCGGCCCGCCGGGCGAGATCGTAGACGCCGAAAATCGTGCCCCGCCGGTCCGCGCCGGCAATGACGAGCGCCTGCTTCACGCCGGGCCAGGGCGCCTCGACGACGATCTGGGCGAAGGCTTCCCATGCGCCTGCGATCGACGAAGGGTCGAGCCGGCTGCGCGCGACGAGATCGTCAATGAGGCGCGAGCGTCCCAGCGTGCCGACGACGACGATGCGCTCGCCGGTCGGCGCCGCGCCCGAGAGGACGAGCACGCCGGTCCTGCCGCCGACGGCGGCCAGATCCTTTCTGAGATTGCGAGCCGCGATGAGGACGCCCGCGTCATCCTCATCATCAACGACGATGGGGGCGGGCCGGCCGTTTCGGATAAGGGCGAAGCCGTTCGCAACCGGCTCGGCGGCGATCGCGCCGGGCGCGGTCCCGGCGGCCGCCGGCGTCGGCGAGCAGACGAGGACGGCGGCCGCCAGGGCAAGGACGAAAGCTCCGATGATAGCGTTATCCAGATTGGGCCGGCCGTGCGCGGCGACGGCGGCGCGGAGCGCGGTTGCTGGGCGGGGAGCTGTTAAGAAAGCCATTTTGAATCAAATGCCTGTCCATGTGCGACCCTGCGCAGGCGCCGCGGAGGGTTTGCGCGATGCGCCCGTTATGTTACCGTAAACATTTCTTGCGGGGGATGGGAAGACGTTTGGTTTTTGATCCGGCGAGCCGTCGCTATCAGCTCCGGCAGCGGCGCCGTCAGCGCCCGTCCGCAGATCGGGGATGCAGTTTTGAGCGCCGCCGCTGAGACCATCGAATGCGCGACCATCGCCAGCGAGGGCTGGACGGTCGCCGTCGCGCCGAGAAGGGGCGCCGTCCTTTCCTGCGACTACCGGGGCGGCGAGATTCTGCGCCGGACCGCCGCGCAAGGCGGGGCCGATCCTTTCGGCGTCGGCCATTTTCCGCTCGCGCCCTATTCCAACCGCATCGCTGACGGCTCCTTCGTGTTCGAGGGCGAACGCTACGTCATCAAACCGAACGTGCGCGGCCACCCGCACCCCCTGCACGGAACGGCCTGGCTGGGCGGCTGGTCGCTCGTCGCCAGGGCCCGCGATTCCCTATCGCTGGCGTTCGAGCATGCAGCGGGGGCGGGCTGGCCGTGGCCGTTCAGCCTTCGCCAGACGATCGGCGTCGACGGGCCGGCGCTGACGATCGGGTTGACCCTGAAAAACATGGCTGATCGCGCCGCGCCGGCAGGCATGGGCTTTCACCCGTATTTTTCCGATCCGCATGCGGCGCGATTGTCCTTCGAGGCGGCCGGCCTGTGGGAGGCCGACGAGTCGGCCCTTCCGGTCGCATGGAAGCCGCTTTCCCCGTCGTCGGACTTCAGCAGGGGCCGGCCGCTGGCGGGAGCGTCCATCGATAATTGCTTCACGGGCTGGAAGGGGCCGGCGCGCATCCTTTGGCGCGACCGCCCGTTCGGCGTCGAGATAAGCGCGAGCCCCGATCTCGCTTTCGCGGTGCTGTATGTATCCCAGGCGCAAGGATGTTTCTGCTTCGAGCCCGTCAGCCATATGAACGACGCGCTCAACTGGGCCGCCCGCCGCAATGACACGGGCCTGCGCGTTCTTCAGCCGGGCGAATCATGGACGGTTTCCATGACGCTGCGCGCTTTTGATGCGGGAAACGCGGCCGCGTGACCGCAAACCTCCTACTCGATGGCGAGCTCGAACGGCGTGACCGGCGTTGCGTGCGCGTCGCGCCAGTTGCAGATCGGCGCGTCGCCCCAGCAGTAGCGGACGCGCGCCGGCTTCAGGCCGCGCGGAACCTTCAGGACGATCCTGTCGCCGTCAAGCCGCGCGGCGACGAAGCGGCACGCGCCCGGCGCCGCTTCGCAAAGCTCGAAGGCGATCGGCTCGCGCGCGCTAACGATCTGCGTATCGCCGGCGTTGGCGAAGAAGACCGTCACCGCGTCGCCTTTGCGCTCGGCGCGGAGGGGCGCGGGGGCCGGCCGCACGGAGTCCTCGCCGTAGATCAGCCGCCGGGCGCGGCGGACGGCGCGCTCGGCGACCGCCTGTTTGTTGGGAGGATGCAGCTCGTGCGGATCGCCGAGGTCGATGGCGACCACGAGATCCGCCAGCGGATCGTCGGCGACGGCGCGCCGCTGCGCGTCGCGAAGGCCGGCCCAGCCGGACTCGGCGGGCTCGCTCGGCGCCGCGCCGAAGGCGGGAAGCTGGACGACGAGGAACGGCAGGTCGGCTCCGAACTGCGCCCGCCAGTCGTTTATCATCAGCCTAAGAAGCGTTTCGTATGTTTCCGGCTCGCCCGTGTTCGATTCCCCCTGATACCAGAGGACGCCTTTGAGCCTCATCTCGCCGAGGGGCGCGATCATGGCGTTGTATAGGCCGGAAAGGCCGTTGATCGACTGCCACGGCGCCTGCGGCGGCGCGCCCGCGGCGGCGGCGGAGACCTTGCGGTAACGCCAGCCTTCGGCGAGCGGAATCGAGGAGCCGTCGGGAAAGACGAGCCTCATTTTTTCGTCGGGCCCGTACATGCCGGCTCCGGCCCAGGAGCTGTAGACGTTCACAAACAATTCGTTCTCGCCTGCTCGCAGGGCTTCGGCGGGAACCTCGTAGCGGCGCTCGTCGCCCCATCCGAACATGCCCCCGATGAATGCGCCGTTCAGCCAGGTCATGTCGACTTCGTCGACGCCCCCGAGGAACAGAACGGCGTCCTGCGCGGCCTGCGCTTCGCTCAAGACGAATGTCTTGGCGAACCAGACCATGCCGTCATGATCGGCGAGCTCGGGCGCGCCCCAGTCCTTCCAGCTCGATTTCGCATCCGGGGCGGCCGGCCAGCCAGCGGCCTCGTCCGTCGTCCATGGCAGGGGCGCGTCCGGAAAGACCTTATTCCACCACGCCGTCCACAGCGCCGCGAACCCTTCGCCCGCCTTGCGCGGATCGTCCGCGTAAAGCGCGAGAAGCTCAAGGAAAGGGCGCAGGCGCGGCAGGGCGGCGAGGCGCTCGGCGCTTATCCAGGCCTCGATCCTTGATCCGCCCCAGGATGAGTCGATGAGACCGATGGGCGCCCCGTACCGTTCGGACAGCCGCTTTCCGAAGAAGAAGCACAGTGCGGAGAAGTCCGCGGCGCTTTCCGGGCCTGAGACGCGCCATTGCGGCGCGCCTGCGAGCGTCTTCGCCGGCGTCACGGCGCTAGCGCGCTCGATTTTGAGCAAGCGGATCGAGTCCTTCGCCGAGGCTGCGAGCGCCGCTTCCGGATTGAGCGCCCGCGAGACCGGCCAGGCCATGTTCGACTGGCCCGAGCACAGAAAAACGTCGCCGACGAGCACGTCGGAAAGAACGCGCCGGTCGCCGTCCGCGCCGCGCGCGCTGATCTCATAAGGCCCGCCCGCCTGCATGGGCGGAAAAACGACGCGCCAGGCGCCGGCTTCGTCGGCCCGCGCCGTTTCGGTCCGCCCGCCGATCGCGACTGAGACCTGCGCGCCGGGCTCAGCCGTCCCGCTGACGGCGATCGGCGCGCCCTGCTGCAGCACCATATGATCGGAAAAGGCCGCGTCGAAGGATATCGCCGCCGCTGCGGGACCTGCGACGAGCCAGAGCGCCGACAGCGCGGCTGCGAATGACGAAACTCTCATGCCGTAACGCCTCCCGTTGAATCTTGCGCCGGCGAACCGGCGTTGATCCGCTTGACCGCGGCGATGACGCCGTCCGCGCGCAACGCCGCGAGGCCCCTTGCGAGGGCGGCGCGAAAGCGCCCGGAATCGGCGAGGTCGGCGCCGAAAACTTCCCTGAACCGAAGAAAGGCGGCGGCCCTTTCCTCAGGATCGTCCCCCGCTTCGGCGCTCAGGCGCATCAGCCTGTCCGCAAGCGGATCGTTTATCTCGATGGGCGCGCCGCGCCGGTCGACGCCGCGCAGGCATTCGATCCAGGCCGCGATCGCGAGGGCGATCCGTTCGATGGGCCCGCCGCGTTCGAGCTGCGCGCGCGCCGTTTCCAGAAGCCGCGGAGGCAGCTTCTGCGAGCCGTCCATGGCGATCTGCGCCGTGCGGTGGCGCAGCGCCGGATTGCGGAACCGCTCGAGAAGCGCGTCGATATAGGTCTCATATGCGAGGCCCTCGACCGGCCTCAGCGTCGGCGCGATCTCTTCGGTTTGCATCGCGGCGATGAAGGATGCGAACGCCGGCTCCGCCATCACGTCGGCGACATGATCGTAGCCGGCGAGCTGTCCGAGATAGGCGATCGTCGAGTGGGCGCCGTTGAGAAGGCGCAGCTTCGCAAGCTCATAAGGCGCGACGTCGTCGACGATCAATGCGCCGGCCTCCTCCCAGGCGGGGCGGGCGGCCATGAATCGGTCCTCGATCACCCATTGCGTGAAGGGCTCGGCGACGACCGCCGCTTCGTCGCGCAGGCCGATCCGTTCCGCGATCTTGTCGAGGTCCGCCGGAGTCGTCGCGGGCGTGATGCGATCCACCATCGTGTTGGGAAAGGCGGTGATGTCGTCGACGGCGCGGGCCAGGGCCGGATCCCAAAGCTCGGCGAAGCGGCGCACGCTCGCACGCAGCCGCGCGCCGTTGGACGAGAGATTGTCGCAACTCAGCACGGCGAGCGGCGCGCGCGCGGCGAGGCGCTTTTTCAGCGCGGCCGCGATGAGCCCCGCCGCGGTGCGCGGCGCTTCGGGATGGGCGAGATCGCGGCGGATGTCGGGATGGTTCTCATCGAGCGCGCCGGAAGCCGGATCGAGGCAGTAGCCCTTTTCGGTGATCGTCAGGGTCACGATCTTGACGGCGGGATCGGCGAGCGCGTCGACCACGGCGCCGGGGTTTTCAGGCGCGACGAGCATGTCCTTCAGGACGCCGATCAGAGTCGTGCGGGGTCCCGCCGCGTCCGTTTCCGTGACGGTGAAGAGATGATCCTGCGGGGCGAGCTCGTCGCGCGCGTCCGGGCGGCGCAGGCTGACCCCGATGACGCCCCAGCCGCCGCCGGCGCGCTCGATCGCCTGTTGCGTATAGGGGGCAAGATGCGCCTTGAAAAAAGCGCCGACGCCGAGATGGACCTGACCGGCGCCGAGCTTTCGGCGGTCGAGGGCCGGCCGGACGACGCCCCCGCGCAACTGCGCCGCCGTTCTTTCGCAAAGGCGCGGAAGCGTTTTCGGATCCTGCGTCAAAGCCTGTACGCCTTCTTGACGAGGTTGTAGGCGAGGTCGACGGCGACTTCCGCGGCTTCGTCTTCGTCAAGCCTGCGGTCGGCGACGAGACGCGCCAGGAAAGCGCAGTCCATCCGCCGCGCCACGTCGTGCCGCGCCGGGATTGACAGGAAGGCGCGCGTGTCGTCGTTGAAGCCGACGGTGTTGTAAAAGCCCGCCGTCTCGGCGGTCTGCTCGCGGAAGCGCCGCATGCCTTCGGGGCTGTCGAAAAACCACCAGGCGGGCCCGAGCCTGAGCGCCGGATAGACGCCGGCGAGCGGCGCGAGTTCGCGCGAGTAGGTCGACTCGTCTAGCGTGAAGACGATGATCGTGAGCGCAGGCTCGTGGCCGAAAGCGTCGAGCAGGGGCTTCAGCTCGCGGACATATCCCGTGCGCATGGGAATGTCCGCGCCCTTGTCGCGTCCGAACCGGGCGAACAGCCGCTTGCTGTGATTGCGGAACGAGCCGGGATGTATCTGCATTACCAGTCCGTCGTCGAGACTCATGCGCGCCATTTCGGTCAGCATCTGCGCGCGGAAAAGCTCGGCGTCCTCGGCGCTGAAGTCGCCCGACATGATCTTACGGAACAGGGCCTCCGCCTCGCCCTGCGACAGGTCCGCCGTGCGAGCGGTCGGATGGCCATGATCCGTGGACGTCGCGCCGAAGCTCTTGAAATAAGCGCGCCGTTCGCGATGGGCGGCGAGATAGCCGCGCCAGGTCTGCGTGTCGCGTCCCGTTAGAGCGCCGAGCCGCGCCACGTTTCCGGCGAAGTCTTCGAACTCGGGGTCTACGACCGGATCGGGCCGGTAGGCGGTGATGACGCGGCCGGGCCATCCGCTCCGCCGGATCGCCTCGTGATGGGAAAGATCGTCGAGCGGGCTTTCCGTGGTCGCCAGCGTTTCGATGTTGAAGCGCTCGAAGAGCGCGCGCGGGCGAAAATCCTCGCGCGCAAGGTGCTCCTCCATGCGATCGTATATGCGGTCGGCGGATTCTTCATTCAACCGCTCCGATATGTCGAATACGGAATGAAGAACCCAGTCCGTCCAGATGCGCGTCGGCGTTCCCCGGAACAAGTAGTAATGAGCAGCGAAGCGACGCCAGATTTCGCGAGGGTCGGTTTCGAAAGGCGACCCGTCGAGCGGGCGCACGCCGAGGGACTCGAGGGGGAGACCCTGCGAATAGAGCATCCGGAAAATATAGTGGTCGGGAACGATCAGCAGGTTCGCCGGATCGGGGAACGGCTCGTTTCTCGCGAACCAGGCCGGATCGGTGTGTCCGTGCGGGCTGACGATCGGCAGCGACTCGACCAGGCGGAAGAGCCGCCGCGCGACGGCGCGCTCGGTCGGATCGGGCGGGAAAAGTCGGTCGGGATGAAGCATGAGACGGTTCGAAGACTCCAGGCTGACTCGCGTGAATGGAATGCTCGGCCCGCGTCGGGGCAAGCCTGCGGCGCTTTATGTTAAGGCTACCATTGCGCGCCGGGCAAGGCGGGCGCGAAAAGAACGGCCCGCGTCGCAAAAGGACGCGGGCCGTTCCACGCTCGGGAGAAAACGGGGAGTCGTCGAACCTTGCGCCCGCGGACCGGGGCGGCGGCTGTCGGACGGGAATCAGAACCTCACGGCGAGGCGCCCGACGATCGTGCGCTTTTCGCCGGGGAAGCAGTCCCCCCGCGCAAGGCAGGTTCCGTAATAGTCTTCGTCCGTGATGTTGCGGACGTTGACCGTCAGGTCCCACGAATCGGTTCCGTAGCCGACCATGAGATCGCCCAGCACGTAGCCGTCGGTGACCACGCTGACCACGCCGCCGGAGGCGACGGCGTTACTTTCGTTCTCGCCGGCGTAGCGCAGCCCCGCCCCGATGCGGAAGCCCGCCAGCGGTCCGGCCGAGGGCTGGTACTGAACCCAGGCGGAGCTCTGCGTTTCCGGGATGTAGTGGAACGGAAAGCCGTCCGGATTCTCCGTATCGAGAATGCTGAAATTGCCTTCGAGATAGAGATCGCCGATAGTCGTCTGCGCTTCGGCCTCGAAGCCTTTGACCTTGCCGACGCCTTCCTGCTGGCTGTCGGGCTGGCCGATCAGCGAGGCGGGATTGGGCAGGTTCGACTGACGGATGTCGAAATAGGCGAGCGTGATATAGGTTCGCGTGCCCGGCGGCTGGTATTTGACGCCGACTTCCCACTGCTCGCCTTCCTGCGGCTTCAGCGGGTTCATGGTGAAGCCGTCGAGGCCGATCACCGGCTCGAAGGATTCGGCGTAGCTGACATAGGGCGACAGGCCGAAATCGAAGGCGTAAAGTAGGCCGGCGCTGAAGGAGACGGCGTCGTCCTTCTGCGTCGTTCCGTCGGCGCTTTCTGTCTCGGTGTCGTCATAGCGCAGGCCGAGATTGATCTTGAACCCGCCGAGGGAGACCTGGTCGTTTAGGTAAACGCCGATATCCTCCGTTTGCGTATCGCCCAGATCGAAGAAGTTGCCGTCATCGAGAAGGGCCGGCGGGATCGCGCCGTAAACGGGATCATAGATGTTGAGCGCGCCGAAGCTCTGCGAGACGGGATCGGAGAGATAAATGATCCGGTTTCCGGTCGTCACGTCCTGATAGGCGACGCCGCCGAACACTTCGTGCTCGAACGGTCCGGTCGTGAATGTCAGCCGGCCGCGAACGTCGATGGCGTATTGTTCCGACCCCGCGTCGCTGCGGTACCAGGTGAGTCCGCCGTCGCCATTCGCATCGACGCGCGGGACGCCTGCGCCCAGAAAATCGATCCATGTCTGACGATAGTCGGCCTCGCCTTTTTTGTAGCGGAAGACGCCTTCAAGCGAGAAGTGATCCGTAAACGCATGATGTCCAAGGACGCTCACGAGCGTTGAATTGGTGTCGTAGCGGTTGAAATCCGGATGGCCGAGATAGGTCGAGGCCTCGATGACCTCGCCGGTCGCGTTGGCGCAGAACGACGCCGGGGTCACGGAAACGTTCTCGCTGACGCAAGCCGTGCCGGTCAGCGGCAGAAACTGATGGGCGGTGTCGCTGTCGCGGTCGGCGATCTCCACCATCGCCGTCAGGCTGGTGCGGCCCGTCTGATAGGTGATCGAGGGCATGACGATGATCGCGTCGTCCTCGACGAAATCGACCTGGGTGTCGCTGTCGCGATAGAGCCCGACGAGCCGGACATAGAAATTCCCGCCCAGCGCGGCGTTGAGATCGCCCGCGATCTGATAGCGGTCATGGGTTCCGATATCGAAGACGAGTTCATCGTCCCTGTCGGGGCCGGCGAGCTTCGAAATCGCGTTGACGATGCCCCCCGGCGTGCCCTTGCCGTAGAGTACGGAGGCGGGGCCTTTGAGCACCTCGACCTGCTCAAGCATGTAAACGTCAGAGCGCGTATTGTTGTAGTAGCCGAACACCACTTGCTGGCCGTCGCGATATTCCGCCGAATCGAAACCTCGGATCTTCGGAAAGTCGCCGCGCGTCGAGAATCCGAACGTGTCGCCGATGACGCCGGCGGTGTAGTTCAGCGTGTCGTCGAGCGTCAGCGCGCCCTTTTCGCGGAACTGGTCTTCCGTCTCGATGGAGACCGAGCGCGCGGTTTCGAGAATCGGCGTCGCCGATTTCGTCGCGCCGTAACGCGACAGCTCGCCCGTCACGACGATCTCATCGCCGAAGTCGTCCATGACGGCGTCGTCCAGCGCCTGGGCGTGGCCGGTCGCGACGAGCGCGCCGGCGGCCAAGGCCATGCTCTTGAAGCGCATGTAACTTTCCCCTTCCGAAACGCGAGTTGGAACATCAGAACGATGCGGCCGCGCGTCCGCCGCCGACGGCCGCGCGGCCGCATCGCCGGAGAGAGGTCCTGCCAGAAGCGCCCGCAGATGTAAATGAAAATTATTTGCATTCTCATTTCGGACCGGATAAGGTCCGCGCCGTTGAGAGAGCCCTGAAAGGGCGGCGGGAGTCGGACGGCTATCGACGATGGAAACGGTTGGCGGCGCGATCGGCGCGGCGGCGACGGCCGTTGGCGTATTTCTTCTCTGGCGGAGCTGGGCTAGGCGGCGAGAGCCCCACGCCGTTCAGCTGATCGCGGCTTGGGCGTTGCTTTTCGCCGCCCTGACGGCCTGGGGGATCGCCGGCGGCGACCGCGGCGCGGCGGTCGGCGTCGCCGCGATCGTCGTCGCCGCCTGTGCGGCGCTGACGCTCAGCGCCGGCGCGGCCTATGGCGCCCGCCGACCGGCGCCGGCGCGCGCAGCGACGAGCAATGCAAGCGCGGCGGAGCGGCGCGCCTCGTTTTCGCTCTATGCCCGCAGCGGCGCCGTATTTCTTCTGGCGGGCCCGCTCGCCGGCGGCGCGACATTGCTCCTTACGCTGTTCTTCTTTAGACTGATGAAGGCGTTTGGAATGGGAGAGGCGGACCGAATCGCAGCGGCGCTTCTCGTCGCGCCGGCGCTGTGGGCGGGGCTTGCCGTCTATGTCGTCATGGACGAGAGCCTGAGGCGCAGGTCGGCGGTCGTCGCCGGCGCGGCCGCGTTCGGCGCGGCGTGTCTGGCTTTGCTTGCGTGAGGGGAGGGTGAGATGACCGCGTCGATCTGGCCGAAATCGTCATCGAAGCTCGTGGCCAAGGCGGCGTCCGGCCACTCGGCCATCGGCCTCGCCGTCGCCGCGCTCATATACGTTCTGTGCGTGAGCGGTGCGATCGCCGTGTTCAATCACGAATTGCAGCGGTGGGAGCAGCCGGGCGCGCCGGAAATATCCGCGATTTCGCCGGACGCCGCCGAGCGCGCAGCGAAAACCGTGCTTGCGGCCGAAGCGGGGCGCACGTCGCATTTCTATATTCAACTGCCTACGGACGACATGCCGCGGGTCGTGCTGACGACCGACACGCAGGCCGTGTTCGCCGATGCGGAGGGAAACATCGTCGGGGCCGAAGCCCATCCCTGGACGCAGTTCGTGCTCGATCTGCACTATTACTTGCACCTGCCGCATACGCTCGGCATCACCATCGTGGGGATTCTCGGCGTGATGCTGTTGGGGCTCGCGATGTCCGGCTTCATCGCGCATCCGCGCATTTTCCGCGACGCCTTCACGTTCCGTTTCGCGGGCAATGCTCGGGTGACGCAAACCGATCTGCACAATCGACTGAGCGTGTGGACGGCGCCCTTTCATGTTCCGGTCGCGCTCACGGGCGCGTGGATCGGGCTCGCCTCGATCGTCGGCTACGCCCTCGCGACGCTCGACTATGGCGGCGATCTCGAAGCGGCGTTCGCCCCGGTCTTCGGCGAAGAGCCGGCCGAGGATGGCGCGCCCGCGCCGCTCGCCGGCATTGCGAACGCGCTCGCTTACATGGCGGCGAACGAACCGGACGTGAAGCCGACCTACGTCATCATGCACGAGCCCATGACCCGGGGGCAGCATCTGCAGGTGCTCGCCGAGCATGATCGGCGGCTGATTTTCGGCGAGTACTACAATTTCGACGCCAATGGCGGCTTCGTCGGTACGGTCGGCATGGCGGACGGAACGCTCGGCCAGCAGATCGCCGCCTCCACCTATCGGGTTCATTTCGGCTCGTTCGGCGGCGCGCCGGTGAAGATTATCTACGGCGTTCTGGGCGCCGCGCTCGCCTTCATCACAGCGAGCGGCATGACCATCTATTTCCTGAAGCGACGGGAAAAGGCGCGCCCTGCGCCGCGTCTCGAGGCGATGTGGGCGGGGGTCGTGTGGGGAACCCCCGCCGCGCTCGCGCTCACCATGCTGGCGAGCGTCGTCGGCCTCGCCGGGCCGTCGGCGCTGCCGGCCGGCTTCTGGCTCGCGCTCGCCGGATTCATCGTCGCGGCGGCGCTGCGACCGGACCGGCGGCGCGTCGCGGCTCGGCTGCGCGCGCTTGCGGCCGCCGCGCTGGCGCTGGCGCTGGCGATCCATGCAGGGCTCCACCAGGATGCGTTCTTTTCGCCCGCCGCCGTCTGGACGTCGCTCGTCGGCGGGCTCATCGCGCTCGCCTTCGTCGCGCCCGAGATCCGGGCGCGCGCGGCGGGGCGACGCGCGCGAACCGGCGCAGCGACGATCCGCCAGCCGGCGGAGTGACGTCCCAACGCCCAAAGCGGGTCGGCGCTCATTATTATATATTTCTCTCGCGCCTCTCGGGGGCTTTTCTGCGGCGGGCGCTAGTGCTAATGCCCGCAATCCCCGGAGCGGCGCCGAAGCGGTCGCCCGCCGGCTTCGTCAGCGAAGCCTGGTTGGTTCGACCGCTCGCATGGCGGAGTACGGGGCCCGGCCGCGCCCTCAAGCGGCCGCGTGGAGAGGTGCCGGAGTGGTCGAACGGGGCGGTCTCGAAAACCGTTGTGCCCTTGCGGGTACCGAGGGTTCGAATCCCTCCCTCTCCGCCATTATCCTGTAGCGAACCCGAGATGAGGCTCCCGTTGGGGGCCTTTTTCTTTTTGTTTCAAAGGCGTTTAGCCGAGGCAGCCGAACCTCGGAGACTGACGCTGGGTTCAATTTCCGTCTCTGAACGGCCCTCCGTCTCTAACCGAGCGAACCTGGTCCGGCCCGGTTCGGTCAATGAAAGCACAGTTTTCTCAATCGCCTGGCTTATGGCTCCACCTGATGGGTTTCCGGCGCTTTCGTCGGCAGCCGGGCCGAGAGAGACAGCCCGTGGTGGGCATAGTGCTGTGTTTCGATGCGAGCGTCTGGGTAAGCCCACGCACCCTCAATGGCGTGTCGGCTTGGCCGTGCCCACCGTGCCCATCAGCTGCCGCCGAGCGCGTGTGCAGTCCAGAACGACGCGATTGATCTCGGTGTCCGCGATCCGGGTCATTTCCCGCAGGTGCTTCATCGTCGTAGCGATTTCGGATGACTCCGCAGGCTTGGCGGCATCGCTGGCGACCTCGTGGATGCCAGCGAATAGGGCGCGCATCTCACCGAGGATGTCGAGAGAGGCGGATGCCTTCTGCGGCAGGTCGAGGACTTCCGCGCCGTTGAAAAGCCCCTCGACGAACCCGTCGAGTTCCTGCCGGCGTATCAGCGCCAATCCTGCGAGCCCGACCCTGCTTTCCTGCACCGTGGGTCGAACCAGGCGGAAGGGCTCGCTGCGCCTCTGGTGACGCGTGAGGGAGTTCCAGAGGCCATTTACGAGCACGCCGATCAGCTCGTTGACTGCATCGAGGCTTTCGAACTCGGGAAGTTCGCCGCCCCACAGGTTCTTCACGACGGCGATCGGCGAGGCCGACATAGATGGCGTCGCAATATTTCCTAGGAATCGTGCTCTGACTTCGTGAAACGGAACCGGGCACGCGTAGGCTTCGAGTAAAGCGCGGACCTTTTTCTCGTCAACGGCAGGCGGCGGGCTTTTAGCAAGAGACATGAAGCGACGGCTCACAGTTCGAGTGCGACCCGTTCTTTATGCCTTGACGGCGTTACGTGCGCCATCCCTCCAAGCGCGGTCGGCTCAATCGAAAACGCGCCGCATCTGCTCCGCCCATGGTCGGTCGGCGACAGCGACAAGGTCGTTCAGCGAGAGTGCCGGCGGCACTCGCCTGATGACGAGGTGTTCGAGCACCTCCGGCGACAGATAGGCGAGCCGCATCATGCGGCTCACGAACCGGTCGGAGACCTTCTCGGCCGCGGCGATATCCTGAATGGTGGAAGCGGCACCGGATTCCAGCTGCCGCCGCCAGTTCCAAGCGCGGGCGATGGCGCGCAGCACATGAGGGTCTTGCGACCGGCCGTCCCGGACCGTCACCTCGTCGGGCGGGAGGATCTTCGGCCGCCCATTGCGTTTGCGGATCGTCAGGGGGATGACGACGCGGATGGTGTTCGTCGTGTCGGTCATGCGCGGGCCTCCGTCTGGTGGGGGGCCATCATGTCACGCAGGACCGAATCCAGCCCGTCGTGGCGCAGATCGACTGCAATGCCGTCTTCGCCGACGGTCACCCGCTCGACCAGCAGCTGGACGATGCGGGTCTGCTCCGCCGGATAAAGCGCCGCCCAGAGCTGATCGAACTCGCCGAGCGCCTGGACGACCGCCTTCTCATCGACGGCCGTGCTCTCTTCGCGAAGGGCCTTTATGGTCCGCGCCGCGATCTCGGGCGCGCGGATCATGCGGCGGATTTCGCCGACGACGGCGTCCTCGACCATGCCGGCGGGCAAGCGCAGCGGGCCCGAGGCGTCGCCGGTCGGGCGATTTCGTATCAAGTCCATCGACGCGTAGTAGCGGTAGAGGCGCGTGCCCTTCTTCGTCGCCGTCGGCGTCATCGCCGTGCCTGTCTCGGTGAAGATGATCCCTTTCAGCAGGGCCGGCGTCTGGCGGCGGGTGTTCTTCGCCCGCAGGCGCGGGCTCTCCTGCAGGATGCTGTGAACCTTGTCCCACAGGACCTGATCGATGATGGCTTCGTGCTCGCCCGGATAGGCCGTGCCCTTGTGCACGGCTTCGCCCAGGTAGACCCGGTTGTTGATCAGTTTGTAGAGGAAGCCCTTGTCGATCGGCTTGCCGCGCTTGTTCAGCACGCCTTCAGCCGCGAGCGCTTTGGCCAGCGTCGTGGCGGAGCCGATGGCGACGAACCGCTCGAAGATCATCCGGACCGTCGCGGCCTCGGCCTCATTGATCACCAGCTTGCGGTCGTGCACGTCGTAGCCCAGTGGGACGTGGCCGCCCATCCACATGCCGCGCTTGCGGGATGCTGCGACCTTGTCGCGGATGCGCTCGCCGATCACCTCCCGCTCGAACTGTGCGAAGCTGAGAAGGATGTTCAGGGTCAGGCGGCCCATCGAGGTCGTGGTGTTGAACGACTGCGTGACCGAAACGAAGGTCACCTGATTGCGGTCGAAGATCTCGACCAGCTTGGCGAAATCCATCAGTGAGCGCGATAGCCGGTCGATCTTGTAGACCACGATCACATCGATCAGACCGGCCTCGACGTCCTGAATGAGACGCTTCAGGCCGGGGCGCTCCAGCGTGCCGCCGGAAAAGCCGCCGTCGTCGTAGCGTTCACGGATCGTGGCCCAGCCTTCCGCCTTCTGGCTCGTCACGAAGGCCTCGCAAGCCTCGCGCTGGGCGTCGAGGCTGTTGAACTCCATGTCGAGCCCTTCCTCGCTCGACTTGCGGGTATAAATGGCGCAGCGCTGGCGGCGCGGAACGACCGCGACGGCTTCCTGATGACGGCTCATCGGTCGTCCCTCCGCGCCTCGCGGAGGCCGAAGAAGCGGTAGCCGTTCCACTGCGTGCCGGTGATCGCCCGCGCCACCGCCGACAGCGACTTGAACTTGCGCCCCTGCCAGTCGAAGCCGTCCTTCATCACCGTGACGGTGTGCTCCACCCCGTCCCATTCACGCACGAGGCGGGTTCCGACCACGGGGTTGCGGGGATCCGCGATGATCGTCTTGCGCCCGGCCCGGCCCTCGATTTCGTCAGCCAGCAAGTCCAGCGTCCGCCGCGTCTCGCGGGTCAGGCCGCCGAGGGTCAGTTCCTGGACCCGGTAGCCGAGCCTCAGCTCGAGGTAACTGCGGCTGTTGTTCGGAGCGGGGGTGCCGAAGAGGCTTTCCCACTTCGCCTTCAGCTCGACCACCGTCATTCGCTTCAGCGCTGCAAGCTGCGTGACCACGCCCGCGTGCGCCGCATCGCGGTTGCCCGGTTGCCATGGTGCGGCGTCAGTCTTTCTCTTTGTCCCTGGCATTATTGCCCTCCAACTCGGTTGCTCGGTTTGCGACGACCAACACGGCGTTTGAGGGCGAGAATGTCGAATGAACTGTCTTCGCCAGGTGCAGATAAAGAACTGGACTGTTCCGGCAGGATACGCCTCAGCCCCGCAGCAAGAATCTGCGCGAGTTCATCGAGGCGTTCGTCCGCCGACAGACGGACGGGCAACAAGGGGTTGGGACCGGATCGGGCGTCTTGCATGAGACCGTTCGCAACAGAGGATGACTGGCGAAACGGTAGTCGCAAAACCATGGTGTGCAATAAGATTCAATGGCTTATCGCGTTGCTGCGGAATCATTAGAAGTGGCGCGCACATACCTGGCTAAAGTAAAGGCATCAGATCGGGTATTTTGCGACTATCAGAAGTCGAACAGCTCGCCCAAAAACGATTCCTTCTTCTTGCGGTACGGCTTTTGGCTATGCCCATGGCCTTCATAGCGCTGCGCCGTCGGCGCCGGGGCGGAACTTGGCGCGCTGGCCGACCGTTCGATGATCTTGTCCAGCTCTCCGCGATCGAGCCAAACGCCGCGGCATTTGGGGCAATAATCAATCTCGACGCCATTGCGGTCGGTCATGACAAGGGTTTCGTTGTCGACTGGACACTTCATCTGAGCTGGGCTCCTTTCGATTAATCCGGTTCATCGCATTTTTTATGTAGGTGCGATTCCTCTATTTGCAATTTTTTGATCCCACGGGGTTGCGGTCTGTGTACTCATGATGAGCAGACAGCTGAACGCCCAGAACCCGCAGCAAATGCAGGACCTTCCCAATCTGGCTCGTTTGCTTGCCGCGTTCCACGTCGATCACGAAGCGCAGCCCCACCCCCGCCGCTTCCGATAGCTCCCGCTGTGTCAGGCTGCGCGCCTTGCGAGCGGCCCTGATCATTGCGCCGACATCCTCGGGCGCGTCGATCATGTGTTCGTTGCTCATGACTGCTTGATGAAAGCGAACTTGCGTCGGCCGGTCAAGAAAGATTACCGCTCCGGAATATTTGATTGGCTTGCGCCTCGGTCTCGGTTACCGTCGCGCTCGACGCAAGTCGCATATTCCCGGAGAGCTGCATGAACGAAAGGAGGCGCCGATGATCCGCGGATTCCTGAACGAAGGCGGTCGGCTGAAAGCCGTTGAGGGGGCATCGGAGCTTTCTGAAAACCTGGTCTGGATCGATCTCATCAACCCAACGGACGCTGAGGAGAACGATCTTGAGAGTCGCCTCGGGATCGACATTCCGACCAAGGAGGAGATGGAGGAGATCGAGATCTCCTCACGCCTCTACAACAAGGATGGCGCCGCCTTCATGACCGCCACGCTGCCGGCCCAGGCCGATGGCGATGATCCGCAGATGCACCCGGTGACGTTCGTTCTATCGGGCGTCCGTCTGATCACCGTGCGCTACCATGATCCACGAGCTTTTCAGACATTTCCCCAGCGCGCCGAAAAGGTCCCGATGGGATGTGACACTGGCGAGGGTGTGCTGGTTGCGCTGCTGGAAGCGATCGTCGATCGGTTGGCCGATATCCTGGAGCGGGCCGGCCGGGAGATTGATGGCATCTCTCGCGATGTCTTCCAGCACAAGGGCGCCAAGCCGACCAAGAGCCAGGATTTCCAAAAGGTTCTGGAAGCCATCGGCCGCAAGGGCGATCTCACGTCGAATATTCGCGATAGCCTCGTGACGCTCGAACGACTCATCGGCTTTCTTGGCCATGGTGCCATGCAGCGCAAGAGCGGAAAAGACTTGAGAGAGCGCATCAAAACTCTCTCTCGCGACGTGCGATCGCTTGCCGACCACGCGAGCTTCCTTTCCCAGAAGATCACCTTCCTGCTCGATGCCACGCTCGGCATGATCAATATCGAGCAGAACGCCATCATCAAGATTTTCTCGGTCGCGGCTGTGGTTTTCCTGCCGCCGACGCTGGTCGCATCGAGCTACGGGATGAACTTCGAACACATGCCGGAACTTGAATGGCTTCTCGGCTACCCGTGGGCAATCGGCTTGATGATCCTGTCGGCGATCATTCCCTACGTTTATTTCAAGCGCCGTGGATGGCTCTGACTGGTTGGAGAACGAATTATAATGCTGTTGGATTTCGGACTGGTCGCATCGGGGCTCGTGCTGCTGTTCATTGGGGGCGAGAGTCTCGTGCGGGGCAGCGTCGCCATCGCCGAGCGCCTCGGCCTGTCCAAGCTCATCATCGGGCTGGTGATTGTCGGGTTCGGCACATCGACGCCAGAGCTTTTGGTCTCGGTCAATGCCGCCCTCGGCGGCTCCCCTGAGATTGCGCTGGGAAACGTCGTCGGCAGCAATATTGCGAATATTCTGCTGATCGTGGGCGTTTCTGCGCTGATCCTGCCCATCACAGGCTGGAAGCGGACGGCGGTGCGCGAGGCGCTCGTTGCGGGACTGGTGGCGTTGGCGCTGTTCGGCCTTGTTCAGGGGCAAGCGATTACGACCATCGAGGGAGCCGCTCTACTGGGGGTGCTCTGCGTCTATCTGCTCGCCAGCTACTGGCTGGAGAAGCGTGAGACAGCCGCCAATGTTTTCGAGCAGGAAGCGGAGGAGTTCGAAGACATTCCGATCAGGCGTGCCTGGCTGGCGCCCATCCTTGCCCTTGGGGGCATCGCACTGCTGGTCTTTGGCGCGGATTTCCTCGTGGACGGCGCTGTATCGATTGCGCGCAGCTTCGGGGTGCCTGACGCTGTCATTGGCCTTTCACTGGTCGCGGTTGGGACGTCGCTGCCGGAACTGGCGACAGCCATCGTCGCCGCCATCCGCCGCCACTCGGATGTCGTGCTGGGCAATGTCATCGGCAGCAACATTTTCAACGTGCTGGCGATACTTGGTACAACGGCCGTCATTCAGCCGATCGACATCAGCGAACGCTTCAGAGTCATCGATACGCCGATCATGCTGGCCGCCAGCTGCGTCTTCATATTGCTTCTCTTCGCAACCAAGACAATCGGGCGAGTGTGGGCTGCCCTGATGCTGCTGACTTATGCGGGATATATGGCATTCCTGTTCGGCAACGGAATGGCTGCGTGATGGGAGAGAGTGAAGCCGGCGTTCCGCTGTTGCACCTGATCGTCCTGGCGGTCGTTCAAGGCATCACCGAGTTTTTGCCCATCAGTTCCTCGGCGCATCTCATTCTCGTGCCGGCGATTACCGGCTGGGCCGATCAGGGGCTGGCCATCGACGTGGCCATGCACATGGGCACCCTGTTCGCCGTGATACTCTATTTCAGGCAGGATGTGGCGCGTCTGGCGAGCGGTGGCCTTGACGCGATCCGGGGTATCATGACGGCGGACGCGCGGCTCTGCCTGCAGGTGATCGCTGCCACGCTCCCAGTCGTGGTGGCAGGGTTTCTGCTGAAGGACACGATCGCGAACGACTGGCGAAGCCCTGCGCTGATCGCTGCGACGACGATCATATTCGGCGTGGTGCTTTGGCTGGCGGACCGGCACGCCGACCAAGCGAAGGGGGGCATCGCCGGTCTCACCTGGCGCGACGCCATGATCATCGGCGCGGCACAGGCTCTGGCTCTGGTGCCAGGCGTGAGCCGGTCCGGGATCACCATGACGGCCGCATTGTTCTTGGGACAGAGCCGTCCGGAGGCGGCGCGCTTTTCGTTACTGCTCTCCATCCCCACTACCGCCGCGGCGGGCCTACTTGGAGGTTATGATCTCGCTCGATCCGGGGATGCCGCGCTTCAGAGCGACGCAGTGCTTGCCGGAATGCTTGCGTTTGCAAGTGCACTTGCCGCGATTGCCGGGCTGATGGCTTGGCTCAAGCGCGCCAGCTTTACTCCTTTCGTCATTTACCGGCTGGCGCTAGGGCTCATCCTGACCGTCGCTCTGTTCGCGGGTGCCTTTTAGGCTGGGGCAGTCTCTTGCTACGCTGTGCCCGACGTTCGATGTTCCCGCTCAGCGTTGCCCGAACGAAACGAACTGGTCGTAGCTGTCCCAAGGCTCCTCATCTTCAATCTCAGCCCGGTAGTCGGCGGGATCGAACTGCAGAAGAGACACCGCCAAACCGAGCCGGTCAGAGAAGAAGGTCAGTTCTCGGACTGGTTCGGAGCCCCGACTAAATGTCCAAATGCCGGCGGGCAAAGCCACCGGGCGCTGAGAACTGGTGTGCTGCGACGCCGAACCCATGGCCATGATGGAGCCGTCGGGAATCGGCATGCCCGATTGAATGAAGACACCGCTTCTGTAGGCGCGCGTGCTCGCTCTGCCCCACAACGCGAATCCGTCTCGCGCAACCACCATGGCCGCTCGGGTGTCGGTGAATTCGATCCACTTGCGCGCGGCCGCAAGAAGCGAAACTCCGTATCGGTCAGTCACATGGCCAAGGAGGTCGCGAGTTACCTCCTGACTGCCGACCTGGTTCCGATAGTCGTCGATCGGCATCAACAGGAAGGAGGCGAAGGTATCGGCCTCTTCTTCACGCTGCTTCTCCCCGTCCTTCCAGCCGTTGGCTTGCAGTGGAAGACACTCGAAGTCGAAATCGTCCGAGAGCTCGCCGTTACGGTAGTGCTCTGCGGTCAGCGGGCGCCGGTGCAGCAAGTAGTGCCCGAACTCATGAGCGAGCGTGAAGCGCTCGCGTCCGCGGTAGCGGGGCTGAGTGTTGTAGAGAATCTGCCAACCGGGCTTCTTGCGCCGTGCCCGGAGCATGCCCTCGAAGCCGTCGATGTCGATGCCCTTCACTGCCGTAATCGGGTCTTCGTGGTTTCGGGAGACTTCGAGCGCCAGCGCCTCCACGTCCACAGGGAACCGGTCTTCTCCCAGCACGGTGCGGAGAAGCACAGTCAGATCGTTTGCGGCCCTTTGGGGCGATTTTCTGCCGCTATTGCTCATTCATCTTCATCGTCCAGGATTTTGAGCATCTCGCGAAGCTTCTCTTTGCTCTTCGGCTTCATCTTCTGATACTTGCGAAAGAAGGCAGTGTCCGTCGCGTCCGCTTCGGTGACTTCGTCGGCAGAAATCAGGTAATCGGTCGTAGTTTCCAGGGCGGCCGCGATCTGGTGAAGCTTCTCAGCCGAAGGGCGCGCGACGTCCTTGTTCTCGATCTCCCACATGTAGCTCTTGCTGGATCCGACCCTTTCGGCCAGCGCCTCCAGGGTCAATCCTCGCTTCAGTCTGAGCTCGCGAACGCGCTCTCCCAAGGGTGTTGGCACCGGGTGTTCTCCTGTTTGTCCGTCAGGTTCGTTATCGCGATACATCTAGTCCTTGACACGCCGCACCTGCAATACCTATCTTGCGCACAAGTTCGTAGTAACGAACCCACTTTCGCGCTTTCACGATACAGGAGGCCGTCATGGCTAAAGCAGGTAAAGGTTCGGGCACCCACCACGCGGTCCCCAATCCCAATGGCGGATGGGATGTCCGCCGTGGCGGCGCCGAGCGCGCCAGCGGACACTTCGACACGAAGCGGGAGGCGATCGACCGTGGGCGGGAGATCAGCCGCAACGCTGGGACGGAGTTCAAGATCTACAATCAGGACGGCCGGATCGGCCAGTCCGATTCGCACGGGAATGACCCGCGCAACATCAAGGGCTAAGGAGAACCGATCATGGCCTCAGTGACGAGTTTCATCCGCAACATGCCTGCCTCGTCGCTGCAGGCCTATTTCCACCACACCGGCATCGAGCTTCCGACCGAGGTCGATTGGGAGGCGCCCGAGCCGGAAGTCGCCCGCGTCACTTTGCGAGCCGTCGACGAATTGGACGACGAAGCCCGCGCCCGGATCGTCAATGACGCCGAGCGTGTGAGCGCCCTGGCCAATGATGCGGGGCAGACCGCACTCTACAGCGTGATCGACGACCGCACGGTGCTCGATGATCTGGCAAATGGCCATGCGCGTTCGCTCTGGATGTTCCTGAACGAACCGGTTCGGTTCCGCCATGCCGAGGAGGTCCGCTACACCGATGAGCGGCGCCGTGGTCGGAGCTGGGACGGGTTCATCGGCGAGCCGAACCTCGATCTGCGCCGGGACGAGGCATCCATCGATGCCTTCAAGGCGGCGCTGCGCGAACGGTTCGCTTCCAACAACATCCACATCGATATCTTCGAGCGCTACCGGCCGACCTTCGACGGCGAGGATTGCGAGCTTGTCCAGATCGCGATTTACCGCGAAGGCCTCCTCGACGATTTCCTGGCGTTCGATGACGCGGGAACGCTCGTCCGCCGCGCCCGCCGTCCCGTGTTCGAGGCGGCCATGACTTATGAACCGGCGACCGGCGTCATCGAAGTCGTCGCCAACGACCGCGAGAGCCGCGAGGAGATGGTCCGCTTCATGGCGCGCGACCTGCTGGGGATCGAGTTCCAAAGCGAGAAGGTACCCTTCCGCACCTACGACCTCGCGGTTCTGCTTCATCCTTTCGATTTTCCGACCGACCCGGAGGATGGGATCGAGTCCGTCGAGGTAAAGCAGCTGCGTCTGATGCCCATCGACAATGTGGGCGAGCGCGTCACGCTGGAATGTCTTCGGAAGGCTGACCGCACCATCTGGAGCATGTCGGCGGAGCGGTTCGGCGCCAACGATCCGCTGGCTGGCGGTTGGGTGGCGACACAGGCCAAACTCTCCATCAAATTCCATCCCAAGGGCGATGCCAAACGCGGTCGGACGCTGCCGTTGACGATCACGATGCCGCATGGCTGCAATCTCAAGGACCAGACCGAAAAGGAGCAGCTGATCGGCGAGAAGTATCTCCGGCGCTGGGGCATCCTTTCCGGAGACGGCGGTGTCGTCGTTGATTGATCTGAGGGCGGCGGACCTATTGCTGTCGGTGATCGAGACGCCGGATGCAGTTATCAGCGGCTCGGTCCTCGACGGCTACTATGGCCCGATTTCGCCAGTGCTGAAAGGGGCTGGGATCCTTCAGCCGAAAGATCACTCGCGGGCAGCCGTTTCACTCGTCGACCACGAGGACGAGCCCGTCAATCTGATCTGGTCACCTGAACATCGGGTATATGGGTATTTCAGCCCGTCAGCGGGTTGGGTGAGCGTCCCCGGAAATCAGTTGGCAACGTACCGCGTCAACTTCAGCATGTTGCTCGATCAGCTGTTCGAGCGGCTGGATTTCTCCCCGCGAACCGGCCCTGTCGAACTCGTACCCGACCTTCTGTGGGAGATCGGCGACGCGCGCCTCCCAGGACGCAGCAAACGTACATCTGTCTGGATTGGCCGTCGGCTAGGCGATCCGACGATATGGAAACGTTTCATCGATGCTGCCCGCATGCGTCCGGCGCCCGGTTTGCGAGTTGTCCTGAGCTTCACAGCTGGAAATCGCCTGCCGACTGACGTGCACCTCGGTCATACGCTCATCGCCGTTCGAGACGTTGCCGATCACAACGGTCTTGCCATCGCTCCCGAGCTATTGGCCGCCCGCGTCGCGACGGGCTCACAGCTGAACGACGACTTGATCACCATGGCGGCCGACGGAGCATCCCTCACCGTTCGCGGAGCACGTTATTCTTTCTCTGGATCAAAGCAGCGCGCGATCATCAGGCAACTATATGACGCTTGGAAATCGGGTAACCCGGAACTCCTGACTGCCGAGGTTCTGGAGATCGCTGGATACAGCACCAGCGTCAACACGCTGGCGAAGGCTTTCTCCGGAAGACCTGACTGGCGTGATTTCATCAGCGAGGAGCATGGCCGCTGTTGGATGTTCCTCTGATGACCTGAACTCTCTCATCTGAAAGGCCGCCCGGTGGGCGGCTTTCTTCATTTCTGAGCCGCTTTCCCCGATTCCTACCTTGAGCCCTACCTGGCTCCTTCCCGGCTCCTACCCGCCCGGCAGCCATCCTCTCCGCAGGTTTTCGACAGGAACCCAAGGAGACACAAATGGCTACGAAACACCTCAACCAGATCGACCTGGCTGCGCGCTGGAACATCAGTCACCGCACGCTTGAGCGCTGGCGCTGGACGGGCGAAGGCCCGCGCTTCGTCAAGCTCGGCGGTCGCGTCGTGTATCGCCTCGAAGACGTCGAGGAGTACGAGCGCGAGCAGATCCGGGCGAGCACCGCCGACCACCCCAGCAAGCCTGCAGCATGAGGTGGTGGTGATGACGATCTCCAACCGCATCTCCCTCGATGAGCTCCGGCGCATGGCTGTCGGCGACATCGCCGCTCTGTCCGCCGAGCAGCTCGCCCTCCTGCAGGACGAGGCCGCCGACGCTCTGCGCCGCGCCAAGACCGTCTGCGACTGGCTCGATGGGGCCGTCGCGCTGAAGTACGGCGATCGTGCCCACGCCGCACGGCAGGCCGCCGGCAAAGACACCGGGACCATCCGCTTCGACGACGGCGCGGTCACCGTGATCGCCGACCTGCCGAAGCGCGTCGACTGGGACCAGGACAAGCTCACCGCTCTCGTCGAACGCATCCGGGCCGAGGGCGACGACCCCACCGAATACGTCGATGTCGCGATCAAGGTGTCCGAGCGCAAGTACGCGGCCTGGCCGAGCCACATCCGCTCCGCCTTCGAGGACGCGCGCACCGTCCGCACCGGCAAGCCCAGCTTCCGTCTTTCCCTGAACACCGAGGTGACGTCATGAGCATCACGAAGAAGCTCGCGATGCTCCGCGAGCAACATTTCGGGCTGGACAAGCTGCCCGAGACCATCCGGGTGCCGGCCCTTGGCGAGCGTCACGACGAGACCGTCAAGCCGGTCGGGGCGGCCTCGATCGACGACCTGGCCTTCGCCCTCATCGGGCTGAACGAGCAGGCATCGGCTCTCTACCGCGAGATCGACGCGGTGCGCACCCTCCACGACGAGGCCCGCAAGGCCGGCGCGCTGGGAGCGGACATCGCGGTCGACGCCTTGATCGCGGCGAAGGGAGGCAAGTGATGGCGATTCCTGCCTCTCCCTGTCAGGCCTCCGGCCTTCCTCGCCTCTTGCCAATCATCTCGGCCGATCAGCGGCTCGCCGAGCCGCGCGGCATCAAGGGCACGATCTTCGGCAAGTCCGGGATCGGCAAGACCTCGCTTCTCTGGACGCTCGACCCCGCCACTACATTGTTCATCGACCTGGAGGCGGGCGACCTCGCCATCGAGGGATGGTCCGGCGACAGCGTCCGGCCGCGCACATGGGCCGAGTGCCGCGACTTCGCGGTCTTCATCGGCGGCCCCAATCCGGCGCTGCGGGACGACCAGGTCTACAGCGAGGCCCACTTCGCGGCGGTGTGCGAGCGCTTCGGCGATCCGGCTTCGCTCGACCGCTATCACACGGTCTTCATCGACTCGATCACCGTCGCCGGGCGGCTCTGCTTCCAATGGTGCAAGGGGCAGCCCGAGGCGTTCTCGGAGAAGACCGGCAAGCCCGATGTCCGCGGCGCCTATGGCCTGCACGGCCGCGAGATGGTCGCGTGGCTCACGCATCTGCAGCACACGCGGGCGAAGAACGTCTGGTTCGTCGGGATCCTCGACGAAAAGCTCGACGACTTCAATCGACGCATCTTCCAGCCGCAGATCGACGGCTCGAAGACCGGCCTCGAGCTGCCGGGCATCGTCGATGAAGTCCTGACGATGGCGGAGATCAAGGACGAGTCCGGCGCGCCGTACCGTGCCTTCGTCTGCCAGACGATCAACCCCTGGAACTTCCCGGCGAAGGATCGATCCGGCCGTCTCGACCTGATCGAGGAGCCGCATCTCGGCCGCCTGATGGCCAAGATCCGCGGCCCCGTGAAGCCCGCCTCCGAGCGGCTGGCCTATCGCAGCCCGCCCCCGGCCGCGACGGCGCCGACCTCCGACGCCCCCACCCATTCCGAAAACGCCTGAACGAGGAGACCCCAGCCATGACTGGATCCTGGAACGATTTCAACGACGCCAAGCAGAACAGCAACATCATCCCCAAGGGCACGCTGGCCAAGGTGCGCCTGACGATCCGTCCGGGCGGATTCGACGATCCGGCGCAGGGCTGGACCGGCGGATACGCCACGCGGGGGACGACCGGCTCGGTCTATCTCTCGGGCGAGTTCACGGTTCTCGAAGGGCCCTACGCCCGGCGCAAGATCTTCACCCTGATCGGGCTCTACAGCCCCAAGGGGCCGGACTGGGCGAACATGGGCCGCAGCCTGATCCGCGGCATGCTCAACTCCGCGCGCGGCATTTCGGACAAGGACACGTCCGCTCAGGCCCAGGCCGCGCGTCGCATCAGCGGCTTTGCCGATCTCGACGGCCTCGAGTTCGTGGCGCGGATCGACATCGGCACCGACACCAACGGCGAGGAGAAAAACGAGATCCGCGCAGCCGTGACGCCGGATCACAAGGACTATGCCGCCCTCATGGGCGTGCCCGGTGCGGCACCGCAGCCGCAGGCTCAGCCTTCCCAGCCCTCCATGCCGCACTCTTCAGCACCGGCGGCGGGCACGCGCCCGTCTTGGGCGCAGTGAGGCGGCCATGCTGCTGCGTCCCCGCCAGAAGCAGTTCGTCGAGCGCAGCGTCCGCGCGCTCGACGAGCACGGAAACACCCTCGGCGTGGCCCCGACCGGAGCCGGCAAAACGATCATGCTCTCGGGGGTCGTCGGTCGCATGGTCGGCGAAACCCCGAAGAGCACGGGCGCCAAGGCCTGCGTGCTCGCCCACCGCGACGAGTTGACCGCGCAGAACCGCAGCAAGTTCGGCCGGGTGAACCCGAAGATCACGACCTCGGTCGTCGATGCGAAGGAGAAGTCGTGGGCTGGACAGGTCACCTTCGCGATGGTGCCGACGCTGGCGCGCGCGGGCAATCTCGACCAGCTGCCCGCGCTCGACCTCCTGGTGATCGACGAGGCGCATCACGCGGCAGCCGACAGCTATAGGCGCATCATCGACACCGCGCTCCAGCGCAATGCCATGTGCCGGATCTATGGCGTCACCGCGACGCCCAACCGGGGCGACAAACGCGGTCTGCGCCCGGTGTTCTCCAACGTCGCCGATCAGATCCGGATCGGCGAACTGATCGCCTCCGGCCATCTCGTGCCGCCGCGCACCTTCGTCATCGATGTCGGCGTCCAGGACCAGCTCACCAAGGTGCGCCGCACGGCCGACGATTTCGACATGGCCGAGGTCGACGCGATCATGAACCGGTCGCCGGTCACGGACGCCGTCATCCGCCACTGGCGGGAAAAGGCGGGCGAGCGCCAGACGGTGGTGTTCTGCTCGACCGTGGACCACGCGCGCAACGTGACAGCCGCCTTCAACGCGGCCGGTGTCGCCGCTGGGCTGATCCACGGCGACATGGCCGATACCGACCGCAAGACGACCCTTGACGCCTACGCCGCCGGAGAGCTGCGGGTCGTCGTCAATGTCGCGGTGCTGACCGAGGGCTGGGATCATCCGCCGACGGGCTGCGTCGTGCTGCTGCGGCCGAGCTCCTACAAGTCGACCATGATTCAGATGGTCGGGCGCGGTCTGCGCACGGTCTCGCCCGAGGAACATCCAGGCGTCATCAAGACCGACTGCATCGTGCTCGACTTCGGCACCTCGACCCTGCTGCACGGTTCGCTGGAGCAGGATGTCGACCTGGACGGTCGCGAACGCTCCGGCGAGGCGCCGACCAAGGATTGCCCCGACTGCGGCGCCATCGTGCCGCTCGCCACCACCGAATGCCCGCTGTGTGGGCACCTCTGGGAGCGTCCCGACGGCGGCGAAGCAGCGCCGCTCGGTGACTTCGTGATGTCCGAGATCGACCTCCTGAAGCGGTCGAGTTTCCGCTGGTGCGACCTCTTCGGCGACGATGCCGCGCTCATCGCCAACGGCTTCAACGCGTGGGGCGGCGTCTTCTTCCTGAACGGCCGCTGGTACGGCATCGGCGGTCTGCAGAAGCAGCGCCCTCATCTGCTGGCGATGGGCGAGCGCACTGTCTGTCTGGCGGCGGCGGACGACTGGCTCAACGAGCATGAGAGCGACGAGAGCGCGCACAAGACGCGCCGCTGGTTGAACCAGCCGCCCACCGACCGGCAGCTCGCCTTCCTGCCGCCGGAGTACCGGCAGGACTTCGGGCTCACCCGCTACCAGGCATCGGCGCTGCTGGCCTTCCGCTTCAACCGCGACGCCATCCGCTCCCTCGTCTTCGGGGCGGCCGATGCCGCGCCCGAAGCAGCCATAGGGAGGGCGGCATGAGCCATGGCATCTGTTTCCCCCACCACGGCCGAGGACCGGCGGCGGCTCTGGCATCCGCGTGGAACGCTCTGTGCTGTCTGCCGGCGACCCTCCCGTGGCTTTGGCTGGTTCGACCCGGTGCGGTCGAAGCAACCGCGCCCCTCGGTCTGGTTCTGCTCGATGGCCTGCCAAGGCTTCTGGACGCGCTTGGCGCGGGAGCGCTGGGCCATGGTTGATCTCACCGAACAGGAGAAGGCGGCGATCCGCGCCGCCATGAAGCCGGTCGCCGAGATCATGGAGGAAATCGGCTGGCAGGCGCGCTTCTCCGACCTCACGGAGGCGCAGGTGCTCACGCTCATCGAGGTCGCCGTCGGCGGCTTCCAGGACGCCATGCACGCCATGGCAGCCGACGCCGACGCGGAGGTGCCGTTCTGATGCTCGACTACAACCACCGCCCCACCTGCGCCGAACGCATCAATGCGGTGATCGACAAGGCGATCGCCGCTGAACGCGCGGCGGTTGCGCCCAGGACCTACCTCGGCGGCTCCCGCCTTGGACACGGCTGTGAGCGCGCTCTGCAATTCGAGTTCGCGGGTGCGCCGAAGGATGAGGGCCGGGAGTTCTCTGGCCAGACTCTGCGGATCTTCGAGATCGGACACGCGCTCGAAGATCTTGCCATCCGCTGGCTGCGCGGTGCCGGGTTCGATCTCTATACCCGCAAGGGCAACCGTCCAGATGGCGAGCAATTCGGCTTCTCGGTCGCTGGTGGCCGCATCCGCGGTCATGTCGATGGGATCATCGCCGCCGCACCCCAGCTGCTGGGCATCGGCGTTCCCGCGCTCTGGGAATGCAAGACGATGAACGCCAGGAACTGGCGAAAGACCGTGGCCAAGGGCGTGGTTGTCGCGAAGCCCGTCTACGCGTCCCAGATCGCCCTCTACCAAGCCTATATGGAAGCGCAGGTCCCCGGCATCTCCGACAATCCCGCGCTCTTCACCGCCATCAACAAGGACACCGCCGAACTGCACCACGAACTCGTGCCGTTCGACGCGGGGCTCGCCCAACGCATGAGCGATCGCGCCGTGCGGATCCTTGAAGCGACGGATGCAGGGGATCTGCTGCCGCGCATCGCCACGACCCGTGACTTCCACGAGTGCCGAATGTGCCCGTGGGCGGAACGCTGCTGGGGGTTGCCGGCATGAGCGGGAACAAGGTCATCTCCCTCGATGCCTGGCGCGACTTCAACGACGCCGCGCCGCAGGCCGATCCGTTCGACATCGAGCCGGATCCAGAGCAGATCGCCGTCTTTCTCGACGTCGTCTTCGGTTACTGCGAGGGCTGGGTGCCCCTGCGCGGGTTTGTGGACAAGGGCCAAGGCATCGACGGCCGACCCCACAACGCCTGGATCGAGATCGACGACAGTTTGCTGGAGAAGGCGGTTTCCTTTGCCGGTTGGGCAGCACGCGAAGGGGCGGCCTTCTATGTGGTGCCGGGAACGGTCGCCGAGACCGGCAAGGCCAAGGCCGCCGATGTCCAGCAGATGCAGACGGTCCTGGTCGACCTCGACGCCGGAGACATCGTGGCCAAGCTTGACCACCTCGTCCGTCATCTCGGCGACCCGACACTGCTCGTCGAAAGTGGCGGCCGGACGCCGGACGGTCTCGACAAGCTGCATGTCTGGTGGCGCTTGAGCGAACCGGCCGAGGGCGAGGACATCGCGCTTCTCTGTCGGCTGCGCGGCGACATTGCGGTCAAGGTCGGCGGCGACACGCATTTCCGATCGGCCCACCAGCCGATCCGTCTGGCCGGCTCCGTCTATCACAAGGGCGGGTTCAAGCGGCTGGTCAACATCCGCCGCCACAGCCCCCGGACCGAGGTCCATCTGCGCGACTTCGCGGAAGCAGTCGCCGACATGCCGCCGCTTGCCGGGGTCGGAACCGAGCCAGGCCCCTCGACCGACAAACCGTCGATCACCGATGTCCTGACGATGCCGGTCCGCGAAGGCGGATCGGACGATTGGACCCGCTTCCAGGGGGCGAGCGCCGCGATCGGCCACTACGTCCGCATGGCGCATGAGGGCCGCATGAGCCGCGACGACGCTTGGGAGGCGATCTGCCAGTACAACGCCGCCCAGCTCCGTCCGAGCTGGCCGCTCGAACGTCTCGCCTCGGAAGCACAGCGCCTCTGGCGGCTTCATGAAGAGCGCCATGGGCCGGCCCTCGAAAGGATCGCCGTGCCGCCGATGTCCGCGCTTCCGGTTTTCACGCTCGGCGCACTGCTCGACGACGTGAGCCCGATGCCCGACGACATCATCGCGCCGCGATTGCTGACGCCTGGCGGGATGCTGGTGCTCGGCGGCGCCCCCAAGGTCGGCAAGAGCGACTTCCTAATCAGTCTGCTTGTCCACATGGCGGCGGGGGTGCCCTTCCTCGGCTTTGCGCCAAGCCGGCCGCTTCGGATCTTCTATCTGCAGGCGGAGATCCAGTACCATTACCTCCGGGAGCGCCTTCAGGCCATCCGGATCGAGCCGGCGCTCCTGGCCGCGGCGCGCGATAATCTCGTCGCCACGCCGAAGGTCCGCATGCTGCTCGACGCCGGCGGCGTGGGCCTGACCATCGCCGCGGTTCGCGCCCACTACGGGCATGGCGCGCCCGACATCCTCTGCATCGACCCGATCCGCAATCTCTTCGATGGGGGTCCGGACGGCGGCGGGGAGAACGACAACACCGCGATGCTCTTCTTCCTGCAGGAGCGGGTCGAGGCCCTGCGGGACGCCGTAGCCCCGGATGCCGGCCTGATCCTCTGCCATCACACCCGCAAGATCACGAAGAAGCAGCTCGTCGAGGACCCGTTCATGGCGCTCTCGGGCGCGGGCAGCCTCCGCAGCTTCTACACCTCCGGCGTGATCATGCACCGGCCCGACGAGGACCGGCCGGAGCGGATGCTGCATTTCGAGCTTCGCAACGGTCCCGGCATCGAGCCGATGATCGTCGATAAGGCCGATGGCCGTTGGGTAGAAATCGACCGTTCCGGGGAGCGGATCGTGCGGCGCGAATTCGGCGAGAAGCTCGATGCCGAGCGCGTGCGCAAGCACGACGTCATCCTACAGCTACTCTTCGATGAGGCCGAAGCCGGCAGGCTCTACACGGCCCTGCAGTTCGCCGAGAGCTTCGAGAACCAGGCGGGGCTTGGCGGCAAGGATACGATCCGCGAGCGGATCAGCGTGCTGGCCACCAAGGGCTTCATCAAGTTCGTCCGGGACGGCGCACCGTTTGGCCTGCCGACCTCGCGCTCGAAGTTCGGCTATCTCTGCGTTGAGGGCATGACGTTCCCGACTGGAGAAGAGACGGCAGACCCCGACACCGGCGAGGTCGTGCCCGTCCGGGTCCAGGTCCTTCCCAGCACCTACAAATGCCCGCAGAGCGGCGCGGCGCTGCCGGTCGAGAACCCCCTGGTCTGGGTCTATCAGACGGAGGAGACCTCGTGATGCGGCAGCTCATCCCGATTACGCGGGCTTACGCAGAATCAAGTTGTGGCAAGTTGCGGCGAGCTGGGCGGCCAGCTTCCCAACTACTTTCGTCGCCTTTCGCGCCGCCGCGCTCCGCCCAGCCATCCCGCGCACATTCAAGTTGGGAAAGCTCGTCCCAACTACCTTGGCTCGCGCGCGCTCCGCTGCGCGGCCTTTCGCAGATTCAAGTTGGGAACGCGACCCACGCCATGGGCCGTCCCAACTTCGATTTCTCCAAAAGATTCAACGCGTTGATGCGCTCTCGAAGTTGTGGGGGTGAAAGCCACCCCCTTCGGGGGTGGGGGAGAACCGCGCCGAGCGGGTTCTCCCACTCCCACCCCCAGGGGCTTCGCGCGCGCGGTCGCCGTGCCGTCCAGCCCCTCACCGACATCAGACGAGAAGGACCCACCACCATGAGCCAGTGCCCGTCACCCATCCCCAGGAGCGCGCCCCATCCGGCCCCGGTCATCGCGACATCCGCGGGCAGCGCCATTCTCGCCCTGGATCTCGGCACCACCACGGGCTGGGCGAGCCTGGCGGGCGGGATCGTGCACAGCGGAACCGCCAGCTTCCGCTCAGGCCGCTACGACGGCGGCGGCATGCGGTACCTGCGTTTCCAGCACTGGCTTGGCCAGTTGGCGAACGACTGTGGCGGCCTGGCCTCGGTCTACTTCGAGGAGGTCCGGCGACATGTCGGCACTGATGCCGCACATCTCTACGGCGGTTTCCTGGCGACGTTGACCGCTTGGTGCGAGCGTCAGGGCGTCGCCTATCAGGGCGTTCCTGTCGGCACCATCAAACGCTTCGCCACGGGCAAGGGCAACGCCGGCAAGGATGCCGTGCTCGCCGCGATGCGCCAGCGCGGGTTCCAACCCGCCGACGACAACGAGGCCGACGCAATCGCGATCCTGCTCTGGGCGATGGAGACCCGAGGAGGTGTGCTGTGAGGTGGACGCCACGCGGATATGGCGGCCAGCGCCGCACCCCCGATGAAGTCAAGCGCGATGGCTGGCGCGAGCAGCGTGTCCTCGCGGTCTCTCTCGATGACGACCGGCTGACCTGGCCCGAGCGTGAGCTCGTCCGGCAACTCGGCGAGAAGCTCTATGGCGGCCGCGATCAGGCGAAGGAGGCGCGTCGATGACCCAGTGGACACCGAGCCTCGTCGAGGAACGTCTCGCGGAAGCGGCCTTCGTGCTCAAGCGCCTGCCCGAACCTCGGCGGCAGGGATATTTCAGCGTCTGGCCGGAGGTCATCCACAGCTTCGCCGACAAGGTCGGACAGGAGCCGAAGCCGATGCGCGTCATCCCGTCACCCGCCGCGATCAGCCGGATGGAGGAGACGCTCAGCTGGACGGTGGGGCTCGATCCGATCGACGGCAAGATCGTCTGGCTGCGCGCCTATGGCGAGCGCTGGAAGGCCATCTGCTGGACCGTGGGATTGCAGCGGTCGGCGGCGCACGAGCACTGGCTCTACGCGCTCTGCATGATCGCGTTCCGCCTCAACGGGCGGCGGCTGAACCGCACCTTGTCGAAGCGGAAAGTGATCGAGCTGGCTGGCGCGTCGCAGCGGTGAGTGGTGGCGAGGAAGGTGTCCGCCGGACAGTTTTCGAACGGACAGAAACGGCGGATCGGGCTAGGTTTTTGGCTATCCTCGGGAGAGGCGCGCGCGTCGCGGCCTTGGTCCCGCTTCCAGACGCGTTCGCGGGTCCTTCCTGGCGGAAATCGTATGCTGGCGGGCGAGGCGCGATGGATCGCCAGCGACAGGGCCGGATTTTTGGGAAGCCACCCGGTATCCGGATCCACGCCAATCCCGAGAAACCACCAACGAACACGCGCCTGATGGCCGGACGCCCGTCGCGCCCGCTGGACTCCGCACGGAGTCCAGCGCGGTCTCCGGAGTCCAGGACCACAGGTGTCCACTTCGATCCACGGACCCATCCGACCCATGACGCTGAGCTTCGCCCCCGAGCGGATCGAGACCTGGCCGCTTGCGCGCCTCCAGCCCTACGCCAAGAACGCGAAGGTGCACGGCGCGGACCAGGTCGCCAAGATTGCCGCCAGCATGGCCGAGTTCGGCTGGACCGTGCCCTGCCTCGTGGCCGAGGACGGGGAGCTGATCGCAGGCCATGGGCGCGTGCTTGCCGCGACGCAGCTGGGGCTGACGGAGGCACCGGTGATCGTGCTCGGTCATCTGACCGAGGCGCAGCGCCGGGCCTACCGCATCGCGGACAACAAGCTGACGGAACTCGGAAGCTGGGACGAGGCGTTGCTGTCCGCCGAGCTGCAGGGACTGCTGGCCGAGGACTTCGATCTGTCGCTGGTCGGATTCTCCGACGGCGAACTCGACAAGCTCCTCGCGCTCGATCCGGACGCGGACGATGAAGACGGCGGGGTTGGCGGCTCGGTGCCGCCCGTGACCATCCCCGAGCCGCCGCGCAATCCGGCCTCGCGCACGGGCGATCTATGGATCCTCGGCGATCACCGGCTGCTCTGCGGCGACAGCACCAGCCACGACGATGTGCGCCGCCTGATGAACGGCGAGCGGGCGATCCTGTTCGCGACCGACCCGCCGTATCTCGTCGACTACGACGGCTCGAACCACCCGACCCGCAACAAGGATTGGTCCGCGTCCTATGGCACGACTTGGGACGACAGCAGCCAAGGGGCGGAACTCTACGACGGCTTCATCGCCGCCGCCGTCGCCGAGGCCATTACCGACGATGCCGCCTGGTACTGCTGGCACGCCTCGCGCCGACAGGCGATGCTCGAGGCCTGCTGGGAAAAGGCCGGGGCCTTCGTCCACCAGCAGATCATCTGGGTGAAGGACCGCGGCGTCCTGACCCGCTCCCATTACCTCTGGAAGCACGAGCCCTGCTTCATGGGCTGGCGCCGCCCCAACCGCCCGCCGAAGGTGGCCGAGCAGACGCTGCCCTCGACCTGGGAAATGCCCAGCTTCGCCAAGGACGAGCGGCCCGACCATCCGACCCCGAAACCGCTCGACGCCTTCGGCATCCCGATGCGCCAGCATGTGGCGCGCGGCGGGCTGTGCTACGAGCCGTTCTCGGGCTCCGGCTCGCAGATCATGGCGGGCGAGGCCAATGGCCGCCGCGTCTTCGCGATGGAGATCAGCCCGGCCTATGTCGATGTCGCCGTCGAACGCTGGCAGGCAGACACGGGGCGCGAGGCGATCCTCGATGGCGATGGCCGGAGCTTCGCAGCCGTAAGGGCCGAGCGGCTGGGCGAGGACACAAACACCGACGCTGCCGCCTGATGGCCGTCTATTACAACGATTCCGACCCCGCCGCCTGCGCCTGGCTGCGGGACCTCATCGCCGCCGGCCACCTTCCGGCTGGCGAGGTGGACGAACGATCCATTCTCGACGTGGAGCCGTCCGACCTGCGGGGTTTTACGCAATGCCATTTCTTCGCCGGGATCGGCGGCTGGCCCCATGCGCTGCGCCTTGCCGGCGTGGCCGAGGACCGGCCGGTCTGGACCGGATCGCCGCCCTGCCAGCCGTTCAGCCAGGCCGGGCAGCGCAAGGGACAGAACGATGACCGCCACCTCGCACCCGCATTCCTGCGCCTTGTTGCCGCCTGCCGTCCGGACCTCGTCTTCGGCGAGCAGGTCGCCAGCGCGGCGGTGCTCGGCCCATCTGGCCGAACGGCTGGAACAGCGTCTGAGGGCACGGCTGACTGGGCGTGGTTCGACGCTCTGGCGACTGACCTGGAAGCGGCATCTTACGCCGTCGCGGCGGCCGATCTGCCGGCTGCGTGCATCGGCGCCCCGCATATCCGCCAGCGGCTGTTCTTCGGCGCCGTCGCAATGGAACCCAGCGATGGCTGGCTGGGCCACGGCCTCGGCGCGGGACCACAAGGACGGATCGGAATGTCCGGCGGTGCCGATCAACGCGCTGCTGGGGAGGCAGGTCTGGCTGGCAGGCTGGCCGACACCGATGGCAGGGACACCGGCCACGGAGCGCTACAACGCGGCCGGCAACACCGATGCCAGCCGCAGGACGGTGAAGTTGTTGACCTGGACGGACCCCTCGTCAATCCCGCCGGGGCCGGCGCGACGGACGGCGTCTGGCGAGACCCTGACTGGCTCCGCTGCCGGGACGGACGCTGGCGACCGGTTGAGCCCGGAACATTCCCGCTGGCTGATGGGATACCCGGCCGCATGGGGCTGCTCAGGGGCTACGGCAATGCGATCGTGCCGCCGCTCGCGGCGGAGTTCGTGACGGCCTTTCTGGAATGCCTGTCGGAGGGATTGCGATGCAGCAGAGCCGCCTGATGTCCTTGGCCGAATCCGTGACGAATGTCGTGATCGGCTATGTGCTGGCCATCGCCACGCAGATCGTCGTGTTCCCGTGGTTCGGGATCGAGACCGGCCTCGGTGAGCATCTGACCATCGGCCTTGCGTTCGTCGGCATCTCTCTGGCACGTGGGTTCCTGCTGCGGCGTCTGTTCGAGGCGATCCGGATGCGGAGCGCCAGATGAGCAACCGCCGACCCCGAGGGACGGCGGTCGTTCTCTCGTCGGGTCCGCGTGCGTCAAGCGGCGGGCAACTTGTAGACCCGTCCGCGCCCCTCGACCTTCTCGGAGGTGACTTCGAGCCCCAGCTTTTTCTTCAGCGCCCCGGCCATCGCGCCCCTCGTCGTGTGAGGCCTCCACTGCAGGGCGGCGGAAATCTCGTCGATGGTCGCACCCTCCGGCGCGCGCAGCATGGCGATGAGCTGAGCTTGCTTGGTGCCTTCGCGCGGCCTGCGCGCCTTGGGCGCGACCTTGGTTTCGGTCGGGGTGTCCAGCGCAGGTTCCTCGGTCTGCGCGTCCGTCGCGCCCGCAGGTGCGGTGTCCGCGTCTTCGGGCTCGATGCCGATGGCGGCAAGACCTGCGTCGGTGGCGACCAGCGTGGTGCCGCGGCCGTCGCCGGTCTCACGCCAGACGGGCTCGCCGTTGCGCATGTTCGCATCGACTTCTTCGAGGAAGCCCTTGGCGAGCATCGCGCCGACCACCTTGGTGGCGGCACCGCCGCGCAGGCTCTCGGGCAGCGGCAGGGCGATGTGTTCGGACCGCTGGGCGGCGGCGCTCAGGATCAGGGCTTGGGTGTCGGAAAGCTTGGTCATCGTCGTCTCCCGTATCGGGGCGCGCGAAATGCGGGCCCTTCTACGAGGTCGAGCCCGCCATTCGGCGAGCAGGACCGGGAGCGGGTCGTCTCACTCGGCGTGTTCGCCTTCGCTGAAGGCCATGTCGGTGATCTCGCGCAGCTTGGCGCGGTAGTGGTTCAGGGTGCCGACATGGCCCCAGTTGATCTCGTCGGGGTGGGTCTCGAAATGGTCCGCGCTGAGGGTGGCGAGCCGCTCCAGCATCGCGTCGATCTCGATCTTCGCGGCGATGAAGGCGTCGAGGGCTTTCGTGTTGTCGGTCGCGCGGCGGGTCATCGGGGTGGCTCCTTGATGAGTTGCATCGTCCTTCTCAACGACACGTTCCCTCTGTCCGCGACGCTTATCAACTCGATAAGCACATGATCTTGAATGATAATCGGAGCCGTAGATGCAAGGCATGAGCGAGCGCCAGTACGCCTCCCATGTCGGACTGTCGCGCGGCGCAATCCAAAAGGCGAAGACTGCCGAGCGGCTGGTCCTCCATGAGGATGGCAGCATCGACGCAGAGGCGAGCGATGCACGCCGGGCGGCAATGACGGACCCGTCCAAGACCCGGAAACCGCCCGCGCCGAAGCTGAAGCCTGTCCCCGACGCGGCCGTGTCCGCCGTTGGTGACACTCTACGGGAACAAGGGCTTGCCGCGCCACCCGTCGGCAGCGGCACGACCTTCCTGCAGGCCAAAACCGCGAATGAGGTGCTGAAGGCCCAGGAGCGGCGCATCCGGCTTCAGAAGCTCAAGGGAGAACTCGTCGACCGCGCCCGGGCGGTTGCGGTCGTGTTCCGGCTGGCACGCGAGGAGCGTGATGCCTGGGTGAACTGGCCGGCGCGCGCGGCGGCGCTGATGGCGGCCGAACTCGGCGTGGAGGCGGCCGCCATGCAGAAGGCCTTGGAGAAACATGTACGCGCCCACCTCGACGAACTCGCCGAGGTCCGGCCCGAATTCCGATGATAAAGATGGCCTGAGGGATTTCGAAGGCGCGGCTGAGATCCTGCGCGCCTGGGGCAACGGGATCCGACCGGATCCCGACCTCACTGTCTCGGAATGGGCGGACCGGCACCGGATGTTGGCGTCCCGCGCTTCGGCCGAACCGGGGCGCTACCGCACAATGCGAACGCCCTACATGCGGGAGATCATGGACCGGCTGTCGCCCGGCGACGCGGCGCAACGGATCGTGTTCATGAAGGCCGCGCAGGTCGGGGCGACGGAAGCCGGCAACAACTGGATCGGCTTCGCCATCCACCAGGCGCCGGGCCCCATGCTCGCGGTCCAGCCGACCGTGGAACTGGCCAAGCGCAACTCGCGCCAGCGGATCGACCCGCTTATAGACGAGAGCCCCGAGCTGCGCGAGCGGGTGAAGCCCGCGCGGTCGCGCGATGCCGGCAACACGATGCTGTCCAAGGAATTCGCGGGCGGCATACTGATCATGACCGGCGCGAACTCGGCGGTCGGGCTGCGCTCGACCCCGGCGCGCTACATCTTCCTCGATGAGGTCGATGCCTATCCGGCCTCGGCCGACGAGGAAGGCGACCCGGTGACCTTGGCTGAGGCACGGTCGCTGACCTTCGCCCACCGGCGCAAGGTATTCCTGGTCTCGACCCCGACGGTCCGTGGGCTCTCCCGGATCGAGCGGGAATTCGAGGCGTCCGACCAGCGGCGCTACTTCGTGCCGTGCCCGCATTGCGGGGCGATGCAGTGGATGAAGTTCGATCGGCTGCGCTGGCAGAAGGGCAAGCCGGAGACGGCGGAGTATCTCTGCGAGAGCTGCGATCAACCCATCGCGGAGCACCACAAGACGGCGATGCTGGGGCGCGGCGAATGGCGGGCGACCGCTGTCGCCGCTGATCCCACGACGGTCGGCTACCACCTCTCGGCGCTCTATTCGCCTGTCGGCTGGCTCAGCTGGTCACGGATTGTGCGCAGCTGGGAGGCGGCGCAAGGCTCCGACGAGGCGATCAAGGCGTTCCGCAACACCATTCTCGGCGAGACATGGGTCGAAACCGGCGAGGCGCCGGACTGGCAGCGGCTCTACGATCGACGAGAGGCGTGGCGGCCAGGCACGGTGCCAGCGGGCGGGCTGTTCCTGACTGCGGGCGCGGATGTCCAGAAGGACCGGATCGAGGTCGATGTCTGGGCCTGGGGCCGAGGGCTTGAGAGCTGGCTCGTCGATCACGTCGTGCTCGAGGGCGGGCCGGATCGGCATGACGCTTGGGACCAGTTGACGGAACTCCTGGACCGGTCGTGGCCACATGAAAACGGCGCGCACCTTCGGATCGCGCGGCTCGCCATCGACACGGGCTACGAAGCCCCGGCCGTCTACGCCTGGTCGCGCAAAGTCGGCTTCGCGCAGGTCGCGCCGGTCAAGGGTCTCGAAGGCTTCAATCGCTCTAGTCCGGTCTCCGGCCCCACCTTCGTCGATGCGACCGAGGGCGGGAAACGCCTGCGCCGCGGCGCCCGGCTCTGGACGGTGGCGGTCTCGACCTTCAAGGCCGAAACCTACCGCTTCCTGCGGCTGGAGCGCCCGACGGCCGAGGAACGTGACGAGGGCGCGGCGTTCCCGCCCGGCACGATCCACCTGCCGACATGGGTCGAGAGCGAGTGGCTGAAGCAGGTCGTGGCTGAGCAGCTTGTGACGGTGCGCACGAAGCGTGGCTTCGCGAAGCTCGAATGGCAGAAGCTGCGCGAGCGCAACGAGGCGCTCGATTGCCGGGTCTACGCCCGCGCGGCCGCCTGGATCGCGGGCGCCGACCGCTGGCCCGAAGAGAAATGGCGCGACCTCGAGGACCAGCTCGGGGCGACGCCCACCGACAGCGATCCCGCCGGGCAGATCCACAGGCCGGGACAGATAACCCAAGGCAAGCGCCGTTCTGACTGGATCGGGCGGCGGGAAGGATGGTTCTGAGATGACCGACTGGACCGAAGCCGAGCTCTCGGCACTGCGCCGGGCCTATGCCAGTGGCACGACCCGCGTCAGCTATGACGGCAAGTCCGTGGACTACGGCTCGGCGGAGGATCTGCTCGCCCGCATCCGCACCATCGAGCGCGCGATTGCCAGTGTGGGGCGGCCGCTTCCGGTCGCCGGGCTCGCGGGCTTCTCGCGCGGGGATCGTTGATGGCGGCGAACTGGTTCGACCGCGCCATCGCTTCGGTCGCCCCTCGGGTTGCCGCGCGGCGTGTCATGGCGCGACAGGCGTTCGAGACGCTCGCGCGCGGCTACGAGGGCGCCGCGCGAGGACGCCGCACGGAGGGCTGGCGTGCCCCGGGATCCTCGGCCGACACCGAGATCGGCGTGGCCGGGGCGCTCTTGCGCGACCGCATGCGCGACCTCGTCCGCAACAACCCGCATGCAGCCAAGGCGGTGGCGGTGCTGGTGAACAACATCATTGGCGCGGGCATCATGCCGCGTGCCGCCAGCGGGGACGAGGCGCTGGACCGTCGCGTCGACGCGCTGTTCGAGCGCTGGACGGCGGAGTGCGACGCCGATGGCCAGCTCGACTTCTACGGGCTTCAGACGCTGATCTGCCGTGAGATGGTCGAGGCCGGCGAAGTGTTGGTGCGCCGTCGCCTGCGTCGTGAAGTGGACGGCCTTGCCGTCCCGCTGCAATTGCAGGTGCTGGAGGCCGATTTCCTCGACGCCACCAAATCCGGCGCCCTCGGCGCCGGGCGGCTGGTGCAGGGGATCGAGTTCGACCCGGTCGGCAAGCGACGGGCCTACTGGCTCCATGCCGAGCACCCGGGCAACGCGTGGGGTGCGCTGAACGGTGGGCTCGGATCGCGCCCGGTTCCGGCGACCGATATCGCCCATGTCTACGAGAAGCAGCGCACGCAGGCGCGCGGCGTTCCATGGGGCGCGCCGGTCATCCGGGCGCTGCGTGATCTCGACGATTACGAGGTGGCCGAGATCGTGCGCAAGAAGACCGAGGCCTGCGTCACCGCCATCGTCTTCGGGGATGACGAGGCGCAGCAGGGCATCGCGCCCGCCGTGGTCGACGCCGATGGCAACCGGGTTGAGCAGTTCGAACCGGGCCTCATCGCATACGCACGCGGCGGCAAGGACATCCGGTTCAACCAGCCCTCCGCCACAGGCGGCTACGGCGAATACAAGCGCGCGAGCCTGCACACCATCTCGGCCGGGTTCCGGGTGCCCTACGAGCTGCTGACCGGGGATCTGAGCCAGGTGAACTATTCCTCGATCCGGGCGGGGCTCGTCGAGTTCCGCCGGATGATCGACGCGGTGCAGTGGCAGCTCTTCATCCCGATGCTCTGCGCCCCGGTCTGGCGCTGGTTCATCGAGGCCGCTTGGGCGGCAGGCCAGATCCCGGTACCGGATGTGCCGGTCGAATGGTCGCCGCCGAAATTCGAGGCAGTCGATCCGCAGAAGGATGCGATGGCGAACCTGCTGGCGATCCGCTCGGGCACCATGACTCTGGCCGAGGTGATCGCACAGCAGGGCCGCAATCCCGACGCCGTGCTGGCCGAGATCGCCGCGACCAACGCCAAGCTCGACGCGCTCGGGCTGGTGCTCGATAGCGATCCCCGCCGCGTCACCAAGACCGGCAGCGCGCAGGCGAGCGACCCGGCAACCAATCCGGAACCCGACCCGGGGCAGCCGGACTCCGCCCAACAGGACTGACTTCATGGACACGATGATCGAACTGCCGGCGCTTCGCCGGTCGGCGGAGCTTGCGCCGAACACTGTCGACAACGACGCACGCACGGTCGAGGTGATCTGGTCGGCGGGCGCGCGCGTGCGGCGGGCGAGCTTCTTCGGCGAGCCCTACGACGAGGAACTCAGCCTCGAGCCAGACCACGTGCGCCTCGACCGGCTGAACGCGGGCGCGCCGTTCCTGAAAGTCCATGAGATCGACACGCTCGACGCCGTCATCGGCTCGGTGGTGCCCGGCTCGGCGCGGATCGAGAACGGCCGCGGCATCGCGCAGGTCCGCATCAGCGAGCGCGCCGATGTCGAGCCGATCTGGCGCGACATCCAGGCCGGGCACATCCGCGCGGTCTCCATCGGCTACCAGGTCCATCGCTTCGACATCTCCAAGCCCGACGGCGGGCGGGAGCTCTGGCGGGCGGTGGACTGGACCCCGTTCGAGATTTCAGCGGTCCCGGTCGGGGCCGACCCCGCCGCGGGCTTCCGCAGCCAGAGCCCTGTTGAAACCTGCGTCCTTCACCGCCGGGACGCGCCCCCCAACCCGCAAGGAGCATCCCCGATGACGGAGAAGACCAAGACCCCGGCCCCGACTGAAGAGGTCGAGACCGACCAGATGAGCGAAACGGCAGCGACCGAGGAGACCACCATGACCGACACGCCCCCGAGCGCGGCCGACACGCAGACTCGCGCGCGTCCGAAGACCGCCAAGCCCGATACCCCGGATCCCGATGCCGCAGCGAACCGCGCCCGCGAAGCCGAACGTGAGCGTGTCTCGACCATCTACGATCTGGCTGGTCGTCTGAACCTCGAGCGCGGCTTCGCCGAGGATCTGGTCAAGCGCGGCACCGGTCTCGACGAGGCGCGTCGCCTGATCCTCGATCAGGTCGCAGCGAAGTCGGAGGAGACGCGGACGTTCGGCCAAGTCTCCGTCCCGCTCGGTGGCCGGGATGAGCGCATCATCCGCCGCGATGCCGTGGCCAATGCGCTGCTGCACCGGTACAGCCCGACGCTGTTCCCGCTTGAGGACGCTGCCCGTCAGTATCGCGGCATGACGCTGCTGGAACTCGCCCGCGAAAGCCTCGGCAATGCCGGGGTGAACACGCGCGGCCTCTCGCGTGACGAGGTGGCGACGCGCGCGCTGCATTCGACCTCGGACTTCCCCGAAATCCTCGCGGCCGTCACCAACAAGACCCTGCGCCAGGCCTACGAGGCCTATCCGCGGACCTTCGCACTCTTCTGCCGTCAGGTTCTGGCGACCGACTTCAAGGCGATGCACCGGGTGCAGCTCGGCGAGGCGCCGCAGCTCCTGGAAGTGGGCGAGAGCGGCGAGTTCAAGCGCGGAACGCTCGGCGAGAGCAAGGAAAGCTACCGCGTGAAGACCTACGGCCGGGTCGTCGCCATCACCCGGCAGGTGCTGATCAACGACGATCTGGACGCCTTCACCCGGATCCCGGCGATGTACGGCAACTCCATCGCCCAGCTGGAGTCGGACGTGGTCTGGGGCATCATCACCTCGAACCCGGCCATGGCCGATGGCAATGCGCTATTCCACACGACTCACAAGAACCTCGCGGGCACTGGCGCGGCGCTCGATGTCACCAGCGTCGGTGCGGCTCGTGCGGCGATGGCCAAGCAGACCGGGCTCGACAAGAAGACGGTGCTCAACATCCGCCCCGCCTTCCTGATCGTGCCGGCATCTCTGGAACTGAAGGCCGAGCAGCTGGTCGCGCAGAACCTTGTGCCTGCGTCGAGCGGCAACGTGGTGCCGCAGTCGATCCGCACGCTTAGCCCCATCGCCGAGCCCCGGCTCGATGCCGCCAGCGAAACCGCCTGGTATCTGGCCGCCAGCCCCAACCAGATAGACACGATCGAGTACGCCTATCTCGAAGGCCAACAGGGCGCCTACATCGAGACGCGCAATGGCTTCGATGTCGACGGGGTCGAGATCAAGTGCCGCCTCGACTTCGGTGCCAAGGCCATCGACTGGCGCGGCCTCTACAAGAACCCGGGCGCGTAACGCACCCATCCTGAATCCTGACATGCGGGCGGTCCTGACGGGCCGCCCTTCGTCTTTCCAAGAGGATCAAGCCCATGAAGAACTACGTCCAGCCCGGCAACACCATCACCCTGACCGCGCCCTATGCGGTCGTTTCCGGCGACGGCCTGCTCGTCGGCTCCATCTTTGGCGTGGCGGCGGGCAGCGCTGCCCTCGGCGAGACCGTCGAGGCGTCGCTCGTAGGCGTCTTCGACCTGAAGAAGGTCGCCTCGCAGGCGTGGGTCGCGGGCGACAAGGTCTACTGGGACAACACCAACAAAGAGGCGACGAAGACCGCCACCGCCAACACGCTCATCGGCGTTGCGATTGAAGCCGTCGCCGGTGGCGCCGGTGACGTCATCGGGCGGGTTCGCCTGAATGGCAGCTTCTGATGTCGGCCATCGCCGCTGCGTTCCAGTCACTGTTCGCCGACCCGAACATGGCGCGGGACGCGACCTTCACGCCAAAGGGCGGCAGCGCCGTCTCCGTCCGGGTCGTCTTGCGCCGGCCCGACCGTGTCTTCGAATTCGGAGAGACACGGTTGCATGCCGCTACGACGCTGCTCGACATTCGCATCGCCGATGCTCCCAGCCTCGCCGAAGGCGACGGGTTCCAGTTCGACGGCGTTTCCTATGTCGTCCAGGGAGAGCCGAGCCGCGACGCGGAGCGACTGATCTGGACGGCGGAGCTGCGCGAGGCATGAGGTTCTCGGTCAACACGATCGGCGATCTCGGCAAGCTGATGAGCGACGAGATCAAGGCCGCCGAGAAGGCCGTCACGGCCGGGATCTCACAGGCCACCGAAGGCTTGAAGACCGAGCTCCGGACGCAGGTCACCTCGGCGGGGCTGGGTCCGAGACTGGCGCGCACCTGGCGCGGACAAGTCTACCCCAAGGGCGAAGACAGCATCCGGGCGGCGGGTCTCGTCTGGTCCAAGGCGCCGGGCATCATCCGCATCTACGAGGACGGCGCGATCATTCGCTCGAAGAACGGCTTCTTCCTCGCGATCCCGACGGCGGCCGCTGGCCGGTACGGGGATGGCGGCCGGAAGATCACGCCGGGTGGATGGGAGCGACGGACCGGGCAACGGCTGCGCTTCGTCTACCGACGCCGCGGTCCCTCTCTCCTCGTGGCCGACGGGATGCGTGCCCGGACAGGTAAGCGTGGTGGCTTCTCTCGCGCGAGCGCTTCCGCACTCCGGACGGGCCGAGGACTGGTGACCGTGCCGATGTTCATCCTGGTTCCGCAGGTCACGGTCCGGAAGCGCCTCGAGGTGGCCGGCGCCGCC
Organism: Amphiplicatus metriothermophilus; assembly: GCF_900199215.1. Classification (GTDB taxonomy): domain Bacteria; phylum Pseudomonadota; class Alphaproteobacteria; order Caulobacterales; family Parvularculaceae; genus Amphiplicatus; species Amphiplicatus metriothermophilus. Next base: position 141,039 of record NZ_FZQA01000005.1, read on the forward strand.
GAGCGCTGGGTGAGCCGGCTACCCAGCCTGGTCGTGCGCAACTGGATTTCTGATGAGGACGGGAGCCGCTGATGTCTCGACGTGAACAGATTCTCGCCGCGCTTTCGGTTGTTCTCGCGGGGCAGTTGGCGGCGCCGGTGCGGCGCAACGAGGTGCTGCCCGAGAAGGTGCCCGCTGCCGGTCTCGTCATCCTGCGCGATGGCGAACCCGGCGAACCCGACATCACCCTCAATCCCCGCACCGAGTTCTACGCGCACCGGGTCGAGCTCGAAGTCTATGTGCCGCGAGATCCCAGCGGCGGCGGCGAAGCGGCGCTCGATCAGCTGCTGGGTGCGATCGGGGCGGCCCTGCGTGTCGATGAGACGCTCGGCGGCCTCGCCGAGAACCTGACGCCGTCGGCCGCGGAGACGGGCGCGCTCGCTCTCGAAGGAGCGCCGCCGATGCTGACCGCGCGGATCATCGTCACGATCGAATACCTGGTGAGCGATCCGCTCACCGCCTGACCCAACCACGACCCAATCACGGACAAGACGGGAGTCATCCATGCCCAAGGCGCGCGCATATGGCGCGGACGCCACCCTCAAGGCGTGCCGGGAGGCAAGCTACGGGGTCGCGCCGCTCACCGGCTATCAGAGCCTCGACTTCAAATCGACCGATCTCTCCTCGGCCCAGCCGCTCGGGGACGACCCGCTGCTCGGACGCGGGCGCAACGCGCAGGATCCCTATCGCGGCCTCATCACCGACGAGGGCCAGCTCGACATCCCGCTCGACCTGCGTGGAACGGGCTTTTGGCTGACGGGCCTTTTCGGAGACCCGGTGACCACGCCCACGAGCGCCAGCGGCTCGATCGTCTTCGCCGTCAATCCCACGGCGGGCGACACGATCACCTTGAACGGTACGGTCTGGACGTTCGTCTCCGGTACGGCCGGCGCGCAGGAGACGCAGATCCAGGGAACGGCCACACAGACCGTCGATCAGCTGGTCAGCGACCTCAACGCATCGGCCGATCCCGAAATCGCCAAGTGCATGTATTCCCGGCCTACCAGCACGCAGACGCTGGTGATCGCGTTCGACACGGCAGGCCCGTCCGGCAACGGCTTCACCATCGCTGCATCGGCGGCGAGTGTCTCTTCACCGACCCTGACCGGCGGCGGCTACTCGCATGTCTGGGAGAGCGGCGCCGACGACATCCCGAGCTACACGATCGAGGTCGGCCATCCGAAGCTCACGACGCCGGTGTTCTTCCGTCACCTCGGCACGGTGATGGAGAGCCTGAACTTCGAGATGGGCCAGGAGGGACCGGCAAACGCCCGTCTCCAGCTCGTGGCCCAAGGCGAGGAACGCTTCTCGGCGACGGTCGACGCCAATCCGACGGCCTACGCGCTCCGCCGCTTCAGCCAGGGGCGCGGCTTCATCCGACGCGGCGGTGCGGCGCTCGCGGGCGTCACGGGCGGCAGCCTGACCTTCTCCAACAATCTCGAACGCGTCCGGGTCATCCGCGAGGACGGCAAGATCGAGGCGGCCGATCCCACTTTCGCCTCGGCGGAAGGATCGATGTCGGTACGCTTCGATGGCGCGACGCTCGTGGCCGAGGCCGCCAATGGCGATCCTGTCGGACTCGAATACGGGTTCACCTTCCCGGAAGGCTACGCGCTCCGCTTCGAGCTGCCGCGGGTCTTTCTGCCCAAACCGAAATATGCCGTCTCCGGCCCCGGCGGAGTCGAGGCAAGCTTCGACTGGCGCGCCGCCTACGATGACAGCGAAGGAACGATGCTGCGCGCCCACCTCCTGAACGACGTCACAAGCTACACCTGAGGCCATTCCCATGATCCGCCTGAACCTGTCGCGCGAGCCGAACTGGCTCGACCTCGGACATGACGTGCGCGTGCGCGTCGCTCCCCTGACCACCTCGCTGATGGCGGCCGCCCGCAGTGATCCGGCGGTGGCTGCCTTGCCCGAAGGCGCGTCGAACGAGACCATCGCGGTCACCATGGCCAAAGCCCTGGCGCGGCTGGTCGTGCTGGAATGGGAGGGGGTGGGCGACGCAGAAGGCAATCCTGTGCCCGTCACGCCGGAAGGCATCGACGCGCTGCTGGACATCCTGCCGATCTTCGAGGCCTTCCAGCTCCGCTACGTGTCGAAGGGCCTGTTGCTGGAAGCGGAAAAAAACGGCTCCGCGCCCTCGCCGAATGGCACTTCAGCGGGGGCGACCAGTATTGCCGATCCTGCCGCAGCATTTGCGGCGAATGCCCCGCCGTCCTGAACCGTCCGCAGACGGTCGAAGGCTGGCAGATCTGGGATCTCGCCAAAAAGCTCACGGGGCAGCTGCGCGCGGTTCCCGGCGCGATCCTCGGCCTCGACATGACGGCCGCTCTCGCCTGCGCGCACGCGCTTGGAGTGGACACGCTCGTCTGCGCGGAACTGCTGCCCGAGGTGGAGGGCATGATGGTGCGCGGACTGAACGCGCAAATCAGGACTGATCAAGATGGCTGAGAAACGCGTCTCCGTTCGCCTTGCCGTGGTCGGAGGGCGTGAAGTCCGGGCCGAGCTCCAGGGCATCGGCCACGCGGGGGAGCAAGGCTTCCGTCGGCTATCGCGGGAGATGGACGCTGCGAACAGCCGTGTCGCGGCCTTTTATCGGCGCGTGCAGATCGCGGCCGCCGCCGCGGCGACTGCCTTCGCCGCGGGCGCTGCGGCCATGATCCGCTCCGGCCTTCAGGTCGTCGACGCACAGGCCAAGCTCGCCCAATCGCTCGGAACCACCGTCGAGAGCATTCAGGTTCTGGAACGCGCCGGTGAACTGGCCGGCGTCTCGATGTCCGGCATCGAGCAGGCGACCAAGGACCTCACCCGCCGCCTCAGCCAGGCGGCCGCCGGGACCGGTCCTGCCGTCGCAGCGCTCGAACGGCTCGGGCTCTCGGCGTCGACCTTGCTCGCCCTGCCGCTGGATGAGCGTGTCGGTCGTATCAATCAGGCGATCGAAGACTTCGTGCCCGCGGCTGAGCGCGCGGCGGTGGCCGGTCAGCTGTTCGGCGAGGAAGGCAGCATCGCCATCTCCCGGATCGACACGGCGACCCTCCGCCAGGCGACACAGGACGTTCGCGATTTCGGCGTGGTCGTGTCCGAACAGGACGCTGATCAGATCGAGCGGACGAACGATGCGATCTCCCGCCTCGGTCTGATCTGGCGCGGGCTGTCGAACCAACTCGCCGTTGCCGCCGCCCCGGCCCTCGAAGCCGTCGCCGACGCGCTGGCGGCGATCTCGCGCACCACCGGTCCGCTTGGTCAGGCGATCCGGCTCCTGTTCGACAACATCGGCCGTCTGGCATCGATCGCCGCGGCTTTCGCCGCCTTCATCGCCGGGCGCTGGGTCGCCGGGATGGTCGTCGCCGCGGCCTCGGTACGCGGCCTCGCCACCGCGCTGGTCTTTCTGCGCGGTGCGTTGATCCGAACCGGGATTGGCGCGCTCATCGTGGCTGTGGGTGAGCTGATCTACCAGTTCGGTCGCCTGGTGCAGGCGACCGGCGGCTTCGGCGCCGCGCTCGGCCTTCTTGGCGATGTGGCGGCCGAGGTCTGGGACAGGATCGGACTGCTGGCCGGCGTCCTGAAAGCGCGGATCGACGCCGCCTGGAGCGGCATTCAAGCGAGCATCGCCGACGCGCTACAGGCGTCGCTCGAGGCCGTCGTCGCCTTCGGCAATCGCACCATCGGTGCGTTTCAGGGCGCTTTCGATGCGATGGTCGTCATCTGGAGCAACCTGCCTCGGGCCATCGGCGATCTGACGATCCAGGCGGCGAACGCCTTGATCGCCGGGCTGGAGTCGATGCTGAACGGCGCGGTCGACGGCATCAACGGCCTCCTGGAAGGCGTCAATGCCGGTCTGTCGGCGATCGGCATCGAGCGGGCCATCGAGCTGGTGCCGGACGTCGATCTCGGCCGGATCGAGAACGAGTTTGCGGGCGCCGCGAGCCGGGCTGGCAACGCCGCGCGTGATGCCTTCGCCGCCGCGTTCGAAACGGACACCTTCGCGGCACCGGATTTCGGTCTGTCGGCCTTCGCCGAGGATGCGCGCGCCGCCGCTGACAGTGCGCGAGAAACGGCAGCGGCGCTGGGAGAGCTGGCAGGCGCGCCCCTCGCGTCCATCGCGGCGCTCCGGGAGGCTATGGCGGGCGCGAACACCGAAATCGACAATGCGGCCGGGGCGACCGAGCGTCTCGATGAAGCCTTCGCAGCCATCGGCGGCGCTGGAGGCGATGCCGCAGGAGACGGCGAGGGCTCGGCCGGTTCCGCCGCACGCGCCGCGCAAGCAAGCCGGGCCGCCGGTGAGGCTGCGGCTACGGCGGCCACGCAGGCGGCGACAGGCTGGGCAGCGGTTCGCGAGGAGCTGTCCCGCTATGCCGGCGAGGCGATGGACTGGGGCAAGGGGCTGGGAAGCGCCCTCACCAGCGCCTTTCGCAGCGCCGAGGACGCCATCGCCAGCTTCGTGACCGGCGGCAAGTTCGACTTCAAGGCGCTCGCCGATAGCATTCTGGCTGACATCACCCGCATCGCGGTTCGTTCGGCGATCCTCGGGCCACTGGCCAATGTGCTCGGCGGAAGCGGCGGAGGACTGCTCGGCGGCTTGTTCGGTGGCGGAGGCGGACTGTTCGCCGGCATATTCCACCAAGGCGGCGTCGCCGGTGGTCCCGCCCAACAGCGGCTCGTCCCGGCACTCGCCTTTACAGGTGCGCCGCGCTTCCACGACGGCGGTCTCGCGGGGCTTCGTGCCGACGAGGTACCCGCGATCCTGCAGCGCGGTGAGATGGTGCTGTCGCGGGCTCAGCTCGCCTCGATCGGCGCCGCACGCGAAACCCGTCCGCCGGTCAACGTGGTGATGAACATCTCCACCCCGGACGCGGGCAGCTTTCGCTACGCCCAAGGGCAGATCGCCGCCGACGCCGCCCGCGCCATGGAGCGGGCCCGCCGTAATCTCTGAATTGAGCAATCTCCGACGGATCGACAGATGAGCGGTTTTCACGAAGTTCAGTTCCCGCCGGACATCTCCTACGGGGCGTCCGGCGGTCCCGGCTACTCGACCACGGTGGTGACGACGGTTTCGGGACACGAGCGGCGCAACGCCAACTGGGCAGCCGCGCGGGGCAAATGGAACGTGGCGCACGGCCTGAAGAAACGCGATCAGGTGGCCGCACTCATCGCCTTCTTTCGCGCGCGACGCGGGCGTGCCTACGGTTTCCGCTTCAAGGACTGGACCGACTATCAGGCGCTGGCCCAGCTGATCGGGCAAGGCGACGGCGTGACCAAGACGTTCCAGCTCGTGAAGACTTACGCGAGCGGCGGCGAGGTCGAGACACGGGTCATCACCAAGCCCGTTCCCGGAACGGTGAAGATCTACCGCGACGGCGTCGAGGCGGTCTCTGGCTGGAGCGTCAACACGGCGGCCGGGCTCGTGACCTTCACTGTTGCCCCCGCATCCGGCGTGCAGGTGATGGCGGACTTCGAGTTCGACGTGCCCGTCCGCTTCGACAGCGATCAGATGGACCTCACGATCGAAACCTATCAGCTCGGCAGTTGGGGCCAGATCCCGGTGCTGGAGATCAGACCATGAAATCGACTTCGGCAGCCCTCGCGGCGCACCTCGCTGGACCGGTGACGACGCTCGCCACCTGCTGGCGCATCTCGCGCATCGACGGCAAGGAGTTCTTCTTCACGGATCACGACCGGGATCTGTCGTTCGAGGGCAACGTCTACAAGGCGAGTTCCGGCTATTCGCGCACGGCCATCGCCAACGATGCGGGCCTGAGCGTCGACAATCTCGACGTCGAGGGCGTCTTCGACAGCGCGTCGATCACCGAGGAGGAGCTGCGCGCGGGTCTGTTCGATCAGGCCGAGGTGCGGATCTTCCTGGTCAACTGGGCGGACCCCGCCATGGGTGCTCTTCGGATGCGCCGCGGCTGGTTCGGCGAGGTCGTGCTGACCGAGCAGGGCATTTTCCGGACCGAGCTGCGCGGCATGACGCAAGCCCTGCAGCAACGCATCGGCGAGCTCTATAGCCCCGAATGCCGGGCCGATCTCGGAGATCACCGCTGCAAGGTGCCGGTCAATCCGCCAGAAATCGCCCGGTCGACGGCGTACCTCGTCGGTGACGTGGTGCGCGTGCGCACGACCGGCACGCCGGTCAGTTTCGCGCTGCCGATCGTCAACAGCAGCTTCGATGCGGACGGCCTCGGCGACGGCTCCAGCTTCACGCCCACCGGATGGACGAAGGTGTCGGGCGACTGGGACGTGCATGACGCTGGCAACGGCGGTCTATCGCCTGCGGTTGGCAGCTTCTACTTGGAGGGCGGAAGCTCGGCATCGGGGGAGTTGGCCCAATCAATCGACCTCGTTGCTTCGGGGCTGGATCCACTGCAGATCGACGGAGACGCCTACCGGCTGGACGCATCGGTGAGCCGGGCGAATTCGTTCCCGGACGATCTGGGGCGGGTCGTCATCGAAGCTCTGGACGGCTCGTCGAACCTGCTCTCAACGCTGATCGACACGGGCTTCGAGGTGATCCTGCCCGAAGACAGCTGGGTTCAGCGAGGCGTTTCGCAGGCGCAGCTGCCGGTGGGAACCAGGTTTCTCCGCTTCCGGCTCCTGCACCAGCTCGCTGCCGGTAGCCAGTCGAACGCGGCCTTCGACGCCGTCGTGGCCACGATCACGGACACGACGGCATCGATACCGACTTCCGCAGATTTCGAGAACCGCGTCTATCGGTGCGTGACCGCCGGAACGACCGCAGCTCAGCAGCCGAGTTTCGACACCACCGTCGGCGCGCAAACCGCCGACGGTGGCGCGGTTTTCGAGGCCGAGGAAGCTTGGAGCCGGTCGGGCATCGTGACGGCAGTCACCGACCGGGCCGTCTTCAATGCCACGCTCGATGAACCGCGCGCCACCGATGGCTGGTTTGCTGGCGGTGTGCTGACCTGGGAGACCGGCGCCAATGCCGGTCGCTCCATCGAGGTCAAGGGCTGGACCCAAGGCAGCGGGCGGATCGAGCTGTTCCTGCCGTTGGGATACGCGATGGAGCCCGGCGACGCCTTCCGCGTTCACCCCGGTTGCGACAAGCGGCTCGACACCTGCATCGACCGCTTCGCCAACGTCCTGAACTTTCGAGGCGAACCCTACGTGCCGGGCCAGGACGCCATGATGAGCTATCCCGATGCACGCTGACCGCCCACCATCAGCAACCGCCAGCGCGAGCGCGGATCTGGCCGATGCGATCGTCGCCGAGGCGCGGACTTGGTTGGGTGTCCCCTGGCGGCACCAGGGGCGTAGCCGCGCCGGCGTCGATTGCGCGGGACTCGTGGTGCTGGTGGCGCGGGCGCTCGAACTCGCCGACCACGACAGCACGGCATATGGGCGGCGCGCGCAGGGACAGGGCTTCGTCGAACACTTTCGCGGCCATATGGACGGCATCGCCGTCACGCAAGCGCGGCCCGGCGACGTCCTGGTCTTCGCCGATCAGGCTTATCCCTGCCATTGCGGCTTTCTGACGGAGCGGCTCGGACGGCCGCATTTCCTGCACGCGCACGCCACGCGCAGGCAGGTGATCGAGGAACCCTATGCCGGCGAATGGCCGGCCAAGATCAAGTTCGCATTTCGCTTTCGCTCTCCCGGATCCTGACCTCCCATGGCCATTCTCGTCGCAGTGGGCGGAGCCGCGCTCGGCTCCGCAGTCGGCCTCGGCTGGCAAGCCGGCTGGCTCGTCGGCTCGGTGGTCGGCAGCCTCTTGTTTCCCGCCAAGGGGCAGAACGTCACCACCGAGGGTCCCCGCCTCGGAGACCTGACCGTTTCCTCGTCCGCCTATGGCGCATCGATCGCCATCGGCTACGGCACCTTGCGCATGGCCGGCAACATGATCTGGTCCTCCGGTATCCGCGAGCAGCAGAACGTCACCAGGACCCGGTCGGGCGGCAAGGGCGGCGGCGGCGCCACCCAGACCTCGGTCACGTATTCCTACTTCGCGTCCTTCGCGCTCAGCTTCGGCGAGGGGCCGGCCGAGGACGTGCTTCGGATCTGGGCGGACGGAAAACTCATCTACGACAAGACCGGCGCGAGCCCCGACGTCGCCAAACCCGATCTCAAGTTCCGTTTCCATTCGGGGACAGAGGATCAGCTGGCCGATCCGCTGATCGAAACGCACGTCGGCGCGGGCCGTGCGCCCGCCCATCGGGGTCTTGCCACCATCGTCTTCGAAGACCTGGCGCTTGCGGACTTTGGCAACCGCATCCCGAACATCACGGCCGAGATCACCTACCAGCGGGCGGCTCAGCAGCCCTACCAGCTGCTCGATTTTATCACGACGGGCGAAGGCGGTTATTTCGGGACCTACCAGATCGACGACCTGGCCGTCGATTGGCGGCGCGGATACGGCTACTTCCTGGACAGCGACGTCAACGCCGCTGAGGCCGGGATCCGCCGCTTCAGCCTGCGGACCATGAAAGAAGACCGCCAGGCGCGGATGACGGACATCACGGGCGTCGCGCCGAACAACTTCCCGAGCACGCTGTTCTGCGGCGAGGATGGTCACCTCTATGTCGTGACCGGATCGAGCAACTCACGCCCGATCCTGCGCATCGAACCGAACGCTCTCAAGGAGGTCGGTCGCTTCGGCTCCACCAGCAACGGCCTGACCAATTCGACCCTGCGGTTCGTCGCCACGACGTGGATGGGGATGGTCTCCGCCTACGGCCCCTCTGGCCGCGTCGACTTCGTTCTCACCGGATCGCTCTTCGACGACGTCGGACTCATCCGCGCCGACACCATGGGCTATGTCTGGGGCGCCGGGCAGAGCGTCACCGAGCCTCGCATTCGGGGCGTCGTTGGTGGTGCGGTTGGCGAAGGCTTCGGGGATGGCTGGATCCTCGGCAGCGGGACGAGCACGAACCATGGAAGCCTCGGCCTCTATCGCCTGCGGGTCTCCGCGCTGGCAGGGTACGACGGCCTCACCGGCCAATCCCTCGGCGTCACCTTCGAGAAGGTTGCCACCTTCGCAGCCTCGGATGTCGAGAGCGGCGCCACCGGCTTCTACGGTAGCGCGGGCGGGCTCACCTACGACACGACCGACGACAGCGTTATCTTTCAGGCGCGCATCTCGAACGGGGGCTCGGCCGGGACGATCTACACGATCAAGTGGCGCGCAGACGCCGGCATCGTATGGAAGACCGCTGTACCTATCCAGATCAACTACGAGGGACCCTACTACGGTCAGTGCCGCCTGCGCGGGCAGCGTTGGACGCTGATGCGGGGCACGCGCGTCATCCAGCTGGACACCGCCACAGGCGCTCTTGTTCTCGATGAGATCTGGCCGGGTGCGGTCAGCGAAGGCGGTGCTCAGGTTTACGATGCCGTCACCGACACGCATCTGGTCCGCGGCAGCCAAGGCTGGGTGAAGCTCTTCCTCAATCGCGGCGGCGGTGGTGGAGAGACGCTCTCCGGCATCGTCTCCGACCTTTGCGCCCGTGCCGGCCTTGGTCTGTCCGACATAGACGTCGCCGATCTCGGGGCGACGGTTCCCGGCTATGTCATCGGGCGGCAGACCACCGTGCGAGGCGCGATCGAGCCGCTGGCGCAGGCCTATTTCTTCGACGCTGCGGAAAGCGACGATGCCCTGCGGTTCCGGACGCGGGGACGACCGCCCGCCGCGACCATCGACGCGGATCTTCTGCTGCCGCTGGATGAGCGGACCGGCGAAAGCTGGCGTGAGCGTCGCACGCAAGAGGTCGAGCTGCCGGAACGCGTCAGCGTCGTCTACATGGATCGCGGCGCCGACTACCAGCAGGGCACGCAGAGCGAAAAGCGCACATCCCTGCCGCTGCCGACCATGCATTCGCGCAACCAGTCCAGCGTAGAGCTAGCCCTTGCGCTGGACGCGACGACAGCCAAGCAGATCGCCGCCAAGACGCTCTACAGCGCCTGGATCGAACGCAGCGCGTACGAAGCAGAACTACCGGCCGACTGGCTGCGCCTCGATCCGACCGATGTCGTGGACGTGGTCTTCGAGTCGGGCTCGACCTTCCGGACCCGCATCACCCGTCTCGATGTCGGGGCCGATTTCTCGCTCGCGGTGAAGGGAGTCTCTGAAGCTGCCGCCACCTACGTCTCCAACGTGGCTGCCGATGGCGGCTCCGGCAAACCGGTACAGCTCGTCGGCAGTCAGGCCGCGACGCGGCTGATCCTGCCGGACCTTCCGCTGCTGCGCGATACCGATGACACCGGCGGGTCGGGGTCGCGGATCTACTACCTCATGGGCGGCTTTGGAGGCCCGGGCTGGCCCGGTGCCTCTCTCTACCGCAGCGTCGACGGCACGGCGTGGGCGCAGGTCGGTCGATCCCTGAGCGAGACGGCCTGGGGCGCCACGGCGAATGCCCTCGGCACGCCGACATCCCCGTTCGCGACCGATGAGACGAACAGCCTCACGGTGTTCATGACCACCGGCGGTGAACGGCTTGAGAGCGTCACACAGGACTCGATGCTCAGCGGCGCCAACGCGGCCCTCGTCCTCAAGGCCAACGGCGAGCCCGAGATCATTCAGTTCCGCGACGTGGCGCTGAACCCGGACGGCTCATACACCCTGTCCGGGCTTTTGCGTGGTCGACGTGGCACCGATGTCTTCGTGGATGGGCACGAGGCCGGTGAGTTGTTTGTCCTCCTCGACCCCGACAATGTCGAGACGATGGTCACCTCGCTCGGCGATCTCGAGCTCCCCCGGTCCTGGAGGGCTGTTGGGTTCGGCACGATCTTCGAGGATGCGGAAACGTTGGTCGCCAGCCATACCGGCCGAGACCTCAAGCCCTACGCACCCTGGAACGTGCAGGCAACTCTGACCGGCAATCCGGCCACCATCAGTCTCTCCTGGGTTCGGCGGACCCGGATCGGGGGCGAGTTGAAGGACGGCACCGGCCTCGTGCCGCTCGGCGAGACCTCCGAGGCCTACGAGATCGACATCCTTTCCGGCCCGGGCGGCGCGGTGAAGCGGACGCTCACCGCGACCAGCCCAAACGTCGTCTACGCCAATGCCGACATTCTCGCCGACTTCGGTGTGGTCCCATCGTCCCTGACCGTCACCGTCTTCCAGATCAGCGCCGTCGCGGGCCGCGGCTTCCCGCGCACCGTCACATTGGAGATCAACTGATGCCCAGCCCCAATCTGGCCGTGACCCATGTCGCGGCCGCCCAGAACCAGAAAGAGGTCACGATCAACGACGCAGTCGATGCCCTCGACAACGCCATGAATCAGGCACTGTCGGTGGCGATGGCCGACGCCAACCTGACGCTGACTGGCACCCAAGCCAACCGTAACGGTCTGATCATCCTCACCGGCACGCTGACGGCCTCCCGGATCCTGACGCTGCCCGCCAATCACCGGCGGCTCGCGATCCGAAACGCCACCAATGGCGGCCAGGACGTTCGCGCCAAATATGCGGGCTCCGGCGCGGAGGTCATCATCGTTCCGGGTGCGACGGTGCTGGTTCAGGGCAATGGCGGCGATCTCTACGGGGTCGGCGGTGGCGCTGGCGCGCTGGGGGATCTCACCGACGTCTCCATCGCTGGCGCCGCCAATGGCGACGTCCTCCAGTTCGATGGAGCCGCGTGGGGTGCCACAGGCGTCGGCATCTTCAACCGCGCTCTGCTGCCCTTCCGGGGTGCGCTGCTGCGACGCTCGACCAATTTCAGCGTCGCGACCACCGGCGTCTACGTCGCCGTGCCATGGCAAAGCGCCGATTATGATAGCGACGCATTCTGGGATGCCGGCCAGCCCTCCCGCCTGACCATTCCCGCCGGGGTGACGAAGGTCCGGATCGTCGGCAACATCGAGTGGCAGACCTCGCCGACCAGTCAGCTGGTCGAGGTGCGGAAGAACGGCAACAGCGTGCTGGGCGGCGGGTCCTTCATCGTGCGCGGCGACAGCGGCTACTCCAACCAGATGCGCAACCTGTCGAGCGCCGTCCTGCCGGTATCGGCGGGCGACTGGTTCGAGCTGGCCGTCTATGTCGGCACGGCCGGGGAGCTGCGCGGCCTCGAGCGCACGTGGCTGGCAATCGAGGTCGTCGAGACCACGGATGCGGCCGATCCCCCGGCCGACATCAGCGGCTACAAGGCCGGGCAGCCGGCAGCGGACGAGGTGATCGCGCGGGTGCCGGTGGCGCGACGCACCCGGCTGAAGATCGATCTTGCCGGAAGCCATGCCAGCGCCGAGGCTGCGGCAACCGCGAGTGCGGATTTCGACATCCGGGTCGATGGCGTGAGCAGCGCCACCATGCGCTTCGCCGCCGCCGCCACGAGCGCCACCTTCATCGCCGCCAGCGAAACCGTGCTGGAGCCCGGCCAGGTGCTCAGCGTAGTCGCGCCATCGACGCCCGACGCCACGCTCGCAGGGATCGGGTTCACGCTGGCCGGCACGCTGGTCCTCTGATCACTCCCGGATTGCGTCATGGACAAGGAACCAGACAGCGGTGAGCTGATCGCGCTGCCAGCCGCTGAGTTTGAAGCCCTGCTGGAGCGCGCGGCCGAGACGGGTGCGCGGCGCGCCCTGCATGAGGTCGGCCTCGATGGCCAGGATGCCGCCGAGGACATCCGCGATCTTCGCTCGTTGCTCGCGGGTTTCCGCCTCGCGAAACAGACGGCCGTCCAGACCGCCGTGCGGCTGATCACCACCGGCGTCCTGCTCGCCCTGATGGCTGGCATCGCCATAAAGCTGAAGCTCTTCGGGCCGACGCCTTAATCCGTCCGCCCGACTTGTCAAACCACCGCCCGCCCTCGCCGAGGAGCGGGCTTTTTTGTGCCTGGAGACCTGCGATGACGACCATGACTTACAAACACTGGCGCGACGTGCCCGAGCGCTCATGGCGCTGGAAGAATTTCTCCCCCGCCGAGATCGCCTGCCGGGGCAGCGGCTCCCTGCGGATAAACGAGGAAGCGCTCGACAAGCTCCAGGCGCTGCGCGACCGACTTGGCAAGCCGCTTATCGTCCGTTCGGCCTACCGCAGTCCGGCGCACAACCGTGCCGTCGGCGGCGCGCCACGCTCGAAGCACATGGACGGCACGGCCTTTGACATCGCCATGGCGAACCACGATCCGGTGGCTTTCGAGGCCGCCGCCCGAGCCGTCGGCTTCCTCGGCTTCGGCTACTATCCGCGCTCGGGCTTCATGCACATCGATCTCGGCCCGGCTCGGCAATGGGGCGAGCGTTTCCCGGTGCGGGCGACGGCGTTCGCCGCGGAAACGGCGCCCGTGCGGGAGGTCCTGGCAGACAGCCGCACGATGAAGGGCAGCGGCGCAGCTGGCGTGGCCACGCTGGGCACAGCGGGTGTCGAGGTGGCGCAGAGCGTTCTGACGGAGACACAGATCGCGATCCTGCCGCTCGTCCCCTATCTCGACACCTTGCGCTGGGTGTTCATCGCCGTGGCGCTCGCGGGCGTTGCCGTGACGATCTACGCCCGCATCGACGATTGGAAGCGGGGGCGTCGATGATCGCTGCTCTGTTCACCGGGATCGCCGCCGCCCCGTGGATGCGGGCGGCCCTACGCTACGGCGCCATCGCACTCGCGGTGTTCCTGTTCCTGCTCTCACTCCGGCGCTCCGGCGAGCGAGCGGGACGCCTCGCCGAACGCCTCGAAACCTCGGAGAAGGTCAATGACGTCCAACGCCAGATGCTCAATGCGGCAGCTCGCCGTCCTCGTGATCGCAGCGATCTCGCTGACCGCCTGCGCAACGGCCACTTCTGAACCTCACATGGCCACCGTCTGCCCGCCGGTTGTTGAGTATAGCCGCGAGTTCCAGGCGCGCGCCGTCGACGAGCTCGATCTGCTGCCGGAGGGGTCGGCTATTGCCGAAATGCTGGCCAACTATAGCGTTATGCGGGACCAGGCGCGCAGTTGCCGAGTGTGATTCTAGATTTTCCGAATGACCTTCGTCTCGATTAGAGCATGAAGATGGGCACGCAGTCCTGCGGGGACGTGTCCACCGCTGATCACAACGCCGGCCTCCATATTCTTCTCCAACGCGTGCCCAGTCAGGTTAGCGCTGGTCAAGAACGCTGAATTGCCGTCGGCAACAGCCACTTTCGCGTGAACCCGTCCTTCGGCGAACGGTGCCGGCCGGTCGGTCCAGACATACAGCGCTGCCGAGGGAACACAGCGCCGCATCGTAGCAATAGGATCGACGGACAGGCTCCCGCCATGGCTCGTGGAGGTCTCCAACAGAATTCGGATGTCTATGCCGCGACTGCTTGCAGCATTCAATGCATCGACCACCGAGGAGACGTCGTATGCAACGAAGCTGACGAGAAAGAGGTCACTTTGTGCGTGACCGATGAGATCCAAGAGCACCTGCTCCGTTCGGCGGGTGGCGACGAATGGTGTCGTCGGGCCCGTCCAAACGAGCTCAAGACTGTTCTCGCGCTGCGCCTGTTGGCGGGCGAAGGCTGCGCCGACCAAGATCCCGGCCAGCACGTCGCCTGATATTTCCGTCTGTTTCCAGGCGGTGATCAAGCGATCAAGCGCTGCGCGAGCAGCCGGCGTGCTCACGAGTTGGTGCAGGCTTCCGTCTCGCTCGACCGGAATCGAGCCGCGGACACGAGCGGCGAGTGCTTCGACCCTCGACGGAGATAACATGGCCACGAGGTCTGTGGCCGCGATCAGTATCGCTTCCATCAGACGGTCTCGAAGAATGCTGCATCGGGATTTTCGAGGGTGGGTACCACGAGGGAACGATCGAGATGGCGGTTTCCCCGCTCACAGGATGTTTCCGAGACGAATGAACAGGCGTGACATGCTGCCCCGTGAAGTGACTGGTCCTTGCTCGGATCGTGTTCTGCGCAGAGTGGATCGGAGGCACATATGTGGGCGCGATCCAGCGCTTGGCGCAGAAGTCGGCCGAGATTTTCTGGCTTCCCGAGTTCCACGAGCCCGCCCAGAGTTCCATCGGAATCTGCTGCAGCCGTGTAGATGAGAAATCCGGCTTGATCCCTGCCGTCCTCGACGTCTGCATATATACGCTCACGAATACTCGCGGCGTTGTAGCCGCACTCCAGGGCCAGTTCCCGGATCAGCATGTGCGCAAGAGTGTGTAGCATGACATAACGGACGCCCGGGTAACCTTGGTTGGGGTCCAGGTTCCTCTTGTGACGCCATCCGCGGTGGCCTTGTCGTAGCCGCGAGTCGAGAGCCTTCACGGGATCTTTATCCGCCCAAGCCTTCAATGCATCTGCATCGAAGCGAATGAAAATGCCTTCACCGTGAACCTGAGTGGCCGGCACCCAGTTCGGTGCTGCGCGTGCGAGCGGGGCCCGTGGGGCCGCATCATCTCCCGTGCCTTCGTCAGGAGACTCGACTCGTGTGAATCCGAGGAGGGCATTTACCTCACGAAGCCGTTCCAGCAGCAGAACACGTATGATTGACGAACCGAAGCCCGAGGGAATACCGACCTTTTTGCTCATGAAATGCGGATAGTCGGTGGGCGGGTTTTCGGCCGTAAGCACATCCCATTCCGGCCCTTTGAGGTCGCTCTGTTCGACGCCCGATCCGCCATTGCGATGGGTTTCGATTGCGGACCAAATCTGCTCGTCAGTGAACTGCTCGATGCCAGGCAGCTGAGCCGTCTTCTTCAAGGTCTTGACGACGAACGCCACTTCCGCTGCCGAAGTGACATCTTCAAAGAATGTCCAGCCATCCGCGACCAGTTGCGCCAGAGGGCTTCCCACTTGTGGAATGGCGAGAACCGAGAGTGTGACCGGGAACCAGCTATTGGTTGCGCCGAGGAGAATTGCGCGAGGTTCCTCGCTGCAATCGTCCTCGAAGCGATCCACGTGCGGATGTCGACCTCGGCAGGCTGGAAGGTTGTCTCGACCTGCCTGACCAAAGGCCTGCGCCATGTTCTTTGACGCGCCGCAGCCATCGCATTTGACCCACAGGTTCTCGGTTTGAAGTGATGCGCCGCTCTCGAAGAACCTCAGCGTCGCACGACAGGTGCTAGGCCCACCGTGAACGAACCAGTGCCAGGCAAAGTCGTCCAGGTGGCCAGCCCGACACGCCATGAGAAAGCGTGCCGGGACGGCATCGGCATCCCTGGCCCTTTGATCATTATTCGATCCACGACAGCCCTCATGGACGAAACGCGTCAGCTCGGGGCGATATCTGTTTTCCTTCAGCTTGAACAAGCCGGCGTCATAGGGTGATAGAAGACCGCATTTGACGCAGCGCAGCCACCGCGGGAAGGGCTTAACGGGCACGCCGATCAGCGCGGCGGCCGAAAATGGGTCTGCGATTTCCCTCTCGCCCACGGGCGGCATTCGCAATGATTCGACTTGAGGTCCGAGCACGCCCCGGACGTTGGCGAGCAACCGTGCCTCTTGTATCGGCTGACACCTGCCTTTTTCCCAGCGGTCGATCCCCATCGTGACCACCGACATGTTCGGGAGGTCGATCAAGGCGCCCGGGCCGTAGGTCCAAAGCAACTGGCTCGGTCGAATTTCTCCTACGGGTGTCCTGCTCATTGCTGATCCTCCTGGGGCTGCGTCACCCGTGGTCTCCAAGTCGGATCACTCGTCGAACGGTCGTCCTCCATCACGAGCCTGACACCAGGCTCGACTTCGCGCATGGACATCGGGACCGTCCAGTCGGTCCAAGGCTTGATGCCCGGCGCCGAAAGCAGCGGATAGGCGGTAGGTCCTGCGCCGTGCTTCTGGTAGACGAGCGTGCGGCCCCCTACGCCCGCTTCATTGGCCCAATCGTCAGCGCGGCTCTTCATCTCGGCTTCGGTCTGGGTCTTCTTCCCCGAGTCTTCCGTGACTTCCCAGGTGCGAGCGGCGATGGCGCCTATCGTATCCAACATCTCTTTGCGGCTCGGACTGTTCATAGCGCCAGCGCCGTCATTTGCCGCGAAGGGATCGTAGGAGTGACGCATGATGGAGAGCATCGCGCCGGTGAGCCCTCGGTCCAACGCCCGTGGCGAGAACGGAGTGACGGATTGAGCTTCGACGTGCTGATAGAAGGTCGCGTGGTAATGCTCGAAGGTCTCGTAATGCGACAAGTCCCGAGGCCGCGCCCAGGTCAGCACAGTGGCCACCAGTCCTGGCGGCGTTCGGCCCACACGGCTGGTCGCCTGGATGTACTCGGCCGTTCCCTTGGGTTGGCCGTTTACGACCATCACTCCGAGACGATTCACGTCGACACCGACCGACAGCATGTTCGTCGCGAGAACGGCATCGATCGGCCGGGCCTCCCCTGGCTTCCTGTTGGTCACCCATTTGCCTAGTGCCGGGTCGAAGGTGCCATCGAAAGGAACCTCGAGCTGATCGAGGTATCTCGGGATGTCCTGACTGGAGACCCGCGATGTCAGTTCGCTGATTTCCTCGACCCGCCGCTGCGCGAGCCCCGGTCGGTCCACCAGGCTCATATCGACACGGAAGGAACGCGTTTGGACGTCGTCTTCGGCCAGACGCTTCATCCCTCCGAGTTCTCGCAGCGAGTTGAAGTAGCCGACGAGGGTCATATAGGGGTCGGCCACCGGGCCGAACCGATCGAACAGTGCCTGGGCGGCGGTGAGGAACGCCGTATAGGTCCTGATCAGCACTGCAGGACGAGAGCTGCCGGGAGCGCAGATTCCCATGTACCGTCGGCCGGGTTTCTCGCGGATGGGTCTCTGGACCGAGAAGAAATTGTCTTCGACGTCCAGGCCGGAAGGCGGAAACACGGAAATGCGGCGCATGAAAACGTTGCGCACCTGGTCGTCGGCTCGCCGCACGGTCGCGGTGGAAGCCACGACCTTGGGACGAACCTTTTCGTCGCCCAGACCCCAGCTGCTCAGCTCGTCGACGGCCGTTTCGTAAAGACCCACCATGGTGCCCAACGGACCGCTGATGAGGTGGAACTCGTCCTGGATGATCAAGTCTGGTGGTCGAATTGCGCGAACCGGCTTCACACTGGCGGCCGGATATGCCCCCCTCGCTCGGTGCCCCGTGCCGCAGTCGTGACTCGGCCAGAGCAAACCATGGCGTCCGCATTCCTGCTCGACGCGGCCGAAAAGGTTCCGAACCTCGGGACGCCACGCCATCATCGCGAACTTGTCGACGGTTGCGATCATCATCGTCGGCGGGCGGTGATAGATTTCCTCATCGACGACTTTCACGGGAAGCCCCGGGTGAGGCTGCCCAGTGGATTTCGCCTTCGAGAAATCGCAGCCGCCCAGCTTGTCGCCGCAGTGGATCAGCGTTCGGCCGGCGATCCTGTCGACCTCGATGTCGCGGCCACCGGAGATCTCCGAACCGCACCAAGGGCAGCTGGTCAGCTGTGCAGGCGATGCAATGCCTGCCTTGTTGCGATCGTTGTTTCGAATGGCCTCGACAGCCTGGTGAGACGCTTCGGTCGTGCCCGGTGTCACGCGATTGCCGACCCAGAGACCGAGCGTGAAAGGTTCCTTGCCCCAGGTCTTGTCGTCTGCACGACGGATGACCTCCATCGCGCAGAGCAGCGTCGTCGCCCTCTGGAACTGCTGAAGAGTAAGCAGTCGCAGCGTGTAGCGCATGATGACGGCGAGACCGCGTGATGCGTCGAGGCCGCCGAGATCATTCTTCAGTCGGCGCATGGCCATGGCGAAGGCCGCCACACCGAGATAGGCCTCGGTCTTGCCACCACCCGTCGGGAACCAGAGGAGATCGGCGAACGCCTCGACCGGCTTCGTCCGGTCCGGGTGTGTCGGATCGGCGAGCGACGGGATCGACAGGAGCAGGAACGCAAGCTGGAACGGGCGCCACGATCTGTTCTTCGGCACGTCCAAAGTGGTCACGTCGACGGCTTCGTTCCGTCTGCGCTTCAGAGCGTAGATGCTTCGGACACGCTGCATCGCCATGGACCGGTTGGCAAAGCGGAACGCCTCCATCGCTTTCGGGTCGGCGAAGAGAGTGTCCATGCCCTCTCGGAGGCGGCGCAGGATCTCCTCGCAGCGCTGAATGACGTCCTTGCCCGGATCATCGAAGCCGGCGATCTCCGACCCCAGCCGGGTTTTCTGTTCGCCGATCCAAACGGCGTAATCGTCGACGAGGCACGAGAGAGCGTCGCGCAGCGCGTCTGGCGCCATCTCCGCCAGCCGCGTCATGTCGAGCCAGCCCTCGTCGACCATGCGCCGCATGGCAGGGCGGTCCCTGGGATCGAGGCCGGGCGTTTCGGTGACGGCGACTTCGTAGCGCGGGATGATCTCGGTTCTGACGCGATGGGCCTTCGTAGGGTCCTTGGGCGTCGTATCGGCGTGAACGGACACCCCGTGTCCGACCGCGAACTCCAGCCTGTTGCGATAGATGAGCGCGAGACGGTCGCGTTCCGGGTCGTCGACGACCACTTCGTTGGAGGGGCGACGCAGAAAAACCGACCTGTCCCCGTGATCTTCGGGGGCCTCTACGGTGATCTCCGGCTGGAACAGCCAGGCGCGGTCCTTGTTGTCTTCGGGTTCCAACTGCCCGTTGACGAGGAACAAAGTGACCAGGCGCTCCCCTTTGTTGTTCGTCCGAACCGTCCCCTGCAGGCGGACGTCCGGTTGATCGGGGTCTGGAGTGGACGGCTTGATCGGCCCGTCGACGAGCGGAACCGTGACGACGCCACCACACGGGATGCGCTGCCAGACCCTGACCTTCACCTCCTCCTGGTGACCGGTCTGGCGATTCTTTCGCGTCTTGACGATGTCGTGTTCATCGTTCGGGACCCGCTCGTAGCGTCCCCACCGTGCATCGACGGCCAGCTTCCCGACATCGGGCGCCACGCAGAAGGTAAGGCCCATGCTGGAGGGAACCAGCGACTGGTTGTTCGTCGTGTCGATCTCGTCGAGCGCGTCGTCTTCGGGCTCCACTCGGCCCGATGCACTGGCGAACTCGGCGCCGGGCTCGTGGAGTGGCGCCGTCCGTTCGTCCTCGAGGTCGCCAGCCTCCTCGGCTGCGGAAGCTGGTTCGACCCCGGCCGCATGGTCGTCATCCGGCCGGCGCGGCGCCAGCTTGCCGACGAGGTAGCGATCGCGGACGCTCATGTCCTTGATCAGCTCATGGGGGCCACCGGCGGGGCCGAGCAGATCGTCACGCACCGCGAGTTCCAGGAGATCGCGGGTGTAGACGACATCGTCGATCCGAGGCACTGCGGCGGGGTCAGGAACACCGAGCGGCGGCAGGATGCGGAGGAATTCGTCCCATGGTAGCCGCGCGGCTGGTCCAGTCGGCGCGGTTAGGCCGAGGGCCGCGAGCGGCACGGATGGATCCACGGCGTGCCAATGGTCAAAATGGATCGTGGCGCCGTCGAGGTCCGAGCGAATGCGAAGGATACGACCCACCTCAGCGACGTTGCCGTCGTCGTCCAAAACGACGACCCAGTGACCCTCTTCAATTGCGCCGTGGGTGGTCGACCCGACGGCGATACGCACGGAATAGCGTGGTGAGCTAGACGGCCGCTTGACGATCCAGGCGCTGACGGATTGCTCGGTAGTCGCGGTCAGATCGGCCATGGTCAATCGCTCCCCTCAAAGGTCGTCGGAAGAATGTCTTCGAGGTCGAGTGTCAATTCGGACCCAGAAGCAGCGCGCGATCTGCGCGCGCGCGCTTTACCTGAGCCAGCCGTCCCGCCATGTAGACCCTGATCGACCTCTTCCTGGTAACGCTGACGATTCAGCTCGGCTAAGCGACGTAGAACTTCTAGACGGGCAGGCTCTGAGATCGTGAATCGAGTTCGGTCATTCTCTGGAAGGTAGGGCACCTCATGGAAACCATGACCGAGATCCAGGTCGCCCCATCCATAAGCGGCCGCAAGTGCGTGGTCGATCTCTCGCTGTATCTCACGGAGCCGGTTGATCTCCTTGGATCTGTCGGCTTCTAAGTGAACCCGGCCATACAGCTTCGTGAGGCCAATACCATGGGCAGTCATGACCTCGCGACGAGCCTGATCAAGTTCGTTGCCTAGCGCTTCCAGGGAATTCGACAGAGAGGACGTCGGAAAGGCGAACGGCTCCAGCGCATCCGTAGGCGAGTATCGCAAATCATTCTTCAATCTTGAGGCGTGTTGCCATGCGAAGACGGCGTGGATACTGCTTTGAAGAATCGCAAGTGTAGACCCTTGATCGCTCGCAAATACGACCGTTGCATCCGAGTAGATCCAGTCTGAACACACAAAAGTAAAGGCGAGGGTCTTGCTGACCCTCGTCACGATAATCACACGCCTCAAAGCCTCCTGGTCTGCGTGCCAACCGGGCGGATGATTTTCGAAGTGGTGTCCACGGCCGATGGCATGATAGAGGGCCGGTCGCTTGTCACCATGCTGCCACCATCTTTGCGGGAGAGGACGGCGCAGCGCGTAATCTCCATTTGCCTTTCGTCTTTGTCGTTCAGGCTTGACCCTTTCTTGAATCCATTCGAACGGGAGTTCGTATTCTCGGGCTCGTTCCTCTGGCCAGTCCCAAAAGTTAATCACGTATCGGGACGGACTCTGGGTGGGACTAGAGTTCAAGTCCTGGCCGTTGAGATATGGAAACAGAACGTCCTGATTAGAGGGGTCTTCTGCCATCATTCGCGCAGCTTCTTCCTCCGTGAGAACGAACCCCATACCGACAGTTAGGGTTCCAAGAAAAGCAAGTTCTTGATTTCTCTTGAGTGGCACTTGGCTCCATTGCTCACCAGAGGTCAGGAAGGGAGAAATCTCAGTGACGGTTTCCCCAGATAGCACACGATCTCCCGTCCATGTGCCTCGATGCACATGGACGCGGCTTGTCACCACAGCAGCCTTCCCTGGCCACGCCTCGCTTGGGTATGCCGCATAAATGACCGCTCCGTCGCGTACCAACCATTCCAGCCCGCTTTGCCGGCTATCGCCCTCAGCAATAGAATTCGTCGCCAGGAAACCACTGCCACCCTGTAGCCGAAGCATGCTCCAGGCACGACGGAAGAAGTGCACAACGAGGTCTGCGTTTCTCCCGCTCCCAGAGTGCACTTCGACAAGGTAGTCATTGTAAGAGGCGCCAGCTGTACTCCGTATTCGCCTCCCTCCGACAAAGGGAGGGTTGCCGATGAAGGCATCGAAACCTCCATTGTCGCGGAGAAATACTTCCGGGAATTCCAGCGGCCAGTGAAAGGGCCGTCGCGGCGCTCCGTCAGGAGCATCTTTAGCCAAGTCATCTAATGCATCCCGAAGGAGCCGACCTTTGGCTGATACATCGCCGCTCGCGGCGGCGTCAGCGAATGCGGCCAACGTCTCAATCCGAGCAGCCCGCTCTCCCGAATTCTCTTCAGCAAGGAGAACCCCGAGGAACCCGCTGGCGATCCGTGTGGGCAGCTCCAGCTCCCCACGCGACCGCGCATCGAGCGCCGTCATCGCCTCAATATCACGTATGTCGCGAATGGGGATCTCCCGCAGACGCGCGCGCAGTTCAAGAGCCTCGTTGACCGCTGACCGGATGGTTCGACCAAACAATCGCAGCTGAGCCTTCCCTTTCGGGTTCATGTCGAGCTCGACCAACTGATCAAGATCGTGGATGCCCAGAAGGCTGTCGCCGCTACGCAGATTGTGGTCGAGAAAGCCGAAGGGCCGCCCCTTGGACATCGTCGTCAGCCAGAGCGAGAGCTTCGCCAACTCGACAGCGAGCGGGTTCCGGTCCACTCCATAGAGGCATCTCTCGGCGATGAGACGCCGCGCCAGGATGGCACGCTCTTCAGCATCCTGCGACAAAGTCTCGAAGCCTTCGCCATTGCCCTCCCCAAGGATGCGACCTTCGCTATCGATCTTCTTTCCGGCCGCTTCGGTGGCCGACCAGGCCTCGACCAGCCGATCGGAGAGCCAACGGCACGCCTGAACGAGGAATGCTCCGGATCCCATGGCGGGGTCGCAGATCTTCAGATCCAGCAGTTCCTCGGCGCTCTTCAGTCCCCAGTCCTCGGGCGCCTTGCCCTCGGCCGGCCCACGATAGGCAACCGGCGTCAGCGTTTCCTCGACGATCTTCTCCGTCAAGCTCTTGGGCGTGTAGTGCGTACCGCTCTCGCGCCTGTCTGTGCCGAGCACGACGACGAAGGCGCCCTTGTGGTGGACGAGCGGATAGCCCCACGGATCCGTCCGCAGAAGGGCTGCGTAGGGCAAGATGCGATCGCGCAGACCGATGTCGCCGCGGCAAACTGTGAGGAGGCGCGCGGCGAGACGATCGTCGGCCGCCCGCTCGAGGGCGTTGCGGATCGCGGACTCCGAACGCTCGCTGCGCTCCTTCAGCAGCTCGGCGACCCTTGCCGTGCCATCAAGGCGGGCCGACTCCATCTCGCCGAGGGTCACACGCGGGCTCTTGGCCCTCGCGCCGCTATCGAGTTCGAGCGTCACGTCGTCGACGCGCTTCACCGTGCGTTCGAGGAGACCCTCGTAGACGTGGCCGATCTGCTCCACGTCGAGTGCGCGATAGGACAGCGTGCGGCCTTCGAAGGTCTGGATCGCTTCCAGCAGAAGAAGAACGGTGCGGTCGTCGATCGGCAGCGGTTCGGCTGGATCGCTCCGCCAGCTCGTGCCCTTCTTTCGCCCTTCGAGGAACGGATATCGATCCGGGTCGAACAGCGAACCACCGAGCGCTGGAAGGCGCAGCGTCGGATGATCGATCCCGCCGTAGACGCCGCGAAACAGGGCGAGCAACCGCGACCAGGCAGAGCGGCGACGCTCGAGGATCTCCTCGGAATCCGCGCGCAGCTGCATTCGCAGGCTGGAGATGGCGTAGAAGGAGTCGTAACGGGGATCGCCGAGCAGCAGCAGGGCGCGTTCCTCGGCCGCCAACAGGAAGACGAGCCGCATCATGACCGTCAGACCGGCCTCGTAGAGCTCTCGCGGATCGACGTCGCGCAGGAGTTCGCGATTACGATCCTGATCGGCGCGGTCGAGGGCCTGAACGAGCACTTCGACGGCGCGCCGGACCTGTTCTCCGAGCGCCTCCGTCACGTCGTCCTGGTGCTTCAAGGACCGCTCATAGAGCGCCGGCAGCTTTGCTTCTTCGGGTCCGAAGAAGCGGCGGATGCCCAGAAGGCTGACGAAGGCGCGCAGCGTTTCGGGTTC
The DNA here is from genome assembly GCF_900199215.1 of Amphiplicatus metriothermophilus. Taxonomy (GTDB): domain Bacteria; phylum Pseudomonadota; class Alphaproteobacteria; order Caulobacterales; family Parvularculaceae; genus Amphiplicatus; species Amphiplicatus metriothermophilus. The sequence continues at coordinate 165,124 of NZ_FZQA01000005.1, forward strand.
CTGGCCCCAGAGCCGCGCATACCAGCTCGCGAAGCCTGCCACGGCGCCGAGGGGCGCGTGGACGAGCATCCAGCGCTCACCATTGGTGACGATGCCAGTGGAGCATCCCGTCGCCCGGAGCAGAGCGACCATCCGGTCGGCCGGGGTGATCGCGAGGCCATCGAAACGGCGCGTCGCGTCCAGATCGGTGTCCGGCTGATAGACGTGGATGAGCAGAAGCGGGTCGTCGGAGTTCGTCGGATTCACGACGGCCAGATCGGGCGCGACCGTGACCCCGTGTTCGGGCATCGAGACAGTGAGCTGCTCAGGCAGTGTCGCGCCCTTGCGCAGCACCGTCTCATCCATTTCCAGCGCGGTGACCAGCACGTCGTCGATCCAGGCCGCGTGCAGCGCTGGAAGGTCGAGGTCGTCCATGTCGACGGCATCGCGCCATTCCTCATAGGTCCTACGAAGCCGCTGAGGCCGCCCGGAAGGCAGAGCTTCAAGGCCTTGCGGGAAGACCTCCCGCAGCACGGGCACCGCCAGAAAGGGCCCAGAGACTTCGATGAGGTTCAGCCACTCGTGATCGTTGCTCATCCGCGCTTCTCCGTCGCGAGGGAGTTCGGAACCAGCAGCACCACGGCCACGGGGAAGGTATGCTCGACGGCATTGGAGTGCCGTTCCTCGATCGCGCGTAGCTCTTGCTCGCGCTCCTTCGGGATCCGGGCCAGGCGTGCTTCGAGGGCCGCTCGGTCACGCTTGAGCTGAGTGCGTTCGTCCTCGGAGAAAAGAGAGAGCTGCACGGGTTGCTGTTCCGCCGCGATCTCGGTCTTCAGCGCTCGTTCGAGATCGTCCAGTACTTGGCGGATGTCCTCGGCCTCCTTGCGCTTCCGGGTCTCGATCGTGTTCACGAGGAAGCGTAGCCGGTCTTTCGAGCGTGCCTCGACGGCTGCCAGAACGGAATCACGCTGTTTGTCGAAGCGCGTCCTCAAGGCCTCAAACGTCGCATCCGGCAGGGCCGCGGGGTGCGACTCCTCCAGCCATCGTCGGACCTCCGTGACCCGTTCCTCCCGCCGGAAACCGGCATCGCGCAGATAGCCGCCAGCCTCCGTGAGCTCCTCGTGCAGACGATGATGGTTCCCGCCGGTCACGACGAGCCGCGACATCACCACCACGGCCGGTCCCTCGATCCGCCCATCCGGAAGCGACCGGACGGTCACGCGGTGAAGCTTCTTTACGTCGTCACGGGCCCAGATCTCCGCGCGCAGGAGCCGCAGACTCATCTGGACAAGCCGGTGGTTCAGGTGGACGAGGACGACGTCGTCACGGCCCTTGGCGACCCCGTGGTCGAAGGTGATCGGGCGGACCTTCTGCGTGTAGGGGTGTTCTAGACCCTCAAGGCATCGGGACCAGGAACCCGAGAGCGGCGGCATTCGAAAAACCGTGCCGTCTGGTGCACCGGCCAGAGAAACGGGCTCCAAGTCGGGTTTGTCCGCAAGGCGCAACGCCGTGCGTACCGCCCGCTCGATGTGGTCGGGCACGAGGCTCTGTTCGTGCCGGGTCTCGTTCAGCCGCTCATGGAGTTTGGCCACACGTTCGCGAAGGTCGCGCTCCGCCTTCACGAAGCGGCGAGATTTCTCCATCCGGGCTTCGGCTTGTCTCGTGTCGAGATCGCGGCGGCGCCCCTCGAGGAGGTCTGGCAGTTGAGGCGCGATGACCGGGTTCACGCTCCCCATGTCGGCGCGCATCGCATCCAGTTTGCGAAGCGCGCGCAGGATATCGTCGCCGTGGCCACCCTCGGCATCCACCGGGTGCCAGATGACGACCTCGCTGGCGCGTTGCCCATGGCGGTCGATGCGGCCGTTCCGCTGCTCCATCACATTCGGGTTGTACGGAATTTCGAGGTGGATCATCAGGTGGCAGTGGTTCTGGAGATCGATGCCCTCGGAGGCGGCATCGGTCGCCAGCAGTATCCTCACCGGGGATTCCGAGGGGTTGGCCTGGAACGCGGCTTTCACGCCCTCGCGTTCTTTCGGGTCCATGCCGCCATAGATGAGAGCCAATCGCTCGCCCCCGAAGCCGTGAGATGCGAGGATCTCCTGCATCCATTGCTGAGTGGCGCGATACTCGGTGAACAGGATCACCCGCTCGTTCGTCCACCTGTCACCGTCCTTCAGGTGACTGGCCAGCCAACCCAGCACGGCAGTGGCCTTGGCATCGGCCCGACGAGCCGCCTGTTGGGCCCAGGATCGCAATCGGTCTAGCATCCGGCGTTCTTCGTCGGTCGGTGGCCGGACATGCTTGCCCGCTTCCTCGATCGCTTCAGCCTCGGCGGCATCCCGCTGTGCGTCGTCTGCGTAGTCTTCCTCGGTCTTCGCTATCGCCCGCCGAAGGATGCGGTCATCGAATTTCTTCTGGCTGCGATCGCTAGCCGCCCGACCTTCGATCGTCGCGATATGCCGCTCCAGTGTCGCTGCGAAGGCTGCAGGTGACGATGACAGGCGCTTGCGCAGCAACTGGTGCACGAAGTGATCGACGGCTCGCCCTCCATCAGCACCGCCTTCGCGGCTCTTGATGTATGCCTCCAGCTCCCGCCTGGCGTCCCTCTCGTCCTCGCCATACTCCACCGGCAGCGCCTCGAGCCGCCGTTCGGGGTAAATGCGCTCGCCGTTCGCATCGACCAGATCGCTCTTCAGCCGACGGACCATCACTCGGGCGAGCTGAGGGTCGCTGGGGAGGACGTTTCTCGCAAACCGCTGATCATCGAGAAGTTCAAGGAGCGCGGTGAAGGACTCGGTGTAACCGTCGTGCGGCGTGGCTGTGAGAAACAGTTTGTGCTGGAAGTGTGGCGCGGCCAGACGAACCAGACGGGTCCTGAGGCTTTCGACAGCGTAGCGGCCGACGGTCGGCGCGACGTTGTGAGCCTCGTCGATGATCAGCAGGTCGAACTTCCTGGGATGGCTGACGTGCGGGGGCAATGCGTCACGCAGAAGACGCAAGCCTTCACCCTGCTTGGCCCAGTCCATCGACGTGATGAGACGAGGAAAAGACGTCCACGGATTGGCGTGGAGACCTCGCTCACGGCGCAGACGCTTGACGTAGTCCGTATCGACGATCCGGAACTCGAGTCCGAACTTCTCCTGCATCTCGACGCGCCACTTTTCCTGCAACGAGGCAGGGCAGAGCACCAGGACCGTGCGGGCGCGGTGACGCAGGAGCATCTCTTGAACGACGAGCCCTGCCTCAATGGTTTTCCCGAGGCCGACGTCGTCGGCGATCAGAAGATTTGTGCGCGCCATGTCGATCGCGCGCACGAGCGGATCCAGCTGATAGTCCTCGATGCTGACACCGCTGCGGAATGGCGCCTGCAGATAGCCGCGATCCGCGTTCGTCGCAGCCCCCCAAACCACCGCATCCAAGAAGGCTTGAAGCGTGGAGGGGTCATCCAGCCCGGTCATGCGCGGTAGTCCGGCTCGCTCGATCACATGCGCTCCGGGCTCCAGCTCCCAGAGTACTTCGATCTCTTCACCCAGCGCATCCTCATCGATCGAGGCCAGCCGAACGAGATGCCGCTTAGGAAGTCCAGGGGCAACCGAACCGCCTTCGACCTCGGAGACGATCCATTGGCGGCGGCGAGCCTCGACTAGCTGGCCCGGCTCAGGAGCAGTGGCGTGGGCGACCTCGGCCACTAATTCATCTGCGATCATCGACATAGATGGGCCCTGTTCTTTCTGCGCGCGTCGACGAGTCCGGCGATACGGTTCGCGGCTTGGGTGGCGTCTTCGTGTTCCCAGATCCGAACCGTCTCCCAACCGAGAGCAGTCAGCCGCCGATCGGTATCGGCATCCCTGGATCGATTGGTTTCGATCTTCTCCCGCCAGAAATCGGCGTTGCTCTTCGGCCAGGATGCGTGCTCGGGGCAGCCGTGCCAAAAGCATCCGTCGACGAACACGGCCAATCTCGCGCTGGGGAAAACGATATCGGCGACGCGCCTGGGCTTAGTCAGGAGCGGAACGTGGAGGCGATAACGCAGCCCCTTGGCATGCAGAGCCCTGCGGAGGTCGATCTCCGCACGCGTGCCCTTCTGTCGCACGCGAGCCATGCGACGACTGGCGTCATGCGACGAGGGACTTACGCGCGTCATCCGCCACGGCTCCCTTCTTCTTTCTCTTCGCCTTCTGGACCTCGATCCCCAGATGGGCAGCGATGCTCCGGCCAATCACCTCGCCCAGAGTGACCGGAACGGCGTTTCCAATCATCCGACCCAAGGCCTTGAAATGAACGGGGGCCCCGTCGGGTATGAAGGAATAGGACTTGGGGAAGCCTTGAAGAATTGCGCCTTCTCGCAGAGAGATGGCTCGGTCCTGCTCGGGGTGTCCAAACCGACCGTTCCCGAATCCGTAGAACTGGGTGGTCAAGGTCGGAGCGGGTTCATCCCATACCATCCGGCCATAGACGCCCGGATAGGTACGCCCCGTCTCACGCCGGTGGCAGTCGGCAATGAGATGTTTTGGCCAGTCTCGCCATGTTCCACCCGGTCGAGAGGCGCGAATTCTTTGAAGATTTAGGTCTGAGAGCTTTGATGCGGCATGCAGCACATCCTTGGGATGGGCTTCTCCCTGAGCGATCGGCGCGAGGATGCCGATCGCCTCGCGCACGGTCTTCGGGCGACTGTGTGTCGGGGCGAACAGCTCAATTGGCCCGAGTCTAGAGGCCAATAGCACCATGCGCCGCCGGTTCTGCGGCAATCCGTAAAGGGAGCAATCGACTATCGCTTGGTGGACGTGGTACCCCGATTTCTGGAGAGTCTCGACGAAGTCATCGAACACAGTGTGTTTGGCCACCGAAGGCACATTCTCCATAGTGACCAGGTCGGGACGCGTAGCTTTGATCAGCCGCCCGAACTGATAGAGAAGACCCCATCGAGGGCTTCCAACGACATCGTAGCGCTGGGCGTAGGTGGAAAATGGCTGGCAGGGGGCGCACCCGGCCAGCACCCGGATTTCGGCGTCGCCGAACAACTCGTTGAGGCGCTTGGGAGCAAGGCGACCCACGTCCTCCTTGATGAAGCGCGCTGCGTTATTGGCTTCAAATGGGTGGCGGCAGGCTTCATCGACGTCAATGCCCGCGACGACCCGAACGCCCTCCGAGATCAGGCCATGCGTAAGCCCGCCGGCTCCACAGAACAAGTCGACGCACGCGACATCAGCCATCAGCTTTCTCTCCCCCCGCATTTGCCCCCTTCTGTGAATCGGCCTCGGCCGCCTCGCCTTCCTTTTGATCGTCCGATGCTTTCCCGTGCCTCACCCAGTCATCAACTTCGTCGGTTTTGAACTTCCAAAGCCTCCCGACTTTGTGGGCCGGCATGTCCTTCTTCGCGATCCAGCCGTAGACCGTGTCTTTGCTGACACCGAGATATTCAGCGATCTCCTCCACGGAGACCCAGCGATCGGACATGGTGCGGCCCTTTCAGCCAGCATGATTCAAGCATCCAGTATCTCACCGACACAAGCAGGAGTAAACCAAAAGAAGTCTGATTTGACCCGGTTTTCTTGTATTTGGTCGGATGGCTGATGGAGTGTTTCGGCTGATGATGACGGCCCCCAGGCGCAGGTGAGGCCGCCATCATCCAGCTCGGTCAAGCGTCGGCTTGCTGAGCCTGGCCAGGGTCGGAGGTGCTGGAACGGATAATCGACTGCTCGTATTCCTCGACGTCGGACAGGCGATAGACCACCCGGCCGCCCACCTTGAGGAACTTCGGCCCCTCACCGGTCCAACGCCACCGCTCAAGTGTGCGATGGCTGATCCTCCAGCGAACTGCCAGTTCAAGTTGGTTCAAATGAGTTTCCTTCATTTCCGCTTCCTTTCGCTCAGGCCAGTTTGACTGCGACACGACGAAGGCGTGGGCGGAAAACACTATCAAGGTAATACTGTCCGGAGCGCCAAACACAGGGCGCTGCGCTGCCATTCTTGAACAGAGAATTTCTGCGGTGGCGAAGATTCACTTAAGAATACGAAGGCGTTCTGGCGCGCTGTGGGGCATACTTCGAGCGAGTTTGTCGAAGAGTCCTTTCCCTCCGCCAGCCGATTTCAACGATTCGAAAGCCGCGCCAGCCGCGCGATCAATAGCGCGGCAGGACGTGCAGCGCCGACCAGCGGCGCGCGTCGAGGCGAACGGCGGCGCCCGCGCGGTGCTGGCGCCCTTCGAGCCGGATGGGGCCGGCGGCCAGAAGCGCGGCGAGAATCACCGTTTCCGGTCCTGCCCCGCGACGCTTTTCGATGAACAGAACGTCGTCGCCGGGCCTGGCCGGCCGGGCCGGATCCACCCAAACGATCTCGCCGGCCATGAAGCGCGGCGCCATCGCGTCGTCGGGCGCGTAAAAGCCGAACACCCTGGCGGCGTTGGCGAAATGCGGCGCGCGCGGGCGCCAGTCCACCGGGGCTTCGTGCCGGGCGAGCGACCAGCGCCCTTCCGACAGCGCCGTCGCGGCGTAGATCGGCGCGGCCTCGTCGGCGGACGCGACGCGGTCAGCTTCACTCCCGGCGCCCTCGGCGGCGAAATCGCGGCCCCTGTCGGCGAGCGCGCCCGGCGGATTGAACGGCGGTGCGACCCCGAGATAGGCGGCGATCTTCTCCGCCTCATGGAACTTGAGCTGACGTTCGCCGCTCAGCAGCCGCGTCACCGCGGACTTGTCCACGCCCAGAACTGCGGCGATGCCGGCGCGCGTTTTCGTCGGATCGCGGCGCAAGGCGGCCCTGATCCACTCGATATCGGATGACATGCGGCCGAAAATGTCGGCGGGGCGGGAAAATGGCGATTGACAATGTCGCAATTAAGAGGCGCTTTCGTTGTGAATTTCGCAACAAATGGCGGTTAGCGTCCTGCTAGATCGCCTGCGAGCGCCGCAAGGGAAACCGTCATGAAGCCGCATGGGGACGACGCATTCGCGCTCGCCGCCCTCGTTCGGGCGCTTGAGCGCCATGAGAAGTCGCTGGCGACGATCGAAAGCCGCGTGGCCCTGATGCACGAGGAGGTCCGCCGCATCGCGGAGACGGCGGCGCGCTTGCGGCTGGCGCTCGACAACGTCAAGCGGCTGTCGCTCGCGCAGGGCGAGGCGCTGACGCGGATCGAACGCCGGCTCGCCGGCGCCTGGCCGCCGCGCCGGTGAGCGCCGGCCTTGCGCGGCCGTTTCCCGTGCGACCTTTATCGACTGGAACCGCCGCTTAAATCCGACTAGACAGGCGCGAATTCCGACAGGCGGGCGCGCGCCGCGCGCCGCAATTCCAAGAGCGTTCCCATGAGCGACACGCGCGTGATCAAGGTCAACGGCCGGGAGATCGAGGTTCCCGCAAGCCTCACATTGCTTCAGGCCTGCGAGCTCGCCGGCGAGGAGATCCCGCGCTTCTGCTATCACGAGCGGCTATCGGTCGCGGGCAATTGCCGCATGTGCCTGATCGAGGTGAAGGGTGGCCCGCCGAAGCCGGTCGCATCCTGCGCGCAGAACGTGCGCGACCTGCGCCCCGGTCCCGACGGCGCCCCGCCGGAGCTCTTCACCAACACGCCAATGGTGAAGAAGGCGCGCGAAGGGGTGATGGAGTTTCTGCTCATCAACCACCCGCTCGACTGCCCGATCTGCGACCAGGGCGGGGAGTGCGACCTGCAGGATCAGGCCATGGCCTACGGCCGGGACGGTTCGCGCTATTCGGAGAACAAGCGCGCCGTCGAGGAAAAATACATGGGTCCCCTGATCAAGACGATCATGACCCGCTGCATCCAGTGCACCCGCTGCGTGCGCTTCGCGACCGAGATCGCCGGCGTCGACGATCTGGGGCTCGTCAATCGCGGCGAGGACGCGGAAATCACAACCTATCTCGAAAAGGCGATCGAGTCGGAGCTGACCGGAAACCTCATCGACATCTGCCCGGTGGGCGCGCTCACCTCGCGGCCTTACGCTTTCAACGCGCGGCCCTGGGAGCTGACCAAGACCGAAACGATCGACGTCATGGACGCGGTCGGCTCCAACATCCGCGTCGACGTGCGCGGGCGCGAGGTCATGCGCATCCTGCCGCGCGTCCACGAGGACGTGAACGAGGAATGGATCTCCGACAAGACGCGCTTCATCTGGGACGGGCTGAAACGCCAGCGGCTCGATACGCCCTATATCCGCGAGAACGGCAAGCTAAGGCCCGCGCGCTGGGACGAGGCGCTGTCGCTGGTGGCGGAGAAGCTGAAAACAACGCCTGCGGACAAAATCGCCGCCGTGGTCGGCGATCTCGTCCCGACCGAGGCGGTCAAGGCCCTTAAGGATCTGATGACGGCGCTTGGGACGCCGCATATGGACTGCCGTCAGGACGGCGCGCCGCTCGGAATCGGCGTGAGCGGCGCCGAACGCGCGAGCTATCTCTTCAACACGGGCATTGCGGGGCTCGAGCGCGCCGACGCGATTGTGCTGGTCGGAACCAATCCGCGCATCGAGGCCGCGCTCGTCAACGCGCGCATCCGCAAGGCGTGGCTCGCCAATATCAATCTGAAGATCGGCCTCGTCGGCGAGGCCGCGAACCTGACCTACGACTACGAGCATCTCGGCGACGGTCCGCAGACCCTCGCCGAGCTGGCGGCGGGGCGCGGCGCGTTTTTCGAAACGCTCAAGAACGCGGAGCGGCCTGTCGTCATCATCGGCATGGGCGCGATCGCGCGGCCCGACGGGCTGGCGGTTCTCGCCGAAGCGGCGAAGCTCGCCGAAGCCGTCGGCGCGACGCGCGAGGACTGGAACGGCTTCAATATTCTGCACACGGCCGCCGCGCGCGTCGGCGCGCTCGATCTGCGCTTCCTGCCGGGCGAGAGCGGCAAGGATTTCGCCGGCATCCTCAAGGCCGCACAGGATCGCGAGCTTGAAGTCGTCTACAATCTCGGCGCCGATGAGATCGACCCCGCCAAATGGGGCGGCGTCTTCATGATCTATCAGGGCCATCACGGCGACGCCGGCGCGCGCGCCGCCGACGTGATCCTGCCCGGCGCGGCCTACACCGAGCAGAACGGGATCTACGTCAACACCGAGGGGCGCGCCCAGATAGCGTTCCGCGCGCATTTCCCTTATGGCGAAGCGCGCGAGGACTGGGCGATCGTCCGCGCCCTATCGGAGCGGGTCGGGAAGACCCTGCCTTACGACGACCTCTTCGCCTTGCGCCAGGCGATGATCGCCGACGCGCCGTCGCTCGGGCGGATCGATCAGGGGCCGGAGGAAGGCGCCCCGATCGATCTGTCGAAGGTCGGCAAGGCCGGGGACCTGTCGCCAGCGCCCTTCCGCTCGCCGGTCCGCGACTTTTACTTCACGAATGCCATCGCGCGCGCGTCGAAAACCATGGCCGAATGTTCGGCCGTCATGATGCGGGCGCACAGGATGGCGGCGGAGTAGGGCCGCGCGCCATCGCAAGGCGGTCGAGCTTGAACGAGAACGAGAACGAGAACGGAAACGGAAACGACGAAGTCTGGCGGCGCGTCCGCGCCCATGTCGCCTTCGAGCACATGATCGCGGCCGTCCTCATGGGCGCAGCCTTGAGCGGCGCGGCGCTCCTGGCGCTGAGTAATTTCTTCCTGCTCGCCAAGGGCGCGTGGAGCGTCGGCTCGTTTGGCGGGACAGTCTTCGGCGCGCTGCGGCTCGCCATGCTCGTCTTTCTCATCGGCTTCGGCGCGGCGGTGGCGGTCGGCGTTCCGCTGTTTCAGTTTCTGGAGCGGATCCGCATGCGGCGCGCCTGGCCTTATGCGCTCGCCGCGCTCGCCGTCCAGTACGGCGCTTTGTGGATCGTCACAGGCCGCCAGCCCTTGGGCGAGCCGCCGGCGACGTTCCTTTTCTTCGCGCCCGGCTTGTTGATCGCCTGGCTGTTCGCACGGCGCATCCGGCCGGTCTGGCGGGCGGCCGAGCGCGCCGAGTCGGCTGAATCCGGCGCGATCGTTCGGCTGCAATAAAAGCCTGTTTTTACGCCGGAACGTTGCTCCCCTGCGGCGGATCGGCTCGCGCTCGGCGGCGGCTTGGCCTAAACTGACGGCCTTGGCTTGGAGATCGCCCTTCGAATGACCGCGTTGCGTTCAGTCCTCACCGCCAGTCTCGGCTGCCTTGTCCTGGTCGGCGGCGCGGCCGCTCAGGATGTTGAAAAGTCATACGATTTCAGGAACTTCGACAAGATCAAGATCGCCGGCGTCTATGATCTCAAGGTGAGCGTGGGGCCGGATTACTCGGTGATGCTCGAAGGCCCGGCCGAGGCGATGGAGCGCGTCGAAACCAAGATCAGCGGGCGCGTGCTCGTTCTGGACCAGCGCGACCGGCGGTGGGGCGACAAAAAGCGCAAGTCCCGAAACGTGACGGCCTATGTCACGGCGCCGTCCCTCAGGGGGCTGCATATGTCGGGCGTCGTAGACGGCGAGGTCGAAGGCCTCGACGAAGACGCCTTCGAAGTCTCGATCTCCGGCGTGGGCGAAATGAGCCTGACCGGCGCATGCCGCCGCCTTGACGCGGAAGTTTCCGGCGTCGGCGAGCTCGACGCCAGAGGGCTCATTTGCGAGGACGTCCGGGTCGTCGTCTCGGGCGTCGGCGAAGCCAGCGTTTACGCTCGCGAATCCGTCGACGCGGTCGTGAGCGGCATGGGCGACATACGCGTCTATGGCTCGCCGAAAAAGGTCAGGAAAAGCGGCGGCATGTTCGCAGACATTTCGATTCAATAAGACGCGCCCTCCGCCGTCCTCCTGGGATCCGACAGCTGCGCTGAAGCGCGGGAAGAGGCCGACCCTGCGACGACAGGGCGGCCCCTTCCTTATTATAATGATAAAATGCGCGAACTGGATCGGGCAGAATTTGAGGAACGCCGCTTAAACGCCTAATTTCCGAGTGAAACCTTCTTTCTGTCGACAGGAGCCGCGCGATGTCCGAACAAGCCCCGCTGACGACCACTATCGTCGTCGGTTTGGGGCTGGCGTTCATCCTGGGCGCGTTCGCCCATCGACTGAAACTGCCGCCGCTTGTCGGCTATCTGCTCGCCGGCGTCGCGGTGGGACCCTACACGCCGGGCTTCGTCGCCGATCAGGCGATCGGCGCCCAGCTCGCCGAGCTCGGCGTCATTCTGCTGATGTTCGGCGTGGGGCTCAGCTTCTCGCCGCGGGACCTGATGAGCGTGCGCGCGCTCGCCGTTCCCGGCGCGATCGGGCAGATTCTCATCGCCACGCTCCTGGGCGCCGGTCTCGGCCTCGCCATGGGCTGGAGCCCGGCCGGAGCGTTTCTGTTCGGCTTCGCGCTCTCGATCGCATCCACGGTGGTGCTGCTGAAAAGCCTGCAGGACCGCCGGCTGATCGAAACCGAGCGCGGCCGGCTCGCGGTCGGTTGGGCGATCGTCGAGGATCTCCTCACCGTCTTCGCGCTGGTGCTGATTCCGCCCCTGGCGCGGCTCGCCGGGGCGGCGGCGGAGACGAGCCCGGGCCCGCTGGCGCTGCGCCTGTTCGGGCCGGAGGCCGGGGTTTCGGGCGCGCTGGCGCTGACCCTCCTCAAGGTCGTCGCCTTCGTCGGCGTGATGTTCGTGATCGGCAGACGGATCATTCCATGGGTGCTCCATGAGATGGCGCATACAGGCTCGCGTGAGCTGTTCCGGCTCGCCGTGCTCGCAACCGCGCTCGGCGTCGCGCTCGGCTCTTCGCTCCTGTTCGACGTCTCGCTGGCGCTCGGCGCCTTTTTCGCCGGGATGATCCTCGCAGAAAGCGAGTTGAGCCAGCGCGCCGCGCAGGAGACGCTGCCTCTGCGCGACGCTTTCGCAGTGCTGTTTTTCGTGTCGGTCGGGATGTTGTTCGATCCGGCGATCGTGCTGCGCGATCCGCTGGCGCTGCTGGCGGTCGTGTTCGTTATCGTCGTCGCGCGGGCCGCGATCACGCTCGTCATCGTCGGGCTGTTCCGTCACCCCCTTTCGACCGGTCTGGTCATCGCGGCGAGCCGGGCCCAGATAGGCGAGTTCTCCTTCATTCTGGCGAGCATCGGCGTGGGGCTCGGCGTCTTTCCCGAAAGAGGCCAGGATCTCATCATCGCGGGCGCGCTGATCTCCATCCTGCTCAACCCGCTGGCGTTCTGGGCGCTCCCTGCGCTTGAGCGTGGTCTCCAGGCGCCGCTGCAAAGGGTCGGCCTCGCGCCGCCGCCGCGCGAAACCGCCGCGCCGGCGCAAGAGCCGGCACCCGCGGCGGAGCCGGAAGCGCCGGCGCAGCAGACGAGCAAGACCGGCCATGCCATCGTCGTGGGCTATGGCCGGGTGGGCAAGGCCATTGCGGAAGAGCTTGGCGCGCGCGGGATTCCCTATGTGGTGATCGAAGACGCCGCCGCGCGCGTCGACGAGGCGCGGGCGGCCGGGGCTGAGGTGATCGTCGGCAACGGCGCCATGACCGAGACGCTCTCGCTCGCCAATGCGGGCGAGGCGCGCTGTCTGCTCGTCGCCATCCCGAACGTCTTCGAAGCCGGCAGCGCGACCGAGGAAGGCCGCCGGCTCAATCCCGGCATGCCGATCATCGTGCGCGCCCAGACCGACGACGAGGAGGCGCATCTGAAGCATCTCGGCGCCAGCATGGTGGTGCTGGGCGGGCGCGAGGTCGGGCTCGGCATGCTGAGCCAGCTGGACGCGGCCGTCCGCGCGCAGCAAAAAAACGCCGCGTCCGAGGCGGAGGAGGCGAGCGCGGCGTCGGCGCCCCCGGCGACGCCGGAGCCCGCCGTGGAGCCGGCGGCCGAGACGGAGCTTGACGAGCGCTAGGCGCGACGCAGGAACCGACGCGCGCCGCGACCGTTTTTTCCGCATCTGCCCCCGTGACGGCGCGCGCGTTCCGGACTATCAAGCAGCGCCATGGAGACCGTGTGGAACTACCTGACCTCGCGCCCGACCGACGCCGGCTGGGCGAACTGGCTCGTCCCGACCGCGCTGCAGACGCTGGCGCTGATGGTCGTGCTTCTGGTGGCGCTCGCCTTCATCCTCCTGTTCGACCGCAAGGTCTGGGCGGCGGTGCAGATGCGCAAGGGGCCGAACGTGGTCGGCCCCTTCGGCCTGCTTCAGTCTTTCGCGGACTTCTTCAAATTCGTCTTCAAGGAGATCGTCATCCCGGCCGGGGCCGACCGGACGATCTTCATCGTCGCGCCGCTCATCACCTTCGTGCTGGCTTTCGCCGCCTGGGCGGTGGTGCCGGTGGGGCCGGGCCTCGTCGTCGCCGACATCAATGTCGGCATTCTTTATCTCTTCGCGATCTCCTCGCTCGGCGTCTACGGCATCATCATGGGAGGCTGGGCGTCGAACTCGAAATATCCGTTTCTGGGCAGTCTGCGCTCGGCCGCGCAGATGGTCTCCTACGAAGTCTCGATCGGCTTCGTCATCATCACGGTGCTGCTGCTCGTCGGTTCGCTCAACCTGACCGACATCGTCGAAAGCCAGAACCGCGGCATGGGATTCCTCAACTGGCATTTCATCCCGTTGTTTCCGATGTTCGTGGTGTTTTTCGTCTCGGCCCTCGCCGAGACCAACCGGCCGCCTTTCGACCTGCCGGAAGCCGAATCGGAGCTCGTCGCAGGCTATCAGGTGGAATACTCCTCGACGCCCTATCTCCTGTTCATGATCGGGGAGTATCTCAACATCGTGCTGATGTGCGCGATGCTGACGATCCTGTTCTTCGGCGGCTGGCATTCGCCGATTCCATGGGCGCCGCTCGACTCGATTCCGTTGTTCTGGTTCGGCGCGAAGGTCGTCTTCTTCTTCTTCCTGTTCGCCATGGCGAAGGCGATCGTGCCGCGCTACCGCTACGACCAGCTGATGCGGCTGGGCTGGAAGGTCTTTCTGCCGCTGTCGCTGTTCTACGTGGTGGCGCTTGCCGGCCTTATGGTGATGTTTCCCGGCCTGGCGGAGCACTTTCAGAGCTGGAGGCAGTAAATGTCGCGCCTCGCGCAAGCCGTCCGCGGGCTGTTTCTGACCGATTTCCTCGGCGCCTTCTGGCTGGCGCTGAAATATTACGTGCGTCCGAAGGCGACCCTTAACTATCCTTTCGAGAAGGGGCCGCTGTCGCCCCGCTTCCGCGGCGAGCATGCGCTGCGGCGCTATCCCAACGGCGAGGAGCGGTGCATCGCCTGCAAGCTGTGCGAAGCGATCTGCCCGGCCCAGGCGATCACCATCGAAGCCGAGCCCCGCGCCGACGGCTCGCGGCGCACCACGCGCTACGACATCGACATGGTGAAGTGCATCTATTGCGGCTTCTGCGAGGAAGCCTGTCCGGTGGACGCCATCGTCGAAGGGCCGAATTTCGAGTTCGCCACCGAGACCCGCGAGGAGCTCTATTACGACAAGGAGCGCCTGCTGGCGAACGGCGACCGCTGGGAGCGCGAGATCGCCCGCAATCTCGAACTCGACGCGCCGTATCGGTAAGGAAGTCCGGTTTGCAGCGCGGCGCCCTTCGCCCAGGCGGCTTCGACCTGAACCTTGTCTATGCCGAGCGCATGGAGCGCCTTAAGGTCGGTCCGGGCGGATGCCTGGTCCACCTCTATCGCGGCGGCCGCGCCTTCGGCGTCGTAGTGAACGACGACGCCAGCCGAAATCTCCTGCGCATCCTTTTGGGGGCGGTCGGAAAATTCAACTAAAGGAAGTCGCGATCCCGATGATACTGATCTTCACGGTTTGAACCTTCTATCGAAAAAAGCGTTGAAGAAGGTCTCTCCATCTTCCAGCAGCACAACTCGCAGATAGCGCCCTTCCGCTTCGCTGATGCGGCCCCAGCACGTATGCGTCCGTCCGGCTGGGGCTCCTTTTTATCCGGCGACCGGGCGCCCGCAAACACCGTTCCCGCCGGATTTCCGGTCGGCGCCGCAGGGCGCGCTCGAAATAAGGATGCGTCTTCATCGGCGCGCGCTGATCGAGAACCCGTCCCTATAACCCTGATCCGGCCGTGCGTCATGGCGCTTTCGCCGATTACGGCCCTGCGCGGGAGGGAGGCGATGAGGGACGCCCGATCAAACGACCACCGCCCTTTGCAATCGGGGCTAACCCGGTCTACAAGCGCGCAGATTCGCCGCGCCTCGCGCCGTGCGCCTTAGGTCGCATTGCCGGACGCGGCGATCCCAGCCACGACAGCCCCGCTCGCGGGGATCGCCACGACGCCAGACCCGTTTCAGAACCTGCACCGCCGCGCCTGAAGACCTGTTCATGCCGATCGGAACCGCCGCATTCCTGCTCTTCTCCGCCGCCGCGATCCTGTCGGGGCTGATGGTCATCGCCTCGCGCAATCCCGTCCATTCGGTGCTGTTCCTGATCGCCGCCTTCATCTCGGCGGCCGGCCTTTTCGTGCTGATGGGCGCGGAGTATCTCGCGATGCTGCTGCTCGTGGTCTATGTCGGCGCGGTGGCGGTGCTGTTCCTGTTCGTGGTGATGATGCTCGACGTGGACTTCGTCGAGCTGAAGCAGGGCTTTCTTCAGTACATGCCCGTCGCCGCCACGGTGGCCGTGGTCGTCGTCGTCGAGCTCATCATGGCGGTCGCGGTGTGGACGGCTCCGTCCGACGCCGAGATCGCGCGGGCCCATCCCGCGCCGCGCGCGCCGGAGATCGTCGCCGATCCCGCGGGGCCGAACAATATCGAGGCGCTCGGGCTCATCCTCTATACGGACTACGCGCACTACTTCCAGATCGCGGGGATCGTGCTGCTGGTCGCCATGATCGGCGCGATCGTCATGACCTTCCGCGTGCGCGAGGGCGTGCGCCGGCAGGACGTCGCCCGCCAGGTCGGCCGCCGGCGCGAGGAGGCGGTCGAGCTCGTCAAGGTGAAAACAGGGCAGGGGATCTGACCGATGGCCGAGATCGGGCTCGGACATTATCTCGTCGTCGCCGCGATCCTGTTCGCGATCGGCATGGCGGGCATCTTTCTCAACCGCAAGAACGTCATCATCATCCTGATGTCGATCGAGCTGATGCTGCTCGCGGTGAACATCAATCTCGTCGCCTTCGCGCAGTTTCTCGGCGATCTCACGGGACAGGTCTTCGCCTTCATGGTGCTGACCGTGGCGGCGGCCGAAGCCGCGGTGGGCCTGGCGATTCTCGTCTCCTACTTCCGCAATCGCGGCGACATCTCGGTCGCCGACGCCAATCTCATGAAGAACTAGAAATCCATGACGCTGGAGCCGTTAGTCGTCTTCCTGCCGCTGTTCGGCGCGATCCTCGCGATGCCTCTGGGTCGCGCGGCGGGGCCGAAGGCCGCCGAGATCGCCTCGACCGTGCTCGTGGGGCTGGCGGCCGTTTACGCCTGGGTCCTGTTCTTCGACGTGGCGCTGGGCGAGCCCAATCCGCGCACGATCCGGCTCGCGACATGGTTCTCCTCGGGCGACTTCCAGGCCGACTGGGCGCTCAGGCTCGACACGCTCTCGGCGGTCATGCTGGTCGTCGTCAATTCGGTCTCCTTCCTCGTTCACTGGTACTCGATGGGCTACATGAAGGAGTACGGCGAGACGCCGCGTTTCTTCGCATATCTGTCGCTGTTCACCTTCGCGATGCTGACCCTGGTGACGGCGGACAACTTCATGCAGCTCTTTTTCGGCTGGGAAGGGGTCGGCCTCGCCTCCTATCTGCTGATCGGCTTCTGGTTCAAGAAAAAGTCCGCCAACGACGCGGCCATCAAGGCGTTCGTCGTCAATCGGGTCGGCGATTTCGGTTTCGCTCTCGGCATCCTGGGCGTCTACTACGTATTCGGTTCGGTCGAGTTCGACACGGTCTTCTCGGTGATCGCCGCCGACGGCGTCGCGATTCCCTACGGCATGGACACCGGCGCGCCGGTCCGCGAGCTGACGGTCTCCTTCCTCGGCCATGACTGGCACGCGCTCACCGTGATCGGGGTCCTTCTGTTCATCGGCGCGATGGGCAAGTCGGCGCAGCTGCTTCTGCACACCTGGCTGCCCGACGCGATGGAAGGCCCGACGCCGGTCTCCGCGCTCATTCACGCCGCCACCATGGTGACGGCGGGCGTGTTCCTCGTCTGCCGCTGCTCGGCGATCTACGAGAACGCGCCGGACGCGGCCGCGCTCGTCACCATCGTCGGCGCGCTGACCGCCTTCTTCGCGGCGAGCGTCGGGCTCCTGCAGGACGACATCAAGAAAGTCGTCGCCTATTCGACCTGCTCCCAGCTCGGCTACATGTTCTTCGCCGCCGGGGCGGGCGCCTACGGCGCGGCGATGTTCCACCTGTTCACGCACGCCTTCTTCAAGGCGCTGCTGTTCCTCGGCTCGGGCGCCGTCATCATCGCCATGCATCACGAGCAGGACATCAAGAAGATGGGCGGGGTGAAAGACCTCCTGCCGTTCACGCATATTCTCATGCTCATCGGCACGATTTCGATCACCGGCCTCGGGATTCCGGGGCTCTATCTCTTCGGCGCCCCTTTCGGGACGGCGGGCTTCGTGTCCAAGGACGTCATTCTCGAAAGCGCCTTCGCGGCGGGCGAGACGGGCCGCGCCTTCGCCGGCGCCGCCTTCACGCTGGGGCTGATGGCGGCCGTCATGACGGCGTTCTATTCCTGGCGGCTCATATTCCTCACCTTCTGGGGCCGATCGCGCGCGCCCGAGCATGTGCGCAAGCATCCCCACCATGTGCCCGATTCGATGATGATCCCGCTCGTGCCGCTCGCCGTCGGCGCGCTCGTCGCGGGCATGGCGTTCTACGGACATTTCGTCGATCCGGCGAAGTCGGAGAAGTTCTGGAACGGCGCGTTCTATTCGGCCGAAGCGCATGCGCCGGCGGATGATGAAGCGCATGCCGGCGAGAGCCATGCCCCCGCCGACGTTCACGCCGCGCCGGCGGAAAGCCATGACGGCGACGCCGGCGCACATCACGAGGAGAGCCATCACCACGTTCCCGGCTGGGTCCTGTGGGCGCCCTTCCTGGCGATGCTGGCGGGGGCGCTTCCCGCCGCCTTCCATTATCTGCGCGGCGATCCGTTGCGGCCGGGCCTGTTGCGGCCGGGCGGGCTCGTCCACGATTTCCTCAAGAACAAGTGGTATTTCGACGAGATCTACGACTTTCTGCTGGTCAGGCCCGCGCTCGCCATCGGCCGCTTCCTGTGGAAGGAAGGCGACGGGCGCACCATCGACGGCGTCGGGCCTGACGGACTCGCCGCGACGGTCGCGGCCGGCGCGCGGCGCATCGTCCGGATGCAGACGGGCTACATGTATCACTACGCCTTCGTCATGCTGGTCGGCATCGCGCTGTTCGTGACCTACGTCCTGTTGCGGCTGGCGGGAGGCGGACAATGACCGAATCCTTCGCCCAGCAGCCCTGGCTCAGCCTCATCACCTTCCTGCCGCTCCTCGGGGCGGCGGCGATCATGGCCCGCCGCATGATGGCCCGGGTCGGGCCCGACGGGACGGTCGAGCCGCGCGAGCGCGAGCAGATCGACAACGTGGCGCGCCGCGTCGCGCTGTTCTTCACCACCGGCGCGTTCCTGGTCTCCGTCTTCGTCTTTTTCGCCTATTACGATCCCGACCTCGCCGGCTACCAGCTGGTCGAGCAGGCGCCCTGGCTGGGTTCGGGCATCAGCTACAAGATGGGGGTGGACGGGATTTCGATCCTGTTCGTGCTGCTCACCACCTTCATCATGCCGATCTGCATTCTCGCCTCGTGGACCTCGATCACGAAGCGGGTCGCCGACTACATGATCGCGTTTCTGATGATGGAAACGCTGATGGTGGGCGTGTTCTGCGCCCTCGACCTTTTTCTGTTCTACTTCTTCTTCGAGGGCAGCCTCATCCCGATGTTCCTCATCATCGGCGTGTGGGGCTCGTCGGGGACGAAGGAATTCGCCGGCTTCGCCATGCCGAGCCGGGTCTATGCGGCGGTCAAGTTCTTCCTGTTCACGCTGCTGGGTTCGGTGCTGCTCCTCGTCGCCATGGCGTGGATGTATTTCGCCGCCGGCACGACCGACATTCCGACCCTGCAGCAGTTCGACTTCCCCGCCGGGGCGCAGAAATGGCTGTGGCTCGCCTTCTTCGCCTCCTTCGCGGTGAAAATGCCGATGTGGCCGGTGCACACCTGGCTGCCGGACGCGCATGTTCAGGCGCCGACCGCCGGCTCGGTCATTCTCGCCGCGATCCTGCTGAAGATGGGCGGGTACGGATTCCTGCGGTTCTCGCTGCCCATGTTTCCGCTGGCGAGCGCCGATTTCGCGCCGCTCGTCTTCGCGCTGTCGATCGTGGCGATCATCTACACCTCGCTCGTGGCGCTGGCGCAGGAGGACATGAAGAAGCTCATCGCCTATTCCTCCGTCGCCCATATGGGCTTCGTCACCATGGGCATCTTCACCGGCACGGAGCAGGGGATCGAGGGCGGGCTCTTCCAGATGCTCTCCCACGGCTTCATCTCCGGCGCGCTCTTCCTGTGCGTGGGGGTCGTCTACGACCGCGCGCACACCCGCGAGATCGCGGCCTTCGGCGGGCTCGTGCACCGCATGCCGATTTACGCCTTCCTGTTTCTCTTCTTCACGCTCGGGAATGTCGGCCTGCCGGGCGTGTCCGGGTTCGTCGGCGAGTTTCTGACCATGGCGGGCGCGTTCAAGACGAACAGCTGGATCGCCTTCTTCGCGGCCTTCGGCGTCATCCTGTCGGCGGCTTATGCGCTCAGGCTCTATCGCCAGGTCATGTATGGCGAGCTGTTAAAGCCCGCCCTCCAGTCGATCACGGACGTCGACCGGCGCGAGCTCGCGATGCTGGCGGCGCTGATGGCCTTCGCGCTGTATCTCGGCGTTTATCCGTTCCCGGCGCTTTCGGTGTTCTCGCCCGCCGCCGACCTCCTGATTGAGAACTATCGCGCCGCGCTGGCGGCGGGAGGCCTGTGATGGGCGTTTTCGAGACGCTTTCCTTCTTCGTCCCCGAGCTTCTGCTCGCCGTCGGCGCGATGGCGCTTCTGATCGCCGGCGTCTATATGGGCGAGCGCAGCGCGCGGCCGATCGCGCTCGCCTCGGCGGCGCTGCTGCTGGCCGCCTGCGTCATCGTCCTGTTGACGCCGGTCGGCGGCGGGCAGACGCTTTTCGCCGGCGCGTTCCGGATCGACGCCTTCTCCAGCTTCGCCAAGGCGATCGTCTTCGCGGCGGCGGCCGTCGCGATTCTCATGTCGGACCGCTACCTCGCCGGCGAGCAGCTCGGCCGTTTCGAATATCCGGTGCTGATCGTGCTCGCCGCTTTCGGCATGGGCCTGATGGTTTCGGCGACCGATCTCATCGCGCTCTACATGGCGGTCGAGACCCAGAGCCTCGCGCTTTACATTCTCGCCGCCTTCAATCGCGACAGCCGCCGCTCGACCGAGGCGGGACTTAAATACTTCGTGCTCGGCGCGCTCTCTTCGGGCCTTCTGCTGTACGGCGCCTCGCTCATCTACGGCTTCGCCGGCTCCACCCGCTTCGACGAGATCGCGCGAGTCGCGGCCATGGGCGGCGACAATCTCGGCCTCGCCGTCGGCCTCGTTTTCCTGATCGCCGGCCTCGCCTTCAAGGTCTCCGCCGCGCCGTTCCATATGTGGACGCCGGACGTCTATGAAGGCGCGCCGACGCCGGTGACCGCCTTTTTCGCCGCCGCGCCGAAATTCGCCGCGATGGCGCTGTTCGCGCGGGCCATGTCGGCGCCTTTCCTCGAGCTGATCGACGACTGGCGCCCCATCATCGCGATCATCGCCGTCGCCTCGATGGCGGTGGGCGCCTTCTCCGCCATCGTCCAGACCAACATCAAGCGGCTGATGGCCTATTCCTCGATCGGCCATATGGGTTATGCGCTGATCGGGCTCGCCGCCGGCACGGCCGAGGGCGTTTCGTCCGTGCTCATCTATATGGCGATCTACGTCGTCATGACGGTCGGGACCTTCGCCTGCATCCTGATGATGCGCCGGCGCGGCGGCATGACCGAGGCGATCGCCGATCTGTCCGGCCTGTCGCAGACCAACGCGCCCTTCGCGCTCATTCTCACCGTTCTGCTGTTCTCGCTGGCGGGCGTTCCGCCGCTCGCCGGCTTTTTCGGCAAGTGGTTCGTGTTCTTCGCCGCCGTCAACGCCGATCTCGTCTGGCTGGCGGCGATCGGGGCGGTGATGAGCGTGATCTCGGCCTATTACTATCTGCGCGTCGTCTGGATCATGTGGTTCGACGAGCCCGCGCCGGCCTTCGAGCGCGAGAGCGGCCCCGTGCTCGGCGCGGCGAGTTCGATCTCGGCGCTTTTGATGTTTCCCGGCCTCGTCGTGTTCATCGGGGCGCTGGTCGCCGCGGCCGAGAAAGCCGCCGCGTCGCTGTTCTGATCCGTGGCCGGACGACTCTCCTCAGGGGCGGCGCTCGAGGTCTTCGAAACGCTCGACTCGACGAATCGCGAGGCCCGTCGGCGCGCGGACGCGGGCGCGCGCGGACCCGTCTGGCTCGTCGCGCTCGAACAGACAGCCGGCTACGGCCGGCGCGGCGCGGCCTGGGTCCAGGCGCCGGGCGATTTCGCCGGCACGTTTCTGTTCGACGCCGGCGCGCCGGGCGAAAGGCTGGGCGAGCTGTCCTTCGTCGCGGGCCTCGCCGTTCTCGACGCCGTGGAAAGCTTCGCCCCGCGCGCCGCGCTCGCCCTCAAATGGCCGAACGACGTGCTGGCGGCGGGCGGCAAGCTCGCGGGCGTCCTGATCGAGCTGCTCGCGCCGCCCGCGCTGGTCGCCCTCGGCGTCGGCGCGAACATCGTGAGCCGGCCCGAAGCGGCGGCCTATCCCACCGCGCGCCTGCTCGATCTCATGGGCGAGGACGCGCCGCCGTCGCCGCAGGCGTTCGCCGCCGCGCTCGATGCGGCGCTGGACCGCCGGCGCGCGATTTGGCGCAAGGAGGGCTTCGCGCCCATTCGCGCGGCCTGGCTCGACCGCGCGGCCCGGCTCGGCGAACGCATCGTCGTGAACCTGCCGGACGGAAGCGTTTCCGGCGTGTTCAGGGACCTCGATAAAACCGGCGCGCTCATACTAGAATGCGCGGACGGAACCAGAACCATCGCCGCCGGGACGATTCTCTCGGGGCGCGGAGAATAATCCCCATGCTGCTCGCCATCGACGTCGGCAACACCAACTCGGTCATCGCGCTTTACGACGGCGACAGGCCGGCGGCGCAATGGCGCACCTCCACCTCGCCGACGCGCACCGCCGACGAATACGCCGTCTGGCTGTCGCAGCTCATGGGGCTCGCCGGCTACAGGCTGGCCGACGTCACCGATTGCGTGATCTCCAACGTGGTGCCGCAGTCGCTCTTTCATTTCCGCAATCTGTCGCGGCGCTATTTCAACCGCGAGCCTTACGTCGTCTCCGCCGAGAACATTCCCGGCGTCGAGGTGCGCATTCCGAAGCCGTCCGAAGCCGGCGCCGACCGGCTGGTCAACGCCGTCGGCGCCTATGCGGCCTATGGCGGGCCGCTGATCGTGGTCGATTCCGGCACGGCGACGAATTTCGACGTCGTCGGCGCGGACGGCGGCTTCGAGGGGGGCGTGATCGCGCCGGGCATCAATCTTTCCATGCAGGCGCTGCACGACGCGGCCGCGCAGCTTCCCCGCGTCGCCATCCAGCGCCCGCCGCAGGTGATCGGCCGGGACACCGTCGGCGCCATGCAGTCCGGCGTGTTCTGGGGCTATGTCGGACTCATCGAAAACCTCGTCAAACGCATCAGGGAAGAGTATCCGCAGCCGATGAAGGTGGTCGCCACCGGCGGCGTCGCCTCGCTGTTCGAAGGCGCGACGGACTGCATCGACGTGTTCGACGCCGACATAACGATCCGCGGACTGATCGAAATATACAGACGTCTGAAAAAAGCGGAGGCGGCCGGCTGATGGCGCGGGACGAGCTTGTCTTCCTGCCGCTCGGCGGCGCCGGCGAAATCGGCATGAACCTCAATCTCTACGGGTTCGGGCCGGCGCGCGCGCGCAAATGGATCATGATCGACTGCGGTGTGACCTTCGGCGATCTTTCCACGCCGGGCGTCGATCTCATCTGCGCGGATCACTCCTATATTCTCGACCGCAGGGAGGATCTTCTCGGCCTCGTGCTCACCCATGGCCATGAGGACCATATCGGCGCGGTCGCGCTGCTGGCGCCCGATCTCGGCTGTCCGGTCTTCGCGACGCCCTTCACCGCCGCTCTGGTGCGCCGCAAGCTGGAGGAGGCGGGCGCGCGCCTCGACCTGCGCGCGCTCGACCCGAGCGCGCGCTTTACGCTGGGGCCGTTCGACCTCGAATTCGTCACGCTCACCCATTCGATTCCCGAACCCAACGGGGTCATCATCCGAACGGATCTGGGGACCGTGCTGCATACGGGCGACTGGAAGATCGATCCCGAGCCGTCCCTTGGTCCGACTACGGACGACGCCGTGCTGCGCCGGCTCGGCGACGAGGGCCTGCTCGCCATGGTCTGCGATTCGACCAACGTGTTCTCCGAAGGCGAGTCCGGCTCGGAATCGCGGGTGCGCGAAAGCCTCACGAAGCTGATCGCGGCCCAGCCCGGCCGGGTCGCGGTCACGACCTTCGCCTCGAATGTCGGCCGCGTCGTCTCGATCTGCGAGGCCGCCGCCGCCGCCGACCGCAGCGTCTGCCTGCTCGGCCGGTCGATGCTGCGCATCGTCGACGCCGCCCGCGAGACGGGCATTCTGCCCAGGGGCCTTAAATTCGTCGAGCCGCAGGACGCCGGCCATCTGCCGCGCGAGCATGTGCTCTATCTGTGCACCGGCAGCCAGGGCGAGCCGCGCGCGGCGCTCGCCCGCATCGCCCGCGACGACCATCCCGACATCGCGCTCGGCGAGGGCGACACGGTGATCTTCTCCTCCAAGATCATTCCCGGCAACGAGCGCGAGATTTATACGCTGCATAACGACCTCGTGAATCTCGGCGTCAAGGTCGTCACCGAGAAGGACGCGTTCATTCATGTCTCCGGCCATCCGTGCCGGGACGAGCTGAAGCAGATGTACGCCTGGGCGCGGCCGAGGATCGCCGTGCCGGTCCATGGCGAGGCGCGCCATCTCGAAGAGCACGCCGATTTCGCGCTGGCGCTCGGCGTCGAGGAGGCGATCGCCCCGCGCAACGGCGATCTCATCCGCCTTGCGCCGGGCGCGCCGGAGATCATCGACGAAGTCCCCGTCGGCCGGCTCTATCTCGACGGGCGGATGCTCATGCCCGACGGCGCCGCGCCGCTGCGCGAGCGGCGGAAGCTCGCCTTCGCGGGATGCGTCGCGGTCGCGGTGACGCTCGACGACGACGGCTTTCTCGCCGCGCCGCCGGCGGTCTCCGTCATCGGCGCGCCGGCGGCGGACGCGGACGGCGAGCCGCTCGCGCCGCTGATCGAGGAAGCCGTCGACGACGCTCTCGGCAAGCTCGGCAGAAAGCAGCGCCGCGACGACGAGGCGGTCACGATCGCCGCCCAGCGCGCCGCGCGCAACGTCATGTCCGCCGCCTGGGGCAAGCGGCCTATGGTGAGCATACTGATCAACAGGCTTTAAGCGATGAACCCGCTGAGCGCCGTCGTCGTCTACGTCATGGTCTGGTGGGCCGTGCTGTTCGCGGTCCTTCCCTGGGGCGTGCGCGGCCGGTGGGAGTCCGAGGACGACGGGGTCGCGGGCGCCGAGCCCGGCGCGCCGGTCAAGCCCGAGCTCAAGAAGAAGCTTTTGTGGACCACCGCCATCGCGACGCCGATCTGGGCGGCGATCGTGGCCGTCATCATGAGCGGGATCATCGATTTTCGCGACTGAAGGCGTCCGACCGCTTGCGTCGCCGCCGCGCCTCCCGTAAACTATTGAAAGTTCAATCTTTTTGAAGTTCCCGGCGAGGACGCCCCGATGAGCGAGCCACGCGCCGCTGATGAAACCGCGCGCGCGCCGGAAGGCGCGCCGACGCCGCCTGCGGGCGAAGAGGCGGAGATCCCGCCCTTCGGCGCCGATCGCGCGCTGTCGGAGGGGTTCGTCGATTCCGTCGCGGCCGCGATCGAGGCCGCCGACGCAGAGCAGCTTCACGCGCTGTGCGACGAGCTGCACCCGGCCGACATGGCCGACCTTCTCGGCCTCCTCCATGAGGACGAGCGCGTCCGCCTCATCGAGCTTCTGGGCGGCGGCCTGCCGGCGGAGACCCTCGCCGAGCTCGATTCCGACATCCGCGAAAGCGTCGTGCTGGCGCTCAAGCCCGAGAAGCTGGCCGAGGCGGTCGCCGATCTCGATACGGACGATGCGGCCTTCGTGCTCGAAGATCTCGACGAGGAGAAACGCGCCGAGATCCTCGCCGAGATCCCGGTCCCGGACCGCATCGCGCTCCATCAGGCCCTCGACTACGAGGAGGAGAGCGCCGGGCGCCTCATGCAGCGGGAGGTGTTCGCCGCGCCGGCCTACTGGACGGTGGGTCAGATCATCGACCGGCTGCGCGGCTCGGACGACCTGCCGGACCGCTTCTACGAGGTCTTCGTGGTCGATCCGACCTTCAAGCCCGTCGGCTCGGTGCCGCTGTCGACCCTGCTCAAGACGCCGCGCGAGGTTCCGATCTCGCAGATCATGTCCGACCGCGAGCTGCGCCTCATTCCGGTGACGATGGACCAGGAGGAGGTCGCCTATCTCTTCGAGCAGTACAACCTCATCTCCGCGCCGGTGGTCGATGAAAGCGAGCGCCTCGTCGGGATGATCACCGTCGACGACGTGGTCGAGATCGTTCACGAGGAGACCCATGAGGACATGCTGGCGATGACCGGCGTCGCCGCCGAATCGGGCCTGTCGGACAGCGTCATCGAAACGGCGCGTTTCCGCGTTCCCTGGCTCGTCGTCAATCTGTTCACGGCGATGCTGGCCGGTTCGGTCGTGGGCGCTTTCGGCGCCACGATCGAGCAGATCGTCGTTCTCGCCGCCCTGATGCCGGTCATCGCCGGCATGGGCGGCAACGCCGGCACCCAGACGCTCGCCGTCACGGTGCGCGCTCTGGCGACGAAGACGCTCACCTTTTCCAACGCCGCCCGCGTGGTGATGCGCGAGGCGGGCGTCGGCCTCGTCAACGGACTGGTCTTCGGCGTGCTGCTGAGCCTGCTCGCCGGAGGATGGTCGCTGTTCATGAGCGGCGATCCGGACAGGAGCGTCAAGCTTGCGCTGGTGACGGGCTCGGCGATGACGATAAATCTCGTCATTGCGGCGCTCGCCGGCATTCTCATCCCGCTCGGCCTTCATCGCCTGGGCGCGGATCCGGCCGTCGCCTCGGGCATTTTCCTGACCACCGTCACCGACGTGACGGGCTTCTTCGTCTTTCTCGGCCTGGCGACGATCGTTCTGCTTTGACCGCGCGCCGGCGCCGCCTGCGCTTATTCTGTGTTCTGATGTGTTTTTCGCCGCGTCAGCCGCGCGCCGAGCCACAGCGCCAGCGCGCCGACGAGAAGAATGAAGATCGTCGCCGGCTCGGACGCCTCGGGCGGCGGCTCGGGCGGGGGCGGCTTCGGGCAGTCCGGCCGGTCGGGCGTCGGCTCGTCCGGGCAGGGCGCCGGGCCTGCGCCGGGCGGAATGACGAGGACAGGCGGCAAGGGGCCGGGCCCGGGCGCGCCCGGGGGAAAGATCACCGGCCGCTCGGGCGGAAAGACGGGCTGGGCGACGCCCGCCAGCGGCGCGGGCGGAACGTGCAGCGGTTCCGCGTGGGGCGCCCGCCCTGGCTCCAGTCGCGGCGCCGGCGCATAGCCGGCCGCCGGCGCCGGGGCCGGGCGGGCTCTCAAAAAGACTCGCGCCCGGCCCTCCGGGGCCCGTCCTCGCCGCAGCAGCCGCAATTGACGACGATGTCGTTGCGGATGTCGCCCACGGCGCGCGCGTACCACTTGGCGAAATCTTCCTCGCTCGTCCGGCCGCCCCCGAAGCCGCCGGTCCACAGGATCGCCGCGGCGATGATGAGCGCCGCCGCAATATTCGCCAGACCGTTGCCAAACATGGTCCCACCTGCCTTCGCCCGGTTCTGCGCGTCGCGCCGGCCACAGGCCGGCCGCGCGGAACGCCGGGGAGGGCCCGGGCCTCGCCGCCCCCCTGGCCGGGAACGCTCCCAAGTCTCGTGCCATTTCCGGCCGCGCGCGGGCCCGAAACGGCGACGGAAATCCTCGGCGATTCCGCGCCGTGCGGTCCGAGCGAGAGAAATTCTAGCACGGGGCGTGCCGAAATGGGCCGTCCCGCGCGCCCCGGCCCGGCGCCCACGCCTACCCAACGCGGGGCGCGCATGCTAAACAAATCGTTAACGGAGTCGGCGCGCGGCGCCGGCCGGGGCGCGGTTTTCGCCCCGACCGGAGCGTTCGTTTGCGTTGGCGCGCCGTCCGGCGGATCGGGGGTCGGGGCGGCGCTGCGAGGGGATGGCTGGCCGCGATGAAGACGGGAGAGACAGGGCTCAATCTCATCAAGGGCTATGAGGGCCTGCGCATGTCGGCGCATTACGCGCCGAGCGAGCAGTGGACCGTTGGCTACGGCCACACCGCGACCGCCCGCCACGGCATGAGCGTCACCGAAGGCGACGCCGAGCGCCTTCTGCGCGAGGACGTCAAGCCGATCGAGGCCCTCATCGCGGAGACCGTCCGCGCCCCTCTCAATCAGAACGAGCACGACGCGCTCGTCTCGCTCATCTTCAATATCGGCGAGGACAACTGGCGCCGCTCCACGGTGCTGCGCAAGCTCAACGAAGGCGACAAGCTGGCCGCCGCGCAGGCCTTCGAGATGTGGACCCGCGCGCGCGTCAACGGCGAGCTCGTCGCGCTCGACGGCCTGGTGCGCCGGCGCGCGGCCGAAAAGTCGCTCTTCCTCATGCCGACCGACGCCGCGCTGGTCGTTCCGAGCGCGGACGTTCGGCCCGCGCCCGAATGCGAGCCGGCTTTCGTCTCCGACGTGGAGCTGAAGGCCAGGCCCCTCGTCAACTTCGACGACGCCAGGGACAAGACGAAGGTCGCGCTCTCGCCGGAGGAGCGCGCCGCGCGCGCCCGCGCGCTTTTCGCCGCGACCCAGGCGATCGCCGGCGATCCGTCGAAGATGATCATTTCGAAGGCGGAGGAATACGCCGACATGGGCGTGACGGTCGGCGCGGTTCTGGCCGGCGTGCTCGCCTTCGCGCTCACGGGGCTCGGCGCGGCGCTGCTTCTGGGGCAGGAGTTTCCAGCCGCCGCGGCCGCGCTCGGGCTCACCTATGAGCGCTTCACCGCGCTGTTCGAGAACCTGCCCATGTGGCTGGCGGCGACCGGCGCGGCGATGTCCTATTTCATTCTCTACATCCTCGTGAAGCGCGTCGCCCGCCACGACCTCAAGCGCCAGCGCGCGCGCGAGCTTGCGCGCCTGCGTCTGGCGGAATAGGCCTTGGCGCGCAGACGCGCGCGTGACCGCATGACCGTTCATCTCGTCAAGCTCTGCGTCGGCGCCGAGAGCGTCGAGGACCTCGCCGGCTGGGTCGCCCGGCGCGCCGAGCGCAACGCGCGCGAGGGGCGCTGGGGCCGGGTCAGCGAGCACGTCACGCGCCTGTTCCCGCGCCGGACGGCGGAGCTTCTCGACGGCGGCTCGCTCTACTGGGTCATCAAGGGGGTCGTTCTGGCGCGCCAGGCGCTCGTCGGCTTCGAGCCGGTGACGGGCGCGGACGGGATCGCACGCTGCGCCATCCTGCTCAAGCCCGAGGTCGTCCCCGTCGAGGCCCAGCCCCGCCGCGCCTTTCAGGGCTGGCGCTATCTCAGGCCCGAGGACGCGCCGCGCGATCTTAAAAGCGGCGCGCGGGGCGCGCCTTCGGCCCTGCGCGCCAGGCTCGCCGAACTGGGACTGCTTTGAATGACTCCCGCGCGCAAACGTCTTCTCCTCTTCGGGGCGCTCGCGACGCTGGCGGCGATCCTCGCCGTCGCGGCGATCATCCTGCTCCTGCGGCGGGAGGCCGAAGAGCGCCGCGCCGCCGTTTGCCTTCGAACCGACATCGGCGTCGCCGGTCTCGAAAGCGGGAGCTGCCGCCCGCCGGCTGCGTTCGCGGACTTCGCGGAAAGCCCCGTGACCGACTCCGGCGGCGCGGCGTCGGTCAGCCTGTCCCATCCGACCGACCCGCGCGCCGGCGCGGTTACGGTGCGGACCTGCGCCGCCTGGCGCGCTCGTCGCGCCGAGGGCTGGCATGCGCTCGCCGCGGCCGACATGCGCCGCGAACTCGCCTTCGAGCGCGCCTGCGGGGCGCTCGCCGCGCTCGAGCGCGCCCGCGCGCCCGAACGCACCCATTTCCGCGACGGGGCGCTCGCCCGCGGCGATGTCGCGGCCGTGGCCGGCGCCGCGCCCCTGCGCATCGGGCCGGCCGCGGACGACGCCGAGGCGGGGACCGTCGCGATCGAAGCGGAAGCGCCGGGCGTGTGGCGCTGGTCGGCCGGCGGCCAGCGCGTGCGGCTTCAGGAGATCGCGCATGCCGACTTCAACGGAGACGGGTTGGGCGACGTCCTGGTTTTCCTCGCCGCGGCGGCCGAGAGCGGCACCGCGAGCGCCGGCGCGGTCGGGATCGTGGAGAAGACGGCCGAGAACGCCCCCGCGCGCTTCACGGCGATGTAAGCCGGCGGCGGGCCCGGCCGGCGGGCTCGCCTGCCGGGCGACGGCGGGGCGGCGAATCGCACGAAACGGCGCGGCGGCGAGTCGCGCTGAGTCTGGCGCCGCAAGGGCTTCGGGCCGGTTTCGAACGATTCGGCTTTGCGCGAATCGCGCGGTTTCGCCCCGAAGGGGCGCGCGCGGGCG
>NZ_FZQA01000007.1 GCF_900199215.1 Amphiplicatus metriothermophilus
TCAGAATGCCAATGATCTGTTCTTCGCTGAACCTGCTGCGCTTCATCGTCCGTCTCCTCTGTCGAGGAACAGACTAACCTCAGAGTGGGGAGGTTCCAGGGGAGCAGGTCAGAACGAATCTAGAAAACTCGACATGGGCTGGATTTTGCGGCAGCCCAGAGAGCTGTTGTTCGCTTTGGGCGCAGCTGTTTCCGTTGCGGTAATAGGACCGCTCGGCATATTCCTCGACAACCCAGGGGCGGCGGACCTTTCTGACCTTGCTCCTTCAATGGCCGTGCTCATATCTGTCGCGCTGACGGTTCCTGTCTTTTTTTATCGATTAGGCTCCTTGGGAGAAAGGATAGCGCTTGCATTCCCTATTATGCTTTTCGCGTTCTTTAAGTTCTTAGGGTTTTATGGGGCCGCTATTTTTCTTGGTTTGAAAGATTCGGTAGCGGTATCAGCCGCAGTCATTGGACTTTTATTTGTCTGTGCAGCGAGCACTGCGCCGTTCCGTCGTGTGAATAGAGAGCGAATTATTTTATTCGTTTTCGTCGTTTCCGGCGCCGCCGCGGCGGCGTCGATGACTTTCTCCCTATATGAGATCATCAAACGCAAACCAATCGGACTCATGGTCGCCGAGGAATTGACGAAGGTCATCGCGACGCCGACAGCTGCCGCGGACGACGATCTGCCCGATATCATATACATCGTACCTGACAGGTATGCCTCCTCAACTGTGTTGCGAGAAGCGTTTGGTTTCGACAGCGAGGTGTTTTTGAATGCCCTAGAACAGCGAGGATTTCATTATGTAAAAAACGCTCGGGCGAATTATGCCAAGACGGTGGAATCACTTGCCTCAACCTTGAATATGACGGATTTGGAGCCTCTTTTCCAAGTCATGCCCGCCGATTCCACCGACCGAGGCCCACTGCACGTAATGATCGAGGATAATGCTGTTCAACGAGTCCTGAGATCAATTGGGTATCAGTATGTTCATCTTGGCAATTGGTGGGAGCCGACGCGAATCAACAAGAACGCCCATAAAAATTACTACGGGCAGAGAGGGTTCTCTAATCTCAGCGAGTTTGATCGCACCTTGCTTGCGACGACGCCCTTGCCGTGGGTCGAGCGCCATTTTGGGAAGGGCCAAACTAAAGAATGCCGCCGACTTCGGTCTCAACTTGATTATCTTGAGGAGATAAGGGCGCGCGCAGAGGACGGCCCTATATTCGTGTTTGCGCATCTCACCATCCCGCATGATCCTATTACGATGGATGCGGAAGGAAATTGCATCAAGCCCGTCTCGTACCCGGGTTCAGGAATATCTTGGGGTGAGTTTAAAGGAAATTATGTCGCGTATGTAGAGCAATTTAATCGCAGGATTCTTGAAATATTTGACGCCAACAGATCGGTAGATAGGGGCCGAAGCATGATATTTGTCATTCAATCTGACGAGGGGCCTTATCCACGACGGCTAAGGGAGCAGCCCTTTATGAATATGCACGGATTTGGCCTTGACGAGATGCGTATGAAGTTCGGCATATTGAACGCCATTTATTGGGACAGCAGCCGTTACGGTCGCCCTTATTTGACGCAAACCCCGATAAATAACTGGCGAATAATCTTTTCAAAGATTGCAAGCTTGGAGATCCCGCTCGTAACTGACCAAAGATCAGTCGTATTTCGCAACGACCATTATGTGTACGACGTCAAGGACGTCACCGAAGTTCTGGCGGACCCGGAATCAAACGTTTCGGCTCTTTTGAAAGCGGAAACGCACCCGGCGGAAGCCCTCACGCCACGCTGACCTGGGGGGCGGCTTCGGGCAGGTCCTCGCCGAAGGCGCGCTGGTAGAACTCGGCCACCGTGGGGCGCTCGAGCTCGTCGCACTTGTTCAGGAACGTCACCCGGAAAGCGTAGCCGATGTCCTGGAATATCTCGGCGTTCTGGGCCCAGTTGATGACCGTGCGCGGGCTCATCACGGTCGAGATGTCGCCGTTGATGAAGGCGTTGCGGGTCATGTCGGCGACGCGCACCATGGCGTCGACGGCCGCGCGGCCTTCCTTGGAGTCGTAGATCGGGGCCTTGGCGATGACGATCTCGACTTCCTCTTCCCGCTCCAGATAATTCAGCGTCGTGACGATCGACCAGCGGTCGAGCTGGCCCTGATTGAGCTGCTGCGTGCCGTGATAAAGGCCCGTCGTGTCGCCGAGGCCGATGGTGTTGGTCGTCGCGAACAGCCGGAAATAGGGATGGGGCGTGAGCACCTTGTTCTGGTCGAGCAGGGTGAGGCGCCCCTCCGCCTCCAGCACGCGCTGGATCACGAACATCACGTCCGGCCGGCCGGCGTCGTATTCGTCGAAGACGAGCGCGACCGGGCGCTGGAACGCCCAGGGAAGAATCCCTTCCTTGAAGGCGGTCACCTGCACGCCCTTCTCGACCACGATGGCGTCCTTGCCGATGAGATCGATGCGGCTGACATGGCTGTCGAGATTCACCCGCACGCAGGGCCAGTTGAGCCGCGCGGCGACCTGCTCGATATGGGTCGACTTGCCCGTGCCGTGATAGCCCTGCACCATCACGCGCCGATTGTGGGCGAAGCCGGCGAGGATCGCGCGCGTGGTCTGCGGGTCGAAGCGGTAAGCGTCGTCGATCGCCGGCACGTATTCATTGGGCTCGGCGAAGGCCGGGACGTCCATGTCGAAATCGACCTTGAAGACGGCGCGGGCGTTCACGGTCCGCTCGGGCTTGTCGAAGAACTTCTCGTCGGTGATGACGGCCATGTCTGGGCGGCTTTCTGACCACTATGGATGCTGCGGCGCGGCGGACCCTCGCGCGAAAGACGGCGAAATTCAAGGGCCGCCGGCAGGGGGCGGCGGCGTCAGCAGATCCGGGCCTTCTTCAAAATCTGATGGGCCCGCACGACCGCGATGAGCTGGGTCTCGGCGCTGCGGTCGCCGCCATTGGCGTCCGGGTGAAAGCGCCGCACGAGCTCGGCGTAACGCCGGCGGATCTCGGCGGCCGAGGCCGTCACAGCAAGGCCCAGCGTCTCGAAGGCCTGCGCCTGCAGGCGCGGCACCGGCCGGCCGTTGCGCGTCGGCCCGGTCTCGCGCGCGGGCGGCGCGGCGCCGCGAAAGAGACCGAAAGCGTCCTCGAAGTCCGAAGGCCGGCGCGCGCGCGCGGCGGCGCGGGCCCGCTCGTTTCCGCCCATCGCCCAGGTCGGCCGGTCGCCATAGAGGCTGGCGAGGCGGATCGCCTCGGCCTCCGCGTCGGAAAGGCCCTCGAAGAAGTTCCATCGCCGGTTGTGCTCGCGCGCGTGCTGGGCGCACAGCCAGAGCTTGTCGTGCATCTCGCGCGGGCTTTTGGCGACGCGCACGCTGGCGCGCCGGCGGCAATCCGGCGCGTCGCACAGACGTCCGCTCGCCGCCGCCCAGACGGGCGGCTCCTCCGCCTCCTCGCGAGGCGGGCGGACGCGGATGTCGAAGCCCAGACGGGGTCTGTAGGCGTAGTCGCTCATGGGCTAAGTATGGTGGCGTGCGCCGGTTGAAACAATCTTGACAGGCCGGCGAAACGCCCGGGATGAAGGGCGTCCCCGGAATTTGAACGAGCGCGCGTCATGGCCGTCGCCGAGACCATCAGGGAAAAGCTGGCCGCCGCCTTTTCGCCGGCGCGCCTCGAGGTGCGCGACGAATCGCATCTTCACAAAGGCCACGCCGGCGCGCGCCCCGGCGGGGAGTCGCATTTCCGGATCCTGATCGTCGCCGACGCGTTCCAGGGCATGTCGCGTCTGGCGCGCCAGCGGGCCGTCAACGCCGCGCTGAAGGACGAGCTCGCCGGTCCGGTGCACGCGCTGGCGATGACCGCGCTGACGCCGGCGGAAGCGGGCGAAACGGGCCAATGACGACGGCGCCTCTCGCACGACAGGAAAGGGAGCATTCGTGGAGTTTCCCAACGCGCCTGCGACCTACGCGCTGATCGCGGCGAACGTGATCGTCAGCCTTTATGCGCTGTATGCGGACCGGCGCTTCATCGGGCATTTCGCCTTCAATGTGGAGGCGGTCGCGCGCGGCGGACAGCATTACCGGGTGATCACGTCCTCCTTTCTGCATGGCGGGCTGATCCATCTGTCGTTCAACATGCTGACTTTGCTGTTTTTCGGCCCGACGATGGAGCGCCTGCTCGGCAAGCTCGGCTTTCTCGTGGTCTATTTCGGCGCCGTCGTCGCGAGCGGAATCACCAGCCTCATCGTACGCCGGCGCGAGCCGTCCTACAGCTCGATCGGCGCCTCGGACGCGGTGTCCGGCGTGGTGCTGTCTTTCTGCGTCTTCTTTCCGCTCGCGCCGATCTATATCTTTCCGATCCCGTTCGGCATCCCGGCAGTCATTTACGGCGCGCTGTTCATTTTGATTTCGGCGCGGATGATGGGCGCTCAGGGCGGGCGCATCGCCCATGAAGGCCATCTCGGCGGCGCGCTGGGCGGGCTCGTTCTCACGCTTCTCATGCGTCCGGACGCAGCGACGCGGTTTTTCGGATGATGCGCGGCGCGAAGCCAGGCTTCGCGCCGACGGGAAGGGCTACTGCACCCTGATGGGGATGTAGGCGGCGTTGTTCCAGCCGACCGCTTCGCTGATCGAGTTATCCTCGTCGACGATCACGCCGAGCCAGTAATTCGTGTTTGCGGAAAGGTCATTCGGAATGACGAGCGTTTTGGTCGTCGTGTAGACGTCATTCCGGCCGAGTGTGAAAGTGGAGCCGCCGATGCGGCGGTCGTAGGTGGTGATGAGATCGTTCGTGGAGACGTAGTAACCGACCTTCACGTTCGATTGATAGCTTTTGCCGTTGTTCTCATAGGTGAACTCGGCGCGAACGGTCTGCCCCCGGTTCACGCGGTACCCCGTTTCGCCATTGATGGTGACCGTCGGCAGGTTTCCCATCGACGAATTGAAGATGCGGGTCTTGCGGTGGTCGCTGTACTCGCCGGACGCGCCGCTGTAGCGCCAGTGGACGACGCCGACGTCCTCCCAGGCGCCAGAACGCGCGCCGTAGAGGAAGACCATGCCGTCCGCGACATCCTCGCCGCCATAAGCGCGGGCGTTCGAGCCGTTCACATGGATGTGCTCGAAATCCGTGCCCATCACATTGTACTCGTAATTCACATGATTAAGCCGCAGGCCGTGGCCGAGTTCATGGGCGAGCGTCGTCTGCAACGGGCGCAGACCGCCGCTCGTGCGGTACATGAACATCGCCTCCTTGTTGGTGTTGGCCGTCCACCGCCAGGGATCGTCGAAATTGAAGATGACGTCGACTTCCTTCATCTTCACATGATTGCCGAAAAACCAGTAGCAGTCCCAGCGGGACGAGGCGACGGCGGGCGCGCCGTCGATCTCCGATCCCGGCCAGCCCCAGATCTCGCTCTGGCCGTTGCCGCGGCCGACTCCGCCGGTTTCGGTCGCCAGGGTGTAACGGAACTTGCTGGGATTGAGATTGAACTTGCTGACGCCGTCCTACACGCCGTTCAGCCAGTATCCGGCCGGAAAGCTCGTCAGGTTGACGCGCAGCTGTTTGGAGTTCGAAGGCCATTTCAGCTTTTCGCCCAGACAGGTCGAATAGCTGAAAGCGCCGGCGTTCGTCGTCACGAGCGCCAGCGCCGCGCCCAGAAGAATGCGGGTCAGTTTCATGATCGTTTCTCCGTGATTGTCGCCGGCTCGCGCGCTAGCGCCTGATGACGGGATCGCCGTCTTTCTGGTTGAACAGCCGAAGCTCTTCCTGCTCCTGCTTGTTCGCGTCTCTCTCGATCCTCGGCGGCGGGCTTTCGATCGCCTGCGGTTGCAGAAGAACGAAAGGCCTGGCTGTGAACGGCGCGTCGAGGTCGATCGGCCGGATCTCAGCGGGCGCGCGCTGCGTCTTCTCGATGACGCGGGCGACGGCCGCTTCGAACTCCTCGACGGCGAGGGGGCCTTCGGGAATCTCACGCTCGCCCTGGGCGATCGCGAGCGCCGGCCGGGAGAGAGCCTGCCGCGCGGCGATCGAAGGATCGATCCGGACGGGCGCGGTCGATTCAGGCTGAATCTGCGGCTGGCCGGGTTGTTGTCGGCGTAACGCCCCTTCGCGTTGCGGCTTTACGTCGTCCAGGCGACGCAGCCGCGGGTCGCGAATGATCGGGCGGTCAGGCGCCTCGGTTTCGGCGTCCGCGCCGCTTTCGGCCGAAGGCTCGGGAAATGCGGCGATGAGCTGGATCGTCTTGGGCGCCTCCTGCTCGTAGCGCCGGCGCGCCTCCTCCTCGGTAAGATCCATCTGTTTCAGCAGATCGCGGGCCTCCGGATTGCGCATCAGTCCGTCGAATGTCGGCGCAGGAAAGCTGACGCGGAGGAATTCCTCAAGCGGTCGGCCGCGCGCGATGGCGTTGTCGTCGATGATCGCGCGCACGGGCGAGCCATGCGTATTGTAAACGCCGCCCTGATAGACGCGAAATCGTCCGTACTCGCACAGAACAAGCGGGCAGCCTTCTTGGCCCGCATGCCTGACGAAAAGAATGTCTTCTTCCCCTTCTTCGAAGAACGGAACTCCGCTGAGATCGAGAAATCCGCCCATGCCGTCAGGCCCGCCGATAAACCGCATGGAGAACGTATCGGCCTCGGTCTTGCCGCGGTATGTCTTCGAGACGCGGTAGGTGACGATGGCGTGCGGCAGGCCGGGCTCCTCATCGGTCGGCTCCGAGAGCCTGTACTCGACCTTGGCGACGCGGCCGCGAAAGACCAGATTGGCTTCCTCGGCGAGATGCGCGAGAGCGCCGGACTCGGCGCCGCCCACAGGGCTGTGGGCGTAGGCGGACGCGCCGGCGCATGCGAGCGCGCAAGCGGCCGCGCCCGCAAGGCGTGGCGTGAGATATTTCATGCTGTCTCCCCGTCTATTGTGGCCGGCGCGGGCTACGTTTCGCCGTCAGGCCCTTCATGCGCCAGACCAGTTCTCCCCGATACGCAACTGGACGGACATCGTCGCTCCGAACCGGAAGCGGTTCAAGAGCCCGCCCGGCGCGTCGTCGCGCATTACGGTGATTTAATGCGCCTGTTCGCGGAGGAGAATCCGGCGTTCGCGCCGGCCGGCGAGCCTGCACGACGTTTTTGCGGGCCGACAAGGACAATGCTAGCCTTGATGCGGCCGGGACGGGAAAACAGGACAGGGAGCACGCCATGAGACTGCTCGGGGCCGCTGGGGCGGCGGTTTTGCTCGCCGCCTGCGCGACGGCGGTCGGCACCGCTTATCAGCCGGTCGACACGAAGGGTTACGGCTATTCGGAGACCCGCATCGAACGGGACCGGTACAGAGTCGTCTTCGCTGGCGACGGCGCGACGCCGCCGGAGGCGGTGGAGGACTTCGCCCTTCTGCGGGCTGCCGAGCTGGCGCTTCAGAACGGCTATGACTGGTTCCGGGTCGTCGGGCGCAGCCTCGACTATGCGGAAAAGGGCGGGGTCGGCGTCGGCGCCGGATTCGGTACAGGCTCTTACGGGCGGCGCTCGGGCGTCAGCGTCGGGGTCGGCGGCGATCTCGGTACGATCGGGGCGCGGAAATTTTACACCGCCCGGCTCGAAGTCATCTTCGGCGAGGGCGAGCCGCCTGAAGATGAAGAGGTCTATGACGCGCTGGAAGTGACGCAAACGGTCCGCGCGCGTATCGGCGCGGCCGGAGGCGCGTGATGGACTGGGCGGCGCTGCGCCGCATCGTGACGGGGGATGACCGGACCGGCCGCTCGCATGTGGCGATCGACGGCGGCCCGGCCAGATTGCTCGCCGTCGAGGAGGCGGGGCTCGCCGAGATCTGGACGGCGGCGCTGTCATCCGCAGGACTTCTCGCCGGGGAGGACCGGCTCGCGCGCGAGGACGTGCGGCTCGAACCCGACAAAGGAACGGTCAAGGTCCGCTGGTTCACGGTTCCGCCCGAAGAGGAGTCGAAAACGCCGGAAGAGCGCGAGGCGCAGGCCGCCTTCGGATTCGCCGCCGCCGGGGCGAGCCACGCGCGGGTCGATACGGCTCGCCATCCGATGATGCACAAGACCGACACGCTCGACGTCATCGTGCTCGTGCGCGGCGAGGTTGATCTTCTGCTCGACGACGGCGAGGCGAGATCGCTGAAGCCGGGCGACGTCGTCATCCAGCGCGCGACCAACCACGCCTGGGTCAATCATGGGAAGGAAACGGCGCTGCTCGTCGCGGTGTTGATGAATGCGGGATGAACATGACCGGGGATGAGCTCGTCGCGGCGCTGAACAAGAATAACGCGCCCTTCGCGAAAATGATGGGCGTGAAGATCACCGCCGCCTCGAAGGAGCGGATCGAAGCAGAGCTGCGCGTGACGCCCGAGCATTGCACCATTCCCGCCACGCTGCACGGCGGGGCGATCATGGCGTTCGCGGACAATCTCGGCGGTGTCGGCGCCTTCCTCAATATGCCTGAAGGCGCGCTGACGACGACGATCGAGTCAAAAACCAATTTCCTGCGGCCGGTGCCGGTCGGCCAGACGGCGAAGGCCGTGACCACGCCCGTCAAGCTCGGCCGCGCGATTCAGGTGTGGAAGACGGACATTTACGACGGCGAAGGCCGGCTGGCCGCGATCGTCACGCAAACGCAGCTGATCAGAAAGTCCGGGGGCGAATAATATCGAAAAGGGGGCGAGGACGGGAGGACGCATGTACGCTGTCGAACTGAAGGAGTCTTATTTTCCGGCGCAGGCGGACGGCGTTCTCGAAGAGTTGACCATCGGCGACATGCTCCGTCGGTCGGTCGGAGCTTACGGCGACGCGCCCGCCTTGCGGGAAGTCCTGGCGAACGGCGATTACGGGCGCGCGTGGACCTATGCGGAATTGCTCGCCGACTGCGAGCGCCTGGCGCGGGCGCTCGCGAGCCGTCACGACAAGGGCGCGCGGATCGCCGTCTGGGCGAACAATGTTCCTGAATGGATCCTGCTCGAACTCGCTTCGGCGATGGCTGGGCTGACCCTTGTCACCGTGAATCCGTCCTATCAGGCGCGCGAGCTCAAATACGTGCTCGAACAGTCGCGCGCCGAAGCGCTTTACCTCGTCGAAAACGTGCGCGGCAACCCGCTGGCCGAGATCGCGCGGCAGGTATGCGCCGGCCTGCCGGGGGTGCGGCGCCTGATTCTGCTCACCGATCATGGAGCGCTGTTCGCCGGCGCCGAGCAGGGCGTTCTGCCTGACGTCGCGCCGCGCGACCCGGCGCAGATTCAGTACACCTCCGGCACGACGGGGTTTCCCAAAGGCGCGCTCCTGCACCACGCCGGGCTCGTTCAGAATGCGCGCGACACGATCCGGCGCGGCGGCGTCGGTCCGGGCGACGCCTTCGTGCACTACATGCCGCTTTTCCATACGACCGGCTGCGCGATTCTCGCCCTGGGCGGACTCGGCGTGGGCGCGAGCATGTTTCTGCTGCCCAACTTCGACGCGGCGCTCGCGGCGGCAGCGATCGAGCGCGAAAGAATGAAATTCGTTCTCGGCGTGCCGACGATGCTTTTCGCCCTCATGGAAGAGGTCGAGCGGGCCGGACGGGACGTCTCTTCGGTGATGCGCGTCATGTCGGGCGGATCGATGGTCGCGCCGGAGCTGGTGCGCAAGTCCGAGCGCGTGCTCGGCTCGCCGATCCAGATCATCTACGGACAGACGGAAGCCTCGCCGGTCATCACCCAGACCTGGGCCGATGACGCGATGGAGGATCTGACGACGACCATCGGCCAGCCCCTGCCGCATGTCGAAGTCTCGATCCGCGATCCGCAGACGAATGAAGTTCTTCCCGTCGGCGCGCAGGGCGAGATCTGCGCGCGCGGCTATCTCGTCATGCTGGGCTATAACGACAATCCGGAAGCGACGGCCAAGGCGATCGACGCGGAAGGCTGGCTGCACACCGGCGATCTCGGCCGCATGGACGCGCGCGGCTATGTCTCCATCACCGGCCGGGTGAAGGAGATGATCATCCGCGGCGGCGAGAATCTGTTTCCGGCGGAGATCGAGAACGCCATGCTCGAGCACCCCGACGTCGCGGAAGTCGCCGTCGTCGGCGTGCCGGACGAGAAATGGGGCGAACAGGTCGCCTGCTTCATGCGCGCGAAGGGAGAAGCGCGCCCCGACCCGGCTGCGCTCAAGAAATTCATCCGTGAGCGTCTCTCGCCGCAGAAGACGCCCGTCTACTGGATCTGGGTGGAGGCCTGGCCGCTCACCGGCTCCGGCAAAATCCAGAAGTTCAGGCTCGCGGAAGCCTTTATCCGCGGAGACTATGACGTGCTGACGGCGTAGCGGGCGTCGCCAGCGGCGGTTGTCCGCGCGCTGAATGGCGCGCTCACGCCCGGCGCATGGTCATATGGATCGGCCCGTCTGCCCGTCCGTGCACAAACTGGTCGACCATCGGATTGCCGGTGTTCATGATCTCAGAGGCCGGTCCGCGCCAGATGATCTGCCCCTGATGCAGCATGGCGATCTCGTCGGCGATCTTCCGCGCGGAGACGAGATCGTGCGTGATCGAGATCGCGGTCGCGCCGAGCGCCCGCGTGCGATCGGAAATCAGCGAATTGATGACGTCGGCGGTGATCGGATCGAGCCCGGTGGTCGGCTCGTCGAAGAAGAGAATGGAGGGCTCGGCGGCGATGGCGCGCGCGAGCGCGACGCGCTTCTGCATGCCGCCGGAAAGCTCGGCGGGAGAAAGCTCGCCGACTTCCGGCGCGAGCCCGACCTGGGCGAGACAGTCCACGGCCGTCTGACGGGCTTCGCGGCGCGGGCGGCGCTCGCCGTAGATCAGCCGGAAGGCGACGTTCTCCCATACTTTCAGACTGTCGAAGAGCGCCGCGCCCTGAAACAGCATTCCGATCTGACGGGTCATGCGCGCGCGCCGCGATTCGGAAAGGCGAACGATGTCGACGCCGTCTATCGCGATCCGCCCGCGGTCTGGCTGGATGACGCCGAGAACGCATTTGAGGAGCACGGACTTTCCCGTGCCCGACATGCCGATGACGACGAGCGAGCGGCCGGGCGCAAGGTCGAGATCCAGCCCGCGCAGCACGGGTTTGCCGTTGAACGCCTTCTCGAGGCCGCGGATGGAGATTTTCGGCGTGTCGCCCGGCACCGCGAGCCTCCTAGACCCGAATGAACAGGGAAGTGAGAAGATAGTTGGCGGCGAGAATCAGCACTGCCGAGCCGACCACCGCCGAGCGAGTCGCCGCGCCCACTCCTTGCGCGCCGCCGCGGCTGTTGTAGCCGTAATAGCAGCCCATCGCCGACAGCAGAAAGCCGAAGACGGCCGCCTTTATCAGGCCACTGACGATATCGTCATTGGTGAGAAACTCCCACAAATTCCGTATAAAGACGGTCCCCGAAAAGTCGAGCGCGTGCACCGCGACGAGATAGC
Organism: Amphiplicatus metriothermophilus; assembly: GCF_900199215.1. Lineage (GTDB taxonomy): Bacteria > Pseudomonadota > Alphaproteobacteria > Caulobacterales > Parvularculaceae > Amphiplicatus > Amphiplicatus metriothermophilus. Next base: position 11,388 of record NZ_FZQA01000007.1, read on the forward strand.
CGCCATACACGCCGATGATGTCGGCGACGAGCACGAGAACCGGCAGCGCGATGGTCGCGGCGAGCATCCGCGGCGAGACGAGATATTTGAACGGATCGACCGCGAGGGTCGACATCGCGTCGATCTGGTCCGACACGCGCATCGCGCCGAGCTCGGCCGCCATGGCCGAGGCCGAGCGGCCCGAGACCATGAGCGCGGCGAGGACGGGGCCGAGCTCGCGCACGATCGATACGCCGAGAATCTGCGGCAGGAAGGTCTCGGCGTTGAAGCGCGCGCCTCCTTCGTAGATGTTGAGCGCGAGCGCCGCGCCGGTGAAGATCGCGGTGAGCCCGATCACCGGCAGGGAATTGAAACCGATGCGCATCAGCGCGTTGAGAAACGCCCGCCAATAGAACGGTCCCGCCGCCCAGCCGACGGCGCCGCGCGCGGCGAACTGCGCGATCCGGCCGACCTCGCGGACGACGGCGAGGGTCCCCCGGCCCGTGGCGGCGAAAACGTTCATGCCTTACATCCCCTCGTCGTCGGGCGCGCGCCAGCCGGCCGGCGCCGCCCGCCACAGGTAGCGACGCGGAACGCGCCCGCCAAGGCTTGTGAGCAATTCATAGCCGATCGTCATGCAGGCCGCGGCCGTCTCCTCAATGGGCAGGCGGGGGCCGAAAAGCTCCGCCCGGTCGCCGAGCCGGACCGGCTCGGGCGCCTCGGTGACGTCGAGCACTGCAAGGTCCATCGACACCCGGCCGACGATGGGACAGCGCGCCCCGCCCAGAAAGGCCGCGCCGCGGTCGCCGATGATCCGCGGCAGGCCGTCGCCATAGCCGAGCGCGAGCGTAGCCAGCCGACGGGGCGCGTCGAACACATGGGCGCGAGCGTAGCCGACGCTCTCGCCGGCGGCGACGTTGCGAAGCTGGATGACCGGCGCGGTGAGGCGCGCGACCGGCGCGATGCGCCCGTCGGGAATGTCGAGCGGGCTGACGCCATAGAGCCCGACGCCGAGCCGGGTGAGCTCGAAATGATAGGACGCGGGCAGCAGCGCGCCGCTCGACGCCGCAAGGCTGCGGGCCGCGCCGGGAAAACGCGCCGCGGCCTTCTCGAAAAGCGCGCGCTGGCGCGGGTTCATTTCATGGGGCGGGTCGGAGGAGCAGGCGAGGTGGCTCAGGACCAGAACGACCGACAGACCGTCGAGCGCGGCGATGTCGTCGAGCTCGTACGCCGGCGCGCCGAGCCGGTTCATGCCGGTGTCCGCGTGCAGGGCCGCCGGCGCGCCCGGCCGGGCGCGCGCCCACAGGCGCGCCTGTTCGAGGCTATTGACCACCGGGATCAGCCGGTGCGCGTCGAAAGCGGCCAGGGTTTCCTCATGCGGCCCGTTGAAGACATAGATCGTCGCGTGGGGCGCGCAGCGGGCGAGCGCGGCGCGCAGCCGCGCGCCCTCATGCGGATAGGCGACGAAGAACGTGCGGCATTTCTCCTGGATCGCCAGCGCCTGGGCGACGGGCGCCGCGCCGAGGCCGTAGCCGTCGCATTTGACCACCGCCGCCGGCGTCGCGCCCGCCGAGGCGGCGGCAAGCGTGCGGAAATTGGCGCACAGCGCGTCGAGGTCGATCTCGACGAGCGGACGCGTCGCGGGCGGGCGAAAGTCGTCGCGGGCGGGCGGGCTCATGGCGCGAGCAATAGGCGCATTCGCCGCCGGCCGGAAGGCGGGCGGAGGGCGCAAAGAGGGCGGGCTGGCGAAGATTTGACGACGCGCGACGCGGCGAGGGCTTGCCCCGCCGCCCGGCGCGGGCCAGCGTGACGGCGAAAGCGGCTTGTCCGGTCGCGACCGAGAGACGGAAGGGAAGGCGATGAGCGCGGCGCGCAAAGAGGGCGGGCTTGGCGTCAAGCGGGTCTATGATCCGCCCGCTGCGGGCGACGGCTTTCGCGTTCTCGTGGACCGCCTCTGGCCGCGCGGGCTCGCCAAGGCGCAGGCGCGGATCGACCTGTGGGCGAAAGCGCTCGCGCCGAGCCATGAGCTGCGACGCAAGGCGCACGCCGAGCCCGGCTTTCCGGACGAGGCGAAAAGCTGGAAGGCGTTCGAGGCCGCCTATCGAAAGGAGCTCGAAGCCGAAGACGCGGCGGCCGAGGCGCGCCGCGCGCAGATCGACGCGATCGCGGCGCGGCTGAAGCAGGGTCCGGTGACGCTGCTTCACGCCTCGAAAGGAGCGGAGCGCAACAACGCCGCCGCGCTCGCCGAATGGCTCCGTAAGCGGATCAAATAGCCTGGCCGGCGCGATAATCGCGCTTTGATCCTAGCGCGTTGCGATGGGGCGCGCGGCGTTCAAGCGATTCAACGCCAAAGCGGCTTGCTCCAGTCGTTCAGTCGCGCCGGTATTCGTCGTAGATGCCGCGGTCGAGATTGGAGAACTTGGTCAGGCTTTCGTCGAAATAGAGGTCGACCTTGCCGATAGGGCCGTGGCGCTGCTTGCCGATGATGACCTCGGCGACGCCGCGAACCTCCTCGCATTTCTGCAGCCATTCGGCGTGTTCGGGCGTGCCTTCGCGCGGCTCGGAGCGCTTGAGATAATATTCCTCGCGGAACACGAACAGCACTACGTCGGCGTCCTGTTCGATCGAGCCGGACTCGCGCAGGTCCGCGAGCTGCGGGCGCTTGTCGTCCCGGTTCTCGACCTGCCGCGACAGCTGCGAGAGCGCGAGCACCGGCACGTTGAGCTCCTTGGCCAGCGCCTTGAGGCCCTGGCTGATCTCGGTGATCTCCTGCACGCGGTTGTCGCTGGCGCGTCGGCCCGAGCCGGTCACGAGCTGGAGATAGTCGACGACGAGGAGGCCGAGCCCGTGCTGGCGCTTGAGCCGGCGCGCGCGCGCGGCGAGCTGGGCGATCGACAGGCCGCCCGTGTCGTCGATGTAAAGCGGCAGCGCCTCGAGCTCGCGCGCGGCGTGATAGATGCGGTCGAACTGCTCGGCGTCGACGCGCCCGCGGCGGATCTCGTTCGACGGGACGCCCGAGAACTCCGAGATGATGCGCGTGGCGAGCTGCTCGGCGGCCATCTCCAGCGAGAACAGGCCGACGACCGCGCCCTCGGCGGCCTTGACCGAGCCGTCGGGAAGGCGCTCGGGCTTGTAGGCGCGCGCCGCGTTCACCGCGATGTTCACCGCGAGCGAGGTTTTGCCCATCGAGGGCCGTCCTGCGAGGATGATGAGGTCCGACGGGTGCAGCCCTCCCAGCATCATGTCGAGATCGCGCAGGCCCGTGGCGATTCCGGCGAGCCCGCCGTCACGCTTGATCGCGGCGTCGGCGATTTCGATCGCCTCGGTGATGGCGGCGCGGAAGGTCTTGAAGCCGCCGCCGTATTTGCCGGTCTCGGCGAGCTTGTAGAGCGACTGCTCGGCGTCCTGAAGCTGGCGGGCCGGCTCGTCGTCGAGCGTGGCCTCGCGCGCGCGCTCGATCATCTCCGCGCCGATGTTGATGAGGCCGCGCCGCACGGCGTGATCGAAGACCACGCGCGCGTAGTCGGGCGCGCCGGCGGTGGTGGGCACGTTGCGCGCGAGCTCTTCGAGATAACGCCGCCCGCCCGCCTCGCGGAAGCCTTCCGAGCTTGCGAGAAAGGAGTCGATGATGGTCGGCGCGGCGAGACGGCCCGATGTGACGAGCCGCTCGCAGGCGTCGTAGATCAGCGCGTGGACGGGGTCGTAGAAATGCTCCGCCTTCAGGTAGGCGGCGACGCGATAATAGACTTCATTATCAAAGAGGATCGCGCCGAGCAGCGCCTGCTCGGCCTCGATGCTGAAAGGAATCTTTTCTTCCGTATCCGGCTTATTCGGCCCGCCTTGGGGGGCTTTCTTGATGTCCGCGCCGTCCGCCATGCGCGAGCTTAAGCACAAGAAAAGCCGGCCGTGAAGCTGGCCGGCTTTTCTAATTTTCCACTGCGCAGGCGCGAAAGCGCCAGCGCGCCGGTTGCGCAAAAACCTAGCCCTGGGATTTCTCCTCTTGGCCGGCTTCGGCTTCGCCTGCCGGAGCGCTCGCTCCGGGGTCGAAAAATTCCGCTTGCGTCGCATCGACGACGGGCTCCGCGCGCTCCTCCTCCGGCGCGAGCACGTTCTCGCCGCGGGCCTGGCGCTCGGCCTCCTCGGGCGAGCGCGCGATATTGATCTGGATGGTCGCGGAGACCTCCGGATGAAGCGCGACGCGCACCGGGAAAACGCCGAGCGATTTGAGCGGCTTGTCGAGGCGCACCTGCGCGCGCTCGATCTGCACGCCGTCTTCGGCCGCGATGACGGCGATGTCGCGGGTCGTGACCGAGCCGTAAAGGAGGCCCGTTTCGGACGCCTGGCGAATGACGACGAAGGACCGCCCGTCGAGCCTGGCAGCGGCGGCCTCGGCTTCCTTGCGCCGTTCGAGGTTGCGCGCTTCGAGCTCGGCGCGCTGCGCGGCGAAGAGGGCGCGGTTGGCGTCGTTGGCGCGCAGCGCCTTCTTGCGCGGCAGGAGATAGTTGCGCGCGTAGCCGTCGCGCACTTTCACCTCGTCGCCCATCTGTCCGAGATTTTCGACGCGTTCGAGAAGAATGACCTGCATCGCTCTACTCCGACACGAAGGGCAGAAGAGCGAGGAAGCGCGCCCGCTTGATGGCGCGCGCCAGCTCGCGCTGCTTTTTGGACGACACCGCGGAGATCCGCGACGGCACGATCTTGCCGCGTTCGGAGATGAAGCGCTGCAGAAGTTTCGGATCCTTGTAGTCGATTTTCGGCGCATCGGCCCCGGAGAAGGGGCAGGTCTTGCGACGGCGCATGAAAGGTCTCGCCATGATCGTTCTCCTGTCTGCTAGCGCCGGCCGCGATCGCCGCGATCGCCCTTGTCGCCGCGGTCGCGGCGGCTGAGGACGGGCGAGGGCTCGGGATCGAGCTTTTCGACGCGCACCGTCAGGGCGCGGAGAATATCGTCGTTGATCTTCTCCTGCCGCTCGAGCTCCTGAATCGCGCCGGCCGGGCCGTCGATGTTGAACAGGCTGTAATGGCCCTTGCGGTTCTTCCTGATCCGGTATTGCAGGTTTCTGAGGCCCCAATACTCGGACTTGGCGATCTTGCCGCCATTATCTGTGACGATCTTGGCGAGGGTTTCGGTCAACGCCTCGACCTGCGCCGGGGACATGTCCTGCCGCGCGATGAACACATGTTCGTAATACGCCATGAAGGCCAGCTCCTCATCCGGCGACGGAGACCGCTGCGCGCCTGCTGGCGGCGCGTGCGGCCTTCGGCTCGACGTCTGACGGGACCATCCCGCGAACCGCGCCTTGCGCGGGCAAGGGCGCGGCGACGCCGACCGTCGCTCCAAGGCCGCGGCTGATAGCCCGGCGGCGCGGGAGATGCAAGGGGCGGCGAAACCCGTTAGGGATGAAGCCGCCGGCCAGGAGCGCCGGCGCCGCCGGAGCCGGGGATGCTGCATACGCTTTTCTCGCGCATATACGTCATCAATCTCGAATCGCGGCCCGACCGCCGGCGCGAGATGGCGGGCGAGCTCGCGCGCATCGGGCTTTCCTTCGACCATCCCGCGGCGAGCTTGTTTTCCGCGGTCCGGCCGGAGGACGCGGGGCCGTTTCCGAGCCTCGGCGCGCGCGGCTGCTTCATGAGCCATCTGGGCGTGCTCGCCGACGCCGAAGCGCGCGGCGAGGGCGCGATCGCCATTCTTGAGGACGACGCGGCTTTCGCGCCCGACTTCGCCGCGCGCGCGCCCGCGCTGCTCGACGCGCTCGCGCGCCGGGACTGGGGCGTCTTCTATGGCGGCCATCGAGGGCTTGAGACCGGCGCGGCCGGGCTCGTCGAGGTCCCGCCCGCCCGCGGGGTCGGCGCGACGCATTTCATCTGCCTCAACGGCCCGGCGATCGGCCCGGCCCGGCGCTATCTCGAAGCGATGCTCGCGCGCCCGCGCGGCTCGCCCGAAGGCGGGCCGATGCATGTGGACGGCGCCTATGGCTGGTTCCGCAGGGACAATCCGGCCTTCGCCACCTTCGCGGCCGCGCCGCCGCTCGCCGTGCAGCGCAGCTCGCGCTCGGACGTGGAGGGCGCGCGCTGGTTCGACCGCGCGCCGGTTTTGCGCGAGGCCGCCGCGCTCGCCCGCCGGGTCCTGCGCCGCGGATAGATTGCCCTCGCGCCCGCGCGGCGCTATCGAGCCGGCGCAAGGCGGTTTTCAAGCGGAGGAATCATCGTCATGGCGCGCGCTTTCGTGTTTCCGGGCCAGGGCAGCCAGAGCGTGGGCATGGGCCGGGCGCTGGCCGAAGCCTTTCCCGCCGCGCGGGAGGTCTTCGAGGAGGTCGACGAGGCGCTGAAGCAGAAGCTCTCGAAGCTCATGTGGGAAGGGCCGATGGAGGAGCTGACCCTCACCGCCAACGCCCAGCCTGCGTTGATGGCGCATTCGATCGCCATGCTGCGCGTCCTTGAGAAAGAGGCCGGGGTCGAGATCGAGAACGCCATGTTCGTCGCCGGCCATTCGCTCGGGGAGTATTCGGCGCTGTGCGCGGCCGGGGCGCTCGGCCTCGCCGAGACCGCCCGGCTTCTGCGCATCCGCGGCGAGGCGATGCAGGCGGCGGTTCCGGCCGGCGAGGGCGCGATGGCGGCGCTCATCGGCGTCGATCTCGAAACCGCGCAGAAGGCCATCGACGCCGCGCCGGGCGCGGGCGTCTGCGAGATCGCCAACGACAACGCGCCGGGCCAGGCGGTCATTTCCGGCGAAAAGGCGCGGGTGGAGGCGGTCTGCGCGGGCGCCAAGGCGTTCGGCGCCAAGCTGGCGAAACTCCTGCCCGTCTCCGCCCCCTTTCATTCCTCCCTGATGGCGCCCGCCGCCGAGGCGATGGAGAAGGCCCTCGCCGAAGCGGAAATCCGCGCGCCGAAGGTTCCGCTGGTCGCCAACGTCACCGCGCAGGAGACTGTTTCGCCAGAGGAAATCCGCGATCTCCTCGTGCGGCAGGTGACGGGGCGCGTGCGCTGGACCGAGAGCGTCGCCTATATGGCGGAAAAGGGCTGCGAGAAGTTCGTCGAGATCGGCGCGGGCAAGGTGCTCGCCGGCCTGATCAAGCGCATCGCCAGGGACGCCGCCGTCGTCAGCGTCGGCGAGCCGGCCGATATCGATGCGTTTGTAAAGTTTTGAGCGACCGCATAAGCCGGCCGAACAGCCGAAGGGAATGACCATGTTCGATCTTTCAGGAAAATGCGCGCTGGTGACCGGCGCGACGGGCGGCATCGGCGGGGCGATCGCGCGCGCGCTTCATGGGCAGGGGGCGACGGTGGCGCTGTCCGGGCGCCAGGCGGAAAAGCTCGAAGCGCTGGCCGGCGAGCTCGGCGAGCGCGCCCATGTCGCGCCCTGCGATCTCGGCGATCTCGACGCCGTCGACGCCCTGCCCAAACAGGCCGCCGAGGCGATGGGCGGGCTGCACATCGTCGTGTCGAACGCCGGGGTGACGCGCGACGGGCTGATGCTGATGATGAAGCCGGAGATGTGGGACGAGGTGATCCGGGTCAATCTCACCGCCTATTTCAGGCTGGCGAAGGCGGCGCTCAGGGGCATGACCAGGCAACGATTCGGCCGGATCATCGCCGTCGCGTCGGTGGTCGGGGTCACCGGCAATCCGGGCCAGGCGAACTACGCCGCCTCCAAGGCCGGCATGATCGGCATGACCAAATCGCTCGCCGCCGAGGTCGCCTCGCGCAATGTCACGGTCAACTGCATCGCGCCGGGCTTCATCGCCACGGCCATGACGGGGGCGCTCAACGACCAGCAGAAAGAGGCGATTCTGTCGAAAATCCCCGCCGGCGAAATGGGCGCGCCGGAGGACGTCGCCGCCGCCGCGGTCTATCTCGCTTCCGAGGAGGCGCGCTACGTCACCGGCCAGACCTTGCACGTCAACGGCGGCATGGCCATGATTTGACGGCCGCGGGGGGCTGGCGGCCGATTCGCAGGCTCGCGGCGGGGGGCGTTGCAACGGGCCGCGATTTGCCGTAATCGCCGCACGCGCCGCGCAAGCGGCCCCGGACGCGGGGAGGTCCGGAACGCCGACCAGAATCTCAATCCGCCGACGCCTGACGGGCCGGCGCGCCGATAACGTAAGGAGCCTTCAATGTCTGATCTTGCTGAGCGCGTGAAGAAAATCGTGGTCGAGCATCTCGACGTCGACCCGGCCAAGGTCGAGCCGAAGGCGAGCTTCATCGACGACCTGGGCGCGGACAGCCTGGACATTGTCGAGCTCGTCATGGCCTTCGAGGAGGAGTTCGACGTCGAAATCCCCGACGACGCGGCCGAGACCATCCAGACGGTCGGCGACGCCATCAACTTCATCACCGAACAGAAGAAGTAAGGCGGACCCGTCTTGCGCCGCGCGAGCGTGATCGCCCGGCCCGCCGAGGGTCGGAACGCGACGCTCTCCGAGCGGTTCCATCCGCTGAAATCGTTCCCAAATAAAGTTGCGGACGAGGCCCGTTCCGTCGCCTTTCTTCAGGGCGGGCCGGCTGCGGTCCGTCCGCAGGGTAGGGAGACGCCCCGATGAAGCGCGCAGTCATCACCGGGCTCGGCCTCGTGACGCCCCTCGCTTCGGGCGTCGAGCCGACATGGCGGCGGATTCTCGCCGGGGAGTCCGGCGCGGGCCGCATCGAAAAGTTCGACGCCTCCGAGATGGCCTGCCAGATCGCCGCGGAAGTTCCGCGCGCGGACGGCTACGCCGGCGGCGCGGCGCTTGTCGAAGCCGGCGAGCCGGAAGCGGCGTTCAATCCGGACGACTGGGTCGAGCCGCGCGAGCAGCGGCGCATGGACGACTTCATCGTCTACGCCGTCGCGGCCGCGCAGATGGCTTTCGACGATTCCGGCGTCTCGCTGAAGACGGACGAGGAGCGCGAGCGCGCCGGCGTGATGATCGGTTCGGGCATCGGCGGCCTGCCGGGCATTGAGAAGGAATCGCTCAATCTCGCGCAGAACGGCCCGCGGCGGGTGTCGCCCTTCTTCATCACCGGCCGGCTCATCAATCTGGCTTCGGGTCAGGTGTCGATCCGGCTGGGCCTCAAGGGGCCGAACCATGCAGTGGTGACCGCCTGCTCGTCCGGCGCGCACGCCATCGGCGACGCGGCGCGGATGATCATGCTGGGCGATGCGGACGTCATGCTCGCCGGGGGAACGGAAGCCGCGATCAGCCCTATCGGCGTGGCGGGCTTTTCGGCCTGCAAGGCGCTCACGACCCGTTTCAACGACCGTCCAAAGCTCGCCTCGCGGCCCTATGACCGCGACCGCGACGGGTTTCTTATCGGCGAGGGCGCCGGCATCGTCGTCGTCGAGGAGTATGAGCGCGCGAAGGCGCGCGGGGCGAAGATTTACGGCGAGGTCGTCGGCTACGGCCTGTCGGGCGACGCCTATCACATCACCGCGCCGGCCGAGGACGGGGACGGAGGCTTTCGCGCCATGCGCATGGCCCTGGAGCGCGCCGGCCTCAAGCCCGACGACATCGATTATGTGAACGCCCACGGAACATCGACGCCGAAGGGCGACGAGATCGAATTGCGGGCGGTCGAACGCCTGTTCGGGAAGGCCGCGGAGGGCCTCGTCATGTCCTCGACGAAATCCTCGATCGGCCACCTGCTCGGCGCGGCCGGCGCGGTGGAGGCGATTTTCTGCCTCCTGGCGATGCGTGATAACATCGCGCCGCCCACGATCAATCTCGACAATCCGTCGGTGGACACGCCGATCAACCTCGCGCCGAACAAACCTGTGGAAAAACGGATCGACGCCGTTCTTTCCAATTCCTTTGGTTTCGGGGGAACCAACGCCTGTCTGGTGATGCGCCGCGCGGACGGCTAAGCTCAACGGCGGGCGAAGGGAAGAGGGCGAATGGCGGCGAGCACCAATCCGCATGGCTCAAGGCGGGATCGCAGCATGCACGACGAACGGGGCGGCGTCGTGCGCTCGGTGATTCTGTTCGCCTGCGTGCTGGCGCTGCTGGCGGCCGCGTCGCTCGCGGCCGGCGGCTATTTCGCCTATCGCGAGGCGGCGCGGCCCGGTCCCCTCGCCGCGGAGAAGGTGGTGCTGCTCGCGCCCGGGTCGAGCGTCGCCGCCATCGGCGAAAAGCTTGAGGAAGAAGGCGTCGTGCGCAACGCGCAGCTGTTCGCCGCCGCCGCGCGCGTCAAGGGCGTGCAGACGAAGCTCAAGGCCGGCGAGTACCGCATTCCGCCCGGCGCGAGCGTGCTCGAAGTCATCGACCTTCTGGTCGAGGGCAAGAGCATCCTGCATTCCTTCACCGCGCCTGAAGGGCTCGCCACGGCGCAGATCCTGCGTCTTCTCGAAGCCGATCCGGTGCTCGTCGGCGAGATCACCCTGAGGCCCGGCGAAGGCGAGCTTCTGCCAGAGACCTATCGCTTCACGCGCGGCGCGACCCGCGACGGCATGATCCGCATGATGATGAAGGCGCAGGACGCGCTGCTTGACGAGCTTTGGGACGATCGCGCGCTCGATCTTCCCTTCGACACCCGAGAGGAGGCGATCATTCTCGCCTCCATCGTGGAGAAGGAGACCGGCGTGCCGTCGGAGCGCGGGCGGATCGCCGCGGTGTTCGTCAACCGCCTGAAGCGGGGCATGCGGCTCGAAAGCGATCCCACGATCATTTACGGGCTGACCGGGGGCGAGCCGCTGGGGCGCGGTCTTCGGGTGAGCGAGCTGCGTCAGGAGACGCCTTACAACACCTACATCATCGACGGCCTGCCGCCGACGCCGATCGCAAATCCGGGCCGGGCCTCGATCGAGGCGGTGCTGAATCCGCCCGAAACGGACGAGCTCTTCTTCGTCGCCGACGGCACGGGCGGGCACGCCTTCGCCTCGACGCTGGAGGAGCATAACCGCAACGTGGCGCGCTGGCGCCGCGTCGAGCGCGAACGCCGGCAAGGCGGCTGAGCGCATGCGGTTGCGGAAAAAGGACAGGCGCGGCTGATGACGATTTCCTCCATGACCGGCTTCGCCCGCGTCGACGGCGCGCATGAAAAGACGCGCTGGACCTGGGAGATCAAAAGCGTCAACGGGCGCGGCCTGGAGCTGCGCTTCCGCCTGCCGGGCGGCTTCGATTTTCTGGAGCCGGCGCTGCGCAAGGCGGCTGGGACGTATTTCGCGCGCGGCTGGATCGCGGCCGGCCTCGCCTTCGAGCGAGGACGCGGCGCGGCGGGGCTGCGCGTCAACGAGGCTGCCCTCGATGAAGCGGTGCGGTTGGTCGAGGCGGTGCGCAGGCGGACCGATTGCGCCTTTCCGCGCGCCGACGGGGTGCTCGCCTTGCCGGGGGTGATCGAGACCGACGAAGGCGCCGGCGAAGCGGACGAGCGCGAAGCGCTGGCCGACCGGCTGCTCGAAAGCTTTCGCAACGCCGCCGAGGCTCTGTGCGCGGCCCGCCGGCGCGAGGGCGAGAGCCTTCATTCGGCGCTCGCCGGGCAGATCGACGAGATCGAAGCCCTGGTCGCGCGCGCCCGGACGAGCGCCGAGGCGGCGCCGGCGGCGATCCGCGAGCGGATCGCCGCGCAGCTTCAGGAGCTGCTGGCCGGCGCGCCGATCCCCGAAGAGCGCCTCGCCCAGGAAGCGGCGATGCTGGCGGTCAAGGCGGACATCCGCGAAGAGCTCGACCGGCTTTCGGCCCATGCGGCGGCCGCGCGCGCGCTGCTGGCGAGCGGCGAGCCCGTCGGGCGGCGGCTCGACTTTCTGACGCAGGAGTTCAATCGCGAGGCGAACACCCTATGCTCCAAGGCCCAGGACATGGGCCTCAAGCGCATCGGCCTCGACCTCAAGACGGTGATCGACCAGATGCGCGAGCAGGCGCAGAACGTCGAATGAAGGAACGGGCGAAAAGGCCGGGCGCGCGATGACGGGCGGCGAGCTGAAAGTGCCCCGCCGGGGGCTGATGTTCATCCTGTCGAGCCCGTCGGGCGCGGGTAAGACGACGCTCGCCAGCCGCCTGCTCGCGACCGAGAAAGACCTCGTCCTGTCGGTCTCCGCAACGACGCGCAAGGCCCGGCCCGGAGAGGTCGACGGCAAGGACTATACCTTCCTGTCGGAGGAAGAGTTCTTCCGCATGCGCGACTCGGGCGGCTTTCTCGAATGGGCCTATGTCTTCGGCCATTATTACGGAACCCCGCGGGCGAGCGTCTTCGACAAGCTCGCCAAAGGCGTGGACGTTCTGTTCGACATCGACTGGCAGGGCGCTCAGCAGCTCGACGCGGTGGCCGGCGGCGACGTGGTGAAGGTCTTCATCCTGCCGCCGTCGCGGACCGAGCTCGAACGGCGCCTGCGCGAGCGCAAGCAGGATCCGGAGGAAGTGATCCGCGCCCGGATGGCCAAGGCGGACGCCGAAATCTCCCACTGGGCCGAGTATGATTACGTGATCGTCAATTACGACCTCGATCAGTCGGAGCACATGCTGCGCTCGATCCTGCTCGCCGAGCGCCTGCGCCGTCGCCGTCAGATCGGCCTGGCCGACATCGTCAAGGACATGATGCGCGACGCGTGACGGGCCTGCCGCCGCGGCCCCTTTACCTTTTCTGAAGCGCGATGGGGCATGGTTTGGGCGCCCCTGAGCGCCTGAGGAGCAGAGTTTGGCCGACGAGTCTGCGCCATCGCGGTCTGCGACGCACGCCCCCGCCGCTTTCTTGCGCGCTCTCGCGCGCCTCGGCCCCTGCGCGCGCGACGCGGCGGGCGCGGTCGCGGCGGCGATGATCGCGCTCGCGGTCTACGCCGCCCAGGGCTTTTCCTCGCTCGCCGAGCCGGGCGGAGACAATGACAGTCTGTTGCGCATGGCGCAGGTGCGCGACCTGCTGGCCGGCCAGAGCTGGTTCGATCTCACCCAGACCCGCATGGGGCCTGAGGGCGGCTTTGAAATGCACTGGTCGCGCCTCGTCGATGCGCCGATCGCCGGGCTCGTCTGGCTGTTCACGGCGCTGACCGGCGACGCGGCGCTGGGCGAGGCGATCGCCGAGACCGTCTGGCCGCTGACGTTGTACGCGGCGGCGCTGTTTCTCATTTCGCGGCTGGCTCGCGGCGCGATCGGCGACAGGGCCGTTCTGCCGGCGCTCGCCATCGGCGGGATCGGTCTTTACATGACCAAACAGTTCGATCCCGGATCGATCGACCATCATAATGTTCAGGTCGTCCTGACGCTGCTTATGGCTGAGCGGCTGACGGCGGCTGCAGGAGAAGGCGCGCGCGCGCCTGTCGCCGCCTGCGTCGCGGGCGCGGCGGCGGGGCTGATGCTGGCGATCGGCATGGAGGCGCTGCCCTATGCGGCGGCCGGCGGTCTCGTCGCGGCGGGAGCGTTCCTCCTCGGCGGCGCGCAGCGGGCCGGACTCGCCGCGCGCTACGGGGCGGGCTTCGCCGGCGCGGCGGCGCTCGCCTTTCTCGCGACCGTTCCGCCGGGCCGATGGCTCGTCCCGGTCTGCGACGCGTACTCGGCCGCGCAAGGCGCGAGCGCGCTGATCGCCGGGCTCGGTCTTGCCGCGATCGCCCGGACGCCGCAGATCGCGGCGGACTTCCGTCGCCGCTTTTTCGCGCTGGCCGCGCTCGGCGCCGGGCTCGTTCTTCTCGCGTTCGTCTTCTTTCCGCAGTGCCTCGCCGGCCCTTACGGCGATCTCGACCCCCGGCTGAAGCGCTACTGGCTCGACAATGTGACGGAAGCGCAATCCGTCTTCGAGGTGTTTGCGAAAAATCCCATCCAGTTCGCCTTCTATTACGTCCCGCCGATGATCGGCATGCTGATCGTCGCCCTGCGCGCGCGGGGCGCGGGCTGGCGGATTCAGGAGAGCGTGCTCGGCGCGCTGATGCTCGCCGCGCTCGCCACGAGCTTCTGGCAGGTGCGCGGCGCGCTCTTTTCGCTCGCGCTGTCGACGCCGGCGCTGGCGGGCTGGGCCGCCGCCTGGCGCGTTCCCGAAGGCGAAAAGCCGACCGCGACGGCGCTCGCGCGGATGACGCTGGCCTGGGCCGGCTCGCTCAACCTGGTCTGGGCGCTGGCGGCGGCCGGCGCGCTGAAGCTCGTGGCGCCGGACCATCCCGCCTTCGGCGACGGTGAGAAGAAAGAAGCCTGCTACGGGCCCGCCGTCTATGAGGGCTTCGCCGCGCTGCCGGCGGGGCGCGTTCTCGCCATCTCCAATCTTGGCGCGCCCGTTCTTCGCCATACGCATCATCGCGCGCTGGCGGGGCCCTATCACCGCAACCAGGCGGGCAACCTCGCCGCGCTCGACGCCTTTCTCGGGACGCCGGAAGAGGCGCGGTCGATCGCGCGCCGGCATGGCGTCGATTACGTGCTCGTCTGCCCCGGAAACGGCGAGACCGGCTCCTTCGCCGGCTGGGCGCCGGGCGGCTTCCTCGCTCGCCTCGCCGAGGGCGAGGCGCCAGACTGGCTCGCGCCGCTGCCGGAGGCCTCGCGGGAAGGGCTTGTGGTCTACGCCGTGCGCGATCCGCAGACAGAAGAAAGTGAAACGCTTACGGATAATCTACGAAATTGAGCTTCAGCCCCGGCCGCGGCCAGCGCAGTTTCGCGAGCCGGCCCGTGCCCGACAGCGTGACCCAGGCGTCGCGCATGTCCGGCCCGCCGAAGCAGATGTTCGTCGGAAAAAGATCGGGCAGGGGCAGGTGCTCATGTCCGCCCTCCGGCGTGAAGATGGTGATCCCGCCGTTGAGCAGCGTCGCGACGCAGATGCGGCCGTCTTCTTCGACGGCGAGGGAATCGAGAAACTGAAGGCCCGGCAGGGTCGCCACGACGCGGCCAGGAATGGGAAGGTCCGAGGGCCTGATCCGGCCTGGCCCGTCGAGATCCATCGCCCATAATCGGCCCGACATGGTGTCGGCGACATAAAGGACGGATTCATCCGACGACAGGCCGACGCCGTTGGGCGAGAGCATCGGATAGGCGGCCTCGACGATCTTGGAGCCGTCCGGCAGGGCGTAATAAACACCGCCGTGATCGCGCGTGCGCCGATAGGTCTTGCCGAGGTCGGAGAACCAGAAGCCGCCGGCCTTGTCGAAGACGATGTCGTTCGGCCCCTTGAGCGGATGGCCGTCGCATTCCGTATACAATGTTTCGACTGCGCCGGTCTCGGGATCGACGCGCTGGACGGCGCCGCCGCGATAGTCGGCCGGAGCATGGCCGGAGATGGTCTGACCCATCACCTCGATCCACTCGAAGCCGCCATTGTTGCAGACATAGATCTTGCCGTCGGGGCCCAGCGCGGCGCCGTTCGGCCCGCCCGGCAGCTCGGCGACGATCTCCTTGCGGCCGTCGGCGCGAACGCGCGTGAGCGTTTGACGCTTGATCTCGACGAGAATGACCGAGCCGTCGGGCATGGCGACGGGCCCTTCGGGAAATTCCAGTCCTTCGGCGACGATTTCCATGTTTCTCCGGCTCCTTTTCGGCGTTTGTTAAACATTGCCGCTTGCGGCGGGCGCCTCTACAGTGCGCGCCGCCGCGCGCCTTGCGAGACCTAACAGGGGAGATGCGAATGTCCGGCCTGATGATCGTTCTCGGCGTGATCGCCGTCCTCGTCCTTTTCGCCGTCGTCATTTACAACCGCATCGTGGCGCTCAATCAGCGCGCCGATCAAGCCTTCGCCGACGTGGACGTGCAGCTGCGCCAGCGTCACGACCTCATCCCCAATCTCGTCGAGACGGTGAAGGGCTACGCCGGCCATGAGCGCCAGACCCTCGAAGAGGTCATCCAGGCGCGCAACGCCGCCGCCGCCGCGCACGGGCCGGCCGCGCAGGGCGAGGCCGAAGGCGCTCTCACCGCCGCCCTCGGCCGGCTGTTCGCGCTCGCCGAGGCCTATCCCGATCTCAAGGCGAACACGAACTTCCTCGAACTGCAGCGCGAGCTCGCCGACGTCGAGAACAAGATCGCCGCCGCGCGGCGCTTCTTCAACAACGCGGTGCAGGAATTCAACACCATCATCCAGCAGATTCCGGGCAATTTCATCGCCCCGATGGGCGGCTTCAAGCCGCGCGCGTTTTTCGAAATTCCGGAGTCGAGCCGGGCCCAGCTCGAGGCCGCGCCCGAGGTGAAGTTCTGAAGGAGAGGGCGGCGATGAAGCTGCTCGGCCTCATCGGCGGCGTAAGCCCGCAGAGCACGCAGCTTTACTACCGCCTGCTGAACGACGCGGCGCGGGCGCGCTTCGGCGGCGCCCATTCGGCGCGGCTGATCGTCTGGTCGTTCGACTTCGCGCTGATCGACGAAGCCTACGCGGCGGCGGACTGGGACCGGTATCGCGCGCTGGTGGTGGAGGCCGCCTGCGCCCTCAAGGCGGCGGGCGCCGAAGCGCTAATGATCTGTTCGAACACGACACATCTCGCCGCCGACGCCGCGCGGGAGGCCACCGGCCTACCGCTCGTCCACCTCATCGACGCGCTCGCTGCGGCGCTGAAGGAAAAGGGCGTGAGGAAGCCGCTCCTGCTCGGCACGCCCTTCGTGATGTCGGGGCCGTTCTACCGGCCGGAGCTTGCGCGCCGATTCGGCGCCGACGCGATCGTTCCCGATGCGGAAGATCAGGAAGAAGCGCGGCGCATCATCTTCGAAGAGCTCGTGCGCAACGAGATAAAGGACTCCTCGCGCGCCAGGCTGCGCGCCATGATCGAGAAGGCGCGCCGCGCCGGCGCCGACGGCGTCATTCTCGGCTGCACCGAGTTCGCGCTCATCCTCTCGCAGGACGACACGGACCTTCCGGTGTTCGACACGACGCGCATCCACGCCGCCGCGGCGGCGGACTTCGCTTTCGGCGCGGGCGGCGGAGCGGACCGATGAAAACCCTCGGCCTCATCGGCGGCATGAGCTGGGAGTCGACGGCGATCTATTACCGCCTTCTCAACGAGGGGGCGCGGGCGCGCCTCGGCGGCCTGCATTCGGCGTCGCTGCTCATGCGCTCGTTCGATTTCGCGCAGATCGAGGCGATGCAGTCGGCGGGCGACTGGGCGGCGGCGGACGCCGCCCTCGTCGAGGCCGGGCGCCGGCTGACGCAGGCGGGCGCGGACGCGCTCGTCATCTGCGCCAACACCATGCACAGATGCGCCCCTGCGATCGAGGCGTCGGGCGCGGCGCCGCTCATCCATATCGCGGACGCGACGGCGGCCGCGCTGAAGGCCGCGGGCGTCGGCCGGCCGGCGCTTTTCGCCACGCGCTACACGATGGAGGAGCCCTTCCTGCGCGAGCGGATCGCGGAGAAAGCCGACGCCGAAATCATAATTCCGAGCAAGGATCATCGCGACGCCATTCACCGCGTCATCTATGAAGAGCTGTGCCGCGGCGTCGTCTCGCCGGCCTCTAAGCGGGCCTTTTTGAAGATCGTCGAGGACGTGCGCAAGGACGGCGCCGACGGCGTCATTCTCGGCTGCACCGAGATCGGGATGCTCCTGAAAGCGGGCGACATCGATCTGCCGCTTTTCGACACCGCTGCTATTCATGTCGAGGCGTGCCTCGACTACGCCCTCGGCGGAGCCCGATGATGGGCGCCTTCGGGCTTCAGACGCATATCTGGAACAACAATCTGAAGTCCGCGCTGCTGCTCGCGGGCTTTCCGGTTCTGCTCGTTCTGTTGCTGTACGGACTGCATGTCGGCTATGTCGGTCTCGTCGAGGCGCCGGCGACGGCGCAGGAGGGGCTCGCGCTCGCCTGGAGCCGTCTGGGGGAGACGTGGCCTTTCGCGCTCGTCGGCGCGGCGGTCTGGTTCGCGATCGCCTGGGCGTTCCATCAGAAGATTATCGAGGCCTCGGTCGGCGCGCGCGGCCTGTCGCGCCGCGAGGCGCCCGAGCTTTACGACATGCTCGAAAATCTCTGCATCGCGCGCGGGATGACCATGCCGAAGCTCAACGTCATCGAGACGAACGCGCTCAACGCTTTCGCAAGCGGGATCGGCGAGCGGACCTATGCGGTCACGCTCACCCGCGGCCTCATCGAGCGGCTCGAGCCCGCGGAGATCGAAGCGGTGATGGCGCACGAGCTCACCCATATCCGAAACCGCGACGTGCGGCTTCTGGTGATCGCGGTGATCTTCGTGGGGATCTTTTCGTTTTTCGGCGAGATCGTGTTCCGCAACATGTTCCGCGCCGGGCTGCGCACGAGCGGGCGCGCGTCGGGGCATAAGGGCGACAGCCGCGGCGGCGGGCTGCTCATCCTCCTCGCCGTGGCGATCGTCGTGATCGCCTATCTGCTGGCGCTCGTCATCCGCTTCGCCCTGTCGCAGAAGCGCGAGTATCTCGCCGACGCCGGCGCGGTCGATCTCACCAAGAATCCGGACGCGATGATCTCGGCGCTGAAGAAAATATCCCGCCGCAGCGACGTGGACGCGCCGGACGACGTGCGCCAGATGATGCTCGATAATTCCCGCCGCTTCGCCGGCCTGCTTGCGACGCACCCGCCCGTCGAGAAGCGCATCCGCGCGCTTCAGGCTTACGCCGGCGGACAGCGGTGAGGCGCAGGATGCATCCTGCATCAAATACAGCGGGCTGTGTTAATGAGAGCGCAATCCTCCTGGCCGTAGCGTGCGCGCGAATAGTTGCGTGCAAGGGTTGCGTTCATGGCGCGCATCGGCTCCCGCCCGGTCGCGCGGCGTCCTCGCCAGGGGACGCGGCTGCGTTATTCGAGAAAAAGCGGCAAGGCGAGGGCCTTCCGCAGGGCGCGGACCGAACTCTTCGCCGTTCTTGCGCTCGTCGCAGGAATGATCGCTGCGAGCGGCCTGCCGCGCATAGCGACGGCCGACGAGCGGATCGAGGGAACCGTCGTCCGCATCGTCGATGGCGACACGTTTTACCTGAGCGGCGTCGACGCGCGCATCCGCCTCTGGGGCGTCGATGCGCCCGAACGCGGCGCGCCCGGCGGCGCGGAAGCGACGCGCGCGCTCGCGGAGATCGCCGCTGATCGAAGGATCAGCTGCAAACATGTCGATACGGACCGGTACGGGCGAATCGTCGGCCAGTGTTTTTTGCCGTCCGGCGAGGACGTCGCCGCCCTTATGATCGGCCGCGGAGCGGCGCGAGAACATTTTCGCTACTCTAGCGGATATTATTCTGTACACAGTCTCATTACACGGACAGAGCGGTAAGATCGCCGCTCTTCTGCCGCCGCGAGGTCGCATGAACGCCGATAAATTCTCCGTATAAAGGCTATTTATTTTCTCCGCAGGAGAAGCGGGGTTCCAACTGCGCCAGGCGAATTTTACGCCGCGCGGATCGACACGCCGAACGCGGCAAGGCCTCTCGAGCCCGAAAACCTTCGCCCGGCGCTTCAAAACGCGCCCGTTTCGCCTTCCGGGCGAAAAACCAACCGTTTGAAATAAAACGGGTTTTTCTTCAAACGTGGATAACTATTCACAACTTATCCCCGCCTTTCGGCCCCGGCTTATCCTGTCGCGCGAAGGTTTCGACCGTCAGGAGGAAGCTCCCATGCAGGCCGCCCTTGCGAGCCGTTTCGCTCCCGCCGCCGGGCGGGCGCTATTGATAAAGAACCCGCGGCAGCCAGGTCGCAAGGCCGGGGAAGGCCGCCAGCACGCCGAGCATGACGAGCTGGATCGCGATGAACGGAATCGCGCCGCGATAGATGTGGGTCGTCTTCACCTCGGGCGGGGCGACGCCGCGCAGATAGAAGAGCGCGAAGCCGAAGGGCGGGGTGAGGAAGGAGGTCTGGAGATTGACCGCCATCATCACGCCCAGCCACACCGGCGAAACGCCCATGGCGAGAAGCGCCGGCGCGACCAGCGGCACGACCACGAAAGTGATCTCGATGAAGTCGAGAAAGAAGCCGAGCAGGAACATCACCAGCATGACGGCGATCACCGCGCCGACGACGCCCCCGGGCGCGGCGGCGAGCGCGCGCTCCACCGTCTCGTCGCCGCCGAGCCCGCGGAAGACCAGCGAGAACAGCGCCGCGCCGATGAGGATGGTGAACACCATCGTCGTCACCCGCGCCGTCTGGTCGACGATGGGGGCGAGCGCTTTCTCCCGCGCAAGCCGGTGAAGGCTCGCCAGCGCGCCCCAGGGAATGATCGCGCACAGAAGGAAGGCGAGGATGATGCCGACCCGCTCGATCGGCGCCGGCGCGGCGCGGCCGAGCCGAAGATCGAGGAAGCTCGTGAGCGCGATCAGCCCGACGATCGCCGCGGCCGCGGCGAAGACTGCGGGCCGGCCGAGCAGGCCCGCGCCTTTGGGCGCGAGGCGGGCCCCGGCGATGAGCAGCGCGCCGACCGCGCCGACGCTCGCCGCTTCGGTGGGCGTCGCCGCCCCGGCGAGGATCGAGCCGAGCACCGCGACGATGAGGAGCAGCGGCGCCGGCAGCGTCTTCAGGGCGGACTTCCACGCCTCGGCGCGCGGGCCGATCTCCTCGGCCGGAATGGCGGGCGCGGCCGCGGGCCGGGTCGCGGCGACGAAGATCTGATAGGCGAGATAGAAGCCGACCAGCATGAGCCCCGGAATGAGCGCGCCGGCGAAGAGGTCGCCGACGGAAACTGTTTCCGGCGCGAACACGCCCTGCTCGAGCTGGGCCTTCTGATAGGCGTTGGAAATCACGTCGCCGAGGAGAATGAGCGCGATCGAGGGCGGGATGATCTGGCCGAGCGTGCCCGCCGCCGCGATGGAGCCCGCCGCAAAGGCGGGATCGTAGTTCCGCCGCAGCATGGTCGGCAGGCTGAGCAGGCCCATGGCCACGACCGTCGCGCCGACGATGCCGGTCGAGGCGGCGAGCAGCGCGCCGACGACCGTCACCGAGAAGCCGAGCCCGCCGCGCAGACGCCCGAAGAGCTTGGCCATCCCGTCGAGCAGCTCCTCGGCGATCTTCGACTTTTCGAGGATCGCCCCCATCAGAATGAACACCGGCACCGCGATGAGCGTGGTGTTGGCGACCGCGCCGAAGATGCGCTGCGGGAAGGGCGCCAGAAAGCCCGGATCGAAAACGCCGAAGGAAAGGCCGAGAACGGCGAAAATCAGCGCCGTCCCCGCGAGGCTGAACGCCACCGGATAGCCGGACATCAGCATCGCGCACAGCACGACGATCATCGCGATGTCGAGCCAGCCCGCCGCCGCGCACACGCAGATCCCGTGGGCTTCGAGCCATTCCATCGCTCAGGCCCCCTTCCCGCCGGCGCGTTCGCGCAGGGTCTCGCCGGCGCGCGTCGCGATCGAAAAGCCGGCGAGCGCCAGCAGCGCGGCGAAGGCCGGAATGAGCGACTTGAGAAGGAAAACAGCCTGGATGCCGGACTGCTCGTTCGAGCCTTCGCGCACCGCCCAGGACTGCGCCACATAGGGCGCGGCGCTCCACAGGATGAGCAGGCAGGCCGGAAACAGCAGGAGATAGGTTCCCAGAAAGTCGACCAGCGCTTTCCGCCGCGGGCTGGCGTCGCGGTAGAAGATGTCGACGCGCACCTGATCGTCCGTGAGGAGCGCATAACCCGCCGCGAGCAGGAACACCGCGCCGTGCATGTAGGTGATCGACTCCTGCATGGCGAGAAAGTTCACGCCGAAGACGTAGCGCAGGATCACCACCACGAACTGCACCAGCGCCATGGCCAGAACCAGCCACATGGCCGCCCGGCCGGCGGCGCGGCTGATCGCGCCCGCGAGCGGGGCGAGCCGCGCGCTCGCCCGGCGCGGCCCGCCGAGGGCGGCGACCGCGACGGCGCCGGCGGCGAGAAAGCCGGCGAAAAAGGCGGCGCGGCGGGCGAGGGGCGCGCGCGCGGCCTGACCGGCGAGATCAGGCGCGAGCGCGGCGAACGCGGCGCCGCCGGCGACGAGGCCCGCGGCGAGCGCGAGCCAGAGCGCGGTTCCGGCGAGCCGGCGTGCGCTCGCCAGCCCTGCGAGCGGCAGCAGCATCAGCGGGAACAGAACCCCCGCCGCCAGCCAGTTCAGCATGTCGCCGACGAGGGTCAGCATGACCGGACCAGCTGAGACGGTTCATCCTTGGGCCGGATCCCCCCCCGTCCCCCTTTTGCATGGGGGAGGGTTAGGGCCCGGACCTGCGGCTCGCTCCCTCCCCCTCCTGCAAAGGGGGGATGAGACGGGATCGCCGAGGGAGCGCGCGCGCGCCTCACAGCGAGAACACCGCCCGCCGCGCGGCCATATAGGCCTCGTCGGAGATGCGGCCCCATTCCTGCGAGCGGGCGAGGGAGGCTTTGTAGCTTTCGAAGATGCGCCGCGTGATGTCGTCGCCGGCGGCGAGCTCGGCGAGCACCGCGCGCGTCGCCTCGGCGAGGGCCTGAAGGACGTCCTGAGGCGTCTGGCGCAGCTCCACGCCGTGCTCCTTGACGAGCTGCTCAAGCGCGACGGCGTTGTAATGGCCGTATTCGGCGATGGCGAGATGATTGGCGCGGTGGCAGGCGCTGGCGATGATGGTTTTCTCCTGCAGGGTCAGCTCCTCCCACAGGTCGAGATTGACGCCTACGGAAAGCTGCGCGCCCGGTTCGTGAATGCCCGGCCAGTAGTAATATTTCGCCTCGCGGTAAAAGCCGAAGGCGAGATCGTTCCAGGGCCCGACCCATTCGGTCCCGTCGATGGCGCCCGACTGCAGCGCCTGATAGATCTCGCCGCCGGCGAGCGCGACCGCCGAAGCGCCGACGCGGCGCAGCACCTCGCCGCCGATGCCGGGCATGCGGATCTTCAGCCCGCGCATGTCTTCGAGGGACTCGATCGGACGCTTGAACCAGCCCCCGAGCTGGTGGCCGGTGTTGCCCGCCGCGAAGGGCTTGATGCGGAAGCGCGCGGCGAGCTCGTCCCACAGCTCCTGCCCGCCGCCGAACTCCGTCCAGGCCATGATCTCGGTCGCGGTCATGCCGAACGGCACGGCGGTGAAGAAGGGAAAGCCCTGACTCTTGCCGACCCAGTAATATTCCGCGCCGTGATAAAGGTCGGCCGCGCCGGTCGAGACCGCGTCGAAGGCCTCGAAGGCGCTCACGAGCTCGCCGGCCGCGAAGACTCGCACGCGCAGGGCGCCGCCGCTCATCTCGGTGATGAAGCGCGCGGTGCGCTCGGCCATGGTCCCGAGGCCCGGAAAGTCCTTGGGCCAGGTGGTGACCATCTTGAGTTCGCGCCGGCGCCGGCCTGCGACGGGGCCGATCTCGCCCCTCGCGATGTCGCCGCAGTCGCAGCCCGATGCGAGCGCGGCCGCGCCGAGCGCTCCCCCGGCGAGAAGCTTGCGCCGTCCGATCATGAAACGCCTCCCGACCGCCGATCCGGTTGCAGACCAGGCCCGGGGTTCGGCCCCGGATCCGTCGACGTCTTCCGCCTGTTCCGCTTAAACCGCCCCGGCGGCGGGGAACAAGTCCGGCGCGTTATTCCTGCGGCGATTCCGTTTCCTGCGGGGCCGGCGCGGCGTCGGCTTGCGCTTCAGCTTCGGCTTGCGCGTCCGCTTCGGCGCGCTCGCGCTCCTTGGCGGCTTTCCAGCGCTGGAAGGCGGCTTCCTTGTCCCGGCGCGAGCGCAGGTCCCGGATCAGGCTCTGCTCGGCGAGAGACGAGCCCGTCTCGGCGTCGCCCGTGGCGTAGCACTGCGTCTCCTGCGCGTAGCAGCGCTCCTGGCAGGCGGCGCGCGCCGGCCCGTCGCGCAGATCCGCGCAGGCGGCCTGACACTGATTATGCGCGCCATAGCAGCGGTCTTCCGCATAGCCGAAGGGCTCGCCCGCGCATCCTGCGGCGAAGAATAGCGCGAGACTTGCGGCGACGGCCGCGGGACTGGTCTGAGGCATGGCGCGCTCCTGCATGGTCAGCGGAAAAGGCCCGGGGCGAGGGCGGATCAGGCTTTGCGGCGATCCATCCGGACCCAGCCGGATGCGGTCAGCATTTCAAGGGGCTGGAAGGCTTTCTTGTAGTCCATTTTGGGGGAGCCTTCGACCCAGTAGCCGAGATAGACGTAAGGCAGCGAGAAGTCGCGCGCGAGCGCTACGTGATCGAGGATCATGAACTGGCCGAGGCTGCGGCGCGCTTCTTCCGGCTCGAAGAAGGAATAGACCATGGAGAGCCCGTCGGTGAGCCGGTCGGTGAGCGCCGCGGCGACGAGGCGCTCCTCGCCGGAAGGCTCGCGCAGCGCATACTCCACGATCATGGTGTCGACCGCGGTCTCCTCGACCATCGAGACGTAGTCGAGCACGGTCATGTCGGCCATGCCGCCGTCATGGTGGCGCGCGTCAAGATAGGCGCGCAGCACCGAGAACTGCTCGCCGGTGGCGCGCGGGGCCCGGATGCGGCGGACGAGATCGGCGTTGCGCGCAAGAACGCGCCGGCGCGATCGCGTGATCGCGAAATCCTCCGTCACGACGCGCACCGGCACGCAGGCCTGGCAGCGCTCGCAGGCGGGGAGATAGATGATGTTCTGTGAACGCCGGAATCCGCGCCGCGTGAGCATGGCGTTCATCGCCGGCGCGGCCGGGCCGTTAAGATGGGAGAAGACCTTGCGCTCGGTCTTGCCTGGGAGATACGGACACGGCGCCGGGGCGGTGACGAAAAACTCGCCGCCTTCGACGCCGAAACGGCGGGTGACGTCCTCGTTACGCATCGCGGTATCCTGTCACGGAAGTCTTAGCGGCCGATTATCGCGCCCGCAACAATGCGTCCCGCGTCCCTCATATCGCGCCGATCATGCGGAAATAGAACGGCGCGGCGATGGTGTAGACGATCCACATCAGCACGATCAGCGGCCCGCCGACGACGATGTAGTCGCGGAACTTGTAATGGCCGGGGGTCATGACGAGCAGGTTCGTCTGATAGGCGATGGGCGTGGCGAAGGGGCAGTTGGCTCCGTAGATGACCGACAGCACCGCCGCCTCCGGGTCGATGCCGGCGAGATTGGCCGCGCTCACGGCGATGGGCGTGAACAGCACGGCGGTGGCGTTGTTCGACAGGACGTTGGTCGTCGCCGCGGAGATGATGAAGATCGCCGACAGCAGCGCGGCGGGGCCGAGGCTTTCCCCGATCATGGCGATGAGCCCGCCGATCGCCAGGGCGCCGCCGGTCTCTTCGAGAGCCGCGCCCATGGCGAGGGACGAGCCGATGAGCAGAAAGATGCGCCGGTCGATGGCGCGCGAGGCCTGACGCACGTTGAGGCAGCCTGTCGCCACCATGGCCATGGCCCCGATGAAGGCCGCCACCGCGATCGGCGCAAGACCGCTCGCTGCGAGCGCCACCACGCCCACGAAGATCGCGCTGGCCGTGCGGGCGTGGCGGATCGCCGGCAGGCCGGTCATCGACCATTCGAGCACCAGAAGATCGCGGTCCGCGCGCAGGGCCTGCACGCTCGACGTCGGCCCGACGATCAGCAGCACGTCGCCGGCTTCGAGGCGGATGGTGTTCATCTGCGCGCGGATCATGCGGCTGCGCCGCTCGATGCCTATCACGACGCAGTTGGTCTGGTAGTGAAGGCCGATCTGAGCGATCGAGCGCCCGATCATGCGCGAGCCCGGCGCGACCACAGCCTCGACCATGGTGAGCTGCTGGGCGCGCGCGCCGGCGCCTTCGACGTCGAGCGTGGTCTCGGCCATCATGCTGTCGAGGATTTCCGGCGTCGATTTGAGAAGATTGGTGAGCGCCTGGCGCGTGGCGGCGACGATGACTACGTCATGAGGACGGAAGGAGAAGTTGTCGAAAGGCGGCAGGATCGCCTGCCCGCCGCGCTGGACCATGCGCACGGTGATGTCCGGCAGGTCCGGAAAAAGGCCCGACACTGCGCCCTTGCCGACCAGCGGATGGCCGGGCGTGATCTCGATCTGGGCGATGAACTGCTTGCTTTCCCGTTCGCCGCGGATTTCGTCCGGGCTCAGCCGGCGCGGCAGCAAAAGCCGTCCCGCCGTGGCGAGATAGATGATCCCCGCCGTCCCCAGCACGAGCGCAAGGGGCGTGAGGTCGAAAAAGCCGATCTGCCGGCCGGTGATCGCCGTATAGGAGCCGGCGGCGAGTATGTTGGTCGACGAGCCGATCAGCGTCGTCATGCCGCCGAAGAGCGCGATGAACGACAGCGGCATCATCAGCCGCGAAGCGGGGATCTTTCCCTGCGCGGCGATCGCCGACACGATGGGAATGAACATCACGACGACCGGCGTGTCGTTCAGAAACGCGCTGATGGCGAGGGCGAGGGCGAAAATGGTTACGGTGACGACGGCGGGGCGCTGGTCGACGGCTTCCACGAGATAGCGCGTGGGCAGCTCCATCGCGCCGGACTGGAAGATTCCCTGCCCGATGATGAGCAGGCACATGATGGCGATCAGCGCCGGGCTCGCGAAGCCGGAGAAGAGGACCTGCGGGGAGAGAAGCTCCCGCCCGTTCTCGTCGACCAGCGGGGCGAGCTGGAACAGAATGAGGAACGCCGCGAGCGAGCCCGCCGAGACCAGCTCCAGCGAGAAGCGGTCGAGCGCATAGAGGACGATCGTCACGAGGATGATCGCAAACGTCGCCCACATCTGCCAGGGTGCTGCCGCCGCCAGGTCCATGATGTCGCTGTGAAATGGCTCCAGAATGGGCGCGGACCGCCGCCGCGCGCGGGCCTCGTGCGGAGAGCGGCTTTGTATTTTCGATGATTGGTGTTACCCGCACAAGACCAAGTTTTTCAATGCGTTAACGATTGGGCGGATGGGAGAACGCCCACCTGCGAAATCGAGGAAGCTGATGAGCGATCCGTACAAGCCCCTCAAAGACGCGTTTTCCCGTTTCGCGACGGGCGTGGCGCTGGCCGGCTGCGTCGGGCCCGACGGGAAGCCGGTGGCGATCACGGTGAACTCTTTCGCTTCCGTCTCGCTCGCCCCGCCGCTGGTGCTTTGGTGCATCGAGCGGCGCACCTCGTCCTTTCCCGCCTTCATGCGGGCCGACAGCTATTCCATCAACGTCCTGCGCGCCGACCAGCAGCATCTGTCGGAGCGTTACGCCCTGCGCGCGCCCGAGCCGTTCGCGCCGGAGGAATATGAGATCTGGGAGACCGGCGCGCCGGTCCTGAAGGACTGTCTCGCCGCCTTCGACTGCCGGGTCGTCAGCCGGCACGAAGCAGGCGATCATGTCATCATGGTCGCCGAGGTGCTGAAGTTTCGCGCGGCGGCGGGGCGGCCGCTCCTGTATTTCGCTCGGCGCTACGCGACCGGTCCGGAGATTGAGGAATGAAAGTCGCCTTTCTGGGTCTTGGCGTGATGGGCGCGCCCATGGCGGGTCATCTCGCGCGCGCAGGATTTGACGTCGCGGCCTACAACCGCACGGCGGCCAAAGCCGAAGCCTGGTACGAGGAGCACGGTCGGGCGCACGGCGCGCGCGTGGCGGCGAGCCCCGCCGAAACGGTCGAAGGCGCCAGGCTCGCCTTCCTGTGCCTCGGCGACGATCCGGACGTGGCGGCGGCGGCGCGCGAGGTTCTCCCCGTCCTGCCCGAAGGCGCGGTCCTCGTCGATCACACCACGGCCTCGCCGGCGCTCGCGCGCCGGCTCGCCGAGGAAGCCGGCGCGGCCGGCAAGGGCTTCGTCGACGCGCCGGTCTCCGGCGGTCAGGCGGGCGCCGAGAAAGGCGCGCTGTCGATCATGTGCGGCGGCGAGGCGGCGCATGTCGAGCGCGCGCGCCCGGCCATGGAAAGCTACGCGGCGCGCATCGTTCATATCGGCCCGTCCGGGCACGGCCAGCTCTGCAAGGCGGTCAACCAGATCTGCATCGCCGGCCTTCTTCAGGCGCTCGCCGAAGGGATGCATTTCGCCGGCCGCGCCGGGCTCAACATCGAGCGCGTGCTCGAAGCGATCTCCGGCGGCGCGGCGCAGTCCTGGCAGATGGACAACCGCGCGCGCACAATGGTCGCCGACGAATTCGACTTCGGTTTCGCCGTGGACTGGATGCGCAAGGATCTGCGCATCGCGCTCGATGAGGCGCGCGCCAGCGGCGCGCGGCTTCCCGTCACGGCCCTGGTCGACCAGTTCTACGCCGACCTGCAGGCCATGGGCGGCGGGCGCTGGGACACGTCGAGCCTCATCCGTAGACTGACGGATGCGGATTAGGCGAGGTGCGCGGTCGACCGTTCGCAGGCTTCGAGTGACATGATCCCCGTTAGAGACAGCGTAGCGAACCGCTATCCGCCTGTCGTGACATGGGCCTTGCTGGCGACGAACTGCGCCGTATTTCTGTTTCAGGCCGCGCTGACGCCGCGCGGTCAGGAAACGTTCGTTTACGTTTTTTCTCTTGTTCCGGCCCGGTTCTTCGCCTTGCTGGAAGCCGGCGCCTTGGTCGAAGCGTTCTACCCTTTGCTGACGAACGCCTTTCTGCATGCAGGTTTTCTGCACTTGGCGTTCAATATGTGGTCCCTTTTGATCTTTGGTCCTTCGGTTGAGGATCGCCTGGGATCGCGCGTTTTTCTCGGATTCTATCTGATTGCCGCCTGGACGGCCTCTCTGGCGCATGCATTCTTCAACGCAAACTCGCTTATTCCGGCGCTCGGCGCATCGGGCGCGATCGCGGGGGTCATGGGCTGCTATGTACGGCTGTTTCCGTTCGCGCGGCTTGTTCTGCTCGTGCCGGTGCTGTTCTATCCGGTGTTCGTCGAGGCGCCGGCGATTCTTTTCAGCGCGGTCTGGTTGGCGATGCAGCTCGTTCCAGGATTGATCACGCTGCTGATTCCAGGCGAAGCCGGCGGGATCGCCTGGTGGGCGCATATCGGAGGGTTCGCCGCCGGCTGGGCGCTTGGCCCGGCGTTGCGCCGCCGCCCCCGCGGTTACCGGCCGTATTTTCAAGATGAGGGGGTTTTCGGTTTTACGCCCGACGGGCGACGACATTGGAGAAGAGATTTATGGGAATAGCCGAGATCTTCTGGCTGTTTCTGATCATCACGACGCTTCAGCCCGTGTTGCATCAGCGGCTGCTGAACGCGATGCGCGCCCGCAAGATCGCCGAGATCGAAAAGCAGCGCGGCTCCCGCGTGATTCTGTTAGTGCATCGTCAGGAGACCATGCGGCTTCTGGGCTTTCCTCTCGTGCGCTACATTGACGTCAATGATTCGGAAGAAGTCCTGCGCGCGATTCATCTGACCGACCCGGAAATGCCGCTGGACATCGTGCTGCACACGCCCGGCGGGCTCGTATTGGCGGCGTTGCAGATCGCGCGCGCGATCGAGGATCACAAAGGCAAGGTCACGGTTTTCATACCCCACTACGCGATGTCTGGAGGAACGTTGATCGCATTGGCGGCCGATGAAATCGTCATGTGCAAGCATTCCGTGCTCGGACCGATAGATCCGCAAATCGGAGGTCTTTCCGCGGTCAATCTGCTCAAGATCATTGAGGATAAGCCGATCAGTCAGATCGACGATCACACCATCGCCCAGGCCCATGTGGCGCGTCGCGCGCTGGCGCAGATCAGGGCGGAGGCCAAGCACTTTCTGAGCGATCAGATGCCTGAAGAGAAAGCCGCGCAGGCGGCCGAACTTCTTTCTTCCGGCGCCTGGACGCACGACTATCCCATCTCGGCGAACGAAGCGCGCGAGCTGGGGCTGCGAATCAGCACGGACATGCCGAAAACGGTTCTCGAGCTGATGACCCTATTTCCCCAGCCGGTCCGGGCGGCGGGCGGCGTCGAATATCTGCCCGGACCGCGCGGTCGAGAAACGAGGCCGAAAGACGCCGGCGCATGAGAACTGCGTCCGGCGATTGCCTCGCGCCGCCGGTGCGGAGACAATCGGCGCGACGTTCGAGGAGTTGAGCCATGCCCGTCATCGACACGGCCCGTCCGGCCTGGAAGACCGACGATCTCGTCCTGTTCGAGGAAGAGGTATACAAGTTCTTCTCCCGGGAGCTCAGCCCCCATGTCGAGAAGTGGCGCGAGCAGGGCTGCGTCGACCGTTGGGCGTGGGAGAAGGCCGGCGAGGCGGGACTCCTGTGCATGTCCATGCCTGAGGAATACGGCGGCGCCGGCGGAACCTTCGCGCACGAACAGATTTTCTGCGAGCAGCAGGTGAAAGCCGGCGTCGAGGGCTTCGGCGCAGGGCTGCACAACTGCATCGTCGCGCCCTACATCCTCCATTACGGCACGGAGGAGCAGAAGAAGCGCTGGCTTCCCCGCATGGCGAAAGGCGAGCTCGTCGGCGCCATCGCCATGACCGAGCCGGGCACGGGCTCCGATCTGCAGGGCGTCAAGACGACGGCGATCCGCGACGGCAACCAGTACGTCATAAACGGACAGAAGACCTTCATCACCAACGGCCAGACCGCCAATCTCGTCATCGTCGTGGCCAAGACCGACCCCAGGGAAGGGGCGAAGGGCGTCTCGCTGATGGTTGTCGAGACCGACGAGGTTGAAGGTTTTCGCCGCGGGCGCAATCTCAAGAAGCTCGGCATGAAGGCGCAGGATACCTCCGAGCTTTTCTTCGACGACGTGCGCGTGCCCACGGAAAACCTTCTCGGCACGGAGGAGGGTCAGGGCTTCATCCAGCTCATGCAGCAGCTTCCACAGGAGCGCCAGCAGATCGCCGTTCTCTCCATCGCTGCGATCGAGCGCGCGCTGGAGCTGACGGTCGATTACGTCAAGCAGCGCCATGCGTTCGGCAAGCCGGTCATCGCCTTCCAGAACACCCAGTTCAAGCTCGCCGAAGCAAAGGCGAAGGCGACCATGGCGCGGGTGTTCGTGGATTACTGCACCGGCTTGCTGATCGAGGGCAGGCTCGACGCGGCGACCGCCTCCATGTCGAAAATGCTGCTCACCGACCTCGAGAACGAGATCATCGACGAATGCCTGCAGCTTTTCGGCGGCTACGGCTATATGGACGAATATCCGATCAGCCGCATGTACGCCGACGCGCGCGTCCAGCGCATCTACGGCGGCACGAACGAAATCATGAAGCTCCTGATCGCGCGGACGCTGTGACGATTCGCGCGCGGCTTGAAGCGGGCGCGCGGGACAGGCGGGACGCCGAAAACTGATTCCGCTTTTCAGGGACGATCTGGCTTGCGCGGGAAATTGAATCGCATGCCGATCGTTTCATGGATCCTGCGCCTGTTTTCGTCGTCCTCAGCTATATCGGCCTGTTCGTCTTCGCCGTCTCCGGCGCGCTCACCGCGCTCAGGAACGACATGGACATATTCGGGGTCGCCATGATCGGCCTCGTCACCGGCGTCGGCGGAGGCACGATCCGCGACGTGCTGCTCGGCTCGTTTCCCGTGTGGTGGATCGCCGATCCCCTCGCGATCGCGATCTGCGCGGCGGGGGCGGCGGTCGCCGTCGTCGCCCAGCCGGCGATCGCCTCGCGGCTCAAGGCGCTCATCTGGGCCGACGCGGCGGGCCTTGC
This sequence comes from Amphiplicatus metriothermophilus, assembly GCF_900199215.1. Lineage (GTDB taxonomy): Bacteria > Pseudomonadota > Alphaproteobacteria > Caulobacterales > Parvularculaceae > Amphiplicatus > Amphiplicatus metriothermophilus. The sequence goes on from NZ_FZQA01000007.1 coordinate 42,614, forward strand.
AGTGTTCGCGATCATCGGGGCGCAGGCCGCCCTCGCGGCGGGCGCTCCGGCGCTCATCGCGGTCTTCATGGGCGCTGTCACCGCGACTTTCGGCGGCGTCCTCCGCGACGTCCTGTGCAACGAAACGCCGCTGATCCTGCGCGAGGAGATTTATGCGACCGCCGCGCTCATCGGCGCCGGCGTTTACGCGGGCCTGCTGGCGGCGGGACTGGCGACGGGGCCGGCCGCGATCGCGGCGGCGCTTGCGACCTTCGCGATCCGAGCCGCGGCCATTCTTTTCGACATCCGCTCGCCCAAGGTCGGCCGCCCCCGCGGGCCCGGGGCCTGAGCCGGTCTTGCGCGCGCGGTCATTTCGTCTATCTAGGGGGCCGGCGCGGGTATAGCTCAATGGTAGAGCCGCAGCCTTCCAAGCTGAAGATGCGGGTTCGATTCCCGCTACCCGCTCCAGACTTTCTCCGATGCGCGCCGACCCCCCGGTATGAGAACGGCCGCGGCGCGGGCGCGCGGCCGTTCCCTGGGCGGCTGCTCTTTCACTTTTCCAGCGTGAAGAGTCCGCTGACGGCGAGCGCGGCGCACAGAAATACGGCGCCCGCCAGGAGGGCTGTAAGTACGGCTGTCATCTCGAATTCTCCGATGTCGGCGAAGGATCAGCGGGAACGGGTCGGTCAGTAGGCGAGCGCCGCGACGGCGGTATCGCGCGACCCGTCCGCGGGCTTTTCGTTCGTCTGACCGTCCCTGTCGGATGCGAGACTCGCCATACGCGCTTCCGCGATGAGCAACGTGCGCTGGGACAGACGGGCGTAGCTCTCGTCGAGATGCGCGTTGATCTCGCGCAGCGCGGTGTCCGCGTCGATCTCGGTTTCTGCGGCCGTTGCGGCGGGCGCGCCGCTCGCAAGGGTCGATCCGATCAGGACGGCGAGCGCCGTCCGGCGAAACGGTTTGTTGAAGACGTTGGCCATTTTCTTTTCTCCTTTTCTGTCGTTTTTCAGGGACGGTTCTCGTCCCCGACGATCTAGTTAGAGACGCCTGCGCGAGCGCGCCCGTGACGAAAGTCAGGTCGGTCTCGCTGATATTGGGCGGGGCTGCGCCCTTCCGATCCGCCGCCATTGCCCATGCGGGGAGGGCGGGCCTAAGCTTCCGGGGGGCGGAAAGGACGGTCGATGACGCGGGATTATCTGAACTTCGAAGGGAAGACGGCGCTTGTCACCGGCGCGGCGGCGGGCATCGGCGCGGCTGTGGCGCGGGCCTTCGCCGAGCGCGGCGCGGCGGTCGTCATGGCCGACATCGACGGACGGCGGAATGAGAAAACCGCCGCCGACATCGCGGCCGCGACCGGTGCGGCGGTCGAGGCCGTCGCCTGCGACGTCGCCGACGACAAGGACTGCGCCGGCCTCGTCGAGACCGCGCTCGTGCGCTTCGGACGCGTCGACACGCTCGTCAACAACGCCGGGATCGTCGCCGCCGGCGGCGCGCTCGATCTCGACCCGGAGGATTTCGATCGCGTCCTGCGGGTCAATCTGCGCGCGGCTTTCATGCTGACCCGCCTCGCCGCGCGCAGCATGATAGAAAGAAAGATCCCCGGCGCGATCGTCAACATGTCTTCGATCAACGCCGTCGTCGCCATTGCGAACCAGGCGGCCTATGTGACGTCGAAAGGGGGGCTGCAGCAGTTCACCAAGGTGACGGCGCTGGAGCTGGCGCCCCATGGGATTCGGGTGAACGCCGTCGGGCCCGGCTCGATCATGACGGATATCCTGAAGTCCGTGGCGAGGGATGCGGCGGCGCGCCGCAAGATCCTGTCGCGCACGCCGCTGGGCCGCATCGGCGATCCGGAAGAAGTCGCCGCCGTCGCGCTGTTTCTCGCAAGCGACATGGCGTCTTACGTCACGGGCGAGACGATCTACGTCGACGGCGGACGGCTTGCGCTCAACTACGTCGTTCCGGCGCCCGAGGAAGCATGAAGGACAGAGCCCGGCTCGCGGTCGATATCGGCGGCACGTTCACCGACGTCGCGCTCGAACGCGCCGGCGCGCGCGTGACGGCGAAGGTGCTCACCACGCCCGCCGCGCCCGAAGAGGGCGTCATGCGCGGCGTGAAAGAGGCGCTGGAGAAAGCGGGGCTCGCCCCCGCCGACATCGGCCTCGTCATTCACGGAACGACCCTCGCCACCAACGCGCTCATCGAAAGGCGGGGGGCGAGGACGGCGCTTCTGACGACCGAAGGCCATCGCGACGCGCTCGAAATGGCCTACGAGAACCGCTTCGAGCAGTACGACATCAATATCGACCGCCCGAAGCCGCTCGTTCCGCGCTGGCTGCGCCTGCCGGTCCGCGAGCGGATGAACCGCGACGGCAAGGCGCTCGTCCCGCTGGATGAAGACAGCGTGCGCGCGCATCTGTCGACGCTCGAGGCGGAAGGAATTGAAAGCGTCGCCGTCGGCTATCTCCACGCTTACGCCAATCCCGAGCACGAACGACGCACGGCCGAGATTCTCGCCGAAGTCAGGCCCGACCTGTCGATCACGCTCGCCAGCGAGGTCGCGCCGGAGATCCGCGAATATGAGCGCCTGTCGACGGCGGTCGCCAACGCCTATGTCCGTCCGCTGATGGAGCGTTATCTGCGCCGGCTCGATCAGGCGCTGCGCGCGGCCGGATTCGCGTGCGGCCTTCTGCTGATCACGTCGGGCGGCGGGCTTGCGACGCTGGAGACGGCGGCGAAGTTCCCCATCCGCCTTGTCGAGTCCGGGCCCGCGGGCGGGGCGGTGCTCGCCGCCGCCGTCGCGCGGGCGATGTCGCTCGACTCCGTCCTTTCCTTCGATATGGGCGGCACGACCGCCAAGCTCTGCCTCATCGACGATTACGAGCCGCAGACCGCGCGCGCTTTCGAGGTCGACCGGAGCTATCGCTTCAAGAAGGGCTCGGGCCTGCCTGTGCGCATTCCGGTGATCGAAATGGTGGAGATTGGTGCGGGCGGGGGCTCCATCGCCCATGTCGATCGATTGGGTCGGCTTCAGGTGGGACCCGAAAGCGCCGGCTCCGAGCCGGGGCCCGTCGCCTACGGCCGCGGCGGCGTTCGTCCGACGGTGACGGACGCCGACGCGGCGATGGGAAAAATCGCCGCGGAGCGTTTCGCCGGCGGGTCTATCGCGCTCGACATCGAGGCGGCGCGCGCGGCGGTCGCGCGCGAGATCGGCGCAGCGATGAAGTTCGACGACGATATGGCCGCTTATGCAGTCTCGGAGATCGTCGATGAGAACATGGCCGCAGCCGCGCGCGCCCACGCCATTGAAGGCGGTCATGACGTCGCGGCCCGCGCGATGATCGCCTTCGGCGGGGCGGCGCCCCTTCATGCGGCGCGTCTTGCCGAAAAGCTCGGCGTCGGGACGATCGTCGTGCCGGCCGATGCGGGCGTCGGCTCGGCGATCGGGTTTCTGCTAGCGCCGGCCGCTTACGAAGTCGTCCGTTCGCGGCCGATGCGGCTCGACGACTTCGACGGCGCGGCGATCGACGCGCTGTTCGCCGAGATGTACGAGGAAGCCGCGGCGGTCGTGCGCGCCGCCACCGGCGAGGATCCCGTCGGCGAGATCCGACTCGCCTATATGCGCTATCGCGGCCAGGGCCATGAGATTCCGACGCCTGTTCCCGAAGGCGGCCTCGCCTTGCGGGAAGGGCTTGCCGCGCTGGCGGCGGCTTTCGAGCAGGCCTATCGCGCGCTTTACGGGCGCGCCGTGCCCGGCGTGACGGCCGAGGCGCTCACCTGGTCGCTCAGACTCGCCGGCGCCGCTCCGCGCCTGCCTGAACCGGCGGGCGCGGCGCCGGCGCGCCGGGCCGAGCCCGAAGAGACGCGGCCGGTTTTCGACGCAAGCCGCGGTCGCGTGCTCGATTACGGCGTCTATGAACGGACCGGGCTTGGGCCGGGCGCGCGCCTGTCGGGTCCCGCGCTCATCGTCGAAGACCAGACGACGACGGTAATCTCGGCCGCTTATGACGCGCGCGTCGACGCGCGCGGGAATCTCATCCTTACGCGGAACGGCGGACAATGACGGGAGCGCTCGATCAGCTGCGGCTGCAGCTTTTGTGGAACCGGCTTCTCGCCGTCGTGGAGGAGCAGGCGCAGACGCTCGTGCGCACCGCCTTTTCGACCACCGTGCGCGAGGCGGGCGATCTTTCGGCCGGCGTCTTCGACGCTGAGGGCCGCATGCTCGCCCAGGCCGTCACCGGCACGCCGGGCCATGTCAACGCCATGGCCGCGTCGGTCGGCGCTTTTTTGAGAAAATACCCGCTCGACCGGCTAGAGGAAGGCGATGTTCTCCTCACCAATGATCCTTGGGACGGCACGGGCCATCTGAACGACTTCACCGTCGTGACGCCGGTATTTCGCGAAGGCCGCCCCATCGCATTGTTTGCGGCGACGTCGCATGTGGCCGATGTAGGCGGACTCGGCTTCGGGCCGGACGCGCGCCAAGTCTATGAAGAAGGCCTCCTCGTTCCGATCGGCTATCTTTTCCGTCGCGGCGCGCCGAATGAGACGCTGCTCGACATCATTCGCGCCAATGTGCGCGATCCGACGGCCGCGCTCGGCGACCTTTACTCGCTTGCGGGCTGCAATGACGCCGGGGCGCGGCGACTGCTCGAAACGCTCGACGAATTCGGCCTCGGCGACCTCGATGCGGTCGGCCGCCTCATCATCGAGAACTCGGCGCGCGCGATGCGCGCCGAGATCGCGAAGCTTCCGCGCGGGACCTATGAAAACAGCATGCGGATCGACGGTTATGATTCGCCGATCGATCTCGTCTGCGCCGTGACGATCGGGGCCGATGCGATCACAGTCGACTTCGCGGGGACGTCGCCGATATCGCCGCGCGGGGTGAACGTGCCGCTCGCCTATACCCAGGCCTACGCTTCTTTCGGCGTGCGCTGCGTCGTCGGGAACGACACGCCTAACAACGCCGGCTCGCTCAGCGTCGTGCAAGTGACGGCGCCTGAGGGCTGCATTCTCAACGCCCCCAGACCCTGCGCGGTGTCGGCGCGCCATACGGTCGGCCAGATGCTGCCCGACGTTGTGCTCGGCGCGCTGGCGAAAGCGATCCCGGACCGGGTTCCTGCGGAAGGCGCCTCGTGCCTTTACCTGCCCGTTCTGCTGGGCGGGCCGGGCGTGGCCGGCGAGACCGCGGGCGAGGCTTTCGTCGTCAATCCGTTCTACACTGGCGGGACCGGCGCCCGGCCCGGCAAGGACGGGCTTTCCTGCACAGCGTTTCCATCCGGCGTCAGGAACACGCCGGTCGAGATCAATGAGGCGACGGCGCCGATCCTCATATGGCGCAAAGAGTATCGGACCGACTCGGGCGGGCCGGGACGATTTCGCGGCGGGCTCGGCCAGGTGATGGAGTTTGCCCACGCCGAGAGGCGCGCGATGGCGGTCTCCAAGATGTTCGAGCGCGTGCGTCATCCCGCGCGCGGGCGCGACGGAGGCGGGCCCGGCGCGCCTGGCGCGGTGCGGCTCGACGATGGAACCGTCCTGTCCGGCATGGGCCGCGACGTCGTCCCTGTCGGGCGCCGACTCGTGATCGAAACGCCGGGCGGGGGCGGCAAGGGCGATCCGACGACGCGCGCGCGCGCCGCTGCGGCGGAAGACCTGCGCGCCGGACTTATTTCGCCGGAAGCGGCGCGCGAAATATACGGCTTCGAGGAAAGCGATAACTGACCAAAAGCGCCGCAGGACCGGCCAGTTTCCATCATGCCCGAGTGCGCTCTTGGCGAATTAGGCCAAGCGCGCCGGCGCCTGCCGCCGTCCGGGCGTGCGATCGCCTTGCGAAAGAGGCCCGCCCGGCATTGCATGATCGGCGCTCCTGGGATTAGACCCTTTGCGCCCGCGGCTTCGCGTCGACAGGGCCGCGTCAATAAAACAAAAGCCGCCGCGCGCGAGCGGATCGGCCCAGGGAGTGAACGCATGAACGACGTCGCGCCACTCAGTCTTTATGTTCCGGAGCCGGAATTTCGCCCCGGCGACGAACCCGACTTCAGCGGCGTGAAAATCCCTCAGGCGGGCTCGGTCCGCCGGCCCGAGATCGACGTCGATCCTGAGGAGATTCACGACCTCGCCTATTCGATCATCCGGGTGATGAACCGGGAAGGCGAGGCGGTCGGTCCGTGGGCGGGTTATCTCGACGACGATGAGGCGCTTAAGGGCCTGCGCGATATGATGACGGTGCGCGCCTATGACGCGCGAATGCTGACCGCCCAGCGCCAGGGCAAGACCTCCTTTTACATGCTTTCGCTGGGCGAGGAAGCCATCGCCTGCGCTTTCCAGCGCGCGCTGTCGCCAGGGGACATGAACTTTCCGACCTATCGCCAGCAGGGGCTGCTCATCACCGCCGGCTACCCGATCCTCGACATGATGAATCAGGTCTATTCGAATTCGAAAGATCCGGTCGCGGGCCGGCAGCTTCCGGTGATGTACACCTCAAAAAAGCATGGGTTTTTCACCATCTCCGGCAACCTTGCGACGCAGTTCGTGCAGGCGGTGGGCTGGGCGATGGCGTCGGCCATCCGAGGCGACACGAAGATCGCGGCCGGCTGGATCGGCGACGGCTCGACGGCTGAGTCCGATTTCCATGCGGCCCTCGTATTCGCCTCGACCTATCGCGCTCCGGTCGTTCTCAACATCGTCAACAATCAGTGGGCGATCTCGACCTATCAGGGCATCGCGCGCGGACGGGCCGCGACCTTCGCCGCGCGCGGCCTCGGCTTCGGTCTGCCGTCGCTGCGCGTGGACGGCAATGATTATCTCGCCGTCTACGCCGTGGCGAAATGGGCGGTCGAGCGCGCGCGCCGCGGCCATGGGCCGACGCTCATCGAATATGTCACCTATCGCGTCGGGCCGCATTCCACGTCAGACGACCCGTCCGCCTATCGTCCGCAGAAGGAATCCGACGCCTGGCCGCTTGGCGATCCGGTCGAGCGGCTGAAAAACTATCTCATCCGCAAGGGCGTCTGGTCCGAAGAACGTCATGCCCAGGCCAAGGCGCAGATCGAAAGCGAGATCGCCCAGCTTCAGAAAGAGGCGGAGAAGAACGGCACGCTCCATTCCGGGCCGAAGCCGCCGCCAAGAAGGATGTTCGAGGACGTCTACAAGGAAATGCCGCTCCATCTCGTCCGTCAGCGCCAGGAAGCGGGGGTCTAGGCCATGGCGCGCATGACCATGATCGAGGCGATCCGCAGCGCCATGGACGTATGCATGGAGCGCGACGAGCGAGTGGTCGTCTACGGCGAGGACGTCGGCTATTTCGGCGGCGTCTTTCGCTGCACCCAAGGGCTTCAGAAGAAATACGGCAAGCATCGCTGCTTCGACAGCCCCATCAACGAAAGCGGCATCGTCGGCACGGCGATCGGCATGGCGGTCTACGGGCTGAGACCCTGCGTCGAAATTCAGTTCGCCGATTATATGTATCCGGCCTACGATCAGCTCACGCAGGAAGCCGCGCGCATCCGCTATCGCTCCAACAATGACTTCACCGTGCCCATGACCGTGCGCATGCCGACCGGCGGCGGCATTTTCGGCGGCCAGACCCATTCGCAAAGCCCCGAAGCGTTGTTCGCCCATGTGTGCGGGCTCAAGACGGTCATTCCGTCGAACCCCTACGACGCTAAAGGTCTTCTCATCGCTGCGATCGAGGACGACGATCCGGTGATCTTTTTGGAGCCAAAGCGCCTCTATAACGGGCCCTTCGACGGTCATTACGACCAGCCCGTGACTCCCTGGAAGAAGCATCCGCTCGGCGAGGTGCCGGACGGCCATTATGTCGAGCCGCTCGGCAAGGCTGCGATCCGGCGCGAGGGAGAGGACGTGACCGTGCTCGCCTACGGGACGATGGTCCATGTGGCAGAAGCGGCGGCGAAGGAGACCGGCGTCGACGCGGAGATCATCGACCTCAGAACCATCGTGCCGCTCGACTTCGAAGCCATCGAGGCGTCGGTGCGCAAGACCGGCCGTTGCGTCATCGTGCACGAAGCGACAAGAACCTGCGGCTTCGGCGCAGAGTTGATGGCGGTCGTGCAGGAGGGCTGTTTTTATCACCTCGAAGCGCCCGTCATCCGCGTCACCGGCTGGGATACGCCCTATCCGCATGCGCATGAATGGACCTATTTCCCCGGCCCGGCGCGCGTCGGCGCGGCGCTCAAAAAAGTCATGGAGGGCTGAGCATGGGCGTTTACGTCATCAAGCTGCCCGATGTCGGCGAGGGCGTCGCCGAGGCCGAGCTGGTCGAATGGCTGGTGGAGGAAGGAAAAAACGTCCGAGAAGACGAGGTGCTCGCCTCTGTCATGACCGACAAGGCGACGGTGGAGATTCCCTCGCCGGTGGAGGGCAAGGTCGTCTGGCGCGGCCCGAAGGTGGGCGAGGTGGTTGCGGTCGGATCGCCGATCATCCGCCTCGAGGTCGACGGAGAAGGCAACGAAGCCCCCGGCGCGGCTGTCGAGGCGGCGACGCGCGAGAAAGAAGCGCCGCTTGCGGATAAGCCTTCTGAAGGCGACAATGAAGATAAAGCCGAACCGGCGAAAAAGATCGAGAAGAAACCTGCGCCGGCGCCTGCCCGTTCTGCCGAGGCGAAGCCTTCTGCAGCAAAGGCGGCCGCCAGACCGTCCGCGCCGGCGAAGACTGGCCTGCCGCGCCCGCCCGGCGAAAAGCCGCTCGCCGCGCCGGCGGTCAGGAAGCGCGCGCTTGATCTCGGGATCGATCTGCGCCGGGTGCCGGGTTCGGGGCCGGCGGGCCGCATCACCCATGAAGATCTTGACGCCTTCATAGAAAGCGGCGGCGGAGCCATCCTGCGCGCGGCCCGCGCGCCCGACATGTCGGTGAAGGAGATCAAGGTCGTCGGTTTGCGCAGGAAGATCGCCGAAAGGATGGCGGTTGCAAAATCGCGCATACCCCATATCACCTACGTGGACGAGGTCGACGTCACCGCGCTCGAAGAGCTGCGCGGCAAGCTCAACGCCGAACGCGGCGACAGGCCGAAGCTCACGCTCCTGCCCTTTCTGATGCGCGCGATGGCGCGCGCCATCGCAGAGCAGCCCGAGATCAACGCCCGCTACGACGACGACGAAGGCGTTATCTATCAATATGGCGGGATGCATATGGGCGTCGCGACGCAGACCGATAACGGGCTCGTCGTGCCAGTCGTGCGCCATGTGGAGGCGCTTGGTCTGTGGGACTGCGCGGCGGAGCTTGCGCGTCTCGCCGAAGCCGCGCGGGCGGGGAGCTGCACGCGCGAGGAGCTGACGGGCTCGACGATCACCATCACCTCGCTGGGCGCGCTTGGCGGCGTCGTCACTACGCCGGTCATCAATCACCCCGAAGTCGCGATCGTCGGCGTCAACAAGATCCGCGTGCTGCCGCAGTGGGACGGTAACGGCTTCGTTCCGCGCAAGATGATGAATCTGTCGTCGAGCTTCGACCACCGCATCATCGACGGCTGGAACGCGGCTGTGTTCGTCCAGCGCATCAAGGGACTGCTGGAAAATCCGGCGATGATTTTCATTGAGGATTGAGGCTGCAACGGCGTCGCGCGCTTCGGCGCGTCTGTGGCTGGAGCGGTCGCAAAGGGACGAGTTTCACCGCCGTCAGAAATGGAATCCTCGCCGCCGGAATTCAGCGGTCCAGGGATGCCGGGAGAGAGCTGAGATGGCCAAGGATATCGCTTGCAAACTCCTCGTCGTCGGCGCCGGGCCGGGCGGTTATGTCTGCGCGATCCGCGCCGGCCAACTCGGCGTCGACACGATCATAGTCGAAGCGGAGGCGCTCGGCGGGACGTGCCTCAATGTGGGCTGCATTCCATCGAAAGCGCTCATTCACGTCGCCGATGAATTCGAGAGGGCGATGAATTCCGCCGACAAGGCGGCCATCGGCGTTTCCGCTTCGAAGCCTAAGATCGACCTTGCGAAAACCGTCGAATGGAAAAACGGGATCGTCGGTCGACTCACAGGCGGCGTCGGCGCGCTCCTCAAGAAGGCGAAAGTTCGCGTCGTCGAAGGCTGGGCGACGTTCATCGACGGCAAGACGATCGAGGTCGAAACGAAGGACGGCCCGACGACCATCCGCGCCGAGAACGTCGTCATCGCGACGGGCTCGACGCCGGTCGAGCTGCCGTTTCTGAAATTCGGCGGCGACGTGATTTCCTCCACCGAGGCGCTCGACCTCGACGCCCCGCCGAAGAATCTCGTCGTCGTCGGGGCGGGCTATATCGGGCTCGAGCTCGGCATCGCCTTCGCCAAGTTCGGCTCGAAGGTCGCCGTGGTCGAGGCGCTCGACCGGATTCTGCCGGGCTATGACGCCGAGCTGACCCGTCCTGTCACGAAGCGCCTGAAGGCGTTGGGCGTCGCCGTCCATCTCGGCGCCAAGGCCAAGGGGCCGGGCAAGGACGGCAAGAGCCTCGAGATTGAAAACGGCGACGGCGAGACGGAAACGTTGCCCGCGGACAAAATTCTCGTCGCCGTCGGGCGCAAGCCGCTGACCGAAGGCTGGGGACGGGAAAACCTCGTTCTCGATATGGACGGCCCCTTCATCAAAATCGACGATCGGTGTCAGACCTCCATGAACGGCGTCTACGCCATCGGGGACGTCGCGGGCGAGCCGATGCTCGCCCATCGCGCCATGGCGCAGGGCGAAATGGTCGCGGAGATCATCGCCGGGCGGAATCGGCGCTGGGATCGGCGCGCCGTTCCGGCGGTCTGCTTCACCGATCCGGAGGTCGTCGCCGTCGGCCTCGCGCCTGAAGAGGCGAAGGCGGAAGGCCATGAGGTCGAGAGCGCGCTCTTTCCGTTCTCCGCCAACGGGCGAGCCATGGCGACGGAGGCCGAGGAAGGCTTCGTGCGCGTGACGGCGCGCGCCGGGGACGGCCTTATCCTAGGCGCGCACGCGGTCGGCAAGGGCGTCGCCGAGCTGTCGGCCGCCTTCGCGCTCGCTCTCGAAATGGGCGCGACCCTTGAGGACATCGCGGGAACCATTCATGCTCACCCCACGCAGAGCGAAGCGTTCCACGAAGCGAGCCTCAGAACTCTTGGACACGCGCTCCACATTTGACCCGCCCGCGCCGAAAAAGCGCCGGCGGAAAAAGGCCCCGCTCGCCGTCGCCGGCTGGCGGGAATGGGCGGGATTTCCGGCGCTGGGCGTGGAGCGGATCAAGGCGAAGCTCGACACCGGCGCGAAAACGTCCGCCATCCATGCCTTCAAGGTGAAGACCATGACGCGCGAGGACGGAACGCTCTGGGCGGAATTTTATCTGCACCCCGTGCAGAAGCGTCGCCGTCCGGAGATCTTCTGCGCGGCGCCGATCGTCGACCGGCGGCGGATCAAAAGTTCTAACGGCAAGTCCGAGGAGCGCATCGTCGTACGCACGATGCTGCGGCTGGGAGAGAAGGAATGGCCCATCGACCTGTCGCTCACGAACCGCGACGAGATGGGATTTCGGCTTCTCATTGGCCGCGACGCCCTGCGTCGGCGATTCATCGTCGATCCGAGCGCGTCTTTTCTGCTTGGCAAGTGAGGGCGCGTGGTGGTTAGAGCGCGCCATCCTGCGCGCTCTCAATCGGGAGACCTCTATGAAACTGGCGCTGATGTGCCGCAATCCGAATCTTTACTCCCATCGCCGTCTGGCGGAGGCCGCGACGGCGCGCGGGCATGAGATCGAAGTGGTCGATCATCTTCGATGCTATATCAACATCACCTCGCATCGGCCCTCGGTGCGCTATCAGGGCAGGGATCTGCCCAAATACGACGCCGTCATCCCGCGCATCGGCGCGTCAGTGACCTTCTATGGGGCGGCGGTGCTGCGTCAGTTCGAGGTGATGGGCGTTTATCCTGTGAACGAGTCCGTCGCCATCACGCGCTCGCGCGACAAGCTGAGAAGCCTCCAGTTGCTGGCGCGCAAAGGCGTCGGCCTGCCCGTCACGGTCTTCGCCCATCGCACCAGCAACGCCGAGGAAGTCATCAACCTCGTCGGCGGGCCGCCCGTCATCATCAAGCTGCTCGAAGGCACGCAAGGCATCGGCGTTATTCTCGGCGAGACGCAGCAGGCCGCGGAGTCGATCATTCAGGCCTTCGCCGGCGCCAACATCAACATCCTCGTACAGGAATTCATCAAGGAGGCGGGCGGGGAGGATATCCGCTGTCTCGTAGTCGGCGGAAAGGTCGTGGCCTCCATGCGACGCAAAGGCAAGGAGGGCGAGTTCCGCTCGAACCTTCATCGCGGCGGATCCGCCGACAGGGTCAAAATAACGCCTGCGGAGCGTTCGACCGCCATCTCTGCCGCCAGAGCGATGGGGCTCAATGTCTGCGGCGTCGACATGCTGCGTTCGAATCATGGGCCGGTCGTGATGGAAGTGAACTCCTCGCCGGGCCTCGAAGGGGTCGAGAAAGCGACCGGCGTCGACGTCGCCGGCAAGATTATCGAGTTCATCGAGAAGAACGCGCAGCCGAACAGGACGGGCGCCAAGGGCAAGGGCTGATCGACCGGGGGTGACGCGTTCAGCCCCTCAAAACGGAATCAGGAAGGGGCGTCACGACCTTGCGCTCTACCTCGCGCAGGGTGAAGCTCGACTCGACCGTAGCGACTTTCGGCATACGGAGGATCGTCTCCGAAAGGAAGCTCTCATAGGCCGCGAGCGTGGGGATGACCACGCGGATGAAGTAGTCGAATTTGCCGGTGACGAGATAGCACTCCATCACCTCCGGGCGCTTCTTGATGGCCGCTTCGAACTCGCGCAGCGTCGCGTCGTCCTCGCGTTCGAGCTTGACGAGGATGAGCACAGTCACGTTGACGCCGAGCGCCTCGCGGTTGATTTCCGTGTGGTAGCCCTTGATGATGCCGTCGGCTTCGAGGCGGCGCAGGCGCCGCAGGCAAGGGGTCGGCGACAGGCCCACTTTCTCCGCCAGTTCGGCGTTGGTGATGCGAGCGTTTTCCTGGAGGTGCTTCAGAATTTTGTGGTCGATGTGGTCGAGTTTCATGATCGCGCCATGGGCTGGGTCCCCCTAGGATATGGTATCTATTTAGCAGCATATGCTAACTGTCAAGCGTATCAGCGCCGTGTTTGGCAGAAGTTTTCGCCGCATATTGCCTATAGTCCCGGGCGCGCCGCGCTCCGCGCGCCCGTTGCCTTCACGGGGCGAGGTAGGCTTGGAAGGCGCTTTTCGACGCTCGCTCGCAGGAAGGACGACTCCATGGAAATGCGGGAATTGCCGGTCGAGGGCTGGCACAAAGTGGTTCATGTCCGGGATCTGCGCGCAGGCCTTGACGCCATTATTTCCGTACACGATGCGACGCTCGGTCCGGGCTGCGGCGGCTGTCGCGTCAGGCCTTACCGTTCGTTCGATGAGGCGCTCGAAGACGTCAAGAAGCTTTCGCGCGCTATGTCCTTCAAGAACGCGCTCGCCGGCATCCCCTTCGGCGGCGGCAAGTCCGTCATCATCGCCGATCCCCGGAAGGACAAGACGCCGGAAATGTTCCGGGCCTTCGGCGAGGCGCTGAACGCGCTCGGCGGCCTTTATTACACGGCGGAGGATTCCGGCGTCACCGAGCACGACCTTGAAGTCGTCCGTTCCGTATCGAAGTTCGTCGGCGGGATCGGCGCAAAAGGCGAGGGCGGCAATCCTGCGCCTTATACCGCCCGCGGCGTGTGGCGCGGGATCGAGGCTGCGGTCCGGTACAAGCTCGGCCGGGACTCCTTAAAGGGCGTCAAGGTTTCGATCCTCGGCGTGGGCGCGGTCGGCATGGCGCTTGCGCGCCTTCTTCACGAAGCCGGCGCGCGCCTTGTCGTCGCCGACATCAATGAGGATGCGGTCGCGCAGGCCGTGACGTGCTTCGGCGCAGCGCCGGTCGCGCCCGCGCGCGCGATCGCAGCCGACGTCGACGTGTTCAGCCCCTGCGCCCTCGGCGGCTCCGTCAATCGCCACAGCATCGCGCATCTGACCGCGCCGATCGTCGCCGGCGCGGCCAATAATCAGCTTCTCACGCCCGACATGGACGAGGCGTTGCGGGCCAAAGGCGTTCTTTATGCGCCCGACTACGTTATTAACGCCGCCGGAGTCATCAGCGTCGGCCTCGAAATCCTCGGGCGGTGGTCGCAGGAGGAAATGAACCGTCGCATCGATGCGATTGGGCCGCGGCTGACGAGCATTTTCGAACGCGCCGACGCCGAAGGCCGCCCGACGGGCGCCGTCGCCGACGACATGGCGATGGAGATCATCGCCGACGCGCAAAAGGCGGCGTGAAGCTCAGGCCGGATCGTCAGGCGCTCGGGCTGGACATTCTGATGAGAATGCGCCGGCGCGCGCTGATCTTGTCTCCGAACCACCGTACGCCGTCCGCGCGCATTTCTGCGGCGGGGCCGTCGAGATAAGCCTCCATCGCCGCCATGTCGCGCACGACATAATGGCGGGTGAAGAGGTTCGGGTTCTTTGCGTCTACGAACAGCGTCGCCGCTTCGAATCCGTCAAGCCGCAGCATGGTCTTCATGTGCAGCTGCAGCCATTCGAGATAGCGGGCGCGCGCGTCAGGCGCGACGTCGACGACAACCTCGTAGAGGATTTTCTCGGCGTTTATTTTGGGCATGGGGGCGGGCGGGCGCTCTTGGCTGGGCGGTGCGGTCAGTCGGAAACAAGGCCGTTCAAGACGATCGACGGCGCGCCGGCCGCATTCCGGATTTCGGCCAGGAATTCGTCGCATCCTTCTTTCACGAACGCGACGTCGTCGATCAGGAAACGGACATTTTTTTCGGTGTTGTCCTTGCTGACGACGCTCGCTTCGATGCGAGTCGCGCGCCTATCGAGAAGATAGACGCCGACCATCAGCCGCCAGCGGAAGGTCTCGCTGGTCCATGTGAATGGCGCAACGGCCTTGTCGAGCTTCTCCTCGTCCGGACCGTATGGCTGGATGATCGCCTCGAATTTCTCGCCCTCTTCCCCGCCGGTGGGATAGATCGCGAGCACGAGCGCGCAGACCGGCGCCGCGAAGCGGATTTTGAGCGGTCGGCCCCAGTCGTCGCGATACAGCGCGGCGAAGCGTCCGCTCGGCGCGCGCCGGTAAGTGCAGGCGCTATCGTATTGGAAATAACGCTGACCGACGCAGAGCTGGCGCGTAAGGCCCGGTCCGAAGGTCACGCCGAACTCTTTCGCATATTGTTTGCCGACGGCTTCGCCATGCCGACTCAGCGGAGCCTCGAAGGTGATGGTCCGGTACGGCGGCTGCAGGGTCGCCTCTGCCGCGGCTCCGATCCGGGCCATCAGACGCGTGTTCGTAGCGGGATTGTCGTCGCGATCCGGGTCCGGCCCGTATCCATTTTCGCCTGAGGCCTGCGGGACTTCGCTTCCGTCATCGACCGGATGAGCCCCGACAGCCATTGCAAGCCCGACCGAAACCATCAGGACAGCGCCTATCCCGTAAACGGCCTTGCTCATGCGAGCCTCCCCCGTTCCCTCTCAGTCTACAATGGCGCAAACCCTTCGCCAAATGGGGGAAAATGGATGGCCGCTCAAAGGCTTGCGGCGGCGCGCCCGGTCGGAGGGCCGCGCCGCACTTATCCTTTGAAAAGATTGCGCCGCCGCACTATATGCTTCGCGGCTGCAAAATCTGGGCAGGCGCTCTGCGCGCGTGCGTCCGCAGCCGCCGCGAAACCCGCGAGGAGGAGCCGGGATGCTCTTGACGATGCTGAAGGCGAAAATCCACCACGCCGTTCTGACGATGACAGACCTTCATTACGAAGGCTCAATCGCCGTCGACGAGGACATCCTCGACGCGGCGGGCATCCTTCCTCATGAGCAGGTGGCGGTCTGGAACGTCACCAACGGCCAGCGGCTGACGACCTACGCGCTGCCCGCCGCCCGCGGTTCGCGCGAGGTGATGCTCAACGGCGCGGCGGCTAGGCTCGCCGCCGCCGGCGATCAGGTCATCATCGCCGCCTACGCGCATGTCCCCGCCGAACAGGCCCGCAACTACAAGCCCACCGTCGTTCTGATGGGCGAGGGAAATGCGATCGATCGCGTTCTTTGAGCGACGGGTCGTCGGTCTTGTGAGTTGACGCGCGCCTTCGATGCTTGGCCTATTGCGCTCCGCAATCAAAAGATTCGCGAGGGGCTCGGCATGAAAAATACGGGGCGAACGGCGCTCTTCAGGCGCGCAGGGGCGGCGATTGCGTTTCTGACGCTGGCGGCCTGTACGACGCAGGCGGAGCGACATCTTCTTGATGGACCGACGCAAGCCGCCGTGGCGGCCGTCGCCCACGCGCAGACATCTGCGGAAAGAATCCGCGCCGACGTTGCTTGGCTCGCCGATGACGCGCGCGCCGGCCGGGAGGCCGGAACGCCGGGATATGACGCGGCTGCGCGCTACGTGGCGGAGCATTTCGCCTCGCTCGGCCTCGAGCCGGCGGGAGAGACCGGCTGGTTCCAGCAGGTGAGCCTGCGGACCGTCCGGCGCGATGCGGCGGCGGCGCACATGTCCGCCTTGATTGGCGGCGAGGCCGTCTCGTTCGCGCATCTTGAAGATTATCTCATCGGCCGGCCCCCGGCCGCGGCCGCGTTCGACGTGACCGCGCCGGCGGTGTTCGTCGGCTATGGCGTCACCGATCCGCAAGGCGGCCATGACGACTATCGCGGCGTCGACGCGCAAGGGAAGATCGTCGTCGCCTTCGCCGGCGCGCCGCGCGCTTTCGACAGCGAGAAACGGGCGCATTACGCCTCGACCAGCGTCAAGATGGAAAACGCAGCCGCTCATGGCGCGGCGGGATTCATCAGCATCCCAAGCGAAGCTTCGGAAGCGCGCGCTTCATGGGAGAGAATAATCTCTCATGCGGATTCGCCGGCGATGAGCTGGGTTCATCCTGACGGCCGGGTCGAGACTTCGGCGCCGTCCATCACGGCGACGGCGCGGCTGAGCGCGGCGGGCGCAAGCAAGCTCTTCGCCGGGGCGCCGCTTTCCTACGAGGAGCTGCGCGCGCGGGAGGCCGACGAGGCGGGCGCGCTTCAGTCGTTCGATCTGCCGGCGATCGTCGCTTTGCGCGGCCGGGTCTTTCATGAAGAAGCGCAGAGCGCGAATGTCGCGGGGCTTCTTCGCGGCGTTGATCCGGCGCTGAAAGACGAGGTCGTCGTCCTGACCGCCCATCTCGACCATGTCGGCGTGCGCGCGCCGGAAGAGGAGGGGGGCGACGGGATCCATAACGGCGCTTTCGACAATGCGATGGGCGTGGCGATGATGCTGGAGGCCGCGCGGCGATTCATGGAAGAGAGCGCGCCGGCGCGCTCCATCCTTTTTCTCGCCGTGACTGCTGAAGAGAAGGGTCTTCTCGGCGCAGATTATTTCGCGCATTACCCCACGGTTCCGATTGATCGCATCGTCGCCAACGTCAATCTCGACATGCCGCTCGTCATGTATCCGTTCACGGACGTGATCGCCTTTGGCGCGGAACGCTCGACGCTGGGACCGCTTGCCAAGGAAGCCGCCGGGGAGATGGGCGTCGCTCTCTCGCCCGACCCGTTTCCGGAACAAGGGATCTTCACTCGTTCGGACCATTATCGCTTCGTCGAGAAGGGCGTGCCGTCGGTGTTCCTGTTTCTCGGCTTCGGTAATGGCGGCGACAAGGTGTTCGCCGATTTCATGCGCGAGCACTATCACAAGCCGAGCGACGATCTGACCTTGCCGGCGGATTACGAGGCGGCGGCGCGCTTCGCCGAACTCAATTATCGCGTGGCGCGCAAAATCGCCGACGCGTCCGAGCGCCCGCGGTGGAACGAGGGCGACTTTTTCGGCGAGCTGTTCGGCCGCTGACGCCGTACGGCCGCGTCAGCGGATCTCGTAGACGAGAGTCACCGTCGCCGCGATGGTCGATTCTCCGGTCTGGATGGGAACGTCCTTGGCTTCCGCCATCGCCATGCGCGCGCCGGCGACGACGATCGGCGACTCGGCGCGGCCTTCCTGGATCTGAATCACTGGCCCGAGGCTCACCCCGGCGGCGCGGGCGAGGGTTTCGGCTTTCGCTTTCGCGTCGGCGACGGCTGCTTCGCGCGCTTTTGCGAGCAGCGCGGCGTCGTTGGAGAAGCCGAAGCTGAGTCCGTTGAGTCGGTTTGCGCCGTCGGCGACGACCTCGTCGATCACTACGCCCGCCTTGTCGAGATCGCGCAGGCGCACGCTCAGCATATTCGAGGCCGTATAACCCACGATGCGCGGCGCCCGGCGCTCTTGATAATCGTAACGCGGGTTGACCGAGAAGTTCGACGTCTGCATGTCCTTCTCCGCTACGCCGCGCTGTTTCAGGCGGTCGATGGCCGCCTGCATCTGCACGTTGTTTCGGCGCAGGGCCTCGGCGGCAGTCTCGGCCTCGGTCTCCACGCCGATCGACAGCGTCAGAAGATCAGGCGCGGCGGCGGCCTCGCCGGTTCCGGTCGCGACGAGCGTGCGCGGCGCAGGATCGTCGGCGCGCGCCTCGGGCGCGGCGCTGCAGGCCGCGAGCGTCGCGGCGGCGGCGGCGGCGGGAAGCAGGCTTTTTCGCATCGGGGCGTCCTTTCGTTCTGGCTTGGCTAGATGGCTTGGTCGGGAACGGCGTGGCGCAAGAACACCCGTCCGCCGAGGCGAAATCAAGGCCGAAGCATGGCGCGCTCCAGCCGGCCCGGCGCTTCTAACGAGGCGGGCTTTCTGCTATGCGGGAGAACCTTCCGCGGGGGCCCAAGCCGCCGCCGCCGGGCGGGCCTGTAGCTCAATGGTTAGAGCTGGCGGCTCATAACCGCTAGGTTGGGGGTTCGAGTCCCTCCGGGCCCACCATCGTCAACCAGCCGCGTATGACGAGGCGTTTTCCCCGCCGCGTCTTACCGATTTCTCGGCGAATTTACGCGCGGCCGTGCGCCGCGCCCGGATGCTCGCCACGGCAGGATCGAACGTGTCGCCTTGGGCGCTCGCGCTAGCCGGGCGCGCCGGCGCCTGTCTCGAAGCCGGCGAGCGCGCATCGCGATTCCTGAAGGCCGCGGAAGGGCGATTCATATACGAACAGATTCCCTGACATCGGCGCCTTCGCCAGCGCGTTGTCATCCAGCTCCGCGCGCGCCGAGGTGACGAGGATCAGCTGCAGGGACGGGCCGCCGAACGCGACGCAGGTCACATTCGGCGCGGGCGTCTCGATGATCGCGTCGACGCGCCCGTCAGGCGTATAACGCACAACGCGCCCTGCGCCCCACTGCGCGTTCCAAAGACAACCGTCTGCATCGATGGTCGATCCGTCAGGATAGGCGCCGGCCGGCGTTTCGACAAAGACGCGCCGGTTCTTGGGCGCGCCGTCGATCATGTCGAACGCCCAGATCGCCTGACGGGGGGTGTCGGCGAAATACATGATCGTTCCGTCCGGGCTCCAGCACAGGCTGTTGGAGATTCGGATCCCTCCAATAACCTTGTCCGCGCGGCGCCCGTTGCAGAGCCGGTAGAGAGCGGTCGTGTGCGTTTCTCTCAAGGCCGGGTCTTCTATCATCGCGCCGGCCCAGAACGTTCCGTTCCGGTCGACACGGCCGTCGTTGAAGCGCGCATGGGAAGGCAGGGGCGGCCGATCTATCCACCGCGCCGCGCCGCTCTCGAATGCGAAGAGCGCAAAGCCGCTCTCAAAGGCGACGACCAGCTGGTCCGATCGGCCGGAGAGAAGGCCGAACGAGCCGATCCTTTCGGGCGTCGAAAATCTTTCAACTAATTGGAAGGGGAAGACAGTTCGATAAAGCGTTCGCCCTTCGATATCGGTCCACAGCGCCGCATTCGAACGGTCGTCCCATACGACGCCTTCGCCCAGGGTGTTGGCGCACTCGACGGCGGCGACAAGAGAAACGCCGGATGATGGGGTCATTGGTTCCAACCTCTCCCGGGGTTTTTCGGGCGATGGAATGAGAAACGCAAGGCCTGACGCAGTCGCGGGCGCCAGCGTTGCCCGAAAAACTGAAGTTCTTGTACGGCGCGATAGGCAACGCATCGGGTCGATGACTTATCGTCGTCATGGCGTCAGCCGCGTGACGAAAACGTTCCACGACAAAGGCTTGAGACGCGCGGAGAGGATCTCGCCGTCGATGGTCGCGCTTTGGTGGGGCTTCGGCGCGACCGTATTCGGCGCCTCCCTGGTGTTTGCCGCCTTCAGATCGTCGTGATGCAGCTCGAACGCTTCTTCGAGGCGGCGAGGGCCGAAGCCGCGCAGCTCCGCCTTGAGCGCCATTTCCGCATCTAGGCTGCGATTAAGCGCGAAGACGGCGACGCGCCCGCTTTCGGGATCGTGCAGGACCGATGAGACGAGCAGGGGCGCGGCGTCATACTTGCCGGCCGCGAACCGGCCGGTCTCGATCTTGGCGCGCATCACCTCACCGCGAGCGAAGCGCGACGACAACGCGAATGGATGAAAGATCGTCTGTCGCCAGGCGGGCCCGCCGGGTTCTGTCATGATCGGGCCGATGACGTTGACGAGCTGGGCGAGGCAGGCGACTTTCACGCGGTCGGCATTGTTCATGAGCGTGATAAGCGCGCCCCCGACGACCAGAGCGTCTTCGACGTTGTAGACCTCTTCGAGAAGCCGCGGCGCTAGGGGCCAGCCGGGCTTGCGCAGATGCTTGCCGCCATGCGCCTTGTACCAGACGTTCCATTCGTCGAGAGACAGCATGATGCGCTTCGGGCTGCGCCTTTTTGCGGCGATAGCGTCGGCGATCGCCGCGACTTCGGTGATGAAGCAGTCCAGGTCGTCTATAGCCGTCAGAAATTTTTCGATGTCGTTCTCATCGTTGCGAAAGTACTGATGCAGGGAGATGAAGTCGACATGCTCGAAGCAAAGATCGAGCACTTCGTACTCCCATGCCCTGTAGGTAGGCATGTCGCGATAGGACGATCCGCATACGGCGAGCTGAAGGCTGTCACATCCCAAGCGCATGACTTTCGCCGTTTCCTGAGCGATGCGGCCATACTCGCGCGCGGTCTTGGCGCAGATCTGCCAGGGGCCGTCCATCTCGTTTCCAAGACACCAGAACTTCACATCATGCGGCTCCTCGTAGCCGTGCGATCGCCTGAGCTCAGACCAGTACGTCCCCCGGGGATGGTTGCAGTATTCGAGAAAATTGCGCGCTTCGTCGGGCCCGCGCGTGCCGAGGTTGACCGCGAACATCGGTTCGAGTCCGGCAACCCGGCACCAGTCGATGAACTCGTTCGTTCCGAACTGATTGGTCTCCGTCGCGCCCCAGGCGAGATCGCGCCGCACGGGACGGCGATCTTTGGGTCCGACGCCATCCTCCCAGTTGTAGCCTGAAAGGAAATTGCCGCCAGGATAGCGCCCGATAGTCGGGCCGAGCTCCCTGGTCAGTGCGAGTACATCGCGCCGGAAACCCTTCTCATCGGCTTCGCGATGATCGGGCTCATAAACGCCGCTGTAAACGCAGCGCCCCATATGTTCTACAAACACACCGAAAATACGGCGGTCCAACGGCGCGAGAACAAAGTCGCGATCGACGATGAGGCGAGATTTCAGCATGCGAATATTCTCCCTGATGACAGGTCATATATGGTCCAGAATGTCGTTTACCCGGCGTTCCATGTCCGCGAGCGCCTGAGGGATCGTTTTCGCGCCGCTTATGGCCGCTGCGGCTTCCTGGCCGATGATTGTCTCTATGGGGAATTGCCGACGCACTTGCTTGGGCAAGGGCGTCGCGATTTCGGCCAGTTTCGCCAGCTGCGGACGGTAGGGCAGGGAGCGCCACGCCTCGCTTTCGATGATCGATTTGAAAACCGGCAGATGCCCCGTTCTGGACCAGTCGAAGTTATGCGCGGTGAAGAATCTCAAAAACCGAACGGCGGCCTCTCTCGTCGCAGGCGAGCGCTTGTCGTTTCTGGGCATGACCCAATTATGGCCGTCGGCGTATACGACGTCATAGGCGAAGAGCTGCGGGTACGGAACGACAATATATCCGCCAGATAACGGATTTCCGGGCTCTTTTGAACGCGCATCGAAAGTTCCGACCATCCATGTGCCGACAAGGAAGACTCCGCCGTCGCCGCGCATGAAGCCGGCGACAGCGGCGCTGTAGTCTTGGTTCCTGGTCGTGTGATTTTCCTCGAAGATCGTCTTGAACAGGGCCAGCGCGCGGGTGGCTTCGAGCGTCTGAAAGTTCGCTCTGCCGTCCGCCGTGTAGAGTTCGGCGCCCTGCTGCATGGCGAAAGTGTAGAAGTTGCGCGCGAAGCCGGCGTATTCGTTGGCCGTTCCTTGCACGAAATAAGGCTTGCCGATGCGCTCCCTGAATCGCCGCGCATGGGCGTAGAGCTCGTCAGGCGAGCGGGGCAGCAACGGCTCGCCGTCGCCGATGAGGCGGGCTTCGCGAAAATAGTTCAGATTGATGTGCCAAAGAGGCGCCCAGGTGTCGATCGGCGCGCTCCACAGCTCGCCTTCTATGGTCACTGCTCGCCTTGCTGCGTCGGTCAGATCGTCAGTGCGCACGCCGGCGACGGCGAGAAGTTCTCCCATAGGCTCAAGTAGGCCGCGAGCTTGATAGTCGGAGATGACGGAACCATGCATGGTTACGAGATCGGGCGCGTCGTTTGCGGCGAGCTGGGCCGTAAGCTGATCATAGCCCGGCCAGAAGACGACATTCTCTATGACTTTTATGTCAGGGTTCTCGGCTTCGAACCTGTTTATGATGGCCGTCATGATTCCGCATTCCCCGAATGCGGATGAGATGTCGACGACTGCGCCGTATTCCGCCTCGCAGGCGCCGAAAAATCGCTGTATGACGAGCTCGGTTCTGGCGTCTTTTTGCGCGCCGCAGGAAGAAAGTGCGAGAAGCATCGCCGTCAAGGGAAGGATTTTTACCAGGGATGTCATCGTCCGGCGGCTCCAGCGACGGCCTGAACGATGTATTTCTGGAAGAACAGATAGAAGATCAGAATCGGCAGTGCGGCGAAGACGGCCTGCGCCATGAGAAAGCCCAGCCCCTCAGTTTGCGCGAAGTTTATCTGCGTCGAGGCGATTCCCACGGTGAGTGTAAACATGTCCTTGTTGGTGGCGGAAATGAGCGGCCACCAGTAGTCGTTCCAAACGGACAGAAAGGTAAAAATCCCGAGCGTCGCCTGCGCCGACACCGTCAGGGGAAAGAGCACTTTCCAGAAAACCTTGAAACGGGAAGCATTGTCGATGAGCGCGGCTTCATCGATTTCCTTCGGAATGGCCCTGAAATATTGAGTCATCAGGAACACGCCGAACGGCGCGGCGAGGCTTGGCGCGATCAGCGCGGCGTAGGTGTTATGCATCGATACGGCGCTGAACATCTGGTGGCGCGCGATGATTACCGCCTGCTCTGGCACGGCGAGACCGAGCAGTACCACGATGAAAAGGAGCTAGCGTCCCGGAAATTCAAGCCGGGCGAAGCCGTAGCCGGCGAGCGAAGACAGAACCAGCACGCCTGTCGTCGTCAGAAGCGAAACGATTAGGCTGTTTATGATCCAATGGAAAACCTGGCCATCGCCAAGAATGGCGGTGTAATTTGTAAGCGTGTAGGGCGCGCGAAAGACCGAACTTGTGTCCGCCATAAGGGCGGCGTTGTCCTTGAACGAGAGCGCGAGCACCCATAGCAAGGGCGCGAGCATCGCGATCGCGCCGAGAGCGAGCGCTGCGAGCGCGGCCGGATGAAGCGGGCGGGCGTTCATGACCCGCTTCCTCTGCGCGAGGCGATGAAATACTGCGCCATCGCAGCGACAGCGATGATCGCGAACAGCACTTGGGCGGCCGCGGCAGCATAGCCGAGCTCCCACTGTCGCCAACCGGTTTCGTAGATGAAGAGGACGATCGAGCGCGTCGCGTTGTTCGGCCCTCCCTGAGTCATCAACTGGGCTTGCCCGAAAAGCTGGAATTGCAGAATGATCTCTATGGTGATGACGAGAACGGTCGTGCGCCGGACCGCAGGCAATGTGATGTGACGCAGCGTTCTCCAGCGGCCGGCATTGTCCAGCGCAGCCGCCTCGTATAGCTCGCGCGGCGTCTGCTGCAGGGCGGCCAGAAACAGAACCATCGGCAGGCCGCGGCACCACCATATCGTGGTGACCGCGATGGCTGGCATGGCGAAGCGCGGATCGTTGAGAAAGGCGACCGGCTCGGCGCCTGTCGCTTCGGCGGCCACCGCTAATAGTCCGCCGTCAGGTATATAGACAAGACGCCAGACCAGCGTGACGACGGTGACCGACAGCACGGTCGAGGAAAAGAAGACGGTTCTCAACGCTGCCGCTCAGCGGGTCTGGCGGTTAAGGGCGAGAGCAAGCACAAATCCGAGTACGGTCAGCGTCGGCGCGGTCAACAGCACGAAATACAGCGTGTTCCAGACGGCTTGAAGGAAGATCGGATCGCGAAGCAGTCGAATGAAATTCAACAGACCGATGAAGGCTTCGACGCCGAACAGATCGGATTTCGTCGTCGACAGCCACAAACCCATGGCGAGCGGGATGACGATCATCAGCGCGAACGCTGCGAGGTAAGGCGCGACAAAGAGAAGATTCGCCCAGCCCTGCTGCGTCTGAACGTGCGCCGGCGCAGTCTCGATTTCTGCTGCCGGCGTGGCGGGGCGCATGGTCAGAGCGTCGCTCATGGGCGCCTCGCATGGTGACCGGCTCCGTCGCCGTCGAAAAGATGCGCGGCCTCCGCGCAGATCTTCAGCCCGCACGCCTCGCCGGCGTCGATGCGGGATGCGCCGACGTCTTCGGCGACGATTACTTCGCCGTTCGGCAGCTTCACATGTGCGAGGGTTCTTTCGCCCAGCCGCTCGACGAGCTGGATCTCTCCGCGCAGCTCGGCGCCGTCACAAGCCGCGATGCGCACATGCTCCGGCCGGAGGCCGACAAAGAAATCGCCTCTTTGCGGCAGGGAAAGGAACGGAATCGCGCTCTGAAAAGAGCATACGCCCGGTATAGAGACGCGCGCGTCGCCGTTATCGTCAGGCGATACGTTTGCGGACAGAATATTCATCCTCGGCGAGCCGGCGAATGTCGCGACGAATCTGGTCGCCGGGCGCTCATATATTTCCATAGGCGAGCCGATCTGCTCGATGCGTCGCTCATTGAGCACGACGATGCGGTCTGCGAGCGTCATCGCTTCGACCTGATCGTGCGTGACGAATATCATGGTGGAGGCGAGTCGGCGATGAAGCTGCGCCAGCTCGATGCGGGTGCGCGAGCGCAGCGCCGCGTCCAGATTGGAAAGCGGTTCGTCGAACAAAAACGCCTTGGGTTCTTTCACGATCGCCCTGGCGATGGCGACGCGCTGCTTTTGCCCTCCTGAAAGCTCGCCAGGGCGTCGGCTTAGAAGATGGACGATCTCCAGGCTCTCCGCGGCTGCCGCGATTCGCTTGTCAATCTCATCGCGAGGCGTGGCGATGTTCCGCAGGCCGAAAGAAAGATTGTCCCGCACCGTCATGTGGGGATAGAGCGCATAGTTCTGGAAAACCATGGCTACGCCGCGCGCGCCCGGCGGCAGGGGGTCAATGCGGACGCCGTCGAGATGGATTTCGCCGTGATCGGCCGTCTCCAGTCCAGCGATCATTCTGAGAATGGTGGATTTGCCACATCCTGAAGGGCCGAGGAGAACGACGAACTCGCCGGGCGCGATGTTGAGCGAGATACGCTCCACGACGGAGACCTCGCCGTAGCGTTTGCTGACATTGACCAGCTTCAAGCCCGACACATGGCCTCCCAGTTGAATAGTATTATATTATTATATTAAGCATGTTTCGGCCCGATCTTCACGGTCCGGAGCCCCCCAGCGCGACGGTATTTAGCAGCAGGCGATTGCCTCTTGTCAATCTCGGGCGAATGTTTCAAGAAAGGCTTATAGGCAGACAAATATGATAAATGAGGCGAGAATGGCCAGGAAGGCGTGTACAATCGCGGTGGTCGCTCTTTACGGATATTCAAGCGCGGCGATAGCGGCTGAGGCCGAGCGCGCGCAGTTCGGCGCGCTGGCGGACGGCCGCAAGGTCGAGGCGGCCGTCCTCGCCAATTCCAACGGCGTGTCGGCGCGGATCATCGCGCTCGGCGCAACGCTGCAGTCGCTTTCAACGCCTGATCGCGATGGCGAAATCGACGACATCACGCTCGGCTACGACACGGCTGCGCAGTATATGGCCAAGCCGCAATATTTCGGAGCTACGGTGGGGCGCTACGCCAACCGCATCGCGAACGGGCGGTTCGAGGTCGACGGGAAGGTCTATCAACTTGAGACCAATGACGGCGAGAATCATCTTCACGGCGGTTTCGACGGGTTCGACAGGAAACTCTGGACGCTCGAATCGGTCTCCAGCGAGAACGCAGAGGCGCGAGCCGTTTTCGTTTACGTCAGCGCCGACGGGGACGGGGGGTATCCCGGAACCCTGACGGCCCGCGCCATATACACGCTCAACGACGCCGACGAACTCACGATCGAGTATCAGGCGACGACCGACAGACGCACGATCGTCAACATCACCAATCACAGCTTTTTCAATCTGGCCGGCCAGCGCGCCGCCCGCAGTGCCATGGACCAGCGCCTCGTCCTGAACGCGGACGCGTTCACGCCCGTCGACGAGGGACTCATTCCGACCGGCGAGCTTCGCGCCGTCGCCGGTTCGCCCTTCGACTTCCGAAAGCCTGCGCCGGTTGGCGCGCGCATTCGCGACGCGTCTAATGAGCAGATTCTTCTGGGTCGCGGATACGACCATAATTATGTCATTAAGGGCGAGGCGGGCGAAATGCGCTTCGCCGCTCGGTTGGAGGATCCCGTCTCTGGGCGCGCGCTTGAGCTGTGGACCGACGCTCCCGGCGTTCAGTTCTATAGCGGCAATTTTCTGGACGGGACTATCGTCGGCAAAGGCCGGCGCGCCTACCGGCAGGGTGACGGAATCTGTCTTGAGCCCCAGACCTTCCCCGATGCGCCGAACCAGAAATATTTCCCCTCGCCCTATCTCGACCCTGGCGAGACATACAGCAACAAGATGATCTTGCGGCTGAGCGTTTCTGAGTAGCCCTGGAGCTCGAAAGGTCGAAGCATGAGCCGTGAAGGAAAAAAATCGTCGAGGAAACTACGCTCCCAGGCCTGGTTTGATAATCCCGCCAGCCCCGATATGACGGCGCTCTATCTCGAAGCCTATATGAATTACGGCCTGTCGCTAGATGAACTGCAATCCGGCAAGCCGATCATCGGCATCGCGCAAACCGGCAGCGATCTCAGCCCCTGCAATCGCCATCATTTGACTCTCGCCGCGCGCATTCGAGACGGCGTTCGCGAGGCGGGCGGCGTTCCGATCGAGTTTCCCGTTCATCCCATACAGGAGACGGGCAAGCGTCCGACTGCGGGCCTCGACCGCAATCTCGCCTATATGGCGCTCGTCGAGGTGTTGTACGGCTATCCCATCGACGGCGTCGTGCTGACTATCGGCTGCGACAAGACGACGCCTGCATGCCTGATGGCGGCGGCGACGGTCGACATTCCTGCGATTGCGCTTTCGGTCGGGCCGATGCTGAACGGCTGGCACGAAGGGCGGCGTATGGGCGCGGGCACAGTCGTGTGGAAGGCCCGCGAAATGATGGCGGCCGGCGACCTTGACAAGGAAGAGGTGATAAAACTTGTCGCGAGCGCCGCCCCGTCGACGGGATATTGCAACACAATGGGTACGGCGACGACGATGAATTCGCTGGTCGAGGCGATGGGCATGTCCTTGCCCGGCTCGGCGGCGATACCGGCGCCGCATCGTGATCGCGCGGAATGCGCCTACTGGACCGGACGGCAGATCGTCGAAATGGTGCATGCGGATCGCAAGCCGTCTGACATTCTTACGCGGAAGGCGTTCGAGAACGCCATTCGCGTGAACTCTGCGATCGGCGGTTCGACGAATGCGCCCATTCATCTGATAGCGATCGCACGCCACATGGGCGTCGCGCTTTCCATAGACGACTGGCAGACATACGGGCGCGACATACCCATGCTCGTCAACATGCAGCCTGTCGGCGAATATCTAGGCGAGGATTATTTCCGGGCGGGAGGCGTTCCCGCCGTCGTAGCCGAGCTAATGAAGCACGGGCTTATACACGAAGATGCGCTGACGGCCAACGGTAGAACCATCGGCGAGAACTATCGCGATGCGAAAAGCCTCGATCAGGACGTCATTCGTCCCTACGACCGGCCGGTGAAGGAAAGGGCGGGCTTCACCGTTCTACGGGGTAACCTTTTTGACAACGCTATCATGAAAACAAGCGCCATATCGGAGGATTTCCGTCGGCGCTATCTGTCGAATCCTGACGATCCGGAGGCGTTCGAAGGCGTGGCCGTATGCTTCGACGGTCCGGAAGATTATCGCGCGCGCATAGACGATCCGACTCTCGATGTGAGTGAACGCTCAATCCTCATCATGCGCGGCGCCGGCCCCATAGGCTATCCGGGCGGGGCGGAAGTCGTGAACATGCGCGCGCCGTCAATGCTGATACGCGCCGGAATCGCCTCGCTACCTTGCATTGGAGACGGGCGACAATCAGGCACGTCGGGCAGCCCTTCAATTCTGAACGCCTCGCCCGAAGCGGCCGCCAACGGCGGCCTTGCGCTGCTGCGCACGGGCGACCGCATTCGCATCGATTTGAAGGTGGGAGAGGTGAACGTTTTGCTCGACGAAGAGGAACTGACGCGGCGCCGGCGGGAGCTGCTGGAAAGAGGCGGCTATCCCTACCCGGAAAGTCAGACGCCTTGGCAGGAATTGCAGCGCGGCGTCGTCGGCGGCCTGGGAGACGGAGCGGTTCTCGAACCGGCCGTGAAATATCAGAAAATCGCCCAAAAGTTCGGCGTTCCCCGCGATAATCATTGATCGGCCTGGGGCCGACGGTCATTCACGCAGAATCCGGCATTCATAAACAGGCGCGTCGCTGCCTTTGGTTTCGAAACGCACAATCGCCGATTTCCTATCGCGGAAAAGGCCTTCGGGAAGCGGATAAGTCTTTGCGACGAATCTCGCGATGGGCGGGCCGGGCCGCGTCTCATGAGCAATTTTTTCGCCGTCGACCAGAATATCGAAAGCTTTGTCGATCTCCTCTCCCCAATACTGCGCATAAAGAAATCTCGCCTCGGGCGTCACAGCCATGTCGAATTCGATATAGTTGCCGACGCCCCACCATGCCTGCCGGCCGTTCTTCCCGCCAAAGGCGACAACGTCGCTGTGATTGGTTCGAAAGTCATGCCGGCGTTCGGAGTCCGGTTCGCCTAGATGAATGACGTCGATGGTCCGCACGTCGATGGCGGTTTTTTCGGCCTGCGCGACGGCGAAAGCCGCCTCGCGCTCCGTCCATTCCGCCGCGGTCAATTGCGGGAAGTAAACGGCGGTCCGCCTGTCGTACAGGTTGAAGAAGGGCTTGAGAACGACAGAATCCGACGCAGCGCCGGCCATTTCGTATGTGTAAGGCATGTCGTCGAGAGGAGTGAGCGAGCGCATCCCGCCGCCTTTCGGTAAGGCGGGGGGAATCTGCTCGAATGGCGCGTTTGAAGGGCCTAGGTCTGCGGCGAGAACGAGGGGGCCATGCAGGAACGCGAGCGTTTCAGGGGCGTCCGGCGCCGCCTCCGCTCTCAGCTCCATCGGCAGCTTAAGAAGGATCTTGTCGCCGGCGCGCCAAATACGACGCATAAGAGCGTAGCCGTTCTCACGCTTTTCCGGTTCAGCTTTTGCGTTGTTGATGAAAATCTCCGGCGCCGCACACCACCCCGGCATACGCAACGCGAGCGTTCGCGCTTCCTCCGGCGCCTTTTCGACTGCGATGACGACGGCCTCCGCGAAAGGGAAACCTGTTTCCAGCGACAGCCGCATACGGCCTTCAACCCACGCCGCTTCGGACGGAATAAACAGATTGATGAAAAGCGTATCGGCGCCGGCGCGCCAGTAGATGGAGTCGCCGTGCTTGGCGTGGCTTTCCATACCCGAGCCGACACAGCACCAGAAGGATTCCTCCGGCGTCGACCATGTGCGCCGCGCCCCTGACGACAGCGGCATGAAATAGGCGAACATGCCGTCATCTGGGCGCTGATGCGCCATGATGTGATTGAGGTGAGTCCGTTCATAGTAATCGAACAACCGTGTGTCCGGAGACCAGCCGAAAAGGCGCCGCGTCAGCTTGAGCATATTGTAGCTGTTGCAGGACTCGCAGGTGCGATCGCTTAAGGCGCCGGCGATAACGTCAGGCGGGCGGAAAAACTCCCATTCTGAATTTCCGCCGATGACATAACTGTGATGATTGACGACAATGTCGTGAAAATACGCCGCGGTATCGGCGAAATGCTTCTCGCCGGTCAGATCATGAAGGCTAGCCAGACCGATGACTTTCGGAATTTGCGTGTTCGCGTGCAGGCCGGAAAGGATGTTCCGGCCCTCGGAGAGGGGGTCGAGGACGGCGCGATCACGAATGCGTCTGGCGAGGGCGAGCCAGCGCCCCTCGCCCGTGGCGGCGTAGGTTTCGGCGTAGCTCTCGTTCAGTCCTCCATGCTCGGCGACGAGAAGAGCTTGCATCTGCGCGTCGTCGAGCCCTTCGAGAATCGTCGCCAGATAATCGGCCATGCCGAGCATGACCTCGAGCGCTAGGGTGTTTGCGCAAAGCCGATAGGCGTCGATCAGGCCGGCATGCACCTTGTGCCACGCATAAAGAGGGACCCATCCGCCGTTCACGTCGAACGGACCGGCGCGTATGTCGCCTGTACGGACTTCCTCGAAGATGATTTTTCCGTCGACGACGCGCCCGTCGCGCTCGACCGTCGTTCCGCCGATATAGCCGTCGCCATGCGCTTGCTGACAAGAAGCAAGCTCGCGGACAATGTGATCGACGCGCGTCCGAACGGCCTCGTCGTCGGTTTGCGCGTGCATAAGCGAACACGCCGACAGATAATGGCCGAGCGTATGGCCCGCGATCCCTCTCGCTTCCCAGCCGCCATAGAGCGCCCCTTTTGT
This sequence comes from Amphiplicatus metriothermophilus, assembly GCF_900199215.1. Lineage (GTDB taxonomy): Bacteria > Pseudomonadota > Alphaproteobacteria > Caulobacterales > Parvularculaceae > Amphiplicatus > Amphiplicatus metriothermophilus. The sequence goes on from NZ_FZQA01000007.1 coordinate 73,586, forward strand.
CGGCAGTCCGGCGCTTTTATGGAAATTGTGCAGCAGCCGTTCGGGATCGAGCGAGAGGAGATAGCGGCGGTTCGCCTCGATGGCGTCCTTGAAGATCGAAGGCTTGAGCCGCACGGCGTGCAGAGGGAGAGGTTCTGCGCGGCGCGGCGAAGGAGCGGCTTCTCCGGAGGGCGGCCCCGCGCAGGCGGCCAGCGCCAAAGCGCTGGCCGTGCAAAGAACGTCGCGGCGGGTGGGCGCGGACATTCCGCCTGTCAATCTATGGAGACGACTGCGACGGATTTCGCCGGCAGGCGGAAAACAATCTTTCCGTCGCGAGTCTCGCCGGCGTAAGGGGCGGGCTTGACCGCCTCCGGATTATCGAAGGTGTTGTGCGCGTCCATTTCTTGGGCGGTCAGGATCTGCCCCGACGCCGAGCCGCTGAAATCCGTCCTGACTTCGGCCGGATCGTTGGGGTGCAGATTCACGAGCGCCATCCACAGCTTGCCATCCGTCCCGCGCGCCGCGGAAACGTCCACATGCGGCAGCGCATGATCGCCGATGCGAAAAGTCGGCGCTTTGAACCTGACAGGATAAGGCGTCGCGTCCTTGAAGGGCTTGTAGAGGGCCAGCGCGTGATAGGTCGGCGTCAACGTCATGCGCGGACCGTCGGTGAGAATGGACGCCTGCAGCACATTCACCATCTGCGCGATGTTCGCCATCTTCACCCTGTCCGTATGGCGATGAAAGATATTCAGGGTCAGCGCTGTCGTGATCGCGTCGCGCAGCGAGTTCTGCTGGTACAGAAATCCGGGCGTTGACCCCGGCTCGGCGTCGTACCAGTTCCCCCATTCGTCCACATAAAGCGCGACGCGCTTTTCCGGATCATGTCTGTCCATGATCGCCTTGTGATCTTTAAGGATTTCATCCATACGCATGGCGCGCCAGAGCGTCGATGACCACTCCTCGACCGGAAAACCGGTCGCCGAACCTTTCTTTTCCCAGTTTGCCGTCGGGAGCGTGTAATAATGCAGGCTGATGGCGCCGGTGGTCGCCGGGCGCGCGTCGCGCGTCAGCGTTTCGGTGAAAGCGAAATTCTCATCATAGCCGCCGGACGCGACCTTCACGATGTCTTTGCCGGGATCGACCTTGACGAAGGTTGCATAGCGGCTGTGAAGATCTGACGAATACTCCGCGTCCATATGGCCGCCGCAGCCCCAGCTTTCGTTTCCAACGCCGAAATACTTGACAATCCACGGCTCTTCGCGACCGTTGGCCTTGCGCTCCCGCGTCAGCGTGGTGTCGCGATCGGAGGTCATGTATTCGACCCACTGCGCCATGTCGCGCGGGGTTCCGGAACCCATATTGCCGGCGACGTATGCCTCAGCGCCGATCATTTCGACGAAATCGAGAAATTCATGCGTGCCGAAAGAGTTGTCTTCCTGAACCCATCCCCAGTGCGTGTTGATCCGCACGGGGCGCTCTTCGCGCGGCCCGATTCCATCGCGCCAGTGATATTCGTCAGCAAAGCAACCGCCAGGCCAGCGGATCACTGGAACTTCGAGCGCCTTCAGCGCGTCGAGCACGTCGTTTCGGAAGCCCTTGGTGTTGGGAATGTCGGAATCTTCCCCAACCCAAACGCCTTCATAGATGCTCCGGCCGAGATGTTCGGCGAAATGTCCGTAAATGGTTGGTTCGATGACGGGCCCAGGCGCGCTTTGATCGATGCTCACCTTGACGCTGACGACGCTCTGCGCGAGCGCGGGCGCCGCGAACGCCAGCGTCGCCGCCGCGCCGGCTGCTGAAACGATGGATTTCATTTCCCTCTCCTTGCTGCGTTTCCTCATGGGGTTTGCGTTTTTCAGAAGTCTTCGAACGGCGCGACGAGCTTGCGCCGGCCGAGCAGAAAGCAATCGGCGACGAGTTCGAACGGCCTCAGGTCCGCGTCGCTGCGTCGATCTTCCAGGAGCGCTTGGAACTGTCGGTAAAGCAGATGATATTCCGGGCCGCCGTCGAGGCGGACCGGCTCGCCGTCGACCGACATGGCGGACGCTCCGTCCGACAGGGCGAGGCGCCCGCCGTCGGTCTCGATGTCGATGGTCCAAGTTTGGGGCCCTCGCTGGTCGAAGTCGAACGCCGCCAGGACTGGGGCGGCGTGTGCGTGGGCGAGCCTGATGTCGGCGGCGATGGGCGCGTCCTTGTTGGCGGGGAAGCGCAGCTCGGCGTCTTCGACAGTCAATGCGCCGGGAAGAATATGAGTGAGCACGGAAAAAGCGTTGATGCCGGCGTCGAACGCGCCGAGTCCAGGCTCCCAGATCCAGCTCTGGCCCGGATGCCAGATGCGAATGTCCTCTTTCCAGCTCACCTCGACGCGCTTTATCTCTTTTCCGCGCAGCCATTCTTTCGCGGGCTCCACGGCCGCCGCCGCGCGCGAATGCCAGGTTACGAACAGAACGCAGCCCGCGCGTGCGGCCATGTCGGCGAATTGGCGCGCCTCGCTCAACGTTGCGGCGGGGGGCTTCTCGATCATGACATCGAGACCGGCGTCAAACGCCTCCGCGATCAGTTGCAGCCGTCCGCGCGGCGGCGTGCAGATGGAGACCGCCGCGACGTCGGGCAGCGCAGCCTTCATCTCGGAAATGGAACGGAAGCCTCGCGCCCCTTCCGGCGGCTCATGGCGCGTTACGGCGGCGACGAGTTCGAAGGCGTCGCTGGCCATCAGGGCGGGGACGTGCGCGTCGCGTGCTATTTTGCCAATGCCTGCGAGCGCGATTTTCATGCGGCTCATAACGGCAGAACCTCTCCTTTCGGGGCATCGGCCCGGGCCAGACGATTGCGCAGCGGCAGGAGGAAAGGCGCGGCCGAGATTTCGAATTCGTCGCCGGTCTGCGCTCTTATCCCGTCAGAAAAGGAAAGCGTCGCCGTTCCGAAGAAATGCACATGCACGTCGCCGGGTTGGCGGAAGATCGAATATTTAAAGTGATGATGCTCCAGATTGGCGATGCTGTGGGACATGTTGGCCTCTCCGGACAGGAACGGCCTTTCCCATATGACCCGCCCTTCCCGACGAATGCGGCTGACGCCTTCGACGCTTTCGGGCGGCGGGCCGAGCAGCAGCTCCGCGCCCAGGGCCACCGGGCGCAGCTTCGAGTGAGCGAGCCAGAGATAGTTTTCCTGTTCTGTGACGTGATCGGAGAATTCGTTGGCGAGACAGAAGCCAAGCCTGCGCGGGATTCCTTCTTCGTCTATCAGATAGACGCCGGCGATCTCGGGCTCCTCGCTTCCGTCCAGCGCGAAGGAGGGCGACAGGAGCGGCGCGCCTGGAGACGCGACGGCTGCGCCGGTGCCCTTGTAAAACCATTCAGGCTGCGCGCCGGGCTCGCCGTCGGCAGGCTTGCCGCCCTGTAGCCCTAACTGAAACATGCGCATCGAGTCGGTCATCTGCTTGCCGGCGGCCGCCCGGTGCATCTTATCGCGGCCTTCGGCGGAGCCGAGATGCGTAAGCCCCGTGCCGGTGAGAAACAGGTGCGCCGGGTCCGGATGATCGATCGGCGGCAACAGACCCCCGGCCTTTTCGATCGCCCGCAGATCGACTTCTTCGCCGAAGGAAGCTCGCGCCAGCGCTTCCAGCGCGGCCGCTTCGGCAATCGCGCGCCGGGCCAGCGCGAGAGTCGTTTCCGCGGCGGTCACGCGCCGCGCGCGGCCGTCGTCGTCGAGGGCGGCGACGGCGCGAGCGCCGTCGTCGTGGGCGTATTGCACCAAGCGTAACGTCATCTCGCCCACACCTGTCTGATCGGCGCGCCGCCGGGCGCGTCCGCCCGGCTCAGTCGATTTTCCATACTCCGTCGATCCTGCGCAGCACGCCGGCCGGCCCGTTCTCCCTCAGCATCGCAGGCAGCAGAGTCCGGGGAAAATCCTGATAGCAGACCGGCCGGAGAAAGCGTTCGATGGCGAGGGCGCCGACCGATGTCGTTCTTGAATCCGACGTCGCAGGGAAGGGTCCCCCGTGAACCATGGCGTGACAGACCTCGACCCCGGTCGGCCAGCCATTGGCGATTAGCCGGCCGGCCTTTTCCTCCAGAAGGGGCAGGAGCGCTTTGGCCGTCGCCAGATCCTTCTCGACGAAATGCATGGTGACGGTAAGCTGTCCCTCGAGGCTTTCAAGCGCCTTGGCGAAGGCAGCTGCGTCCCGGCACCGAACAAGTACGGAGGACGCGCCGAACACTTCCTGTGATATAACCTTATTACGGATAAAATCGTCGACAGAAATGCTGAAAAAAGCCGGACGGCAAAGATTGTTTCCATCAGCCTCTGCGCCGCAGGCGACCGTCGCGACTTCCGCGATCGATGAAAGCCGCGACAGTCCTTCCTCATAGGCCTGGTGAATGGCAGGCGTGAGCATTGTCTGCGGCGGGGACTCCTCGACGGCCTTTCTTGCGGCTTCGACGAAGCGATCGAGGCGCGGGCTTTGGATCGCGAGAACGAGGCCCGGATTGGTGCAGAACTGGCCTGCGCCGAGGGTGAGGGAGGCGACGAAATCGCGTCCGAGCTTTTCCGCCTGCTCTTCGAGCGCGCCGGGCAGAAGGATGACCGGATTGACCGCGCTCATCTCCGCGTAGACCGGGATCGGCTCTTCGCGCGCCTGCGCGATTCTCATTAGCGCAAGCCCGCCTTGCCGCGATCCTGTGAAAGCCGCGGCCTTGACGCGCGGATCGGCGACCAGCGCCTGGCCGAGATCATGATGCGGGCTGTTCAGCATCGAAAAGACGCCTTCCGGCAGCTCCAGCGCCGCCACGGCGTCGGCAACGGCGCCGGCGACCAGTTCGCAGACTCCCGGATGGGCCGGATGACCTTTCGCGATCACCGGACAGCCGGCCGCGAGCGCGGAGGCCGTGTCGCCGCCGGCGACGGAGAAGGCGAGCGGGAAATTGCTCGCTCCGAAAACGACGACCGGACCCAGCGGTTTTTTCCGCATACGCACATCCCGCCGGGGCGCAGGCTGGCGTTCGGGAAGCGCTGGATCGATTTGCACGCCCATACACGCCCCGTCGCGCAGTTCGGCGGCGAACAGCTTCAGCTGATAGACGGTACGCGCCCGCTCACCGGCGAGACGGGCGAGAGGAAGGCCTGTTTCGAAGCGCGCCCGCTCGAGCAGTCCGTCGCCCAACGCGTCGATATTGGCCGCGATCCGCTCGAGCAGACGGGCGCGCTTTTCAGGGCCTGCTTGCTCGAAAGCTCGAAAAGCCTCAGCGGCCAGGGCGCAGGCTTGCGTCGCTTCCGCCGGGCCAGCGGCGCTGAAGGCGGGCGCCAGCGGGTCTCCGGTTGCGGGATCGATTGCGGAGAAAGCGGCGTCGGTCGTTACGCGTTTCGCTCCGATGAAGAGTCGGCCGGTAAGCGCCATCACGGGACCCGGTTGTTGAAGAGCCGGTCCCTAGTCAAATTCATGTACGGCGCTTAGTCAATAAATCAGACAAAACAAGATTAGCGTCGTGTCGCTCCATCCAAGGCGCGAGCGCTGTAAAGGGCAGCTGGGAACCTGTACAAGATACTGTTTCACAGGCGTATTTTTGGGAGGGCGAGGGCGCGCTCGCCAAGCCCTGTCCGACGGGCGCATTCAGCATGGCCGAATCCCGATGACTTTTGACACCATTAATATGATATTATATCCAAAAAATGGAACGGTTCGGCGTGGGCGATTCCTTTGCATGAAAGCCCGCTGAAGGAAGTCGGCTGACGGAGCAACAGCCATGACGGGATGCTGGTTGATCGCCGCCTTCGCGCTGACTGTCGTCGCCGCCTCGTCCGTCGCTGGCGACGAGCCGGCTCAGTCGTCCGGGATCCTGCAGACGCCTGGACTGGCGCTTGCGGGCGATCTTCAGCCCGTACACGACCCGGCGATCATCAAGCACCAAAATAGATATCACCTGTTTTCGACCAGCCATGTCGGCGAGGAGCCCGGACTCGTGCACTGGCGCGTGTCAGACGATCTGAGGACATGGCGGCGCGGCGGCGCGGTCTTCGATTCGATCCCCGCATGGGCGCTCGATTACGCGTTGGACGCGCGCGGCGTGTGGGCGCCGGACATCATCCATGCAAGCGGCGAATACCGGCTTTATTACTCGGTGTCGTCCTTCGGGAAGAACGCGTCTGCGATCGGGCTCGCCGCCAATGCGACCCTGGACCCGTCGGACGAGAGGTTCGGCTGGATCGACAGAGGGCTCGTCTTCTTTTCCCGCGAAGGCGACGATTTCAACGCGATCGACCCGAATCTTCTGATCGACGCCGAAGGACGCCACTGGCTTTCATTCGGCAGCTTCTGGACTGGACTCAAGATGATCGCCATCGACCCGGAAAGCGGCCTGCCGGCCGAGAAACAACCGACGTTGCACTCACTGGCGCGCCGTCCGTCGCCGGGCGCCGTCGAGGCGCCGTTCATCATAGAACGCGGGGGATATTACTATCTGTTCGCCTCCTTCGATTTTTGCTGTCGGGGCGCGGCCAGCACCTATTACACGGTCGTCGGGCGCGCGTCGTCGCCGACCGGACCTTATGTCGATCGCGACGGCGTCGGGATGATGGCAGGGGGCGGCTCCGTCGTACTGCATGCCGGTCAGGACCCCACTGAGCGGTTCTTCGGCCCAGGCCATGTCGCGATTCTGCGCGACGGCGGCGCGGATTACATCGTTCATCACGCCTATGACGCGCGCCGCGGCGGCGCGCCGACCCTGCGCATCCGCAAACTAGAGTGGACGCAGGACGGATGGCCCCGCGCGCGTTGAGCGCTGCGACGCAAAAAGGGGGGGCGCCGGCGCACGGAGCCGGTCGTGAAAGACGATGAATCGCGTTGGGAGGGAACAATGAGTTTCGGGATTCTGGACTGGGCCGTGCTCGGTCTGTTTATGGCGGCGCTTCTGGGCGTGGTCATATGGGTGGCGCTGCAAAAAGAAGAGGACACGGAGGATTACTTTCTCGCCGGGCGCGACGCCGGCTGGCTGGTGATCGGCGCATCGATCTTCGCCTCAAACATCGGCTCGGAGCATCTTGTCGGCCTCGCTTCCGCCGGCGCCGAAAGCGGCATGGCGATGGCGCATTGGGAGCTGCATTCGTGGCTTATCCTCGTGCTCGCTTGGATCTTCGTTCCCTTCTACTGGCGCACGCACGTGTTCACGACGCCGGAATTCCTCGAGCGCCGCTACTCGCCGCAAACGAGAACGTTCTTTTCATTCATTTCGCTGGTCAGCTACATCCTCACGAAAGTTTCCGTCACGGTTTTTGCCGGAGGCCTCGCCATCAAGGAGATCTTCGGGATCGACGCCCTGTTTGGCGTGGACTTCTTCTGGATCGCGGCGATTTCGCTCATTCTGGTGACGGGCGCCTACACCGTGGCCGGGGGCATGAAGGCGGTGTTGTGGACCTCGGTGCTGCAGACGCCGGTTCTCCTCTTGGGTTCGATCATCATTCTCATCGCGGGCCTGACCAGGCTCGGCGGCGACGCAGGCTTTCTTGGGGGCTTCCCCGTGATGTCCGAGGTCAACGGCGAGAAAATGCACCTGTTTCGGCCGATCGACGATCCGAGATTTCCCTGGCCGGCGGTGGTCGGCGGCTCCATCATCATCGGAAGCTGGTATTGGTGCACGGATCAATACATCGTGCAGCGGGTCCTTTCCGCGCGCGACATGAAGCAGGCGCGCCGCGGGGGAATTTTCGGCGCCTATCTGAAACTGCTGCCGGTCTTAATTTTTCTGATTCCGGGCATGATTGCATTCGCCTTGGCCGAAAAGGGGATGCTGGCGATGCCCGACGGCGCGAACACAGCCTTTCCAGTGCTGGTGCGCGAGCTTCTGCCGGAAGGGGTCAAGGGCGTGGTGTTGGGCGGCGCGATCGCAGCGCTGATGAGCTCGCTCGCCTCGCTGTTCAACTCATCGGCGACATTGTTCACAGTGGATTTCTACGAAAGGCTGAGACCCGGAAAGTCCGAGAAGCATTACCTTCATGTGGGGCGCTGGGCGACAGCGGCGGTGGTCCTGCTGGGCGTGGCTTGGGTGCCGGTGATTCCGTTTCTCGGCGACAGCCTTTATGAAGCGTTGCAGAAAGTGCAGGGTCTTATAGCGCCGGCGATCGTCGCCGTGTTCTTTCTCGGCGTTTTTTCAAGCCGCATCACGCCGGCCGCAGGCTTCATAGGGCTCGTCGCCGGGTTCGCCGCCGGCATGTTCCGGCTGATTCTCGAGCTTTCGCCGGGCTTGGCGCGCGCGAACGCCTTTTTCGCAGGCTTGGCGCAGATGAACTGGCTCTATTACTGCTGCGCGCTGTTAGTTTTCACGATCGCTGTGATGGTCGTCGTGAGCGCGGCGACGCGTCCGAAAAGCGACGCTGAGCTGGACGGGATCACGTACCGGTCTATAACGCCCGAGCAGAAACAGGAAACGCGCAAAAGCTGGAACGGCTGGGATGTTTTCCACACCGCCGTCATCTTGGGCGTGATTGCGCTGGTGTACGTATTGTTCTGGTGATGCGGCGAAGCGTTACCGCGCGCTGCTGCGTCTGGGCGTCGCCTCGCCGCGCCATTCTTCGAGGCCGCCTGCGGTCTCCGCCCGCGTTTTCTCCATGGCGTCGGCTTCGGCCTGCTCGGCGTTGCGTCGCTGGGCTTCATAGAGAAGCATCTTGGAGTCGATGATGAGGGAGCGCATGGCCGCTTCTGCCGCCTGCTGGTCGCGCGCCGCAATCGCTTCGAAAATCCGCATATGGTCATTCACCATTTCGTCTTTATCGGCCTTTCTTTTGTTCGTGATGCGGATGGAAAAGCGCAGCGCCACCTCGATCATGTAACGCAGACTCCAGAAAAATCGGTTGCCGCCGGCTTTCAGGATCGCGACATGAAAGGCGATATCGGCGGATAACGGATCGTCGTCGCCGACTACCGCATCGCGCATGCGTTCGATGGCGGCGCGCATTTCCTCTATGGCTTCTTGATCGCCGTTGCGCGCGGCCAGCATCGCCGCGGAGGGTTCGATCGCCAGGCGCACGTCGACGAACTCCAGCATCAACGGCAACACGTTCCTGCGATGGAGAAGCCAGGAGAGTATGTCTGGATCGGCCAGATTCCACTCCGCCTCCGGCTTGACGATTGTGCCGCGTCGAGGGCGGGAATCGATAAGCCCCTTCGCCGTGAGCATCTTTACGGCTTCGCGCAGAACGGTGCGGCTAGCGCCGAAATGCGTCACCAATTCGCTTTCCGGCGGCAGCGTCGCGCCGGGCGGGTAGTCTCCCACGGCGATGGCGCGCCCGAGGGCTTGGGCGATGCGGCTGGTGAGATTGCTGTGAAGGGGATAATCCACGCGCGTCCTCCTGTTGTTATCATAATATGATATGCGCCTATCTTCGCGTCAACACGCGTCAACACCACGCGTCAACCACTTCGAAAGATGGGTTTCCGCTTGCCGTATTTCTGCATTTCTGCTGGCGGTATAGATTATTTATCAGATAAATAAGCTTTAAGGGCATGAAAAAGAACCGGGAGGAAGCGATGATCGGAAAAAGCAGGATTTTCAGCGGCGTTTCGCTCTTGACGCTCGCAATGGTGTTGACGGCCCATCCGGCCGCGGCTCAGGACGAAGATCAGGGGCGGGACGAAATCATCGTCAAGGGGATTCGCGGCAGCGTCGTCCAGTCGCTCGACATCAAGCGCAATAGCGTGCAGGTGGTCGACTCCATCGTCGCGGAAGATATCGGCAAGCTGCCAGACAACAACGTGATCGAGGCCCTGCAGCGCGTCACCGGCGTGCAGGTCACCAATCGGGGCGGGGGCGAGGCCTCGGCGGTGTTCATCCGCGGGCTTCCCGACGTCACCACGACCTGGAACGGCCGGCTCGTCTTCACAGCCTCGGGCCGCCAGCTCGCGCTGCAGGACATTCCCTCGAACCTCGTCAAGCGCGTGGACGTCTTCAAGACGCGCGCGTCCGAGCAGATTGAAACGGGCATCGCCGGCCAGATCGACGTAATGACGCGCCGCCCCTTCGATTTCGACGGGTTCGCCTTCTCCGTCGCGGCGCGCGGCATTTATCAGGAAGAAAGAAAGACCGTCGATCCGAACGTGAGCGCGCTGATTAGCAACCGCTGGTCGACCGAGCTCGGCGATTTCGGCGTCCTGCTCAACGCCAGCTTTGCACAGACCCGTTTCTGCGATCAGAGCGTGACCGCCGGCGCCATGGTGCCGTTCGCCACGCCGGACAGTCCGCCGACGGGTTGGACGCCGCTTGAGCGGATCTTTCCAACGGATGGTAGAGCGCCGGGACAGGAAATATGGCAACCGGGCCTGGACGCCGGCCTGCCGACCGCGCCGGGATCGACGCTGACGGTCAACGGCGAGGATTTCGAGTATCTCCTCGGGCGCGACGCGCTTTTCGCGAGCGATTTCCGGGGCGACCGCAAGCGCCCTGCGGCGACCGCTGCGATCCAATGGGCGCCGGACGATTCGTCGGCCTACACCTTCGAATTTTTCTACCAGGGCTTTCGCCAAGACCTCTTCAACAATCTGCACTTCACTTTCGCCGACTGGTGGGGCGCGCTCGGGCCAGATCCGGCTTCCACCATTACGCTTTTCCCTGGCTCGAACATCATCAAGACACGCCGGGTGGGTTTTCCGTTCGGCTTCAATAGCGGCGACTTTACGGACCAGAAAACAGACAGCTTCGTCTACGCGCTGAGCGGGCGGTGGTCGCTAGGCGACCGGCTGGACCTGACAGGCGATCTTTCTTACCAGAAAAGCGATTTCAGCACGCAATTCGTCGCGGTGCGGACGACGCGCGTGCCGGAGTCAATCAGTATCGACTTCAACGGCGGAGACGGAATTCCTTCCTGGGAGTTTAATGACAACGCCGAGATGCTCGATCCGTCAGTATGGACTGTTGCGGAACTATTCGAAAACGCCGGCGCGTCCCATGGCGACGCCTTCACGGCGTCATTCGACGGCGATTACGATCTCGACCGCGCCGACGGCGATGGCTTTTTCAAGAAGCTGAGCTTCGGATTCCGTTATGACGACCGGAGCGCGGCGGAGTCGCAAATTCCCCCAAGGGATTCGGCGTTTCTCGGCCAGCCTCTCGATTCGCTCGACCCGGGCTTTCAGTGGGTCAACAAAGGCTTTTTCGACGGTCGCGCCAACGTGCCATCGTCCTGGGTGGTCGCCAACGGCTATTTCATTCGGGACAATAGAGACGATGTGCGCGCCCTTTATGGCGTGACGGCGCCGCAGCTGATGGAAGCCTTCACTATCGACGAGCGTTCGATCGCCGGCTATCTGCAGCTTGATCTCGAGCCGAGACTGTTCGACCAGCCGTTCTTCATTCAGGCTGGCGTGCGCTATGTGAACGTCAAGACGGACATGACGTTCACTGATCTGAACGATCCATTGTTCCCTATGACCGACGCCTCGGCGAAAGTCGACGACCTTCTGCCGTCCGTCACGCTGCGCTACGACGCGACGGACGACTTCCGGCTGCGATTCAACTACGGCAAGACGCTGCGGCGGCCGAATTTCGCCGACCTCAATCCCAACTTCAGCCTTACCGGGGACCTCACGATGTCGGTCGGGGCAGCGGGACGGGTGGCAATCCCGAGCTGGAGCCGACCCGAGCGACGAATATTGACCTGACGGCGGAGTGGTATTTCGCTTCGGACAGCGCGCTCTATACGACCCTCTTCCGACGCGAGATCGACGGGCTCGTCGTTCCACTCACGCGACTGCTTGAAATTCCGGGAACGGGACTCAATACGGACTTCTTCGCCGTCACGCAGCCGGTCAACGCCTCGGACGGCGTGCTCAAGGGGGTCGAGGCAGGGTTCGTCTACTTTCCGGACTATCTGCCCGGCGTTCTGAACGGATTGGGCGTGCTTGGCAGCCTCACAGTTCTTGATTCGCAGCAGAACATTCCGCTCACGAACTCCGCTGGCGAGATCATCGACGAGGAGATAACCAGCTTCTTCGGCGTTTCCGACTTCTCCTACAATGTCACCATGGCCTATGAACGCGAGAATTTCGGTTTGCGTCTGTCCTACGTCTGGCGTGATGACTTTCTGAACAATAATGAGGCGCGGCTGTTCGCAAATCCCATTGGCATATGGCGGCGTCCGGAGAAAAGCCTTGACCTTCAGGTCAACTACAATATCGCTGAGAACGCGACGCTCACGTTCGACGCAGTAAACCTCACCAACGAGCTTCAGCAGTCCTATTACGCCTTCGGCGACGCAGGAGGTCCGGTCACGCATAATTTCGGCTCGACCATCCTCAGCCGGACCTTCGCGCTGGGGCTACGGTTCTCGCTCTGAAGGACGGGCTGCAGGCAAGCCGTTCGGCGGACGGCGGGCGTTCGGCGCCCGCCGTCATCGCTATTGCGCAGGTGAGCGTACGCGCAGGATCTGTCGCATCCTTTCGCAGATTTCGGCGAGCTTTATGAACTGTTCGACGGTCACGTTCTCGGCCCGGGCTGTCGGCTCGACGCCGGCATCCTCCAGCGCGGCCTCCAGCGCTTCGCCCAGCAGCGCCTTGAGCGAAGAGCGCAGCATCTTGCGGCGCTGGGCGAAAGCGGCATGGGTGACCCGCTCAAGCGTGGTGAGGAAGTCGAGACGCGCCGGCGTCGGGGAAAAGACAAGCACGGAAGAGTCGACTTTGGGCGGCGGCGTGAAGGCTCGCGCCGGCAGGTCGAAGGCGCGCGCCGGCCGGCTCGCCGCCTGCGCGATCACCGACAGACGGCCATAAGTCTTCGAGCCCGGCGCGGCGAGGATGCGATCGGCGACCTCCTTCTGAAACATCAGCGTCATGACGGACCACAAGGGCGCGCTCTCATGATTCGCGCGCAGCCATTTGACAAGCAGCTCCGTCGAGATGTTGTAAGGCAGGTTGGCGACGATCTTCGCGGGGCCAGGCCTGAGAAGCGCGCGCTCATCGACGGCGAGCCCATCGCCTTCGATGACGCGCAGCCGTCCCGGATAGGCTGCTTCGAGCTCCGCCAGAGCGGCGAGGCAGCGCGCGTCGCGCTCGACGGCGACGGTCTCGGCGCCGGCCTCCAATAGCGCGCGGGTGAGCCCGCCCGGGCCAGGACCGATCTCCAGCGCCCGATCGCCCGGCTCGACGCCGGCCACGCGCGCGATCTTCCGCGTCAGGTTCAGATCGAGCAGAAAGTGCTGGCCGAGCGTCTTCTTCGCGCCGAGATCGTGGCGCGCGATCACCTCGCGCAGGGGCGGCAAAGACGGGGACGTCGGCGCGCCGCTCATAATGCGCTGCGGCGCTCAGCCATGGCGGCGGCGAGCCGCAAGGCGGCGATCAGGCTGTCGGCGCGCGCAAGGCCTTTGCCGGCGATGCCGAGCGCCGTGCCGTGGTCGGGCGAAGTCCGGATGATCGGCAAGCCGAGCGTGACGTTGACCGTCTCATGGAAGGCGAGCGTCTTAGCCGGTATCAGCGCCTGGTCGTGATACATGCAGATGGCGGCGTCGTAGCGCGCGCGCGCGTCGTCGTGGAACATCGTATCAGCGGGCAGCGGCCCTGCGGCGTCGATCCCGGCGGCGCGCAGCGCCTCGACTGCGGGCGCGACGATGCGGGCGTCCTCATCGCCCAGCGCGCCGCCTTCGCCGGCGTGGGGGTTGAGGCCCGCGACGGCGAGTCGGGGCCGTTCGATGCCGAAATCATGGGCGAGCGCCTCGGCGGCCAAAGTTCCTGCGCGCACGATCGCCTCAACGTTCAGCGTGCGAACGGCCTCGGCGAGCGGCACGTGAATCGTCACGGGAACCGTGCGCAGGGCGGGACCCGCCAGCATCATCGCCGGGCCGCGCAGCCTTTCTCCCACCGGGCCGCGGGGCATGGTCGCGTCCTTTGTCAGCACGCCAAGAAATTCCGTATGCCCTGGAAAAGCGAATCCCGCGCTGATCAGGGAGGCCTTCTGGATAGGATTCGTGACGACGCCCGAGGCCGCGCCGACGAGCGCGTCGGCGACGGCGCGTCGGATCGATTCGATGACGAGCGGCGCCAGGGTCGGGTCGGCGGCGCCGGTTCTGGCGGCGACGGGTTCGCTCAGCGGCAGAACCGGCAGCCTTTCGGAAAACGCGGCGCACGCCTCGGCCGGTTCGGCGATCTGCGTGACGGGCGCGCCCAAGGCCTCGAGGCGCGCCGGATCGTCGACGGCGTAAAAGCATGGGTCGCCGCGCCGCAGCGCGCGCCATGCGGCGACGGTTATCTCGCCGCCGACCCCGCCGGGCTCGCCCATGGTGAGGGCAAGAGGCGCGGGCGCTGCACGGGCGGCGGGCATGGGGGCTGTGTCAGCCTCTGTTCTGAAGAGCCGCCTCAGGGCGCATGCGGATATCCACATGGGCGGCGCGCTCGAGGTCCCGCAGATATTGCTGGGCGATGCGGCCGAGCTGGCGGCCGTAGATCCGGTCCTCGACCGCGGCGCGCGAGGGAAGGCCGAGGCCTTCGTCCTTCTCGCACACATAGACCGCGTGCAGCGCGCCGTCGGCCTCCACCGGCGCGCTCATTTCACGGCGATCGAGGTCTTCGACCGCGCTGCGGAACCGCGGGTCGATATCCTTGAGCTTCATGTTTTCGAGAAACGCCGCGCCGATGCCGGGCCCGAGATCCCGTCGCAAGGCGCCGCTGCCGCAGGCGTCGGCCGTGCGCAGCTTCTCGAGCCCCATGAGCGCCGCGTTGCGCCCCATCGACAGGGGCGCGGCGGCGTAGGCGAGGGTGAAGGTCGGTTCGCCGGCTACGACCGCTTCGCGCTTGTCGCGCACGGCGAGAATCATGAACGCCCCGTCGGACGGGATGGGATTGGTGACCGAGCCAACGGGCAGGGCCTTCACCGCTTCGTCGAGCTCCGGCGGCAGCTCGCCGGCGCGCACCCAGCCGAGATCGCCGCCCGCCGCAGCCGAACTGCACGCCGAGAACTGCTGCGCGACGACGGCGAACGGCACGCCCCGTCGCATTTGTTCGATGAGTTGCAGGGAACCCTGATAATACGCCTGCGCCTGCGAGGGGTTGGGCACGGGAATGCAGATCTCCGAAACCAGATACTGCTCATTGGTTGCGTCCTCGCGCATCCGCTCGATCGTCTGCTCGATCTCCTCGTCGCTGACGCGCACGCGCGAGCCGTACCGCCCCTGGACGATGCGCGGCCATGCGATGCTCGCACGGATCTGGTCTCGCAACGCGCGCATGGAGATGCCTTGGGCGGCGAGCACCTGTTCGAGTTCGGCAACGCTTAGGCCCGACGAGCCCGCCATGGCGCGAAGCTCCGCCTCGAGCTCGGCCTCGTCCACCTCGACCTCGAACTTCTTCGCTTCCTGCAGCTTAAGCTTCTCCTCGACGAGATCGCGCAGAGCCTGTGCCTGAAGCTGGGCGAGCAGATCCTCCGTGATCTGGCGGCCAGCGACCGAAAGCAGCATCAGCCTGACGCGCTGTTGCACGTCGAAAGTAGTGATGACCTCGTCATTAACGATTGCGGCGACGGCCGTTGCAGGGCCGACGTAGCCCTCAGGCAACCCTTCCTGGTCGCCCTGCGAGCCCGGCCGAGGCTGCGCGAGCGTCACGGAGGCGGTTAGCGCCAGACTGCAAAGTAACGCGCAACCTGTTGCTTTTATTGCAGAAATTTTTATCAACGCCATACTTTAATGTGGCTCCGGCCCATGTTGCGCATCTACAGTCAGGCGGCCCGGCCTGCGACTCGCAAGCCCACATAGGCCCGAAAAAATAGTCCAAAAGCAAGGCCGTTCAAGCCGGAGACGTCCGAGGGTGTAGAGCCCGCCTGCTTTTCGCGCATAGCCGGCTCATTGCACTAGGGAGCGCAGCGTGAAGCGGATCAGCACGGCGTTGTCGGTGCCTAGCCCGACGTCACGGGTCTGATCGCGGCGATAGGTGATCTCGAAGGTGGCGCAGTCGTCCTGATAGCCAATGATAAAGTCCTGCCGGATGGTGCGGTCGGCGACGAGGTTCTCGCGCCAGGCTCCCCCGACCGACCAGTTGTCGGTCAGACGCACGCGCATCCTTCCGGTGAGCTCTTCGCGTTTGACGAGATCCGCGGCGGCGTTCTCCTCGTTGAGGCGCACATAACTGACCGAGCCGGAAAACCGCCACAGGCTGAAGCGCCCGATGGACTCTGCACGCTGCAGGGAGCCGTCATCGTCGTCGAACCGGAAGCGGTTCTCCAGATTGACGACGTTCCGGTAGCCGATGTCGAGCGAGCCGACGATGTCGGAGCGTTTCTCGCCGAGCCCTGTCGACGGATCGAAGGCGCGCGTGTCCTGCAGACGGAACTGCTCGCCTACCGACGCCTCAATCGACAGGCCGTTGTTGAAAACGGCTGAGGCGGCCACGCCTGCATTCATACGTTGGCCGTCCTCGAAGGCGTCGAAGCCGGTCGCTTTGTTGTAGTCGAACAGGCCGGCGTAATCGAACTCGATGCTCTGCGAGTCCTCGTTGATGATGTGGGCGGAATTGCGGTTTGCGGGGCTCGCCACGAGCTGCACGCGCGGCTCGATGAAAAGACGCGCCGGCCCGGCGCGCCTGGTCAGCGGATAGGACCATTCCAAGCCTGCCGACGGCGCGAAGCGGGCGTCGAAATCGGTCGGATCGTTTCGCAGGATCCAGGGATTGTCGTCGGCGCACGCGTCGGTCGGATCGGAACAAATCTCTGTGCCCTCGTCGAGATCGGCATAGTAGAAGGCGTCGGCGCGCATCTCCGCGAACATGTGGAACCGATGGCCGCCGCGGGTGATGTGCTCGCGCTCCCAATAAGCGCTCGCCGTGAAGCGGCGGCTGTCTACGCCGGACGAGCGCTGGAGAGAGGCGAAGTTGGCGTTCACGCTGGCGCGTCCGCCGACGACCGGCGTTTGAAAATCGTGCCGGAAGTCGATGAGCGGCAGCACGTAAGGCGTCAGGCCGCTGTCGTCGGTCTGACGCAACCCCTGAAACAGATAGGCGTCGGCGAGGAGTCTTGATCCGCCCGATCTCCATTGTCCGTATACGTTGGAGCGCAAGCGATTAGTGCGCGAGGTGTCGATCTCCTGGCGCAGGTCGCCGCGCCGTTCGACGTCATAGCGTCGCAGATAGGTGTTGTCCGAGACACGCTCGATGTCGTAGCCGGCGCGCCAGTTGTCGCCGAAGTCGCGATGGCCCTTGGCGAAGATGTGCCAGCGCACGCCGGGAATCCCGACAGGAATCCGCCCGTCCTCGTCGGGCTTGGTGTTATCGAAGTCGATCACGCCCGCCTGGACGACATGATAGCCGCTGATGTCGCGCCGGCGGTATTCGCCCTGCCATAGCATCCCGTCGTTCGTAGTGTATTTTGGAGAAAAGGTCGCATCCTGATGATTGGACAGCGCTAGGTAATAGGGAAGCTCGAGATTGAATCCGAGCCGGCTCGATGCGCCGATCACCGGCGTCAGAAAGCCGGACTGCCGCTCGACCGAAGGGTCGGGCGCCTGAAGAAAGGGCATGTAGAGGATCGGCACGCCCTTGATCTCAAAAAAGGCGTGACGGAAGCGCACGACCTTACGCTCCTCGTCGCGCGTGACGCGCAGGGCCTTGACGCGCCAGGTTGGGGTCTTGCCCTCGCCGTTCGCCTTGCAGACCTCGCAGGTAGTATAGACGGCATGGGAAAGCCGGGTGCGCGCACCCTGTTCGCGAATCGCCTCGTCGGCTGCGAGTCGCGCGCCTTCCGCGAGCAGGGCGCTGAAATTCTCCGCGATGCCGTCTCGCAGATCGCCCGTGATTTCAACGCGATCGGCGAAGGCCGTCTCCAGCGACTTGTCCGTGATAGAGACTTGCCCTTCCGCGACGACGATGTCGGTTTGGGGATCGTAGGTCAGCCTGTCGGCGCGCAGATAGCGCTCGCCGAAATAGGCGCGCACATTTCCCTCCGCGACGATCGGGGAGTCTTCACTCTCGCGCATGACGAAATCGGCTTCGAAGAGAACCTCTTCTTCTTCGCCCGATGTTCTCGCCAGCGCTTCGGGCGGCGGCTCCGAGGGGGGGCTGATTTCACCCGGCGCGAGGCGCTCCTGCGAGCCCGGCGGCGCGACGGCGGGGTGCTGAATGAGGGCGATACGCGCTGAAGCCGGCGTTGTCGGCTCGCCTACGACAACCAGCGCGTCGCCGGCCGCCAAGGCAGGCGCGCCGGCGCCCGCCGCAAGAACGGAGGTCGCAAGCCAAGACGAAATGCGGCGCGCGTCGCTCAGGGCCCGCCTCCCGCGCTGCGGCAGCCGCGACGCACGCGCACGCCGCGGCCCGTTCGACCCCGCGTCAGGCGATAACGGTTCGACGGACGGCGCAAGCCCCGCGCTCCTTGCGAATCACTCGAACGAACTTCGACCCTCGATAACCGAGGCCGCGCGGGAGGTCCACGGCCAATCCGGCCGGAACGGCCGATCAGCTCTCTTCGAAATGAAGAAGGCCGGCGAGAGCGAATAGCGTCGCGGCGAGCGCGGGCGTCCATGCGGCGAGCGCTACTGGCGCGGCGCCCGATTCGCCGAGCGCGGCCGAAAGCTCGGAGAGCAGATACAACAGAAAACCGGCGGCGACGGCGGCAAGGAAAAGCTGCGCCGCTCCGCCGGAACGGATCGGCTTCAGTGAGAACATCGCAGCGATCAGCACCATGGCGATGAGCTTGAGCGGCGTTGAGCAAAGGTCGTGAAAGCGCATATTGTATCGGGTCGTCGAGAGTCCCGCGGCTTCCGCCAGCAGAATGAAGCGCGGTAGTCGCCACAACGACAGCGTTTCCGGCGCCTCGATGCGCGAACCCAGATCCTCCGGCGTGAGGGAGGTGGGAATGGCGTAGATCGGCGTTCGGTGGTCGAGTTGGTCTTGCACCCCTTTGATCCGGGCGCCGTGCAGCTCAATGGTGCGGCCCGACAGCATCGCGCCGGGCGCGTCGATGCGTTCAAGAAAACGCGCTTGGCCATCGAGCCGCCAGACGGTGACGTCCGAGAGCGCCGCCTGTTCTTCGTCATAGCCGCGGGCGTTGATGAGAAGAACGCTGTTTCCGTCGCGCTGGCGCAGCCATAGCCCATCGCCGAAGATCTCCACGAGGCTCGACGTCTGGCCGCGAACGGAGTCCTTCAGCGACTCGCTCTGCGCGCGCAGGCGCGAGGCCAACGGATCAACGAAGGCGATCAGCACGAGCCCCGACAGGGCGGCGACCAGGGCGGCCGGGCCGATCAGGCGCCAGACCGAAAGCCCGGCGGCGCGCATGACGGCGATCTCGGCCCGCCGGTTGAGTTGGCTGAACATCCATATTGACGCGAAGAGAAACACGAAAGGCGCAAGCGCCGTCATCAGGGACGGCGTGCGCAACAGCGTGATCCGCGCCGCGGTCAGTAGATCGGCTTCCTCGAACTTGCTGGCGAAGCGCAGATTCTCGACGAGTTCGACGAGCATCACGCAGCTCGCCAACACAGCGAACAGGGCAGCCACAGCGAACACGACCCGCCCGGCGATGTATCTCAAGAGAGTCGCTGGCGGCATCAGGCGGCTCCGGCTTGCGACGCTGCGTGAAAGCGGCGCAGGTCGGCCAAAAGCACGGCCATGACGGCGATCATGAGCAGGGGGGCGGCGTGGATCGCCCACCAGGCGCCTGTCGCCGCCGCCAGGGACTGCGCCAGAAATCCGCCTACCCGCGCCGCGCCTGCCGCGGCGCAAGCGGCCAGAATGCGCAGCGCATAGCCGCGCCGGTTATAGGGCCCGCCGATGAGCGCATAGAGCGCGATGAGGACATAGACGAACGCATAGAGCGGCGCGGCGAGGCGATTGTGCCCTTCCGCAATGAGCGCCGCTGCGTTCATGCGGTCCCAAGGCTTCGAAAGGTCCGGCCTGAGGAGCTCAGGGAGATAGCGTTCCGTCATCTCGAGCTGCAACGAGGCGCTGCGCGGATTGAAGCGCGAAACGTTGATCGCGGTTTCGTCGAACCGCGTGATTTCGATCGCGCCACCGTCCGAGGGCGCGCGCTGAACGTTGCCTTCGGCCAGATAAAGCACCGGCCCTGCATCCGTGTCGCGCAAGACTCCGCGCCGGGCCATGTAGGCGCGCGGCGAGTCGGGATCGCGATAGTCGTGAATCAGCAGGCCGACGAACTGCCCGCCAGGTCGGGCCTCATCGACATAGATGGTCAACCCCTCGCCGACGGAGACGAACTCGCCGCTGCGAAGGACGGCGCTCGCGAAGTCGGCGCGAATCTGGGCGATCTCCTGCTTGAGCTGGCGATAGGTGCGCGGCATCAGGTCAAGATTGATCCAAAGCGTGGCGAGCGCGCAGGCGAAGGCGAGCAGCAGGAGGGGGGCGGCGATCCTGAAACGGCTGACGCCGGCGGCGAACATCACGGCGATCTCGCTGTCCGCGTGCAGGCGCTGCAGCGCGTATAGCGCGGCGGCGAACAGCGCAAAGGGCAGGATGATCGCCAGAAGGCTCGGCAGGATGAGCGCGCTCAGCCGCGCGAACACGCCCAGGCTCTGGTGATAATCGACGAGCAGATCGGCGCGCTGCAGGCTCTGCGTCATCCAGACGATGACGGTCGCGATGCCGAGGGCGTAAAGGAACGGCGTTAGACACTGGCGAAAGATATATCGGTCCAGTCTCGTCAAGGCGCAGCGTTTCCTCGGGCCTGAGCGATGCGACGAGACGCTGTTGCGCCGCGCCGCGGCTCGGCCTACCACAGCCCGTAAATCGTCGGAAGACCGGCCGCCGCAGCGGTGGCTTCTCCGGACAAGAAACATGCAGAGGGCCTGATGCAGGTATCGTTTTCCAAAGCCGCGCCGCCCAAGTCGGGCGCGCTGGCGATCCCTTGTTTCGAAGACGGCGCGCAGCCTGCGGCGTTCGACGCGCTGGACGAGGCGGCGCAAGGCGCGCTCAGCCGGGCGATCAAGGCCGCCGCATTCAAGGGCAAGAAGGATCAGACGCTTGATATCGTCGCGCCGGCGGGACTTGAGAATACGCGCGTCCTTCTGGTCGGGGCGGGGGCCCGCAAGGAGCTCGGCCCGCTTGAGGCCGAAGCTGTCGGCGCCGCCGCCGTCGCGCGGCTCCTTGCGACCCGTGACAGGGCGGCCGCCTTCCTGCTTGACGGCGTCGAGACGCCGAAGCTCGCGCCCGAAGAGTTCGCCTCGCGCGTCGCCCTCGGCGCGAAGCTGCGCGCCTATCGCTTCGACAAATACCGCACTCGCGTCGAGAAGGATAAGAAGCCTGCATTGACCAGACTGACGGTTCATACTGCCGCCGCGAGGGCGAAGACGCTGTTCGCCGATTACGAGAAAGTCGCCGAAGGCGTGTTCCTCACGCGCGATCTCGTCTCCGAGCCGCCAAACGTTCTTTATCCGGAAAGCTTCGCCGAGCGTTGCCGCGAGCTCGAAAGCCTTGGCGTGAAGGTGAAGATCCTCGGCGAGGCCCAGATGGCGAAGCTCGGCATGGGCGCGCTTCTGGGCGTCGGTCAGGGCTCGGTGCGCGAATCGAAACTCGTCGCCATGGAGTGGATGGGCGGCAAGAAGGGCGACGCGCCCGTCGCCTTTGTCGGCAAGGGCGTGACGTTCGACACCGGCGGCATCTCCCTGAAGCCCGGTCCCGGCATGGAGGACATGAAATGGGACATGGGCGGCGCCGGCGCAGTGACCGGCGCTATCGCCGCACTTGCCGGCCGCAAGGCCAAGGCGAATGTCGTCGGCGTCATCGGGCTGGTCGAGAACATGCCCGACGGCAACGCCCAGCGTCCGGCCGACATCGTGACCACTATGTCGGGCCAGACCGTAGAGATCCTGAACACCGATGCGGAAGGCCGGCTCGTGCTCGCCGACGCCGTCTGGTGGACGCAAGAGACCTACAAGCCGAAAACGGTTATTGATCTCGCCACGCTCACCGGCGCGATCATCATTTCGCTCGCCCATGAATATGCAGGCCTGTTCACGCGCGACGACGATCTCGCCGCGTCCCTAGCTAAGGCGGGAGAGGCGGCCGGCGACCGCCTCTGGCGGATGCCGCTCGACAAGGCCCATGACGAGATGCTTAAGTCCGACATCGCCGACATGAAGAACGTCGGCCCGAAGGAGGGCGGCTCGTCTTCGGCGGCGGCGTTCATCGGCCGCTTCATTAAGGACGGCGTCGCTTGGGCGCATCTCGACATCGCTGGCAAGGCCTGGACGACGAAAGATCTTCCGACTGCTCCTAAAGGCGCGACCGGATACGGCGTGCGCCTGCTCGACCAATGGGTCCGGGAGAATTGCGAAAAGCAGAGGCGACACGCCTTTGCTCGTTAATGGAGCCGTCGCCGTCGCGCCGCGCTGATCGGCGCGGCGTGCTGGTCGAGACCGTCGGCCGCAGCGCGACTGGATGCCTGGCTCGTCTGTCGGCCCCCTATGATCTTTTGTGCTTGGCGGGTACAACGCCGCCGCCCAGTATGGGGACGAACATTTTGCGGCGCAGCAAATCTCTGTCCGCTATGATTGGGCAGCGGCCTTCAGAAGTGAGAAAGACAAGATGAAAAAAAGCGCCGACGCCTATGGCTGCAGGAGCGGGCGCTGATGTTCGGCGTCGATGCGGACTCGGTGATGGCGATGTCGGGGCTGGCGCTGTACACCGGCGTTTTCCTGCTGCCGTTTTTGCAGGAGGACGTCGCCGTGATCGCCGCCGCGACCGCCTCGATCACCGATATGGCGCCGGAGGCGGCGCTATTCGCAACCATCCTGTTAGGTCTCGTCGCAAGCGACGTGTGGAAATACTGGATCGGCTATTTCGCTCGCCGCAACGCCTGGGCGCACCGGTTCGCGGAGAAGCCGGGCGTGTCGGTGGCGGCCGATCTCGTCCGCGAGGATCTGGCGAAGACGCTTTACGTCGCTCGCTTCGTTCCCGGCACGCGCGTTCCCACCTATGTGGCTTGCGGCTTCTTCAAGGTCCCTTACTTGCGGTTTTGCACTCTCGTGACGCTCACGGCCTTCACCTATGTGGCGGTGATGTTCGCATTGTTTCATACAGCAGGCGCGGTCGCCGGGGAACAGGCGAAATACTGGCTGCCGGCGATCGCCGTGACGGCCGTGATCAGCTACGTCTTGTTCCGCTGGGCGCGCCATCGCGGCCGCAGGCTCGGGCCGATGACGCCGCTCAGCCGGGAATTCGACCACCCGCTGCCGGACATGCCTGGTTTTGAGGGTAATCCCCTGGAGCGGGAGGAAAGGACTACATAGCGCGTAGAGCATAAAATCGTCCGTCAGCTTTTTACACGCTACGCGCTGCGCAGTAAGCACTGGAGGCCCCGTGGACTTCTCCCTTACCGACGACCAGCAGGCCATTCAGGAAATGGCGCGCCGTTTCGCCGCCGAAGAGCTTGCCCCGCATGCGGCGGAATGGGACGAGAAGAAGCATTTTCCTGTCGACGTCATCCGCAAGTCCGCCGAACTCGGCCTCGCGGCGATCTATACGCGCGAGGACGTGGGCGGTTCGGGCCTCGGCCGGCTCGACGCGGCGCTCATCTTCGAGGCGCTGTCGGAAGGCTGCACCGCGACCGCGGCCTATATCTCCATCCACAATATGTGCTGCTGGATGATCGACCGCTTCGGCTCGGACGCGCTGCGGAAGAAATACTGCCCGAAGCTCGCCTCGGCCGAACTCATCGCCAGCTATTGTCTCACCGAACCGGGCTCGGGCTCGGACGCGGCCGCGCTTAAAACCAAGGCCGTGCGGGACGGCGATCATTACGTGCTCAATGGCGCGAAGGCTTTCATCTCAGGCGCAGGGGTCTCGGATCTTTACGTCGTCATGGTCCGCACCGGCGGGGAAGGCGCGCGCGGGATCTCGACCGTGCTCGTCGAGAAAGGAACGCCGGGGCTCTCCTTCGGCGCGCAGGAGCGCAAGATGGGCTGGAACGCGCAGCCTACGGCGATCGTGAATTTCGAGGACTGCCGCGTGCCGGCCGCCAATCGTCTGGGCGAGGATGGCGAAGGCTTTCGCTTCGCCATGATGGGGCTCGACGGCGGCAGGCTCAACATCGCGGCCTGCTCGCTCGGCACGGCCAACGCCGCGCTCAAGGTCGCGCTCGACTACGCCAACGAACGCCGCGCCTTCGGCAAGCGCCTCAACGAGATGCAGGCGCTGCAGTTCAAA
Organism: Amphiplicatus metriothermophilus; assembly: GCF_900199215.1. Lineage (GTDB taxonomy): Bacteria > Pseudomonadota > Alphaproteobacteria > Caulobacterales > Parvularculaceae > Amphiplicatus > Amphiplicatus metriothermophilus. The sequence goes on from NZ_FZQA01000007.1 coordinate 97,677, forward strand.
CTCGCCGATATGGCGACCGAGCTCGAAGCCGCGCGCGTGTTCCTCTATCAGGCGGCGTGGAAGCTGGACCATAAGACGCCGGACGCCACGCGCTTCTGCGCCATGGCCAAACGCTTCGTGACTGATGTCGGCTTCGACGTCGTGAACGAGGCGCTGCAGATTCACGGCGGCTACGGATATTTGCGCGACTATCCGCTAGAGCGCATGCTGCGCGACGTGCGCGTGCACCAGATTCTCGAAGGAACGAATGAGATCATGCGCGTCATCGTCGCCCGGGACATGCTGAAGGAGTATCAGGCGTGAGGATCGAATCGCGAAGTAGTGAATGGCGACTGGGCAGGAATGCGTACGATGAGAGGATATAACGACGGCAGCGGAGGGAGAGCCGACGTTACGGTTAGCTATCCTCCGCCCCTGTTCGCTATTCACTATTTCACCACTCATGTGAGCGAAGTGAACCATGACTGCTGATATCCTCTTCGACCGCGTCGGCGCCTGGGGTGTCGTCACGCTCAACCGGCCGAAAGCGCTGAACGCGCTTACCTGGGGCATGGTCGAGGCGTTCCGCGCGCAGCTTCTGAAATGGGAAGGCGACTCCCGCGTCATGGCTGTGTTGGTGAAAGGCGCGGGCGATCGCGCCTTTTGCGCCGGCGGCGACATTCGGTGGCTTTACGACGAGGCGCGGAAAGACCCCGCCCGCGCCTGCGGCTTCTTCCGCGAGGAATACCGCAACAACGCCGCGATCTATCACTTCCCGAAACCCTATGTGGCGCTCATCGACGGCGTCGTCATGGGCGGCGGCGTCGGCATTTCCGTGCACGGCGATTTTCGCATCGCAGGCGACCGAACTCTTTTCGCCATGCCGGAGACGGGCATCGGCCTGTTTCCGGATGTCGGCGGCGGACACTTCCTGCCGCGGCTGCATGACGGGGTCGGGCTTTACTATGCGCTCACCGGCGTGCGGGCGAAAGCGGCCGACTGCATGGCTGCCGGAATCGCCACTCATTATACGCCCACGGACGACATGCCGGCGCTGGAAAGAATGCTTCTTGATCTGCCGTTCAGCGAGCGCGCCCATGCCGACATCGAGGCGGTTCTTGATGAATTCGCCGGCGATCCTGGCCATGCGCCGCTCAACGACCTTCGACCCGGGATCGCGCGTCTGTTTCAGGGCCATGCGCGCATCGAAAGCCTCATCGCCGCGCTGGAGCGCGACGGCGGCTCCTTCGCCGCCGAAACGCTTGAGACTCTGGGGCGCATGTCGCCGACATCGCTCAAGCTTACTTTCGAGCAGATGAAGCGCGGCCATGATCTAGATTTCGACAGCGACATGCGCATGGAATTCCGCATGGTTCGCCGCGTCATGGAGGGCCATGACTTCTTCGAAGGCGTGCGCGCGCAGATCATCGACAAGGACCGCAATCCGAAATGGAAGCCGGCGAGGCTGGAAGACGTCAGCGACGCGGAGATCGAGAATTATTTCACGCCGCTGGACGGCGAGGAGGAGCTGGCTTTGCCATGAATAGTGCTTAGTACGTAGTACATAGTTCGTAGTGATTGCCGAGCCGGAAAGCGCCTTTCTAGGCATTACGCGCTACGCACTACGTACTACGTACTACAAGCGGAGCGAATAATGGCCTATTGGCTTTTGAAAACCGAACCCGACAGCTGGAGTTGGGACCAGCAGAAAAAGGCCGGCGCGAAGGGCGAGCCCTGGACCGGCGTCAGAAACACGGCCGCCGCAAAGAACATGCGCGCGATGAACAAAGGCGATCTCGCCTTTTTCTATCACACGGGCGGCGAGAAGGCGATCGTCGGCGTCGTCAAGATAATCACGGACCCTTACCCGGATCCAGAGGACGAAGCATGGCCGCTCGTCGACGTCGCCGCCGTCGAGGCGCTGCCGAAACCGGTCGCGCTCGCCGCGGTCAAAGCCGAGCCGAAGCTCGTCCAAATGACGCTCGTCAGAAATGCGCGCCTCTCCGTCCAGCCTGTGAGCGAAGCGGAATGGAAGCTGGTGCGCAGGATGGGCGGGCTTAAGGACAAGTAAAGGAGGAACGCGGAATGACCACCATCGCTTTTATCGGCCTCGGCAATATGGGCGGACCGATGGCCGCCAATCTTGCGAAGGCCGGCCGCCAGGTCGCCGCTTTCGACTTATCTGAAGCCGCGCGCGCACGCGCCGTCGAAGCGGGCTGTCAGGATGCGGACAGCGTCGCCGCCGCGGTCGGACAAGCCGACGTCGTCGTCACCATGTTGCCCGCAGGCAAGCATGTACGCGCGGTCTATCTCGGTGAGGACGGCGTCATCGCCCATACGAAGAAGGGCGCGCTTTTGATCGATTCCTCCACCATCGACGTGGACTCGGCCCGCGCCGTCGGCAAGGCGGCGGGCGAGGCGGGCTTTCAGATGGTGGACGCGCCGGTGTCGGGAGGCGTGGCGGCGGCCGCGGCGGGAACCCTCACCTTCATGGTCGGCGGGGAGAAAGACGCCTTCGAGCGCGCGCGGCCGGTTCTCCAGCACATGGGCAAGAACATCTTCCACGCCGGTCAGGCCGGCAACGGCCAGGTCGCCAAGATCTGCAACAATATGCTGCTCGGCGCGTCGATGATCGCCACCTGCGAGGCGTTCAATCTCGCCGAGCGGCTCGGCCTCGACGCGCAGACCTTTTTCGACATCGCCTCGGCCGCCTCGGGCCAGTGCTGGTCGATGACGAGCTATTGTCCCGCGCCGGGGCCTGTGCCGGCAGCGCCCTCAAACCGGGACTATCAGCCCGGCTTCACTGCGGCGATGATGCTGAAGGACATGCGCCTCGCTCAGGAAGCGGCCCGCAACGCCGGCGCGGCGACGCCGCTGGGCGGTCTTGCGGAGGAAATCTACGCGCTGATGGAAGCGGCCGGAAAGGACGGCCTCGACTTCTCCGGCGTGATGAAGCTCATCAAGGGGACGCTGTAGCGCGTCTCGGGCTGGCGATTTGACCTGTTCCATCTCATCCTGGCGGCCATGACCGCCGCGCCTGCTTTCGACGAAGTTGCGACGAAGCCGCAAAGTTTCGTGCGCGCCTTCTTCCGCATGACGCGGGCGCTTTGGCGCCCGGAGATGAAGCGCTGGCGGCCGCGGATGGCGCTGGCGTTGCTCGTCACCGTCGCCGCCAAGGGACTCGCCGTCGCCGCGCCGGTGTTGCTCGGCGACGGCATCAACCGCGTCGTGGCGGGCGCGGACGGCGCGGAGCGTTCGTTCGTTCTGTCGTTTCTGCTGTTCGCCGCGGCGCGATTTCTGTCGAACGGACTGCCACAGCTCCGGGACGCTTTCTTCTACCGCGTGACGCAGGATGCGAACCGTCTCGTCGCGGTGGAGGCCTTCGCACACGCGCAGGCGCAGTCTCTGCAATTCCATCTCACCCGGCGCGCCGGCGCGCTGAACCGGATCATCGAGCGCGGGGCGGGAGCGATGGAATTCATGCTCCGCTTTCTCGCCTTCAATATCGGTCCCACAATCGTGGAGCTCGCGCTCGCCGCCGCGGTGATGGCCGCGCTTTATTCCTGGAGCCTCGGGCTGGCGGCCGTGGCCACCGTCGCCGCCTATGCGGTTTTCACCGTGATCGTCACCGAGCGGCGCAACGCGCTTCGCCGCGCGATGAACGAGGCGGATACGGAGCTTCGCGCCATTTCTCTCGACACGCTCGCCAATTTCGAGACGGTCAAGGCTTTCGCCGCCGAGGGGCGCGAAGCGGAGCGCTACGACCGGGCCATGCAGGTCTATAACGACCGTTATGTAAAGACCATGCAGTCGCTATCCTTCCTCAACGCCGGGCAGGAGTTCGTCATGACGGCGGGCCTGCTGGCGGCGGCGCTGATCGCCGCCTTCGCCGTGCGCGGTGGAACGATGCAGGCCGGCGACATCACCGCCGTCATCCTGATGCTGACCAATATATATCGACCGTTGAACATTCTCGGGTTCGCCTGGCGGGAGATCAAACAGGGAGCGGTCGACATCGAAAAGCTGTTCGAACTGCTCGACGCCAGACCGGACATCGCCGACGCGCCGGACGCTGTCCCGCTCGTCGTGACGAAGGGGGAGATCTGCTTCGAGAAGGTGCGGTTCGCCCATGTCGGCCGTCAGGGCGGGCTCGACGGGGTCGGCTTCACGATACCGGGCGGAGCTTTCGTCGGCGTCGTGGGGCCGAGCGGCGCGGGCAAATCGACGATTCTCAGGCTGCTTTTCCGCTTTTACGACCCGGACTCGGGCCGGATCCTGATCGACGGCCAGGACGTCAGGGGCGTGACGCAGGCCTCGTTGCGCCGGGCGTTCGGTCTCGTTCCGCAGGAGGTGGTCTTGTTCAACGATACGCTGCGGTTCAATCTCTCCTATGCTCGGCCCGAGGCAAGCGAAGCGGAAATCGTGGCCGCGGCGCGCCGCGCCCAGCTCGGTGCGTTTATCGAAAGCCTGCCCATGGGCCTCGACACGCGCGTCGGTGAACGGGGACTCAAGCTCTCAGGCGGCGAGAAGCAGCGGGTGGGCGTGGCGCGCGCCATCCTATTTGATCCGCCGATCCTGGCGCTCGACGAGGCGACCTCATCGCTCGACTCGGAAACCGAAAAAGAAGTCCAGACCGCGCTCGCAGAAGCCGCGCGCGGGCGCACGACGATCGCCGTCGCGCACCGCCTTTCAACGATAGCCGGCGCCGATCTCATCCTCGTGCTCGACCAGGGGCGAATCGTGGAGCAGGGCCGGCATGAGTCGCTGCTCGCATGCGACGGTCTTTACGCTGCGCTATGGCGCCGCCAGACTGCAGATAGCGCCGCCGAGAAGGACGTTAAGGAAACGGCGACGGCGACGGGCGATCATGGGGCGCGCGCGGCGCCGGCGGCGCTGTCGCGCGGAAGCGGCTTATAGAGGGGAGCGATGAGCGTATCTCTTCCATCCGCCCGCAGCGCGTTCGAGGGTTTTGGCGACTACTACGAGGCGGAGATCGCCCCGTACCTGCGCGCCCGCGAGAGCGCGCGCCGCAGGGCGGTTCTTGAATTCGCGATTCTGATCGGCGCGGCCGGCGCGGTCGCCGCGCTTATGTTCTTCTATGGGCCGGGCGGCGATGTGAAATTCCAGATTGCGCTCATCATTTTTATGTTGGGCGCCGCGGCGGCGAGCTGGCGGCTGAATCGCGCGCGCGACGACATCGCGCACGGGCTTCTCGAGCGGATATGCGCAAGGTTCGGCTTCGAATATCGCCTGAAAACGAACCGGCCGGACTATTACGGCATGTTCCGCTCTCTCGGTCTTCTGCCCAATCATAACCGGGAGCGTTGGGAAGACGAGGTTCGCGGCGAGCACGCCGGAACGGACTTCGTCTTCTGCGAGGCGCATTTGCGTTACAAGTCCTCCGGGAAAAACAGCAGCACACGGACGGTATTTCGTGGACAAATCTTCGTCATCGGCTATCCGAAACGTTTTCTCGGAACCACTGTCGTAAAACGCGACAAGGGGGTATTCAACGCCTTCACTAAGCCGGGGGCGGGATTCTCGCGCGTAGGGCTTGTCTCAAGCGAATTCGAAAAGGCGTTCGAGGCGTGGTCGACTGATCAGGTTGAGGCGCGCGAACTTCTCGATCCCGTCGTGCTGGAGCGGTTTCAGGCGCTTGAGCGCTTGTTCGAGGGCAAGCGTCTGCGCGCGGCGTTCACGGAAGGCAAGCTTCTCATCGCTCTGGAATCCGGCGACCGGATCAATATCGGATCCATGTTCAAGCCTTTGGCGGATTCTGCGCGAGTCGAAAAACTCCTCAAGGAATTCGACTTGATCTTCGATCTGATCGACGTTCTTCTTGCGCGCATCGATGCGCCGCTTGACGACGCCTTTTCTCTATCTCATGTGAAACCCTGACCGTCAGGAGGCGGCCTTTCTTTGCGCAGGCCCCGTCTTGGCCGGCGCCCAACGCCGCAACGCTTCAAGCAGCGCCTCCCTGCGGATCGGCTTCGAGAGGTAGTCGTCCATGCCCGCGTCGAGGCAGCGCTGACGGTCTTCCTTGAGCGCGTGAGCGGTCACTCCAATGATCGGCGTGCGCCAGCTCTCGCCGGATTCCAGTTCGCGAATCTCACGGGTCGCGGCGAGCCCGTCCACGTCCGGCATGGAGATGTCCATCAGGATGATGTCGGGACGCTGGGCGCGATAGGCATCCACCGCCTCTCGGCCGTTCGCGGCGATGCGCACGCGGACGCCCAGGCTGTCCAACATGGAACGCACGACCATCTGATTGACGACATTGTCCTCGGCAATCAGAATATTCACAGCGTGCAGAGTGGAATCTGGATTGTCCGTAGTTTTTCCAACGGCGCGCTGGTTTTTCAGGTGGGCGACGAATGCGCGTTCTGCGGATCTCACAATCGCTTCGAGCAGCACGGCGGCGCGCGCCGGTTTTGCGATGCAGGCGTCGAAAACGGGGCGGTCAGTCTCGTCCTTCATCGCCTCAGGCTTGCCGGGCGGCGTCAGCGCTATGAGACAGACGTTCGCGAGCGCGGGATCGCCGCGCAGCGCGCGCGCAAACGACTCGGCCGTCATGTCGGCAAGTTCGTCCTCGACGATCGCCGCCCGATAAGGCGCGCCTTCGGCCTCGGCTGCGCACAGCGCTTCGACGCCGGCCGCGCCAGTTTTGGCTCGGTCCGCCGCGAGCCCCCACGCGGCGAGCTGTTCGAGCAGAATGTCCGCGCCTGGCTGTTCGTCGCTCACGACCATGACGCGCATGCCTTTTATTTGATCCAAAGCCGCAGTCGACAGGTCCCCTCCGCTTTGCGCCGGCGGGAGTTTAAGACGCACACGGAATGTTGATCCTTCGTTCAGGCGGCTTTCGACCGAAATCGAGCCGCCCATCGCATCGAGAAGGCGTTTGGTGATGGCCAGTCCTAATCCTGCGCCGTCGTGCCGTCGAGCGGCGGAACTGTCCACTTGTTCGAATTCGTCGAAGATGGCGGCGAGCTTATCTTGCGGTATGCCGCAACCGGTGTCTACGACCGCGATTTCTATATCGGCGACGTCCTTTCGCGCGATGCCGCGCACGTCGAGCCGGACATGGCCCTGCTCCGTGAACTTCACGGCGTTGCCGAGCAGATTGGTGACCACCTGCCTGATCCGCCCGGGGTCGCCAAGGAACCTGCACGGAAGGTCAGGCGCGTAGCGAACGAAGGTCTTGAGGCCTTTCGCTTCCGCGCGCAGACTGAGGAGAGAGGCGACGTCCTCAACCGTTTCGCGAAGGTCGAACGGTTCCTTGACGATCCTCAGCTTGCCCGCTTCAAGTCGGGAGAAGTCCAGGATGTCGTTGATGATCTTCAGCAGGTTGTCGCCCGAACTGACGATCACCTGCGCAATTTCCCGCTGACGCGGCGACAGCTCGCTCTCCATCAGCAGTGAGGCCATGCCGACGACGCCGTTCATCGGCGTCCTGATTTCATGGCTCATATTGGCCAGAAATTCGGATTTCGCCCGGTTAGCCGCTTCGGCCGCATCCTTGGCGGCCAGCAGCTCTTCCGACAAGGTTTCAAGCTCCTGCTGGCGCTGCGTCAGCTCCGTAATGTCGGAGAAGGTGATGACGACGCCGCCGTCGGCGCGCGGACGGGCGTTCTCGCGGATTACGCGTCCGTCGCGTTGACGGCGGATGAACTCCGCCACCTCGCCGGTTTTTATGGCAGTGCGGATTTGCGCGACATACTCTTCCGCCGTAGCGACTTCATATACGCCCTGCTGCGCGGCGAGCCGAATGGCGGGAAGTATGCTCTTGCCCGTCTCCCAGAAGCTTTCCGGCAGCCTGGACAGGCGCCACGCCTTCGAGTTTCTCGCAACGATGCGCAGATCCTTGTCGAGAACGAGAAGGCCTTCGGCCATCGTTTCGAAGACCTCATCAAGAAGCGCCGTTCGCTCCCTGAGCGCAATGGTGCGTTGCGCGACGATCTCCTCGAGCCTCGCGTTAGCTTCCTGAAGCTTCATTTGAGCCTGTTCGGCGGCCTTGCGCGCGGCGATTTCGGCCGTCACGTTGCGACCGACGCCGCGATAGCCCTTGAAGACGCCTTTGTCGTCGAAGACCGGCTTGCCGCTCCGGCTGATCCAGACGGGCTCGCCGGTCCTGTTTTTGATCGCGCTGACGATGTCGCGGAACGGCGCCAGATTCGCGAGGGCTTCCTCCTGTTTGCGCCAGTTTTCGCCGTCTTCTTCCGTCATGGTGTAGCCGAGATATGCATCACCGATGTCAGGTTCCGCGCCCGTTTCCTCGCGCGCTTTGTTCGTAATGTATGTATACCGAAGGGTTTCATCAGTTTCCCAGAACCAGTCCGAGGCGCTTTCTGCGAAGTCCCGGAATCGCCGTTCGCTTTCTTCGAGCGCGCGCCGGCTTTCGACGGTTTCCGTAATGTCCGACGTCCAGCCTCTCACGCCGAGATACGCGCCGTCCGATCCATAATGGTGGCGTAGGGTCGTCGAGACGACGCGCGGGCGTCCTTCCTTGTCCCGCACGCGATAGGAGAAATTTCGCAGGTTCGCGCGTTCGCCCATGGCGGCGCGCAGCGTGTCAAGCTCTTCGCGCGGGCCCATGAAAAAATCGAGATCGAAGACTTCGCCGATCGGCTTACCTAAGCAGGCGGCGGCGGACTTGCCGAGCAGGACGTCGATGCGCGGCGAAATATAGGTGATCCGATGCTCCGCATCCGTCTCCCACGCCCAGTCCGAGGCCATCTCCATGAAGGCGCGCAGCGTGTCGTCCATCCTCTGGCGATCTGTTTCTCCCTGCAGACGGCGTATGGTCAGCTCACGAATGAACTCCGCGAATCGACTAGAAAATGCGATCACCGTGAACGAAACGAGCAGCATGAGCGCGCCGAATGCGGCGGCGGCGGGATCGGGTTCGAAGATCAGACGGATGTTGATCGGCGCGGCGGCGAGCAACGCCACGGCGCGCGTAACCTTCGGGAGCGCGCCGACGGCGAAGGCGCCGGCCAGGCCGAGCACGCCTACCCATGACGACATCAGAAACCGGCCCGTCATGTCGGCTTGCGCGTAAACGAACATGGCGCAAACCGTCGCGTACGCCGTGAGAACGAGACCAAAAAAATGAATTCGCCGAATGAGCCTTTCGATGGTCTTGCTGGGAAGGGCGGGAATATCCAGCCTGCGCCAATAATTCAGGCGCAGGATCGGGAACAGGATTAGGGGCGCGAAGGGGAGGGCCGCCAGCACGCTGATTTCATGCGCGACATAAGCCGCTATCGCCGCCGTGCCGGCGAATATCGCAATATAAAGCCGCGGCGCTTGGTGAGCGATTTCATTCAGCTGCTGCCGCGCGATATGCACGGCGGCGCCGCCGGCCCCAGCCTCAAAGGGCGCGTCCTCTCCCTGCATTTGTCCGCCCATCCGTTTCTTTGGAAATATAGTTGCCGGGACAGCGTTAATTTCAGGTTCATGTGAGCGTTATCCTCAGCAGGAGGCTGGCGAGGCGGCATGCGGACTGGCGATGGTTAATTTTATCTTTCTGTAAGCAGCGTAATTTTGATTAGTTTCTGCACAAAATATATAAGCGCGCTCTCCTAGATTTGCACGTATAGGTTGTGTAAACAAGGGAGTGCGCGCAATGATAGGCGTCAGTTCGGCATTGAGGCGTCTGCGCAGGGACCGTCGCGGCGTTTCGGCGGTCGAATTCGCGATTCTCAGCCCGCTTTTCTTCGCGCTGGTCTTCGCCATCGTCAATTTCGGCTTTTACTTCGCCGCGGCCAACAGCGTTCAGCAGTTGTGCGGCGACATTGCGCGGGCTTCTGTCGCCGGCCTGGACGAGGAAGAGCGCGTGTCGATCGCGCGGTCCTATCTGGAAGCAAACTATCGCAACTACGTCCTGCTGAAGCGCGAGTATCTGTCGCTGGAAGTCGCCGACAGCGAGGCGCAGCCGGATCAATTCGACGTGCGCGTCGAATATGACGGGGCAGCGCTGCCGACAGCGGCGTGGTCGCGGCTGCTCAGGCGCGAGCCGCCGGTCATTCTCGGCGTCGCCACAGTCAAGCACGGGGGATTCTGATGACCGCACGCGAACGCACGCAGCTTCTCGCGCGCCTTCTGTATTGCCGGCGCGGCAATTTCGCCATTCTGACGGCCACGCTCTTGCCGCTTTTTCTGTTGGCGATCGCCATGGTCGTCGATTTCGCCATGCTTTCCCTCGAACGCCGGCGCGCGCAATCGGCGGCGGATCTGGCTGCGATCATCGCGGCGCAGAATCTCCACATGGCTGAAACAGCGGCTCGCTCCATTCTGGCGCTGAACGATCATGAGGGCGTCACCGAGTTCGAGCTGGGGCGCATGGAAAACGATGAGGCGGAAGAGGCGAGGAAGGTGAAATCGGTCTTCGACGTCGCGACGGGACGATATGAAAGAGACGCGACGCTCACGCCAGATCAACGCTTTGTCGCAGGCGCGCGCCCCTTTAACGCCGCGCGCGTCACGCTTTCGAAGCGGGTTCGCCCGCTCTTCAAACCCATTTTCGCCGCCCCGCCGACGATCAGGGTCTCCGCGATCGCGAGCGCGGAAGCGGCCGCGGCCTTTTCCGTCGGCTCCCGGCTCGCCGCGTTGCGCGAAGGCGTGGCGAACGCCCTGCTTTCTGAATTGACGGGAACGAGCGTTTCCCTGTCTGTGCTCGACTATAACGCGCTGCTCGACGCCGATGTGGACGTTTTCACGTTCCTGGACGAGTTGGCTATCCGGCGGCGCATCGCATCCGGCCGCTATGATGACGCTCTGGATTCCGAGCCGACATTGGGCGACGTCGTTTACGCGCTCGCCCGCGCGTCGTCAAAAGGCGGATCGGGAGCGGCGTCCTCGGCGCTTGATCGCCTGTATGTCGGCGTCTTCTCGAACGCCGATCGAATCGATCTTGCGCGGGTGATCGACCTCGGTCCCTTTGCAAAAATAGCGCTCGGCGAAGCAGGCGCTCAGGGAATGCCGACAAGGGCGCGCGTGATGGATCTTCTTCTCGCCAGCGCCGTCGTCGCAAACGGCGAGCGTCTTATCGATCTTGATTTGTCGGCCTCCGCGCCGGGGCTCGCTTCGCTCCAGGCGACGCTTGTTTTGGGCGAGCCGCTTCAGCATTCTCCCTGGCTCCGGATCGGCGTCGACGAGGAGGTTGTCTCGAACGTGCAGGTCCGCCTGCGGCTTGTCGGCACGCTGTTCGGCGAGGGCGCGCTTCAATCGGTTTCCGTAAGAGCGCCGCTTTATCTTGAGCTCGCGCGCGGCGAAGCGAGCCTTGCCGAGATTCGCTGCCGCGGCGGCGATCCGCAGGATGCGGAGGTGGATATTCTGGCGCGCCCCGGAGTCGTCGACTTCTGGCTGGGGGAAGTCGAAATGTCGCGCCGCTTCATCAACGATGATGATGTCGCTAGAGCGCGGCTGGTGAACGCGCCCTTGTTGCGGATATACGGCCGGGCGCATGCCGCCGTGGAAGAAACGACGGCGACGCGGCTCGTCTTCAGGGCGGAGGACATCGAGACCGGCGCGTTCAGGTCGACTTCGACCGACGATATTCTGGAGAGCCTGATGCAGAACCTGATCGAAGACAGCGATCTTGAGGTCAACGCTCTCGGGCTAAGCCTCAGCTCGGCGCTAGCGACGCAGGCCCTGCGCACGACCTTGCAAAGAGCGGCGAGCCTGCTCGATCAGCCGCTCGCGGCGTTGCTCGAGACGCTGGGCGTTTCGATCGGAGAGATGGATGTGCGCGTCAACGGCGTGCGCTGCGACCGGTCGGTGCTGGTCCAGTAGGGCGCGCGAGGTCTTTTATGGCGTCTGTTTTCCTGCCGGCGCAAAGCGGGTAAGAACGCGGGCGATTGAGTATCGTCCGCGGATCAGGGAAACCCGGCGATGGCCGGAAAAGAGCACCGTTTTTGCATCGCGCCGATGATGGACGGCACGGATCGTCACTGCCGGTATTTCCACCGGCTGCTGACGCGCCGCGCGCGGCTCTATACGGAAATGATCGTCGCCGAGGCCGCCATTCATGGCGACCGAGAGAGGCTGCTCGACTTCGATCCGGTCGAGCATCCCGTCGCGCTGCAACTCGGCGGCTCGGACCCGGCGCTGCTGGCCGAAGCGGCGCGTATCGGGGCCGATTACGGCTATGACGAGATCAATCTCAATGTCGGCTGCCCGTCGGACCGCGTGCAATCCGGCGCGTTCGGCGCGTGCCTGATGAAGACGCCTGGCCTCGTCGCCGACTGCGTCGCGGCCATGCAGGCCGCCGTCGATATTCCTGTCACCGTAAAATGCCGTCTCGGCGTCGACGATCAGGATCCGGAAGAAAGCCTGTTCAGCTTCGTCGATGCTGTGGCCGGCGCCGGCTGCCGCGTGTTCATCGTGCACGCCCGCAAGGCGTGGCTGCAGGGGCTTTCGCCGAAGGAGAATCGGGAAATACCGCCGCTTGATTATGAGCTGGTGCGCCGGCTGAAGCGCGCGCGGCCCGATCTTGCGATCGTGCTTAACGGGGGGATCGACTCGCTTGAACAGGCGGAACGCTTGCTTCCTGATTTCGACGGCGTGATGCTGGGGCGCGCCGCCTATGGGGACCCCTATATTCTTGCGGAGGCGGACAGGCGGATCTTCGGCGTAGAGAGAAACCCGCCGTCCCGCGAAGACGTCGTACAGGAGATGATCGGTTACATGCGCCGCATGGCGCAGGCCGGCGTGAAGCCGCATCATATCGCGCGCCATATGTTGGGGCTTTTTCACGGCCGTCCGCGGGCGCGCCTTTGGCGGCGCATGCTTTCGGCGGAAGGCGCGCACGCCGGGCCCGACCTTCTCGAGCGCGCGCTCGACGCCATGCGCCGGCAGGCCCGGCACGCGGCCTGATAATGAGATGGCGTCTTTTCTCGCCGCGCACGGATTTCTTTTACTGACGGTTCTGGCGGCCGGACTAGCAGCCGGCTTCGCCGGCGGTTTGTTCGGCATCGGCGGCGGAATAGTCACCGTGCCGGCGCTTTACGCCGTCTTTCGCGCTTACGATGTCGCGCCCGAGCCGAGTCTGAAGACGGCGATCGGCACATCGCTGGCGGTCATCATCATCACTTCGCTGCGGGCGTTGCGCGCGCATCATCTGGCGGGCTATGTCGATATCGGCGTGCTGCGCGCCTGGGCGCCGTGGATCGCGGCCGGCGCCGTGGCGGGCGGACTGACCGCGCGATGGATTCCGGTCGAAGCGTTGACCGTCGTCTTCACGGTCGGGGCGCTGTTTATCGCCTGGCGGCGGCTGACGGGCAGCGCGCCGCCCCCCCCGGACAGAACGCGGGATCTCTCCTCGAAGGCGGTTCATATACCGATGGGATTCGGCACGGGGCTGTTCTCCAGTCTGATGGGGCTCGGCGGCGGCGCGGTCGGCGTGATGGTGATGGCCTGGTCGGGCCGTTCGATGCGCCAGGCCGTCGCGACCGCGTCCGGCTTCGGCGTGGCCGTGGCCGCGCCGGGGACCGCCGGTTTCATCGTCTCAGGCCTGGGCGCGGAAGGTTTGCCGCCGCTGTCGCTCGGTCATGTGAATCTGCTCGCTTTCGCGGCTATGGCCGCCATGACGGCGATCTCGGCTCCCCTGGGGGCGCGGGCGGCCCATCGGATCGACGGCGACCTGTTGTCCAGGCTGTTCGGGGTGTATGTCGGGCTGGCTGCATTGGGACTTCTCTGGGAGGCTTTGCGCTAATGAAACAGCGCAAACGAGACGGGTGCGTGCGATGAACGATGCGGCGGTCTTGAAGCCTCCCGCGCGGCGACTCCTTCAAATATCGCTGGGCGACGCCGCCCGTTCCGGCCGCGCCGAATCCGGGCTCGCCGCCGCCATGCGCGCCAGGGGCGGCGAGATCGAAATGCGACTCGTCGGGCAGGGGCGAAAGCTGAGCATCATTCGGGACGTGCTGACGCAGGCGCCGCGGTTCGATGATTACGACGCCATCCTGACGACCGAATACACGCTCGCCTACGCCGCAGGCCTTCGGTCCTGGCTTTCGCGCTCGCGGACGCCGGTGATCGTCATCGGCCTCAATCTTTCCCGCTCGGCGATCGCAACGGGCCTTCCGCCCGTCGACCGCATGATCGACGCGCCGTTCCGCCGCCTCGCCCTGACGGTCATGCATTCCCGTCACGAAATGGCGCTCTTCCGCGACAAGCACGCGCTCGATCCGGCGCGCATGGCTTTCGCGTTATGGGGGTTCGACCTGCCGCGCATCAAAAGCCGTCGCTTCGAGGGCGCGCCGCCTTATGTCTGTCTCATCGGAAGAAACAATCGCGATTTCCGCACGTTCTGCCGCGCGGTCGAGAAGGCGGGCGTGCATGGCGTCATCATCGCGCCGTCCTATGCGGCGTTTGACTTCGAGATTCCCGAAAGCGTTACAGTGTACCGGGATCTTCCGATGAGCGATTGTCTGGACTGCATCCGCAATGCGCTCGCCAGCATCATTCTCGTCGAGGATGCCTTGCGCGGCGCCGGCCATATAACGGCCGTGGCGGCGATGCTGCTTGGCGTCCCGCAGATCTATTCGGACGTTCCGACCCTGCATGACTATTTCGTGAACGGCGCGACCGGCTGGGCGGTTGCGTTGCGCGATGCGGACGCGGCGGCGGCGGCGATAAACAGCATACGAACGGACAGAGATGAGGCCCGCCGGCGCGCCGCGGTTGCAAAAGCCTACGCCGAGCGTTGGCTGAGCCACGAAGCCGTTTCGGCGCGTCAGGCCGAACTCGTGACGGGCGTGGTCGAAGGCCGGCCTTTCGAGCCGGTGGACCCTGAATGGCGCGCGGCGCATGAGGCCCTCGCGCGGCAGACTCCGGCCGGCTTGACCTCGGCGGAATAGAGCCCACATGATGGACCGGCCCGCCAATGACGCGCCGCGATCCTTCGGCTGAACGGGAGGTTCGAAGTTGCGCAAGATCACTACCGCCTTCGCCACCTTCGACGGCGCTTCGGCCCGCGCCTATATTTATGAGAGAGCCAAAAAGCGCCTGACGCCGCTCGACGGCTTTCCGCTGGAAGGGGCGAGAAAGCCGGAATTCGACAGCGAGCGCCCGCGCGTTTTCCAAAGCGTCGGCGAAATGCGCAGCGCCGTGGAACCGCAGACCGATCCCGAAAAGGAGCTGGAGCGTGCTTTCGTCGCCGGTGTGGCGAGGCGGCTCGAGGCGGTCAGAAGCAAGGGCGGCTTCGACCGGCTCATCGTCGCCGCTCCGCCGCGCGTTCTGGGATATTGGCGCGAGGTCGCGCCGTCCTCGCTCGTCAGTGTCGTGAAAAACGAAGTGACAGGCGATTACGTCAACAAAGATGAGGTCAGCCTGTTGCCGATCGTTGAGGACGCCTTTTGGGGATGACGGCCCGCCTCCCGGCGCGGCCGAGCTCGGCCGGCGAGTTAAAGCCGGCGCCGCGCGATTGAATTCGCCGTCGCGAAGGTCCAAAAGAACCCCGCGCCGTCGGGTCCGTGGTTCCGGACCGGCGCCTGAACAGTAGCCCGAGGAGGACTTCCATGACTGTTGCGGATCCCATCGTCATCGTCGGCATGGCGAGAACGCCTATCGGCAACTTCCAGGGCGCTTTCGCGGGCGTTCCCGCGACCGAGCTCGGCGCCCGCGCGATCGGGGCGGCGCTGGAGCGCGCCGGGCTGGAGGCCGAAGCCGTGGACGAGGTGCTGATGGGCTGCGTGCTGCCGGCGGGCCTTGGCCAGGCGCCGGCGCGGCAGGCCTCGCGCGGGGCGGGAATACCCGATTCCGCAGGCTGCGTGACCGTCAACAAGGTTTGCGGGTCCGGCATGAAGGCGGCGATGATCGCGCATGATGAGATCGCGGCGGGCTCGGCCGGCGTCGTCGTCGCCGGCGGGATGGAGTCGATGACGAACGCGCCGCATCTGCTGCCCTCCGGGCGCAGCGGCATCAAGTTCGGACATGGCGAGATTCTCGATCACATGGCCTGGGACGGGCTCGAAGACGCCTACAGCAAACGCACGGCCATGGGCGTCTTCGCCGAGAAATGCGCGCGCGAATGGCAGTTCTCTCGCGAGGAGCAGGACGAATTCTCCATGCGCTCGGTCACGCGCGCGCAAAAGGCGGTGAAAGACGGAACCTTCGCCGACGAGATCGTTCCCGTCGTGGTGACGGAGCGCAAGAGCGCGCACACGGTCTCCGACGACGAAAAGCCCGGCCTTGTCGACGCCTCGAAAATTCCGTCGCTGCGGCCGGCCTTCGAAAAGGACGGCACGGTGACGGCAGGCTCGTCCTCGGCGATCTCCGACGGCGCGGCGGCGTTCGTCCTCATGCGCGCGAGCGAGGCCGAAAGGCGCGGGCTTTCGCCGGTTGCGCGCATCGTCGGCCACGCCACGCACAGCCAGGCGCCGGAATGGTTCACGACGGCGCCGGTCGATTCCATCCGCAAGCTGCTCACGAAGGTCGGCTGGAGCGCGTCCGAGGTCGATCTTTTCGAGATCAACGAAGCCTTCGCGGTGGTGCCCATGGCCGCCATGCGCGAACTGAAACTGCCGGCGGAGAAGGTGAATGTCCACGGCGGCGCCATCGCGCTCGGCCACCCGATCGGCGCGTCCGGCGCGCGCATCGTGGTCACGCTCATCAACGCCCTCAAAAAGACGGGCGGCAAAAAGGGCGTCGCCTCCTTGTGCATCGGCGGCGGCGAGGCGACCAGCCTGGCGGTGGAGCTGGCGTAGGGCGACAGTCGCGGGCGATTGCAAAAACGATGACCGAGAAACAAATCTTCGACTGGCGCGATCCGTTGCATCTTGATGATCAGCTCACGGACGAGGAGCGTCTCGTCCGCGACGCGGCGCGGGGGTACGCGCAAGGCAAGCTGCTGCCGCGCGTCATTGAGGCGAACCGCGAGGAGCGCTTCGACCGCGAGATCATGACCGAGATGGGCGCGCAGGGCCTGCTCGGCGCGACGGTTTCGGAGGACTATGGCGGGGGCGGAGCGAGTCACGTCGCTTACGGGCTCATCGCGCGCGAGATCGAGCGGGTCGATTCCGGTTACCGCTCGGCGATGTCGGTGCAGTCCTCGCTGGTCATGTATCCGATCGAGGCGTTCGGAACGGAAGATCAGAAGAAGAAATATCTCCCGAGACTGGCGACGGGCGAGATGATCGGCTGCTTCGGGCTGACCGAGCCCGACGGCGGGTCCGATCCCGGGGCGATGCGCACGAAAGCGGAGAAAGTCTCCGGCGGCTACAGGCTCACCGGCGCCAAGACGTGGATCACCAATTCGCCGATCGCGGACATCGCGCTCGTCTGGGCGAAGCTGGACGGCGACATCCGCGGCTTCATCGTCGAGCGCGGGACGAAGGGCTTCGAGACGCCGGCGATCAAGGGCAAGCTCAGCTTGCGCGCCTCGATCACCGGCGAGATCGCGCTGGACGACGCGGTCGTGCCGGAAGAAAGCCTCCTGCCGACCGTGCGCGGGCTGAGGGGGCCGTTCTCCTGCCTCAACAAGGCGCGCTACGGCATCTCCTGGGGGGCGATGGGCGCGGCGGAGTTCTGCTTCATGGCGGCGCGCGACTACGCGCTCGAGCGCAAGGTGTTCGGCAAGCCCATCGCAGCGACCCAGCTCGTGCAGAAAAAGCTCGCCGACATGGAGACGGAGATCGCGCTCGGCCTGCAGGGCGCGCTGCGGCTCGGCCGATTGCTCGACGAAGGCGCATTCATTCCCGAAGCCGTCTCCATGATGAAGCGCAACAATTGCGGCAAGGCGCTGGAGATCGCCCGCGCCGCGCGCGACATTCACGGCGGCAACGGCATCTCGGAGGAATATCACGTGATGCGCCACGTGATGAACCTCGAGACCGTCAACACCTATGAGGGCACCCACGACATCCACGCCCTCATCCTCGGGCGCGCCATCACCGGTCATCAGGCGTTTCAGTAGGGCGTGTTTCAGCCCGAAAAGCCGCCCGCCTCGAGAAAGGCGAGCTCCTCGGGCGTCGAGGCGCGGCCGAGGCAGGCGTTGCGGTGGGGAAAGCGCCCGAACCGCGCGATGACGTCGGCATGCAGGCGGGCGAATTTCGCGTATTCCTCATCGCCCAAAGCCTCGATCAGTTCGACGGCGCGCGCCTGGTCCGCCGGGTCTTCCGAGTGCTCGAATGGCATATAGAAAAAGACTCGCAAGGATTCGTCCGCCTGCCGATCGAAACCGCGCCGGATCGCGGCGCCGGCGACGCGGCGCGCCAGACCGTCCGTGGCGAAGGCGTGCGCAGACCCGCGATACATGTTGCGCGGAAACTGGTCGAGGAGAAGGACAAGCGCGAGCGCGCCCCCGGAGCTTTCCTCCCACGCGGCGCGCTCGCCGCGGGCCGCCGCGTGATGGAGCGCCTCGAAGCGGCGGCGGATCTCCTCGTCGAAGGCGGCGTCTTTTTTGAACCAGGCTTTCGGCCCGGCCTCGCGCCAGAATCCGACGACCTCGCCGGGATCGATTTCTTCCGTCATCGCGCGTTTCTCCCTCAGGCCAGTGCGCGGCGCACGGCCTTGCGCCATCCTTCGATCAGGCGCGCGCGCTCGCCTTCCGACATTCGCGGCTCGAAGCGCGCCGCGCGCCGCCAGATCGCGGCGACATCGTCGGTCGATCCGTAAAGGCCCGTCTTGAGGCCGGCGAGAAAGGCCGCGCCCAGCGCCGTCGTCTCCATCACTTCCGGCCGCTCCACGGGCAGCTCCAGCAAGTCGGCGAGAAACTGCATCAGCCAGGCGTTCGCAGTCATGCCGCCGTCTACCCTGAGCGCATCCGGCTTCACGCCGTCGGCCTCGATGGCGGCGAGAAGATCCGTAGTCTGATAGACGACCGATTCGAGCGCGGCGCGCGCCAGTTCCGCCGGGCCGGAGGCGCGGGTGAGCCCGCAGATGAGCCCGCGCGCCTCCGGCGCCCAGTGGGGTGCGCCAAGTCCTGTGAAGGCGGGCACCAGGTAGACGCCGCGATTGTCCGGGATTGAGCGCGCCAGCGTTTCGGACTCCCCCGCCGTCTCGATGATTCCCAGTCCGTCGCGCAGCCACTGGACCGCCGCGCCGGCGACGAAAATCGACCCTTCTATGGCATAGGAAGTCTGGCCGTCGAGACGGCAAGCGATGGTGCTCAAAAGGTTGTTCTTCGAAAGGATGAACTGATCGCCCGTGTGCGTCAGAACGAAGCAGCCGGTGCCGTAGGTGCTCTTGATCGCGCCGGGCGCGAAGCAGGCCTGGCCGATGGCGGCGGCCTGCTGGTCGCCGGCGACGCCGCGGATGGGGATGGGCCGTCCGAACAGCGCGGGGTCCGTCTCGCCGAAATCCGCCGCGCAGTCGAGAACCGCGGGCAGGAGGCTTCGCGGAACGCCGAAAAGCGCGAGCAGTTCGTCGTCCCATTCGTTCCGGTTTATGTCGAACAGGCTGGTGCGCGCCGCATTCGTGGCGTCGGTCGCATGAACGCGCCCGCCCGTCAGGCGCCAGATGAGGAAGCTGTCCACCGTGCCGAAGGCGAGGCGGCCGGCTTCGGCCGCGCGCCGGGCGTCGTCGACATGGTCGAGAATCCAGGCGATCTTGGTCGCAGAGAAGTAAGGATCGAGCAGAAGCCCGGTGCGCGCACGGATCATATCTTCGGCGCCTTCGCGATTCAGCCGCGCGCAATGATCGGCTGTGCGCCGGTCCTGCCAGACGATTGCGTTATGGATGGACTTTCCGCCGTCGCGTTCCCAGACGAGGGTGGTCTCGCGCTGGTTGGTCACGCCGATGGCGGCGACTCTTCCGCCTTTCGCCTCGGCTTCGGCGAGGGCCTGGCGCGCGGTTTCCAGCGTAGTCGACCAGATCGCTTCCGCATTGTGCTCGACCCAGCCGTCGGCGGGGTAAAGCTGCGGAAATTCCGCCTGGGCGAGAGCGACGATGCGGGCGGCGCGGTCGAAGACGATCGCGCGGCTCGACGTAGTGCCCTGATCGATCGCGAGAAGCAAAGGTTTTGCGGGCATCGGCGCTCCCTTGCGGCTTGACCGGGCATCATCGCCTTCGCCGGTCGTCCTTGTCCATGCCCGCGCGCAATGGCGGCGCCTCAGCGGCGCTGCGCGAAACCGGCTAGGACTTCGCAGAACCAGCGGCCCGCCGTCAGGGCCGTGAGGTCGCTCGCGTCGAGCGACGGGTCGAACTCCGTCAGATCGACCGCGCGCACCTTGGGATGGGCGCCGGCCGCGCGCGCCGCGGCGAAGAAGTCGCGGACGGGAAGGCCGCCGGCCCGCGCGCCGGGCGCGCCCGGACATTGCGCCCGGTCGATCACGTCGATGTCGAAATCCACATAGATGGCCTCGCAACGGGCTGAGAGACGAACGAGCGCCCGTTTGACCAGCGTCGCGGCGCTGGCCTCGAAACAGTCCGTGATCGTATGAACGCCGATCCCGGCCGCCTTCGCCGTCTCGTGCATCCGCCTCGTATTGGCGAAGGGGGCGAGGCCGATCTGCACGATGTTCTCTCCCGGCAGGCCGTCGTCGAGAAGCGCGCGCACGGGATTGCCGTTGGTCAGACCGCAGTCGAGGTCGCGCAGATCGAAATGCGCGTCAAGCGTGACTAGCCCGATCTTCGAAAGATCCGCGCCGAGGCCGTGAACGCCTGGCCGTGTGAGCGCATTGTTGCCGCCGGCGAGAACGACGAGTCTGTGCGCATCGACCGCACGGCGGACTGCCTCGACGATCAGCGGAAAGGACTGCTCCGGCGTCAGGGTCTTCAGGGCGAGATCGCCGTAATCGGCCACAGGAAGCGCCGACAGATCGGTCTCGCTCTCAACATCGTAGACGGAAAATCGTCGCAGGACCTCGCGCAGAATCTTCGGCGCGAGGTCGCAACGACCAGGGGTGAGCGATTTCTCGCTCTGCGGCGCGCCGATCAACGCAAGCGGACAATCGGCGACGCCCGGCGTCAGCAGCAGATCGGCTGCGGCGCGCCAGCCGCGGCATTCCGAGGCGTCATGTTCCTGCCCCATAGAAGCCTCCCCGAAAGAAGCACTGGAAGAAGCGCGGTTGCAGCCCTCTTCCGGCAGGTCTATAAGCTGTATATACAACTTGCCGCCGGCTTGTCATAGCCCTTTGGAGCGCCGCGCGCTGCATGTGGGACCAACTTTATCTTGATCTCCATCTCGCCGTCATGACCGAGGGCGGCGCAGCCTATGGCGCGATCCGTAACGGCGCGCTCGCGGTGACGGACGGACGCATCGCCTACGCCGGGCGTGCGCGCGACCTGCCGGGAGCGCCGGAGACGCTCGCGACGCGCGTCGAACGGCTGGGCGGCTCCTGGGTCACGCCGGGGCTTATTGACTGCCACACCCATCTCGTCTTCGCCGGATCGCGCGCTGGCGAGTTCGAAATGCGTCTTGAGGGCGCGCAGTATGAGGAGATCGCGCGCGCCGGCGGCGGCATACTTTCGACCGTGCGCGCAACTCGCGCGGCGAGCGCCGAGGCGCTCGTCGCGGCGGCGCGTCCGCGACTCGAGGCGATGATCCGCGCCGGCGTCACGACCGTTGAGATAAAGTCCGGATACGGACTTGAAACCGAGACGGAGTTCGCCATGCTGGAAGCGGCGACCCGGCTGGGAGCGGCGTGCGGCGTGCGAGTACGGCGGACGTTTCTCGCCATGCACGCCCTGCCGCCGGAGCATAAAGATCGGCGAGCGGATTACGTGCGCCTCGTCTGCGAGGAAATGTTGCCCGAGGCGAAAGCGCGCGGGCTGGTCGACGCCGTCGACGCCTATTGCGAAACGATCGGCTTTACGCCGGAGGAGGTCGAAAGGCTGTTCGAGACGGCGCGCGCGCTCGGCCTGCCCGTCAGGCTCCATGCGGAGCAACTGTCCGATCTCGGCGGCGCCGGACTTGCGGCGCGTTACGGCGCGCTGTCGGCCGATCACCTGGAGTACATCAGCGAAGACGACGTCGCGGCGATGGCGCGCGCGGGAACAGTCGCCGTGCTGCTGCCCGGGGCCTATTACTTTCTCAACGAAAAGCGTCGCCCGCCCATAGAACTGTTCCGTAAGCACAAGGTGGCGATGGCCGTGGCGACGGACTGCAATCCGGGCACCGCGCCTATTGTCTCGCCGACGCTCGCCATGAACATGACCTGCGTGCTGTTCGGCCTGACGCCGGAAGAAGCGCTGGCCGGGATGACGCGCAACGCCGCGAAGGCGCTGGGCCTTCAGCGCGAGACCGGCGCGCTCGAGCCCGGAAAGGCCGCCGATTTCGCCGTCTGGCGGGTGAACGAGCCCGCCGAGCTTTCATACTGGATCGGCGCGGCCGCGCCGGCGCTGGTCGTCGCCGGCGGGCGGGAGGTTCATCGCGCATGACCGCCACGCCGCTGTATAAGAAAGTCAAAAACCACATTCTCGCGCGCATCGAGAACGGCGATCTGCCGGTGGACGCGCGCGCGCCGTCGGAGGCGGAGCTTGTTCAGACCCTCGGCGTGTCGCGCATGACCGCGAACCGGGCGCTCAACGAACTCGCGAAGGAAGGCCTGCTCGTGCGCATCGCCGGCAGCGGCACCTTCGTCGCCGACCGGCGCGCGCGGGGCGAACTTTTCGCGCTGCGCGACATCGCCGTCGAGCTCGCAGAGCGCGGGCATGAACATTCCGCAGACGTCCTTGTTCAGGAGAAGGTCGCGGCCTCGCGCGAGGCCGCAGAGGCGTTCGATGAGTCGCCCGGCGCGCCGTTGATCCGCGCGCGCGTGCTGCACCGACGCGACGGCGAGCCGGTGCTTCTTGAAGACCGCCTCGTCAACGCCGCCGTCGCGCCGGGCTATCTTGACGCCGACCTCGCGAGAACCACGAGCTATCAGTATCTCTCAAGCATCGCGTTGCCGGAGAAGGTCGAACATGTGGTGCGAGCCGCGGCCGCGCCCGCCGACATCGCGCGTCGGCTCGCCGTCCCTGTCGGCGCGCCGCTTTTGATCGTGCGCCGGCGCACCTGGTCGCGCGGCCGCGTCGTCTCGACGGCGACGCTTCATTACGCGGGCGACCGCTACGAACTGTCCGGCGTTTTCGGGCCCGACGGCGCCGGCCGGGCGCCCAACCGAAAGAGGTGAGTCATGAGCGAACGCCGTTTCGCCAACGCCCGCACGGTGCGTCCCCGGAAAGGACCGAAAATCAAGGCCAGATACTGGACCACGGAAGCGCCGGTCCGGATGCTGATGAACAATCTCTCGCCTGACGTCGCCGAGCGCCCTGAAGAGCTCGTGGTCTATGGGGGCGTCGGGCGGGCCGCGCGGGACTGGGCTTGTTTCGACAAGATCGTCGAGACGCTGGAGCGGCTTGAAGAGGACGAAACCCTGCTCGTCCAGTCGGGCAAGCCCGTCGGCGTGTTCAAGACCCACGCCGACGCGCCGCGCGTCCTCATCGCCAATTCCAATCTCGTGCCGCGATGGGCGACTTGGGCTCATTTCAGCGAGCTCGACCGCAAGGGCCTCATGATGTACGGCCAGATGACCGCTGGCTCCTGGATCTATATCGGCTCTCAGGGCATCGTTCAGGGTACGTATGAAACATTCAAGGAGGCGGGACGACGCCATTACGGCGGCGACCTCAGGGGCCGCTGGATCCTGACCGCCGGGCTTGGCGGCATGGGCGGCGCGCAGCCGCTCGCCGCGGTCATGGCCGGCGCGTGCTCGCTCGTCGTGGAATGCGATCCTGAGCGCATCGCCTTTCGTCAGCGAACAGGCTATCTGGACGAACGGACGGAAAGCCTGGACGAAGCGCTCGTCATGATCGAACGCTGGACGGCTGCGGGCGAAGCGAAATCCGTCGGGCTTCTCGGCAACGCCGCCGACACCGTTCCCGAGCTCTATCGCCGCGGCGTCAGACCCGATCTGGTGACGGACCAGACTTCGGCGCATGATCCCGTCAACGGTTATCTGCCGAAGGGATGGAGCCTCGGCGAGTGGCGCGAAAGGCGCGAGCGCGACCCGAAGGCGGTCGAGCGCGCAGCTCGTGCGTCGATGCGCGAGCATGTCGCGGCGATGGTCGCCTACTGGAACGACAGCGTTCCCGTCGTCGATTACGGCAACAACATTCGCCAGGTCGCGAAGGAGGAAGGGCTCGAAGACGCCTTCGCCTTTCCGGGCTTCGTGCCGGCCTATATTCGCCCGCTATTCTGTCGCGGGATCGGACCGTTCCGTTGGGCGGCGCTGTCAGGCGATCCCGAGGACATCTATCGCACCGACGAGAAGGTGAAAGAGCTGACCCCGGACGATCCGCATCTCCATCAATGGCTCGACATGGCGCGCCGGCGCATCCGATTTCAGGAGCTGCCGGCGCGCATCTGCTGGGTCGGGCTCGGCCAGCGCCATCGTCTCGGCCTCGCCTTCAACGAGATGGTCGCGAAAGGCGAGCTCAAGGCGCCGGTGGTCATCGGGCGCGATCATCTCGACTCCGGTTCGGTGGCGAGCCCCAATCGCGAGACCGAAGGCATGAAGGACGGCTCCGACGCAGTCTCCGACTGGCCGATTCTGAACGCCCTGCTCAACACGGCGTCTGGAGCGACCTGGGTGTCGTTCCATCATGGCGGCGGCGTCGGCATGGGGTTTTCCCAGCACGCCGGAGTCGTCATCGTCGCCGACGGGACGCAGGCCGCCGCGCGTCGTCTCGCGCGAGTGCTGTGGAACGATCCGGCGACGGGGGTGATGCGTCACGCCGACGCCGGCTATGAAGATGCGATCGCCTGCGCGCGCGCCCACGGCCTCGACCTGCCGATGATCGGAGGGGGCGCATGAGCGATGCGGTGATCCTCAATCCCGGCGAGACGCGCCTGGGCGAATTGCGCGCCATATGGAGCGGCGCCGGCGTCGATCTCGACGCCGCGGCGTGGCGCGCGGTCGACGCGGGCGCGGACTCGATCGGGCGCATCGTCGCCTCCGGCAAGACGGTCTACGGCGTCAACACCGGCTTCGGCCTGCTTGCGCAGACGCGCATCGACGACGGCCGGCTCGCCGAGCTGCAGCGAAATCTCGTCATGTCGCACGCCTGCGGGCTCGGACCGGACCTGTCGCGCGAAATCGTCCGTCTACTGATGGCGCTCAAGGTCATCGGGCTCGCCCGCGGCTATTCGGGCGCGAGCCGCGCCGTCATCCGGCAACTTCTGTCGATGCTGGAGCGCGAGGCGATCCCCTGCATTCCGGCGCAGGGCTCGGTCGGTGCTTCGGGCGATCTTGCGCCGCTCGCTCACCTGACGGCGGCGATGATGGGGGTCGGCAAGATCGCCGTGAAGGGCGTCGCGATGCCGGCGGCGGAAGCGCTTGCCAAGGTCGATCTCGCCCCGCTTGCGCTCGGACCGAAAGAGGGACTGGCGCTGCTCAACGGCACGCAGGTCTCGACCGCGATCGCGCTCGACGCGCTGTTCGTCGCGCGCAACGTTTTCGCCTCGGCGCTTGTCGCCGGAGCGCTGTCGGTCGACGCGCTGCAGGGCTCCGATGCGCCGTTCGATCCGCGTCTCAACGCCCTGCGCGGCCAGCCGGGCCAGATTCGCGTCGCAGCCTTTTTGAAGGCGGCGATGGAGGGCAGCGAAATCCGCCGGTCTCATATCGAGTGCGACCGCGTGCAGGACCCTTACTCCTTCCGCTGCCAGCCGCAGGTGATGGGCGCCTGCCTGGATCTTCTGGAAGCCGCCGCGCGCACGCTTGAGATCGAATCGAACGCGGTCAGCGATAATCCGATCATCTTTCCCGATACGGACGAGGCGGTCTCGGGCGGGAATTTCCACGCCCAGCCGGTCGCTTTCGCCGCCGACCAGATCGTCATGGCGATGTGCGAGGCGGGTTCGATCTCGGAGCGCCGGATCGCCGTGCTGGTCGATCCGAAGATGAGCGGGATGCCGGCCTTCCTCGTCGAGGACGGCGGGGTCAATTCCGGCTTCATGATCCCGCAGGTGACGGCCGCGGCGCTGGTCGCGGAGAACCGTTCGCTCGCCTTTCCAGCGAGCGTCGATTCGGTGCCGACTTCAGCCAATCAGGAGGATCACGTCTCGATGGCGACCGGCGCGGCGCGCAAGGCCGACCAAGTCGCCCGCAACGCCGCCGGCGTGATCGCCGTGGAGCTGATGGCCGCCGCGCAAGGAATCGACTTCCACGCCCCCTGCAAGACGTCGCCGGCGCTGCAGGACGTCCATGCCTTGATTCGTCAGCAGACGGCGTTTCTCGCGCGCGACCGTTACCTAGCGGACGAAATGGCGTCGTTGCGGAAGATCGTCGCTGCGGGAGAGCTGTTGTCGTCGCCGGCCGTCGCGCGCCTGTCCGGGGCGCTCTTTTCCGCCTAGCGGACGAGGCCTTTCCGTTCGGCGAGAAATTGCGGCTCCGGCTTCGCCGTCAGAGTCCGGCGCGTAAGCTCGGGAGCGAGGATCGACATGGCGCCGAATTGCGTCAGGAACACGCGCCCGGTCAGACGTTCGAGAAAATGCGACCGTTGCAGCCTGTCCATGACAGGCCCCTTCACTTCAGACAGATGAAAGGTCACGCCGGCGTCTTTCAAGCGCTCGTTAATCGACTCAAGCGCTTCAAGACCGCTTGCGTCGATCTCGTTCACCGCCGGGCACATCAGAACGAAGTGTTTCACTGTCGGACGCTCTGCGATGAGCTTGTAAATCCGGTCTTCGAGATACCGCGCATTGGCGAAATACAGGCTTTCATCGACGCGTAAGGTCAGCACCTCAGGGCTGACGACGACTTTATGGCGTTCCATGTTGCGGAAATGCTCCGTACCCGGCGCCTGACCGACAACCGCTGTATGCGGATAGCTCGTGCGGCGTATATGCAGTACTAATGAGAGAATGACGCCCGCCAGGACGCCGGCTTCGACGCCGAAGGAAAGCGTGCCGCCGATCGTGGCGGCCATGGCGGCGAAGTCGCTCTTTGAATACCGCCAGACGCGCCCCAAGGCGCGCGCGTCCACCAGCGAAAGCACGGCGACGATGATCGTAGCGGCTAACGTGGCTTGCGGAAGACGCTGAAGAAAGGGCGTCAGATAGAGCGCGGCGAGGAGGATGCCCGCCGCAGTGAAGGCGCTCGCCGCCGGCGTGCGCGCGCCTGCGTCGAAATTCACCACAGATCGCGCGAAACCGCCCGTCACGGGATAGCCGCCGGTGAAACCAGCCGCGAGATTCGACGCGCCGAGGGCGATAAGCTCCTGATCGGAATCAATGCGCTGGCGTTTCTTGGCGGCGAGAGTCTGCGCCACAGACACTGACTCGACGAAGCCGATAATGCTGATGAGCGCCGCCGGTCCGGCGAGCTGCGCCCATAGTTGCGGTTCGATGCGCGGCGGCGTCAGGGGCGGCAGCCCATGCGGAATGGCGCCGACTACGGCGACGCCCGTTGCATCGAGATCGAAAAGTGTCGTCGCGCCGATCGCCGCGACGACGGCCGCGATGGGGCCGAGCCGCGACAAGAGATCGGCCGAGCGAGGGCCTATTCCGACAGTGACGAGCAGAGGCTTTAGGCCCGTTCTCGCCCAGAATAGAAAGGCGAGGGAAGCAAGGCCGATAAGGAGCGTCAACGCATCCGCGTCCGCGATTCGCGCCGCGAGAGCCGGCGCGATCTCGACGAGCGTGTGTCCGTCGGCGTCGACGCCGAGAATGTGCTTGAGCTGGCTCGCCGCGATCAGCAGGCTGGAGGCGAAGATGAAGCCCGAAATGACCGGATGGCTCAAGAAGTTCGCCAGCGCGCCGAGGCGGAAAAGCCCGAGCGCCAGAAGGATAAGCCCTGACAAGACGGCGAGAGCGAGCGCGGCGGAGATATAGTCCGACGATCCCGGTTCGGCGACGCGCCCGATCGCGGCGGCGGTCATCAGCGAGATCACGGCGACGGGGCCGACGGCGAGCGCGCGGCTCGTGCCGAAAAGGGCGTAAGCGACGAGCGGCGCCATGCTGGCATAGAGTCCGACTTGCGGCGGCAGTCCGGCGAGAAGCGCATAGGCCAAAGACTGCGGTATAAGCATGATTGTAACGATCGCCGCGGCGAGGAGGTCGCTCGCCAGCGTCGCGCGGTCATAGCTGCGCGCCCATTCGAGGAAAGGAAGATATCGTCTCAAAAGCACGGCGCGCCGATCAGAACTTGTTCAGCGGCAATTTCAGATACCGCACCCCGTTGTCTTCGGGGTCCGGCAGGCGTCCGGCGCGCATGTTGACCTGCACCGAGGGCAGGATCAGCCGCGGCATGGCGAGGGTCTTGTCGCGCATCGTCCGCATGGCGACGAACTCGTCCTCGCTGACGCCCTCGCGCGCATGGATGTTGCTGCGCTTCTGCTCGCCGACGGTCGTCTCCCAACGATATTCGTCGCGTCCCGGGGCCTTGTAGTCATGACAGAGAAACATGCGCGTCTCGTCAGGCAGAGTGAAAATCTTCTGAATGGATCGATAAAGCGCGCGCGCGTCGCCGCCCGGGAAGTCGGCGCGCGCCGTGCCGTAATCCGGCATGAAGAGCGTATCGCCCACGAAGGCTGCATCGCCGATCACATAGGTCATGCAAGCCGGGGTGTGTCCCGGCGTGTGCATGGCGCGGGCGGCGATATCGCCGACGCGAAAACGGTCGCCGTCCCTGAAGAGCGCGTCGAACTGGCTGCCGTCCCTTTTGAAGGCGGGGCCGGCGTTGAAGATTTCGCCGAAGACCTCCTGAACAACGGCGATGTTCGCGCCGATGGCGATCTTTCCGCCGAGGCGGTCTTTCAGATAGGGCGCGGCGGAAAGATGATCCGCATGCACATGGGTCTCCAGAATCCACTCGACTGACAGGTTGTTGTCCTGAACGAACGCGACGATCCGATCAGCGCCTGCATGGCCGGTGCGCCCGGAGGCGGGATCGAAATCGAGCGCCGAATCGATAATGGCGCACGCGCTGCTCGCACGGTCGGCGACGACATAGCTGACCGTGAAGGTCGGTTCGTCGAAGAATGCTGTCACCTGCGGCTTCACGGCGGTCACCCCTTGGCGCATATGATCGGTCCCGTTCACTTAGCATATCTCGCCTGGAGCGGGATGATTTGCGTGAAGCCGGCGGTTTACAATGCACGCGCCTGGGGTAAGGTCCGGCGCGAAGCGGCGCAGGAGGGGCGCATCATCAGGCCGGGCGCGAAACTGAATGAGTTCGAAACCCGCGAGGCGATGCTGGAGGCGGCGCGCGCCTTCTGCGTCGAGCGCCTCGCCGCGGCGATCGCGCGTCGCGGCGGCGCCCTGTTTCTCGTCTCGGGCGGGTCCACGCCCCTGCCGCTTTACGAGGCGCTGTCCGAGGCCGATATTGACTGGTCCAAGGCGACGATCGCGCTCGTGGACGAGCGCTGGGTTCCGCTCGACGACGGGGCCTCGAACGAACGCGCCGTGCGCGCGAGGCTTCACAGGAATCGCGCCGCCGCGGCGCGATTCATCGGCCTCAAGACCGATCATGCCTGTGCGGCGGACGCAGTCGAAGCGGTTGAGGAGCGCCTGGCCGCCGCGCCCTGGCCGGCGGATGTCGCAGTCCTTGGCATGGGGGCGGACGGACATACGGCCTCCTGGTTTCCGAACGCGCATGGGCTCGACGCGGCCATCGATTCCGATACGGCGCGCCGTTGCGCGGCGGTGACGGCGCATGTAAGCCCGATCACGGGCGCCCATGTCGAGCGGATGACGCTCACCGCGCCCGCGATACTCCAGGCCGGGGCGCAGCTTGTGCTTATGACGGGCGAGGAGAAGAAGCTCGCCTTCGCCCGCGCGCGCGCATCGGGGCCGGTCGACGACATGCCCGTGCGCGCGCTCTTTCTCGGCGATCCCGATAGGCTTTATCCCTGCTGGGTGCCGTGACGCGCTATGCTCTTTGTTCTCCACGAAAGATCACTCGGCATGACACGCACCATCGACGACATTCTGGCCGCGGCGAGCGTCATTCCCGTAATGGAGGCCGCGCAGGCCGAAGACGGCGGGCCGCTCGCCGAGGCGCTGCTCGAAGGAGGCGTGCGGGTCGCCGAGCTCACCTTGCGCACGCCCGCCGCTCTCGATGCGCTCGCGGCGATGAAACGGGCCGCGCCGGGGCTTATCGTCGGCATGGGGACAGTGCTCACGGTCGACGACGCCGAGCGGGCGCTTGCCCGCGGCGCGGACTTTCTGGTCTCGCCGGGGCTCACCCCGGCGCTTCTGGAGTTCGCCGCGCGAAGCGGCGCGCCGTTTCTGCCGGGCGTGGCGACGGCGAGCGAAGTCATGCGCGCGCTGGAGGCGGGCGTCAGCCGCCTGAAGTTCTTCCCGGCGGAGCCCGCCGGCGGCGCCGCCTATCTCAAGGCGCTTTACGGGCCGATTCCGGCGGCGGTTTTCTGTCCCACCGGCGGCATCGGGCCGGAACAGGCGGCCGACTATCTGGCGCTGCCGAATGTCGCCTGCGTCGGCGGGTCATGGATCGCGCCGGCCAAGGCGATCGAGGCGCGGGACTGGGCGGCGATCGCGGCGAACGCCCGACGGGCGGCGGCGTTGAAAGCTCGTTAACCCTTGTGCGGTTGGAGCAGAAAACTGCCGCTGAGCATAAAATGTGCGAATCAACACGGCGGTTGAAATTTTCTGTTGCAATCAGCCGATGTCTTGGTTAGGCAGGATTTCGCCGCGCCGCAACACCATGGCGCGGACGTTTCGCGGAAGGCATGGCGACGATGGCGACCATGACGCCAGAAAAAGCTTTGAGCGAAGGCGGCTCTCCGAGCCCGCGCCTGCGCGCTGCCGCCGCTGGCCGACTTAGCCTCGTCGTAGACCTCCTTATTCGCCCCCTCGGGGGAGCGGCCAGGGAGCCTGCACGCTAGAGCCTGAAGCGCAGCAAGGAACCACAGGACCCGCTCCCCGCAAGGCGAGCGGGTTTTTTTCGCCCCATCGAGCCAGGACCGACAATGACCAAGGCAAAGCGATCAGACGCCATCACCAAAGGCCCGGCCAGAGCGCCGGCCCGCGCCATGCTGCGCGCCGCGGGCTTCACGGACGAGGATTTCGAAAAGCCCCTGGTGGCGGTGGTCAACACCTGGTCGACGGTCACGCCCTGCAACATGCATCTCGACCGGCTGGCCGAGCCGGTGCGCCGGGGCGTGCGCGCGGGCGGGGCGACGCCGGTCGATTTCAACACCATCGTCGTCTCGGACGGCATCACCATGGGCGGGGAGGGCATGAAGGCCTCGCTCATCTCGCGCGAGGTCATCGCCGATTCCATCGAGATCGCCGTGCGCGGCCATTCTCTCGACGGCGCGGTCATTCTCGTCGGCTGCGACAAGACCCTGCCCGCCGCCGCGATGGCCCTGGCGCGCATGGATATTCCGGGCGTCATTCTCTATGGCGGCACGATCCTTCCCGGCCGCTGCGCGGGCCGCGATCTTTCCATCCAGGACGTGTTCGAGGCGGTCGGCGCTCACGCCAAGGGCGATCTCGACGACAGGAGCCTTGAGGAAATCGAGCGTCATGCCTGTCCGGGCGCGGGCGCGTGCGGCGGCCAGTTCACCGCCAACACGATGGCGATGGCGCTCGCCTTTCTCGGGCTCGCGCCGATGGGCGCGGGCGATCCGCCTGCTGTCGATCCGGCCAAGGAGGCCGAGGCCGAGCGCTGCGGTCGTCTCGCGGCCGAGCGGGCGCTCGCGGGCGACAACGCGCGCCGTTATATTAACGGCGCGTCCTTGCGCAACGCCGCAACGGCGGTGGTTGCAAGCGGCGGCTCGACCAACGCGGTTCTGCATCTGGCCGCCATCGCCGCTGAGGCGAACGTTCCGTTTACGATCGACCTCTTCGACGAGCTGTCGCGGTCGACGCCGGTTATCACGGATCTGAAGCCCGGCGGGCGCTTTCTGGCGAAAGATCTCTACGCCGCCGGCGGCATGCGCCTGTTCGGCAAGCGCCTGATGGAGGCCGGGCGGCTGTATGACGCGCCCACGGTTTCCGGGCGCGGCCTGTTCGAGGAGTTGAACGACGCGGAGGAAACGCCCGGCCAGGAGGTCGTGCGCAGCGTCGCGGATCCCGTCAAGAAAACCGGCGGGATCCGCATTCTTTACGGCGACGTCGCGCCGGAAGGCGCGGTGCTGAAAACCGCGGGCTACGCCGACGGCGCCTTCGAAGGCCCGGCGCGCGTTTTCGACAGCGAGGAGGCCGCGTTCGAGGCCGTCAGCGCCCAGAAGATCAAGGCCGGCGACGTAGTCGTCATCCGCTACGAAGGACCTAAGGGCGGACCGGGCATGCGCGAGATGCTGGCCGTGACCGCGGCGCTGGCCGGCCAGGGGCTCGCCGGCAAGGTGGCGCTCATCACGGACGGGCGCTTTTCCGGCGCCTCGCACGGGTTCGTCATCGGCCATGTCGCGCCGGAGGCGGCCGCCGGCGGGCCGATCGCGCTTCTTGAAGACGGCGACGTCATCCGCATCGACGCCGAGCGCCAGCGCATCGATGCGGATGTCGGCTGGCAGGCGCGCCGGGCCGGATTCCGGCCGCCGGCTCCGCGTCGGCTCGGCGGGGCGTTCGACAAATACGCCCGCCTCGTCGCTTCGGCGTCGAAAGGCGCCGTCACCATCGCCGTCGAACAATCATGACAGGGAAAGGCAGAACAATGAAGGTGTACACGGATGATGATGCGAACCCGGCCTTGTTGCGGGAAGGGACGGTCGCGGTCATCGGTTACGGCAGCCAGGGCCGCGCGCACGCCCTGAACCTCAAGGATTCCGGCTGTCGCGTTGTGGTCGGCGCGCGCCCCGGCGGCGCGGGCGACAGGCGCGCGCGCGAGGACGGGCTCGAGACCGCGCCGGTGCGCGAGGCGGCCGAAGCGGGCGACGTGGTCGCCCTTCTCACGCCCGATATGAGCCATGAAGCGCTGTTCCGCGACGAGGTCGCGCCGGCGCTGAAGGCCGGAAACGCGCTTTCCTTCGCGCACGGCTTTTCGATCCTCTATGGCCGCGTGACGCCGCCAGAGGACGTCGACGTCATCATGGTCGCGCCCAAGGGGCCGGGCGACCTCGTGCGCCGCGAATATCAGCGCGGACGCGGGGTGCCGTGCCTCATCGCCGTACATCAGGATGCGACGGGCCAGGCCAAGGAGCGCGCGCTGTCTTATGCCAGCCTTATCGGCGGCGCGGCGGCCGGCGCCATCGAGACCACTTTCCGCGAAGAAACCGAGACCGATCTCTTCGGCGAGCAGGCCGTGCTGTGCGGCGGCGCGACCGAGCTTGTTCTCGCCGGCTTCGAGACGCTGACCGAAGCGGGCTACGCGCCCGAGGTCGCCTATTACGAATGCCTGCACGAGCTGAAGCTGATCGTCGATCTTCTCTATGAAGGCGGTCTTGCGAAAATGCACGAATTCATATCCGAGACGGCGAAATACGGCGATCTCGTCTCCGGGCCGCGCGTCATCAATGAAGAAACCCGCCAGCGCATGCGCGAGGTGCTGAAGGACATTCAGTCGGGCGCCTTCGCCCATGACTGGATCGTCGAGAACCAGGCCGGAAAGGTCCGTTACCAGAAGCTTCTGGACGCGGATCTCGACCATCCCATCGAGCATATCGGGCGCGCCTTGCGCGCCCGCATGGCGTGGCTGAAAGCCGGCGCCAACACGAAAGATGATTGAGGAAGCCATGACCGCCCCGACCGCGAGGCCGAAAGCCGCCGCGCCTGAAACCGCCGCCGCCGCTGCGACGAAAGCCGGCGCCGAGCTTCTGCTCGACGCGCTCGAGGAGCAGGGCGTCGAGGTGATCTTCGGCTATCCCGGCGGGGCGGTGCTGCCGATCTACGACGCGCTGTATGCGCGCGATACGATCCGGCATGTGCTTGTCCGCCACGAGCAGGGCGCTGTCCATGCGGCGGAAGGCTACGCCCGCTCGACCGGCAAGCCGGGAGTAGTGCTGGTCACCTCCGGACCCGGCGCGACCAACGCCGTCACCGGGCTCGCCGACGCGCTGCTCGATTCGATCCCGGTCGTGTGCATTACGGGGCAGGTGGCGCGCAAGCTGATCGGCACGGACGCTTTTCAGGAATGCGACACCATCGGCATCACGCGGGCGTGCACCAAGCATAACTATCTCGTTCCGTCGGCGGAGCGCCTGTCGTCGATCGTGCATGAGGCGTTCCACGTCGCGACGAACGGCCGGCCTGGTCCGGTGCTGATCGACATTCCGAAGGACGTCCAGTTCGAGGAAGCCGTCTATGTCGCGCGCGAGCGGGCGGCCAAGCGCGACTGCGTCGCGCGCCCGCCGGTCGATCGGGCGAAGATCGCGCAGGCCGTGGAGATGATGCGCCGCGCGCGCCGACCGGTGCTCTACACCGGCGGCGGCGTCGTCAACGCCGGCCGCATCGCCTGCGACGCGCTGCGCGTGCTCGCGCGCGACACGGGCTTTCCCGTCACCTCGACCCTGATGGGGCTCGGCGCCTTTCCCGCCTCCGATCCGAAATGGCTGGGCATGCTGGGCATGCACGGCAGCGTCGAGGCGAACAACGCCATGCATGACTGCGACCTGATGATCGCAGTCGGCGCCCGGTTCGACGATCGGGTGACGGGCCGGCTCGACGCCTTCTCGCCGGATTCGCGCAAGATTCACATCGATATCGATCCGTCGTCGATCAACAAGAACGTGCCCGTCGATCTCGCCATCGTCGGCGACGCCGGCGAGGTCATGGCGGCGCTTCTGGCCGAATGGCGCGCGCGAGCGAAGGAAGACCCGCTCGACGACGGCCGCCTCGCCCTGTGGCGGGCGCAGATCGACGAATGGCGCGCCAAGAGATGCTTCGCCTACGAACCGTCCAGGAAGGTCATCAAGCCGCAACACGCTATCGAACGGCTTTACGCGCTGACGCGCGGGCGCGACGTCTATGTTACGACCGAGGTCGGCCAGCACCAGATGTGGGCGGCGCAGTTCTTTCATTTCGACGAGCCGAACCGGTGGATGACCTCGGGCGGGCTGGGCACGATGGGCTACGGCCTGCCGGCCGCCATCGGCGTGCAGGCGGCGCATCCGGGCGCGCTGGTCATCGACATCGCCGGCGACGCCTCGGTGCAGATGACCCTGCAGGAGATGGCGACCGCCGTGCAGCACCGCCTGCCGATCAAGGTGTTCATCCTGAACAACGAATATCTCGGCATGGTCCGTCAGTGGCAGGAGCTTCTGCATGGCGGGCGGTATTCGCATTCCTATTCGGCCTCGCTGCCAGACTTCGTGAAGCTCGCTGAGGCTTATGGCGCGGTCGGCCTGCGCGCGACGACGCCGGACGAGCTCGACGCGAAGATCATGGAGATGATCGCGTGCGACCGGCCGGTGCTGTTCGACTGCGTCGTCTCGAAGGAGGAGAACGTCTTTCCGATGATCCCTTCGGGCGCGGCCCATAACGAAATGCTGCTGGGCGCGGTCGCGGGAGATAAAGTCAGCGCCGAAGGACGCACGCTGGTATGAGCGTCGGGACCGGATCTTCGCAGTCCGTCTATCCCGTCTCGCCCGGCGAGGAGACGATCCGCGAGGCGATTCTCGCCGTGATCGTCGACAACGAGCCCGGCGTGCTGGCGCGCGTCGTCGGGCTCATTTCCGCGCGCGGCTACAACATCGAAAGCCTGACGGTCGCCGAGACGGACGTCGAAAAGCATCGCTCGCGGATCACCATCGTCACCCGCGGCACGCCTTCCAAGGTCGAGCAGATCAAGGCCCAGCTCGGCCGGCTGGTGCCGGTGCGCCGGGTGATCGACGTGACGGCGGAGACCGACGCGCTGGAGCGCGAGCTCGCGCTGGTGAAGATCGTCGGCAAGGGCGAGCAGCGCGTCGAGGCGATGCGTCTTTCCGGCATCTTCCGCGCCCGCGCCGTCGATACGACGCATACGTCCTTCGTGTTCGAGGTCACCGGGGCGCGCGAGAAGATCAACGCCTTCATCGACCTGATGCGCCCTCTCGGCCTCATAGAGGTGGCGCGCACGGGCGTTTTGTCCATCCGTCGCGGACCGGAGTCGGATTGATGAGAACGCGAAACTATTCCGCGTCGTCCAGGGGCGGGTCGTCAGAGCCGAAGCCGGGATCCAGAGACGGCCTCAGCGGCCGGATTTCCGGCTTTGCGCCTTCGGCGCGCCCCGGAACGACGCAATTCACGGAGAGGAGAATCGCCATGTTGAACGCATATCACGGTCTTTCCCAGAATTCGCCTGAGCGACTTAGCGGCGATGCGGGCCTTTTCGTCCGCGCCGCCGTTTTTCACGCTCAACGAATTCGAAGGAAACGTCATGACCTCTTCCGCTAACAAATCCGTAGACCACGTAAGGATTTTCGACACGACCTTGCGCGACGGCGAGCAGGCGCCGGGCTTTTCGATGGATACGGGCGCGAAGCTCGTGATGGCCCGCGCGCTGCGCGATCTCAATGTGGACGTCATCGAGGCCGGCTTCGCCGCCGCCTCGCCAGGCGACGCAGCCGCGGTCTCTGCGATCGCCCGGGAGGTCGAGGGCCCGATCATCTGTTCGCTCGCCCGTCTGACCGAGCCGGACATCGACGCGGCCCTGCGCGCGATCGAACCGGCCCGAAGGAAGCGCGTGCACGTCTTCATCGGCACGAGCCCGCTGCACCGCGAGGCCAAGCTGAAGCTGACGAAGGAGGAAATCCTGGCGCGCGTCGCGCGGCTCGTGGCTCACGCCCGCGCGGCGTGCGAGGACGTCGAGTTCTCGCCGGAGGACGCCATCCGCACCGAGCGGGAATTTCTCGTCGAGGTCTGCGCCGCTGCGATCGAGGCGGGCGCGACGACGCTCAATATTCCCGATACGGTGGGCTACACGACGCCGGAGGAAATCTACGATCTCTTTTCCTTTCTGCGCGCGAATACGCCTGACGCTGACAAGGTCGTCTTCAGCGCCCATTGCCATGACGATCTCGGCATGGCGGTCGCCAATTCGCTGGCGGCGGTGCGCGCCGGGGCGCGCCAGGTCGAGTGCGCCGTCAACGGCATCGGCGAGCGCGCGGGCAACTGCTCGCTGGAGGAGGTGGTGATGGCGCTGGCGACGCGCCGGGATCATTTCGGCGTAACCACGCAGATCGACACGACGAAAATCTATCCCGCGAGCCAGACCCTGGCGCGCGTCACCCACAACCCCATCCCCCGCAACAAGGCGATCGTCGGCAAGAACGCCTTCGCGCATGAGGCCGGCATTCACCAGCACGGCGTGCTCGCGAACAAGCGCACCTATGAGATCATGGATGCGGAGTCCGTCGGCATGCCGTCGAACTCCATCGTGCTGGGCAAGCATTCCGGCAAGCACGCGCTCGCCGCGCGCATCAGGGCGCTGGGTTTCGAGGTCGGCGACAACCGCCTCAACGAGATCTTCGTCGAGTTCAAGAAGCTCGCCGACGCCACGCGCGAAGTAACGGATGCGGACGTGGTGCGTCTCGTCGCCGGCGAGACCCGCGACGGACGCGCCGGCCCCTGGAAGGTGCGGCGGGTCGAGCTGCATGTCGATTTCGAGGACGGCGAGCCGCCGAAGGCGCGCGTCACGATGGAGCATGACGACGGCGCGACGCGCACGGTGACCGAACAGGGCGGCGGGCCGATCGACGCCGCCTTCGCGGCCGTCTGCGCCATCGCCGGCGTCCAAGGGCGCATCGTCAGCCTCGACATGCATCACGTCGCCGAACACGAAGTGGGGCCCGTGCACGCGCAGGCCGTCGTGGAGGTCAGCGGGCGGCGCTTCAGCGGCGCCGCGCGCGAGATCGACGTCGCCGACGCGGCGGTCGCCGCCTTCGTCGTCGCGATCAACCAGGCGGTCGACTTCGAAAAGGCGACGCTGGCGGGCGCAGCATGATGGAGGACGCGATGAAGCCGCAAACGCTGTTCGACAAGGTCTGGGCGCGGCATGTCGTCGTCGAGGAGGCGGCGGACGCGCCGGCCGTTCTCTATATCGACCTGCATCTCATTCACGAAGTGACCTCGCCGCAGGCCTTCGCGGCGCTCGCCGAGCGCGGGCTGAAGGTGCGCCGGCCCGACCGCACCCTCGCCACGCTCGATCACTCGACGCCCACGCGCCCGCCCGGTCCTGACGGCGAATGGCCCTATGCGTCTCCCGAGGCGAAGGCGCAGGTCGAGGCGCTGCAACGCAACTGCGCTGCGCACGGAATAAGGCTGCTCGGTCTCGACGACCCCCGGCGCGGAATCGTCCATGTCATAGGACCGGAGCTCGGCGCTACGCGACCGGGCATGACCATCGTGTGCGGTGACAGCCACACCTCCACGCACGGCGCCTTCGGCGCGCTCGCTTTCGGCATCGGCACGACAGAGGTGGGGCACGTGCTTGCGACCCAGTGCCTGCTTCAGCGCCGTCCCAGGACCATGCGCGTGACTTTCGGCGGACGGCTGCAGCCCGGCGTCGGAGCCAAAGATATGGCGCTCGCCATGATCGCGACCATCGGGGCGGACGGCGGGCGCGGCTACGCCATCGAATACGCAGGCAAAGCGGTCCGCAGCCTGACGATGGAGGGACGCATGACCCTCTGCAATATGTCGATCGAGGCCGGCGCGCGCTGCGGCATGATCGCGCCGGACGAGAAGACCGTAGAATGGCTGGAGGGGCGCGAGCTTGCGCCGAAGGGCGAGGCGTGGACGCGCGCCGTCGAGGACTGGCTCTCCCTTTCCACGGACGAGGGCGCGGCCTTCGACCGCGAGGTCTTCATCGACGCCGCTGAAATACGGCCGATGGCGACGTACGGCGTCTCGCCCGACGCGGCCGCGCCCGTCGATGGTCCGGTCCCGGCCGATCCGGGCGAAGCGGGCAGGGCGGCGGCCGACTATATGCGCATCGCGCCCGGCCAGCGTTTCAGCGAGATCAGGGTCGACCGCGTCTTCATCGGAAGCTGCACCAATTCGCGCCTGTCCGACCTGCGCGAGGCGGCCGCAGTGCTCCGCGGACGGAAAGTGAAGGAGGGCGTTACGGTGCTGGTGGCGCCAGGCTCGGAGGCGGTGCGCAGCGCGGCCGAGGCCGAGGGGCTGCATGAGGTCTTTCTCGCCGCCGGCGCCGAATGGCGCCTGCCGGGCTGTTCCATGTGCATCGCCATGAACGGCGACAAGGGCGAGCCCGGCGAGCTGGTGGTCTCGACCTCGAACCGCAACTTCATGGGCCGCCAGGGCAAGGGCGTGAGAACCGTGCTCGCCAGCCCGGCGACCGCGGCGGCTTCGGCCGTGGAGGGGCGCATCGCCGACCCGCGTCCCTATCTCGAACAGGCGGAAAGGATGGCGTCATGAGCTTCGAACCCTTCACCGTCCTGCGCTCGCGCACGCTGGTGCTGCCGCAGGCGAATATAGACACCGATCAGATCATCCCGGCCCGGTTTCTGACCACGACCACGCGGCGCGGGCTCGGGGAGGTCGCTTTTTACGACTGGCGCTTCGACGAAGAGGGCCGACCGCGCAATTCCTCCGTGTTCCACGGCGTGGACGCGCGCGCCCATCGCATTCTGGTGGCGGGCGCCAATTTCGGCTGCGGCTCCTCGCGCGAACACGCGTCCTGGGCGCTGGTCGATTTCGGCTTTCGCGCGGTCGTGTCGTCCGACATCGCCGACATTTTCAAGAGCAACGCGCTCAAGAACGGCCTTCTGCCGGTCGAAGTCGACGAGGAGATGCACGCCTATCTGCTCGCCCATCCGGGCGCCGAGGTGCAGATCGACCTTGAAGCCGGCGTCATCGGCGCGCTGGGCGGGGGGCTTTCTGCTCCCTTCGAGGTCGAGCCCTTCGCGCGCCGCTGCCTGGTCGAAGGGGTCGATCCGCTCGGCCATCTCCTGAATCAGATCGACGCCATCGAAGCCTACGAAAAGGCCCGCGCATGAGTCGTCGCATCGTTCTGCTGCCGGGCGACGGCGTGGGGCCGGAGGTGACGGCGGCCGCCCGCCTCGTTCTGGAGGAGGCCGCGCGCCGTCATGACGTCGCGCTCGCCTTCGAGGAGCATCCCTTCGGCGGCGCGGCGATCGACGCAGCGGGCGATCCGTTCCCCGATGAAACGCGGGCGGCCTGCCTTCAGGCGGAGGCGGTGTTTCTGGGCGCAGTCGGCGGTCCGAAATGGGACGGCGCGCCGCGCCGGCCCGAGGCGGGCCTGCTGGCGCTGCGCGAGGCGCTGGGCGTGTTCGCCAATCTGCGCCCCATGCGTGTTCTGCCGGGGATGGAGACGCTCGGGCCCCTGAAGCCCGAAATCGCGAGGGGCGCCGACATTCTGATCGTCCGCGAGCTAACGGGCGGCGCCTATTTCGGTCGACGCGAGGAAGGCCGCGCGCGCGCGCGCGACGAGATCGTCTATGCGCGCGAGGAGGTCGAGCGCGTCGCGCGCGTCGCCTTCGAGGCCGCGCGCGGTCGGCGCGGGCGCGTCGCCTCGGTGGACAAGGCGAACGTGCTCGCCACGAGCCGGCTGTGGCGCGCGGCGGCGAGCGAGCTTCATGAGCGCGAATATCCGGACGTCGCGCTGGAGCATGTTCTCGTCGACGCCATGGCGATGAAGCTCGTGCTGGCGCCGGCGTCCTTCGACGTGATCCTGACCGAGAACATGTTCGGCGACATTCTGAGCGACGAGGCGTCGGTGATCGCCGGCTCCATCGGCCTGTCTCCCTCGGCCTCGCTCGGCGGCGCGGTCGGGCTTTACGAGCCGATCCACGGCTCGGCGCCCGACATCGCCGGGCAGGACAAGGCCAATCCGGCCGGCGCGATCCTTTCGGCCGCGATGCTCGCCCGCTTCAGTCTTGGCACGGAACATATGGCGCGAGACATCGAGCAGGCCGTCGAGGAAGCGATCGCGTCGGGCGCGCGCACGGCGGACCTCGGCGGAACGCTCGGCTGTCGCGCGTTCACGCAAGCGGTGCTCGAGCGGCTGGGCTGACGCGCCTCATCCCCGCAGATAGCCGTTGCGCTCGAGATATTCGACCACGCGCTCGGCGGCCTCGTGCGCGGCGATCTTCGACGTGTCGAGATCAAGCTCGGGATTCTCCGGCGGCTCGTAAGGCGAGTCGATGCCGGTGAAGTTCTTGATCTCGCCGCGGCGCGCCTTGGCGTAAAGTCCCTTGATGTCGCGCTTCTCGCACACTTCGAGGGGCGTCGAGACATAGACTTCCAGAAACTCGCCGTCCTCGACCAGCTCGCGCGCCATGCGCCGCTCGCTTGCAAAGGGCGAGATGAAGGAGACGAGCACGATCAGCCCGGCGTCGACCATCAGCTTCGCGGTCTCGGCCACGCGGCGGATGTTCTCCACCCGGTCGGCGTCGGTGAAGCCGAGATCCTTGTTGAGGCCGTGGCGCACGTTGTCGCCGTCGAGCGTGTAGGTGTGCCGGCCCATGTCGTGCAGCCGCTTCTCGACGAGGTTGGCCACCGTCGACTTGCCGGAGCCGGACAGGCCGGTGAACCACAGAATGCAGGGCCGCTGGTGTTTGGCGCGGGCGCGCTCGGCCTTGTGGATGTCGAGGTCCTGCCAGTGGACGTTCTGTGCGCGCCGCAGCGAAAAGTCGATCATTCCCGCGCCGACCGTGTTGTTGCTGCGCCGATCGATCAGCACGAATGCGCCAGTCGTGCGGTTGTTTCTGTACGAATCGAATGCGATCGGATGGCTGGTCGCGACGTTGCCGTAGCCGACCTCGTTGAGCTCCAGGGTCTTGCCGGAAAGATGCTCCAGCGTGTTGACGTTGACCTTGTGCTTGAGCTCGGTGACGGTCGCGGGCGTGACCCGGTTGGCGGTCTTGAGAAGATACTGCCGGCCGGGGATCATCGCTTCGTCATGCATCCATAATATGTGGGCGGCGAACTGATCGGTCTGCTCGGCCGGGGCGCGTCCGGCGCAGATGACGTCCCCGCGGGAGATGTCGATCTCGTCGGCGAGGGTCACCGTGACCGCCTCGTCGGGTCCGGCGCGTGCGACCTCCCGGTCGCCGACGAGCACGCGCGCGACCGTCGAGCGCCGGCCGGAGGGAACGACGACGACCTCGTCGCCGACGCCGACCGTTCCCGACGCGATCGTGCCGGCGAATCCGCGAAAGTTCTGATCGGGCCGGTTCACCCATTGCACGGGCAGGCGGAAAGGCGCGCCGGCCCGGTTCTGCGCGGTTTCGACCGTTTCAAGATAGGGCAGGAGCGCCGGCCCTTTGTGCCACGGCGTCCTGGCGCTTTTCGCCGTGACGTTGTCGCCTTCGAGCGCGGAGATCGGTATGCAGACAATGCTCTCGAAGCCGAGCGGCGCGGCGAAGGCGCGATATTCGGCTTCGATTTCATCGAACGTTTCGCGCGAATAGCCGACGAGGTCCATCTTG
Source organism: Amphiplicatus metriothermophilus (assembly GCF_900199215.1). Classification (GTDB taxonomy): domain Bacteria; phylum Pseudomonadota; class Alphaproteobacteria; order Caulobacterales; family Parvularculaceae; genus Amphiplicatus; species Amphiplicatus metriothermophilus. Next base: position 139,872 of record NZ_FZQA01000007.1, read on the forward strand.
TTGACGGCGACGACCACATGCCGGATGCCGAGCAGCGAAACGATATAGGAATGCCGCCGGGTCTGGGTCAGCACGCCCTTGCGCGCGTCGACGAGGATGACGGCGAGGTCGGCTGTGGACGCGCCGGTCGCCATGTTGCGCGTATACTGTTCATGGCCGGGCGTGTCGGCGACGATGAACTTGCGCTTTTCCGTCGAGAAGAAGCGATAGGCGACGTCGATCGTGATGCCCTGCTCGCGCTCGGCGGCGAGTCCGTCGACCAGCAGCGCGAAGTCGATCTTCTCGCCCTGAGTGCCGAACCTGCGGCTGTCGCCTTCAAGCGCCTTGAGCTGGTCCTCATAGATGAGCTTCGAGTCGTAAAGCAGCCGCCCGATCAGGGTCGACTTGCCGTCGTCCACCGAGCCGCAGGTAATGAAGCGCAGGAGCGACTTCTTCTCATGCGCGTCGAGATAGGCGAGGATATCCTCGCGGGCGAGCGCGTCGTCGCGGGCCATCAGAAATACCCCTCCTGCTTCTTCTTCTCCATCGAGGCGGCCTGATCGTGGTCGATCACTCGGCCCTGACGCTCGGAGGTTTTCGCGAGCAGCATCTCCTGGATGATTTCTGGCAAGGTCGTCGCCGTCGAGCGGATCGCGCCGGTCAGCGGATAACACCCCAATGTCCGGAAGCGGACCATTTCCAGCTTCGGTTTTTCTCCGTCGGCGAGCGGCATGCGCTCGTCGTCGACCATGATGAGCGCACCGTCGCGCTCCACCACGGGCCGTTCGGCGGCGAAATAAAGCGGCACGATGGGGATGTTCTCGCGCCAGATATATTGCCAGATGTCGAGCTCGGTCCAGTTGGACAGGGGAAATACGCGGATCGATTCGCCTTTGTGAACCCGCGTGTTGTATATGCTCCAAAGCTCTGGACGCTGATTTTTTGGGTCCCAGCGATGCTGCGCCGTGCGGAAGGAGAAGACGCGCTCCTTGGCGCGGGATTTCTCCTCGTCGCGACGAGCGCCGCCAAAGGCCGCGTCGAACTTGTATTTGTCGAGCGCCTGCTTGAGCGCCTGAGTCTTCATCACGTCCGTATGGATTTGCGAACCGTGCGTGAACGGACCAACGCCCTGCGCCAGGCCCTCCTGATTGATATGGACGATGAGGTCGAGACCGAGACGCCTGGCGGTCTCGTCGCGAAACCGGATCATCTCGCGGAACTTCCATGTCGTGTCGACATGGAGGAGCGGGAAGGGCGGCTTGGAGGGATGGAACGCCTTCATCGCGAGATGCAGCATCACCGAGGAGTCCTTCCCGATGGAGTAGAGCATCACCGGGTTTTCGCACTCGGCCGCAACCTCGCGGATGATGTGGATCGACTCCGCCTCCAGCCGGTCGAGATGGGTCATGGACGCGCGCTCGAGCTGGCCGGGCGCAGTTTGCGCCCGGCTCGCCTCTGCTGCGCTCGCCGGCGCGCCGGCGCCGTTTCCCTCAAGCGCGGCCAGACGCGCCAGCGCCTGTTCGAGCGTCTTCAGCGTGCACTGCCCGCCGGCCTTGAGCCGGGCGAGCCCCTTGCCGTCGTTCAGCAGTTTGCGCGAGACGGTGGAGAGCGAAAGGCCTTCGCGCGCGGCGTAACTCTCGGCGCGGGCGAGGAGATGCTGGATCTGAGACATGGTGGGAAAATTCCCCTAGCAATCAGGCGCAATGGGCTGAATATGCGTGAGACGACAGGAAGGATCAAGGCGTTTCCCACGATTTCGAAGAGAAAACCGGGCAAATTATGTCAAGAATTATGGGAAAAATCCCTCATTTCCGGCGAGCGAGCCTGACTAACGAGCCTTGATCGACTCAACCCGTTCGCCGGCGGCGCGCCGCTCTCCCGTACGGAACAGGAAGAGGAAGAAGAGGTTCAGCAAAAGCAGGCCGCCCAGCGCGGCGAGAAGGGGCCATCCGGCCTCGCGTTCCTGAACGAGCGTCCACACAAACTGGCCGATGCACAGCGCGGAGACGATCAGCAAGGTCGACTTGCGCGGCAGGCGGTTGACGATGACCGCGCCGAAAGGCGCGCCGACGGCGACCACCGGCGCGGCGGCCAGCCAGTTGTGAAAAACGTCCGGGGGCAGGGCGTATTGCGGCGGTCCGAAGGCCGACAGCGCGACGTTGCTCGCGATCCCTACGACTGAGGTGAACGCCATGAGGATGATGGAGGTCGGGATCGCGACCTTGATGTCGGCGCGATAGAACATGACCATCGCCGCGTAGATCATCATGTCGATCCCGACGCCGGTGAGCGAGGCAACGACGCCGCCGGCGAGTCCGATGGCGAAGCCGATCCGGCGGTCGAGCGCGGGCTCGGGGCGGCGGGCGCCTTCCGGCGTCACGATCATCTTGAGCTTGGCGAAGTGGATGACGCCGAAGCTCGCCCACAGGGTGGCGAACAGCAGCTTCACGCCGAGATCGGGCGCGTAAGGCGCGATGAAGGCTGCGCCGAGCGGAGTGGCGATCAGCGAGCCGACAAGCGCAGGTTTGAGAAGGCTCCAGTCTATCCGGCGTCCTGCGGCGATGATGTAGATGCTCGCCGAGACCATGCCGATCGACTGCACGGCGAGGCCGAAGCTGCGCCCCAGCGAAGCGGGCTCGTTGAACAGAAGCACCAGAACCGGGAATCCGACCGTCCCGCCCCCCATAGGCGTCGAGCCGGCGAAATACGATCCCGCCGCCATGGCGGCCGCAATCGGCCAGTGCGCGGCGACGGTCGCCCAATAGTCGAAGCCGGCGACGATGGCGAGCCAGCAGGCGTAGAATCCGCATAGCCACAGGGCGAAGGGCAGCGGCGGCCAGGAGAAGAACGGCTCTCGCGCGGCGCCGGCCGCCGGCAAAATGGTTTCAGCTTGAGACATGCAGCCCCGCCCGCGCCTTCTGTTAACGCTACCAGCTACTATGTTAGCAAAGCGCGAAGAGCGCGTCCATGACGGCGCGGGCCTGGCGAGGCCGGCGGCCCTAATACCGGTAAAGCCGCACGCGCTGAACGCCGAACTGGTCGGGCGGCAGGCGGATGTGCCGGCCCTGATGGGTCTGGTCGCCATTGAGGCGCCGGCCTGGGATCCAGCGGCCCGCCTCGAACCGGCCCTCCCAGGCGGACTCGACGCCTGCGCGTTCGTCGCCGGCGACGGTCTCGAACGTCACGACGATCCCCTTGCCGGCGATGAGAAACTCGTCCTCGCCGAGGCGCAGCACGAGCCCGCCATGGGCGGCGGCGTTCTGCGCGTCTTGCGGCGTCCACGGATCGACGAAGGAGACGTTGAACCGGTAAGAGCCGAAGACGTGGCGCTGCGGCGCTGCATCGACCTCGCCCTCGAAGTCGACGGGCGGGCGGAAGCCGGCGATGTCGTCCGCACCCTGACGCTCCAGAATGAGCGGCGCGAGGCTCGCGAGCAGGCGATAGGCTTCGCCGAGAGGGTCCTCGTCCGGATTCTCAATGGATTCGATCGAGAGCGGACTGAATCCGATCGCGTCGAGCGCGCCGAAGGCGTAAAAGGCGTTGGCGGGCGCTTCCGGCGCGGGGGCTGTGATCGCGCGCCTCGGGAATCATGCCGATCTCGTTCTCGACCTGGACCATGACGACGGTGCGATGCTTCGCGTCGACCTCGGCGAGATGAGTCATCAGCGCGACCAAGGCCTTGCGGTCGGCGTCGAGATTGGCCTCGCTGAAGGGAGAGAGGATCTCCTGCCGGGTCCCGTCTTTCGTTTCGGCGCGGGGAAAACGGGCCGCATCGCGCTTCGCCCAGGCCGGCGCATAGCTCGACATGGAGTTCTTCCAGCTCCCGAACCACAGCAGGACGAGGCGCTGATCGTGAGCCCGCGCGCGTTTGAGGAGCGCGTCGACCAGCGAAAAGTCGAAACGGCCCTCTTCCGGCTCGATCATTTCCCAATAGACGGGCGCGAGCACGGCATTGAGGCCGAGCGCGGAAAGGCGCGGCCAGATCTCGTCCATACAGGCGAGGCTCGACGCGCTGGAATTGCCGAGCTCGCCGCCGCAGCGAAGATGAGCAGACGCATGAATTCCCGCATCCTGCGATCATGGCCGACTCAGCTGTTCGAGTCGCGATCGGCTTGCCGAGGCGCGGAGTTGAAAAAAGTGTCTTAAAACCGTGAGAAATTAGTCAGGTTACTCGCCGGCTGCGTCGCGCGCCTTGACCCGCCCGACGGTTCCTTCCAGAAAAGCCGCCGACGCATTTCTCAGGGGCGATAACAGAGAAGGGCGGCTGGGCAGCCAGGGGAGGGCGACTCCGATTGCGGCGAAAAGCGCGCGAGCGGGGAGCGCCGACGAGGGAAGATTGTCAGACTTGATCGCGGGCGCGCGGGAGCGGAGGCGAAGGCCTCGCCCCCTTATCCATATCGGCTATCACAAGACGGCGTCGACCTGGCTTCAGCGTTTCCTGTTCCGGGACGCCGGCTGCGGCTTCTTCTGGATGGACGTCGAGAAGAATCTTTTTCTTTCCCATCCGCTCCGATTCGACGCGGCGCGATGCCGGGCGCGCTACGAAGCCCTGCGGGAGGCCGCGCCGCCGGGCGCCGTTCCCGTCCTCAGCAACGAAAGGCTGTCCGGTCATCCGCATTCGGGCGGCTATGACTGCGAGACCATCGCGCGCCGGTTGCGCGCCGTCTTTCCCGACGGGCGCGTTCTGATCGTCATCCGCGAACAGAAGGCGGCGATCCTGTCCGCCTACAAACAATATGTGAAGAAGGGCGGCATGCGCTCCCTCGTCGGCTATCTGAGGCCGCAGCGCGACGGGCACGTGCCGCAGTTCGATCCCGATCACTTCGCCTATGACGCGATCATCGAGCTCTATCAGACGCTGTTCGGCGCGGAAAACGTCTGCGTGCTCGCCTATGAGGACTTCGCAAGCGCGCCGGAAGCGTTCCTGTCGAGGGTCGCCTCCTTCGCGGGAGTTCCGCCTGTCGCCGGCCTGCCCGTCTCGCGCAGGGCGAACGCCCAAGCGCCGGCGGTCACTGTCTGGCTCAAGGCGCGCCTCAATCTTTTCATTCGCGCCGATACGGTCAACGGGTCCAGTCCGCTGGCGAGTCCTCTTGGCGCGGCGCTTTTCCTTCCCTTCGTTACGATCGTCGGCAGACTCGTTCCGCCTGCGCTCAATCGATGGCTCGAACGGCGTTGGCGCGAAGAGATCGAGGCGGCTTTTGCGACATATTTCGCCGGGAGCAATCGTCGAACGAAGGAATTGACGGGAATCGATCTCGAGCGCCCGGATCGAACGCCGGAGCGCGCAGCCGACGCGTTGCGGCCGCCGGCGCGCGACGGATCGGAAGCCGCGCGCGGGCTCGGCGCCGGCGAGGGGCGGGCGTCCTCCGTCCCTGCTTCGAAGAATCGGCTGTCGGGCTCGTCGGCGCGGATCGCAGGCCGCGGCCGCATTCAGACGTGAAGGCGCGGCGATGACGGCGTGGGAGCTCGCCCTTCTGGCGCTTGCCGGCGTCGCCTGCGGCTGGATCAACGTGCTCGCCGGCGGCGGCTCGCTGCTGACGGTGCCGACCATGGTGTTTCTCGGCCTGCCGGGGCCGGTCGCCAACGGCACCAACCGGATCGCCATCATCGCCCAGAACATCGTCGCGGTCGGTTCGTTCCGCGCGCAGGGCTTCGCCGATTTCAGGCTGAGCGCGACCCTCGCCGCGGCCGCTTCGGTCGGCGCCTTCGCCGGGGCGATGGTCGGCGTGCGCCTCGACGGCGCGTGGTTCGACCGGGTGCTCGCGCTCACCATGATCGGCGTGTTGATCCTGATGGCGACCGGCCGCGACCGGCCCGCGCCGCCGCCCGACGCGTCCCCGCAGGCCCGCAACCTGGTCCTCGGACATGTCCTGATGGTCGGGGCCGGCTTCTGGGGCGGCTTCATCCAGATCGGCGTCGGCTTCCTGATGATGCCGATCCTCTATCGGACGATGGGCCTCGACCTGGTCCGCGTGAACATGCACAAGGTGTTCATCGCCCTTGTCTTTTCGGTCGTGGCGCTGGCCGTGTTCGCAGCGCGGACCGAGATCGCCTGGACCGCGGGGGCGGCGCTCGCCGCCGGCAACGCGCTGGGCGGGCTTTTGGGCGCGCGCGCGACCGTGCGCGAGGGCGCGCCTCTCATCAAGAAAGTCTTTTACGCCGCGGTCGCAGCGATGGCGGTCAAGCTGTTGTTTTTCTGAAGCTGGAGGCGGCCGGAACAAGACTCGGCGCGCCTGTCAAGCGCTGGTTTTCCTGAGGCGTTACGCCGCCGGACGCGCGGCCCGCGCGCTTTTGACACTAAGCCCTTGTTAAGGCACGAATGGCGCGCCTTCGGGCTGCGACAACGCGCGCGCCCGGCGCGTCCCCGAGGGTCCTCCGGCGAGGCCGGAAAGCAAAAAAAACATTCAGGAAAAGGCGGCTCCATGAAAGTCCATCCCGTCCGCGCCCATCGATCCAAGGACAACCTCAAGCGCGAGGATCAGCTCGCCTGGAAGATCGCCGAAGTCGCCGCCGATCCCGTCGAGGTCGAGACCGACGTCGCGGAGATGATCGTCAACCGCATCATCGACAACGCGGCGGTGGCGATCGCCTCGCTCAACCGCGGCCCGATCAAGTCTGCCCGCGCGATGGCTGACGCCCATCCGCGCGCCGGCGGGGCGACGCTGTTCGGCAGGCCGGCCGGGCATCGCGTCCACGCCGAATGGGCGGCCTGGGCCAACGGCGTGGCGGTGCGCGAGCTCGATTATCACGACACTTTTCTGGCTGCGGACTATTCGCACCCGGCCGACAACATCCCGCCGATCCTCGCCGTCGCCCAGCAATGCGGCAAGGACGGGCGCGCGCTCGTCCGCGGCATTGCGACGGGATATGAGATCCAGGTCAATCTGGTGAAGGCGATCTGCCTGCACGAGCACAAGATCGACCACATCGCCCATATCGGGCCGTCGGCGGCCGCCGGCGTGGGCGCGCTGCTCGATCTGCCGACGGCGGTCATCTATCAGGCGGTGCAGCAGGGCCTGCACACGACGATCACCACGCGCCAGTCGCGCAAGGGCGAGATTTCAAGCTGGAAGGCCTATGCGCCCGCCTATGCCGGCAAGCAGGCGATCGAGGCCGTGGACCGCGCCATGCGCGGCGAAGGGAGCCCAAGCCCGATCTATGAAGGCGAGGATTCGGTGATCGCCTGGATCCTCAACGGGCGCACCGCGCGCGACAAGGGCGAGAGCCCCTATGAGCCGACCTATCACGTGCCGCTGCCGGAGAAGGGCGAGCCCAAGCGCGCGATCCTCGAGACCTACACCAAGGAGCATTCGGCCGAGTACCAGAGCCAGGCGCTCATCGACCTCGCTTTTCGCATGGGCCGTGAGATCGAAAAGCGCGGCGGCTTCGACAAGGTGAAGTCGATCGTTCTGCACACGTCCCATCACACCCATTACGTCATCGGCACGGGGAGCGGCGACCCGCAGAAGATGGACCCGAATGCGAGTCGGGAAACCCTCGATCACTCGATCATGTACATCTTCGCCGTGGCGCTGCAGGACGGGCAATGGCATCACGTGAAGTCCTATGCGCCCGAGCGCGCGCGCCGGCCCGACACCGTGCGGCTCTGGCGCAAGATCTCGACCGTCGAAGATCCCGAGTGGACGCGGCGCTATCACAGCCGCGACCCGAAGGAGAAAGCCTTCGGCGCGCGCGTGGTCGCGACCTTCGAGGACGGCTCGGAGCTCGTGGACGAGCTCGGCGTCGCCAATGCGCACCCCCTGGGGGCGCGCCCCTTCGGGAGGGCGGAGTATATCAGGAAGTTCAGAACGCTGACGGACGATATTCTCGATCCGGCCGAATCCGAGCGGTTCCTCGATCTCGTCCAGCGCCTGCCGGACCTGTCCGCTGACGAGGTCGTGATGCTCAACCCCGTCGCGCCGGAGGGCTATTTGCAGGAGAATGCGGCGAAGGGGATTTTTTAGGGGCGCGGCGCGCCTTGACGGGCGATTCCCCAATTCTTACTCTTACTGGTAAGAAAGGGTCATGCATGCGCATCACCTCCAAAGGCCAGGTCACCATCCCGCAGGACATTCGCGAGCGGGCGGGGCTTCTGCCGGGCGCCGAGATCGAATTCGAGTATGACGGCCGGGTCGTCCGCCTCTACAAGGCGCGCGCGCCCAAAAAGGCGGGGCGCGGCGCCGCGCTGACGGCGCGCATGCGCGGCCGCGGCGACGTGAAAATGACGACCGACGAGATCATGGCGCTGACGCGGTCGGGATGAGCGCCGTCCTCGTCGATTCGAACGTCCTGCTCGACGTCTTCACCGAAGACGCGGCATGGTTCGAATGGTCGAGCAAGGCCCTGGAAAAGGCCGCGGATGAGTCCCGGCTCGTCATCAACGCCGTGATTTACGCGGAAGCCTCGATCCGCTTTTCCCGCATCGAGGATTTCGAGGACGCCCTGCCGCGGTCGGCGGTCGAGCGGGAGGCCGTTCCCTTCGAAGCCGCCTTCCTTGCGGGCAAGGCTTTCGCCGCCTACAGAAAGCGGGGCGGCGGGAGAACGAAAACGCTGCTCGACTTCTTTATCGGCGCCCATGCGGCCGTCGCGGGCTACAGGTTGCTGACGCGGGATCCGCAGGTCTATCGAGCCTATTTCCCGCGCGTCGCGCTGATCGCGCCGGCGTCAAAAGGGCGGCGATGACGGAATCGACAGGGCGGGTCAGTTAGACGACGAGTGGAAGGCGGAAGGGACTTTTTAGCGACGACGCGTGCAGCCCATCCATCGCGACCGATTGCTCATCGGACGATGAGTAATTCTCCTCAGGATGAGAACGGCGCTGTCTGGATTCGGTTTTGAAAGGCCTGGAAAAATGCTCTTTACCAAGAAAAACCCCGCTGAAAAGCGAGCCGATTTTCGCGCCAAGCTGAAGTCCGGCGCGCTCCTGCAGTTTCCGGGCGCGTTCAATCCGCTCTGTGCGCAGATGATCGAGCGCAAGGGCTTCGACGGCGTCTACATTTCGGGCGCGGTCATGTCCGCCGATCTCTGCCTGCCGGATATCGGGCTGGCGACTCTTACCGAGTTCGCGGAGCGCGGCCATCAGATCGCGCGGGTCACCGACCTTCCCGCCGTCATCGACGTCGACACCGGCTTCGGCGAGCCGATGATGGCGGCGCGCACCATCCGCACGATGGAGGAGATGGGCCTATCCGGCTGTCACATCGAGGATCAGGTGATGCCGAAGCGCTGCGGCCATCTCGACGGCAAGGAGGTCGTGGAGACGGGCGTCATGGTTCAGCGCGTGAAAGCGGCGGTCGACGCCCGGCGTGATGCGAATTTCGTCGTCATCGCGCGCTCGGACGCGCGCGCCGTGGAAGGGCTGGACAAGGCCGTCGACCGGATGAAGGCCTATGTCGACGCCGGCGCCGACATGATCTTCCCCGAGGCGATGCAGAACGAAAAGGAGTTCGAGGCCGTCCGCAAGGCGATTTCGGTTCCGCTGCTCGCCAACATGACCGAGTTCGGCAAGTCGCGCCTCTTGAACAAGAAGGAACTCGAAAATCTCGGCTTCAACATCGTGATCTATCCGGTCACGACCCTGCGCCTGGCGATGTACGGCGCCGGCAAGGGGCTCGACGCGATCCTCAGGGACGGGGATCAGAACGGCGTCCTCGACATCATGCAGCACCGGCGCGACCTCTACGATCTTTTGCGCTATGAGGACTACAACCAGTTCGACCAGTCGATCTTCAACTTCGAGGTTGGGGACACGCCGAAGGGGTGACGTATTAGTGCGTAGTCCGTCGTACGTAGAATGCTGCGCGACCTTCAACGACGTACGACGCACTACGAACTACGAACTAAAGGAAGCGCCATGACCGACACGGAAGTCAAATACGGCCTCGCCGGCGTCTACGCCGACGACACGGCGATCTCGAAGGTGATGCCGGAGATCAATTCGCTCACCTATCGCGGCTACAAGGTCCAGGACCTCGCCGAGAAATGCCGGTTCGAGGAGGTCGCCTGGCTTATCTGGAACGGCGATCTGCCGACGCAGGCCCAGCTCGACGCGCTGAACAGGGCCGAGCGGGAAGAGCGCGGGCTGTCGGATGATCTCATTGCGGTGATGCGCAAGTTCAACAAAAAGGCGCATCCGATGGACACGCTGCGCACCGCCGTTTCGTTCCTCGGCCAGGAGGACGACACGGCGAACGATTCCTCGCCCGAGGGGCTCTACGCCAAGGCGATCCGGCTTTACGCGAAGATTCCGCAGATCGTGGCGACCGATTATCGCCTGCGCAACGGCAAGGAGCCGGTCGCGCCGTCGAAGGACCTCGGCTTCTCCGAGAACTTCTTCCACATGTGCTTCGAGAAGGTTCCCGCGCCCGACATCGTCAAGTGTTTCGACATCTCCATGACTCTCTATGCAGAGCATTCCTTCAACGCCTCGACCTTCACCGCGCGGGTCATCGCCTCGTCGCTGTCGGACATTTATTCGGCCGTCACCGGCGCTATCGGCTCGCTGAAAGGCCCGCTCCACGGCGGCGCCAACGAGGCGGTGATGCATACGCTGAAGGAGATCGGCTCTCCCGACAACGCCCGCCAGTGGATGCTCGACGCCCTGGCGCAGAAGAAGCGCGTCATGGGTTTCGGCCACCGGGTCTATCGCAAGGGCGACTCGCGCGTGCCCACCATGACCGAGGCTTACAGGAAAATGGTGGAGGCGATCGGCACCGAGGAGGCGAGGAAATACTGGGAGATCAGCAAGATTCTCAATGAGACCATGGTCGCCGAGAAGGGCATCTATCCCAATCTCGATTTCCCCGCCGGACCGTCCTACTATCTTATGGGCTTCGAAATCCCCATGTTCACGCCTATCTTCGTCATGAGCCGCATCACCGGCTGGACGGCCCATGTGATAGAACAGCTCGCCGACAACAAGCTCGTCCGTCCGCTCTCGAACTATACGGGCGTCGAGCAGCGCGAGGTCGTTCCCATTGAGAAACGTTAGAGGCATGCGTTAGGCGCAGCAGGCGAGGAGCCGCTCATGGGCAATCCCATCGACCGTACGGAAGAAGATCGGCGCAGGGCGATGGAAGCGGTGCGCGAGCTCATACGCTGGATCGGCGACGATCCCGAGCGGGAAGGGCTGAAGGACACGCCGCGCCGGGTGATCGAGGCGTTCCTCGAATATTTCCGCGGCTATGAGGAATGTCCCGAGACCTATCTCACGCGCACCTTCGAGCAGGTGGGCGGTTATGACGAGATCGTCCTTCTGCGCGACATTCCCTTTCATTCCCATTGCGAACACCACCTGGCGCCGATTATGGGCAAGGCGCATGTCGCCTATCTGCCGAAAGACAAGGTGGTCGGCATCTCCAAGCTCGCGCGCGTCGTGCACGCCTTCGCCAAGCGCCTCCAGGTGCAGGAGCGCCTGACGGCCGAGATCGCCGACTGCATCCAGAAGGTGCTGGAGCCCGCAGGCGTCGCCGTGGTGATTGAGGCGACGCACGCCTGCATGACCTGCCGCGGCGTGGAGACGCCCGACGTCATCATGACCACGAGCCGCATGATGGGCGTCTTCCGCGAGGACGACAAGGCGCGCCACGAGGTGCTGAAGTTGATAGGCTTCAACTAGCGGGTTTTGAAAGGAGTCGTTGACCATGGCCTATGAATGCATTCTCGCCGAAAAGGACGGCGAAGTCGGCGTGCTGACTCTCAACCGGCCTGAAGCGCTCAACGCCTTCTCCGATCAGCTGATGGACGAGGTCACCGACGCGCTGAAGAAATTCGACGCCGACGACGACATCGGCTGCATCGTGCTCATGGGCTCGGAGAAGGCTTTCGCCGCCGGCGCCGACATCAAGGAGATGGCGTCGAAGTCCTATATCGACGTCTATAGTGAGGACTTCATCACCAAAAACTGGGAGGAGGCGACGCGCGTGCGCAAGCCGATCATCGCCGCGGTCGCCGGCTACGCGCTCGGCGGCGGCTGCGAGCTCGCCCTCATGTGCGACTTCATCATCGCCGCCGACAACGCCAAGTTCGCCCAGCCGGAGATCACCATCGGCGCCATGCCGGGCGCCGGCGGCACCCAGCGCCTCGCGCGCTTCATCGGCAAGTCGAAAGCGATGGATATGTGCCTGACCGGGCGCATGATGGACGCGCAGGAGGCCGAACGCTGCGGCCTCGTCTCGCGCATCGTGCCCAAGGGCGAGCTCAGGGCTGAAGCGATCAAGGTCGCCAGGCAGATCGCCGACTTCTCGCGGCCCATCGCCATGCTGACGAAAGAGGCGGTTAACCGCGCTTATGAAACGACCTTGTCGGAAGGGGTGCGGTTCGAGCGGCGCGTCTTCCATTCCGTCTTCGCCCTCGAAGACCAGAAGGAAGGCATGACCGCCTTCATCGAGAAACGAAAGCCGTCCTTCAAGAACCGCTAGGAGCCTGACGGCGCGGGGGAGCGGGCGCGAAGCGCCTCGCGGCGGTCCCGCGGGAGACATGGATGGACAATCTCGTCCTCGTCGTCGCGGCGATCGGCGTGCTTGGCGTCGGCGCGCAATGGATCGCCTGGCGTTTCAACCTGCCGGCGATCGTGGTGATGGCCGTCGCCGGCATCCTCGCCGGGCCGGTCCTGGGCATCCTGCGCCCGCCGCCTGGCGTCGGCGAAGGCCTGCCGCCGATGCAGGCGCTGCTCGGCGAATTCTATCAGCCGATCATCGCCATCGCCGTCGCCGTCATTCTGTTCGAGGGCGGACTGTCGCTCAATTTCGCCGAGTTGCGCGGCCTCACCAAGGGCGTGCGCCGGCTGGTGTTTCCCGGCGCGGCCATCGCCTGGGGGCTGGGCTCGCTGGCCGCCCATTACATCGCCGGGCTTTCCTGGCCGACGGCGATCCTTTTCGCGGGCGTCATGGTGGTCACCGGCCCGACGGTGATCATTCCCCTTCTGCGCCAGGCACGCCTGAAGCCGCGTCCGGCGACGCTGCTCAAGTGGGAAGGCATCATCAACGATCCGATCGGCGCCTTGCTCGCCGTGCTCGTCTATGAGGTGATCGTCTTCAGCGCCGGCGGCGACGACAGCCACGGGGCCTCGCCGGGACAGATCTTCGCCTCGCTTCTCATCGCGAGCGTTCTCGCCTGCGCGCTCGGCTTCATGCTGGGACGTTTCGCGGCGACGGTCTTTCAGCGCGGCTGGGCGCCGGAATATCTCAAACCCCCGATCCTGCTGGTGCTCGTTCTCGTCTGCTTCGAGATCGCCAATCTCCTGCAGGAGGAAGCCGGCCTTCTCGCCGTGACGGCGATGGGCGTGACGATGGCGAATTCGCGCATCGCCAGCATCAACGAGCTCAGGCTGTTCAAGGAGAACATCGCCGTCCTTCTGGTGGCCGGGGTGTTCGTGATTCTTACGGCGAACCTCACCGTCGACATGCTGACGGGTTTCGACCTGCGCGCCTTCGCGTTTCTCGGAGCGATGCTGTTCGTGGTGCGCCCGCTCACCGTATTCCTGTCGACCATCGGCGCGGGACTGCCCTGGCAGGAGCGGCTTCTGGTCGGCTGGATCGCGCCGCGCGGCATCGTCGCGGTCGCCGTTTCGAGCTTTTTCGGCGCCTCGCTGGCCGCCGCCGGCTATGAGGACGGCGCGCGCCTCATTCCGCTCGCTTTCGCGATGGTTTTCGCCACGGTGCTTCTGCACGGCTTCACCATCGGGCCGCTCGCCAGGGCGCTCGGCCTGGTGTCGAGCGAACGGCCGGGCGTGCTCATTTCCGGCGCGAGCCCATGGTCGGCGGGGCTGGCCGCGAAGCTCAAGGAGATGGACGTGCCGGTCGTGGTCGCCGACGCGAGCTGGCGCCGGCTTCGCCCCGTCCGCCTCGCCGAGGTCGAGACCTATTACGGCGAGATCCTGTCGGAGGTGACCGAGCACCATCTCGACCTCAACCGCTTCGGCTATCTGCTCGCCCTGAGCGGCAACGAGGCGCATAACGCGCTCGTGTGCACCGACCTCGCGCCGGAAATGGGCCGGGCGGCGATCTATCAGGTCAACGCCCGCGGCAAGGACGAGGAGGACAGGCGGGCGCTTTCTTTCACCTTGCAGGGGCGCACCTTCCTCCATTCCGGCGCGACGCTCGACGAGCTTCTGCGCCGGCATTACGCCGGCTGGATCTATCAGCGCACGCGGCTGACCGAGGAATACCCGCCGGAGAAATATTTCGAGGATCTGGGAGACGAGTACGAGATCGTCCTCATCCAGCGCAAAGGGGCGCTGCTGTTCGCCTCGCAGGAGCGGCCCGTCAAGCCCGAGATCGGCGACCTCGTGCTCGCCTATCTGCCGAAGCCGGCCGAGACGGCGCCGAAGAGGGCCGGCGCCGACGAAAAAGCCGAAAGCGTCCGCGCCGAACGCCCGCAGGAGGCGGCGCGCCCGGCCGCCGCTTCGCTTGCGCCGGACCCCGCCGCCGGCGGCGGTTAACGGCGCGTTTACGAACGATTTGCTTAACGGCGCATTAGCGCTTGCCGCGTAGCGTTTGCGCGAGGGAACGTCGCATGCGCGCCTATAATCCTTTCGTCGTCCATGACGGATCGCTGATCGCGAGCTACGCCGCGCGAATGGCGGAAGCCGTCGCCGTGCGGCGTGCGACGGACGAGGCGCGCGCGGCGCGCGAGCAGGCCGAGCTGTCGATCAAGGCGCGCTCGGAGTTTCTGGCGAACATGAACCACGAGCTGAGGACGCCCCTCAACGCCGTCATCGGCTTCGCCACCATGCTGCGCGACAGCGACGTCTACGATCTGAGCGACGAACAGCGCCGCGCCTACGCCGAATACATTCTTCAGTCAGCGGACCTCCTGCTCGGTCATATCAACACCATTCTCGAAGCCGCCGCCCTCGACAGCGGCGAGCGCGCCCTCGACCGCGGCGAGTTCGATCTTGCGGCCGCGCTCGGCGAGGCGATGTCGCGCGCGGCGATCGCGGCGCAGGCGGGCGAGGTCGCGCTGGCGCGCAAGGGACCGGCGGAAGGCGTGATCGGCGTCGGCGACGAACGGCGCTTCGGCCAGGCCGTCGATCACCTTCTGCGATTGGCGATCAAGGCTTCGCCCAAGGGAGCGAAGGTTCTCGCGCGGGCCGTCTTCAACGAGCGCGGCGAGCCGGAGATCGCCATCCGCGATCACGGTCCGGGGCTGGCGCGCGAGACCATCGACCAGGCGCTCGGCGCCTTCGAGGAGATCCACCGGGGCCTCGACCGGTCCTTCGCGGGGCCGGGCGTGGGGCTCGCCATCGCCAAGACCTTCATCGAAATGCAGGGCGGACGCTTCGAGATCCGCAGCCGTCTGGGCGAGGGCACGCTGGTGCGCGCGGTTCTGCCTGCGGCGCAAGCGGACGCGGACGTCGAGCCCATGCGCATGGCCGGATAGACAAGCCTCGCGGAGAGCATGAATGTCAGCACAGGAAGCGTCGCGAAATCCTCAAGCGCGACTCGCCAAGGCGGTTCAGGCCGCGCAGGCGCGCAATCCGCGCGCCGGCGTCATCATCTCGGTCACGGGTTCGCACGCCCTCGTCATGCTCGACGACGCGCAGGCTGAGGTCGACCGGCTCCACCGGCCGCAGCTCGGCGCGATCATGAGCGTCGACGCCGGCGCCAATGTGGTGCTCGGCCTCATCTCGGCGATGAGCGTGCCGGCGCCGTCCGTCGACGGAAGCGGCGGCGAGATGCGCCTCGTCGAAATGGAGCTGATCGGCGAGTTCACCAAGCCGACGGCGAAGACGCCCGCGCGCTTCCGGCGCGGCGTGTCGACGTTCCCGACGCTCGGCGACGAGGTTCATGTCGCTACGCGCGAAGAGCTCGCCGCGCTCTTCGCCGTCAACGGCCTCGCCAGCGTTCGCATCGGCGTCGTCAAGCAGGACGCGGCCATCCCCGCGACCGTCGCGGTCAATGAGATTTTCGCGCGGCACTGCGCCGTTCTCGGCATGACGGGCTCGGGCAAGTCCTGCGCCGTCGCGCTCATGCTTCGGGCGGTGCTCGACCGTTACAGCCAGGCGCATATCGTCATCATCGATCCGCACAATGAATATGCGCGCGCCTTCGGCGATCAGGCCGTCGTGTTCGACGCGTCGAGCTTCACCCTGCCTTACTGGCTTCTCACCTTCGAGGAGCTGGTCGAGGTGCTCTATCCGAACCGGCGCGGCTATGAGGAGGAAATCGAAATCCTCGCCGATCTCATTCCGCAGGCCAAGCGCATGAATCTCGCCGCGACCCAGGGCGGAACGCGCATGCTGGCCGAGCGGCGCGGCGACATCGCCTCGATAACCGTCGACACGCCGACCCCGTATCGCATTTCTGAGCTTCTCGGCCTCATCGACAAATCGCTCGGCGCGCTTGAAAGCGCGCGGGCCATCTCGCCTTACAAGCGGCTGCGCAATCGCATCTACGCGATCAGCCAGGACGCGCGTTACGCCTTCATGTTCGCGAGCCTCACGGTCCAGGACACGATGGCGAGTTTTCTGGGACAGCTCTTCCGCATCCCGGTTCAGGGCCGGCCCGTGAGCATCCTGGAGCTGGGCGGGCTGCCGTCCGAGGTGGCGCAGGTCGTCGTCTCGGTGACGGCGCGGCTCGCCTTCGATTTCGGCCTGTGGAGCCACGGGGCCGCGCCCATCGCCATCGTCTGCGAGGACGCGCACCGCTACGCCCCGGCTCAGCAAGACGCGGGCTTCGCGCCGACGCGCCGGGCGCTGACGCGCATCGCCAAGGAAGGCCGCAAGACCGGCGTATCGCTCTGGCTCGTTTCGCAGCGCCCGACCGAGCTCGACCCCACGATCCTGTCCCAGTGCAACACTATCTTCGCCATGCGGCTCGCCAACCAGGCCGATCAGGACGCGCTGCGCGCGGCCGTCCCGGACGCGGCGACGAGCCTGCTCAACTGTCTGCCGTCGCTCGGCATGGGCGAGGCGGTCGCCGTCGGCGAAGGCGTGCCGTTGCCGACCCGCATCCGGTTCGACGCGCTGCCGCGCGAAATCGTGCCGAAAAGCCTCACCGCGAGCTTCACCGACGGCTGGTCGGTGGACGTCGACGACGCGGGCTTCCTCGACCGCATCGTCGAGCAGTGGCGCGCGCAGAAGCTGCTCCTGCCCGAGGTCTGAGCGCACTTGTTCTCCCGCCGCACGTTGGCATTATGCCCGGCGAGGAGGACTCCCATGCGACATATGATGAAAGCTGCGATCGCGGCGGCGCTCGCCGGCGTCATGCTGACCGCCGTGACGCGCGCGCAATCGAGGGACGAGCACATGGCCGGTCCGCCGCTCACGATCCTCGTTCACGGCGGCGCGGGGGCGATGGAGAAGGGGCGTTACACGCCGGAAGAAGAGGCCGCATACAAGGCCAAGCTGACCGAAGCGCTCGAGGCCGGCTACGCCGTGCTGGAGCGGGGCGGCTCGGCCCTCGACGCCGTGGAGACGGCGATCGTCATTCTGGAGGACTCGCCTCTGTTCAACGCCGGCAAGGGCGCGGTGTTCACGCGCGACGGCAGGAACGAGCTCGACGCCTCGATCATGGACGGCGCGACGCTGAACGCCGGCGCGGTCGCCGGCGTCACGCGCGTCAGGAACCCGATCAGGCTCGCACGCGCGGTGATGGAAAAGTCCGCGCATGTGATGTTCGCGCGGGAAGGCGCGGAGAAATTCGCCGAAGAGCAGGGGCTTGAGCTGGTTTCTCCCGCCTATTTCCGCACCGAAGCGCGGTGGAAAGCCTACCGGGACGCCCTCGAAAAGGAGAAGAAGGGCAAGGAAGGCAAGCCGGACAAAGGCGCCGCCGCGGACGCCGATTACAAATACGGCACGGTCGGCGCCGTGGCGCTCGACGCGGAAGGAAATCTCGCCGCCGGAACTTCGACCGGCGGCATGAGCATGAAACGCTACGGCCGGGTCGGGGACTCGCCCATCATCGGCGCGGGAACCTTCGCCGACAACCGCTCCTGCGCCGTCTCTTCGACAGGGCACGGGGAATATTTCATCCGGCTCGCCATCGCCCGGGACGTCTGCGCGCAGGTCGAATACGCCGGGAAAAGCGTCGCCGAAGCCGCCCGCGACGTCATTCATGGTCGGCTGCAGGGCCTGGGCGGCGACGGCGGCGTGATCGTTCTCGGCAAGGACGGCGGCTATACGATGGAGTTCAACTCCAAGGGCATGTTCCGCGGCGTGAAGCAGGCGGGCGGTCCGGCTCAGACGGCGATCTACGACGAATAGGCATGCGCCTCAGGCGGTCCGGCTGCGGCGGGGACGGGGGGGCGTCCGTCCGCGGCCGGACCTTTCCCGACGGCGTCGCCAGAGAGCTCACGATGTCAAAGAGC
>NZ_FZQA01000011.1 GCF_900199215.1 Amphiplicatus metriothermophilus
TCAGAATGCCAATGATCTGTTCTTCGCTGAACCTGCTGCGCTTCATCGTCCGTCTCCTCTGTCGAGGAACAGACTAACCTCAGAGTGGGGAGGTTCCAGGGGAGCAGGTCAAATCGCTTACGCGCTACACGAGCAAGAAAGACCCAGATTTCAAGTTCTCGATCGCGCGTCTTGAGGGCGGCGAATATGTGTTTCTAGGAAACCTGAACAACACGAAAATCGAAGCCATCGAAGGTGTCGAGTCTATCACTCTTCTGGAGATAACTCCTTGGGGCAATATCAATACAACCGCGATAGCGCGAACGTCGCGAGACGGCGTTCATAAGGCAATTCATTCGCGCAACACATTTACTGTGGGGCAGATAATTCCATCGCAGTTCGTGCTTGATTGTAGAGCCCGCGAATAGCAAGCAAGCGCAGGGTGCTGGACCGCGCCGGGATTGCCGGAGGCTCCAACTCTTGAAAAGCAGCCGCTTCGCCATGACAGGGGGGCTTGGAATGGATTCTTCGATGCTCTTTTGGACGCAGGTGTCGGCGATTGGACAAGCCGTCGGCGCTCTTGCCACGGCTGCGGCGGTGATCGTCGCTCTTTGGATCGCTCTCTCGGAGCGTCGCCCGAACATCAAGCTGCGCGCGGGACTACGACTGATAATTCCGGGAGATGGATCGCCAGCGACGGACGTTGTCGCATTCGAGATTGAGAACCGCGGGATGCGCACCGTGCGTATCTCGGGAATAGGCTGGCAAACGGGGTGGACAAGGCGCGGGCCCGACTGGCTCAGGCAACAGCTTGCCCTTCAGAACCCTAATTCGTATTCCCCTTCACTGCCTTTCGACTTGGCTCCGGGCCAGCGGCTGACGGTGTATGTCGAGCCAAGCTCTCTTGGGAAGACCAATATCGAGTTCTTCACACGCAAGCTTCCGTTTCAAACGATGCGAAAACCTGCAAACGTCCGCGCGGTAGCGCACTTGGTCGCCTGTAAGTCGGTGATCGTGAAAGTAGAGAAACCACTGTCGGAGTTCTTGGCGACAGGGAAAATCGAGCGTGGCGCGGCTCGCTTCAATAAGCGAGCCGCGGCCGCATAGTTGGTGACCGCCGCATAGCCAGTCTGTTTTACCGGCGCCTGCGCACGCCTTCGCGCCGAACGCGGTCCCGCCGGCGATGGTTCAGCACCTTTGCCCGAGCATGCCTGAAATGGACCGGTGTTGATTCCGGTTGCTTACCCTGTGCTTACCCAGCAGCTTCATCGCCAAATAACCGGGAACCCAGCCCACGTATCTAATTGATTTTCTGGAATAAAATGGCGCGAGTGACGGGGCTCGAACCCGCGACCTCCGGCGTGACAGGCCGGCGCTCTAACCAACTGAGCTACACCCGCGCGCGCCCGAAAGGACGAGGCCCTTTCGAGAGGATCGCGGTCTAGGATAGCCGCTGCGTTCCGTCAAGCCGATTCCCACAGACGCGGCGTCGCGGGCGCGCGGCTTCGGGCCGGCGCGCCGCCGCGGGCGCCGTTTCCTCCCTGACCAAAATAAGGATTGAACCAGCCGTGCTGCGGGAGTTTGATATGAAAGGATCGTTATTGGACGAGCGCGCCCGGCGGGTCTTCCCTGCCCGGAAGCGAGCGGCTCTCCGGGCAGGGCGGGCTTTGCGCGCGCCGCTGGACAGGGAGAGTCATCCATGAGCAAAGGCGCCCGCTGCGCGGTCATCGTAGGCCCCCAGGGCGCCGGCAAAACGACGCTTCTGCGCGCGCTGATCGAGCGCGCGGGGCGCGGCGCGCCGGCGCTCGACGCGAGCCAGGAGTCGCAGGATTTCGGCTCTACCACGGAGCCCAATCTCACGCGCTGCGCCTATCTCGGCGACGACTGGGCGTTCATCGACTGCCCCGGCTCGGTCGAACTTCTGCAGGCGAGCTTCGACGCCATGGCCGCCGCCGACATCGTGATCCTCGTCGCCGACCCCGATCCTGACCGCGCCGCCGCCCTCAGCCCCTTCTTCAAGTTTCTCGACGAGCGCCAGATTCCGCACGTCCTCTTCGTCAACCGGGTCGACGAAACGAGGGTGCGGGTGCGCGCGCTGCTGCAGGCCCTTCAGACCTATTCCGACCGCCCGCTGGTGCTGCGCCAGGTCCCCATTCGCGATAAGGACAGGATCGTCGGGGCGATCGACCTCGTCAGCGAGCGCGCCTGGAAATACCGCGAAGGCGCCCCGTCCGAGCTCATCGAAATTCCGGAGACGGAAAAACCCGTCGAGAGCGAAGCGCGCGAGGCGATGCTCGACACGCTCGCCGATTTCGACGATGGCCTGCTCGAGCAGATTCTCGAAGACAAGATTCCGCCGAGCGACACGCTGTTCAAACTGATGGCCAAGGAGCTCGAGGAGGACGCCTTCGCGCCGGTTCTGATGGGCTCGGCCGCGCACGGCAACGGCGTCACGCGCCTGTTCAAGCTTCTGCGCCATGAAGCGCCCGAACCTGCGAAGACCGCCGAGCGCCTCGGATTTTCCGGGCCGGGCGAGACGATCACCTCGGTCATCCGCACCATGCATCTTCCACATGTTGGAAAGATCTCCGTCGCGCGCGTCTGGAAAGGCGCGATCCGCGACGGCGACAGCGTCAATGGCGGGCGCGTTTCCGGGCTTCTTGCGCTCAACGGCGAAGCGCGCGAGAAACGGGTCGAGGCGCGCGCCGGCGACATCGTCGGCCTGCCGCGGCTTGATGCGCTAGCGAGCGGCGATCTCCTCATCGACGGCAGGATTCATAAAGGCGACGCCGCGGTCGCAGCGCTCGCGCCGGTTTACGCGCTGGCGATCCGTCCCAGGAACGAGCGCGACGACGTGCGCCTTTCGACGGCCGTCGCGAAGCTGATCGAGGAAGACGCTTCGCTCTCGACCGAGCGGCGCGCCGACACCGGCGAGTTCGTGCTCAGGGGCCAGGGCGACATGCACCTGCGCCTCGCCGCAGCGAAGCTGAAGAACCGCTACGGCGTCGAGATCGAGACGACCCTGCCTCGCCCGTCCTATCGCGAGACCATCCGCGCGACCGCCGATCATCACGCCCGCCATAAGAAGCAGACCGGCGGGCACGGACAATTCGCCGACATCAAGGTCAAGATCAAGCCGCTGCCGCGCGGCGCGGGCGTCGCGTTCGACGAGACCATCCACGGAGGAGCCGTGCCGAAGCAGTTCATTCCCGCCGTCGAGGCCGGCGTGCGCGAGGGCCTGCAATGCGGCCCGCTCGGCTTTCCGGTCGTAGACGTCGCGGTGACGCTTTATGACGGCCAGCATCATTCCGTCGACTCGAATGAAATGTCATTCAAGCTCGCGGGGCGTCAGGCGATGCGCGACGCGTTGCCAGACTGCCAACCAGTGCTGCTCGAGCCGATTTACCACACCGTCATCCATTCCCCGCGCGATCATACGAGCAAGGCGCATGCGGTGATTTCATCCCGGCGAGGACAGATTTTGGGCTTCGACGCCCGTCCTGGCTGGCCGGGCTGGGACAGCGTCACGGCGATGATGCCGGAGTCCGGCCTTCACGATCTCATCATCGAATTGCGGTCGCTCACCCAGGGCGCGGCGACCTTCGAGGCGAAATTCGATCACTATCAGGAGCTTTACGGCAAGGACGCTGACAAGATCGTCGAGGAGCGCAGACAGGCGCTGACGCGCTGAACAGTCAGATTGACGTGCGCGTACGAGCCCCGTCCGGGTCAAACCTTGTCCGGACCGACTCGCACCACCGCCTTGCCGATATTCTCGCCCCTGAACAGGCCGAGAAAAGCCTCCGGCGCTTTCTCGAGCCCTTCGTACACGGACTCGCGGAACTTCACCTTGCCCTGCGCGAGCAGCGGGGCGACCTCGGCAGCGAATTGCGGCGCGAGATGCATGTAGTTCGACACGATGAAGCCCTGCGCCAGCAGGCTGCGCGCGACCATGTTGACGAGATTGGGCGGACCGGGCTCCGGCTCTGAGAGATTGTACATGGCGATCATGCCGCACAGCGCGATGCGCCCGTGAAAAGCCATGCAGTTGAGCGCGGCTTCCAGATGCATGCCACCGACATTCTCGAAATAGCAGTCGACGCCCTTGGGCGCGGCGGCGGCGAGCGCCTTGGTCAACGCGCCGGCGCTATCGTAATTCCTGTAGTTGAGCGCGACGTCGACGCCGGCTTCCTTCTCCAGCCATTCGCATTTTTCCGGCGAGCCGGCCGAACCGACGACGCGCATGCCGCGCAGCTTGCCGAGCTGACAGACGAGCGAGCCGACCGCGCCGGCCGCGCCGGAAACGAAAAGGGTCTCGCCCTCCTTCGGCTTGAGGATCTGGGTGAGCCCGGACCAGGCGGTAAGGCCCGGCATGCCGAGCACGCCGAGATAGGCAGACAGCGGCGCGATTCCCGCGTCGACTCTGGTCAGGCCGTCGCCCGGGACGACGGCGTATTCGCGCCAGCCGCCCTGAAAGCCGACGATGTGATCGCCGGGCTTGAACTTGTCATGCTTCGACTCGACGACCTCGCCCACCGCGCCGCCGTCAAGCGGGTCCTCCAGAGTGAATGGCGGGATGTAGCTCTTGATGTCCGGCCGCATGCGCCCGCGCATATAGGGATCGACCGACATCCAGATGACGCGCATCAGCACTTCGCCGTCCTTGAGGGCGGGCAAATCGATCTCGCGCAGCTCGAACTGGTCCGGACTCGGAAGACCCTTGGGAAAGGACTTCAGGAAGATCGCTCTGGTCTTGCTCGGCGCCATGAATGGCCTCCTCACGTTCGAAATTCGCAACCGGTTGCAGCCACACTAAGCGCGCCATCGCGCCGGCGCCAAGCGCAAGAGGCAGCGCGGGCCGGCGCGCCTTGAAAAATCCGGCGCCCGTTCGCCCAAATTCGCCCAGCTGGCGCCCCATTCTCGCCTTGGAGGCCCGTCAGTCTGCGCCATGAGACGACATTCGGGGCGCACGTAGCGTATCGGGTTCCCGCCCCCAACCGGAGGAGAACGACCGATGAAACCCATGCTGATCGGCCTAGCCGCCCTCGCCCTCGGCGCTGCCGGCTGCCAGTCCACGGGCGAAGGCGCGCTGTACGGGGCCGCGATCGGCGCGGCCGGCGGAGCGGCGGCGGGCGAGATTTTCGCCGGTCGGCCCGGCAAGGGCGCGGCCTATGGCGCGCTCATCGGCGCCGCGCTCGGCGCCTATGAAGGCTGCTCGCGCGCCGGCACCTGCTGGGGCCGTGCGCGCGAGCACGGCCATCGCCGCTACGACCGCTATGCGGGGCGGTATTATTACGAAGACCCCTATTACGGCGACACCTATTGGGAGGACGGCTCCTTCCGCAGCTATGGCGACCGCCGCCCGCCGCGCTACTAGCGCGCAGTGATCCGCCGGCCGCGCGCCGGCGTATCGCTGAGGCAACCTGGGGGATTCAGGGCCCGCGTGCGTTCGTTCGCGGGCCTTGATCTTTTCGCAGGCCCCTACCCTCACGCAAGGGCGGCGGCCCGGAGGCGCTACGGCGAGGCCGCCGCTGCGAGGCGTCGGACGATGAACTCCGCGCTTTCTCTCACGCTCGCCTTCGCCTCCGGAATGAGCGGATAAAAGAGGGGCCAGACATGGGCGAGCCCCTCGCGCGGACGGAAGTCGACATCGACTCCGGCGGCTTTCGCCTTCTCGGCGAGGCGCGCGGAATCGTCGAACAGCATTTCCGTCGTGCTAGCGAAGACCAGCAGCGGGGGCAGGCCCGACAGATCCGCGTAGAGCGGCGAGACGCGCGGGTCCTTGCGGTCGAGCGCGCCGGCGTAGCGCGCGGCGCCTTCGATGATTGAGTCGCGCTGAAACATCGCATCGGCGCGCGCGTTGCGATTTACGGACTCGCTGGTCGCAGCCAAATCCGTCCACGGAGAGTAAAGGACCGCGCCGGCGGGAAGCGGCCCGCCGCGCGCCTTCAGCGCCAGCATCACCGCGAGCGCGAGGCCGCCGCCTGCGGAATCGCCCGCCACGACGATGGCGGCGGGGTCCCGCCCTTCCCCGACAAGCCAGTCGAAGGCGGCGACCGCGTCCTCGATCGCCGCGGGACAGGGATGCTCCGGCGCAAGGCGGTAATCCAGCGAAAACAGCGCGCGCCGCGAAGCGCGCGCCAGCGCAGTCGTCAGCGGTCGGTGGGTGCGCACCGAGCAGAACACATAGCCGCCGCCGTGAAGATAAAGGATCGTCCCCGGCTCAGGGTCGTTCGGGCGCTGCCATTCGCCGCGCACCGAGCCCTTTTCGACCGGATCGAGCGCGACATCGCCCAATCGGACCGGCAGGACGCGTTTTTCCATCCATGCGCGCAGGGTCTCCGGGTCCATTTCATGCAGCCGCATCGGCTTCATGACGAGGCGCAGATAGCGGTTGAGAAGTCGGGCGCGGATGGAAGGCATCTCTATGCGCTCCTGCGCTCATACTTCGCCACTTTCTGATCGATCCGCCCAAAGATCGACCGCCCCTTCGCGTCGAGCATCTCGATCTCGATCCGATCGCCGAATTTGAGAAAAGGCGTTTTCGGCGCGCCATGCTGGATGGTCTCGATCATGCGGATCTCGGCGATGCAGGAATAGCCCGCCCCGCCTCCTTCGATCGGCTTGCCGGGCCCGCCGTCCAGCTTGTTCGACACCGTGCCCGAGCCGATGATCGAGCCGGCGCACAGGGGCCGCGTCTTCGCCGCATGAGCGATGAGCCGGCCGAAATCGAAGGTCATGTCAACGCCGGCGTCGGCGCGGCCGAACTCCTTGCCGTTGACCCGCACGAGCAGCGGCAGATGGAGCTTGCCTCCGTCCCAGGCCTCGCCCAGCGCGTCAGGCGTGACGGCGCAGGGACTGAAGGCCGAGGACGGCTTCGACTGGAAGAAGCCGAACCCTTTCGCGAGCTCTCCGGGGATGAGCCCGCGCAAGGAGACGTCGTTGACGAGCATGACGAGGCGGATAAGCTCGCGCGCTTCTTCAGGACTCGCGCCCATCGGCACGTCGCCGGTTACGACCGCGACTTCCCCTTCGAGGTCTATGCCCCAGCCTTCGTCCTGAGCCATGAGAATATCGTCGCGCGGACCGAGAAAAGAGTCCGAGCCGCCCTGATACATAAGCGGATCGGTCCAAAAGCTCTCCGGCATTTCCGCGCCGCGCGCCTTGCGCACCAGTTCGACATGATTGACATAGGCGGAACCGTCCGCCCACTGATAGGCGCGAGGAAGCGGCGAGGCGCAGTCGCGCTCATGAAAGCGCTCGACCGGCGCGGCGCCGGCTTCGAGGCTTTGCGCGAGCTCGCGCAGGGCCGGCTCGCAGCACTCCCAGTCGTCGAGCGCGGCCTGCAGGGTCGGCGCGATACGGCTCGCGTCCGTGCAGCGGGTGAGGTCGTTGGAAACGACGACGAGCCGGCCGTCGCGGCCGGCTTTCAATGAGGCGAGTTTCATGCGCGCTCCCGGTCAGGAGACGGGCCCGAGCGCCTTGCCCAGACGACAGAAGAGCCCGACGGTTTCCTTCCGCCGGAATATAGCGAGGATGAGCGCGGCCGCAACGAGATTGACGCAGGCCGCGAGGAACAGCCCGCCGCCGTCGTTATTCGGATCGATCCCAAGCGGCGTCCACAGATGAAAACTCACCGCGCCCAGCATGATGAACAGGCCGATGAGCGCGCCAAGGCCCTGAAGATGCGCAAGGCGAGGAATCATGCCTGCGACTAGCAGGAGCGAGGCGACGAGCTCCGCCGAGCCGATCACGTACTGGCTGAACAGCCCTGTCTGCGCAAACAGGCCCGGCGCGCCGAGCGCGGCGGCCCAGGCGTCGAGCTTGCCGAAGATCGTCTGCGTGTTGGGGTGGTTCGCGAACTTGTAGCGCAGGCTGTCGAGAAACACGACGGCCATGAACAGCGCAAGCGCATGGGGCGCGAGTCGCCTGATGGTCTGCATGAAACATCTCCCGCCGGATTGGCCGCCGCGAAGCGGCCAGCGCCCGATAGCACTCGTCGCCCTTCCGCGCGAAGCAAGACGCGCGCACGGATCATCACGATCGCGCGTGCACGGAGCGCGGACAGCCGCCTCCGCCTATTGATCGCGCGCGCCGAAAACTTCGTAATGGGCCGAGCGCGCGTCGAAACGCTTCAGGACCGCTCGCGCGGCGGCGGGCACATGGGCCATTTCGTAATCATCGCCGGCGAAGCGCTTCACCGCCTCGATATCGTCGAACCACATGATGGTGGCGAACTCGACCTCATCGCCGAGATCGCGCCGCATCATTTCCATGCGGCGGAACCCTTCGATGCGCCGCGCTTCGATCGCGGGGATCACTTCCTGCGTCAGGACGCGCTGATAGGCGTCAGCGTTCGCCCGCGTCGTCCAGCCTCTCCAGCAGCGGCAGATCATGATCCCTCCTGACCTTCGGCTCTGCGACAATCACCAGTCGAGCTCTCGTCCGTCCCAGCTCAAAAATCGACCGCTGTCGCTCATGCGGTATTTGGCGATGCGCCGGCGCATCTCGCGCACCGTGTCGGCGGCGTCCTGCGGCGCGGAAGGCCCGCCCATATCGGTGCGCACCCAGCCAGGTGAAAGGGGCGCGCAAATGATTCCATCTGTCCTGAGATCGTTGGCGAGCGCCCGGCAGATCATGTTGAGCGCAGCCTTGGAGGCGCGATAGGCGTAATAGCCGCCGGAGGCGTCGCTGATCGAGCCCATTCCTGAAGTGATCGCAATGAACTTACCGCGCGCGGTCTTGAGATTGGGATAAAAAGCGTCCGCCAGCCTGAGCGCGCCGAGGGCGTTCGCCGACATGGTATAGGCGAACGCCTCATAATCGATGTCGCCGAGCCGATGCTGGCGGTCCCCGCCGAAATAGCCGGCATTGGCGATGACGACGTCGACGGGCGCCTGCCCGACCGCGCGCGCGAAGGCGCGCACGGAAGCATCATCGGTCACATCGAGCGGATGAACGGAGAGCCCGCCGTCGGACTCCTTCGCCGCCTGGTTCAATTCGTCCGCCTTCTCTGGATCGCGCGCGCCGGCGAAAACGCGCGCTCCGTCGGCCGCATACTGCCTGGCGAACTCGAGCCCGAGCCCGCGATTGGCCCCGGAGATAACGACGGCGGTCATGGTTCGCTGTACTCCTGTTTACGCGCCGCCCTTCCACGAATCCACATAGTCGGCGACCTCCGCCGCCGCGGCGCCTTCGCCGATGTCGAGCGGGTCGCGCGTATCTATCATCACGGCGTATTCGTCCGTCATCGGCTTTTTCTGCTCGAACATGTTTCTGAGCGCCTTGGGGTGCGGCCCATGGGTGAAGCCCGAAGGATGGAACGTCATCATGCCGGCGGCGATATTGTCCCGGCTAAAGAAGTCGCCGGCGTGATAGAACAGCACCTCGTCATAGTCGTCGTTGTTGTGGAAGAACGGCACCTTGATCGCGCCTGGATCGGTCTCGAAGGGCCGGGGCGCGAAGGTGCACACGACGAAGCGGTCCGAGATGAAGGTCGTGTGCGCCGAGGGCGGCACATGATAGCGGTGGCTCATGATCGGCCGGATGTGGCGGATATTGATCCGCACCGGCGAAAGCTCGCCGTGCCAGCCGACGACGTCGAGAGGGTTGTACGGATATGTTGCAATGGAGACTGCGCCGCGTTTCTTGATCTCGACGCGCGTCTCGCCGTCCTCTTCCTGATGCCCCTTGAAGACGTCGTCGATCTTCGGCGCGTCGAGCATCGCCGGGTCGAAGATGGCGTGTCCGCCAAGCAGGCCTTTCTCGGGCAGCGCGTAATGGGCGTTCGTCGCCTCGACCATGAGGATCGCCGCGCCCCGCCGCGGCGCGAGTCGCCACATTGCGCCGCGCGGCAGCACGATATAATCGCCCGCCTCGAAGGCGAGACGGCCCCAGTCGCAGAACAGATCGCCCTCCCCTTCGTGCACGAACAATAGCTGATCGCCGTCGGCGTTGCGCGCGAGCGCCGGCATCGGCGCGTCGAGCTTCCAGAAGCGAATCTCGCAGGCCCTGTTGCGCAGCACCAGCGGCGCGGCCCACGGGCTCGCCGTCGCTTCGTCGAGCGCCGCGAGATTGAACGCGCGCGGGCGCAAGGGCCCTTCGAACTTCACCCAGCCGGTCGGCGGGCGGCGATGATACATGAAGGCGGCCGGGCCGAAGAATCCCTCCTTGGAGATTTCGCGCTCATAGGTTCCTTCGGGCAGGTCGGCGTGGGCTTGGCGCGAGGCGCGGCCTTCGACGCGGGAGACGGTGATCCACTTCTTCGCCATGACGGGCTCCCAAGGCGGCTCAATTAGTAACATTTGTTACCATTTTGCCCGGGCGGCGGCAAGCCGGCCGCTTTTCCCCGCCCCCGGGCTTTGGTAACGGCTTCGCGAGAGCGTCGCCCGGCGCCTTGCGAAGACGGAAGGCCCGGCCCAAATGGCTGAAACCGAAAATGGAGGGTGCATTCCATGAAAACGCGCGTGCTGATACTGGGATCGGGCCCGGCGGGCCTGACGGCGGCGATCTACACGGCGCGCGCAGGGCTTGAGCCCGTTATCGTCCATGGGCTGCAGCCGGGCGGGCAGATGACCATCACCACGGACGTGGAGAACTATCCGGGTTTCGCCGACGTCGTCCAGGGGCCGTGGCTGATGGAGCAGATGCAGAAGCAGGCCGAGAATGTCGGGACGAAATTCGTCGACGACATCATCGTCGAAGTCGACCTGTCGAAGCGGCCCTTCGCGCTCAAGGGCGATTCCGGGGAGACTTACGAGACCGACGCGCTCATCATCGCCACCGGCGCGCAGGCCAAATGGCTCGGCCTTGAGTCCGAAAAGAAATTCCAGGGCTTCGGCGTGTCGGCCTGCGCGACCTGCGACGGCTTCTTCTATCGCGGCAAGGACGTCGTCGTGGTCGGCGGCGGCAACACCGCCGTCGAGGAAGCGCTTTACCTGTCGAGCCTGGCCAAGTCTGTGACGCTCGTTCATCGACGGGACTCGCTGCGCGCGGAGAAAATCCTGCAGGACCGCCTCTTCTCAAAGCCGAATATCGAGACGATCTGGGACCACGTCGTCGATGAAATTCTTGGCGCGGAAGACCCGCTCGGCGTCACCGGCGTGCGGCTCAGGCACGCCAGATCCGGCGAGACGCGCGAACTCAATACGGACGGCGTCTTCATAGCTATCGGCCACAAGCCGGCCACGGATTTGTTCCGTGGCCAGATCAAGATGAAGGACAACGGCTACATCGTCACCGCGCCCGACTCGACGGCCACGGACATCGAAGGCGTGTATGCAGCGGGCGACGTGACCGACGACGTCTACCGCCAGGCCGTGACGGCCGCCGGCATGGGCTGCATGGCTGCGCTCGAGGCGGAGAAATTCCTCGCCGGACGCGAGTTCGGCGCGCATCATTATTAGCGCCTAGTGCGTAGTGAATAGTGCGTAGATCTCGGCGAGATTTCTTATCTCGGATTCATGCCCGATCTTGCGCCCCGCACTTACGCACTACGCGCCAATCTCTGCTCACGCTGAAAGAGGCGAACGATGTCTGAAACTCGCAAAACCGAAATCGCCATTCTCGCCGGCGGCTGCTTCTGGGGCGTGGAGGACCTCTTCCGCAAGCATGCGGGCGTCGTCGACACCGAAGTCGGCTACACTGGCGGCGACCTTGAAAATCCGACGTACAACGACGTGAAGACCGGCAAGACCGGCCACGCCGAAGCGATCCGCATCGAATACGACCCGCGGAAGACGAGCTATCGCGAGCTTCTGGAGTTCTTCTTCCAGATCCACGACCCGACAACCCTAAACCGACAGGGAAACGACATCGGCGCGCAATACCGCTCGGCGATCTTCTATCTCGACGACGAGCAGAAGCGCATCGCCCGCGAGGTGATCGCCGACTACGAAAAAAGCGGCATCTTCCCTGACGGCATCGTCACCGAAGTGGTCCCGGCCGGGCCTTTCTATCGCGCCGAGGACTTCCACCAGGACTATCTGATAAAATATCCCGAGGGCTACACCTGCCACTTCATCCGCCCGGAATGGGCGCTGAAAAGGCGCGCCTGAGGCAGGCCTATAGCGGGGCGCGGTGGAAGACCCCGCCGGTCATGGGCCGGGGGACGCGGGTCGTTTTGGGAAAGCTCAAGGGCAGCTTCTTGAGGCTTCTGACAGCGAGATAGGCGAAGCATTCCGCCTCAAGATCGTCGCCGCGCCAGCCGACATTTTCCGCGACCAGCGTCGGCGCATCCAGCGCCTTCTCCAGCGCCTCCATCAGCGCGGGATTGCGCCGCCCGCCTCCGCACACGATCCATTCGCCCGGCGGCGACGGCAGGAACTTCTCGCAATCGCGCACGCAGGCCGCAGTAAAGGCGGTGAGCGTCGCCGCGCCGTCGGCGACGGAGAGATCCAACACCGGATCAAGCTTGAAGTCGTAGCGATCAAGCGATTTCGGCGGCCGGCGGCGCAGATAGGGATTCAGCAGCATGTAGCGCAGAACATCCGTATGCACCCTTCCCCGCCGGGCGAGCGCGCCGTCCTCGTCCATCGCCTTTCCCGTCTTGAGCTCCATCCATTCGTCGATAAGGCCGTTGCCAGGCCCGCAGTCGAAGGCGACGATCCCGCTTTCCGCGCCGTCCGCCGGCGCGTAAGTCACATTGGCGACGCCGCCGAGATTGAGCACGCCAACGGCGTGATCGCGCCCGAGCGCGCGCGCCAGGGCGGCGTGATAGACCGGCGCGAGAGGGGCGCCCTCCCCGCCCGCGGCCACGTCCGCCGAGCGGAAGTCGCAGACGACACCGATCTTCGTCTCCTCCGCAAGCACGCGTCCGTCGCCAATCTGCCAGGTGCGGCCGGTGCTTTCCGGCGATCGGGCCGGGCGATGCAGGATCGTCTGGCCGTGAAAGCCGATGACGTCGATGGCGATCCGCCTGATCCCCGCCTTCTCGAGCAGCGCCTCGACCGCGGCGACATGGGCCATGGTCACCTCGCGCGCGGCCTTGCCGATATCGGCCGCCCCGTCGCGCCCTTCGAGCGCGGCCTTGATCGCCCGCCGGATCCAGATCTTCAGATCGCGGTCATAGGGAATGTGGAGCGCGGCGCCGGGCTCCACGACGTCAAGACCGTCGGTCCTGAGGATCGCCGCATCAACCCCGTCGAGCGAGGTGCCGCTCATCATGCCGATCGCCGTCATTATGCTCATAAGCTCCATCCCGGTCGCCGCTCCCGATTATCCGACCGCCGCGACCGGATCGTAAAGGCCGAAGCCGTCGCCGGTGGCTGGATTCGCCGGGCTGCATCGCCTAGAAGGCGATCGGCGCAATCCGCCACGCGCGCACCCAGCCGATTAGAGTTCGTCATGTCCGCCTATAAATCCGATTTCCTCGCCGTTCTCGACGAGCGCGGCTTCATCCATCAGGGAACGAATCTCGAAGGGCTCGACGCCCTCGCGGCGAGGCAGGCCGTCACGGGCTATATCGGCTTTGACGCGACAGCGCCTTCGCTGCACGCCGGCGGGCTGATCCAGATCATGACGCTTTACTGGCTGCAGCAGACCGGACATCGCCCGATCGCGCTGATGGGCGGCGGGACGACCAAGGTCGGCGATCCCGCCGGCAAGGACGCCCAACGCGCGCTTCTTTCCGAAGCCGAGATCGCCGCCAACATCACCTCCATCAAGGGCGTTTTCGAAAAGTTCCTGACTTTCGGCGACGGACCGACCGACGCCGTCATGGTCGACAACGACGAATGGCTTTCCGAGCTTGGCTACATAGACTTCCTGCGCGACTACGGCGTGCACTTCACGATCAACCGCATGCTGACCTTCGACAGCGTGAAGCTGCGGCTCGAGCGCGAAAGCCCGATGACTTTCCTCGAGTTCAACTATATGCTGATGCAGGCCTACGACTTTCATGAACTTTACAACCGTTATGGCTGCCTGCTGCAGCTGGGCGGCTCGGACCAGTGGGGCAACATCGTCAACGGGGTCGAGCTTATTCGTCGCAAGGACGGGGTCGAGGCCTTCGGCCTGACCACGCCGCTGCTGACCACCGCCTCGGGCCGCAAGATGGGCAAGACCGAATCCGGCGCGGTCTGGCTCAACGCCGACATGTTCAGCCCCTACGACTACTGGCAGTACTGGCGCAACGTCGAGGATGCCGATGTCGGGCGCATGCTCGCCCTGTTCACGACCCTGCCGATGGAGGACGTGCGCAGGCTCTCCGCGCTCGGCGGGGCCGAGATCAACGAAGCGAAGAAAATCCTCGCCACGGAAGCGACCGCGCTCGTGCACGGACGCGCGGCGGCCGACGCCGCCGCAGAAACCGCGCGGCGGGCCTTTGAGGAAGGTGCGGCGGCGGAGGGGCTGCCCAGCGTCGCCGTGCCCCGCGCAAGGCTGAAGGCGGGACTCTCCCCCTTCGAGCCCTTGCAGGCGACGAAGCTCATCGCTTCGAACGGAGAAGGACGCCGGCATATCAAGGCCGGCGCGCTGCGCGTGAACGACGTTCCGTTGACGGAGGAGCGACCGCTAACTGAAGCCGACGTCAGGGACGGCGTCATCAAACTGTCGGTCGGCAGGAAGAAGCACGCCCTCGTCAGGGTCGAGTGACCTATTGCGGCGCAGGCTCCTTCTCCGCAGCAGGCGCCGGCGCGGACTTCGCTCCGACGGGCGGCTCAGGTTGACGCTCGATCTCGAAAATACGCCGCAGAAATCCAGGCGTGAGCGCGGAGAGCGGGTTGACCATGATCGTCGGCGCGTTTGATTCGCCGTGTACGGCGTAGGAAAGCGCCAGCACCCCCTCGCCTTCGCGGTTGACGAACAGCTCGCCTACGACGGGCGTTCCGCCCAGAAGCGAGTTGACCGCATAGGCCGGTGCGAGCGCGCCATTGAGATTCACCACGCCGCCGGCGCCGGTCCTGATCGTCCCCTGCGCCGTGATGCCGACCGAAGGACCCGACGCGCGCGCTTCGCTGATCGAGACCATGCCGTCGCGAAAAGCGAAGTCGGCTATCGCCTGCGTCAATTCTATTCCCTGTCCGTTAAGAAGGTCGGCGAGCCCCGTCAATGATCCGGCCGAGAAGATGCGCGCCAGCAGGGGCGCCTTCACGACGCGCAGATCGCGCGCGAAAACCGTCCCGGCCAAGCGCTCCCCGACCGGATCGGGGCGCATGGTCAGCGAGCCGCGCCCCCCCAGAACGGAAGTCACGCCGAACAGCCCGCGCATCAGCGCGCCGACATCCTCCGTACGCGCCTCGACGGCGCCGTCAGGCGCGAGCGTGATCGACAGCGGCGCGCCTCCCGCCGTCCGCGCGGAGATATCCAGCGCGTCGAAGGCCCTTCCGACGCGATGAAGGTCGAGCGAAACGTCGTGGTAACGCGCGCCAGCGCGCGCATCCAGCGCGTCTATCCGCCCGCGCACGACCAGGTCGGTCGTCTGCGCCTCGCCGTCTTCGCCCGGCGGGCCGGCTTCAACCGCCGCTTCGAGCAACGGCCCGGCATTGAGATAGGCGCCGGCCAGCGTCAGCTCCAGCGCGCCGGTCGGCTTGCGCGCGGCCGCAAGAGCGACGTCCGCCGCGCTGGGAACGCGGAACGGATCGAGACGGGCCCAATCGAGCGCGCCGCCCGGTTCGAAGCGGGCGCTCCCGCGGATGTCGAGTTGTGCGCCCGTCAGTTCCAGCGAGCGCACTTCGACGCCGGTTTCTGCGAAGACGATGTCGAGCGCGCCGGCGGCGCTTTCGCCGACGGGCTTTTCCCAGTCGAGAAGGCCGATCGTGAGGGCCGCCGAGGAAAAATCCGCATTGATCGTAAGGGATTCGATCGCGGCGAGCCCGCCTATCGCCTGCGCCGTGAACGCGACCGGGCCCCTGAGGAACCGGCGAGTCGGCACGCCGAAGACATCGCCGGTCGAGCTGTCGACGACGCCGGAGATGCTCAACCGCGCTCCCCCGTCGTCGGCGTAGAATCGCTGCAGCCATTCCAGTGAGATCGGCGCGCCGCCGAAAGAAGCGTTCGCGCTCACTGTCATCCGCCTGCTCGCCAGATCTAGCGTCCCATCCGCGTCCGCAAGGTCGATTCCGCCGTAAAACTCCGATATGGTCACGCCGCTGAATCGCGCCGACCCCTTATATTGATAGTCCTT
This sequence comes from Amphiplicatus metriothermophilus, assembly GCF_900199215.1. Taxonomy (GTDB): domain Bacteria; phylum Pseudomonadota; class Alphaproteobacteria; order Caulobacterales; family Parvularculaceae; genus Amphiplicatus; species Amphiplicatus metriothermophilus. Next base: position 16,103 of record NZ_FZQA01000011.1, read on the forward strand.
ACGCGAAACGAAACGCAGATTCGGCCGGGTGATCTGCGCACGTACGCGCGCGCGACCGACGAGGAACTGCTCGGGCGCAAGGCCGGTCGGATCCAGCAGCCTGAGCGGTTCTTCATTGAGCACGGCGAGGATGTCCCGCGCCATCCCTTCTGCGATGAAACGGTAATGCGTCGGCTGCGCTTTCGGCGAGAGCGCGGTGAACTCGACTTCGCCCTCACTGATCGCCACGCGCCCCACGCGGCCGCGTTCGACATCCACGACGAAGCGATTGCCGGTGAGAACCGCCGACCCGCTCGCCTCGCTGAGCGGCGTCATGCCCGGCGCGTAGATCGCCGTCGCGTCGCGAATGTCGAACGTAAGACGCAAGGCCTCGTCCGGAAACGGCGCGCCGGGCGTCAACGCGCCGGCCGGCAGATCGACCGTGAACGCGACATTCTCGACCCTAGCGCGCGGCATGCGCGTCGCCACGAACTCCCGCGCGCCGGCTCCGAGATCAACGGGCCAAAATCTGAGAATGCGTTCGGGATCGAGCGAGCCATCGATCGCGAGGGAAGCGCGCACGCCCGGCGAGGGACGCGCGCCGCCCTCGCCAGCTTTCGGCGCTTCGAGCGAAATGCTCCCTGCTAGGGTGACGTCGAGAAACTGCGCCGCAAGCTCTGAAACCGCGAGTCGTCGCGCTGACAGATCATAGACCCCGATCGCCGCCACGCTGGGGATCGCGAGCGGGGCAGGCAACGCGCCTTTCGCGTCGATTACGAGATCGACTCCCTCGAGCGCAAAGGCGACGGCGGCCGGCGCGCGCGCGCCTTCGCGAGCCGTAAGGGCGACATCGCCTGTCAGGGCGCCTTTCGTTCCGTCCACGTCGAAGGTCAGCCGCTCGACGTCGAAGCGCCCCTTTTCCGGATCGAATGAGGCGGCGAACTCGATGAAGCTTATCGGCGCGACGCGGCCTGCGAACTGCGCCTCGCCGGCGCCCACTCTGCCTTCGAGCCGCGAAGAGACGACTCGTCCGTCGCTGGTCAGAACGAGCGAAGCCGATCCCGTCAGCGGCGCGACGAACGAAAAGGCGCGCGCGCCGAAGAACAGCTCGACGAGATCACCCGCCGGCGCGTCCATCACTTCGATGTCGGCGGCGAGCCGCTCCGTCGCCTCTGCGTAAACGCCTTCGAACGAGATGAAGGCCGGTTTCCCATCGATGTCGAATACGCCGCGCAGCTGCGCGGCGTACCCTTCGTCCCGTCGGCTGATCGAAGCCTCGGCGGGCGCGGCGCGCCATGTCCGGCCGGACGCCTCGTCGACGAATATGACGACGGCGTCGACAAGCGCCGCATGCTGAAAGGCGTCCCGGAAATGCGGCCCGCCCGTCAGCAGCGTAAACAGGCTGCGACGGGGCGCGTCGGTTTCCGTTTCGGCGTAATCGAGCGCCAGTCTGCGGTCGCGGCCGCGGATGATCTTCAAGGTCGGCTCGACGATCGCCACGTGGCGAACGCCGAGATCGCCATGCAGAACATCCGCAAGCGAAAAGACGAGCGACATGCGCGGCGCATCCGCGATGGTCGCGCCGTCCGGGGCTTCGATCACGATGTCTTCGATGACGGCTTCCAGCTCGCCGCGTCCTGCGCCCTTGACCAGATAAGCGCTTCCCACAACGACGCGATGATCGGGCGGCAAGGCCCGCTCGATTGCGAAAGCCGCGCTCGGACGGAAAATACCCAGCGAGACAGGGCCGGTCTGCAGCCGCCAGAACAGCAGCGCGGCGACGGCGGCGACAGCCGCAAGGAGCGCGCCGACGATTTCAATAACGATGAGGCCGGCTTTCGCAGCCCGGCTCTTACGCAATGCCATTCCTCCGCCTGTCGCCGGCGCGCCGGCGCCCGCCCCATGCAGCCCCTCGCATCGGAAACCTAACACGCCTACTTTCCACAGGCCGCAGTGGCAAGCGGCCCGCTTGCGGCGAACGCTTTTTGCTGTTTCCTTCCCGCGCTTCGGCGGGGCGATTTCGCCCGCCGGGCGAGCAGTCACAAGGGAGTCGTCTTTGCCAGGAGAACTCAAGGAAGGGGCCAAGGCCCCGCCGTTCAAGCTGCCGACTGACGACGGCGGTGAAATCGCGCTGAAAGACTGCGCCGGCAAGAAGCTGGTGCTCTATTTCTATCCGAAGGACGACACGTCCGGCTGCACGAAGGAAGCGCTCGATTTTTCCGAGCGCATCAAGGCCTTCGAGAAGGCCGGCGCCATCGTCGTGGGCGTTTCGAAGGACAGCGTCGCCAGGCATGAGAAATTCAAGGAGAAGCACGGTCTGAAGGTCGCGCTCGCCTCCGACGAGTCGGGGCGGATGCTCGACGCCTATGGCGTGTGGGTCGAGAAAAGCATGTATGGCCGCAAATATATGGGGATCGAGCGCGCCACCTTTCTGATCGACGGCAAGGGCGTGATCCGTCGAATCTGGCGCAAGGTGAAGGTCCCGGGCCATGCGGAAGAGGTGCTGGAGGCGGTGAAAGCCCTTTGATCGCGCCTGCGACATCGCTCGCCTGCGCGGCGCAGGCGCTGGCGACCGCCGAGCCGCGCGCCAAGGCCGCCGCCGCGCTTGACGCCGCCGTCCGGCTGCAGGCGGCGCCGGCGCTCGATCCGGCGCGCCTCGCCGGGCTCGCTGATCGACCAGCGAGGCCGGCGCGGCCCATCCTCGCCCCTCCAGGCAAGGTTCCGCGCCGACGTCTCGGTTCGCCGCGCGGGCGGATCGCGCTTTTGCACGCGCTCGCCCATATCGAGTTCAACGCCATCGATCTCGCCTTCGACATGGCCGCGCGCTTCGCCTGCGACATCGCCGAGGCGGGGCTCGACGCGCGCGCTTTCGTCGCGGACTGGGCGCAGGTAGGCGCGGACGAGGCGCGGCATTTCCTGATGCTCGCAGATCGTCTGGAAGCGCTCGGGGCGGCCTATGGCGATCTGCCCGCCCATGACAGGCTGTGGGAGGCGGCGCTCGCCACCCGCGACGACGCCCTCGCCCGGCTCGCGGTCGCGCCCATGGCGCTCGAAGCGCGCGGGCTCGACGTCACCCCGGGCCTGATCGCCCGGCTCGAAGCGGCCGGCGACGCGCGGAGCGCCGCCCTGCTCCGGGTCATTTACGAAGACGAGATCGGCCATGTGGCCGCCGGCGTACGCTGGTTCCGCCGCCTTTGCGCCCGGCGCGGCCTGCGCCCGGCAGCGGCGTTTCGCAAGCTGATCGCCGAACGTCTGGCCGGCGGCCTCAAGCCGCCCTTCAACACCGAAGGCCGGAGCGCCGCCGATCTGACCGCCGATTTTTACGCCGAAACCGGGCGAATAATGGCATGAAGGTTGCGCGTAAGCCCGCCGATTCCCTCGGATGCTGTGGAAAGAATGGTTACTTCATCACATAACGGTTGCGAAAACGGCGTAGATACGCTGCAATATGTTAAGGGGTGTCAGGGTATAACGCTGAAGGGCGTTGCAAGGGGCGTCTTTTGATGAGCCGCAGGTCCGGCCGCGTAAAGCGCATCATCAGCCGTCTCTTCAAGGAACGGCAGATATACCATCGCAGCGACGGCGTCGTTCATTTCATTTCGATGTCGACGCGAACCCAGATCGCGCTCGCCGGCGTGATCGGGACGTTTCTGCTGTGGGTGGCCTACGCTTCGGTGAACGTCGTCTTCAAGGAGCAGATCATCGTCGCCAAGGAGCGCGACGCGCGCATCATGGAGACGACCTACGCCAAGCAGCTCCTCAAACAACAGCGCGCTTATGACGACGTGCATTCGCTGAACGTCATCATGCAGCGCGAATTCGACGCCACAATGGCGGAAATTTCCTCGCGACATCAAACGCTTAAAAGCATGGTTGAGCGCAAGGTCGCGATTGATCAAAGCCTTGACGGGCTGGCGCGCGGCCTGTCGGAGGCGGGCGCGCCGAACGGGGCCAAGCCGGCGAACGCCAACCGCGTCATGATCGACGTCGCGCCGGCCGAGGCGACGCCGCGCCAGTCCCGCCTGTCGATCCTGCGCCGTCAGGCGCTCGAAGAGGTTGAGAAAAGCCGGGCCGCCGCACCGCCCGGCAGCGCGGCCTCGGAAGCGCTCAAGAAGATGGAGTCCGCCGCCGTCGACCTTTATATCGAGCAGATGCTGCTTGTCGCCGCACTCGAGGAGAAGGCGACGGCCAAAATAGACACGCTGCATCGGGTCCTCGCCGCCACGGGCATCGGCGGCGAGGAGTTGCTGCCCGATCCGAAAATCACGAACATGGTGTTGGCCCAAGGGGGGCCTTTCATCCATGCGGCCAATTTCACGGACGCGTCGACCGCCTTCTTCCGCCACGCCAACCGCGCGGGCGTGCTGATCGACGAGCTGGCGACCCTTGAGGCTGTCGTAGCCCGGCTTCCGCTTTCGTCTCCGCTGACGGTGAGCCGCCGACTGACCAGCGGTTTCGGCGTCCGTCGCGATCCCATCACCGGGCGCAACGCCAATCATTTCGGCGTGGACTTCTCCGCGGCCTGGGCTTCGCCCGTGACCGCCACCGCGTCGGGCGTCGTCGTCTATGCCGGCGTGAAGAACGGCTGGGGCCGGGTCGTGGAGGTCGATCACGGCAACGGCTTCATGACCCGTTATGCACATCTTCACAGAATTTCGGTAAAACGAGGCCAGAAGGTGGCCCTGCATCAGAAAGTCGGAGAGCTCGGCTCAAGCGGGCGCAGCACCGGCCCGCATGTGCATTACGAGGTGCTCTACAAGGGCAGGCCGAAGAATCCGCGTCGGTTCATGGAAGCAGGTCGTTATGTTTTCGAAAGCTAAAGCCAAGCACCAGCAGGAAGAAAAATCGCGTCAGGCCGGGCCTGAAACCGCGCAGGTCGCCGCGACGCCGCCGCAACCCAAAAGGTCGAGCCCGATGAAAACCGCAGGCGTGCCCTCCATCATCTCCGCCGACGTGGTCATGCGCGGCAACATCAATTCAAGCGGCGAGATTCAGTTCGACGGCTCGCTGGAAGGCGACATCAAGGCGTCGTCCCTTATCATCGGCGAGAAAGCGTCGGTGAAAGGCGAGGTAGTGTGCGAGACTGTGATGGTGCGCGGCCGCGTCGAGGGCGGCATCCGCGCCAAGTCGGTCTCGCTTGCGTCCACCGCCCATATTCAGGGCGACATCCTGCATTCTTCGCTGTCGGTTGAATCCGGCGCGCATTTCGAAGGCAATTGCCGTCATTCTGACGATCCTTTGTCGGAAGCCGCCGCGAAGGATTTTCGCAAGGCGCGCCCGACGGGCGTCGGCGCGCCGGCGCCCCGGCCGATGACCACGGGCCCCGAGGAAGAAGCCAATCTGCGCGCGGCCAATGAAACGCCGTCCTTCCTCAGCCAGAACCGCTCGCCGTTACGGTAAGCGCGGCCGGCGCTCTATCACTCGGAGCAACCGCGCCCAGGCGCGCCTATTCGCCGGCGACGCGCTGGGCGAGCGCGGCGGTCAGGAAGGCGTCGAGATCGCCGTCCAGCACGACGTCCGGGCTCGGACTTTCGACCTGCGTGCGCAGATCCTTCACCAGCTGATAGGGTTGCAGCACGTATGAGCGGATTTGATGGCCCCAGCCGATGTCGGTCTTTGTCGCCTCGCGGGCCTGCGCTTCTTCCTCGCGCTTCTTGAGTTCAAGCTCGTAAAGCCGCGCGCGCAGCATCGCCCAGGCGGTCGCGCGGTTCTTGTGCTGCGAGCGCTCGTTCTGGCACTGCACGACGATGCCGGTCGGAATGTGGGTGATCCGCACCGCCGAGTCGGTGGTGTTGACGTGCTGGCCGCCCGCGCCTGAAGCGCGGAAGGTGTCGATGCGGCAGTCGCTCTCTCTTACGTCGACCTCGATCGCATCGTCGATCACCGGATACGCCCAGACGGAAGCGAAGGAGGTGTGGCGACGCGCGTTCGAGTCGAAGGGCGAGATGCGCACCAAGCGATGCACGCCCGACTCGGTCTTGAGCCAGCCATAGGCGTTGTGGCCCATGACCTTGATCGTCGCCGATTTGATCCCCGCCTCTTCGCCGGGCAGCTCCTCGATAACCTCCACTTTGTAGCCGCGCTTTTGCGCCCAGCGCACATACATGCGCAGGAGCATCGCCGCCCAGTCGTTGGATTCGGTCCCGCCGGCGCCCGGATGGATTTCGACGAAGCAGTCATTGGCGTCCGCCTCGCCCGAAAGAAGGGCTTCCGTCTCAGCACGCCTGGCCGCTTCGGCGATTTTCTCGAGCGTCGCCTGCGCCTCGTCGAGGCTTACCGCGTCGTCTTCCTCCTCGGCGAGTTCTGCGAAGGCGAGCGCGTCGTCAAGTTCCCGTTGAAGGGCCGTAACGGCGTTTATCTGAGCGTCGAGCGCGTTGCGCTCCTGCATGATCTTTTGCGCCGCTTGCGGATCGTTCCACAGGGCGGGATCTTCCGCTTTTGCATTCAGCTCCTGAAGGCGCGCCTGCGCTGCGTCCCAGTCAAAGACGCCTCCTCAGCAGTCCGAGCGACTGCTTGATTTCGTCAGCGATCCCAATGATTTCGGCGCGCATGCGCGGGTTCTCCGAAAGCCGCTCCCCTAAGGGAAGAGCGGTTATAGCGGCTCAAGGCTTCTAGTAAAGACCGTCGAGGTCCTGCTGGGGCTCATCCTCCGACCGGCGCGGCGCAAAGCCCAGCGGATCGAGAGTCAGCTCTTCTGCGGCCGGCCCTTGCGCAAGCACGTCCTCGGCCTTGAAGGCTTCAAGAATCACATTCGAGTCGCCTGGGCCGGCGGGCCGGCCGGTCTTGGCGTTCACGCGCACCAACCGCACGCCGGAAGGCACGCGAAACGGAATCGACGGCTCGTCCGCCAGCGCTTTGGCCATGAACTCGCCGAACACCGGCGCGGCGACGACCCCGCCCGCCTCGCCCTGCCCCAGCGTCCGCGGCATGTCGAAGCCGATGAACACGCCTGCGGCGAGATCAGGCGAGAAGCCGACGAACCAGGCGTCCTTGTATTCGTTGGTGGTGCCGGTCTTGCCCGCGACGGTCTTGTCCACTGCGCGCTTGACGGCCCCGCCGGTGCCGCGCTGCACGGCGCCTTCCAGCATCGATACGATCTGATAGGCCGTGCGCGGATCGATTATCTGATCGCGCGGATCGTCGAGCTGCGGCTCGGCCTGCCCTTGCCAGAGCGCGACATTGCAGCCGGGACACGCGCGCTGATCGCGCCGGTAAATGGTTTTTCCGGTCCGGTCCTGAATGCGGTCGATCAGCACCGGCTCGACCCGCTTGCCGCCGTTCACGAAGGTCGAATAGCCCGCCGTGATGCGAGTGAGCGTCGTCTCGCCGGAGCCGAGCGAAATCGCGAGCTCGCGCGGGAGGTTGTCGGAAAGCCGGAACCGGCTGACGTAATCGACAATCCGGCCGATGCCCAGATCCTGCGCGAGCCGCGCGGTCATGGTGTTGCGCGACTGCTCGATGCCGAGCCGCAGCGTGCTTTCCCCGTAGAAACGCCCTTCCGCGTAGTTGCCGGGCTTCCACCAGCTGTCGACGCCCGGCGCCACGAACGGCGCGTCGAGCACGATGCTCGACGGCGTGTAGCCGCTGTCGAGCGCGGCGGCGTAAACGAACGGCTTGAAGGTCGAGCCGGGCTGGCGGGAGGCCTGAACGGCGCGGTTGAACTCGGAAAGCTGGAAGGAGAAACCGCCCACCATGGCGAGCACGCGGCCCGTATGCGGGTCCATGGCGATGAGCCCGCCATTGGCGGCAGGCGCCTGCCGCAAGGCGTAAACGCCCGTCTGTCCCTCGACGGCCTCGACATAAACGATGTCGCCGGGCGCCAGCACGTCGCTCGCCGCAACGATCTCAGGCCCAACTTCATCCGCGTTGACATAGCGGCGCGCCCAGGAAAGCCGCTCAAGCGGAATGGTCCCCTCGCCGCCGTCGGCAAAGCCTATCCGCGCCTCGGCGCCGTTCGCGGCGAGCACCAGCGCCGGCCGCCAAGGGGCGAGATCGTCGGCGAGCGCGCGCCTGTCGGTCAATTGCCGGATCTGCTCGGCGAAATCTCCGGCCCAGCTCTCGCCGACCTCCATTCTGGCGACAGGCCCGCGCCAGCCGTGACGCTGATCGTATTCGACAAGCCAGCGCCGCAAGGCCTCGCCCGCCGCCTTCTGGAGGTTGGGATCGACGGTGGTGCGCACCGCGAGCCCGCCGTCGTAAAGCGCCTCGACGCCGTAAAGCTCGACGATCTGCTTGCGGACTTCCTCAGCAAAATATTCCGAAGCCCAGTCGCGCGCGCCGAGAGGCGGGGCGATCTCGGCGCCGAGCGGCGCGGCGATGGCCTCGCGCGCCTCTTCTTCCGTGATATGGCCGTCTTCGCGCATACGGCCGATGACCCAGTTGCGCCGCTCGACCGCCCGGTCGTGATTATAGATCGGGTGATAGTTGCTTGGCCCTTTGGGAATCGCCGCGAGATAGGCGGCCTCGGCGACCGTCAGATCGTCGAGCGCCTTGCCGAAATAATTCAGCGCCGCCGCGGCCACGCCGTAGGAACGGTTTCCGAGATAAATTTCGTTCAGATAGAGCTCAAGGATGTGATCCTTGTCGAACGTCTTCTCCATGCGGCGCGTGACCAGCATCTCGCGCAGTTTGCGCTCGATGCGCTGCTCGCTCGAAAGCAGGAAGTTCTTCGCCACCTGCTGGGTGATGGTCGAACCGCCTTCGAGGCGCCGCCCGCGCAGGATGTTGCCGATATTGGAGATCTGCGCCCGGATGATTCCCCTGAAGTCCAGACCGTCATGCTCGTAGAAATTCTTATCCTCCGCCGACACGAAGGCGAGCTTCACGCGGTCCGGAATGGCCTCGATCGGCACGAAGAGGCGGCGCTCGCGGGCGAACTCGGCGACCAGCGTGCCGTCGCCGGCGTAAACCCGCGTCGTGACGGGCGGCGCGTACTCCGCCAGCGCCTGATAGTCGGGCAAATCCTGGCTTAGGCGGTGCAGGTAAAGCGCGGCGGCAGCGATCACGGCGATCGCGGCCAGCGACAGCCAGGCGAAGACGAAGCCGAAGACCTTCAAGACAGCCATTCCTTTTCCATCGCCGCTCTCGCGCGCCTGGACCCGGCGCGGCGCGGCGGGCCTGACCGGCGGGTTGAGCGGCTCGGCGCGAATGACGTCAGGCGCGTCCAGATCGGCCCCGGCCGGCGCGTCGACCGCTTCAGACGTCTCCGAGGGGGGCTCGAAGAGATCGTGCTCGATCTTTGAGGCGGCCGCCCGCCCGCGCGGCGCGCCCTCGCCCGGCCGTTCGTGCTGTTCGTCGCTAGCCATACGCCCTAGCCTGCGTCCTGATCGATCCTGCGCTTTGCCTGTTTACTCCAGGATCGGCGCCTCTGCGACCCGCAGGGCTCTGACGCGCAGGTCTGCGCGCCCGTCCCCCCGGCCCCGAGGCGCTGCTTCTAACGCAAAATTGCGGCCGCGACGAGGCGCGGCGGGTTTCGCCGCGCGCCGCAGGTCGATCCGCTTCAATGAGCGCCGCTCGCCTGACGCGCGGCTTGGCGTATCACCGACTTGCGCGCGAAATAATCGTCGATCGCGTCGGCGACGGACGTCATGGCGCGCCGGCGCCATTCGGGGGAGACCAGATTGGCCTCGTCCGCTTTGTTGGAGATGAAGGCGAGCTCGAACAGCACCGCCGGCACGTCCGGCGCAAGGAGAACGTAAAGATCGCCCGTCCGATGCGAATTGTTCAGCAAAGGCGTCACGCCGCTGAGATGCGAGACCAGAACGTCCGCAAAATCAGAAGACGCGTTGCGCGTTGTCGCCTGCGCCTTGGCGAAAAGGATCGAGCTTACGTCCGGCGAAAACTCAGCCAGATCGAGCGAATAGACGTGATAATCGCCCTTGCGGCGCGCCTCAAGCGCCGAGCGCCGGCTGCCTTTCTCGGAAAGAGTGTAAACGGATCCGCCGCGCAACTTCGAGTTCTCATGCGCGTCCGCATGCAGGGAAATGAACAGGCTCGCGCCCGCTTCGCGCGCCAGTTCAGACCGCTTTTCGAGCCCGATCTTCGTGTCCTTGTCGCGGGTCAGCACCACCTCGTAACGCCCGCGGCTTTCCAGAATCTTCGCCAGTTCCAGGGCGGCGGCGAGCGTGACCGTCTTCTCATGGGTCCCGTTCGGCCCGACGGCGCCGGGATCGCTTCCGCCATGGCCGGCGTCGACCACGATGACGGGCTTCGCAGGCGCCTGGGCGGCCGCGGTCGGCGCCGCCGTCGCGGCCTTGATGACGTCCGCAATGTCCTGATAGCCGCCGGCGCGTTCCGGCAGGCTCGCCAGGAACGCCGCCCTGTCGGCGGTTTCAAGGTCGAGCACGACGCGGGTCTTCTCGCCCGGCGCGTTCGCCGGCAGAACGAAATGCTCCTTGATGCGGGCGGTGCGGTCGAGGGTGAGAGTCGCCGCTGCGCCGTCGCCCTCAATCGCGAAAGCGTAGCCGGCCACGTGCCCCTTGCCCGTCTGGGCGCCGCGCTGGGCCGGGGGCACGGACAGCCCCTCGAACCGAACGAAAATGCGGCCTTCGCCCTCATCATCGCCGGAAATCTCGTACGGCGCCGGCCCGGCGAGGTCGAACACGACCCGCGTCGCGACCTCGGACGGGCCGAAGCGCACGCCCAGCAGCTCGGCCGCCTGCGCCGTCGCGCCCGCGAGAACAAGCGCCGCGGCCGCCATCGCTGCAGCAAGCCCCGCTCGTGGTCCAGGAAGGATACGCCCGATCACCGTTCTTCGCCCGATCATCCGCCAGGAGCCGGCCCGCACGCCCCGCGCCAGCCAGCCATGTTTTTTCGCCTATCGTTAATGCGCCGTTAAATCGGCGACTATTTAACCATATGACCCTGAGTCGGCCATGCGGGCGCTTTTCTTTTTTTCCACGCTCGTGCATGGTCGCCCTGAGCGAGAGGTCCGGCGGGCGCATCCCGCCGGCCGCCCTGAACTCGGACGCGCTGCCGGAAAGCCGCCTCGCGGCGGCCGCAGCGAGGGACAGGGCGGCGCGCCGATCGCCTTCGGTCCCGCGCCGGCTTCGTCCGGCGGGATCGCGATGAAGATTTTCCGAACGCCGACCGCCCCGCGGCGGCGTTTGGGGTTCAGCCGGCAGCTCCTATCGCCGGCGAGCGCGGCCAGGCCGAACAAGGCCGGCGCGCGCAGGGGGCAAGCTGGCGCGGACGCGCCAGACCGCAACCGCCGGCCCCGCCGGCACGTCAACCTTGCCGGCGCCGCCGGCGAAGAGAAAACCACGCCGATGACGCGACCCGCGCTACCGCCGACGCCGCCTGCTCCTTCGCGAGCCGGCCCGGCGCGCTGCGTCGCGGCTCGGCGCCCAACCCGAAACGGCGCTGCGGCTTGGTCCGCGCGTCGCGGAGCCTTATTCAATGACGAAGAAAATGCTTATCGATGCAGCCCACCCCGAGGAGGTGCGGGTCTGCGTTCTGGAAAACGGCAAGGTCGAAGACTTTGATTTCGAGCACGCCTCGCGGAGGCCGTTAAGAGGGAACATCTATCTCGCCCGCGTCACGCGGGTCGAACCGTCGCTTCAGGCCGCTTTCGTCGAGTATGGCGGAAACCGGCACGGCTTCCTCGCCTTCAACGAGATTCACCCCGACTACTATCAGATCCCCATCTCCGACCGGCGCATCCTTCAGGCGGCCGAAGCCGAAGAGGCCGCGCTCGCCGCTGAGCTCGGGCTCGACCAGCGCGGCGGCGACGGCGAGGAAGGCGACTTCGATCTGGAAAGCGAGCCGTCGCAAGAAAGCGTTCCCTCTCTTGAAGACGCCGCAGACGAAGAAGCGGGCACGGACGAAGCCGTCGAAAATGCTGAAACGACGGACGCGGATGAGGATCATGCGGAATCCGCGGACGCCCGCCTCGCTGCGGCGCTCGAAGCGCCGCAGGCCGAATCGCTTGCGCGCGCGCTGACAGACTCGGAGCCGCAGGCGGAAGTCGACGAAGCCGAGGATCCCGCCGCTGAAGAAAAAGCGCAGGAAGAAACCGGCGAGGACGGGCTTCGCGAGTCCGATGAAAGGCGCGCGCCGGACGAAGGCGAAACGGAAACGGACGGCGCTGCGGAGAAAAGCGCCGCCGACGGGGAAGACGCGTCGCAAGCCGGCGAGCCGGGCGCGAAGCGGAAGAAGAAATCGAGCCGCGCCGAACTGCTCGAACGCTACAAGGAGGCGCGCCGCAAGCGCATCCGCCTTTTGCGCAACTACAAGATTCAGGAGGTCATCAAGCGCCGGCAGATCCTGCTCGTCCAGGTCGTCAAGGAAGAGCGCGGCGGCAAAGGCGCGGCGCTGACGACTTATCTGTCGCTGGCGGGACGCTATTGCGTGCTCATGCCCAACACCGCCCGCGGCGGCGGCATTTCGCGGAAGATCCCCCTCGCCAGCGACCGCAAGCGGCTGCGCCGCGTCATTGACACCCTCGACCTTCCCGAAGGCATGGGCCTCATCATCCGCACCGCCGGCGCCAAGCGGACGAAAGCCGAGATCAAGCGAGACTACGACTATCTGATCAGGCTGTGGGAGAACATCCGCACGCTGACGCTGAAATCGATCGCGCCCTGCCTCATTTACGAAGAAGCGAGCCTCATCAAGCGCGCGATCCGTGATCTCTACGACAAGGACATCGACCAGGTGCTGGTCGAAGGCGACGCCGGCTATCGCGAAGCGAAGGACTTCATGAAAATGCTCATGCCTTCGCATGCCAAGAACGTGCAGCCCTACAGGGAGAAGACGCCGCTCTTTCTCAAATACGACGTCGAGAGCCAGCTTGACGCGATCTATCAGCCTACGGTGCGGCTGAAATCGGGCGGCTATCTCGTCATCCATCAGACCGAGGCGCTGGTCGCCATCGACGTCAACTCGGGCAAGGCCACGCGCGAGCGCAATATCGAGCAGACGGCGCTCAAGACGAATCTCGAAGCCGCGAAAGAAGCGGCCCGCCAGTGCCGGCTGCGCGACCTCGCCGGGCTGATCGTCATCGACTTCATCGACATGGAGGAGAACAAGAACAACCGCGCGGTCGAGAAGCGTCTCAAGGAGGCGCTCAAGGCCGACCGCGCGCGCATTCAGATCGGCCGCATCTCTAATTTCGGTCTTCTGGAGATGTCGCGCCAGCGCCGCCGTTCGGGCATCGTCGACGGCACGACTCACGCGTGCCCCACCTGCAACGGGGCCGGGGTCGTGCGTTCGCACGAGACCGCCGCGTTGCGCATCCTGCGGGCCATCGAAAGCGCAGCGATCGCCGAGCGCGCCGCGATCATGTCGGTGCGCGCCTCGCTGGAGGTGGCGCTTTACATCCTCAACCACAAGCGCGACTGGCTGAAGCGCATCGAGGACGACTACGCGCTGAAGATCGAGATCGTCGCCGACTCCTCGAAAGCAGGCGATCAGTACGAACTTGAAAGACGCGGCGCGGCGCGCGATCTGCCCGAGCCAGTCGCCCTCGCGCCGGCGGATCACGCCCAGCCGCCGGCGGACGCGGAAGACGAATCCGAAGCCGGCGAGGCGCGCGAAGTCGCCGGCGATCAGGAAGCAGCCTTGGGAGGCGGACGCCGGCGGCGCCGGCGTCGGCGTCGTAAGCGCGATGACGGCGCGAGCGCGCCCGAAACCGCGGCGCCGGCCGAAGAAGACCGGCGCGCGGAGGAGGCTGGCGATGAAAACGGCGAGCCCCGCGAAGCCGATGAAGCGGCTGTGGCCGGCGAAAGCGAAGAAGACGCCCAACGCCGCCGGCGCCGGCGCGGTCGCCGGGGCGGCCGGCGCAATCGCCGTCGCCAGGAGGACGAGGCCGCGCAATCCGGCGCGGCGGACAGCGCTTCCGTCGCGGAGGTCGCCGCGCCGGCGGGCGACGAGCCGGCGCGCGACAGCGACGCCGCGGCCGAGGCGTCTGCATCGCCTGCGCCCGCTGACGAACCGACGGCGGAAATTGAAAACGGGGCGAGCGCCAAGGCGCAGCCGGAGCCGACGACGCCTGTCGCCGAGGAGCACGCCGACGAGGCTGGCGAAACGGCGCCCGCTGGCGAGTCGCCGCCCGCCGCCCATGATAACGGCGTCGACGAAAAGGCGACGGAGAAGCCCGCCGCCGAAACCGGACCGGCGCCGAGCCCTGCCGTTCAGTCGAACGAGCCCGCCGCGCCGCGCCGGAAGTCGACGCGCAAGGGCTGGTGGCAGCGGGCGCTGGGCGGCTGACGCCCGCCGACGCGCGCGCGGCCGCGGTCACAATTCCGGCGCCGCCTGTTGCTAGGGGGCGCCGGACCGGTATCCTTCAGACGCGGCCGACGCGGACTACATCGATGTTTCAGGCTGTCAGGAAAATTCTCGCCGCCTTCGCCGCCCTGGGGCTCGTCCTCGGTCAGGCGCAGGCGCAAACCCTCTTGCGCGACGCCGAGATCGAGAACTGGATCAAGGATCACGCCTTTCCGATCTTCCGCGCGGCCGGCCTGCCGGCGGAGAGCATCAACATCTACCTGATCGGCGATCCTACGCCCAACGCCTTCGCCGGCGGGCTGAACATGGGCATTCATACGGGCCTGTTCACGACCGCCGACACGCCCAATCAGATCGAAGGGGTCATCGCCCACGAAGCCGCCCATATCGCCGGCGGCCACACCGCCCGCTCCGACGAGGCCCTCGCCGCGGCGTCGCGGCCGATGCTTTTGAGCCTCGTGCTGGCCGCCGGCGCCATCGCCGCCGGCGCGCCGGAGGCGGGCATCGGGATTTTGGGCCTGGGACAGAACATCGGAATCAAGACCGCGCTGCGCTACAGCCGCGGCCAGGAAGCGGCCTCCGACCAGGCGGCCATCACCTATCTCGACCGCATCGGCCGGTCGAGCAAAGGCCTGATCGATTTCTTCAGCAAGCTGAGAAACTACCAGGTTCTGACCAGCCGCCGGATCAATCCATATCTTCAGTCGCACCCTCTCGCCAATGAGCGGATGACGGCGCTCATCGAACGGGCCGAAGCCTCGCCCTATTATCATGTCGAGGACAGCCCGGAGGAGATCGAGCGCCTGAAAATGATCCAGGCGAAGATCAACGGCTTCCTGCAGGAGACGAACGTCACGCTGCGGCAGTATCCGCTTTCGGACCAGTCGGATCCGGCGCGTTACGCCCGCGCGGTCGCATACTATCGCGGCTCCGAGATCGACAAGGCGCTCAAAGAGATCGACCATCTGATCGAAAAGCGCCCCGACAATCCGTATTTTCACGAGCTCAAGGGCCAGATGCTGTTCGAGTTCGGGCGCGTGACCGAATCGATTGCGCCCCATGCGCGCTCGGTCGAGCTTGCGCCAGCCGAACCGCTTTTGCGCATCAATCTCGCCCGCGCGCTGATCGCGACGGAAGATCCGGCGCGCTATCCGGAGGCGATCGACGAGCTGAAAGCCGCCCTTGCGCTCGAGCGCGACAACGCCTTCGCCTGGTTCGAGCTCGCCCGCGCCTATGGCGGGCTCGGGCAGGAGAGCCTCGCCTATCTGGCGACCGCCGAGTCCCGCTATCACCTGGGCGCTAAGGCCGAAGCCAACCAGTTCGCCCGCCGGGCGCGCGCCGGCCTTGAAAAAGGCACGCCGGAATGGCGTCAGGCCACCGACATCATTCTCGCCACCCAGGACGAAGACGGCGCGCGCGGGCTGGATGCGGAAACCGACGACGCGCCGCACCCGGAGCGAACGCCGCCCCGCCCGCAGGGCGAAGTGCCGGACCCGCAGGGCTGAGCGGCGCGCGCGTGGCTCATTTCGAACCGACATCATCTCCCTAACGGCAGGAACGTTTCATCATGCGGCAACGAGTCTCCCTCAACGTGAAAATCGCCGTCGGCGCGGCGCTTCTCGGCGCCGTCGGACTCGGCGCGACGATCGCGGCCTTCAGCAACGCGCAGCCCGATCGCAGCGCCGCCGAGGGCCCGCGGGGCGACGTCTTCAGCGAGGCGGAAGAAGCCGAAATCCGCGCCATCGTGCGCGCCTATCTCCTGGAGAACCCGGAAGTTCTCATCGACTCGCTCAACGCCTATTCCGAGCGCCAGCGCGCCGACGCGGAAGCCAGGGCCGAGGAAGCGGCGAAAGCCAACCTCGCCGCCCTTCTCAACGAGCGCCACGGATACGCCGCCGGCGCAGCGCCGGAGAAGGCCAAGGTCGCGGTGATCGAGCTGTTCG
Organism: Amphiplicatus metriothermophilus; assembly: GCF_900199215.1. GTDB lineage: Bacteria > Pseudomonadota > Alphaproteobacteria > Caulobacterales > Parvularculaceae > Amphiplicatus > Amphiplicatus metriothermophilus. The sequence goes on from NZ_FZQA01000011.1 coordinate 32,251, forward strand.
ACTATCACTGCTCCTTCTGCAAGCGCGCCGCCGGCATGGTGCGCGAGCTGACGCGGAACGATCCGGCGGTGAAGGTCGTCTTCCGCGACCTGCCGATCCTGCGCGAGGAGTCCGAATACGCCGCCCGCGTCGCCCTCGCCGCGCGCGCGCAGGGCAAGTTCGAGGACCTGCACTTCGCCTTCATGGCGGCTTCCGGCGTGCTTACCCGCGAGCGCGTCGACGCCATCGCCCGCGAGGCGGGCGTCGACATGACCGCGCTCGAGACGGCGCTGAAAGACCCGGCCCTCGACCAGGCGCTCGCCGAGACCGACCGCATCGCCCGCGACATGCTCGTCGACGGCACGCCGACCTTCATCGTCGCCGCCCTCGACGGCTCTTACGTGGAGGTCATTCCCGGCCTGCGCGAAGACGCCCTGCGCGAGGCGATCAAAAAGGCGAAAAAGGGGGGATAGCGGCCGCCGAAGACGCTTCACGAGTAAGCTAGACCCGACCGTCAGCTTTTACGGGACGACGCCCCGAAGTTGTTTGTGCGGCGAGAGGGCCTATCTTGGCGCGAGCAAACCATGCGCCGGCGCCCAAGGTCAAGCATCGAAATTGGCGCAAATCATGGTTAATCAATCAGTTAAATCTTGCATGACCGAGGTGACCCTGATTTAATCTTAACTAGTGGTTGCGTGCTTAGCCGTGGAAAGGACCTTGGTATGTTGCGCGTTGGGGGATTGTTTTCCAAATCGGTCGCCTCACTATTGGCGACCGGCGTCATGATGACAGGGCTCGTTTTCAGCGCTTCTGCTGCAACCATCCCAGTAGCTAATAGCGACTTTGAAGATCCATACGAGCTTACGGTCGCAGCCCCTCTCGGCGTATGGTCCGAGGGCGCTTCCAATTGGGCCATGATGGGCTGGCCGGTACATGGGACCCCCACGATCACCTTTTAGCGGGCATTTATTCGGCGACGCCAGCAGAAATGGGCGAACGAGTCGGTTTCGTGACTTCAGGCGCGAGCTTATTTCAGTTCCTTGGCGTCAGCATCGAGGCAGATACCAGCTACGCGCTTTCCGCCCTGATTGGGCACCGAATGAACTTGTCGTTCGGGGGCGTCATGGGATTCTTTGCGGGAGATCCGAGCAATGTGATCGGATCCCTCGCTTTATCTGATCCCGGCGAAGGGGCATGGGGCCTGCAATCCTACACGCTCGATAAGACCTTCCTCAACCATGTCGTCGGACAACAGCTGGGCATCTTCTTTCTTGGAGGCGGCCAGCAGTTCAATCTTGATCGCGTGCTGGTGGAATATTTTCGCGAAGATGACGATGTTCTCGTCAATCCGGTCCCCGGCGCAGTTTGGCTTTTTGGTACTGCTCTCCTTGGCGGATGGTTCGCTGGCCGGAAACGGCGGATGAACGCCGCCAATCGAGCTTAAACCGTCTGGCTAAGGTCGGAAATCATTCAGGTTGAGAAGAGCGCTGAATCTGCGGCGCTCTTTTTTTGAGAACAGCGAGTTGGGCGTTACGGCATTCGACGCCCGCCAACCGCTTCCGCATGAACTCGAAAATTTCTACAACGCGAAAGAGCGCCTTGATCTTCCATCGACTCAGAAAGCGATAAGAGCGCGACTGTGAGCGATTCTGCAAATTGGCCCTGACCTGCTCCCCTGGAACCTCCCCACTCTGAGGTTAGTCTGTTCCTCGACAGAGGAGACGGACGATGAAGCGCAGCAGGTTCAGCGAAGAACAGATCATTGGCATTCTGA
>NZ_FZQA01000008.1 GCF_900199215.1 Amphiplicatus metriothermophilus
GGGGGGGGGGCGGTCCCGGGTCTGCATCGCACCGCTGCGCGCTGCGCCGCATCCGGGACGACGACGGAGCGGGCCGGGAGCGGTCCCGGGTCTGCATTGCACCGCTGCGCGCTGCAATGCGCCCGGGACGACGGGCGCGGATCGGCGCGGCGCGCTTCTTTTCCCCGCTTCGCGTCGCCCGCTTCTCCCCCCGGCGCGACATGGCCTAAGCTCGTCCCATGTCGAATCGCGCCGCCGCCCAAGCCGCCGCCCCTGTCATCCGCCGTCTGCCGCCGGCGGCCGTCAACCGCATCGCGGCGGGCGAGGTGATCGAGCGCCCCGCCGCGGCGGTCAAGGAGCTCGTCGAGAACAGCCTCGACGCGGGGGCGCGGCGCGTCGACATCGAGATCCGCGACGGCGGCAAGACGGAAATCGTCGTCGCCGACGACGGCGTCGGGATGGGCCCGGACGATCTTCTCCTCGCGGTGGAGCGGCACGCGACCTCGAAGCTCGCGCCCGCCGCCGACGGCGAGTACGACCTGACGAACATCGCCACCATGGGCTTTCGCGGCGAGGCGCTGCCGTCGATCGGGGCGGCGGCGCGCCTCGACATCACGAGCCGGGCGCGCGGCGCGCGTGAGGCGTGGCGATTGTCCGTGCACGGCGGCGCTGTGGACGGACCGGCGCCGGCCGCCTTTTCCGGACACGGAACGCGCGTCGAGGCGCGCGATCTGTTCTACGCCACGCCGGCCCGGCTGAAGTTTCTAAAATCCGCCCGAGCCGAGGCTGGCGCCGTCGCCGAAATCGCGCGCCGGCTCGCCATGGCCTTTCCCGCGACCGCCTTTTCGCTCGTCTCCGAAGGGCGCAGGGTCTTCGCCCTCCCCGCGGAAAGCGACGACGCGGAAGGCCGCCTGAGGCGGCTCGGCGCGATCATGGGCCGGGAGTTCGAGGAGAACGCCCTGCCCATCGACGCCGCGCGCGAGGGCGTGCGGCTTTCGGGCTTCGCGGGCCTGCCGACCTTCAATCGCGGCCTGCCCGACAAGCAGTTTCTGTTCGTGAACGGACGGCCGGTGCGCGACAGGCTGATCGTCGGCGCGGTGAGGGGCGCCTACGCCGATTTCCTCGCCCGCGACCGCCACCCCGTCGTCGCGCTGTTTCTCGAAACCCCGCCCGAGCTCGTCGACGTCAACGTCCATCCGGCGAAGACGGAAGTGCGCTTCCGCGACCCGGGGATGGTCCGCGGCCTCATCGTCGGGGCGCTGCGTCATGCGCTCGCCGAGGCCGGCCATCGCGCGGCGACGACGACCGCGGCGTTCGCGCTGGGCCGGCTGCGCGCGGGCGGCGGCCCGTCGCGAGCCTACGCGCCGATCCGGCCGGGCCTGTCTCCAGCGGCGGCGCCCAACCCCTTCGCGCCGCATGCGGAGGATTCTGCCGCGGCGCCCGGCGGCCTCGGCGATCGCGCGCGCGCCTTCGCCCCGGCGCTGGCGGGAACCGACGCGCCCGGCGCGCGCGCCGATATCGCCGCGGGGGACGGCGCCGCGGCCCGGCGATTTCCCCTCGGCGCGGCGCGCGCCCAGCTTCACGAGACCTATATCGTCGCCCAGACCGAAGACGGGCTCGTCATCGTCGACCAGCACGCCGCCCATGAGCGGCTCGTCTATGAGAAGATGAAGGCCGCGCTCGCCGCAGGCGCGGTCCCGCGCCAGGGCCTTCTGATTCCCGAGATCGTCGAGCTCGAACCCGACGAGGCCGAGCGCGTCGCGGCGCGGGCCGAGGAGTTCGCCGAGCTCGGGCTCGTGCTCGAACGCTTCGGCGAGGACGCGGTCGTCGTGCGCGAAATTCCGGCGCTTCTCGGCCAGGCCGATATCTCCGCGCTGGTGCGCCGGCTCGCCGACGATCTCGCCGAACTCGGCGACGGCCTGGCGCTCAGGGAGCGGCTTGAAGAGGTGTGTTCGGCGATGGCATGCCGCGGCTCGGTGCGCGCCGGGCGCCGGCTCACGGTCGAGGAGATGAACGCGCTCCTGCGCCAGATGGAGGCCACGCCCCATTCCGGCCAGTGCAATCACGGCCGGCCGACCTATGTCGAGCTGAAGCTCGCCGACATCGAACGCCTGTTCGGCCGGCGCTGAGGGGACCGGCCGCGAAGGGCGGTTGACGGGCGCGAAATATGTAACCAGTATGGTACATTAGAAAGCGCGGGAGGAACATCATGCGACGGCGGATTCTTGCGGCGGCCCTTATGGGGCTGTGGACGGCGGGGGCGGGCGCGGCGGCGGGCGGCGAGCCTTCGAAGACGGCGGTCGCGGCCTATGAGCCGATGGCGCCGTTCGCGCCGCTCGCCGGTTCGGCCTGGCGCGGGGAGGGCGCGGGTCCGGACGGCGCGCCGATCGTCGACACGGTCGTCTACGACTTCATTCTGGAAGGGCGCGCCCTGCAATCGACCCATCGGCTGGCCGACGGAAGCTATGGGGGGCGCACCATCATCTTCTACGATGAAGGCGCGAAGGAATACGTCTTCCACTATTTCACGACGGCGGGCTTTCATACGACGGGAACGGTGAGGCTCGAGGAGGACGGCTTCGAGGCCGTCGAGACAGTGCACGGCCACGAGACGATCGCGCAGGTGCGCGCGCGCGCGACCATCGGCGAGGATGCGCTCACGGTCGATTCTCTCTATGTAGACAGGAACGGGGTCGAGAAGCCGGGCCGGACCATGACCTATCGCCGGCTCGACGCGAGACCGAAACTGTTCGCAGACGGAGAATAAGATCTTGCTGCAGCCGGAGTTCGTCCCGCTCGCCGCGCTCGGCGATTACGTCGCGCGCGCGGACGAGGAGATGCGCGCCCGCGCGCGCGCCTTTTTCGAGGAGATCCGGCGCCGCCACACGGTGCGCGAGTTCTCGCCCGAGCCCGTGCCGCGCGACGTCGTCGAGACCTGCATCGCCGCGGCCGGGCGCGCCCCGTCCGGCGCCAACCAGCAGCCCTGGCGTTTCGTGCTGGTGGGCGATCGCGAGATCAAACGGAAGATCCGCGCCGCCGCCGAGGCGGAGGAGCGCGCCTTCTACGCCGGCAAGGCTTCGCCCGAATGGCTCGACGCGCTCGCGCCGCTCGGCACCGACGAGGTCAAGCCCTATCTCGAGATCGCGCCGTGGCTGATCGCCGTCTTCGCCGAGCGCCGCAACGCGGCGGCGACGGGCCGCGAGCAGAAGACCTATTACATGAACGAGAGCGTCGGCATCGCGACCGGCTTTCTCATCGCCGCGCTGCATCACGCGGGGCTCGCCACGCTCACCCACACGCCGAATCCGATGGCGTTTTTAAGCGAGATTCTCGACCGTCCGCCCTCGGAGAAACCCTACATGCTGATCGTCGCAGGCCGGCCGGCGGCGAACGCGCAGGTCCCCAAACATGCGCTGAAGAAGAAAGCGCTCGAGGACATTCTGCGCGTCGTCTGACGGCCGCGCTCAGCCCTCGGCCGCGCGCCGGGCGAGGGCTTCGACCCGGTCGGCGGCCTCTTCGAGCGCGCGCCGCGCCGCGCCGGCGCTTTCGGGATCGAGCGGGGCGCCGGCGGCCTCGAGATCGGCGAGGCGCTTGCGCGTCTCGAACAGCTCGTCGCACACGGTGAGCGCGGCGAGCAGCATCAGCCGCGCGTCGCCGATCTGGCCCAGCTCGCCCGACAGGCGCGTCACATGGCGGTCGAAATAGTTGGCGAGCTGCTGCAGGCGCTGCTCCTGGCCGTCGTCGCAGGTGACCTTGTAGAGGCGCCCGTTGATCGCGATGTCCGCCTGCGCCATGGATCACGCCTCGTTCGCTTGAGCGCCGGCCGCGCCGTCGGCTTCGTCGAGAATGGCGCGCAGCTCCGCGATCACGCCGGCGATGGCTTCCGAGGCGGCCTCCGCGCGCGCCCGCGCGGCGCGCGACTGGCGGCGGGCGGCCTCTGCGAACTCGCCCTGAAGGGCGAGATTGTGAAGGCGCTGGGCGAGCGCGTCTTCCAGCGCCTCGACGGCGCCGGAGAGCCGCGCGGCCGCGTCTTCAAAGGTCGACATGGGATCGCGTCTCCTCGACTGCGGCGCGGCCAGTTTGGCGAGCGCCGCGGCGTCTGTCCAGAAAGGGCGGATTCATCCTTTAGTCAGGATGCGTTGTCGGTTAGGAGCGCTCTCTTGACCCTCCGGCGCCTGCGAGGCATGAAGCGCCGCGAGAAAGCCGCATCGCGATCCATCCCGCCCAGATCGAGGTTCGAATGGCCGACACCGCCCGCGCCGGGACTGCGCCCGCCGATCCCGCCCTTTTCGCCGGCATGGCCAACGCCATCCGCGCGCTCGCCATGGACGCGGTGGAGCAGGCGAAATCCGGCCATCCCGGCATGCCGATGGGCATGGCCGACGTCGCGACGACGCTGTTCGCGCGGTTCATGAAGCTCGACGCCGCCGCGCCGGACTGGCCCGACCGCGACCGCTTCATCCTGTCGGCCGGCCACGGCTCGATGTTGATCTACGCCCTCGGCTGGCTCCTCGGCTATGAGGGAATGGACCTCGACCAGATCCGGAACTTCCGCCAGCTCGGGTTCAAGACCGCCGGCCATCCCGAATACGGCCACGCCCCGCTCGTGGAGACGACGACCGGCCCGCTCGGCCAGGGGCTCGCCAACGCCGTCGGGATGGCGATCGCCGAGGCCCATCTCGCCGCCCGCTTCGGCGAAGACCTCGTCGACCACTACACCTATGTGATCGCGGGCGACGGCTGCCTGATGGAAGGGATCAGCCACGAGGCGATCGCCCTCGCCGGGCATCTGAAGCTCCGTAAGCTGATCGTTCTGTTCGACGACAACCGGATTTCGATCGACGGGCCGACCGCGCTCGCCGACTCGACCGACCAGCTTCAGCGCTTCGCCGCCTCGGGCTGGGCGACGGCGCGGGTCGACGGCCATGACCCGGAAGCGGTCGCGCGCGCCCTCGAGGCCGCGCGGGAAAGCGACCGGCCGAGCCTCATCGCCTGCCGCACCGTCATCGGCCGCGGCGCTCCGAAGAAGGGCGGCACGGCGGCCGCGCACGGCGCGCCCCTGGGCGCGGAGGAGATCGCGGCCGCGCGCGAAGCGCTGGGCTGGCCGCATCCGCCGTTCGAGATTCCGGACGACATTCTCGCCGCCTGGCGCGAAGCCGGCCGGCGCGGGCGCGCCGCGCGCGAAGCCTGGCGCGCGCGTCTCGACGCCTCCCCGCAAAAGGACGCGTTCGAGGCCGCGCTCAAGGGCGACTACGCCGAAACGCTGGCCGGGGCGATCCGCGAGTACAAGAAGGTTCTCGCTGAAAATCCGCCCAAGGTCGCCACGCGCAAGGCTTCGGAAATGGCTCTCGAGGTCGTCAATGCGGCGATCCCCGACACGGTGGGCGGCTCGGCGGACCTGACGGGCTCGAACAACACCAAGACCAAGGGTCTTGATGTTCTGAGCGCGGAGAATTACGCCGGCCGCTACCTCCATTACGGCGTGCGCGAGCACGCCATGGCCGCGGCGATGAACGGCATGGCGCTGCATGGCGGCGTCGTTCCCTATGGCGGCACGTTCCTCGTCTTCTCCGACTATTGCCGGCCGGCGATCCGTCTCGCCGCGCTGATGGGCCAGCGCGTCGTTTTCGTCATGACCCACGACTCGATCGGACTCGGCGAGGACGGTCCGACCCATCAGCCGGTCGAGCATCTCGCCGCCCTGCGCGCGATTCCCAATCTCAAGGTGTTTCGTCCGGCCGACGCGGTGGAGACGGCCGAATGCTGGGAGCTCGCGCTGGCGAGCCGCGACGGGCCGAGCGTCATCGCGCTCACCCGCCAGAATCTCGCGCCCGCCCGGCTCGCCCATGAGGACGAGAACCGCTGCGCGCGCGGCGCCTATGCGATCGCGGAAGAGGCGGACCCGGACGTGGTGCTGATCGCCACGGGCTCGGAGGTCGAGATCGCCCTCGCAGCGCGCGAGAAGCTCGCCCAAGGCAAAATCCGCGCCCGCGTCGTCTCCGCGCCGAGCTTCGAGCTGTTCCGTCTGCAGCCGGAGAAATACCGCGCCAGGCTGCTCGGCAAGGCGCCGCGCGTCGGCGTGGAGGCGGCGGTCCGTCAGGGGTGGGATCTGTTCCTGCGCCGCAAGGACGCCTTCGTCGGCATGACCGGCTTCGGCGCGTCGGGCAAGGGGCCGGACCTTTACGCGCATTTCGGGATCGCTGCAGACGCGGTCGCGAAGGCTGCAAAGAAGCTGATCGATTAGGAGAAGGACGATGACCGTAAGAGTCGCAATCAACGGGTTCGGGCGCATCGGGCGTCTGGCGCTGCGCTCGATGATCGAGCATGACCGGCAGGGGATCGAGGTCGTCGCCATCAACGATCTCGGGCCTGTCGAGACCAACGCGCATCTCTTGCAATACGACTCCGTACACGGACGCTTCCCGCAGGAAGTCAAGACGACCGCCGACAGCATCGACGCCGGTCGCGGGCCGATCAAGGTCTTCGCCGAGCGCGATCCGGCGAAGCTGCCGTGGAAGGATCTCGGCGTCGACATCGTCTTCGAATGCACGGGCGTCTTCACCGACCGGGAAAAGGCGGCGCTTCATCTCGACGCCGGCGCCAGGCGGGTGCTGGTCTCCGCCCCTTCCAAAGGCGCGGACAAGACCATCGTCTACAAGGTCAACCACAGCGCGCTGACGAAGGACGATCTCGTCGTCTCGAACGGCTCGTGCACGACCAACTGCCTCGCGCCGGTCGCGAAGGTTCTCAACGACGCGGTCGGGATCGACTACGGCTACATGACGACGGTGCATTCCTACACCGGCGACCAGCCGACGCTCGACACGCTGCACAAGGATCTTTACCGCGCGCGCGCGGCGGCCATGTCGATGATCCCGACCTCGACCGGCGCGGCCAAGGCGCTCGGCCTCGTCCTGCCCGAGCTGCAGGGCAAGCTCGACGGCTCGTCGATCCGCGTGCCCACGCCGAACGTCTCCGTCATCGACCTCGTCTTTACGGCGTCGCGCGAGACCGCGGTCGAGGAGGTCAACGGCGCGGTGATCGAGGCCGCCGACGGGCCGATGAAGGGCGTGCTCGCCTACACCGACAAGCCGCTGGTCTCGTCGGACTTCAACCACAATCCCCATTCCTCGACCTTCGCGCTCGCGCAGACGCAGATCATCAAGGGCCGGCTCGTGCGGGTGCTGGCCTGGTACGACAACGAATGGGGCTTCTCCACGCGCATGGCCGACGTCGCGCTCGAGATGGCCAAACACCTCTGAGGAGCCGCACTCCATGGGCGGGGGACGGGCCAAGACGGGGCGAATGCGGCGCGCGATCGCCGCGCTCGCCCTGGCCGCCGGCGCGAGCCTTTCGGCCTGCGACGGCGAGCCGGACGCCCGGAATCAGCCCCTGGAGCCCGCGGTCGAGCCCGGTCCGGGGGCGCAAGACGGCGAGCGGCCGACGGCGCATCAGCCGGTTTACATCGGCGTGTGGGCGGCGGAGCCCGCGCTTTGCGGCGTCGCCCCCGGCTCGGCCGATCCGTCGCCCGTCGCCTTCACGGCGGACGCCTTCATCGGCTATGAGAACCGCTGCCGCATCGCGAACGCGCAAGAAGGGACCGAAGGCGGCTACCGGCTCGATCTTCTCTGCGAGGGCGAAGCCGCGCCCTACGCCGAGACCGTCGATGTCGATGTGGGCGGCGACATGCTGCGGCTGAGCCGCGCGGACGGGCAGGAGACGGTTTTCGTCCGCTGTCCCGCCGACGATCGGAAGGAGCGATGATGGCGCGCTATCGCACGCTTGACGATTTCGACGTGGCCGACAAGCGCGTTCTGGTGCGCGTCGATTTCAACGTCCCCATGAAGAAGGGCGAGGTGACCGACGCGACGCGCATCGAGCGGGCGCTCCCCACCATCAAGGAGCTCTCCAAGCGCGGCGCCAAGGTGATCCTGCTGTCCCACTACGGGCGGCCCGACGGCGCGCCGAATCCGGAGTATTCCCTGCGTCCCGTGGCGAAAAAGCTCGGCGCGCTGCTCGGCGGGCCTGTGGAGTTCGCTTCCGACTGCGTCGGCGAGCCGGCGCGCCGGACGGCCGCGCGCCTCATCGGCGGCGACGTGGCGCTGTTCGAAAACACGCGCTTTCACGCCGGCGAGGAGAAGAACGACCCCGACTTCGTGAAGGCGCTCGCCGAGAACGGCGATCTCTACGTCAACGACGCCTTTTCCGCGGCCCATCGCGCCCACGCCTCGACCGAGGGGCTGGCGCGCGTTCTGCCGGCGGCGGCCGGCCGGGCGATGCAGCGCGAGCTCGATTACCTCGCCGCGGCGCTGTCGAACCCGGAGCGCCCCATGATCGCCGTGGTGGGCGGGGCCAAGGTTTCGAGCAAGCTCGACCTTCTCCTCAATCTCATCGGCAAGGCGGACGCGCTCGTCGTCGGCGGCGGCATGGCCAACACCTTCCTGTTCGCCAAGGGGCTCTCCGTCGGCAAATCGCTGTGCGAGCCGGGCCTCGCGGACACGGCGCGGGAGATCATGGCGCAGGCGGCGGAAAAGGGATGCGAGCTCGTCCTGCCCGTCGACGCGGTGGTCGCGAAAAAATTCGAGGCCGGCGCGCCGAGCGAGGTTGTCGCCGTCGATGCGGTCAGACCCGACGACATGATCCTCGATCTCGGGCCGGAAAGCGTCGATCTGATCGCCGCGAAGATCGAGGCCGCCAAAACGCTCGTGTGGAACGGACCGCTCGGCGCGTTCGAGATCGCGCCCTTCGACACGGCGACGGTGGAGGCCGCGCGCTTCGCGGCCCGGCGCGTGAAGGAGGCCGGTCTCGTCGCGGTCGCGGGCGGGGGAGACACCGTCGCCGCTCTCAACCACGCGCAGGCCGCGGACGACTTCACCTACGTTTCGACCGCCGGCGGCGCCTTTCTCGAATGGCTGGAAGGCAAGACGCTGCCGGGCGTTAAAGCGCTGGAAGCGAACGAAGACAAAGGGGACGAGCAATGAACCTCGACGCGCTCAACAAGATCGCGCTCGCCATGATGACCCCTGGCAAGGGAATTCTGGCGGCGGATGAATCCTCAGGCACCATCAAGAAGCGTTTCGAGTCCATCGGCGTCGAGTCGACGGAGGAGAACCGCCGGGACTACCGCGAGATGCTCTTCCGCACCGAAGAGGCGATGAAGGAATACATCTCCGGCGTCATCCTGTTCGACGAGACGATCCGCCAGAACGCGAAGGACGGAACGCCGCTCGTGAGGCTGATCGAGCAGGCCGGCGCCGTCCCGGGAATCAAGGTCGACAAGGGCGCGAAGGATCTTCCCTTCGCGCCGGGCGAGAAGATCACCGAAGGCCTCGACGGGCTGCGCGACCGGCTGAAGGAGTATTACGGGCTCGGCGCGCGCTTCGCGAAATGGCGCGCCGTCATCGACATCGGCCGCGGCGGCGACCGCGCGATTCCTTCCGTCTGCTGCATAAAGACGAACGCGCACGCGCTCGCCCGCTACGCCGCGCTCTGCCAGGAGGCGGACATCGTGCCGATCGTCGAGCCGGAAGTGCTGATGGACGGCGATCACGACATCGACCGCTGCTACGAGGTCACCGAATACGTGCTGCGCGCGGTCTTCGCCGAGCTCTACGACCAGCGCGTGGCGCTCGAAGGAACGATCCTCAAGCCCAACATGGTCGTGCCCGGCAAGAAATGCCCCAAGCAGGCGGGCGTTTCGGAAGTCGCCGAAAAGACGGTGAAATGCTTCCGCGCCGCCGTGCCGGCGGCCGTGCCGGGGATCGTGTTCCTGTCGGGCGGCCAGTCCGACGAGGAGGCGACGGCGCACCTCAACGCCATGAACGCGCAATATGCGGACTGGCTGCCCTGGCCCCTGTCCTTCTCTTACGGGCGCGCGCTGCAGGCCGCCCCGCTCAAGGCCTGGGCCGGCAAGGCCGAGAATGTCCCCGCCGCGCAGAAAGCCTTCGCCCACCGGGCCCGCATGAACGGCCTCGCCCAGCGCGGCGAGTGGTCCGACGGACTCGAAGAGGCGGCGTAAAGCCGGCCGGACGGTTCCGCCGTCCTCCCGGCGATGGGATCGAAGGGGCGGTCGCCGGCGGGGTCGCAGCCGGCGAGGGCGAGCGCAAAAAGCGCGACGGCGACGGACGCCGCCGGGGCGCGGGCCGCTGGGGATCGACGCATGACGCTGTCCTCCCGGCGCCATTCTATCCGAAGGCGGCGGCGATGCGAAATTTCCCCTCCCGCCCCCCCTCCCGCCCTTGACGCGGGCCGGCCGCGTACCGACATTTATTTTTGGTAAACCGGTCAGTGTAAGACTTGCCGCCGCCGCTCCGGAGATGTCGTCATGATGGCCGCCGAACACGCCAGCGCGACGCAAACCGTTCCCCCCGAAAAGATCGAGTGGATCGGGGGCTGTCCGACGCCGCCGGCCCCGCCGGTGCGCCCGCTGCACGCGCTCGTCTCCGTCGTCAAGCTCGTCCTCAACAAGGAAGACACCCGTCAGGTGTTCGAAGCCGTCGCCGCCCTGTCCGGCCGGGCCGGCAAGCGCACGTTCAGGCGGTTCGTCGCCACGCCGTACGGGCGCAGGGTCGTGAGCGAGCCAGTGAAGCTCGAGGAAATCCTTTCCGACCGCGAAAGGCTGCGCGCCATGCCGGAAGGCAGCTTCGGGCGCGCCTATCTCGCCTTCATGGAAGGGGAGAATCTGACGCCCGAAGGGCTCATCGATTCCGCCGCCGAAGCGGGCATCGACTTCCGCGGCGATACGCAGTTCCCGGAATATCGCCGCCTGTTCCTGCATCTCGACGTCAGCCACGACCTCTGGCACGTGCTCACCGGCTACGGGCGCGATGCGCTGGGCGAGTTGTGCAATCTGTGCTTCACCCGCGCCCAGACGCGCAATCCGGGCTTCCGGCTCATCATCTGGATCGGGCTTCTCGCCATGAAGCTCGAACGGCCCGGCCAGCCTTTCTGGCGTGCGGCGAACGAAGCCCGCCGCATGGGGCTTGAGGCCGAATGGATTCCCGCCCAGGATGTCGAGGCGCTGCTGCCGCTGCCGCTCGGGGAAGTCCGCCGCAGGCTGAACATCCTGGCGCCGACGGTCTACAATGCGATCCCCGAAGAGGTGAAGCGCGATCTCCTCAAGCCGAAGGTCAAGAAGACCCAGGCCCAGCGCGAAGCCGAAGCCGCGATGGCGGGGTAAGATTCAGGTTTTGGGTTTCAGGTTTTAGGGCTTAAGGGTAGGCCGCGCCGTTCGTCGCCGCCCGAAACCCAACACCTAAAACCTAAGCCCTGAGCATTATGTCCTGCCGCCTTTATCTCGTCACGCCGCCGCGCATCGCCGATCTCGCCCGGTTCGCCGCGGATTTCGAGGCCGCGCTCGACGCCGGCGACGTCGCCTGCGCGCAGCTCCGCCTCAAGGACCGCGACGGAACGCCGGCGCCTGACGAGGAAATCCTGCGCGCGGCGGCGGCGCTCCTGCCCCTGGCGCGGGCGCGCGAGACCGCGTTTCTCGTCAACGACCGGCCGGACCTCGCGAAAAAGGCGGGCGCCGACGGCGTTCATGTCGGCCAGCAGGACGCGGCCTGCAGGGACGCCCGCGCGCTTCTGGGGCCTGACGCCATCATCGGCGTGACCTGCCACGACTCGAAGCACCTCGCCATGATCGCCGGCGAGGAGGGCGCCGATTACGTCGCCTTCGGCGCGTTCTTCCCGACGGATACGAAAGAGGCGCCGACCCGCGCCGATCCCGCGCTCATCGAATGGTGGGCCTACGCCACGACGCTTCCTTGCGTCGCCATCGGCGGGATCACGCCGGAGAATTGCGGCGTCCTGGCGCGCGCCGGGGCGGATTATCTCGCCGTCTGCGGCGCCGTATGGAATGATCCCGACGGTCCGGCGGCGGCCGTGCGCCGGTTCGAGGCTGCGATCCGCGCCGCGCAGGAAGCCCCGCCCGCTGGAATCAGCGGATAAGAAGACTATGGCCGCTCGCCCCATGTCGCCCGCGCTGACGCTTCTGGCCGCCGCGCTGCTCGCCGCCGCGCCCGCCCTTCCGGCGCGCGCCGAGGCGCCGACGGTCGCCGCCGCCTTCGAGCGGATGGTCGCGGGCGATTACGCTGCGGCCCGCGCGTTGGCCGAGCCGCTCGCCGAAGCCGGCGACCGCGACGCGCAGCATCTGCTCGGCTATCTCGAAGAAAAGGGCCTCGGCGGGCCTAAAAATCTCGAGCGCGCGCTCGACCTTTATTTCAGGGCCGCGAGCGCCGGCAGCGCGGACGCGCAGTTCGCGCTCGGCGAGCTCGCCTTTTACGGGGACGGCGTGAAGCAGGACTCGGCGCGCGCCGCGCAATGGTACGCGCTCGCCGCCGACAACGGCCATCCGCCGGCGCAGGTCCGCCTGGGACTCCTTCTGATGAGCGGCGACGGCCTCGCGCGCGATCCCGTTCGCGCCGCCGACCTGTTCGAGGCGGCGGCCGAAGCCGGCGAGGCCGCGGGCCGGTTTTATCTGGGCGCGGCCTACCTTTCCGGCGACGGCCGCAGGCAGGATTTCCGCAAGGCCAAGGAGCATCTTCTTGTCGCCGCCGGGCAGGGCCATCCGGAGGCGCAATTCGATCTCGCGCTGATCCTCGGCGGGGACCTCGCCGGCCCGCCCGACCCCGCGGGGGCCGCCCGCTGGATGCGCGCCGCGGCGGAAGCGGGCCTTCCCGAAGCGGCGGTCGCGTATGGGCTTCTCATCCATGACGGCCGGGCGGGAGAGACCGACGACAGCCCCGCCGACTGGTTCGAGCGCGCGGCCGAAGCGGGCGACCCGCAGGGGCGGTTCCTTTACGCCGTCGCGCTGGCGGAGGGCGACGGGCGGGCGCGCGATCCGGTCGCCGCCCTGCAATGGGTCGACCGGGCGCTGCTCGGCGCGGCGGAGATGAGTCCGGAGCTGCGCGCCAGCGCCGAAGCCCTGCGCGCCCGGCTTGCGGCGGAGATTTCCGGGCGTTCCGACCTGCGGCCCTGATGAAAAATTCCCGTTTCGTTCTCTCGCGAAGCGGGCCATGCTTGACGGCGCATGACCATGAGCGCGCGCATTCGCATTCTGGGGCTTGATCCGGGCTCGGCCGTCACGGGCTGGGGCGTCATCGACTGCGACGGCCCGCGGCTGTCCTTCGTCGCCGCCGGCGCGGCGCGCGCGCCGCGCGGCGAAAGCGCGGCCGGCCGGCTCGCCTGCATCTTCGCCGCCCTGCGCGCCGTGATCGAGACGCACCGGCCCGACGAGGTCGCGGTGGAAGAGACCTTCGTCAACGCCAGCCCGCGCGACGCGCTGGTTCTGGGCCAGGCTCGCGGCGTCGCGCTGCTCGCGCCGGCGCTCGCCGGGCTCGAGATCGCCGAATACGCGACCAACCGCATCAAGAAGGCGGTCGTGGGCCAGGGCCACGCCGCCAAGGCTCAGGTGCAGGCGATGGTGCGCGCGCTTCTGCCGGCGGCGGGGGCGCAGCCGGCGGACGCGGCCGACGCGCTCGCCGCGGCCATCTGTCATGCCCACTGGCGCGGCGCGCGCCGCCTCGCCCGCACGGTCATGGAGGCGCAGGCGTGATCGGGCGTTTGAGGGGAACCGTGGCGGCGGTGTTCGAGGACGGCGCGCTCATCGACGTCGGCGGCGTCGGTTACGAGGTGCACGCTCACGCGCGGCTGCTGCACAGGCTCGCTGCGGGCGAGGCGGCGACGCTCAGCGTCGAGACGGTCGTGCGCGAGGACATGATCCGGCTTTACGCCTTCGAAAGCGAGGCCGAGCGCCAGGCCTTCCGCCTGCTGCAGGGCGTGCAGGGGGTCGGCGCGCGCCATGCGCTCGCGGTGCTCGCCGTTCTGCCGCCGGACGATCTTTATGACGCCGTCGCGGCGCAGGACGCCGGCGTCGTGGCGCGCGCGCACGGCGTCGGCAAAAAGCTCGCCCAGCGCATCGTCAGCGAATTGCAATCGAAGCTCGGCGCGCTCGCCGGAACCGGGCGCGGCTTCGCCGTCGTCGCGCGTTTTCCCGCCGCGGCGAGAAGCGACGCCGGCGCGCCCGACAGCCGCGCCGACGCGGTCTCGGCGCTCGCCAATCTCGGCTATGACGGCGTCGCCGCGCGCCGCGCCGTCGCCCTCGCCGCCGAGTGTCTCGGCGAGCAGGCGGGCGTCGAAGATCTCATCAAGGGCGCGCTGAAGGAGCTCGCAGCGGCGTGACGCCCGAACCCGCCCATAAGGACGACCGCCTGATCGACGCGCTTTGCTGTTCCCCTCTCCCGCGTTGCGGGAGAGGGGTTAGGGGTGAGGGTGGCGGCGCTGTGTTTTTGCACGCAGTTTACGTCGTCATGCGAGGCCGGTTTCCCTCGCGCCCGGTTCTCTCCCCTCTCCCGCCGGGGCGGGAGAGGGGAGAGAACCGGGCGCGCCGTTTCGCCTTGAATGCTTCGCCATGCTCCCGGCCCCGGCGCGCAAGCGAGAGCGAAGACGTCAGCGCGGCGTCGCATCGAACGACGATGGGGCGGTCATGAATCCGCGTCCGAATACCCGGGTCGCGCGTCGTTTCCGCAAGAACGCCAATGCGCCGGAGCGACGGGCGTGGGAGTCGCTGCGCTCCCTTCGCGCGCAAGGTTTTCCGGTGCGCCGTCAACATCCGATAGGTCCGTTCATCGTCGACTTCGCGATCGTCAAGGCGAAGCTGGTCATTGAGATAGACGGCGGCGTTCGCCGCCTTTCGTCCGTCTCGGAAAAAGACGCCGTTCGCGAGCAGGCGATCAGGGGACAGGGCTGGCGGCTCTTGCACGTTCCCGCCGCGACTGCGATGAGCCGGGATCATCTTCTCGCGCTGGTTCAGAAAGAGCTTGGGCTTTGATGCGACGAATCCACCCTCACCCCCGGCCCCTCTCCCGCAAGACGGGAGAGGGGAGAACGCGCGGCGTTTGGGGAGGCCCTCGTGTCTGAACTCCTGCGCAAGGACGACCGCCTGATCGACGGCGCGCGCAAGGCCGAAGACGCCGACGCGGCGCTGCGCCCGAAGCGCCTCGACGACTTCGTCGGCCAGCCCCAAGCGAAGGACAATCTGCGCGTTTTCGTCGAGGCGGCGCGCGCGCGCGGCGAGGCGCTCGATCACGTGCTCTTTCACGGCCCGCCCGGCCTCGGCAAGACGACGCTCGCCCAGATCGTCGCCAACGAGCTCGGGGTGAATTTCCGCGCGACCTCGGGGCCGGTCATCACCAAGGCGGGCGATCTCGCCGCGCTCCTCACCAATCTCGAGGCGGGCGACGTTCTTTTCATCGACGAGATTCACCGCCTCTCGCCGGCGGTCGAGGAAGTGCTCTACCCGGCGATGGAGGATTACGCCCTCGATCTCATGATCGGCGAGGGACCCTCGGCGCGCTCGGTGCGGATCGACCTGCCGCGCTTCACGCTCATCGGCGCGACGACGCGCTCGGGCCTGCTCGCCAAGCCCCTGCTCGACCGCTTCGGCATTCCCGTGCGGCTCGATTTTTATTCCCATACGGATCTTTGCGCCATCGTGCGGCGCGGCGCGGAAAAGCTCGGCGCGGCGATCTCGCAGGACGGCGCGATGGAGATCGCGCGGCGCTCGCGCGGCACGCCGCGCGTCGCCGGCCGGCTCCTGCGCCGGGTGCGCGACGTCGCCACCGTCGAGGGCGCGCCGGTGATCGACCGCGCCGTCGCCGACCGCGCGCTCGCCCGGCTCGAGATCGACGCCGTCGGCCTCGACCCGCTCGACCGGCGCTATCTTCGGCTGATTGCGGAGCATTTCGGCGGCGGGCCCGTCGGGGTGGAGACCATCGCCGCGGCCCTCGCCGAGGCCCGCGACGCCGTCGAGGACGTGATCGAGCCGTTCCTCCTGCAACAGGGCCTCATCCAGCGCACCCCGCGCGGGCGCGCGCTGTCGGCGAGCGCCTGGCGGCATTTGGGCCTGCCGGCGCCGAAGGGCGTCGGGCCCGGCCTGTTCGACGAGGCGGAGACGTGACGGGGCTCGCCGACGCGCTGCCCGCCGACCATGAAGCGGCGATTCTGGTCGGGCGCGTGTGGCGGCGGGACGCCGGCGGGCCGTCGCCCGCGCTCTTCCGGGACGGGACGGTCTTCGATCTCTCGGCGCTCGCGCCGACGACGAGCCTTCTGTTCGAGATCGACGACCTGCCGGCGCGCCTGCGGGAAGGGTCTTTCGACGCGCTTGGCGGCCTCGACGAAATCGGCCCGCCGGGCGCGGATGCAGACCTGACGCTTCTGGCGCCCTGCGATCTTCAGGCGGTGAAGGCGTGCGGCGTCACCTTTGCGGCGAGCCTGATCGAGCGGGTGATCGAGGAGCGCGCCGGCGGGGATCCGGCGAAGGCCGACGCGATCCGCAGCCGCCTCGCCGCGCATGTGGGCGCGAGCCTCGAAGGCGTGCGCCCCGGCTCCGGGGCCGCCGCCCGGCTCAAACAGGCGCTGACGGCCGAGGGCCTGTGGTCGCAATATCTCGAAGTCGGGATCGGTCCCGACGCGGAGATTTTCACCAAGGCCCAGCCGATGTCCGCGGTCGGCTGGGGCGCGCCCGTCGGGGTTCATCCGGCCTCGTCTTGGAGCAATCCCGAGCCGGAGATCGCGCTGGCGGCGAATTCGAAGGGGCGCGCCGTCGGAGCGAGCCTCGGCAACGACGTGAACCTGCGCGATTTCGAGGGGCGCAGCGCGCTTCTGCTCGGCAAGGCCAAGGACAACAACGCCTCCTGCGCCGTCGGGCCGTTCGTCCGGCTTTTCGACGACGATTTCGCCATGGCGGACGTCGAGCAGGCGGTCGTGCGCCTGGAAATCGAGGGGCGCGACGGCTTTTCGCTCGCCGCCGAAAGCCGCATGAGCGAGATCAGCCGCCCGCCCGCCGCGCTGCTCGCGCAGACGATCAACGAGAACCATCAGTATCCGGACGGGCTGATGCTGTTTCTGGGCACGATGTTCGCGCCGGTCGAGGATCGCGGCGAAAAGGGGCGCGGCTTCACCCATCGCGAGGGCGACCGGGTCGTCGTCTCCTCGCCCCGTCTCGGCGCGCTCGTCAATGTCGTGACGACGAGCGACCGCGCGCCGCCCTGGACTTTCGGCGCCGGCGCGCTGATGAAGAATCTCGCCGCGCGCGGGCTCCTCGGGAATTCATGACCGACTTCGCCGTCGCCATCCGCGTCTATTACGAGGACACCGACTTTTCGGGCGTCGTCTATCACGCGCGTTATCTGCATTTCTTCGAGCGCGGGCGCACCGAGGCGCTGCGCGCGTGCGGGGTCCGTCATTGCGAGCTTTTGCAGCGGGCCGAGCCGCTGGTCTTCGCGGTTCGGAAAATGACGGTCGAATGGCTTGCGCCGGCGCGCATCGACGATCTGATCGAAGTGCGCACGCGGTTCGTCGAGACGCGCGGCGCGCGCTTTCTGCTCGAGCAGGAAATCCGCCGCGAGGGGCGGCTTCTCGCCCGCGCCGACGTGGAGGCCGCCTGCATGAACCGGGACGGCCGGCCGCGCCGCCTTCCGGCGGACGTCGCCGGGCGGCTCGCTGCTCGCGTCCGCGACGAAACATCGAGGGCGCGCTCAACCGGCGATTAAAAATCCGACAGGCGCGCGTCGCTTTCGCCGCGCCGGCCGCGATTCGGCCAAATTGTATGGGCATCTGCGCGGCGAACAGGTTACAAGATCGCATGCGGCGGTGTTATTGGACGGCGCAGGGCGGCGCTTGCGCCGCGAGTCCAGGGTCGAAGGAAGACCAGGGTCGAGGGAAGCAACGAGGCCGTCACGCCGGCCGCCTAATATATTCGGCAATTCCGTCAGCGGCCCGCCGGCGCGGGCAGGTGCAGGGGATCGTAAACTATGGAGACTGATGTCGCGATAGCGGCGGGCGCAGGACTGGGGGGCGATTTCAGCCTCTGGAGCCTGTTTCTGAGCGCCGGCCTGGTGGTGAAGGCCGTCATGGGCATCCTGGCGGTCGCTTCGGTCTGGTCCTGGGCGATCATCATCGACAAATCGATGTTGTTCGGCCGGCTCAAGGCGAAATCGCGCCGGTTCGAGGACCAGTTCTGGTCGGGCCGGCCGCTTGACGAGCTGCATCGCAAGATCGCCGACAAGCTGGACCATCCGATGGCCCGGGTGTTCGCCGCCGGCATGGGCGAGTGGGGCCGCGCCAAGGACGCCGGACGCACCGACGCGCTCGTGGCCGGCGCCAAGCAGCGCATCGAGAAGGTCATGAACGTCGCCGTCGCCCGCGAGCTCGAAGCGGCCGAGCGCAATCTCGGCACGCTGGCGACCATCGGCTCGGCGGCGCCCTTCGTCGGCCTGTTCGGCACGGTCTGGGGCATCATGACCTCGTTCCAGGCGATCGCGGCCACCAAGGACACCAATCTCGCCGTCGTCGCGCCGGGTATCGCCGAGGCGCTGTTCGCCACCGCCCTCGGCCTTCTGGCGGCGATTCCGGCGGTGGTCGGCTACAACCGTTATTCCGCCGCGCTCAATTCCTTCGCCGTGCGCCTTCAGGGTTTCGCCGACGAGTTCGCGGCGATCCTGTCGCGCCAGCTCGATGAAAGGGCGCGCTGATGGCTGCAGGCGTCGTCCAGACCGGAACAAGCAACGGCCGGCACCGTCCGGGCCGGCCGCGGCCGATGGCGGAGATCAACGTCACGCCCTTCGTCGACGTCATGCTGGTGCTGCTGATCGTGTTCATGGTCGCCGCGCCGCTGCTGACCGTCGGCGTCGCCGTCGACCTGCCGGAGACCGCCGCCCAGCCGATCCCGGATCAGGGCGAGCCGCTCACCGTCACGGTCGCCGCGGACGGGACCATTTATCTGCAGGAGACGCCGGTGGAGCTCGAAAATCTGGTGCCGCGGCTCAACGCCATCGCCACGGCCGGCTATGAACAGCGGATCTACATTCGCGGCGACCAGTCGCGCTCTTACGGCGAGGTGGTCCGCGTCATGGGCCGCATCAACGCCGCGGGCTATCGCCAAATCGGCCTCGTCACCGATCCAGAGTTGAACTAGCGCGACGGGGAGGCGCCGCGGGAGCCCATGCGTTTCGGCCTCTTCGCTTCGATCCTGCTGCATCTCGCGGTCGCGGGCCTCGCCTTCCTGTCGCTGCCCGAGAGCTGGCGCACGCGGATCGTGAGCGAGCCTGTAGTGCCGATCGAGCTGATCTCCGAAGCGGAGCTGGCGGAGCTGACCAGCGCGCCCGCGGCGCGTCCCGAGCCGGAGCCCGAACCGGAGCCCGAACCGGAGCCTGAACCCGAACCTGAACCCGAACCCGCGCCGCCGGCGGCGGCGGAGGTCAGGCCCGAGCCGGCGCCCGCGCCGCCGCCGCGAGTCGCCGCCGCCGAACCCGAGCCCGAACCGAAGCCGGTCGAGCCGGAGCCGGAACCGGAACCTCAGCCGAAGCCCGAGCCGCCCAAGCCGCAGCCCAAGCCGAAACCGAAAGACGAGGAAATCGATCTCGACCGCCTCGCGGCGCTGGTCGACAAGGCGCGCGACCGGCAAGCCGCTCCCGCGCAGGCGCCGGCCGAAACCGCTCAGCAGGCGGACAGACCGCAGGCCCGCGTCGGCCCCGGCGACCGTCTGACGGCCAGCGACCGCGCGAAGATGAAAGCCGCCGTCGCGCGCTGCTGGAACGTCACCGCGCTCGCCGGCGCGCCGGAGGCGAACAAGCTCATCGTGACCGTCGAATTCGAGCTCAAGCGCGACGGCACGCTGGCCGGCCAGCCGCGCGTGGCGAACGCGACCCAGATCGCCCTTTCCGGCAACCGGTTCTGGCGGGCGGCGGAGCAGACGGCGCTGCGCGCCATAATTTCGTGCCAGCCCTATGATTTCCTGCCGCAGGAACGCTATGACGACTGGAAAGCGTGGGCGATCAATTTCGACCCCAGCGAGATGGCCGGATATTAATTCTTTCAGGGGCGCGAACCGCCGGAAAGCGAGACGATGAGCAAGACCTTCAGACTGCTTTTGAGCCTTGTCGCCTTACTCGCGGCTGCGGCCGCGCCGTTCGCCGCTTCGGCGCGGGTGCGCATCGACGTCACGCAGGGCAATATCGAGCCGATGCCGATCGCCGTGCCGGATTTCATCGCGACCAGCGCGCCGATGAGCGATCTTGCGCGCGACATCACCGACGTCGTCAAGGCCGATCTCGACCGCTCGGGCCTGTTCGCGGTGATTGATCCGCGCGCCTATATCGAGAATCTCGAATCGGTGAACGTGCGCCCGCGCTTTCCGGACTGGCGCCTCATCAACGCGCAGGTGCTGGTCGTCGCCGAAACCCGCGATCTCGCCGACGGACGCATCGAAGTCGCCACGCGCGTCTGGGACGTGTACGCCGGCGAGCAGCTCGGCGCGGTCGCTTTCAAGACGCCTGCGGACAATTGGCGCCGAGCCGCCCACAAGGTCGCCGATTTCGTCTATAAGTCGCTCACCGGCGAGGACGGCTATTTCGACACCCGCGTCGTATTCGTCCATGAAACGGGACCGAAGGACAATCGCGTCAAGCGCCTGATGATCATGGATCAGGACGGCGCCAATCCCACCTTCCTGACCGACGGGCTGAGCTATCAGGCGCTGACCCCGCGTTTCTCTCCGACCCAGCAGCAGATCACCTATATGGCCCTGTTCCAGAATCGTCCGGGCCAGGTCTATCTGTTCAACATCGAGACGGGCGAACAGGAGCAGCTCGGATCGTTCCGGGGCATGACCTTCGCGCCGCGCTTCACGCCGGACGGCGCGCGCGTGCTCATGTCCATGGAACGGGGCGGCAATTCCGACGTATTCATGATGGATCTGGCCACGCGTCGACTTACGCGGCTTACGGACAATCCCGCCATCGACGTGTCGCCCTCGATGTCGCCCGACGGCCGGCGAATCGCTTTCGCGTCCGACCGCGGCGGCTCGCAGCAGATCTATGTGATGAACGCCGACGGATCGAACCAGCGCCGGATCACCTTCGGAGAAGGGCGCTATCAGACGCCCGTGTGGAGCCCGCGCGGCGACCTCATCGCCTTCACGCGGCAATATCAGGGCCGATTCTACATCGGCGTGATTCGCCCTGACGGGACGGGCGAGCGCCTGTTGACCGAGAGCTATCTCGACGAAGGGCCGACCTGGGCCCCGAACGGCCGGGTCATCATGTTCTACCGTCAGACCCCGACCAATCGCGACGGCTCGGGCGGGACGAGCGCGCTCTGGTCGATCGACCTAACGGGCCAGAATCTGCGCCGAATCCCCACGCCGGGCGACGCCTCGGATCCCGCCTGGTCCCCGCTTCTGCCGTGAGGGAAGAAGGATGGAGAACCCGCAACCGAAAATTCATTAGGGCGCCGGAACGGCTTTGCTTGCGCGCGTCAACGGACGCCGCTACTTTTCAGCCATTGGTTAAACTTTGACGTTTAACTGATAGGCGATCGTAAAGGGCCCGATTATAAGTTGTAGCGCGCCCGGCGATCGCGAGGCGCAGGGTCAATTCGAGGGGCTCAAAGCGGGGGCGCTCGCAAAGCCCGAAGATGGCAAGGTGGAGCAGGGAAGATCATGAAGTTCGATACCGTCGTCAAAGTCGCCAGCGCCGCCAGCGCGCTGATTTTGCTTTCGGCATGCGCCAGCAGCTCGGGTCCGGACGTCGCGGCGACGGATACGGGCGCGGCGACGACCGCGCCGGCCCCGTCGGGCCCGGCGCCGGGCAGCCAGGCCGATCTCGAACAATCGGCCGGACATCGCGTTTTCTTCGCCTACGATCAGTACACGCTGACGCCGCAGGCGCAGGCCACGCTCGCCCGTCAGGCCGCGTGGCTCAAGCAGTACCCCAATGTGCGCATTCTGATCGCCGGCAACTGCGACGAACGCGGCACGCGCGAGTACAACCTTGCGCTGGGCGCCCGCCGGGCGGAGGCTGCGCGCGCCTATCTCGTCAGCCTCGGCGTCGACGGCTCGCGCATCACCACGGTCTCCTACGGCAAGGAGCGCCCGATCGATCCGCGCTCGACCGAGGAAGCCTGGTCGCTCAACCGCAACGCGACGACCACCATCACGGGCGTGAGCTCGTAAGCGGCGCGCAGCTTTAAGGCGAATTTCGCCGTCGACAGCGCCGGCCCCGGCGTCGAACCGGGGTCGGCGTTTTTCGTCGCGGCGGGCGTCGTCGTCGGGTCCCCGCCACGGTTTCGTCGCAGAAGGCGGGTATCGCCGAGCGGTGACTCGCGGCGGCGTTTGCCGTTAGAGTGCGCCCTCGCGCCGACCGTCCCATGGCGGCGACAAGGCCGTCCGGCGCTAGAGGATGCGCAAAAGAAAGAGCGACATCATGCGTGGAAAGATCTCCGTTCTGCTGGCTTCCGGCGTTCTGGCCATGGCGGGCGCGTGCGCTTCCGGCCCCGCCGCGGCGCAATCGACGAAGGAAAGGCTGACGGCGCTCGAGCAGGCCGTGGCCGATCTCCAGGCGCGCGCGCCGGCCGCCGCCGACACTTCGGTCAGGCTCGGCCAGCTCCAGGAGCAGATTCAGGAGCTCACCGGCCGCATTGAGGAGCTGTCCTATGAGCTCGAGCGAACCCAGGCCCGGCTCGACGCCGTGAGCGCGGCGCTGGCGGGCGGCGCGGAAGGCGCCGACGGGGCGGCGGCGACGGGCGGGCCGGTCGCGCTCGGACCCGGCGGCGATCCGATCGCCGAGCGCATCGCCGAGGCGAGCGGCGAGGAGTCCGACGTCGCCCTGCCGTTCGATCCCGACGAGGCGTTCAGTTACGCGTCGGGCTTTCTGCTGCGCGGCGATTACGCCCGCGCGGAGGAGGCGTTCGAGCTTTACCTGGAAGCGTTTCCCAATCATCCGCGCACGGCGGATGCGCAGTTCCGCCTCGGCGAGATTTATCTGGCGACAGGCAAGAACGCCGACGCGGCGGACGCCTTCATCGCGCATATCAAGAAATATCCGAACGATTCGCGCGCGGCCGAAGCCTATCTGAAGCTCGGCACGGCCTTTGCGCGCCTCGGCCAGACGGGCGAGGCCTGCCAGGTCTTCAAATCCATGCGCTCGAAATTTCCGAACGCGTCGCAACCCGTGCGCGATCGCGCCGATCTCGAAATGTCGCGCATCAATTGCCGCTAGGCGCGATCGGGCGCTGAGGCGAAAAGGCGCCGCTGCGATGCCCGCGCCCCTCGATCTTGATTTTTTTTGCGCGCGCCTGTCCGCTCTCGGCGCGCCGCGACGGTATATCGTCGCCGTCTCCGGCGGGCCGGATTCGATGACGCTCGCCCGCCTTGCGGCGGCTCATCAGCGGAGGGGCGCGGCGCGCGTCCTCGCCGTCACCGTGGATCATGGCCTGCGCCCCGAATCCCGCGCCGAGGCGGCGCAGGCGGGCGACTGGTGCCGCGCCGCCGGTCTCGACCATCGCATCCTGGTCTGGGAAGGCGAAAAGCCGACGACGGGGCTGCAGCAGGCCGCGCGGCGCGCCCGCTATCGGCTGCTCGCCGCGCAGGCGGCGGCGAACGGCTTCGAAGCGGTCCTGACCGCCCATACGGCGGACGACCAGGCCGAGACCGTCTTCATGCGGCTCGCGCGCGGCGCAGGCCCCGCAGGGCTTGCGGGCATGGCGGCGCGTAAGATGATCGCCGCCGGCGCCGCGCCGCCGGTCGCCCTGCTGAGGCCCTTTCTCGACGTCTCCCGCGCGCGGGCGCGGGCGACGCTCGAAAGCTTCGGCCAGCCGTGGATCGACGATCCGTCTAATGACGATCCGGCTTTCGAGCGGGTGCGCGCCCGCGCGCTGCTCGCCGCGCTCGAAGAGCAGAATCTCCTGACCGGCGAGGCGCTGCGCCGGACGGCCGCGCGCGCCCGCGCCGCGAGCCTTGCGATGAGGCGGGCGGAGGAAGACGCGTTCGCCCGCGCGGGCGGATGCTTTTACGCCGGCGGCTGGGCGTCCGTGCGCGCCGAGGCCGCGGCCGAGCCCGGATTCGAGGCGGTCGCGGCGCGCCTCGTTCGCGCGGTTTCGGGCGGCGATTACGCGCCGTCGCCTGAAGACGCCGCCGCGGCGCTCGCGGCGGCGCGCGCTTCCGGCGCGGCGACCCTGGGCGGGGCGCTGCTGAAACGGCGCGGCCCGGCGCTTTTCTTCCTGCGCGAGCCGGCGGCCCTGTTGGGCCGGGCCGGCGTCGCGCCGGCGCCGGCCCTCGCGCTGGCGCCGGGCGGACGGGCGCTGTGGGACGGGCGGTTCATCGCGGAGAACAGCGGCGGCGAAACGGCGCAGGTCGCCGCCCTCGGCCCGGAAGGGCTCGCGGCGCTGGGTCCGGCCCGGGCTCTGTTCGACGCCCCCGAGGAGGCGCTTCTCGCCGCGCCGGCGGCGCTTTTCCGCGGAAAACCGGGCCTTCGGCTCGTCCCGCTGGCCGAGGAGCGGTTTTATGACCGCATCTTGCGGTTTCCTGACCCTTGAGCCCGCCAGGGCCGGCGCCGGGACGACGCCGTAAAAGCGCGCGCCCCCCGTGGCGCCCGCCTTTCTTAACCCCTATCTTGTAACAGGATCACACAACCCGCGGGCGCGCCCGCCAGCAGGACCGGTCGATGAACGGACGCAACATTCTCATCTGGGGCCTTGTCTTCATCTTTTTCATCATCGCGCTCCAGCTTTTCGAGTTCTCCTCGCCGGGGCCGACGGTCGAGCGGCTGTCCTATTCCCAGTTCGTCACGCGCATCGACGAAGGCGCGATCCGCCAGGCCGAAATCGACGGAGTCAACGTCAAGGGCGCGCTCGACAACGGCCGCCAGTTCGTCGCCGCGATTCCGGAAGGGGCCGCGCCCCAGATCGCCGACCGACTGATCGCCGCCGGCGCGGAGACCACGATCACGCCGGTCGAGGAGCTGCCGCTCGCTCTGTCGCTGCTGTTCAACATCCTGCCCTTCCTCATCTTTCTCGCCTTCATCTTTTTCGTCATGCGCCAGATGCAGGGCGCGGGCGGCAAGGCGATGGGTTTCGGCAAAAGCCGCGCGAAGCTCCTGACCGAACGGCAGGGCCGCGTGACTTTCGACGACGTCGCGGGCATCGACGAAGCCAAGGAAGAGCTTGAGGAGATCGTCGAGTATCTCAAGGACCCGATGAAGTTTCAGCGCCTCGGCGGCAAGATTCCGAAAGGCGCGCTGCTCGTCGGCCCGCCGGGAACCGGCAAGACCTTGCTCGCGCGCGCCATCGCCGGCGAGGCGAACGTGCCCTTCTTCACGATTTCCGGCTCGGATTTCGTCGAGATGTTCGTCGGCGTCGGCGCTTCGCGCGTGCGCGACATGTTCGAGCAGGCGAAGAAGAACGCCCCCTGCATCATCTTCATCGACGAGATCGACGCGGTCGGACGCCATCGCGGCGCCGGGCTCGGCGGCGGCAATGACGAGCGCGAGCAGACCCTCAACCAGCTTCTCGTCGAAATGGACGGCTTCGAGGCGAATGAAGGCATCATCCTCATCGCGGCGACCAACCGGCCGGACGTGCTCGACCCGGCGCTCCTGCGCCCCGGCCGCTTCGACCGACAGGTCGTCGTTCCGAACCCGGACGTCGTCGGCCGCGAAAAGATTCTCCAGGTGCACGCCAAGAAGGTGCCGCTCGCCCCGGACGTCGATCTGCGCACCATCGCGCGCGGCACGCCGGGCTTTTCCGGCGCCGACCTTGCGAACCTGGTCAACGAGGCCGCGCTTCTGGCCGCGCGCCGCGGCAAGCGCTTCGTGACCGCCAAGGAGTTCGACGACTCCAAGGACAAGGTGCTGATGGGCGCCGAGCGCCGCTCCATGGTGATGACCGAGGAGGAAAAGATGCTCACCGCCTATCACGAGGCGGGCCATGCGCTGGTCGGGATCACCGTGCCGGGCAACGATCCGGTGCACAAGGCGACAATCATTCCGCGCGGGCGGGCGCTCGGCATGGTGCAGTACCTGCCGGAACGCGACCGTTATTCGATGACCCTGCAGCAGATGCAGGCGCGCATCGCCATGGCGATGGGCGGGCGCGTCGCGGAGGAGCTGAAGTTCGGCCGCGAAAAGGTGACGTCCGGCGCCCAGCAGGACATCGAGCACGCCACCAAGATCGCGCGCGCGATGGTGACCCAGTACGGACTTTCCGAAAAGCTCGGCCCTATCGCCTATGCCGAAGACGAGGGCGAGGTCTTTCTCGGCCAGTCCATCGCGCGCACCAAGTCGATTTCTCCGGACACGGCCAAACTGATCGAGGACGAGATCAAGCGCTTCGTCATGGAGGGCTACGAGACCGCCAGGCGCATCCTCACCGAGCGGCGCGACGACTGGGAGAGGCTCGCCCAGGCGCTGCTCGAATATGAGACGCTGACGGGCGAGGAGATCCAGAAGCTGCTCAAGGGCGAGCCGATCGTGCGCGAGGAGCCGGAGGATTTCGCCGCGTCCCCGCCGTCCTCCGTGCCGACCACCGGCGCGGGCGCCGACAAGGAGCGCAAAGGCCCCGAAGGCTTCGAGCCGAGCCCGCAGGGGGCGTGAGCGGCGAGCGGCGATTAGCGAATGGCCGATAAATATCGCAGCGGCGATTCATGACCACCATTCGCCATCCGCCATCCGCCGTTCGCCCAGTCCGCATCATGGGAATCGTCAACGTCACGCCGGATTCCTTCTCCGATGGCGGACGTTATTTTGATGCGCAGGCGGCGATCGCGCACGGCCTGAAGCTCGTCGAAGAGGGCGCGGATATTCTCGACATCGGCGGGGAGTCGACGCGCCCCGGCGCCGAGCCGGTCGAAGAGGCGGAGGAACGCGCCCGCGTGCTGCCGGTGATCGAGGCGCTCGCCGCGCGCGCCGGCGTCCCGCTTTCCATCGACACGCGAAAGCCGGCGGTCGCGCGCGCGGCCGTAAAGGCCGGCGCGGCGATCTGGAACGACGTCTCGGCTCTGACCTACGCGCCCGACAGTCTCGAGACGGCCGCCGCGCTCGATTGCCGGATCGTCCTGATGCACGCGCAGGGCGATCCCAGAATCATGCAGAATAATCCGCGTTATGACGATGTCGTGGGCGAGGTGCGCGCGTTTCTAGAGGCGCGCATCGAGGCGTGCCTTGCGGCGGGAATCGACCGGGCCCGCCTCATCGTCGATCCCGGCATCGGTTTCGGCAAGACGGTCGCCCATAATCTGGCGCTCATCGCGGGGCTCGACCGCATCGCCGGGCTCGGCCGCCCCGTGCTTCTGGGCGTCTCGCGCAAGCGGTTCATCGCGGCGCTCGACCGCGACGGACCCGCCGACGCGCGCCTCGGCGGCTCTCTCGCCGCCGCGCTCGAAGGCTGGCGGCGCGGCGCGGCGATCCTGCGCGTCCATGACGTGGCCGCGACGCGCCAGGCCCTCGCGGTCGCGAGAGCCCTTTTTCAGGCCTGACGCGGCCATGGAAAAGGCCCGATCCTTGCGTTAAGCCCCTGCTAGCGCCAGACTGATAGGCTCGGCGCGAGCGTGAGGAGAGACCGGCCATGCGCGGGGACGACGAGACGCCGAAAGCGCCTGTGACGGAACGCAAGATCTTCGGCACCGACGGAGTGCGGGGCCTGGCCAACGCCGGGGCGATGACGCCGGAGCGGATTCTCCGGCTCGGCATGGCGGTGGGACGCGTCTTCCGCAACGGCGCCCATCGCCACCGGGTGGTGATCGGCAAGGACACGCGGCTGTCCGGCTACATGATCGAGCCGGCGCTGACGGCGGGCTTCGCCGCTTCGGGCATGGACGTCTTTCTGCTCGGGCCCCTGCCGACGCCGGCGATGGCGATGCTGACGCGGAGCTTGCGCGCCGATCTCGGCGTCATGATTTCCGCCTCGCACAATCCGTACCAGGACAATGGCGTCAAGTTCTTCGGGCCGGACGGCTTCAAGCTGTCGGATGAGACTGAGCTCGAAATCGAACGCCTTATGGAGGACGGGCCGGAAGCCGGCCTCGCCGCGCCCGCCGATCTCGGCC
Organism: Amphiplicatus metriothermophilus; assembly: GCF_900199215.1. Classification (GTDB taxonomy): domain Bacteria; phylum Pseudomonadota; class Alphaproteobacteria; order Caulobacterales; family Parvularculaceae; genus Amphiplicatus; species Amphiplicatus metriothermophilus. The sequence goes on from NZ_FZQA01000008.1 coordinate 27,857, forward strand.
GCGTGAAGCGCGTCGACGACGCCGGCGCGCGCTATATCGAGTTCGCCAAGGCGGCCTTTCCGCGCCGGCTCTCGCTCGAGGGCCTGCGCGTCGTCGTCGATTGCGCCAACGGCGCGGCCTACAAGGTGGCGCCCACCGTGTTGTGGGAGCTTGGCGCGGAGGTCAAGGCGATCGGCGTCGATCCCAACGGCTTCAACATCAACCGCGAGTGCGGCTCGACCGCGACCAAGAAGATGCAGGATGCGGTGCTTGAATACCGCGCCGACATCGGCGTGGCCCTCGACGGCGACGCGGATCGCGTCATCATCTGCGACGAAAAGGGCCGGATCATCGACGGCGATCAGATCCTCGCGCTGATCGCCGATATGTGGAAGGCGCAGGACCGGCTCCGCGGCGGCGGGGTCGTCTCGACCGTGATGGCCAATATGGGCCTTGAGAAATTTCTCGCCGCGCGGGGGCTTACGCTTGAACGAACCAGGGTCGGCGACCGCTATGTGGTCGAGGCGATGCGCGCGAAGGGCATGAATGTCGGCGGCGAGCCGTCCGGACACGTCATATTGAGCGATTACGCGACGACGGGCGACGGCCTGGTCACGGCGCTGCAGGCGCTCGCGGCGATGGCGGAGACCGGCAAGCCGGCGAGCGCGGTCTGCCGCCGGTTCGAGCCGCTGCCCAGCCTGCTCGAAAATCTGCGCTATTGCGGCGGCGACCCTCTGGCGGACCCCGGCGTCAAGGCGGCGATCGCGGCGGGAGAAGAAAGGCTTGGCCGCGCCGGCCGTCTCGTCATCCGAAAGTCCGGAACCGAGCCGGTCATCCGCGTAATGGGCGAGGCCGACGACGCCGCGCTTCTCAAGACCGTCGTCGCCGACATCTGCGCGGCGATCGAAAAGGCGGGCGCCGCCTGACGGGACTTCAAGGCTCGTGCGCCCCTCGCCGGCGCATCCCGGCGAAAACGGGGACGCGCGAGCAGAACGGTTCATTACGAAACAAATCCGGTCAAACGAGAAATTCGGCGCCGGTTGGGATAGAATGCGGCCATGAAAGGGCGCGTGCTCATCATCGCAGGCTCTGATCCGTCCGGCGGGGCCGGCGTGCAGGCCGACATCAAGACGACGACGGCGCTCGGCGGCTATGCGGCGACGGCGATCACCTCGATCACCGTGCAGAACACCCTGGGCGTGACGGCCGTTCATCCCGTCCCGCCCTATGTGATCCGCGAGCAGATCCTCGCCGTGCTCGACGATATCGGCGCGGACGCGGTCAAGATCGGCATGATCGGCGAGAAAGACGCCGCGCTCGCGATCGCCGACGCGCTCCGCGAGCGCGCGGACGGGGTCCCCGTCGTGCTCGATCCGGTGCTGGCGGCGACGACGGGCGGAGCGCTCGCCGCGCCGGAGATGATTCCCGTCCTGATCGAGCGCCTTTTGCCGCTGGCCGCGCTCGTCACGCCGAACGCCGACGAGGCGGCGGCGCTGACCGGTCTTGAGGTCGTCGGGGAAGACGACCTCGCCGCCGCCGGGCGCGTCCTGCTCAGCCGGGGCGCGCGCGCCGCGCTCGTCAAGGGCGGTCATCTCAAGGGCGATACGGTGACGGATGTTCTCCTTACGGAAGAAGGCGAGAAAACCTTCCGCAACCCGCGCATTGAGACCGGCGAGATTCACGGCGGCGGCTGCACGCTCGCTTCGGCCGTCGCGACGGGGCTCGCGCAAGGGGCGACGCTTGAAGCGGCGATCGCCCGCGCCATCGCCTATGTGCGCGAAGCCATACGCGCCGCGCCCGGCTTCGGCGGCGGCGCCCAGCCGCTCGGTCACGCTTTCTCCTGCCGATTCGGGGAATGAAGAGCGAGAGACAATCGCGGCGCGGGCGAGGGCCGCCCGCGCCGGATTTGACCGCCACCATCACGAAAGTCGGCTCGATGTCGCAGACGCGCCTCGCCGCGCGCCGCGTCATGGGCCGATCATCGCGCGCCGGGTCTTTAGACTTCGCATCGAATGCGCTTCAAATTGCAGCGATCGCATTCACCATGATGCATGCGTAAGATCGACGCGCGAACGCGGCGCAGCCGTTGGGGCGGCGCAGAAACGCTAAGCCTTCGGCGCAGAATTTTTCGATTGCGCGCGCCTATTTGCGCCCCACATGGTGAACGATCGGGCGCGGCTCGTGAAAATTTGAATGAAATTTCGGCGCGCGCCTTTGCAAACCCGCAAAGGTCTGCGCGACAGGCAGGCGAGGAGGCGAAGAGATGCGCAGCTATGCGTTCGAGACCTGGGACGTTTTCACCGACCGTCGCTTCGCCGGCAATCCGCTCGCGGTGGTTACCGACGCGCGCGGACTGTCGGACGAAGAGATGCAGCTCATCGCGCGCGAGTTCAATCTCGCTGAAACCGCTTTCGTTCTGCCGCCGGACGACCCCGCCCATACGGCGCGGGCGCGGATCTTCACGCCCGCCTACGAGATGCCTTTCGCCGGCCATCCGACGGTGGGGACGGCGATCGCCATCGCGACGGCGCGCGGTCTCGACGGCCTGCTGCTGCTGGAGCTGAAGGCCGGCCTTTTCCCCGTCGCGGTCGAGCGCGCCGGCGCGGCGGCGTTCGCAGAGTTCGAAAATCCCAATCCGCCGCGCGAACGCGGTCCCGCGCCGGCGGTCGGGCTTATCGAAGCCGCGCTGTCCTTGCCGGAGGGCGCGCTTGATCGCGCCGCCCACAAGCCCCGCCGAATCGGGGCGGGCGTCGATTTCGTTTATGCGCGCGCGAGCCTTGAGGCGGTGCGCGCGGCGCGGCTCGACAACGCCGCCTGGGCGCGGCTCGATCTCGCCGGCGTCGTAGGGGTTCTTCTTTATGCGGAAGGCGGCGAGGCGGCCGATGCGGCCTATCATGCGCGCATGTTCGCGCCCGATGCGGGCGTCTTCGAGGATCCGGCGACCGGCTCGGCGGCCTGCGCCCTGCCGGGTCAGATCGCGCTTTCGGGCGCGCTCGCCGACGGCGCCCATGACTGGATCGTCGAGCAGGGATTCGAGATGGGCCGGCCGAGCCGCATCCGCGTGCGTTTCGAGACGAAGGGCGGCGAGGCCGGTCGGGTGCGCGTCGGCGGCCAGGCGGTTCCCGTGTCGGCCGGTCAGCTCGCGCTCTGATCCGGGCCGGCGCGTCTGGCTTCGGCCTTGAGGGCCACGGGGCTGAGCTCGCCGGCGAGCGCCGGGCGCCGGCGCGGTCGGCGTCGGCTCAGCGCCACGCCCGACAGAATCACGCCGAGCGCCACGAACGCCTGCGGCGCCAGCCGCTCGCCGAACAGAACCGCGCCGAAAAGCACCGCCATGACGGGCACGAGATAGTTCGCAAGCGCCATGAAGCCCGCGCCGGCGCGCTTGATGAGAATGATGATGATGAGGCCTGCAAGACCCGTCGGTCCGACGCCGAGACCGACGACGCACAAGATGCTCGTCGCCGACCAGGCTTCGAGTTCGAGGTCCGTGAAAAACAACACGGGCGTGGTCATGATCGCCGCCCCGAGCGCGGTTCCCGCGGCGAACACACGCGGGCGGATCGCCGGCGCGCGCCGGGCGATCACGGCCGAAGCGGCGTAGCCGAAGGTGGCGAGAAGCAGGCCGGCCTGCGCGATCATGTCCGACGCGAACACGCCGCGCAGCGCGCCGGGGCCCAGCAGGATCATCACGCCTGTGAAGCCGAGCGCGAAGCCGGCGAGCTTTCCCGGCGTCAGACGCTCATCGGCGAACAGAGAAGCGAGCGCCAGGGTCCAGATCGGCATGAAGGCCATGTAGATCCCGGCGAGGCCGCTTTCGACATATTGCTGCGCCCACGGAAAAATGAGGAAAGGCATGGCGTAGCCGATCGCGCTGACCGCGAGCATGTAGGCCCACGCCCTGTGCAGGCGCGCGCCTTTGGGCGTGCGGGCGAGCAACGGCGGAAAGCGCCGGCCGGCCAGACGCATGACGGCGAACATCAGCGCCGCGCCGACCCACAGCCGTCCGGCGCTGACCGCCGCCGGCGGAATGGTCTCGACCGCGCCGCGGATCATCGCGAAGGACGAGCCGCCGATGCAGACGAGGACCGTCAGCAGCAGCCAGTCGAACGCCCGCGCCTCCGCGACGGGTCTGGCCATGCGTGTGCGGCGCTGATCCATGCCTTTCTTCCGCGTTGCGACCCATCGCGCTAGACCACCGCGCGCCAGGCCGGTCAAGCGAGGGATTCTGCGTCTTTCGTCACCTTTTCTTTCAGCCGGATTCATCCGGGTGCGGAGCGCGATCATCGGCCACGGCGGCCCGTCGCAGCGGCGAAGGCGTTTTCTCTTCTTGCCCCTGCGGAGCAGAATCCGCTCGCGCGGGCATAATGTTGCGCTGCAAAAATTCTGATTGACGCCGTCCATGATTTCGGCTGAAAGTCCGCGCGGGCCACCTTTCCCCACCGAAAGGCGACCCATCTGAGAGGATGGGAGACGACATGACGATCGACAAACCGGCTGCGCGCCCGGCGCGCGCGCATTTTTCATCCGGCCCCTGCGCCAAGCGCCCCGGATGGTCCCCCGAAAAGCTGAACGCCCCGACGCTCGGCCGCTCGCACCGGGCGAAGGTCGGCAAGGCGCGCCTGAAAGAAGCGATCGAGCGCACGCGCGCGCTGCTCGAAGCGCCGGACGAGTTCCGCATCGGCATCGTGCCGGCGTCGGACACCGGCGCGGTGGAAATGGCCATGTGGTCGCTTCTGGGCCCGCGCCCGGTCGATCTGCTCGCCTGGGAGAGCTTCGGCGAGGGCTGGGTGACGGACGCGGTCAAGCAGCTCAGGCTCGACGCGCGGGTGCTGCGCGCCCCTTACGGAGAACTCCCGGACCTTGCGCAGGTCGATCCCGCCCATGACGTCGTTTTCACCTGGAACGGGACGACCTCCGGCGTGCGGGTTCCGAACGCCGACTGGATCAGCGCGCAGCGCGAGGGCGTGGTCATCTGCGATGCGACTTCGGCCGCCTTCGCGCAGCCGCTCGACTGGGCGAAGCTCGATGTGGTCACCTTTTCATGGCAGAAGGCGCTGGGGGGGGAGGCCGCGCACGGCGTGCTCATCCTCGGGCCGCGCGCGGCGGCGCGCCTTGAAAGCTATACGCCGCCCTGGCCGCTGCCGAAAATCTTCAGGCTGACGAAAGACGGCAAGCTCGTCGAGGAGATTTTCGAAGGCTCGACCATCAACACGCCTTCCATGCTGTGCGTCGAGGACTATATCGACGCGCTCGAATGGGGCGAGCGGCTGGGCGGCCTCAAGGCGCTCATGGCGCGCGCCGACGCCAATCTCGCCGTGCTGGAGCGGTGGGTCGCGAAGACCGCCTGGATTGAATTTCTGTGCGCCGATCCGGCGGCGCGCTCCAACACTTCCGTGTGTCTCAAGATCGTCGATCCGGCTTTCGTCGCGCTCGACGAGGGGGCGCAGCGCGCCTTCGTCAAGAAGATGGAGGCGCTGCTCGAAGCCGAAGGCGCGGCCTACGACATCGGCGGCTATCGCGACGCGCCGCCGGGACTGCGCGTCTGGTGTGGGGCGACGGTCGAGACGGACGACGTCGAGGCGCTGACGCCCTGGCTCGACTGGGCGTTCGAGGAAGCGAAGAGCGCATAACCCGCGGCTGAAAAGGAAGAAAGAGCCGCCGCCGTTCGCGTTCGCCGCCCCATTCGCCATTTCACCCTTCAACCGCCTCGCCATACGGACAACGACATGCCCAAAGTTCTCATCTCTGACGCGCTGAGCGAAACCGCCGTGCAGATCTTCCGCGCGCGCGGCATCGATGTCGAATACGCCCCCGAGCTGGGCAAGGACCGTGACCGGCTGATCGCCGCCATCGGCGAATTCGACGGCCTGGCCGTGCGCTCCGCGACCAAGGCGAGCGCGCCCGTCATCAAGGCCGGCAAAAACCTGAAAGTGATCGGACGCGCCGGCATCGGCGTCGACAATATCGACCTGCCGGCGGCGACGGCGGCCGGCGTGGTGGTGATGAACACGCCCTACGGCAACGCCATCACTACGGCCGAGCACGCCATCGCGCTGATGTTCGCCCTTGCCCGGCAAATTCCGCAGGCGAATGAATCGACTCACGCCGGCCGGTGGGAGAAGAACCGCTTCATGGGCGTCGAGCTTTACGGCAAGACGCTCGGGATCATCGGCTGCGGCAATATCGGCTCCATCGTCGCCGATCGCGCCATCGGCATGAAGATGCACGTCATCGCCTATGATCCGTTCCTGACCGACGGCCGGGCGGTGGAGCTCGGCGTCGAAAAAGTCGAGCTTGACGAACTTTTGAAACGCGCCGACATCATCTCGCTGCACGCTCCGCTCACCGAGCAGACGCGCAACATTCTGAGCGCGGAAAACATCGCCCGGACGAAAAAGGGCGTGTTCATCGTCAACTGCGCGCGCGGCGGCCTCATTGACGAAGACGCCCTGAAAGACGCGCTCGATTCGGGTCATGTCGCCGGCGCAGGTCTCGACGTCTTTGCGGTCGAGCCGGCCAACGAACATCCCCTGTTCGGGCATGAACGGGTGGTCGCGACGCCGCATCTGGGCGCCTCGACCCGCGAGGCTCAGGAGAACGTGGCGATCCAGATCGCCGAGCAGATGGCGGATTTCCTCCTGCGCGGCGCGGTGACCAACGCGCTCAACATGCCCTCGATCACCGCCGAAGAGGCGCCGAAGCTCAGGCCCTATATCAAGCTGGCGGAGAATCTCGGTCTCTTCGCCGGCCAACTCACCGAGACGAGCATCCGCGCCATCGAGGTGGTCTACGCCGGCGCCGCCGCCAAGCTCAATACGAGGCCGCTGACGGCGGCGGCCGTCGCGGGCGTGCTCAAGCCGATCCTCTCGGAGGTCAACGTGGTCAACGCGCCGGTGATCGCCAAGGAGCGCGGCGTCGCCATCGCGGAGACCTATCGCGACGACGCGGAGAACTTCGAAAGCGTCATCCGCTTACGGATCGTCACCGAGCGACAGGACCGGGCCGCGGCCGGCGCGCTGTTCGGCGCCACGCCGCGCATCGTCAACATCAAGGGCGTGGAGATGGAGGCCGGCTTCGCGCCGCACATGCTCTATGTGACAAACGAGGACAAGCCGGGCTTCATCGGCGCGCTCGGCCAGACCTTGGGCGCGGCCGGCGTCAACATCGCGACCTTCAATCTCGGCCGCTCCGCCCCGGGCGCGGACGCCATCGCGCTCATCGCCGTCGACGAGCCGGTCAGCGAGGCCGTTCTCGCGCGGGTGCGCGCCCTGCCGCATGTGAAGCAGGCCAAGCCGCTGACCTTCAACGGCTGGTAGGGCCGGGCGGCGCGATACCCTGCGAAAGTTGATTTCGTAGGGTATCGCTTCCCAGAACGCTCATCCTGCGAACAGCAGCGCCCTGAGGCCGTAGGCGAGCGCGGCGGTCGCAACGAGGCCCGCCAGCCATAGCGCGACGAACCAGGCGAGCTTCTCGCGCAGGGGCCGCGCGCGCCCGTCCTCTTCGCCCTCAGTGATAAGCGGTCTCCGGCGAGGCTTTTCCGCGGAAAATCCAGTAGACATAGGCCGTGTACCCCAGAATGACGGGCAGCAGGACGACGACGCCCGCGAGCATCAGCGCCAGCGCGTTGTCGGCGGCGGCGGCCTGCCAGATCGTGACCTCGAACGGGACCGCATAGGGAAAGAGCGACACCCCGAGCCCGACGAAGCCGCAGGCGAAAATGACGAGTCCGGCGAGGAAGGGGCGCAGCTCGTATTTTTCGTTCTGCGCCCAGCGCCACAGAAGGATCGCCGCTGCGGCCGCAAGGAGCGGCAGCGGCGCCAGGCGGATGAATTTCCCCGGCTCGATATGGGTCATCGACGCGCCCCAGCGCTCGGTGACGAGCGGGTCGAGCGAAAGCGTCGCGAGGCTCACCGCCGCCATCGCCGCGCCCACGCCGATGACGAGCTGGCTCGCCCAGCGCCGCGCCTTGGCCTGAAGCGCGTCTTCGGTCTTGTAGATGAGCCAGCACGCGCCGAGCAGCGCGTAGCCGGCGGCGAGCGAGACGGCGACGATGAGACTGAACGGCGTCAGCCAGTCGAAATGCCCGCCGGCGAAGGCGCGCCCTTCGACTGCGATCCCCTGCAGAAAGCCGCCGAGCACGAGGCCCTGCGCAAGCGCGGCGACGAGCGAGCCGCCGGCGAAAGCCGCGGTCCAGAATTTCCGCCCTCGCCCGGACGGGCCGGCTTTCGCCCGGAATTCGAAGGCGACGCCGCGGAAGATGAGCGCGACCAGCATGAAGCCGATGGGCAGATACATCGCCGGCATGACGATCGCATAGGCGAGCGGAAAAGCGGCGAGCAGGCCGCCCCCGCCGAGCACCAGCCAGGTCTCGTTGCCGTCCCAGACCGGCGCGATGGAAGCGGTCATGAGATCGCGCTCCTTCGGCGTCGCGGCGGGAAACAGGATCCCGACGCCGAGATCGAAGCCGTCGAGCGCCACATAAAGCAGCACGGCCGTCGCGATGAGAATCGCCCAGATGAGAGGAAGGTCGAGGCTCATGGCGTCACTCCGCTGGCTGAGGGGCGGGCCGGAGTCCGTCGCCGCCGTCGTCGTCGTCGGAAGAAGCAAGGGGCGTGGCCGGCGCGCGCGGCCCCCGGAGCGCGATCGGCGCGCCTTCCTGCTCCGGCCCGCGCCTCATGATACGCAGGATGTAAAGCGCCCCTGCGCTGAACACGATGGCGTAAACGACCATGTAGACGAGAAGCGAGGCGCCCACCTGGCCGGCGCCCACCGGCGAGACCGCGTCGGCGGTGCGCAGCGCGCCGTAGACGACGTAGGGCTGGCGGCCGACCTCCGCCGCCGTCCAGCCGGCCAACACGGCGATGAAGCCGGACGGGCCCATCAGCACGGCCGCGCGATGAAAGAGCTTCGCGCCGTCGAGTCGGTTCCTGATCCAAAGAACCGCGCCGGCGAGCCCCATGGCGATCATCAGCAGGCCGATCGCGACCATGATGCGGAACGACCAGAACACGACGCCGACGGGCGGCCTTTCCTCCGGCGGAAAGGCTTTCAGCCCTTCGAGCTCCGCCCCCGCGTCGCCGGCGACGACCCAGCTTCCGAGGCCGGGAATTCCGACCTCGAACCGGTTGCGCTCGCTCCGCCCGTCCGGGACGGCGAAAAGGATCGTAGGCTGACCTTCTTTCGTCTCCCACCAGCCCTCCATGGCGGCGACTTTGGCGGGTTGATATTCATGCGCCACGACGCCGCTTTCATGGCCGATGAGAAGCTGCGCAGGGGCGAGAACCGCGATCAACAGCACCGCCATGCGCCGCATGACGCGCGCGCCAGGCCCGTCCTCGCCTTTCAGCGCGAGCCAGCCCGCCGCGCCCAGCACCGCGAAGGCGGTGGTGAGATAGGCCGCCGCCGTCATGTGCAGGAAGCGCGAGGGGAAAGACGGGTTGAAGATCACCGCCATCCAGTCGTTGGCGATGAACCGCCCGTCCCCGGCGATCTCGTAACCGGCCGGCGTCTGCATCCAGCTGTTGGCGGACAGAATCCAGAAAGCGGAAATCAGCGTGCCGACGGCCACAGCCAGGGTGGCGATGAAATGCAGCCGGGGTCCGACCCTGTTCCAGCCGAACAGCATCACGCCGAGAAACGAGGCTTCGAGGAAGAACGCCGTCAGCACCTCATAGCCGAGCAACGGGCCGATCACGCTGCCCGCCTTGTCGGAGAAGACCGACCAGTTCGTACCGAACTGGTAGCTCATCACCACGCCGGAGACGACGCCCATGCCGAAAGCGAGGGCGAAGATTTTCATCCAGTAGAAATAAAGATTCTTGTAGACCTCGCGTTTCGTTTTGAGCCACAGCCCTTCCAGCACGGCCAGATAGCTTGCGAGCCCGATGGTGAAGCTCGGAAAGATGATGTGAAACGCGATGGTGAAAGCGAATTGCAGACGCGACAGCAGCAGGGCGTCCCATTCCATGAACGGTCCTCCTCTCCGGCGTTTGCATCACATATAGCGCCTGTCGGCGCGCATATCTCTTAAAAGTCCGCCTACGCGACAATCGGGCGCGCCGCCGCGGCGAAATGGTCAGTGCGCGCCCGCGGATTTCAGCTTATAGACGCCCGTGAACCATTCCCGCCAGGCGCCGGTTTCGGCGTCGCGCTGCTCGAAGAACTGACGCACGTCGCCGTTCTCAAGCGGAGTCCATGTCCCGCGGAACGGCGCCGTGCGACCGTCCCGATAGGCGATCGTCCCTTCAAGGACCATCTCGCCTTTCGCGTTCAGGCCGCCTTCATAGTCGATGACGAAGCCGGCGCTCACCCAGATCTGGCGCCATTTCTGCGTCGTCGGATCATAATAATTGTAGCTCTGGCCGGTTCCGCCCCGCGCGCCGGTCCAGCGTTCGACGAGCAGGCAGCCGTCTTCTTCGGCGACGATCGAATTGTCGCCGGCCTTTTCGCCCGCCCTGTTGAAGACCTCCCATTCGCCGATCCAGAAGTCGAAGGCGCGATAGGCCTCCTCCGCGCAGGGGCCGGCGGCGGACTGCGCCGCAGCCGGCGCGGCGAGCAGGCACAGGGCGGCGGCGAAAGCGTTGCGCATGGGAGCCTCCCCGGTTCGCGCCCGGACGGGCCGGGCGGCCGGTGGAGCATCGCCCGCCCGCCCGGCGGGATCAAGGCCGCGGACGCGCCGACCAGCGGATTCCTGAAGCGTTTGACTGGGGCCGCGCCGGGGCTAAGGTGCGCCCGGATTCTCCCCAAGACAGGCGGAAGGAGCGGGAAGCATGGCCGATGTGGCGGTCGTCGGCGCCCAATGGGGCGACGAGGGCAAGGGCAAGATCGTCGACTGGCTGTCGGCCCGCGCCGACGTGGTGGCGCGCTTTCAGGGCGGCCATAACGCCGGCCACACCCTCGTCATCGACGGGACCACCTACAAACTCTCGCTGCTGCCGTCGGGAATCGTGCGCGCCGGCCGGCTGAGCGTGATCGGTTCGGGCGTGGTGGTGGACCCCTTCGCCCTGCTCGAGGAGATCGCCCGGCTCGAGTCGCAGGGCGTCAATGTGACGCCCGACAATCTCGCCGTCGCCGAGAACGCGGCGCTGATCCTGCCGGTCCATCAGGAGCTCGACCGGATGCGCGAGGGCTCGGCCGCGGGCGTGAAGATCGGCACGACCAGGCGCGGCATCGGCCCGGCCTATGAGGACCGGGCGGGCCGGCGCGCCCTGCGCGCGGGCGATCTTGCGCGGCCCGAAACGCTGGCGGCGAAGGTCGAGAACCTGCTCGTCCATCACAACGCGCTGCGGCGCGGCTTCGGCGCGCCGGAAGCCGACGCCGGCGCGCTCGTCCGCGCGCTGACGGAAATCGCGCCGAAGATCACGCCCTTCGTCAAGCCGGTCTGGCGGCTGCTCGACGAGGCGCGCCGGGAGGGCAAGCGCATCCTGTTCGAGGGCGCGCAGGGCGCCCTGCTCGACGTCGATCACGGCACCTATCCTTACGTGACCTCGTCGAACACGGTCGCAGGCCACGCCGCGACCGGTTGCGGCCTAGGGCCCCGCGCGGTCGGCTATGTGCTGGGCATCGTCAAGGCCTATACGACGCGGGTCGGCGAAGGCCCGTTCCCGACCGAGCTGACGGACGAAACCGGTCTTCGCCTCGGCGAGCGCGGCCATGAGTTCGGCACGGTCACGGGCCGGAAACGCCGGTGCGGCTGGTTCGACGCCGCGCTCGTGCGCCAGTCGCTGAAGGTGGCCGGCGTGGACGGCGTGGCGCTGACGAAGCTCGACGTGCTCGACGGTTTCGAGACGCTGAAAGTCGGCGTCGGCTATCGCATCGACGGCGAGCCTTACGACTATCTGCCGGCGGGCGTCGATATGCAGACCAAGATCGAGCCGATCTATGAAACGGTCGAAGGCTGGTCCGCCTCGACCGCGCGCGCCCGTTCGTGGGCGGAGTTGCCCGCCCAGGCCGTCAAATATGTCCGCCGACTGGAGGAGTTGATCGAACGGCCGATCGCGCTCGTCTCGACGAGCCCCGAGCGCGAGGACGTCATTTTGATGCGCGATCCGTTTCAGGACTGAGCCGCTCTCGCGCGAATGTGACGCCAGACCTGGCGGAAAGGCTGGAAGGCGCATGGCGGTTCGTTAAGTTAGGAGCGCCCGCAGGAAATACGCCGCCATGAAATCGCGTCGCTTTCTCTTCGTCCTCTTTGCGGTTCTCGCCGCGGCCGCCGTCGCTTCGGCGTCCGTGGCCGGAAGGAATTCATTATCCAACGCCGCGCGGTTTGAAGGCGAAGCGACTCTCATCGCCGCGACCTTTTCTTCGGCGTGGTGCGCGGCGTGCAAGATTCTCGAGCCGCGCCTGGCGCGCGTGATTCCGCAATTCGAGGGCGCGCCGGTGAAATTCGTCGAGTACGATTTCACTTTCGGCGAAAAAGAACGCAATCGCGCCGCCGCGCTTGCGGACGGCGTGAGCGGCGAGGTTTATGACCGCTTCGCCGGAGCGACCGGGTTCACGCTGCTGATCGACGCGAAAAGCGGCGCCGTCGTCGACATGCTGACCGCCAGTCATTCGCCCAAAGCGATGCGCGCGGCGATCGCGCAGGCGCTCGCCCGCGCCGGGCGCGCGCCGTCCGCTTCCCTGTAAAACAACGTATAGGGACGAAACGCCGGAAACGCCTGCGCGGGCGGGGTTTTCGACTGGTCGCCGTCGGCGCGGATTACACTGATCCGTTTCGCGCGGCGGGGCGCGCGCGCCTGATTCTTCTTGTCTGTCGAGGCTTTTTGAGGCACGATAGGACAGTTCCGAGGGGCGTCCCGCCTGTCGCCATTGGACGACGGCTCGTGCGACGCGCACCTCTCCGGCCAGCCTTTGGGGGAGTATGGAGAGCAATGCGCGCCAGGGAGCAAGGGCGTAGGGGACTGAGAAGAACCCTTAGAACCTGATCCGGGTCATGCCGGCGCAGGAACGGAACAGGCCGTTTTCCTCATCGCGGGATCCCAAGCAATTGCAGCGATGAGGGGAACGGCGATTGCGAGCGCGTTGCGTAAACCGACAGGGAAAGCCGAACGCCGCGGGGGAGAGGCGTAACGGCGTTCTGCATGCGCCGAACCGGCGTCGGGTTTTTCTCCGGTTTATCCGTTATTCGGCCTTCGTTTTTCCGTTTGCGAGCGACGCCCGCTACGCCGCGCTTTTCTTCCGTCGTATACGGAACGCAGCCCGACCCTCGGGCGGCCGGACCGCGCAGACCCAGGCCCGCTGGCCTCCGGCGCTCGAACAGCCGGCCTTGAAGGCGCGGGGCCGATTTGTTACGTGCTAAGGGAGCATTCCGAGGGGCGCGGGAGAGCACCCGCTGAGATCCGGCTGCGGCTGTCGGAGCACCCTTTGAACCTGATCCGGGTCAGACCGGCGTAGGGACGGAGAAGACGTTGATTTCCCCGCGCCAGGAATTCCCGATCGCAGCGGCGGCGCGAAGGCGCGCCGCGCAGGAGCGAGCCATGCCGGAAGGATCGAGGCCGGCGCCTGTCGGCGCGATCGTCATCGAGGAACGCTATTGCGGCCCGCGCGGCTCGGCCAATGGCGGTTACGCCAGCGGCGCGCTGGCGGCTTTTCTCGACGGGCCGGCCGAAGCGACGCTGAAAGCCCCCCCGCCACTGGGCCGGCCGCTCGACGTCGTCGCGTCGGACGGCGCCGTGGCGGCTTTCGACGGCGAGACGCTGATCGCGACTGCGCGCCCGGCCGCGGTTGCGGTCGACCTGCCGGCGATTCCTGACGCGGCGGCGGTCGACGAGGCCCGGCAGGCTTATCTTGCGGACCCGCAAAGCGCGATCTTTCCTTATTGCTTCGTGTGCGGCCCGCGCCGGCCGGAAGGCGAGGGGCTGCGCATCTTCGCCGGCGCGATCCCGGAAAGCCCGATCAACGCCGGCTGGTGGACGCCCGGCGCGGATCTCGCCGACGGGGACGGCCTGGTGCGCGGCGAATTCCTGTGGGCGGCGCTTGATTGCCCCTCGGCCTTCGCGTTGCGCCGCACGGGCGGGCTGGTGCTGCTCGGCCGCCTCGCCGCCGAAATCCGCCGCCGGCCGAAGCCCGGCGAGCGCCTGCTCGCCATGGCCTGGAAGACTCGTGAAGAAGGCCGCAAGCAGTTCGCCGATTCCGCGCTGCTCGACGCGCATGGCGAGATCATCGCCGCCGCCAACGCCCTGTGGATCGAGGTGAATGATCCCCAACTGCTCAACCGATTGAGGTCGGAGAATGAATAAGCCTATCCCCCAGGCCGAGTTTCAGACGCCGCGCGTGACGACGGGCGCCTTGCCCGCCTCGCGTAAGGTTTACGTTCCCGGCGATCTTTACCCGGACATTCGCGTCGCCATGCGCGAGATAGACCTGCACCCGTCGGCGAACGAGCCGCCCGTGCCGGTCTACGACCCTTCGGGGCCTTACACCGATCCCGCGATCGCGATCGACGTGGAGCGCGGCCTGCCGCGCCTGCGCGAAGCGTGGATTCGCGCGCGCGGCGGGGTGGAGGAATATGACGGCCGCGACGTGCGCCCCGAAGACAATGGCGGAGCGGCGGGCAAATATCTCGCCCGCGAATTTCCCGTGAAGCATCGGCCGCTGCGCGGCCTTCCCGGAAAGCCGGTCACCCAGCTCGAATTCGCCCGCGCCGGGATCATAACCAGGGAAATGGAGTATATCGCCATTCGCGAGAATCTCGGCCGCAAGAAGATGCGCGAAGAAGCCGAGGCGAAGATCGCCGAAGGCCAGAGCTTCGGCGCGGAGATTCCGCCCTTCATCACGCCGGAATTCGTGCGCGACGAGGTCGCGCGCGGGCGCGCCATCATTCCGGCCAACATCAACCATCCCGAATCCGAGCCGATGATCATCGGCCGGAACTTCCTTGTAAAGATAAACGCCAATATCGGCAACTCGGCCGTCGCTTCCTCCGTGGAGGAGGAGGTGGAGAAGATGGTCTGGGCGACGCGCTGGGGCGCCGATACGGTGATGGACCTGTCGACGGGCCGCAACATCCATAACACCCGCGATTGGATCATCCGCAATTCGCCGGTCCCGATCGGCACGGTGCCGATCTATCAGGCGCTCGAAAAGGTCGGCGGCGTGGCGGAGGATCTCACCTGGGAGGTCTATCGCGACACTCTGATCGAGCAGTGCGAGCAGGGGGTGGACTACTTCACCATCCACGCCGGCGTGCGCCTCGCCTATATTCACCTCACCGCGAACCGCGTCACCGGCATCGTCAGCCGCGGCGGCTCGATCATGGCGAAGTGGTGCCTCGCTCATCACAGGGAATCGTTCCTCTACGAACATTTTGAAGAGATCTGCGAGATCATGCGGCGCTACGACGTGTCGTTCTCGCTCGGCGACGGGCTCAGGCCCGGCTCCATCGCCGACGCCAACGACCGCGCCCAGTTCGCCGAGCTCGAAACCCTGGGCGAGCTCACGAAGATCGCCTGGAAGCACGGCTGCCAGGTGATGATCGAAGGGCCGGGCCACGTGCCGATGCACAAGATCAAGATCAACATGGACAAGCAGCTCGCCGAATGCGGCGAGGCGCCGTTCTACACGTTAGGCCCGCTGACGACCGACATCGCGCCGGGCTACGATCACATCACCTCGGCCATCGGCGCTGCGATGATCGGCTGGTTCGGCACGGCGATGCTCTGCTATGTGACGCCCAAGGAGCATCTTGGTCTGCCCAACCGCGACGACGTCAAGACCGGCGTCATCACCTACAAGCTGGCCGCGCACGCCGCCGATCTCGCCAAGGGCCACCCGGCCGCGCAGATCCGCGACGACGCGCTGTCGCGCGCGCGCTTCGAGTTCCGCTGGGAGGACCAGTTCAACCTCTCGCTCGATCCCGAAACGGCGCGCGACTTTCACGATCAGACCCTCCCCAAGGAGGCGCACAAGGTCGCTCATTTCTGCTCCATGTGCGGGCCGAAATTCTGCTCCATGAAGATCACGCAGGACGTGCGCGACTATGCGGCGAACCTTTCCGACAACGAAAAGGCCGATCTCGAGCGCCGCGCCGAGGAAGGCATGAAGGAGATGAGCGAGAAATATAGGGAAATGGGCTCCGCGCTCTATCTCGACGCGGAGACGGCGAGGAAGGCGAACGAGGGGTTGTAGCCGGCCAGTGACTTGTCCGGCCCGCTCATGCTAGGAATCGCCGTGACCAGGAGGCCTCCTATGAAAGCCGAGATATTCCCGCGCATCACGATAGATCCGGAAGTATGCTTCGGGAAACCGACCATCAGGGGGCTGCGCGTGCGCGTGAGCGATATTCTCGACATGTTGGCGGCCGGCGCGACTCGCGAGGAAATCCTCAAGGATTTTCCCTATCTCGAAGAGGGCGACATCACGGCGGCGCTTGCCTACGCCGCCCGCGCGGCCGATAACAAGATCGCCTTTGCAGCGGAATGATCCGTGCGCTTCCTGATCGACGCGCAACTGCCGCCGCGCCTTGCCGACTGGCTTCGTGAAAAGGGCCATGACGCCTTGCATGTGCGCGAGGCGCCGGGGCTTGGGGCCGCCGACAGGGAGATCGTGGCAAGCGCTCGCGCCGGGAACATGGCCATCGTAACCAAGGACGCCGACTTCCTCGACCTCATCGATTCTTCGCCGCCTCAGCTCCTTTGGGTGCGGACTGGAAACGCTGCAACCACAGCGCTGCTTGCTCGGTTCGAAGCGCAATAGGCGGGTGTGCTTGGGGCGCTCGAAGCGGGCGAAGCGGTTGTGGAGATCGAATGAGTTCGATGCGTCGCGCACGCGCTCGCCTTTCCCCTTCTGTTCTAGGCTGGGCCGCCTCCCGCGCAGGAGAGGGAGGGACGTTCTACGCTTCTGGCGCGGCGCCCGCGCGCGTCTTTCGCGGGGCGTGACGGCGCATGGGCGCGTCCGCTATAAGCGGGCGAGCATCGCCGGAAGGACGTCATGCCGCGCTCTCTAAATCCCGTCTTCGCCGAGCGGCCCGTCACCATCTTCGCCGTCATGTCGGCGCTGGCGAACGAGCACGGCGCGATCAATCTCGGCCAGGGCTTTCCCGACGAAGACGGTCCGCGCGCGCTGCTCGACGCCGCGGCGCGGTTCGTGGTCGAGGGCCCGAACCAGTACGCGCCGGTGACGGGAATTCCTGAGTTGCGCCAGGCGGTCGCGCGCGCCAACGGGCGCTTTTACGGCCTCGACGTCGACTGGGAGCGGGAGACCCTCGTCGTTTCGGGCGCGACGGAAGGGCTCGCCGCGTCCTTCCTGGCGTTTCTCCAGCCCGGGGACGAAGCGATCGTGCTGGCGCCTTTCTATGACTCCTACGCGCCGATGATCGAGGCCGCCGGCGCGCGCGCCCGTCCGATCAACCTCGAACCGCCCGACTGGCGCCTCGCCGAGGAGGCGCTCGCCGCCGCGATCACGCCGAAGACGAAGCTCATCGCCGTCAATTCGCCGCACAATCCCACAGGCAAGGTGCTCGCCGACGACGAGCTGGCGCTTATCGCCGACGTTTGCCGCGCGCACGATCTCATCGCCGTATGCGACGAGGTCTATGAGCATCTCATCTTCGACGGGCGCCCGCACCGGCCGCTGATGACGCTGCCCGGCATGCGCGAGCGAACCGTGCGCATCGGCTCGGCCGGCAAGACCTTTTCGCTCACCGGCTGGCGCATCGGCTATGCGACGGGTCCGGAGCATCTTATCGCCGGTCTCGTCAAGGCGCATCAGTTCGTCGCCTATACGACGCCGGCGCATCTGCAGCGCGCCGTGGCGCTGGGCCTTGATTTCGGCGACGATTATTACGAGCGCTTCGTCGCCGAAATGCAGCAAAAGCGCGACCGGATGCGCGCCGGACTCGAAGCGGCCGGCTTCGACGTTCTGCCCTGCGAGGGCACCTATTTCATGACCGTCGACATTCGATCGGTCGGCTATGACGGCGACGATATGGCGTTCTGCCGCGAGATCACGCAGAAGGCGAAGGTCGCCGCCGTGCCGGTCTCGTCCTTCTATCATCCCGCCGCGCCGGGCCCGCGCCGATACGCGCGCTTCTGCTTCTGCAAGAAGGACGACGTCCTGGAAGAGGCCGCCCGGCGGCTCAAGTCGTATTTCGGTTGAATGCTGACGAAAGAGGGGAAAGGCCGATGAAAAGTCTCCTGCGCGCCGCCGCGCTCATCGTTTCGCTCTGCGCCGTCGCGTCGGCGGGCGAACGCGATTGGCCCGAAGGCCGGCGCGCGGCGATCGCGCTCACCTATGACGACGCGCTCGCCTCGCAGCTCGACGTCGCGCTGCCTCAACTCGATGAAGCCGGGCTCAAGGCGACGTTCTTTCTAAGCCGCCTGTCCGAACCGGCGCGCATTGCGCGCTGGCGCGGGGCGGCCGCCGCCGGCCACGAGCTCGCCAACCACACGCTGTTTCACCCCTGCGCGCGCGGCGCGTTCGAAATGGCCGACCGCTACAACAACGAGAATTACACGATCGAGACCATGCTCGATGAAATCCGCATGATGAACGCCTTCCTTCATGCGATCGACGGGCGCGTGCGGCGAACCTACGCCACGCCCTGCGGCCAGACCGTCGTCGGCGACGGCGATTATATCGAAACGCTTCGCGCCTCGGGCCTCGTGACGGCGGCGCGCCATGTCGGCCCCCTGTCAGACGAGCCGGTCGATCCTTTCAACATGCCGGGCGAATTCTTTCCGGAAACGGTGACGGGCGAGGCGCTGATCGCCTGGGTCGAGCGCGTCGTCGAAAGCGGCGGCTTCGGCGTGATGGGCTTTCACGGCGTCGGCGGCGATTATCTGCCGGTGACCGCCGAAGCCCATCAGGCGCTCGTCGACTATCTTCGCGCCCATGAGGACGATATTTGGGTCGTTCCCTTCGGGGAGCTCGTCGATTACCTGACCGAGACCGCGCCGGCCCGATAGAGCGGCGCGGTCTCGGCGGGATGGGTCAGGCCTTGGCCTTCGCGCTCTGCTCGACGGTCCAGTAGGACACGCAAGGAATCTTCGAGCGGTCGCAGCGGTCGGCGTATTTGCGCGCGATCTCGGTCACCTCGTTCAGAAGGCCGTCCTCGAGCGTGATGGGATCGAGGCCGAGACCCAGAAGCCGGCGGTTCTCCACATGGAGATCGTTTTCGTCGGCCTCCTTGCGCGGATTGTCCACATACTGGATTTGCGCGCCGGTCTTGTCCGCGATCATCCTGGCGAGATCGCGCACGCGGTGCGTTTCCGTCATCTGATTGAGAATGTGCACCCGCTCGCCGTGCTGCGGCGGATTCTCGATGGCGAGCTGGATGCACTTCACCGTGTCCTGAATATGAATGAAGGCGCGCGTCTGCCCGCCGGTGCCGTGCACGGTGAGCGGGTAGCCGATGGCCGCCTGCATCAGGAAGCGGTTGAGCACGGTGCCGTAATCGCCGTCATAGTCGAAACGGTTGATGAGCCGCTCGTCGAGGCGCGTCTCGGCGGTCTGCGTGCCCCAGACGATGCCCTGATGCAGGTCGGTGATCTTCAGCCCGTCGTTCTTGTTGTAGAAAGCGAAAAGCAGCTGATCCTGCGTCTTGGTCATGTGATAGATCGAGCCCGGATTGGCCGGGTAGAGAATCTCCTGCCGGATCTCGCGCCCGTCGTCGGTCTCGATCTTCACCGGCAGATAGCCTTCCGGAATTTTCAGCCCCGCCGTGCCGTAGCCATAGACGCCCATCGTTCCAAGATGGATGAGATGGGGGTCGACGCCGGCTTCCACAATGGCGGCGAGAATGTTGTTGGTGGCGTTGAGATTGTTGGAGACGGTGTAGCGCTTGTGCCAGGACGATTTCATCGAATAAGGGGCGGCGCGCTGCTCGCCGAAATGGACGATCGCCTCGGGCCGCTCTTCCTGGATGAGCCGCAACAGGCGCGCGTAGTTGGCCGCCACGTCGATATTGACGAAGCCGATCTCGCGGCCTGAGATTTCTTTCCAGGCGGCCAGGCGCACGGAGATCGGCCGGATGGGCGTGAGCGACTCCACCTCCAGCTCGATGTCGATTTTGCGCCGCGATAGGTTGTCGACGATGATGACGTCGTGGCCGAGATTGGAAAGGTGCAACGAGGTCGGCCAGCCGCAGAATCCGTCGCCGCCGATCACGAGGATCTTCATGCAATTCTCCGCTTCTTGCGGGCGGCGGCGTCCCCCAGCCGTTCACGCCCCTGTTACGGCGCTTCTTAAAAGCCCTGCCGCCGGAGAAGCAAGCCTGCCGACCTCCGCGTGACAGGTCCGGATCGGTCCGGGCGGCGGGCTTTCCCGGCGCACGGGCCTGCGGCGCCCGTCAAAAGAGGGCGCGGATTTCAGGAAATGTGCGGCCGGGTCTCGGGTGCTGGGGTGGTGGAGCTAGGCGGAATCGAACCGCCGACCTCTTGAATGCCATTCAAGCGCTCTCCCAACTGAGCTATAGCCCCGAACCAGGCGATCGCGAGGAGTTGGGGCCCTCGCGGCGCGCGGGAAACTAGCCGCAGGTCCGGACCGATGCAAGTCCCCGCCTGCGGCGCGGAAACGGCGCGAATGCTCTGCTCCCGCGTCGGCCCGCCGCTATTGACCTCCGCTTTAATCCTCGTCGTCGCCGCTTGAGACGATGCCGGCGACATCGTCATCATCGTCGTCGTCTTCAAGCAGCCCGTCGTCGTCGTCATCGACGTCGATGTCTTCGAGATCCTCGATATCCTCGAGGTCGTCGTCTTCCGTCTCCTCGTCGTCGAGCGAAGGCTTGCGTTTGGACTTCGCGGCCTTGGCCTCCTTGTCGGCGGTCTCGAGCGAGGTTTCGGCCGGGACGCCGGCGGTCTTCTCGGTCTCGGCGCCTTCCTCGTCCTCCCGGCGCGGCTTGCGCGGTTTGAGGAGCGCTTCGGGCACGAATTCGTGCTTGCATTTCGGGCAATGGGCGGGCGTGCGATTGAGGTCGTAAAAGCGCGCGCCGCATTCCGGACAGTCGCGCTTCACGCCAAGCTCAGGCTTCGTCATGGCGGTGGAGTCCCCGAGAGGAATATCGATCGTCGGGCCCCATTGCCACGCGCCAGGGCGCCTGTCAAAAGGTTTGCGCCTCGGCTGTCTGCGTCGGATTCGCCTGTCGGAGAAGGCCGCGCGAGAACATGCTCGGGCGATGAGGAACGGCGGATGAAGGTTGACAGGGAGAAACCGGCGGGGCCGGCTTCGGCGCGCCCGTCGGCGGCGCTGAAAGGCGCGGTCGCGGCGCCGGGCGACAAGTCCATTTCGCATCGCGCGCTTATGTTCGGCGCGCTCGCCGAAGGCGAGACGATCGTGCGCGGCCTGCTCGAAGGCGACGACGTCTTGCGCACGGCGGCGGCGATGCGCGCCCTGGGCGCCGAGGTCGAGCGCGACGCCGCTCCCGACGGGCCGCGCTGGCGCGTCGCCGGCGCGCCGTGGCGGGCGCCGGCGCGACCGCTGTATTTCGGCAACGCCGGGACGGGATGCCGCCTCGTCATGGGCGCGGTCGCAGGCCAAGGAGTCGCGGCTGCGTTCGACGGCGACGCGAGCCTGCGCAGCCGGCCGATGGACCGCATTCTCGCGCCGCTCGCTCTGATGGGCGCGACAGCGACAAGCCGCGACGGGCGTCTGCCGGTCGAGATCGAAGGCGGCCGGAAACTGCGCGCGATCGACTATGCGCTGCCCAAGGCGTCCGCGCAGATCAAGTCCGCCGTCCTGCTCGCCGCGCTGGGCGCGCAGGGCGAGACCGCGGTGCGCGAGCCGGAGCCGTGCCGCGACCATACCGAGCGGATGCTCGCCGCCTTCGGAGCGCAGATCGCCGTCGAGGCTGACGAGACCGGGGGGCGGATCATCCGGCTCGCGGGCGGCCAGCAGCTGCGCGCCGCGACGATGCATGTCCCCGGCGATCCTTCCTCCGCGGCGTTTCTCGTCGCGGCGGCGCTTGTGACGCCGGGCTCGGAGGTCGTGGTCAGGGAGGTTCTCGTCAATCCGCTGCGCACGGGCTTCTACGAGACCCTGCGCGAGATGGGCGCCGATATTTCTTTCGAGAACGAACGCATGGCCGCGGGCGAGCCGGTCGCCGACATCCGCGCGCGCCATTCCATGCTGAGCGGCGTCGAGGTTCCGGCGCGCCGCGCGCCGTCGATGATCGACGAGTATCCGATCCTGGCCGTCGTCGCCGCCTTCGCCGCGGGCGAGACCCGCATGCCCGGCGTCGGCGAGCTGCGGGTGAAGGAAAGCGACCGCATCGCCGCCGTCGAAGCGGGGCTTGCGGCGAACGGCGTGGAAACGGCTTCGGGCCCTGACTGGCTGCGCGTGAGGGGCCGGGACGGCGCGGTTCCGGGTGGCGGGCGCGTCGAGACGCGACATGACCACCGCATCGCCATGAGTTTTCTGGTCATGGGCCTGGCCGCGCGCGCGGCGGTCGAGATCGACGACGCGGCGATGATCGCAACGAGCTTTCCGAACTTCTTCGCGTTGATGAGGTCGCTCGGCGCGGCGTTCGATGTCGCGGCGACGGCGTGAGGAAGCTGCGCGCCCTTGAACCGGCAGCTTGCATGGGCGAGGCTGATCGTCCATGGACCGCGCCATGGATCGCAAGTCTTTCGTCGTCGCGCTCGACGGGCCCGCCGCCTCCGGCAAGGGCACGCTGGGGCGCCTGATCGCGGATCATTACGGCTTCGCCTATCTCGATACGGGCTCGCTCTATCGCGGCGTGGCGCGCCGGCTGCTCGACGCCGGCGCCGACCCGGGCGACGAGGCGGCCGCCGCGCGCGCGGCGAAAGAGTTCTCGCTCGATCAGATCGACGGCCGCGACATCCGGACCCGCGAGGTGGGGGCGGCGGCCTCGAAGGTCGCGGCGATGCCGTCGGTGCGCGCGGCGCTTCTGGACTTCCAGCGCCGCTTCGCCGCGAACCCGCCGGGCGGCGCGCGCGGCGCGGTGCTCGACGGGCGCGACATCGGCACGGTGGTGTGCCCCGAGGCGGACGTGAAGTTCTTCGTCGTCGCCAGCCCTGAGGTGCGCGCCCGCCGGCGCTGGCTGGAGCTGCGCGCGGCGCGGCCGAGCCTCACCGAGCGGGAAGTCTTCGAGGATCTCGCCGAACGCGACGCGCGCGATGCGGCCCGCGCCGACGCCCCCATGACGCGCGCTGAAGATGCGGAGTTGCTAGATACGACTCATTTGACTATAGAAGCGGCCTTCGCGGCGGCGCGCCGCGTCATCGACGGCGTTTTCCAGCGCTGCGAGGGCTGATCTGGGACGAGGCTTCAGCCGCTCCCAAATCCAAGTCGGCTCTCCCGGGCGCACGCTCGCAAAGGCGAGGGCTTGTCAGACGCAGAGCGCCTGCGTGCTGCGGCCTGCATTTCGCGAACCGCGACCTTCCATCGTTCAACCATTCAACATCCACCAAGGATCAACCAACCCGTGTCTGCCACCGAAACCCTTAACCCCTCCCGCGACGCCTTCGCGGAAATGCTCGAAGCCTCCCTCGTCGACCGCAAGGAATTCGAGGAGACCGTCGTCAAGGGCGTCGTCACCGCCATCGAAAAGGACGCTGCCGTGGTCGACATCGGCCTCAAGACGGAAGGCCGCGTGCCCCTCAAGGAATTCGCCCAGGCCGGCAAGCCCGCCGACCTCAAGGTCGGCGACGAGGTCGAGGTCTATGTCGAGCGCGTCGAGAACGCGAACGGCGAGGCCGTCCTCAGCCGCGAAAAGGCGCGCCGCGAGGAAGCCTGGGAGCGTCTCGAGAAGATGTTCGACAAGGGCGAACGCGTCGAAGGCGTCATCTTCAACCGGGTCAAGGGCGGCTTCACGGTCGACCTCGGCGGGGCGGTCGCGTTCCTGCCGGGCAGCCAGGTCGACATCCGCCCGGTGCGCGACGCCGGCCCGCTCATGAACATCCCGCAGCCCTTCCGCATCCTCAAGATGGACAAGCGCCGCGGCAACATCGTCGTCTCGCGCCGCGCCGTGCTGGAGGAGGATCGCGCCGAGCATCGCCAGGAGGTCGTGCGCGAGATGAACGAGGGCGACGTGCGAGAAGGCGTGGTGAAGAACATCACCGATTACGGCGCCTTCGTGGAGCTGGCGCCGGGCGTGGACGGCCTGCTGCATGTCACCGACATGTCTTGGAGCCGCGTCAACCATCCGTCGGAAGTCCTGGGCGTCAACGACACGGTCAAGGTCAAGATCATCAAGATCAACCCGGAGACTCACAGGATCTCGCTCGGGATCAAGCAGCTTCAGCCCGATCCGTGGGAAGGAGTGGCCGCCAAGTATCCGGTCGGCGCCAAGTTCAGAGGCCGGGTCACCAACATCACCGACTACGGCGCGTTCGTGGAGCTGGAGGAAGGCATCGAGGGCCTCGTCCACGTCTCCGAGATGAGCTGGGTGAAGAAGAACGTCCACCCCGGCAAGGTGGTCTCCACCTCGCAGGAGGTCGAGGTCATGGTCCTCGAAGTCGACGAGAACAAGCGGCGCATCTCGCTGGGCCTCAAGCAGTGCCTCGACAATCCCTGGGAGCGCTTCGCCGAAGATCATCCCATCGGCTCGATCATCGAAGGCGAAATCAAGAACATCACCGAGTTCGGCCTGTTCGTCGGCCTCACCGAGGAGATGGACGGCATGGTCCATCTGTCCGATCTTGACTGGAACCGGCCGGGCGAGGAGGCGATCAAGGACTATCGCAAAGGCCAGGTGGTCAAGGCGAAGGTCCTCGACGTCGATCCCGAGAAGGAGCGCATCTCGCTCGGCATCAAGCAGGTCGGCTCCGACCCGCTCGACTCGGTGGGCGAGATCAGGAAGGGCGACGACGTCACCTGCACCGTCACGGCGATCGAGACCGGCGGGATCGAGGTGCAGGTCGGCGGCGAAGGCGGGCCCAAGGCCTTCATCCGCAAGTCCGACCTGTCGAAGGACCGCGCCGAGCAGCGGCCTGATCGCTTCGCGGTGGGCGACAAGGTCGATGCCCGGGTGATCAGCTTCGATCGCGTGACGCGTCGCATCGGCCTGTCGATCAAGGCTCGCGAAGTGGCCGAGGAGAAGGAAGCCGTCGAGCAGTACGGCTCGGCCGACGCCGGCGCCTCGCTCGGCGACATTCTCGGCGCCGCCCTCAAGGAGCGCGAAAAGAAGGAATAGGACGCGCCCCGGCGCTGCGCGTTCCAAACGCCCCCGCCGCGGCGGGGGCGTTTTGCGATGCATGACATGCGCGCTGATCAAACTATGCTTTGACGGCATGCCGGCTCGCAGCGGGCAAGCATCGTCAGACTGGAGGCTCGCGATGACCATCACCATCACCGCCTTTGAACGGTCGCCCGATCAAGGCAAGGGTCTGGCGCGCGACATGCCTGTTCGCTGGGCGCTCGAAGAAGTCGGCCAGCCTTACGACGTTCGACTCGTTTCGTTCAGCGAGATGAAGGAGCCCGCGCATCGCGCGCTTCATCCCTTCGGACAGATTCCGACCTATGAGGAAGGCGATCTCGTCCTGTTCGAGTCAGGAGCAATCGTGTTGCATATCGCCGCGCGCCATGCGGGCCTCTTGCCGGAAGACGCCAATGGCCGGGCGCGCGCAATCGCATGGATGTTCGCCGCGCTCTCCACAGTGGAGCCGACGATCGTTCAGCGCGAAGCCGCCATCTATCTGGAGCGCGACAAAATCTGGCACGAGGAGCGCCTGCGTCTCGTCGAGGATCGCATCCGCAACCGGCTGGAGGAGCTGTCCCGTCGGCTTGGCGACGCCGACTGGCTCGACGGCGCCTTCGGCGCCGGCGATCTGCTGATGGTGCAGGCGCTGCGCAGGCTGCAAGGATCGGGCATGCTGGAGGAATATCCGAACCTAGCGGGTTACGTCGCCCGCGGCGAGGCGAGGCCCGCCTTCAAACGCGCTTTCGACGCTCAATCGGCGGTTTTCGCCGGCAAGCCGCCGACCAATTGATAGAGGTTTGTTCTGTTGCATCTTTCGGCCGTGACCGTCGTCGTTCCGGACTATGACGAGGCGATCGCCTTTATGTAGGCAGGCTCGGCTTCGAACTGGTCGAGGATGCTCGGCTGTCGGAGACGAAGCGCTGGGTCGTAGTCCGCTCACAGGGCGGGGAGTGCGGATTCCTCCTCGCCAAAGCCGCATCAGAAGCCCAACGCCGAGCGGTCGGAACCCAGACCGGCGGGCGCGTTTTCCTGTTCCTTTCAACCGATGATTTCGACCGGGATCACAGGGCCATGATCGGCGCGGGCGTGCGATTTCTTGAGGCGCCCCGTCTTGAGGCTTATGGCAAGGTCCCCGTTTTCGAGGATCCTTTCGGCAATAGATGGGACCTTATCGAACCGGTTCGCCCGTGATCATATCTCCAGCCTATGCCCGAGCTGCCTGAGGTCGAAACCGTGCGTCGGGGGCTCGCCCCCTTCATGGTCGGCGCGCGGATTCGCCGCGTCGAGGCGCGTCGCGCCGACCTGCGCTTTCCGCTGCCCAGAGACTTCGCCGCACGGCTCCAAGGCGCGCGCATCGAAGCGCTCGACCGGCGCGGCAAATATCTCGTCGCGCCGCTGTCCGCCGGCGAGAGCCTCGTCATGCATCTGGGCATGTCGGGACGCTTCACGGTCGACGGCGGCGACCGGCCTGACGGGCGCTATTACGCCGCCGGCGCCGATCCGCGTCACGATCACGTCGTGTTCGAGCTCGACGGGCCGGCCGGCCCGGCGCGCGTCGTCTATAACGATCCGCGTCGCTTCGGTCTCATGGATCTGGTCCCGTCGGGCGGCCTCGACCGATGCCGGCATTTCGCCGGCATGGGTCCGGAGCCCCTGTCCGACGCATTTGTCGCGGAGACGTTCAACGCCGCCCTCAAGGCCCGGGCCGCGCCGATCAAGGCCGCGCTGCTCGACCAGCGCATCGTCGCGGGGATCGGCAACATATACGCCTGCGAGGCGCTGCACCGGGCCGGCGTGTCGCCGCGCCGGGCCGCCAGAAGCGTCGCGGGGGCGCGCGGGATGAGGCTCTGGTCGGCGCTGCGCGCGGTCCTGCGAGAGGCGATCGAGGCGGGCGGATCGTCCTTGCGCGACTTTGCGGCCTCGGACGGCGCGCTCGGCTATTTCCAGCACCGGTTCAGGGTTTATGACCGCGAGGGCGCGGCATGCCCTGTCTGCCGCGCGCCGGTGCGGCGGATCGTCCAGTCGGGCCGCTCCACCTTCTATTGCGGGGCCTGCCAGCGCTAGCGGCTCGGGCGCGCGAATCCGCGCGCCGCCGCGTTGACGGGCCGGAACCTCGCCGCTATACACCACGCCTCGCGCCCCGGCGGGGCTCAAGAATTCATCTGTAGGATCTTATGGCCAACACCCGTTCCGCCAAGAAGATGGTGCGCAAGATCGCGCGCCGTACGGCGATCAACAAGGCGCGCCGGTCGCGCGTGCGCACCTTCGTCCGCCAGGTCGAAGAAGCCATCGCCGCCAAGGACAAGAAAGCGGCTGACGAAGCCTTCCGCCTCGCCCAGCCGGAACTGCATCGCGCCGTCGCCAAGGGCGTGATGAAAAAAGGCGCGGTCGCGCGCAAGCTGTCGCGCCTGTCGGCGCGCATCAAGGCGCTGTCGGCTTAAGACCGGACGACGTCATTACCTTTCATTTTCGTCATGCTCGCGCCGCCCTGAGCGGCGCGTTTTCGTCTAGCGCAGCCGCGCGACAAAACTTTCAACAGCCTGTTTGCGCCCGTTGCCATTCGGGTCATGAGAGCGCACACTGCGCGTGTTGAAAGACGATGAAGCCAAAACATGGCGGAGGGGCGCACGCGTCATTCGACGCGCCGGCGGCGCATGATTGCGCATCTTCTTCACAAGGACCGTTTCCAGCTGATGACGGCTCAGGCGCATTCCGTGCCGGACGCACGCAGTGCGGTCCGGCGTTGCGAAAATGCAGCAGTCGCTAAGGTTTTGATTTTCCTTCCGCAGGGAAAACGCAAGCGGAATTGCATCAAAAAATTGCGTCGTCGCGGCTGTCCGCGCTTGCCTTCACGAAACCGTTAAACTATCCTTAAGACCTCAGACGCGACGTCTACGGATGAACGCGGCGTCGTATTAAGTTTCAGTACGGATTACATGAAGTCGGGGTCCGCAAAACCCGGAACGGTTTTGCGGAAGCAGCGGGTCGGCGCGTGTTTCGCAAACCAAAAGGCGGGAAAATGGGAAGGGGCGAAATCGGTTCTCACGCGGTGTCTGTTTTCTTGCAAATCGCCAATTGCGATCCGGTTCGGATCCTGTATTAGACCTTGGTTCGACGACGCGCTGATAATCGCGCGTTCACGCCAAAAGCTTGACGAAAAAACCTCGCGCCGAGGCGGCGGCGCGAACGATGGGTTGTTGCGTTTGACGTTTAACGATTCAGCTGGGCAGGATCACGATGAACGAGATGGGCGGCGGAGAAGAATTCTCGGCTTTCATGAAGCGATTGCAGTTGCGCGTGGGCGGCAATGCGTTTCAGGCTTGGATGTCGGATCTGCGGCTTGAATCGCGCACGCCGGACGCGGTGACTTTTTCCACGGCGTCGAAAGCGAAATGCGACGTTCTGGTGCAACGCTTCATTCAGCAACTTCAGGACGCCTGGCGGGACGCGGTCGCGCCCGTGCGCCGCATCGACGTCGTCACGCGCGAAATGCTTAGCGCCAGCGCGGCGCGCGTCGACGCGCTCGGCCCCGCGGCGGCGGCGGGCGGATCGGCTCGGGCCTACGCCTCGGCGCCGGCGGCCTCTCGCCGCGCATATTCGACGGCTCCGGCGACCAATGCGCGCCGCGGCGCGGCGGCGCTCGCCGAACTCGTCTCGCCGCTGGATGCGCGTTGCACTTTCGAACGCTTCGCCGTCGATCCGTCGAACGAACTCGCCTATGCGGCGGCGCGCCAGCTCGTGAATCCCAACGGCGTGCGCGAGATCGTCTATATTTACGGACCGAGCGGCGTCGGCAAAACGCACCTGCTGCATGCGATCGGCAACGAATGGGCCGCGACCCGCAATGCGGAAGGCTGCGCTTACCTGACCTACAGCAACCTGAAAAACGGCTGCGTCAACGCCATCTTCTCCAATGCGATGCTGGCGCTGCAACAGGCGCTGCTGGCGCAGGGGGTCGTGCTCATCGACGACGTGCATCTTCTGGCCAGCTCCGTCCGTACGCAGATGGAAATTCTCAACCTCGTCAACGCTTCCCTCGCCGCCGGGCGGCGTCTGGTGCTGGCGGGCGAGCTCGCGCCCGCCCGGCTCGTCGAGCGCGGCATCAGCCCGCGCCTCGCCGACAGGCTGAAAGGCGGGCTGTGCGTCGCCATGAGTCCGGGCGGCGAGGCGCTGCGGTTCGACGTTCTGAAGAAGCGGCTCGACGGCGCGCCCGAGAGATGCGCCATCAGCGACGAGGCGCTCGCCTTCATTGCGCGGCATTTCCCGCAAAGCATGCGCGAGGCGATCGGCGCGCTCAACCAGCTCCTGCTTGTCTTCGGCCGGCAAGAGGTCACGGTCGACGCGGCGATGGCGGCCGAGGCGCTGCGGGCGCATCTGCGAGACTGCCGGCGGGAATATACGCTTGACGACGCGGCGGAAGCGTCGGCGAAGGCTTTCGGGATCACGCTCGCCGATCTGAAGGGGCGCGCCCAGCACCAGAAATATGTGCGCGCGCGCCACGCCTTCGTCTTCGTCGGGCGGGAAGTGCTGAAAGAATCGTTTCCCCGGATCGCCGCCGTGCTCGGCCGCGACCATTCGACCGCAATGAACGGCTATCAGCGCGCTCTGGCGCTGATCGTGCGGGACAAGAAGTTTCAGGACGGGGTCGAAGCGGTCAAGGCCGCCCTCGGGGCCTGACGGCGCGTCGGGGCTGCGCCCGGCCCTGCGCCGCGCCGGCGCCAAAGGGCCCGACGCAGGCGCTAAGCCCGCGAATTTTCGGACGGTTTTTGCGCGTCCGGGAGCGCCGAATCGCTGGCGTCGGCGGCGCAGTTTCGGCTATATTCAGCGCTGATTTTCCCATGGCGATTCCCGGCGGCGCGGCGCGCGTCCTACGCCGGCGGATCGCCGAATTTTCACGCGGTCGTTTCGGCGGGCCGGCGCTCCCCAGGCGGGCGCCGTCAGCAGGAGCGCCGCCGACGGAAGAGAGCGGATTTCAATGAAGGTCACCATCGAGCGGTCGGCGCTGGTTCGCGCCTTGGGGCATGTGCAAAGCGTGGTCGAGCGGCGCAATACGATCCCGATCCTGTCGAACGTGCTATTGCAGGCCGACGGCGGGGCGCTGACGCTGACGGCGACCGACCTCGACATCGAGATCTCGGAATCGGCGCCGGCCGACGTCGCGGTCAAGGGCGCGGCGACGGCGTCGGCGGTGATGCTCCACGACATCGTGCGCAAGCTGCCGGAAGGCGCGCAGGTGCGCCTGACGCTCGTCGACGACGAGGCGCGGCTGCAGATCACGGCCGGCCGGTATGAGGGCTCGCTGGCGGTCCTGCCGGACGAGGACTTCCCGACGCTCGCCTCCGACGACATGGACGTGCGGTTTTCCATGCCGGCGGCGGACCTCGCCCGGCTGTTCGCCAAGGCGCGCTTCGCCATGTCGCAGGAGGAAACTCGCTATTATCTCAACGGCGTCTATCTCCATCCCTACGCGGATGGCGACGTGAAGCTGTTGCGCGCGGCGGCGACCGACGGCCATCGCCTGGCGCGCCTCGACGCGCCGCTGCCCGCCGGCGCGGAAAAAGCGCCCGGCGTCATCGTGCCGCGCAAGGCGGTGAGCGAGCTCGCCCGGCTTCTCGACGATGCGGAGGAAACGGTGGAAGTCGCAGTGTCGTCGTCGAAAATCCGGTTCGGCTTCGGCGCGGGCTATCTCACGTCGAAGCTCATCGACGGAACTTTCCCCGATTACGAGCGCGTCATTCCGAAAACCAATCCCAATGCCCTGCGCGTCGACAACAAGGATTTCGCCGCCGCCGTCGACCGGGTCTCGACCGTTTCGGCGGACCGCACGCGCTCGATCAAGCTCGCGCTCGCCGCGGATCGGCTGCGGCTCACGGTCAACAATCCGGAAGCCGGCAGCGCGCTGGAAGAGCTTTCCGTCGATTACGACGGCGAGCCGCTCGAGATCGGGTTCAACGCCCGCTATCTGCTCGACGTCGCCGCGCAGATCGACGGCGAGACGGCGACATTCCGGCTCGCGGATCCTTCCTCGCCTACCATCATCTGCGACGAGGAAGACGAACGGGCCCTTTACGTGCTGATGCCGTTGCGCGTGTAAAGACGCGCGGCGTCGCGCGGCCGGCCGCGCGCGCGAGCGAACTAGAGAGACCTGTTTTGTCCGAAGCGGCGAGGAAGACCGGAGAATTCGCATTGGCGACGCCAGCGCGCGCGGCGGGCCGCGCGCCCGTACGGTTCCGCCGGCTCGCCCTGATGGATTTCCGCTCTTACGCGCGCGCCGAGGTGGCCCTCGATGGCAGGCCCGTCGCCCTGTTCGGCCCGAACGGCGCGGGCAAGACCAATCTGCTCGAGGCGCTTTCCCTGCTTGGGCCGGGGCGCGGATTGCGCTCGGCGCGCCTCGACGAACTGCCGCGCGTCGGCGGCGCAGGCGGCTGGGCGGTTTCGGCCCGGCTCGACGTCGCGGGCGAGGAGCGTCGCCTGGGCGTGGGCGCGGCCGCCTCGGCGCCGGACCGGCGCATCTGCCGCATCGACGAGACGGCCGCGGCCGGCCCCGCCGCGCTTGCCGAGCATGTGCGGTTTCTCTGGCTGACGCCGGCGCAGGATCGTCTGTTCACGGACAGCCCCGGCGAGCGGCGCCGATTCCTCGACCGCATGGCGCTCGCCCGCAATCCGGCCCAGGCGCGCGCGGCCGCCGATTACGAACTCGCCATGCGCCAGCGCCAGCGCCTGCTCGACGAGCGCAGCCGCGACGAGGCGTGGCTCGCCGCGCTCGAGACGCGCATGGCCGAAGCCGGCGTCGCGCTCGCCGCCGCGCGTCGCGAAACGGCGAGCGCGCTGGCCGCGGCGGAGATCGCCGCCGGCGACGAAGACGCGGGCTTTCCCGCCGCCGACATTGCGCTCGAAGGCGAGCTCGAGGCTGCGCTCGACGCCGCGCCCGCCGCCGAGGTCGAAGAGGCGTTCGCCGAGCGGCTGCGCCGCAACCGCGCCGCCGACGCTGCGGCGGGGCGCGCGCTCATCGGGCCGCATCGCTCCGACCTTCTCGTGACGCACCGTCAGAAGGGAACGCCGGCGCGGGCGTGCTCCACGGGCGAGCAGAAGGCGCTCCTGATCGGGCTCGTGCTCGCGAATGCGCGCGCGCTCGCGCTGTCCGCGCGGTTTCGCGCGGGCGCGTCTGCGCCGCTCGTCCTGCTTCTCGACGAAATCGCCGCCCATCTCGACAAGGACCGCCGCGCCGCGCTTTTCGACATTCTCGACGGGCTCGACTTTCAGGTCTTCATGACGGGTACGGACAAGTCTCTTTTCGCCGCCTGGGGCGCGCGCGCTCAAGGCTTCGCCGTCGAGGACGGCGGACTCACAGAAACAACACTAACGTAAGCGAGTACGGACAATGGCGAACAACGCCGCGCCGAAAGACGAATACGGCGCAAGCTCCATCAAGGTGCTCAAAGGCCTCGACGCGGTGCGCAAGCGGCCGGGCATGTATATCGGCGACACCGACGACGGTTCGGGCCTGCACCACATGGTCTACGAAGTGGTCGACAACGCCGTCGATGAGGCGCTGGCCGGTTTCGCCTCCGTGGTTGAAGTGACTCTCAACGAGGACGGCTCCGTCACCGTGCGCGACGACGGGCGCGGCATACCGACCGACATCCATCCCAGCGAGGGCGTGTCGGCGGCCGAGGTCATCATGACCCAACTTCATGCGGGCGGGAAGTTCGATCAGAACTCCTACAAGGTCTCGGGCGGGCTGCACGGCGTCGGGGTCTCCGTGGTGAACGCGCTTTCCGAATGGCTCGATCTGCGCATCTGGCGCGGCGGCAAGGAGCACTTCATGCGCTTCCGCATGGGCGTTCCCGACGCGCCGCTCGCCGTCGTGGGGCCGGCGGATCGGACGGGCACGGAAGTTTCATTCCTGCCGTCGGACAAGATCTTCACGAACGTCCAGTTCGATTTCGCCACGCTTGAACATCGCCTGCGCGAGCTGGCCTTCCTCAATTCAGGAGTCACCATCACGCTGCGCGACGCGCGCCATGTGGAGGTGCGCGAGGAGGTGATGCACTACGAGGGTGGGCTTGAGGCGTTCATCCGCTTTCTCGACGCCTCCAAGACGCCGCTCGTCTCCCAGCCGATCGCCTTCCGTTCCGAGCGCGACGGCGTGACGGTCGACATCGCCATGTGGTGGAACGACGGCTATCACGAAAAGGTGCTTTGTTTCACCAACAACATTCCGCAGAAAGACGGCGGGACGCACCTCGCCGGCTTTCGCGCGGCCCTCACGCGGATCGTCAACAATTACGCCGAGGGCTCTGGCATCGCCAAGAAGGAGAAGGTGACGCTCACCGGCGACGACGCCCGCGAGGGACTGACCGCCATCGTCTCGGTAAAGGTTCCCGATCCGAAATTCAGCTCACAGACGAAAGACAAGCTCGTCTCCTCCGAGGTCCGCCCCGTGGTCGAGGGCGTCGTGGCGGACAAGCTGGGCGCCTGGTTCGAGGAGAATCCGTCCGAGGCGCGCCGTATCGTGCATAAAATCGTCGAGGCGGCGGCCGCCCGCGAGGCCGCCCGCAAGGCGCGCGAGCTCACGCGGCGCAAGTCTGCGCTCGACGTCGCCTCGCTGCCGGGCAAGCTCGCCGACTGTCAGGAGAAAGACCCGGCGAAAGCGGAGCTTTTCATCGTCGAAGGGGATTCGGCCGGCGGCTCGGCCAAGCAGGCGCGCAACCGCGAAAACCAGGCCGTGCTGCCCCTGCGCGGCAAGATTCTGAATGTCGAGCGCGCGCGCTTCGACAAGATGCTGTCGAGTCAGGAAATCGGCACGCTCATCACCGCCCTCGGGGCGGGCGTCGGGCGCGACGACTTCAATCCCGACAAGCTGCGCTATCACAAGATCATCATCATGACCGACGCCGACGTCGACGGCGCCCATATCCGCACGCTGCTGCTGACTTTCTTCTTTCGCCAGATGCCAGAGCTCATCCGCCGCGGGCATCTCTACATCGCCCAGCCGCCTCTCTATAAGATCAGTCGCGGCAAGTCGGAACAGTATCTGCTGAATGACAGGGCGCTCGAAGATTATCTTTATGCAGAGGGCATCGTCGACGCAGCCCTGGTGCTCGACGGCGGCGAGACGATCGTCGGCGCCGATCTCGCCGATATCGTCGCCAAGGCGCGCAAGGCGCTTGACGCCGTCAACGAATTCCCGGCGCGCTTCTCGCGCGACGTCATCATTCAGACCGCGCTCGCCGGCGCTCTTGCGGAGGCGCCGGCCGAGGGAGCCGAAACGATCGCGAATGACATCGCCGCGCGCCTCGACATGATCGCGGAGGAGTACGAGCGCGGCTGGAAAGGCGCGCCCGACGGGGAGGGCGGCTATGTCTTTGAGCGCGAATTGCGCGGCGTCGCCGAGCGCCATCACCTGCCGCGCGAGCTGCTCGTCTCGGCAGACGCTCGCCGCGCCCAGCAACAGATGGAGCCGCTCAGGGAGATCTTCGCCCGCCCGGCGAGCTGGACGCGCAAGGACCAGCGGGAGATTCTGACGGGCCCGGAAGGTCTTCTCAGAGCCGTCCGCGCGGCCGGCGAGAAAGGCATCTCCGTGCAGCGCTACAAGGGTCTCGGCGAGATGAATCCCGACCAGCTCTGGGAGACGACGCTCGACGAGCACGCGCGCGTTCTCCTGCAGGTGAAGATCAAGGAGGCCGACGAGGCCGACGACATCTTCACGCGCCTGATGGGCGACGTCGTCGAGCCGCGCCGGGAATTTATCCAGGAGAACGCGCTCTCGGCGGCGCTGGATGTCTGATCGCGGCGTCGGGAAAGGCGTCTTTAATATATCAAGGCCTTGACTCTCGCCGTGGGCGTCCTGGTCAGGATTTACAGTCCATATATAGACTTTCGCCTTGGCGCGGCCTATATTCCCTTCGAAAGGAGGGTCCTTCATGGCCCGGCCCAGGACGAGGACAGCGGCGGCCCCGCCCGCGCCGCTCGACCCAGCAGGGGCGGATGCGCAGACCCGCCGGCGGCTCAGCGGGCCGGCCTTCCGCACATTTCTCAACATCGCTGAGGAATGGGGACTCGACGAGGCCCAGCGCCTGCGCGTGCTGGGAATGCCGGGCCGGTCCACCTATTACGCCTGGCGGGAAAAAGCGGCGCGCGGCGCAGGCTTTTCGCTCGGTCTGGATGCGCTGTTGCGCCTTTCGGCGGTGTTCGGCGTCTACAAGGCGCTCGCGATCCTGTTTCCTGATCGTGCGACGGCGAAAAAATGGCTGTACGCGGAAAACGCCGGCCCGCTTTTCGGCGGGCAACGGCCGCTCGACCTGCTTGCGAACGGCACGCAGGAGGGAATCCTGTTGTTGCGCCGCTTCCTCGACGGCTGGCGCGGGGGAACGGGAAGCCCGTCGGCAGGCGGCGCGTTCGAGCTCTCGTCGCTCGACGAAGACGATATCGTGATCGTCTGAACGAAGATGGCGCGCATCGATCCTGTTGTCCGGCCTGTCAGACTCATTCCCACGCGCTACCCGCCCGTTCAGACCTTCGAACATGTTGCGTCTACGGACGATCTCGAAGCGGTGATGGCGCTCGAAGGCTGGACCAACGACCGGCTGGTGCGCGAAAGGCTGATGCGCCTGCCGCGCGAGCGCTGGGTGTATGGCCGTGCGAACGCCAGCGTCGTAATGGCGAGCTTCCTGCATGCTCCGCCAGGCGGAGGGCGGTTCACATCGGGCGATCTGCACGCTTGGTACTGCTCCTTCGACGAGCGCACGGCCATTGCGGAGGTCGCGAGCGGCCTGCGCCGGGAAGCCGTCAACGCCGGCTGGGCGGAAATGCGCGCGCATTTTCGCGCATACGCCGCGCGCCTTGAAGGCGATTATGAAGACCTGCGCGGCAAGGCGCGCGCGCGCGCCGACGTGCTCGACCCGGCGAATTGGACGGCGAGCCAGGCCTATGGCGAGAAAAGGCGCGCGCAAGGCGTCGCGGGCTTGATCTATCCCAGCGTGCGGCTCAAGGGCGGGACGAACGCCGTCGCGTTCGATCCGCGCAACGTTCTCGACGTGGCGGTCGCCTCGACTTTCGACATCATCGCGCCTGTGGCGGGCAAGGTCGTCGCGCGTCGTCTTTCATGAGCGGCGGCGATTACAACGTCCCGTAGGTCCGGTCGCCGGCGTCGCCGAGGCCGGGCAGGATATACCCTTTGTCGTTGAGCCCGCGGTCGAGCGCGGCGGCGATGACGGGAACGTCCGGATGGGTCTCGGCGAGGCGACGCGCGCCTTCCGGCGCGGCGAGGACGCAGACGAAGCTGATCCGCCGCGCGCCGGCCTGTTTGAGGCGCGACAGCGCCGCCGCCGCTGAATGGCCGGTGGCGAGCATCGGATCGGCGACAAGGACGGGGCGGCGGGCGATGTCATCGGGAATCCGGAAATAATACTCGATCGCCTCGAGCGTCTCATGGTCGCGGTAAAGGCCGATATGGCCGACAGAGGCGTCCGGAAGCATGTCGAGCATGCCGTCGATCAGCCCGTTGCCCGCGCGCAGGATCGACACGAAACAGGGAACTTCGGCGAGCGTCGGAAACCGTCCGCGCTCGAGCGGCGTTTCGATGTCGGTTTCGGCGAGAGGCAGCGGGCGCGTCGCTTCATAGAGCAAGAGCGCGCCCAGTTCGCGCATGGTCCGGCGAAACGTCGCAGGCGCCGCCGCCCGATCCCGCAGAAGCGCGACCTTGTGGCGGACCAGCGGATGATCGACGACCGTAAGAGAAGCTGACATGGCGTTCCGTGATAGTTAAGCGGGACGGGCCCGCTTCGCATGAGGCCGATTGCGCCGCAGGAATTGGCGCGGCATTCTCGGTCGCGCCGGCCCCGCGCGTCAAGAACGCAGGCTCTTCCGGACTCTGAGCGTTCCCGCGCGCCGGTCCCGTCCGCAGCAGCCGACAAGGGGAGATCTTCGATGCCGACTTGCGAAGAACTTGACAGGCGTTTCGCCGCGCTCGCCTTCGAGCAGGCGAAGAAAAGCTACGCTGAAGGAGGCCTGCCCATCGGAGCCGTGCTCGCGCGGGGGGAGAAAGTCCTCGCCTGCGGTCATAACCAGCGCGTCCAGCTCGGCGATCCGATCGCCCACGGCGAGATGGACGCGCTCAGAAAAGCGGGCCGCCAGCGGAGTTATCGCGCCACGACGCTCTACACGACGCTTTCGCCCTGCATGATGTGCGCCGGTGCGATCGTTCAGTTCAAGATCCCGCGCGTCGTCGTCAACGATACGAAGAATTTCGGCGGCAACGAACAGTTCCTGCGTGATAACGGCGTGGAAGTGATCGACCTTCCGCATCCGGAGTCGATCGCCCTGATGGCGCGATTCATCGCCGACAATCCGGCGCTGTGGAACGAAGACATCATGGAATGAGGCGCGCGTCAGGCGGCCGCCTGCGTCAGCTCCTCGATTTGACGGAAGAGAACCTTGTCGTTGACCGGCTTGGTGACATAGCCGTCGGCGCCGGCGCGCAGCCCCGCCTCGCGATCGGCCTCGCCGTCAAGCGCGGTGACCATCACGACCGGGATGCCGGACGTTTCCGGCGTATCCTTCAGGATCTTGCACGCCTGATAGCCGTCCATGCCCGGCATCATCACGTCGAGAAGGATTATGTCGGGGTGTTCTGTGCGCGCCGTTTCGATCGCGCGCGCGCCCGATTCGGCGCAGAGCACGCTGTAGTTCGCCGCCGAAAGCTTCGCTTTCAGCAGAAGAACGTTCACTTCAAGATCATCGACGACAAGCACCCGGGTCATGGGTCTGGCCCTCAGCAAACTGACGCGGCTCAAATTAACCCTAAGTGGTTGTCAAATCGTCAACCTGCGGATGACTTTTTATTTAGCCGATTTAACGGGCGTTCACGCGAGGCGGTGCAAAGCGCGCGTCGTCCGAAATCTTTCTTTCAGAAATTCGAACGCCGCGTAAACGCATGCGCGGCGGATTCTCCTCCCGGAACGGCCGCTCATGCGAACAGCACGAGCACGCTTGAAATCGTCAGCACGGACAGCGCCGTGGTGACCGCGATCGCGGCGACGGTCTGCGCCGTGTAGCGGCCGAATTGACTGGCCATCACATAGGCGCCGACGGCGGTGGGCGTGACGGCGAACAGCGCGAGAGAAGCGACATAACGCGGATCGACGACGCCGAGGGCGCGCGCCGCGGCGAAAACGGCGAGCGGCAGGAGGCCCATCTTGAAGACGGCGACGGCCGCGACATTCGCAGCCGCCTTCCTAAAGGAGGCGAGCGGATGAACCCCGAGAAAGAGGCCGAGCGAGAAAAGCGCCGTCGGCCCCGCCGCGCGTCCGAGAATGTCAAAGAACGACTGCGCCGGCCCCGGCAGGCTGAAGCCTGCGGTAGAGAAGACGAATCCGGCGAGTGCGGCGGCGACGATGGGCGTTTTCAGGGGGCGGAGCAAAAAGCTGCGAAAAGCCGCAAGGCCGCGCGCGCCCTGGCCGTCCTCCGGCGCGGTCATCAACGCGGCGCCGACCCCGATGACGAGAATGCCCTCGACCAGCATGAGGATCACGAAGGGCCGCGCCCAGCCCTCGATGGCGAGAGCGATGGGCAAACCGAGAAAAACGGCGTTGCCGACCGTCGAAGCGAAGGCGTGCGCGCCGGCCTCCGCTCTGGTCAGCGAGAACATCCGCTTGCCGACGACATAGGCGCCGGCCATGACGGCGAGCGCCGGTCCGCCATAAGCGATCGCTAGCAGGGCGTCCTCGCGCCGAAGGCCGCTCGCGCCGGCCATCAGCCCGAACAGCGCCGCTGGCATGGCGAAGCGGAAGACGAAACGGTTGAGCGCAGCCGCGTCGTCGGCGTCGGCGACTTTCAGCCGGCCGGCGAGCAGGCCGGCCGCGATCACGGCGAAAACGGGCAGGGCGATGGTCAGTACGGCCGGCATGGGATCAGGCGTCGGGAAAAGAACGGCGGCGGGCGGCTGGCGCTCTCTTGCGGGGGCGGAGGCGCGCGGTCAAGCGCGCGGCGCCAGCCGGCGCGATCGAAAAATTTCGCCGGCGGCGGTTGACTGCGGCTGTCTCCGGCGATATTTAACCAAAAAGTTATTTAACGAATTGGTTCATCGGTTATGCCGAACGACCGTCTTTCGACCACCTTCGCCGCCCTGGCCGACCCGACCCGGCGCGCCATCCTGGCGCGCCTGACGGCGGGCGAGGCGACAGTGTCGGAGCTCGCCGAGCCGTTCGAGATGTCGATGCCCGCGGTCTCGAAGCATCTGAAGGTGCTGGAGCGCGCCGGCCTCATCGAACGCGGCCGTCAGGCGCAATGGCGCCCATGCCGGCTGGAGACGGCCCCGCTCAGGGAAATCGACGACTGGCTCGAGCGCTACCGCCGCTTCTGGGAAGCGAGCTTCGACCGCCTCGACGCCTATCTCAAAAACCTCCAGCGGGAGGAAAATAGCTCTGTACGGAAGAAATGACAGGGCGGAAACGCAAGCCGCCGCCGCTCGCGCGGGCTGGAAAGGGAGAGCGCCATGTTTGAGAAAGCGGCTTTCACCATGCGCCCTGTCAAGGACGTCGTTCGCGCGCGCGCGTTTTATGAGAAGATTTTCGGACTTGCGCCAGGGTCGAGCGGCAATCAGCGCGACAACTGGCGGGCGGGATACGACCTTCCGGGCGGGGGATGCTTCGCCGTCACCAGTTTCATCGACGACGCGCCGGGCGCCGGCGGCGCCATCGCCTTCGAGGTCGAGGGTCTCGACCGGCCGATGGAGGATCTCAAGAACAGGAGCGTCGAGTTCAAATCCGACGTCATCCACAGTCCCGTGTGCAGAATGGCCGTGTGCGTGAATTCGGAAGGAAACTCCATTCTGCTGCATCAGCTCAAGATCAAGAAGTAGAGCGTATACGGATAAACAACGAATGACGGCGTCGCTGCGGGGCGGGCGCGCCGGATGAGACAGGTCCGTCCCGAAGGAGAATGACATGAAGCTCGCCGCCTATCTTTTTTTCGACGGAAACTGCGCCGAGGCGATGCGCTATTACGCGAAGCATCTCGGCGGGAAGCTGGAGATCATGACCTACGCCGACGCGCCTGAAGGAGCCGGCGAAGGCTGCCCGGATACGCCGTTGCCGCCGGAATGGCGCGGCAAGGTGATGCACGCATGCCTTACGATCGGGGATGAGCTCCTCATGGCCTCTGACGCGCCGCCGCCGCACTTCCTAAAGCCCCAAGGTTTCAGCGTCGCGATCACGCTTGACGATGAAGATCAGACCGAGCGCGTGTTCAACGCGCTCGCGGACGGCGGAACGACCA
The DNA here is from genome assembly GCF_900199215.1 of Amphiplicatus metriothermophilus. Lineage (GTDB taxonomy): Bacteria > Pseudomonadota > Alphaproteobacteria > Caulobacterales > Parvularculaceae > Amphiplicatus > Amphiplicatus metriothermophilus. The sequence continues at coordinate 68,211 of NZ_FZQA01000008.1, forward strand.
CCATGCCGCTCGGCGAGACTTTCTGGGCGAAGCGTTTCGGCATGTGCGTCGATCGCTTCGGAATCGCCTGGATGGCGAGCTGCCAGAAAGAAGGCGCGTAAGGCTTTCGGATCACGCTCTGGGACTTTCAGAAAAGGAAACATGGAATGACAGCCGAAGCCTCATATCAAAGCGCGCGCGAGCTCGTGCTCGAACGCATCATCGACGCGCCGCGCGAAGCGTTGTTCCGGGCGTGGACTGAGGCGGACCTTCTAAAGCAATGGTTCGCGCCAAAGCCCTGGACCGTCGCGAAGGCGGAACTCGACGCGCGCCCTGGCGGCGCGAGCCTTATCGTGATGAAGAGCCCGGACGGCGGCGAGCATCCCTGCCGCGGCGTCTATCTCGAAATCGTCCCAAATGAGCGGATCGTTTTCACCGACGCTTATACCGAAAAATGGACGCCTGCGGAAAAACCTTTCTTCACCGGCATCGTCGCTTTCGAAGATATCGGCGGGAGCAAGACGAGATATGTCGCGCGCGCCCGCCACTGGACGGCGGAGGATTGCGAAGCGCATGAGAAAATGGGCTTTCACGAAGGCTGGGGCCAATGCGCCGACCAGCTCGCGGCGCTCGCCAAAACCATCGTAGCAACAAAGTGACGAAAGGAAACGCCATGCCGCTCGGGAAGCAGAAGATCGCGCCGTGCCTGTGGTTTGATACGCAGGCGGAAGACGCGGCGCGATTCTACGTCTCCGTCTTCGACAACTCGAAAATCTTGGCCGTCACACGTTACGGAGCGGAAGGCTTCGAAATTCACGGCAAGAAGGCCGGCGAGGTGATGACCGTGGAGTTTGAACTCGAAGGTCAGAAATTCGTGGCGCTCAACGGCGGGCCGCAATTCAAGTTCGACGAAGCGATCTCGTTCCAGATTTTCTGCGAAAGCCAGGAGGAGGTCGACGCCTTCTGGCGCAAGCTCTCCGACGGCGGCGAGGAAGGCCCCTGCGGTTGGTTGAAGGACAGGTTCGGCCTTTCCTGGCAGGTCGTGCCGGTCGTTCTGTTGAAGATGCTGTCCGATTCCGATGCGCAAAAGGTCGCCCGCGTGACCAAAGCGTTCATGCAAATGAAGAAATTCGACATCGCCGGGCTGGAGCGAGCGTTCGAAGGACGGTGAGCGTTCCGTGCAGGCCGACAAGGAGAGAATGATGACGCGATCGCCCTTTCTGTGTTTGGTCGGCCTGCTGGCCGCCTGCGCGGCTCTTGCGCCGGCCGCCGGCGAGGAGGCCGCGAGCGTTCCTGCGGCCTCGGCCGACCCGCTACCGGCCGGGACCTATCGTCTCGACAAATATCACGCGAGCCTGATCTTTCGCGTCGACCATCTCGGCTTCTCGTACTATGTCGGCCGGTTCTCCGACTTCGACGCAGTCTTGTCGCTCGATCCGGCCGAACCGTCCCGGGCGCGGCTCGACGCCGTCGTGCGAACCGACTCGCTCGGGCTCGAAAACCCGCCGGAAGGGTTTCGCGATACGTTGCTCGGGCCGGAATGGCTCGACGCCGCAGGGCATCCCGAGATGCGCTTCCAGTCGAAACGCGTGGTCGTCTCCGGTCCCGATACGGCGCGCATCGAAGGCGATTTTACGTTTCGGGGCGTCACGCGGCCTCTGACGCTCGAAGCGCGCTTCAACGGCGGTTATGCAGGCCACCCTTATGACCCCAACGCTCGCATCGGCTTTTCGGCGCGCGCGGTTCTGAAACGCTCCGAGTACGGCATGACTATCGGTCTTCCCGAGCCGCCGTTCAATATGGGCGTCGGCGATGCGGTCGAAGTGCTGATCGAAGCCGAGTTTACCGGACCGGCCTGGAAGGGCGCGCCTGCGCCGCAGCGGAATAACAATCGATAATAGTCGTCATTGGAAGTGCGGAAGGAGACGCCATGACCGTCGACAAGGACGCCCGCCCCAGCCTCACCCTTCAGCGCCGCTTCGATGCTCCCGTGCGGCTCGTCTACGCCGCTTGGACGCAGCCGGAGCATATGATGCGCTGGTGGGGGACGAAAGACGCCGTGACCTTGCGCGCAGAGGCGGACGTGCGCATCGGCGGGCGCTATCGGGTGGCGTTTCGCACGCCGGACGGCGAGACTCATGACGTCAGCGGAACTTATCTCGACGTCATCCCGGAGGAAAAGCTCGTCTTCACCTGGGCGTGGATCACCATGCCCGAGCGCGAATCGCAGGTCACGCTTTTGTTCCGCGCCGAGGGCGAAAGGACGCTGTTGACGCTTCATCACGAGAAGTTCTTCGACGAGGAAGTCCGCGACAATCACCGCATCGGCTGGGGCGAGGCCCTGGACAATCTCGAACGCCTGTTCGCGTAAACGCCGGTTTCGTCGGTATCGCCGCGAAACGACGGCATGGAGAGTTGAATGTTCGTACACGACGCCTCGACTCTGGCTCCTTCCTACGAACCCGGCCGATCCATGCGGTTCGTCGGCATAAAAAGGGCTTATTCCTTCGCCGGGCGCGACGCGATTCCGCGTCAATGGCGCGATTTCGCGTTCCATATCGGTGCCGTGCCGGGGCAGATCGGCGAAACCGTTTACGGGATCGCGCTGGATGCGGGGCGCGAAGACGGCTTCGATTATCTGACCGCGGTGGAGGTCGCCGCCGACGCGCGCCCGCCAGGGACGTTCGATTGCTTCGCCGCGGAGCCGGCCCGCTGCGCGGTTTTCCATCACGCGGGCAACGTCGCCTGGCTCGCCGACACATTGGACCGCATTCATCGCGACTGGGCGCCGCTCTTCGCCGGCCAGGGGCTGGAGGGCGTCTGGCTCATCGAGCGCTACGGCGCGCGCTTCGACCACAAAACGGGCGAGGGCGGCGTCGACATCCTGCTTCCCCTGAAATTCTGAATCGCTCCCTGAACGGAGGACCTCATGTCCGCTCATCCCGTCGTCTCCCGCGAAGAATGGCTCGAAGCGCGCCGCGTCCTGCTGGCGAAAGAAAAGGAATGGACCCGGCTTAAGGATCAGCTGCGCGCCGAGCGCATGCGCCTGCCGTGGGTCAAGGTCGAGAAAGAATATGTCTTCGACGGTCCGGAAGGCGAAGTCGCGCTCGCCGATCTCTTCGAAGGGCGCAGTCAGCTTTTCATCAAACATTTCATGATGGGTCCCGGTCAAGCCGGCCAGTGCGTCGGCTGCTCCTTCGAGGTCGATCACGCAGAGCCGATGCTTGTTCATCTCAGCAATCACGATGTCTCCTATGTGGTCGTCGCGCGCGCGCCGATCGAGGAAATCGAGGCCGTCCGCAAGCGAATGGGCTGGCGCGTGCGCTGGGTTTCGTCTTTTCGCAACACGTTCAACTACGACTTCAACGTCTCCTTCATGCCGGAGGAAATCGCAAAAAGCCGCGCCTTTTACAATTATCGCTATACGGATCGCGTGCTCGAAGACATGTCTGGAAACAGCGTCTTCTACAGGAGCGAGGCCGGCGAGATTTTTCATACCTATTCGACCTTCGGCCGCGGCGCGGAAGAGCTTTTAGGCGCGTATAACGTGCTCGATTTGACTCCAAAGGGCCGCAACGAGCCTGGCCCTTACAGGACGCTCGCCGACTGGGTGCGTCCGCGCGACAGGTACGGCGAGGGAGGCATGGTCGAGGCGAACGGGCGCTATCACGCGCCGGGCTGCGCCTGCGCGGTTCATCGATGAGACATGATCGGGCGAGAGGAGGCGGGTGATGTTGTGCTGCGCGCTGGGCGTTCTGATCGCCGCCAGCGCTGCGTTGTGGGCGCGCGCGAAGGGGCTCGCCCTTCTCGCGGCCGCGTTGGTTGCCTGCGCCGCGCTAGCGTTGGCGATGCTCGCGCATCATGCGTTCCGTCTGCAAACGGAAGAAAAAGCGCGTTTCGAGGCTTTCTTAATGAGCGCGTTGTGTCGCGGAAGCGGCCCCGCGCCATCGGAGGATGGACGATGAACGAAAAGTTGCGCCATAGCGGAGGAGCGCGCGGGGCTTCGACAAAATCCCGGTGGCTCTGGTCGGACTGTCCAGGGGCGGCGCCCGTCCGAGCCCGAAAGCCGGCTCAAAGCGGCTCGCGCCTGCGAGCGATTGCTAAGCGTTCATGATCCCGCTTAATCTTGCAAGCTTTGGAAAGGAAAGGCTCATGACATACGTAGACGGATTTATCCTGCCGGTGCCTGAGAAGAATCTCGACGCCTACAGGCAGATGGCCGAAACGGCCGGCAAGGTCTGGATGGACCACGGCGCGCTCGCTTATGTCGAGGCGGTCGCCGACGACGTGCCGGAAGGAAAAGTCACCGATTTCTATCGCGCCGTGAAGCGCGATGAAGGGGAGACGGTCGTCTTTTCCTATGTGGTCTACAGGTCGCGCGAGCACCGCGACGAGGTGATGAAGAAGGTGATGGAGGACCCGCGTCTGAAGATGGACCCCAAGTCCATGCCCTTCGATGGCATGCGGATGTTCTGGGGCGGGTTCAAGCCCATCGTCGAGATGTGAGGCTGATGACGCGCGACGCTGAAGTTTCGTCCGCTGGCGACCTGCCGAAGCTGGCGGCGCCGGCGCGTCGCGCCCTTGTTTCGGCGGGGCTGACGTCGCTTGATAAGCTTTCAAAAGCGAAGGGAAGGGATGTCGCGCGCCTGCACGGAATGGGCCCCAAGGCGATGGCTGCGCTCAAAACCGCGCTCGCGGCGCGCGGCCTTCGCTTTGCGAAAGAGTGAAGCCGGTCAGCGCTTCCTCGCAACGACTTCCTCGTAAGCTTTCTGAAGCCGCGCGAAGCCGGACGGCCCGCGCGGTTTCGGCGCGCCGAGATGGACGCTGCGCAATTCGTCCATCAGCCGCGCCCACAGCATCGGCCCGCCCCTTTCGAGAAGCTCCGCGCGGATCGCAAGCTCTTCCGTGACGGGCAGATATTTCCGCCCCCATGCGCCCATCTGGGCGAGGACCGGCAACAAGTCGATTCCTTTCTCCGTCAACGAATAGATCGCCTTCTGCTTGTGGCTCGGATCGCCCGCTTTGGCGATGATCCCCGCCGCCATGAGCGATTTCAGCCGGTCGGCGAGAATGTTCGAGGCGATCCCCTCCTCCGACTGCGTGAGGAGCTCGCGGAAACGCCGCCGCCCGCCGAACATCATGTCGCGGATGACGATCAGGCTCCATTTGTCGCCCAGCACCTCGAGCGTCAGGTTGATCGGGCAGCCTGATCGCCGCGTTTCGACCACATGCGCGTCCTTTCATAAACCGATTGCAATTTGAAATTGGTTCGGATAAAAGCGCAACTGATTGCAATATGCAATCAGTTGGATTCCGACCCCGGAAAGGACCGACCATGCGCCGGCTCGTCATGTGGAATATCGCGTCGCTCGACGGCTATCTCGAAGGTCCGGACCGGCACATCTCCTGGCGCGAGGAGATCTGGGAGCCGGAGCTCGAAGCCTGGTCGATCGAGCAGGGCGCTGATATCGGCGCCCTCTTGTTCGGGCGCGTCACTTATGAGCTGATGGCGGGCTACTGGCCTGACGCGCCGAAAAGCGAAGTGGCTGACTACATGAACGCGCTGCCGAAATACGTATTCTCACGGAAGCTGGAGAAGGCGGCGTGGAGCAACACGACCTTGCTCAAGGGCGCGCCGGCGGCGGAGGCCGCTAGGCTCAAGCAGGAGCCGGGAAAGGACCTGTTCGTGTTCGGCAGCGCCGATCTTTCGGCGCAGATCCTGCCGCTGTTCGACGAGATCCGCATCGGCGTCGCGCCGCTTCTGCTCGGCGGCGGAACGCCGCTGTTCAAGCCGGGCGCGGAAAAAACGAAGTTCGTTCTGCTCGAAGTGCGCACGCTTTCAACCGACGTTGCGCTCCTGCGTTACGCGCCTCGACCCTGACCCCTGGGAGAATCCGATGCCCCTTACGCTCTATTATCATCCGCTTTCACCATACTGCTGGAAGGCGCTGATCGCTTTTTATGAAGGCGATGTTCCTTTCACGCCGCGGGTCGTCGATCTTATGGACGAGACCGATGCGGCTGTTTTCTGATGTTGCGCCATGAGACGAGCGGTCTGACGAACCTTTGATGGAGATTTTGCAGCATGGCGAAGCTCGTCTTCGGAATGAACGTGTCTTTGGACGGCTATGTCGACCACGAAGAATTCGCGCCAGGTCCCGCGCTCTTTCGTCACTGGATAGAACACGTGCGCGGCCTGACCGGCAGCGTGTACGGCCGCCGCATGTACGAGATTATGCGTTATTGGGACGAAGACCGTGGCGAATGGAGTGCGGAGGAACGCGAGTTCGCGGCGGCGTGGCGGAGTCAGCCGAAATGGGTCGCATCGCGCACGTTGAAGTCGGCCGGCCCCAACGCCGCGCTCGTCGCGGATGACATCGAGGCGGTGATACGCAAATTGAAGGTTGAGCTCGCAGGCGAGATTGCAGTCGGCGGACCGGACCTGGCGCGAAGCCTGACCGATCTTGGCCTGATCGATGAGTATCGACTCTACTTCCACCCCGTCGTGCTTGGCCGCGGCAAGCCATTCTTCGCCAGCCCCAGGCCGCCGCTCCGCCTCGTGGCCAGCGATCCGATCGGCGAGGACGTGATCAGGTTGACCTACGTTCCTGCCTGATCGACCGCTCTGACGCGTCAGCCTGCCTTGGGGGGCGGCGCCGGAGATTCGAACCGAGTTGCTATCGCAGGCTAGGCGCCGTTGCTCGGGCTGCCCCCGTCGCGGTAAAGCGTCGCTTTTCACCAGGGAGAAGCCCGTGAGCGAAAAGGAACCCGGCGAGGGATCGACGCGGGTTGCGGCCTGTCCTTGCGGCGCGCTGCAGGTGACGGTTTCAGGCGCGCCCGTCCTCATTCACGCCTGCAGCTGCCTGGCCTGCCAGCGTCGGTCGGGATCGGCTTTTACCTATTCGGCGTTTTTTCCCGACGAGCAGGTGCTCGCCGTCGCCGGCGACAGCCGGGCCTGGCGGCGCACCGGCCATTCGGGCGGCCGTCACGAAAGCCATTTCTGTCCTGTTTGCGGCGTGGCGGTTTACGCCCGGCTCGACGCCGTTCCCGGCATGATCGCGGTGGCGGCGGGTTGTTTCGCCGAGCCTGATTTCATGCGCCCCTCCCGATTTTACTGGACCGAGACCCGCCATCGCTGGCTCGAACCGATCGTCGGAGTCGAGGATGCGTTGCGGCAATAGCCGCGCCGCGCGCTTGCGCTCGCCCGCCGACGCAAGGCAGGCTTCCCGCCTGAAACCATCAGGGAGGGGAGTTTCATGTACGCGCACGGCATGATCGCGCCGGTTCTGGCGCTCGTTCTCTGGTCGCTCGTCATATGGCTGTGGATGTACGCCACGCGCATCCCCGCGATGCAAAAGGCGAAGATCGCGCCGCAAACGGTCGCCGCGGCAGGTTCTCTGAAAGACAGGCTGCCGCTGAAGGTCGGTCAGATTGCGGATAATTACAATCATCTGATGGAGCAGCCGACGATCTTCTACGCGGCCGCGATCGCCGCGCATCTCGCCGGCGCGACGGATCCCGTCAATATTGGTCTCGCCTGGGCCTATGTGGCGCTGCGCGCGGTTCATTCGCTCGTGCAGTGCACGGTCAACATCGTCGTCGTGCGCTTTTCGATCTTCGTGCTGAGCACGTTGGCGCTCGGCGCTCTTGCGATCAGGACCGTTTTCGCCTTGTAGGCGCCGTCTCGCCGAGTACGGCGGCGAGCAGGCCTGGAAACAGCCTGTCTAGCTCCGCACGCCGCAGCTCGTTGATATGGCTCGGGCCTTCGGCGCGCGTGCGGACCACGCCCGCTTCGCGCAGCACCCGGAAATGATGCGACATGCTCGACTTCGGCCGTCCGCCGTCAAGTTCAGCGCATGTCGCCGGCCCGCCGTGCGCGAGCCGGCGCACCACGTCAAGCCGCATGGGATCGCTCAGCGCGTGAAGGACGCCCGTGAGCTCGATATCCTCTGGATCAGGATGTTTGAGTGGCCGCATGGCTTGACGTTTAGCACAGGCCGCCTATCTTTCGCTAGTTCGAAATTTATCGAACAATAGAAAATCTTACCGGATCATTAGCCGGTCGGCAGACGGTCCGCCGGCTGCGCCGCAGTCCCAGGAGAGGCTTCATGACGACGTTGTTCGATTCGTTCAGGCTGAAGGATGTCGCGCTCAGGAACCGCATCGTTGTCTCGCCTATGTGCCAGTATTCGGCCGAAGAAGGCGTCATCAACGAGTGGCATTACGCGCATCTGGCCGGGCTCGCCCGCGGCGGGTCGGGCCTCGTGATCGCCGAGGCGACGGCGGTTTCGCCGGAAGGGCGAATCACGCCCGGCTGCGCGGGGATATGGTCCGACGCTCAGGCCGAGGCGTTCGCGCCAGCCGTGCGCGCCATCAAGGCCGCCGGCGCTGTTCCCGGCCTTCAGGTCGCTCATGCGGGCCGCAAAGCGAGCGCCAACCGCCCGTGGGAAGGCGACGACCATATTCCCGAAGGCGACCCGCGCGGCTGGACGCCGATCGCGCCCTCGCCTGTCGCGCAGGGCGGCGGGCTTCATCGAATTCCGCGCGAGATGACGATAGACGATATCCGCCGCGTGCAGAGCGATTTCGCCGCCGCCGCCCGGCGCGCTCTCGAGGCAGGGTTCGAATGGCTGGAGTTGCATTTCGCGCACGGCTATCTCGCGCAGAGCTTTTTCTCCGTTCACGCCAATCGTCGAACCGACGAGTATGGAGGAAGTTTCGAAAACCGCATTCGCTTTCTCGTCGACACCTTCGCTGCGGTGCGCGAAGTCTGGCCGGAGAATCTTCCGCTTACGGCGCGGTTCGGCGTCATCGAGTTCGACGGGCGCGACGAGGAAACGCTCGCCGAGTCGATCGAGCTTATTCGACGGCTGAAGGAGCTCGGCCTTGATCTCATCGACGTCAGCATGGGCTTCACCGCACCTGAGGCGCGCATTCCCTGGGGGGCGGCGATGCTTGCGCCGATCGCCGCGCGCGTGCGCCGCGAGGCCGACCTCCCGACTGCGATATCATGGTTCATCAGCGATCCGGCGCAGGCCGACGCCCTAGTGCGAGACGGCGCGGTCGATCTCGTGATGCTGGGCCGGGCGCTGCTGGAGAACCCTCACTGGCCTTATGTGGCCGCGCGGGTCTTGCACAAAGAACGGCCCGCCTGGACCCTGCCGGCGCCGTATGCGCACTGGCTCGACCGCTACAGGGCGGCTTGAGCCGGACGCGCGCCGGCGCGCGAATAGCGCCGCCCTCGGGCGAGAGGGCGGCGCGTTTCGACGGGGGATAAGGGGACAATCCTCCGTAGGGGAGAGAAGTCGGACAGAACGCCTTGGGCCGTGGTTCCCGGGGGCTGGGGGCGATGAAAAACCGGAAGTCCGGTCCCGCCGCGTCTGTCCGACGCTGTCAATCTGACCGTCGATTGCGGCGCCAGCCGGGTTCAATTGCGGCCATTTCCGGGCGCGATTGCGTCGGCCCGGCGCCGACGGGATTTCTGAAGCGCAGGCGATGCGCTAGCGTGTCCTGGTCTTCGACTGCTAGGCCGAACGTCATGACTGCGCGCGACGTTCAGGCGCTGTGTGAGAAGGCTCTCGTCCATCACCGCGCCTTGCGCCATGGCGAGGGTCGGCCGTTGCTCGCGGAAGCGTCGCGGCGCGGTCATCCTGAAGCCGCCTATGGTTACGCCGTATGTCTCGCCCGCGGACTCGGCGGGCCTGTCGACAAGGCGGCGGCGGGCTGAAGCAGGATCCGGTGCGCCGCGCTCTCAGCGCCACCCTGGATTTCGATGAACAGGCTCTCGTATTGCACGCCGTCGAGCGGCGTATGGCGCATCTTGCAGGACTCGGCTGGGCGCGCGCGGAGCGCCTGAACGTCATCGTCTATCGCCCCGGCGAGGAATACAGGCCGCATGCGGATTTTTCAGTCCGAAAACGAATGCGCCCACCGCTCGCGAACTCGCTGCGGCCGGCCAGCGGGCGGCGCTCTGTTTGGCGCTCATCCATGACCGTTTCGAAGGCGGGGCGACGCGCTTCACGCGCGCCGGCGCGCGCTGGCGAGGCCGTCTCGGTGACGCGCTCGTGTTCCGGAACGTATTGGCCGACGGGCGTCCCGATCCGGCTGGCTGGCATGCGGGCGAGCCCGTGACGCGGGGCTGGAAAGGGATCGCGAGCCTGTGGCTGCGCGCCCGGCCCTTCGCCGGGTATGTCCAGCCGGATGGCCCGGCCTCGCCCGGCGCGGCGGAAACGTTATGAAGCAGGGGGTTGAAGCCGGCGGCGCGAAGCGGGAATATCAGGTTCGATGCTTGCGCAGGGAGAGTCCGAAAACGTCTCGCAGCGCGCGCCCCAGCGCGGGGGGGCGACGGTGTTCTCGCGCGCCGAGCTGTCGAAAATTTTCTCCATTTACGGCCAGTTCGTCGCCGCGGGCGAATGGCGCGACTACGCCATCGACCATCTCAGAGACGCCGCGGTCTTCAGCGTCTTCCGCCGCGCCTCGGAGATGCCGCTTTACCGGATCGAGAAACGCCCGAAACTCGCCGCCCGCCAGGGGGCATGGGTGGTGGTTTCGATGAGCGGCGCGATCCTCAAGCGCGGCCACGATCTCGCACAGGTGCTTCGCGTCTTCGACCGGAAGCGTTTGCGGCTTGCCGATTAGCCGCATTGAAACGCCTGTCCCGCGCGATTATGTGCGACGAGTCACGGCAAGGAATGAGACTTTCATGCGCGACGCCTGCGAGCGCGATCATGCCCGCCAAGCCGGGGGTGGCCAAGCGGTCACGGCCGCGCAAGCGACCCTGCACTGTCTTACGGGATGCGTGATCGGCGAGACGGCCGGTCTCGCCATCGGCGTGACCGTTGGGCTCGGCGTCTGGTCGACGATCGCGCTGGCCACGGGGCTTGCTTACGTCTCGGGCTTCGCCCTGGGCGTATTGCCGGTGATGCGGCGGGAGAAGACCGGGTTTCTTCAGGCCCTGCGGCTCATCTGGATCGGCGAGGCCGTTTCCATCGGCGTGATGGAGATCGCCATGAACGCCGTGGACTACGCCGTCGGGGGCATGCAGGCGGGTTCGGTTTTTGCGCCAGCCTTCTGGTATGGGCTTCTGGCGGCCGTTCCGGCGGGATTCCTCGCCGCCTGGCCGGTCAACTGGCTGCTGCTGCGCCGCGGCCTAAAGAAATGTCATTGACCGCGCAGGGCCGCCTGGGCGCAGGCCGGCCGGTCAATATTCGTTCTGCTGACCGAGGATCCGGCCGCCGTCGTCGCTGTTCGAGGCGCGCCCGCCGCACTGGAGATAACCCTGCCGCCATCCGGCGCGATAGGCGCGATCATTGTCGAAGAGATAAGCGTCGCGCGCGCGCTTAGTGGAAAAGCTCTTGTCTTCCTCGGTCGCCGTCACGCAGCCGTCGCCATAGCCGACCTGCCAGGTCGGCTCCTGGGAAAGGCGAAGCGCCTCCTGCGACGCGCAACCGGCGCCGAGAGCGGCGAATAAAACGACAAGGGCGGAAAGGCGCAACACCGTCACGGGCGATCTCTCCTGAGGGCGAAACAGGCGCGATGACGCCGGCGACCTTAGCAAAGGCCTTGCGGCAGGTCTCGGAAAAAGCCCGTCGTCGGCGCAATCCCCCGTTAACGGTGTCGCGGTTACAACGCTCTTAAAGGCGGTCGCGCGTCCAGTCCGCGCGCCCGAGACAGGCGGAACGCTGCGCGAGGTCGAATGGCGGGCACCGAGATATCGCCGCTCCACGGTGCGGGCATGGATGAATTCGAGCCGAGCGTCGCGCCGGAGGAGGCGGCCGCGGCGGCCTCGGGGCCGGAACGTTCGGCGAAAGCCGATATCGATCACGAAGCCGCCTCCGCGCGGGCGCTATTGGCGCGCAAGCTGGGCGACATCGTGGTGCTGCCGGCCGCGCGGGTTTCGGGCAACGAGCGCGCGCTCGCCGCCGACATTCTGATGCAGATCGTCGACAAGGTCGAAGAGGCGCTGCGCGTCGAGATCGCGCGCCGCCTTGCGCGCGTTCCGGAAACCCCGCCGGCCTTGATCCGGATGCTGCTCCTCGACGAACCGGCCGTGGCGCGTGAAATCCTGCAAGGCGCAGAGAATCTGCCGCAGGCGCTGCTGATCGAGGCGGCCCGATGCGGCCAGACGGCGCACCGGGAAATGATCGCCCGGCGCCATGACCTCACCACCGCGGTGGCGGACGTTCTCGTCGAGTTTCACGAACCGGAAATCACCAGGCTGCTTTTGCGGCGCGAGGAATTCATGCTGTCGCCAGGGGCGATCGACATTCTCGTCGCCCGCTCCGTCGCCGACCAGGAGCTCCAGACCCTGCTGTTGCGCCGTCGCGAGCTTGAACCCGCGCATGGTTTTCTCATGTTCTGGTGGGTGGACGCCGAGCGGCGTCGGCGGATCCTGTCGCGGTTCACGCTCGATCGTTCGATGGTTCAGGACGCGGTGCGCGATCTCTACCCGCGCGTGTTCCGTTCAGAAAATCCCGATCCCTTCGTGAAAGAGATCCTGATCATGCTCGAACGCCGGCACCGGCCGCGCGGGGTGGACGGCGAGACGGTTTCCATGGACATCGTGAAGAACACGCTCGCCGCCGCCCGACGCTATCCCGCGCAGGAAATGGTCCACGCGGTCTCGATGGTGGCGGGCGTTTCGCGCGAGCTGGCGGGCCGCATTCTGCGCGATCCGGGCGGCGAGCCTTACGCCGTCATGTGCAAGGCGCTAGGCGTGTCGCGCGATTCCTTTTTCGGCTTTCTGCAGGGCGACGATCCGGCGATCGAAGGCGCCATCACGCCGGCGCGCGCCGAAGAACTGATGGCGGTGTTCGATTCGATGGCGCGGGACTTCGCCCGCGCGATCCTTCGCTACTGGGACTGGGAAGGCAATCCCCGCATCGCGCGCATCACCCGTCTTTTGGGGCTTGAGCTGACGGACGAGGCCGCCTTCGTCTGAGGCGGCGCCTTACATCTTTATACGGATCGAATCAGGCGCCCCCGCTGCATCCTGTCGGCGCGGCATGCGCCGCCTATGGCGACGCGGCCTCTCATCCCGGTTCGGGCAAGCGCCTTAAACGCGCTTTAAGACGTACGCCCTATGATGATCATCGCGTCGGCGGCTTCCTTGCGTATTTAGGCGGCTTCCGGCGCGTTTCTTTTCATGCCGCTTCTTTCGCTCTTTCCGGGCCGGCGGGTCGGGCGATCGATCGCTCGCATTTTAGAAAAAATGCCGCGGCCGTTCTGTCGGGAATTTAAGAGAATTCGCCCAAAGCTTGCCGGCGGGGGCGCGAAGCCTCGGGCAGACAGGCCGAGGGGACGCCCGAAGACTTGTTCGGAGGACGCATGTTGGCGTCGATGCGTGTCATCGTATTCGCTTCGCAGAAGGGCGGATCGGGCAAGACCACCCTGTCCGGCCATATCGCCGTCGAAGCGCAAAGACAAGGGGCGGGGCCGGTCGCGCTGATCGACACCGACCCGCAAGGCTCTCTCGCCAAGTGGTGGAACGTGCGTCAGGATCCGGCGCCGGCTTTCATCCAGTCGGTGTTCTCGAACCTGTTTCAGGATCTCGACCGCGCGCGCGACGAGGGCTTCAAGCTCGTGGTCGTCGACACGCCGCCGGCGGTCACGCGCGCGATTTCGGAGGTCGTCTCCTTCGCCGACCTCGTCGTCGCGCCGACGCGGCCGAGCCCGCACGACATGCGGGCGGTCGGGCCGACCGTCGACATCGTCGAGGCGCGCGGCAAGCAGCTCGTCTTCGTCGTAAACGCCGCCACGCCGCGCGCGCGCATCACGCAGGAAGCCGCGATCGCGCTGTCCCAGCACGGCACCGTCGCGCCGGTGGTGATCCATCACCGCGTCGACTTCGCCGCCTCCATGATCGACGGCCGCACGGTGATGGAGATCGACCCTGTATGCCGCTCGGCGCAAGAGATCAGCGCGCTCTGGCGGTATCTGCATGAGCGTCTGATGCGCGCCGAAGGCGCTTATCGCCAGCCGGCCGATCCGGTGCTCGCCGCCATCAACGGCGGCCAGCCGCGTGTGTTCGGGAGGCGCGCGGCGCAATGACCTACGAATCCAACTCCCGCCGGAAAGGTCTTCCGGACTATGACGATTTCCAGTCCAGGCAGTCGGACGCCGGCAAGGACAAGGAAGGCAAGTTCGCGTCGCTGACCGCGGCGCTGCTCGCCCGCAAGGGCGAGGCCGAGCCGGCGCTCGAGCCGTTCGCCCACGCGCGCGTCGCCGCTTCGACGGCGCGGCAGATGGCGCCTGGCGAGACGCACGCGCTCGACCGCAAGGCCGCGCCTGTCGACCGGCCCGCCGCCCGCGCGCCGGCCGGCCATGCCCACCCCGCGCCGTTCGCGACCGCTGACGCGCGCAGCGAGGAGCCGAAGCGCTTCGCCGAGAACTGCCCGCGCGAGAGGATCGCGAAGAGCCCGAAACGGGCGGCGGTGACGTTCAGAATGTCCGTACATGATTTTCTGCGGCTCAAGCTCGCCTCCGCCGAGCTCGAACGGTCGAGCCAGGACATCATCATCGACGCCATCGAGGCCTACCTCAACGAGCAGGGCGTCGAGCGCCTCGACGACTGCAAATGCCTGCGCGAGGCCGGCGACATCTGCGCCAGCCGCAGCGAGGCGCGCGTGGCTTCAAGGGGCGACGAGCCGGCCGCGGAATAGGCCGGCGGGCTGGGCGGGGAGGAAGGGGCCCCGCGTTGAGAAAGCCGCTTCGACGCGCGCGATGCGTTATGGCGTCCTGCGGTTCTGTTCGAGAACGTCGCGAAAGCGGACCGCGCCTTGCCGATAACGTTCGCGGCCCGTTCCTGCATTTGCGCGCCGCGTCATGCGGAAAATCAGGCGGCGATGGCGCTCCAGCGGGCATGCGGCCCGCAGGTGCGGCACCGCGGCGCGCGAAATCGAGTCGCATTTCGTTGATTTCCGCGAAAAATCTGCGAGATTGCGCGGCGTCTTCAGCCGCCCGGCCCCGATTCGCGGCCGGCCCTGAGGCGTTCGACGTCTCCGAAGGCGGCAATCTCGATAGGATGGGCCGGCGTTGAACGGCCCGCACGTTGTCAGGCGCTGTCCTGCGAAAGGACGGCCGGGAACGGAACAGGGGCCGATGGGGCGCGTATTCATTCTGGGCCTGACGCTGGCGGCGATCTGGCTGCTGCTGTCCGGCTATTTCGACAAGCCGCTCCTTTTGGGTTTCGGCGTCGCATCGGTCGCGACGAGCCTGTATCTCGCCCGTCGCGCGGGCGTGGTCGACGAGGAAGGCGCGCCGTTCGGGCTGTTCCCGCGCATCCTGGGCTATTGGGCGTGGCTCGGCGGAGAGATCGCGAAAGCGAATCTGGCGGTGGCGCGCCGCGCTCTCGCGCTTGAGCCGAAGCTTTCTCCCCGCCTGATCCGCGTGCCCATGACGCAGCGCACCAACGCCGGACGGGCGACATTCGCCAACTCCATTACGCTCACCCCGGGCACAGTGTCGGTGGACCTGGAGCCCGACCGGATTCTCGTGCATGCGCTCGCCGACGAATTCGCCGACGAAGCCGGCATCGCCGCCATTGGCGCGCGCGTGGCGCAGGCGGAAGGCGCGGGGAGGCGCGCCGTCGTCGCGGAGGGCGCGCAATGACCATGTTCGCCGTCGCCGCCGCGGCTATCATCGCCGCCATGACTCTGGCCATCGTGCGCGCCGTCGCCGGCCCCACGCTGTATGATCGGGTGCTTGCGGGCAACTCCTTCGGCACCAAGACGGTGCTGCTCATCGGCGTCATGGGCTATTTGACGGGCCGGCCGGACTTCCTCGACATTGCGCTCCTCTATGCGCTGCTCAACTTCGCGGCGACGATCGCGATTTTGAAGTTCTTCCGCTACCGGACGCTGTCCGTCGCCATGACCGGCGCAGAGGCCGACAGGCCGCGCTTCGAGGAAGCCCCGGAAGAGGAGCGCGCGGCGCGATGACGGACGGTTTTCTCGATCTGGCGCTGGTCCGCGATCTGGCGTCCTGGGCCCTTTTTATCGTCGGCTCGGCGGGGGTGGCGATCGGCGCGGTGGGGATCGTGCGATTTCCCGATTTCTATACGCGCCTCCATGCGGCGGGCGTGACCGACACGGCCGGCGCCGAGCTCATCATTCTCGCCATGATGCTCCAGGCGCCGAACTGGCTTGTCGTCGCCAAGCTCGCTTTCATCGGCTTCTTTCTGTTCTTCACGAGTCCGGTGGCGACCCACGCCATTGCTCATGCGGCCTGGGTGAGCGGGCTGAAGCCCTTGCTCGGCCCTGAACTCAAGCGGGAGAGCGAATGATGTCGCCGCAGGAAGCGCCGGGGCTGACCGCGAATCTTCTGATCGATCTGTCGCTGCTGACCTTGCTGGTGTTCGTCGCCCTTGCGATGCTCCGCTCGCGGCACCTGTTTGCGGTGGTGATGCTGTCCGGCGTCTATTCGCTCCTTTCCGCGTCGTTTTTCGTTTCGCTCGATGCGGTGGACGTCGCCTTCACCGAGGCCGCCGTCGGCGCCGGGATTTCGACCGTGCTGATGCTCGCCGGGATGCTTCTTACGGCGCGGCGCGAGAAGCCTGCGCGGCCGCGCCGCGCGCCTGTGGCGCTTCTGGCGGTGGCGGCGGTCGGGACGGCTCTCATCTATGCCAGCCTCGACATGCCGGCTTTCGGCGATCCCGATTCGCCGGCCAACGCCGGGGTGGGGCGCGATTATCTCGAGCGTACGCCCAAGGAGATCGCCGTGCCCAATGTCGTGACCGCCGTTCTGGCCAGCTATCGGGGCTTCGATACGCTGGGCGAGGTGATGGTGATCTTCACCGCCGGCGTCGCGGTGATCCTGTTGCTCGGAGCGGGAAGCGCGCGCGGCGGCCGCGCCGTCACGGACGCTGAGGAGGACGCCTGAAATGCCGCATCTGATCCTCCGCGTCACCACGAAAATGTTCTTCGCGCCGATCCTGCTGTTCGCGCTTTATGTGCAGTTTCACGGCGACTATGGGCCCGGCGGCGGCTTTCAGGCGGGCGTCATCTTCGCCGTCGCGTTCATTCTTCACGCGCTCTGCTTCGGTCTCGAGGAAACGAAGAAAGCGCTGCCGCAACGCGCTCTCACGATCGCGATGGCGCTCGGCGTCATGTTCTACGCCGGAACCGGTCTTGCGACGATGCTGCTTGGCGGCAATTTCCTCGGCTATGACGCGCTGGCGCCGCATTCGACCCATCACGAGGGCCAGCATTACGGCATCCTGCTCGTCGAATTCGGGGTAGGGCTGGCGGTCGCCTCGACCATGCTCACGGTCTTCTATCACTTCGCCGGGCGCGAGCCGGAAATCGACCCTGAGGATTGGTGAGCCGCGTCATGATCGATCTCGCCTTCATCGCCGAACGATACAACTACTGGATCTTCATCGTGCTGATGATGATCGGAGTTTATATCGTCATCAGCCGCGGCAACCTCGTGAAGAAGATCGTCGGGCTGAACATCTTTCAGACCTCGGTGTTCATTTATTACATCTCCATCGGCAAGGTCGCCGGCGGCACGGCGCCGATTCTGCCCGCCGCCTATGAGAGCGGCCATGAAGGGAAGGGCGCGCGCGCATCCGCCGCGCATGGGGAAAGCGCGCCCGCGCCCGGCGCGGCCTCCGGCGAAAGTCTTCACGCCGCGCCTCAGTCCGCGCCTGAGGCGCTTCCCGCCAACGATCTGGCCTCAGCCGTCGCGCAAACGCCTCAGGGCGCGGGGCCGTCCGGCGAGGCCGGCCTGCACGCGGCGCCGGGCGAGGCCGCCAATCCGCTTCTCGCGCCGCCCGACGGCGCCGGCGATGCGGCTTCCGCCCTGGGCGAGGCGGCGCACAAGGCTGCGGAAATCGTCTATTCGAATCCGCTGCCGCATGTTCTCATTCTCACCGCGATCGTCGTCGGCGTGGCGACGACGGCCGTCGGGCTCGCGCTCGCGGTGCGCATTCGCGAAGCCTACGGCACTATCGAGGAGGACGAGCTCGAAGCCGCCGACGACATTGCGGAGTTCGGCGCCGCGTTCGGCGAAAAGGCCGAGGGAGCGCGCGCATGAATCTGATGGCGCAGCTCCCCGTTCTGCCCGTTGTCATTCCTTTCGTCGCGGGCGCGCTGGCGCTTCTGCTGCCGAAGGGCAGGGCGCCCTGGGCGTGGGCGACATTCGTCAGTTGGCTGAGCTTTCTCGCAAGCGCGCTGTTGCTGCGGGAGGTGGCGGCGACGGGCCCGGTCTCCTATCATCTCGGCGACTGGCCGCCGCCGTGGGGCATCGAATATCGCATCGATCTGGCAAACGCGATCGTGCTGGCGCTGGTCTCCGGGATCGCCGCGGCGGTCGCGCCGTTCGCCTACGAAAGCGTGCGCGCCGAGATCGACGAACGCCAGTCTCCCTATTTCTACGCCGCGTTCTTGATCTGCGTCAGCGGCCTTTTGGGCGTGACGGCGACGGGAGACGCCTTCAACATCTTCGTCTTCCTGGAGATCTCATCGCTGTCGACTTACGCGCTCGTCGCCATGGGCGGACGCCAGGACCGGCGCGCGCTTACGGCGGCCTTCACCTATCTCGTGATGGGCACGCTGGGCGCGACTTTCTTCGTGATCGGCGTGGGGCTTCTTTACCATGCGACGGGCACGCTCAATCTCGCCGACCTTCATTTGAAGCTAGCCGGCCAGCACAATCGGGTGGTGGAGGCCGGCTTCGCGTTCATTCTCGTCGGGATCGGGCTCAAGCTCGCCATGTTTCCGATGCATTTGTGGCTGCCCAACGCCTACGCCTACGCGCCGTCGGCGGTCTCGGCTTTCCTCGCCGCGACCGCGACGAAAGTGGCCGTCTATGTGCTCGTGCGCTTCTTCTATTCGGTTTTCGGGCTCGACTTCGCATTTCTCGGCGATGCGCTGACCTACGTCCTCTTGCCGCTCGGCGTCGCCGGCATGTTCGTGGCGTCGCTGATCGCCGTCTTTCAGCACGACGTGAAGCGGATGCTCGCCTATTCTTCGGTCGGCCAGATCGGCTACATGCTTTTGGGGCTGTCCTTCGGCACGCGCGAGGGACTGGCGGCCGCGCTCATCCATCTCGTCAATCACGGCCTGATGAAGGGCGCGCTGTTTCTCGCCGTCGCCTGCGTCGTGTATCGCCTTGGCGATCACCGCTGCGCCGCTTTCTCAGGACTCGCGCGGCGGATGCCCGTGACGACTTGGGCGTTCGTATTGTCAGGCCTGTCGCTGATCGGCGTTCCGGGCACGGTCGGCTTCGTCTCGAAGTGGTATCTTCTGGAGGCGAGCTTCGCAGCCGGCCACGCCTGGGCGGCCTTCATGATCGTCGCCTCCTCGCTGATCGCCGTGCTCTATGTGGGCCGCGTCGTCGAACTCATGCTGCTGCGCGAGCCGCCGGAGCAGGGCCCGCTTTCCGAACCCGTCAAGGAAGCGCCGTTGTCGATGCTGATTCCCATGTGGGCGCTGGTCGCCGCAAACCTCTATTTCGGTCTTCGCACGGAGTTCACGGCCGGTTTCGCCGAACAGGCGGCGGCGGCGTTGATGACCGTTTCGGGAGGACGCTGACATGATCTCTCCCGAGCTCGCGCTGCCGCTGTCGCTGGCCTTTCCGCTCGTCGGCTTCGTCGCGATCTGGCTGCTGGACAAGCGGCCGAACTGGCGCGAAGCCGCGACGCTTGCCACGGCCGTCGTTCTGCTCGCGCTGGCGATCGTCGTGTTTCAGGCTGTCGGCGCCGGGGCGCGCCCCGCATACGTCCTGTTCGAGGTCGTCAGCGGACTGCCGATCGCCTTCGAGGCCGAACCCCTGGGCGCGATGTTCGGCCTCGTCGCGTCCGGCCTCTGGCTCGTCAACTCGCTTTACTCCATCGGCTATATGCGCGGGCATGGCGAGAAGCACCAGACGCGCTTCTATATGTGCTTCGCGATCGCCATCGCCGCGGCGATGGGCGTGGCCTATGCTGCAAATCTGTTCACGCTCTTCATCTTCTACGAAGTCCTGACGCTTTCGACCTATCCCCTCGTCACGCACAAGGGCGACGCCAAGGCCCGCCACGGGGGGCGCGTCTATCTCGGCGTCCTGATGGCCACGTCCATCGGCCTGCTGCTGCCGGCGATCGCGTGGACTTACGCGATCGCCGGCTCGACCGATTTCGCCCCAGGAGGACTGTTGAGCGCGCACGCCGAAGCGGCGCGGCCCGTGCTCGGCCTGTTGCTCGCGCTGTACGCCTTCGGCGTGGGCAAGGCCGCGCTGATGCCGGTTCATCCCTGGCTGCCCAACGCCATGGTGGCGCCGACGCCGGTGTCGGCCTTTCTGCACGCCGTGGCGGTGGTCAAGGCCGGCGTCTTCTCCATTCTCAAGATCGTGGTTTACGTCTTCGGCGTGGATTTCCTGCATGAGACGGGCGCGAGCGCGCCGTTCGTGTGGATAGCCGGCGGGTCGATCCTGCTCGCCTCGGCCATCGCGATGCACAAAGACAATCTGAAGGCGCGCCTCGCCTATTCGACGGTCTCGCAGCTTTCCTACGTGACTCTGGGCGCGATGCTCGCGGTTTCGGCGGGCGTGATGGGCGGGGCGCTGCAGATCGCCGCCCACGCGCTCGGCAAGATGACGCTCTTCATGTGCGCCGGCGCGATCATGGTGGCCGCGCACAAGGAGAAGGTTTCCGAATTGCGCGGCCTCGGGCGAACCATGCCGATCACGTTCGTCTGCTTTTTCATCGGCGCGGTGTCGATCGTGGGCGTGCCGCCGCTCGCCGGCTCCTGGCCGAAATTCTTTCTGATGCTGGGCGCGGCGGATGCGGGGCAGATCGCGATGATCGGCGTGCTGATGCTGTCGTCGCTCCTGAACGTGGTCTATCTGCTCTCCATTCCCGCGGTGGCGTTTCTGAAACCCGCGAAGGGCGCGGACGCGCCCCTTGAGAAGGAATGGTACGCAGGCCCGCTCTATGACGGCAGGAACGCCCTGCCGCGCGATCCTGTCAAGGAGGCGCCGCCGTTCTGTCTGATTCCCATTATTCTTACGGCGACGGGCGCGATTGTTCTGTTTTTCTTCTCAGGCGCTCTTTACGACTATCTTCTTCCGCTTACGGAGACTGGGCGATGAACGATCCGCGATCGGAGGAGGCGCTGCAGCGCGGCGCCGCCGAGGAAAAGAAATATTGGCTCGACGATCCCCGCAATGTCGACAAGATCTGGTACGGCCTGATCGGCATATGCGCGCTGCTGCTCGTCGCCGATTTTGTTGTCGAGAAGCATCCCTATTTCGAACTGGAGAACGCGCCAAACTTTTACGGCTTTTACGGATTCGTCGCCTGTTTTCTGCTCGTCGTCGCGGCCGCGCAGCTGCGCAAGGTGCTGATGCGCGACGAAGATTACTATCAGCGCCTGGATGCGGAATATGAAGCGCGCGCCGAAAACGAACGCGACGAGGGGAGCGCGCATTGATGGGCGAGTTCTCACCGGCGCTGATCGTTCTCCTGGGCGGCCTTCTGGCGCCGCTGGTTCGCGGCGGGCTCTTGCGCAATGTCTTCATGCTGGCGCTGCCGGCTTTGGCGGGCGCGCAGCTTTTCGCGTTCGGGCTCGGGGAATACGGAAACTATGAGCTGTTCGGCCATACGCTCACGCTGACGCGCATTGACGGACTCAGCCGGATGTTCGCGACGGTCTTTCTGATCGCAATCGCGCTCAACGTCGTTTACGCTTGGCATGTTCGCGACCGGCTGCAGCAAAGCGCCGCCCTGATTTATCCGGGCTCGGCGCTGGGCGCGGTGCTCGCCGGCGATCTGGTGACGCTCTTCGTCTTCTGGGAGCTTGCCGCGATCACGTCGGTGTTTCTCATCTGGGCGAGCCGAAACCGGCGCGCCTTCTACGCCGGGATGCGCTATCTCGTCTGGCAGATCGCCTCCGGCGTGCTCCTGTTGGCGGGCGTGGTCTTTTACTATCGCGCGACCGGTTCGCTCGAATTCGGACATTTTCTGGACAGCGGGCTTTCGCTGACCCACCCGGCTCTTCTGTGCATTTTTCTCGCTTTCGGGATCAAGAGCGCCTTTCCGCTGCTTCACAACTGGGTGCAGGACTCTTACCCGGAATCTACCGTCACCGGCACAATTGTGCTTTCCATCTTCACTACGAAGATGGCCGTCGCCTCCCTCGCGCGCGGCTTTGCGGGCGTCGAGGCGCTCGTTTATATCGGGGCGGCGATGACGGCGTTTCCGATCTTCTTCGCCGTCATCGAAAACGATCTGCGGCGGGTTCTGACCTACTCGCTCAACAACCAGGTCGGCTTCATGGTGGTCGGCGTCGGAGTCGGCACGCCGCTCGCGCTGAACGGGGCGGCTTCCTACGCCTTCTGCAACATCCTGTTCGAGGGCCTTTTGTTCATGGCGATGGGCGCCGTGCTCTATCGCACGGGCACGATTAAGGGCTCGGAGCTTGGCGGGCTTTACAAGACCATGCCGTGGACGACCTTTTTCTGCCTGATCGGCGCGGCCTCTATCTCTGCCTTCCCGCTTTTCTCCGGCTTCGTGACCAAGGGGCTCATCATCAGCGGCGCTGCGAAAGAGCATTATTTCTGGGTGTGGCTGACGCTGCTCTTCGCCGCCGCGGGTGTGTTCCATCATTCAGGGATCAAGATTCCCTATTTCGCCTTTTTCGCCCATGACAGCGGCAAGCGCCCCAAAGAGGCGCCGCTGCATATGCTGATTGCAATGGGCGTTTCGGCGGCCCTGTGCGTAGGCATCGGCGTGGCGCAGCTTTTCACCGGGCCGGCCGGCGATCCGCTTTACGCGCTGATGCCTTTCGAAGTGAAGATTGAGGACGCGCATTCGCCCTATATCGCCTACACTGCGCCGCACATTCTCGTGCAGCTTCAGATTCTGTTTTTCTCCGGCCTCGCCTTCGCGGTGCTGCAAAAGACCGGCCTTTATCCGCCTGAGCTGAAGTCGACCAATCTCGATTCCGACTGGTTCTATCGCGTTCCCGGCCGGGCGCTGCTGTCGTGGACGGCGGGGGCGACGCGCGCGCTATGGCGGCTTTCCTGGCGGCTTTTCACGGGTCGGGTGGAGCGCGCGATGGAGCGGATCTACGCCGTACACGGACCGGAAGGACGCCTGGCGCGAACCTGGCCGGTGGGCTCGATGGCGCTATGGACGGCGGTCGTGCTCGGCGCGGCGCTCGCTCTCGCATTCATCGCATGAGCGCGCCGCGTTTCGCCTTTGGATTGCATTAATCTTAAACGCTCACTGCTGATCAACAAAAAGGTGGAAACTTATCCCCGGCCTCCGCGCGCCCCGTACAGTCGGGCACGGCCGATCGGTTCCGTCCGGAACGTGTTGCGTGGAGCCCAAAATGAAACAGACTTTCCGTCCGCAGGAGGGCGGCGCCTCCGAGCTCAGCCGGTTGATCGCCCGCGACGCGATGGAGATCGCCGCCGTCGCCTGCAGCGTGCGCCTCGACGATCTTCTCGCCCGCTGCCGCAATCGCGCCAATGTCTCCTTCGCCCGTCAGATCGCCATGTATCTCTGCCACGTGGTCGGGCAAATGCCGATGGGCGAGATCTCCCATGCCTTCGAGCGCGACCGCACCACGGTGAGCTACGCCTGCCATACGATCGAGGATCGCCGCGACAGCCCCATTTTCGACCGGCAGCTTGAGCTTCTGGAAGCCGAAATGCGCCGGCGGATCGCGGTCATCTATGCGCGCTGCGACACGCCGGGCTGTTTCAGTCCGCAGCGCCGGCGGCTCGCCCGCCGCGGCCGCGCCCGTCGCCGCCGGCAGGAAGGCGCGCCCGAGGCGGCTATCGTTTTTCCGCTGCGATCTCGTTGATGCGCTTGATCATGGAGACGAGGCCGTTCGAGCGCTGGGGCGTCAGATGGCCTTCAAGGTCGAGTGGCGCGAGCGCGGCGCGCGCGTCCACGGCGAGGATCTCCTCGGGCGTCTTGCCCGCATAAAGCGCGAACAGCACCGCAATAAGGCCCTTGACGATATGGGCGTCGGAATCGCCGTCGAAGGCGAGCGTCTTACGACCGTTTTCGGCCTCCTCGCGGGCGCGAAACCACACCTGGCTGGCGCAGCCCCTGACCTTGTGCGCCTCGTCGCGGAACTCTTCCGGATAAGGGGGCAGGGCGCGGCCGAGGTCGATCAGGTACTTGTACCGGTCGTCCCAGTCGTCGAGAAATTTAAAGTCGGCGACGATGTCATCGAAACGGGGCATGTCCTTCACATATGCGCAGGAAGGAGCCGGAGCAATGCCTTCGCTTCGGGTCAGGCGCCGCCTTCGAGCTCCCGTATCGCTCTGACGAGCCAGCGACGATGTTTCTCTAGTTTTTCGACGAGATCCGGCTCGCCAGGCGACGCCATAACTTGGTCAAGCCACACCGACAGCGCCTGCTCCTGCGATATCAGCCACAGGATGATCGAACGCCTTTCGTTGTAGCAGGTCATGAAGGCGATCCTTTCGCTCGGTCGCGCCCGCCTCAGAAGGTCAGAACCCTTGCCGCCAGCGCGCCGCGATCTTGACGTTGCGTCCCGGCTGGCTGACGCCGGCGGCGATCACCTCATAGTCCGCATCCGTCACGTTATCGACGCCGAGATCGACGCGAAGCCCGCGCAAGGCGCCGCGCGAAGGCTCCCAGACGAGATAGACGTCGCCCGTGGCGTAGTCGTCCCGGAACAGGCTTGGATCATTCGCTTTTTCGAAGTCGCCGGCGATGGTCACCCGCGCGCCGAGCCGCATGTCGAGCGGGCGGAGCTTCACTCCGCCGTCGATGAAAAAGCGATCGGGCGAGAGAACGCCGACGAAGTCGCCCGTATCGACGTTTTCGCCGTCGATCGTCGCATAATTGGCGCGCGCGTAGACCCATTCTGAATCGTATTGGGCTTCAAGCTCGACGCCGGAAAGCTTCGCATTCGTCACGTTCACATTGCGGCTGAAATTGCCGAACGCCTCGCCGGAGCCGCAGGGCG
Source organism: Amphiplicatus metriothermophilus (assembly GCF_900199215.1). GTDB lineage: Bacteria > Pseudomonadota > Alphaproteobacteria > Caulobacterales > Parvularculaceae > Amphiplicatus > Amphiplicatus metriothermophilus. Next base: position 93,122 of record NZ_FZQA01000008.1, read on the forward strand.
GGAAGGGCGCGCCGAAGCAGCCGGCAGGGATGCTTACTTCAAGGTCGATGAGATTGGTCACGTCTGATTCGTAATAGGACGCCTTTGCCGTGAAAGAGTCGCCGCGCGATAGAATGTCGTTGAAATCGACGCCCGCGCCGACTTCCCATGTCTCGGATTCCTCAGCGACGAGATCCGGGTTGGCGATGAAGAAGTTTGTTACGAATGTCGGCGGAAAAGGCGGGATCGCCGACATGTCCGGGATCTGGAAATGGACGCCGTCGGCATAGATTTCGTTAAAGGAGGGCGCGCGGAACGCTTCCGCCCAGTTGCCGAAAAGAATGAGCTGCGGGAGCGGCTTGTAGGAGACGCCGATCTTGGGAGAGACGGCAGAATCCTCCGTATTCTGCTGGTCGGGCGCTTCGTTCTCGAAGCGGTCCCAGCGGACGCCGGGAATAAGCGTCAGCACGCCCGGCGCGCCGAGCGGTCGCTCCAGCGCGAGTTCGCCTTGTGCGAAAGCGCCGTAAAACCGGCTCTTCGCATTCGGAACGCCGCCGCGGGTCCCGTCGGGGCTCGTGTTGTCGCGGCCGGTCTGTTCATCGACGTAAAACTCGCCGCCATAGGTCAGGGTCAGCGTCGCGCGCCGGCCGAAATCGAAACGCGACCGATTATCGAGGGCGACGCCGGTCGTCTCCACAATCCGCGAGACGACGCGCGTCGATTCCCGTTCGTCTTCCGTCACGTCGTTCCGCGTATGATACGCGGTCAGATTGAGGTCGATCAGCGCAGAGCCGGGGGCGAAGTTGACGACGCCCTGAACGGTGTCGCTCTCGATCTCTCGGTCGACCAGCTCGTTGCCGGGGCCGGCGATATTCTCGCCCTGCGGGTTGTTGGGATCGACCGAATCGCCGCGATAGCGGATCCATGAGGCCGAGACCGTCCAGGCGTCGGCCGGGCGCGCGGTCGCTTTCAGAAGCGAGGAGGCGACTTGATCGTCCGCAGGCAGATCGAGTCCGCTGCCGAGCGCGATGTCGCCGGATTTCCGATAGGTGAAACCGCCCACCATGTCGAGCCGTCCGTCGGCCGATCGCCAGGCGCCGGAGGTCGAAAGGCGCCATTCGTCGTTCACGGACTGAAATCCGGCCCCGGCTTTCACGCCGGCCGCCTGGCCTTCTTCGAGAAAGTCCTCCGCCGTCACGGTTCGAAGCGCGACGACCCCGCCCAGCGCGCCGGAGCCGTAAAGGGCCGAGGCCGGTCCGCGCACCACTTCGACGGCTTTCAACAGGTCGGGGTCGACGAAAAACCGTCCGTCGTGTCCGGACAGAAAACTCTGCCGCGCGCCGTCGAACAGGACGAGCACGCCTTCCCCTTCGAGCCCGCGAATAGTCGGCGTCTCCCCCGCGCGGCGCGGCCCGCCGTCGAAGCGCGCGCCGGGAATCGCCTGAAAAACGTCCGATACGGTCGAAGGATTGAGATCGTCGATGACGTCGCGTTCGATGACGCTCGCCTGGCCGGGATAGTCGAAAGCCGGCATCGGATTGCGCGTGGCGTAGACGGTGATGACGTCAAGCTGCGCGAGCCGAATTTCCGGCGGAGCGGATTGGCTCTCCGACGCTGATTCTTCCGTCTCGGCGATTCCCGCGGCTCCCAGGGCCGCGCTATCCGGCGTCGTTTGCGCCGCCGCCCCGAGAGAGATCGCGGCCGTCGCGACGCCGCCTAGAAATACGCTTCTCATAATGCCCCGCCTTGTTGAGAATGGCTCGCAATTGCGTCTCTCTAACCGGGGAAAAACAAGATTGCAAGTCAGAATCGTTCTCAATATAACGCGATCGCGGCTTCGGCCACGGGTGCGATCGCAGCGCGCTTCGCGGCCCGGCGCGCAGGACGGCTGACGGCGGAAGGAATAACGGGGATGACCATGCGCAGGAAAACTCTGGCGGCTGGCGCGGCGGCGCTTGTATGCGGGCTCACGGCGGCAGGTTGCGCGGGAACGGGCGCGGACCGCGCAGGCTTTTCGCATCCGACGGAAGCCGCCGGCGCTTTCGCCGAGACGCGCCGCGCGAAGTTCGAACTGGACCGGCGCGCGATTCTGGCGATGGCCGGCGACTATCGCGTTGCTTTCAGCTTCACCGAGACGGTTCCCTTCATCGAGGGCTATGATCCGAAGCCGCCCTACAAAACCAGCGGCGACGAGATCGTGCGCGTGATCGAGGACAGGGGCGATTTCATCAGCCTCCAGCATATTCTCGTCGTCGGCGGCGAGGAAAAGATTCCGGTCAAGCACTGGCGTCAGGACTGGATTTACGAACCTGAAGAAGTGATCGAGTTCGTCGGCGGTGCCGCCTGGCGCGTGCGCGCGCTGTCGCCGGCCGAACGCAAGGGAAAATGGGCGCAGATCGTCTATCAGGTCGACGACGCGCCGCGCTACGGCGCGGTCGCCGAGTGGCGGCACGAAAACGGCGTGTCCGAATGGACCTCGCCGCCGAGCCTGCGGCCGCTGCCGCGCCGCGACGCGACCAAGCGGGACGATTACGACGCCATCCTCGCCGTCAACCGCCACGCCATCGCGCCCTGGGGGTGGGTCCACGAGCAGGATAACTCCAAGCTGGCCCTGCGCGGGAAAGATCGCATCCTGGTTCGGGAGATCGGGGTAAACACTTATACGCACGCTGACGATATTGCTGCTGAGGTCGCCGAAGACTATTGGGCCGCCACCAAAGGCTTTTGGGCTGGCGTTCGCGCGGAATGGGCGCGCATCGCCGCGCAGAGCAAGCTCTTCGGGCTGACGATACAGGGAGAGCCCGAAGCGCTCTACGACCCCGTTCTCGCGCTCGCCGGGGCGGCGGCCGACGGCGCCATGACCGAGGCCGAGGCGCTCGCCGAGGCGCGCGCCGTCATCGCGCGATATGCGACGACCGCGCCCGGCGCGCTCGAAGAGCGCCTCGCCGCAGCGCGCGCGGAGTGACCGCCAAACCGCAAGAAGAGCCTTTGCAAAACGACGAAGAAACCGCCCTCCGAAGATCCGGGGGCGGTTTCCTGGCGCTTCTCGCTCGGACGAAGCAGAAGAAAACGCCGGCGGCGCGCGTCTAGCTTGCGTTCGCGTCGACCCCGGCGACCCAGCCGATGCACCCGGCGACGTCGTTGAGAGCATGCTCGCCGAGGCAGAAAGCCTCTTCGTAAGGCGCGCGCGTCGCCGCAATGCACTGGCGCAGCGTCAGCGACGCCATCGACAGGCAACGCTCGGCGCGGTCGTTCTTGGCGTAAACGTCGACCAGCTTTTCGTTGACCTCGCCGACGGCGTAGCGTGCGGCGAGATTGAGCACGCGGTCGAGAATCACCTGCGCGTTGGGCTCGTCATTGCCTCTGGCGCGGCCATGGGCGCCCCAGTCAGGGGCCCAGGCTTCGTCGACGCTGGCGAGCATCGGCGCGACGACCCCGCTCTTGGCGGCGGCCTGAAACGCGGGAACCGGCGTCGCAGGCCGCGAGCGGGCGTAGGCGGCCGCTTCGCTCAGCCGCTGCTGGCTCGAAGCGATGCGGCTCTTGCCCCAGCTCGTGCGTTGCATGGCGTATGCCTGTTCCTTGAACGCTTCGCCAAGCGCGGCGAAGCGGGTCGCGTCCTGAGCCGTCACCGCGAGCACCCGGTTCATCGCCTCTCTCGCGCCCGGAAGTTTGCGCGGATAGCTCGGGTCGGCCGCAAGTTTGGCCAGAAAGGCGTCGCGTCCGGCGAGTCCGGTCTTGCGGTCTTTCTTGGCCTTCATTTCCTTTTCCAGCGCTTCGGCGAACTCAGGCGTGTCGGCGGCCACCAGCGCGGCGTAGGCGACCCAGCCGCTCGAAAGGGCCATCGAGTCGTGCGAAGACAAGCGCAAATGCGCTTCGCGGGTGGTCTTGGCGCTGTCGAAAGGCGTAGCCTCGATGACCGCCACGTCGCTGCGGAACCGCACATACTCCGCCGCCCGGCGCTCCAGCGCGCTCTGGCGCGGCTGGGCGAGCGTGTCGGCGGCCACGGTGGTCGATGCAGCAGCCCCCAGCACCACGGCGGCCGCCAAAAACGGCCGCCTCGATCGCCGAAGGATGGCGCAAGAAAGGCGTCGGCCGCCGCGCGACGAGGCCGAAGCGGCCGGCGAATCGTTACGCAACATAGAATCCCTCTCCCGTTGCAGGCGCCCCTGATGCAGGCGGCCTCCACGTCTAACGCGCCCCTGCCTAAAAACAGTTTGGCCATACTAGCGGCATTCGAGACAAATTCGAGGCGTTCGCGCCGGCGGTCAGCGTCAATTTTCGGCAAGTTTGCGCAGCGGCCCGCTTCTCGCCGGCGACAAGGCCGGTCATGTTCAGTGTTTGTTAACGATGGGGCGGCCAAAGTAAGCCAGACGTTAACCTTGGTCGCCAGGACGTTAACCGCTCATGCTGACGCGCGCCTTCGCAGTTCTGAAGAAACGCCTGGGCCTGTTGGCCCGCGCAGGCGGCGAAGCGGTCTGGGACGGCGGGCCGGGCGCCTGCGTGGCGCTGGTGGATCGGGCGGGCCGGCTTCGCGATCTTTCCGACGGCGCCGCGCCTGTTCTGGGCGCGCCGCGCGCCCGGCTTATCGGGCGCGATTTCACGAGTCTGTTCCGCAGCGAAGATCGGCCGGCCGTCGAGCGCGCGCTTTCGCTTGGCGGCGCGGCCGGACGGATCGTTTGCGCCCTTGCGGAGCCTGCGCCGGAAGGAGCCCCGCGCCGGGTGGAGGTCGCGACGAGCCTGCGCGCCGACGGCTCGCGCGCCGCGCTCATTCTGGACCGCAACGAAGAGATCGAGGAAGCCGCCGCCTTGCGGGCCGAGGCCGAAGCCGCTCGCCGGGAAGCGAAAGAGCGCGCCGACCTGCTCGCCGATCTCAGCCATGAGATGCGCACGCCCCTCAATGCGGTCATCGGCTTCGCCGAGGCGATGAACGAGGAGACCTACGGTCCTCTCGGCCATGCGAAATACGCCGAATACGCCCGGCATATCCGCGCGTCCGGCGGGCATCTGCTCGATCTGGTCTCGTCGATCCTCGACCTCGCGAAAATCGAGGCGGATCGGTTCTCGCTCAAGCGCGAGCGGACCGACGTGGGCGCGCTGGTCGAAGAATGCGCCGGCATGGTCCGTCTGGCGGCCGAGCGCGCCGGTCTCGCGCTGGACGTCGAGATCGAAGAAGAGCTTCCCGAAAGCTTCCTTGATCCGCGCGCCGTCCGGCAGATTCTTCTCAACCTTCTGTCCAATGCGGTGAAGTTCACGAGCGACGGCGGCGTCACGCTGAAAGCGCTGCGCGAGGGCGACGAGATCGTCCTGGTCGTGCGCGACACCGGCGTCGGCATGAGCAAGGCCGAGCTCGCCAAGCTCGGCGCGCGTTTCACGGCCGCCCATGGCGACGGCGTGCGCGGCGCGAAAGGCGCCGGCCTCGGTCTCGCGCTCGCTTTCGCGCTGGCCGAGCTGCATGGCGGATCGATGAAGCTCGACAGCGCGCCGGGCGAAGGCGTGACGGCGAGGGTGCGCCTGCCGATCGCCGCGCCCGCCGCGCCAGCTCGCGTGCGGCGGCTATCGTCGGGGCGCGGCGAAGAAGCTGACGCTCATGCGCGAAAGCCCGCGATCTTGACCCAGCTTGAGCGAATCGAAGCCTATCGTCGCGAGCGCGCCAGCGCCGCCTGACGTAGGCGCATTTATTCTCTGCGTCTTGGGAAGTCTGCACCCGTCTGCGCGCCGCTTTGACAGGGCGCGGCGATCTCGCACATGCTCCCGCCATGCCGACGTCGTCGCGCCTGAAGACCGAAATCCGCGTGGCCGCGCATCTGCGCCGGGCGCAGGCGGCCGGCGCTTTTGCGCATATCGCGCGCAAAGGCGATCCGGATGCGGGCGCGATCGCCGTCAAGGTGTTCATGGGCCGTCTGGAAACGGGGCCTGTCGCGCGGCTTTTCATTCAGAGCCGCAACGAAATGGGAGAGACCATCTGGCGGGAGCCTTTCGATGGTCCGGTTCCGGAGGAAAGGGCGGACGATTGGCTCGCGCGCGAGCGCCGCATCGATCCCGATCTGTGGATCGTCGAGGTGGAGGATCGCCAGGGCCGCAGCTTCGTGGAGTAGCCTGCAATGACAAACGCCGCGCTGACTGGCGCGGCGTTCGCTCGGGATCCCGCCTGTCGCGCCGCCGGCGCCGCGCAGACAGCGGCGCGCGGCGTGCGCTCGTTAAATGGATTCCTTAAGATCTTTCGCTGGGCGGAAGGCGATCTTCTTGCTCGCCTTGATCTTGATCGGTTCGCCGGTTGCGGGGTTGCGGCCCATGCGCGCCGGGCGGTGACGGACCTGAAGGATGCCGAGACCCGCGATGCGGATCTTCGATCCTTTCTTCAGATATTTGCCGATCAGCGAGACGAAGTCGCCCAGCGCGCCTTCGGCCTGCTTTTTCGGCAGATCGTGAGAGGCGGCGATCTCCGCCGCCAGATGCTTGAGCGTGAGGACGGCGGGCGTCCCCTTGGCGGCGGTCTTTTTCGCGGCCGCTTTCTTCGCGGGCGCTTTTTTGGCCGTCGTCTTCTTCGCGGCGGTCTTCTTCGCCGTAGTCTTCTTTTTCGCTGCCATTGGATGTCCTCTAATGATGCGGGCGAATCCCGAGCGCGCACAGAATCACGCGATTCGCCGTTTAACAAGCGTTTTTAGAGGCTCCAAGCCCTGTCCGCGTCCTTTGAATGTCCGCGTTTTCGGGCCGGACGAGGGGGCGGAAACTCCCTACCCACGGGGGTTTTCGCCCTTCGCGCGCCGCCGATCTGTATTCACGCTCCCGCCTTCTGTATTTGTTTCCATACGCCTTATGATGAAGAAATGCCGATTTTTTCGATATTTTCCGTGCCATCAAAGGTGTTCGATTAATATATCGCACACGGATTATCTTTTGAAATCCCCAAAAGAAATCTCGCCCCGCCGGGCCGGCGCGGCGAATGCTCGCCGAGCGGCAAGGCCCGTTCCGGGCGGCGAAAAAATTTTCGCCCGGCGTCCGGCGAAAGCGCGCGCCGGCCTTTTCGCCCGCCAGGGCGCGAATCGGCCGCCTCTCGCGCGCCGGGCGCAGGGCGTTGAAATATGGCGGCGCGGCGGCCGACCTCGACCCATCTCCGCCAAATTCGCTTCTAGAATGAGCCTGTCGAAAGCCGGCTGGGGCGAGCCAGGGAGGTTTCGATGAGCAGACTCTTTCGACTGACCGCGCCCCTCGCGGCTGGTCTCGCCGTGCTGGGCCTGACGGCCGCCGCCGCAGGGCATCGCGACGGGCGGCCGCCATATTGCGCGATCGACCACGACCATCGCGCGCATCATCACGACTATTACGACTATCACCCTCACGACCGATATTATCGCGCAGAGCCTTACAGCGCCGGCGCGAGCGTGACGGCGCGCATCGGCGGGCCCGATTACGACGGCCGCTATTACGAGGGACGGAGCGACTATCGCCGGGCCCATCCTCATCGCGGCTCAAAGGTCGTGAAGCGGCGGGTTTTCGACACACGCTATCGCGCGCGGATCGTGCTTGTAGAAGAGCTGTTCTACGGCCGACGCGGCCGCGATCTCGTCTGCACGGTCTCGGTGCATGGTCCTGACGCGCGCTACGTGCCGTGGGGCCGCGTGCGCAGCATCGCGGCGCGCAATTGCTCGCGCCGCGCCGAGGTCCGTTATTACGCATGAGCTGTCGGGATCGGGGAAAGCAGATTGAGGAACAGGATCGGCGCCCATCATTCCCGATCCCCGATCCCTTCGCTTATCCCGCCAGCCGAGGAGCGACGGCGGCGATGGAGGTCTTCTTTTTGCGTTCGAGGTCCGCCAATGGCGTATGGCGCGCGCGCCAGAAGCGCATCACGCGTTCGGCCGCTTCCTGCGGGATCTTCATATAGATTTCGAGCATTTGCGCGCCGGATTTCTGTTCTTCCGGCGTCTTTCGCAGGCCGACGATCAGCTTGGCGAAAGTGGCGCGCTCGATTCCGGCCGCGCGGCAGGCGACGGCGAGGGATTCCCATGACCGGTCCTGCAGGATCGTCTGCGCGGCGCGGATGTCCACGCCGACGCAATAGGCGAAGGCGAGCATGAACTCCGCCGGCCGGCGCGCGTCGAGCATCTGCCGCAGAAGGCGTTCGTTGAGAGAGCGCGTGCCGATTCGCGACCGTATGAACTGGCGGGCCGTTTCGAGCGGGTCGGGGCTCGTTTCGGCGGACGGCGCGAGGAGTCGGCTGCGGCAGGCGTCGATCGCCGCGTCGATCAGCGCGGGATCGAGCATGTCGGCCTTGCGCAGGATCTCGCGCTTCAACGGCGAGGCGACGGCGAAGTAAAGCCGCGTCATCAGAAGCGGCGACAGATCAGGCCGCGCCGTCAGCGGCGCCTGCAATTCGGGAATCGCGCGCGCCTGCGCGACGAGGGCGGCGAGGGACGCATCGTTAAGTCTGGCGCCCCGGTTGCGCGCAAGATAGACCAGCCCGGCCTTCTCGCCGCGCGCGACGATCGCCGCGGCGAGGCGCGCGCTGACTGCGCGCCGGCAGGCGAGGGCGGCGACATGCGCCGGGCCGCCGTGTTGCGCGATGGCGATCAGGTCCTCTTCCGTGAGCGCGGCGCTGCGGCGCAGAACGGGCTCGGCGATCTCGATAGCCTCGTCGGCGGCGAGGCGCCTGACGAGCGCGCGCGGCGCGCCGTCAGCGGCTGCGAATCGTTCGGCGAGAAGCCGGCGCGTTTCAGGCGTCGCGCGCGCCGCCAAAGCGCAAAGCGTTTCGTCGAATGCGGCCGCATCGCATTTTCCGGGGGCGGCGAGGCGAAGATCGGTCAGCGCGCAAGCGAGTCGGTCCAACCCTGCGCGCCGGTCGCGCCGGGCTTCCTCGATCAGCGCCAGAAGGCGCGCTGCGCCGCCGGACATGCCATTCCCCCAAACAGTAGAAGCGCTCGTCTCGCGCGACGCGCGTAAAGAATTCGTGGCGGAAAAAATTCAAATCCGCCGCAACCGGTGGCGCCGCCGGCTCGCACCGATTAAAAGGGCCCGAAGGAGCGCTTATGAAGAACCCGGCGAAGTTGACTCTCCTCAGGATTGCGGCCGCCTTCGGTATGATGTCGGCGGCGGCCTGCGAGACGGGCTCGATTTACGGCTCCGGCGGCGGAGGGGTGAATTTCGCTGTCGGATCGACGCTCGCGGCCTCTCTTTCCGGACGCGATGTCGAGGCGCTCTATCCCGCCTTCGTCAGCGCGATGGAGGCTGGGCGCGCCGGCGCGCCCGTCGCCTGGCGCGGGCCGAACGCTTCCGGCGAAGTGACGCCGGGGCGCTATCTCGTGGGCAATTTGCGCAGCGACCCGCAGGCGACGCTGCCTCTCGGCGCGCCGATCAGCCTTGCTGATCCGATGGAGATCGAGCTCGGCCTGCATGCGCTCACCGCCAACTCTAATGTGCGCGCCGGCCCGTCGCTGGAGGCCAGGGTGTTGGAACAGCTTCCTGCCGGAACCGGCGTGGACGCGGTGGGCAAGGTCGCCGGCAAGCCGTGGATGCTGGTCGCGCTCGACGGGCAGATCCGCGGCTACATCCATGAAAGCCTGATGATAAAGGCGCCGGGGGCGGAGCTCATGCTCGCCGGCGGGCCGATGCGCCGGCCTCATCCGTGCCGCGCGTTCGAGCAGACTCTTTCAGTCGGCGGACGAACCGATCGCTGGTCGGGCGTGGCCTGCGAGCGCGGCGCGGGCTGGCGCGTGGAGCCGGCGCCCGAAAATGCGCCGACGCGGCTGTTTTAAAACGCTTTTTAAGCCCGTCGGCGATCTTTCACTTCATCGTGATTGCGCTTGATTTACCAATTCGCGCCTGACGCGATTAGGCTCCTTCGTACGGGATCGGGCAGCGGGAATGGGATTTCTCATCAGCGCTCGTTTCCGTGCAACATCGTCATGAAACGAGGGAGCGTCTGCTCATGAAGAAAAGTTCATTCGCCGGAAAATCTGTTCTTGCGGGCGCGCTGAGCGCGGCCGCGGCTCTCGCCGTCGTCGCCGGCGCGCATGCTGGCGAGAAGAAAGGCATGGAAAAGTGCTACGGCGTCGCGCTCGCGGGCGAGAATGACTGCGCCGCCGGACCAGGCACGTCGTGCGAAGGCACCTCGACGATCGATTATCAGGGCAACGCCTGGAAGCTGGTGCCGGCGGGAACCTGCGAGTCGATCTCCCTGCCGGGCGGACGCTCGGGCAGCCTCGATCCGCTTGATCGCGACCTGCCGGACGCGTGAGCCGTTTTTCCCAAAACCCGATCCCTGCGCTTGGCGCAGGGATCGGCCTGAAGCCGCATCATTACCGCGCCGCGCTCGACGGCGCGGACGGGCTCGATTTCTTCGAAGTCCATGCGGAGAATTTCATGGGCGACGGCGGCCCGCCCCATCGCTGGCTGGCCGCGATCCGGGAAACGCGCGCCTTATCCGTACACGGCGTATACCTGTCTATCGGCGGACGGAACGATCTCGACAAGGATCACCTTGCGCGATTGAGACGCGTCGTCGACCGTTACGATCCGGCGATCGTCTCCGAGCATCTCGCCTGGAGCGCGGACGGCGGCGTGTTTTTCAACGATCTGATCGCGCCCCCGCTGACCAGCGCGGCGCTGGCGCGAACCTGCGATCATGTGGACGAGGTCCAAGAAGCGCTGGGCCGCCGGATTCTGATCGAAAATCCGTCCTCCTACCTTGCGCCGGCGACGGTCGAAATTCCCGAGACGGATTTTCTGAATGAACTCGCACGGAGAACTGGTTGCGGGATCCTGCTCGATGTGAACAACGTTTATGTGAGCGCGTTCAATATCGGCTTCGACGCGGAATGTTATATCGATGCGATCGACGCCGGCGCGGTGGGCGAAATTCATGTCGCCGGCCATGCGGTCGATCGCTTCGACGACGTCGTGATCCGCGTCGACGATCACGGCTCGCCGCCGCCGCCGCCGGTGCTGGCGCTGCTGGAGCGCTTCGCGCGCCGCGCGGGGCTGCGCCCGGTCCTGTTCGAATGGGACACCCGTCCTCCAGCGCTCGACGCCCTGGCGCAAGAGGCGCTCGCCGCGAAAGAGATTATGCGCGCGGCCGGAGAAGGAGCCGTTCATGCCTCCTGATCCGCTAACGGACGATATGTGGTACGACGCGCTGGGCGCGGCCATTCTGGCGAAGGCGTCGCCGCAAGCGTTTCCCATGGCGGTCGGCGACGAAAAGCGCGTCGAAGCGGGCGTGCTCGTTTATCGCAATAATGTGCGTGCGGCTTATTCGCGCGCGCTGGCCGACGCGTTTCCGGCGGTGAAGAGTCTGGTGGGGGAGGAATTCTTCGCCTATCTCGCCCGCGCTTATTTCGACCATGCGCCGCCGCGCGCGCGGCTCGTCGCGCGGTACGGCGACGGGCTGCCGGCCTTTCTGGAGGCGTTCGAGCCGGTCGCGCATCTCCCCTATCTGCCTGACGTCGCGCGCCTGGAGATCGCCTGGCTTAAGGCTTATCATGCGGCGGAAGCGACAAGCCTCGCGCCGGCCGACATCGCGGCCGCGGCAGGGGAGAACCCGGATGCGGCGCGGGCGCGACTACACCCGTCTGCGCAACTTCTCGAATCGGCCTGGCCGGCCGCGACCATCTGGCGGCGCGCGCGCAGGGAGCAAAAAGGCGCGCTGAAGCTCGACGCGACGCCCGAGCGCGTCCTCGTCATCCGCCCCGAGAGCGCAGTAGACGTGCGTCTTCTGTCGCCCGGCGCGCATGCCGCGCTCGGGGCGCTCGCCGCCGGAGCGACGTTTTCAGACGCCGTCGAAGCCGCGCTCGGCGCGGACGCGGCGGCTGCGCCGGAGGCTGTCTTCAGCGAGATCATGGCCGCCGGCGCGATTACGAAAGTTTTCCTTACATAGGAATAGGAGGCGGGCATGCTGAAGAGGCTCTATGCGTCGTTCGCGCGCATGTGCGGGAAGGTTCCTTATTCGCTGACGGCGTTCGTCTGCAGGGTCGCTGCGGCCGTGCCGTTCTGGCGCTCGGGACAGTCGAAGCTCGAAGGCGGCGACATTCTCGGCGTCAAATACGAGCTGTTCTCGCTGAAAGCGTCCAAGATTTATCTGTTCTCGGACGTCTACGGCTTTCCCGAAGCGATCGCGCCCTTCGTCGCGCAACTGACGGCGCTTGGCGAGAATCTTCTGCCGCCGATGCTTGTTTGCGGGATTCTCACCCGTTTCGGCGCTCTCGGCCTGCTTGTGATGACGGCGGTCATACAGTTCTATGTCTTTCCCGAAGAGTTGTTAAAACCCAACGGCAACTGGTCGCTGCACCTGCTCTGGGCCGCGCCGCTGCTCGTGGTGCTTACGCATGGACCCGGGAAGTTCTCCGTGGACGCGCTCATAGGCGGGCGTCAAAGGACTTCCGCGTAAAGGCGAAGGGCGTCGTCATAGGTCAGCTCGCGCGGGTTGTTCTGCAACAGTCGCGTGATCTTCATGACGTCTTCGGCCATGCGCGGCAGGTCGTTATGGGAGATCCCGACCTGCGACAGGCGCTGCTCGACGCCGGTGGAGGCGCAGATCTGCGCGATCTTCGCGATGAAGGCGTCGGCGCGCTCGACGAAGCCGCCGGTCGCCTCTGCGCCGATGACGTCGCCAAGCTCGGCGTAGAGCGGCGCGGCGGCTTCGAGATTGAAGCGCAGGACCGGCGCCAGCATCAATGCGTTCGAAAGCCCGTGCGGCACGTGAAACAGCGCGCCGATGGGATAGGCCATGGCGTGCACCGCCGCGACCGGCGCGTTGGCGAAAGCCTGCCCGGCCAGCATGGCGCCGCGCAGCATCGCCTCGCGCGCGGCGAGATCGTCCGGCGCCTCGCAGGCGCGCACGATGTTGTTCGCCAGCAGCGATAGCGCCTCGCGCGCCAGCATGTCGGAGATTGGATTTTTCTTGAGCTTCGTCGTGTAGGCCTCGATCGCGTGCACCATCGCGTCGATTCCGGTGGCCGCCGTCGCCGCGCGGGGCAGGCCGAGGGTGAGGGCGGCGTCGAGCACGGCGACGTCGGCGAAAAGCTGGTCGGCGACGACGCCCATCTTCTGGTCGTCCTCGGTGGTGATGACGGCGATGTCGGTGACCTCCGAGCCGGTGCCGGCGGTGGTGGGCGCCAGCGCGAGCGGCGCGCGCGCGCCCCTGACCGCGCCGACGCCGTATATCTCTTCGAGATGCTGGTCTGAATTCATCAGCACGGCGACGATCTTGGCCGTGTCCATGGACGAGCCGCCGCCGAGTCCGATGACGCCGTCGGCGCCGGCCGCGCGCGCGGCTTCGATCGCGCGGCGCACGATGGGCGCAGGCGGGTCGGCGGCGACCTCGCTGAACACGGTCGGCGTCAGGCCGGCGGCCTTGAGACTGTCGAGCGCCGGCGCGACGAGACCAGAGTCGAGCAGGAACCGGTCCGTAACGAGGAACGGGCGCGTCATCCGCCCGGCGACGATCTCGCCAATACGCGCCGCCGCGCCCGTCTCGAAGACGATATGCGGAACGGTTTTGAAGACGAATCCCATGACGCCCTCCTGATCCGCCGGATCGGCATGATATGCGCCCGGCGAGCGGACGACAAACGCGCGGCGCAGCCGCGAACGGCGGCGTCAGTAATAGCCCAGCAGGAGCAGCCGGCTCATGATGAGGGCGAGAAGAATGACGGCCCAATAGACGAGCCGCGTCTTCCACGCGGCGCGCGCGCCGCCGCCCAGCCACAGATAGATCAGCACGCCGATGATGATGAGATAGCGCCACGCCGCGCCGAGAGCGAGGTGAAACGCCCCGCCCGGCCAGAGCGCGATCCAGACGGCGAGGGCGGCGATGAGATAGCGGATCGCGCCGCGGCGCCCGCCCGCGTCGGCGCCGGCGAGGAAGGCCGCGCCGACGCCCCCATAGGCGAGCGCCATCTGATGCATGTCGAGCGCGAAGCTCAAAGGCAGCGCCCAGGGCGCGAGCCAAAGCGCGATCGCGGCGAGCGCGAGCGGGGCGAGCGCGACGAGGCTGAAGCGCGTCATGTCCTCATCATCGCGGCCCATCATTCAGCTCATGAGATGCTGGGCGAAGGCGAGGCCGAAAGACGCCTCCATCAGGATCGTGAGCGGCGCGCGCACGCCGAGATACCAGTCCGGCGCGCCGGAGCCTTTGCGCGTGGCGCGCAGGTCGTCGATCAGCAGGATGGGCAACGCGATGAGAATGAGCAGAAAGCGCGCGCCCGGATCCGCGAGGAAAAACACCGGCAGGGCGAGGACCAGCGGGATCGCGCCGCCCACGAGATGGACGAAACGCGGCCCTTCGGGGCGCATCACCGCCACGCCCCAGCGCACGCCGCCGAAAAAGGCGATCAGGAGCCCGCCATAGATCAACATGAAGCGCTGCGCGCCGGGACCGAGGTCGTCCGGGCGCAATAGAACCAGCAATGCGGCGACGATCAGCGGCAAAGCGCCGGCGTAGGCGAGCACGGCGGCCGCCTGCGGCAGGCCCTGACGGGCGGGGGCGCCGGCTTTTTCGGCGAGATTCGCCATAAGGCCCTCCCTCCGGCCTTACAGTAGCGCACAATTCCTATTTGCGAAACGCCGCGGCCGCCAGCCAGCCTGCGCCGAGCGACATGGCGACGCAGAACAGTCCGTAAGCGATCGGGCGCTGATGGGCGAGGTCGTAGATCCGCCGCTCGATTCCGACCTTGTCGACCGAGAGCGCGGCGCTGTCCTGCGCGATCGCCTCGCCGTCGCGGATCAGATAGACGCGCGCCTCGTATTCGCCGATCGGGGTCGTGGGGGGCAGGTCGATGGCGATCGAGAACAACGGCCCCTTATGAAAGGCGACCGCGCCGGCGATCTCGCGAAAGCGTCCGGTCTCGCGGCCTGCTTCGAGGAAGGCCTCCGTCAGGGCTTGCGCGCCGTGACGGGCCAGGACTTCGCGCGCGCGTCCGTCGCTCGCGTCAAGCCGCGCCGCGATGTCGAGATGGGCCGCGCCGATCTCCAGCGCGCGCCGCAGATCCGGCGGGGCGAAGTCTTCGACGGGCTGCGTCGCGGCGACGATATAAAAGCCTGGCGCGCCCTCGACGCGTATGCCGGGCCCCCTCGTCCAGATGAGCCCGCGCCGCTCCATGGGGCGTATGCGGAAATCCGCGTCCGGGCCGCGCAGCACGGCGACGATGTCGTAAGGCGACGCTTCGTTCGCCGGCGCGGCGAGGCCTTCGACGGCGCCGAATAGTACGATGCGCGCGCCCGCGAAGCCGGCGTCGACCTCGACGACGCTGTCGGTGAGGGCCACGGCGATGTCGTTCGCGCAGGCCGCGTCCGCCGCGAGCAGCGTCAGCAGCGCGCAAATGAGGCCGCCTGTTCTCACAACGCCTCCACGACATAAGGGGCCGGCGGCGGCAAAACGAGGCCGAAAGCCAGCCGGACGCAGACGGCGAGCACGATGAGGGCCAGGAGCGCGCGCAACTGCTCCGCCTTCAGAAGAACGCCGATGCGCGCGCCGAGCTGGGCGCCGATCACGCCGCCGGCCAGCAGCAGCAGCGCCAGCACGATGTCTACGGTGTAGTTCGCGGCTGCGTGCAGCACCGTCGTGACGGCGGTCACGAACATGATCTGAAACAGCGAGGTTCCGACGACCACATTGGTCGGCATCTGCAGCAGATAAATCATGGCCGGCACCATGATGAAGCCGCCGCCGACGCCCATGACCGCCGAGAGCACGCCCACGAAATAGCCGAGAACGAGCGGAGGCAGCGGGCTTATGTAAAGCTGCGAGCGGCGAAACCGCATCGCGAAGGGCAGGGCGGCCATCCACGCCGTGCGCCGCCTGCGGCGTTTCCTGGCGCCGGGTTCGGCGCTGCGCAAAAGCTTGCGCAGGCTTTCGGCGAGCATGAGCGCGCCGATCAGGCCCAGAAAGATCATGTAAGCCAGAGAAATGAAGACTTCGATCTGACCCGCCTCGCGCAGACTGCGGAAAATCGCGACGCCGGTGAGCGCGCCGGCCGCGCCGCCGGCGACCAGAATCCAGCCCATCTGGAAATCCACAGCCTTGCGCCTGAGATGCGCCGTCGCGCCGGATACGGACGAACCGACGATCTGCGCCGCTTCGGTGCCGACTGCGACGGCGGGCGGAATGCCGTAAAAGATCAGAAGCGGCGTCATCAGAAAGCCGCCTCCGACGCCGAACATGCCGGACAGAAAGCCGACCGCGCCGCCGAGCATGACGACGACGAAGGGATCGACCGGCATTTCGGCGATGGGCAAGTAAATCTGCATGAACGCGCGATCCCGGCGGGCGCTTCCGGCTAGGCGGGTCTCGGGGCGCTTGTCAACGCCAAACGGGCGCACCGCTTCAGGAGGCCGGCGCCGGTTCGTTGGCTTCCGGGTCCGGCGTTTGAGGAGTCCAGGCCGCGACCGACTGGTCGAGGGCGCGCCGCTGTTCCGCAGGCAGGCCGCTGGCGAGTCCGTCGGCGAGCGCGCGCGCCTGCTCGTCGCCGTTCCGAGCGGCCAGCGCGTACCAGAAATAGGCCTTGGCGGCGTCCTGATAGGGCGCGTTGGCTTCGTTTCCGCCGGGGTGGTAGAGGGCGCCGAGATTGTATTGGGAATCGACGAGGCCGAAACCCGCCGCCTTCTCGAACCAGGCGATGGCGGCCTCCGGGTCGGCCGGCCCGCCCTGGCCGCGCGCGGCCATTACGCCGGCGCGGTGCATGGCGAGCACGTTGCCGCCGTTGGCGGCCCGTTCGTACCAGGCGCGGGCCGCAGCGAGATCCTGGGGCGCGCCCTGGCCTAGCTTGTAGAGCTCGCCCAGCTGGAGCTGCGCCGGCGGATGGCCGAGCGCGGCCGCCTGTTCGAGGCCCTTCAGCGCCTCGCGCGTGTCGGCGTCATTGCGGGCGTTTTTGAGCCGGGCCGCGCTTTCGCGATAGAGGGCGCGCGGATCGATCGCCGGCGCAAGCGCGGCGGCTTCGTCCCCGTCCGCCGCCGCCTGGCTGCGCGCCTCCTCCGGTCCGCCGGCGGAGCCGCCGAGGATCGAATCCTTGACAAGAAAGAACAGCGCCGCGCCGGCGAGCACGATCGCCGCGGCGAGCGCGACGGGAACCGGCCGCGCGGCGGCCTGAGCGGCCAGACGGCGCAACCCGCCTGAAATGTCGGGCTCGGACGATCGGGGCGCGTCGTCCTCATGAGCGAGTTGATCTTCGTCTTCGGCGGCGAAAGTCGACGAAGCGCGGGGCCGATCTGTCGCGCGCGCGGCGAGCCGCGCCGTGCGGTCATCGGCGCCGCCGCGCTGCCCGGCGACAAGCCGGCGCTTCATCGCGCCGAGGGCGCCGGTCATGCGCGAGAACATGCCGGGCTCGCGATCGTCCTCGCGCGCTTCGTCGTCGTTCTCGGGCGCGTCCAGGGAGGGCATGTATTTCTGCGTCCGCGCCTCGGCGGGCTCGACCCTGGGCTTGGCTTCGGGCGCAGCGTCGTCGAGCGAGAGGCCTTGCCGGACGAGGCGGCGCCGGCGCAGCTTGGCGGCGAGGGCGGCGCGCTGCTTGGGGCTCAGCCGACGCAGCGCCGCGCTGCGGGGGTCGGCCTTGAGCAAGGGCTCGTCCGCAGCCGGATCGTCCTTCTTGTCGCCGTCGGCCTGTGCGGCCTGCGGCGCGTCGCGATTTGCGGCGAAAAGCGCCCCGTCCGTCGTCTCGCGGAGACGCGCGCGCTCGGCCCGCTTCTCCGCCTCGAAGGCGGCGAAAGCCGCGTCGAGCGCGTCGTCGTCTTCCCCGGCCGTCGCTTCGGCCTCGTCCGGTTCGGGCCGGCCGCGCGCGTCATCCGTGTCGGAGAGCATCGCTGCGGCGTACTCTTCGACGCTCTTGCCGCCGTGGTCTTCTCCGGCGTCGTCGTCGAGGTCGAAGGCGAAGGCGTCCTCGTCGTCCGCCGCTTCATCGCTTTGCAGCTTTTGCTGAGGGGGGCGGCGATAAACGCCGTCGGTCTCGCCCTCCGGGGCGACGCCAATCTCATCGTCATCCTCAATCGACAGTTCGAGGGGCTCGGCGGCGTCGTCGAAGAGCGCGGCGTCCTCGCCGGCCTCGTCGATATCGACGAGTTCCGCCTCGATGTCGGCGTCCGGCTCTGTCTCTTCGCGTCGGCCCGTCTCGGCGCGCGGCGCGGCCTCGATGCGGGCGGCGAGAGCCTCGACTGCGACCTGGAGGCTGGCGATTTTCGCGTCATCGCCTGCTGCGGGACGTTCGAGCCGGTCGCGCAGCGTTTCGACGGTCTCCGAAACTTTCTGAACGGCTTCGGCGCTGCGCCGTTCCGCCGCGTCGATATGATCGGAGAGTTTTCTGATCGCCGCTTCCAGCGTGCGGATCTGGTTGCCGCCGCGCTTTATTTCGTCGCCGAGCGCGCGCAGGCGCGCCCCGGTGCGCTCGACGAAATCGGAATCGCCCGCGCCGGCGGCCTCGGCCTTGAGCTGCGCGGCCTCTGCGGCGATGCGCTCGGCGCGGGCGATGCGCGCCGACATGCCTTCGAGCGCCTCTTTCAGCGGCGCGATCGCCGCGAGCGCGTCGCCCGCGCCGGCCGTCTCCATCTTGCGGGCGAGATCGTCGAGACGCTTTTCGGCCGCTTCGATGCGCGCCTGGGACGATTTATGCGCGGCGTCGAACTGCAGCGCGGCCTGGGCGACCGCCTTTTCGAGCGCCTTGAGCGCGTCGATGCGCTGACGGTCGAACGCCTTCTCTTCGAGCCGCGCAAGGCGCTCTTCGAGCGCCGGGCTGGCGCCCCCTTCGACCGGGCGCAGCCGCTCCAGCCGCTGCAGCCGCTCGACGACGCCGGCGAGATTGCGCGCAAGGTCGTCCACCGCCGCCGCGCTTTTCGATTCCGCCGCGACGATGCGCTTCTTCAGATGCTCCACGGCGGCGACGATGTCGGCGGCCTTGAGCCCTGCGATCGGCCCGCTCGCGCCTTCCGGCGCGCCGACGGCGTAGATCGCCTGATTGAGCCATTCGCCGACGGTCATGCCTTCGCGGCGCGCGGCTTCCTTGGCGGTCTCGCGCGCGTCGCGCTCGATGCCTTTGACGCTCCATGGCGCGTTCGATTTCATGTTCGCCACCGCTTTCGTTTGGTCATTGGAGCGGCCTCCCCCGACGACACCGCGAACGCGGCGCGGATGCCTCGCCGCGGGCGGCGAGGCATCCGGTCGAGCGGTAAGGCGCTTCGCCGCGTTCGCAAAGGGTGAATGCCCTGTCGTTGAGCCATCCGGATAAAGCCCTCCCGCCCATTAACGCCGATTCGGCGCTTCACGCGCCCGCTTCGCGTCTCCTGGGGCGCCGAAAAAGGCTGCGCCGGGCGCTTTACCCGGCTCTGCTCGGGGCTAGATTGGGGAAAAGTTTTCCGCGGCGCTTCTTCGCCGCCGCGCCAAGCCGGAAGGAGCCTGCGCCATGACCAGCTACGCCGCGCCGATTCGCGACATGCAGTTCGTGCTTCACGACGTTCTGCAGCTTTCGAAATATTCGAACCTGCCGGGCTTCGCCGATGCGAGCCCCGACGTGATCGACGCCATTCTCGAAGAGGGCGGCAAGCTCGCCGCGAACGTGCTGCACCCTCTCAACCAGTCCGGCGACCAGGAAGGCTGCAGGCGCGAGTCCGACGGGTCGGTGAAGACGCCCAAGGGCTTCAAGGAAGCCTATGACGCGTACGCGCAAGGCGGCTGGCAGGGCCTGTCGGCCGATCCTGACTATGGCGGGCAGGGGCTGCCTTACGTGCTGGCGATCGCGGTGGGCGAGATGGTCTCGGCGGCGAACATGGCGTTCGGCATGTATCCGGGACTGGCGCGCGGGGCGGCCGATACGATCTACGCGCATGGCACGGACGAGCAGAAGAAAACCTGGCTGCCCAAGCTCATCTCGGGCGAATGGGGCGGGACGATGAACCTCACCGAGCCCCATTGCGGCACCGATCTCGGCCTTCTGCGCACGAAAGCCGTTCCGCAGCCTGACGGAAGCTACAAGATCTCCGGCCAGAAGATCTTCATCTCCGCCGGCGAGCACGACCTTACCGAGAACATCGTCCACCTCGTGCTCGCGCGCATCGAGGGCGCGCCGGAGGGCACGAAAGGCATCTCGCTCTTCATCGTGCCGAAATTCCTGGCGAAGGAGGACGGCTCGCTGGGCGAACGCAACGGCGTCGTCTGCGGCAAGATCGAAGAGAAGATGGGCATTCACGCCAACTCGACCTGCGTGATGGATTACGACGAGGCCACGGGCTATCTTCTCGGCGAGGAGAACAAGGGCCTGCGCGCCATGTTCACCATGATGAACGAGGCGCGCATCGGCGTCGGCCTGCAGGGCCTCGCCGTCTCCGAGGTCGCCTATCAGAACGCGGCGGCCTATGCGAAGGACCGCCTGCAGGGGCGCGCGCTGACAGGCCCGGCCGCGCCCGACAAGCCGGCCGACCCGATCATCGTGCATCCGGACGTTCGCCGGATGCTGCTCGACCATCGCGCCTTCAACGAGGGCGCGCGCGCGCTCATGTACTGGTCGGCCCTGCACGGCGATCTCGCGCATCGTTCGGAAGACGCCGAGGAGCGTCAGAAGGCGGATGATTTCCTCGGCCTGATGACGCCGGTGCTCAAGGCCTATTTCACCGAAAAAGGCTACTGGCATGCGACCAACGCCCAGCAGGTGCTCGGCGGGCACGGATACATCCAGGAATGGGGGATGGAGCAGTTCGTGCGCGACGCGCGCATCGCCATGATCTATGAAGGCGCGAACGGCATTCAGGCGCTCGACCTCGTCGGGCGCAAGCTCGCCAGGGACGGCGGGCGCGCCGTGCAGGCCTGGTTCGCCGAGCTCGATCAGTTCGTGAAGGACAATCGCGGCGACGATCTGAAGCCGTTCATCGACGGGCTCGCGAACGTCAAGGCCGATCTCGCCGAAGCGACGCAGTGGCTCGCGATGAACGGCATGAAGGACCCGAACAACGCCGGGGCAGGGTCCATGGACTATCTTCATCTCTTCGCGCTGACGGGCCTGGCTTACGCCTGGGCGATGCTGGCGAAAGCGGCGATCGAGAAGAAGAAAGCCGGCGAGGCGGACGAGTTCCACGAGCGCAAGCTGACCACCGGACGTTATTTCCTGGCGCGGGTTCTGCCGGACGCCAAGGCCCACCTCGCCAAGCTCAAGAGCGGCGCCGAGCCCGTGATGGCTCTGCCGGCGGAGGCGTTCTGATCGCGCGGGCGAGGCGGCGGGCCGTCGCCTCGACGTCTTTCATCTCGCACTCCCACACGACGAAGACGCGCCAGCCCGCAACGGCGAGCTTTTCGGCCGCCGCGGCGTCGCGCGCCCGGTTGCGGGCGATCTTGGCCGTCCAGTAGGCGCGGTTCGACTTCGGCGCGCGACTTCCGCGCGCGCAATCGTGTCCGTGCCAGAAGCATCCGTGCACGAACAGAACGGCGCGACGGCCGGGAAAAACGAGATCCGGCCTGCCCGGCAGGTCCTTCGCGTGCAGCCGGTAGCGCAGGCCCAGACGGTGCAGCGCCCGGCGCAGCGCCATCTCGGGCCGGGTGTTCGCGCCTTTCACCGCGCGCATCACCGCCGAGCGCTTTTCGGGCGTGAAGACGTCGGTGCGCCTGTCGCCCGTCACGCCGCCTGCGCCTCCTGCGCGAGGAGGGGCGTCAGGATCGCCTCGCCGATCCAGCGCACGACCGGAACCGAAACCCCGTCGCCGCACAGCTTCAGGGCCGCCGTCGTCTGTTCCGGCAGGCGGTAATCCTCAGGCAACCCCATCAGCCGCGCCGCCTCGCGCGGGGAAAGCAGCCGCGCGAAAACGCGCCCGTCTTCGATTTTCACAAGCATCTGACGCGAAGAGCCGCCCGCCGGGGTGCGCAAGCAGCCTGCAAGCCCGTCGAAACGCGCCTCGATGCGCTGGACGCGCGCGCCGTTTTCGATCCGTATACGGCGGAATGCGGCCCCGACATGACGGTCGCCGGAAGCGCGCAGGGCTTCCACCGTCGCGCGCTGGCGCGCGCTCATCATCGACAAAGCCGCCGCCCCGCGCGCGGCGCACCAGTCGGGCGCATTTATGTCGACGAGATCTTCAAGCCGCATATTCGGCCGCGCCGTCGGGCGCGCGGCGAGCCAGCGCCAGCGTCGCGTCGCCTTAGAAGAAAGCGCGCCGAGGCTCGCCCGCATCGCGGCGGGGGAGAAGCTGTCGAGGGGGGGCGCGCTCCGGCGCCGAGGCGCGCATTCCTGGGCGAAACCGAAGATGAAGAGCCGCGGACGGGACTGGGGAGAGAACCAGCGCGCGTCGATCGCCATGGCCGATACGACGTAGCCGCCGCCGGCGACGGTTTCGATGACGCGGCGAAAATCGGCGCCGCCGTTCGAGGTCATCAATCCGGCGACGTTTTCGATGACGATGAGCCGCGGCGCGCGCCCGGCCCCCGAGAGCGCTTCGATCAGACGCCAGAACTGAAAGAAGAGGCCCGAGCGCGCTCCGGCGAGCCCCGCCCGGGCGCCGGCGAGAGACAGATCCTGACAGGGAAAGGAGGCCCAGGCGAGATCAGCGCGGACCGCCGGGAGGTCTTCGAGCTTCAGAGCGGCGATATCCGCCTCGATCAGCGTCTCCCCTCCGAAATTCGCTCTGTAGGCGGCGCATTTGGCCGGATCGACGTCGTTGGCGAACGCGCACCGCCAGGCCGGGCCGAGGCCGAGGCGCGCCATGCCGCCGCCGGCGAAAAACTCAAAAAAGGTCCGCATATGGCGCAACTCTTCAGCCTGCCCCGTTTTCGCCTCATTCCCGCCGCATTTCGGCGCGGATTCACGCTCCGTTCCGGGGCTGGCGCGCAGCATCGGCGGAATCGGGGCCGCGTTCAACGCCGTTTGACGCGCTCGAGCGTTGACCGGCCTGCGCAAGCGGGCCAAACTGCTGACGGGGCTGCATGGGGCGTCGCAGTGTCGGGAGACGCGACATGCCCTTATATCGATTTCTCCGCCGACAATTCTTTCAGGGCGGGACCGCCGCGGCGGCCGCGGTTCTTCTCGCGATGACGGCGCCGTCGGCCGCGGCCGCGCCGGGCTCGCCCGGAAGCGTTCTCGCCGCAGCGCTCGACGGGGCGGCCGAGCGGCTCGCACAGGGCGCGCGCATGCAGAAGCCTTCTCTGGTTCTCGCCGCTGACGATAGGGACGAGCGCCGCGAACGGCGCGGCGACGGGCGCGAGCGGCGTCGGGACCGCGCCGACGATCGTCGCGACCGCAGCCGCGACCGGGCCGACCACCGCCGGGACCGCAGGGAAGACCGATATGAACGCCGGCGCGACCGCGCCGATCATCGTCGCGACCGGCGCCATGACCGCTATGACCATCGCCGCGACCGGCGCTACGCCTATCATGACGACTGGCGGCGCCGGCAATACGACCGTTATCGCGACCGTCATTATCGCCGGCATTACGATCGCGGGCGGCGCTATTCATACGGTCATCGTCACGGCCGCGGGCCGCGCCGGGGCCACGGCTATTATTGCAACGACCATTTCGTCTTTCATTATTTCGCCGGTTACGACCCCTATGGCTGGCGGCGGGCCTATCATCGCGGCTATTACGCGCCGCGGGGCTGCTACGCGGTCGAGCGAATAGAATACCGGCGCGGCCGTCGCGTGCTGCTCGGCGCGATCCTGTGCCACGATCCTTACGGCTATCCGTATATTAAGTCGGGCAGCCGCTATGTCGTGCGTTATTACTGACGGGCGAAGGGCGGGGATCGCAGCGCGCCCGCCCTGTCGCCGCCCGCGTTGACCGACAGGCCGACTCTCTTGAACCCTTGGAAGGCGTCATTTTTGCGACTGGCCGCGCCGCATGTTCCGACGTTTGCTTTATCTTGCGCCTCTGGCGCCCGCCGCCGCGCTCATCGGCTTCGCCGCCGTGAGCGCCGCCGGCGCGGCGGCGGAAGGGCGTGCGACCGCGCAAGAGGCTGCACGCGCGGCGGCGCGCGCGCCCAACGAGCTGCGAGACGTGCAGGTGGGCGAACGCGGCCGGCTGATGCGCGTGGCGCTGATCTGCCGGCGCGCCTGCGACGTCGCCGCCCGGCGGGGCGGCGCTTTCTTCCTGCCGGGAGTCGACGCCGCGCTCGAGATCGACCTCAAAGGGCGCAGCCGGCTCGCCGAGGCGCTCGCCTTCACGGCCGAAGAGGGCGGCAGCGCGCTCGCCGTGAAAAGCGCCCGGCCGATGGCGCGCGCCGCGATCCGGGACTGCGTCATCGACGGCGCGCGCGCCTCCTGCATCGACATCGAATTCGCCGACGGGGCCGCGCGCGGCGCGGCGCAGGCGGAGAAGGCGCAGGCGGGGAAGAAGCAGGCGAAGACGGCTGCAAGCCGTCCGGTCGCGGAGGAGCTTGCGCCGGCCCCGACGCTGAAGCCTGCGCCGGCGACGGGCGCCGCGCCCGATCGCCCGCCCGCGCAGACGGCCGCGCCTTCCGCGCCGGCCCTGCGCGAGGCGCCGGCGGACGGCGCCCTCGTCTTCGCGGGCTACGCCGCGCCGGAGCGTCTTGATCCGCCGGCGTCCGGCGCGCCCGTGCGGACCGCCGGCGCCGGGGCCGCTTCCTCCGCGCCGCAGGGCGCCTCGTCCGCTCCCGGAAAATCGGCCGAGATGCCTACGCTCGCCGCGCTCTCCGTGCCGGCGCCGCCGGCGGATTCGGAAGGGCCCGCCCTGCGCGAGGATCGCGCCGCCGTCTTCGCGCCGCGCGAGATCGACATCGCCCGCGAGGCGGAGCGAATTCTGGGCAAGCGCGTGGGCGTGGCCGAATGCGAAGGCGCGCAGGCGCGTCTTCGCAAAGACGCCTGGGCGCTCGACGCCATGGTCGATGTCGGGTTCTGCAAGGCCGCCGCCGGCAAGCTCGAGGAGGCCGACGGCGTGTTCATCCGCCTGCTCGCCTATACGCCCGACAATTACGAGGCGCTGGTCGGCCGGGCGTTGATCGCGGCGAAATCGGGCGAGCGCGCCCTCGCCCGCAAATATTTCCAGGACGCGCTCACCGCCCTGCCGCCGATCGAGGAATCGAACCGGATCGTCAACGCGATGGCGGCGCTGTGAGCGGGCTCACGCGCCGCTGTTCGCGCGCAGCGCGGCGAGGCGGGCGGCGTCTTCTTCTTCAAGCGTCCACGCCTCCCGGTCGATGTCGAGATCGGCGAAGCGGTCTGGATCGAACGCCGGCTCGCGGCCGTCCTTGAGCTGACGGTCGAAGTCGCGCATCACCCTCAGCCCCGTAGGGAACAGCAGAACGAGCGCGAAAAGGTTCACGAGCGCCAGCACGGCCATCGTCACGTCGGCGAAGCCGAAGGCCGCGCCGAGATTGACGCTGGCTCCCGTAATCACCAGCCCGAGCGTGATCGCGCGGAAGATATTGAACACGAACGGCCGGTAGCTCGTGAAAAAGTCGATCGCGGTCTCGCCGAGGAAATAATTGTACATGATCGAAGAGAATACGAACAGCGTGAGCGCCAGGGCGACAAACTGCTCCGCCCACGGTCCGATATGCTCTGCGAGCGCGAGCTGGGTAAGCACCACGCCGTCGATGTCTGGATCGTTCGCGTCGAGCCCCGACAGGATGATGATCGAAGCCGTGCAGGAGCAGATGATGATCGTGTCGATGAACACGGACAGGGCCTGTACGATTCCCTGTTGCGCCGGGTGCGGAACATAGGCGACGGCGGCCACGTTCGGCGCCGAACCGAGGCCGGCTTCGTTTGAGAAGAGCCCCCGCCGGACGCCGTTGGTGATCGCCGCGCCGATCGCGCCGCCGGCGGCCTCCTCAAGTCCGACGGCGCCGGCGATGATTGTCCACAGCGCGCCCGGAACCTCGGGCGCATTGAGGACGAGCACGACCAGCATCATGAGGATGTAGCCGGCGGCCATCAGCGGCACGACGAATTCGACCACGTTGGTGATGCGTTTCACGCCGCCGAAAATGACGACGCCGACGAGCGCGGCGAGCGCGAGGCCCGTCGCCAGCCGCGGCGCGCCGAAGGCGCTCTCGATGGAGTTGGTCAGCGCGAAGCTCTGCAGGACGACGAAAGCGCAGCCGAAAGTGACGAACAACAGCGCGGAATAAAGCCCGGCGAGACCGATCGCCCCCGGCCCCAGGCGGCTCCTGAGGCCGTATTTGATGTAGAAGGCCGGCCCGCCGCGGAAATTTCCGTTGGGCTCGCGGCGCTTGTAGAGCTGGCCGAGCGCGCATTCGAAATAGCTCGTGGCCATGCCGACGAGCCCGACAAGCCACATCCAGAAGATCGCGCCCGGCCCGCCCAGCGTGATCGCCACGGCGACGCCGGCGATGTTGCCGGCGCCCACCCGGCCGGCGACCGATAGCGCGAGCGCCTGGAAGGAGGTCGGCTGCGCGGTCTTGTGGCGGAAGGCCTGGCCGAAGATCCCCCACATCCGTCCGAAATGGCGCACCTGCACGAAGCCGGAGGCGATGGTGAACAAAAGCCCCACGGGGATCAGCACATAGACGAGCACCTTGCTCCACAGGAGGTCGTTCAGAAAGGCGATCATCGGCGGTCCCCTCGGATCGTAGTCTTGTTGCGGCGCGGCAGGCCGTTCATCCGTCATCGACCTGACACGATTGGGCAGGGGCCTGCAACTACGCGCCTATTGAAGCCGGCCCCGGTCGCGCCAACATAAACGCCGCCGGACGTTTGTCGGCCTTGTGCGGAGACGCTCATGTCGGATCTCGACCCGCGAGCGTTGGGCGCGCGCCGTCAGGCGATGATATCGGCCATCGCCGCCCACGCCGATTTCTGCGCTGACCGGACGGGCCGGGAGAGCCTGTCCGAAGCCGTCATGCAGGCGATGGCGCGCGTTCCGCGGCATCTTTTCGTGCCGGCGGAGATGCAGCCTTTCGCCTATGAAGACACGCCTTTGCCGATCGGCTGGGGCAAGACCATCTCCCAGCCCTTCATCGTGGCGCTGATGACCGACCTTCTGGAGCTGGAGGAGGAAGACAGGACGCTGGAGGTCGGCACGGGCCTCGGCTATCAGGCGGCGGTGCTCGGCGAGCTTTGCGACGCCGTCTTCACCGTCGAGCTGATTCCGGAGCTCGCCGCGGAAGCCGAGCGGCGCCTGCGCGAGGCGGGCTATGGCCACATCCGGGTGCGGACCGGGGACGGCTCGCGCGGCTGGCCGGAGGAGGCTCCCTTCGACAAGATTCTCGTCGCCGCCGCGCCGGCGCAGATCCCGGGCGCGCTGCTCGATCAGCTGAAGCCCGGCGGACGCATGGTTCTGCCCGTAGGAGGCGAGGACAGCCAGGAGCTGACGCTGGTCGAAAAGGACGTCCGCGGCGAGATTCGCGAACGCGCCGTCCTGCCGGTGCGCTTCTCGGCGCTGACGATCAGCCACTGACGGACCGACGGCCGCGCCTTGACCCGATCCGGGCGGGCCTCTAGCGTCCGCGCGCCGAAAAGCCGCGCGACGATCCTCATGCCGACAGCCGAGAAGAAGCCGTCCTTTCAGGAGCTCATTCTGACCCTGCAGGAATATTGGGCCGGAAAGGGCTGCGTCATCCTTCAGCCCTACGACATGGAGATGGGGGCGGGCACGTTCCATCCCGCGACGACCTTGCGCGCGCTCGGGCCCAAGCCTTGGAACGCCGCTTACGTCCAGCCCTGCCGGCGCCCGACCGACGGGCGCTACGGCGCCAACCCCAACCGGTTCCAGCACTATTATCAGTTCCAGGTGGTGCTGAAGCCTTCTCCCCCCGACATTCAGGAGCTTTATCTCGGCTCGCTGGACGCCATCGGGATCGATCGTTCCGTACACGACATCCGCTTCGTCGAGGACGACTGGGAGAGCCCGACGCTCGGGGCCTGGGGCCTCGGCTGGGAGGTCTGGTGCGACGGCATGGAGGTCACCCAGTTCACCTATTTCCAGCAGGTCGGCGGCTTCGATTGCCGGCCGGTGACGGGCGAGCTCACCTACGGGCTCGAACGCCTCGCCATGTACGTGCAAGGCGTCGACAACGGATTCGACCTCGTCTTCGGCGGGGCGAAGCCCGACGGGACGCCCTTCACCTATGGCGACGTCTTCCACCAGCAGGAAGTGGAGTTCTCTGCCTATAATTTCGAGCTGGCGAACACGGACTTTCTGTTCGACCAGTTTCGCGAGGCGGAGGCCCAGTGCTTGGCGATCATCGAGGCCGGCGAGAAGACGGGAAGGTCCTATGCGCTGCCGGCCTATGACCAGTGCGTCAAGGCCTCGCACCTTTTCAATCTGCTCGACGCGCGCGGCGTCATATCGGTCGCCGAGCGTCAGTCCTATATCCTCCGGGTAAGGACGCTCGCCAAGGCGTGCTGCGAGGCCTGGCTGAAAAGCCCGCAGGGGCGCGCCGAAGGCGCCGGCGTCGTCGATTACGCTGCAGGCTGAGCGGACCGCCGACGCGCGCCTGGAGCGGCGAAATTCGCGCCCTGATTGTCAGCAAACAGTCGCTTTCTTCCGAATTGCGCGAGCGCGCAAATCCTCGTACCATATGCGTACGCTGAGCATGGAGGCGGATATGCCCAAGCTGTTTGGTCTCAATGTCCTTGCCGTGCTGGTTGCGTCCGTCGTGTTCTACCTGATCGGCTGGCTGTGGTATGGCGTCCTGTTCAAGGATCTGTGGATGGCGCTGATGCGCGTCACGGAAGCCGAAGCCGCCGCCAGCAGCGGCCCGATCTGGTACGTATACGGTTTCGTCATCACCGTCCTTCAGGTGATCGGAATCGGCCTTGTGATGAAGTGGAAGAACGCCGCCGGACTGAACGCCGCCGTCGTGACGGCCGTCATCCTGTGGATCGTGTTCGCCCTGCCGTTCTCGGGCTACGCCTATGTTTACTCGGTCGCGCACAGCGAGAAACTGCTGCTGATCGACGCCGGCCATCTGCTCGTCGGCTGGGTCGTCAGCGCGGCGGCGCTGGCCTTGATGAAAGCCTGAGCGCTTTGGGTTATGAAACGGGAAGGGGCGGGCCCTCGCGCCCGCCCTCTTCGTTGGGGCCTGTCTTTTCTGAACGGCGATGGCGCAAAAGACCCGTCGAAAAAAGAAAGCGACGCCGCTGTCGCGGCGGCTTGCGCGCGCGGCCCGCGTCGCGGGCTGGGCGGGGCTGTTCGCGCTGCTGGGCTCCCTCCTGTGGGCGGCGGCCTATCGCGTCGCGCCGCCGCCGGGCACCTTCGTCATGCTCGAGCGCAAGCTTTCCGGCGACCGCATCGTTCATCCGTGGACGCCGCTTGAGGAGATCTCGCCGCATCTCGTCCTCGCCGTGATCGCCGCGGAGGACTCGCGCTTCTGCCTGCATCAGGGCTTCGACCTCGACGCGATCGGGACCGCGCTCGAAGAGGCCCGCGACGGCCGGCGCCGGCGCGGCGCCTCGACCATCTCCCAGCAGACCGCCAAGAACGCCTTTCTGTGGAACGGCGGCGGCTGGCCGCGCAAGGCCGTCGAGGCGTGGTTCACGGCGCTCGTCGAGACCTTCTGGACCAAGCGCCGCATCATGGAAGTCTATCTCAACGTCGCCGAATGGGGCGACGGTCTGTTCGGCGCTGAAGCGGCCGCGCAGGCTCGCTTCGGCAAGCGCGCGAAGGACCTGACGCCGCGGGAGGCCGCGCTGCTCGCCGCCGTCCTGCCGAGCCCGAACAAATGGCGGGTCGATCCGCCCGGCCCCTATGTGCGCGCCCGGGCGGCGATGTTGCGCAAGCGCATGGAGATCGTGCGCCGCGACGGGCTCGCCGCCTGCGTGCTGGGCTGAGCATGTGCGCGCGCCCGTCGACAGGCGCGCCGGCGCGCCATAGTCTCGCGCCCCGGAAAGGCGAGGCGAGAGGGTCATGGCCGGCGTCACCAGCGAGCGCCACACGGACATCCTCAACGGCTACAAGGCCGGCGAGTCGCGCTTTCGCGAATGGGCGAAGAGCGCGCTCGGCGACATCCGGCTGGTCTCGTGGTCATGGGGGCGCCTTTCGATGCGCTGGGAGATCGACGATCGCTTCATCATGCCCGACGGCGTGATGTTCGGCGGCCATGTCGCCGCGGTCGCCGATCACGTCGCCGGCCTCGTCACCATGAGCGTGCTCGCGGACAATCGGGAGCGCTTCCGCACCTCGCGGCTGGAGACGAACTTCTTCCGCCCGATCATGCAGCCCTTCGCGACCATCGAGGCGCGGGTGCTGAACGCGTCGCGCA
Organism: Amphiplicatus metriothermophilus; assembly: GCF_900199215.1. Classification (GTDB taxonomy): domain Bacteria; phylum Pseudomonadota; class Alphaproteobacteria; order Caulobacterales; family Parvularculaceae; genus Amphiplicatus; species Amphiplicatus metriothermophilus. The sequence continues at coordinate 123,236 of NZ_FZQA01000008.1, forward strand.
ACCTCATCCATGCGGAGGCGGACTTTCTCAACGCGGAAGGAAAACTCGCCGTGCGGATCGCCGCCGTGCAGGTCCGCCGCCCGCTCGCGTCTGCAGAAGGATGACCGGGAAAGCGCGCGTTTCAGCAGTCCGCCGTCCGGCCCGCGCCGCGCGGCGCGTCTATCGACAGGCGGCGGCGCTCGTTCATCTCCGCATGGAGCGCGCGCACGGTGTCGGACGCCGTATGGGTGAACAGGAAGGGGAAGACCCCATGGGCGATGCAGGCCAGGCCCCCCGCCGCCATCCGGAGCCCGAAGCCCACGGCGCATGCGAGATGGGCGACGTAGCTTTCTCCCACGGACTCCGGATGGGCCTTGAACAGACGCGCGACCACGGACGGCTCTCCCAGAAAACGTAAACAATTTGATAGTTTTTCTATTCTTTCGTCCGAAACCTTTCAAGTCCGTTGCGCGCTTGCGGGACGCCGCCTAGAAGGCGAGCCCATGCCCGAGCTGTTGCTAGAGCTTTTTTCCGAGGAAATTCCGGCGCGAATGCAGGCCCGCGCCGCGGCCGATCTTGAGCGGCTGGTCAATCAGGCGCTGATCGACGCCGGCTTCCTGCCCGAGGGGGTGAAGGCCTTCGCCGGCCCGCGCCGGCTCGCCCTGGTCGCCGCGGGCCTGCCCGGGCGCCAGCCGGACCGGCGGGAGGAGAAGAAAGGCCCCCGCGTCGGCGCGCCGGACAAGGCGGTCGCGGGGTTCCTCAAGGCCGCCGGGCTTTCCTCCCTCGACCAGTGCGAGATCCGGGAAGACAAAAAGGGCGCCTTTTACGTCGCCGTGATCGAGCGCAAGGGCCGGCCCGCGGCCGAGGTGATCGCCGAGGCTCTTCCCGACGTCATTCGCGGCTTTCCCTGGCCGAAGTCGATGCGCTGGGGGGAGGGCGAGCTGCGCTGGGTGCGCCCGCTTCATTCCATCCTGTGCAGCTTCGACGGCGAGGTCGTGAACTTCGCGGTCGACGGGATCCGCGCGGGCGACCGCACGTTCGGCCACCGCTTCATGGCGCCCGGCGCGATTCAGGCCCGCAGCTTCGACAAATACCGCGCCGCGCTGAAGCGGGCCTGCGTGCTTCTCGACGCGCAGGAGCGCAAGGAGCGCATTCTCGGCGAGGCGAAGACCCTGTGCGCGGCGCAGGGTCTTGAACTCGTGGAGGACGCGGGCCTCCTCGACGAGGTCGCCGGCCTCGCCGAATGGCCGGTCCCGATGACGGGCGCGTTCGATGAAAAGTTCCTCGCACTGCCCGACGAGGCGCTGAGCGCGACCATGCGCGGGCATCAGAAATATTTCTCCGTACGCGATCCGAAAACGGGCCGGCTCGCCAACCGCTTCGTCTGCGTCGCCAATATCGAAGCGCCTGACGGCGGGGCGGCGATGCGCGCGGGCTATGAGCGCGTGCTGACCGCGCGGCTCTCCGACGCCTGGTTTCTCTATCATCAGGATCTGAAGGTTCCGCTCGAAGAGCGCGTGAAGGACCTCGACAAGGTCACGTTCTTCGAGGGGCTGGGAACGATGGGCGACAAGGCCCGGCGCGTCGCGGCGCTGGCGAAGGAAATCGCGCCCGCCGTCGGCGCCGATCCGCAGGCGGCGGAGAAAGCCGCGTTGCTCGCCAAGGCCGATCTCACGACCGGCATGGTTTACGAGTTCCCCGAGCTGCAAGGGGTCATAGGGCGGTATTATTATCTTGCTCAGGCGAAAGACTTTTTTGATCCACGTTCTCGCCTCCTAGAGATGGATAAAGCGATCAATGCGTTAGGGACGATTGATCCAAAAAATCCAGCGCATTCTATGATGTTGCGGGCGAGGGAAATGGCCGCGCGTGGCGTTTCTGTACAAGCGCGGGCGCTAACGAGCGGTGTGTCAGGTGTATACGAGCGCATTTCCACCGTCGCGGACGCCATCCGCGATCATTACAGGCCCGCCGGGCAGGACGACGCGGTTCCGACAGCGCCGGTCTCCGTCGCCGTCGCGCTGGCGGACAAGATCGATACGCTCACAGCGTTCTGGGCGATCGGCAGGAAGCCGACCGGGTCGAGCGATCCGTTCGCGCTGAGACGGGCGGCGCTAGGGGTGATTTTGATCCTGCTTGAGGGAGCATCGTCAGACATTTCCTCCGCGGCGCGCATAGGGCTTGACGACGTTACGCGCCGGCATGCCGGGCGATTGATCGGCGCTCCCGCAGCAACCGGCGGAACCGACCTGGACGGACCGACAAGAGCGGATCGCTGGGGTAATTTCACCTCGCAACCGACGCTCCTCGCCTTCTTCCACGACCGCCTGAAAGCCTATCTCCGCGACAGGGGGCATCGCTACGACCATGTCGATGCGGCGCTGGCCAAGGCCGACGGGACGCCGGAGGACGATCTCGTGCTGATCGTCCGCAAGCTCGAAGCGCTCGAAGCGTTCCTCAGGACAGACGACGGCGAAAACCTGGCGGTCGCGTTCAAGCGCGCGGCGAACATTCTGAAGGCGGAGGAAAAGGCCGACGGGCGGCCCGCCGACGCGGCCGCGATCGATGCGTCGAAATTCGCGCAAGACGAGGAGCAAGCGCTCTACGACGCGCTTCTCGCCGCCGAGGAAAAGGCGAAAAGCGCTGTCGCGGAAGAGCGCTTCGAAGACGCCATGGCCGCGCTCGCCGGCTTGCGCCGGCCCGTCGACACTTTTTTCGATCATGTCACGGTGAACGCCGACGATCCGGCCCTGCGCGCCAACCGCCTCGCGCTGCTCGCCCGCTTCCGCGCCGCGACGGCGGCGGTCGCGGATCTGTCGAAGCTTGAGGGGTAGTTCGTAGCGCGTAGTACGTAGAGGGCGCCTTCTTTCCACGCGCTCCGCACTACGAACTAATCTTTGAACCCCGGCGCGCGCTCCGCGCTGGGGAAGAACAGATACGCCAGCATCAGCACGTAAGCGGCGTAATCCCAGGCGATGGCCAGCGCCCAGACGTCGGAGAAGATGTTCGCGTTCTTCAGCACCGCGTCGCGCGGCGTGATGGTCGAAAGCGGCGCGACGGCCTCCTCCTCATAGACCACGCTCTGCGTGCGCGAGACGCGCTCTTTCTCCGCCGTTTTCTCCGCGTCTTGGGGCTCGAACCATGACGCGAAGATCGCAAGGCCGCGCTCGGGCGAAAGCGCCGCCGCCGAGGGCAGGGGCCGAGGCGGCTTGGCGAGCTTCTGCCGGCGCACCAGCGTCGCCAGCGCCGATTCGACTTCCGCCGCGTAGCGATCGATGGCGGCCGCCTGCGCCCGGCCGAGTCGCGCCCCTGCGGCCGGCTTCGGGTTCGCGCGTCCGAAATTGGCGAGCTGCTGGTCGAGCAGGGTCTCGACACGCCGGTCGCGCCGCCAGCGGTTCAGGATCTCGACGAACTCGTCGAAGGCGGTTTCGAACTCGCGCGCCCACTGATCGTAATTTTCATGGGCGTTGCGGCTGAGCATGCGCTTCAGCGCGTCCGTCCTGTCGGCGCAGACGCCGGGCTGGTAAGGGCTGAGGCCCGTGGGGTCTTCGCCCTCGATGATGGCGACGACGCTCGCCTCGAGCTGCTGCAGCCATTCGACGACGCCATCGAAATAATTCGAGACCGCGCCGGCGCCGGCCGCGCCCGACTGGGCGCCGCGCTCGCGCTCGTTGCGCGCGACCCGGCTGACGTCGGCGATCGACAGGCGCAAATCTTCGAGAAACAGATAATCCTTAAGCCGATGCGCGGTGATGCCGGCGCATTCGGCCTGCAGCCGGGCGAGCTCGAAATTGTACGTATGCCGAACGGCGTCGACGCCGCCGACGCCGACCACCGTCGTCCACGTAGAGACGAAAAACAGAATGAGCGCGAGGGTCGGGATAACGACGAGCAGCTTCACCGCCCGCTCGGCGAAGGCGAAGGCGGCGCCTATCGGCCCGTCGCCAAGTCCGCGCAGCCAGTCGCGATGGCGCGCGAACTCCGCCCCGCCGACCCAGATCGCCACGGCCAGAAAAAAGACGAAACCGCCGAAAGCGGGCGGCAGCAGCGCGTTGCGGAAGAAATCGTCCGTCTCCTGAGAGGTGATGAGGCCGAAGCCGATGGCCGAGGCGACCCCGCTGAAAAGGCCGGAGACGACGGCGACCACGATGAACAGGCGATGAAACAGCGACGCGCCGCGCAAACGCGACGAAGAAAGAATCGTCCACGCCGCAACGCCCATCAGCACAATGACGATCGTCGCGCCGGCGAGCGCCGCGCCCGCCCCGCCGCCGAAGAATCCGGCGTCCGCGTTCCCCGCCAATCCCCTCTCCCGATCCCCGCAGTCAGGCTCTTCGCGCCGCTTCGCGCGGCGTTTTTCGGGACGCAACAGCACGCAACGGCGAATCGGTAACAGCTTGGAACGCGCGAATAAAGCCTGGGGCAGGGGGGAGGGGGACCGGCTGGCCGGGGGCGAAAGTTTCCACCTTTTTGTGCATGGCGCCCCTAGAAAAATCAAAGACTTGGTCGAAAAGCGGGGAAAGTTATCCCCGCCCTTCCGGCAGGTCGTAGCATGGGCCCCGTCAGGTCTTCCCCCGCCTGACGCGCCGGCCGCTTCGGCGACGCGCTTCCTGCGCGGCGCGGAGAGCCGGCGCAGGCGGCCGCGCTCGCGCGGCGCGACGCCCCCTCCCGCCCTGCGGGGCGGCCGCCTCATGCGGGGAAGAGGGCCGCCGGCCGCGCTGCGGCGAATTCCGCCTTGGCCTTGGGCCGACGCTGGCCTAAGCCGTGCGGGCGCAGGTCTTGCACCGATGCAAGGATGCAAGGCCGCAAGGCGCGAGGCTGGAGGAGGAGGCCGGACGGGCCGGCGCGCGGCGCCGGCGCGGCCGGGAGAAGGATCGGAGCCAGACGGATGACGACCGCGTCACAAGCGGCGGCGACGGCCGCTGCAGGTCAAAAGGACGGGAACGCCGAAGCCGGGACGAAATGGGTCTATCGCTTCGGCGCCGGGCGCGCGGAAGGCGACGCCTCGATGAAGAATCTGCTGGGCGGCAAGGGCGCAAATCTCGCCGAGATGTCGAATCTCGGTCTGCCGGTGCCGCCGGGCTTCACCATCACCACCGAGGTCTGCGCCTATTACTACGCCAACGGCCGGCGCTATCCGGACGGCCTTGTGGACGCGGTGAACGACGCGCTCGCCGAGATCGGCCGCCAGGTGGGCCGGACCTTCGCCGATCCGAAAAATCCGCTCCTCGTTTCGGTGCGCTCGGGCGCGCGCGCGTCCATGCCGGGCATGATGGACACGGTCCTCAATCTCGGCCTCGCCGACGATACGGTGAAGGGCCTCGCCGCGCTCTCCGGCGACGCGCGCTTCGCCTATGACAGCTATCGCCGCTTCATCCAGATGTATTCCGACGTCGTGCTCGGCGTCGAGCATCACGTCTTCGAGGAGATTCTGGAGGCCTACAAGGAGCAGAAGGACTATTTCCTCGACACCGAGATGAAGGCCGAGGACTGGCGCGCGGTCATCGATCAATACAAGGCCGCCGTCGAAAAAGCCCTCGGCAAGCCTTTCCCGCAGGATCCGCACGAGCAGCTCTGGGGCGCGATCGGGGCGGTCTTCGGCTCCTGGCGAAACGAGCGGGCCGAAACCTATCGCCGGCTGCACAACATCCCTGAAAGCTGGGGTACGGCGGTCAACGTGCAGGCGATGGTCTTCGGCAATATGGGCGAGACCTCCGCGACGGGGGTGGCGTTCACCCGCGACCCCTCCACGGGCGAGAAAGCCTATTACGGCGAATTTCTCGTCAACGCCCAGGGAGAGGACGTGGTCGCCGGCATCCGCACGCCCCAGGCGCTGACCCGGCGCGCGCGCCTGAGGGCGGGCGAGGAGGCGCCGTCGATGGAAGAGGCGATGCCGGAGGCTTACGCCGAGCTCGCCGCCATCTTCGACAAGCTCGAAAAGCATTACCGCGACATGCAGGACATCGAATTCACGGTGCAGGAAGGCAAGCTGTGGATGCTGCAGACGCGGACCGGCAAGCGCACGGCGAAAGCCGCGCTCAGGATCGCCGTCGATCTCGCCAAGGAAGGGCTCATCAGCGAGGAAGAAGCGGTGATGCGCGTCGATCCGCGCTCGCTCGACCAGCTTCTCCATCCCTCGCTCGACCCTGACGCGCCGCGCGATCTTCTGGTCAAGGGCCTGCCCGCCTCTCCGGGCGCGGCCTCGGGCGAGGTCGTCTTCTCCGCCGACGAGGCCGAGCGTCTCGCCCAGGAGGGGCGAAAGGTCGTCCTCTTCCGGGTCGAGACCTCGCCGGAGGACATTCACGGCATGCACGCAGCCGTCGGCGTCGTCACCGCGCGCGGCGGCATGACGAGCCACGCGGCGGTGGTCGCGCGCGGCATGGGCCGGCCCTGCGTATGCGGCGCGGGCGATCTCAGGATCGACGAGAAGGCCGGGACGTTCGCCGTCAACGGCCGCATCGTGAAGAAGGGCGAGACCGTCACCATCGACGGGGCGGCGGGGGCGGTCTACGCCGGCGCCGTGGCCACCGTGCAGCCGGAGCTTTCCGGCGATTTCGCCGAGCTCATGCAATGGGCCGACCGGGCGCGCCGGATGAAGGTGCGCGCCAACGCCGAAACGCCCCAGGACGCCGAGACCGCCCGCGGCTTCGGCGCGGAGGGGATCGGCCTGTGCCGCACCGAGCATATGTTCTTCGACGCCGACCGGATCGTGGCGGTGCGCGAGATGATTCTCGCCGAGGACCGGCCTGGCCGCGAGGCGGCGCTGGCCAAGCTCCTGCCCATGCAGCGGGCCGATTTCGAGGCGCTCTTCAAGGTGATGCGCGGCCTCCCGGTGACGATCCGACTGCTCGACCCGCCGCTGCACGAGTTCCTGCCCCATTCGGACGCCGAGATCGACGAGGTGGCGAAAGCGTCCGGCATGGACGCGGCCAAGCTCAAGACGCGCGCCCAAAAGCTCAAGGAGTTCAATCCGATGCTCGGCCATCGCGGCTGCCGGCTCGGGATCTCCTATCCCGAAATCTACGAGATGCAGGTCCGCGCAATTCTGGAGGCGGCGGTCAACGTCGCAAAGGCGACGGGCGAGCGCGCGACGCCGGAGATCATGATCCCGCTCGTGGCGATGCGCGAGGAGCTGGCCGTGCTCAAGAAGCGCATCGAGACGGTGGCCGAGGCGGTGTTCGCCGAGGCCGGAACCCGGCTCGACTATCTCGTCGGCACCATGATCGAGCTGCCGCGCGCGGCCCTCGCCGCCGACGCCATCGCCGAAGAGGCGGCCTTCTTCAGCTTCGGCACCAACGATCTCACCCAGACCACCTTCGGCCTGTCGCGCGACGATTCGGCGTCCTTCCTGCCGGAGTATCTGCGCCAGAACATCCTCGCGCGCGATCCCTTCGTGACCCTCGACCGGGAAGGCGTGGGCGCGCTGATCGAGATCGCGGCCGAAAAGGGCCGGAAGGCGCGGCCGGACATCAAGCTCGGGATCTGCGGCGAGCATGGCGGCGACCCCGATTCGATCGCCTTCGTCGAGGGCGTGGGGCTCGATTACGTGTCCTGCTCGCCCTATCGCACGCCGATCGCAAGGCTTGCCGCCGCGCAGGCGAGTCTTTCGAAAAGCGCGCGATGAATCAACGGATTGTTAGGTTAACGTCTCTCGCGGCTGTGGAAATTTCTTTTATAAATCAAACTCTTAATCATCGCGCCGATTTGGTTAACAAAGGGTTAAGGCGCGCATTTTTCATTTGCGCGCTCACCCTGCGGGCGCCATATAACCCCTGCAAGGCGCGATTCCGGACGGGGGTGCGGGCGCGTCTTTTGCATCTCTTGGGCGTTGCTGGCGCGGGCTGAAACGCCGGCGCGGCGGCGAAGCCGGGGGGCGAGACGAAAACCGGCGCAGAACGCGCCGTTACTCGCGGACCGGAAACGGCCGGATCAGGCGCAGTGTTGCGTCGGGACGGCCGAGCAAGGAACGAGCGTAACGGATGACCACGCTTGGGCGACAGAACGGACGGACCGGCGCGCCGGGCGCGCGTGACGCGGCCGACGCGCATGACGCGCCCTGGGGCGACGTCAATCTGACGGCGCGCAGCCTTCTGGCCGCCGCCGCCCTGTCGGTCTGTGTGGTGCTGGCGGCCCTGAGCGGCGCCGCCACGGCCGAACGCGCGGCGGCCGTGCGCGCCGCAGATGCGGCGCTCGCCGAGGACGCCGCGCTGTTCGCCGAATACGCCGCCTTTCTGGCCGGCGAAACCGCGCGCGCGCGCGCGCGCCTCGACGCTCCGCGAGTGAAGCCCGCCAAGCCCGTTCGCGCGATCCTCGCTCATTACGACCCGGCCGCCGATCTGGTCGACTTCGATTTCACCCAGCTCGAAGTCGCGCGCATCGACGCCGAGGAGCGGCGCTGTCTCGCCCAGGCGATCTATTACGAGGCGCGCTCCGAATCGCGCATCGGCCAGCTCGCGGTCGCCGACGTGGTTTTGAACCGCGTGGCGAGTCCGCTTTACCCGAACAGCATCTGCGAGGTGGTCTATCAGGGTTCCGAGCGGCGCACGGGCTGCCAGTTCACCTTCACCTGCGACGGCTCGATGAAGGCCCGCCTCAACCAGCGCAAATGGGCCGAAGCCGAAGATCTCGCCGGGGCGATCCTTGCGGGCCTGCGCGTTCCGGTCAGCCGCAACGCGACGCATTATCATGCGGACTACGTCTCCCCGCCCTGGGCCGAGCGTCTGACGCCGACCGCCGCAATCGGAACGCACCGGTTCTATCGGTTCCCGACGCGCACGACGGTCGCCTCCGCCGCGCCGGTCGAGGGCGCGCGGTAAGCGGAATATCCGTATAGGGATTTAATAACGGCGCTGCGCTTCAGGGCGCGGCTTTGACGGCGCGCGTCAGACGAAATCGAGTCCCAGATCGAGCGCAGGCGCGGAATGCGTGATCCAGCCGGACGAGATATAATCGACGCCGGTCTCGGCGACGGCGCGCGCAGTGTCGGGCGTGACGTTCCCGGATGCTTCAAGCGCGGCGCGGCCCCTGGTCATATGGACGGCGCGCTTCATGTCGTCCACGGACATATTGTCGAGCAGGATCGCGTCTGCGCCCTCGGCGAGCGCGGTCTCGAGCTGGGAAAGTCTGTCGATCTCGATCTCGATCCTGACCATATGGCCGGCGGCCGCGCGCGCGGCGCGCAGGGCCTGGGCTACGCCGCCGGCCGCGGCGATGTGATTGTCCTTGATCATCATCGCGTCATAAAGGCCGAAGCGGTGGTTGAGCCCGCCGCCGCAGCGAACGGCGTATTTTTCCAGCGCGCGCAGGCCCGGCGTCGTCTTCCGCGTGCAGACAATTCGCGCCTTCGTTCCCGTGACCGCCGCGACCAGCGCGGCGGTCGCGCTTGCGACTCCCGACAGATGGCCGAGAAAGTTCAGCGCGACGCGTTCGGCGGTCAGGATCGCGCGGGCCGCGCCTTCCACGGCGAACACGGTCTCGCCCGGCGCCGCGCTTGCGCCGTCGCCGCGTTCGACCTTCACGTGAAGGGTCGGGTCGATAAGGCGAAAGACCGCGCGGGCCGTCTCGACGCCGGCGATGACGCCGGCCTTGCGTGCGGCGATGACGGCCCGGGCCTGCGCGCGCGCGGGGATGCAGGCGTTCGTCGTAATGTCGCCGGCCTCGCCGAGATCTTCCTTCAGCGCGCGCGCGACGATCTCCTCGACGATGAAATCGGGAAGGAGCGGGGTCGTCATGGCGTCTCTCCCAGGTCGGCGCCGGAGCCGTCGGCGGCGATTTCCGTATGGAACGGTTCTTTCTCCGTTTGCGGAAAGTCCTCGCGGAAATGGGCGCCGCGGCTTTCCTCGCGCATTAGCGCGCCCTGGGCGATCAGCTCGGCGGCGATGAGCGCGTTTTTGAGGCCGCTGGTCGTCTCGGCGGCCTCGTCCAGGCGGCGGATCGTCTCGATCGCGCGGGCGAGGCTCTGCTTCGAGCGGATGAGCGCGCAACCCTCCGCCATCGCCGCGCGCAAGACTCCCAGCGCTGCGGCGGGGGCGGGTTTGGGCGCGAGCGCGAAACGGTCGGCGGGCGCGGCCGCCCGCCGGGGGGCGCGCAGGTCTGCTTCGCGCAGGTCGTCTGCGATGCGTCCGCCGAATACGATCGCCTCGAGAAGCGAGTTCGAGGCGAGTCGGTTCGCGCCGTGAACGCCGGTCGAGGCGACTTCGCCGACCGCCCGCAACCCCTCGACGCCCGTCCGGCCGTCGAGATCGGTCTTCACCCCGCCCATGTGGTAGTGGGCCGCCGGCGCGACCGGCATCGGCGTCGTGCGCGGATCGATTCCGGCCTTGCGGCAGGCGGCGAAGACGGTCGGGAAAGCCTCCGGGAAGGCCGCGCCGACGGCCTCGCGCGCGTCGAGAAAGGCGCCGCGGCCGGCCTTGCGTTCGGCCTCGACGGCGCGCGCCACGACGTCGCGCGGAGCGAGGTCGCCGGCGCGGTGATAGTCGGTCATGAAGGCCCGCCCCTGGCGGTCGACAAGCCGCGCGCCTGCGCCGCGCAGCGCTTCGGTCGCGAGCGGCGCCGGGTCCGCGCCGATATCGAGCGCGGTAGGGTGGAATTGCACGAACTCCGGGTCGCGAACGACCGCCCCGGCGCGCGCCGCGATGGCGAGGCCATGCCCCTGCGCCTGCACGGGATTGGTGGTCACGGCGTAAAGCCCGCCGAGGCCGCCGGTGGCAAGAACGATTTCAGCGGCGGCGATCTCCATGCGCTCGCTGCGCGCGATGTCGACGGCGAGAACGCCGCCAACACGGCCTTCCTGATCGAGGAGCAGGTCTTCGACGACGATCCGTTCACGGAGCGCAATATGACCAGCGGCTCGCGCAGCCTTGACGAGGGCGCGCATGATCGCCGCCCCGGCCTGATCCCCGGTCGCATGCACGATGCGGTCGCGGCAGTGGGCGGCCTCGCGGCCGAGCCGGAAAGACCCGTCCGCAGCGCGGTCGAAGGGAACGCCGAGCCGCGCGAGGTCCTCCACCGCCGCCGGTCCTCCGTCGACGAGGACGCGCGCGGCCGCCGGGTCGACGAGGCCGGCGCCGGCCTCCATCGTGTCGGCGAAATGCAGGTTCGGCGTGTCGTCCGGCCCGACGGCGGCGGCGAGCCCGCCCTGCGCCCAGGCGCTCGAGCCGCCCTCGCCCAGGGGGCGGGCGGTGAGCACCGTCACGGGGCGGGGGGCGAGCTTGAGGGCCGTGTAAAGCCCTGCGATGCCGGCGCCGATGATGAGGATGTCGGACGGCTTCGCCAAACCTAGCTCCGCTCAGTTCTTCGAGGGCGGGACGTCGGCGGCCGGCAATCGGGAATCGGCGATCGGACATAGACCGAGAGCGGATGCGGCTGCGTCATCGTCAGGCTCCCTGGCGTCCGGTCGCCGTTTGCAGATTATGGAAAGTTATCCGCGCTCAAATCAACCCTAAACCCGCGCCTCGATCGCCGACACCTCCGGCGCATGCTGATGGCGGTACATGGAGCGGCGCTTAAGCGGCAGGGCGATCATGCGCTCGATGGCGCGGCGCGCGCGCGCGGCGACCTCTGGGTCGACCGTCACCTCGTGGGTCATGGTCTCGAGCGAGCGCAGGATGCCCTGAAGCGTGATGCGCTTCATATGCGGGCAAAGATTGCAGGGCCGCACGAACGTCACGTCCGGGTTTTCCAGGGCCACATTGTCCGACATCGAACATTCGGTGATGAGCACCACGTTTTTCGGCTGGTTCTCTTTCACATAGTCGCTCATGCCGCTCGTAGAGCCGGCGAAGTCGGCCTCGGCGAGCACGTCCGGCGGGCATTCCGGGTGAGCGAGCACCACGACGCCCGGATGCGCCTCGCGAATCTCGCGGATGTCCTCGGCGGTGAAACGCTCATGCACCTCGCAGGCGCCGGCCCAAGTAATGACCCGGATGTCGGTCATCGCCGCGACGTTCCTGGCCAGATACTGGTCCGGCAGGAAGATGACGGCGTCGGAACCGCGCTCGGCGCAAATATGCTCGACGACCTCGACGGCGTTGGAGGAGGTGCAGCAGATGTCGGATTCGGCCTTCACCGCGGCGGAGGTGTTCACATAGGTCACGACCGGGACGCCCGGGTATTTCTGCTTGAGCAGACGCACGTCCGCAGCGGTGATCGATGCGGCGAGCGAACAGCCTGCCCGCAGGTCGGGGATCAGCACCGTCTTGTCCGGGCAGAGAATCTTCGAAGTCTCGGCCATGAAGTGGACGCCGGCCTGAACGATGACCTTGGCGTCGGTCTTCGCGGCCTCCTTCGCGAGCTGCAGGGAGTCTCCGGCGAAGTCGCCCACGCAGCGAAAGATCTCCGGCGTCATGTAATTGTGAGCGAGAATGACGGCGCCGCGCTTTTTCTTCAGTTCGTTGATGGCGGCGATATAGGGCGCGTGGAGCTTCCACTCCGCCTCGGGGATGGCTCCGGCCACGCGCGGGTAAAGATGGTCCGTCGCCTCCTTGACCGCCTGGGTGTAGGGAAGGGCCGGCGCTGCGGGTTCTTGGCCGAAAGCGGGCATAAGCGCCTCCTTAATAATACTCCGGCGGAGCATATATGGGGCCTAAAAAATGGCCCTCAAGGGCAACGGCCGGCAGCTTATCGCCGCAAAGAGGTCCGTCAATAAAAATTCACGAAGCGCGGCGGCCCGCCGCGTCGCAGGGCGCTCAAGTCCGTCCCAGCGAAAAAGCGGGCGCAAGGCGCAGACGCGGGATGGTCAGTCCCTTCCCGGCCCGGTCTTTCAGGGCGAGGCGGTTGGCGCGGAACAGCGCGGCAGGTCGGCCTCCGGTTTGCTGGGCGGTGCGCCGCGTGCGTATGACGAGCCCCGACTGCTCCGCCGAGCGGCGGAAGTTCTGCTTGTGCAGCTCGAAGCCGACGATGGCCTCGACGATGCGCTGGAGGGTGAGCAGCGTGAACTCGGGCGGGGTGAGCTCGAAAATGATCGGACGGTATTTCAGCTTGCCGCGCAGGCGGCCGATGGCGGTCGCCAGAATCCGACGGTGGTCGGAGGCCATGTCCGCCCCGGTTCCGGCAAGCGCGCGCGCTGGCTGCAGATTGCGGTCGCGCGCGGCTTCGGCGACGAGGCCGGCTTCGTACATGAGCTCATAACGGTCGAGGGCGCGCTCCTCCTCCCAGCCGGCGCCGTCGAGGCCGAAGGCGAGACGGATGCGATCGCGCCGGGCCGCGGCCGCATCGCGCGCGCGCGCGCCGCCGGCCCAACGCGCCAGCGCAGGCAAAATCGCATCGCCGAGACAGGGAGGCTCGCCGTCGCGCCAGTCCTCCCAGGGAAAGAACTCGTACCAGTCCCGCCAGGCCGCGTCGGCGGCGTCGACCGCTGCTGGCTCCGGGGCGAGCGCCAGATAGCCGACCGAGACGATCCGATCGCCCGCCGCGCCGCCGGCCAGCGCCGCCAGCGGCGCGTCGCGTCCCTTGTCGCCGAAGGTGTAAAGTTGCTCGACATAGCCGAGGCTTACCTTGGTCTGCTTCTCCACCCATTCGCGCAGGCCGATCTCAAACGTGCGGTGACGCTCCGGATCGAAGGGGCCGTATGGCAGCCGCCAAAGGCCGTTTTCGCTGCGAACGCATAAAACCTTCGGCCGCTCGCGTTCGACGACAGCGAGCACCGCATTGAGGCCGATCGCGACCCGCGCCGGATGAAGCTCGGAAAGCGCGTTCATTCTCACCGCATAGGCCAGAAGCGAGAGGCGAGGGAAGGGAAAGAAAAATGCGAACGGGCGACTGAAAGCAAGTAGCCGGCGCCGCCAGGCCGCCGGCAAGGCGGTTATCGGCCGATTTCGCTTTCTCGACGCTGTTCAGGCCAGCCGCAGCGTCACCATCGGCGCGCGAATGGTCGGGATCGGCGGCGGCAGATCCTCGATCGCTTCGATCATCCGCCCGTCGCGGCCCATCAACTCGTCGGCGTAGGCGACCAGCAGCGGGCAGGGATCGGCGAAGGGGGCCGCCGCGCGCAGGCGCGAGGCGAGGGCGGCCTCCGCCGCATTGGGCTCGCGCAGGCACATCACCACGAAAGCGGCGGCCGTCGAGCGGGAGACGCCCCGGCTGCAATGAACGAGAATGTCGCCGCGCCCGTCCCATTTCCGGACGAAGCGTACGATGTCATTCGCCCGTCGGCGCGCGGCGGCGTTGATCGATTCGCCGCAGGACTCCCGGTCGACGTAAAGCTGAAGATGCCTCTCCGCCGGCAGGGCGTCGAAACAGGGCACGGCGTCGTCGTCGGAGAGGAGAGAAATGACGCATGCCGGCTTGTATGCGGCATAGGCGCGGCAGGCTTCCGACAGGGAAGACACGATCAACATGCGCTTCTTTTAGCGCTCACGCGGGGCGGGCATAAAGCCGGGCCGCATCACAGCCCGTTGAAAGGGCGATCACATTTGCGCCGGCGCGTCGAGCGCGGCGCTCAATTCATGAAAGCGCCGGAGATAGGCGGCCTGCGCGTCCGCCGTCGACATGATTTCGAGCGCAAGCGGCGCGACGCCCCGCGGCGCGCCGAAGAACCGGCGCGCTTCGACGGTGTCGAAGCCGGCCAGCTGCGTCGCCTCGAAAAAAGCGCTCGTCTTGTCGGCGCGCTTGATCGTGCGTTCGACCGTTTCAGGCAGGACGGCGGGCAGGCCGAAGCGCAGATGGATCGCCTCCTGGAGGCGCCGCTCAATTCGCTTGTAATGATCGCCGAGGGCGGATTTGAACGGGCTGATCATGTCGCCGATGACGAACTCCGGCGCGTCATGCAGGAGCGCGGCGAGCCGCCAGCGCGCCGGCCAGCCTGGCTTTATCTGCACGCAGAACGCCTCCACCAGAAGGGAGTGCTGGGCGACCGTGAAGGGCAGCGGGCCGGCGGTCTGGCCGTTCCAGCGCGCCACGCGCGCCAGGCCGTGCGCGATGTCCTCGATCTCCACGTCGACCGGCGAGGGATCGAGCAGATCGAGCCGGCGGCCCGACAACATACGCTGCCAGGCGCGCGGCGGCGCGTCGGCTCTGGCGGGACGGGCGGATAGGCGGGATCGTGTCAAGGTGCGTTCCGTTCCGAAAGCGCTCCGCCTAGCAAAGCCCGGCGGGGGCGCGCAAGCGACGCGGTCGTCGAGCGCCGTTCGCGACGGAGCGCGGCTGGCGCGCGCCGAGCCGTCTTGCCCTGCGTCGCGCGGCGACGCATCCTCGCAGAAAGTGACGCGCGTATTGCAGAAAACCCGCGCGCCGAGAAAGATCCGGTCGCGCCGCCCGAAGAAGGGGAAGAGCGATGACGATATCCGATATGACGCAAGAAAGCGAAACGCGCCGGAGCGGCGGGGGCATGACGTGGCTGTGGCTGCCGCTGATCCTGATTTTATTTGTAGGCGGCGCGTTTTCGATCGCCGTTTACATGCATGAGCCGTCCTTGAGCGCGGGGGAGGCGTTTGCGGTCGGATTCGGCGGGCTGGCCGCGCTGATCGCAGGCCTGTTCGCATCCGCCGTCGGCGTGATCGTCGGGCTTTTCGGCGCGTTGATTGGCCTTGTGGCCGCGGGCGGCGCAATCGCTATGACTCTCTTCATTATCGCATCGCCGATTCTGGCGATCGTGCTTCTGTTCCTGCTGCTGCGTCGGCGCAAGAACGAGTGTCCTGACCCGAGCGTTCACTGACGGCCGCTGTCGATCATCAGAATCGCAGCCGATGACCGAAGCGGAGCGCGAGGCTCGAGACTTCGGAGCGAAACGCGCCGGGGAACTTGTCGCGTTCGAGAATCGCCGAGTGTCTGAAAGAAAGATCTCCCGTTCCGGCGCAGGCTCCCAGCGCAAGCGGCTGAACAGCGTGAACTCTTCGGATATGTTGTCGTACTGAACGTCAGTCTTCAGCGAGAACGTCGGAGAGAAAGCGAGCGTCGTTGCGATCGTCGCGACATGGATGACCGCTTCGCCAGCCGGCAGAGAGAATTTCGAATATTCATATTCGGCGGCGAGGCGGACATGCCGGCTCGGCTTGGCGCTTTATGCGGCCTCGATCGCCAGGATGTCGCCGTCGTAAATCTCGCCCCAGCGCTTCGACGCCCGCCGCATAGGCCCGCGCTTCGGTCAGATCCAGCTCATATTGGGTGAAGCGATATTCGTCGCCTCGCCGGCGAGGTCGTCATGGGTGAGGACGACGCCGATTCGCGTGCGGTCGATATTCGCCCAGCGTATTTCTTCGTTCGCGCGGCGAATGGTCCGCACGATCTGGAAGTTCCAGGCGTCGAGCGAAGCGTCGAAGGAGTTGGATTGAAACGGAATCCTGAACTCTGCGACCCAACCGTCTTCGGCCACGCGCGCTGCCGCATTCCATACCGTGTCCAATTCGTCTCTGAAGACGTTGTCGTTTTCTATGAGCGCGTCGCTGCGCGCGCCGTTCGGATTGGTGGCGAAGAAATAGCCGTCGCGGAACGTGCCGAAGGAATCGATGATGATCCGAATCGCGTCGTCGTCCTGAATAGGCGGGTCGCGTTCGAGCAGATTGCGGCGAATCCGTCGAGGTTCGTCGTCATAGACGTAAACGCCCACATAAAGATTGCGCGCATCGTACATCACATAGGCGCGGGCGGGCTGGCTTGGCGGCGCGCCCTCCGTCGGCTCGATCTGATAGAAATCTTCGATCGGGGCGGCCGTCGCCCAAGCCGGATCGCGCAGGCTCCCGTCGATCACTGGCGCTTCGTCTTCGCCGATGCGGGCGGCCTCAACCTGCGGCGTATAATCAGCGAATGAGCGGGCAAGTTGCGCCTGCGCCGCCGACGCGACGAGCGCGCCGAAAAACGCAGCCATGATAACGTGCCGAAACGCCGTCATGGCGTCCCGGAACGGGACGCCGGTCCGTTTCGTCTGTGCCGAAATCGATTATTCATTGCGCCCCTACGCCATGCCCTCGCTGAGGTGGTTATGATCATAAAGATTAACGACCTCTTGTTCGCGGCCAAGAGGCCCTGGGCGGCGAACGGGACGTCTCGCCGCGCGCCTTTCCGGCCGACATCAAGAGAAGGTTAACCGGCCCAGCCTATGGTCCCCGGAATCGCGCGACGGGGGAACTCCATAGATGGCGCCGGGGATCGAGGAAAAGCCGCCTGCGGAACGCAAGGGAATCGTGGTGCGATCCGACGAGGAGGATCCGGCCCTCGCCGCGCTTCGCATGATCACCTCGACCCATGCGGTCCGTTATTTTCACATCACGCTCTGGGGCGTTTTCCTGTCGAGCGTCGTCAGTCTACCGACGGCTGCGATCTGGTACGCGCTGACGATGGCCGCCGGCTACGCGCGCTCGCTCGTCGAGGCGCGCATCCGCGCCAGGCTCAAGTCGAATCAAAAAGCGTCGCAGCGCGCCTATGCCTTCGTGGCGATGGCCTCATGCATGTTCTGGGCAGTTGCGCCGGCGCTGGCCTGGACGAGCGCTCATCCGTTTGGTCAGGCTGCGGGGCTGTTCCTGGTGCTTACGGGATTCGCTCTCGGCCTTTCGCAGTTCCGCTCGACGCCTCTCAACGCGCTGATCGTGACCTCGCCCTACAGCGCCGTTCTTCTCTGGTTCGTCTATGACAGTTTCGGCGGATCGGGGTTCTGGACCGTGTCGGCGGCCGCGCTGGTGCTTTATGCGACCGTTTCCTACAATCTGATGTTCAGTCAGCTTCTGCAGAAAGAAATGCAGCGCGGCGCGGCGGAGCGCTCGCGCCTCATCGAGGAACTGCAGGCGGCCCGAATCGCCGCCGAGAAGGCCTCCGAAGCAAAATCGATGTTTCTGGCCAACATGAGCCATGAAATCCGCACGCCGATGAACGGCGTGCTCGGCATGGCCGAGCTTCTGGCGCAGACAAAGCTGGACACCCGACAACGCCTCTATGCGGAAACGATCCACAAGTCCGGCGCGGCGCTTCTCACGATTATCAACGACATTCTGGACTTCTCGAAAATCGAGGCGGGCAAGCTCGAACTCGATCCTCAGCCGTTCGACCTTCGCGCCGCGATCGAAGACGTCGCTGTCCTGATCGCGCCGCGCGCGCAGGAAAAACGCCTCGAAGTCGTCGTCCGCTTTCAGCCGGATCTGCCATGCAATGTCGTCGGCGACAGCGGGCGCATCCGCCAGATCATCACCAATCTCGCCGGCAATGCGGTGAAATTCACCGGCGCCGGCTACATTCTCATCGGAGTCTCGGGCGAGGAAAAGGATGGGAAAGCGCTTATCCGCGTCGAGGTCTCCGACACGGGAGTGGGCATCGAACCCGAAAAGCTCGACCGCATCTTCGATGCGTTCCAGCAGGCCGACTCAAGCACGACGCGCAAGTTCGGCGGCACGGGCCTCGGGCTGTCCATCTCCAGGCGGCTCGTTGAAGCGATGGGCGGGGAGATCGGCGTGACGTCGCAGCTCGGGCGCGGGTCGACCTTCTGGTTCACCTTGACGCTTTCCGTGCATGACGAGGCGGTCGCGCCTGCTCCGGTCGCATATGACGCGCAGGGCGCGCGCGTGCTGATCGTGGACGACGTGGAGGTCAATCGCCATATCGCCGCCGAGCAGCTGGTCGCCTGGGGATTCTCTGTCGACGCAGCCGAAAGTGGGCCGGCGGCGCTCGAAATGATGCGAGCCGCCGCGCGATCCGGCGCGCCCTACGCCCTGGCGATTGTCGATTACTTCATGCCCGGCATGGATGGCGAGATGCTCGCGCGCGCGATCCGCAACGAGGCGGCGCTCGCGGAAACGCCAATTCTCGTGCTGACGTCAGTGGATCAGCAGGGGGATGCGCGGCGATTCCGCGAGATCGGCGTCGACGGCTATCTGGTGAAGCCGGCGCGCTCGACGCTCCTGTTGCAGACGATCATGAACATCCTGTCCAGCAGAGGGTTGGCGGGCGCGGCCGAGGAAGAGGAAGAGGAAGAGGAAGATCTTCCGAAGAACGATGGCCAGATGACTGCTGCGGATGAACTTGATGGCAGGATTCGCATCCTGCTCGCCGAGGACAACGAGGTGAATCAGCTCGTCGTCAAGCACATGCTCGATGCGGCGCGCCACGAGTTCATCGTCGTCGCGAACGGACGCGACGCGGTGGCCCGCTATCGGGAAGCCGCCGGCGCGTTCGATCTCGTGTTGATGGACGTCTCGATGCCTGAAATGGACGGCTATGAGGCCTCCCGAGCCATTCGCGCCCTCGAAGCTGAACAGAATCTGCCGCGCACGCCCATCATCTGTCTGACCGCGCATGTCATGTCGCAGGACGTCGAGCGCAGCGAAGCGGCCGGCATGGACGATTTCCTGGCGAAGCCGGTCAGCAAGGAGCGGCTCGAGGCGGTCGTCGCGCGCTGGGCAGGCGGCGACGAAGACGCGAAACAGGCCGCGCAGGTGGCGTGAGGTTTCAGCCGCGCGAGGGTGAGGCCTTTTCCCTAGTCCGGCTCCCCCGGTCCGCCATGTCGCTCGCCGCGCCTTACCGCCGCCGCGCCG
Source organism: Amphiplicatus metriothermophilus (assembly GCF_900199215.1). GTDB lineage: Bacteria > Pseudomonadota > Alphaproteobacteria > Caulobacterales > Parvularculaceae > Amphiplicatus > Amphiplicatus metriothermophilus. The sequence goes on from NZ_FZQA01000008.1 coordinate 142,669, forward strand.
CGTTCTTTTTCCACACGACGATGAAATAGCCGATCAGCAGCAACCAGAAGGGTATGACGTTGCTGGGTTTGTCGACGAAAAGCGTGGCGGCGATCATCACCCCGGCCCAGATCGCTGCGACGATGGCGTAAATGCGCCGCGCCTTTCCGGCGCTGTCGCGCCGGCCGGTTCTTTCGGCCATCCGTTCATTCCTCTGCGCTGAGGCCGTGCGTCGGCGTCAGCCCGCTGCATGATCGCGCCAGCTTGGCCGCATTTCGCGCTTCGAGCGAGACCTGAAGCGATCACAATGAGGAGAGAGGGGCGCGAAACGGAACCGTCAGCCGGCCAGCCGCTCCAGCTCTTCCGTCGCGATATCGTAATTGGCGTAGACGTTCTGCACGTCGTCGCAGTCGTCGAGCGCGCTGATCATTTTCATCAGCGTTTCAGCGGGTTGGCCGGAAATCTCCACGAGGGTCTGCGGCTTCCAGATCAGCTTGACCGCGGCCGCCTCGCCGAACTTATCCTCGAGCGCGCCTGAAACCTCTGCGAGCCGGTCGGCGGCGCAGTAAATCTCATGAGTTTCACCTGAAGACTGAACGTCATCGGCGCCGGCCTCGATGGCGGCTTCCAGCATCGTCTCCTCGTCGGCGGCGGCGGCCGGATATTCCACATAGCCGACCCGGTCGAACATGAAAGAGACCGAGCCCGTCTCGCCCAGATTGCCGCCGTTCTTGGCGAAGGCCGCGCGCACTTCGCTCGCGGCCCGATTGCGGTTGTCGGTCAGCACCTCGACGATGACGCCGACGCCGCCTGGCCCGAAACCTTCATAGCGGATCTCCTCATAACCGCCGGCGTCGGCGCCCGTGGCCTTCTTGATGGCGCGATCGATGTTGTCCTTGGGCATGGACTGCGCCTTGGCGGCCTGGATGGCGAGGCGCAGGCGCGGATTGAAGGCCGGATCCGGCGCGCCGAGTTTGGCCGCGACCGTTATCTCCTTCGATAATTTCGAGAAGATCTTGGAGCGCCTGGCGTCCTGACGGCCCTTGCGGTGCTGGATGTTCGCCCATTTGGAATGTCCGGCCATGAAAGCCCTCGCTCTCGTCCTTGCGCTGGGAAGACTGGGCGTTTAGCCCGTCCCCGCGGGCGAGTTCAAGCCGGCGCGGCCCCTCGCCCGGACAGGAGGCTGCGATGAGACTCGATCTTGCGGGAAAGACCATTCTGCTCACCGGCGCCTCGCGCGGCGTGGGGGCGGCGACGGCCCGGCTCTGCGCGCAGGCCAGGGCGCGCGTCATCGGTCATGCGAGCCGGGAGAGCGCGGAATCGGCCGCTCTCGTCGCCGCCGGGATCGTGGCGGACGGCGATTTTCTGTTCGAGGACCTGCGCGCGCCGGGCGCGGGCTTGCGTCTCGCCGTGCGCGCGATCGAGCGGGCGGGCCGGCTCGACGGGCTCGTCAACAACGCCGGCGTCTATCAGGCGACGCCGCTTGACGGCGCGCAGGAAGCCTGGGATTCGGGCTGGGAGGACACCCTCGCGGTGAATCTGCGCGCGCCGGCCGATCTTGCGCGCGCCGCCGTCGCACATTTTCGCAGGCAAGGGGGCGGGCGCGTCGTCAATATCGCCAGCCGCGCCGGCCATCGCGGCGACGGGCCGGACCACGCCGCTTACGCCGCCTCGAAAGGCGCGCTTCTGTCCATGACCAAGACCTATGCGCGCGCCCTCGCCGGGGAGAACATCCTATTTTACGCGATCGCGCCGGGCTGGATCGAGACCCGCATGGCGCCGGAGGACGTCGCAGCGCGCGCAAAGGCGGTCGGCGAGATTCCGCTCGGGCGCGTGGCGAGCCCGGAAGAGGTCGCCGCCCTCGCCGTCTTTCTGCTGAGCGACGCCTGTCCGTCGGCGACCGGCGCGACCTTCGACGTGAACGGCGCTTCCTATGTGAGGTAGGCGCGCGCGAGCGCCCGCGTTCAGGAAAAGTCGGGGCGCGCTTCGCGCAGCCGGCCTCCCAGCCGGACCGGTTCGATCCGGCGCGCGAGCCCGGCGTCGGGGTCGACCTCGACGATGACGCCGCACACGGTCGCCGCGCCGCTCGCCGGCTCCATCCGCCCGCTGGGTATCTTGGTGACGAAGCGCTGCAGGGGTTCGGCCTTGTCCATGCCGATCACGCTGTCATAGTCGCCGCACATGCCGAGGTCGGTGACATAGGCGGTTCCCTTCGGAAGGATCTGATCGTCCGCTGTCGGAATATGGGTGTGGGTGCCGAAAACGAGACTTGCCCGCCCGTCGAGATGATGGCCCATGGAGCATTTCTCGCTCGTCGCTTCCGCATGGAAGTCGACGATCACCGCGTCCGCGCCATGGCCGAGCCCGAGCTTTTGCAGCTCGCGGTCGACCGCCGCGCACGGGTCGTCGCAGGGCGGCATGTTCCGCTGGCCTTGCGCGTGGACGACGAAGACGTTGCGTCCGTTCGTCGTGCGAAAGATCCCGACGCCGCGGCCGGGAGCGGCGGCGGCGTAGTTCACCGGCCGCAGCAGGCGCGGCTCCCGGTTGTAATAGTCGATCTCCTCGCGCTGGTCGAAAGCATGGTTGCCGGTGGTGATGACGTCCGCGCCGGCTTCGAAGAGCGCTTCGCAGATGCGCTGCGTCACCCCGAAACCGCCTGCGGCGTTCTCGGCGTTGACCACGACGAATTCGAGCTCATAGGCCCGGCGAAGCCTGGGCAGCTGGTCCAGGAGCGCGCGCCGGCCGGCGCGGCCCATGACATCTCCGAACGCCGCCAGTCTCATGCCGCCCGTTACGCCTTTCCAACGCGGATCGCCTCGCGCTCTGTGATGATCCAGTCGAGGCGCTGGTCTAGGGGCGAAAGCGGCAGGGCGTCAACTTCCTGCGCGCCATAGGCGTAGCCGACGGCGAGAACGGGCCTGCCGGCGCGCAGGGCGGCCAGGCTCCGGTCGTAATAGCCTCCGCCATAGCCGAGCCTGCCGCCTGCGCGGTCGAACGCCAGAAGGGGCGCGACGACGATGTCGGGCGCAAGCGCTTCGGCCTTCTCGTCGGGCGCGCATATGCCGAACGCCCCTTTGACGAGAGCGTCGCCGGGGCGATAGCGCCGAAAGCCGAGCGGCGCGTCGCGGCGCGCGACGACCGGCAGGGCGAGCGCCGCGCCGCGCGCGGCGAGCGCTTCGGCCAGCGGCGCGGTGTCAAGTTCGTCCCTGATCGGATGATAAAGCGCCACGACGGCGCCTTCGGGAACGGCGACCGCCTCGAGAAAGTTCTTTGCAGCATGACGGGCCGCGTCGGGCCTCGCCTTCGCGGCGGCGCGGCGTTCGGCCTTCATTTTCTCGCGCAGAATGCGCTTCGGGTCGAAAAACGGCGCGATGGGCGGGAACACGCCGGCTCCTCGGGGCTGGCCGGGGCGCGCGAAAGCAAAACGCCGCTGCTTTCGCAAGACCGCCGGATGAAACTGGAGCCGCCCTGGCCGTCGGACTGTTATTCGCCCTGGACCCTAAGGACCAGGTGGGCGCCGCATGATGGAAACCACGGTTTCCGCCAGAGGCGGCTCCCATTCTATGAGCTACGGCCCCGGGGAATGTCGTCCTGACGCGCCGGGCAGCGAGGGCGAACATAAGAAGCCGCCCCTGGCGCGTAAAGGGCGGCCGGCGCGTTATTCGAGCGCGCCGAAGGCGATCGCCTTGACCAGTTCGCCGGCGCGCGATCCGGGATCGCGCGGGCCCGGCTCGCGCTGGGCCATCACCGCCACGGCGAGATCGTCGGCGGGGCTGATGAAAAAGCTCGTGTCGTAATACCCGCCCCAGCCCCACTGGCCGGGCGCGTCGGTCGAGCCGGTCAGCCCCGGACTCCGGATGATATAGCCGCCTAAAGCGAAGGTCGTGTTCGACCGTCGCCATTCGTCGAAGGTCGCCTCGACCGGCGCATGCGGTTCGAGCATCAGACGGACGGTCGCCGGCGACAGGACGCGCGCGCCGTCGAGTTCGCCGCCATTGAGGAGCATCAGGCAGAAGCGCATATAGTCGCGCGCCGTGGCGACGAGGCCCGCGCCGCCCGAGGCCCAACCGAACCCGCCGGCGTTGGGGTCGGGCGCGAAGTCGCCGCCTTTCGAGGGAACGAGCCGGCCTTCCTCGTCGAAAGCGTAGACCACGGCGAGGCGATCCAAATCCGACTCGTCGAGGAAAAATTCCGTGTCGCTCATGCCGAGCGGCTCGAAAAGCCGGGCGCGCATGAACGCCTCAAGCGTCTGCCCCGAAGCGACCTCGACGATGCGGCCGGCGATGTCGGTTCCGTAGCTGTAGCGCCAGACCTCGCCAGGCTGCTCGTAGAGCGGCAATTCGGCGAGCCGCGCGACGCGCGCGGCCAGATCGCCCTCCATGAAGTAAAGGTTGTTGTCGAGATAGAGCCGTCCGAGATCGGTCTCGTAATCGAAGAGATAGCCGATGCCGCCCATATGGGTCAGGACGTGATGAACGGTGATCGGCCGCTTCAGAGGCTCGGTCGGAATCTCGCCGTTTTCATCCCTTTCGTGGGAGAGGGCGACGCGGGCCTCGGCGAAGGCGGGGATGTAGCGCGAGACAGGATCGGAGAGCAGCACTTCTCCGTCCTCGACGAGCTGCATGAGCGCCGCGGTGACGAGCGGCTTCGTCATGCTGGCGATGCGAAAGCGGGTCGCCTGGCTCATGGGGACGGCGTTCTCGCGGTCGGCGAGGCCGACGGCGGTCTCGTAAACGATCTTTCCGCGATGGGCGACGACGGCGACGAAACCGGCGCGCTTGCCGGCGTCGACCTCATCCTGAAGAACCGCTTCGATGCGCGCGAGACGGTCCTGGGAAATTCCCCGCGCCTGATCGACAGACGCCGCCGCGCTTTCGGGAGCCGGCGTTTCGCCCGCGCAGGCTGTCAGAGCGATGGCGGCGAAGGAAGCGAGGATGGCGGCTTGAAGGCGCATAGGACCCCCCAAAAGGTTGCGGAAAGACGGCGCGCATTCGAAGCGCTTCGCCCGGCGAGGTCAATGCCGGAAACGTCGTCAGGATCTGAAGCGATAAATTCCGATCTGCGCCTCGCCGTAGCGGCGCCGGTCGATTTCCTCGAAGCCCTGGACGGCGACGGGAGATTCGTCCTCGCCCTGTTCGACGACGGCGAGGGCGCCCGGCGCGAGCCAGCCGCCCGCCTTCAGCGCCTCCAGCGCCGGCGGCGCGAGGCTCTTGCGATAGGGCGGGTCGAGAAAGGCGATCGTGAAAGGCGCGCCGACGCCGGCGGGCTTCGGGCCCAGCGCCGTCGCCGAGCGGCGATGAATGCGCGCGCAGCCGAACAGCCCCAGCGCTTCGATATTGTCGCGGATGGCGCCGCGGGCGGCCGCGTCCGTCTCTACGAACAGGCACCAGACCGCGCCGCGCGAGAGCGCTTCCAGCCCGAGCGCGCCCGAACCGGCGAAGAGGTCGATCGCCCGCGCGCCGTCGAATGAAAAGTCTTCGCGATGAGAGAGAATGTTGAACAACGCTTCACGCGTTCTGTCCGCAGTCGGACGGGTGTCGGCGCCTTTCGGCACGACGACCCGTCTGCCGCTGAACCTGCCGCCGACGATGCGCATGGGGTCAGCCCTTCGCGGCCGCGTCCGGATAGGCCGGCCCCTTGATCTCGACCTCGTTGCCTTCCGGATCAAGCACGTAAATCGAGGGGCCTTCGCCCTCCGCGCCGTAGCGGTCGCCGCCCTGCGTGACCGTCGCGCCGTGAGCCTCGAAATGCGCGCGCAGGACCGCCTCGTCGAAGCTTTCGACCGCGAGCGCGAAATGATCGACGTTGCGCCCTTCGACGCCCGGCGCCGCGCCGCCTTTCGCGCCGAGGGGGCCGTCGAGCGCGACGAGGTCGATGAGGGCCGAGCCGGCGCGCAGGTGATAAAGCCCGAGCGCTGGCTGTTCATGATCGAGCGCGCACCCCAGAACGTCGCAATAAAAGGCGATCATGCGCTTCACGTCGCGCGCGCGCAGAACAATGTGGTCGACGCCCTTGATCTTCAGCGGCGGCTGCGGCATGGGGTTTATTCCTCCTTGTCCAGACGATGACCCTCGACATGGCGCGCAAGCCGATCCCGCGCCGTCCTGTCGCGCTGTTTGTCGGCTTTCGTCCGGCCGTATTTCAAGCGGTTCTCCGCCGCGCGTCGCTCATCCGCCTCGCGCGCTTTCTTCTTGCGAAAACGGTTGAGGTTGACGATGTCGCTCACAGGCCGATCTCCGCGCAGATTTTTTTGCCAAGTTGTTCGCGAAGCTGTTTCGTCGGGATCTCCTCAATGGCGCCTTTCTTCAGCGAGCCGAGCTGGAAGGGGCCGTAGGCGACGCGGATGAGCCGGTTCACTCTGAGCCCGAGATGATCGAGTATCTTGCGCACTTCCCGGTTCTTGCCCTCGGCGATGGAAATGGTCAGCCACGCATTGCCGCCCTGGCGGCGGTCGAGGCTCGCCCGGATGGGACCATAGCGCACGCCGTCGATCTCGATTCCGTCCTTGAGCGCCGCGAGATCGGCCTCGCCGACCTGGCCGTAGGCGCGCGCGCGATAGCGCCGCACCCAGCCGGTCGAGGGCAGTTCGAGGCGCCGAGCGAGGCCGCCGTGGTTGGTCAACAGCAATAGCCCCTCCGTCGCGAGATCGAGCCGGCCGACGGAAATCACGCGGGGCAGCCGGTCCGCCGCCGCCTCGAATACGGTCGGCCGGCCCTGCGGGTCCTTATGGGTCGTCACGAGGCCCGCCGGCTTGTGATAGCGCCACAGGCGCGCAGCTTCCGGCGCGCCGACGCGCACGCCGTCGACGCGCACCTCCATGTCGGGCGTGACCTTGAAGGCGGGCGTGGTCAGCGTGTTTCCGTCCACTGTGACGACGCCCATTTCGATCAGGCGCTCGGCCTCGCGGCGCGAGGCGACGCCGGCGCGGGAGAGGAATTTGGCGATGCGTTCGCCGGAACCGAGCGGTTGCGGACGTTCAGCGGACATAGGAGACGATCTGTTGCGGCTTCCCTATGTAGCGATGGAACCGGCGTTCGCAAACCGCAGCCGCGCCGCCGGACGGGCGGTTCGGCGAAGGCGGGGCGCGGCCAGGGTCGCCTTGAGGATGTGTACACATTCGTGTATATGATGGATATGGCGTCCTCGAAATCAGGAACGCTTGGAGGACGCCCGCATGGCTCGGCGTTTCGAATGGGATGAAAACAAGCGGCAGGAGGTATTGAAAAAACGCAAGATCGACCTTCTTGAGGCGGCCCGCATGTTCAACACGCCGGAGAAGATGGAAGTCTGGGTCGATCAGCGACAGGAAGAGACGCGCGTGAACGCCATCGGAGAGGTTGCGGGCGTCTGGTATGAGCTGGTTTACGCCGAACGCGGCGACGTGATTCGTCTTATCACAGCATGGAAGTTGAATGAAAAAACCAAAAGAAAAGCTCAAGCGCGCTACGCTCGAAGAGCTCGACGCGATGAAGGAGCGCGGCGAGATACATGATCCCGCGCCGGACGCGCCGGAGTTCGATGTTACGCCCGGTTTCTGGGAGCGCGCCCAGCCGTATGTTCCGCAGGGAAAGTCGTCCGTTCATCTGCGCGTCGACAGCGACGTGCTGGAATGGTTCAAGTCGCAGGGACCGGGGCACCTGACGCGCATGAACGCCGTCTTGCGCAGCTATTACGAGGCCCGGCGCAAGAAGAAGTCAGCCTAGGCGCGATGAACGACAAGGACATGATGCGCCGCGCGCTCGCCGAAGCGCGCGCCGCCGCCGAAGCCGGCGAGGCGCCGATCGGCGCGGTGCTCGTCGGCGAGGCGGGAGAGATTCTCGCCGCCGCCCATAACGCGCCGATCGCCAGCCATGATCCGACCGCCCATGCGGAAATACGCGCCTTGCGCCTGGCGGCCGAAAGGCTCGGCAATTACCGGCTGCCGGGGACGACTCTCTATGCGACGCTCGAGCCCTGCGCGATGTGCGCCGGCGCGATCAGCCATGCGCGCGTGGCGCGGCTCGTCGTCGCGGCGAGGGATCCGAAGGGCGGGGCGGTCTGGCACGGACCCCGCTTCTTCGAACAGCCGACCTGCCACTGGCGGCCCGAGATCGCGGAGGGGCCGTTCGCCGCAGAATCGGCGGCGCTGCTGCGCGACTTCTTCCGGGCGCGCCGGTGAGCAAGCTGCGCCGCGCGCTTTTCCCGGCGCGCCCGCGCGCTATGCTGGCGCAGAGGAAGGAGCCCGCCATGGATTTCGAATACTCTGCCCGCTGCAAGGAATATCTCGCCCGCATCAGGGATTTCATGGAGCGCCATGTCTATGAGGGCGCGGAGATTTACGAACGTCAGCACGCTGAGTTCGGGCCTGGCGAGGGCCGCTGGAAGATCCCGCCGATCATCGAAGAGCTCAAAGCCAAGGCCAGGGCGGAAGGGCTGTGGAACCTGTTTCACCCCGATCCGAAATGGGGCCCCGGCCTTTCCAATGCGGATTACGCTCCCCTCGCTGAGCAGATGGGCCGCTGCCACATCGCGCCGGAGGTGTTCAACTGCGCCGCGCCCGACACCGGCAATATGGAAGTGCTGATGAAATACGGCTCGCCCGAGCAGCAGGAGCGATGGCTCAAGCCGCTGCTCGACGGCGAAATCCGTTCCGCTTTTCTGATGACCGAGCCGCAGGTCGCCTCCTCGGACGCGACGAACATCGAGACCGACATCCGCCGCGACGGCGACGACTATGTCGTCAACGGCCGCAAATGGTGGTCGTCGGGCGCGGGCGATCCGCGCTGCAAGATCTTCATCGTCATGGGCAAGACGGACAAAAACGCCGAGCGCCACAAGCAGCAGTCGATGATTCTCGTCCCGGCCGATGCGGAAGGCGTGAAGGTCGTCCGCCATCTGCCCGTTTTCGGCTATGACGACGCGCCCCACGGGCATATGGAGGTCGTGCTGGAGAACGTCCGCGTGCCGAAGGAGAACATCATCCTCGGCGAAGGGCGCGGATTCGAGATCGCGCAAGGCCGGCTCGGGCCGGGCCGCATTCATCATTGCATGCGCACCATCGGCGCGGCCGAGGTCGCGCTCGAAAAGCTTGTCAGGCGCATCCTCACGCGCGAGGCGTTCGGCAAGCCGATCTACAAGCATTCCATCTGGGAGCAGCGGGTGGCCGAAGCGCGCGTCGATATCGAGATGGCGCGGCTTTTGACGCTCAAGGCCGCCTGGATGATGGACAAGGTCGGCAACAAGGCGGCCCAGGCCGAGATCGCCATGATCAAGGTCGCCGCGCCGCGCGTGGCGCTGAAAGTGATCGACGACGCGATTCAGGCCCATGGCGGCGCCGGCGTGACGACGGATTTCGGCCTGGCGCAGGCCTACGCCCATATCCGCACCTTGCGCCTCGCCGACGGGCCGGACGAGGTTCACTGCCGCGCCATCGCGCGCATGGAGTTCAGGAAATATTCGAACGCGCTTTGAGCGTTCCAGTTCAAGGGCCTGCCTCGTTCGTGTTATTGGTCGTCTGGCGCGTGCAGCCTGCGCGGAGGCCGGTCATGGACTTTATCGACGACGCAGCGTTCTGGGCGGTTCTGGCCGCCGTCGCCATCGTCGCCTATCTCGTGGGCCGCATGAGCGGCGCCGGCTCGCCCGAGGACCGCGCCGAGCGGCGCATGCGCGAGCGGCAGGAGGCCGAAAACGCCTTCTCCAACATGGCGCCGAGCGCCCAGCAGGAAATCGACCGGCTCATCGCGGAAGGACGCATGCTCGAAGCGATCAAGCGCTTCCGCGAAGAGACGGGGCTCGGCCTCAAGGAGTCCAGGGACGCCATCGACTATCGCCGCGCCGCGATAGGCCAGGCGTAAGGGCGCGCCGCGCGGCTCACGCGAGCGCCGCGCGCACCGCCTTCGCCCCTTCGGCTGGGGGAAGAAGCGGCTCGAAGCGCCCCTCGCGCAGCATCGCCGCGGCGGCTTGCGCCATCGCTCCGTAGGCGAACCAGGCGGCGAGACCGCCGATGCTCACGCGCGCCGCGCCGGCCTCGGCGAGCTCGGCGAGACTCGCCCCGGCGAGTTTGCCGATCGCCAGAACGTTGACGGGCTTTGAAACGGCGGCGCAGACGGTCCGCACAGCCTCGATGTCGGGCAGGCCCGGCGCATAAAGAACATCCGCGCCGGCCGCTTCGAAAGCCTGCAGGCGGGCGATGATCTCGTCGAGATCGTCCTGTCCGTGAAGAAATCCTTCGGCGCGCGCCGTCAGCACGAAACCGTGGGGCGCGGCGCGGGCCGCTTCGACCGCCGCGGCGACGCGCTCGACCGCGCGCGCTCGCTCGATGACGGGGGCTTCCGGATCGCCCGAGGAATCCTCGATCGACCCGCCGGCGAGACCGGTCTCGCCGGCGAGCCGAATGGTTTCGGCCGCGTCTTCGGGCGCAAGGCCGAAGCCGTTTTCGAGATCGGCCGAGACCGGAACGTCGACGGCCGCGGCGACGGCGCGGGCGTGGGCGAGGGCTTCCGCGCGCGCGACGCGATAGTCGTTGCGTCCCAGGGTAAGCGCGAATCCGGAAGAGGTCGTCGCGAGCGCGCGAAATCCGAGGCTTTCTAGAACGCGCGCCGAGCCCGCGTCCCATGGATTGGGCATGATGAAGGGCGCGTCCTTTTTATGCAGTGTACGGAATGTTTCGACTTTTTCTGCGGTCGTCGGCATAGGGGGATGCTCCTCCGGGCGTTGGAAGCAAAGGCTGCGATCGTCATCGTGCCGGACGGGGCGGGGATCCGCCGCCCGATTCTTGCGGGCGCGGCGGGTTCATCCGTCCGCGCCGCGACGGAGGAACTCCGCCTCGATCTCGATGGTCACGGCGTCGCCGACGAGCTCGCCATATCGGTCGATCCCGAAATCGCTGCGATTGATCGTTCCGCGCGCCGAGAAGCCGACGACATACGCGCCGCGCAGCATGTCGCGCGCCCCGCCGTTGAAGACCACGTCGAGGCTCGCCGGCTTCGTCACGCCCTTTAGCGTGAGCGTTCCGGCCACGCGGCCTGCATTCGCATCAGTAATTTCAACCTTCGTCGAGCGAAAGACCGCCTGCGGATGATTTTCAGCGTCGAACCATCGCGCGCCCTTCAGGGTTTGGGCGAATTCGTCATTCGCGACGTCCAGGCTGGCGATGTCTATGACGGCCTCGACCCGCGCCGCCGCGGGATCGTCCGTATCAAAATCAAGCGCGGCGTCGAAGCGTTCGAAGCGGCCGACATATCGGGAAAAGCCGAGATGGCCGACCTTGAAGACGAGCGCGGCGTGGTCGGGGTCGAGCCGGTAGGCGCCTGCGCGCAACGCTTCCGGCTCGGCGCCGACCTGCGGCTTGACGAGACTGGCGCAGGAGCCGGCGAGCAGCGCGAGCGCGGCGGCGAGGAGAGGCGCCCCGAGGCGCAGCCGCCTTCCTGCGGCGGGCGGCGGGGCGGGCGCGCCGTCACGCATCGACGGTTTCTTCCTTGGGCTGGCGCGCCTCCCAGTCCATGCGCTTCATCGCCTTTTGCAGCTTTTCGAAGGCGCGGACCTCGATCTGGCGCACCCGTTCGCGGCTGATGCCGTATTCCTTGGACAGCTCTTCGAGCGTGGCCGGATTATCCTTCAGCCGCCGTTCGGCGATGATGTGCTGCTCGCGTTCATTGAGCGTGGCGAGGGCCTTTTCGAGCAGGCTCATGCGCAGCTCGTATTCGTCCTCGTTGGCGAGCTTCAGTTCCGGGTTCTCGGCGTTTTCGTCGACCAGCCAGTCCTGCCACTCCCCGCCGCCGTCGCCGTCGCCGCGCAGGGGCGCGTTGAGCGAAGTCTCCTGACCGGCCATGCGCCGGTTCATGGAGATGACGTCGTCCTCGGTCACGCCGAGCTTCGTGGCGATATGCTCGACCTGCTCAGGGCGCAGATCGCCTTCCTCCACGGCGTCGATCTGGCCTTTCAGCTTGCGCAGGTTGAAGAAGAGCTTCTTCTGCGCGGCGGTCGTACCGATCTTCACCAGCGACCACGAGCGCAGGATGTATTCCTGAATGGCGGCGCGGATCCACCACATGGCGTAGGTGGCCAGACGGAATCCCTTGTCGGGGTCGAAGCGCTTGACCGCCTGCATCAGCCCGACATTGCCTTCGGAGATGACTTCGCCCAGCGGCAGGCCGTAGCCGCGATAGCCCATGGCGATCTTGGCGACGAGCCGCAGGTGGCTGGTCACGAGCTTCTCGGCCGCCTCCGGGTCGCCATGCTCGCGGAACCGCTTGGCGAGCATGTACTCCTCGTCCTTGTCGAGCATCGGAAATTTCCGGATCTCGGCGAGGTAGCGGGAAAGACTTCCCTCCGGCGTCAGGGCGGACGTCGCTGCGGCGAGTGCGTTGCTCATGTCAGGCGCTTTCTTTCCCCTCCGGCGCGCCATAGGGGCGGGGCGCCGAGAGGCTCATATATGTGCTCATACGCGCAGGCCAAGGCTTCGGTTCGCGTGATTTCGCCGCCCTGGCGCGGCCCGATTCCGGACCAGCCCATCCTATCAGCCCGGGCGCGGCGCGGCGAGCCGGGCGATGGCCGCAGACGGGCCCTCACAGCGCCCTCAGCGCCGCGACGAGCGCGGCGAAATCGGCGGGCGGGGCGGCCTCGAAGCGCAAGGGCTCGCCGGTCGCGGGATGGACGAAGCCGAGGACGCGCGCGTGAAGGGCCTGCCGGCGAAAGGCGGCGAGGGCCGCGATGGCGCGCTCGGCGGCCGCGTCGCCCGGCTTGAGGCCGGCCAGGCCCGGCCCGCGGCCGTAGACCGGATCGCCGATCAGCGGATGGCCGATATGGGCCATATGGACCCGGATCTGATGGGTGCGCCCCGTTTCGAGACGGCACTCGACGAGGCTCGCCAGCGCGTCGCCGGGAAGGCGCGCGCGCCCGCGCCCGAACGCCTCCGTGATGCGGTAATGAGTCACCGCATGGCGCGCGTCCGGGCGCGCGTCGCCGTCGCGGACCACGGTCATCTTCTTGCGGTCGGCGGCGGCGCGGGCGAGGGGCGCGTCCACGGTCCCGACGCCCGGCCGCGGCGCGCCGATCACGACGGCGTCATAGGCCCGCTCGATGTCGCGCCCGGCGAAGGCGGCGGCGAGGCCCTGATGGGCCGCGTCGTTCTTGGCGACGACGATGAGGCCCGAGGTGTCCTTGTCGAGGCGGTGGACGATCCCTGGCCGCGCGACGCCGCCGACGCCCGACAGGCTGTCCCCGCAATGGGCGATGAGCGCGTTGACGAGCGTGCCGGTCCAGTTGCCCGCGGCGGGATGGACGACGAGCCCGGCCGGCTTGTTGACCACGACGAGGTCGGCGTCCTCGTAGCGGATGTCGAGCGCAATCGCCTCGGCGCGCGGGGCGGCCGGGGCGAGGGGCGGGACGGTCAGGCGATAGCGCTCGCCGGCGCGGATCTTCCAGGACGGGTCGTCGAAGACCGCGCCGTCGCGTTCCAGCGCCCCCCCTTCGATCAGCGCCTTGAGGCGCGAGCGGGTGAAGCCGTCGAGGCGCTCGGCCAGCCATTTGTCGAGACGCGCGCCGGCGTCCTGCGCCGCGATGAGGAAGTCGCGCGTCTCGCCTGCCGGCTTGTCGTCGTCCTCGCGCGCGGTCATAAGCCTCGCCGTAAGAGCCTGCGTCCCGATGGCGCCGATGCCCGAGCCCGCCGCCGGAGTCAAACCATGCCCGCTGAAAACGCTCCCGATTCCCGCCGCGAGGACGCCCCGCCGAGCGGCGCCCTGCCCATCGCCAGCGTGATCGGCGCGCGCAACCTTCTGATCATCATCATCACCATGCCGCTGTTTTTCCTCGGCGCGTTTCTGGCCGCGCTCTTTATCTTCGGGCCGAAGGAGGCGCGCGAGGCCGCGCGCGCCGACGCGCCGGCGCGCGCGGCGTTCCCCGAACCGCGCCAGCCGATCGCGCTGCCCGCCGGCGCGCGGGTGAGCGCCATGACGCTCGACGGCGACCGGCTGGCGCTGAGCGTCGAGACCGAGGCGGGAGCGAGCCGCGTCATCATCTACGATCTCGCCGCCGGAGCCGTCGCGGCGGAGATTCCGCTGGAGACCGCCGACGGGCGGCGCTGAGCGCGCGCCGCCAAGGGGCCGGCCCTTCGCGCAAGTGGCGACGGCGGGGCGGCGAATCGCACGAAACGGCGCGGCGGCGAGTCGCGCTGAGTCTGGCGCCGCAAGGGCTTCGGGCCGGTTTCGAACGATTCGGCTTTGCGCGAATCGCGCGGTTTCGCCCCGAAGGGGCGCGCGCGGGCG
>NZ_FZQA01000009.1 GCF_900199215.1 Amphiplicatus metriothermophilus
TCTTCTGGGCGATATCGTTTTCCCGACATTCTCTATCTCCTTGAATGCAGCCATTTGTTTCCTTGTTCGTGGCTGCGTTCAAAGGGGTCGGGTCAGGCAACGCCGCACGCGCAGAATTCTTTAATAGGACCTAGTCGCCAGGGGTCAGTACCGGGTTGTTCGAAACAATCGTTAGTGATCGCGCGCCGCGTGTGAGCGCCACATACAGTTCCTTCTTCGACAGGGATGCGGCGTCGAGGACGATGGCATGATCGAATTCAAGCCCCTTGACCAGAAGAGTCGTGCCGATGAGCTTGCGCCGTCCAACCGGACGGCCCTTGTAACGGAACTCGCCGTGATATTTTTCAGCCGCTTCCGCGAGAGAAAATTCCGGATGGAGAGTATGCTTGCGCAGCACACCCATCACCCGGCCATACAGGTCTGAACGAACAACCTCTATGCCCGGTGTCACCCTGAGCGCCATAAGTAACCGGGCCATCTCCGCGCTGCCGGCCTGGGCCAGATATTCGTTCGCCCGCTGCGCCGCTTCGGGATTGCGTGTGTTTACCCGGATATTGACGTGCTCGCCCCGGATCGTTGCGGCGGGAAGATTGGCTTCAACAGCGGTCATGCAGAGCTTTGCCAGCGCGATGACTTGCTTGAGGCACGCTGCATTGGTCCGTGCCCTGCTGATCTTGGCAACGAACGAGAATAACGATTTGCCTTCGATCTCCTCGATCGAGGAGAACCTGCCGGACAGATTCCGCGCAAGAACATGACACTTCGCCTTGTACTGCTGGCTCCCTTTGTGAATGGCGATGACCGTATGCTGGCGGTCGCAGTTAAAGTATCGGCACGTATTGCCCTGCGCCTGAAACAGCGCACCCTCGTTATCGGCACGCCGAAACGTAACCTCCGCCGGAAGGCCGTTGGCAAGATCAATGGGCTCTCCACGTTCCAGCCGGGTGCGAACCACTGACAGCCAGTTACCGAGATTATCGGCCCCCGCGCGTATCCAGCGATGCGGCACGTCGAGCTGCCCGAGAAGCGGGAAGGCACCTGCGATGTCCCTCTCCCAATCCACGGGGGCCTGCCCTTCAAAATCGAATATCCCCTGCAACGGATCGCCGAGTATCCGGGTTGGCAGGTCGCGCGCCAGCTTGAGGACAATGCCGTGCTGGGCTGTCGAACAGTCCTGATACTCATCGACATAAAGCCCGGCGTAGGAAGAGCGGACGATCCTGCGGATAAACGCACAATCGAGCAGACGCGCGCATGCCTCGTACAACGCACTCCATTGCTCATTGCCATCGGGCCGTTCCGTGTTCCAGCCCGATGTAGCCGAGTAGGAAAGACACAGCCGCAGCGCCCAGCTTGCAATCGTGTCGATGTGGTAAAGCCTGTAACTGACGCCCAGCTCGCGCATCTTGCGCCGGAGAGCGTTCACGCCCGCGTATGTGTGCGTCAGAACAAGTTGCCGCCCGGCGCTATGCGACGTGGATTCCGCAATCAGATGGGTCTTGCCGTACCCGGCAGGCGCGACGACGTAGCCCGCCCCGGCATCATGGGCGGCAAGGATTGCGGAAAGCTCACACATTGTCG
This sequence comes from Amphiplicatus metriothermophilus, assembly GCF_900199215.1. GTDB lineage: Bacteria > Pseudomonadota > Alphaproteobacteria > Caulobacterales > Parvularculaceae > Amphiplicatus > Amphiplicatus metriothermophilus. The sequence goes on from NZ_FZQA01000009.1 coordinate 1,582, forward strand.
ATCCAGTCCCGCAAGCTGGTGAGCTGCCGGACCAGATCGCTTGCGCGGATGGCGTCATCTGCCAGGTAGCCCGAAATTGCCGACGCCCACTCGCGGCCCCAGCTTTGCCGCTTGAACCAGTCGCTGGTCTTGGCGGCCTTTCCGAGTGCGGTACGCAGTTGCGGTGAGTCGGCCCATCCTTCGAAGTTGCGGTCGAAGGCTTGGCCGAATTGGGTCTGTACCTGGTCAAGCAGGCGGCCATCGTCACCCCAGATCGCGCGCGCCGCGCCAAAAGACGCCATCACGGCGGCCCACGGCAGGTCCGCGAACACACGCTCTTCTATGGATAGCGCGCCATGCCATTTTGCGACCGTAACTCCGGCGCCCCGCAGTGCCTGGGCATCGGCATCAGAGAATTGGTCCGGCTCGTCGGAATCTGCGAGGGCAGCCACATCGTACCCGAGTGCTTTCAGATTCTCGGCTATCTCCCTAATCTTGCTTGCCCCGTTGGCATCAAACAGAGCGACGCCGCGATAGGCAAAGGATTGCTTGTCTTCCGCCGCAACCCAATGATCGTCCAGTCCGCGCAGAAAGCCGACTTCGGTAGCGCCTTCGCAGACGACGATCTTGGGCGCGAGAAACGCTTCGGCGCCGGATCGGATTTTGCCCTGAATGGAATCGGAAATCGCGGGCTTGTTCGCGGCCACCACATCAATGCGTCCGCGATCGCAATGGACGATATGAAGATCGGCCACAGTGAGTTCGCGCAATACGACTGGCGAATGGGTGGTCAGAAAATATTGCCCGGTATCGTCTTGCTTCAAATGCTGCAAGAGGCGGGCGATGCGATGCGGTTCAAGCCCTACCTCAACTTCGTCAAACAGGGTGATATGCGGTGCGCGTAGCGCCTGCTTTTGCAGGCCGGTGGTGAGCATGCGCTTGGAGCCGAGGCCCAACTGCCGCAACGGCATGTCGCCGTCATGCAGGGCAAGACCCGCAATCCGGACGTTGATAGCCTCGGTGTCGAGGTGCGCCTTGTAGGATGCGGCAATGTTGACGCCGAGAGCGCGGGCGGTCGTTTCAGCCGTTTCCGCCACGGCGTCAAAGGCGGTCAAATCCTGCGCGCGCCGGGCTTCCAGTGCAGCCTTGGCCGCACGCGCCGCACCGGCCAATGATGAGGAGATGTTTTCAGTTTCGGTGAGCTGGCTCAGGATTGATCCGCGCGACCAGGTTAGATGCCGGTCGGAAATCGCGCCAATGAGGCTGACCGCTACCTTCGCCCGGTCGCTCGCTCTGAACGGAACGCCGTCATCCTCATCGTTCTTGATAACTGTCCAGGCCGGCTCAAGATCATCCTTGACCATGAGACGGACCCGCAGCGCATCTTCCAGAGCGTCACCGGGATCGTCCGCCCGCGCAAGCGTCTCGGTATTCCAGCCGCACAGCCAGTGACCGTATTTCTCAAGGTCGCGAAACTCATCCGGCAAATCGCCAAGGACCGCTTCTATCGTGATGGGATTGGCGGGATTGCAGAGATGGAAGTCAGCATCATCGAAAGTCAAATTCCACTGCGGATGGAAGGCGCGGCGCAGGGCTTCAAGGATTGTCGATTTGGTGGAGTCGCCGCGCCCGATCAGACAAAGAAGGTTCCGGTCGGGGACCGGCCAGTCAAGTTCACGGATACCTCGAAAATTTCGCACTGATAAATGCCGTATCCGCATGCGCCGAAACCCTCCTTCTAGGACGCGGCGCGCGCTCGCCGGCCTTCGGCGGTTGTCTGGACTCCAGTCGAGAGCCCGGCAGTAAACCGCTCGGCGATCCCCTTGAAAAGCGTCTCGGCTTGCGCGAGCACCGGATCGGGAAGCTGAGTCCGCTTCTCGGCCCATTCCGATACAAGATGGATGGCAACAGAAGCCTTCCACCCGTCGGGCAAATCAATGCCCTGACGCTTGGCGGCGGCCTTGATGGCGCTGGGCAGGCTGCCTGCCTTGCGGTCCGCGTCGGTAAGCTTGATCGCCTTGCCAACCACCGCCTTCACGGCGGGCAGGATGATATCTTCGCCCAGAATGTCTTCGACTTCGACCTCCTGCCCTGCGCGCCCGAGCACGTCGTCAAGCATGAGGATTCCGCTGTCGTGCCCCGCGTACAGTTCTTTCATCAGGGCGTCGCGCCGCACGCGCCCGGCGTCATCACCGTCAAGAAGGACAAGCGGGCGGACTTCCTGGGCGAGGAACAGGGAAGCGAACTGGCCGACAAGCTTCGTGCCGCCGCAAGCGGTGATATAGATGTCCGCCGGAAGTGCGGCGCGCTTCGTCGCGCCGCACTGCTGCGAAAGCGCATGCAGGTAGTAGTAGTCGCTCATGCCCTCGACGAGGACGTTCTTTGTGTGCCGGAATAGCCCGCGCACCATTGCGTAACCGGCGGCGGCTTGCAGCGGGAAGATCGTCTCGCGATCCTTCGGCCAGGTTTCAACGCTGATGTGGGAGTGGCCGGTGTCATCCTCGGTGACGGGCCGGACGCGATGCAGATGCTCGCCGTCGATCAGGAACGGCGAGTGCGTCGAATAGAGAAGCTGGTTCTTTTCCGACAGATTCTCGAAAAACGTGATCAGCTCCTGCTGTGCGGTCGGATGCAGGTGCAGTCCCGGCTCGTCCAGCAGCAGAATCGCGTCCTTGTGGCCTTCCTCGGATTCGACAAGGAAGACCAGATAGAATGAGAAGAACCACTGGAAGCCCTTGCTGCGGGCCTCCAACTCGATCTCCACATCAGGCCGCCGGTCATCGGCAATCCAGATGCGGAAATAATCGCCGTCGGCGTGGTAGCGTATCTTGTGCCGCCGCTGCGACCACCACGCGGAAAACCGCTTGCTGATGTCAAGCGATGCGGAATTGAGCCGGATCGCCCGCTCTTCCTTCCGGCGCTGATCCTTGGCGATCACGTCGGCGGACGGCTGGTTGCCCTGCTTGCGGGTGTTCTGCGCTTCCTCGGCGCCGAGGTCCGCGATTTCCTTCGGGTCGAGGCCGACATGCCTGAACATGGCGCTGATCGTTCTCACCCGCGCATCGGTCTTGTCGCGGGCAAGGTCTTCGAGGAATCGCGGCAGCCATATCGCGCTGTCGAGAACGCCGTAGTCCTCGAAGTAGATGAGAACGGGCAGCTTGGCCTTGATCAGCCCGTCAATCCGGTCCGGCACGGGACCGCGCGTGGCGGCTTCAAGAACCGGCGTGATCGCGGTCTGAAGCGCCTCAACCATATCGGCGGTTTGCGGATTGCTCTTCTTCTCCGATTCGCTGCGAAGCGCGCCAAGCAGTTTCGCGCCCTCCGCGTTCCGCAAATCGCCCGCCGCCTTGAGCTTGTCCTGCCAGCCTGTCGCCCATTCGGCGAGTGCGGTGCGCAGCGCAGCGGTCGCTTCCTCCTGTTCGGGCGCGGGCGCGGCGAGTCGCCGGGCGCTACCGGCGAACGTGCCGAGCGCCTTGACGATGGAGTCCGAAGTCAGATCCTTCTCATCAATCTCCGGCTCATACTCGAAGAGCAGCGAGTTGTCGTAGTAACGGGTGACGACGGCTTCATTGGGCGCCGCCTGTCCCGGCTCAAGAAGCGCGGCGATTTCGGTCTTCAACCCATCCGGCAAGGCGAAGGCGACGGAACAGACGGGCCAGTCGCCGCCTTTTGACCCTTTCGCGATGTAGTCGCGCGTGTATCGGTCGCGTGGAAATTCTCTCTGCGGATCATACGGCTCGGGCGTCGCCGGATTGAACTTGTGGAGCGCCTTGAGAAGCGCAGTTTTGCCGGACTCGTTTCGTCCGACGAAGTTTGTGACCCGCTCCAGGGGAATCCAGCCGCTGTCGTCGATGTTGCGGTAGTTCTGAATTCTGAATCGAACAGCTTTCATCTCACACCCCCCGTGCCGCCTCCGCCGCTATGTGGCCGGCCAGCTCCGTGACGAACGTCTTGAGACCGGTCATGCCGTCCAGCTCCTGATAGGCGCCGTCCGCCGACGCCGTGCGCGGCGACGCGATGACGGAGGCGACGGAATAAAGCTGCTCCTGCATGAGTCTCTGGCAGAGCAGGTTGTAGCGCTTGAGATACGACGCGCCCTGAAACTCCGGGAATACCGGGAAGTGCGGCGAGCGATCCGTCACGGGCCGGCGTGACTCCGGTGCGTCCTCGACCATCATCATCCAGCCGACAAATGGGCGCGGCTGCTTGCCGAAGGCGCCCTCGCGATAGGCAACCCACAAATCGTGCGCAGTGCCGATCGCTTCCTCGGTCCGGTTGTTAAAGTTGTTGCCGAAGGACGGCCCGACCTGGCTCTTGAATTCAAGCGCCGCGATCAGACGGCCTTCATTGATGACAAGCAAATCCCAAAGCTTGGTCGGCCGGAAATATCCCGGCAGCGTGACGACAGCCCGCTCGCGGTGAATAGCGGCATGATCAAGGCCGTTGGCACGAACCAGATCAATGACAAGCGCGATAAAGCCGTCCATATTTTTGCCCGCCGTGACGCCGGCGCGCTCGCCCTGATCGACGTTTCCGGATTCGATTTGCTTCTGCCTCGCTTTTTCCCGGTTCCCCCAAAAGGCCTGAACCGCTTCGCGCGCCTTCACTTCATAATTCGCAAGATTAATCGTCACGTAGCCCCCGCATCCCCTTGGTCATTCGCCGTTGCCGCCGAGCGCGGCGCGCTCATTCTTCGAAAGGCCGTAAAGCCTGAAGACGGCGCTGTTGCAGGCGCTCACGTCGCCCTTTTGCGCGGCGGCAACAAGTTCTTTTTTAATTCCATCGGCAACGTCAGCCCAGCGCGGCAGACGGATACGCCGGAGGTACTGCGCCTGAAAGCGCAGATAACCGCCGCGCATGCGCGTTGAGTATGTCGCCACGAACAGCCGCGCGATGCCTGAAAGCAGCACAGCCTGCAAGGCGCGCAAGTCCCATTCCTCCGATGTGATGAAGTAAAGATTGTGGTGCGGATACAGCTTGCCGCCCTCATAGACGATATGTGCTTCGCCCTTGATGTCCGGGATCAGCAGCTTGGGGCGCCACGTCAGTTCCGGATAAATCCGGTCGATGGTTCGGTACCAGTTGGCGGGCGCCTTCTGCGCGACATGGCGTTTTGCGATCTGGTCCTTGCGCGCCTCAAGGTAACCCCGCAGGCGCGGATACTTGCCCAAGTCGACCAGACCGCCGCCATCTGCAAACGGATTGACGATGCCAAGGCCGCGCCACTGAACCGCGCCGGACAGAATGTCCCGCGTCATGACAAGCGGCAGCTTGCGGTCGTCCTCCACGTCCAGCTCTTTGAACGGGCCGATAAAGGCGTCATCGGCACCGGTCGCAACGCCGATGCCAACCTTGCAGCCCGCGTCTTCGATGGGCGGGAAGTCCCGCTCCAGGCGGCGAACAAGTTCAAGCTGGTCAGATGAGTCGAGAATCCACGGCTGCGCTCCTGCGGTGATCCCGGCCATCTCCTTCACTGGCCCCTTCGGATCGGGCGCCTGCGTGGCAAGCAACATAGCCGCGAGATAATCAAGCGCGGTCTTCTCGATGGCGGGACGCCGCGCAACGCGGGTGCGTCCCGGCTTCTCCCTGACAATCACGGTAATGGCTGGATAGGCGATCACGTCACTGTGGAAAGCCGGCGTGTCGTACATATCGACATAGATTTTCAGGTGAAAGCGCTCGGCCACCATCTGGCGCAGCGGACCGCCATAGCGGTTCTTCATCCACCGGTCGGCGCAGATAAAGCCGAGGGCGCCGCCTTCTGCGAGGGCGGTCAGCGAGCGCTCGATGAACGGGATATAGATGTCCGCGCGATCGAAGACGGTGCGGTAGCGCGCGCGGTACTCGGCAATCAGCGCGTCCGGGATCAGTTCCTGCCGGACATAGGGCGGATTGCCGACGACGTAATCGAAGCTGCCGGAAAGCGGGGTCAGAAGAAAATCGCCCTGCGTCAGCCACGCCCCTACGAGCTGCTTGGCGTCGCGGCTTGCTATTCCGCGCTTGCGCAGAAGCGCGCCGACCTTGCCGCGCGTTTCCTCAAACGAAGCGCGGTGCAGCTCGACCGCGCGGATGCAGCCGGCGAGACTTGTCGCCGGGGCGTCCGGCGCGCGGGCTTTCCATGCCGCGATCAATCTTTCGATCGCGGCAAGCAGGAAGTCGCCGTGCCCGACTGACGGCTCTAGCAGGCGCTTTTCGTGAAGTGGCCGGTCAGGGGTGTAGCCGACGAGATCGAGAATGAAGTCCACCACCTCGCGGCGCGTAAAGACAGCGCCGCGCTCCTCGATGCCGGCGGTCGAAAGCAATTCAAGCGCGTCCTCGATCGGACACATTCCGGGAAAGGACGCTTGACGCAGCCGCTGGTCGATCGCCGGTTCAGCCATGCTCAGGCGCCTCCTGCCGCACGGCGGCGCGCCGGTCCGATATTGAGGGCCACGGCGCCATCCTTGTCGCGGCGCTCCAGGAACTCGCGCATCGAGCGGCGAATCAACCAGGATGCGGTAACCTCGCCCTCCTGCGCGAGCCGGTCAAAGGCCGCGTAGTCATCGGGATCGACGGTTACCGTGATCCTCTTCATCGGCTTGTGTTTTCTGCGGTTCGGCATGGCCATCATGGTGATGCATAGTGTCATATCCGACACCACGATAACTAGCCCACTGGAAATGGCAAGCTACTAAATCTGGGGAAAACGAGAGAGCCCATCGACTGGACATAATCCTCGCCACAAACGCGCCACAAGCTGAAACGGGCCGAAACGGACAATGGCGGATTTCTGCGGGTTCCAGAGGACCGGCCCGCTGTGGCAAAAACGGCCCCGAAGGGCCGATTTCTTTCCGTAAGTATCTTCTAAGCTATTGATTTTATTATGGCGCGAGCGACGGGACTTGAACCCGCGACCTCAGCCGTGACAGGGCTCGCTGAAAGCCACAGTTTCTGCGGCTTACAGAGGACTCGCCACAGATTCGCCACAAGAATTTCGAGCGGTCAAAATTGAAAGCAGACCGACACTGCTATCGTCGCGTGTCTCCGCCGCTTCGATAAGGTGTCCATAAATGTTCAGTGTGGTTTTGATGTCTTCGTGCCCCATGAGCTTCTGTATCTTCTTCAAGTTTGTCCTCCGCTCGATCAGCATCGACGCATAGAAGTGCCGCAGGTCATACGGTTTGTATTTCGGGCGCTCAACGGTCTCTCCATCTTCTTCGACCGTCTTCATCAAGCCGGCTTCGCAGCAGACGGCGTAGAACCCGCGCTTGCGCCAATTATCGATGCTCTGCCAACGGCCGGTCGAGGTCGGAAAGAGAAGGTCGAACTTGTTCGGAATCATCTTGTGATCGCGGTAATGTGTCACGAGTTCGCGCGTCTGCGGACTGATTTCGATAGTGCGGCGACCAGCCGCTGTCTTGGGAACGGATAGCTTGTAGCCGCCGCCTTCCAGCGCCCGATCCACTTTCGCGCCTTCTTCCGTGATGTTGAACGGTTGAATGACAAGATACTCCTGCGGACGCATGCCGGTGTCCGCGGCGAGGTAAAGCATGGGGCGATAGCGCTCCCATGTGCGGGCCGTCTGCTTATTCTTGGAATTCGCAAGCCGGTCGGCGGCAGCGAGCAGCGCCTGTACGTCGGCTGGCGTTGGTATGACCACCGGCTCGTCGTACCGGGAGTCGGCCCGGATGCTGATCCCTGCCGCAACATTGCTTGCAATGTGGCCGCGCAGAGCCATTTCCTTCATGACGGAATGAAAAGACGACAGCACTTTGTGGGCCTGATAGCGGCTGTGGCGGGACAAGAGCCAGGACCGAAATTCAACGATGTCCGGTGCCTGAAGCTCCTGTAGGGCCTTGCCCCATTCGTAGGCTTTCATGACTTCGGCGCGGCGACCGTAGGTTTTTTCAGTATGCCTTGTAATAGGGTCGCGTCCGTCGCGACCTTCCTTCACGCAGATGGCGAGCCACTTATCGACGGCTTGCCCAACGGTTTTGATTTCACATTGGCGAACGCTTTGGTTGGCGCGAGTGCCACCGCTCTCAACAAAATTCCGCGCCTCCTTCAACGTACTAAAGGTGGCATAGGCATAGCCTGTTTTCGATGATTTACTCGGGTATCGTACTTGGTAAGTCGTGCCTTTCCTGCCTACCCTTTTTCTTATATCTGACATTACTCAACATGATTAAATATTGACTCTGTAAACTCAAGAAAAAACTGATTTTTTATATTACTGCTTCGCGCTGTTCTCCGCTTCGATCTGCGCTTCCCTGTAAATGCGAACCAGCGTTCCCTTCTCGATCCTGAGCCTGCCGTCAACCGGATCGACAAAGAAAGGAAGCTTCCTGCGTCCGCTCGCGTCCCTGTCTGCGGCGCGTTTCATCTGCCGCTCATTCAGTTCGACGCCCATCTCGGCGAGCAGCTGCCGCGCCTGTTCAAGATCGATGTAACATGGTGGCTTCAATCACCTCGCCCTCCTTTCGGCCTATAAGTCGTAATCGAGGCAGGCGGGCCGGTAATGATGCGTGTCCATGTAATGGATGTAGCCGCCGCCGGGCCGGCGCACCTTGATGATCTCGCCATATTCGTTGGTCACGAACAGCTTGACGCGGGCCGCCTTCACGAACTGGACGTTATAAATTTCCTTGAGCGCCTTCCCGTCTTCGACCAGAGCATGAATTTGCTCTTCGATGCTGATGGTCCCCAGCTCCTTGTAGCTGATAGTCAAGACTCCCGAATCAAATGGTCCTCGTCTATTTTTCATCTAAGTAAGTCCTAAATAAATATCTTGGTAATTCCATAATACAACTGTGAATATTAAGGCAACGTTAAGCAATTATATTGCGCTAATATTAGGAAACCCTTGCTGGAAGCCAGTTTCCGCGGACTCTGACTCGCCGTGACCCGCGCCAGTCCGCCGCTCTCCGTTTCAACCCGCTGCAACCTGCCATTGTCCGCCGTTCCGGTCGGCCCGTTGACCAGCGCGTAATCAGGAAAAGCGGGTGCGGCTTCGCCATCTTGACGGTATGCGAAGCGACGGCAAGACAGCGCGCAAGAAGAAGGCGGAGGGCACAGCGCCCCATCCCGGCCTTGCCGCGCTCGCCCGGCTGCTCGCCCGCGATCTCGCGCGCCAAACTTACGAAAACAATTTGAGCCCGAGTCCCGAGGATGCTTATCTTATGGATTCATCTGCCGGGGATAAGCCATGAGAGCCGCGATCTACGCCCGCTATTCATCGGACAAGCAGCGCGAAGCCTCGATCGAGGATCAGGTGCGCCTGTGCGAGGAGCGCGCCGCGCGCGAGGGCTGGAAAATCGTCAAGCGCTACAGCGATCACGCGATCTCCGGCGCGAGTCTGGTGCGCCCCGGCATTCAGGCGCTGATGCAGGATGCGCAAGGGCACAAGTTCGATCTCATCCTCACCGAGTCCCTCGACCGCATCTCGCGCGACCAGGAAGACATCGCCGGTGTCTACAAGCGCCTGCGCTTTGCCCGCGTCGCGATGGTGACGCTCTCGGAAGGCGAGATTGCCGAGCTGCATATCGGCTTCAAGGGCACGATGGGCGCGCTCTATCTCAAGGACCTCGCCGACAAGACGCGGCGCGGCCTGCGCGGTCGTGTCGAGGCGGGCAGGTCCGGCGGCGGCAACTCCTACGGCTATGACGTGGTGAAAAAGTTCACTGACGCCGGCGAACCCGAACGCGGCGAGCGCCGCATCAATGAACAGGAAGCCGCGATCGTCCGCCATATCTTCAATGAATATGCCTCCGGCAAATCGCCCAAGGCGATTGCCCACGCGCTCAACAAGCGGAAGATTCCCGGCCCCTCCGGCTCTAGGAAGGGAATGGGGGGCTGGGGGCCGTCCACCATCAACGGCAACTGGCGCCGCGGCACCGGCATCCTGAATAACGAGCTGTATATCGGACGGCTCGTGTGGAACCGCCTCGCCTATGTCAAGAATCCCGACACCGGCAGGCGCGTCTCGCGTCTTAACGATGAATCCGCCCTGATCGTCAAGGACGTTCCCGAGCTGCGCATCATCGAACAGGATTTATGGGACCGGGTGAAGGAACGGCAGGGCGCGCTGCGCAAGCTGCCCGCCTTTCATGAAAAGCAGCGCCCACGCATGCTGCTGTCCTACCTGCTTAAGTGCGGTTGCTGCGGCGGGGGATTCAGCAAGGTTTCGCAGAGCCACTATGGCTGCTCGACCGCGCGCAACAAGGGCATGTGCGAAAACCGCCTTGTCATCCGGCAGGACGATCTGGAGGGGCGCGTGATCGCCGCCCTGCAATCGCGCCTGATGGACCCCGCGCTGATGGAAGAATTTTGCGAGGAGTACACGCGGTATCTCAACAAGCTGCGCGGCGAGAAGAACGCGACGCTCGCCGCCGCGAAAGCCGAACTCGGCAAGCTCGCGAGGGCGCGCGAGAATATCATTCAGGCGATCAAGGACGGCGTGCCCGCCTCCGAGGTCAAGGATGATCTCGCCCGCATCACGGCGCGGCGGGAGGAACTGGAAGCGCAGCTCGCCGGCACCAAGGAAGAGCCGGTGCTGCTGCATCCCGGCATGGCGGCGCATTACCGGGCGCAGGTCGCGCGCCTTGCCGCCGTCCTCACCGCCGAAGAGAACCGGGGCGAAGCCGCGGACATCCTGCGCTCGCTCATCGACCGGATCACGCTGACCCCGAACGCGGAAGGCAAGCTGGAAATCGACCTCTTTGGCGATCTCGCCGGAATCCTGAGCCTTGCCGCAAACGCAAAAGGGCCGCCCGATCAGGGCGGCCCGTTGCAGGAGAAGCTGGTTGCGGGGAAGGGAAGCCGCCTTGTCCTGCAAGGCGGGAACGAAAAAGGCCGCCCAGATGCCCGGACGGCCGATCTCATTCAGCAGGTTAAGGTGGTTGCGGGGGCAGGATTTGAACCTGCGACCTTCAGGTTATGAGAACGATTCGCAACAATTTTCTCACGCTGGACCATAGTGGCGGAAACTTCATAACACGCTGAATAAACGGGCTTATTTTGACTCAACAAGTTTGATAGACTATGCGGCAGATAGCGCGAATTTGCCTCCAAGTGGTACCTATATGGTCCCTGGAACCCTCCGGCATGAAGCGCAAATCAGGAGCCGCACAATGCCGAAACTTACCAAACGCGTCGTCGATTCCTTGAAGCCCGAAGCCGCCGAAGTTGTCCATTGGGACGACGAGTTGCCGGGCTTCGGCGTGCGCGTGCACCCGACAGGGCGGAAGGCCTATATCGTCAAATGCCGCTGCCGAGGCCGGCAGATCAAAATGACCATCGGCCGGCACGGCTCGATCACCGTGGAACAGGCCCGAACCAAAGCGCGCGGGATCATCGCGGACGCCAAGGAAGGCTCCGACCCCTCCGCCCAGTATTCCCGCATGCGGAAGTCGCCCACCATGAAGGAGTTGGGCCAGCGTTTTCTCGACGACTATGTTCCCACGCACTGCCGCAAGACGACCGAGCGCGAATACCGCCGGTCGGTGGAGCTGTTCATTAATCCCAAGATGGGAACGCGCAAGGTTATAGACATCGACCGGTCCGATATCGCGAAGTTCCATCACGACCTGCGCGACAAGCGTTATCAGGCCAATCGATCCCTTGGCGTGCTCTCCAAGATGTTCAATCTCGCCGAGATTTGGGGCATTCGTCCCGACGGCTCGAACCCCTGTCGGCATGTCAAGAAATACAAGGAAGTGAAGCGAGAGCGCTTCCTGTCGGACGCTGAATACAAACAGCTCGGCGACGCGCTGCGGCAAGCCGAAGTGGAAAAGACCGAAACCCAATCGGCGATCGACGCCATATGGCTGCTCATGCTCACCGGCTGCCGCCTGGGCGAAATCATGACCCTCAAATGGGACTACGTCGATCTCGACGCACGGGAGCTTCGGTTGCCGGATTCAAAGACCGGCCCCAAGACTGTTCACCTCGGTTCCGCCGCCGTAGAGCGGCTCAAAGGGATCAAGAAACTCGAAGACAACGAATTCGTCATTACCGGGAAAAATCCTGGAGCGCATCTGACGGACCTACAGCACCCGTGGCGGCGCATCCGAAAGTCAGCCAAGCTCGACGGCCTCCGGCTCCATGACCTGCGCCACTCCTTCGCCAGCCGCGGCCTCCTCGTCGGCGAAGGCCTGCCCATGATCGGCAAGCTTCTCGGCCATACGCAAGTGCAAACGACGGCGCGCTACGCGCATCTTGCGAATGACCCGATCAAATCTGCGGCAGATCGGATCGCAGAGAAGATATCGGATTCCGCGAACGGCGACGGCAAGGAAATACCGGAGGTTTCTTCCGCGGACGCGCCTGACGACCATAGTACGGACGATTTCTCTGAGAAAATCACGCCCCATCTGCAAGCCATCGTAAAGGCGTTGACCCGCCAAGCCGCACGGGAGACGTTCAAAAGCCAGCGGAATGGGCGCGGCTCAGCGCCCCACAGCGACGATGAGATTTGATGAAGGGGCCTTCGCGGATTTGACAGAGGCTCCCGTCCGCTCGCACGCCATGAGAGAAAAAGGCGTCTTGGCCCGTCCGAGCCGAATAACTTTCCCATGAATACCGGGGCGGGCTAAAGATCGATGACTTTGTCGAAATCGGCGAAAGCCATGTATGAAATATGGCTTTCTCCGACTCAAGCAAACGACGAGCTGCTGATTCGCTCCGGACGCCCGAACGAAAGAACCATGTTAATGCCGCCTGCCAAACCCGCCGAAGGCCTTGAAAGCTTCAACGAAATCGCGACCATTCGCGTCGAGCTCGAAGATATCGAACCGCCCATCTGGCGCGAAATGGAAGCGCCAACGTCCATGACGCTCAAGGCGCTGCACGAGACCATCCAACAGCTCATGGGCTGGTGCGACTATCACTTATGGGAATTTTCCGACGAGAATTACCGCTATATCCCGCCCGTGGACGACATGGATTGGGGGGATAAGCCCTGCCGCAAGGCCGGCTCGGTGCGCCTGCGCGACATCTGCAAAGACGACAAAACCGTTCTTACCTATGTCTACGACTTCGGCGACGACTGGCGCATGAACGTCTCTGTCACCGATATCCGGCAAGGCGATCCGGACACAAGCTATCCGCGTTATCTCGGCGGCGAACGCGCGGCGCCGCCGGAAGACTGCGGCGGCGTTCCCGGCTTTTACGAACTGCTCGATGCCTATGGCGATCCCGAACATCCGGACCATGAGGAGGTGCGCGAATGGCTGGACGAGCGCGACCCGCATTTCTTCGACGAACTGCCGATCAAATATGCGCTTTTACGCATCGCCAATCGGCGCAATGCCGCCCGTAAGAGATTACGCCCGAAGGCGACATGACGTGATTGTGGGGCCTGGCGGCAAGGCTTCATCGCGGTGCAGGCGATATCGCCTTCCATGGCCCGCCATCGGCCCATCTGAGATTGAATTCGCCGCCGGTTACTACTGCTTTGATCGCCGGCATCGCGAAATCCGCGATCTCGTTGATTGTTTCGCCGAGAGTCGGCGCGGCGATCAGCAACGGCTCGCGCCTGACGAACGCCGTCCATTGGCGTTGTTTGACCTGGTTCCCCGCGAATTCCTGAGACAGACCATCGGGCGGCGTCGCCGGAATAATCGTCCCACGGCGATCAAATGTCGCCCGGATAGCCGAAGCAAGGACCCCGCCTTCGAAGGCAAACAGTCGCGACAGCACGAGCAGATCGTAAAAATCCTTCATCCGGCTGTTGGCGCGGCCGAGCGCGACAATCGCCTGAAGCTTTTCGGCGACGACGGTTTCCTTGGGATAGGCTTTCAGGTGCGGCCCCTTGGAGGAAAGCAGCGGCGGGAATTCCAATTCCTGCGCCGCGGGCGTGATCGCGTCGCCGAAGCCGATATCGATCTGCACAGGGATTCTGGTCTTGCCGAGAAAGGCCATCGTTTTCACGCGAACGCCGCCATATTCCTGATCCTCGCGGATCGGTTCCGCATTCAGCCCTTCGGCGTCGAACGCCAATCCGTCTTCGTCCTCCGCCACGATCCGGCAGATCGCACGGAATGTCTCTTCGATCGGCGCTATGTCAGGATCGCCGTATCCAAGAAGGTCAAGGTCCTGCGTCGGCCGAAATGGATCCTCAAGCCAAACTGTAAAGAGCATGGCCCCTTTCAAAACGAACCGCTCTCGATAGGGAGAAACACTGAGCCGATGGAGCAGCCGTTCGATGGCGTAGCGGCGCAATATAAGTTGGTAGTCCGTGCCCTTCTCCCGCGCCACATTACGAAGTCTGGCGAGGACAGATGCCGGAATATTGGCGGGCTTATCCTTCATCGGCGACGACGCTTTCGAGATAGGGCCGCACCACGCTCCAGATGCGTAGCGCCTGAGCGTACCGGACAATGTCGTCGGGCTTTGCCTTGCGAGAGCGCCAGCCCATGCGCAGCGCCTCAAGCGCCACGTCGAGGCCGACGGTATTCCGGAAACGGAAGCAATCGACGATGGTTTTCGCAGGATCGAAGATGCGCACCGGTACGGAATCGATGGTGTGAGTTTCAACGCCGAGCCTCAGCGCCTTCTCGCCGAAGCGGACGACGCGGAGTGGCGGATAGTCGAGCGCCGGCTTGCGGTCTTTGGAGCCAATGGCGATCCAGACGCTGCGGGGAAGCTGAAGCGTGATCTCGTGAAACTGGAGCGCCGAAATCAGGCAGATCACCCCTTTCGGGACGCGCTTGGCGACTTCGGCAAGATTGTGCGCCGCTTCGATATCGGCGCCGAAGAGCTCGTAAAGCCCGCGCGACGGCTTTTGCAGGACGCCCTCTTCGACCAGGCGCGCCAGCGTCGCCGGATTCACCCCGTGGTCCTTCAGGTCAGATAGGCGCATAATGCCGTGCCGTTCGATGAGGCTGACGGCGAGATCGCGCTGCGTGGATTGACGGGGCTCTTCCATGTAACGAATCGTCGGTTGTTGCGTGTAACTTCCGACATATTGTTACATCAGAAACAGGACGTCCCGCAAGCAAAATCCTACCCCTCCCGCCGATTCCAGACCAGGAACGCCGCGCCATCCTCTTCGAACAGAGCCGCGCGGATGGGCTCGGGGAAGCTCGGGTCGTCGAGTTGGACGCTGAGATAGTCGCGCGGCGCCTCGCCGTTGGTCCTGGCTTTCCAGGCGGCGCCGAGCTCGGCTCGGCCGGCGTAGACGCGGAAGTCCGGAGCGCCTTCGCTTTTCTTCGCATCATTGGCGACGATCTTCGCCTTGACGTTAACCGTCAGAGTCCGGATCGTTCCGACATAGCCGTCCTTGCCGGCGGTGAAGCTGCCTATCGTAGCCATGGTTCAAATCTCCGTTGCTTTGGTTGATTGGGAAGATGAGCGTGCGTTTTCGAGCTCTTTGCGCGCCCGCTTGAAGCCGGGGTCGGCGTTCATGAACGCCTCCAGCATGAAGGGAATGAGATCGGCGACGCCCTCCTTGTGGCCGTAGGTGCGCCGGTAGATTTCGGCGTAATCATTGAGGGCGGCTTTGAGCTCGGGGCTCGCGGTGAAGGCGATCTTCGCTGGCTCGCGGTCGGGGAGTTTGTCGAGCTTGAGGGTCATCGGCGTCTCCTCATCCGCGGTAAGGCCTGAGCACCAGGTCCGAATGCACGATGATGCGAAGCGGCCAGCCGGGCCGGATGGTGATGGTGGGCTGGATGCCCAAGTTGCGTTCGGTGATGCGCTGGCCGACACGGTTGGCGCTGTCCTGGGTCGACTCGCGGATCGCCTTGACGAGATCGCCCTCGTCGTCGCCGAAGGAGAGCTCCGTCCCGACGCCGAGAAGCGTCGAAAGCACGATTCCCTTCAGGAGCCGCCAGGTATGGAAATCGACCTCGTCTTCGAGGCCGGCATAACCCGCAACGTCCGTAGCCGGCAGATTGTCGATCACGACCGAGGACCCGTCGGGCATGATGATCCGTTGCCAGACGACCAGCGCGCGACTCTGCCCGAAGGCGATGACGCTGTCATAGGTCCCGATGATGCGCGCGCCCTGCGGGATCAAGAGATAGCGACCCGAAACCGTGTCAAAGACATTCTCAGTCACCTGCGCGATGACGCGGCCTGGCAGGTCAGAGTTGACGCCGGTCACAAGGCTCGCCGGGATGATGGTCCCCGCCATCACCTGGTAGGGCGAGGCCGGGTCCTGAAGCGCGTGGGGGTTATAGATGTTCGTCTCGACCCCCTGCTTCAGGAAGTCGAGCTTGCGGCCCTGGAGGTTCTGGTCGTTTTGGAGATCGAGCCCGAGTCCTTGATCGCCCTCCGCCGCGCTGAGGCCATTGAAGGGATTGCGGTCCGCCGGGCTTAGCGCAGGAGTCGCGCTGCCAACTGTGGCCGGCGTATTCGCCGCGCCAGCCGTCCGCGTCGAGAGCTGGAAGAAGACGCCGGATTCGCGGCCTTGGCTCGCAAGCCGCGCCTGGCGGATGCGCTCGGCGCGGGCTGCGTCATCCTCCGGGTTCGGACGGAACGGCAAATCGGGCGACGGCCCGACGCCAAGCTCGCGTTCCTTATCCAGTATGGCGCCGCCGAGATCGCCCGGCAGGGGCGGTCCGAGTTCGACCGGTTTCGGCAGATCACCGTAATTGCGCGGTAGGCCTTCCAGCCCTTCGGGCGTCGGCGTGTTTTCGGTTCGGATGAGCTCACGGCCGGCTTCGTCGCGGTCGAACAAGCGCGGCGGATCGAGGGCGAAGATGGTCGCGCCGAAGATCAGAAGAAGCCCCGTGCCGGAGAGCAAAATCAGCACACGGCGGTTGATCCGTGTCACCGGGCGCGGCTTGGCGCGCAGAGCGAGCGCTTCCGCATCGACCTTGGCGGCGCTGGCATCCGGCGGAATGGCATGCCTCAGTTCGTCGTCGCAGGATGGCGCCATCAGCGGTCTCCGGCGTCGAACGCGCCGACGGTGTCGGACCGATCACGGCTGGTGACGTGGGGACGGCCATCGGTGCGGGTGATGCGCACGACCTGTTGCGGGTCTTCGCCGAGCCGGAGTTCGGCGGCGGCGAAGAGGCGATCGACAATGTAATAGCGCCCGCGCACCCGGTAGTTGACGAGCAGGTTGTCCCCGTCCGGCCCGACGACGAAGAGCGGCGGCGCCTCGCCCTGGTCAAGCCGCGCCGGGAATTGGATATAGACCTTGTGCGTATCGTCGAAGACGCGAACCGGCCGCCAGGGCGGACTGTCACCGCTCACGGCATAGCGGAAGCGCAGCTTGTCGATATCGAGGCCCGTATCGACGACTTGGGTAACGGCCTTTTCCGCCGTTCTGTTGTCCCGGCGAAGCGCCAGAAGCGCGTCATGGGGATACGTCCAGGACGCCGAGGCCATATAGGTCTCGGGCGTGCTCGTAAGCTCCAGATGATAGGCGCGTCGGTCGGTGATGATGACGAGATTGGTCTTGAGGTCTTCCTTGATGGGTTTGACCAGCACGTGGGCGCGGGCGTTTTCTCCACCGCCGCTCACCGTGTCGCCGATGACCCAGCGCACCGTATCGCCGGCGGAGACGGAGACGATCTTCTCGCCCTTCTGAAGAGCGATGTCGCTTACCTGGCTCGGCGCCGTATAGACCTGATAGAGCGCACCCTCCGTATAGGGATAGACCTGAATGGCGTTGATATAGCCATCCGCGCTCGGCTCCATGGCGGCCGCAGCATTGGCGTCCTCGACCCGCTCTTCCGCCGAACGTGTGTCCGGCGCCGGCGGCTCGCCGCCCTTCGGCGCAGGCTTCAATTGCCCGGGCAATGGCAGCGGCTCGGGCAGCGTGACGATGCGGACGGGACGTGGCGGCTCGGCGGCGAGCGTCGCCGCATCGAAATCGGCGCTGTCGTAGCTGATCTCGGGCGGAAGCTCCTTGTGGGCGCAGGCCGCGAGCAAGCCGGAAATGGTGAGGATAGCGATTTTCTTCATTGGTTGTCTCCGGGGATGTGGTCGCGGCTCCAATTGAGCGCGCGGACGTAGATGCCGAGCGGGTTCTTCCTCAGCGTCTCTTCGGTGCGCGGGCGCTGGAGGAGAATGGAGAGAACGGCGGTGTAGCGGGTCGTGCCTGCGAGCGATCCGTTCTCGAATGTTTGTTCGCGCCAACGCACGTCGAAGCTGCCCGCGGACGAGCGCACGACACTCGTCACTTCAACGGTGACGGTGCGCTGGCCGACTTTTGAGAAGGGATCGTTCTCGCGGGCATATTCGTTGAGGGTGTTCGCGGCCTCGATTGTGGTGAAGTCATAGGCCCTGAGCCAATTCTGGCGCACGACGATCGGATCGATCGACAGTGAGCGGACATTCTCGATGAAGCGCGCCAGGGTGTAGGCGATCTGGGCGTCGGTCGGCTCATAAGCGGAGATGGCCGGCCCGATGGCGCGCACCTCGCCGAGTTTATCGACCTCGACCACATAGGGCGTGATCGTGCTGCGGCCCGCCTGCCAGACAACGCCGCCGGAAAGACCGACCGCAAGCGCCAGACAACCGAAGGCCATGAGCCGCCAGTTCCTAGCCTGAACGCGGGCGGAGCCGATCCGCTCATCCCAGACTTGCGCCGCCTTCTGGTAAGGCGTCACCGGTTCGGGCGTATTGCCATAGGTGGTGGTCGATCTCTTGAACATCATTCGTCATCCCTGAGCCGTGGGTTCTCGCCGGATACGGGCCGGTCGCCGTCTCGGACGGTGTGCGCGGCAACGCTTACGCCCTCGCGCATCCGCTGCTCGCGCCGCAGCCTTTGCGCCCAATCCGGCGCGCCGCTCGCTGCCGCGGTCGCGGCCGGGATATCGGTTCCGCCGGGAAGTGCGCCGCCGGTGGCGGTGAAGGCGCCGCGCGCGCCATCGGAAAAGGACCGGCGAACGCCGGCGGTCGCCCGGTCAGCGACGTTGCGGATACCCTGTCCGACCGCGCCGACGCCAGCGCGGGCCATGCCGGCGACGCCG
Organism: Amphiplicatus metriothermophilus; assembly: GCF_900199215.1. GTDB lineage: Bacteria > Pseudomonadota > Alphaproteobacteria > Caulobacterales > Parvularculaceae > Amphiplicatus > Amphiplicatus metriothermophilus. The sequence goes on from NZ_FZQA01000009.1 coordinate 20,463, forward strand.
GCCGCGACACCCGCTGGACCTGAGCTACCCGAGGCGCCGCGCCCGAGGCCATAGGCGGTGCTTGCTCCGCCGGCGACGGAGGCGGCCGCTCTCGTCGCACCGCTCACCCCAACTCCGAGTGCACGGGCTCCACCCATGGCGAGACCGCCGGCCGCCGCGCCGCCAAGCGCAAGACCTGCGGCGGACCCGACGACGGCGCCGGCGCCGAGTTGCGGCGCGCCGGAGACGAGGCCTGCCGCGATGCCGGGGCCGAAGATCCCGAGCATGAAGATCGCGAGTGCACCAAGCACGGTCGAAAGCGCCTGCTCGATGGTGATGTCGCCGCCCGAGAACGACGCCGCAAAAGCGCCGAACAGGGTCGAGCCGATCCCGACGATGACGGCGAGCACCATCAGCTTGATGCCGGCGGCGATCACGTTGCCGAGCACCCGCTCGGCGAGGAACGCGGTCTTGTTCCACAGCGCGAAGGGCACGAGCACGAAGCCTGCGAGTGTCGTCAGCTTGAATTCGAGAATGGTGATGAAGAGCTGGATCGCGAGAATGAAAAAAGCCAGGAGCACGATGAGCCAGGCGACCATCAGCACGGCGATCTGCACGAAGTTTTCGAAGAAGGCTATTGGGCCAATGAGGTCGCTGACTTCCGCCAGCAAAGGCTGCGCCGCGTCAAAGCCGGTCGCCGCAACGAAGCCGGGGCGCATCAGGTCGGCGGCGCTGATCGGCGCACCGGTGGCGCGCAAGCCAAGGCCTGCGAACGAGTCGAAGATGACGTTCGCGAGGAATGCGAAATTGTTCAGGATGAAAGCGAAGGCGCCGACATAAAGCACCTTGCGTACTAGCGCCGGGATAACCGCCTTGTCGTCGGCCAAGGCCCAGAAGAGGCCGGCAAGCGTGATGTCGATCCCGATCAGGATGGTCGTGAGGAAGGCGACGTCCGGCGTCAGCAAGCCGAAGCCGGAATCGATATAGCTGACGAATGTATCCGTGAACTGATCGATGACGTTGAGGTCGCCCATCGCCTGTGCCCCTTAGTTAGCGCCGCGTATAAGCGTCGCCGTCGCCCATGAAACGCACGAAGCGGGCGCGCGCCTGTTCGTGGGCGGCGAGGCTCCGCGCGCGCTCCAGCGCGTCGGCCCGGGCCGAAGCGGCAAGAAGCGTCTGAAGCTGCATGGTCTGCTTGGCGGCAAGCGCCGTGAGCTGATTGCCCGCTTGTGCTGCCTGAAGATTGCCGACGGCGCCTTGGCTTTCGGCTACAAGCAAGTCGAGCGTCACCGTGTCGGCGCGGACCTGCCCGACCACTTCGGCCTGAACCTCCAGACTGTGCTTGAAGCCTTCGCGCGCCAGGGTCCACGCCTCCTGCGCATCGGCGACGATCTGCGAGGTCGAGACGGCCGCCGCATATTGTTCGGGGAAGAGCCGGCGATATTCGCTGTCGATGACCGAGACCTGATAGGCGATCCCGCGGGCGGTCGTGATGAGACCGTCTACGCGCGCGAGGGAGGTCCGAAGATCGGCCGCTACAGAGGTCGGTAGGGTGGTGAGATTCTGCGCCTGGTTGAGCAGCATCTGCGCTTCGTTGGCGAGCTGTTGGACCTGATTGTTGATCTGGATAAGCGTGCGCGCCGCAGTCAGGATGTTCTCGGCGTGGTTGGCCGGGTCGTAGACGACATCGCCAATGCCGAAGATGGCGTGGGCATTCTGGACCGGTCCCAAGGACAAGGCGATGGCGGCGACGGCCGCCAGGAGCTTACGTTTCATGGGTTTCCTCCGTTTCGGGATGGTTCGGGGTTTGGCGGTCGGCCGCGATAAGATCGGCCGCCCAGTCGAGGCCCTTGGCGCGCAGCCAGGAGTCCGCGAATTCGTCCTCGCCATGGGCGGCGATGAGTTCGTCCATCAGGGCATGATCCTGTTTGGTCGAGGTGGCGGTGAATGCGAGCGCGACGGTGCCGAGGCCGAGTTCGAACAGCCGGTTGCCGAGGCGGGACTGGAAGTAGTAGTCGCGCTTCGGCACGGCGCGGGCGACGATGTCGATCTGCCGGTCATTGAGGCCGAACGCCTCGTAGACCGCTTTCGCCTGGGGCTCGATCGCCCGGTCGTTGGGCAGGAAGATGCGGCTCGGGCAGCTCTCGATGATTGCCGGCGCGATGGAACTGCCGGCGATGTCCGACAGGCCTTGCGTCGCGAACACGACCGAGACGTTCTGCTTGCGGAGCGTCTTCAGCCATTCGCGGATACGCGCGGCGAAGGCCGGGTTGTCGAGGAAAAGCCAGGCCTCGTCGAGAATAAGCAGCGATGGCCGTCCATCGAACTGCGTTTCGAGGCGGTGAAAGAGATAGGTGAGCACGGGCAGCACCGCGCCCGCCTCGTGCATCAGCTCCTCCATCTCGAAGCATTGGACGGCGCCTAGGATCAGGCGATCATCGTCGGCGTCCAGAAGCCGACCATATGGTCCTTCGAGCGTATAGGGCTGGAGCGCCTGTCGAAGCTCGGTACGCTGCAACAGCGTCACCAGCCCCGTCAGCGTGCGTTCCGGTTGGGGCGCCGCGGCAAGATTGGACAGCGCCGACCACACCGCATCCTTGACCTCCGGTGTCACCGCAACGCCTTCGTGCGCAAGAAGCCCGAGCACCCATTCCTGCGCGAAGGAACGCTCGCCGGTCAGATCAATTTTGGCCAGTGGCTGGAAGGCGAGCGCGTGCTTGACGCCGTCCTTGGCCGCGCCGAGGTCGAACCAAGCGCCACCCATGCCGAGCACGGCGGTGCGCGCCGACCCGCCCTTGTCGAAGATGGTGATCTGTGCGTCCTCGTAACGGCCGAACTGCAGCGCAATCAGCGCCAGCAGCACCGACTTGCCGGCGCCCGTCGGACCGACGACAAGCGTGTGGCCGACATCGCCGAAATGCGTGACCAGCCGGAACGGCGTCGTGCCGCCCGTCCGGACCGTTATGAGCGGCGGGCCGCCCAAATGTTCGTTGCGCGCCGGTCCTGCCCAGGTTGCCGATAGCGGCATCATATGCGCCAAATTCAGTGTGTTGATCAGCGCGGCCCGCACATTGGCGTAGACATGGCCGGGCAAGGATGAGAGCCAGGCCTCAACCGCGTTGGCGCTCTCCTCGATGGTGGCGAAGCCGCGCCCGTCGATCACGCGCTGCGCGGCGCGGACCTTCTCGCGGACCGCATTTGCGTCCTCGTCCCACACGACGAAAGTCGTCGTGACGTAGCCGTATGAGACGAGATCAGCGCCAAGCTCCTGAAGCGCCGCGTCAGCGTCGGCCGCCTTATTGTCGGCGTCCGTATCGACCAGCGCCGACTGCTCGTTGGTCATCACTTCCTTGATGATGGCGGAGATCGACTTGCGCTTGGCGAACCACTGCCGGCGATAGCGCTTGATCGCCTTCTCGGCCGCCGCCTTGTCGAGGGGGATGAACCGGGTCATCCAGCGGTACTCGAAGCCGAGCCCGTTCAAGGCATCGAGCAGCCCCGGCGTTGTCGAACCCGGAAAGCCGAGCACGGTCAGCACGCGAAGATGTGCCTCGCCAAGCATCGGCGCGAGGCCGCCGGTGAGCGATGTGTCGACGAGAACCGCATCGAGATAGGCCGGCGTCTCGGGAACGGCCACGGAAAGGCGCCGGTTCGAAATGCAGTTGTGCAGATAGGTCAGTGTCTCTTCGTCATTGAGCTGCGCCACCTCGGGCATGAGCTCACCGAGCAGATCGAGCGCCCGGTTGGTTTTCTGGACGAATGCATTGAGATGGTCGCGATAATCGAGGCCACGGCGCTCGCCTTCGCTTTCGATCAAGAGCTGCTCAGCGCGGCCGATATTTTCGGCGGGCGGTAGATAGGTGAAGGTGAGAACATAGCCGCTCTCGAACAGCGCTCCGGACTCTTCGAATGCCGCGCGACGCTCCTCGTCCACAAGCCGAGACACGGGGTCCGGAAACTCTGAATGCGGATAATCTCGGGCGGGATGACGCTCGGCTTCAAAGAACAGCGCCCAGCCGGAGCCGAAGCGGCGCAACACATTGTTGATCCGCGCGCAGACGGCGACCAGTTCGGCTTCCGTGGCGCTTTCGAGGTCGGGACCGCGAAAGCGCGCCGAACGCTGAAACCCGCCGTCCTTGTTGAGGATGACGCCGGGCGCCACAAGGCAGGCCCAGGGAAGATAGTCGGCCAGCAGCGCCGGGCGTTTTCGGTATTCCGCCAGATTCAGCATGAGAGATGCCCCTTGTGGCGGGTATGGCGGACCAGGACCTGCATGAAGGCTGGGTCCTTGCGCGCGGCGTAGACGGCGACCGCATGGCCGACGATCCAAACGGCAAGTCCCGCGAGCCAAAGCTGAAGACCGAGCCCCAAGGCCGCGGCGAGCGTGCCGTTGACGATCGCCACCGTGCGCGGCGCGCCGCCCATCAGGATCGGCTCGGTGAGCGCACGGTGAAGCGGAATCTCGAAGCCCTCGACGCTCATGAAATCAGCGCCCCGCCGCCGAAGGAGAAGAAGGAGAGAAAGAAGCTCGTCGCCGCGAAGGCGATGGAAAGGCCGAAGACAATCTGGATCAGCCGGCGGAAGCCGCCACTCGATTCGCCGAAAGCGAGCGACAGACCGGTGATGACGATGACGATGACGGCAATGATGCGCGCGACCGGCCCTTCGATGGACTGAAGGATCTGGGTGAGCGGCGCTTCCCACGGCATGCCCGAGCCGGCGGCGTGGGCGGCGTCCGACCAGACGAGCGCGAGCCCGACGAGGAGACTGGTGAAGAGAGCCTGCCGGTATGGGAACCTGGAAGAGATATCGGGCGTGAATAAGTTCATATGAAGCTCTCCTGGATTAGGCGGTTGGAACGAGGTGAACGGGCGTGAGCGGCGACAGACGGTAGTCGCCATTGGCATCGAGGCCTTCGAGCGCAGCGACGGTCTCGACGCGGCGGCCCGACCCGCGCCCCGTCAGGAAAACGACGATGTCGATCGCCTCGGCGATCAGCCGGCGCGGCACGGTGACGACCGCTTCCTGAATGAGTTGTTCGAGGCGGTAGAGACCGGCATGGGCGGAGTTGGCGTGAAGCGTCGTGATCCCACCGGGATGGCCGGTGTTCCACGCTTTCAGCATGTCGAGGGCTTCCGCCCCGCGCACTTCGCCGACGATGATCCGGTCGGGGCGCAGGCGCAGTGTCGAGCGCACGAGATCGGCGAGCGAGGCGACGCCTGGTTTCGTCCGTAGACTGACGCTGTCTTCCGCCGCACAATGGAGCTCGCGCGTGTCCTCGATGAGGATCACCCTGTCGCCGCTGTCGGCGACCTCAGCAAGGAGCGCGTTGACGAGCGTCGTCTTGCCCGAGCTCGTCCCGCCGACCACGACGATGTTCTTGCGCGTCTCGACCGCCTCTCGCAGCGCCTTCGCCTGCAGCGGCGTCATGATCCGGGCTTCGACATAATCGGTGAGGCGATAGAGCACGCGGGCAGGCTTGCGGATGGCGAAGCACGGCGCCGGCGAGACAGGCGGCAGCAGGCCTTCGAAGCGCTCGCCGCTTTCGGGCAGCTCGGCCGAGACGACAGGACGCTCGCGGTGGCATTCTTGGCCGATATGGCTCGCGACCAGGCGGATGATCCGCTCGGCCTCGGCAGCGCCGATCCGCTTGCCGGCATCGATCCGGCCGTCGCCATGACGGTCGATCCAGAGTCGGCCGTCCGGATTGACCATCACTTCGATGACGGCGGGATCGGCCAGCGCTGCCGCGATCGCCGGTCCCATGGCGGTGCGCAGCATGGTGCGCTGACGATCAAGCGTGCTCGGATGGAAGCGGTCAGTCATAAGCCGCACCCCCGTTGGGCTTCTTTGTGTCGGCGGCGCCTGCTTCTCGCACGGCGCGCAACGCTTCGACTTCGGCCTCGGTGAAGAAGTCGCTCTCCTTGGCGCTCACTTCTTCGAGCACGTCGCGGATCATGTTCTTGCCACCGGCGAGGCGTCGTGCGAGCTGGCCGATGAAATAGTCGAACCGCTCCTTGCCGAGCGCGCGGGCGGCGTCCTGGTCGGCGTTCGGCAATGGCGGCGTGACGGTGAGAAAGAAGCGAATAAAGAGCGCCAGCGTTTCGGTCGTGACCGAGAGATTGCGCTCCAGCCGGTCATATTGCCTTGTCATCCGGTCGAGCCGCCGGATGAGCGCACCGTCGCGCTGATCGTCGAACTCTTTCGAGAAGAAGCCGAGAAGCGCCGCCTCGACCACGGCCGCCTTGGTGACGCCAGGCCGCTTGGCGGCGATTTCCACTTTGTCGAAAAGCTCGTCTGAGACATGAACGTTGAGGCGGGGTTTCATGGACGAGCTCCCTCTAAAAGCTCGGAATCAGGTCGTCGTCGGCCTGGTCTATGGCGTGGGCGCGTTGGACCACGGCAGCGTTGCGTGCGAGCTGTTCCATCCGCCTGGCGTCGTTGGGGTCGAATTCGTCGTCGAGAAGCCCGGCGTCGGGCGCTTTCTCAGGTTCCGCCTTGGCGGGCGCTTCATCCGGCAAGGCGGGATGGCGCTTAAGGCCGCCATCATCTTCATCGCCGTTCGAAACGAGCTCCGACCACGGCTTGACGAGATCGGCGTGGGAGCCGCGCACTTGGTCCCTCCAGTCGTCGGCGCGGGATGGCGGACAGTCCGCAAAGGGACCGTCCGCCACGAGCGCGGGCGGGGGGCACACCCGGCCCGTGAAGTTGGCGTCCTCGAAATAGCGGAGCTTCTTCGCGCGGATCGGCGGCTGACCGGAGACCATGACGATCTCTTCGTCAGGCGAAAGCTGCATCACTTCGCCGGGCGTCATCAGCGGCCGCGCCGTCTCCTGGCGGCTCACCATCACATGGGCGAGCCAAGGCGCGAGCCGGTGGCCGGCATAGTTGCGCTGCGCGCGCAATTCCGTCGCCGTGCCGAGCGAGTCCGAGATTCGCTTCGCCGTGCGCTCATCGTTGGACGCAAAGGCCACCCGCACATGGCAATTGTCGAGGATCGAATTGTTCTCGCCATAGGCCTTGGAAATCTGGTTGAGGCTTTGCGCGATCAGGAAGCTGCGAATGCCGTAGCCGGCCTTGTAGGCAAGCGCGCTTTCGAAGAAGTCGAGCCGCCCGAGCGCCGGGAACTCATCGAGCATCATCAGGAGCTGGTGGCGCCGCCGCTTGCCGGCCTGCCCTTCCAGCCGCTCGGTCAGCCGCCGGCCGATCTGATTGAGGACCAGTCGCACCAGCGGCTTCGTCCGCGAAATATCCGAAGGCGGAATGACGAGATAGAGCGAGACCGGCCGCTCGGCGTCTACCAGATCGGCGATGCGCCATTCGCAGGCGCTCGTTGTCTCCGCCACGGTCGGATCGCGATAGAGCCCGAGAAACGACATGGCGGTCGAGAGGACGCCCGAGCGCTCGTTCTCCGACTTGTTTAAAAGCTCGCGCGCGGCCTGCGCGACGACAGGATGGACCTGCGGCGCCTCGTCCGTTCCCAGATGATTGGTGCTCATCATCACGCGGAGCGTCCGCTCGAAGGAGCGCGCCGGGTCGGAAAGGAAGGCGGCGACGCGGGCGAGCGTCTTCTCCTTCTCGGCATAGAGAACGTGCAGGATCACGCCGACAAGGAGCGCGTGGCTGGTCTTCTCCCAATGATTCCGCCGTTCGAGCGCGCCCTCGGGATCGACCAGAATGTCGGCGATGTTTTGAACGTCACGGACCTCGAACCGGCCTTTGCGCACTTCGAGGAGCGGGTTGTATTTGGCGCTCGCGGGATCGGTCGGATTGAACAGGAGGCAGTGCGAGAATCGCGAGCGCCAGCCAGAGGTGAGCTGCCAGTTCTCGCCCTTGATGTCGTGAATGACGGCGGAGTGCGGCCAGGAAAGTAGCGTCGGGATAACAAGGCCGACGCCCTTGCCCGAACGGGTCGGGGCGAAGCACATGACATGCTCCGGCCCGTCATGGCGCAGATAGCGGTCCTTCAGCCTGCCGAGGAACACGCCGCGCGGCTCGAACAGGCCGGATTTGCTAATCTCGCAATTGGCGGCCCAGCGCGCCGAGCCGTAGGTCGTGACCAGCCGGGCCTGCCGCGCGCGCCACAGCGATCCGATGATGGCGACGACAACGCCGAGCATACCGCCGCCCGCCGCCATCGCGCCGGCGCGGTTGAAGACCCCCGGCGCATAGGCCTCGTAAGCGTACCACCACTCGAACAGCCGCCACGGAACGTAAACGGGATAACCGACGACATGGAACCAGGCCGGACCGAGCCGCGCTTGATAGCCGAACTCGGCCGCCGTCCACTGTGTCGCGCCCCACACCGCGCCAATGACGATCGCGAAGACGAGGAAGATTTGGCCTATGAGGAGTCTGGTTGGTGTCATCGATCCTGCGCCGTTGTCGGAGCCGAAGGCTCGGGTAAATTCCGGCAAAGGATCGTGACGAAATCACATGTGAATCAAGGCAATCACTTCCAGTGTCATCCAAGAACGGAGAATAGAGGAAACTATAGCCAAAAGCGGAGAAGACTAGCCAAGAACATCAGACCTTATTTTTGCAACCGGAAGCCGCTATGATTCTGGATAATGTTGGACGGATTCGCTTGCGCACCGTGGTTAATGCGCAAAAGTTGTCATTCGCTAGGGTTTAGGGGGCTGAGAAGGAGATGTTCGATGCGGTTCCATCGCCAATCACGCCGAGCTTGTCGTATTGCCCTCGGTGCAGCCTCTATTCTCGCCACAGGGTTCTTCGGTCCGGCCTTGGCCGCCGACTATGAGGTTCGGAATTTCGAGGGTGGGCCTGGCTGGTTTGTCTATGACGAGCCGGTCGATGTGGCGCTCCGCGTCCTCCGCCCGGCCGAGCCCAAATGCCACGAAGTCACGGAGATGATCCTGCTTTTCGAAACGGCCGATCAATTGCGCGACGATGCGCTGATCGAAGAAGCCGCGCTCACAGGCATGAACCACTATGCCGCGCTTTGCCGCTCCTTTGGCGTCAATCCGGCCAATCAACTCAAGGTCTCAGGGATAATCCTTGGCGCCAGCGAGGCCAACGCCCAGGGCTTCGTTATGGGCGACGCCCGCGTACTTGACGCCATGGTCGGTTCGTCCACTGGCAAGTACCAGCTTCGTGTTAGCCGAAACGCCGTCGCCGGTGGCACAGCGGCGGCTACCCCTAATACGGCGCATAAGACAGCCAACAATCAATCTGCTCAGATTGCTGAAATTCCCACGACCTATGATGCGGCGTTGAAAAAGAGCGAGGCAAACGCCGGCCGTCCGGGATTGGTCGGCCGTTTGATGGGCGGCGACCGGGCCGCGCTCACCGGCGTTTGGTCCGGCAGTCAGGCGGAGTGCACCAGTGAACGGCTCATCCTGTTCGAGAATAGCGGAACCGGAACGGTCGAATGGTGGCGGGGGTCGGACAAGGCCGTCGGCCTCCTGCCTTGGCGCACCGGCCGGTGGGAACTGCGCGACGGCACTGTCATCATGAGTTTCGACCATCGCGTCGAGTATGATGACTTCCTTGGCCGGCTCCGCAACAGCGCGATCGACGAGACCGTGCAGTTCGAACTCAAGCGCGCCAACGGATCGGAGCTGCGGCTCGCAGCGACCGGCGGGGGAGTTTCGTCCGAAGCGTTGTTCCTCGGTGGCGTGGAGAAGCTGTTTGTGCGGTGTGGCGTGTAATACTTACAGTTTTCCAATCTTACTGCCGCCCGTAAAGCACGTCGCAAGGTATCTCACCCTGCGCAGCAGGAAAGCTTCGCTACATCCTTCTCGAAGGTCTGCGCGGCAAGCTTCAGGCCCTCGACGGTCGTGAGGTAGGGGAAAATCGTTTCGCCGAGCGCTTTGGCTGTCATGCCGTGCTTCAATGCAAGCGCCAGGGTTTGAATGCTATCGGCCCCTTCGGGCGCCAGGATATGGCCGCCGAGAAGGCGGTCGGTCTTCGCGTCGGCAACTAGCTTAATGAGGCCGCGCGTGTCCCGTGCCGCCAGGGCGCGGGGCACCTGATCGAGGGGCACAATGGAGATTTTCACATCGAAGCCCTGCGCCTTCGCCTGGGCCTCGGTGGGGCCGACGCCCGCGACCTGCGGATCGGTGAACACGACGGCAGGCATGACGCTGTTGTCATAGACGAGGCTGTCGCCGTTCAAGGCATTGAGGGCCGCGATCTTGGCGCCGTAGGCCGCCATATAGACGAACTGGTCGCGGCCGGTGACATCGCCCGCAGCATAGATTCCAGGCTTTGTCGTCCGCATGCGGTCGTCGACCGCAATTCCCCCGCCTGCTGTCTGCTCGATCCCCGCTGCCTCAAGACCGAGCCCCTCCACATTGGGCGCGCGCCCCGTTGTCACCAACACGCGCTCGGCCTTGAGTTCGGTCAATACGCCGCCCTCCTTCACGCATAGCGTGACGCCCTCTTCGTCCTGACGGCAGAACTCGTAGGCGACGCCGCAATTGAGAGCGATGCCTTCTTCGCGGAAAACTTTCATCAGCGCATCGCTGATTTCCGGCTCTGCCTGCGGCAGGAGGCGGGAGCGGCAGACGATCGTAACTTCAACCCCTGCGCGCGCCAGCATCTGACCGAGCTCGCAGCCGATGAAGCCGCCACCCACGATGATGAGGCTCCTCGGTAGCTCCTCAAGATCGAGCGCCGACGTGCTCGTCAGATAATCGACCTTGTCGATGCCCGGAATGGGCGGAAGAGAGGGCCGTGCGCCGGTGGCGATGATAATTTTGCCCGCGCGAATGGCGTCGCCATTGACGGTGACGCCACCGTCCTCCAGCCGGGCCGCGCCTTCCAAATAGGCGACGCCATTATAGCTCGGCAGGAGGTCGATGTATTTCTTCTGCCTGAGCGCTCCGACGAGATCGTCCTTGCCTTGGACAAATGCGCGCCAATCCGTGATGCGGGCCTCGCCGGCAAGGCCGGGAAATCGGCCGGCCACTTTCGCCCCATGCAGGGCTTCGGTCGCGCGGATTATGGTCTTCGATGGCACGCAGCCAATGTTCACGCAGGTGCCGCCAATCGTGCCGTGGCCGATGAGCGCCACGCGCGCGCCTTGCTCGGCTGCTGTGATTATGGCGGAGAAACCCGCCGATCCTGCGCCGATGACGGCGAGGTCGTAGCTTCCACTATTCTTTCCGCCAAGCGTGCAGCAATCGGACATGTCTCTTATCTCAATCGGTTTAGCTCTGCGCCGCCGGGTAACCGGCGTTTGTCGAGGCCGCCGCGATCGCGTCGGCGTTCGTCACCGACGGATCGAACACAACAGTCGCTGTCTTGGCATCAAAGTCGACAGTGACGGACTTCACCCCGGCGACGCCTTCCATGGCCTTTTTCACGGTCACGGGACACAAGGCGCACGTCATGTTCTCGATACTGAATGTTGCTGTCTGAATCGCGGCGACTTGAGCCGGAGCGGCCTGCGCGGCAAACGGCGAAGTCGCCGGCGCCGACAGAAGGCCGGCGGCGCCCAAGGCAAGCGCGCCTGCCGCGGTAAGCACGAATCGTTTCATCTCATGTTTCTCCTTTGCGGTTACGTGATCAGTAGAACAGCGGCGCCCACCAATTAATTGTCAGAGCGAGGACGACCAAGATCGTGGCTAGCCACAGCGCCGATTTTGTGATGAGCGACGATTGCGGCTTCGCGCAGTAGGAATCCTCTGCGCAGGCCGGTTTGGGTTTGAAATAAACCTGCCAAAAGCCAGCGCCAATGAAGATGAGCGCCACGGCGGCGAAATAGGGCTTGTAAGGTTCAAGCACCGTAAGGTTGCCAATCCAGGCGCCGGAAACGCCGAGAGTCAGCAACACCAGCGGCGCAATGCAGCAGGTCGAGGCGAGGATCGCCCCGATCACACCGCCCGCCGCGAACCATCCTTGCTGACGGCCCGCGGCCTTTTTTGGTTCCTCAAGCGCCTGTGTTTTAAGTTCACTGCTGCTCACGCGACTCAACCCTCGACTCAACCCTCGATTCTTAGACGACAGTAAGATAAGGTCTGTACTAACTACAGACTCAAGAGGTTTCTGAATCGATGCGCGATCACATTTCCGGGAAAGGATTGCAGCGGGCGGAATTGGCGCGCCTGACCGGCTGCAATCTCGAAACCATCCGCTATTACGAGAAGATCGGCATGATGCCGGATCCCAGGCGCACAGGAACGGGCTACCGTATTTACGACGACGCTCACGTCTCGCGTTTGCGTTTCATCCTCCGCGCCCGCGAACTCGGCTTTTCGCTCGATGAGGTGCGCGGCTTGCTCGCCCTCGTCGAGGGTGGCACGCAAACCTGCGCCGAAGTCAAGGAACGCACCGAGCGGCATTTGGCCGACGTGCGTGCCAAGATCGCCGATCTCAAACGCATCGAAAAAGTGCTGGCAAAGACCGCGGCGCAGTGCTCCGGCGACGATGTTCCGGAATGCCCGGTTCTGGATGCGCTGGCATCATGATCATTACCTCGGTGATCAAATCGCGGCCCCCAAAAAAAAGAAATCTATTGGCTAAGACACGGACGGCCCACTGCGCTGGCGACCAATGGTCCAGGAAATGCTGTCGCCACGAATCACGCCGCCGACCATTTTACCGCGCTGGCGTTCGAGCACCGGCCGCCAGGGGACGAGCGTGAACTCCTTCGATTTCTCAATGACGGCGAACTTGCCACTGGCGAGACGGATCGGTCGTTTGTAGACGCCGTCGATTCGATCTCCATCCTGTGTCTCGGCAAAGTCGAGGCCTGTCTCCTTGGCGAGCTTCTCGCCGGCGGCTGCCAGTTCTCGCCGACGCAGTAGTCGAAGCAGGTTTCGCTGGTAGCGGACGTGTTGGCCTTCGCGTTCCGCCAGACCTCGTTCGATCAGATACTCCTGCCGCCGGCGCAGGGCTTGGGCGGCTTCGGCCCCGAAGCGCTCGCCGCGCAGCGCCAGCGGCTCCTTGGTGAGCAGTTGCCGGTCGAGCCAGGTTGCGCCGTCAGCGCCAACTTGAGCTTCCAGCGAGAAGAACGACAAAGTCGTGATGCGCCCCGGATATCGCGCCTGCTTTTTGGCGAGCGCTTCGACCCGGTCTTCAAAGTCCTCGGGGATTTCCCATGACCCGTCCTGAAAGCGCCGAACAACATTGGCGCGGCGCAGCGCTTCGAGCCTGCGGACGTGCGCCCGAACGAACTCGTCCGACGCGCGCGGATCGAAGGCGTGGTGGGCGTCCACCGTGTAGAGACCATCGTTTCGCCTGGCGATCTCGGCGATGGTTCGGTCGGATGGTTTCACACCGCTCGCCGCCGGCGCAACTTCGACAACGGCGCCGAGCGGCAGGTCCTCCATCTCCTGTCGCGGATCGAGCGCGACGTAATGAACCCGCCCGTCGGCGGCGTCGATCATGACGTAGTGCCCGTCGTTCAACTCGTCATGGAGTCCGCGGTCGATGATCCGGCCGGTCACGGTCGGCGCGCGCGGGTCGGCAGGGTCGTAGATCGAGAACTCCGAAGCGCCGGCATCGAGTCCGGCCTGCCGCAGTCCTCGGTGCATGGTCTTGATAATGTCGGCACGCTCGCCCGCGCGCCGGAGGGTCCCTTCCAGTCTCGGCGAGAGCCGCCAGCGGCCCGACTCTGTCTCCTCGGCGAGACCGCGCCGCGACAGCACACGCAGCCGACCGACCTTCATGGCATGGTGGAAGCGCGAGTCGGGGCGCTGCGGCTCGGCGCGCGCATCGACAATCCCGTCCATGGCGTCACGGACCAGCGCCCGGTCGAGATCGGTGAAGCGGTCCTGCTCGACCTGGTGTTCCAGTTTTTGACGAAGTTCCTGCTCGGTCTGCGGCCCGAGTTCCAGCGTCAGCAGTTCGCTCGCCCGCCGCCGCATGCCGTGGGCGATGTAGTCGCGGGCGATGACGAGGTCCTTGCCGAGTTCGTCCTTGCCCCGCAGCACGATATGGGTATGCGGATGCTCTGTGTTGAAGTGATCGACCGCCACCCAGTCGAGCCGCGTGCCGAGGTCTTTCTCCATTGTGCTCATCAGATCGCGGATGAATGGCTTGAGATCCGCAAGCACGGTCGCATCTTCCGGCGAGACGATAAAACGGAACTGATTCCGGTCGCCGTCGCTGCGGTCGAGGAACGCCTTGCCGTCCGCCTCGTCATGCGCCGCGTCGTAAAGCCGGCCCGGCTCGTGATCCTTGGAGACGCCGTCGCGCTGGATATAACGCAGATGGGCACGCGCCGCATCTAACCCGCCGCCTCTGAGTTTGACGATCCGCGTCTTGATGACGACGCGCCTATAGGTCGGTCCGAAGCGGTGTCCGGCGCGACCACGCCGAAGTACGTCATTGCCGCGCCCGATCCGGTAGCCGGAATAGCGCCGTGACGCGGCTCCGGTTCCGAAACCGGACTTGCCTGCCTTCGAGACCTGTCGGAGCACGCGATGAAGATAGCTCTTGGTGCGCGCGCCACCCAGGCTGCGAATGCGTCCGAGCTTCGGCTTGAAAATGTCGTCGGAATCATCGGCCATGGTCGGTCATAAACATGGGGCGCGAACGTGGGCGCCAAACAACCTATTCATCCTTGCACCACCTATTCGCCAGCCATCTCGGGGCCTTAGCAAAATCATCTGCACACGGGCGAAATCGCCGCGTGCAACCAAACCGGATGTGCAGACAATGGGTTATGCGGGCTTTGCCCCATCACCTTTTATCTTGCCCTCCGCTGCCTCAGACGCCCCCCACGCTCCAATTCCTTCATGACGCTGGATCAGCTTTTCTCGTGCTTCCGCCAAGGGAGCCGCAACATCGTCGCCCGTCCGATGACGAGACGCCGATCCACCGGCCCGAAATATCGACCATCGAAGGACTGCGGATGGTCTTGCAACAGGAAGACCGTCTGCTCGGTGAGGATGTGGCAGCCCTGCCAATCGGGCAGCGGCCTGCCCAAACCGTCCGCCTTTTCAGCCCTGGAAACCGGATTTCCGTTGATCGAAACCGTCTCTCCCCGACGACAAATTACGTCTCCATCGACCCCGACAACGCGCTTGATGAAGGGCACATCGGCGGGCAGATAGCCGCGCTCTTCGACAAGTTTTCGGACGCGCTCCGGCACGCGAACAAGGACATAATCGCTGCGGCTGATTGGCCGCCGGTCGAGCCAATAGAAGCCGATCGGCGCGCTCGCCGAGGCGTTATAGATCAGCTTCTTCGGTAGGCTGATGGTCGATACGATGGCCAAAGCAAGCACCGGGATCGTCGTACAAACGAGCGGTCCCCACTTCACGCCGACACCTTTTTCGCCGCTAAATATGCCGCATGCTGTTCTCGCGAATAGGCACGGACCGGCTGCCCCGCTGTGATGCGATTGTGGACATGGCGATAATAGGCGGGCGACACGTCGACCGGATCGAAGCCGTCCGCTTCCAGCACGTCGATCTGCAACAGCGCGCGCTTGACCTTCGTGTTTCCGGTGACAAGCAAGAGCACTTCACCGCCCGGACAGACGCCCGGAATGCGGCTCAGAAGCAGTGACGGCTCCGCTGCGCGAACGATGGTGAAGCGCCACTCCTGCGTGCCGAACTCGTTGGCCCGCCAGCGAACATAGCCGAAGACCTGGCCCGGTCTGAAAAGCGCAAGCGACCGCCTGCGGTCCAAGTCCTGCTGTGCATCAGGCGCGCCGAACCGCAGCCAGTGGTTCAAATGCTCCGGATAAAAGACGATCTCGACGCGTGTGAAATGTTCAGACATCGGAAGTCGAATCCTTCTTCCGCATGTCCGACCAGGCGGTCAGTTCGTCAATGTGATAGCGAACGTGGCGGCCGTGTTTGCGGTATTGCGGGCCGCCGCCATAGACGCGCATTTTCTCCAGCGTGTTGGGTTTGAGTTTGAGAAAACGCGCGGCTTCGCTCGTTGTCAGGAACGGTCCTTCAGCGACCGTTTGTGCGTCGTGCTCGGTCATGCGTCCTCCGGCGTCAGCGAAAGTGCTCTATGCCGGTCAAGGATGAGCGAGCGTGAAATCGGGCGGCAGTATCGTTAGCGGCGAAGCGCACGAACGATACCCCTCACGCGGGTCAGGCGAGTAGCTTTCGATAGCCGCCGTTCATCATCCGCTGGCCGCGTTTGACGCTGCGGATGACGCGGTTCTTCATGGTCTGGTCGGGGTTGGTCCAGTCGCGCCGCACCGCCTTTTCGCCATAGAGAAAGATCGCGATCTGGCGGTAGGAACGCCCCTCCATTCGTAAATCGAGAGCAACAAGGGCGTCGCGGTGGCGCATCGCCTCAACGGTCCATCCGCCGCTCCTCCCACTGAGCCGCCGCCCCCGATAGAGATCAGCGAGTCGTCTGATGAGATGCTGGCGACTGTCCACGTTTGGGAAATCGTCGATCACTATTTCAAGAACGAAAGGATCGATTCGGATGTCATCACCCACACACCGCACCTGTGCCACCCGGTCGTTGTCGCGCAGGAGCAGATGCTGCTCACCATCCACCGTCTTCAAAAGAGTCTTTCGACATGGGACGTCATTCAGAGAGACCGTGACCCCCAAGCCGTTATCATCGCTCTTGCGAGTATGGGCCGACACCACGCGCCGATAGTCCTCAGTTCGCCAGAAGACCTCGGCCTTGAGGGCATTTTCGCGCGGATCGGCGAAAGGTATAAAGGCCCCAGGCTTCGGCGCGTAGAAAGCGCCGCCGCACCCTGATTAGTGTAACATCGTTCCGTAGACGGATGGGAATCGGACGGCCCGGCGGGGAACAGCGCCAGTCGCGGCCAAAGTCCGGATTGCGCCGAAGATATTCCCAGGCAACTCGCGACCGGGTCAGTGGCCGTACATAGTCGTAGTCACCGAGGTGCAGATCGCCGGACATCGAGGAGTTGTGATATTCCACCATCGTGCTTTCCATTCCCACGGCACGATGGCGGCCGACGCACCCAGCGTCGCAAACTCAATCAAGCTCCTCTTTCATTGCGCTTACGTCCGTCACCAAGCGCCCAAGACGCTGCACCATCGACCCGCAATACAGACTCGTGTCATCGCTCAACTATGGCGCGCGAAAATCAACGAACGGTTAAGAATTCTGAACATTTTGCAAGAAAATACATGCAATGTACATATTCCGGTGAAAGCAAATAGCCCCCGCACCGAAGCGCGGGGGCTGAAGCCGTGCGTTAGCTGCGCGGGTTCCAGAGGATCGCCATAATGCGGTCGTCTTCCTGCCCGGCGGCCCGGCCGAGATTGGCGTAGATTTTGTTCGGGCCGAATTCGGGAGCGGAGAAAGTCAGCGACACGTAAGGGTTGCCGCTGGCCTTGCCGACCCGGTTCCATCCGCCGCCAATCTCCACGCGGTCCTCGGTGTAGACCCGGAAGTCCGGCTGGGCGTCCGTTTCCTTCCGCGCGTTTGGCAGGATGTGGATGCGCTTCTTGAGGCTCATCGTCGCGAGCGTGCCTTCGTATCCGCCGGTCTCGTTCTTCGTCACATATCCAAGTGCCTGTGCCATCTTTCTGTCTCCTGTTGGCTTTCGCGGGGCGCCCATCGCCCTGCTGACGCGGGACCGGCCATGGCGGGCGGGGGCCGCATGAACCGTAGGCCGAAGCGCAGCGGAGGACCGGCGGGGCGCACTTTTTTGTCTCGCGAGGAAGGCCGAAGGCCGGGGAAAAAAGTGCGGAACGCCGGTTTCATGCGGCCGCCGTTCGCCATAGGTCCATCAAGCAGAAGCAGGCGAATGGGTGTCACGCCAGCCATCGACAGGAGACGTGATGGTCCAGGCAACGCGGGTCATCGTGACGAAAGATGACTAGCAGATGGCACCACCAAGTGCGCGTTCGACGGTGCTGCAGTATGAGCGCAGTCTCGTTTCTGTCCGACCGCCATGGGAGAAGAAGGAGGCGTACTGACGAGACGTGCGGTCTTCAGCGAGGACCACGTGGAGATTGAGAGGTCGGAACCGTCGGCGAGCGCCAGCGCGTTGCTTCAGGCTCGATGACCTTCTCCGCTCCCGAAGTTGGCTGCACGAACGTTATAGCCGAATCTGAGGCGCTGGCGGATTCAGATCATCCGGCTTGGTGATCCGCTGATCCGCGCACCTCTATAAGCGACAACGCCCCCGCGCCATTCGGCGCGGGGGCATTTCGCTGGCGTGCGGGAACAGTGGATGGCGCTCGCGGCCCTCCCGTTGGGGTGAGAGGGCCGCTCCCGCCGTCCGCCGCCGGTTTCAGGAAGCGAGCGATTTGATGCGGCCCGTGTTTTCCGTGAGCCGCCCGCCGCCTGCTTTCGTATAGGCTTTGAAGGGGAACTCCATATAGCGCGGTAACCATCCTTCGGCTTTCGTCCGCCCGTCCCCGGTGATGAAGTCGCGGACGATCTTCTTTTGAACCTTGGTCGTGGCGCTGACATTGGCGTCGGCGACCGCCTTGCCGCCGATATGGCGAAGCATGGCGTTGACGGCGGCCTTATTGCGGAGAAGGTCGAAGAAGGCGTCGTCCGCCTGCCAATAGTCGCGCATGTCCACCTTGAGATGGGTTCCGAGCGCCTCGACGACGGCGGTTCCGGACTCCAAGGTTTCGGCCATGACGATGGCGAGCACCCGCATCACCTCGTCGTCGGAGAGTTTCAAGAGCGCGGCGAATAGCTCGACCACCCGATAGTCGTCGCCGTTCGAGCGCACGACGGAATGGCCGTGGGCGGGCAATCCGAGAACCTTGAGAACGGCCTTGCGTTCTTCGGCCAGCGCCGTCTCGGCCTTCGATTTCGCGACGCTCTCGGCGGTTTCCTCCTTGCGCGTCGCCTGCGGGTCGGGCTTGGTCTGCCACAGCGCCGAGCCGCCGATGGCATGAGCGACCAAGAGCCGGAGGGCGATGCCCGGAGACCCGAGAAGCGCATGGCGCGCGGCGGCGTGGCGGTGAAGCTCGATATAGTTCTGCGCCGGATTGGTGAGCTCGGGGCGGTCGGCGGCGGCGGTGTTCTTCTCGTCTCCGCTCGTTGCTTTTCGCTGGCGGCGCTGATGTTCTTTCGCGGTGACGAAGCCTTCATGGACGGTGACTTCGCCGTTCTCGCGAACCTCGATATAGACCCGCCCGCCTTCGCCCTTGGGCGTCGCCACATGATCCCATTTGAGGAACCGTTCGCCCACATCGAGCACGACAACCTCGGGCCATCCCTTGGCGAGAAGCGCGTCGCGCTTGGCGGCGACGGCCTCGTTCTGCAATTTCCAGAATTGGTCCAAATCGTCGAAATAGCCGGTTTCGTCGAACAAGTCCGTCACGATCCGGCCCTTATAGGCATCGAGGGGAAAGAGCGCCGCCCCGGTCGAAACCTCGCCGCCGAACAGCCATTGCTTCAACTGCCAGCCGCGCGGCGCATGTTGCTCCGGGTCCTGAAACAGCTTCAGCCATTCGGCTTGGCGGCCCTCGCTCGCCAAGGTCAGTTGGCGGACGGTCTGGGCGTCAATGTCCTCGTTACGATAGGCTTCGCGGATGTCGGGCAGAAGCTCGCCGAGGGCCAGCGCGCGCCTCACCATGATCTCGGTGACGCCAAAGGTGACGGCGATGTCCTCGACCGTCCGGCCCTCGTTTACGAGCCGGGCGAAGGTCTCCCAACGCGCCACTTCATCGGGGTCGAGCCGGGCCGTGTTCTCGATGAGTGAGGCTTCGAGCGCCGCCGCGTCGTCGCCTTCGGCCATGACGGCGCAAGGAACGGGATCGATCTCGCCGCCTTCCTTCGCGATGGCCTTGAGCGAAAAGAAACGCCGCCGCCCGGCGACGATCTCGTAGCCCTTGCCGTTCTTACGAACGAGCAAGGGCTGCTGCACGCCGCGCGCCCGGATAGAGGGCAGGATGTCCGACACGTCCGGCGCTTTGCGCGCATGGCGCATGTTGAGCGCGGAGACTTTCAGTTGGTCGAGGGGGATATGTTGAAGGTCCATTTGGTCTTCTCCTTGGGTTATGCTCCGGCCTGCCGGAGCGGGTGAAGCGCCCGATGGGGCGCAAAACTCAGTCCGTGCAGACACAATCCTCGCGCTCCCAATCGATCTCAGGCGCAGCGGGGTCGGCGAAATCGAGCACGCCTTGCCGCTGCACCTGATCGAACAGACGCGCATAGGGTTCGCGGTCGATGCGGAAGACGCGCATGTCCGGGCAATGGCCTTTAGCGCTCGATTTGCCGGGCTTGGCCTCCTGCGCGATCCACCAATTCGCGAGGTCGGGCCGGTCGCGCATGATCGCCTCGATCTTCCAGCGGGCTTTCAGGAAGCACAGGTCGCAATTGCCTTCATGGGAGCGAAGCGCGAGGTCGAAGGGCTGGTCCGCCCACCAATCGAGCACGTCCGCTTCCGTCACGCGCGCGTCCGCCAAGGGCAACTGAACCGTCGCGCCAGTGCGCTTGCGCGCGCCGCAGGCGCGCTGGCGATAGACGCGCTTCGGCTCGTCCGCGCGCAAGCCAAGCACGCTCGACCAGCTTGCCCAGCCGAGCCAATGCCGGGCGTAGGCGTCGATGCGGTCGCGTTTCAGGAAGGACGTGCAGAACCGCATGCGCGGGTTCGGCACGAAGCCCTTCCGGTCAATCAGCGCCTCGAACGGCTCGCCGTTTCGGGACGCGCTGTTATGAGAGACAATCCGCGTGCGGTGCGGCTCGTCCCAATCATACTCGACCCACGTGATGTGAACGCCCCAGCGCGCGCCGCATTCGGCTACGAAGTCGAGCGTCTCGGGACGCTCCTTGCCGGTGTTGGCGAAAACGACGTGCACGTCGTCCGGCAGAGCGCTGCCATGGGCGTCGAGAATGTGCTTCAGCATATAGCCGGACGTGCGCCCGCCCGAGAACGAGATCACGGCGGGGCCGGCAATGCGGTAGGGATAGCGGGTCATGGCTTGCACTTCCGCGCTTCGTCGATCCAGTCGATCTGGCGGCGACCTTCCAAGTCGAACAGGCCGAGGTCGCAGGGCTTCTGCTCGGCGTTCGGGTTGCGCTTCGGGGTCATCGGCTGGCGAGCGCGCCATTCCAGCCGGTCACGAAGCGTGATCGGCTTGACGCCCGGCGCGACAATCTGCTCGCCTTCGGGCGTCGTCTCGGTGGGGAATTCGGGGGCGTCGATCATGCCGCCGCCTCCACTGCCTCGGCCTTCTCGGCGTCGCGAAAAGCGAGGATGAAATCGGCGGCTTTGGAGGCTTGGCTCGCCGCGCGGAAGATCGCGCGATTGTCTTCTCTCAGGACTTCAAGCCATGAGCCGATATAGTCCGTGTGCCGAACGGTGGGTGCGATGCTGAGCGAAGCGCAGACAAAGGCGCTCGCCATCTCCGCGACCAGTTCCTCGCGGGCGTAGGGTTTCGAGCCGAAGGAATGGGACAGGTCGCGGGCGAGTCTCGTCTCGTGGCCGGTCCAGTGGCCAAGCTCGTGAAAACAGGTGCGATAGTAGTTCACCTGCTCGAAGAATGCGGGCTGCGGCGGTACGTGGATGAAGTCTTGGCTCGGCACATAGAAAGCCTTCGTTCCGCCGATGCGGAAATCCGCGCCCGTCGCTTCGATGAGACGCTCGGCCTGCGGAATGATTTCGGCTTCGGGCAGTGGGGCCGCGCCCGCGTAGGCTTCATCGGGCAGGCCTTCGCACTGCTCCACGTTGAACAGGGTGAAGCGTTTGAGGAACGGCACGCGGCCCGGCTCGTCGCCGTCCTGCTCGGCCCGCTCGCGCTCGGCCTTGGGAATGAAGGTATCGGCGTGGCACGCGGTGATGCCGCGCTCGCCCTTCATGACATGGCCGCCCATCTCTTGGGCTTGGCGATAGGTCAGCCATGTTTGCGTCGCGAAGCCCGCGCGCACGACGTGATGCCACAGGATCAGGATATTGACGCCGGAATAGGTTCGCCCGGTAAGCGCGTTCTTGGGTAAGCCAAGCCCAGCCTTCGCGCCCGGCGCGCCCCAAGGCTGCACCCAAGGTGCGCGGCCCGCCTCAAGCTCGGCGATGATGCGGGCCGTCACCTCGTCATAGAGATTCGGCTTCTCCGCGCCTGTGGCGCGGCTCTTTCTGCGCCCATGCTTTCCGCTTGCGCTGGCGTTTGCGGTTCTTGGCTCCATGATTGCGGCTCCCTCTGGTCCTCTGCGCGCGCCTTTTCCCGGAAGGGGGGCGGGCGGTAAGCGACCGGGAGCCCCGCCGGGTCAGGCGGGACGCAACTGTCTTGGTAGGACGAGAAAACCGACGTGGACGGACATAAAGCCAAGGCGGTTGCGGGCCGTCCCGGCGGGGCTACAAGGGAGTGTCCGGCCGCCCCCCGCACCGGGAAAAGGCTATAAAAAAGTCGCCGCCCGAAAGGGCGGCGTCCGTATGCCGGACCAAAGGTCCGGCCTCGCGCGAGGGATCGTTACCCGAATGGGCGGAGACCGCGCGAAGCGCGGGCTCCGTGGAGCTAAGGCCGCGCCAGCGGCCTTAGCGGAATAGAGCCCGGTCCGGCCTCCGGCCGGACGCGCGCCAGCGCCGACGCTACGGCCGCGTCCGGTACCCAAAAGGGCCGCTGCTCAGGGCGGCGAACAGCCGGGCGTAAGTTCGCTCGCGCAAGGGCTCGCTCATTCCACCTTCCTCATCAAACCGAGCGCGGACCAAAAAGAATGACTACGGCGCCGAAAAGACAAATCGCTGCGCCGGTCAGATCCCATCGGTCGGGGCGCTGAGCTTCCGCCAGCCAAAGCCACGCCAGCGAGGATGCGATGTAAATTCCCCCGTAGGCTGCATACGCCCGACCCGCGAAATCGCTGTCGATCCGGGTCAAAAGAAAGGCGAATGCTGCAAGGCTGACCATGCCCGGCAGCAGCCAGACCGCAGATTTATGCAAGCGAAGCCAAGCCCAGAAGGCAAAGCAGCCCGCAATCTCGGCCACAGCAGCGGCAATATAGACGGCCAAGGGAGCGAAGGCTTTCGCGATCATGGGCTGGCCTCTGCCATCTGGTGATCATCCTTCAAGCATTGTCCATGGTCGCTAAGCACCTCGATGACGCGGCAGTCGGAGATTTTGCCACCGCGGCATTGTTTGATCATCCGCTCCAATTCGCGTTTCAGCGCGTTCAAACGCTCAATCCGGCGGTTTACTTGGTCGAGTTGCCGACAGGCGATCGCGTCCGCCGCGTCGCAGGGTTGGTCCGGATTGTCGGATAGGCTCAAAAGATCGCGGATTGAATCCAGGGGAAAACCGAGCTCGCGGGCGTGCCGGATGAACGCCAGACGGTCGATGTCGGCTTGCGCGTAGAGTCGCCGGTTGCCCTCGGAGCGTGGGGCCTGTGGCAAAATGCCGATCTGTTCGTAATAGCGGATCGTCTGAACCTTACAGTCCGTCGCGCGCGCCACATGGCCGATCGTGTACATAGTCTTCTTCGGTCCCTATCGAAATTTTGACTTGCTTCTACAGCTACTGTAGATGTTATATGTCATGCATGCGAGGCGCAATGACGGTTTCCCATTCGGGACCGATGGTCGCTCAGGGATGGATTTTGAGGATTGTTAACCACATACGGTTAGTATCGCGCAGGATGAAGAAGGTCTTGCTACTGCTTGGGATGGTTGTATTTGTCGCGATTCAATTCGCCGACATCGCGATCCTTGACGCTGCGCCGGTTGACGGGCTCGAATTCCATACTCAGTCGGATCACGATCAGGACAAGCAAGCCTTTGACGGCTGCGAAATCCATTGCGGGTGTCATGCCCTGCACCACATGGCGGCCATCGGTAACACCAGCGTCTTTGCCTACGCAGTTTCGGCCAGCCGAGTATATCCGCGCGACAATGCCGGGAAGAATTCCGCTGGCCAAGGTCCGCCGGTCCCCCCTCCCAACGCCTGAACTCTCTACGCCCTGAGTCTGTGCGCGAGTACGGCATCGTGGTGGCGCGTGCACCCCGGTAACTGAGACAGAGAGTTCAATGAATGAAATGCCAAAAACTGGCGCTTTTCGGCGCCGTCATCGCGAGCCTTTGGCTTGCTGAGCCCGGCTTGGCGCAGGAGAGCGCTGCACCGGACATAGCGCTCAGGGAATTTGTTTTCAGTGTCCTGAGCGATCATCCGGCCCTGCGTCAAGCCCAGGCCGAACTGGATGCCGCGCGCGCCCAGGCACGCGGCCAAGCGCAACCGCTCTACAATCCCGAGATCGAGCTTGAATACGAGGAAGCGCTCGACAATTCAAAGTCGGTCGGCCTATCGCAGACGCTCGATCTCAGCGGCAAACGGCGGGCGCGCGCCAACGTCGCCACGGCCGAGGTGGTCGCCGCGGAAGCGCGGTTCGCCATCACGCGCAAGACTTTGCTTGCCAATCTCCTTATTGCGTTGTCGGACTATCAGGCGCGCCGAGACGCGGTTCGCATAGCCGAGCAACGTGTCAGGCTAGATGAAGAGTTCCTTGCGCTCGCTGAACGGCGCAATCGCGCCGGCGACCTGCCGCAATCGGACCTGCTGACGGCCCGATTGACTCTGGCTGAAGCGCGAGCTGCGGCGAGCACGGCGAGCATCGAGTTCTCGCAAGCGGAGGAACGCCTGATAGCTGTCGTCGGCGGCGTGATGCCGCCACCGCCGCCGCTTACCGGTTCACCTCCGCAAAAGCGTCCCTCAATCGAGGTAGTGAATGTCGATGCGCTCCCGGAACTTCAATCGGCGCAGGCCGATACAGAAGCGGCGCGCGCTTTCGTCAGCGTGGCGAAGCGGAATCGCATACCTGACCCGACTTTAGGCGTCAAAGTTGGTGAAGCGCGAAGCGCACTCGATCCCTTAGGGCAAAGAGAGTCCTCGACACTGTTCGGGATACGGCTGTCCATTCCCCTGCCCATTCGCAACACTTACAGTGCCGAAGTCGACGCCGCCAGGGCCGGTTCGATCGCGAGGGAGCAAAGCTACCGTGACTTGAGACGCAGGGTCGAAGCACGGCTTGCCGCGAGCCTTCGGCGCTACGAGACGGCGCTCAGCGCTTGGCAAGCCTGGACCGCCCAAGGGGCCGCGCCGCTCGACGAGCAACGCGCGCTCCTGCAGAGGCTGTGGGAAGCCGGCGAAATCGACGCCGTCGATTACATCATTCAACTCAATCAAACCTTCGCAACGGAGAGCGCCGGTGTTGAGCTCAAGGGCCGTCTCTGGACCACATGGTTCGACTGGCTGGAAGCTTCCGCCGCGATCAGCGAATGGGTGGAGAATATCCAATGACCAGGAAAATGAAATCGTCCTTAGGCGTCGCAGCCATCGCGATCGTCATCGCCGGCGCCGCTTTCGCGCTGATCAATCAGCCGCCGAACGCAAAGAATGAAGTCGCTGCTCCAGCGTCGCAAGAGACGGAACACGGCGAGGAGCATGAAGAAGGCGGTGTCGTCGAAATGACCGCCGCCGATCGCAAGGCAAAGGGCGTCACCACGGCGCCTGTGGACATGAGGGTCCTCACCGACGAAGCCGTTGTACCGGGCGAGGTGACGCTCGATCTATACCGATCAGCGCAGATCGCCCCGAGAATTTCCGCTCAAATCGTCGCCCGGCAAGCAAGGCTTGGGGACCATGTGAAGACCGGACAAGCGCTTGTTACTTTGTCCAGCGTCGAGATGGCGGATGCGCAAGGAAACCTGATCGTTGCCACGCGCGAATGGAGCCGCGTGCGCGAGCTGGGGCGTGAGATCGTTTCCGAGCGGCGTTATGTGGAAGCGCAGGTAGCCGCTGAGCAGGCACGCGCCAAGCTCTTAGCCTTCGGCATGACACCGGAGCAGATAGAGGCGCTGGTCAAAAACGGTGACGCTTCGAAAGCCACTGGAACATTCGACCTTTTGGCTCCGCAGGACGGTACGGTCGTCAAGGACGATTTCGTTGTCGGCGAAGTCGTGGATGCGGGGCGCGTGCTGTTTCAGATCACGGATGAAAGCCGGGTGTGGGTGCAAGCCCAGCTTACGCCCGATCAGGCTGCTCATGCCGAGGTCGGCTCTTCCGTCCGTATTCTGATCGACAAGGACCACGCGGTCGGCGGCCGGATCGTTCAGGTCCACCACACGCTTGACGAGACGACGCGCACCTTGCCGATCCGTGTCGAGGTCGACAATGCGGGCGACGAGTTACATCCCGGCCAATATGTCAGCGTTGCGGTTGGAGTCGGTGATGGCAAACAAGCACTCGCCGTACCGGAGGCGGCCGTCACGCTCATGGACGGCAATCCGACCGTCTTCAAAGTCGAAGGCGACGAACTTCACCCGACGGCAATTAAGACCGGCGTGACGCGCGGCGGCTGGGTTGAGGTCACGGCCGGTCTGAGCGCGGGCGATAAAATCGCGACGACTGAGGTCTTTCTCCTCAAGTCGCTCATCCAGAAATCCCAGATGGGCGAAGGCCACGGGCACTAAGGAGATAGATCATGTTGAACAAGCTCGTTGAACTTTCGCTTCAATACAAATTTCTTGTGATCATCGCCTTTCTGGTGATCGCCTTTCTCGGCTGGCGGGCGGTGACGACGGTTCCCATCGACGCCTTTCCGGATGTGACCCCGGTCCAGGTGAATATCTACACGGAGTCGCCTGGCCTCGCCGCAGAAGATGTCGAGCAACTTCTCACATTCCCCGTGGAATCGGCCATGGCCGGCCTGCCCGATGTCGACCAGATCCGCTCGGTCAGCCTGTTCGGTCTCTCTTACGTCTCGGTCTATTTCGAAGACGACGTGGACATCTATTTCGCACGCCGGCTCGTCATGGAGCGGCTTGCGGAAGTCCGCGACCGCATTCCCGAGGGCTACGGCACGCCGGAAATGGGACCGAACTCCTCCGGCCTCGGACAGGTCTTCTGGTACACCCTGGAGCGCGCCGACGAACAACTCGCGGGCGATATCACCGACATGGACCTGCGCACACTGCAGGACTGGTCGATCCGTCTCATCCTGCGGACCGCGTCGGGGGTCGATGACGTGATGTCCTGGGGTGGCCAGGAACGCCAGTATCAGGTGCAGATCGATCCCCTGAAGCTCATTAAATACAAGCTCGGCTACCGCGATGTGATGGAGGCGATCGAGGCCAACAACCGTCAGGTCGGCGGGCAATATATCGATCAGGGACCGGAGCAGTTTTTGGTCCGGGGCCTCGGTCTCGTCGATGGTGAGCGCGATATCGGCAACATTGTCCTCAAGGTTGAGGACGGCACGCCGGTCTATTTGCGGGACGTGGCGACGGTCGTACAGGCGCCGTCGCTGCGCTTCGGCGCGGTGACGCGCGACGGCAAGGAGGTCGTCCTCGGCATGGCCTTGTCACGCATCGGCGAGAACGCCAAGAACGTGGTCGATGCTGTCAAGGAGAAGCTTTCCGTGGCCGAACAGGCCTTGCCTGACGGCGTCACGCTGAAGCCGATCTATGATCGCACAGAACTGGTGGAAAAGGCCGTTTCAACGGCGGAACGAGCTCTTATCGAAGGCTCGATCCTGGTCGCCATTGTCCTGTTTCTGTTCCTCGGCGAATTGCGCTCGGCCTTCGTCGTCATTGCCGCACTGCCGCTCGCCATGCTGATCGCCTTCATCTTCATGGAGCAGGCAGGCCTGTCGTCCAATTTGATGTCGCTGGCGGGGCTCGCCATCGGTATCGGTATGATGGTCGATGGCGCCGTGGTCATGGTCGAGAATTCCTTCCGCATCATGGCGGAGCGTCGCTCGCACGGCGAGGAGGTCAACCGAACGGCAGCCGTGCTGGCGGCGGCGCGCGAAGTCGTCAATCCGATCGCCTTCGCAATCCTCATCATCATCGTCGTGTTCCTGCCGCTTTTCAGCCTTGAAGGCCTCGAAGGCAAGATGTTCAAACCGATGGCCTTCAACATCAGCTTCGCCATGGCGGGCTCGCTGCTCCTGACGCTGACGATCATACCGGTCCTGGCGGCGCTCATCCTTAAGCCCAAGGAAGAGCGCGACACCATGCTCGTGCGCTGGATCAAGCGCGGCTATCTGCCCCTGCTCGCCTGGTCGCTCGCAAACAAGCGAAAGGTCGTGATGGCCGCCGGCGCCTTGCTCCTGTTCAGTCTCGCGCTTTTTCCCTTTCTCGGGAAAGAGTTCATGCCGCAATTGCAGGAAGGCTCCATCATGTGGCGGGTGACGTCGATTCCGTCCACCTCGCTCGACCAGTCGATCAAGGTCTCGAATGACATTTCGGCGGCATTGTCGGACTTCCCGGAAGTCGAGACCACACTCGCCATGATCGGCCGGGCCGAGAAGGGCGAGACTGCCGACGTCAACTACATGGAGATCTACACCGCCTTGAAACCTGAGGGGGAATGGAAGTCGGGCCGTTCGATTGAGGAACTGGCGGACGCCATGCGCGAGAAATTGGAAGAGGTCGTTCCCACCGCCGTCATCGCTTTCACCCAGCCGATCCAGATGCGGGTGGAAGAACTGATCTCGGGGGTACGCGCCACCTTGGCGGCGAAGCTCTACGGCGAGGATTTGGGCGAGCTCGATCGCCTGAGCCAGGAGATTAAGAACGCGATCGCCTCTGTCCCCGGTGTGGCCGATCTATCGCTCGAAGCCAATCTCGGCAAGCCGCAGGTGCGGATCGAAGTAGACCGGGAGCAACTCGCCCGTTATGGCCTTAACGCTGACGATGTTCTGACTATCGTCCGCACCGGAATCGGCAACGAGCCGGTCTCGACACTTATCGACGGCGTCAAGCGATTCGACATCACGGCCCGGCTTCAGGACTCCTCGAAAACTTCCATCGAGGCGATCAAGGCGATCCCACTGCGTACGGCCGATGGGGCGATCATTCCGTTAAGCCGTGTCGCGGATGTCTCGGTCGCGGAAGGCTATTCCTTCGTTCGGCGTGAGCAATTGCAGCGTTATGCGGTGATCCAGATGGACGTCCGCGGACGCGACATTGACGGCTTTGTTCAGGATGCAAACCGGGCAATCAAGCAAAATGTGGAATTGCCGCCCGGCTATTGGATTGAATGGGGCGGTGCTTTCGAGAACCAGCAGCGCGCGCTCACGCGCCTTTCGATCATCGTACCGCTGACGATCTTTTTCATCTTCGTCCTTCTGTACACCGCGTTCAACTCGATCCGACACGCAACGCTGATCATCGCCAATGTGCCGTTCGCCACCATCGGCGGGCTGATTTCGCTCGCCATCACCGGGCAATATCTGTCGGTGCCGTCGGCGATCGGCTTCATCGCGGTCTTCGGTGTCGCCATGCTCAACGGCATTGTCCTCGTCGAATTCATCAATGGATTGCGCGAAAAGGGACTGGGCGTTGGGGAAGCCGTACGACGCGGAACGGAACTCAGGCTCCGCCCAGTGCTGATGACGGCGAGCGTCGCAATCCTCGGCCTGATCCCCATGCTGCTGTCGTCGGGTGTCGGCGCCGAAACCCAGCGGCCGCTTGCTACCGTCGTGGTCGGCGGGCTGATCACGTCGACGCTGCTGACGCTCGTCCTTCTCCCCGTCATCTATGAGTGGATGGAGACGCGCGTAGCGCGACCCGTGGAAACCGCCCGACAGCTCGAACCGCAGGAGGTCTGACATGAAGGAAGTCAAAGCGTTCATTCACCGTAACCGGATCGCCGACGTTGTTCATGCGCTCAAGACGGCGGGGTTCCGGAACATTTCCGTGATCGACATCAAGGGCATGTTGAAAGCCCTCGATTCCCGGGAACAGCAATATTCCATTGAGATCGGCGAAAAAGTCATCACGGAGGTGAAGCTGGAGCTTGTCTGCGAGGCGGACAAGGTCGACCAGGCCTTGGCGTTGATTCGCGAAAATGGCCGCACCGGCCAGAAGAGCGCCGGCTGGGTTTATGTCAGCGAGATCGAAAGCGCCTATCCGATCGACGACGGAAATGCGTCCTGATGGCGCCCGCACCTGATGCGTCCCGCCTGACCTTCAAGGTGCGCGGGCTCGATTGCGCCGAGGAAGTGGCGGTACTCCGCCGCGAAGTCGGCCCGCTTGTCGGCGGAGAGGACAATCTCGCATTCGACGTTTTGAACGGCCGCATGACAGTGCTCGCCGAAGCTCCGCCGGTCTCCGCCGATCAGATCCGGCGAGCCGTCCGTCGGACGGGCATGACGGCGATCGAATGGCGCGCCGGCGAGAAAAGTGGGCGTGATGAGAGCGATCGCCGCCGAAGCCAACTCGTCTCGTTCACAAGTCTCAGCGGCCTGTTTGTCGTTGCCGGTTTTCTTACCCACGTTTGGCTCGCGGGCGGCTTCACTGAGGCTATTCGGCTTCTCGCCGGTCACGACGGAAAAGTCGTGCCTTTGCCCGAGATCGCGGCTTATGCGCTCGCCATCGGCTTCGGCATTCGCTTCGTCATCGTTAAGGCCTGGTACGCAGTGCGCGGTGTGCGGCCAGACATGAACCTCTTGATGACGGTCGCCGTCGCCGGCGCCATCATCATCGGCGAATGGTTCGAGGCGGCGACGGTTGCGTTCCTCTTCGCGCTGTCGTTGACGCTGGAAAGCTGGAGCGTCGGTCGAGCGCGCCGTGCCATTGCTGCTCTTCTCGACCTTGCGCCGCCCACCGTGCGGCTCCTTCGCGCGGATGGATCGGAGGTGGCGGTGCCGGTGGCCGATGTCAGCCCTGGTGACCGCTTCATTGTTCCCGCGGGCGACCGCATCGGCCTGGACGGACGGGTCGTTGCAGGGACCAGCGCTGTCAATCAAGCGCCCATCACCGGCGAAAGCGTGCCGGTCGAAAAGACGCCCGGCACCGAGGTCTTCGCCGGCACGGTCAACGGTGACGGAACGCTCACGGTGGAGGCCGCCAAGGCGGCCGGGGACACCATGCTCGCGCGCATCATCCGCATGGTCGAGGAAGCTCACGCCCGCCGCGCGCCCTCGGAGCAATGGGTGGAGCGATTTGCGCGTGTCTACACGCCGGCGGTCATGGCTCTCGCACTTTTTGTCTTCCTGGTGCCGCCACTGGCCCTCGGCGGAGCGTGGGACGAGTGGTTCTATCGGGCCCTGGTCCTGCTCGTGATCGCTTGTCCGTGCGCGTTGGTCATTTCGACACCGGTTTCCATCGTCGCCGCGCTGGCATCGTCGGCGCGCGCCGGCGTGCTGGTCAAAGGCGGCGCCTATGTGGAGCTTCCCGCGCATCTCAAGGCAATCGCCATGGACAAGACCGGAACGATCACGCGGGCCGAGCCCACGGTGGCGCAGGTCATCCCGCTCGGAAACCATACCGAGGCTGAGTTGGTGGCCCGTGCCGCAGCCCTTGAGGCACGCTCCACGCATCCACTTGCGAGCGCTATTCTGCGCTACGCCGATCAGCGGGGGATCGCGCTTGCGCCAGCGAGCGACGTGCGGGTTCTAAGGGGAAAGGGACTGACCGGCACCTTCGATGGCGAACCGTTCTGGCTCGGCTCCCACCGCTACGTCGTCGAACGCGGTCAGGATACGCCCGAGACCGCGAAACGGGCGGAAACGTTGGAAGCAGACGGCAAAACAGTCATTGCCGTCGGCAACCCGCGGCACGTCTGCGGCCTCATCGCAGTCGCGGATACGGTCCGGCCGGAGGCGCGGGAAATCGTGCAACAACTGCATGCCGCCGGCATTGGGCATGTGGTTATGCTGACCGGCGACAACCGGGTCACGGCCAATGCCATCGCCCGCAACCTCGGCATCGACGAGGTGCACGCCGAACTGCTGCCGGACGACAAGGTCAAGAAGATCGAAGAGCTTGTCGCGCGCTACGGCACGGTGGCGATGGTCGGCGACGGTGTCAATGACGCACCGGCCCTGGCGCGCGCCAACCTTGGCATCGCCATGGGCGCGATCGGCTCCGATGCGGCGATCGAGACCGCCGATGTCGCGCTCATGACAGATGACATCTCGAAACTGCCTTGGCTGGTGCATCACGCCAAACGAACGCTCGTTATCATTCAGCAGAACATCGTTTTTTCACTTGGCGTCAAAGCGGTCTTCGTCGTGCTCACCTTCGCCGGCTACGCAACGCTCTGGGGCGCTATCGCTGCGGATACGGGCGCTTCCTTGCTGGTGGTTGCCAACGCGCTGCGGTTATTGCGTCTGCGTAAAAGTCCGGAGAATTCGTGAAATGAACCGGTCAACGGAGTCGTCCAGTTCGAAGTCATTCGGTTTACTCTTGAACCCGGAACATTGCGTCGTTGTTCTTATAGACTACCTTGCCGATTTTTCGGCTGGCCTGCCGCCTGAAGAAGCGCAGCGTTTCACCGAAGTAGTTGGTCTGCTTCTGAAAACAGCGGAAGGGCTCAAAATCCCGACAATCGTCACCGCGCGATCGAATCGTGCACGGAATGCTAAACTGATAAACACAGACAGCCATGGCTCGTGGAAAAATGCGATTTGGCGCGAAACAATAAATCCGTGGGCGAATGACTCTTTTCGGGACCATATACGATCTTGTCAACGCAACCGGTTAATTCTCTGCGGAATGTGGTCCGATGATTCAATTACCTTTGCCGCGCTCAGCGCCTTGGAGGAGGGTTTCGACGTATACCTTGTGGTGGACGCGACGAGAGGGACTTCATCGGATATCCACAACACCGCGATGGCGCGGATGACGCAGATGGGCACTGTTCCGATCAGCACGCGTCAATTGATTTTGGAGTGGAAGGGAAGTGTCGAATAGTAATTGCAAATACACTGGTGGCGAATCTGGAACAACAAACGTACGTGATGGATGGAAGAGACGGAATTGCAGACACCATCCTGCCGACTCGACGATCCATTATCCACATCTCGGGAACCAAGATCGCGTTGGCAAGCTGGCCTGAGCTTGATTTCGGGTGGTACCTATATGGTACCGGGACGCAAAAGCGCCCGCCTGGGTTCGGCGGGCGTTTTTGGTAAGTTATTGATATATAATGATAATTTTGGTTGCGGGGGCAGGATTTGAACCTGCGACCTTCAGGTTATGAGCCTGACGAGCTACCGGGCTGCTCCACCCCGCGGCAATGTCGCCCGGAAAATCGCCTGAGGCGCGCGCACGGCCTCCGGCGTTCCGGGAGAAGGGGATATAACGAAGCCGCGCCCGCGCTTCAAGTGCTCAGCGGCGCTTTCCCGTAAAGTTTCAGCGGCTTGGGGCCGCAACAGGGCGCGAAGCGGCGACAGTCGGCCGCGGCGTGCAAGCGCGGGAAGAGAAACCGCCCGGCGCGCTGACGTCGGTCCCGCAAAGGCCGCCGAGGATCGGACAAGCCCCTGCCCCCGCCCGGCCCGTCCGTGGAGCGGACGGGCCGACGCAAGCCGCAACCCGACGATCCCAGCCGCAAAAGGGGGCGCCGCCTCGACGCTCCGACGCCGGTCCGGCGCGCAACCGGCTCGCACGGGCCAGGTCAGGTCAGAACGTCCGTATACAGTTCTTCTGGCGCGGGCTCCGGGCTCTCCAGAGCGAAATCGGCCGCCTCCTTGACGATCTCGCGTATCTCGCGATCAATGTCTTTCAGAGCCGCTTCGTCGGCGTAGCCGGCGTCGAAAATTCGCTGCTCGCAGCGTTTGATCGGATCGTTGTGCTCGCGGACATTGTCGACCTCCTCGCGGGTGCGATACTTGGCCGGGTCCGACATCGAATGGCCGCGATAGCGGTAGGTTTTCATTTCAAGAATATAAGGCCCCTTCCCTTCGCGCGCATGGGCGATCGCTTCGCGCGCCGTCTCGCGCACGGCGAGAACATCCATGCCGTCGACCTCCATTCCAGGGATGCCGAACGCCGCCCCGCGCCGATAGAGGTGGGTGTCGGAGTGCGACCGCTTGACGCTCGTGCCCATCGCATACTGATTGTTTTCGATGATGAAGACGACAGGCAGCTTCCATAGCTGCGCCATGTTCATCGCCTCGAAAACCTGCCCCTGGTTGGCCGCGCCGTCGCCGAAATAGGTGAGGCTCACGCGGCCGTCTTCGCGATAATGATTGGCGAAGGCCAACCCCGCCCCCAGCGGGACTTGCGCGCCGACGATGCCGTGCCCGCCGTAGAACTCCTTTTCCTTGGAGAACATGTGCATGGAGCCGCCCTTGCCTTTGGAGTATCCCCCTTCGCGGCCGGTCAGCTCCGCCATCACGCCTTTGGGATCCATGCCGCAGGCGAGCATGTGGCCGTGATCGCGATAACCGGTGATCGTCTGGTCGCCCGGCTGCTTGACCGCCTCGACGCCGACCACCACCGCCTCCTGGCCGATATACAGGTGACAGAAGCCGCCGATATGGCCCATGCCGTACAGCTGGCCGGCGCGCTCCTCGAAGCGCCGGATCAGGAGCATGTCGCGGTAATATTTGAGAAGCTCGTCTTTCGTCGCTGAAAGGTTCGACTTCTGCGCGGCTTTTTTGCTGCTGGCGTCGTCTGGCATGGCGCGCGTTCTCCCGATCTCCGCCGCCTGTCTAAGGGGCGGCGGCGGGGCAGACAAGAGGGGGCCGGCTGGCATGAACGGCTAAGCGGCTATTTCCCTTCGGTTTTCTCTGCGCGCAGCATCCGGTCCAGCTCGTCTCGGGGCACGACCACGTCGCCCGGACGCGCATAGCCGAGCACCGCCCGCACGCGCTCGTCGACCAAGTCCGGATCAAGTGATCGCGGATTGAGGAGGTCGGCCCTTTTTTCGAGCGCTTCGCGGCGGGCGCGCAGCGCCGCGAGGGCCGCCCGCTCCCGCGCCGCCTCCGCCTCAAGCTCTCCGAGGGCCCGATAGCCGGCCGCGCCCGCAACCGCGCCGTAAGCCAGATAGACGACCCAGCAGGCGAGCAGAACGGGCGCGGCTATGTCTTTGATGAATCTGAAAATTACACGCATTCCGCTTGTCGCCCGCTATCGGCGACTCAGCAGAATCAACTTTGGTTAAGAATCGATTAACGCTTATCTGCCCCGCAGCGCGGACCGGCCGGCGTAAACCGCCGTCTCGCCGAGTTCTTCTTCGATGCGCAGAAGCTGGTTGTATTTCGCCGTGCGGTCGGCGCGGGCGAGCGAGCCGGTCTTGATCTGCCCGCAATTCGTGGCGACCGCGAGATCCGCGATGGTGCTGTCCTCGGTCTCCCCGGAACGATGCGACATCACCGCCGTGTAGCCGGCGCGGTGCGCGGTCTCGACGGCGGCCAGCGTTTCGGTGAGCGTGCCGATCTGGTTGACCTTCACGAGGATCGAATTCGCGCAGCCTTTCGCGATCCCCTCGCGCAGGCGCTTTTCATTGGTCACGAACAGATCGTCGCCGACCAGCTGACTCTTCTCGCCGAGCTGGTCGGTCAGAATTTTCCAGCCTTCCCAGTCGTCCTCGGCCATGCCATCTTCGATGGAGACGATCGGATAGCGTGACGCGAGGTCGGCGAGATATTTCGCCATGCCTTCCGAATCGAGCGTCTTGCCCTCCCCGGCCAGATGATACTTCCGGTCCCGGTAAAGCTCGGTCGAGGCGACATCGAGAGCGATGAAAATCTCGTCTCCCGCGCGCCGCCCGGCCTTTTCGATCGCTTTCATGATGAAGCCGAGTGCTTCATCCGCAGACTGAAGATTCGGCGCGAAGCCGCCTTCGTCGCCGACATTGGTGTTATGCCCGGCGTCCTTCAATTCTTTCTTCAGCGCATGGAATATCTCCGCCCCGGCGCGCAGCGCCTCGGCGAAGCTGTCCGCGCCGAGCGGCATGATCATGAATTCCTGAATGTCAATGGGATTGTCCGCATGCGCGCCGCCGTTGACAATGTTCATCATCGGAACGGGCAGCACGCGCGCGCCGACGCCGCCGACATAGCGGTAAAGCGGGAGATCGGCGGCCTCCGCAGCGGCTTTCGCGACGGCAAGCGAAACGCCGAGAATCGCGTTGGCGCCGAGCCGGGACTTGTTCTCCTCGCCGTCAAGGCGGGTCAGGGCGGCGTCGATTCCGGCCTGGTCTTCGGCCTCCATGCCGGCCAGCGCGTCGAAAATCTCGCCGTTCACCGCCTCCACAGCCTTGCGCACGCCTTTGCCGCCATAGCGCGCGCCGCCGTCGCGCCGCTCATGAGCTTCGTGTGCGCCGGTCGAAGCGCCCGAGGGAACGGCCGCGCGCCCCATGGAGCCGTCCTCCAGGACGACATCGACCTCGACGGTCGGATTGCCGCGGCTGTCGAGAATTTCCCGGCCGATGATGTCGACGATGGCGGTCATGACGCTCCCCATTGCTGATGCGAACGGGCAGCGTCCTAAGCCGGGACCGGTTCGCGCGCAACCGCCGCTTCGGCGGCGCCGGACTTTAATGCGGCTCGACCTCCTCGTGCGCGGTTTTCACGCGGCGGGAGCCGGAGCGGGAAGCCGGCGCCTCGCGCCGCGCGCGGGGCGGATCAGCGCGTGGCGGCGGCGAGGCAGGCTTGGCGGCCGGCTGAGACGAGGCGGCGGGCGGCGAGGCCGGTCGCGGCGGCGTTGCGCGCGACACTCCGGCCGGGGCGCGCCGTTGCCGCGCCGGGCCGGCCGCCGAGGGCGGGGCGCGGCGCGTCGAGAGGCGGTCGTCCGTCCGCCGAACCGTATCCTCCGCGCTACGCGGCTGAAAACGGTCGGAACGCCGGCCGACGTCCTGTCCAGCGTACGCAGAGCGGTCGCGGTAGCGGCGGCCGCGCTTGCGTTCGTCGTGGCGATCGCGATCATGAGCGTATTTGCGGTCATGATCGCGATCCCGTCTCTTATTATGCGGCTTGCGCTTGCCGTAATGGGGACGCGAATAGCGATGCCGGTCTATGTAGCTGAACGAAAAGATATAGCCCGCATCCGGATACCATGCGCCGTAAGATCCGTACCAGGGCGCGCCATAGCCGTAGCCGTAGCTGTAATACGCGCCGCCATAGGCGTAAGGCTCATAGGCTTGAGCGAAACATCTGTCGGCCGAATATTCGCAATCCGCCGCGCAGGCGCGATAAGCCGCCTCATCGACGAGATCGGCGCATCCGCGATGACAGGCCCCGGCCGCGTTGTCGCAGGCAGCAAAGCTCGACGCATAGGGATAGGTCATGCACCCCGCCAGCAGCATGCCTACGGCGACGACGCCTGCAAGGATCAGGAAACGACTCATGGCTCCCTCGCTTTCGAGGGCCGTCAGACGATGATCGCCGACGCCCGCGACGCCGGGCCTGCCGCGACAAGCGCGGTCTCGCCCGGACGCCTCATGACGCCCCAAGCCGTGCCCTGATTTAATCCCAGCTCGTCCCCGAACGCAAACCGCCCCGACCGGGGTCGGGGCGGCGTATCAAAAGCTTCAGGCCGTATCGAAGCCGAGGGTTCAGTCCTCTTTCGGCTCAAGCACCTGGCGGCCCCGATAGCGGCCGGTCTTCAGGTCGATATGATGGGGACGGCGAAGCTCGCCCGAATCCTTGTCTTCGATATATGTCTCGCCCTTGAGCCGATCATGGGCGCGGCGCATGCCGCGCTTGGCGGGCGTAGTTTTTCGCTTTGGAACGGCCATGGCGGGCCCTCTTGCTGTTGGCTTTCGTCAATCCGGGAGCCTGCGGCGCGCGGCGGCCGCGGCGGAGGCCGTCGTCTAGCCGATGGCGGGCGGCAAGGCAAGCCGCCGCTTTGCATCCTTTGGCGGCGCGAAACCGACGCTTTTCGCTATTTCCAGCGAATTTGAGAGATGGCTTTCAGGCGAGATAAAGCATGCGCGGCTAGGTTGCGCGCCAGCGGCCATGCGGAGAAGCGAAGTTGCGTCATTCCCTGGTTTTCGGCGTCGCGTTCGGGATCGTCGCCGTTCTTTCCTGCCCTGCTCCCGCCTCGGCCCAGTCATGGTCGACGAATCTGCGTTGGGAGGCGCTGTCGGAGAGCGAACGCGCCTTGGCGGACCGTCTTGCGGCTGATTTCTTTGAGTCCTCATTGCGCCCCGCTCAGGCGGAGGCGATCGAGACGCGCACCAGCGAGCTTTATCGCAGCGCCCCGCCTGCAGCGCGCGCCCGTTTCCGGGCCGAGCGCCGGGCGGCCTGGCGGGAGATGAGCGAAAGCCAGCGTAACGCCCTGCGGGGCGCGAAACGACCCGCCTATCGCAACCTCGCCGAAGCGCAGAAAGCCCCATTCCGGCGTCACGCTCTCGACCTTCTCAGCGCCGGAAACACGTTGGCCGACCGTGGTCGGCGCGCCGCGGTCCGCAGCGCAGATCTTTGACGTTCCTCATGGGGCCGGCTTTGCGCGGCGGCGGGCTAACGGGCCTTCTTCGCCTGATACATCGCCCGGTCGGCGAGCTGGAGCGCCTGCTCGGGTTCGAGCCGGGGGTCCAGCGCGACGACGCCGAACGACATTTCGATGCGGAACGGCGCGCCATGCCAACCGACCGGCTCTTCGCTGACGCGCGCGGCGAGCTTATCGGCCTTGACGCGCGCGCCCGCTTCATCCGTCTGCGCCAGCACGACGGCGAATTCATCGCCGCCGATACGGCCGAGCGCATCGGTCTGACGGATATTGGCCGCGATGATTCGCGCAGCATGGGCGAGCGCGGCGTCGCCGGCCGCATGCCCCATTGTGTCGTTGATCTGCTTGAGATCATTGAGATCGGCGAAAACCAGCGCCGAAGGCGCGCCGTGCCGTTCGGCCATCGCCAGCGCGCGCCCCAGTTCGCGCAGAAATCCGCGCCGGTTCAGAACGCCCAGAAGCGGATCGGAATCCGCAAGCTGTTCGAGCTCCTCGATGCGGGCTTTGGCGTTTTCCAGATCGCGTTTCAGCGCCTGTATTTCGTTCATCAGCGTCGTCAGCGCTTCGCGCACTCTGGGAGTCAGTTCTTCGTGCGGAATGCCGGCGATCGAAATCTTGTCCACGATGGGAGACGGGCCGCTCCCGCTCTGCGCAGCCCCGGACGCGCCGACTGGACTCGCGCCGCGCGTTACGGTCTTTCCGGAGACCGTACGCGTAGGACCGGATATCTTCATACGTCTCGCTCTATTCGCCGCGTCTCATGCCCCGCGTGGAGCGATTGTGGGCTGCGCCCCGATTCGACGCAAGAAGTCGTCGTTTCATCGCTTCGACCTTGAGCGAGACCCGCAGAACGCGCGACTTTTGTGGCGCGGAACTGGCTCGCGCCTATCCCCTTCTCAAGCGCAGCCGAACCCCGCGTCCGAAAGAGGAGACGCCGGTTTACGCGCCCCCGTCCAGTCGGCCGGCGTCTCCTCGCTTCGCCTTCCGCGCCATCATTTGATCGCAGCCGGCTCCGGCTGATATAAGCCGCGCTTTCCAGAAGGCGGCGGGAGGCCGAATCATCGTGAGCAGCAAAAGCCCGAAGGCCGAGCCCCTTGTCGGCGTGATCATGGGATCGCAGTCGGACTGGCAGATTATGAGAAAGGCCGCCGAAGCCCTCGAAGAACTCGGCGTTGCCTATGAAACGCGCATCGTGTCGGCCCATCGCACGCCAGGCCGCCTTTACGAGTACGCCAACAACGCCCAGGCGCGGGGCCTCAAGATCATCATCGCCGGCGCCGGCGGCGCGGCGCATCTGCCGGGAATGACGGCCTCGATGACCAACCTGCCGGTGATCGGCGTGCCGATCCAGTCGAAGACTCTCAAGGGCCTCGACAGCCTCCTGTCCATTGTTCAGATGCCCGCCGGCGTACCGGTCGCCACGGTCGCCATCGGCGAGGCGGGCGCGGCGAATGCCGGGCTGCTCGCCGCCTCGATCCTGGCACTATCCGATGCGGACGTCGCCAAGCGGCTCGCCGACTGGCGGGCCCGCCAGACCGCCGCGGTGGGCGAGACTCCGAAATCGGATTGACGCGATGACCGAACGTGATGGAGCCGCGACCGAGCAAGCGCGATCGGCGCTGAAACCCTTGCGCGCCTGCGTACCTCCCGGCGGCGCGATCGGCGTCCTCGGCGGCGGCCAGCTCGGCCGGATGCTGTCGATCGCCGCCGCGCGGCTTGGACTTAAGACCCACGTCTTCGCGCCGGAGGAGAACAGTCCCGCCTTCGACGTCTGCGCGGCGCGGACGATCGCCGCCTATGACGAGCCGGCGGCGCTGGAGCGCTTCGCCGCCGCGGTCGACGCCGTCACATATGAATTCGAAAACATTCCCGCCGAGACCGTCGAGCGACTCGTCGATCTCGGCGCTTGGGTCGCGCCGGGCGCAAAAGCCCTGGCCGTGGCGCAGGACCGCCTTCGCGAGAAAGAGTTCGTGAACGCCATCGGCGCGCGCACCGCGCCCTATCATGCGGTTGACGATCTCGCGTCGCTCGAAGTCGGCCTAAAGAAGATCGGACGGCCTGCGATTTTGAAAACCCGCAGGTTCGGCTATGACGGCAAGGGCCAGACCGTGATTCCGGCCGATAATGGCGACCTCCGCCTCGCCTGGGAGGAAGCAAAACGGAAAGCGTGGGAGGAAATCGGCGCGCGCCCCTCCATTCTCGAGGGCTTCATCGATTTCGCCTGCGAGATCTCCGTGATCGGCGCGCGCGGCGCGGAGGGCGACATCGCGCTCTACGATCCGCCGGAGAACCGGCATCAGGGCGGCATCCTGCGCACCTCGATCGCACCGGCGTCCATATCAGAAGAGACCGCCGATGAAGCGCGCCGCATTACGGCGAAGATGCTCTCGGAACTCGACTATGTCGGAGTCATCGGGGTCGAGTTCTTCGTGCTCAAAGACGGCGCGGTTCTGGTGAACGAGTTCGCCCCGCGCGTACACAATTCCGGACACTGGACGCTTGACGCGTGCGCCGTATCCCAGTTCGAGCAGCATATCCGCGCGGTCGCCGGCTGGCCGCTGGGGGATCCCGCTCGCCATTCGGACGCCGTAATGGAGAATTTGATCGGCGCGGAAGTCGACTCCTGGCGCGAATGCGCCCGCACGCGCCAGCTGTGTCTGCACATATACGGCAAGGACGACCCCCATCCCGGCCGCAAGATGGGCCACGTCACCCAGTTGAAGCCGCGCGGCTCGCCGCGTTCGCCGCAGGCCTGAGGCCGTGCGGATCGTTCGCGCCTCAGGCAGGTTGCGCCGCGCGCCACCGGCTCGGGCGACGCTGTTTCAAGAAGACGCCGATCAGGGCGGAAACGGCCAGCGCCAGCGGAGCGACGATGGCGATCGCGATCATGGCCGCGACTGAAGCCAGCAAAAGCGCGACAAACATCAGGGCGTCAGCGGCCAAGCCAAGCTTCCTAACGCCCTCTTTACGACCCGCCGTCGCGGCTCTTCCGAAGCCTGTCACGACGCTACGCTCTCGCTTCGACTGAACAGGTCCACTGTAAGGGGCTGACGCGACCTTCGTCCAGATCGAATCTTCGATGCGCGCCCGTCAGCCGGCGCGGGCCTCCATTTTCGCCTGCGCAAGCGCTATTCGATAGGCTTCATTGATCGCCGCCGTCCGCGCTTCGCCGATCCGCGCCAGCGCCGGCGGGACGCCGCGGGCGATGAGCGCGTCGGGATGGTGCTCTCGCACCAACGCGCGATAGGCGGCCTTGATCGCTTGGGGGCTCGCGTCTGGATCGACGCCCAGGATCGCATAGGGATCATCCGCATCGAGCCCCATATGGACGGCGCGCAGCCGCCGAAAGGCCGCCCCGGACACCCCGAACGTCCGCGCAGCCATCTCCAGTAGCTCTCGCTCGCGGGGATGTTCGACCCCGTCCGCGCCGGCCACGTAGAACAGACAATCGAGCACGTCCTCCAGCACCTGCGGCGCGTCCACGAACAGCCGGGCCACGCGCGACAGATAGGCGTCGAAGCCCGCCACGTCCTGCTGCGCGAGATTATAGATCAGGCGCACCTTGCCGGCTTCGCTTTCGGGGTAGCTGAAGAAATGTCGAAACGCGGTGATCTCCTCGTCAGTCACCACCCCGTCCGCTTTCGCCATCTTCGCCGATAGCGCGATGAGGGCGATTGAAAAGGCCGCCTCGTCCCGGCGCGCCTTGCGCGCCGCGAGCGCGTCGAGCGCCGCGCCGAGAGTGCGGCGACGGGCCTGTTCGATGACCGACTGAAGTCTTTCCCAAAAGCTCATGGCGAGGCCGCTTACTCTCCCCTCGCGGACGACGCCATAGCAAGACGGGCGCTTCCGGCGTGTGGAAAAAAAATTTCCTTGTTTGCGTCCAGCAGCTTAGCGCGCCTTTTGCGCATTTCTTGCGCTTGCGAAGGCCCGCGGCGTTTTGCACAATTCCGACAGAATTGAGAAGCTTCCTTGTCGTCGAAGGGGGCGCAACGATGGGCGCTGTCATACAGCAGTTGCGTGTCGTCGCGGGCGGCCTTTTGTGCGGGGCGGCTTTCATGGTGATCGTGCTGGCGGTGGCCGGAGCGATTTAGGTCCGCGTTACTCCTCATCCGGATCGTAGGCGAGAATGGGCGCAAGCCACTTCTCGACCTCAGCCGCAGGCATGTTCTTGCGGCGGGCGTAGTCTTCAACCTGATCCCGCCCAATGTGCCCCACGCCGAAATAGAGCGACTCCGGGTGGCTGAAATAAAGGCCGCTCACCGAGGACGGCGGCGTCATCGCATAGCTCTCGGTGAGCCCCATGCCCGCGTTCTTCTCGGCGTCGAGCAGGCGGAA
Organism: Amphiplicatus metriothermophilus; assembly: GCF_900199215.1. Classification (GTDB taxonomy): domain Bacteria; phylum Pseudomonadota; class Alphaproteobacteria; order Caulobacterales; family Parvularculaceae; genus Amphiplicatus; species Amphiplicatus metriothermophilus. The sequence continues at coordinate 62,782 of NZ_FZQA01000009.1, forward strand.
GATCGTTTTCTTCTCGGTGTGGTCAGGCTGCGCGGGGTAGCCCGGCGCCGGCCGGATGCCTCGGTATTCCTCGCGGATGAGGGCATCGAGATCGAGCGGCGCGCCGGTCTCATACCCCCAGAACTCGCGCCGCACCCGCTCATGCAAATGTTCGGCGAAGGCTTCCGCCAGCCGGTCGGCGAGCGCTTTCGCCATAATCGCGGCGTAATTGTCCTCGCGGCGCTCATATGAGCGCGAAAGATCCTCCTCCCCGATCCCGGCGGTAACCGCGAAGGCGCCGACATAATCGGCCAGTCCGGTTTCGCGCGGCGCCACGAAATCCGAAAGACAATAATTCGGCGCGCCGTCTTCGCGTTTGGCGATCTGCTGGCGCAGACCATGGAGCGTCGCCAGCCGACGCTCACGCGACTCATCCGTATAAAGCGCGATATCGTCGCCCTCGCTGTTGGCCGGCCACAGACCGACCACGCCATTCGCCTTCAGCTTTCCGTTCTCAACAATGTCTTTGAGCATTTCCTGCGCATCAGCGAAAAGCGCTCGGGCGGGCTCGCCCCTTACATTATCGTCGAGGATCTGGGGGTATTTTCCCGTGAGATCCCATGTGGCGAAAAACGGCGTCCAGTCGATGTAACGGGCGAGAACGCTCAAATCATACTCGTGAAAAGCCTTGACGCCGATGAACGCCGGCTTCGAGGGCGCATAGCTGGCCCACTCGAATTTGGGCTTGCGCGCGCGCGCCTCTTCTAGCGTCAGACGCGGATTGCGCTCCCGCCCCTTCGCGTGTTGGGCGCGGATGCGCTCATATTCCTCATTGGTCCTTGCGAGAAACGCCGAGCGCCTCTCCGGCTCCATGAGCTCGCCGGCCACGCCGACAGCGCGGCTTGCGTCCTGTACATAGACCACGCCGTGATCGTAATTCGGCGCGATCTTGACCGCCGTGTGCGCGCGGCTGGTGGTCGCTCCGCCGATCAGCAGCGGGACGTCGAACCCCTGCCGCTTCATTTCCGAGGCGACATGGCGCATTTCATCAAGGCTAGGAGTTATAAGGCCGGACAGGCCGATAATGTCGGCCCTCTTTTCGCGCGCCGCTTTCAGGATTTTCTCCGCCGGAACCATTACGCCAAGGTCGATCACCTCATAATTGTTGCACTGGAGAACGACGCCTACGATGTTCTTGCCGATGTCGTGCACGTCGCCTTTTACGGTTGCGAGCACGATCCGTCCGTTCGGCTCGCCCTGCGCAAGGCCCTGCTCTTCCTTTTCCTTCTCCATGAAGGGCGTCAGGTAAGCGACGGCCTGCTTCATCACGCGCGCCGATTTCACCACCTGCGGCAGGAACATCTTGCCTGCGCCGAACAGATCGCCGACGACGTTCATGCCGTCCATCAGCGGACCTTCGATGACGTGAAGCGGGCGGCTGAGCTTCTCGCGCGCCTCTTCCGTATCCTCCACGATGTATTCGTTGATCCCCTTGACCAGCGCATGCTTCAGGCGCTCCTCTACCGGCCTTTCGCGCCAGGAAAGATCCGTCTCCTGTTTCTTGCCCGCTTCGCCGCGATAACGCTCGGCGATCTCGAGCAGGCGCTCGGTCGCATCGGCCCGGCGATTGAGAATGACGTCTTCAACGGGCTCGCGCAGTTCGAGCGGAATTTCGTCATAGATGGCGAGCTGGCCGGCGTTGACGATGCCCATGTCCATGCCCGCCTGAATGGCGTGATAGAGAAAGACCGAGTGCATAGCCTCGCGCACCGGCTCATTGCCGCGAAACGAAAAGGAGATGTTCGACACGCCGCCTGATACTTTCGCTCCTGGAAGGTTCTGCTTGATCCAGCGGGTCGCTTCGATGAAATCTACGGCGTAGTTGTCATGCTCCTCGATCCCGGTGGCGATGGCGAAGATGTTGGGATCGAAGATTATGTCCTCCGGGGGAAAACCGACCTTCTCCGTCAGCAGCCGATAAGAGCGCTCGCATATCTCGATCTTGCGCGCGGCCGTGTCCGCCTGACCCTTCTCGTCGAAGGCCATGACGACGGTCGCGGCCCCATAGCGCAGGATTTTCCGCGCCTGGGCAAGAAACGCCTGTTCGCCTTCCTTGAGCGAGATGGAATTGACGATCGCCTTTCCTTGAACGTTCTTCAGCCCTTCTTCGATCACCTCCCATTTCGAGGAATCGATCATGATCGGCACGCGAGATATGTCGGGCTCGGCGGCGATGAGCCGCAGAAAGGTTCGCATGGCCTCGACGCCGTCGAGCATTCCTTCATCCATGTTGACGTCGAGAATCTGCGCGCCGTTCTCGACCTGCTGGCGCGCGACCGCCAGCGCTTCCTCATAGCGGCCTTCCTTGATCAGCTTGCGGAACTTCGCGGAGCCGGTGACGTTGGTGCGCTCCCCGATGTTGACGAATCTGGGCCGGTTCATGCCGCGGCGTCCGCGTTCCTGGCCGGTTTCGGCCTCACCCCGAGCATATGGCAAACCGCATAGGCGAGTTCGTCGCGGTTGAGCGTATAAAAATGGAAATGCCGCACGCCCTGCTCGGCGAGCGCCAGGCACTGCTCGGCGGCGACGGTAGCCGCCACGAGCTGGCGGGTCGCCGGATCCTCGTCGAGATTCTGGAAGAGCTTGACAAGGCGCCCTGGTATCGTCGCGCCGCAGATATCCGCCATTTTTCTGAGGCCGGCGAAATTGCTCACAGGCATGATCCCCGGCACGATCGGGACGCCGACTCCTGCCGCCCGCGCGCGCTCAACGAAACGGAAATACACGTCGTTGTCGAAAAAGAACTGCGTTATGGCGCGGCTCGCGCCAGCGTCGATCTTGCGCTTGAGCATGTCTATGTCCGCCGCTAGCGAAGGCGAATCCGGATGCTTCTCCGGATAACAGCCGACAGAGATTTCGAACGGCGCGATATTTCGCGCGCCGGCGGCGAGTTCGGCTGCGTTGGCGTATCCGCCCGGATGCGGCCGGTAGGGTTCGCCCGGCCCGCCCGGCGGATCGCCCCTGAGCGCCACGATATGGCGCACGCCGATTTCCCAATAAGCGCGCAGAACGTCGTCCACCTCCTCGCGCGTCGCCGCCACGCAGGTCAGGTGCGCCGCGACCGACAGCGAAGTTTCTTTCAGAACGCGGGCCACCGTCTCATGGGTGCGCTCGCGGGTGGACCCGCCTGCCCCGTACGTGACGGAAACGAAATCCGGCTCAAGCGGCGCCAGCCTGGCGATCGAGCTCCATAACCGTTCCTGCATCTGAGATGTCTTCGGCGGAAAGAACTCGAAAGATACGTAAAGCTCGGACACGGATGATTTCCCTTTTCAGGCGGCGCTGGCGTGCGTTTTTAGCTTGCGCACCAATGCGGGCGCGGCGCAGATCCATATTTTAACTGTCAGCTTTCCGTCTTCGTTTGTATGCGGAGACAAAGTTTCTGTCGCAAAAAGCTCAAGCGACGAGGCGCGGCACCAGCCCTTCACCTCCTCATCCGAGAATCCAAGCCTGCGGTGGGCGTGGTCGTCGCGCAGAAACTCCAGCTGATGCGGCGCGAAATCGGAGATGATGAGCCTGCCGCCGGGCTTTAACAGGCGCGCAGCCTCCTTCACCGCGGCGCCGGGCTCGGCCAGATAATGCAGAACCTGATGCAGACAGACGAGATCGGCCGACGCGCTGTCCAGAGGGACAGAAAACAGATCGCCGTGGCGCACCTGAGCGTGCGCGACTCCGGCCCTTTCCAGATTGGCGCGCGCGACCGCCAGCATCTCCCGGGAAAGATCGTAGCCCACCGCGCTCTCATAGCGGTCGGCGAACAACGTCAGCATGCGGCCGGTGCCCGTGCCGAGATCGACGAACAGCTCCACCGGATCGTCGCCGATGAGCGCGCGCATGCGCGATTCGATGTCGGATTCCGGCAAATGAAGCCGGCGGATGGTGTCCCATTCAGCGGCGTTGGCCTCGAAATAGGCCGCCGCCTGGCGCGCGCGCGCCTCTCGGCTTTGCTGGAATCGTTCGAGATCGCGCGCGATCAGCCGGTCTTCTGCGCGGGTCAACGGCTCGAGCGCGGCGAACACCGTAGCCGCGCCGGGCGGGGCGGCGTGGGGATCAGCCGCGCGATAGAACATCCATGAGCCCTCCCGATACCGCTCCACCAGCCCGGCATCGGCGAGAATCTTGAGATGCCGGCTGACGCGCGGCTGGCTCTGCCCGAGTATCAGCGTGAGTTCGGTCACGGTGAGTTCGCCTCGGAGCAGAAGCGCCATGATCCGCAGGCGCGTCTCCTCCCCGATAGCCCGGAAAATGTTAAGCGTCGCGTCGAGAGTCATGTCACCGCCATTACTTGCCAATAGACATAAACATATCTTTATATGATGCGCAAGCCGGACGGCTCCGGCGCCGCAATCTCGCCTCACGGAGTCGTAACGCTCGGCTCGTCGCCAGGGCCTTATCATTCGCGCCGACGCGGCTTATCTGTGCGGAAGTTTGACGCAGGCTGCGCCGTCAGGCCGCCGTGGAGAGCAGGATAATGAGGGGACGAGCATTTAAGGCGGCCGCGGCGGCGGTCATGGGCGCGGCGCTGTCGATCGCGCCGGCCGGCGCGCAGATCGGCGTAGGCGACGTCGAGACCGCGACGGAAGAGCTAGAGCGCGCGGCCGAGAACGCGGCCGCCCAGAACACCGTTGACCCATGGGAAGGCTTCAATCGCCGCTCGTTCCACGTCTACCTGTTTCTCGACGAAACCATCCTCGTGCCTGCTGCGAAGGCCTATCGCGCGGTGACGCCGAAGAAGGGGCGAAAGGGAATCCGCAATTTCCTCGACAACGCCCAGAGCCCCGTCGTCCTAGTCAACGATATCCTGCAAGGCGAGTTCAAGCGCGCGGGCGACACGCTGGGCCGGTTCGTCATCAACTCCACGATCGGTTTCGGCGGATTCGCCGACCCGGCCGGACGCATGGGAATTCCTAAGCATACGGAAGATTTTGGTCAGACGCTCGCCGTGTGGGGCGTGCCCTCCGGGCCGTTCCTCATGCTGCCGATCTTCGGTCCGACGACTCTGAGAGACGGCGTCGGCCTCGGCGTCGACGTCGCGATCGATCCGCTGTTTCACGTCGAAACGCAGGCGGCCAACCGCGCGCGGTATTCGCGATTCGTCGCGACCGCCGTCTCGCGCCGCGAGCCGTTGATCGAACCGCTTGACGACATTCAGGAAAAATCGCTCGATTATTATGCTTCCCTGCGCAGCTTCTATCTTCAGGCGCGCAAGCGCGAGATCGCCAACGGCCGCACGAGCTACGAGGACCTGCCGGACATCGGCGAATATGAAGAGTTCGACGGCCTGGAATAATCGGCATCGATGGAGCCCGATCGAATGGACAAGACCCGCCTCAACGTGCCCCGCCGCATCGTTCTCGCCGCCGCGCTGTTCGCCGCCGCGCTCCTTGCAGTTCCGGCCAGCGCCGACCAGGCGGCCGAAGCGTTCGTCGCGAGCATACTCGATGAAGCCAACCTTGTCTTTCAGAACCCTGACAAGGAAGCGCGCAAGGAAAGCATCGAAGATTTGGTCGACAAATATGTCGACATGCGCCGCGTCGGCCTGTTCGCGCTCGGCCAGTATGCGCGCGTCATCACGGACGAACAGAAGGCTGCGTATCTTCCGCTCTTCAGGAAATACGCCACGACCATCTATCACGATCTTCTCGAGGATTACTCCGGCCAGCGACTCGCCGTGACCGGCTCGATCGACCGCACCGCGCGCGACATCATCGTCAATTCGCAGGCGGTGGACGCGCGTCCGGGCGATCCGCTCGCGGGCGTCGTCATTCACTGGCGCGTCTATCGCGACCGCGAAGGCCGCCAGGCGATCGTCGACGCCGGCGCGGACGGCGTCTGGCTCGCCATCGAACAGCAAAGCCAGTTCAAATCCGTCATCGCCAACAATGGCGGCGGAACGACCGGCATCGACGCCCTGATCGCCGAGCTTAGGAAACAAACAGGCGGCTGAACAACGCGCGCCCGATTTGAGAAAGGCGATAAAAAAGCCGGCTCCGTCGGAGCCGGCTTTCTCGTATCAACGTCAACCGCAGCCGGTTGAAATCAGAGGGTCAAGTCGACGCCGAGGAAGAATTGGCGGCCGATGATCCCGACAGGATAGCTGACGTCGGAAGCGATCGGACGACGATCTGTTACATTGTTGACTCCGCCGAACACCGACAGCCTTTCGCTGATGTCGTAGCGAGCCGAAAGATCATGCCGCCAGATCTCGCCGGTCCAGGCGTTCAGGAACTGATCCGCGTTTTCGATCTGCAAACGCGGCGTGATCTCCAGAAACCGGCTGTAGTAACGGGACTGCCAGTTCAGGGTTAGGCCTTTCCAGGTCCAGCGGCCGTCGAAGTTCACGACGTGCTTGGGTTGGCCGTTCTCGTAGAGCTCGGGGTTTACGATGGTCGGATCAGACGGATCCTCGAAGCGATCGAGCTGGTCGGTATAGTTGCCGACCACTCTGATGAGCGCATCGCCGGCGAGCGCCGAGTTGACGCCGTCGAGCGAGAACTGATAGCTCACTTCATAATCGACGCCGCGCGTCTCCAGCGCCGCAAAGTTCAGCTCCTCGACGGTAAAGGTCGACATGACGAAACCCCGATGGCGCAGCCATTCTTTATGTAACCATGGGATTGGCTCCGAGGGAAGGCCGATCCGGCTGTAGCCTCCACACAGCGCAGGC